>CAWAJY010000006.1:0-678073 GCA_963782515.1 uncultured Actinomycetes bacterium | reverse complement strand
AGTGCCACCGCCCCCGACACGAGGAGTGAGTGATGTCCGACACCATCGATGAGGTTCGCCTACTGATGCAGAACCGCCTCGCCGAGATCGAGACGGAGAAGGGCGTCCTCGAGCGAGCGATCGCCGCCCTGGGGGAGGGGAGCGACCCCCGGCCCGGTCGCCGGCGCCGGGCGAGATCCAGCGAGGCGCCAACCCCGGCCCCGCCGAGGCCGAGCACCTCCAAGGCGCCCGAGGCCCGGCCCGCCAAGCGTGCCCCGCGCGGGCGCCGGCGCGAGGAGCTGATCGCCGCGATCGAGGCCGATCCCGGCGCCCGCCCTCGGCGCTCGCCAAGGTGGTCGGCATCCCCCCGACCCAGGTCAGCGTCCTGCTCGCCAAGCTCCGCGGCGAGCGGCTGATCGTCAAGGACGGCGAGGGCTACGCGCTGCGCACCCGGCGCTGAGCACGTCCGCGGGCGCCCGCCGCGAAGGGCAGGCGCCCACGCCGGGCCCTGCCCGGCCCGCGAGCGCGGGTAGGTCCGGGCCCACTCCACCAGCCCGAGCCCGTCCTCGACCCGCCGCGCGCCGCCCGCCCGCGCCGCAGGGCGTCGAGGAGAAGACGGGTCGGCCAATCCGCGGGCTCCCCGGTCGGCGACCCGCGATTTGATCCGGTCCACCACTCAAAGTCATGTACCAGCCTTGACGCTTTGACCCGGACCCCACTAAGCTCAGCCATCGACGTGGCGGGCGACGATTTCGAGCAGACGGCCTCAGGGGGGCCGCAGGGGACCGACGGCGAGCGCGATCGCCTGATCGCCGCCTTCGGCAAAGCTGCCGCCGAGCACGGCTACCGCGAGGTGACCGCCGAGCGGATCGCCCGCTACGCCGGCCTGCCGCGCTCGCGCTACGAGGCCCACTTCGAGACCAAGGAGCGCGCCCTGGTCGCCGCCCAGGACGCCTTCCTCGAGCGCCTCTGGACCGATGCGCTGACCGCCTGCGAGGCGGCGGGGGAGTGGCCCGGCAAGGTCCGCGCGGCGCTCGGCGCGGTGCTCGCCTCGCTGGTCGAAGCGAGCACCCTGGCGCGGGTCTTCTGGGTCGAAGCCACGGCGGCGAGCTTCGCCGCCGCCGAGCGCCAGTTCGGCGCCCTGGAGCGCTTCGCCGCGCTCCTTCGCGACGGCCGCCGCCACTATCCGCGGGCGGCGGCGCTGCCGGCCCCCACCGAGCTGGTCCTGATCGGCGGGGTCGCCTCGATCGTCGGCGCCCACCTGCTCGCCGAGGACCCGGCCGCGCTGCCGGCGCTCGAGCCCGAACTGGTCGAGACGCTGCTCGTGCCCTACCTGGGCGAGGGCGAGGCGCGGCGGGCCGCCTCGAGCTGAGGCGCCGGCCCACGGCGCCCGCCCCGCCGCCTCCTCAGGGCTTCGGGAATTCGAACAGCGCCTGCACGGTGCGGGCCTCGATCGCGCCGCCGCCCCCGGGCCCCAGGCGCTCCTCGCTTTCGCGGCCGATCCGAAAGCTCGCCTCATAGGCCGCCATGTGGACGGCCATCAGCTCATGCCAGCCGCGCTCGTCCAGCACCAGCCCGATCCGCGAGAGGTGGCGGTCGTGACGGGCATCGAAGCTGCCGAGCTCGATCGCATGGTCGATCTCGGCGGCGATCAGGCCGCTGACCTGAGCGGAGATCGGCGTGCGCTCCTCGGGGCTCATCTGCCGCCAGAGCTCTTCGTCGATCCGCCGCAGCGTCGGCTGCAGGAGGACCCGCGTCTCCCCGCCGGGCCCCGCGGCCTCGCCGCTCTCCTCGAGCATCCCGGCGGCCCGCAGCTCGGCCAGCGCCCGGGCGATCTGCGCCTGGGGCTCGCCGAGGCGTACCGCCACCTCGCCCTCGCTCGCCGGGCCTGCCTGGAAGACCTGCATCACCCGCGAGAGCAGCAGGCGAAAGCGCGGGTCCCCCTCGCCGCCGCGGCGCGGCTGCCCGTCGCCGGCCGCCGCCGCGCAGGCGGCCTCCGGGCCGAGGAAGGGGGCCAGCGCCAGGTAGGTGCAGAGCGGCGCGAGACCGGGCAGCGCCACCGGGCCCGAGCGGCCGATCGCCTCCCGGGCGAGGGTGATCACGGCGCCCGAGATCGCCTCGCCGGCGATCGCCGGGACCTCGGGCGAGCGCAGCCGGCCCTCGGCGAGGATCGCCTGCAGCGGCCGCAGCGCCTCGTCGCGGCGGCGCACCGCGGCCGGGCCTGCCTCATAGACCGAGACGATCAGCATCCGGGCCAGCGCCGGGCGCGAGGCGAGGAAGGAGAAGAAGGTGCCGATGGCCGCGCGCACCGCCCGCGGCCAGTCGGAGCTGCGGCGAAACGGCGGGATCACCGCCGCCACCACCTGGGCCCCGGCGCCGTCGATCGCCGCCATCAGGGCGTCCTCCTTGCCGGCGAAGTTCGCGTAGAAGGTGGTCGGCGACATCGCCGCCCGGCCGACGATCTGCTCGACCGTGGTCTGGCCGTAGCCCTGCTCGGCGAGGAGTGCGGCGAGCGCCCGCAGCGCCCGCTCGCCGTGCTCGTGGGCCTCGATCGTCTCGGGCGCGAAGGCCGGCCGGCGGGCGCTCGCGCGCAGCGGCACCGGCGGCGGGCGCCAGCTTCCGAGCACCACCGCGAGCTCGGCGGCGAGACCGGCCATCTCGCCCTCGCGGCCCTCGCGCAGGAGGGTGCGGGCGATCTCCAGGGCGGCGCCGATCTGGGCGGCGAGGATCTCGGCGGGCAGGCCCGCCAGCGCGGGGTCGGCGGCGAGGCGTTCGCGGGCGGCGGCCTCCAGGCGGCGCAGCTCGCCCGCCAGCGGCGCGGGCGCCTCGCCGCCCGCGACCTCGGCCTCCAGCAGAGCGGCGCGGGCGGCGGCGGGCTGGGCGGCGAGCAGGGCGGCGAAGGATCCGAGCGCCGCGCCGAGCAGACCCTCGCGCTCGCCGCCCGCCGCGGTGGCGGCGGCGACCTCGGCGCCCGCCACCGCGACGATCGCCTCGACCGCGGCGGCCAGGCAGGCGCGCTTGTCGGCGAAGAGCTCATAGAACGATCGGCTGGAGACGCCGGCCAGCTCGACCACGTCGGCGACCCGGGTCGCCCGGTAGCCGTGGCGGGCGACGCCGGCGACCATCGCCGCGAGGATCCGCTCGCGCTGCTCGGCGGCGACGCCGCCGCGCCCGCGCCCGGGACCGGGGGTGAGCCGGCGGGAGCGCAGCGAGTCCGAAGGACCCCAAGGGGTCATCAGTGGCGCGGCGGTGGGATGGGGTCGGTCTGGCATGTGGGCCTGGACCGACGATACGGCCGGTTTTCTGGTTGTCAATGCCCAGGGCCGCTTCGATCAGGCACCCATGGCCGCGAGCCCTCCGGTCCGGAAAATCCGACAGTCGCCGTACCCGAAGCGCCGCGTTGACAACGATGCGCACACGGGTCTAACTTCGCGGTGCGAGCGGACGCCGGTCGGGCGGCCCCCTCGCCGCCGCGAAAGTGGACTTCTGGGACGGGCCGCCTGGCCCGGGGGAGGAGTGGGATCGGTGGGTAGCGAGCGCAGCCCGGTCGGGGCACGCCGGGGCTCCTCGGCATCCGGGCAGGGGTTCGGCGGGTCGAGGGCGGAGCGCTCGGCATGAGCCCGACCGCCGAGCTCACGCTCTCCGGGCGGCGTGGGCGGCTGGTCGCCGCCTTCTCCAAAGCCGCCGCCGAGGAGGGCTACGCCCATCTCGACCTCGCCACCGTCGCCCGCTACGCGGGCCTCACCCTCGCCGACTTCGAGGCCGAGTTCGACGGCGTCGAGTGTGCGCTCCTGGCCGCCCAGGAGGTCTTCCTCGAGCGCCTGCGCTCCGAGGCGATCGCCGCCTGCGAGAACTGCGAGGGCTGGCCCGACCGGGTCCGCGCCGCGCTCGCCGCGGTGCTCGACTCGCTCCAGGAGGCAGGCCCGATGGCCCGCGTCTTCGCGGTCGAGGCGACGGCGTCGAGCTTCGCCGCCGCCGAGTGCCAGCGCGCCGCCCTCGAGGAGTGCGCCGCACACCTCGGCGAGGGCCGCCGGCTCCATCCGCGCTCGGCGGGGCTGCCGGAGCTGACCGAGCGCCTCCTGGTCGGCGGCGCCGCCGCGATCGTCTGCGCCCACCTGCTCGCCGAGGACACCGCCGCGCTGCCGGCGCTCGGGCCCGAACTGGCCCTCGCCCTCCTCGCCCCTTACCTGGGGGAGGCCGAGGCGCTCAGGGTGCTCGCGGGCTGAGCGCCCGAGACCGGCCGGCCCGCGGCGAGCGCGGTGGAAGGTCTCCTCCCGCCGACCTCGCCCGATCGTGGCGCCCGCCGGGCCGCAGCAGGCGAACGCAAGGAGAAAGGGCTCACAAAGGATCGCGCCTCGAGGCGTCCCGATGTCACGCGATCCCACACCGAAAAAAACCACATCCCGCCTGAGGTCCGGCGAGCGAAAACCAGGCCTCGCCAGGATGCAGGGGAAGCGAGGGAGGGGAGTGCACGAGCCTGCCCGGAGGCGGAAGTGAGGCCCGGACGATCTCCGGTGTCGATGAATCCGGCCGAGCGAGAGCAGAGGACAGGCGACCGTTCCGTGCATGACCCGACCCGAGCGAGGCGAGGACACCGCAGGACACGGTGAGAGGCCGATCCTCAGAGTTCGGCCGGCGTTACGACGTAGCCGAGGCGATCCGCTCCTCGCCGTAGCCGGCCATCGAGGGTGACCAACCGGCAGCCGAGAATCCGGGCCAGTGCCAGGTACTCGGCGTCATAGGTCTTCGCGAGACCGAGCTCGTCGGCGATGCTCCAGGCCGCACGATGTAGGCCGTCGGGCTGCTGAGGCCGCACCGGCGAGGCCTCGAGTCGGTCCAGTAGCGCAGCTGCGTGGTCGGGGCTGACCTCGTTGCGCGATCGGGCCTAGTGGGTCAGCGAGAAGAACTCAGACCACATCAACGGCGGCGCCATCAGGTCCACGTCGCCCAACTCGGCGAAGCCCTCTGGCGCCGCCACGGCGACGTTGGCGTCGACGACGAGCATCAGTGGTCGCGGCGAGACTCGGCCAGCAGAGCTACCCAGTTGGGCACTGGCGTCCCGTCATCGAACGTCTTCCAGCCCTCGGGCAGCCCGACCATCTCCGGCTCACTCTCCCGCCGCGAGGCGATGAAGTCGATCACCGGCTCGACCTCGGACTCGGGCAGCTCGTCGATCAATTTGTGGGCTTTCTCCCGGGTGGTCATCGACCAGATCGTACCGGTGCCAGGGCGAGACTTCGCCGGCTTTATCTCCATCCATCGAGGACCCCTGGCGTTGTCAGGCTCCAGATCTTGTAAACGGTCTCCAACGAAATCAGCCGCGGCGGCGCTCCCAGGACCCGACCCCGCTGCGTGTGGCGGTGGCAGGCAGACCGTCCACCGCCACGTTCGGGGGCCGGGGGTGTGAAAGGGATCGGGGGGGTCCGGGGGAGGGCGATCGATCAGGGCGCCGCAGGGCCCGAGGCTGTGCGAGGTTCGCCACGATCTTTTCGTCATCCAAGGCGCTTCGAGACGCGCGAAGCGAAAACGTGCAGATATCCACATCCCGCCTGAGGTCTGGCGGGCGAAAGCCAAGCCTCGCCAGGACGCAGGGAAGCGAGGGAGGGGAGTGCACTACCGGCGCACGACCCGAGCGAGCGACCGAGGACACCGCGAGGCGCCGGTTCGCAGCCGCCAGACCTCAGGCGGCGAAGGGGGCGAGGGCCACCGTCGTCAACTGCGGCGCCACCTCGCCGAGCGAGTCGAGCCTGCCCTGGGCGATCTCGTACTGGAGGACCGCCCAGGTCCCGGTCGAGATCGCCTCGAGGACGACCTCTGACACCGGGCCGCCGATCCCCGAGGGGGCGATCGGCTCGCGCAGGTAGGCCATGAATGCCTCGAGCGTCTCGTCGGCCTTGTCGAGCGCCACCGGCCCGGCGGTCGGCAGCTCGAAGAAGGCGAGGCGGGCGAAGAGCGGGTGGGCGGCGACGTAGTCGAGGAGCGCCCGCACGCCGGTGCCGATCGCCTCGGGGCGATCGCCGGCGGCGGCGAAGGCCGACGCCGAGAAGCGCAGGGCATCGGCGGAGTAGATCTCGAAGGCGGCGAGGAAGGCGGCGCGCTTTGAGCGGAAGTGCTCATAGAAGGTGCCGTTGGAGACCCCGGCGGCGCCCGAGATCGTCGGGATCGAGAGCGCGTCGTAGCCGCGCTCGACCACCACCCGCGCCGCGGCTCTGACGATCCGCTCGCGCTGGGTCAGCTCGGCGCGGCTGCGGCGGCTGTCGGGGGGCTCGGTCCAGGGGACCCGGCCGACCTCGCCGGCGGGGGCGGCCTCGGTCGGGCGCGAGGCGGCCTCGGCGGCGGCGGCCATCGCCGCGCTCGGCTCGCGCTGGTAGCAGAGCGCCCAGTCGACCAGCTCGGGGACGAGGCCCGGCAGCTCTTCCACCCGGCCGCTTCGCAGCCGGTGGTAGACGACCCCGCGGATGCCGCCGACGATCGCCCGCACCAGGAGGTCGGATACCTCGATGTCGGAGGGCGAGTGGTCGAAGCTCTGGCGGACCATCACTTCGAAGGCCGCCGAGCCGCGTTCGCGATGGGCGACGCCGGCCGCGCCGAGGGTCAGCGACTCGACCCCGGCCAGGGCCGCGGCCGCAGGCTCCTCGACCGAGAGCTCCATGAATGTGGTGAGCGCGGAAAGCAGACGCTGGTGAAAGTCACCGGGCTCGCGGAAGGCAGCAGCGACCCGGGTGGAAGCCTGGTCGATGATCTCGTCGAAGGTCTGCAGAAAGCAGTCCTGCTTTGACTCGAAGTGTTCGTAGAAGGTCGTCTTCGAGACGCCCGCCAGGGTGACCAGCTCGCGCAGGGTGGTGCCGGCGAAGCCGTGGCGGGCGACCGCCTCGACCATCGCGCCCTCCAGGCGCGCCTTCTGGTTCTGGGCCACCTGGGCCGCCGGCATGCGCCGCGGCCCGGCGGGCAGGCGCGGAAAAAGTGGTTCGGTCGGTTGCGGTGCGGAGTCGGTCGGCGCCATCCCAGCGCCCCAAGATAGACGGCGGCAGACCGCCGATCGTGTCCCTGCCTTGACACTACCGGCGATCGGGGGTCGTGCAAGTCCGGTACCCGTTTTTACAATTTTCTTGTACCGGCCTTGACATCGGCGCTTTCCGGAGCCTAAAGTTTCCTCGTCCGCCGGGAAGCGGGCATGGGTTTCACGACGACCGGGCCAGGGGCCCGGGCCTCCGGATCGCTATCGGAGGACCGGGAATAAGGACGGTCAGGAGGACTTTCGGTATGCAGAACAAGGCAGGGCCACCGGCCCCGGACATCCACCTCACCTCTCCGGCGGCCCTGGCCGCCCTCTCGCGTCAGATCCCTTTCCTCGCCGGGCCTGCGGCGACGACGGACCGCGCTTTCACCGCGCGGGTCCGGCGGGGACCTCCCTGGGGTCGAGCCCTGACCTGGTCGAGGTCGCCGGGGTCGCCGCCGCAGGCCGAGGAACGGTCGCGACGCGTGCCTCGACGACGGACCCGGCTCACCACGACCTTCCATCGGCGGGCGACCCCGCAGCCGACCCGGCCGCCATGGCCACTTCTTCCGAAGCACCAGCAAACAACCACGACCGGAGCCGACGCCGCCTTCTGCCACTTCGGGGCGCGGTCTCTTATGGGTACCCGGACTGACAGAAGTCGTGTACCGGGGTTGACAGATCGCCCCGAAACTGAGATAAACGTCTGTGTCCGTCGGGAAACGGACATCCAACGACCGGGCCAGGGGCCCGCGCACTCCAGGGCTGTAGCGGAGAGCGGGGGAGACGGCCGGTCAGGACATAGGAGAGAGCAGTTGCAGTCCAGCGCCAGGGCCTCGGCCCGTCAACCCGTCGTCTTCGGCATCGGTCTTCTGCCCGTGCGGGTCGCGGCAGGGATATCGGTCATGGGCGTGGGTCCTGGTGCCCGGTGGTCGGGTGGCGCGGGTGCCGTGGCGGAGCCAATTGGCCGACCCGGTATCGCGACGGCGGCCCCGACTCCCATGACCGATCCCGCCACCCCCGGCCGAGCTGAGGCGACCGTATGAACGACTTCTCCCGCAACACCACCGGCAAGAAAGGCCCGTCCATGATCAGATCACGGCGACACGCGAAGTCAACGACCACCTCGAAGGTCGGTCTGCTCGCCACGCTGTCGGGCCTGCTCCATGGCCGAGGGAGCGGTGCACCTTCAGCCGGTGCCAAGCCCTCGTCCCGTCGCGCCCGCAACATCGTCGCGGTCCTGGCACTGATGATCGCCGCCTTCGCCATCACCGCGGCCCCGGCATCTGCCGCCCCCCTCGCGACGCAGATGGAAACCATCTCCGGCGTCTCCTACGCGTCTGCGGAAGTCACCGGCAAGCTCACCTCCCCTTGCACCGGCCTCTGTGGCACCACTTATGAATTCCAGTACGCCACCTCCGAATCGGGTCCGTGGAATCCTGGGCCCGGCGGCTTTGTCAGCGGGATCTTCGAACCCGAAGTCGAAGACAAAGAAGTCGAAGGCAGATTCGAACACCTCAAAGGTGGGACCGAGTACTTCGTACGCCTCGTCGCCAGCACCGCCTTCAACAGCGAACCCGAAGCAACCTCGCCCCAGGCTCCACCGTACCCCTCCTTCACCACTCTCCCAGTCGACCCACCGAGTGTCGTCGCGATCGACGACGCCTCGGGCGTCTCATACACCACCGCCCACGTCTCGGGCGAAGTCTCACGCCCGGCCAATCCGGCCAACCCCGGGCCCGGGGTGGACGCCGCGTTCGACGTCGACTGCCACTTCCAGTACGTGACCGAGGCCCAGTTCCAGGCCACCGGGTTCACCGAAAACCCCGGCGATGCTCCCTGTGAACCGGAAAGCCCCGTCCACACCACCGGCAACTCCACGGTCGGCGCCGACCTCACCGGCCTTGCCGACAACACGACCTACCATCTGCGCCTCCTCGTATCGAACGCGAGTCCGACCACCGACTCCGAGGAAGCCGCTGACACCTTCACCACCCTCGCCGTCGATCCCCCGAGCGTGATCTCGGTCGCCGACGCGATCCAGATCAAGCCTCACAGCGCGGTCGTCGAAGGCGTGGTGGAACGGCCCTCGAACGCCGACCCCGCCTTCAACGTCGAATGCCGGGTCGAATTCGTCTCCGACCAGCAGCTGACCGAAAACGAAGCCAACAGCCTGCCCGCCTTCGAAGGTGCGGGGTCGGCACCATGCGCGCAGAACCCGATCGAAGTCGGAGGACAGAAGCCGATCTCGGCCGAACTCGGCCTCAGCGCCGATACCACCTACCACTACCGCCTCACCGCCGAAAACCAGGGCGGCTCCGACACGATGGTCGCCGCGAACACGTTCACGACCCCGGCACCCGAACTGCCGACTGTGACCATCGACCCGGTCGCCGGCGGCACCTTCACCACGGCGCATGTCTCGGGGACGGTCACTATCGCCGACGGGCACACCGCGGCCCCCGCGGCCTTCGAAATATCGACCGACGGAGGTGCGACCTGGTCGCCTTTCCTCAAC
This sequence comes from uncultured Actinomycetes bacterium, assembly GCA_963782515.1. Taxonomy (GTDB): domain Bacteria; phylum Actinomycetota; class Thermoleophilia; order Solirubrobacterales; family 70-9; genus VAYN01. The sequence continues at coordinate 668,579 of CAWAJY010000006.1, read as the reverse complement.
AACGAAGTCCCGACGCCGGAAGGAGTGGGACCACACGTCGTGGAAAAAAATTACACCGGCCTTCAACCCAACACGTCCTACTCCTTCCGCCTCTCGGCCACCTACTCCGGCGATGTGGTCGCCGCCGAAGCCAACGGCGAAATCGCCCACACCCCCGCTCCTTACCCCACGATCACCACCGAACCGCCCTCCGAACCCGCCACCGCCGAAGGCCTGGAAGTATCCGACGTCACCGCCAACGGCGCCCACTTCTCGGCCACCGTGGACCCCAACGCCCCGGCGGGCCCACTGAGCCCGCCTGCGATAAGAGCCTACGAGACCAGATGGCATTTCGAGTGCACCCCCGAATGCAAAAACGCCAACGGCAACGAGATCGGCGGCACCATCCAGGGTGAAGAAGGCGCCCAGACGGTGGCCGGCGACGCCAGACGCCTCGATGCCAACACCGAATACGAAGTCTTGCTTGTCGTCAGCAACGAAGGCGGCGGGGAAACCCTCGTCGAAACCTTCAACACCCCGCTGATCAAACCGACGGTCGGCACCACCCCCGGCGGCTCCGACGGCCATGGCGGCTACACCCTCCAGGGGGTGGTCAACCCCAACGGCTCCGAAGTCACGACGTGCGAATTCAAATGGGGCCCGAACTCCTCGAGCTATGCCTTCGGCGCCCCCTGCTCGCCGATGCCCGGCGGAAAATCCAGACCCGTCACCGTCGAAGCCCACCTCACCGGGCTGACCCCGGGCGTCGTCTACCACTACGACCTGGTCGCCACCAACGCCGCCGGGCCCGAAGAGAGCGGCGACCGCCAGTTCGTCGCGACCCTGAGCCCGGCCGAAGCCTGCCCCAACGAACAGCTCCGGGTGGAAAACAACTCCCTCGCCCTGCCCGAATGCAGGGCATACGAGAAGGTCACGCCCGAAGGCAAGGAAGGCTTTGATGCGGAATTCAAGAGCCTCGCTGCCGGCGGCGATCGAGTCCTCTACGTATCGGGGGCCGGGAATATCGCCCGCTCCGGCATAGGGCTGTTGAACAACCCCTATGTGGCCGACCGTACGCCATCCGGGTGGGAGACCGTCCCCGACCTGAACGGGTCTTCTGGCTCCCTCCTGGCCGCTCCATCTGACATCGACTTACGTGGTTCTGCCCCAGACGCCTACTCCGAGGACCTCCTGTCGTCGCTGTGGCGTACCCACAGGAGGGGCGGTCCCCCCGGAACCAGTATCTACCTTCGTAGTCCGGATGGAACGTTTACTCTGGTCGGCTCGGCCGTGACCCCGGAAAGCCATGGCGGACCTTACGCCTACCCCTTGGGGAAACACTCGGCTGACCTTACCCATCTCATCGCCGGCCCCAATTTCGAAGCTCCCAATGCTGCGAGCAACGGCCCCACCCAATGGGGCCCAGGCGTCTACGAGTTCGTCGGCACCAACGTCGATGTACCGCGCCGGGTCGACCTCGACAACTCCGGTGCTCCGGTGTCCAGTTGCATCGGAAAACAGACCACGAGCAACGTCCCCGGAAGCGGAAGCAATGCCCTGGATCGAGCGATCTCCAGCGACGGCCGCGTGATCGTCTTCACCGCGTACGGGGCCTTGGGCGCCGTGCCGGGGACCTGTGGGATCGGGCGTCCGCCTGCCGACGAACTCTGGGCCCGCGTCGCCGGCACGCACCAGCTTCGACATCTCCGCCTCCCAGTGCGATCGCACCGCCCCTGCCGACCCCTGTAATGCTCCTGCCGACGCCACCTTCCAGGCCGCCGCCAAAGACGGTTCCCGCGTCTTTTTCACCACCACCCAGCAGCTCCTCGACTCCGACACCGACCAGACCAACGACATTTACGCCTGCGACATTCCAGCCGGCACCCCGACCCCGACGAGCGGGAGATCCAATCGGTGCGCTGCCCTCCGGCAGGTCTCCGGAGCACAGTCTGGCGCCGATGTCGAAACCGTGCTCCTGACCTCAGACGATGGCGCCTCGGTTCTCTTCACCGCCGAAGGGGTCCTGGCCGGCAATCCGGACGCCTTTGGCGAGCAGGCGGTCGCCGGCGACCGCAACCTCTACGTCTGGCGCCAAGACTCCGCCCATCCGGCCGGGCAGACGACCTTCGTCGGTCGACTCCCCACAAGCGACATCGGGCACCTCCAGGTGCCCCAGGCCACCCCCGACGGCCGCTACATGGTCTTCACCACCGCGAACCAGCTGGTTCCCACCGATACCGATACCGCCCGCGACGTCTACCGCTACGACGCTGATTCCGGCGAACTGACCCGTGTCTCCACCAACGTTTCGGGGGTGGCCGGCAACGGCGAAGGTATCGACGCCGGCATCAGCCTTCCCGGTGAACAAGACTCACACCCGGCCATCGCTGACGATGGCCGGAAGATCGTCTTCACCACCACCGAGGCGCTCTCTCCCGCTGACGAGAACGGCGAACCCGATGTCTACCTCTGGACGCCGGGCCGCGTTTCGTTGATCACCACCGGTGCTGTGGGAGGCGGGGCTGACCTGGCACATGATCGCCGGACGCCCTCGGTGGACGGCTCCGGTCAGGACATCTACTTCAACACCACAGAAGCCCTCACCCCTGCCTGACGGCGACGGGGTCGCTGACGTCTATGACGCACGCATCGGCGGCGGCTTCAGCTTCGCTCGCCCCACCCCCTGCTCGGGCGCCGCCGGGACCCGCCAGTCCGGGTCCGCGGGCACGGCGCCCACCCCGGCACCACCCGCCCAACCCCCGGCCGATCGGGCAACGTCAAAACCTGCCCGAATGGCAAGGTCCCCAAGGGAGACAGGTGCGTCGCAGAAGAACGGACACGAAGCACCACAAGAAGCATCACAAGAAGAAGCATCACAAGAAGAAGTCCCATAAGAAGGCCGGTCACGCCCGTGGAGGCTGCGAAGTGAACCGCCCGGGAAGTACAACTCCCCGTCCGCTCTCACCGCAAGCAAGGAGATCGCCCCGCGTGACCCTGCGCCGCGCTCTGACCCCGCCCTTCTCCGACCTCCACCGATCGGGCCCCCGCGGTGGCGCGCTCCAGGCGAAGTCGCGCCGCCCGCCGCCCTCAGCAGCCGTGGGCCTGGCGGCTCTCGCGCTCGGGCTCCTTCCCCATGGCCGCTTCCGCGCAGGCCGACGAACCATTTCACATCCGAATCCTTCACCAATCGCACCACTGACGAAGTTGGATCGGACTATCACGGTTGCCGGCGGTCATCCGACCTGAAAACGAGACCTTTTTCGACTTCCCCCTGAAGGAATTCCCCCAAGTTCCCGGCCAGGCCGAAACGGTGGAGGTCGCTCAACGGTACCTACGTCAGACCCGCCCGCGGGGTTTCATCGGCAATCCCTCCGCCGCACCCCGTTGCCCGCATCTCGCAATGATCGACTCGAGCGAACCGAGGAGGGGCGTCACTCATTGCCCACCCGGGTCACGGGTGGGCGTCGTGAACGCTCGAACTCCAATGGCAGCCAAGAACCCCCCATGTCGCTCTACAACATGAAGCCCGAACGCGGTTACCCGGCCCAGTTCGGATTCAGGCTCGAAGAAACCCCAAATCTCATCTCGGTGTTCCTCCAACCGCGTAACCGGTTCCTATGGTCTGTCCGTCGGCAGCCCGAACATTCCTTCGGTCGGGATCACCTCCGTCGGAGTCACCTTTTTCGGCGTCCCCGGCCGGCAGCCCGTCACCGGCCCCCGGGACGGATCGGGTGGCACCGAGCCCCCTTCCTCTCAAACCCCGCTCGACTGCTCGGAGGCGGGGCCGGCCTGGGACATCGCCGCCGACAGCCGGCAGCATCCGGGAATCCTGCGCGGACCTCGGCATCCCCGACCTCACGGATCCCGACTGGAAGACGGCCACGGACCCCGCCCAGCCGGTGACCGGCATGCGACGACCCGGCGCTTACCTCCCAGTTCGCCCAGGTCGGCCTCGGCGTCAGGCCGCTGCAGCCGGGGGGCGGCGCCACCCAGGCCGACCAGCCGACGGCTCTCGCCGTCGACCTCGACTTCCCGCAGTCGAACGACCCGACGAACCCGCTGACCACCTTCGATCCCGAGACCCCCCAGGCACCCGAGCCCAAGGACATCACCGTCACCCTCCCGGCGGGCCTCGCCATCATCCCCTCCTCGGCCGAAGGCCTCGGCGCCTGCTCGGACCAGGCCTCCGCTCCCGCGGGCGACCAGGTCCATTACGACAACACGAAACCGGTCACCTGCCCGGACTCCTCGAAGATCGGCAGCACGGTGGCGACCTCACCCCTGCTTGCCACCCATGATCCGGTGACCGACGAGGTGACCGGGCCCGAACCGATCGACGGCGACGTCTACCTGCTGGCGCCCCATCCGGGCGACCTGCCGATCGGCGGCGGCGAACAGGCCGGCAGGTATCGCCTCCTGATCCAGCTCGAGAACGAACGCTACGGCGTCAACATCAAGCTCCCCGGCGTCGCCACGGCCGACCCGCATACGGGGCAGCTGACCGCGACCTTCACCGAAAACCCGCAACTGCCCGCCGGCCACATCACGGTCACCCTCAAGGGCGGCCCATGGGCCTCGCTGGCGACCCCGGTCACCTGCGGCTCCTTCACCACCACCTCCGACCTCGTCCCCTGGTCGACCCCCGGCACCCCCGATGCCCACCCGACCGCCAGCTTCACCGTCGGCTCGGGGCCGGGGGGGAGCGGCTGCCCCTCGAGCGCGGCGACCCGGCCCTTCTCGCCGGCGATGAGCGCGGGAACCGAAAGCTCCCAGGCCGGTGCCTCGAGTCCCTTCGTCCTGAGGCTGACCCGCGCCGACGGAGAACAGGAACTGAGCTCGCTCGAAGCACTCCTGCCGAAGGGACTGGCGGCGAGGTTCGCCGGCAGTGCCCTACTGCTCCGATGCGGCACTGGCCGCCGCAGCTACCCGCTCCGGTCAGCGAAGAGCAGGCCAACCCGACCTGCCCCGCCTCGCGGATCGGCTCGGTCACCGTCGGCGCCGGCCCGGGCAGCAATCCCTTCTACGCCCACGGCAGTGCATACCTCGCCGGCCCTTATAAGGGCGCCCCGATGAGCGTCGCGGTGATCACCCCGGCGGTCGCCGGTCCCTTCGACCTCGGCACCGTGGTCGTCCGCAACGCCCTCTTCGTCGACCCCGAAACCGCGCAGGGCCGCGTGGTCTCCGATCCCTTCCCGAAGATCCTCGACGGGGTGCCGCTGCGGCTGCGCTCGGTGGAAGTGCGGCTGGACCGCTCCGGACTTCACCCTCAACCCGACCAACTGCGAACCGATGTCGGTCAACGCCAAGCTGACGAGCACCGACGGCGCAAGCTCGAGCCCGACCGTGCCCTTCCAGGTCGGCGGCTGCAAGTCCCTCGGCTTCAAACCGCAGCTGAAGCTCTCGCTCAAGGGCTCGACCAAGCACGCAGGCCACCCGGCGCTGCGGGCGGTGCTGACCTACCCGAAGGGCTCCTACGCCAACATCGCCAGGGCCCAGGTCAACCTCCCGCACTCGGAGTTCATCGACCAGGGCAACCTGAACAAGACCTGCACCAAACCCGTGCTGCTCGCAGGCGCCTGCCCGGCGAGCTCGATCTACGGCCGGGTGCAGGGCCTGGACGCCGCTGCTCGAAGCACCGCTCGAAGGCCCCGTCTACCTGGTCGGCGGCTATGGCTACAAGCTGCCCGCCCTGGTCGCCGAACTGAACGGCCAGATCAAGGTGCTGCTGGTCGGCAAAGTCGACTCGGGACCCAACCACGGGATCCGCAACACCTTCGAAGCCGTGCCCGACGCCCCGGTGGAACGCTTCGAACTGAATCTCAAGGGCGGGCCCAAGTACAGCCTGCTCGAAAACTCCGAAGACCTCTGCTCCAAACCGCAGAAGGCGCTCGTGAACTTCACCGCCCAGAACGGCATGGTCGCCAACTACAAGTCGACGATCGCCAACGAATGCGGCAAGAAGAAGCACAAGAAGCACCACAAGGGCAAGGGCAAGAAGGGCGGCCACCACAAGGCCGCCGGCAAGGGCGGCGGCGGCCATAAGCGGATCGCCACCTGGCTGACGGGCGCGGGCTTCTAGGCGAAGAGCAGATGGGGGCGAGGCGGGAGCCTCGGGCTCCTCGCGGAGCCTGCTGCGTGTACCTGAGGTTACAAGTGATGTACCCCGGTTGACAGATCGACCGGAAGCTGTCATAAACAGTCGGGTCCGTCGGGAAACGGACAGCCACCGACCGGGCTAGGGAGCCCGCGCTCACCGGGGCAGCATCGGCGAGCGGGGGAGATGGGCCGGTCTCACGAAGGAGAGAGAGATGTCGTCGTCCAGCGCAGGGCCTCCGGCCCCGATCGGAAGTTCCGCCACCGCCCGGCGCCCATCGCGTGCCTTCGACCGCCTTCGCCCGTCCAGGCGCATCGGAGGGGTCGGTGCGCCTTTTGCCCGGCGCGCGCCGATCGCCCTGATCGCCGCGCTCGCGGTGATCGCCTCTCTCGCGATCTGCGCCGCCCCCGCCCTCGCCGCCCCCCCGACCGTGACCACCCCGGTCGTCTCCGAAGCCGCCTACACCACCGCCCACGTCAGCAGCGAGGTAGACCCCCAGGCTCAATTCGCGGTCGCCTCCTACGTATTCCAGGTCTCGACCAATGGCACCGACTGGAGCGACAACGCCGCGGGAACCTTCTTCCAGAAAGAAATGCTCAACGCCGAGCTCACCGGCCTCCAGGACGGAACCCACTACTTCGTACGTCTAGTCGCCGCTGCAGGGTTCGGCGGCGTCTCCGACCCGCCCGAAGTGATCTCATCGGGCCCGGACCCCTCTTTCACCACCCTGACCGCCGAAGCTCCGACGATCCCCGGCCCGGTCGCCGCAACCCAGGTCTTCTCCACCTCGGCGACCGCCACCGCGACGGTCCACCGTCCCGCCAACTCAGACGACGTCGAATGCCATTTCGAATACGTCACCGACGAAGCCTTCGGTTCCACCGGCTTCGCCGGCGCGACGGTCCGCCCATGCGACCCGAACCCGATCGGCGAAGGAGATGCCGGAACCGACCGGGAAGTCACGGCCCCGCTCGGGTGCACCGCCCCGGTCCTCGAAGACCCTGCCAGCTGCCTGGAACCAGCGACCGCCTATCGCCTGCGGGTGGTCGTCAAGAACGCCGCCGGAGAAGTCACCAAAGAGGCCGCCTCGGCCTTCACCACCGAGCCCAGGGTCGCCGCGCCGAGCGTCCTCGCCGTCGACGACGTGGCCGATCCCGCCCAGAACACCGCCGAAGTCTCGGGTGAAGTCCAGCGGCCTGCCGGCGCCGACCCTGCCCTCGACGTCCAGTGCCGCTTCGAATACGTCACCCAGGCCGAATGGGAAGCCGAATCGAACTCCTTCCCCGCAGGCGCGCCGTCGACCCCCTGCGCCGAGAACCCGATCACCGCCGCAAGTGCCGACGGCGAAGGCAAACAGAAAGTCGGCGCCCAGCTGGGAGGTCTAAAACCAGGGACCGTCTACCACGTGCGCCTTGCCGCAGAGAACTCTGGCGGCACCGACACCGAAGAAGCGGCCGACACCTTCACCACCCTTCCGGCTGAATTGCCGACGGTCAGCATCGACCCGGTCGAAGGAGGGACCTACACCACGGCTCATGTGACCGGGACGGTCGATATCGATGACGCTGGTCACGATTTCGTACGTCCATATTTCGAAATCTCTACCGACAACCTGAACTGGAGTGTCTTCGAAGCTCCGAGCGGGAACCTTCACGCCATCGAACACGACTACACCGATCTGCAGCCAAGCACCACCTATTTCTTCCGTATTGCTGGCACGTACTCCGCCTTTGGCCTGCCTGAAGCCGAAGCCAATGGCGAAGTCGCCTACTCCCCGGTGGAAACGATCACCACCGGAAACCTCTTTCCCCCCTCCGCAGACAACTTTGCGGTGACCAACGTCACCGCCACCACTGCCCACCTCTCCGCCACCGTCGATCCCCACGCTCCCTCCGGTCCGCTCTCGGAGGCCGGCAAGGAAGCCTTTGCCACCCACTGGGAATTCGTCTGCGCCCCCGAATGCCTGAACGCCAACGGCAACCCGATCCAAGGCGTCGTACAGGGCGAAGAAGGAGCCCAGGTCGTAGGTGGTGACGCGAGACGCCTTGAAGGCAACTCCCACTACGAAGTCTCGTTGTTGATCCACAGCGAAGGCGGCGAAGAAACGCTCGGCCCGATCCCCTTCGACACCGAACTCGCCAAGCCGACTATCAGGGTCGCCCCCGGCGGCTCCGACGGCAAAGGCGGCTACACCCTGCAGGGCATCGTCAATCCCAACGGCTCCGAAGTCGGCGCCTGCGAATTCAAGTGGGGTCCGAACTCCTCGAGCTACGCCTTCAGCGCGCCGTGCTCGCCGCCCCCGGGTGGAAAATCCAAGTTGGTAACCGTCGAAGCCCACCTCACCGGGCTAACTCCCGGCGTCGTCTACCACTACGACCTGATCGCCACCAACGGTGCGGGAACCGAAGAGAGCGGCGACCACGAATTCGTCGCGACCCTGAACCCCGCGGAAGCCTGCCCCAACGAACAGCTCCGCATCGAAGACAACTCCCTCGCCCTTCCCGAATGCCGCGCCTATGAGATGGTCACGCCTCCCGGGAAGGAAGGTTTTCCCGCGGCTCTCATGACCTTCGGCGGTGATCGGGTCCTCTATGGATCAGGCGCGGGGAATATCGCCAGATCCGGCCAGAACCAACTAAGCAACTACTACGTCGGCGTTCGATCTGCAGGGGGTTGGAAGACAATTCCCAACCTCAACGGACCGTCCGGATCCATCAATGACGACCCAAACAACTTCGATCCGCACGGTACCGCCCAGCCGATCCCGGTTGAATATTCCGCAGACCTCCTCTCCTCGCTGTGGTTCGCACAGAAACTCGGGACCGTCGTGCAGAGCTTCTATTTGCGCGCGTCAGATGGGTCCTTTTCTCTTCTCGCACCAGGGGCGCCCGCAGGCCAGTTCTCGTTCCAGATCGGCGGAACCTCCGATGACCTCTCACATCTGTTCATCACCTCGGGTGGGGGTGGTACCTCCGCAGGAGGCGGCAGTGGTGCGGTCACCCTTTGGGGCCCGGGCGTCTATGAATACCTCGGGACCGGAAACGAACAGCCCCCTCGCCGTGTCGATGTCGACAACACCGACACCCCGGTCAGCACATGCAGCTTCGGCGGCAACAACGCCGCCGCCAGGAGCGCATTCAATTCCAGGGACGGGCGCGTGGCGTTGGTCAGGGTCGCCGGCGGCTGCGCTGGGGGCAACCCTCCCGCCAGCGAGCTCTGGGCCCGCATCGACGGAACGACCAGCATCGATGTCTCCGCCTCCGAGTGCGACCGCACCGCCGGCGACCCCGGCGGGGTCTGCAACGATCCCGTCGGCGCCGGTGGTTGCAGCTATAACGAACAGGGAGAAGAAGCTGGCGCCGGCTGCCGTCACACGCTGTTTCAGGCCGCCACCCCCGACGGCTCACGCATCTTCTTCACCACCAGGCAGCAGCTTCTCGACGCCGACACCGACGAAGGCAACGATGTCTACGCCTGCGACATCCCTGCCGGCACCCCGGCCCCGGCGGGAGACGCCAATCCCTGTTCCTCGCTCACCCAGGTTTCTGCCGGAGATCCCCACGGCGCCGAAGTCGAGAGCTTCGACACCAGCTCAGAAAACGGCGACACCGTCCTCTTCACCGCCAAGGGGGTTCTCGCGGGTAACGCGGACGCACTCGGCGAAGAAGCAGTTGCAGGGGACCACAACCTCTACGTATGGCGCCGGTCCTCCGCCCAACCCGACGGACAGACGACCTTCCTCGGCAGACTGGAATCCGACGACGTCCAAGCTCAGTCGACCCCCGACGGCCGCTCCCTGGTCCTCACGACCGGCAGCGCACTGGTAGCCACCGACACGGACGATTCACGAGACGTCTACCGCTACGACGTCGAAGCCGGGAAGCTGACCCGCGTCTCGACCGACATCTTCGGGGTCGGCGGCAACGGGCCCTTCGACGCCGGGATCGCTGCGGACAAGAGCGCCTCGGCCCCTGGGACTCCCGGCCGACTGTCCCACCCAGCCATCTCAGACGACGGTCAGAAGGTCGTCTTCACCACCGCCGAGGCGTTGTCCCCCGCCGACGGCAATGAGGAACCCGATGCCTACCTGTGGACGTCCGACCGCGTATCCCTCATCTCCACCGGATCCGTCGGGGGTGGTGTGAGCCCTCAGGCGAACTCCCCGAATGCGGCTATCACCGCCGCGGGCAGGGACATCTTCTTCAACACCCGCGGCGCCCTCACCCCCGCCGACGGCGACGAAGCCGTCGACGTCTACGACGCCCGCATCGGCGGGGGCTTCAGCTTTGCGCCGCCTGCGGCGTGCTCGGGCGAAGTCTGCCAACCGCAAGCTCCAGGGCCATCAGGTGCGCAGACTCCAATCACCACCGGCCCCCCGGCAGACCCCGGCAATCTCAAGCGCAGGGCCTGCCCCAAAGGCAAGGTCCTCAAGGGCGGCAAATGTGTCAAGAAGAAGTCCAAGAAACACCACGGCAAGAAACACCACGGCAAGAAGGCTGCTCACAAGCGGGGAGGCCGAAAGTGACCACAGGCCACGACAACCCAGTAGCCACCTCCACCGTCGACAAGAAAAGTCCGCGCATGGCTCGGACCTACCACCGCAGCGCCACTCCTGGTCTCGCCTCGTGCAATTCCATTCTGAAAAGGGGGGTTGACGACTCAACTACGAGAGCTGGCGGGCGGGGGCGCCTCGAACCCACCGAGGCGCGGACGCGACCAGGGCGAGTAGCAGCACTGCTCACCCGGCTGAAGTCCCAACATCGCGCATTGTCCGCCGCCGTCACCGTGGCGGCAATCGGCGTTGCGGGGTTCTCCATCGCCACGCCCGCCCGAGCGGCCTACGGCCTCCAAACCTTCAGCAACCGCACCATCGACGCGAATGAAGCCCCCTACACGATCGCCGGCGGTCACCCCGACCAGAACGTGACCGAGTTTCGGGTCTCCTATGAGGAGACCCTCAACGGCACCTACGTCGACCCGCCGCTGGGATTCATCGGTAATCCCGCCGCCGCCCCCCGCTGCCCGATCGCAAGAATCCCGGTCGAGGGAGCACCGGACGTCTCTTGTCCTGCGGGGTCCCAAGTCGGCGTCGCGCTCGTCACGATCAACTACAACGGCATAGAAGGCCAGGATGCGCTGCATTCCCTGCCGCTCTACAACGTCCCGCCCGAACGCGGCTACCCGGCCCAGTTCGCGTTCAAGGTCGAATCGACGCCTACGGTGATTTCGGTCTTCCCGCAGCCTCGAGCAAAGGCCTACGGCCTGACGGTCGGCAGCCCGAACATCCCCGCGGTCGGGGCCAGAGCTGCCAGCATCGTCTTCTTCGGCACCCCCTCCCAGCACGGCTCGGGCACCACCGACGCTCCCTTCCTCTCCAACCCGGTCGACTGTTCTGCCACCGAACCCACCTGGCGCATCGCCGTCGACAGCGTCGAGCACGCGGGCGCACTGCGCGAACTCGGAGTCCCCGACCTCTCCGACCCCGACTGGCACACCGCGTCAGAACCGGCTCCGCCGGTGACCGGCTGCGAAGACCCGGCCCTCGCCTCCCAGTTCCGGCCGACCATCGCCACGGCACCGCTGCAGGGCGGTGGCCTGGTCCAGGCCGATTCGCCCGCGGGCCTCGCCGTCGACCTCGACTTCCCGCAGTCCAACGACCCGACCAATCCGCTGAGCACCTTCGATCCGTCGGTCCCCCAGGCCCCCGAGCCCAAGGACATCACCGTCACCCTCCCGGCCGGCCTCAGCATCTCGCCGTCCTCGGCCGCCGGGCTCGGCGCCTGCTCCGACCTTTCATCCAGTCCCGCCGGCGACCAGGTCCACTACGACGACACCCAACCTGTGACCTGTCCTGACTCCGCGAAGATCGGTAGCGCGGTGGCGACCACGCCCCTCCTCGCCACCCACGAACCGGTCACCGACAAAGTTATCGGTCCCGAACCGATCGACGGCTCCGTCTACCTACTGGCACCCCACCCCGGCGATCTGCCGATCGGCGGCGGCGAACAAGCAGGCAGATATCGCCTGCTGATCCAGCTCGAGAACGAACGCTACGGGGTGAACATCAAGCTCCCAGGCGTCGCCACCGCGAACCCGCAGACCGGGCAACTGACCGCCGTCTTCACCGAAAACCCGCAGCTCCCCGCCAGCCACATCACCGTCGCGCTGAAGGAAGGTCCCCGCGCCCCGCTGGCCACCCCGGTCACCTGCGGCACCTTCACCACGACCACCGACCTGGTCCCCTGGTCGACGCCGGGGACCCCCGACGCCAACCCGACCGCGAGCTTCGCCATCGGCTCGGGGCCGGGGGGGAGCGGCTGCGTCGGCTCGCCAGGGCAGCGCCACTTCGCACCTGTGCTGGCCGCAGGCACCGAGAGCTCCAGGGCCGGTGCCTCGAGTCCGTTCGTCCTCAGGCTGACCCGTGCCGATGGCGAAGGGGAACTGAGCTCCCTCGAAGCCACCCTTCCCAAGGGCCTGGCGGCCAAGTTCGCCGGCGTGCCCTACTGCTCCGACGCGGCACTGGCAGCCGCAGCGGCCCGCTCGGCCACCGAAGAGCAGGCCAACCCGACCTGTCCCGCCTCGCGGATCGGCTCGGTCACGGTCGGTGCCGGCCCCGGCTCAGATCCCTTCTACGCCCACGGCAGCGCCTACCTCGCGGGCCCTTATAAGGGCGCCCCGATGAGCGTCGCCGTGATCACCCCCGCCGTGGCGGGTCCGTTCGACCTCGGCACCGTGGTGGTGCGGAACGCCCTCTTCGTCGACCCTGAAACGGCGCAGGGGCGCGTGGTCAGCGACCCGTTCCCGAAGATCCTCGACGGGGTGCCGCTGCGGCTGCGCTCGGTCGAAGTGCGGCTCGACCGCCAGGACTTCACCTTGAACCCGACCAACTGCGAACCGATGTCGGTCAATGCGAAGCTGACCAGCACCGACGGTGCCAGCTCGAGCCCGACCGTGCCCTTCCAGGTCGGCGGCTGCAAGGCCCTCGGCTTCAAACCGCAGCTGAAGCTGAGCCTCAAGGGCTCGACCAAGCACGCCGGTCACCCGGCCCTGCGGGCGGTCCTGACCTACCCGAAGGGCTCCTACGCCAACATCGCCAGAGCCCAGGTCAACCTCCCGCACTCGGAGTTCATCGACCAGGGCAACCTGAACAAGACCTGCACCAAACCGGTGCTCCTCGCCGGGGCATGCCCGGCGAGCTCGATCTACGGCCGGGTACGGGCCTGGACCCCGCTGCTCGAAAAGCCACTCGAAGGCCCGGTCTACCTGGTCGGCGGCTATGGCTACAAGCTCCCGGCCCTGGTCGCCGAACTGAACGGACAGATCAAGGTGCTGCTGGTCGGCAAAGTCGATTCGGGCAAGAACCACGGGATCAGGAACACCTTCGAAGCGGTGCCCGACGCCCCGGTGGAACGCTTCGAACTGAACCTGAAGGGCGGGCCGAAGTACTCGTTGCTCGAAAACAGCGAAGACCTCTGCTCCAAACCGCAGAAGGCGCTCGTCGCCTTCACCGCCCAGAACGGCATGGTCTCGAAATACAAGCCGCTGATCGCCAACGAATGCGGCAAGAAGAAGCACAAGAAGCACGGCAAGGGCAAGGGCCAGAAGGGCGGGCATCAAAAGGCCGCGGGCAAGGGCGGCGGCGGCCATAAGCGGATCGCCACCTGGCTGACGGGGGCGGGCTTCTAGCCCACCACGGCTGCGTCCTCGCCGTCCCGGCATCTGTTTCTGACGACGTCCCCGACGTCCGACTCTCGGATGAGCCGACGGAGGTGGCACCCGTCAACCGGTGCGAACGACACGCTCGTTCACGTCTGGGCCTTCGCCGAGCCCGTGACTCCCCAAATTCCCGTTGTGCAGTTAAGCGCCCGCGACCCGAACCGACGCGTCCGTCCGGCGAGTGCCAGACCGAGCGATGCCAGGACGCAGACGGTGTGGTGTGGCAGCGCCACACGAGCCGGCGAGGACGCCGCAGCGCGCCGCGTCTGGTGCCGCCGGCGGGCACGTCGGCGAGGGGAGCGGGGGCCAAAAAGTGATGTACCCCGGTTGACAGATCGACCGGAAGCTGTCATAAACAGTCCGGTCCGTCGGGAAACGGACAGCCACCGACCGGGCTAGGGAGCCCGCGCTCACCGGGGCAGCATCGGCGAGCGGGGGAGATGGGCCGGTCTCACGAAGGAGAGAGAGATGTCTCGCAGCGCAGGGCCTCCGGCCCCGATCGAAGGTCCCGCCGTCCCTCGACCCACCTTGCCTTGCCGCGCCCTCCTCCTCCGTGCCTCCGCCCGGCCCGAAGGCACCGGTGCGCCCTCGCCTCGCCGCGGGCGCCTCGCCCTGGCCGTGGTGCTCGCCTTCGCCGCCTTCGCGACCCTGGCCTCCTCGGCCTCTGCGGCCACGGCGAAAATGGGGGCGATCTCCGAAGTCACCTACACCTCGGCCCACGTCGACGGCAAGGTCAGCACCTCGGGCTTCAGCACCGCCTGGTCCTTCGAATACTCGACCGATGGCGAAAACTGGGCCCCGGCGCCCGGTGGCTCCGGGAGCGTCTTCGAAAAATCAAACGAAAGATCGGTCGGCGGCACCATCACCGTGCCCGAAGGAGGGACCGAATACTTCATCCGCCTGAGCGTCAGCGGCTTCGGCGACACGCCCGCCGTCGACCCCGTGGCGCCCGGTCCCTATCCGTCCTTCACCACCCTCGCCGCAGATCCGCCGACGATCCCCGGCGCCGTCGCCGCCACCCCGGTTTTCTCCACCTCGGCCACCGCCACCGCGAAGGTCGTCCGCCCGGCCCAATCTGACGACATCAACTGCCACTTCGAATACATCACCGACCAGCAGCTCAGCGAAAACGAAGCCGCCTCAGAACCACCCTTCACCAGCGCGACCACGGTCAGCTGTGCGCAGAATCCGATCGGCGAAGCCGACGCCGGGATCGAAAAAGAAGTCACCGCCCCACTCGCCGGCCTCAGTCCCGCCACGGCCTATCACCTGCGCCTCGTCGCCGAAAACGCCGCCCCCGGGGTGGTCGTCAAAGAAGCAGCCTCCACTTTCACCACCGCCCCGAAAGTGGCCGGCCCGACCGTCGTCTCAGTCCAGGACGCGACCGAAGTCGGCCAGAACACCGCCGCGGTGTCGGGCGAAGTGGGGCGCCCTGCCGGAGCCGACCCCGCCCTCGACGTCGAATGCCGCTTCGAATACGCCACCCAGGCCGAATGGGAAGCCGCCTCGGACTCCTTCCCCGCGGGTGCCCCCTCGACCTCCTGCGCCGAGAATCCGATCACTGCGGCCAGCGCCGACAGCTCGGGCAGGCAAAAAGTCGGCGCGGAACTCGGCGGCCTCAAACCCGCCACCATCTACCACCTCCGCCTCGCCGCCCAGAATGGCGGCGGAACCGACACCAAAGAAGCCGCAGGCACTTTCACCACGACGCCGGCCGAACTCCCGGTCGTCACCATCGATCCCGTCGAAGGCGGGACCTACACCACCGCCCATGTCACCGGGACGGTCGACATCGACGACCCCGGCCACAACAGCGCGTACGTGGCCATCGAAATCTCCGAAGACGGAGGACAGACCTGGCCCGGATTCAACGCCAGCGAAGTCGGGGGCGCCAATCATGCAGGGGTCAATGTCGTTGAAAGAAACTTCACCGGCCTGCAGCCGGACGCCACCTACACCTTCCGCATCAAGGCGACCTACTCCGGCGGCTTCCCCCCGGAAACCGAAGCCAACGGCGAAATGGCGCTCTCTCCCGAACCCAATCCCTCGATCACCACGGGAGAACTGTTTCCTCCCACCGCCGAAAACCTCCAGGTCACGCCCGTCCCGCCCTTTGGTGCCCATTTCTCCGCCACCGTCGACCCCAACGCTCCCGCCGGCCCGCTGAGCGAAGCCGGCAAGAAGGCCTTCGCCACCCATTGGGAATTCGTCTGCACCCCCGAATGTAAGAACGCCAACGGCAACCCGATCGAGGGCACCGTCCAGGGCGAAGAAGGTGCCCAGATCGTCGGTGGTGACGCAAAGCGCCTCGAAGGCAACACCGAATACAGCGTGTCGCTGGTGGTTAAGAGCGAAGGGGGCGAAGAAACGCTCGGCCCGGTCACCTACCAGACCGAAATTGTCAAACCGACCGTGACGGTCGCCCCCGGTGGCTCCGACGGCAAAGGCGGCTACACCCTGCAGGGCGTGGTCAACCCGAACGGCTCCGAAGTCAGCGCCTGCGAATTCAAATGGGGGCCGAACTCCTCGAGCTACGCCTTCAGCGCCCCGTGCTCGCCCCCTCCAGGCAGTGAATCCAAACCGGTGACCGTCGAAGCGCACCTCACCGGCCTGAACCCCGGGGTCGTCTACCACTACGACCTCCTCGCCACCAACGGCGCCGGTACCGAAGAGAGCGGCGACCACCAATTCGTCGCGATCTTGAACCCCGCCGAAGCCTGTTCCAACCAACAGCTCCGGGTCGAAGCCAATTCCCTCGCCCTGCCCGAATGCCGGGCCTACGAGATGGTCTCGGCTCCGGGGAAGGAAGGGTTCGGCGCGAAGCTCAAGACCTACGACGGCGGCGATCGGGTCGCCTATGCTTCACAGGCCGGGAACATCGCGAGGTCCGGCCAGGGCAAACTCACCGAAAACCGCTACGTGAGCGCCCGCTCTCTGGACGGATGGAAGACGATCCCCGACCTCAACGGATCATCGGGGTCGGTCTATGACGCCCCGTACAACATCAAAGTCAACGGCACCGACGTAGGTCCCTCCGCATATTCGTCCGACCTGCTCTCCTCGGTATGGAACGTCGCGAAAGCAGGGCCTTCCACCAAGCGCGACTATTACCTTCGCCAACCGAACGGGTCGTTCACCGTCATCGGCCCGGGGGTGGACCCCCAGGAAGGCAAATACTCCTATGAAATCGGTGGCACGTCGGACGACCTCTCCCATCTCTTCATAACCTCGACCCAGGTTCCGACCCTCTGGGGCCCGGGGGTCTATGAGTTCCTCGGCACCGGCAACGCGGGGCCCACGCGCCGTGTCGACGTCGACAACGCCGGCAGCCCGATCTCCACCTGCGGCGTCGGTGCCACCAGTGCGTTCAACTCGAGCGACGGCCGAGTGGCCGTCGTCAGGGTCCAGGGCGGCTGCGGCGGCTCCAATCCTCCCGCCGATGAGCTCTGGGCCCGGATCGACGGCACCACCAGCATCGACGTCTCCGCCTCGCGGTGTGGGCGCGTCGCCCCTGTCTGCAACGGCCCGGCGCCCTCTACCTTCCAGAGCGCCGGTCCCGACGGTTCCCGCGTCTTCTTCACCACCAGACAGCAGCTGCTCGACTCCGACACCGATCAAGGCAACGACATCTACGCGTGTGACATCCCCTCCGGGACCCCGGCGCCGGTAGGCACCGCCAATCCCTGCTCCTCGCTCACGCAGATCTCCGCCGGCGACCCCGCAGGGGCCGAAGTCGAGACCGTCGGCACGACCTCCGCGAACGGCGACACGGTCCTCTTCACCGCAAGGGGGGTGCTCGCAGGCGAGGCAGACTCTCTCGGAGAAGAAGCGGTGGCCGGAGACCACAACCTCTACGCCTGGCACGCCGACGCCGCCCACCCGGCGGGCCAGACGAGCTTCCTCGGCAGACTTTCCTCGGACGACGTCGACGCACAGTCCACCCCCGACGGTCGCTACCTGGTCTTCACGACCGCCAGTCGACTCATCGACACCGACACCGACGAATCTCGCGACGTCTACCGCTACAGCGCCGACACCGGCGAGCTGACCCGGGTCTCGACCGACGTCGCTGGCGTCGGGGGCAACGGGCCTTTTGATGCCCAGATCGGAAACGCGGCCGAACACAATCCGACGACCGCCATCTCCGACGACGGGCAGAAGATCGTCTTCGGCACCTCTGAGGCACTGTCTCCCGCCGACGGCAACGGCGAAACCGACGTCTACCTCTGGACGCCGGGCCGGGTCTCCCTGATCTCAACGGGTTCCGCGGGGGGCGGCCTGGTCCTCGAACCGAATTCTCCAAACGCGGCCATCACCGGCTCGGGCCTGGACATCTATTTCCAGACCCGCAGCGCTCTGACCCCGGCCGACGGCGACGGCGCGGTCGATGTCTATGACGCCCGCGTCGGCGGCGGCTCGAGCTTCGCGCAGGCGCCGGCCTGCACGGGCGAAACCTGTCAGCCCGACTCACCGGCCTCCTCGCCCGGGGAAGAACCGGCCTCCGCCCAGCCCGGGCCCGGCAACCTACCTCTGCCCAGGACCTGCGCCAAAGGCAAGGTCCGAAAGCACGGCCAATGCGTCAGGAAGCAGGCGAGGAAGCACAAACGCGCACACCATAAGAAGAAAGGCCATCACAAGCAGCACGGCAAGAAGGGCAAGCGAGCCCGATCTGCCGATGGAGCGGGCAAGTGATCTCCCGGTCGAGGCACATATCAGCTGATCCCACCGTGACCAAGGAGACCCACCGCATGCCTTCACCTATCGGCTCGTTCGGGGACGTCCGCCACCCCTCCACTCTGGGGAGGGTCGGACCGGGAAAGAAAAGTACGCGTACGCCGACCTCAGGAAGCCGTGCGGAGACGCAAGCATCCTCGAGGGCGACGCGGCCGCGAGGACCGAGGGCACGGCATCGCGCCACGGCCGGTGCGCTCATGTGTATGGCTCTCGCGATCGCGATGGTCCTCCCCGGCATCGCACACGCCGAAGACCCTCCCTTCGGCCTGAAGACCTTCAGCAACCGCACCGTCGACGCAGGCGAAGCTCCGTACACCACCGCCGGCGGCCATCCTGACCGAAACGTCACCGCATTCCGTGTCTTCTACGGAGGGACCCTGAACGGCGCCTACGTCGACCCGCCGCTGGGATTCATCGGCAATCCGGCCGCCGCCCCCCGATGCCCGATCTCCCAGATTCCCCCCTTCGACGGAGAACATGGAGAACCAAACCCTTGCCCGCTCGGCTCACAGGTGGGAGAGGCGCTCGTCTCGATCAGTGAATTGGGCCACGAAGGCGAACCCGAGGCAACCGCTCTCCACCCGCTCTACAACGTGCCGCCCGAACATGGCTCCCCGGCCCAGTTCGCGTTCATGATCAGCAGCGAGCCCACGGTCATCTCGGTCTTCCCGCAGTCGCGAGCCGATTCCTACGGCCTCACGGTCGGCAGCCCGAACGTCCCCGCGGTCGGGGCCAGGGCCGCCGACATCACCTTCTTCGGCATTCCCTCCCTGCACGGCTCGGGCACCACCGACGCCCCGTTCCTCTCCAACCCGGTCGACTGCTCCGATCTCGGCCCGACCTGGCAGATCGCCGTCGACAGCCAAGAGCACACCGGCACGCTGCGCGAACTCGGCGTCCCCGATCTCTCCGACCCCGACTGGAAGACGGCCTCCGATCCGGCGCCGCCGGTGAGCGGCTGTGAAGACCCGGCCCTCGCCTCGCAGTTCCGGCCGACCATCGCAACGGCACCGCGCCAGCCGGGCGCCGGCCCGGTGCAGGCCGACCAGCCCGCGGGCCTAGCCGTCGACCTCGACTTCCCGCAGTCCAACGACCCGACGAACCCGCTGACCACCTTCGACCCGGAAACTCCCCAGGCCCCAGAGCCCAAGGACATAACCGTCACCCTCCCGGCCGGACTCGGCATCTCGCCGTCCTCGGCCGGAGGTCTCGGCGCCTGTTCCGATCAGCCGTCGTCCCCGGCGGGCGACCAGGTCCACTATGACAACACCCGACCTGTCACCTGTCCGGACTCCGCGAAGATCGGCACCGCCGTGGCGACCACGCCGCTCCTCGCCACCCACGACCCGGTGACCGATGAAGTCACCGGCCCCGAACCGATCGACGGCTCGGTCTACCTGCTCGCGCCCCACCCCGGCGATCTGCCGATCGGCGGCGGGGAACAGGCAGGCAGATATCGCCTCCTGATCCAGCTCGAGAACGAACGCTACGGGGTGAACATCAAGCTCCCCGGCATCGCGACGGCGAACCCGCAGACCGGGCAGCTGACCGCCACCTTCACCGAAAACCCGCAGCTGCCCGCCAGCCACATCACGGTCTCGCTGAAGGAAGGTCCCCGCGCCCCGCTGGCGACCCCGGTCACCTGCGGCTCGTTCACCACGACCTCCGACCTGGTGCCCTGGTCGACCCCGGGCACCCCCGACGCTCATCCGACCGCCAGCTTCGCGGTCGGCTCGGGACCGGGGGGGAGTGGCTGCCCCTCGGGCGCGGCAGGGCGACCGTTCTCGCCGGCGATGAGTGCCGGGACGAAATCGAACGCGGCAGGCCAGTCGAGCCCCTTCGTCCTGCGCCTCACCCGGGGTGACGGTGAACAGGAACTGAGCTCCCTCGAAGCCACCCTGCCGAAAGGCCTGGCGGCGAAGTTCGCCGGCGTCCCCTACTGCTCCGATGCGGCACTGGCCGCCGCAGCGACCCGTTCGGGTCGCGAAGAGCAGGCGAACCCGACCTGCCCCGCCTCGCGGATCGGCTCGGTCACCGTCGGCGCCGGCCCGGGCAGCAATCCGTTCTACGCCCACGGCTCCGCCTACCTGGCCGGTCCATACAAGGGCGCCCCGATGAGCGTCGCGGTGATCACCCCGGCGGTGGCGGGTCCGTTCGACCTCGGGACCGTGGTGGTGCGGAACGCCCTGTTCGTCGAACCGGAAACCGCCCAGGGGCGGGTAGTCAGCGACCCGTTCCCGAAGATCATCGACGGGGTGCCGCTGCGCCTGCGCTCGGTGGAAGTGAATCTGGACCGGCCGAGCTTCACCCTCAACCCGACCAATTGCGAACCGCTGGCGATCACCGCGAAGCTGACCAGCACCGACGGTTCGACGGCATCGCCGTCGAACCGCTTCCAGGCTTCCGACTGCGGCGCCCTCGGCTTCAAACCTCAGCTGAAGCTCTCGCTGAAGGGATCCACGAAGCACGCCGGTCACCCGGCCCTCCGCGCGGTGCTGACCTACCCCAAGGGCTCCTACGCCAACATCGCCCGCGCCCAGGTGAACCTCCCGCACTCGGAGTTCATCGACCAGGGCAACCTGAACAAGACCTGCACCAAACCCGTCCTCCTCGCAGGGGCCTGCCCGGCGAGCTCGATCTACGGCCGGGTGCGCGCCTGGACCCCGCTACTCGCCGCACCGCTCGAAGGCCCGGTCTACCTGGTCGGCGGCTACGGCTACAAGCTCCCGGCCCTGGTCGCCGAACTCAATGGCCAGATCAAGGTGCTGCTGGTCGGCAAAGTCGATTCGGGCCCCAACCACGGGATCAGGAACACCTTCGAAGCCGTGCCCGACGCGCCGGTGGAACGCTTCGAACTGAACCTGAAGGGCGGGCCGAAGTACTCCTTGCTGGAAAACAGCGAAGACCTCTGCACCAAACCCCAGAAGGCGCTCGTCAATTTCACCGCCCAGAACGGCATGGTCGCCAACTACAAGTCGACGATCGCCAACGAATGCAAGAAGAGGAAGCACAAGAAGCATCACAAGGGCAAGGGCAAGAAGGGCGGCCACCACAAGGCCGCGGGCAAGGGCGGCGGCCATAAGCGGCTCGCCGCCTGGCTGACGGGCGCCGGCTTTTAGGCCGGCCCGGCGGGCCTGCGGCCTTCCCGTTCCGCCTCGGCATCAGGCTCCGCCGGGAAGCGGGGGGCTGCCCTCCCCTCGGCTTGACAAGCCGGATCCCGCGTTCCGAAGTCATGTACCGCAGTTGACAGGTGGTCCGCGAACTGCGATAAATGATGGGTCCGCCGGGAAGCGGACGCGAGTTTCACACACGACCGGGCCAGGGGCCCGCGCCACTCCGGAGAAGCGCCGGCGGCGGGGGATGGACGGTCTTGACAAGGAGCGAGAGGTGTACGGCAGCGTAGGACCTGGTGAGCGCATCGCCGGCATCGAGGCGGAGACCTGGTCAGGTGCCCTCGGGCCGCAGGGCCCGGGCGAGGCCGACGGCTTCCTCGGCGCCGACGGCCACGCACACCGCCCCGTCTTCTCAGCGCCCGACCCCTGTGGCCCGACCCCCGCCGCCTGCTTCGCCGAGTTCGAGAACACCGATCCTCGGAGGCGGCCTGCCGCCTGGCCGGCGGGCCCGGGCTGCGGCGGGGTCGAGTGAGGCGGCCTGCGCGGATAGTGCCGGCGGCGAAGGCCTTCGTCCTCGCGCTGCTCGCCCTGGCCGCTCTCGCGGGCCCGGCCGCGGCGGCCTGCCCCAACGAAGCCTCCCGGGTCGGCCCCTCGGCCGCCCTGCCCGACTGCCGCGCCTACGAACTGGTCACGCCGGGACTCGACGGCGCCGCCCCGCCCGCCTGGCCCGCGCTCTCGGTCCAGGGCCTCCGCGCCGACGCCGGCGCCCTCGCCTTCACCGTCGCCGGCGTGCCCGGCGCGGCGGAAGGCGCCACCTCGGCGAGCGCCACGATCCTGGCGAGCCGTGGAGCGGGGGGGTGGACCACCAGGAGCCTCTCGGCGCCGACCCCGCTGCCGAGCGGCACCTACTTCGGCGCCGCCCCTTCGACCCTCGGCGTCTCCGCCGACCTCACCCAGTCGCTCCTTTATTCCAACCAGCCGCTCGCCGGCCCCGGCTCGCCCACGGGCGCCAACGCCTATCTGCGCCGCGCCGACGGCAGCTTCGCCGCGGTCACCGAGGTCGGCGCGGCCGGGTTCGATCCGAGCGCGACGCTGAGCGGCGCCTCGACCGACTTCTCCCGCCTCTTCCTCGCCACCACGGTCAGACAGAACGGCGAAGACCCGCTGCTGAACGGCAACACCTATGAATACTTCGCCGGCCACCTTCGCCTGGTCCCGATCCTGCCGCCCGTGGTGCCCGCCGGGCCCGAAGAAGCGGCGCCCGCCGGCGGCACCCTCGCCCCGGGCGCCCTGCCCGCCGTCTCGGGCGCCGGCACCCAGGTCCTCTTCAAGGCCACCTTCTTCCCCGGCCTCTACCTGCGCTCGGGCGGGGCGAGCTCGGTCGAGGTCTCGAGGCCGATGCCGGGCGCGACCGACCCGAACCCTCCGGCGGAGGCGATCTCGGCCGGGATCTCCGCCGACGGGAGGACCGTCCTCTTCACCTCGGCCAACCAGCTGACCGAAGACGCCGACACCGGCGAGGGCGCCGGAGCGCCGACCGACGCCGGATCGGACCTCTACTCCTACGACGTCGCCACCGGGGTGCTCACCGACCTGACGGTCGACACCGACCCCGCAGACCTCGCCACCGGGGCCGACGTCGAAGCCGTACTCGGGGCCTCCCCCGATGCCTCCTACGTCTACTTCGTCGCCCGCGGCAGGTTGGCCGCGGGGGGGACCTCCGGGCAGCGCAACCTCTACGTCACCCACGCCGGGACGACCAGGTTCGTCGCCACCGACCCCGTGCCCGGCGAACACTCCTACGTCACCCCCGACGGCCTCCATGCCGCCTTCGCCTCCGCCGCG
The DNA here is from genome assembly GCA_963782515.1 of uncultured Actinomycetes bacterium. Lineage (GTDB taxonomy): Bacteria > Actinomycetota > Thermoleophilia > Solirubrobacterales > 70-9 > VAYN01. The sequence continues at coordinate 645,098 of CAWAJY010000006.1, read as the reverse complement.
CCCCAGGGCGCCTACGACAACGCCGGCCTCGCCGAGGTCTACCGCTACACCTACGGTGGCCCGCTCGAATGCGCCTCCTGTCGGCCGGGTGGCGAAGCGCCCGAGGCGGGCGCCACGATCGTCGGCAGGGCGCTGTCTGACGACGGCTCGCGCCTCTTCTTCCAGAGCGCCGACCAGATCGTGCCGGAGGCCCAGAGCGCTCGCTCCAACGTCTTCGCCTACGAGGGCGGCCAGGTCCAGCTGCTCACCCCCGGCGACGGTGCCGCCGCGGTGCTCGCCGGCGCCGGCGCAAGCGGCGATGACGTCTTCATCGCCACCTTCCAGGAACTCTCCCCGCAGGGGCAGGGCCCGGTGTTCGCGATCTACGACGCCCGGGTCGACGCCCAGGTGCCGGTCCCGGCCGCGACCCCCGGCTGTCAGGGCGAAGGCTGCCGGGGGGCATCGCCGCCTGCCCCCGGGTTCCCCGGCGCGGGCACCGCCGGCTTCGAAGCGCCCGGCCGGATCTCCGCCCCCGCTCTCAAGGTGGTGAGGGGATCCAGGGTCGGGTTGCGGGTGATCGTCCCCGGCGCCGGGCAGCTGTCGGTGGTCGGTCGCGGCCTGCGCCCGCTGAAGGCGCAGGCGACTAAGTCCGGGGCGACGACGCTCACCCTCGCCCTGGCGCCCGGTGCCGAGCGCAAGCGCCGAAAGCGCGGCGTCTTTCGCACCGAAGCAGAAATCCTCTTCCGCTCGCTCGCCGGCGAAGTGGCGCGGGCCGATGTCGAACTGGGCTTCGAAGGCCCCCGCAAGAAGAAGAAGGGCCACAAGTGAGGCGCGCCCTGGCCCTGCTCGGCGCCGTCCTCTGCCTCGCCGGCCTCGCCGCCGCGCCGGCCTCGGCCCGCGACCTCGAATTCCCGATCTTCTCCACCCCCGGCTTGAACCCCGACCTCTCGCCCTCGAGCGTGCCCGGCGGGCGTCCCTTCGAACTGATCGACGTCCTGGCGACGAACCAGACCCCGACCCTCGAAGGGATGGTCGGCCCCGCCGCCAACCTGCGCAGTCTGAGCGTCGAGCTGCCGCCGGGCATCGTCGCCAACGCGGCGAGCTTCCCGCGCTGTAGCCAGGAGACATTCGCGGCCGCCGCCTGTCCGACCCTGACCCAGATCGGGGTCGAGGAACCGCAGCTGAACGTCGCCCTCCCCGGCACGCTCGTCCCCGTCTTCAACCTGGCCCCGCCGCCCGGGCACCCGGCGCAGTTCGCCTTCCGCGCCCTCGGCGCCGCAGTCCACATCGACTTCCGGGTCCGGGGCGGCAGCGACTACGGCGCCACCGCCACGGTGGGCGGCGTCGGGGAGAACGCCGGCCTGCTCGGCTCCTCGCTTCGGATCTGGGGGGTGCCCGGCGACCCCGCCCACGACGCCCTGCGCTTCACGGGTGACGGCACGCCCGCCCCCGGGCCCTATCCCGAAGCGCCGCCCTATCGGCCGCTCCTCTCCAACCCGACCTCCTGCGACGGCCCCCTGATCACGACGATGGAGGCCACCACCTGGCAGGAACCCGCCCGTCAGCTCGCCGCCGCGCCCTTCGAAGCGCCGGGGATGGGCGAATGCAACCAGCTCGAATTCGGCCCCCGGGTGGAAGCCAAGCCGACCACCAACCTCGCCGACAGTCCCACCGGCCTCGACCTCCACCTGACGATCCCCCAGAACCAGGACCCCGAAGGGAGCGCCGCCGGGCAGCTGCGGAGCGCCCGGCTGGTGCTGCCGGCGGGCCTCGCCGTCAACCCCGCGGCGGCCGGCGGGCTCGGCGCCTGCAGCCCGGGGCAGATCGGCCTGCTGGCACCGACGAACGCCCGCCAGCTCCTGCGCTACGACCTGCCGCCGGTCAATTTCTCGGGCACCTTCACGGTCGCCTACGGCGGCAACTCGACCGGGCCGATCCCGGCGACGGCCTCGCGCGAAGTCGTGGCGGCAGCACTCGAAGCGCTGCCGGGACTGGCCGGCAACGTCGCCGTCTCGGGCGCCAAGGGCGGCTGGGTCATCACCTTCACCGGCGCGCTGGGGGGCAGCGCCGTGCCCCTGCTCGGCGGCACCGTCACCGACAACCCGAGCCAGACCCTCGCCGTCACCGGCGAAGGCGGGAGCTATGAACTCCGGTTCGGCGGGGCCTCCGCCGGGCCGCTGCCCTTCGACGCGAGTGCCGCCGAAATCCAGGCGGCGCTCCGCTCCATCGCGGCGCTCGGGCTCGGCAACCTCTACCCCGGCAACGTCTTCGTCGGCGCCGCCGGATCCGAAGAAGACACCCGCTTCTTCAGGCTCACCTTCGCCGGCGACCTGGCCGGGACGAGGCCGGCGCTGAGCGCCACCTCCTCCCTGACCGGAGTGGGGGCCGGCGTCACCTTCACCCAGAATGCCCCGCCTGCGCCACGCTCGCTGAGCGTCGCCGCCTTCGGCGGCAACGCCCCCGGGACCCCGCAGTTCACTGCGGCGCCGGCGAGCTGTCCGGACGCCTCGAAGATCGGCACCGTCCGCGTCGACTCCCCGGCCCTGGTCGACCATCCGCTCTCGGGCGGCCTCTACCTGGCCACACCCGGGCAGAACCCCTTCGGCTCGCTGCTGGCGCTCTACCTGACCGTCTCCGACCCGGCCACCGGGCTCGAGGTGAAGCTGCCGGGGCGGGTCGACACCGATCCCGCCGGGCGCCTGGTCGCGACCTTCGCCGAAGCCCCGCAGCTGCCCTTCGAAGGCCTTCAGGTCGAACTGCTGAAGGGCGCCGCGGCGCCGCTGAAGACGGCGCTCGCCTGCGGCACCTACACGGTGGAATCCGAACTGACCCCCTGGGGCGCGCCGGAAGCCGCCACGCTGCGGCCCAAGGACACCTTCCGGGTCACCGGCGGGGCCGGGGGAGGGGCCTGTCCGTCGAGCGCGGACGCCGCGCCCGACGGGTCCCGCCTCGAAGCCGGGACCGTCGATCCGAGCGCCGGCATCTACTCGCCCTTCGTGGCGAAGCTCTCCCGCCCCGACGGCTCCCGGCTCCTCGGCGGCCTCGACACCACGCTGCCGGCGGGGCTCCTCGCCCGGATAGCCGGCGTCCCCACCTGTCCCGACGGCGCCCTCGCCGCCGCCGCTCGCCCGGGCGCCGCCGAGCAGGCCGCCCCGAGCTGCCCGGCGGCCTCCCGGGTCGGCTCGGTGGACCTCGCCGTCGGCGCCGGACCCTCGCCCTATGGCCTCTCCGGCTCCGCCTACCTCGCCGGTCCTTATAGGGGAGCGCCGGTCAGCCTGGCGATCGTCACCCCGGCGCTCGCCGGACCCTTCGACCTCGGCACCGTCGTCGTCCGGGTCGCCCTCTACGTCGATCCCGCCAGCACCCGGGTCCATGCCGTCTCCGATCCATTCCCGACCAGCCTTGCGGGCATCGGGCTCGACCTGCGCTCGGTGGCGCTGCGGCTCGACGCCCCGGGCTTCACCAGGAACCCGACCTCCTGCAACCCGCTCTCGTTCGCCGGCGCCCAGGCGGTGCGCTTCCAGGTCGGCGACTGCGGCAGGCTCGCCTTCGGGCCGAAGCTCGAGACGGCGCTGAAGGGTCAGGCCAAGAAGGGCGCCCACCCCGGGCTGAAGCTGAGCCTCAGCTTCCCCGCCAAGGGAAACAGCGCCGACACGGCCGCCGCGGTGATCGCCCTGCCGAAGGCCCTGCAGTTCGACCGTACCCATCTGAAAGGGACCTGCCCCGCCTCGCGAGCCGCGGGCGCCTGTCCGGCGACGAGCGCCTACGGCACCGCGACGGCGAGGACGCCGCTGCTCGGCGCGCCGCTCAGCGGGCCGGTCTACCTGCGCCTCCCGGCCGGGCCGGTAAACCTCAAAGCACCCGCGACCAAGCGCCTCCCCGAAGTTCTCGTCGATCTCCGCGGTCAGGTCGAGGTGGTCCTCACCGGGCGCCTCGAAACGACCAAGGGCGGGGCGCTCCGGGTCAACTTCGAAGACCTCCCCGACGCCCCGATCTCGAGGTTCACCCTGGAGATGGCCGGCGGCAAGCGGGGCCTCCTGAAGGCCACCGCCGGCCTCTGCGCGCCGGCCGGGCGCTTCAGCGCGATCCTCGACGGCCAGAACGGCGCGAGCACCGAACAGAGCGTGGCGCCGGGCGGCAGCTGTAAGGCGAAGAAGGCCAAAGGTAAGGGCAAGGGCAAGGCACGGCACGGGAAGGGAGCGGCCGCGTGAGGCGCCTGCTGGCGATCGCGGTGCTCCTCGGCGCATTCGGCCTGGCTGCTCCGGCGGCCCAGGCGCAGGGCAAACCGATCGTCGTCGGCAGCTGGCCGGCCGCGGTCGGCCCCGCCACGGTCACCCTGCGGGCCGAAATCGAACCGAACGGCCTGGCGACCACCTATCTCTTCGAATACACGACCGACGCGGAATTCCGCCTCAAAGGGTTCATCGGCGCGACCAGGATCCCCCAGACCCAGATCGCGATCGGGACCGGCACGGTGCAGCAGCGCCTCGGCGGCCTGCAGGCCGACACCGCCTACCGCTTCCGCGTCATCGCGACCAACAACGAAGGCACCGAAGTCGGCGCGGTCCGCACGCTTCGCACCGACGAAGTCTCGCCGCTCTTCACCCTGCCCGACGGACGCGGCTGGGAGCTGGTCTCCCCGCTCGAAAAGAACGGCGGCGAGATCCAGGGATTCGGCGAGAACCGCGGCGGAGGGGTGATCCAGGCCGCCGCCCAGGGCGGCGCCGTCACCTACACCTCGGCCTCCTCCTTCGCCACCCCTCAGGGCTCGCCGGGACCGGGCCAGTACGTCTCGACCCGCGGCGAAACCGGCTGGGCGACCGAAAACGTGACCCTGCCGATGCTCTCGGGCACCTACCCCGAAGCCCCCGACAGCGGCGTCCCCTACCAGCTCTTCTCCTCCGACCTCGGCTCCGCCCTGGTCTCCAACGGACGCCGTTGCCGCACCTCCGCGCTGACCCAGTGCCCGGTCGAAAACCCGCCGCTTGCGGGCTCGGGCGCACCGGCCGGCTACCGCAACTACTACCTGCGCGGTGCCCCCGGCTCCTTCAGGGCGCTCCTCTCCGGCACCGATCTCTCAGGCCTGGCCCTCGACTCCTCCCACTTCGAAGTCGCCTTCGCCGGCGCCACCCCCGACCTCGCCCACGTGGTGATCTCGACCTGCGCCGCACTCATCGTCCCGGCGACCGAAGTCCCCGGCACCGGCGGCGAATGCGACCCGACCAAGCAGAACCTCTACGAGAAGACCGGGTCGGTCCTGACCCTGATCAACTCCACGCCCGGTGCCGAGCTCGCCGCCCAGGGCCGGGCGATCTCCGCCGACGGCAACCGGGTCTACTTCACCGCCGAACCGACCCCGGGCGTGGTCGACCTCTACCTGCGCGAAGGCGCACTGGTCAAACAGGTCGACGGCGTGCAGGGGGAGGGGGGACCTTCGAGACCGCGAGCGTCGACGGCTCGGTTGCCTTCTTCACCAAAGGCGGCCACCTCTACCGCTACCTCGCCACCAGCGGGACCGCCACCGACATCACCCCGGGCGGCGAAGTCCTCGGCGTCCTCGGCGCCTCCGAAGAGGCCGGCTACCTCTACTACCGCACCCCGGCCGGACTCTTCCTCTACCGCGGCGGCGCCCCGACCCTGGTCGCCTCGCAGGTCGAGCCCTCCAGCTCCCCGCCGAGCAGCGGCGACGCGCGCCTCAGCGCCGACGGCCATCGCCTGCTCTTCCTCTCCACCGCCGAACTGACCCCCTATGACAACCGCGACGCACACACCGGGGTCCCCGAGCCCGAGGCATATCTCTTCACCGCCCCCGGCACCTCGGGTGCGGGCCTCCTCTGCGTCTCCTGCAACCCCTCCGGCGAACGGCCGGTCGGGCCGGCGAGCATCCCGGGCGCGAGCCCCGACGGCGCGGGCCTCGGTCCCTATAAGCCTCGTGCCCTCTCGGCCGACTCAAAGCGCGTCTTCTTCGACACCACCGACGCCCTGGCGGTGCAGGACACCAACGCCGACTCAGACGTCTATGAGTGGGAGGCGCCGGGCAGCGGCGGCTGCACCCGGCCGACCGGCTGCGTCGGGCTGATCTCGAGCGGCCGCGCCGAAGGCGGCGCCACCTTCCTCGATGCGAGCGCCGACGGCTCCGATGCCTTCTTCCTCACCGACGGCTCGCTGGTGCCCTCCGACACCGGCGTCCGCGACGTCTACGACGCCCGTGTCGGCGGCGGCTACCCGATCTCGACCCCGGTCATCCCCTGCGTCGGCGACGCCTGTCAGCCGCTGCCGCCGACGCCCGAAGCGCCGAGCGCGGGAAGCCAGCGCTCCAAGCCCTCGGGCAACCTGCCGCCGGCGACCTTCAAGCCGCTCCACTGCAAGAGAAACCAGGTGAAGAAGCTCGGGCGCTGCGTGAAGAAACCGCAGCACCATAAGAAGAAGAAACACAAGAAGGCGGCACACAAGAAGGCCGACGAAAAGAAGGCGCCGCACAAGACCGCGAAGGCCCACAAGTGAAGGCGATGACGCGGATACGCCGCGCCCTCGCAACCTGCGCCGTCCTCCTCGGCGCCTCGGCCCTCATCGCCCCAGCTGCGCAGGCCGCCTTCGGCTTCCTCCCCGGCGAAGCGGGCTTCAAGGCGACGGCCACCGCCGACGCCGGCGGCGCACCGTCGACGCTGGCCGGCGCCCATCCCTACTCGCTCCTCACCGAAATCGGCCTCAACCAGGCGGGCGGCTTCTCCGAAGGCGACCTCAAGGACCTGAGCTACGACCTGCCGCCGGGGCTGATCGAAAACGCCACCTCGGTGCCCCGCTGCGGCGCCGTCCAGTTCACCACCCCGCGCGTCTCGCCCTTCGAAGAAAGCCTCTCGGGCGAGAGCTGCCCGCCGCTCAGCCAGATCGGCGTCGTCACCCTGCAGAGCTCCCACGCGGGCGGGGAAACGCGGAGCTTCGGGGTCTTCAACCTGGCCCCGCCGCAGGGCTCGCCCTCGCGCCTGGGCTTCTCGCCCTGGGGCGAGCAGATCACGATCGCCCCGCACGTCCGCGAATCAGGCAGCGAATACGGCCTGACGCTCGAACTGCGAAACCTCTCCCAGCAGCTCGACCTGACCGCCGTGCGCCTCGAAATCTGGGGGGTGCCGTGGGCCGCCGCCCACGATGCCCAGCGCGGCGAATGCCTCGACGAGTCCGACCCCACCGTCGGCCACGGCAGCTGCCCGGTATCGGCGCTGGGCCCGCCGCACCTGACCCAGGCCTACCTGACCCTGCCGAGCACCTGCGAAGCCCCGCTCGCCTTCCACATCGCCGCCGACTCCTGGCAAGAGGCGACCCCGGTCGAGCGCTCCTGGACGAGCGGCGGGGCGCTCACCCGCTGCGATGAGCTGCCCTTCGACCCGGTGCCGAGCGGGCGTCTCTCGACCGACCGCACCAGCTCGCCGAGTGGCTATGAATTCACCCTCGACGGCTCCAGCGCGCCGCTCCTGAATCCCGCCTCGCGAGCCTCCTCGCAGGCGAAGAAGGCGGTCGTCACGCTGCCCGAAGGGATGACCGTCAATCCCTCGGTCGCCTCGGGCCTCGGCACCTGCACCGAGGCCCAGTTCGCCTCCCAGACCCTCGCCGCGGCGCCCGGCTCGGGCTGTCCCGAAGACTCCAAGGTCGGCGAACTGACGATCGAAAGCCCCCTGATCGAAGGCCGGCTCGAAGGCTCGATGTACTTCGCCACCCCGCGCGCCAACCGCTTCGGCACCCTGCTCGCCCTCTACATGGTCGCCTCCGACCCCGACCGCGGCATCCTGGTCAAGGTCGCCGGCCGGGTCGACTCCGACCCCGCCACCGGCCGCCTCGTCGCCACCTTCGACGACCTGCCGCAGCTGCCCTACTCCCACTTCGAGGTCCACTTCCGCGAAGGGCAGCGCAGCCCGCTGGCGACGCCCGCCGCCTGTGGCACCTACGCCACCGGAGTGCAGACGAGCCCCTGGACCGAACCCGGCCTCGTCCTCCAGCAGTCCTCGCCCTTCACGCTCGGTGCCGGGGTAGGCGGCGGCCCCTGTCCCCCCGCGCTCGCGCCGTTTGCGCCCGTGAGCACCGGCGGCACCACCAACGCCAACGCCTCCTCCTACAGCCCCTTCTCCCTGCGCCTGACCCGCGCCGACGGCGAAGGGGAGATCACCTCCTACTCGGCGACCCTGCCGCCGGGCCTGCTCGGCAACCTGAGCGGCGTGCCCTTCTGCCCGGAGGCGGCGATCGCGGCGGCGAAGCTCCAGTCGGGGGCCGAATCGGCGAGCGCCCCGGCCTGTCCGGCGGCGAGCCTGATCGGCCACACCGTCACCGGATACGGGGTCGGCCAGACCCTCGCCTACGCACCCGGAACCCTCTACCTCGCCGGCCCCTACCACGGCTCACCGCTCTCGGTGGTGGCGATCGACTCGGCCAAGGTCGGGCCCTTCGACCTCGGCACGGTGGTGATCCGCTCGGCGATCCGGGTGGATCGCAAGAGCGCCCAGGTGGCGATCGACTCCGCGGGCTCTGACCCGATCCCCCACATCCTCGAGGGCTTCCCGCTGCGCCTGCGCGAAATCCAGATCCAGGTCGACCGGCCCCGCTTCATGGTCAACCCGACCGACTGCGATCCCTTCTCCCTGACCTCGACCCTGACCGGTTCGGGAGCGCGCTTCGACGACCCGAGCGACGACGTCGCCGCGACCCAGAGCGTGCCCTTCCAGGTCTCCAACTGCTCGGCGCTCGACTTCGCACCGCGCCTCGCCCTGCGGCTGAAGGGATCCCATCGCCGCGGCCGCTTCCCGGCGCTGCAGGCGACGGTGACCCCGCGCGAGGGCGACGCCAACATCGGCGCGGCGACGGTGACCCTGCCGCCGAAGCTCTTCCTCGCCCAGGAACACCTCGAATCGGTCTGCACCCCGCGCCAGTTCGCCGCCCGCAGCTGTCCCAAGGACTCCGTCTACGGCCACGCCACCGCGGTGACGCCGCTCCTCGACGAACCGCTCACGGGGCCCGTCTACCTGCGCTCCAACGGCGGCGAACGGAAGCTACCCGACCTGGTCGCGTCGATCTCCGGGCGCGGCGTGGAGATCGAAGTGCTCGGCAAGATCGACTCCTACAAGGGAGGCCTGCGCGCCCGCTTCGAAAGCCTTCCCGACGCGCCGCTGACCAGGTTCACGATGGCCCTGCGCGGCGGCGACCACAGCCTGATCGTCAACGCGATCGACCTCTGCGCCCACCCGCAGGTGGCGACCGCCAAGTTCACCGGCCAGGACCAGGCCAACAAGAAACTGCGGGTGCCGCTCGGGGTCCAGTGCAAGAAGAAGCAGGCGAAGGGCAAGGGCAAGAAGAAGGGCCACGCCGGCAAGGGCCCGAAGGCCGGGAAGGGGAGAGGCCGATGAGGCGGGCACGGCTCCGCGGCCCGCTCGCCGCGCTCCTCCTGGTGCCGGTGCTGCTCTGCCTGGTCGTCCCGGCGGGGGCCGAGACGGTGCGAAAGGGCGAGCTCCAGGTCGCCTTCGAAGGAAAGCTTACCCCGAACTCGCTGCCGCGCTCGGCCGAGGCCCCGGTCACCGTCTCGGTCTCGGCCAAGGTCAGCTCCACCGGCGCCGAGGCGCCCCCGGCGATGCACCAGATCCAGATCGCGATCAACGCCCACGGGCAGATCGACCCGGCCGCCCTGCCGGTATGCAGCCTCGAAGAGATCCAGCCGGCGACCACCGACGACGCCCTGGCGGCCTGCAGACGCTCGCTGGTCGGCGAAGGGAGATTCCTCGCCGACGTCACCGGCCACCCGCCCTTCCCGGCCCAAGGCAAGATCTATGCCTTCAACGGCGAGGTCGAAGGCAGGCCCGCGATCCTGGCCCACGTCTACGGCACCGTGCCGGCGCCCGCCTCCTACACGCTCGCCTTCCTCATCTCCCGCTCGAAGGGCACCTTCGGAACGCTCCTCAAGGCGACCCTGCCGCCGGTCGTGCCGGGCTCGGGCTACATCAGCGCGATCTACCTGAAGCTCGGCCGGACCTTCTCGCAAGGCGGCACCCGCCACTCCTACATCAGCGCCTCCTGCCCGGCGCCGAAGGGCTTCCCGGGCGCGGTCTTCCCCTTCGCCAAGGCCTCGGTCGGCTTCCAGGGCGGCGCGAGCGTGGGCACGACCCTGACCCGCAACTGCAAGGTCAGGGGCTGAGCGGGAGCTTGCCCTCCGCGAGGCTCGCTGCCCTTCTCGCCGCGGCCCTCCTCGCGCTCTCCTGCGCCTCCCTCGCCCACGCCGAGGTGGTCGCCGAGGGCGGCCTCCTGGTCAGGTTCGGCGGCGGCATCTCCCCCGACGCGCTGCCACGCGAACGGCCGGTGCCGATCTCGGTCGAGCTCTCCGGCACGGTCGGCTCGTCCTCGGCGGAAGGGCCGCCACCGCTGCGCCGGATCGAGGTCGCGATCAACCGTGGCGGCCGGCTCGACACCCAGGGACTGCCGAGGTGCGAGCGCGAGCAGATCCAGCCCGCCTCGAGCGCGCAGGCGCGGGAGATCTGCGGCCCGGCCCTGGTCGGCGAAGGCAGCTTCGACGCCGACGTGGCCTTCCCCGAACAGTCGGCCTTCCCCTCCCACGGACGTGTGCTCGCCTTCAACGCCCTCCTCGGCTGCTCATCCCCTGAGCTCCGAACGCATGCCTCAGACCCTCGCCCGCCGTCGGCTCGAGTCCGTCACCCATCTACCACCGGGCGGCTGTGGCCAGGCAGCTCGCGGACGCAGGGAGAGAGGGGAGGGGAGCGTGCACCGGCACGTGACCCGAACCCGAGGGACCGAGGACAAAGAGATGCGCCGTGCCACAGACGTCCAGCGATCCTGGTCCACGTCTATGGGGGCCAACCCACCCCGACCTCTCGCGTCATCGTCTTCCACATCCGCCACACCACGGGCACCTACGGCACGCTCCTCAGCGCCTCGGTGGCGCCCTCGCTCGACCAGTGGAGCCACCTGACCCACTTCAGTCTCCAGCTGCACCGCGACTTCACCTACCGCGGGCAGCCCCACAGCTACCTGAGCGCCTCCTGTCCGGCGCCTCGGGGCTTCCCCGGCGCGACCTTCTCCTTCGCCCGCGCCTCGATCGGCTTCGCCGACGGCCGCACCCTGACCTCGACCCTGACCCGCAACTGCCGGGTCCGTCGCTGAGGCCCGATCCGACCTCCTCCTCGCGCGCCGTCCCGACCTTTCGCCCAGATTCCCCGCCTCCACGGCACGGCCGATCTTGCTCGGTTTCGGTGCCCTAAACCGCTCTTGACACGTCATGTACCACGGCTTACAGTCTGTACTCGCCGCACCCACGGCGGGAGGCGATTGCTAAAGGCATCGCTGAAGTGTCGCTGCGATCGGGGCCCGCATATCCCATGCGGTCTCAGGCCAACGGCACGTAGTGCGGATCTCCCTTTTCCCTGAGGGCGGATCCGATGACGGTGGCGCCCGGGCGCCAAGACGGGGTCTCCCTGGCCCCGGCGCCCGGGCCTCACCAACTCCCGAGATCAAGACCACCAGGCATCGCCGGACAACGCCCCCAAGATCACCAGGCCAGGACGGCCCCGGCCCGATCGCCGCTCCCCACCGCGTGAGCCTCGCCCGAGGATGCGCCGGCAGCGATCGAAGCCCTGTTTCATGAGCGAGGAGGCACGCACCGAGCGCCGCTCCCGCAAGGCCTTCGCCTCTGCGCTCTCTCGCCTCGAGGAGGCGCTCGACGCCGCCTGTGCCGGCGGCGGGGACTGGCCCCAGAACGTGATCGCCGCCGTCCGGGCGGGCCTCGAGTTCGCCGCCACCGACCCCGAGGCGGCGAGGCTCCTGATCATCGAGGCGGCCGAGGACCCCGAGGGCGCCGGCGTGCACCGGCAGCTGATCGAGTCGCTCACCGCCCGCCTCTGCGACGCGGCCCACGAGCGTGGCCTCCCCGACGCGCAGGGAGAAGTCCTCGTCTCCGGGGTCCTCGCGATGGTCGCGATCCGCCTCACCCTCGGTCAGGCCCAGACCTTGCCGACCGCGGGCCTCGAGGCCGCCGAATTCCTCTTCGCCCCCTACCTCGGCGACGAGGCCGCCCGGCGGCGGATCGCCGCGGCGATCGACGTCTCGATCTCAAACGGCGGCTGAGGCCGATGGCCGGGCCCGCGCGACGACCGATGCTCGACCCGGCGATCCGCGCCGACTATCGCCGCCGGGCGATCACCGCGGCGATGGCCGAGCTCTGTGCCGGTCGGGGCTTCCGGCAGACGACCGTCACCGAGATCGCCGTCAGGGCGGCGACCGGCCGCGGCACGGTCTACTCGCTCTACCCCAACCGCGAGGCGATCTTCCTCGACCTGATCGAGCGCTTCGGCGCCGGGCTCCTGAGGCTCGCCGAGGCCGCCTGCGCCGAGGCAGGTGCCGACCCACGCGAGCGGGTCGGGTCGGGCCTGCGGGCGATCCTCGGGGCGCTCGCCGGGGAGCCGGCGAGCGCCCACGTCCTCTTGGTCGAAGCCCCTTATGCCTCGGCGCAGTCCCTGCGCCGCTACCAGGCGACGATCTCAGGCCTCGGCGCCCTGCTGGGCACGGCCATGGCCGAGACGGAGGTGAGCTCACTGCACCTCGAGGAGATCATCGTCGGCGGCCTCGCCGCGGTCCTCGCCCGCGATGCCCGCGAGGGTCGGCTCGGCGAGGCACCGGAGCTGCTGGAGGACTTCGTCGAGCTGGCGACGGCGCCGTATCTGCGCCGACCCTGACCGCGGAGGGACCCCTCAACCGTTCTGCCCGACGGCTCGCCGCCGGCCGTCTGCGCCCTCCCGGACAAGGCCCCGGCCGAGGGGAGCCGACCGGCCTGCGCCCATTCTTGACAAGTCATGTACCTGCACTTACATTGAGTACCGTCGTTTACAGACGGCGGGAGGAGCAGTTCATGGCAGGGGAAATCCATCATCGAGCAGTCGAGACGCGCTGCCCTGGCAGCGGGTGCCTCGGCGGGCAGCCCCAAGCACCCACGAGTGGTCCCGGTCCACGCATCGCCGTCTCCCCGCGGCGCCCGCTCTCCCGTCCTCACCCGATTCTTCCCTCGCCCACCGCAGCGCCGGTGAGCGGGACGGTTGTCGCCTCCTTCTTCCCTGGAGAGGCGACAAGGCCGGCGGCGCAGATCCCAGACGCCGGTGCCTCAGTGAGCGAGGCGATGCCTGGCCCCGGGGGGGCTCCCTGCGCCTCCTGGGTCGATCGCCGACCTGCAGTAGCCCGGGCGCCCGGGTCTTCCCTGTCCCGGCGCCCGGGCCCCCCGCCTCCCGGCCAAGGACGCCGGCAGGCAGAGCGCCTTCAAAGCAGTAATCGCCGCCGGCCACCAGGGCCGGCGTGAGTGTCCAACCACGGGCGAGGGCACGGGGGAGTGCCGCGCCCGCCCACCAAGGAGGAAAAGTGATGAAGAGACTTCGGCTGCGGCCGACCCGACGGACGATGATCGCGGGCGGCCTCGCCGCCCTCCTGGCCCTGATGATCTCCGGCGCGGCACTCGCCGCCGGGGGCGAAGGCCCGGTGACCGTCAAAGTCGGCAACCTCGAACTGACCGCGGGCGGCGGCTTCACGCCCAAAGCGCTCTCGAAGACCAAGCAGACGCCGATCTCCCTGAGCGCCGAAGGGTCGGTCACCGAGGCCGACGGATCCCATCCGCCGGCGGTCCGCGAAGTGATCATCGAAGGCGACAAGAACGCCGAAGTCCACGTCAAGGGCATCCCGACCTGCAAGTCGGGCCAGCTGCAGGCGACCGACACCAGCGCCGCACTGGCCGCATGTAAGTCGGCGCTGATCGGCGAAGGGACGACGACCGCCCAGGTGGCGTTCGCCGAACAGAAACCGATCTCGGTCCCCTCCAAGCTCCTGCTCTTCAACGGTGGCGAAAAGGGCGGCAAGATCACCTGGTACGTCCACGCCTACTTCTCCAACCCGATCTCGGGCGCGATCGTCACCACGGTGACCATCACCAAGCACCCCCACGGTCGCTTCGGCACCCTCGCGGTGGCGAAGATCCCGCAGATCACCGGCGGCTCGGGCTCGATCATCTCGTTCAACCTCAAAATCAAAAAGTCGGTCGGCGGGATCAACCCGATCAGCGCCAAGTGCACCGACGGCAAGCTGAAGGTCCACGTCGAAGGCAAGTTCGAAGACGGGACCAAGGCACAGACCGAAATCATCCGCGCCTGCACGCCGAAGGGCTAGGCCGAGAGACCTGGGACGCGCCGAGGTGATCGCCGTCGTGGCTCCTCCTCCGGCCACGGCGGCGCCGGCGTGCCCGCAACCGCTTCGGCGCTCGCGCATGGCGCCGGAGGACGGACGCCGCCGGGACCATCTCTCCCTGGCAGGCGACCACCGTTGGGCAGGGGGCGACCCGAGTGGAGCGGGGCGGGTCGCCCCCTGCATCTCGACCCCGGAGGCCGTCGGCATGAGCGTCCTCGGCGATCTACCGTGAGCGCATCCGGGCAGCCCGCGCCGTGGTCGGGCGAGGAAGGCGCGCAGCGCCTCTTCGACCTCGTCCGCTCTGCGTGCGCGGATGCCGCCGACCTCCCCACCCGCCTCGAGGCGGGCCTGCGGGTCGCCCTCGACACCCTCGCGGCCGACCCCGAGCTCGCCCACCTGCTGACCGCGGAGCCCTACCTGGGTGACGACGAGGACGCCCTCGAGTCCCAGCGGCGATGGATCGAGCGCTTCGGCGCCCTCCTACGCGATGCCGCCGCCGAGGACCCCCGCGCCACCACCGCCCCTCCGTTCCTCGCCCCGTTCCTGATCGGCGGGGTGCGCTTCCAGATCGCCCGCCTCGCCATCAACCGCGAAGTCGCCGATCTGCCCCGCCTCCTGCCGGCAATCCTCGACGCCCTGCTCGCCTACTACTTCGATCCCGGCGAGCCGCGCACGCTCGCCCGCGCCGGGCGCCGCTGAGCGGGGCAGCTTTGTGGCGCCCGGCGCGCCGCCGCCGGGGCGGCGAGATCGAGTCGATCGCGCCCGGTGCGGCCGACGCCACCGACTCCCTTGGCCGCGATGCCGGCCTCATGGTCCCGGGCCCGCCGGCGCCGTGAGGCCACCTCCCTCGAGCGCAGTATCCGACCCGGACTCGGCCTGCTTGAGGCTCTGGACCGCGGTGCAGATCAGCATCACCGCGTCGATCGGGCGGCCATGAGGTCTGGCCGTCCCCCAGCCCACCACCGCGGCCCGTATCAACACGCGCTCGCCGCGCCGCAGCGGCGGCTGCGCCTGTTTGTCGCGGACGGTGGAGCACCACGCCCGGTGGTCGGAACCGAGCGCGAAGAGCTCCTTGCTGGCGGTGTCCTTGGAGCCGGCGAGGTCGACCGCGTGCCAGCGCAGGGGAGTCGTCTCGATCTTGGCCCTCAGGGTGATGATCTTGGCGCCGATTTCGTGGCTGGCGAAGATCCGCCGCATCGGCACGTCCTGGCCCGCCGGAACCGTGGGGACGCCGTGGATCCGTTCATCGGTCAGGAATCTCCACTCCCCGCCCATTTCCTCGACCGTGCCTTCGGGTACTTCGAGGAGGCCTTCCCACTTCATCGGGCTCAGGAGTTCTTCTGAGATCAGCGCGGTGGCTTCCCTTTCGCCCGTGCGTTCGGGTGCGGTCAGCGAGATTTCCCTCACTTCTGGATCGGCCAGATCGGCGGAGGTCAACTGGACCTTGAGCGACTCTTCGCCTTCGATCCTTCTCTCCACGCCGACTTTCAACTCGAGATCCATCTCCTCCCCGGACTCCAGTCGCGTTGCTTCGGCCCGTCCGTCGCCCGCGCACGTCCCGCTCTTTCCTCCGATCTCGACCCTGCACGATCCGGAGGCCACCACACCGCCGGGCAGCGTCACGGCGATCGTCACGTCGCCGAGTTCCTCCCGGCGGGGCATCGCGACCACCTTCAGGTGGAGCTCCGTGCCGACCTTCGGCGTCGCGAAGTCACGCTGCTTGCCATCCGTCCCTTCGCTCGCCAAGGCACTCAGATGGAGCGGCAGGGCCGCCGTCGTGTCGCCGCCGAGGAAGGTGTGGAGGGCCACGAGGATCGCGACCACCAGTGCTGCGACCCCTACCCAGTGCTCGATCGTCCAGCGCCACAGTCGCCGGCGCCGCGAGAGGAGGACCGACTCCTTCGGGGTCCGCGACCTGACCGCCGCTCGCCCGCGCAGACGCAGGCGACGCTTGAACGGGGGTTGGCCCTGTCTTCTGAGCCGGGCGATCCGTCCTCTGGTCGGATGCCCTGGGCAGTGAGTGCCCTCGTACCTCGGCGTGGGGCGCTCGGGGCCGGTCTGTCCGGCGGGCTCTGGGGTATGGGCGGAGCTGTGAGTTTGGCCTCGGTGGCGTCGAAACATGGTCCTCTCTCCTCGGTGCGTCGGGGCGTGTTACGCCAAGCCGAGCGTCGGCGCGGTCGAGAGCGACCACTTCCGGCTGCGCAGGCAGCCGGGAACTGCGTGGGGCTACGGCTACGTCTGGCTAGGCAAGGCGGACTACCGGTACAACCTGGGTGTGGGTCAGCGCATGGGTTGCCTCCTCGGTTTCTCTGTTCTTCAGGGCGCCGCCATCGGTCGTCGTCGAGTCGCCGCGGGTCGAGGCGGCTTCCGACATGACGGTTTTGGTCGCCGTCCTTTGACCCCCGAGCGATGGCACGCAGCCGGGGCCCTCCGGGCAGATGCAATTCCTGATCGACTCGTGATCTGCCGGAACCTGCGAGTAACGGGTAAATTCGCCGGCGGTGGTGCTGCTCGAACTGCCGTACACGAGTTGCAATGCGTTGACGACGAGCACGCCGAGCCCGATCGCCCCGTAGGTGCATTTCTTCTGACTCACTGTTTTCTCCATTCATCTGTCTCGGCTCTCCGCCGAGGTTTTTCCCCGAGCGTTGTGCCCGGGTCAGGTATGTAGACGGCTACTCCGTCGCTTAGGTTGGTCCCTACCACCCCCCCTCGGGGGTCGCCGACGAGATCGGTACCACCCCCCGGCGCCCTGGTCTTGGATCGGCTCCCGCGCCGAACCTTCCAGGAATCAGAGCACGAAAGCCGTTCTCTGGCAACGACCGATGGCGTTCTTAACGCGAACTCCACGGTGAAACCCGCCGCGCGGTGGGTACGGTGTCATAGAACATACCTACCTTACCTATATGACCGAGATGGTCATATAGCAAGTCAAGCCGAAATCAGTTCGGAGTCACACTCAGAGTGATCGGCAGGCGACTACACCCTTACTTCAGGCAGAGGACCTGGACTTCGGCTTTCGCCGTACCGCCCGAATTGCTGGTGATCGCGCCCTACCCAGCCCGCGTTCGGTCCATTGACGAAGGGCTGAGACGTGACGATGCCGGCTCATGGAATCGAACTCGTCGGCGTGATCGGCGACCGGCCCCTCGGGGTCAAAGCGGGAAGGGCTCTCTCGCCCGACCTCGCCGGGCTCAATCGACAGGCGCCGGTTCATGCCATGGCGCTCGAAGGGGGCGAACTCACCACGCTCCGCCGCCCAGACAGGTGCCGCTCCTTCTCGCGGCGGCCTGGCTGCGCGTGTCGGTCACACCCGAGGTGATGACCGACATGGCTCGCCAGGCGGCCGTCCCATCGATGGAGCGCGCCCCGGCGACGAACCGAAAGGAGGCCCCATGCCCAGGATCAGCAGATTCTTCGGGATCACCATCGAGATGTATTTCAACGACCACGGCCAACCTCATTTCCATGCCGTGCACGCCCACGACAAGGCAAAGATACGAATCGACACCCTGGAGCCGTTGGAGAGCAGCCAGCCGCGTCGTCACCTGCGGTTCGTCCTCGCCTGGGCAGAGCTTCATCAGAAGGAGCTCTTCGACAACTGGAATCTCGCCCGCGCCGGTGACACACTGTTCGAGATCGAGCCGCTCCGATGAGCCACCCGCCCTACGACATCACCGCCTTCGAGATCGTCGGACACGGCGTGCTGGCGCTCGCCTTCGCCGACGGCACCGAAGGGGAGGTCGACCTACTGGGACGCCTCCAGGGCCCGGTCTTCGAGCGGGCACGTACTCCCGAAGGCTTTCGCGAGGCATACCTCGAGGGCGGCGTCATCAGATGGCCCGGCGACGTCGACTTCGCCCCGGACACCGTCTACGAGCGGGTTCGATCCGGAGTCTGGCCCGAGGCCTTGCCGGCCTGACCTGGGCGGGCGCGCCAGCTCCGCGCTTCGCATCCGCTGCAGGCGCTCCGACCCGCCGTCGCCTATCTCAAACCGGATCAGGCGGGGATGCCTGAGAGGGGTGTCGGTGAGGACCGTGAGTTCGACCGAGGAACGGCCTCCGGCCTTTTTCGAAGGAGCAGTCGAGCGGCGTCTTCGCGACTTGCTCGAACGAACACGATGAGCGGCGAGCGTCACTTCAGGCAGAGTGCCTGGACTTCGGCTTTCGCGAGGCCGCCGGAGTCAGTCGTGATCCGTCCCGGCCCATCCGTTCTGCCCACCGTTCACGAATGGCTGCGAGGTGATGATCCCGACTCGTCCGTTCCCAGGATTCCGTGAACACCACCCCTCCCGATAAGACGCGTTCGCCTGGTGCGCAGAGCGACGGTCACTGTCGGTGATGGCGTCCATTCCGAGGTCGTGCGGAACCGCATCCGCATCCACGATCGCCGCCGAGTGCAACGTCACTTCCCCGAGCGCTCCCCCGTACACCGACCCTGGCGCGAGTGCCCCGCCCGTCACCGCGTCCGGCGCCAGCACCGTGGAGTTGACCGACCCCGGCCGTAGTGCCGCCACGCCGACCGCGCCCTTGGCGATCGCGGCCGGATGCACCGCGCCCTTGGCCAAGGCCTTCGCGCCGACGGCCCCCTTTTCGATCTGGCCCTTGCGCACGATCACCTTGGTGCCGGCGAAGGCGCCGGAGTTGCCGGCGACGGCGACGATCAGGGCGAGGGCGCCCAGCACCAGGCCGGCGGACGGGCGGCGGAACTTCGGCTTGCTCATCGGTGGCTCCTTCGGTGGTGGTGGCCATGGTGGGGGTGGACCAGCACCGAGGCCGGCTCGGAGTGGCCTTCTTCGTAGGGATAGTGGTCCTGGCGGGGGACGATCGCGCGGAAGCGGTAGGTGGTCTTCCGCGTGGTCGAGTGGAAGCGGTAGCCGGCCTGGAAGTGTCCGTGGGCGTCGGTGGTCGCACGGCGGAAGGTGATCCAGCGCTTCGAGCCGACGATGTTCGCCTGCAGCACCACGACCCGGCCTTCGGCGCCGGGCCGGGGCAGGATGCCCCAGAGCTTCACCCGACCGCCGTTCTCGAGCTTCGGCGGGTTGGCCACCAGCGTCGGCGCGGTGTGGGCGTAGTAGCGCACCGAACGGGCGAGCTGGAAGGCATCGTGGCGGTAGCCGACCATCAGTTCGCGGTTCGGCCCGGCGGGGACGGCGTAGGCGAAGCGCCCTTCGGCATCGGTCTTCACCGTGCCGACCGGGGCTGGCGCCGGGTCGATGCCGAGGGTCTGGGACTTGACGCAGAGCGTCGCGCCGGAGATCGGGTCGCCGGCGTCGTCGCGCAGGGTGCCCGAGACTTCGGCGCCCGAGCCATAGCCGACGGTGACCGTTTCGGCGTTCGACTGGGCGAACTGGGCGGAGAGCTCATCGCCTCCGGCGACGCTCGATTCGGTGCAGGAGTTGTCGACGTTCACGGTCTTGGCCGGCGAACAGGTGGTGTTCGGGTTACCGAGGGTGGCGAAGTCCGCGGCGCAGACCGCGATCGTGTTGGCGCCGTCGTGGAAGGGATAGGCCGAGGTGTCGAGGGTCCAGGCGCCGGTCAGTTTCGGCGGGCAGGGAGAGGGGGTCCAGGCGACGGTGCCGTAGGTGCTCCGGTTGGAGACCTGGGCTACGGCGCAGGCGCCGGATGCGACGGGCGGCACCGCGATCCCGTCGACCAGGACGCGAGAGGCTGGTGAGGCCGCCGCCGACGTCGGCTCGCTTCTGCGGCGATGGTCTGGTGACCCGCGCAAGGTCGCTCCCGAGAGCGCGGTGCCGGTCGGTGCCCCGATCGTCGGCGGGGTGGGGTCGACCTCGGTGGCGGTGATGTAGTGGACGCCGATCGTCGGGCCGGGCTGGCAGGTGACCCCCTGCACTCCGCAGGTCATGTAGATCCCGATGCCGGTGCCCCCGGTGTTGCCGAAGAGTTCGGCGACCGGTTCGCTGTGCACGGGGAAGATCCGCGTCGCCTCGGGGACCGGCCCCGGGAATCCGTTTTCCATCACGTGGCTGTAGCCGAGCCCGTCGGATTCGATCCCCGACTCGACCGCGGTGATCGTCATCGATTCGACGAACCCCTTGGGCGTCGCCGGTACCCCCACCCAGAGGACGCCGGGCTGTTCGGAGATCGGCTGGGTGTCGAGAAGTCCGATCGAGCCGCCCGCTGCCCCACAGTTCTCATAGGGGGCGAAGACCGGGTTGAGGCCATGTTCGGAGACCGGCACCGCCCCGCCCGGCAACGCCGAGTCGCATTGCTCGAAGACGAAACGCGCCCCCGGCCACATCGCCTGCGCCGTCGCCGCTACCGCCAGTACCGAGGCGACCACCATCGCCACGCCCAGACACCGCCTGATCCACTGGAATCTCATCTCGCCTCCTGTCCTGCGGATGCCGCCGCTGTTCCGATACCGCATAGACCGAAGACGTAAACCAGACCGCGATCGGGACACCCGGGCTACGGACGGGGCTACGGACCCGCCGTCCGTAGCCGGCCCGCATCACGAAGCGGCAGGGACGGCGTCGATGACGCTGACCCCGCACCCCCACGATTGTGAGTGCACGGGGTCAGCGTCATCTCCTGAGGTGGAGAGGAGGCGGGCCGGCTACGGACGGGGAGGGGTGTGTTGATGCTGGTGGGTGACCGGCGTTTCTATGGGAGTGATACAGGTGGTCATTGCGATCCGGACTTCTTCGAGGTCTTTTCGTCTGCGCCAGCGGGCGAGGAGGTTCCCGGGCTCTTCATTTGGGAGAGCGATCCGGCCTTCTGCTTGTCGCTCGTCGACTTGCTGCTCGCGGACTTCGACTGAGAGTCCTGCTGCGGGGCGGGCGCGTTTAGGAGGACGGCGCCGCCGACGACCGCCAGGGCGAGCCCGAGGAAGCCGAGGATCACCAGCCTCCCGGTCGCCGAGCGCCTGGCGACCCATCTCCACAGAGCCGAGTCGCGCAGGTCCTCCCACACGCCCGCCTCAAAGGAGCGCAGGAGCGCGTAGGTCACCGCAGCGCTTCCGAGCATCAGCAAGAGCAAGGCCCAGAAGGCATCGGTCGTGCCGCGGCCGTGGAAGCCGACCTCAGCACCGAAGACCGCCGCCACCAGGCCCGGGACGAGCACGGTGGCGCCGACGATCGTCACCAGCCGCTGGAAGCGTTTGGTGTCCTGGTTCTGCTGCTGGGTCAGGACGATCTGCTGTGAGGAGATCAGCCCCGACAATCGCCCGACGGCGTCCTTCGCCCCCTGTTCGGCTTCGTCGACGTATTCGCCGTAGTGGTCTGCCGCTCGGTCCACGTGGACCACGACCGGGTTGAGGAAGCCGGCGTTCGACTTCGCCGTCTTCGCATTCGGCCATTTCTGACGAAGCGAGCGGGCCGAGGACTCGACCGCCGCCAGCCGGTCAGGGTACTCGCGCAAGGCCTTGAGGTCGGCATCGGTGAAGTCGGCATCGTCGAGCGCCTCACGCACCGTCCGCTCGACCTCGATGATCCTGGCCCTCAGCATGCGTATGCCGACGAATTCCACCCACTCGGCGAGGTTCAGGTAGCCGCCTTCGCGCCAGTCGACTTTCTGCAGTGCGCCGAGCGCGATGTCGATGACGAAGTGGAGGGTCGCGCGGGGCACCACCGTCTCGCCCGAGATCAGGAGCAGCGGGCTCGTGCCGGTGAAGAACTCGATCCGGACGTCGTGGGTCGTCTCGGAGGCGAGGTCGATCTCCGGTACACGCACCTCGAGCGACGAATCGCGAAAGGCACCCTCAGGTGAGCGGTACGGTCCTTCGGACCAGCTTCCGACCTTGATTCGGACGACCCCGTCGGTTGATCCCTCCAGCGGCCCGGCACCGTCGATCCGCCAGCTCATCTCGCCGTCGGCGATTCTGAGGTCGAGCAGGTCGGCCGGCTCGTCGAGCCGCACCCCGTCATCGGTCACTTCATCTCCTCCCGTCTGCCGCTCGAAACCTATCGGGCGCCGCGTCCCGGTCACGCAGGTCCCCACCGTCTCGTCCCCACCGGGCTCGTTTGCAGCTCCACTCGATCATGCCCCGTCGGCCTCGCGCGCAAGGTCGCTGCGCTCCCTTCCCCTCGCTTCGCTCGGTGCGCACTCGGGCCTTCCCGGGGCTTTCTCGCTGCGCAAGCAAACACCGCCCCGGCGGGAACGAGAAGGAGAGCACCATGAACGACGTGAAACTCGAGGGCCGCCTGACCAAGGACCCCGAACTGGACGCCACCGGCAAGAAGCCCGTCTGCGACATGCGCCTCGCGGTCAACGGCAACACCAACGCGCAGACCGTCTTCATCGACGTCGCCGCCTTCGGCGAGCTGGCCGCCGACTCGGCCGAGCTGACCAAGGGCCAGGCGATCCGGGTCGAGGGCGCCCTGCGCTACTCGGAGTGGAAGACCAAGACCGATCCGCCGCAGCGCCGCTCGCGCCACTCGGTCGTCGCCCGGGAGGTGGTCGTCACCGCGTAGGCGCCGCGGGAGCCCCGGCACACGCCGGGGCTCCCGCCGGCCCGGCTCCGATGAGAGGATTGAGAGCGATGGCACTCTGGGACGCAAGCATCGGCTGGATCACCCTGGTGGTCCGTGCACCCGACGCCGAACAGGCTCGGGATCTGGCGATCGCCGAGGTCGGCTCGAGGGGGTTCTTCGAGACCACGTTCGAGAAACCGGAGCTGACCTCGGACTGGCCCCGCCGGCTTGACCCCGACGGCCCCTCCGAGATCCTGGTCGAAGACAGCGACTAGCGCACCCGACTCATCCTGACGCGCCGCCTCCGGTTTTCGCGGGCGACCGGATCGGACGAGCCTCGCGACCGAGGTCGGGCCCTGCGGGACAGCGCCGGCGCAGTGCTGGGCATCCACAGGCGGCCCGACGCGCGGGTTCGCAGACAGGATGAGAGGATCGCCGGGCGCCGAGCCGACGACCTCGGCCCTCCGACGCCACCCTATGAAGGACCCGGCCGCCGCCGGGTCCTTCAATTTTCGACGCCGACCGGTGCGCCCGCCGGCGGAGAATCGACCGACTCTCCTCGGTCGGGTCCGCGGCGCTACGGTGGGACCGATGGCGAGAGGCTCGCTGATCTCCCTGCGCCTCTTCCCGACGGGCCCCGGCGCCGAGGAGCGCATCTCCTCGATCTTCGGGCGCCTCGGGTCCCACCGGCCGCTCTCAGCGGGCGAGCGTGATTGGCAGGTCCTCTACCGGGCGAGCGACATCTCCGAGGCGATGGCGATGTGCGCGGCCGACCTCGATCTCCTCGACCCCGCCTGGGAGGAGATCCTCGACTTCGAGGCGATCCCTTCCTTCCCGCGTCTCGGCCGTCGCGCCGACCGGCCCACCTCCTAGTCCCGGATCCTCTCCTGTCCCTCCGGGCGCCGCCCCTTCGTCCCGGCGATGTGCCCCACGGACGACGCAGCGAGCGGATCAACCGCCGGGACCTCGAGGTGCTCGAGTTCCTCGCCCGCTACGGCACCGTGCCGCGGCTCGTCCTCGCCCGGTGGTCGGCGAGCGGCCGCACCGTCGCCTACGAGCGCGAGCGCCGGCTCCTGCTCGCCGGGCTGATCGAGAGGGTCCCGGGAGCCGGAGGTGGGGGAGGGGCATCTGGTCGCGAGCGCCGCCGGTCGCCGCGCCTGTGGGCGCCCCGAGCTCGCCGCCGCCCGTCCCTCGCCCGCGACCCTCCACCACGAGACCGTGCTCGCCCGTCTCGGCGCCGAGCGCGAGCTTTCAGGCGAGCGGATCCTCTCCGAGCGGGAGATCGTCGCTGCCGAGCGGGCCGAGGGCAGGCACATCTACTCGGCCGAGCTCGGCCGCGGCCGTGTCCACCGGGCCGACCTGATCCGCCTCGGCCCCGAGGGCCCGGAGGCGATCGAGGTCGAGCTGAGCACCAAGGCGGCGGCCCGCCTCGACGCGATCCTCCGCGCCTGGCGCTTCGCGGTCGCCGAAGGGCGCCTGGCGCGTGTCGTCTACCACTGCGCCCCACGCACCCGCCGCTTCGTCGAGGCCGCGATCGCGCGGACCGCGACCTCGGCTGTGATCGAGGTGGAGGATCTCGAGCCTTAGGTCTTCGACCCGGGCGCCTGGAAGTCCAGCACCGGGACGAAACCTGCCCGCCCCCTCGTCTTGGGGACGTGCTCACCGACCCTGCCCCAGCCCGCCGGATCACCGGCCCAGGCCCCCAGGGCCAGCTCCTGGCCGCCTCCTCCTCGCTCCTCGCGGGGCTCGCTCTCGGCGCCCTCGCCGCGCTTCTCCTGCGCCGCTCGGGCCGCTCGTGGACCTTCGGCCTCCTCGGGTTCGCGCCCCTCCCTCTGCTTCCGGTGCTCGCCCGTCTGATCCCCGCGGCGGCACTTCCCGCCGGCGTCCTCGTCTTCTCCGCCGCCACCTCGGCGGTCGCCCTCGGCCTCCACACCCACCTCGAGGACATCCGGATCGGCCAGGACCGCGAGAGCGCCGCCCGCGCCCGCCGCCGCCCGCTCGACCGCACCCGGGCGCGGCTCGCCGAGCGCGGCTCCCGGCGCCGGGAGCTTCTCGCCTCCTCGACCCCGATCGGCCGCATCGGCCTCGGGCGAGCTGATCGCCATCCCTCGTGGCGACGCCCGCTCCGGCCGGCACGTCCTGGTGCCGGGTGCGACCGGGGCGGGCAAGACGACGACCCTCGGCGCGCTCCTGGTCGACCACGTCGCCGGCGCCGCTCACGGCGCCGTGGTGATCGAGGCAAAGAGCGACGCCGCCCTCCTGGCCGCGGCCCGCTCGGCGGCCGAGGCCAGGCGCGCGACCTTCCGCCTCTTCTCCCCCGAGGGTCCCGACGCCTACGACCCGCTCGCCGACGGTTCCGTCGACGAGCGCTCCGAGCGCCTCGTCGCGGTCGAGGACTGGGGCTCGGCCGACGCCGACTTCTACCGCCAGGCCGCCTCGCCGTTCCTGCGGACCGTGATCCGCACCCTCGACGCCGGCACCGCGCCGACCACGCTCGCGACGGTCGCCCGCGCCTGCAGCCCCGACGGCCTGATGAACGCCGCCGCCGAGGCCGGTGACAAAGACCTGCTCGAGGAGGCGCGCGAGCTCCTCACCACGATCGGGCCCGACCAGGTCCGCGCCGTCGCGGGCCTCCACGCCCGCCTCTCGAACCTCGCCTCCTCCGATCTCGCCCGCGAGTGGCTCGACCCGCAGGCGCGCCCTGGCGCCCTCGCCCTGCGCACCTCGATCGAGCATCGCGAGGTCGTCTACCTACGCCTCGACACCGACCGCACCGGCAATGTCGGCCGCTCGCTCGCCCAGATGGCGCTGCTCGACCTCGGTGCCGCCGCCAGCGCCCTGATGGACCGCGGCCTCGGCACCTTCGTCTGCGTCGACGAGTTCGGCGCCCTGGAGGCATCGGCCCTCGAGCGCCTCTTCGCCCGCGGCCGGGCGGCGGGGTTCTCGGTCGCCCTCGGCACCCAGACCCTCGCCGACCTCTCCGCCGCCGGCCCCGCCGTCCGCGAGCGGGTCGGCGCGACCGTCTCGGCGGTGATCTGCCACCGCATCGGCGAGCAGGCCGACGCCGAGTGGATCGCCCAGCTGATCGGCACGGTGCCTGCCTGGGAGACGACGATCCGCACCGAGGGGCCCGCGCGCCACACCCGCGAGGGCACCCGGACCCGTGGCCACCGATTCGACGTCAACCCCTCCGCGCTCCAGCGCCTCGGGCCAGGCGAGGCCTACGTCGGTCGCCTCGACTCCGTCGCCGAGCACCGCGTCCACCGGGTTCGGGTCGCGCCGCCCTGGCAGCGCCTCCCACGGCCGGTGCGACCCGCCCACGAACAAGTGAACCACCGATCCGGATCCGCCTCCGCGCGGCCCGAAAGGAGAACCCCATGAACTCGATCACCCTGGTCGGCGTCCTGACCAAGGACCCCAGGTCGGTCGGCGACGGCGAGCGCCGCGGCGCCCGGATGCGCCTCGCCGAGGCAGGCGCCCACCCCGACCACCCGCTCTACATCGACGCCTCGATCTTCGGCGCCCAGGCCGAGGCCTGTCTCGAGCACCTCGCCAAGGGCTCGCGGGTCGCGGTCGTCGGCCGGCTGCGCTTCCGCGAGTGGAAGCGCGTCGACCTCTCGCGACGCTCAGAACACTGGATCGCCGCCGACCGCGTCGACTTCCTCTCCGCCCCGACGGCCCGCGAGGAGGCCGAGGCCGAGGCCGCGGTCGCCGAGCCGGCATAGGCATAGGCACAGCCTCCTCCGGGTACGCCGATATCAAGATCGGTACACGTCTCTCGCAGAGAGGGGTATCGCCGGCCGCCCGGCCCGCGTCTTGTCTGCGAAATCAGCCCGAGAGGAGGCGCCATGGAGGCGGCCCGGACCCTGACCCGACTGCCCGAGCGGATGCGTCGCAGGCGCTTCACCGCGGCCTGCGAGGAGCTCCGCCCGCTCGGCATCGCCTACGTCCTGCGCCGTTTCGGCGGCAGTCTCGACCGCGCCGATGCCGAGGACGTGGTCGCCGAGGTGATCATCCGCTTCGATCGCCTCGACGCCGCCGGTCGTCCGCCCGAGCGCCTGCGCCCCGCCTTCTTCCAGTCGGTACGGAACGCCTCGCTCGATCTCCTGCGCTACCGCGGGGTGCGCCCGACCGCGCCCCTGGAGGCGGCGGCGGCCGAGACCAGCTCCGCCCCCGCGCCGGAGGAGCGCGCCGAGGCCCACGAGGATCTCGCCCGCCTGCGCGAGGCGATGGCACGGATGCGCCCGGGCTACCGCGAGACGATCGTCCTGCGCTTCGGCCTCGGTCTCACCGTGCCGGAGATCGCCGAGCGGCTCGACATCAGCCTGCCGGCGGCAAAGAAGCGCGTCCTGCGCTCGACCGCCCAGATCCGCGAGCGGATGGAAGCGATCGAGGAGCGCCGGTTCTGTGCAGAGATCCAGCAGGGCGCCGAGGACTCGGCGATCGACCGCGTCCTCGTGGGGACCGCGGACGAGACCGAGACGGCGGCGATCAAGGCCCATCTCGAGCACTGCGGCTCCTGTCGCCGCTTCCTGGCCGACCTGCGCTCGAACTTCCACGAGCTGGGCACTCTCGTCCTCCTCGGGGGCCTCGCGACGGGCAAGGCCGGCCTTTCAGAGCGGCTTCTCTCGGGCCTCGAAACCGTCGCCCACGGTGCCCACTCGGGCGCCCAACGCGTCCGCCTGGCCTCCTACCGCGCGGGCGGTGCCTTCCGCGCCGAAGGCGCCGACTCCGCCGGCCTCCTCGCCGGTGGCGGCCAGAAGATCGCAGCTCTCTGCACCGCGGGCGCCGCGGGCGCCGGGGCCTGCATCGCCACCGGGATCGTCGGCCCTGGCATCGGCGTCGCCTCCCACCAGCTTGACCACCACCACAGCCGCCCGCCCGCACACGTTCGCCAGGCGACCGACCCGACCCGTCGGCCGCTCATCACCTATCCGCCGGCCTCCCCGGTCCAATCGGGCGAAGCGGCCTCGTCGGCCGGCCACGGCGACGGCGCCGCAGCCCCGGGACCCGGCCCCGCAGCCCGAACGTCAGGCGAAGGTCAAGTCGAAGGCAAAGACCGAAAGCCACGCCGAACCCGAACCGGCGACCCCTTCCCAGACCGAGGAATCGCAGTTCGGCATCGAGGCCGAATCCTCCTCGGCCCCGGTCGAATCGGCGCCCGCCGAATCCCCGGCCCCGGTCGCCGAGGCCCGCACCGTGGAAACGGCGCCCTCCTCGAGCAGCTCGTCG
The DNA here is from genome assembly GCA_963782515.1 of uncultured Actinomycetes bacterium. Lineage (GTDB taxonomy): Bacteria > Actinomycetota > Thermoleophilia > Solirubrobacterales > 70-9 > VAYN01. Next base: position 617,245 of record CAWAJY010000006.1, on the reverse strand, counting down.
TCGTCCTCGGCTTCGACCTCCACCTCCGGCGCGAAGAGCAGCTCGGGCGGCCACGACGAATTCGGCTTCGGCGGCTGAGAGCGTCCGAGAAATAAGACGGCTCCGGACAGGGGACCGGAGCCGTCGGCGCGTTCGACGATGGGCCGTACGGCGGGAGGGGGCCCATCCAGGACATTCGATGTGCGCTCGCGCGCCCTTCGCCCGACCCTAGCCCCGCCCGGCGGGATGCCGTAGGCCTTCGGTCGGGATCGGGTATGAGGGGGCTTCGGCCGGTCGGGGTATCGACGCAGGCCGACCCGGCGTCATGGCGTCGAAGTGATCCCGACGCTGAGACGAAGCAGAGACGATGTGTTCCTGATCGGCGAGGAGTCCCTGCTCCTCGGCCGCGACGGAGACGCCGGTCGGGATCCGGACCCCACCATCGCGATCGAAGGGCCCGTCGGGCGCTCCTCCCGCCGGCCCCGACCGCACCGCCTCCCGGCCACCCTTCAGGGTGCCCGCGGGCTCGCGCTCCTCGGCCTCGCCGTCGGCGCGCCGGTCCTCGCGGCGCTCCGGCCGTGGGGCGGAGGGGGCCCGGACCGCCCGGCACACACCGTCTCACCGCGCTCGCCGCTGATCTCCCGCTCGGTCGCGGGCGTACCGGCGCGGCGCACGGTCCGGGCCCATCCCCCGGCCGTGCGCCCCGCCGAGGTGCCTCGCCCCGGCGTCGTCCACCACCAGAGGCGCCCGAGCCGGCCGAAGGCCCCGGCGTCGCCCCGTCCGGAAGTCACCCAGACCGAGCCCGAGCGCGAACCCACCTCCCAAGTGGCGCCAGTCAGCTCCTCCGCGGTGACGACCACGACGGAGGCGACGCCGGTCTCTGAACCCGCGCCGGCCGCGACCGCCGCTCCGACCCACCCGAGCCCGCCGCCGCCCTCCTCCGGCGGCGGGCCGGGTGGGGTGGGGGACCCACGACCCTCCCCGCCCGGCGCCGACGTCGACACCTTCGGCTTCGAGCGATGAGGGCGCCGAGCGCCACCGAGGCCCACCCCGGCGTCGAGGAATTCCGGCGGACGATCCGCCGCTCGCGCCTCCTCGCCCGGGCGCCCCGACACCTTGCGAGCGCCGCGCTCGTGGTGCTGGTCTGCCTCGGCCTGCGCAGCCTCCTCCTCGCGCCTGTCACCGACCACGACGCAGGCGCGCCCGGTCGCCTCCGCCGACGCGCCGAGCGAGGACCTCGCCCTGCGCTTCGCCCGCGCCTACCTGACCTATGACGCCGCCGACCCGGCCGCGCGTACCGAGGCCCTCGCGCCCTACCTGCCCGCCGCCGACTCCGCCGGTGCCGGGTTCGCGGCCGATCACGGCACCCGCGAGGTCCTCTGGGAGGACGTGGCCTCCGATCAGCCCGCGCTGCAAGGTGGTCGTGCGATCACCGTCGCCGCCCAGGTGAGCGATATGTCCGCGCCGCGTCTTCCTCGCGATCACCGTCCGTCACGATCCGGGTCGCCCACTGTCGGTGGTCGGCTACCCGGCGCTCGTCGGAGCGCCGGCGATCGACACCCACCCTGCCGAACCGGCGCGGGACGCGGTCACCGACCCCGAGGTCACCCAGGTCGTCGGGCGGGTCCTCCGCAACTACCTCGCCGGCTCCGCACCCGACCTGCGCGCCGACCTCACCGACGACGCGCAGGTGACGCTGCCGACCGTCTCGCTCCGGGTAGAGCGCGTCGGCCCGATCGATTGGGTCTCCGGTCCCGGCTCGGGCGCGGTCCTCGCCACCGCGCTCGCCACCGGCGGCGACGGCGCCACCTGGACCCTGACCTACGAACTCGGCATCGCCTGGCACGAGCGCCCCTACGTCGACTTCATCGAGGTCGTCCCGACCCGCAGCTGACCACGACCCAACGGAGGACACCATGCGTAGACCCACCTCGATCCTGCTCGCCGCCCTGACGCTCGCTCTCGGCCTCTCGGCCCTCACCACCGTGGGCCCGCTGTCGGCCGCGCCCGCGGACGCGGCGGTCCAGAAGTCGCTCGAAGGCGGCGGCGGGGGAGGGTCGACCGCCGGCGCGGGGATCGCTTCGGCAGCCTCCTCTCCGGCTGGGGCGTCCCGGCGATCACCGCGCTCGCCGGCTGCCTCCTGATCGGCGCCCTCGCCACCCGCAACATCGGCTCGGCGGTCGGCATCATCGCGATCACCCTGCTGGCGCTGATCTTCCTGCTGGCGCCCCAATCGGTCGAGACCTTCGCCAAGGGCATCGCCGGCGTCGTCTTCTGATGAGCGCCCGCGAGAGGAAGGTGGTCCGCTCCTACCGCCTCGTCTTCCACCGGCGCTGGCGGATCTTCCGGATCGGCAGCTGGCGCATCCCGATGCCGGGCGGCCTCGAGCTGCGCCTGATCGGCTACTGGCTGGCCTGCCTCGCGACGATCGCCCTGCTCTCGCGCCTGCCGCTGATCGGCCTGGCCGTCGTGGCGACGCCCGCGGCGCTCCGCCTCCTCGCGCTGCCGCTTCTGGCCGCCTGGGCGCTCTGCCGCTGCGAGCTCGACGGCCGACCGCCCCACCGGGCACTCCTCGGCCTCGCCGCCTGGCGGCTTCGCCCCCGGGTCATCGCCGCAGGCCGCCGGGTCCCGGCGCCCGGCACCGAGCTCTCGCCGATCGACACCGTGGTCCTCGCCCCCGATCTCCACTCGCCGCGGTTGCCGATCGGCCGCATCGACGGCCCCGCCCGCCTGCTGCTCCGCTACCCGGTCGACGGCCGTCGCCGAGGCGGCACGCTCCAGATCCGCCGCCGACCCGGCCCCGCACTACATAAGGGCCATGTCCTCGAGATCCCGTCCGGCCGCGGCGCCGTGTTCGAGGAGGCCACGCCGTGAGGGCCCCGCACCACTTCCTCACCGGCAACCTGATCCTCCGCACCCCGGCCGAGGGCTGGGCGATCTATGAGATCGAGGGGCAGAGCTACCCCGGCCTTCCCGATGCCCGAAAGATCGAGGTGGGGGAGAGGCTCGAGGCGCTGGCCTACGTGCTGGAGACCGACTTCCAGATCCTGCGGGTCTCGCGCGCCTTCGACGCCGCCGCCTACGAGCAGGCGGCGCTCTCGACCCTCGATCCCCGCCACGGCCGTCGCGAGGCCTTCGGGCGCCAGCTGGCCGAGCACCGCGCGGTGCTGGAGGAACGAGGTGCCGTCCGCACCGAGATCTACCTGGCGGTCCGCCTCGATCCGCGCCCGTCGGGCGCTCTCGCCGGGATCTTCGACGACCTCGCCTTCGCCTGGCGCGGCCTCGCCGACCGCCTCGGTCTCGAGGACGGCGCCGGGGTCGGGCGCTCGGGCCTCGACACCATGAGGGCTGCCGAGGAGGCGGTCCACGAGCGGGTGCTCGCCTACCTCGAAGCCCGCCGGATCGGCCCGCGCCGGGTCGCGGGCCTGATCCGCCGCGCCTACACCCGTGGACTCGGCGAGCCCGAGGTCGACGAGGCCTTCGCGCCCCAGGCACTGGCCTTTCTCGGCGAGGGAGGCGAGGAGCGCTTCCGCCCTTACGCCCACGACCTGATGCGCCTGCATGAGAGCCGGGTCACCGTAGGCCTGCGCTCGCTCGCCATCGACTCCGAGCGCGGCCGTGCCCACCAGGCCCACCTCGTCCTCGGCGCGATGCCCGAGGAGGCCGCGGTCCCCGGCCCCTCGGCGGAGCTGATGTTCGCGCCCCTGGAGCTGGCCTTCCCGGTCGACGCGACGCTCTCGGTCTCCCACCTGCCCAATCGCGAGGCACGCCGCCTCCTCGCCCGCCGAAAGCTCGACGCCGAGCAGATCGCCCGCGAGGAGGAAGCGGGGACGACCGGCGTCTCGGTCGAGTCCGGCGATCGCCCGGCGCTGGCCCACGAGCTCGAGGGCGTGCTCGGCGGCGGCGAGCGCCCGCCGCTCCTTCGCACCGCGCTGACCCTCTCGCTCGGCGCCGCCGAGGAGTGGGTCCTCGAGGAACGGGTCGAGCGCCTGCGCGAGTCCTACGGGCGGGTGCAGCTCCACCGACCCGCCGGCGAGCAGCACCGGCTCTTCCTCTCGACCCTCCCCGCGGCCGAGTTCCCGCTCCCCGAGTACCGTGAGCACCTGCTGCCCGACCAGCTCGGCGCGATGGTGCCCCACGCGGTCAGCCAGGTCGGCTCCCGCGCCGGTCCATATATAGGCCACACCTTGACCGGCTCCCGTACCCCCGTCCTCTTCGACCTGGCCGAGGCCTCCCAGACCTCTCGACCACCCGACCTGCCTGCTCGCCGGCAGCCTCGGCTCGGGCAAGACGATCCTCGCCGAGCTCCTGATCTGGCAGGCCTTCCTGCAGGGCTCGGGCCCGATCGTCGACATCGACCCCAAGGGCGACCACCGACTGGATGCGCCTGCCCGGCGTCGCCGAGGTGACCGAGACGATCGAGCTCTCGGGCGCCGATCGCCACCGCGGCCTCCTCGATCCCTTGCGGGTCGGCTCGGAGGAGACCCGCGAGGATCTCGCCTACTCGTTCCTGACCTCGATCCTGCCCGGCCCGGTCCCGCCGGTCTGGCAGACGCGACTGCGTACCGCGATCTCCGAGGCCGTCGCCGCCGGTGCCCGAAACTGCGGCGAGGTGGTCCGCCGCCTCTCGGCCTCCGGAGACCCCGACGCCCTCGAGGCGGCCCGGGCGCTCGAGATCCACGGCCGCGGCGGCCTCGCCAAACTCGGCCTCGGCACCGGCTCCGAGCCGCCGCCGACCCCGCCGGCGCCGAGGTCGTCTCCCTGCGGATCGCCGGGCTCACCCTCCCGCTCGCCGGCACCGCCCGCGCCGACCTGCTCGAGGAGGAGCGGATCGGGCTCGCCGTCCTCCGCCTCCTCGCCGCCTACGCCCTGCGCCTCTGCGCCTCTGACCCGACCCGCCACTCCGTCCTCGCGATGGACGAGGCCTGGGCGCTCCTCGCCGACAGCCAGGGCCGTGCCCTGCTCGAGCGGATCAGCCGCCTCGGCCGCTCGCAGAACCTGACCCCGATCCTCGCCACCCAGATGCTCGGCGACGCCGCCGAGCTCGAGCCTCTGGTCGGCGCCTTCTTCGCCTTCGGGGTCGAGACCGACGAGGAGGCGCCGCCGGGCGCTCACCCTGCTACGCCTCGACCCTGACGACGAGGCCGCGCGAGGGCGGCTCACCACCCACCGCGCCGGGCGCTGCCACCTGCGCGACTTCTCCGGCCAGGTCGGCCAGATCCAGGTCGAGCCGCCGGCCTGGATGCTCGAGCGACTCGACACCACGCCGGGCAGGGCAGAATGAGAGCGATGCGCCGCGCCACGTTCCTCGCCCTCGTCCTCCTCACCACCGCCACGCTCTTCACCGGAGCGAGTGCTGAGGCCGCCCGCGCTCGCTCCGCCACCTTCCACGCGACGATCGCCTACGCGGTCGACGGCGACACCCTCCGGATCCGTGAACCGGGCGGCGAACTGGCCTACGTGCGCCTCGTCGGCATCGACACCCCCGAGGACGTGCGGCCCGGCTACCCGACCGAGTGCGGCGCCCGCGCGGCGGCCCGCTCGATGGAAGGCCTCGCGCCCGAAGGCGCCCCGGTGACCCTTCGCTACGACTCCGTCGCCGACCACGAAGACGTCTACGGGCGGATCCTCGCCCACGCCTTCATCGACGGTCGCCGGCTCGAACTCGCCCAGCTGCGGCGCGGCTGGGCCTACGTCTACCGCTACGAGGACCAGCGCTTCGACGGCCTGGAACTCTTCGAAGCCGCCGCCCACGGCGCAGACGCCGCAGGCCGCGGAGCCTGGGGCAGCTGCGACGGCGACTTCCACTCGGCCGAGCCCGGCACGCAGAACTGAGCAGCGGGCCCGCCGACCGCCGAGGCGGGGCGAAGACGCACCTCCCGCTCGCCTGAAGAGGTGGCCGGTGCCTGCCTCGCCGCCGCGCCGATGTTCGCACGCTTCGCGTGCCGGTCGCCGGCGACGGCTCCGCAGAGGAGTGGGGCCAATAGCGAAGGGATCCGAGATGAACAAGCCGACGCCAACCGACACCAAGGCGCCTACCGTGGTGCCCCGTGCCAACCGGGAGCTCGATTTCGCCGCGGTCCTCGACCGCATGACGCCGGTCGAGCGCCTGCGCGCCTACCGCACCGGAACCTTCGACCGTCGCGAGGTGGCGACCTGGTCGGCGCGCTTCCCCGAGGAGGCGCCGCTCCTGAACGGCGAGCTGGAGTGGATCGCCCGCGACATGGCCGACCTCGACTGATCAGCGCGCCGGCTGTCTGCGCGTGTCGGCCACCCTCCGGGTGATGGCCGACATGCTCGACGAGAAGAACATCCACGGTGCTCGAACCATCCGGCTCGCGTCCGGACCCCGACTACGATCAGCACATGGCAACGCGGTTCACGGCCGGCTCCGATTGGCTCGCGGCCAATCCCCCGGCGGCGTCATCGCTGACCGAGACGCTGGCCCGGGTCGCCGAGCGCACCTTCGCCGGCGAGGACTTCCACCACGCCACCCGCGAGTTCCTCGGCGAGTTCCCCTTCCGCCTCGACGACGAGGCCCGCTCGGCGGGGATCTCCGAGCGTCCCGAGCCGACCGGCGATCGCCGCTACGACGCATGCCTCGGTGCCCTTGCCGAGCACATCGCGGCGATCTACGGCATCGAGCGACCCGCCTGGTCGGTCGAGCCGGGCCGCTTCCTCGAGACCTGGTGGTTCGTCAGCGAGGTGCCCGGCTTCCGCGCGATCTCGATCTCCCAGGCACCTGCCGCCTTTGTCAAGCACGGTGTCTTCCTCCCGGAGCGATCGCTCCACAGGGTCTGACCTCGTCTTCTCTGCGTCCGAACGGTGTCTCTCTCTCCCAACCTCCTTTCTGCGTGTGTCGGTCACACACAAGGCGATCACCGACACGCTCGACAGGAGGTGTTGAGGGTGGACGAGAAATTCCGGCGGTCGACCAACGACCGCGCTAACCTCGAACACGTGCCGAAGCTCGACCTCACGATCGTCTACGAGGACGGCGAGGAAGGCTGGGTGATCTCCTCGATCCCTGCCGTTCCCGGTGTCCTCAGCCAGGGTCGCACCCGCGAGGAGGCGCGCGAGAACGTACTCGACGCGCTCGCGCTGATGCTCTCGCCCGAGCCAGACGAGGATCGCGAGCACGAGCTTCTGCATCTCACGGTCTCGTGAAGCGCCGCGCGCTTGAGGCACATCTGCGCAACAACGGCGCCCGCAAGCTGGACGAGGGCGGCAACCACACCCGCTGGGTCGGGCCCGGCGGCCATCGCAGCGCCGTTCCTCGGCATCGCGAGATCGACTTCGGGCTCGCCCGGTCGATCTGCCGCCAGCTCGGCATCAGGCCGCCGACCGGCCCTCGCTGAGCGGGTCACCCCGCGCCTTGGCGTCCTGTTCGGCCACCAGACGGGTCGAGCGAGGATCCCGGCCCGAGCACCTGCACCTCAGGACCCGGTGAGGCGAGTCGGTTACTGATCGGGCCGCTCCGGCGACTCTTCCGGCATGCTCTTGCCGACGATCGCGATCCGCAGCGCGATCGGCGCCGGCTCCGAGGCGCGGTCGGGATAGGCCAAGACCTCCTCGGGGCGCTCGGGGTCGTAGGCCACCTCGATCTCCTCCGGTGAGACGGGAATGCAGGTGAGGATCTCCCCGCGCCCGAGTCGCCCGTCGATCTCCTCGTTCGCCGGCCAGATCACCTCGGCGCCCGCCTCGAACGCCGCTCCCTCCGAGGGCTCGCACCCGCAGCCGCAGATCCCAGATCCGCCTCCCGTCCTGCTCGTTGCGGTGCTCGGTCGGCCGCGCCGAGAGCACCTCCGCCCTCGCCCGCGGCGCCTCGCGGAGGAATCGCCTGCAGCTCGATGCTCGCATCGTCCTGTCTCGACTCATCCTCGCTCGCCGCCCCCATCTGCCTCAGCCGTGCGAGCGTCCCCGGGTCGGGACCGTCGCCGATCTCGGTGCTGCCCCGCCATGCGACCCGGATCAAGGCACCTCCCTGCAGATGGAAGTCGAGCCCCGAGTCCCGAAGCTCGATCGTCTCGGCGATCGGATGCAGTGGGTAGGCGTCCGTCCCGTCGGGCCCGAAGCCGTAATAGCCGACACCCGGCCTCCAGCCGAGGAGGCTTCGGCTCCAGGGGATTGACAAGGCGCCCGCCGCGGCCCAGGAACATCACTCTCCCGTCCGTCGCGCCCGACCCACCACCGTCCGCCGAGGCGAGGAACAGGCCCAGCTGGACCCGCTCGCCGATCCGCTGGTCGATCAGCCGCAGCGCCTCCTCGTGCGTCACGGTCTGCCGCTCCGTCGACATGCCCGCATCCTCCCACGAGCGGGGGATCAGGATCACCTGATCGGAATGCCGCACGACCTGCCGTGGCGGGACGAATCGTGATCGCGAGTCGTCTTGCCTGAGTGAGACGACCGCTCCTCGCCCTTGCCGCAGCCGCAGCCGTTCTCCTCTTCGTCCTCCCGACCCCGTCGCCCGCCGCCCACCACGCGAGGCCCGCCGGCAGTTCGAAAGACGACCACTCCCTCGGCCGCACCCCCGAACCCGAACCGGCCGAAGACCAGCTCCTCGAACCGGCCGAAGGCTCGACCGCCACCAGCCTCGCCTCCGAACTCGGCTCCTCGGGCACCATCGACCCGCTCATCGGCCTCGGCATCCGCAACCCGGTCTGCGACGAACCGGCCCAGATCCGCTCCCAGCGACACCCGCACCAGCTGCGAAGTCACCGGCACCCCGGAGACGACCTACCCGACCTCCGACTACGGCTTCGACGTCTTCATCCCGACCGGGGTCACCCACCCGATCGGCGACTTCACCGCGGGCTTCGTCACGATCCTGAACGGCATCTGGCTCGGCCTGCTCTTCGTCCTGAAGCTGGTCCTCACCCTGCTCGGCCTCGCCTTCGGCCTGAACCCCTTCGCCGACGGCCCGACCATGGCGAGGATCTGCGCCGCGGTCGACGCGGATCTACGCGACCGTCACCGAACCCTGGCTCTCGGCCCTTGTCGTCTGCGCCGGCATCGCGCTGGCCTGGCGCGGCCTGATCTCCCGCGACGTCGCCGGATCGGTCGCCGGCACGATCGCCGCCGTCGCGATGCTCGTTCATCGGCCTCTGGGTCGTCCACGCCCCGCGCGAATCGGTCGGCCGCCTCGCCTCCTTCTCAAACCAGGTCGCGCTCGGCGTCGTCGCCGCGCCGCAGTCGGGCAGCCTCGGCGACCCGACCGGCTCCTACGCGGAAGCGATGAGCCATGTCTGGTCGCGCCTGGTCGAGGTCCCTTTCGCCGGCCTCGACTTCTCCGACGTCAACTGGGCGCTCGGGCCGCCGCCCGAAGAGGCGGTGAAGAAGGCAAACGAAGCCTTCTGCGAAGACAACAGCTCGCTCACCGCGCTCGCCGACCTCGCAGCACATCGGCATCAACACCGAAGACCAGTGCGCCGCCTTCGCCGAAAAGCGCTTCGGCAAACCCCGTCGCGTCATCGACCTCTACCTGCGCTCCTCACCCGGCTCCGCCGCCCGCGCCGCGCTCTGGAACTACTTCGACAAGGAAGCAGACGACACGCTACAAGCCCAAGGTCGCCGCCCAGGGTGGCGACGGCGTCATCACCCGCCTCTCGATGCTCGCGCTCTTCGCGATCGGCCTCCTCGGCGCCCTGCTCCTCCTCGCCTGGCTCGGCATCCGCCTCCTCACCCAGGCGGCTATCGCCTTCGTCCTCCTCCTCGCCCTGCCCTTCGCCCTCTTCTTCCCGCTGCTCGGCGACTGGGGCCGGCGCTCCTTCCGCCGCTTCGGCCTCGCCCTGATCGGCGCCGTCCTCGCCAAGGTGATCTACGCCGCCTTCCTCTCGGTCGTCCTGCTCGGCATCGTCGTCCTCGGCTCCGTCGACGGCGCCGGCGGCTCGGCCACCGGCTTCCTCCTCTCCGCCGCCTTCTCCTGGGCCGTCTTCTTGAAGCGCCACGACCTGATCGGCTGGATCTCGGTCGGCGAGCACGAGCGTCTCGCCGGCCTGGGCGGCAGCGCCGGGATCGCCGGCTTCGCCCTCGGCCGCCGCGTCGCCCCCGTCCCCGCAGGGGCCGTGACCAAGGGCGCCGCGGTGGCCTCGCGCCGCTCCCGCGAGCGCTCCCGGCTCCAGACCGAGACCACCCGGCGGACCGCGCGCGACGCGCTCACCGACTCCGCCCGCGCCCTCGCCGACGTGCGGCTGCACGAAGCGCGGGAGACGCTAGCCGCCCACGAGCACTCCGGTGCGGGCGAGGGGGAGGACCGAAAGGCGCCCTCGGCCGCGCCGGTGAAGAGCTACTCCAAGGAAGGCGAGTGGACCCACCGCCGGTGGCTCCAAGTCGACCGCCTGGGCGTGAGCGAAGCGACGAGCGTCGCGCCCGACCGGCTGCGTCTCCGCCCGAGCCCGTCCGCGCCGCCAAAGAGCTGATCGCCCGCGCGGAGCGAAACGAGCGGGGTGGGGGAGAGCGCTGGAGCCCGTCGCGACCTCCAGCGCTTCGCCCGCCAGGACCGCGAGCTGCTGCGCGGCTCGACCGACCCTGCCGACCACGCCCACCGGATCGGCCTCGACCGAGGCCGCTTCGCGGAGCTGAGCGGCCCCGAGCGCGAGCGCGCCGAGGAGCGGATCGAGAAGGCGCGCCGTCGCGACGCCCGGCGCCTCGAGCTCTCCGCCGAGGAGGGCGGGCGCCCGGCCGGCCAACGCCCCCGCCTCGCCCTCGAGCGCGTCCGCCAGCTCGGCGAGGGTGCCTCGCCCAAGCGCCGCGAGCATCTGCGCACCCTGCGTCGCGAGCGGCGCGCGTCGCGATCGCCTCGCCGCGCGCCGCAACCTCAGCCGGGGGGCCTGACCTGCGCCGCGCCCTCTTCACCGCCCTCGTCGCGGGCCTCCTGGCCGCCCTGGTCTGGTGCGCCGCCGACGCCGCGTCCCCCGACCCTGACCGACGCGCTCCGGCGAGTCGCCTCGCGAGGCCGGTGAGCACGGATCCACCGCCGCCCGTCGCGCCGGCGGCCCACCTCGCCGCCCGCCGGTTCCTCCTCGCCTTCCTCTCCTACGAGGTCGGGGCGGGCACTCGCCCCGCGCGCCGGTCCCTCCGCGCCGGCGCGAGCGCCTCCTTCGCCCGCCGGCTCCTCGGTGCCGCGCCCGGCGCAGGGGCCCGGGGCCGGCACCCGGCCACCTCCTCGCCCTCCGCCTTCATCGCCTTCCCGGCCGCCCAGACCTCCTCCTCGCCTCCGGCACCGCGCTCCGGCCCTCCGGCCCCGAGCCGCTGGCCTTCCTTTTCGCCCGCCGCCACGGACGCTGGCTCGCGGTCGCCCCGGCGCAATGAGCACCGCCGGCCCCGGGAGACGGCGATCGCTCGCCCGCCGCCTGCGCCCCCGCACCGCCGCGACCAAGGCGGCCGCCACCGCCGCGACGGTGTTCCTCTGCCTGCTCGCGATCGTCGGCCTCTTCGCCGCCTCGGCGCCGCCGTCCCCGCAGGCGACCTCGCTCTCCTGTGCCGGCCCGGGCCGCCACGGCGAGGTCCCGGCCGCCTACTTCCCCTGGCTGACCGAGGCCGCCGCCCGCTACCACCTCGGCCCGCGAGGTGCCTCGATCGTCGCCGCGATCCACTACGTCGAGTCCGACTGGGATCGCAGCCCCCTGCCCGGCGTCGCCCCCGGCACCCACAACTACATGGGCGCCGAGGGCCCCGGCCAGTTCCTCGAATCGAGCTGGGCGGCCTACGGCGTCGACGCCGACGGCGACGGGGTGAAGGACGCCTACTCGGTCCCCGACTCGGTCTTCGCCACCGCCCGGCTGCTGCACGCCGACGGCGCCCCGAAGGACTGGCCGGGCGCGATCTACGACTACAACCGCGCCTGGTGGTACGTCGAGAAGGTCCTCGCCAAAGCCGCGAGCCTCCACCTCACCCAGACCTGCACCCTGGTCGCCGACCCCTTCGGCGAAACGGCCGCCCGCACCCTCGAGCGCCTGAAGCGCGCGGCCCTGTGGATCGAATCGCGGCGCATCCACTACTGCTGGGGCGGCGGCCACGGGCCAGAACCCGGCCCCTCGACCGGCACCTACTGCTGGGACGCCGAAGGCGAACAGGTCTTCGGCGCGAGCGAAGACGGCCTCGACTGCTCGGGCGCGGTCCGCTGGCTCCTCGTCCTCTCGGGCTTCCGCGATCCCGGTCCGCTGATCTCCAGCCAGTTCGCCGATCTCTACGCAGCCGGCCCCGGCCATTCCGTGACGATCTTCTCCAACGTCGACCACGTCTGGATCCGGATCGACGGCCGCGACTGGGGCACCGCGACCTCCAACTTCGCCCACGGCCCCGGCTACGGCGCGCAGAGCACCGAAGGATTCGCGACGAGCCATCCGCCGGGGCTCTGACCCTCGGCGGAGCTTGCGCCTTCCGCGCCCGAGGACACCCCTCTCCTGCTTGCCATCCCCAATTTTGGGGATAGGATCTGTCGATGGAGGAGGGACCGCTCACGGGAGGCGGCGGTCCGGGCCCCTCGGCGGCACCCGAGGGCCCAGACCCCGCGACGACGGCGCATATGCGCAGGACCGGCGCCACCGCCGGCGCGCTGGCCGCGTTCCTCGGCTTCCGGCCCGCGGTCGTCATCCGCCTGCGAGATGCCGCCGCCCTCCACGACGTCGGCAAGGCCGCGATCCCGGCGGGGATCCTGGAGAAGCCCGGGGCCGCTGAGCGCCGAGGAGCGCACCGAGGTCGAGCGCCACACCCTGGTCGGCCACCGGATCCTGATCGCCTCGCGTCGCCCCGATGCCGTCTCGGCGGCCAGGATCGCCCTCACACACCACGAGCGCTTCGACGGCAAGGGCTACCCCAACGGCCTGAGCGGCTCGGAGATCCCGGTCGCGGGCCGGATCGTCGCCGTCGCCGATGTCCTCGACGCGCTCCTCAGCGACCGTCCCTACCGCCCGGCCATGCCCTTGCCCGAGGCACTGGGGCTGATCGAGGCGGGCGCCGGCAGCCAGTTCGACCCCGCCTTCGTCGCCCCCTTGCTCGAGCACGCAGAGTCGCTGGTGGCTTGAGCGCACCGGCCGATCGCGGCGAGAGTCGGGCGCCGGTCGGACCTCCGAAAGGGCAGGTCCGGCTGAATGTTGGACCGTCTTCGCTCAAACCGGATAGGCTCGCCGTGAGGCCGCCGTGGGAACCGGCCTTGAAGGAGCCCACGGGGTCACGCGGGGTCGGAGTCGCCAGGGAATGGTTCGAGATCCGCTCTGCGGGGCCGAGCCCCGAACGCGAGACCTGAGCGGATAGGCCGCACGGGCTCCTTGATGCCGGGTCCGGACCCACCGGGGTCGATCCGGATGACAGGGGCGAACTCGCGCCTGCTCACCGCCTGGCTCATCGAGGGGTCCGCCAGGCCCGCTCGCCGGACGCCCGATTTTCGCACGCTCCGCGTGCGGCCCCGGCGCACCGGCTCCGCAGAAGGCGGGGCCAAGGCGACAAAGGAGTCGGAGATGAGCAAGAAGAACCGGGACCTGGCCACCCGAAGAACACCTGGGCAGGACGCCACCCCTCCGGCCATCGGCCCCAGCGATGCCGCCACGACGCCATGTTCTGCCGCACCCGGACCGATCGCCGCGCAGATCGACAGGCCAAAGGTCGGAGCGATCCGGGAGACCTACGTCAACGCGACCAAAGGCCACCGTTTCGGCCAGCGGGTGTGCGGCGAACCGCCGAGCCCCGACCCAGGCGAGCTCTTTCGGGTGTGTCGGTCTGAGTACGGGCGATGCGCGTCCCGCATCTACGTCGACACCGAGGAGGGACCCAAGGCCTGTGGCTGGGTGTTCCAGCGCCGCGAGCGCTATGAAGACTCGAAGGAGACCTACCTGCGTGAGGTCTGGGTGGAGCTGTTGGCCGAGCCCGACACCGTCGTCCGACATCGGCTCTATCTCGACGGTGAGCCTTGAGCAGGGATTCCTCGCTCCGGATTCGTCGTCGGCGGACCCGAGGCGTCGGGCCTGGACCTCGAAGGCAGCGACCGACCGACGGGCGACCGAATCGCGGGAAGACTGACTCGGCCGTCGTCGTCAGCAAGGGGGGGCGACTCGTAGCTCTGGTCGCCTAACTCCTCGACCGGATCGCCCGGCCCCGCTCACCGAACGCCCGATTTTCGCACGCGTCCGCGTGCGGTCCGGGCGCACCGGCTCCCGCGAAAGGGCGGGGGCCAGCACGAAAAGGAGTCGAACATGAGCAACGCCACCGGCCCCGGCCATGGGGAGATCGACGGATCGGGCGAACCGCCCGCCAGGCCGAAGGAAACCGATGTCGCGGCCTACGCGCCGCTTTCGGCGGAGGGCGCCCTCTCAGACATCGGGGTCCTGGTCGCCATCGCCGGCCACGAAAACCCCGGCTTCGCCGACGAGCGCCTCGAAGACCTGGGTTTCGTGCTCGAAGGCGGAGACCCGCTGGAGGATCAGGCGGACTGGTTGATCGAGGAGATGCCGCTTTCCTTGGAGATGGAGACGACGTTCGAAGTGGTGCTCGGGGCAGGCGGGCCGGACCGCCGACTCTGTTTCGAGTGTCGCTCCATCGGTCGCTTCGACGAGCGCGACCAAATGGGCTACGAGATCGGCCGCGTCTACTACCGGTATTCCTGGTGCGGGTCGGCGGAGGTCCAGTTGAGCGGGAAGGGTCGCGAGATAGCCGAGGCCTTCGGCCGCCGGGTCGTCCCCGAGCTCGCCGAATGAGCGCCGGGATCCCGTCCGAGGAGGTCGGTGCCGGTCTCTCGGTACTCGACGGCAGCCGCGTGCGCGTGACCTGGCCGAACGGCACCCGTAAGTCGGGTCTCGTCTCGATCCGGCCGATCGGGCCGCGGCTCCATCGGTTCCATGACGGGACCTTGTCGGCGGCGAGTACGACGGCGCCGTCAAGATCGAGCGGCTGGGGCCGAACGGCCCCTACGAAGCTGTCGATGAGCGCGACGAGGTCGCCCGACCCCCTCGGCCTCGGACCCTGATCTCCCTCGGAAGCCTGGCCGTGGACAGTCCTATCCCCGGCCAGGCCGCGCGCTGGACGGCGCTGAACACCTAGCCCGTGGCTTCACCCAGCATGCTGCGGGCGCAGTCGACGATCGTCTCCTCGATCGGTCGGGGCGCCCAGCCGAGCGCTTCGGCGGCGGCGCTCGAGTAGTCCTGCCTGCGGCCGAGCTGGCCGACGACGGAGCGGACCCCGGGGTCGAAGAGCCCCATCGCCCGGACCATGAGGTCGGGGACGGAGCGTTTGGGGACCTTGGGCGCCTCCTCGCCGAGCTGGTCGCGCAGGACCTTCGCGACGTCGGCCATCCACTCGAAGGAGCCGACGGCGAGCAGGCGCTTGCCTGCGGCCGCCGGGTCGGTCATCGCGCGGATCTGCAGGTCGGCGACATCGCGCACGTCGACCAGGTTGAAGCCGATCCGCGGCGTGCCGGGCATCCCGTTGAGCAGGCGCTGGATGACTTCGAGCGAAGGGGAGCGATCGGGGCCGCTCACCGGCCCGAGGATGGCGCCGGGGTTGACGGTCGCGAGCCGCCCGCTCTCACCCAGCTCCGCGGCGAGGTCCCAGGCCGCGTGCTCGGCGATCGTCTTCGAGCGCGCGTATGGGGTGACGCTCGGATCGCCGGTGTCGGTCCAGTCGGACTCGTCCAACGTCTTCCCGGACCCTCTGGCGCTGCCGCCGACGGCGGCGACCGAGGAGGTGACCACGACCCGCGAGGCCCCCGCCGCCAGGGCGGCGCGGAGGACCCTCAGGGTTCCGTCCCGCGCCGGGACGATCAGCTCGTCGGGGTCCTTCGGCTGCACCAAAGGGAAGGGCGAGGCGACGTGCAGGACGTGCCCGCAGCCGTCGACCGCCTGCTCCCAGCCGCTGTCCTCGTGCAGGTTGGCGGCGACGAAGGAGAGTCGACCTTCCTCCTCACTCCCCGGCGATCCACCCGCGAGGCTCTGCACCCTCGACCTGACCTCCCCCTCGCGGGAGAGATCCCTCACCGTGGTCTTGACCGAGTGGCCACGCCGCAGCAGCTCGGCGACACACCAGCCACCGAGGAACCCCGAGCCACCCGTCACAAGGACCGTCTGATCCTCCCCCATCGAGGTGAGCCTATCCCCTCCGTACCGAAACAGGGAATGAACTCGCTCAGCATCTCGGGAGCTTTACCTCCACGGGTGGCGAGCGCCCTTCGAATCACGAAAGGGAAGAGCCGGCCCTCCTTCGGATCGAGGTCAACCGCCCATTTCCACGCCGGGGGGGGGACTTCAGGCCCCTCGGCGCCCATCAGGTCGACGGGTCGTCCTCGCCCGCTCGCCGGACGCCCGATTTTCGCACGCATCCGCGTGCGGTCCGGGCGCACCGGCTCTCGCAGAAGGTGAGGGCCAGCACGACAAAGGAGTCAGAGATGACCACCATGACCACGCCGACGATCGAGATCGAGAAGATCGACGTCGCCGAGGGCTTCAACGCCCGCACGACCATGGAGCTCGAGAGCTCGAGCGACTCGCCGCCTCGATCACGACCGAGGGGCTGATCCAGCCCCTCCTGGTCAAGCCGGGCGAGCGCGGCCGCGTGACCGTGATCGCAGGCCACCGGCGCCTCGCCGCCGCGAAGCTCGCAGGCCTCGAGCAGGTGCCGGTCACCTACTACGAGGGCGAGCGCGAGCGGCCGGCCTCCCTGGTCGAGAACCTCCACCGCGAGGACCTCGACCCGATCGACGCGGCCCGCGGCCTGAAGGCGATCGCCGAGGAGTTCAACCTGACCACCAACAAGGACATCGCCGCCCAGGTCAACATGTCGGCCCAGTGGGTCGGGGAGCGGCTCCGTCTGCTGAAGCTGCCCGAGGGCTGCCAGACCCTGATCGCCTCCGGCGAGGTGCCGGTCGAGGCCGAGCGCGTCCTTCGCAAGGTCGCCGAGGTCTCGCCCGCGGATCGCCGAGTGTGTCTGCGAGATGGCGGTCCGTCGCAAGGTCGCCCCGCGCGACTTCGTCCGCGAGTTCGGCGACCTGCTCGCCGAGACCGCCGAGGGCCGCTTCGAGGACAAGCCGACGATGATCGACGTCAGGCAGGTCCGCTTCGACGTCATCGCCGATCGGCGGGAACGCGCAGACCTCCTCGCCCGCCACCAGGCGGTTCATCCCTACCTGCGCGCGGCAGAGATCGGTAATCCGTCTCGCGGAGGCCGACGTGGACGCTGTCCGCGCGGCGGGCTGCCTGGTCGAGTACAAGGTCGACGAGGGCGGCTTCTACACCTCTGTCGCCTATGTCACCGACACGTGAGCTGGCGGCCGACATCGTCCGCCGCACGGTCGAGTCGGCCGAGGCCACGGCTAAGAAGCGGGCCGAGGAAGAAGCCTCCTGGCGTGAGCGCTCGGGTCAGATCGAGAAGACGTCCGAGGAGCAGAAGGATGCACGGAAGACCGAGCGCGAGAAGGCCAAGAAGGCCGCCGTCAAGGCTCGGACGTCCAACGGCGAGCTCGGCCGTAACCTGGTCAAGCGTCGCGGCAAAGGCACCCGGCGCGAGCACAGCCTCACCAGGGCCAAGGCGGTGGCCGCCGTCCTCCTCGCCGACAACCAGAACCTGCCCGCCCGAGGACTGCGCCTGGTCCTGCCCCAGCTGCAGGAGGTCGAGGTGAAGCAGCTGAAGTCGGGGGAGGAGCGCGAGAAGGTCGACTACGCCGGGATCCCGGAGTGCCAGACCTACATCGAGAATCGGATCGCCGAAGCCAAATCGGCCGACGAGGTGCTGGAGCTCCTGGCCGACACCCTGATCGCGGCCTTGGTCTCCGACGAGGCCGAGCTGCCGCAGTCGCGGCGGATCCATTGGTGGAGCCCGGTCGGCGACAAGCTCAAGAAGCTCCTGGCGGCCGACATCAAATCGGTGAAACCGGGGCGCATGGTTAAGAAGTCCTAACCCTGATGAGGGAGGGCGGTCCGGGATTGCGGGCCGCCCTTTTCTACTCCTCGGCGCGAGTCGGTCAGCCCGACGACCGGATAGCAGAGCCTCCTCCGTCCCGGGCTCCGCCCGTTCCTCCCCCGGCCCTGCTGTCGGCCGGGCATGACCAACTCACACCACATACGCAGCCAAGTCAAAAGCAGCTCCGCTACCTCCGGGACCTCGCCCTCAGTCGCGGCGAGACCTTCGCGGTTCCGCAGTCGAAGGCGGAGGCCTCCCGGGAGATCGAGCGCCTGCGCTCGAGGCGTCCCTCCAACGTCGTCGAGCGAGCCATCGAGCGGGCTGACGGACGGCAGATTGCCGACCGCTGGGCACCAGCGACCGCGGTGCGTCCGGAGGAGATAGAGGGCTACGGCTCGACCGCGAGGTGGGCCCGATGACCATCGTGATCAACCCACGGACGGGACGGATCGGTACCACGGCACGTCTTGCCTTCGTGAATGTCGATGCGACCTCCACGGCACCCGGTCCGGGCAAGCTCCTCCTCTCCCGGAGTGAGGCCGCCGCGGTGCTCGGCATCAGCCTCAGCCACTTCCAGCGCCACGTCCAGCCCTATCTGCGCTGCGTCTACTGCGGTCAGTTGCGTCTTTACCGGCCCGACGACCTCCAGGCCTGGACCGAGGAGCACGCCGTCCTCCCGGCCGGGGAGGCGTAGGCGATGGCCATCGCGACGCACACCGACGAGACCAGGAAGACGGTCGACACCCGCACGCGCTACGACGGCGTCTACGCGCGCCATCAGCTCCGCTGCGCCAAGGCCCTCGACAAGACCCGGCGCTGCTCATGCAACCCGAGCTACTACGGCAAGGTCTGGGATCCGGCGATCGGGCGCTACCGCGTCACCCGGCCACGACGGCCGAATTTGCTCGAGGCGAAGGGCATGCGCGACGACCTCTTGGTGTCGGTGAGGACGGGGGCGGTCCCCGAGTCGAAGCCGAATCCTCGCGTCGCCGACGCACTCGCGGGCCCGACCTTCGCTGCCGCCCACACCCAGTTCATCAAGGAGTGCAAGGAGGGTGTGGCGCGCACCAAGAAGGGGAAGCGCTACACCAAGAAGTCGATCAAGAGCCTCGACTCGGGACTGAAACGGGTGCCTGAGGAGATTCGCGGGCGGCCGATGTCGGCTATCACCCGGGGCGAATTGCAGACGATGGTCGACGGCTTCTTGCGAGGGCCGAGGCCTCTGTCCGCCGAACGGATCGCGACGATCGTCAACGCGATCCGCTCGCTCTACCGCTGGGCTGTCCGGCGCGAAAAGGCGAGCGAGAATCCGGCCGCCCCGGTCGCGATCCCGGTCGATGAGTCGGAGAGCCGGCATCGCATCGCCACCCCCGGCGAATTCGCCGAGCTCCTCGACGCCGTCCCCGCCGAGGACGCGCTCGCCTGGGCCATAGCCGGCTACGCCACGGCGCGCCACCAGGAGATCGAGGCCCTCGACTGGACCGACCTCGACTTCGCCGAGAACGCGATCCTCCTCGGTGGAGACGATGAGGCCCGGAAGTCCGACGCCGCCCGTCGAATCGTGTTGATGGTCGGCCAGCTGCGCGTGAGGATGCGAGCCGAGTGGGAGTGCCAGGGTCGACCGAAGTCCGGTCCGATCTTCAGGCCGAAACGCGCCGACAACAAGTCGGGACGAGCCGACCTGAACGCGGTACTCCGCCGGATCACCAAGGAGTGGACCGAACTCGGCCTCGAGCCGATCACCTTCCAGGACTCGCGTCACACCGCGGCGACCTGGCTCGATCACGCCGGCGTCTCGCCGAAAGTCTCCTCGGTGATCATGGGCCACAAGGCACCGAAGTTGCGAGAGCACCCCGACGCCGCCCCGATCACCCTCCGCCGATACACCCACGTCCTCGAGGGCGAGCTGGAGCGCGCCTGCAGGCAGCTCGAAGCCTTCCTCGACGAGCGCGAGGCAAAGGAACAACGGGCGGCGACGGGACACTAGAGCGGCGGCTTGACAGGCCGCCGCTCTATGCATCTCGATCGGTCTCTCATTCCCTAGGACATTCCCTAGAGCCGGTCAGCGACGGTCGAGGCAAGCCCCTAGAATGGCCCGCAGTTGCGATTTTTCGCCTTGCAATGGGGCGGATCATCCCTCTGCCCCTGTAGCTCAGCTGGTTAGAGCGGCGGCCTTTTAAGCCGCGCGGCGCGGGTTCGAGTCCCGCCGGGGGCACTGACGTCAAGGCCTACGACCGAAGGTCACTGATTCGAATCCCAGGGCGCATCGTGCCCTGTGGCGGCAGCGGGGAACCTTGACGGAGGGAATACCTCCGATCGGGGGTTGTCGGGGAAGGCGGATTGGTGGACCTTGGACGGCAGCAACATAGGCCTCGAGGGAAGAGAGAGGGGACGCGAGATGAGTGCACCGGAGCGGACGAAGGAGCGGTTTGGTCGCGATTGGGCGACCGACTTCGATATGGAGGATCCGGTGCTCGAGGACCATTGGGAGGAGGTCATCGAGGATCTCCAGGGCAGGTGCCCCGTGGCCCACAGCGAGGTCGGCGAAGGCTATTGGCTGATCAACAAGTACGAGGACATCGTCAAATGCGCGCAGGACTGGGAGACCTTCAGCAGCCGCGACGGATATATGCCGAACCGGCCCGACGACATGCCCCTGTGGTTCCCGGTCGAGTGCGACCCCCCTCTGCATGACGAACTGCGGGCGGCGATCAACAAGTACCTGGCGCCGAAAAGGATCCTGCCTTTCGAGCCCCAGATCCGCGGGTTCACTGACCAGCTGATCGACGCGTTCATCGCCGATGGGGAGACCGAGGTCGTCAAGAACTTTGCCGGGCCGCTTCCCGGGATGGTCTTCTGCGCGCTGATCGCGAACATCCCGGTCGAGGACATGCCCTACCTACAGGGGAACCTTCACCTCGGCCTCGTCGGTCCGCAGGAGGGACGGGTCGAGGCGCTCGGTAAGGCGCTCACCTACCTGACCGAGTTCCTGGAAAGGCGGGCTGAGGAACCGCCTCAGGACGACATCGTCAACGCGGTCCTCACCGCCGACATCCCGGGCTACGACTTCGGCGACAAGGCGGGCACGCTCTCGCAGCTGACCTTGGGTGGCACCGGGACCACCGGGCACGTGATCGCGAGCGCGATCCTCTACATGGCCCGCAACCCCGAGGCCGCCGAGCGGTATCGCAACGACCCCGCCTGCCGGCCGCGGGCGGTGGAGGAGTTCGTCCGCGCCTACGCGCCCGCGCCCTGGGACGGCAGGCGGATCCAGCGTCCGGTCGAGGTGGCCGGGGTGAAGATGGAGCCCGGCGACTTCGCGCTCCTCGGCTACGGCCTCGGCAGCCGCGATCCCGCGGTCACGCCGGAACCAAACCGGGTCGACTTCGACCGCTCGCCGAATCGTCACCTCGGGTTCGGCGCCGGCATCCACCGCTGCGTCGGCTCGCACCTGGCGCGGCTGCAGATCAGGATCGGGCTGGAGACCTTCATGGAACGGGTCCCGGACGTATCCGTCGCCGACGATTTCAAGCCACCCCACATGATGGGGATGATCCGCGCGATCACCTCGCTGCCGGTGAGCTTCACGCCCGGGACGCCCCTGAACGACGGAGGTCAGAGCTGATGAAGGTCGAAGTCGACGGCAACCTCTGCACCGGCCACGGTCGGTGCTGGGAACTCGCCGGGGAGGTCTACGAGGCAGACGACGAGGGCTTCTGCGCGCAGCGGGGCTCGACCTTCGAGGTCCCGGCCGGGCTCGAGGAGCAGGCTCGGCTCGGAGCCGAGGCCTGTCCGGAGCTGGCGATCAGGATCGTCGAGGAGTAGGTTCCCCCGGCTCGCATGGCGTACGTCATCACCGAACCCTGCATCGGGACCAAAGACAGCTCCTGCACCGAAGTCTGCCCGGTCGACTGCATCCATCCGACCTCGGAGGAGCCCGGCTATGACGAGGCGCGGATGCTCCACGTCGACCCGGACGAGTGCATCGACTGCGATGCTTGCGTCACCGCCTGTCCCGTGAACGCGATCGTGCCCGAGGCGGATGTGCCGCCGGAGTGGCACGCGTTCATCGCCGAGAACGCCGCCTTCTACCGCTCCTGAGGGGCGGTCAGTCCCGGAACTTCGTGTCCCGACCGTCGTCTTCGCGCCCGAGGATGGACCAGACGACGGTCGAGGGCTCGTCGCCGATCGTCCACAGACGGTGCGGAGTGTCGGCGTTGAACACGATCGAGTCCCCGGGGGACAGTTCGTAGAAGTCGAAGCCGATCTTGGCGCCGAGACGGCCGGAGAGGACCAGCCCGAACTCCCTGCCGTGGTGACGCATGAGGGTGTCCTCCGCACAGGACGCCCCGCCGACCTCATACACGACGTAGAGGAAGTCGAGCCGGTCGTGGGTCGGCGTCAAGCGCTGCCAGTGCACGCCGGACCCGAGGTCGAGCTGTGCCCGGTCCCCGTTGCGCACGACCCGTTCGACCTGTGGTGGGGATTCATCGCTGTCGACCCGGTCGGCCTGCGGTTTCTCCTCCGACTCGAAGAAGAGCTCGTCGAGCGACAGGCCGAGCTCGACGACGATGGCGAACAGGGTCCCGACCGACGGCGTCAGCTTGCCGGTCTCCACCTGGGAGATGAGGCTCGGCGAAACGCTGGCTTTCTCGGCCAACGCCTGCGCCGTGAGGCCTTTGCGAAGGCGATGTCGGCGGATGGCGGGGCCTACCGAGGCCGGGATCGGGGTCTGTCGATCGGTCCGCTTGTCCGGGGGAGCCATCGAGAGCAAGTATTGCGTATGGCTAATGAATCGAGATACCTCCGATCAGCCAAACCGAATCTGCTGCATCCGCACTAAATCCATGGCCTAAAACTTCAGCTATACTGAAGTCACAGTTGAGAGAGCGGCTCACAGGCTGCCTCGATCTTGTACGGGAATGGAGGAGACCGAGTGACCGAGACTCTCACCGTGGCAGAGAACCTGTCGATATCGCCCTACGGGGGAATCGACGGACGCATCCGCCTTTCACGCCCGGCCCGCGGGCCCGTCTCCAAGGGCCGACCCCTGGGCCTCCTGGTCGTCGACGAGCAGCTCGTGGTCCGCGTCGGGGTCCGCCACCTCGCCGTGCTGAGCGACCGGATCGGTGAGATCAGCGAGGCGACGACGGGCGCCGAGGCGATCGAGATCTCCAGGGTGAAGAACCCGGACCTCGCCCTCATCGACCCATGCCTGCCGGACATGATGCTCGCCGATCTGGTGAAGCGCATCCGCGAAGCGTCACCGGTGACGAGGATCGTCGTCTTCGCGCCGCACGCGACGCCGACGCTGCGAGAAGACCTCGACGAGCTCGGCGCGATCGGATTGCTGCGGAAGGACGTCACCTCGGAGCGCTTCGTCGAGTTCCTCTCCTCGGTCGGCGCCGGACAGACCTTCGCCGAGCCGCCGGACGAGTACATCCTGCGCCGCGCCGCCGACAAGCTCAAGTGCGCACCGCTCACACCACGGGAGCACGAGATTATCCGGCGCGCCGCGCGAGGCGAGAGCAACGCCGAGATCGCCGGCGCGATCTTCCTCGCTCCGACGACCGTGAAGTCCTATCTGCAGAGCGCGCTGGGGAAGCTCGGAGCGCGAAACCGGACCGAGGCCGTGTTCAAGTTGAGTGAGCTTCGACTCCTCTGAGTCCGGGACGGAAGAGAACCTCCGTTCGGACGGTACTCAGGGCACCTCTGGCAGGTGACAGTGTGGTCAGCTGACAGTCGTAGGTCAGCAGACGACTACAGAAGGAGAGAGGGAATGCTGGACCGACGAGTGCGCGGCAGGCTAGCCGTGATCGGACTGTTCGCCGCACTGATGGTGATGGTCGTGGCAGGCTGTGGCTCCTCGAGCTCAAGTTCAAGCTCGAGTACCAGTAACAGTGAAAGCACGACGGGGAGCGAAGGCGAAACGACTACCGCGAACGAAGAATCCGGAGGCTCCGGCGTCGCCGAAGCCGAAGCGGAAGTCAAGCGGCTGTCGGATCCGGCCAACTTCAAATATCCCGAACCTCCGACGAAGCCGTACAACACGGGGAAGCACACCGCCGCCGTGATCACCTGTGGCCTCGCCGGCCGCGGCTGCAAACTCGGAGCCGAATACGCGCAGGAAGCGTTCAAGGCCGCCGGGTGGTCGACCACGCCGACCGGGGACGGGCAGTTCTCGCCGACCACCCAGGCCGGATTGATCCAGCGGGCCGTACAAGAAGGTGTCTCGGCGATCTGGCTCGGCGCGATCGAAGCCGGCGCCACCAAGGCGGCGATCGACGCCGCCGCCGAAGCCGGGATCCCGGTGGTCTGCTGGCAGTGCTACAGCGGCTCGGAATTCACCGAAAGCGGCGATGTCATGGACGTGGTCGCGGGCGGCAAGACCTCCGGCGAAGTGATGGCGACCTACGCGATCGCCAAGTCCGGCGGCGAAGGGAAGTTCCTCTCGTTCGTCCTGCCCGAATTCGCGATCGGTCGTGAAACGGGTGCGGGCGAGGAAGTCGCCTTCGAAAAGTTCTGCCCCGAGTGCGAACTCGAAACGGGCACGATCAAAGCCTCCGAACTCACCGAAGCGGGTCCGCCCGCTTGGACCGCGGCGTTGGCCAAGAACCCGGCCGGGACCTTCGAATGGGCACTGTTCGATGCCGACAGCGAAGCGATCCCGTCGACCAAGACCGCGATCCAGTCGGGGCGTTCGGACGTCCAGGTGACCGGCGGCGAAGGCGAACCGGAAATGCTCCAGCTGATCAAGACCGGCGAAGTCGCGGCCGCGACCACCTACTGCCCCGTCGCGTATGCGGCCTGGGCGGCGGTCGACAACGCGATCCGCAAGGCCAACAAGATGTCCACCTGGGACATGGAAGGGATGCCGGTCGGTGTGATCGACGCCGAAAATGTCGACACCTTCCTGAAGTCGGCGCCGGATCCGTACGAACCGCCGAACTTCCCCTTCAAAGAGATGTTCAAGGAAATCTGGGCCGGCTGAGCCCAACCGGTCGAGGGCGCCGCCACGACGGCGGCGTCCTCGACCGGAACCTCCGTACGGACGTAGAGGCACAGGTTCTCGATTCGTACGGTGACGTGAGTGAATGACGAACTAGTGGCATTGGAGCCCCGCCAAGTATGAGACGCGACGTAGAATTCCAAAGCGGCACCGACACCATCCGCGGGTGGCTCTACACCCCAGATCAGTCAGACGGTCCCCACCCGTTGGTCGTGATGGCCGGCGGATGGTGTTACGTGAAGGAGCTGGTGCAGCCGCACTACGCGGAGATGTTTGCCGCGGTCGGGATCGCGGCGCTGCTCTTCGACTACCGCAACTTCGGTGCCAGCGGAGGGGAGCGGCGCCAGCACATCGACCCCGCCTGGCAGATCGAGGACTACAAGAACGCGATCTCCTTCGCCGAGACCCTTCCCGAGATCGATCCACTGCGCATCGGTGCGTGGGGGCTCTCCTACAGCGGTGGCCACGTCCTGGTCGTCGCCGCCTCCGACCCGAGGGTCAGGTGCATCGCGTCCCAGATCCCGGTCGTCGACGGGTACCGCAACATGCGGCGCGTCCACGGCACGGTCGGGTTCCGGGCGTTCGAGGAGCTGCTGATCGAGGACCGGCGCCGGCGCTTCCGCACCGGCGAGGGAGGGACCTTGCCGCACGCTTCCGAGGACCCGACGACCGAGGTATCGACGTGGCCGTTCCGAGAGACGTTCGAGACCTTCCGCGAGCTGAAGGTAAAGGAAGCTCCGGCGTACGAGAATCTGAGTACGATCGAGTCGGCGGAGCTGTTGATGTCGTACAACATCGAACCGTTCCTCTCACGAATCCTCGACACGCCGACCCTCATGGTGGTGGCGGAGAAGGACGATCTGACCCTTTGGGATCTGGAGATCGGTGCCTTCAATCAGATTCCCACGACGAAGAAGAAGTTGGTCACCGTCGGCGACTCGACTCACATGACCATGTACAGCGATCGCTCGATCCTGGACGTGGCGGCGGCGGCGGCCACGGATTGGTTCGCCCAGAACCTGGGCGTGCCCACACACACGGCGATCGCCTGAGGCACGCGAGCGCCAGGAAAGGATCTGAACGATGGGAAAGCTTGACGGAAAGGCAGTGATGATCACCGGGGCGGGGCGCGGGATCGGTGCCGGGATCGCCCGTCGCGCCGCTTCGGAGGGTGCCCGCGTCGCGGTCACCGACGTCGATGCCGGTGCCGCCGAGGCGATGGCCGCCCAGATCGCCGACGCCGGCGGCACGGCCATCGGACTGGGGTGCGACGTCACCGACCGCGACGGCGTCGCCAAGGTCATCAAGGCGGTCGTCTCCGAGTACGGCCGCCTCGACGTCGCGTTCAACAACGCCGGGATCTCCAAGGCGGTGAGGTTCCTCGACACCACCGAAGACGACTTCCAGAAGATCATGGCCGTCAACGCCGGGGGCGTCTTCATTTGCATGCAGGAGGAGGCCGCCCAGATGCGGACCCAGGGCGGCGGCAAGATCGTCAACACCGCCTCGATTGCCGGCAAGACCGGGTTTCCGCTGTTCGCCGCCTACTCGGCCAGCAAGTTCGCGGTCGTCGCCTTGACCCAGGCCGGCGCCCAGGCGCTCGGCGCCGATGGCATCACGGTCAACTCCTTCTGCCCCGGCGTCGTCGCCACCGAGCTGTGGCAGCAGCTCGACGGCGAGTTCATCGAGATGGGCGAAAGCGAGAAGCCGGGCCAGGCGCTGGAGGAATTCGGCGCGGCGATCACCCTCGGGCGCCTCTCGAAGCCCGACGACATCGAGGGCCTCGCGGTCTTCCTCGCCTCCTCCGACTCCGACTACATCACCGGCCAGTCGATCAACGTCGACGGGGGCATGGTCTTCGATTGACCGATTCGCCCGTCCTCTCGGTCAGGGGTCTGACCAAATCCTTCGGCTCGGTCGAGGTGCTGCGCGGCATCGACCTCGACTTCGGGGCGGGGGAATTCATCGGGTTGATGGGTCCGAACGGTGCCGGCAAGTCGACGCTGATCAAGATCCTCGACGGTGTGTACGGCCGCTCGGGCGGCGAAATCACCTTCGAGTCGACCTCCGTGGCCAACCTCGCCGAGCGCCAGGGCGTCGGCTTCCTGCACCAGGACCTCGGTCTGGTGGACGAACTCTCGATCGTCGAGAACCTGCGGCTCGGGGAACGGCCGGTTCTGCTCTTCGGCCCGTTCCTCGACAAGCGGCGCGAGGTCGAGATGGCGACCGAGGTGATCGACCGGGTCGGGCTCGACTACGACGTCCACACGCAGGTCGGCCTCCTCTCGCCGGGGGAGAAGGCACTGGTCGCGATCGCCCGGCTGCTCTCACGCGGGGTCAAGGTGCTGTTCCTCGACGAGGCGACCTCGACGCTGCCGCCGGGCGACTCGCGGCGGCTGATCGGCGCCCTCGAAAGCGTGATCGAGGAAGAGGGGGCGACCGTGATCATGGTCAGCCACAAGCTCTCCGAGATCCTCGACGTCGCCGACCGGATCGTGCTCCTGCTCGACGGGCGGGTCGCGGTCGAGATGGAGTCCTCCGGGTCGCAGCGCGACGAGCTCGTCAGCCGCCTGGTCGCCCACGAGACGGAGGACGCCGCCGCGCGTGTCGTCAGGCCGGGGGGCGGCAAGGTGATGGCCACTTTGACCGATGTCCGGGGTGGCCGCGCGGGCCCGGTGAACCTGGAGCTTCGCGCCGGTCAGGTCACCGGTCTGACCGGTCTGCCCGGGTCCGGCCTCCACGACATCGCCCACCTCGTCGGCGGGTCGATGTCGCCGCGCTCGGGCCACACCCGGCGGGAGGAGTGTCGGACCGCGGTGGTTCCGCCGAACCGCGAGTCAGAAGGCGGCTTCGATGACCTCTCGGTGCTCGAGAACATGACCATCTCGGCGCTGCCGGCCTGGTCCAAGGCCGGGGGAGTGCTGAGCGAGGGCGCCGAACGGGACGCGGCCATCGACCTGATCGATCGCCTCGGCGTCGTCCCCGCCGACCCCGACGCGGTCTTCGGCACCCTGTCCGGTGGCAACAAGCAGAAGGTCATCTTCGGCCGCGCGCTGCTTCGACGTCCCGGGATCTACGTCCTCTGCGAGCCGACCCGCGGGGTGGACGTCGCGACCCGCGCCGCGATCTACCGGCTGATCTCGACCATCGTCGATGACGACACTGCCGTCCTGGTCGTCTCCTCGGATTCCGAGGATCTGTTCGCCGTCTGCGACGAGATCGCGGTCGTCGAGGACGGGGTGATCGGGGAGTTCTTCCGCGCCGACGAGACCGACCCGCAAGAGCTGGAGGCGTTCATCTGATGAGCTCGACCCCTGATCTGACCCCCAGCGCGAGCGACCGACAGGCCGCCGGCGCCGACGTCCGCAAAGCACGCCCGAATCCGCTCACCGGCAAAGCCGCCTACGCCTCGCTCGCGTTCGTCGCCTTCCTCGTGATCTTCATCGGCTACGGCTTCTGGCTCGGGGACGTCTTCGTCAACGCCGACGCGCGCATCCTCGACATCCACCAGAACGCCGCCCTGCTGATCCTCGGGCTGGCGGTCCTCGTCGGGCTGATCGCCGGACAGTTCGATCTCTCGGTCGCCTCGATGGCGACCCTCACCTGCTTCCTGACCGTCGGCCTGACGGTGAATCAGCACTGGCCGTTCCTGGTGGCGATCCTCTTCTGCCTCCTGGCCGGTTTCCTCGGCGGCCTGATCAACGGCTTCCTCGTCGTCCGGGTGCGGATGAACGCCTTCATCGCGACGCTTGGTACCGGTGGCATCTACCTCGGCATCTCGGCCGTCTATTCGAAAGGCGGTCAGATCACCCCCGGAGTCGGCTCGTCTGGTCAGTTGCCCAGCTGGTTCGCGGGCCCGCACTCGTTCGGCGCGGTGAGCGAGCACGTTCCCGCGGCGGCGATCTGGCTGGCGCTCGCGGTCATCGTCGTCGTCGGCTACCTCGCCCTCAGCCGCCGTCTCCTGGCCGCGAATCCGAGCCCCGGGTCGCGGGCCCGTCTTGGCGTCGGCGTCCTCGCGGTGACCGCGCTGCTCGTCTGGGCGCTGGACCTCCCGAGCTGGGCCGGGGAGATCTCCTGGACCGTGGCGTTCGTGATGGCGCTCGCCTGCGTCCTGTGGCTGCTGATCGAGTTCACCACCTTCGGCCGCTACCTGCGGGCGACGGGCAGCAACTCCACCGCGGCGAGGTTGGCGGGCGTCAACCCCGGGCGGGAAACGATGAGGGCGTTCGTCCTCGGTGGCCTTCTGGCCGCTGTGGCAGGGATCGTCCTGGCCGCGAACCAAGGCGCGGCCGCACCGGATATCGCGAGTGCCTACCTGCTGCCGGCGTTCGCGGCGGCCTTCCTCTCCACGGTCCTCCTGTCGAACGGGCGGTTCCATGTCTGGGGGACCGTCATCGGCGGCATCTTCGTCGTCTGGATCAGCCAGGGCCTCATCGTCGGTGGCCTGCCGTTCACCTGGACGCAGATCGTCGAGGGGGTCGTGCTGGTCAGCGCGGTCGCTCTCTCAACCACGTTCAGGAGGACCAACTGAGATGGCAACCGATGTCTGGGAGGCCTACCCCACGGCACAGATCGACCTCGACTCGCGCGCTTACTACGAAGGCCTGCTGCGGCGCGAGCTGCGCCTGGCCCGCTGCGCCGGTTGCGGCCGCCTGCACAACCCGCCGCGGCCGATCTGCCCCTTCTGCTGGTCCTTCGAGATCGAGCCGACGGCGGTCGCCGGGACCGGCGTGATCGATCTGGCGATGGTCCTCCAGCAGGGACCGGAGGAGCAGGACGTCTCCTATCCCTACCCCGTGGTCGCGGTCGGGCTCGACGAGGAAGCGGGCCTGCGGTTGACCGGCACACTGCTCGATCCCCTCGCCCCGGTGGAGGCGATCGGCCGCCGGGTCGAGACCGAGTGGATCAGCCGCGGCGGGGCGCCTTGGCCCGCCTTTCGGCTGACCGAGAACGGCGGTAACCGATGACCGCGTCGAAGCAAGCGGAGGTCGCGATCGTCGGGGTCGGCTCCACCGGGTTCACGACGAAGAACAGCGACCAGTCGAGCGGGGCCTACGCCTACCGCGCCGCGATCGCCGCGATCGCCGACGCGGGCCTCGGCAAGGAGGACATCGACGGCGTCGTCTCCTCGCTGCAGCTCGCGCCCGGCCCTGCGGCCAAAGAGATGGTCGGGGCGCTCGGACTGCCGCGCGTCACCTACTACGGCGACAGCGGCGAGGTGATGATCTCGGCGCTGGCCGAGGCCCGCAACGCGATCGCCGGCGGCAACTGCGAGACCGTCCTCGTCTTCCACCCGAACTACCGCTCCCCCTACCAGTCAAAGAAAGCCGCCGCCGACCCATTCCGGTCCTCGAAGCGCGCCGACGACCCGGTCGACTCGGTGCGCGAATCCGCCGCCTACGCCGCCTGGGCGTCGCGGCTGTTCGCCGAGTCGCCCGGGCTGACCCGGGAGCACCTCGGCCGGATCGCGATCAACAGCCGCACCAACGCGGGGCGCAACCCGCTGGCCGTCTTCCGCTCGCCGATGACGATGGAGGACTACCTTGGTGCGCGGATGGTGCGCGACCCGCTCTGCCTCTTCGACATGGACGTGCCGGTCGATGGCGCCGACGCCTTCGTCGTCACCTCGCCCGAGCGGGCGCGGGAGCTGGCCCGGCCGCCGATCGTCGTCCGCGCCGCGGTCCTCGGGATGACCGAGTACACCGACGAGGATCGGCTCCCCTCGCTCGAGCGCCACGCCCACGACGTCGTCGCCGAGGAGCTGGCGGACCGGGCGCCGATCGATTGGGCCGAGCACGACGTCGCCTTCCTCTACGACGGCTTCACCAACATCACCCTCTCCTGGATCGAGAAGCTGGGCTGGGCGGCGCCGGGTGAGGTCGGCGCCTTCGTCGACGAGCACTGGTCGGAGGCCGAGCAGCGCCTCCTGCTCGGCGGCAGGGTCCCGGTCAATCCGCACGGGGGCTCGCTCTCGGAGGGGGCGACCCAGGGGGCCGGCCATCTCCGCGAGGCCGTCGTGCAGCTGCGGGGCGAGGCCGGGGAGCGACAGGTGGAGGGCGCGCGGAGCGCGATCCTGGCGATCGGTGGCTTCTTCTACAACGCCCAGGGCGCCGTGTTGGAGCGTGCGGATGGAGGTGCCTCGTGAGCGGCGCGACCGGCTTTCTCGCCGGCCTGCGGGTGGTCGAGGTCGCCGACGAACTGGGCGAATACTGCGGCCGCGTGCTGGCCGGCCTCGGCGCCGACGTGATCAAGGTCGAGCCGCCCTCGGGCGAGGCGACGCGCCGCAACGGGCCCTTCTTCGAGGACCGCCCCGATCCCGACCGCAGCCTCTACTTCTGGCAGTACAACCTCGGCAAGCGGGGCATCGTGCTCGACCTGGGCGGCGAGGAGGACCGCGGCCGCTTCGAGGATCTCGTCGCGACCGCCGACGTGGTGATCGACGCCCGCGGTGACAGTGACCTCGCCGCGGTCGGCGCCGGCTACGAGAAGCTGCGCGAGCGCCACCCGGACCTGGTCTTCTGCCGCATCTCGCCCTTCGGCGAGGGCGGTCCCTGGGCCGACTGGCGCGGGTCCGACCTGGTCCACCTCGCGCTCGGCGGAGTGGCGATGAACTGCGGCTACGACCCGGATCCGAAAGGCCGCTACGAGACGCCGCCGATCGCCCCGCAGATGTGGCAGGCCTACCACATCACCGGCGACATGGCGGCGATCGGGATCCTCGGTGCGCTCCACCATCGCGATGCCACCGGCAAGGGCCAGATGGTGTCGATCAACGCCCACCAGGCGGTCAGCTTCAACACCGAGACCGATGTCCCGGACTGGATCTACCAGCGGACCCGGCACGTGCGTCAGACCTGCCGCCACTCGATGGCGAAGCTGGCGCCGCCGGCGATCGCCCGGACCAAGGACGGTCGCTGGATCCTGCCCTACCGGACCTACCTGCCGGGCAGCTTCGGGGACCCCTACGGGGCGACGGTGCGCCTGCTCGAACGCCACGGGATGGCGATGGACCTCGGCGAGGAGGAGTTCGCCGCCGCGGCCAAGGCCGGCAGCGAGGCGGCCAACTTCCACGTCGGCGCCGTCCTCGACGCCGTCGTCGGCCGCACCCTGTTCGACGCCGACATCTGGCGCGAAGCCCAGGAAGAGGGCCTCGCCTGGGCCCCGTCGCGGCGGCCGGAGGAGAATCTCGCCGACGAGCACTGGCGGATCCGCGGCACCTTCCTCGAGGTCGAGCACCCCGAGCTGGGACGCTCCTTCGACTACGTCGGTCCGCGCTGGAGCTGCGAGCAGGAGCCGTGGGCGGCGCGGCGCCGGGCGCCGTTGCTCGGCGAGCACACCGACGAGGTGCTGGCGGAGCTCGGGGACCTCGTCCGGCCCGCGGCCGCCGGTCCCTCGGGCGGCGATCCGGCGGCGGACGGGAGCGAGGACGCGCCGTCGGCCGGGGCCCTCGCCGGGATCAAGGTCCTCGACCTCTCCTGGCTCCTGGCGAGTGCCGGGGCGGGACGGTTCCTGGCCTCGATGGGCGCCGAGGTGGTCAAGGTCGAGCACGAGTCGCGGCTCGACGCGATGCGCTTCGGCCTCGCGATGGCCCCCGACGGCGGCCGCCGCGAGCGGGACGAGGCGACCGGGCCGATCACGCCGACGCCGCACGACAGCCCCAATCGCTCCGGCGCCTTCATGGAAATCAACACCGGCAAGCGCGCGATCTCGCTCAACCTGAAGAGCGAGCGGGGCAAGGAGATCCTGACCGAGATGATCGCCGAGGCCGACATCTTGATCGAGGGGTTCTCGCCGGGCACGATGGACCGGATGGGATTCGGCTACGAGCGCCTGCGGGAGATCAATCCGGGGATCGTCTACGTGCAGCAGTCGGGTACCGGCCAGAAGGGCACCTACGGTCGCCTGCGCAGCTACGGCCCGACCGCCCAGGCCTTCTCCGGGATCAGCGAGATGTCGGGCTTCCCCGAGCCCTACGCGCCGGCCGGGATCGGCTACTCCTACCTCGACTGGTTCGGCGCCTACAACGTCGCCGTCGCCGCTCTCGCCGGCCTGCAGCGCCGTCGGCGCACGGGCGACGGCTGCTGGATCGACGCCGCCCAGGTCGAAGTCGGGATCTTCCTCACCGGGACCGCCGTCCTCGACTGGTCGGCGAACGGGCGTCACTGGACCCGGGCCGGGAACCGGTCGGTGGCCAAGCGCGCCGCGCCGCACGGCATCTACCCGCTCGCCGGGGAGGACCGCTGGATCGCGATCGCCGCCACCGACGAAGAGGACTGGCGGGCGCTGCTGCGGGTGCTCGACGACCGCCGGCTGAACTCCGACGATCGCTTCGCCACGCTCGAGCTGCGTTGCCTGCACGAGGACGACCTCGACGCCGAGATGGCGCGGGCGACCGCGACGCGCGACGGCTCGGAGCTGATGGCCGCGCTGCAGGAGGCAGGGGTGGCGGCCGGCGTATGCCAGACGGCCGAGGACCGCGTCGAGCACGATCCGCAGCTCCGCCACCTCGGCTGGATGACCGAGCTGACCCAGGACGAGATCGGCACCTGGCCGGCGAAGAAGACACCGATCTCGATGAGCCTGACCCCGCTGCACACCGGCGGTCCGGTCGACCGCCACGGGCCGAGCTACGGACAGGACACCGAGTACGTCCTGCGGCGGCTGTCCGGGCTCGGCGGGAGCGACATCCAAGAACTGAAGACCGAAGGGGTGATTTAGATCAGACCGCGATTCTCGATCGTCTGTGACCCGCTGACGCCGCTCGGCGAGAGCCCGATGTGGGATCCCGAGGACGAGCGCCTCTGGTGGATCGGCAAGTACGAGGGCTGCCTCTTCTCCCAGCGGCTCGACGAGCCGCGGCCGCAGCTGTGGAAGTTCCCCGAGACGATCGGGTCGGTGGTCCTGCGCGAGGGCGGCGGCCTGGTGATGACGATGGAGCGGTCGGTCTACACGTTCGACCCGCGGACCGGGGAGCTCGAGAAGATCCTCGACTTCGACAGCGACCATGGCGACCGGATCAACGACGGCAAGCTCGACCGGGCGGGCAACCTGGTCACCGGGACGATCGACCACGCGCTGATCGACCAGTCGACCTATGAGCTGGTCGGCAAGATCAAGGCGGGCGCCGCGATCTACTCGGTCGACGGGGGCGGCAAAGCGCAGGTGATCAAGGAGGACGTCGGGATCACCAACGGCCCCTGCTTCAGCCCTGACGGCCGCACCTTCTACCTCTCCGACAGCTGGCGCTTCGCGATCCACGCCTTCGACTACGACCCCGCGACCGGGAGCTTGTCGGGTGAGCGGCTCGTCGCCGATTACAAAGCGGACCCCGGCTCGACGGGGATGGCGCAGCCCGATGGCGCCACCGTCGACAGCGAGGGCTACATCTGGTCGGCCGCCGTCTACGGGGGTGAGCTGCGGCGCTACTCGCCCGAGGGAGACCTGGAGCGGCGGGTGCCGTTGCCGATCTGGAAGCCGACCAGCCTGATCTTCGGCGGCCCGGACCTCGACGTCATCTTCGTCACCACGATGGCCAATCCCGAAGGCAACGTCCCACCCGGCACGCCCGTCGACGGGCCGCTCGGGGGCAGCGTCCTGGCGGTCGAAGGGCTCGGCGTGAAGGGCCTTGCCGAACCGCGCTTCGCGGCTCGTTGAGCGCCGAGATCGTCATGCCGCGCCTCTCCGACTCGATGGAGGAGGGCGTGATCCTCAGGTGGATGAAGCAGGTCGGCGAGGAGGTCGCGGTCGGCGAGGAGCTGGTCGAGATCGAGACCGACAAGGCGAACATGACCTATGAATCAGACGTCGCCGGAACCTTGACGGAGATCCTCGCGGCGGAGGGCGATTCGCTCGCGGTCGGCGCCCCGATCGCGGTGGTCGGAGGTCCGGACGAGGGATCGACCGTGGCGGCCACCGCGCCCGCCTCCGACGATGCGCCGAGGATCAAGGCCTCGCCTTTGGCCCGGCGGATCGCGAGGGACACCGGAGTCGACCTGGCCTCCGTCCAGGGCTCCGGGCCCGGGGGGCGGATCGTCAAGGCCGACGTGGAGAAGGCGCAGGTGGGTCCTGCCGAACCTGCGAAGCCTGCCGCCCAGGAGTCCCCCTCCCAGGAGACCGCCAAGGGCACCACCACCCACCAGGACCTCACCCGCCTCCAGCAGGTGGTCTCCCGGCGGATGGCGGAGTCGAAGGCCACCGCGCCCCACTTCTACCTGCAGGCCGAGATCGACATGTCGGCCGCGGTGGCGGCCCGCGCCCGACTCAAGGCCATGACCCCGGAGGGAGAGGTGGTCCCCTCCTTCAACGACATGGTGGTCAAGGCCTGTGCCCTCGCCCTACGCGAGCACCCGCTCGCCAACGGCTCCTACAAGGACGGGCGCTTCGAGCTCTACTCGCGGGTGAACGTCGGTGTGGCGGTCGCCGCCCAGGACGCCCTGGTCGTGCCGACGGTCTTCGACGCCGACCGCAAGGGTCTGCGGGAGATCGCCGGCGACGCCCGCCGGCTCGCCTCCAAGGTCCGCGACGGCTCGATCACCCCGCCCGAGCTCTCCGGCGGCACCTTCACCGTCTCGAACCTCGGGATGTACGGGGTGACGAACTTCTCCGCGGTGATCAACGCCCCCCAGGCGGCGATCCTCGCGGTCGGGGCGATCGCCGAGAAGCCGGTGGTCCGTGACGGGCAGATCACCACCGCCCATCTCCTCGGCGTCACCCTGGCCTGCGACCACCGCATCCTCTACGGCGCCCCCGCGGCCGAGTTCCTGGCGCGGATCCGGGTGCTGCTCGAGGAGCCGCTCTCCCTGGCGCTCTGAACGGGGGTCGAACAACCTCCGTTCGGACCTTATGGGGCGGTCGGGGCGGTTCTAGGCTCGCCGGGACCGTCGGGCCGAGTCCGTCCGCGGTCACCCCTCCACCTCGATGAACTCGGCCTCCCAAGCCCCGCGCCCGACCCAGCCCTCGCCGGATGCCGAGGCCTATCGCGAGGCGGGCCTCTGGACGCGGGAAACGCTCGCCGCGCCGCTGCGCGCGGGGGCCGAGCGCCATCCCGAGCGGCTCGCGCTTGTCGATGGCGATCGGCGCTTCACCTATGCCGAGCTCTGGAGCGAGGTCCGGCGGGCGGCCGGGATGCTGGTCGAGCGCGGGATCGGGCCCGGCGACGTCGTCTCCTTCCAGCTGCCGAACCGGGCGGAGGCGGTGATCGTCCACCACGCCACCGCCCTGGTCGGCGGCGTCAGCAACCCGATCATCCCGATCTACCGCGAGCACGAGCTCAGCTTCATCCTCCGCCAGGCGGCCAGCCGGATCCTCATCGTCCCCGACGTCTTCCGCGGCTTCGACCACCGGCCGATGGCGGCGTGGCTGCAGGCCGAGTGCGAGGCGCTCGAGCACGTCATCGTGGTCGGCGAGGCACCCGCCGGGATGGAGTCGCTGGCGGACGCGATGGCGGACGTCGCGCCGCTCTCGCCGCCGGTCTTCCAGCGGGCGGAGGACATCGTCCTGCTCCTCTACACGTCGGGCACCGAGGCCTCGCCGAAGGGGGTGCTCCACAGCCACGAGACGCTCACCTACGAGTGCCGGAGCATCATCGACCTCTACCGGCTCGGGGAGGGGGAGAAGGTCTTCATGGCCTCGCCGCTGGGGCACATCACCGGCGTCCTCTACGCGATGTCGCTGCCCTTCATGCTCGGCACCGCGGTCGTCCTCCAGGACGTCTGGGAGGTCTCCGCCGCGATCGAGCTGATCGAGCGCGAGGGCTGCACCTTCACGGTCGGGGCGACGCCGTTCCTGCACGGGATGGTGAGCGCCGAGCGGCCGGTGACGAGCCTGAGCCTGTTCATCTGCGGCGGCGCCGACATCCCACCCGCGTTGATCTACGAGGCGGAGACCCGGCTGGGGATGCGGGCGACGCGGGTCTACGGCTCGACCGAGTGCCCGATCGTCGCCGGCACCCCGCCGGCGGAGCCGTCGGACCGCCACGCGGAGACCGACGGCCGCCCGATCGCGCCGACCGGCCTGCGGATCGCCGACGCCGATGGCGAGGTCCTGCCCGCGGGCGAGCGCGGTGAGCTGCAGGTGCGGGGGCCGGACGCCTTCCTCGGCTATCTCGACCCGGCGCTCAACGACGACGCCTTCACCGCGGACGGCTGGTTTCGGACCGGCGACCTGGCGGCGATCGGCGCCGACGGCTACCTCACCCTCTCGGGCCGGGCCAAGGACATCATCCTGCGTGGCGGCGAGAACCTCAGCGCCAAGGAGGTGGAGGACCTGCTCTTCGAGCACCCGGCGGTCACCGACGTGGCGATCGTCGGCTACCCCGATCCGGTGATGGGCGAGCGGGCGTGCGCGGTGGTCGTCGCCGACTCCGACCTCGACCTGGCCGGGGTGGTCGACTTCCTCCGCGGCCGCCGGATCGCGACCCAGAAGCTGCCGGAGCGGCTCCTGTTGGTCGACGAGCTGCCGAAGACGGCGAGCGGCAAGGTGCAGAAGTACGTCCTGCGCGAGCGGCTCACGGCGGAGGCCCGGTGAGCGCCGCGGCGACCACCGACGCGGCGCTCGCCGACCTCCGTGGCATGGCGCGGATCCGCGCCTTCGAGACGCGCGTCGCCCGGCAGTTCCGCGAGGGCAAGATCCCCGGCTTCGTCCACGTCTCGATCGGCCAGGAGGCGGTCGCCGTCGGAACCTGCTCGGTGCTCTCCGACAGCGACAAGATCACGACCACGCATCGCGGTCACGGCCACTGCCTCGCCAAGGGGGCCGATCCGGGGGCGATGATGGCGGAGCTCTTCGGCCGGGCGACGGGAACCTGCGGCGGCAAGGGCGGCTCGATGCACATCGCCGACGCGAGCATCGGCGTCCTCGGTGCCAACGGGATCGTCGGCGCCGGGATGCCGATCGCGGTCGGCGCGGCCTTGGCCGCGCAGCGGCTGGGCAACGGCACCGTCGCCGTCGCCTTCGCCGGGGAGGGGTCGGTGAACAGCGGCTCCTTCCACGAGGCGATGACGCTGGCGACCCTCTGGCGAGCCCCGGTCGTCTTCATGATCGAGAACAACCAGTTCTCGGAGTTCACCCGCAGCGAGGACATGTGGTGCGGGGCATCGCTGGTGGAGCGGGCACTGGGCTATGGCGTGGCGGGTGCGGAGCGGATCGACGGCAACGACGTCGACGCGGTCCGGGAAGCGGCGGCGCGAGCGGTCCGGGCCGCGCGCGAGGGCAGCGGTCCCTCCCTGATCGAGGCGCTCACCTACCGCGTGCACGGCCACTACGAGGGGGACGCGACGCCTTACCGCGACGACGACGAATTCCAGGAGTGGCTCGACCGGGACCCGATCGCGCGGGCCCGCGAGCGGCTGGCGGAGGCCGGGGCGGGGGAGGAGGCGGACGCGGCGATCGAGGCCGCCGAGGCGGAGATGGACGATGCGGTCGAGCACGGCCTTGCCGCCGAGGGACCCGATGCCTCGGTCCTGTTCGAGGACGTCTATGCCTGACCGGCCGCCGCGCTACATGGACGGGGTCCGCGGTGCGCTCGCCACGGCGATGGAGGCCGACGAGCGCGTCCTGGTCATGGGCGTCGACGTCGGCGCCGGCGGCGGCGTCTACGGGGCGACCCGTGGCTTGATCGACCGCTTCGGCGCCGCCCGGGTGATCGATTCGCCGATCGCCGAGGCGGGCCTCCTCGGCGCCGCGGTCGGGGCGGCGATGAGCGGCCTGCGCCCGATCGCCGAGATCATGTACATGGACTTCGTCTCGGTCTGCCTCGACCCGATCGTGAACCAGGCGGCCAAGCTCCGCTACATGACCGGCGGCGGGCTCGAGATCCCGATCGTCTTCCGCACCCAGACCGGCGGCGGCCGCTCGAGTGGGGCCCAGCACTCGCAGAGCCTCGAGGGGATGCTCGCCCACGTTCCCGGCCTGAAGATCTACCTGCCCGCCGACGCCCGTGACGTCGAGGATCTCTTCGCCGCCGCCGTGCGCGACGACGGCCCGGTCGTGTTCGTCGAGAACCGCCGCCTCTACAACCGGCCCGACACCGAATACGACCGACCGTCGCTGCCGCCGGGGCGGGCGCGGGTGGTTCGGTCTGGCTCCGACGTGACGGTCGTCGCCTGGGGTCGCATGGTCGCCGAGGTGGCCGCCGCCTGCGAGGAGCGGTTGAGCGGCGTCTCGGTCGAGCTGATCGACCTGCGCACCTTGGTCCCGCTCGACCTGGAGACCGTGATCGAGAGCGTCTCGCGCACCGGGCGGGCGCTCGTCGTGCACGAGGCGGTCGAGGCGTTCGGCCCGGCGGCGGAGATCGCGATGCGACTGACCGAAGAGCTGCTCTACGACATCGAGGGGCCGATCCGCAGGCACGGTGCGGTGAGCGCGCCGACCCCCTACAGCCCGGCGCTGGAGAAGCTCGCGCTGCCCACCCAGGAATCGATCGCGGCGGCCGTGACCGGCCTCCTCGCTGCCTGAGCGGGATCGGCGTGGGCGCCCTCGACATCGACGTGGCCGATCTCGCCCTGCTCGAGGCGCCGCCCGACCTGCGCTTCGAGGGCCGGGTCGTCTGGATCACCGGTGCCGGCCGGGGGCTCGGGCGGGCGATGGCCTTCGCCTTCGCGGGGGCCGGGGCGGATCTGGTCCTGAGCGCCCGTTCGGTCGGGGCGCTGGAGGAGGTCGCGACGGCGATCCGGGTCCACGGAGCACGGGTCGAGCTCGCCCCGGGCTCGGTCACCGAGGCCGCCGACGTGGAGGCGGCGGTGGCGACGATCGAGAAGACCCACGGTCGGCTCGACGCGCTCATCAACAACGCCGGCATCAGCCCTCACTTCGCGCCGGCGGAGAAGCTCGACGAGGCGGCGCTCGCCGCGGTCCTGCAGACCAACCTGCTCGGTGCCTTCGCCTGCAGCCGCGCGGCGCTGCCCCTCTTGGAGGCGTCCCCCGACGCCGCCGTCGTCAACGTCAGCTCGATCCACGGCAGTCGCTCCTACCGTCGCCTCCTCGCCTACGCGGTCAGCAAGGGTGGCCTCGAGATGATGACCCGGGTGCTCGCCGACGAGTGGGCGGCCCGCGGCATCAGGGTCAACTCGCTGGCCCCCGGCTACATCGAGACCGAGTTGACCGCGGGCCTGCGCGACCACGACGCGCTCAGCGCCGACATCCTCGGGCGCACCCCGCTCGGCCGCTTCGCGTCGACCGCCGAGATCGCCGCCTGCGCGCTCTTTCTGGCCGCGCCGATCGCGAGCTACGTCACCGGCGCGACGCTCTTTGCCGACGGCGGCTGGAGCGCCCGATGATCGACTTCGAGATCCCGGTCGAGACGGAGGAGCTGCGCGAGCGGGTCCGCGCCTTCGTCGCCGCGGTCGCGATCCCGGGCGAGGCGCGCGACACGGCGGAGCACGGCCTCGCGCCGGAGCTGCGCGCCGAGCTGCAGGCCGCCGCCAGGGGGGCCGGCGTCTTCGCCCCGCAGCTGCCCCGCGAGCTCGGCGGCGAAGGACTCGACATGCGCGGGACCGTGGTGATCCTCGAGGAGGCGGGCTACGGCCTGCTCGGTCCGCCGGCGATGAACTGCGCCGCGCCCGACGAGGGCAACATGCACATGCTCGACGTGATCGCGGACGACGAGCAGCGGGCGCGCTACCTGGAGCCGCTGGCCCGCGGTGAGATCCGCTCCTGCTTTGCGATGACCGAGCCGGCGCCGGGGGCGGGCTCGGACCCGTCGATGCTCCTCACCCGCGCCGAGCGGGTCGAGGGCGGCTGGTCGATCAACGGGCGCAAGTGGTTCATCACCGGCGCCGAGGGCGCCGCCGTCGCGATCTGCATGGCGATGACCGACGTCGGGGCGACGATGTTCATGGTCGACGCCGAGAACCCCGGCCTGCGGATCGAGCGGCTGATCGACGCTACCGACCGCGTCTTCACCGGCGGCCATGCCGAAGTCGTCTTCGAGGACTGCAGGGTCGATGACGAGGCGATCCTTGGCGAGGCCGGCGAGGGCTTCCGCTACGCCCAGGTGCGGCTGGCGCCGGCCCGCCTCACCCACTGCGCGCGCTGGCTCGGCGCCGCCCGCCGCGCGCACGACTTCGCCCTCCGCCGGGCGGCGACCCGCGAGGCGTTCGGACAGCGGCTCGGCGACCTCGGCATGGTGCAGCAGAAGATCGCCGAATCCGAGATCGACATCGAGACCAGTCGGCTGATGATCTGGCGCTGCGCCTGGGCGCTCGACCAGGGCGCGCCGGCCCGGCACGAGTCCTCGCTGGCCAAGGCCCATGTCGGCGAGGCGACCTGGCGGATCCTCGATCGCGCGATCCAGGTCTGCGGCGCGCTCGGCGTCTCGGGCGACGGGCCCCTGGCCCGGACGATGAACGAGCTGCGCCCCTTCCGCATCTACGACGGGCCGAGCGAGACCCATCTCTGGGCGATCGCTCGGCGGGCGGTCCGGCGCGCCGCCGAGGCCGATGCCTGAGCCGGTCGTGCGCGATGCGCGAGCGGCGGCGGAGCTCGAGCATGGCGCCGCGATCGTCCTCGACCCGCTGCGCGAGTTCCTTGATGCCGAGGGTCTCGGCAGTGGTGAGATCGAGGTCTCCGAGCTCGGCGACGGCCACTCCAACCTGACCTTCCTGCTGCGCCGTGGCGCCGCGCGGATCGTGCTCCGCCGGCCGCCCCGGGGCGACCTCGCCGGCTCGGCCAACGACGTCCTGCGCGAATCGCGGATCCTCGAAGGGCTGGGGACGACGGCGGTTCAGGTCCCGGAGGTGCTCGGCCGCTGTGAGGACCCGACCCTGATCGGCGCCCCGTTCTTCCTCATGTCCTACGTGCCGGGCGCGACGATCAGCGATGCATTGCCCGCGGCGCTCGATGTCGACGCGGTGGGGGACCGGATCGCGGCCGCCACGGTGAGGACCCTGGCGGCCATTCACGAGGTCGATCTCGAGGCAAGCTGCCTCGCCGAGTTCGGTCGTCCCAGCGGATACCTCGAGCGCCAGCTGCGCCGCTTCGGCTCACTGCTCGAGGCGAACGCGACCCGGCCGCTCCCCGACCTCGAGGCGGTCGCCGACTGGCTCGCCGCCGAGCTCCCGGAGAGCCGCCGGACGACCTTCGTCCACGGCGATTACCGACTCGGGAACCTACTGTTCGGGCACTCCCTCGAGATCGCGGCGGTGCTCGATTGGGAGATGGCGACGGTCGGCGATCCGCTCGCCGACCTCGGCTACCTGACCGCGACGTGGCCGGGCCCCGACGACGCCCCCAACCCGATGTTTGCCCTGTCGAGGGTCACCCGGCGCCCCGACTTCCCCCGCCGCGAGCAAGTCGCGCGCGCCTATGCCGAGGCGGCCGACGCTTCGATCGAGGACCTCCGCTGGTATCAGGTGCTTGCTCTCTGGAAGTCGGCGATCTTCCTCGAGGGCAGCTTCAAGCGCTTCACCGAAGGCGCAGGCACCGACCCTTACTTCGGCACGCTGGAGCATGGCGTGCTCGCCCTCGCAAGGCTCGCGAGGGCGATCACGGCGGAAGCGGAGCCGACGACGCCGATCGGGTGACGTCTCGTCGGCTGACGGGCCCGCTAGGAGCCCGGCGTCTGAACCGCGGCGACCTCGATCCACTCCATCCGCGCGGGCGGCCCCTCGATCCCGGCCTGGGCCAGTGCCGGACCCAGGCGATCGGCCAGGAAGCTCTCCTGGTCGGCGCGCGAGGCCCAGAGCTCGAAGACGATCCAGCCGCCGTCCTTGGCGCCGCCGACGTGGGTGAGCATGCCCGTCGGCCAGTCGCCCTCGCCACTGTCCATGTCTATTCCGAGCACCTCGTTGACCCGCCGGTACTCCTCCGGGCCTAATCCATCGAACTCGAGAATCAATCCCTCGGCCATCTTCTGTCCCTCACTCTCCGATAGGTACGGTGGAGCGAAGCTCTCACCGCCACCGATCCCCGTCAAGGTGAGGGCCTCCGGCGTGCGTAGTTTCCCCGCGATCCGAGGCGTGGATACCCCGATTCCGTCCCCGGCCGGCGCCTCTAGCCTCGGAAGATGCAACTCCGAGATGCCTACGTCGCGTCGCGCCGGGTCTGGATCGCCGGCAACGTCGCCTCTCTCTGCGCTGCTGGATTGCTGATCGGGTTGGTCGGCTCGGGCCTGACCTGGTTCGACCGCTCAGCCCTGTTCGACCTCGCGCAGAGCCCGTTGGGCACGGTCAAGATCGGCCTCGGCTTCCTCGCCGGTCCGGTCGCGATCCTCTTCGCCATACCTTTCGTCCTTCCCCGCCCAGGGCAGACGGCGCTGACCCGGCTCTACCGGACCCGGATCCTCCTCGCCGCGGCCCTCTGGGTCGCGGGTCTCGTGGTCCTGGTCACCAAGGTCTCTGACCTCGACGGCTACACCGTGACGGCGGGCACCTACGTGGCGACCGGGCTTCTCCTGGTCGGCCTGGCGCGCGACGACGGCGACGTGGCCGAGCGGCCTCGAAGTGCTCTCCGTGAACCGCAAAGGAGTTGCTCAGGCGCGAACCGCGCGCAGCAGGTCGGAGTAGCTCTCGCGCAGGAGGTCCTTCTTCAGGATGCCGAAAGTGCCGCGCAGGTCGTCCAGCAGCGCCGTGAACCCGGCCGGGTCCTCGTCCCCGGCGGCCACGCCCTCGAACTCGATGAAGTCGCCGAGGTCCTCGACGCGATCGAGGTGGATCCGCACTCCCTCGTGGATGAAGAGGCGGCGGGATTTGTCGACGACGACGGTGACGTCCAGGGTCGCGGCCAGGGCGGCACGGAGCTCGGCTGGATCGGGGACCTCGACCAGGCGATAGCGGCTCTCCTTGTTGCCCGCGAGGTCGGGGCGCTTGTAGGCGATCAGGGTCGCGCCCGCACCGGGTTCCTCGCGCAGCTTCAGTCGTCCCCGCGGCACCTCGAAGTAGGTGTCGCGCTGGATCAGCGTCCCACGGTCCTCCGCGCCGAGCTCCTCGCAGGCCCGGAGGGATCGCGCGGGGTCGCGATCCCTTGCCTTCAGCTCCAGGTTGCGGCGCGGCGGGGTCATGCCTCCGGCCGGCAGGCCAGGTGGACGACGCCGTTGTCGTAGGACTCGCAGGTCGCGAGGGTCAGCTTGCCCGGCGTCGCGTCCTCGGTGAAGAGCCGCGGGCCGGTGCCACGGGTGACCGGGTAGACGAACAGCAGCAGTTCGTCGACCAGGCCGTCCTCGAGGAGCGCGCGCACCAAGGTGCCGCTGCCGCTGACGTAGAGGTCGCCGTCGACCTCGTCCTTCAGGCGGCGGATCGCGTCGGCGTCGTAGCTGCCGATGATCTGCGAGTTCCGCCAGGTCGCCTCGGTGAGGGTCGAGGAGACGACGTACTTCGTCGTGTCGTTGAAGAAGGGCGCGCCGGGATCTTCCTCGACGGTCCGGGTCGACCAGGCGGGCTCGAACATCTCGTAGGTGGTCCGGCCGAGGAGGATGCCCTTGGAGCGTTCGGTCGCGGCACTGAGGGCCACTTCCATCCCCGGTTCGAACCCGTAGTCGAACGTCCATACCGGCGCGTCGATGACGCCGTCCAGACTCATGAACTCATGTACGCG
The DNA here is from genome assembly GCA_963782515.1 of uncultured Actinomycetes bacterium. GTDB lineage: Bacteria > Actinomycetota > Thermoleophilia > Solirubrobacterales > 70-9 > VAYN01. The sequence continues at coordinate 572,846 of CAWAJY010000006.1, read as the reverse complement.
GATCTGTCCCACGTTCCACCTCCGTTGGTCGATTTGGGTGTCAGGACGGAGGCGGCATCGCAAACTCATCGCTCTCGGCGGCCGACCGGCCGCGGGACCTCAGGCGTCGAGGAAGATGTCGAGCTGGAGCTCGGAGCTGTCGGCAGGCCCGTAGGCCGAGAGGTCGGTGATGCCCTCCTCGGCGAGTACCTCGTCGTCGAGGTAGAAGTTGCCGCTGGCCTCGCGACTCGGGCGGGCGAGGATGGCACCGGCGGCGTCGGCCATGATCTCGGGGGAGCGGGAGCGCCGCATCGCCTCGTCCCCGCCGAGGAGGTTCTGGACGGCGGCGGTGGCGATGATCGTCCGCGGCCAGAGCGAGTTGGCAGCGATGCCGTCCTCCTTCAGCTCCTCCGCCAGCCCGAGGGTGACCGTGCTCATCCCGTACTTGGCGATCGTGTAGGCGAGGTTGGCGCCGGCCCAGCGCGGGTTCAGGTTGATCGGCGGCGAGAGGGTCAGGATGTGCGGGTTCTCGGCCTCGCGCAGGTGGGGGATGGAGCACTTGCTGAGCAGGAAGGTGCCACGGCAGTTGATGTCCTGCATCAGGTCGTAGCTCTTCATCCTGATGTCGGCCGTGCGGCTGAGGTCGATCGCGCTCGCGTTGTTGAGGACGATGTCGATGCCGCCGAAGGCCTCCACCGTCTTCGCCACCGCACCCTCGACCATCTCGTCGTCGCGCACGTCGCCGACGATCGGCAGCGCCTTGCCCCCGGCCGCCTCGATCTGCTCGGCCGCGGTGAAGATCGTCCCCTCCAGCTTCGGATGAGGCTCGGCGGTCTTCGCCAGCAGCGCCACGTTGGCTCCGTCGGCGGCGACCTTCAGCGCGATCGCCAGGCCGATCCCGCGACTGCCGCCGGACACGATCATGGTCTTTCCCGTAAACGCTCCCATGCGCGGCAGCCTATTCGACCGTCCACGACCTCCGCAGGTCGTCGCGGAAAGCCGCGGATCCGTCTTCCGACCCGATCCGTCGCAACAAAAAGAGCGGCCCGCCAGACATGCGGACCGCTCTCGAATTCGGGGTTGCCGCCGGACACTTCCCGGAGACCCCTGACCTCACGTTTTCGCATCGTAGCGCCCCGAGCGGGAGTCGAACCCGCCAACCCCGATTCGTGAGGTCAGGGGTCCGCATCCGGCGGCCGGGGCGACTTGCCGCGGCCGCGACCGGATGAACTTAGGAATGATTTGCGCACCCATGGTGCGCACAAAGCAACAATTGTGTGTCAGTCGCTCTCGTGTGCTGGATATGGCGGCCGAAATACTGGCGCTGGCTGCAACGTCAGAGAGGGCGGCGAGGTCACGGCGCTCTCCTCCGCGACCGCTCCCTCCACCCTGTCCGTGCCGCCGTCCTCGACCCCCGGACCCTCGTCAGGAGATTCTGGAATGGTCCGACGAGGGTCCTCGTCAGCCCCGTCTCCGTGGGAGAGCCGCGGTGCCCTGGCCTGCCACGGACGAAGGTGTTCGACTAGGTCTGCGTAGAACCCGACGGCTTGACGTCGAGTCTCGGAAACAAACGACTTCTCACCTCGGCCGCGTTTGGTCCCGAGCGGTCGGGCAAGCGACAATTCGAAAGAGCGGGGCTCACGTTTGGGGTCGCTTGGCGACAGGAGCTTTTTCGAGTCCTCCCGCGCCTCTCCGAGTTTCATCCCGACCGTCTCCTTGGTGCGCGCGAACTGGACATCGATCCGGAGGTCGTCGGGCGCTTGGCGCAACTGGCGAAGGAGCCAATTGATGCGGGTCAGGGGCCGACCCTCTTTCGGAGCGGGGACCCGCACACTGACGCGCGTGAGGCGAGCGCGAAGGTCGGCCGCGATCGCGATCGGTCCAACCGCACCCGGCACCTTGAAGGAGCCTTCGAGGACACCGTCGCTGCACAGACGGTCCAGCAGAGCTTCCGTCCATTGGCCACCGTCCGCTGCCCGTGACTGTTTGGAAAGGACCTGGACACCGAGGTCTTGGCTCAGGCCCAAGCACAGAAACTCAACGAACTGTTCCCATCTATCGACTACTTCCTTGACCGCCGGATCTGAAGCCCTCAGCGGTCCTTCTCGCGACGCATTTCGGACCTGAACCCAGTTAGAGCCCATATCTTCGAAGCCGATCGCACCAGAGTTCTCGTGCTCCAGATAGGCGATCAACTCGCCAAGAATCCATGCTTGGTCGGGGTCCTTGATTCCGCGGTGCTGGTGCTGCATCACCGCCTCGGTGAGGATGCGCCACCAGGAGAGGTGCTTGAGGTCGACCTTTCTCAGCTTCCGTCCATCGACCGCGACCGGCACGTCCGACGGTCCCGAGCTGATGTGGTTCGAGATCGTCATGACCGCGTCGAATTCGTGCTTCCGTGCAAGGTCGAGGTACGTCGAGACCTGCTCGGCCCTCAACGGCGCATTGTTGGTCTTCACCTCGACCAGCGCCTGCCACCGTCGCTGCCCGTAGGTGACGACGATTGCGCCATCGGGCCTCCACTTCTTGCCGGCTTCGTCTTCGAGCGGAATCTCGGTATAGGTGCTGATGCGCCCGCTGGGCGCGCCAACCTCCTTCAGCAGTCCGCGGCCGAACTCATCGACCGCCCCCATGACGGCGAGCAGCGATGAAGCCGCCCGTATCTCCTGCTCACCCTGACGTATTCCGGCCACCGGGATAAGGCGAGCGGGCATCCACCTCTCCTCAGACATGGCGAGCACCTTACGAAAACCGCAGGACGCAAATCCAGCGGTCTAATCTGATGAACCGCTCCCGGCTAGTGCCGGAAGTGCCGGTGGTGCGTGAAGACCATCGCGACGCCGAGGGCGTCGCAGGCGGCCACGACCTCCTCGTCGCGGATCGAGCCGCCGGGCTGGATCACGGCGGTGACGCCGGCTTTGATGCCGAGCTCGGGACCGTCGGCGAAGGGGAAGTAGGCGTCGGAGGCGAGGGCGGACTCCGAGAGGAGGGCGGTGGCGTCGGCGCCGAAGGCCTCGCGGCACTTCTCGACGGCGAGGCGGACGGAGTCGACGCGGCTCATCTGGCCCGCGCCGATGCCGATGGTGGCGCCGTCCTTGGCGATCACGATGGCGTTGGAGCGGACCCGGCGGCAGACGGTCCAGGCGAAGAGCATGTCGTCCCACTGGTCCTCGGTGGGCTTGGTCTGGGTGACCGCCTCCATCGATGAGCGCGGGTCGGGCTGGTCGTCGAGCTCTTGGATCAGGACGCCGCCGAGGACCTTCTTGTAGTCGCGTTCGCCGGGCGGCGTGCGGCGCGGCTCCTCTTCGGAGAGGATCCGGACCGGCTCCTTCTGCTGCATGATCGCGAGGCCCTCGTCGTCGTAGCCCGGCGCGATCACGACCTCGACGAAGGTGGCGTGGAGTTCCTCGGCGACCTCCTTGTCGATCGGCCGGTTGAAGGCGAGGACGCCGCCGTAGGCTGACATCGGGTCGCAGGCGCGCGCCTTGCGATGGGCCTCGGCGAGGGTCGCGCCGATCGCCACCCCGCACGGGTTGTTGTGCTTGACGATCACGCAGGCGGGCGGCTCGAAGTCGGCACAGAGGGAGCGCGCCGCGTCGAGGTCCAGGACGTTGTTGAAGGAGAGCGCCTTGCCGTGCAGCTTCTGCACCCGCGAGAGGATGTGGCCGCGCGCTCCCGCCTCCGAGTAGAGCGCCGCGCGCTGGTGCGGGTTCTCTCCGTAAGAGAGGTCGAGCACCTTCTCGTAGGCGACCGCGAGGTGTTCGGGGAAGTCCTCGTCCTCGTAGGACATCGAGAACCAGCGGCTGATCGCGGCGTCGTAGCGGGCGGTCTGGGCGAAGGCCTCGTTGGCGAGCCAGTGGCGGGTCGTCGCGGAGATGTCACCACCGCTCTCCTCGAGCTCGGCGCAGACCGCGTCGTAGGCCTCCGGCTTGACCACGACCGCGACGCCTTCGTGGTTCTTCGCCGCGGCGCGGATCATCGTCGGCCCGCCGATGTCGATGTTCTCGATCGCGATGCGCGGGTCGACGTCCTCGTCGGCGACGGTCTGCTCGAAGGGGTAGAGGTTGACCGCCACGAGGTCGATCGGCTCGATCGCCTCGGCCGCCAGCACGTCCATGTGGCCCGGATCGTCGCGCCGCGCCAGGAGCGCCGCGTGCAGCCGCGGGTGGAGCGTCTTCACCCGCCCGTCGAGGATCTCTTCCTGGCCGGTGAACTCGGAGACGTCGGTGACCTCGACCCCCGCCTCGCGCAGCGCTGTCGCGGTGCCGCCGGTGGAGAGGATCTCGACTCCGAGCGCGGCCAGCGCCCTGCCGAAGTCGGCGATCCCGGTCTTGTCGGAGACCGAGATCAGGGCGCGGCGGACACGGATCGCGCCGTTCCCGCCCTCGGCGGAGCCCGCTGCGCTTGAGGTGTCGGCGGTGGCGTCGCTCATCGGTCGGCGACCGTGGGACGGTCGCCGTCCCCGATCCTAGCCTTGCCCCCGGCAAGCGTGCGTATCGCCTCCGGGAAGAGCTCGTGCTCGACCGCGTGGAGCGCGCTTTCGAGCTCCTCGCGGCTGCGGCTCGCGGGCACCGGCACCTCGCGCTGAAGGATCGGGGGCCCCGTGTCCATGCCCTCGTCGACGTAGTGGACGGTGACGCCGGTGACGTCGACGCCCGCCTCGAGCGCCTGCCCGACCGCGTCGAGCCCGGGGAACGCGGGCAGCAGCGCGGGGTGGACGTTGACGATCCGCTCGCGGAACCGGCCGACGAAGCCGGGGCTCAGCAGCTGCATGTAGCCGGCGAGGACGACGAGGTCGGGCCGCAGCCCCTCCGCCCAGTCGCCCATCGCCAGGTCGCGCGCGCCCCGGTCGGCGAACTCCTCGCGCGGGAAGACCGCGGTCTCGACCTCCGCCTCGCGCGCCCGCCGCAGCGCCCGCGCCTCGCGCTTGTCGGACGCGACGCCGACGACCGCGAAGCCGTCGCGCCCGTGCAGCTGGTCGAGGATCGCCTGCAGGTTGGTGCCGTTCCCGGAGGCGAGCACGACGATGCGGAATTCACTCACGCCCTGATCTTTGCGCAGATCGCCCCGCCATCAGGAATCACGACGGTATGATCGCGGCCGAGAGAGGGAGGGGATCGATGCGCAAGTACCTGCTGCTGTCGTTGGGTCTGGGAGCACTGCTCGCCGTGAGCGCGGTCGGGATCGCCACCGCGGCCGGCGGCGAAGGCCCGGTCACGGTCAAGGTCGGCGACCTCGAACTGACCTCCTACGTCAGCTTCAGTCCCAAAGTGGGGCCGAGGAACGAGCAGACCCCGCTCACGATCACCAACGAAGGTTCGGTCCGGGAGTCCGACGGCAGTCATCCCCCGGCGGCCCGGGAACTCATCCTGGAAGCCGACAAGAACGGCGAGATCCACACCAAGGGCATCCCGGTCTGCCGCTCGGGGCAGTTGCAGGCGACCGACACCGCGGCCGCCCTCAAGGCCTGCGGGCCGGCGCTGCTCGGGGAGGGCAAGGTGATCGCCCAGGTGGCCTTCGCCGAACAGCGGCCGCTGACGATCCCGTCCAAGCTCCTGCTCTTCAACGGCGGCGAAAGGGGCGGCAAGATCGTCTGGTACGCGCACGCCTACCTCTCCAACCCGGTCAGCGCGGCGATCGTCACCACGGTGACCATCACGAAGATCCACCGCGGGCGCTTCGGCACGCTGGTGGTGGCGAAGATCCCGCAGATCGCCGGCGGCGCCGGCTCGGGGATCGCGTTCAAGCTGACCATCTTCAAGTTCGTGAAGGTCGGCAAGAAGAAGATCAACCCGATCAGCGGGCGGTGCGCCGACGGCAAGGTGAAGTTCCACTTCGCGGCGGCCTTCGAAGACGGCACGAAAGCCGAAACCGAACTGATCAGCGCCTGCACCGCAAAGGGTTGATGGGCGCGCTCGCCGTCCTCCTCATCACCGGCTGGGCCTCACGCTCGCCCATCTGCGCCGGCCCGAAACTCCACGCCCTCCAAGGGCGATCCACGCCGCCTCAGGTCGAGGTGACGGCGGTCGTCAGCTCGCCGGGATGACGGCGATGTCCTCGAGGGCGAACTTGCCGTTTGCCTCTTCGGGGTCGCCGAGCGGGTAGTGCCCGCTGAAGCACGCGTCGCAGTGGTCTTCGGGGCTGCCGCCGATCGCCTCGTACACGCCCTCCATCGAGAGGTAGGCGAGGGTGTCGCAGTCGAGCTCGTCGGCGATCTCGTCGACCGTCCGGCCGTGGGCGATCATCTCCTCGCGAGTCGACATGTCGACGCCGTAGTGGCAGGGGTTGCGGATCGGCGGCGCCGAGATCCGCATGTGCACCTCGCGCGCTCCCGCCTTGCGCAGCATCCCGACGATCTGCCGGGTGGTGTTGCCGCGCACGATCGAGTCGTCGACGACGACGATCCGTTTGCCGGCGACGATCTCCGGCAGCGGGTTGAACTTGAGGCGCAGGCCGTGCTTGCGGAGCTCCTGCCCGGGCTGGATGAAGGTGCGGGCGACGTAACGGTTCTTGATCAGGCCGTCGTCGCGCGGCAGCCCCGAGGCGCGGGCGAAGCCCGCCGCGGCCGGGTTGCCGGAGTCGGGCACCGAGATGACCAGGTCGGCATCGACCGGCGCCTCGCGCCAGAGGATCTCACCCATCCGCCCGCGCGACTGCTGCAGCACGTTGCCCTCCATGCGGCTGTCGGGCCGGGAGAAGTAGATGTGCTCGAAGACGCACGAGGAGCGCTTCACGCCGCGCACGACCTGCCGCGTCTCCAGCCCGCGCTCGGTCAGGCTGACCATCTCGCCGGGATGGACTTCCCGCATCAGCTCGGCGCCGATGATGTCGAAGGCACAGCTCTCCGAGGCGACGACGAAGCGGTCGCCGAGCCGGCCGAGGCTGAGCGGCCGGATCCCGTGGGGATCGCGGAAGGCGACGATCGCGTGCTTGGTCATCACCACGGTCGAGTAGGCGCCCTCCAGGCGCGGCATCACGTCTTCGACCGCGTCCTCGATCAGCTTGCCACCGTGGGACGACAGCAGCGCCGCGATGATCTCCGAGTCGCGCGTCCCGCGAAAGTTGATCCCGAGCCCCTTCAGCTCACTCCACAGCTCGACCGCGTTGGTCAGGTTGCCGTTGTGGGCGAGGGCCACCTCGCGACCGTCGTCGCGCCAGACCGGCTGCGCGTTCTCCCAGGAGCCACCGCCGGTGGTCGAGTAGCGCACGTGGCCGATCGCCATGTCGCCCTCCAGCGCCCGCAGCTTCTCCTCGTCGAAGACCTGGGACACCAGCCCGGCGTCGCGCAGCGTGGTGATGTGGCCGCCCTCGCAGGTCGCGATCCCGGCCGACTCCTGACCGCGGTGCTGCAAGGCGTACAGCGCGAAGTAGGCGAGACGGGAGACGTCGTGCCCAGGGGCGTAGACGCCGAAGACCCCGCATTCGTCGCGGGGCTTGTCGCGGTCGATCGGGAACCGCTCAAAGGTGGTCAAGGAGCGCGCTTTCCGGTTGGTCGGGACGACGTGACGCGCAGGCGGATCGCCTACCCGGGGAGGGTAGCAATGGTCGTGGGCGGGGCCGGCCTCGGATAACCCCCCAATTTGCGGGTGTCCCAGGCGAGCTCAGCCGACGGGGTCGCCGAGGTCGAAGGCGGGCAGCCCATCGATGCTCTCGGTGTTCTTCTCCGTCATGTAGTCGGCGATCGCCGCATCGCCGCCCACCCGCAGCTTCTTCTCCGCCCATTTCTCGGCGTGCACGCGCTCACCCTCGTAGGACATCAGCGGCACGCCGTAGCCGCAGGCGTCGGCGATCCGCTCGACCTCGACGACGATCACCGCCCGCCGCGCCGCCTCGATCCCGTGCGGGGCCTCGAAGTCGGCCCGCGCGTAGAGCTCCTCGAACCGAGGATCATCGGCGGCGACCACCTCGCCCCGGCCATGCAGCCGCAGGATCCGCGGCGGCCCGTCGAAGGCGCAGAACATCACCACGATGCGCCCGTTCTCGCGCAGATGGGCGACCGTCTCCGCGCCGGAGCCGACCATGTCGAGGTAGGCGACCGTGTGGTCGTCGAGCACCCGGAAGGTGCCCATCGGCCCCTTCGGCGAAACGTTCACCCGCCCGTCGCCGGCAAGCGGCGCGGTCCCGACGAAGAAGAGCTCGCGCGCGGCGATCCACTCGCGCTGTCGCTCGTCGATGCGGTCGAAGACCGTGGCCATGTCCACGACGGTACCAGTGCGCGGGCGACGCTTTGTGGGGCGCCCCCGTGGCGGGCACTTTGGGCGCGGCTCGGGCGGTTGCGGCCGTCCGAGGGGCGTCCTGGGCGTCTCATGGAGGTCCTGGCAGGCTGTGACCTCCATGAGACGCCCAGGACGTGAGGGGTTCGTGAAACATCAGGCACGGGTCCGGGCCGAGGTCGGACTTACGTCGAGGGTCCGCGCGAGAGAAGGCACACCTCGCCCCGATCGTTGATGAAGATGCCGGGAACTACACACTTCCCGCGGCCTTCGGGCACTTTCCGGGCCTGGAAAGAGGGCCGGATCCAGCGCTGCAGTCCTTACTGGCGCTATAGCGCCTTCAAGTACTGCAGCGCGGTCGTGAGCGTTGGACAACACGCGCGGAAGCGTGGACTTCCCACGGTCTCTGTGACGTCCCGGGACTTCGGTGACGGATCCGGCGCCAGTTTCGACTGGCCCCCGCCTTCATCCGATCTGAGGCGGCGGAGGCGCCCCCACGCCGCTCAGAGCCGCTCGCCGGACTCCGGGTCGAAGAGGTGGAGCTTCGCGGTGTCGGCCCAGAGCTCGGCTTTCTCGCGGCGTTTAACCTTGCTGGTCGGCTCGAGGCGGGCGACGATCTGCTCGTGGCCTTCGCGCATCCCTGCCGCGCCGGTCTCGGCGAGGCGCTCGCCGACCAGGTCGGCGAGCTGATCGGACTGGACGCCTTCGGACTCGATGTGGAAGTACGCATAGAGGTCGGAGCCGAGCGACTCGACCATGTCGATCTCGGCCTCGAAGGTGAGGCCGCGTTCCTGCTTGACCGAGTCCTGGACGATCGCGGCGTCCTCGAAGCTCTCGGGCCGGATGCCCGCGACGACCTTGCCCGCCTGCGGCAGCTCGAGGCCGTCGATGTGGGCCGGGTCGACCTCGCCGATCGGCAGGCGGATCTTGCCGTCGCCGATCTCGGCGACCATGAAGTTCATCGCGGGCGAGCCGATGAAGCCGGCGACGAAGAGGTTCTTCGGCGTCGTCGTAGAGCTCCGCCGGCGAGCCGACCTGCTGGAGCACCCCGGCGCGCATCACGGCGACGCGGTCGCCGAGCGTCATCGCCTCGGTCTGGTCGTGGGTGACGTAGACCATGGTCGTCCCCAGGTCGCGACTGGAGCCGGGCGACCTCGGTGCGCATCTGCACGCGCAGCTTCGCGTCGAGGTTGGAGAGCGGCTCGTCCATCAGGAACACCTTCGGGTCGCGGACGATCGCCCGGCCCATCGCCACCCGCTGGCGCTGGCCGCCCGAGAGGTTCGCCGGCTTGCGGTCGAGGTGCTCGACGAGGTCGAGGTTTCTCGGCCGCCGCCTCGACCTTCTGATCGATCTCCGCCTTGTCGACGTGGGCGAGGGAGAGCGCGAAGCCCATGTTCTCGCGCACGGTCATGTGCGGGTAGAGCGCGTAGTTCTGGAAGACCATCGCGATGTCGCGGTCCTTCGGCGAGCGGTCGTTCATTACCTCGCCGCCGATCTTCAGCTCGCCGCCGGAGATGTCCTCGAGCCCGGCGATCATCCGCAGCGCCGTCGACTTGCCGCAGCCCGAAGGGCCGACGAGGATCACGAACTCGCCGTCGGCGATGTCGAGGTTCAGGTCTTTGACGGCTTCGTAGCCGTCATCGAACACCTTGGTGACTCCATCGAGGACTATCTCTGCCATTTGCGTGTAGCTCCTATCCCTTGACGGCGCCTGCGGTCAGCCCGGAGACGATGCGGCGCTGGAAGACGAGGACGAAGACGATGATCGGGATCGTGACCACGATCGCCGCCGCGGCGATCGATCCGGTCGGTTCGGTGAAGGTCGATTCGCCGGTGAAGAAGGCGAGCGCGGCGGGCACGGTCCGCGAGCTGTCCGACGAGGTCAGCGAGATCGCGTAGACGAAGTCGTTCCAGCAGAAGATGAAAACGAGGATCGCGGCGGTGAAGACCCCCGGCGCGGCGAGCGGCAGGATCACCTTGCGGAACGCCTGCCACGGGGTGGCGCCGTCGACCTGCGCGGCCTGCTCGAGGTCCCAGGGGATCTCACGGAAGAACGCCACCAACACGTACACCGCCAGCGGCAGGCTGAAGGTGAGGTAGGGGATGATCAGGCCCAGGTAGGTGTCGTAGATGCCGAGCGCCCGCCACATGTCGAAGAGCGGGCCGACGGTGGAGATCGGCGGGAACATCGCGATCGCCAGGGCCCCCGCGAGGATCACCCGCTTGCCGGGGAATTCGAGGCGGGCGATCGCGTAGGCGGTGAAAGAGGCGAGGACGATCGCGATCACCGTGGTGATCAGCGCGATCGCGATCGAGTTGATCAGCGGGTGCAGGAACGGGCTCCCGCTCCAGCCGCCTTCGAACAGCGACTTGTAGTTGTCGAGCGAGAAGTTGGCGGGGATGATGCGCCCGTCGGCGATCTCGCTCGGCGGCTTCAGCGAGAGCGACAGCAGCCACAGGACCGGGATCAGGGCGAAGAGCAGGACCAGCGTGATCGCGATCGTCCACAGCGAGTACTCCTTGGCTCCGACCTTCATCTCAGCCTCCCCCCGGCCTTCCTTCTTCGACTTTCACGCCGAAGCCTTTGATGAAGAGGAAGGCGATGCCGAACACGCCGAGGAAGATCAGGATCGAGATCGCCGACCCGACGCCCAGGTTCAATCGGTTGATCAGCTGTTCGAAGCCGAGGATCGACACCGATTCCGTGTTCTGCGCTCCGTGGGTCATGATGAAAATCGAGTCGAAGACGCGCGAGGCCTCGAGCACCCGGAACAGCAGCGCGACGAGGATCGCCGGTTTCATCAGCGGCAGGGTGATCTTCACGAAGCGCTGCCAGGCGGAGGCGCCGTCGACCCGCGCCGCCTCGTAGAGCTCGTCGGGGATCGTCACCAACCCGGCCAACAGGAGCAGCGCCATGAACGGCGTCGTTTTCCAGATCTCGGCCATGATGATCACGGCAAGCGAGGAGATGTGGCCGCCGAACCAGTTTTTTTCGTCGGCGATGAAAGGCAGGGCGTCGACGAACCCCGATTCGTTGGCGAAGGCGAACTGCCAGGCGAACGCGGCGACGACGGTGATGATCCCGTAGGGGATCAGGACCACGGTGCGGACGATGCCGCGGCCGAAGATCGCCCGGTGCATGACCAACGCGATCGCCATCCCGAGCACGAGCTCGATCGACACCGAGATCACCATGATCACGAAGGTGTTCCAGACGTCGAGCCACCACAGTTCGGAGCTCAGCACGGTGCCGTAGTTGGCGAGGCCGATGAATTCGGTCTGTTCGGGGAAGCGCAGGTCGAGCTTCTGCAGCGAGAGGACGAAGGCGTAGAGGATCGGGTAGGCGGTGACCGCCAGCATCACGATCACCGCCGGCGCGCAGAGCATCCACGCGAGTTTGCGTTCCGACCTGGTCCGCGAGCTCACCTTGCCCGGCTTCGCGGCCGGCGGCTCGGCGGGCTTTCCGGCTCGCTGTGCGCTCGCCTCCATCAGAGGAGCCCTTCCCGCTTGACCGCGGCTTCGAGGTTTTCCTTCAGTTCGTCGTACTTACCTTCCTCGCCTTCGGCGGGGATGCTTTCCGGCGGGTGCAGGGTGCGCTGGATCGCCGAGGTGACGTCCTGGTAGGCGGGCGTGACCGGCCGCGGCCCGGCCGCTTCCACCTCTTCCTTGACCAGCCCGGCGAAGCCCGGATAGGCCTTTTTCACGATCGGGTTGGTGTAGAGGTTTTCGTGGGACGGCGGCAGGCCGTCGAGTTCGGTCGCGGTCAGCTCGCTTTTTTCGCCGGAGAGGCAGAGGGCCGCTTCGAACGCCTCTTCCTGGTGGCTGGAGTAGTTGCTGACCGCGAGGTTGAAGCCGCCGAGCGGCGGTTTGGCCGGGTTGGAGTTCACCTGCGGGAACGGCGCCGCGCCCATCTGTTCGTTGATTTCCGGGGCGTTTTCCTTGGCGCTGGCGAAAGCGAAGGTGTAGTTGGTCATGAAGGCCGCCTTGCCCGCCTCGAAGGCGAGCCGGGCGCTGTCCTCGTTGGAGGTCGGCAGTTCCGGCGAGGCGGCCGAGGAGTGGGCCAGCTTGCCGATCACTTCGAGCGCTTCTTCGGTTGGCTTCTGTTCGAGGTCGATTTCTTCGGGGCTCCTGAGGATCGAGGTACCGGCGCTTTCGATCAGCGCGTTCACCCAGACCGTGTAGCCCTCATAACGTTCCGCCTGCACCTGGATCTGCCCCGCTTCCGGCAGTTCTTCGGCCACTTCGATCATTTCGTCCCAGGTCTTCGGCGGTTGTTTGACCAGGTCCTTGCGGTACCAGAGGAGCTGCGTGTTGGTGTTGAACGGCGACGCGTACAGTTCGCCTTCGAAGCTCGCCGTCTTCAGCACGCTGGGGAACACGTTCTTTGACGCTTCCTCTTTCTGTTTCCCCTTCCAGGGCGCGATCCAGCCCGCGTTGGCGAATTCGCTGGTGAGGATGACGTCGAGGCCGATGATGTCGATCGAGCTGTCCTTCGCGCCCAGGCGCCGGACCAGCTGTTCACGCGACTGGGTGGCGTCGTTGGGCAGCAGTTCGGGCTTGATCGTGTATCTGCCGTCCGCTTCCTTGGTGCAGCGTTCGGCGGTCGCTTCGATCGTCCCGCCCGGCTGGATCGCGACGAAGAAGGTGAGCGTGGGCGGCCCGGAACTTGACCCGCCGCAGGCGCTCAACACGGCCCCGGCCAAGGCCGACGCCAGCACGACGATGAGTGCTTGCTTCGCCCGGCGCGTGTCAAGTCGTTCTCCCATAACGGATGGCCCCGCCCCCGAGGCGGTTACCCGTCTTCTGAACTGCCCGCGCCGGAGCGGGATTAAACGTGCCTAGTGATGGTTGCGCTTCTTCGGCTGCTTCTTCGCCGGTTTTCTCTCGCCGCGCAGCTTCAGTTTGCTCGTCGCGGTGCTCGGCGAGCCGGTGACATTGGTGGCGCTCGCCGAGATCGTCAGCGTCAGCGACTTCTTCGTCGTCAGCGCCGCGAGGGTGTTCAGCACGGGCTTCGTGAGGGCGAGGTTGAAGCGGCCGAGCGTCCCCGGCGCGACCGTCTGGCCCGGCGCGCCCAAGGTCGCCGTCCTACCCTTACCGAGGTTCACCCGCGCGCTGACCGCGACCGGTGCCGAGAGGCTGCTGGAGACGTAGACCGTCACCGCCTTCGGATGCGGCAGCGATAGGGAGCTGACCGTGACCACCGGGCAGGGGCCCTGGTAGGCGGCGCTTTGCGGGCACTGATCCTGCGTTTCGTCGCCGTAACCGTCGCCGTCGACGTCAGGCTCGATCCGCGCCGCGATCGGCACCTGTAGCCCCGTCGACCGTTCGACCTTGAAGATCGAGCCGACCGGCGTCCCGCCGGTGGCGCCCGCATAGGTGTCGGTCGGGTCTTTCGTGTCGCACCAGGCCGTGAACGGGTTGCCCGCGATGCCGAGGAAATCTCCGGCCTGGACCGGCACGCGCGCGTTGTAGGTGTTGCTCCCCTTCAGGTTCAGCAGGCCGCCGGAGGCTTCGCCGACGACCTTGAACGCTTCGCCTTCGGCGCGCAGGACCAGCAGCCGCTGCTGGAGGACCCGGGGGAATTCGCCCGCCAGCTTGCCTTCGGATTCGATCACGATGTTCGTGTTGATGCTCCATTCGGTGATCACGCCAGATGACGGAGCGGTGACCGGCATCGTGTTCGCGGCCGAGTGGCCGGTGGAGACCCAGATCGCCCCATCCGTGATCTGGGTGGCGGTACAGCCACTGCCGAAGACGGTGGCGCCGGCGGCCGAGTTGGCTCCGACGAGGGCGGTCGCGGCGACGGCCGTCGCCAGCGCGACGGACAGGCGCTTCTTCATGGCTTTCCTCCGGGCGGTAAGGGGGGTACTCGCTACTCACTTTACGTGAGGAGGGCCAGCGGGTCGATCCCCGGCCGGGTTGGCGCTTCGGCCAGTTGCTCGGGGCGCTTGCACCCGTCCGAGATCGGACGTGAGGGGTTCGTGAAACACCCCGCACAGGGACGTCACGAAGTCCGGACTTCCGTGAACCTTTCCCATGGAAGTGGGCCCCCACCAAGGATGAGTTCGCAGTTATGTCCGGATAGCGGCAGAAAGTGCGAACTCACCGGGGCCTGGGCATGAGGAAGACGCACGGAAGCGTGGAGTTCCCACAGTCTCCGTGACGACGTAGGACTCCCGTCACGGATCCGTGTCCCTCGCGTGCGCCTCGCGTGACCCGCACGCGAGGATCCCTCGTCACTCCCTACATCCCCGGCCGCGCTCGCCGCCGGCCCTTGCGTCCCTTGCACCCTTGGGCGCCGGCTTCAACCGGCCCGAGCCCTCCCCGCACCCGGCGCCGCGGCCGCGTCCCTTCCGGGCGCCGGCCGGCACCGGCTCGCAATGCCGACCGCCTAGCTCGGCCACCAGCCGTCGATGTAGGGGAGGAGAAAGTCGATCAGGTCGCTGTCGGTGTGTGAGTCGTAGTGAGTGCCGGGGCGCTCGATCAGTTCGATCGGGAAGCCGGCGGCTTTGACTTCGCCGACCTCTTGTCGCACGCCGGCGATCGGGTAGGTGGTGTCGCCGGTGTGGGCGAGGTGGACGATCGGGAGCCTCGTCGTCGCCGCGGAGAGCGATTCGGCGGCATTCGATTCGGTGTCGCGGAACGGCGAGCTGTTCTCGATCAGGAGGCCCTGGAAGGTGGTCGAGTGGCGAAAGCCGGTGCGGTAGGCGAGGTCGCCGCCCGACGAGTAGCCGGCGAGGACCACCCGCCGCCGGTTCACGTTGAAGTGGGTCTGGACATCGGCCAGTGCCCCCATCACCTTCGCTTCGTCGGCGCTCGGTGACCAGCAGCCGCCTTCGCGCCCGCCCACCGCGATCGTCAACCAGTCCTGCGGTCCTCCGCTCGCGCCAGGATCGACGGTCCAGATGTCACCCGCGCTTTCCCCGCCGCAGCCGTGCAGCCAGATCAGGAGCGGGGCGGGGGTGAGGTTGCTCGGGTCATAGGTTTTCGGGACGAACGCCCAATAGGGCACGGCGCCCCCGGTGACCTGGAAGGGCGTCCCGGCGTCATAGGCGATCGGATCGGTCGGGACCGTGGAGATCGGCGGGGCGACGTCGTGTTCCAGCGACGCCGGGACGAGGCCAGATGGTGGGTTCGGTTCCGACCGGGAGGTCGGCGAAGCGGGCGTGTAGACGGGCGGGCCGCCGCCGGGGGCCGGCTGCGCGGGGACGTTGACGAAGCCGAGCTGCCGGCAGGTGCCGCCGTTCACGCAGGCGTTGACCAGCCGTTTGCCCGGGAGGACCGACGCGGGGATCAGGCGGTCGAAGGGGATGCGCTGCTTCTCCTTCACCTTGAGTGGCTTGACGTGCAGCCGCTGCAACAGCCGCGGAATTTCCTGGCCGTCGCTGGAGCGCCCCGTGCCGATGCCGAGTTCGACGTCTTCGCGCCCGGAGCGCTTCCGGCCGTCGTTGATCATCAGGACGCTGCCGACCAGGGTGCGGCCCGAGAGGCGGACGGTCCCGGACTTCACGATCACCCGCGGATACGGTTTCTTCGATTCCGCTCCGGCGCTTGCCGGGGCGAGCAGCGCGATCGCTGCGAGGACGAGGATGAGACGCCGCATGGCGCCGAACCTAGGCGTCGGCGGGTGGCTCCGCCACCGATTCTGCCTTTGCGTCCAGGGAGCGCCAGGCTTCGGTCGCGTCGGTGAGGCCGACGATGAGGCTGCGGTCGCCGGCGGCGAGCTCGATCGTGGTGCCGCCGACCTCGCCGATGATCAGCGCGCCCAGCGCCTCCAGCTCGGCGCGCTCGCCGGAGAGGACGAAGCCGCCGGGCCCCTCGCCGAAGAGCGCCTCGTCGGGGGTGCAGCCACGCTCGCGCAGGTCCTGGAGGTCGGCGCGGCAGCCGATCCTGGCGCCGATCGCGGACTCGGCGAGGGCGCAGGCGAGACCGCCGTCGGAGACGTCGTGGGCGGAGGCGACCTTGCCGGCGCGGACCGCCTCGCGGACCGTCGCGCAGGCCTCGGCGACCGCGGCGACCTTCGGCTCCGGCAGCCCGGCCTCCAGCTCACCCCGCTGCTTGGCGAGCTCGGTGCCGTGCATGGTCGGCGTGAACGGACCGAGCAGGCCGATCGCGTCGCCCTCGTTGACGAAGCTGCTCGGCGCAGTGCGCGCCGGGTCGGGCAGCTCGCCGACCATCGCCACCACCGGGGTCGGGTAGATCGGGCCGTCGGGACCCTCGTTGTAGAGGGAGACGTTGCCGCCGACGACCGGCACGGCGAGCTCCTCGCAGACGGCAGCGAGGCCGCTGATCGCGCGGTCGAGCTGCCAGGAGGGAACCGGCTTCTCCGGGTTGCCGAAGTTCAGGCAGTTGGTCAGGCCGAGCGGCTCGGCGCCGACGCAGGCGAGGTTCTGGGCGCACTCGAGCACCGCCTCGACGGTGCCGTTGAACGGCTCGCAGGCGACCTTGCGGC
This sequence comes from uncultured Actinomycetes bacterium, assembly GCA_963782515.1. GTDB lineage: Bacteria > Actinomycetota > Thermoleophilia > Solirubrobacterales > 70-9 > VAYN01. The sequence continues at coordinate 556,201 of CAWAJY010000006.1, read as the reverse complement.
CGTTGCCGTCGATCGAGACCGCGATCGCGTTGCCGGACTCGGGCAGCTGCAGGACCGCCGCGTCGGCGGACTCCGGGCGCCGCACGGTGCGCGAGCCGACGATCGAGTCGTACTGCTGGAAGATCCACTTCTTCGAGGCGATCGAGGGCGCGGCGAGGAGTGCCATCAGCGTCGTCGCCGAGTCGGCGCCGGCGGGGAGCGTCGCCTTGTTGCCGTAGATCCAGGCGGCGGGCGCGGCGGGCGCCAGGTCATACAGCGGGCAGCCGTCGACCAGTGCCTCGACCGGCATGTCGCCGACGACCTCGCCGTCCCTGAGGATGCGGATGTGCCCCGAATCGGTGACGACGCCGATCTCCGCCGAACCGGTCTGCCACTTGTCGCAGATCGCCCGCACCTCGGCGACCCGGCTCGGCTCGACCACTGCCAGCATCCGCTCCTGGGACTCCGACACCATGATCTCGAAGGGCTCCATGTCGGCCTCGCGCAGCGGCACCTCGCCGACGTCGATGTCGATCCCGACACCGCCGGCCGAGGCCATCTCTCCGGCCGAGGACGTGAGGCCCGCCGCGCCGAGGTCCTGCAGCGAGACGAGCAGGCCCTTCTCCAGCAGCTCGAGGCAGCACTCGAGCACCTTGGACTCCTCGAACGGGTCGCCGACCTGGACCGTCGGGCGCTTCGCGTCGTCACCCTCGCCGAGCTCGGCCGAGGCGAGCACGGAGGCGCCGCCGATCCCGTCGCGCCCGGTCGTCGCGCCCATCAGCACCACCGTGTTGCCGACCCCGGCGGCGGCCGCCCGCACCATCTCCTCGGTCTTGGCGAAGCCGATGCACATCGCGTTGACCAGGCAGTTGTGCTCGTAGGGCTCCTCGAAGTAGATCTCGCCGCCGACGTTCGGCACGCCGATCGAGTTGCCGTAGTGGCCGATCCCGCGCACCGCGCCGTCGAGCAGGTGGCGGGAGCGGACCGAGTCGAGCTCGCCGAAGCGCAGGCTGTCGAGGACGGCGATCGGCCGGGCGCCGATCGCGAAGACGTCGCGGAGGATCCCGCCGACCCCGGTCGCCGCGCCCTGGAACGGCTCGACCGCGCTCGGGTGGTTGTGGGACTCGACCTTGAAGGCGACCGCGTAACCCGAGCCGACGTCGACCGCGCCGGCGTTCTCGCCCGGCCCCATGACCACGCGCGGGCCGTCGCTCGGGAGCTTGCCGAGCAGCTTTTTCGAGTGCTTGTAGGCGCAGTGCTCGGACCACAGCAGGCTGAACATCGCCAGCTCGACGACGTTCGGCTCGCGCCCCATCTTCGCCACGATCAACTCGTACTCGGAGTCGGTCAGGCCGAGCTCGCGGTGGGCGCTCATGCGTAGCGCTCCAGCGCTTCGAAGACCTTGCGTCCGTCGATCGAGCCGGTGAGCGGATCCACCGCGTGCTCCGGATGCGGCATCAGCCCGACGACGTTCCCGGCCTCGTTCCGCACCCCCGCGATATCCCGCGACGACCCGTTGACGTTGTGCCCATCCGCGTAGCGATAGGCGACCTGCCCGTTGGCTTCCAACCGATCGAGCATCTCCTCGGGCGCGTAATACCGGCCTTCGCCATGCTTCAGCGGAATCGACAGCACCTGTTGATGGGCCGAAAACTCAGGCCCTGCTTGAGTTTTCGGCCCATCAACGACGAGGAGGTCGGCCTGCTTGCAGATGAAGCGGAGGTTCTGGTTGCGGAGGAGGGCGCCGGGGAGGAGGCCCGCCTCGCAGAGGACCTGGAAGCCGTTGCAGATGCCCAGCACCGGGCCGCCCGTCGCGGCCAGCTCGGCGACCGCCTCCATCGCCGGGGAGAAGCGGGCGATCGCGCCCGCCCGCAGGTAGTCGCCGTAGGAGAAGCCGCCGGGGACGACGACCCCGTCGACCCCGCCGCCCAGGGTGGGGTCTTCATGCCAGATCAGCCGCGCCTCGCCGCCCACCACTTCGCAGGCGTGCAACGCGTCGCGCTCATCGCAACTGCCAGGAAATTGAACGACGCCCCAGATCACAGGGGCTGGATCTCGTAGTCCTCGATCAGAGGATTCGCGAGCAGCTTTTCGCAGAGCTCGTCGAGGTGCTCGAGGTCATCGGCCTCCAGCTCGACCATCCGCCCGACGTGGACGTTGCCGATGCCCTCGAAGCCGAGCGCCGGCAGCGCCCGCTCGACCGCCTTGCCCTGCGGATCGAGGATTCCCTCCTTGGGACGGATCAGTACTCGTGCCTTCAAAAGCTCTCCCCCGTGATGCGCTCGTAGGCCTCCACGTATTTCGCCCGCGTCTGCTCGACCACGTCGGCCGGGAGCTCCGGCGCCGGCGGCTTTTTGTTCCAGCCCTGGCCGGTGGCCCAGTCGCGCACGTACTGCTTGTCGAAGGAGGGCGGGGTCGTTCCCGGTTCCCAACGGTCGGCGGGCCAGAAGCGCGAGGAGTCCGGGGTCAGCACCTCGTCCCCCAGGACGACCTCTGCACCGGCGTCCTTGCCAAACTCGAACTTGGTGTCGGCGAGGAGGATCCCGTGTTGCGCAGCCCGCTCGGCGCCGCGTTCGTAGACCTCGATCGAGAGGCGTGCCAGCTCGTCCAACAGCGCGCGGCTGCCGAGGATCTCGCCGGCCCGGTCCAAGGTGATGTTCTCGTCGTGGTCGCCGATCTCGGCCTTGGTCGAGGGGGTGAAGATCGGCTCCGGCAGCTTGTCGGACTCGAGCAGGTTCGGCGGCAGCTCGATCCCGCAGACCGACCCGCTCTCCTTGTATTCCCTCCAGCCCGAGCCGGTGAGGTAACCGCGGACGACGCACTCGACCGGGTACATCTCGAGCTTCTTCACCCGCATCGCCCGGTCGGCGACCTCCTCCGGCACGTCCTCGGAGATGAAGTGGTTCGGCACGATGTCCTCGGTCAGCCCGAACCAGAAGACCGACATACGGTTCAGCACCTTGCCCTTGCCGGGGATCGGCGTCGGCATGACGACGTCGTAGGTGGAGATGCGGTCCGAGGCGACCATCAGGAGCTCGCCGTCCCAGTCGTAGATCTCGCGGACCTTGCCCGAGGAGAGGAGCTTCAGGTCGATCACCGATGGCATGGCCTCAATCTAGCCAAGCAGGATGCCGGACCACCTCGCGCGGGGCCGCTCCCTCCGCAAATCCGCGACGGCTACGCCGATCCGTGGCATGATCGGAACATGCCGCTGCCGCCCGAACTGCCGCGGGGCCCGCTCTGGCAGACCCTCGCTTGGAGCTTCCGACCGCTCGCCTTCATGGCGCGGGGCCGGGAGGAGATCGGCGATGCCTTCAGCGTCCGCTTCCTCGGGTTCGAGCGGCCGATGGTGATGATCTCGGACCCGGCCGCGGTGAAGGCCCTATATACGGAGCGCCGCAACGGGCTGCCGCCGGGGCGGGCCTTCACGCTCGAACCGATCCTCGGCGCGCGCTCGGTCCTCCTGCTCGAGGGCGAGGAGCACATCGCGCGCCGCCGCCTCATGCTGCCGCCCTTCCACGGCGAGCGGATGCGCTCCTACGAGGCGACGGTGGGGGAGATCGTGACCGCCGAGATCGACTCCTGGCAGCCCGGCAGCGAGTTCCCGATCCACGGGCGGATGCAGGCGATCACGCTGGAGGTGATCCTGCGTGCGGTCTTCGGCGTTGCCGAGGGGCCGCGGCTCGACGTCCTGCGGGGGCTGCTCGGGGACCTGCTCGCGGCGACCGGCTCGACCCGGGTCCAGCTGCGCGCGCTGTTCGCCCGGCGCACCGGCGCCGACCCGCTCGCCGAGATCCGCGCGCGCCTCGCCGAGGTCGACGCGGCGCTCTTCGCCGAGATCGCCGAGCACCGTCTGCGCCCCGACCTCGAGGAGCGCACGGACATCCTCTCGATGCTGATGACGGCGAGGTTCGAGGACGGCCTGAGCGCGGAGCGACCGAGCGAGATCGCCGGTGATGATGAGCGCGAGGGAGCGAAGCACGAAAGTTATGAACGGATGGACGACAAGGAGCTTCGGGACCAGCTGATGACGCTGCTCCTCGCCGGGCACGAGACGACGGCGACGGCGCTCGCCTGGACCTTCGACCTGCTGCTCCGGCATCCGGCCGCGCTCGGGCGCCTGCGCGCCTCGCTGGAAGCCGGGGAAGAGGCCTACCTGAAGGCGACGATCGCCGAGTCGCTGCGCCTGCGCCCGGTGGTGCCGCTCGCCGGCCGTCGCCTCGCCGAGGATCTCGTCACCGACGACCTCCACCTGCCCGCGGGCACCGACGTCACCGGCGCGATCTGGCTCACCCACACCAACCCGGACCTCTATTCGGACCCCTTCGCCTTCCGTCCCGAGCGCTTTCTCGAAGCCACGCCCGAGACCTACGCCTGGATCCCTTACGGCGGCGGCGTGCGCCGCTGCCTCGGCGCCGCCTTCGCGGAGTTCGAGATGCGCATCGTCCTGCGCGAGGTGATCACCCGTTGCGACCTCCGCAAGGTCGACCCGCGCCCGGAGAAGACGGGCCGCCGCAACATCACCTTCTCGCCCCGTGCCGGCACCCCGGTCGTGGTCGTGTCACGCCGCTCCGCGCGTGAGCCAATCGCGGCATAACTGGCACACAATTGTTACTTCTTACGCACCACCCGTTGTAATTCTTTGTCTACGTTGGTTCCATGGACACCATGACCTGGACCGACGACAAAATCGACGTGCTGGACGCGAAAGTCGACGCGGTCGACACCAAGGTGGATGCGCTAGGGGTGCAGGTAGGCACGCTCGGCGCCAAGGTCGATGCGCTCGACGTCCGGGTAGGCACGCTCGATACCAAGGTCGATGCGCTGGACGTCCGGGTAGGAGTGCTCGATACCAAGGTCGATGCGCTGGACGTCCGGGTAGGAGTGCTCGATACCAAGGTCGATGCGCTGGACGTCCGGGTAGGAGTGCTCGATACCAAGGTCGATGCGCTGGACGTCCGGGTAGGCACGCTCGAGAAGAAGGTGGATGCCGGTTTCGCCCGCGCCGAGGCCGAGTACACCCGCACCGACGAGCGCTTCAAAGCGGTGGGCGAACGCTTCGACGAGGTGAACCGGCGTCTGGATGACCTCAATACCGGCCAAGCGCAGATGAACCACCAGTTCGCCGCGATGCAGCGCACTCTCGTGCAGGTCGGGTTCAGTCTGGTGGTGGGGCTGCTCGGCGGGCTTGTCGCGTTGATCGTCGTCGTCCTCACGCACTAGAGCGCGCGGCGGGGTGCTCCTTCGCCCACTTGGCGATCTCGCCGGACCCGGAGACGACCTCACCGTCGTCGAGGACGAGGATCGGGACCTCATCGGTGCCGGACAGCTTGCGGATCTCGGCGCGGTCGTCCTTTCGCGAACCCCAGGTCCACGGCATCGCTCGGTATCCCTTCACCGTCTTGATCTCGTACTCGTAGCCGGCCGCGCTCAGCGCGTGACCCGCTTTCGCACACGGATGTGCGAAGCCGGGGCCGGCGGTCTCTTTGCCACAGGTGTAGAGGATCATGCTTCGCACCTTAGACGCCAGGCCGCCGGCCGGCTACGCCACTTCTGTTACTTCTTGACCAAGCTCACCGTGGTGCCGGCGTCCTTGGTCCTGCCGGTCGGCAGTGGCAACTGTCAGCGGTTGAGGTCGGACTCCCGTCACCCTCCCGCACAGCGGTCGGTGTTGGACAACACGTACCGAAGCGTGGAGTTCCCACGGTCTCTGTGACGAGGTCCGCCTTCCGAGACGGCCGCACCCCTTGTACCCCGGACGCCAGCTTCGAGGCGACCGGTTCCCCCGCCCCTACCCCCGGATGGCTTCCAACCGCCCCAGGATCTCGGGGACGTGCGTCAGGTAGGCGCCGTAGTCGAAGACCGCGTCGAGGTCGAGCTGGGGGGCGGCCTCGCCGATGAGGTCGCGGAATTCGGTCCCGGTGTCCCAGGCCTTCTGGGCGTTCTCCTGGACCACGCGGTAGGCGTCGTCGCGGGACATCCCGGACTCGACCAGGGCGGTCAGGGCGCGCTGGCTGAAGAGGGCGCCGTGGGTGATGTTCAGGTTGGCGCGCATGCGGTCGCGGTGGAGGGTCATGCCGGAGGCGACGCTGGTGGCGAGGCTCTGCATGTAGTCGAGGACGATGGTCGAGTCGGGGAGGATCACCCGCTCGGCGCCGGAGTGGGAGATGTCGCGCTCGTGCCAGAGGGCGACGTCCTCGAAGCCGGTCTGGGCGTAGCCGCGCAGGACGCGGGCGAGGCCGGTGATCCGCTCGGTGCGGATCGGGTTGCGCTTGTGCGGCATCGCCGAGGAGCCCTTCTGGCCGGTGCGGAACGGCTCCTCGACCTCGCGGACCTCGGTTCTCTGCAGGTTGCGGATCTCGGTGGCGAAGCGCTCGAGGCCGGCGCCGGAGAGGGCGATGGTCGCGGTCAGCTCGGCGTGACGGTCGCGCGGGATCACCTGGGTGGCGGCCGGCTCGATCGCGAGGCCGAGCTTCTCCATCACCCGCGCCTCGACCGCCGGCGGCACCGAGGCGTAGGTCCCGACCGCGCCGGAGAGCTTGCCGTAGGCGAGTTCGGCGAACGCCTCTTCCAGGCGCCCGAGGTTGCGGTCCGCCTCGAAGGCGAAGCCCGCCAGCCGCAGCCCGAAGGTGGTCGGCTCGGCGTGCACGCCGTGGGTGCGCCCGACGCAGAGGGTGTCGCGCTCCTCCAGGGCCCGGTCGATCAGCGCGTCCCGGTACTCCTTCGCGCCCCTGACGAGGATCGCGCCGGCCCGCTTCAGTTGCAGCGCCAGCGCCGTGTCGAGCACGTCGGAGGAGGTCAAGCCGTAGTGGAGCCACTGGGCGCCCTCGGGCCCGACCGACGCGGCGACGACGTCGACGAAGGCCGCCATGTCGTGGTCGGTGACCTTCTCCCGCTCGTCCACCGCCTCGACCGTGAACGCCGCGCGCTCGCGGGCCGCCGCCGCGACCCCGGCCGGGACGACGCCCTCCGCGGCCCACGCCTCGGTCGCCGCCAGCTCGACCTCGAGCCAGGTCTCGAGCTTCGCCTGCTGGGTCCAGACGGTGCCGATCTCGGGGCGGGTGTAGCGCGGGATCATGCGTTGATTATCCGTGCCGCGAGGATACCCGCGCTTTCGGCACCGTCGACCGCCACGCAGGCGACCGGCGTCGCGGCGGGCACCTGCACCGTCGCCAGCAGCGCGTCGGCCGCGTCGAGACCCTCGCCGGCGAGCGGCACGCCGATCACCGGCAGGTCGGTGTGGGCGGCGGCGATCCCCGGCAGCGCCGTGCTCATCCCCGCCCCGACGATGATCACCTTCAGGCCGTTGGCCCGCGCGCTCTCGCAGTACCGGCCGACCGCGTCCGCGGCGTCCATCACCCGCACCTCGGAGGCGACCCCCTGTTCGGAGAGGTACTCCTCCGCCGGCAGCATCCGTGCCAGGTCCTCATTCGATCCGACGAGGATCCCGACCAGCGGGCCGGAAGCGGCGAAGTTCTCCTCGATCCGCTCCAGCTCGGCCTCGACCTCGGGGTCGGGCTCGGGCAGCTCGGCGGTGCCGATCTCGGGCGGATTCGGGTCGGCGATGTCACTCATCGGGTGCTCCAATCGGGGCGGTTTGAGTCAGGGACTGGAAACTCGATCGACCGCGCGGGCGGCGATGTCGCGGCGGAGCTGCATTCCGTCGAAGGAGATGCGTCCTGCCGCATCGTACGCACGATCGCGGGCCGCGGCCGGGTCGGGTCCGAGGCCGGTGACGTTGAGGACGCGCCCGCCGGCGGTGACGATCTCGCCACCCTGGGATGCGGTCCCGGCATGGGTCACCTCGGCGATCGCCGCCGCCTCGTCCAGCCCGCGGATGACGTCGCCCTTGGAGGAGGTATCCGGGTAGCCGGCTGAGGCCAGCACCACGGTCACGGCCCAGTCGTCGTCGAACTCCGCGCTCATCCCGGCGAGGCCTCCCGGCTCGCGCGCGGCGCGGAAGAGGCCGACGATGTCGGAGCGCAGCCGCGGCAGCACCGCCTGGGTCTCGGGGTCGCCGAAGCGCACGTTGAACTCGATCACCTTGGGACCGTCGGCGGTCATCATCAGCCCGGCGTAGAGCACGCCATGGAAGGGCGTGCCGCGCTCGGCCATCGCCGCGACGATCGGCCGGTGGACCTTGTCGACGATCTCGGCGACCTCCGCCGCGCCCGCCAGTCCCGGCACCGGCGAGTAGCTGCCCATGCCGCCGGTGTTCGGCCCCTCGTCGCCGTCGAAGATCCGCTTGTAGTCCTGGGCGGGGGAGAGGGGGACGACGTTCTTGCCGTCGCAGAGCGCCAGCAGCGAGAGCTCTTCGCCCTCGAGGAACTCCTCCATCACCACCGCGGTCGCGCCGAAGCGCCGCTCGGTGAAGTAGACGTCGAGCGCGCCACGCGCCTCGGCCTCGTCGGCGCAGAGGATCACTCCCTTGCCCGCGGCGAGGCCGTCGGCCTTCAGTACGGTCGGGTAGTCGGTCGCGGCGAGAGCGGCCTCGGCCTCCTCGCGGCTGCGCAGATGAGTGTGTGACGCCGTCGGCACGCCGGCCGCCGCCATCAGCTCCTTGGCGAAGGCCTTCGATCCCTCCAGCTCGGCCGCCGCCTGGCTCGGGCCGAAGGCCGGCACGCCTGCTGCCTCGAGCGCGTCGACGACGCCGACCACGAGCGCCGCCTCGGGGCCGATCACCGCCAGGTCGACGCCCTGCTCCCTCGCCAGGGCGACGATCGCCTCGACGTCGTCCGCTGCGACCTCGGGAAAGCAGGCGGCGTCCGCCGCGATCCCCGCATTGCCGGGCGCGCAGAGCACCTCCGGTGCCGTCACCGAGCGCCGCAGCGCCCGGACGATCGCGTGCTCGCGGCCGCCGCCGCCGACTACCAGCGCCTTCAAACGGTGAGGTCCCCGGCGGGCATCGCGGTCAGCGTGCGGCTGGTCATCGTGCCGCGCGACCCGAGCTCCACCGAGATCTTCGCCATCGTCCGCTCGTCGGGAGCCTCGATCACCGTGACGAAGTCGTACTCGCCGAGCGTCGCGTACTGGGTGACGACCTTGCCACCCATCTGTTCGACCTCCTTGTTCACCTCGGACGTCCGGCCCGGGTTGTTCTTCAGGGTCCGTAGGCCCTCGGCGGTCAGGTTGGTCAGCATCAGATAAGTCGGCATGGCTCCTCCCCTGGAATCTTAGATGACTAGTGACCGTTCGCTCGTCCGGCCACTACCCGGTGGGCGTTGTTCCCATGACCGAGGTGATGCCGATGGCCGTGGTGGTGCTTTCGATGGCGATGTCGGCGTCGATGCTTGTGCCGCCGCCGGTGCTTCGCGGCTGCGGGCGGGGAGGCACCGGCAGCGTCCGTCGCGCCTCCACCCGGCGCCGGCGCCGTCCAGGTATCGCTCAGGTCAACCGTGTTGACCCCGGCACGGAGGACGAAGGCGGGGATCGTGAATTTTCCTTCGCGTTCGGCGAGCGTCAGCGGGGGGCCGCCGTTGATCACCGCGACCGCCTCCCACGACCCGCCGTCTCCCGCCGGGGCCGCCTCGTCGATGGCGCAGAGTTCTCCCGCCAGGGCGCCTGCCGGCGCCACCGTCGAGGCTTCGCCACCACCAAGGGGCCCCGCGGCGAAGCTTCCCGGGCAGGAGCCACTCACCGTCAGCTTGGTCGACACCTGTGAGGAGCCCGGCGGGGCGCCGACCGAACTAGCGATCTGCAGCGTCGCCGGTTCCAGGACCTTGCCGGTGCCGGTGAACCGGACTTCATGGAGGCCGGTCGTGTCGTCGCCGTTGATCGCCCAGGTGCCCGTCTGTGGCCCGGGGCCGCTCGGGGTGAAGTTGACAGTCTCGACCACACTCTGCCCGGGTCTGATCGTTTCCCCCTCCTGCAGCAGGGTCGTCGCGGTGAAGTCGCCACCGACCGGCGGCTTCGACTTGTTGATGGTGACCGTGGTGCCGCCGGTGTTCCCGATCGTGAACGACCGCGACGCCGTGGTGCCGATCGCGAGCGCCCCGAAGTCGACCGCTTCACCGCTGATCTGCAGGTGGCCAGGGGTACCCGCGGTGCCGGTCAGCGGCACCGCGACGTCGCCGGCCGTGGTTTCCAGACCGAGGCCTCCTTCGAAGGCGCCGAGCACCGTCGGGTTGAATTCGAGCGTCAACAAGAGCGCGGAGCCACCCGCGATCGTCGTCCCCGCCGTCGGTGCCCCGAGGGCGGAGAACGGGGCGTCGGGGGTGTCCACATGGGTGATCGTCAGCGGTTCCGCGCCGTCGTTGCGGATGGTCAGCGATTCGGTCAGATGGCCGCCGATCGCGGTCCCGCCGAAGGAGACGACCGGCGGGGAGACGGCGAGCGTGGCCGCCGGGATGCGCCCGGTGCCGCTGAGCGAGATCGTGGCTTCGGCCCCCGTCGCGGTGGTCGCCGTCAGGGCGGCGCTGACAAGTCCCGCACCGCTGGGCGAGAAGGTGATCGGCACCGAGATCGACTGTCCGGCGACGAGGTGTGCGGGCAGCGCCACTGAGGGGGTGCCGAGCGTGTACTGGCTGGAGCTCGTGCCGAGTCCGGTCACGGTCAGCGCTTCGGTGGCGGTGAGGGTTGCCGTCTGGGTGCTGCTCTGGCCGGTCGTCGTGGTGGCGAAGCTCACCGCGGAGCCGGTCAGCACCGGGGTCACGGGCGAGCCGAAGGCGAAGACCTTGCCTTCGCGATTGCCGACGTAGATTCGCCCGGCTCCGACTCCCGGAACGCTGTAGCTGGACGCCGTGCCGATCGACGAGTTGAAGATTTCCACCAGTTTGCCGCCGGAGGGCAGCGCTTCGAACGCTCGCAGCTGGCCGCCCGCGCCGGTCCGGTCGGTGGCCCGGGTCAGCCAGACGATGGCGCTCCCGGAGGTGGTCCCGTCGGAGGTGATGACGGGCGCGCCCGAGCCCCAGCCGAACGCTTCCGTCGCCATCGCGACTCGGGCGAGAGAGGGTTGGCCGCCGCTGGTCAGCCCGTACTTGTAGACGTCGAACGTGCCGCCACCGGAGGCTCCACTGGAGGTCGGGATGTAGACGTAGCCGCCGTCCCCCGGCCAGACCGCCGGACGCGACCAGACGCCGCCGAACGGGCCGAGGCGTTGCACGACGTCGTCGCCGCTCCCGGACCCCTGCCGGTAGCCGCCGAGGTCGTCGCGGTTCAAGAGGTACACGTATCCCTCCTTGCCGACCGCGACCGCCAGGTGGGGGAGCGCCGTGGTGCCGAAGTATTCCTGAGGCAGGCCGGTCACCCCGCCGGAAGCGAAGTCGGCATCGTTGTCGTCGAGCTGCTGGGCGTCGAACGGGGCGAAGAAGTCGACCGGTTTCAGTTCGCCGTTCGGCTGCACCCGCAGGCGGACGATCGACTCGCCGAGGTTCGAGGGCGGGGTGTTGCCAGGGGTCGGCGTGGTCGGCGCCCCACCGTTGCCGGTGCTCAGCAGGATCGTGTCGGGGCCGTCGGAGGTGATGCCGGCCCCGGATTGCCAGATGCCGGCGCCTTCTTCGGTTTCGTTGTCGACCCATCGCGACGTCACCTGCCCGGTCTGGGTGGAGACGCCGAAGACCCACCCGCGCCACGGCCGGATGTCGCAGTGCCCCCCGAAGGCGGCGTAGACGACGCCGTTCAGGAGCAACAGGCCGGGACGCTGCAACTCGGTGGTCGGCGCGAAGTTGACGTTGGGGTAGTTCTGCGCGGCGCCGCTCAGCTGGACCGGAAAGCCCGTCTGCTCGTGCCCGGTTTCCACGTTCACGGCATCCATGAACCAACGGGCGGTCCCGGAGCTGCCGGACGCGTAAGTCTTGTGGGTCATGTACATCGTGTGGGTCGCGGGGTCGAAGACCGGGGTGGAGGTGACGCCGATCGACGGGGTGAGGTCGCCGCATCCGATGTCGCTCGGGTTCCACGGCGTCCCCAGGCTCAGCGGTTCCGACCATTTTTGCGCGCCGGTTTTCGGGTCGAGACCGTAGACCCGGTTCTTCTCGGTGGCGACGACAAGGGTGCCGTCGGCCAGCAAGGGCTGCGCGTACACCTGGCCTTCGACGCTGGCGGTCCAGAGACGGCCGAAGGTGTTCCCCTTCACCAGCGAGGGCGTCAGCGAGCCTTCATCGGGATACCAGCCGGTGCGCAGGTTGTCACCTGCGTTGGTGATCCCGGTGGTGTCGTCCGGGGACGCGCCCGCCGACCCGGCGAGCACGGCCTGGGTCGCCAGGACCACGATCACCATCACCAGCCATGGTCGCGAGCGCGACAAAGCCCCCATCACGTCTCCTCCCGAAGACTCGTTCCCCTGGACTCAGGGGGGAATCTAGTATCCCGCAGGATGCCGGACCACGAACCCTTCCGGGTAGGGCGGTTCGGCGTGCCAGCGGGGGCCGGTGCCTTCGGCGTCGCCGACCGTGTCCCAGCGCAGCCCGGCGATCACCATGTAGGTGTGGGTGGCGTTGGCGTAGATCGTGATCCACTTGCCGGGGCCCGGTTCGCCGTAGCTCTCCAGCGAGCCCGAGGTGAGCGGCGTGTCCAGTAGCCCGGCGCCGTAGAGGGCGAAGCTGACGGCGCCGGAGCAGTCGTAGCCGTAGCTGTAGAAGGAGGCGTGGCCGCCGCCCCAGACGTAGGGGGTGGTGGCGATCGAGTTGGCGGCGGCGATCGCGGCGTTGACCGCGGGCGGCGCGCTCGTCGGGGCGGCGGCGAGGCCGTTCGGCCCGATCGCGGCTTCGGCGCCGGGGACCTGCGTTTCGGTGGCGAGCGGGGCGACCCGCCAGTCGACGTAGTGGGTCTTGCAGCCGCCTTCGATTTCTGCGGCGTCGGCGAGGACCTCCTCGACGTACCACTCGGCCTGGTTGTGGGCGAAGACGCCGGCTTCCAGTGAGCCCTTCGACCAGATCTCGCGCGCGAGCGTCGCGGCGGAGTCGAAGATGTCGGCGTGTTCGATGTGCCCGTCGCTGTCGCCGTCGACGCGGAACTGCCTCCACTCGCTCGCTTCGAGGCCGAGCGGGCCGGTCTCTTCGAGCTGCTTCTTGTCCATCCCGCGGCCGAAGTTCGACTCCAGGCGGGCGATCGCGGCGAGCGCCCAGACACCCCGCTTACCGAGTTCGTAGCGCGCCGCCGCGGCCTCGAAGGCTTCGAGATATTCGGCGGGGATCTGCTTCTTCCAGCCCGGCGCCGCTTCGCAGCGCAGCACTTCGATCTGCGGGCTGAGGCCCGCCGCGGTGAAGGCGGTGTCGCCGATTTCCCCGGCATAGCAGCCGGCGTTGGCGAGGACCTCGGAGACGTACCAGTCGGCGTGGTTGTAGGCGAAGATCGCGCCGTAGGTGTCGGTGGGCATGCCGGCGGCGGACAGGTAGCGGGCGGCGGCGAAGATCGCGTCTTCGGGGTTGTTCGGATCGGCGACGCCGTCGCCGTTGGCGTCGACCCCGTAGGTGGCCCAGGTGGAAGGCATGAACTGCATCCAGCCGACGGCGCCGGCGGAGGAGGGGCCGAGGTTCGTGCCGAAGGCGGTCTCCACCGCGTTGATCCCGGCGAGGACCGCGGGGCCCTGGGGGCCGAGCGCGTAAGCGGCCGAGGCGCGCTGGTAGATCGGGATCAGCTGCGGCGGGACGGCGGTCGTCGCGCAGGCCGAGGCGGTCAGCGAGGGGATCTGCAGGACCGGCGCGGGCAGGTTGGTCCCGGCTTCTTCGCCGGCCCGGCGCGCCGCTTCGTCGGCTTCTTCTTCGGTCCCGGCTTCGGCGAGTTCTTCCTCGCCCTTCGTCGGTCCTTCGGCGACCGTCCCACCGGAGGCCGGGGGGAGCTTGGGGTGGCGGATCGCTTCCGGGGTCAGCGGCGCGTTTTCGACCACGCCTTCGCCGCCGCCTGCCTTCGAGCCTCCGGTCCCGGACCCGCCCTTTGTCCCGGACCCGCCTTCGTTCCCGGACCCGCCTTCGGTCCCGCTCGTGCCTTCGCTCCCGGAACCGGCGCCCCCGCCACCTTTGCTCGGCGCGACCGCTTCCGTCGCCGGTGCCAGGGGGCTGCTTTCGACCGGCGCCCCCAGGGTCGCGCCGTGCGTGGGTTCGCCGTTTTCGGCCGCCGCGGCGACGCCGATCGGCAGCGCGAGGGCGACGGTGAGGACGCCGGCAGCGGCGACCGCGCGGAGCTTGCGGGGGTAGGCGGGCATCAGCTCAGCCGAGGACGTTCGTGACTTGCCACTTCTTGCCGACGCCCTGTTCCATTTCGATCCGGAGCTCGCTGGTCACCCCGACGCGAAGCAGGGAGACGCTGACCGTGTAGACCTTCCCATGGGACGGGCCGGCGACCACGTTCACGACCTTCGCCCGCGGCACGCTGACGCTGGCGGGCTGGCGCGGGGGTCGGTGCAGGAGGGAGCGCGAGAGCTGTTTCGTGCTCGTCTGGTTGAAGGCCTTGCGGACTTTCATGTCGATCCCGCCGACCTCGTAGACGACGAAGGCCTCGGCGAAGCGCCGTGCGACCTTCTTCGCCGCCTTCGGCGCCGGCGGACCGGTCAGCCCGCTGCCTTCCTTGCCGCTCGCAGCGTCGTTGCCGTCGCCCGTTTCGGCGACCGCGCCGCCGCCGCTCGCCTTCGCCAGGCTCGAGGCCTGCGCCTGCGCCGAGGCGCTCGCCGCGGGGGTCGCGCCGATCTTCGCCGTCGAGGCGGGCGTGTCTTCGGCCGCCGCACCTCGTCCTGCCGTGGCGCCACCGGTGGTCGCGCCGTTCGCGCTCGTCGCGCCGCCGTTGCCGCTCGCCGCGCCGCGCTTCGCCGGCGCATTGTCGCCACTGCCGCCCTGCCTGCCGCCGACGGCCTTGCCGTCGCCGACCCCCGCCTGCACGTCCTTGGCGGCGGAGAAGTCCGGCGGGGCCCCGTGGAGGGTGGGGCCGGTCGCCTTCGCCACCTTCTTCTTCGGCCCGGGAGTGGGCGCGACCGCCGCGGGCGAGGGAGCCGGGGGGCGCTGCGGGTTGACGAAGGCCTCCGTGGTCCCGGCGTTCCCACCGGCGCCACCGGACCCGGCGATCACCAGCGCCGCGACGACACCCGCAACCGCGATGCCGCCACCCCCGAAGACCCCGATCGCGCCGCGCCGTCCGAGCCGTTCGATCCGGTCCTCGACCGGCCACGCCACCTGCCGGCGCAGGAACCAGCCCGCGTCCTCGACCGCGAGCCGCGTCCGGCCGAGGCCGGCCCGGGCTCCGTCCAAGCTCATTTCCCGCGCCCGGCCCATGCCGTCGCGTGCGCTCTCGACGCCGCTCCGTAGGCGTCCGGTGCCCTCGGTCTGCTCGTCGATCAGCTGCCGCTTCTGATCGCTCTCGTCCATCTTCTTCTTCCCAGAGTGTAAGAGCACTTTCCGGGTCGTTGTTTCGGCATCTCCCGCCGATTCCCTGAGCCGGCTGCGGGATTGCGCCCTCGCTCCCCATTTTTACGTATCCGTTACATCAGAACTGGGGTGTCGAAGCGGTCGGAATGGGGAATGTGGCCCTCGCAAGACTGGCGTCCGGACGGCCGGGTCCATGGGGAGCGATGAGGGACCCTCGCGTGCGGGTCACGCAAGGCGCACGGGAGGGACACGGATCCGTGACGGGAGTCCGACCTCGTCACAGAGACCGTGGGAACTCCACGCTTCCGTGCGTGTCGTCCGACGGTCACGGAGGCGCGGGCGACCCTGGTTACGCATAGGTTCACTCAGGTCGCCCGCACTCCCCGGGACCTCGATCCCGGTGCCGGGAGGTGACCCGGAGCGCGCGGGGGTGTGACGTTCCCGGCATCTTCGTCACGGATCGGGGCGAGGTCGGGGGAGGTGCCGGCTCTCCCCGGCTTCTCTCGCGCGGGACGATCACGTAAGTCCGACCTCCGCCGGACCCGTGTCCTCATCCCTGAAACTCCCTCACGTCCTGGGCGTCTCATGGCGGTCACAGCCTGCCAGGACCGCCATGAGGCGCCCAGGACCGATCTCGGACGGCCGCTGCGGCCGGCACAACGCCCGCAGCGAACCGCCCACCGCGGCTCCTCAGGCCGCGGCCGGAGCCTCGGCGCCCGCGCGCTCGAAGACGAGGGCGCCGTCGGCGGCGTCGACGCGGACGGTGTCGCCTTCGATGAACTCGCCCTCGAGGATCTTCAGCGCCAGCTTGTCGACCAGCTGCTTCTGGATCACGCGCTTCAGCGGGCGCGCTCCGTAGACGGGGTCGTAGCCGAGGTTGCCGAGGAGGGTGCGGGCGTCGTCGGAGAGCTCGATCGCGATGCCGCGCTCCGCCACCCGTCCCACCAGCTGGTGGACCTGCAGCTCGACGATCCGGCCGATGTCGGCCTTGGAGAGGCGGTGGAAGATGACCGTGTCGTCGATCCGGTTCAGGAACTCCGGCTTGAACGTCGACGCCAGCACCTCTTCGATCGCCTCGCGGATGCCCTCGTCCACCTGGTCCCCGACGATCCGGTCGGAGCCGACGTTGGAGGTCATGATCAGCACCGTGTTGGTGAAGCTGACCGTGCGGCCCTGGCCGTCGGTGAGCCGGCCGTCGTCCATCAGTTGCAGCAGAGTGTTGAAGACGTCCGGGTGCGCCTTCTCGATCTCGTCGAGCAGGACCACCGCGTAGGGGCGCCGCCGGACCGCCTCGGTCAGCTGGCCGCCCTCCTCGTAGCCGACGTAGCCGGGAGGCGCGCCGACCAGCCGCGACACGGTGTGCTTCTCCATGTACTCGGACATGTCGAGGCGGACGATCGCCTGCTCGGAGTCGAACATGAACTCGGCCAGCGCCTTCGCCAGCTCCGTCTTGCCGACCCCGGTCGGGCCGAGGAAGAGGAACGAGCCGATCGGCCGGTTCGGGTCCGAGAGCCCGGCGCGCGAGCGCCGCAGCGCGTTCGACACCGCTTCGATCGCCTCCTGCTGGCCGATCACCCGTTCGTGGAGGCGGTCCTCCATCTTGATCAGCTTCTCGACCTCGCCCTCCATCAGGCGGCTGACCGGGATGCCGGTCCATTTGGCGACCACCTCGGCGACGTCCTCCTCGGTCACCTCGTCGGCGAGCATCGTGCCGCCGTCGCCGGCGTGCAGCTCGGCGAGTCGCGCTTCGGCGTCCTTGACCTTGCCCTCCAGCTCCGGGATCAGCCCGTACTGGAGTTCGGCCGCGCGCTGCAGGTCGGTCTCGCGGTTCGCCTGGTCGACCTGCACCCGCGCTTCCTCGAGTTCGGCCTTCGCTGCCTTCATCTCCTCGATCGGCTCTTTCTCGTTCTGCCAGCGGGCGCGCAGCTCGGTCTCCGTCTCGCGCAGGTTCGAGAGGTCCTCCTCGAGTGCGGCAAGCCGCGCCTTCGAGGCGTCGTCGGTCTCCTTCTTCAGCGCCTCGCGCTCGATCTCCAGCTGCTGGATCCGGCGGGCGACCTCATCGATCTCGGTCGGCACCGAGTCGATCTCGATCTTCAGTCGCGAGGCCGCCTCGTCGATCAGGTCGATCGCCTTGTCGGGGAGGAAGCGGTCGGCGATGTAGCGCTCCGAGAGCGTCGCCGCGGCGACGATCGCCGAGTCGGTGATCCGCACGCCATGGTGCTGTTCGTAGCGCCCCTTCAGCCCGCGCAGGATCGCGATCGTGTCCTGCATGTCGGGCTCGCCGACGAGCACCGGCTGGAAGCGTCGCTCCAGTGCCGCGTCCTTCTCGATGTGCTTGCGGTACTCGTCCAGCGTCGTCGCGCCGACCGCGCGCAGCTCGCCGCGCGCCAGCATCGGCTTCAGCAGGTTCGCCGCGTCGACGGCGCCTTCGGCGGCGCCGGCCCCGACGATGGTGTGAAGCTCGTCGAGGAAGAGGACGATCTGGCCCTCCGCCTCCTGCACCTCGTTGAGGACAGCTTTCAGCCGCTCCTCGAACTCGCCGCGGTATTTCGATCCGGCCAGCAGTGAGCCGATGTCGAGCGCGATCACGCGACGATCGCGCAGGCTCTCCGGCACGTCGCCATCGACGATCCGCTGGGCGAGGCCCTCGACGATCGCCGTCTTGCCGACGCCGGGGTCGCCGATCAGCACCGGGTTGTTCTTCGTCCGCCGGGACAGCACCTGGATCACGCGCCGGATCTCCTCGTCGCGCCCGATCACCGGATCGAGCTTCCCCGAGCGCGCGTCGGCGGTCAGGTCGCGGCCAAATTTCTCCAGCGCCTGCGCGGTCGACTCAGGGTTGTCGGTCGTCACGGGATTGGGACGGACCTGTGCCACCGCCGCGTCGAGCTCGCCCTTCGGCGGCAGGATGTCGCCGACGCCCGGGTCCTCGGTCAGCGCCCGCAGCAGGTGGTCGGTGGAGATCAGGCTCGAGCCGTCGCGCCCCATTTCGCGCTCGGCGATGCGGAGGGTCGAGGCCAGGGACGACGACAGGCGCGGTTCCTCGGTGGAGGTGCCGCCGAGTTTCGGCAGCGCCGCGACCGCCTCGTGGGCGCGCGCCACGACGGTCGCGGTGTCGGCACCAACCCGTTGCAGGATCGGCACGACCAGGCCCTCGGTCTGTTCGAGCAGCGACACCAACAGGTGCGCAGGGGTCGCCTCGGGATTGCGATGGCCGCGCGCCAGCTCGAGGGTCGCGGCGATCGCTTCTTGCGATTTCTGGGTGAACTTATCCGGCTGCATCAGCCTCTCCTCTTCCTTCCAGTTCTCTCACTCTCTCTTTCAGTTGCGCCACCTGCTCTTCCAGGTCCAGGACCATCTCGACCCCGACCAGGTTCAGGCCCTGGGCGGTCATTTCCTGGATCCGGCGTAGTCGTTCGACGTCGCGCCGGCTGTAGAGGCGGGTGTTTTTCGGCGAGCGCTTCGGCGCGATCAGCCCGCGCGTCTCGTAGATCCGCAGGGTCTGCGGATGCATCTCGGCGAGTTCGGCGGCGACCGAGATCATGAACACGCCCTGGTCGTCGTCGAAGGTCGCGTTCACCTTCGTGACCTGTCGGCGGTAGTGCGCCATCACACACCTGCCTTTCGCAACAGGTCGGCGCGCGGGTCGTGCCCGTTGAGGGCGCTCGCCAGCTCGTCGACCGCCTTCTGCTGCTCCTCGTTCAAGTCTTCGGGGACCTCGATCTCGAGGCGATAACGGATGTCGCCGCGGCCCTTGCCCTTGCCTTTCGGGGCGCCCTCGCCGCGCAGGCGCTGCAGCGCTCCGTGCTTCGTCCCGGGCGCGACCTTGATCTTCTTCGTACCCTCCAGCGTCGGCACCTCGATCGTCCCGCCGCGCACCGCCTCCGGGATCGTGATCGGCACCGTCACCTCGAGGTTGCCGTCGTCGAGCCGGCGGAAGACCGGGGAGGAGGCGACCCGCGTGGTCACGTAGAGGTCGCCGTTCGGACCGCCGCGCGGCCCCGCCTCGCCTTTGCCGGCGAGCCGGATCCGGGTGCCGTCCTTGACCCCGGCGGGGACGTTGACTTTGTAGCGCTTGCTCTGCTGGGTGACGCCGGAGCCGCCGCAGGTGGGGCAGGGGTTCTCGATGATCTCGCCCGCCCCACCGCACTGCGGGCACGGCTGGCTGATCGAGAAGAAGCCCTGGTTCTGCGGGTCGATGCCGCGGCCTTCGCAGCGCGGGCAGGTGACCGGCGAGGTGCCGGGCGCCGCGCCGGAGCCGTGGCAGGTCTCGCAGCGCTCCTGCTTCGGCACCGTGACGCTGATCTGGGTGCCGTTGATCGCCTGGTCGAAGCTCAGGTCGATTTCGGTCTCCAGATCGCGCCCGCGGACGGCCTGGGGGCGGGCGCGCCCGCCCCCACCGCGGTTGAAGATGCCGCCGAGGATGTCGCCGAAGTCGGCCCCGAAGCTGCCGGACTGCGCGCCGCCGGCTCCCCCGAAGGGGTTGCCGCCGCCGAACGGGTTGCCGCCCGCCCCGCCGAACCCGCCGAAGGACGGGCCGGCGTCGTACTCCTTGCGCTTCTCCGGGTCGGAGAGGACGTCGTGCGCGGCCGAGACCTCCTTGAACTTTTCCTCGGCCTCTTTGTCGCCGGGGTTGCGATCAGGGTGGTACTGGCGCGCCAGTTTGCGGTACGCCTTCTTGATCTCGTCCTCGCTCGCGTCCTTTTTGACGCCGAGGGTCTTGTAGAGCTCGTCTGCCACTTCGTCTTCTTCCGCTTCGGTCTCTTCTTCTTCGCTTCGTTCTCTAAGCGGCCACCACGACCATCGCGGGGCGGATCAGCTGCCCCTCGAACCGGTAGCCCTTCTGCATCACCTCGACCACGACGCCCGCCTCGGTCCCCTCGACCGCGACGGTCGAGAGCGCTTCGGCGAAGTTCGGGTCGAACTTCTCGCCCTTCGGATCGACCACCTCGACCCCGCTGCGGCCCAACGTCTCCCGCAGGTTGCGGAAGACGAGGAGCACGCCGTGGGCGAGCGGGTCCTCCGAGTCCCCCTCGGGGTCGAGCCCCGCGGCGGCCAGCGCCCGCTCGAGGTCGTCGAGCACGGGGACCACGCCCCGTGCCACCTCGACCTTTCCGCGCAGCGCGGCGGCCTGGACCTCGGCCGCCATCCGCTTGCGGTAGTTCTCAAAATCGGCCTGCGCCCTGCGAGCAATATCCAGGTACTCGTCCCGTTTCGCTTCGGCATCAGCCAGCAGAACGTCCAGGTCCTCCCGGACGTCCTGCGCATCCGCCTCTCCCGCGGGTGGCGCCGAGGGTGAACTCTCCGGCGAACTCGCCGGAGAGGCACCCTCGGTGACAGGACCCGCGGGCCGCAAGCCCGCGTCCATGTCGTCCTGTTCTGACCTCACTTATTTCTCCTCGTCGACCACTTCAGCGTCGACGACTTCCTCGTCGTCCGCCGAGCTCGCGGTGCCACCGTCCTCGGTCGCGCCGTTGGCCTGCGCCTCGGACTGGGCCTGGGCGTAGAGCGCTTCGGAGGCTTTGGTCATCACCGCGGTGAGCGCCTCGGTCTTCGCTTTCACCTCGTCCAGCGAGCCGGAGTCGAGCGATGCGCGCACGTCCTTGACGGCCGCGTCGATCTGGTCTTTGGTCCCCTGGTCGAGTTTGTCGCCCGCGTCGGTGACCGTTTTCTCCGCCTGGTAGGCCGCGTTCTCGGCGACGTTGCGGGCCTCGGCCAGCTCACGCTGCTTGCGGTCGTCCTCGGCGTGCGACTCGGCGTCGCTCACCATCTGCTGGATTTCCTCGTCGGAGAGGCCGGAGCCGGATTTGATCTCGATCTTCTGCTCGGTCCCGGTGCCTTTGTCTTTCGCCGTCACCGAGATGATCCCGTTGGCGTCGATGTCGAAGGTGACCTCGATCTGCGGGATGCCGCGCGGCGCCGGCGGGATGCCGGTGAGCTGGAATTTGCCCAGGCTCTTGTTGCCCGTGGCCATCTCGCGCTCGCCCTGCAGGACGTGGATCTCCACCGAGGGCTGGTTGTCGTCGGCGGTCGAGAAGACCTCCGACTTTTTCGTCGGGATCGTCGTGTTGCGCTCGATCAGCTTCGTCATCACGCCGCCTTTGGTCTCGATGCCGAGGGTCAGCGGGGTGACGTCGAGCAGGAGGACGTCCTTGACGTCGCCGGCCAGCACGCCTGCCTGGATGCCGGCGCCGACGGCGACGACCTCGTCCGGGTTGACGCCCTGGTGGGGCTCCTTGCCGGTCAGCTCTTTGACCTTCTCGCGGACGGCCGGGGAGCGGGTCATGCCGCCCACCAGGACCACGTGGTCGATCGACGCGTCGGCGTCGTCGAGGGCACGTTTGACCGGACCGACGGTGCGGTCGAGCAGGTCCGCGGTCAGCTCGTTCAGCTTCGAGCGGCTGAGCTTCAGATCGAGGTGCTTGGGCTGCCCCTCGACCGCCGTGATGAACGGCAGGTTGATCTGCGTCTCCTGCGTCGAGGAGAGCTCGATCTTCGCTTTCTCGGCCGCCTCGTAGAGACGCTGCAGCGAGTTCTTGTCGGCCGCGAGGTCGACGCCCTGATCGCGTTTGAACTCGGCGACCAGCCACTCGACGATCGCTTTGTCCCAGTTGTCGCCGCCCAGGTGGTTGTCACCGGCGGTCGCTTTCACCTCGAAGACGCCGTCGCCGATTTCCAGCACCGACACGTCGAAGGTGCCGCCGCCGAGGTCGAAGACGAGGATCGTCTGGTCGGTTTTCTCTTTGTCGAGGCCGTAGGCCAGCGCGGCCGCGGTCGGCTCGTTGATGATGCGCTTGACCTCGAGGCCGGCGATTTTCCCGGCGTCCGTGGTCGCCTGCCGCTGGTCGTCGTTGAAGTAGGCGGGGACGGTGATGACCGCGCTGTCGACGGTGTCGCCGAGCTTCGCTTCGGCGTCGGTCTTCAGCTTCTGCAGGATCATCGCGCTGATCTCCGGCGGGCTGTACTGCTTGCCGCGCACGTCGACGCGCACGTCGCCGTTCGGTCCCGCCTCGATCTTGTACGGGACGATCGTCTCCTCCTCTTTGACTTCGGACTCCTTGCGGCCCATGAAGCGCTTGATGGAGAAGATCGTGTTCTCGGGGTTCATCACCGCCTGGCGTTTCGCGACCGTTCCGACCAGTCGCTCACCGCTCTCGGTGAAGGCGACGACGGACGGCGTGGTGCGACCACCCTCGGCGTTCTCGAGAACGGTTGGCTCCCCGCCCTCCATGACGGCGACGCAGGAATTGGTGGTTCCCAGGTCGATTCCGATCGTTTTTGCCACTTTTGCTGCTCCCTCCAGGGGTTTCGTTAACTATGCCTAAGAAATCTAAGTGGCAGTATGGCAGATATTAGCCGGCGCCACAAGAGGTAGTTTGGATGCGGGAGGCACCGCTCAAACCGGCTCGGCAGAGCCACAAAAGGAGGGAAGAGTCTTGAATCACGCCCATCCGCGCCTGCGCCTTGCCGCGCCCGCGCTGCTCGGTGCCGCCTTGTTGGCCCTGGTGCTGCTCGTCGCGGGTCACGCGACCGCGAAGCCCAAGCAGCCGCCCAAGGACAAGCCGACCACGATCAAGGTAATGACCCGCAACATCTACCTCGGCGCCGACCTCGGTCCGGCGATCGAAGCCAAAGGCGTCACCGCGTTCACCGAGGCGACCGGCCAGATCCTCCGTGAAGTCACCGCCAACGACTTTCCGGTGCGGGCCAAGGGCCTCGCCAAGGAGATCCTCGAAAAGGAACCGGATCTGGTCGGCCTGCAGGAGGTCGCCGAGTGGCGGACCGGCCCGCCCAGCCTCGAAACCCTGCTCGGCGGGTCCAAACCGCACGCGACCACGGTCCGCTACGACTACCTCGCCGAACTGCTGGCGCAGCTCAACAAGGGCAAGGCGCGCTACCGGGCGGCGGTCGTCAATCCCGAGTTCGACTTCGAAGCCCCCGCCGACGAAAACGGCGTCCCTGGCGACGGCCCGAACTCGCTGATCGCCAACGCCGAGATCAACGGGCGGCTGACGATGCGCGACGTCATCCTCGCCAAGGTCGGCTCCGACGTGAAGACCTCCAACCCCCGCAAGGGCCACTTCAAGAGCCTGCTCACCGAGGAAATCTCGGGCGCCAAGGTGACCGTGGTCCGCGGTTGGGCCTCCGTCGACGCGACCGTCGGCGAATCGCAGCCGTTCCACTTCGTTGACACTCACCTGGAATCGTTTGACCCACAGACGGTCGTGCCGAGCATCCGCGCCCAGCAGGCGGCCGAACTCGTGGCTCCGAACGGGCCGCTGACGAGCAAGCTGCCGACGATCCTGGTCGGGGACCTCAACTCGGACACCAAGACCGCGGTCCAGCCCGGGGACGGCCAGGCCTACGAAACGCTGGTCAAGGCGGGCATGCGCGAACGGAGCACCTACGAACCGCTCAGCTGCTGCCTGCAGACCTCGCTGCTCCCGGTCGCCGACGGCGGCGCCGCGAGCCAGTTCGACCACAAGGTCGACCACATCATGACCCGCGACCCGAAGACGGTGAAGCTCGTCAACAGCTCGGTGACCGGCCGCAAGCCCCAGAACGGCTTCTGGGACTCCGACCACGCCGGCCTCTTCAGCACCCTGAAGCTCCTCCCCTGACGACGTCGATGGGCCGAAAACCGGACAAATAGTCCGGTTTTCGGCCCGTCAACTGCGGGGCCGGGGGAAGCTGGCGCCCGGCGTCAACCATCCGTGCGCCTTCCCCCTGCCCGGCCCCGGCGAGTTCGCACTTTCTGCCGCTATCCGGACATAACTGCGAACTCATCCTTCGTGGGGGCCCACTTCCATACGGGACGGTCACGGAAGTCCGGACTTCGTGACGTCCCTTTGCCGGATGTTTCACGAACCCCTCACGTCCTGGGCGTCTTCTAGGACTGCCGCTGCGGCCGCGAACAACGCCGTCCCGACGACGCGCGGACCCGAGTCCGACCCGGAGGGCTCAGCCCTTGCCGGCGACGGCGCCGACGAATTCGGCGACTACTTCTTGCTGCTCCGGGTTCAAGATCGCCGGCGGCATGCGGCCGGGAGCCTGGGAGTCAACGCCTTGCTTTTGCGCGTTGAGGACGCGTTCGGAGGTCGACTTGGCCTGCTTTTCGCCGGTCGGGCCCGGTTCCGGCGGGCCGGTCGGGGCGAGCAGTTCGTCGAGGTTCGGCCCGTAGTTGCCATCGGTGCCCGCCGCGTAGAGCGTGTGGCAGGTGCCGCAGTTGGTCTCGAACAGGGCCTGGCCCGCCTTGAGATGGGCAGGGACCTTCTCGGCGCCCGTGTTGGCGTCACCGCTGCCGCGGAACGCGAGCCACGGGATGACAACCGCGAGGACGAAGACCAATAGGCCGAAAGTGATGAAAGTGCTCTTCTTCATGGAGAGGCGGCGCGGATACTAACTCGCGGCACCCCCAGAGGCGGCGCCGCCACCCACGGACCCCGTCGCGTCAGCCGTCGGCGATCAGCTCGCGGTGGTCGAGGTCCCGGTACCAAGGGCACATCCGGCGCAGGTCGCAGCCCCCGCATTTCGGCTTGGGACGGCAGAGCGTGCGCCCGTGGCGGATCAGGTTCACGTGCAGCTCGTAGGCGTCCTCGGGCGGCACCACGGCCAGCATCTCGTCGTGGGCGCGCTCCAGCGAGGCCTTCGCCGGGAACAGGCCGAGCCGCCCCCCGACCCGGTGGATGTGGACGTCGACCGGGATCTCCGGCAGCCCCCAGCTGAAGATCAGCACGCAGGCGGCGGTTTTCCGTCCCACCCCGGGCAGCGAGAGCAGGTACTCCCGCGACTCCTCGATCGGCGCGTCCTCGGTCCAGTCGAGGTTCGGCTCCGGCCCCAGCTCGCGCAGGATCGCCTGGATCCGCGGCGCCTTCTGCTGCGCCAGCCCGCCCGGCCGGATCGCGTCCTCGACCTCCGCGACCGGCGCGTCGCGCACCTCGTCCCAGGTCGGGAAGCGATCTTTCAGCAGCTTGAAGGCCCGGCCGCTGTTGCGGTCGTTCGTGTGCTGGGACAGGATCGTCAGCACCAGCTCGTCGATCGGCTCCCGGTTGGGGTGGTTGACGGGCACCCCGTACATCTCCCGCAGGCGTTCGCGGAGCGCCCGCACGCGCCGCCGGTCCGGGCGTCGCCAGGGCTGCGTCTCACGCTTGTTCGGGGGGCTCGTCGCCATCGTTTCTCAAGTCGCCGGTCGGCGCAGGATTACAATCGAGGGTTCATGTCGCGTCCTTCCCGTGCTTTTGCCGCTGTCACCGCCAGGTTGCCCAAGGGATGGGGAGACGCCGGGCGCCAGCTCGGCATCCTCGTCGGCGTCGACCTGATCTACGACTTCGGGCGCGGTGTCGCCGACACCAGTCGCGCCGATGCGATGCACCACGGGACCCAGATCATCGAACTCGAGCGCTCCACTCACACGCTCTTCGAGCCCGCCGTGCAGAAGTTCTTCCTGCCCGCGCACTGGACCATCGAGGTCGCCAACTTCCTCTACCTGAACGCCCAGTTCACGATCGCGCTCGGCTTCCTCATCTGGCTCTACCTCTTCCGCAACGAGTCCTACTACTTCGTCCGCAACATGTTCGTCGTCTCCATGTGCCTGGCGCTGATCGGCTACATCGGCTATCCGACCGCCCCGCCCCGCATGTTCCCCGCGGACGGGTTCATAGACACCGTGACGAAATATTCATCGATCAATCACGACTCGGCAATCGCGAAGGTTTTCATCAACCCCTACGCGGCGGTGCCGAGCATGCACTGCGCCTTCGCGCTGATGATCGGGGCCAGCGGCTTCGCGGTCTGTCGCCATTGGTGGTCGAAGGCCTGGTGGGCGTTCTGGCCGATCCTGATCGCCTGGGTGGTGGTCGTCACCGCCAACCATTACTGGGTCGACTGGGCCCTCGGGTGGATGGTCGCGCTGGCCTCGTTCGCGATCGCCAAAGGGGCTCTGGCGCGCTGGAAACCGGAAGCCTGGGGATGGCGGACGCCGAGCCGCGGCCGATCTCGGCCGGCGGACAGCCCCGCGACCCTCTAGCCTCATAGATCGATGGCATCGACGGCGCCCCCACGGGCACCGGGCGGCCGCAATGGCCGCCCCGCCCCGCCCCGCAACAGCCAGGAGCTGCGCTCCTACGCCCGCGACCGCTTGATCGAGTCGCGCCTGACGCCGAACGCGATCTCGCTGATGGGGCTCTTCGGCAACCTCGTCGCCGCCTTCCTGGTCACCCAGCGGCTCTTCTTCCTCGCCGGGGTCGCCTTCATCCTCGGCTCGGTGATGGACACGATGGACGGCCGCTACTCGCGCATGTCGGGCAAGGGGACGCTCTTCGGTGCCTTCCTCGACTCGACCCTCGACCGGATCGAGGAGGGGATCGTGATCGCCGCCATCGCCGGCTACTTCGCCTCGCGCGGGGAAGATTTCGCCGCCGCGATCTGCGTCGTCGCCGTGCTCGGCTCGCTGATGGTCTCCTACACCCGCGCCCGCGCCGAGGCGCTCGGGGTGGAGTGCAAGGTCGGGATCGCCACCCGCCCGGTTCGCGTGGTGCTACTTTCGATCGGTCTGATCTTCGCCAAGGGCGCCGGAATCGGGGACTTCGAACTCCTCGCCCCGGCGATCTACATCCTCGCCGGCCTGACGATCTTCACCGTCTTCCAGCGCGTCTGGCACGTCCGCAACGAGCTCACGCGGATGGACGTGGCGGCGGCGGACAGCGGCGAGGACGGGGCGTAGGCCCGCAAGTCTGTAACCAGCACAGGTGCCGGGTGTCCTTTCCCACTCAGCGCCATTCCGAGGAGGAACCAAAGAACTTATGAGCGAGAGCAACGGAGCACACGCGCGCGACGAGGCCAAGGTCCGCGTCGCGATCGTCGGGGTCGGCAACTGCGCCAACTCCTTCATCCAGGGGGTCCAGTACTACAAGGACGCCGACCCGAACGAGGAAGTTCCGGGCCTGATGCACGTGGACCTCGGCGGCTACCACGTCCGCGACGTCGAGTTCGTCGCCGCCTTCGACATCGACCAGGAGAAGGTCGGCAAAGACCTCTCCGAGGCGATCTGGTCGGGGCAGAACGACACGATCAAGTTCGCCGACGTGCCGAACCTCGGCATCACCGTCCAGCGCGGGATGACCCACGACGGCCTCGGCAAGTACCTGAAAGAGAAAATCACCAAAGCGCCGGGTGAAACCGTCGACGTGGTCCAGGTCCTCAAGGACTCGAAGGCCGACGTCGTGGTCTGCTACCTGCCGGTCGGCTCCGAGGACGCGACCAAGTGGTACGTCGAACAGGCCCTCAAAGCCGGCGTCGGCGTCGTCAACTGCCTGCCCGTCTTCATCGCCCGCGAGGACTACTGGGACAAGCAGTTCGAGAAGGCCGGCCTGCCGATCATCGGCGACGACATCAAGAGCCAGGTCGGCGCGACGATCGTCCACCGCCAGCTCGCCCGCCTGTTCCACGACCGCGGCGTGCGCCTCGAGCGGACCTCGCAGCTGAACGTCGGCGGCAACATGGACTTCTACAACATGCTCGAGCGCGAGCGCCTGGACTCGAAGAAGATCTCGAAGACCAACGCCGTCACCTCGATCATGGGGCACGACCTGCCGCCGGAGAACGTCCACGTCGGCCCCTCCGACTACGTGCCGTGGCTGACCGACCGCAAGTGGGCGCACATCCGCCTCGAGGGCAAAGCCTTCGGCGACGTGCCGCTGACCGCGGAGCTGAAGCTCGAGGTCTGGGACTCGCCGAACTCCGCCGGCGTCGTCATCGACGCGGTGCGGCTGATCAAGCTGGCCCTGAACAACGGCATCGCCGGGCAGCTCGACGGTCCGTCGAGCTACCTGATGAAGAGCCCGCACTCGCAGCGTCCCGACGACGAAGCGCGTGAACTGACCGAAGAATTCATCGAGGTCAACGCGCGTGGCGCCCGCAGCTCCGCCGCGACCGAGGTTTCGCAGGACTAAGCGCGGCGCTGAGCGGCCGAGGATCGCGGGACTCGTCCCGCGATCCTCGTTTTCGCGCGCCGCCTTCTATTCTTGGCCGAGTTTTGCCCTCGCTCGAGCCACTGACGATCGCCCAGGTCTCGCCGCACCGGCGGACGACCCGGAAACCGGTCAACGAGTTCGTCGCCGCGCTGAGTGAGGAGCTGAGTCGCCGCGGGCATCAGGTGGTGCGGATCGGCAGCGCCGAGCCGGTCAAGCGGCCCCTGGTCGCGCGGCCCTACGACATCGTCCACGTGCACGAGCCGTTCGCGCCGAGCGTCTCGGCGGCGGCGCTGCGCCATTCGCTCTCGCTGAACGTGGCGACCTTCCACGCGCCGCAGGAGCGCGTCCTCTCCACCCAGGTGGCGCGGCCGCTGGTGGAGATCTTCTTCGGGCGGATCGACGCGCGCACGGTGACGAGCAAGGCGACCGCGGAGCTGCTGAGGCGCTACTTCCCGGCGGAATATGAGCTGATCGAGCCGACCGGGGAGGGGCGCGACTGGAGCGCGGTCGCCGACTCCTTCGAAGCGGTGTACCGGCGGTTGCTGGCGCGCCGCCACGACCCGACCGGGGACCCGGAGCTGCGCACCAGGCTGGCGAAGCGGCCGCTGATCGAGGTCGACCTCCACATGCACACCGACCACTCCGGGGACTGCGCGACGCCGGTCGAGGTCCTGCTGCAGACGGCGCGCGACCGGGGGCTGGGCGCGATCGCGATCACCGACCACAACGAGGTGTCGGGGGCGCTCGAGGCGGCGGAGATCGCGGAGGGGATGGACGACCTGAAGGTGATCGTCGCCGAGGAGGTGAAGACCGCCGAGCAGGGCGAGGTGATCGGCCTCTTCCTCAAGGAGAAGATCCCGAAGGGGCTCTCGATGGCGGAGACGATCGCGGCGATCCGCGAGCAGGGCGGGCTCGTCTACGTCCCGCATCCGTTCGACCGCTTCCACTCGGTGCCCGATTACGAGCACCTGCTCGACATGGTCGAGGAGATCGACCTGCTGGAGGTCTTCAACCCGCGGGTGGCGCTGACCTCGTTCAACGAGGAGGCGGTGCGCTTCGCGGGCAAGTACCGGATCGTCCCGGCGGCCGGGTCGGACTCCCACGTCGCCCAGGGGCTGGGGAGCGTGCGGCAGCGGATCCACGACTTCGACGGGCCCGCCGAGTTCCTCGAGGCGATGCGGGACGCCGACATCACCCGCAAGCACAAGAACCTCGTCTACGTCCAGACCCTGAAGTTCCTGCAGACGACGGGGCGGCCGAAGGCGCCGAAAAGGCGCGTCGCAAACCCCAAACCGGCGCGTGGGGGGCGGCCGCGGCGCCCGGTTTCGGCCCGCCGCGGGGTCGGCGGGGGCTCCGGCAAGAGCTGATGCACTCCTCTCGTCGCGAAGGAGGCGCGCCGACCCCGTCAAAGAGGTCTCGGCAGATGCATTCCACCGACGACGAGATCCGCGAGAAGTACCTCGAGAGGGCGATCCGCGAGCTCAACCAGATGAGCCGCGAAATCCTCGAGTGCCCCTACTGCCCGCGGGGGAAGCTGATGCCGGTGCTCGGCTCCGGCCACCCGCAGGCCGACGTCCTCATGCTGAAGCACGCGCCGCTCACCTCGGAGATCGAGGAGGGGGTCGCCTTCTACGGCCGCTCCGGGAACGCGCTGATGAAATCCTTCAAACGGCTGGGGATCGACCCCCTCGTCGTCTACGGCACCCTCTGCGTCAAGTGCCCGGTCGCCGAGCCGGACCTGGCGCCGCAAGAGTGCGTCGCCCGCCTGATCGAGGAGATCGCGATCGTGCAGCCGAAGATCGTCGTCGTGATGGGCGAGCCGAGCCTGCGGGTCCTCAATGGCCTCCAGGTCCCCCTGTCCCGGCAGATCGAGAGGCGCGAGGGCGAGATCCAGGCCTTCACCCCGACGATCGACGCCCTCTACGTCCCCGACATCGACGACAGCCTGGACGAAGAGGGCGCCAAGCAACGCTTCTGGCGAGCGTTCCGCATGCTCGGCACGTGGTACGAGGACCTTCCGCCGTACTGACGGGGGCCGCTTGCAGACGCACGCGCGGATGACGCGCTCGGGCTGCGCATCGCCGCACCCACCTCCTCGCGAATAGCCCTGCTATTAGCTCGTCGGCGTGCACGCCGCTGCTTGCCCGCTCACGCCACCGCGCGCACGCCTGCTGCGCACCCCCCGTCAGTCCGGCGGCCGCACGATGCCGATCGGCGGACGGACTGGTTAAAGCGAGGGACGGGGACGGTCGATGGGGAGCGCATGCGTCGCTCGCCCACGCTCGTCCTCCTCGGCTGCTTGCTGCTCGCACTCGTGGTGCTCTCCGGGTGCGGGTCGGGGGGCTCGGGGAGTGATGGGAGCACTGGGTCGACCTCCGCGGCCGCGGCCGCCGGCAAGGAGGCGGCCGATTCGCCGCTCGTCCGAGAGGCGAAGGCGAAGCCGGCGACCGCGAGCGTCGCGAAGAGCGGGACGCGGGTCGGGCGCGAACCGCAGGTGAGCGATCAGGTCGAACGGGCCGAGACGAAGCCCTCCGAGCTCGCCGACGAAACGCCGACCGCCTCGTGGCCGTTCTTCGGCCGGCTGCCGCAGCGGACGCACTACCTTGGCGGGCCG
This sequence comes from uncultured Actinomycetes bacterium, assembly GCA_963782515.1. Taxonomy (GTDB): domain Bacteria; phylum Actinomycetota; class Thermoleophilia; order Solirubrobacterales; family 70-9; genus VAYN01. The sequence continues at coordinate 525,344 of CAWAJY010000006.1, read as the reverse complement.
ATCGAGGATCTCGACCCGCCCTTCAAGGTCCTCTGGCACATCAACACCCACGCGCTGATCGAGTTCCCGCCGGCGATCTTCGGCGGCGTCGCCTATCTCGTGAACAAGTACGGGAACGTCTACGCGGTTCGGCTGAAAGACAAGAAGATCCTCTGGACCCGAATCGTGCGCAAGCGGTTGCACGGGGCGCCGATCGACGTCACCGGGCCCGCGTATTACGGCGGCCGCGTCTTCGTCGCCGAGATCGGCGGCGCGCTGATCGCGCTGAACGCGAAGACCGGCAAGGTCGATTGGAAGAAGAACCTGCACGCCCACCTCGAGTCATCCCCGCTGATCGTCGGCAAGACCCTTTATATCGGCACCGACTCCAAGCAGGTGCTGGCGATCGACACTCGTAACGGCCACAAAATCTGGGAATACAAGGCGAACGCGGCGATCAAGGCGAGCCCGTCCTTCCACGAAGGCCTGATCTACGTCGGCAACTACCAGAGCGGCATGCTGGCCCTGCACGCGAAGACCGGCAAGGTCGCCTGGCGGACCAACACCACCAAGGAGGTGGGCGGCAAGGGCGGCTTCTACTCCTCGCCGGCGATCGCCTTCGGCCACGTCTACGCGGCGCGCGCCGACGGGGTCGTCTTCGCCTTCGACCGCAAGACCGGCAAGGTCGCCTGGTCATTCCGGACCGGCGGCTACGTCTACGGCTCACCCGCCGTCGCCAAGGTCCCCGGCACGCCCGCGACCGTCTACATCGGCTCCGAAAATGGCCGCCTCTACGCCCTCCGCGCGAGCAACGGTCACGAACGCTGGCACGCGGACGTCGGCGGCCCGATCCCCGGCACCGCGAGCGTCATCGGCAACACCGTCTTCAGCTCCAGCTTCAAGACCCGCCAGTCGGTCGGCTACGACGTCCACACCCACAAGCGCGACTTCACCCTCCACTCCGCGGGCTACTCGCCGGTGGTCTCCGACGGCCACCGGCTCTACGTGGCGGGCTACTACACGTTTTACGGGCTCGAAGAGGTTCCGGGGACGAAGTAGGGAGGGACGACGCGGGTCCACCAAGGCGCGGAGGCCGGACGGGAAGGTCGAGACACTTTCCGACGGTGCCTCGGCCGTTTGGTGAGTTGAGTGCCCAGGCGCGCCCCTAACTCACCAAGCGTCGGGATCGGCGTCGAGGAAGCCGCGCGAAGTGACGCTTCCGCGCGCCTTCTGCCTCAGCCCCCCGGACGCTCGCTGAGTTAGCACCGCCATAGGGGGTCCAACTCAGCGAGCGACCGATCCGGCGTTGAGGAAGACGCACGAACCCGACGGAAGAGTCACGGAAGGGGCAAGAAGAGACGAACCCGTGACGCTCCCGCCCGTCCCTCGACACAACCCCGGGACCCTGCGGCCGAGGCGACAGCTTTCCCATCGCACCGGGCCGAGCCGCCGGCCGGCTACGCGCCGGAGTCGGCGGCGGCGGTGCCTTCGGCGGCGGCTACGCCCATGGGGACGTCGTCGGAGGGGGCCTCGGCTTCGGTTGCGGCGGGCTCCGCCGGCCGGGATGGGCCGGTCTTCTCGAACAACGCCACGCACTCGATGTGCGGGGTCTGGGGGAACATGTCGACGGGGCGGACGCGGCGAAGCTTGTAGCCGGCCTCCTCGAGCTGGGCGGCGTTCGGGGCCAGGGTGGTCGGGTTGCAGGAGACGTAGACGATCTTCTTCGCCTCGCACTCGATCAGGCGGCGGACGATTTTCTGGGAGAGGCCGGCGCGGGGCGGGTCGACGACGACGACGTCGGGTTTGCCCGCCTTCTCGACCAGGGGGCGGACGCCGGTGCGGGCGTTGCCCGCCATGAACTTGGCGTTGCCGATGTTGTTGCGCTCGGCGTTGCGCTCCGCGTCTTCGATCGCCTCGGGGACGATCTCGAGTCCCCAGACCTCGCCCGCGGCGCCGGCCAGCGAGAGGCCGATCGTGCCGATGCCGCAGAAGAGGTCGAAGACGCGCTCGCGTCCGCTCAGGCCCGCGAACTCCTGGGCCACCGCGTAGAGGCGCTCCGCCATCTCGGTGTTGGTCTGGAAGAAGGCGCCGTGGGACATCTCGAAGTCGAGGCCGCAGAGGGTCTCGTGCAGGCGCTCTTCGCCGATCGCCCCGGTCGGGCCGTCGGTGCCGCCCGAGTCACCCTCGATCGTCGTGTGGAGATCGACCGGCGGGCGCGGTAGGCGGGCCGCGGTGGTTACGAGGCGGGTCTGGATCTGCCCGGTGCGGCGCCCCTCGCGCACGACGAGGTTGCGCAGGATTCCTTTTCGGGCGCCCGCGTCGTAGGCCGGGACGTCCTCCATCCGCGCCCATTCGCGCACTCCGTTGCGGGCGGCGTTGCCGGTTTCCGAGGCGAGCTTGCAGTCGTCGACATCGACGATCAGGTCCCAGCGGCCACGCGCGTGGAAGCCGAGCGCGACGCCCTCGTCGGCGCTGCCGACGGCGCCCTCGCCGAAGGAGTACTCGAGCTTGTTGCGGTAGCGCCACTCTTCGAGGGCGCCGACGATCGGCTCCATCTCGAAGTCGTCGAGGCCGCCGATCCGCCGCAGCGAGTCCTCCACCTGGGCCTGCTTCTCGGTCAGCTGGCGCGCGTAGGCGAGGCCCTGCCAGGGCGCGCCGGGGCACGGCTCGCCGCCGTGGACGCAGCGGTCCGGGAGACGGTCGGCGCCGGCCCGCAGCAGCTCGACTGCGCGCGCCTCGGCGAAGCGCTTCTTGCCTTTCGTCACCTCGGCGAGGACGCGGTCACCGGGCAGCCCGCCCGCGACGAAGACGACGAAGCCGTCCGCGCGGGCGACGCCGCGGCCGCCGAAAGCGAGCGAGTCGATCTCCACCTCGAGCCGCTCGCCTTTGCGCGGCGCCCGCTTCGGCGCCTCGGTATGCGTCCCCGACTCCACTAGCTGGGGAGTTTCCTGCGCGCCTGGCGGACGAGTTTTTCCAGCTCGACAACCAGCGCGTCGGTCTGTTTGCGGCCGCGCTTGAGCAGCTCGCCGATCATCTTCTCGGCGTCGCCGTGGGTCATCCGGCCGCGTTTGACGGCGTCGTCGACGACCTCCTGGATGCGGTCCCGGCTGAGCGTCACGCTGTGTTCGAGCGAGTCGCGGAGATGGACGAAGCTTTTGTCGATCCCGACCGTTTTCGATTTGGATTTCGGCGCAGCTTTTTTGGGCGCGGCTTTTTTCGGTTTCGCTTTTTTGGCAGCCGGTTTTTTGGCCGCTTTTTTCGTCCCGGTGGATTTCGCCGAAGCTTTTTTCGCTTTCGGTTTTTTCGCAGTCTGTTTTTTATCCGGGTTCGGTTTTGCTTTTTTGTCGTCAGCCATCAAGTTCCCCTTTGTCACCAAATTTCGAGTCTGGGACTACATACCCACGCGTCGAATATCTCAGTTCGCGAGCACCGGCGGGTCCTGTCGGGCGAAGCGCGCCTCGACCGGGGCGTGATCGGAGAGGCGCAGGGCCTTGCCGTCGACCGGTAGCTCGCGCCGCTCCGGTGACCACTGGGCGGGTGCCGCGACGACCTTGAGCCCGCGCACGAGCACGTGGTCGATCTTCTTCGCCCCGGTGACCGGAGAGTCGAGCCCGAAGTCGGCCGCCAGTCGTTCGAAGACTGCCGGGTCCTCGGCCGGGCGCAGGTTCAGGTCCCCGCCGAAGATCAGCGGCGCGTCCCGCGCCCACCCGCTCGCGGCTTCGGCGGCCAGCAGCACGTCGGCCACCGCCAGCGGCGGCTTGTCGTTCGTCGCGTGCAGGTTTGCGATGCAGAGGCCCGAAGCGGTGCGCGTGAACGCCATCGCCCGCCGCTCCGGCTCGCCCGCGTGGATCTCCAGCTCGCGTCGCTCGGCGATCCCGCCCAGCTTGCCCGGCACCCGCACCAGCGTCGTGTTCGAGCCGCCCTCGCCGCTCGCCATCAGGTCCGGGTTCTGCCGGGCGAGGAAGGCGCGCCAGAAGCCGAGCTCGTTGCGGGAGGTGAAGACGCGGTGGTACTCGGCGCCGCTCGCCCGCGCCAGCGGCCCGGCGAAGCGCGGCGGGCACTCCTGCAGCATCGCCACGTCCCAGGCCGCCGAGCCGAGCAGCGTGGCGAACTCCGGCGTCAGATCGCGGTTGACCTGCACGTGCGTCTCGTTCGACTCGTCGAGGCGCAGGAGGCGTGAGCGCCAGGTGCGCAGCTCCGGGTCCGGCGGGAAGTCGCGGCCGTGGAAGAGGTTCCAGCAGAGGACGGTGATCTCCATGTCGTGCGTAGTATCGGCGCCTTGGCAAAGCGAGACTTCCTCACCGGCGAAGAGCTGGGCGCCTTCGAGCTCGAGCGCCTGCTCGATCGTGCCGCCGACCTCAAAGCCGGACGCGACCCGTCGCGCAAGGGCGGGCGCCTCGGCGCCGAGTCGCTCGCCGGGCGCAGCGTCGCGCTCATCTTCGAGTACCCGTCGACCCGCACCCGGATCTCCTTCGACGTCGGCGTCCACGAGCTGGGCGGCCACCCGGTCGTCCTGCGCGGCGACGAAATGCAGCTGTCCCGCGGGGAGTCGATCGGCGACACCGCCAACGTCCTCTCCCGCATGGTCGACGCGGTCGTGATCCGCTCCTCGTCCCAGGCACGGATCGCCGAGCTGGCCGCCACCGCCGAGGTGCCGGTGGTGAACGCGCTGACGCCCCTCCACCATCCGTGCCAGGCGCTCGCCGACCTGCTGACGCTGCGCGAGCGCTTCGGCGATCTCTCGGGCCTCCGCCTCGCCTACGTCGGCGACGGCAACAACGTGGCGCGCTCGCTGGCGGTGCTGGGGGAGCCGGCCGGGGTCGAAGTCGTCGTCGCCGCGCCCGCCGACTATCAGCTGGAGGAGGCCCACGGGGTGAAGCTCACCGGTGATCCCCGCGCCGCCGTCGACGGCGCCGACGCCCTCTACACGGACGTCTGGGTCAGCATGGGGGACGACCCCGCGGACGCCGAGCGCCGCCGCCGCGACCTCGCCCCGTTCCGGCTCGACGCCGACCTGCTCGCCGCCGCGAAGGACACCGCGATCGTCATGCACGACCTGCCCGCGCACCCCGGCGACGAGATCACCGCCGACGTCCTCTACGGCAAGCAGTCCGCCGTCTGGGACCAGGCCGAGAACCGGTTGCACGCGCAGAAGGCGCTGCTCGAGTTTCTCCTGAGCTGAGGGGGCGGCGCGAGCGAGCGGGAGATTCGAGACGGCCGGCGTCCCTCAGCCCGTCCCTTCTCACGCCCCCGAGCCGACGCCTGCCCGCCCGCCTCTGAGAAGGTTCCGGCGTGTACCCGGAGCTCCACCTCGGCCCGCTCACGATCCAGACCTTCGGCCTCTGCTTCGCGCTCGCCTTCGTCGCGGCGGGGGCGCTGGTCTGGAAGCGCTTCGGTGAGCTCGGCAGGCCGGTTGACTGGGGATACGAGATGGGGTTCGCGGCGCTGCTCGGCGGGCTGATCGGCTCGCGCGTCTACTTCCTCGTGCAGAACTACTCCGAGGTGAAGGGCGATCTGCTCGGGCACATCTTCAGCGGCTCGGGTCTGGTCTGGTACGGCGGCGCGATCGGCGGCGCGCTCTTCGTGGCCCTCTGGGCATGGTGGCGTGACTTCCTCAACCTGACGCTGCTCGACGTGGCGGCTCCGGCGCTGGCGCTCGGTTATGCGCTCGGCCGCTGCGGCTGCCAGCTCTCCGGCGACGGCGACTACGGCAAGCCCTGGAACGGACCGTGGGCGATGGCCTACCCGAACGGGACCGAACCGACCAAGGTCCCGGTCCAGCCGACGCCGGTCTACGAGACCCTGGCGATGGGCCTCGGCGCCTGGATCCTCTGGCGGCTGCGCGACCGGGTGCGGGCCGGGTGCCTCTTCGCGCTCTACCTGATGTACGCGGGGACGGAGCGCTTCCTGGTCGAGTTCCTGCGAAGAAACACGACCGATTCGGTGGGACTGACGACCGCGCAGCTGGAGTCCCTGGCGATGATGGCGGCGGGGGCGATCTGGATCGCTATCGTGGTGCGTCGCCATGGCGGCATCGGCCGCCCGTCGGCAGACGAGTCACGCGATGCCCTACATCCCGCTTTCTGAGCGGAAAATCGGTACCATGGCATGCGCAAGAGTTCTAGAGCGGTCAACCAAAGAGAGGATAGGCGGGGATGTCGCCTGTAGACACTGAGAAGCACGAGGGACCTTCGGCGCGCACCGTGAGCGCGTTGGTGGACGATGCGGCGGAGCGTCTGGCCGCGGTGGGGATCGAATCCCCGCGCGAGGACGCCGAAGCCATCGTCGCCGACGCCCTGGGCGTCAAACCCGAGGAGCTCTCTGTCGACAGCGCCGACGACGTCTCGCCGGAGATCGCCGCCGCGATCGAGGAGAAGGTGAAGAAGCGGGTCGAACGTGAACCGCTCGCCTATGTCCTCGGCCGGGCCCCGTTCCGTGAACTGGAGATCGCCGTCGACCCGCGCGTGCTGTGGCCGCGCAGGGAGACCGAGCTGCTGGTCGAGGTGGGGACGAAACTGCCGCAGGGCGCCCGCGTCCACGAGGTCGGCACCGGCTCCGGGGCGATCTCCCTGGCGCTGATGTCGGAGCGTCCCGACCTGAAGATCACCGCCTCGGACCTCTCGCCGGAGGCCGTCGAAGCGGCGCGTGAGAACGCCGAGCGGCTCGGCCTCGAGTTCGACGTGCGGGTCGCCAAGGGCATCCCGGACGACATCGGCGAGGTCGACATGGTGATCGCCAACCTCCCCTACATCAGCGACGAGACGATCGACCAGCGCTCGCCGGAGATCCACGCGGAGCCGCTGATCGCGATCACCGCCGACTGCGGGGCCGACGGCCTCGGGGTCATCCGCGGCCTGGTCGAAGAAACGCCGTCGGGGACGAAGCTGGCGCTCGAGCACGACACCCACCACGGCCCGGCGATGCGCGAGATGTTGCGCGAGGCGGAAACGCTGCGCGACTACGAGGGCAACGAGCGGGTCTCGGTCGGCCTGGCCCCGTGACGGACGAGCCCGAGGCGCCCGTCAAGGGCGATCGCTCGGCGGACACGTCGGGCGCGAGCGAGGCTAACCGCCGGGCCAAGGTAGAGAGGCTGAAAGCGGAAGGGATCAATCCCTATCCGCACAGCTTCCTGCCGCGAGACCACGCTCAGGACATCATCGACGCGCATCAGGGCGCGCTCGACGCAGGCGAGCTGGGGGAGGGTGAGCACCCCGAGTTCCGCTACCGGATCATGGGCCGGGTAACCGGCAAGCGCGGTCACGGCAAAGTCGTCTTCTTCGACGTCCGTGATGTCACCGGCTCGATCCAGGCCTTCGCCCGGCGCGACAAGCTCGGCGAGGAGGCCTTCGAGCGGATCGAAGAACTGGACCTCGCCGACATCGTCGGGATCGAGGGCGTCCTCTACGTGACCAAACGTGGGGAACTGGCGGTCAGCGTCGACACCTGCACGCTGCTGGCGCCGGCGCTGAAAGACCCGCCGGACCTCTTCCACGGGATCAAAGACCCCGAGGTGCGCTATCGCCAGCGCGAGCTCGACCTGATCGCCAACGAGCCGTCCCGGGACGTCTTCAAGAAGCGCTCCGAGCTGACCTTCGCGATCCGCGAGTACATGCACGAGCGGGGCTGGGTCGAGCTGGAAACGCCGATCCTGCAGCGGCTGACCGGCGGCGCCGCGGCGCGCCCGTTCGTCACCCACCACAACGCGCTCGACCGCGATCTCTTCCTGCGCACGGCGACCGAGCTCTACCTGAAGCGGGCGATCGTCGGCGGCTTCGAGGACGTCTACGAGTTCGGCAAGTTCTTCCGCAACGAGGGCATGTCGCCGAACCACAACCCCGAGTTCACGATGCTCGAGATGTTCGTCGGCGGGGCCGACTGGATCGGCGTCATGGAGTTCCAGGAGAACCTCGTCTCGACCGTGGTCGAGAAGGTGATGGGGACGACAGTGGTCGAGCGCGATGGGGTCGAGATCGACTTCAGGACGCCGTGGCCGCGGGTCGTCCTGCGCGACGAGATCCTCGAGGAGACCGGCGTCGACATCTACAAGGCGAGCCGTGACGAGCTGGCCGAGCTGGCCGGCGACGATGCCGATCCCGACGACGACTGGGCCGGCCTGGTCGACACCCTGCAGGGCAAGATCGTCGAGCCGAAGCTGATCCAGCCGACCTTCATCACCGTGCTGCCGATCGACATCTGGCCGCTGGTGAAGCACCACCCGGACGACCCGAAGGTGTGCGAGGCGTTCGACGGCATCGTCGCCGGCCTGGAGATCCTCGGCGGCGGGACCGACATCAACGACCCGATCGAACAGCGCGAACGGTTCGTCGGCCAGCGCGAACGTCAGGAGTCCGGGGCGGAGGAAGATCCGCACCCGACCGACGAAGAGTTCGTGCGGGCGCTCGAATACGGCATGCCGCCGGCGAGCGGCGTCGGCCTTGGCATCGACCGGCTGCTGATGATCATGACCGGGGCGAAGACGCTCCGCGACGTGATCATCTACCCCGCCATGCGCGAGCTGAAGTCCTCAGACTGAGCGGAGCAATCCGCCGTCGATCGGGATCGTCGTTCCCGTGATGTAGGCGGCGCGGTCGGAGGCCAGGAAGGCGACGAGGTCGCCGAACTCCTCCGGGAGGCCGAGGCGTTTCGCCGGGACCGACTTCTGGGCGCTGCGCTCGGCGTTCTCCATCGAGCCCTCGTTTTCGGCGAGCCGGTCGGTGGCGAATTTGCCGGTGACGACGGTGTTGATCGTGATCCCGTCGGCGGCGACCTCGCGCGAGAGCGTCTTCAGGAACCCGACCGCCGCCTGGCGGACCGAGTTGGAGATCGCCAGGGTCGGGATCGGCTCGACGGTGGAGTTGGAGCCGACGTTGACGATCCGTCCCCAGCCCCGCTCGCGCATCCCCGGCAGCACGCCTTCGGCCAGCACCCGCACCCCGAGCACGAGCGAGCGGTAGGCCTCCTCCCAATCCTCGAGTGGGTTGTCGAGGGCGCGGCCGGGCGGCGGGCCGCCGGTGTTGGCGACGAGGATGTCGACCGGGCCGAGCGCGGTCTCGACCTCGGCGGGTAGCTCCGCCAGGCGGTCGAGGTCCCCGGCGTCGGCGACGAATCCGGTCACGTGCCCGCCGAGCTCTTCGGCCACGGCGTCGAGTCGCTCGCGGCTGCGGCTAGCGATCGCCACCTTCGCCCCCTCGCGCGCCAGCGACTCCGCGATCCCGCGTCCGATCCCCTTGCTCGCGCCCATGACCAGCGCGACGCGGCCGTCGATCCCAAGGTCCATGCGACGGAGACTACGGAGCGAGCCGCTCCAGCACCTCGCCATCGGCGGCGACGGCGAGGACGGTGGGGACGACGGCGATGCCGTACTTGCGGGCGAGGTCGGGCCGCTCGCGGACGTCGAGGGTCACCAGCGTGCCCTCGCCGGTGAGGCGCCGCTCCCACTCCTGGCACTCCGAGCAGAGCGGGTGGGTGAACTCGACGAAGAGGCGCGCGGGGGGGTCGGCGGGGAGGTCGGCCGGGTCGATGCGGTCGTGGTGGCGCGGGGAGATGCCGCGCAGGCGGGCGGAGAGCTTGTAGATCTCGCAGGCGGTGCAGAAGTTGGTGACCGCGGCGAGGAGGGCCAGCGCCGCGACCAGCGCGCCGAGCACGGTGCCGACGGTCGGCGCTCCCAGCCACCAGGCGAGCGCCGCGGCGCCGAGGAACGCGGTGCCCATCATGTTGGCGAGGCGAGGCGGGCGGGAATCCTCGAGCTCGCCCTCGCCGAAGCGCGGCTGGATCAGCTCGTAGTAGGCGAGGCAGGTGAGGCAGAAGCGGCGGCCGAGGGTCAGTCCCAGGAACAGCTGGAGCCCCATCAGCGCCCAGAGGACGGGCCAGCCGAGCAGGGCGCCGGCGAGCGCGACGATCCCGACGACCGCCTGGTTGAAGCGCGGGGCGCGGGCGTCGATGACCTCGGCGTCGCGCCAGGGATCGGCGGTGCGCGGGCGGCGGGTCCTCGCGGCTGAGGCGTTCGCGGCCATCTCTTTCTTGACTCTAGCGCTCGTCAATCGGCAGCTCGACCTCTCGGTCCAGTCGCAGCGCCGCCGCGAAGGTCGCGTCGTGGGTGGCGACGACGAGCGCGCCCGGCCAGTCGAGGACCGCCGCCTCGAGCACTTCGAGCGACTCGATGTCGAGGTGGTTGGTCGGCTCGTCCAGCAGCAGGCAGGTGGCGCGGCGGTGGGCGGCCAGGGCGAGTTCGGCGCGGGTGCGCTCGCCGGGGGAGAGGGTGGAGGCGGGCCGCTCGACCTCCTCGGCGGTGAGGCCGAAGGCGGCGAGCGCGGTGCGGGCGTCGGTCTCGTCCAGCCCGGTCGCCGCGCGCAGCACGGCGGTCGCCGTGTGCTCGCCGTCCATCGCCTCGCGGTCCTGGCCGAGGGTCGCGATGACCGCGCCGGGGGCGACGCGGCGCCGGCCCGCGGCGAGCGGCAGCGTGCCCTCGAGCGCAGCGAGGACGGTCGACTTGCCCGCGCCGTTCGGTCCCGCGAGGCGCAGCCGGTCGCCGTGGGAGGCGGCGAGGTCGAGCGGGCCGAGGCGCCAGTCGCCGCGGCGCAGCTCGGCGCCCTCGAGGGAGAGTGCGGCGCCGCCGCGTCGCTCGGCCGCGCTCAGCTCCAGGGCGAGGCGGGCGGCCTCGATCGGCTTGTCGGGGACCTCGACCTGCTCGCGACGGGAGGAGAGGCGGGCGGCGCGTTGTCGCATCCCGTCGGCGCGGGAGCGCACGTGCTCCTTGGCGTGCTTGTCCCCGTCGGGGGAGCGGCGGGAGTCGACCCGCCCGACGGACGCCGCGGCGCGCCGGCGAATCTCTTGGTCGACGGCGGCGAGGCGGTCGCGCTCGGCGACGGCCTGCTCGTACTCGCGCGAGACGAGGGCGCGGGCGTCCGCCCGCTCCCGCTGGAAGGTCTGCCAGCCGCCGGAGTAGCGGGTGGCATTGCCTTCGTCGAGCTCGACGATCGAATCGGCGAAGTCGGCCAGGAGGGCGCGGTCGTGGGAGACCAGCACCACGGCGCCGCGGTGTTCGTCGATCAGAGACCGCAGACGCGCGAGCCCGTCGGCGTCGAGGTGGTTGGTCGGCTCGTCGAGGAGGAGCACGTCGCAGCGTGCGACCCGGACCGCGGCGAGTCCGGCGCGCGATGCCTGCCCGCCGGAGAGGGTCGAGAGCGGTCGGTCGAGGAGTTCCGGCGCGAGCCCGAGCTCTGTCGCAGCAGCGGCAAGCCGCGCCTCCGCGTCCTCGCCGCCGAGGGCGAGCCAGCTGTCGAGAGCGGCGGCGTGCGCGTCGATGGCGTCGAAGTCACCCCCTTCGAGGGCCTTCAGATGGCGATCGACCTCCGCCGCCGCGGCGGCGACCCCGATCCGCGCGAGGATCGCCTCCCGCGCCGTGAGCGCCGGAGCGGCGACCAACTGCGGCAGGTGGGCGACGCTCCCGTGTCGGGCGACGCTCCCCCCATCAGCCATCACCTCCCCGGAGAGGATCCGGAGCAGCGTCGACTTGCCGCTCCCGTTGCGGCCGACCAGCGCGATCCGATCGGAATCGTGGACCACCAGCCCGACCCCGTCGAGGACGGTCCGAGCACCGAAAGACTGCGTGACGCCCTGGGCGTCAAGAAGAACCGAAGACATGCGTTGCCCCCTTCAGGAGCCAAAAGACTGCGAGCCCAAGATCCCGCGAAGACCCGGGCGATCCCGGATCCCTCAATGGCGGCTGTCTCTAAGCGACACGCATGCAACGGCCCAACCGAAGGGCCGCTGACCAAGGTAGCAACCCCGCAACGCTCAGAACTCGCTGCGCAGCTATCGTTCCGATGCCAAGCGCCCGTAGCTCAGTGGTCAACGGGTCCCTCCGGGGGCCCAAAGAGCGTCGGTCTTTCAAGCCGAAGGTCGCCAGTTCGAATCTGGTCGGGCGCATTCCTCGAAGTTCCGGGCGGTGCCGGGGATGACCGGTACAGAGCCAAGTGTTCGGTCTCGGATCGGAGATGCGTTCCGAAGCCTTCCTCGCCGTTCCGGCGGGTTCCGCGAGGTCCGTGTCACATCCTGGTCTCATCGACTGATGCGCCACCCGCGGGTCAGGCTCCTCGTTCAGAGCGCCTTGCGACCTCGGCGATCGATACGCCCAGGGATCGGGCGATGTCGCCGACCGTCGCCCAAGTTGGATTGCTGTTCCCGGTCTCCAACTGCGAGAGGGTGCGGACCGTGATGCCCGCCGCCTCGGCCAGGTCCTCCTGGGTCATCTCCCGTTCTCTCAGCCGGCGGATCGCTTTGCCTAGGCCCGGCTGAGGGCGCCGTGACTGCTGCATCGTCGGGACGTTCTCAGACAGCTCGGCAGCTTGCGACTAGAATTATATTTCTATGCCTGCTAAGTTCAACGAAAAGCGGCCCCCGGCAGTGCGCGAACACAGCCGAGCAAGGAGGCATAGCTCCTCATGGCTGATCAGAACCCTACGGCCGGCCCACGGGTCGTGCCGATCGACCTTCCCGACACCCAGGGTGTGATCCTCCGACGCGAGCTGCTCGGTTGGCTCGACGGGATTGAGCTGGACCTCGGGCATCCCGAAGCCCCGCAGGACGCACAGGCAATGGCCCGCGAAGGCGACGCCTTCCGTCGTCTGCTCGCGGCGATCGATCGATCGGAGATCGAGCTTCCCGACGAGGACGCGCGGGAGGCGTTGGGCAAGGCGGCGGAAGGCTACGACGAGGCGAGCGGCTACGAGCGCATCTGCGCCGTCCACGATGCCCACCACGCGCTGCTGTCCCTACTCGGCTGACCGTCGCGGACGGGGGAGGCCTCATGACCACGCAGCGATCCTCGGCCGTGGCCGAACGATTCGGAGCGAACCTGCGCCGCGTGCGGCGACGGGAAGGCCTTTCGCAGGAAGGCCTTGCGATCCGCGCCTCTCTGCACCGGACCGAGATCGGTCGCCTGGAGGGCGGCGAACGAGCCTGCCGGATCGACACCCTGATCCGCCTCGCCGGGGCGATGGCGGTACCGCCCGGCGAACTACTCGACGGGATCGACTGGGTCCCGGCGCCCGAGCCGCGCGGAGCATTCGTCTTCGGATCCAGACAGGGGTCTGACCTTCGGTCTCCCTGCAAAGATTTAGAAAGTCACCCGATGCAATCGGGCCTCTGGACGGACAAGGAGGGTGTGAGAGCAAAAGCTTCGGGCCCGACCTTCTTCACCGAGCGCACCCTCGCCGCCTATCTCGCGGTGTCCGACCGGACGATCCGCAACTGGATCCGCCGCGGCGAATTGCCGAGCTACAAGCTCGGCGCCTCCCGACGGATCGATCCCGCCGACGTCGAGGACTTCCTCGCGAGACATCGGGACAAGTCGGCATGAGGCGTGAGTCTCCGACCAAACGTCGGAACCCTTCCGGCAAGCTCGTGTGGATGGCCCGCTACACCGGTCGTGACGGAAAGCGCCACATCGCGAAGCCGACCCGCCACCCGCGATCGGAGAGGACGAACGCGACCAACGAGCACCGGATCGGTCGCTTGGTCGATCTGGAGGTCGAGGGGATCGCGTTGAAGGACTGGCCGCTTCGGGAGCTGCGCCGTCGCCATGCCCTGGTCTTGGTCGATCACATGTTGAAGACCGAAGGTCGGGCCACCACCGGCGCGGTCGGCATCCTCCGCTCGCTCTCGGCGATGGCCGAGGACGCGATCACCGACGAAGTCTGCGACCTCAATCCGTTCAAGGGCATCCGCATCCGCGCCAGCGATCCGAGGGCGCAGAAGAAGCGCCGCCCGATCCGCGTCTTCAGCTTCGAGGAGATGCACCGCTTCGCGAAGGCGGCCGGTCGCTACGAGGCATTGGTGCGGACCTTCACCGACACCGGGATGAGGCTGGGGGAGGTGCTGCCGTTACGGGTCAAAGACTTCGACGGTGAGACGCTTCAGGTTCGCCGCACCGCCCACGAGGGGACGATCCTCGAGGGCACCAAGACCGACCACGGCGAGGACGGTGCGGGCCGGGTCGTCCCGGTCCCGGCGACCCTCGCCTGGATGCTCGAAGCGCAGATCAACCTGAACGGCCCCGATTCCGAGCTGATCTTCACGACTCCCAGCGGGAGGATGTGGCGCGAGCGGAACTTCTACCGAGATGTCTGGGGGCCGACCCAGGAGGCCTCCGGCCTAGACATCCGACCGCACGAGTGCCGCCACAGCTACGTGACCCACCTGCGCGCCGCTGGGGTGAACGACGCCGACCTAGCCGCGATTACCGGCCACCGAGTAGAGACGATGCTCGCAAGGTATTCCCACGCACTCGGCAAGAGCTTTCCCACCGTGAGGCGCCGAATTGAGGCCGCAGCCGTACTAGACGACGGATGAGAACGTACATGCGACGGTGCCTTGTAGGCTTTCCCGAGTGACCGACGGGAATCTCCTAGAGGAGCTCAACGAAGAACGCCGCCGCGTCGATGTTTCAACGGCCGATCTGACGGTTCGCGAGGTGGTGCGAATGGTCGGAGACGGCGAGTTGAATGCTGCGCCGGTCTACCAGCGAAAGTTTAGATGGTCCGAGAAAGACGAGTCCCGCTTGGTCGAGTCGCTCTTCCTCGGCCTGCCGGTTCCGAGTGTCTTTGTGGCATCTAACCCGGACTTCTCTCTCGAGATCGTCGACGGACTACAGCGCGTTTCTACGTTGGTGCATTTCCTTGCCGCAGACGAGGCAGCCCTCGAGAAGATCGGAAAGTCATCCCCCCTCAAACTGCAAGGGCTCGAGAAACTCAAAGAGTTGGAAGGCGCCACTTTTAGTGAGGTGCCTCCGGAGATCCAACGCTATTTCGCTCGGCTTCCTCTTCGAATTACGACTCTGACCGACAAGAGCGATGCCGAAATTAGGTTTCAGCTGTTCGAGAGGCTCAATCGAGGCGCCCTCGCTCTCTCTGCGCAAGAGGTGCGGACCGTTGTTTATCGCGGTCCATTGATCGATTTGATCAAAGAATTGGCAGAGGAATCGGGTTTTCGAAACCTGGTTAAGCTTGAATCGCGCGCGGAGGAGGACGGCACGAGAGACGAACTTGTCCTTAAGTTCTTTACCTACCTTGACTGGTACGACCGATACGACGGTCGGGTTACGGATTTTCTCAACGAGTACGCGGAAGCAAATCGCGAGGCTGGGGATATTCAAGAGAGACGCGATCTTTTCCAGGCGGTTGTTGCCGGGGTGTCCCTGGCCGCGGGTGCACCATTCCTTCGCAAGGGCTATCACTCCACTCCACTGAACCAACTCGAGGCCGTTTTGGTCGCTGCGGGCCGACTGCTGAGAGAAGGCAAGGACTTGAGGAAGGACGCCAAGGCGTTAAGGAGCGACAAAAAACTCCGTGATGCGAGCCGCGCGGGAACGAACACCAAACCTTCATTTCGACGTCGCATCCAAAGAGCCGAGGAACTTCTCGAGGCGTAACTCGTGCAGCTAACCGGACCGCGTGACCAGCTGTCCCGCATCTCCTCGCGTCTGAAGCAACTCGGCGGGCTCGCGAGTCTCGATTTGGCATGGGAGGTTCTTGCCTACTCGTATGTCGGGGTAGCGGCTGCCCTCGAGGCGGCCTTTTCACAAGCGGCAGACGATGCCATTCAAAAACTGCGAGCACGGAGCTTTTCGGAACTGAACCCGACTCAGCTCGCAGCTGTAGCCGAGTCGTCCTTTGTCGCGTTCTACGACGCCGAGCGGTCCCGCCGCCGGTTTGATCCGCGAAAGGCGATGGCGATGCGCGAACTACTAATCCAGGAGCTCCGCGGCGCCGGATCGCGGTCTCCCCGCAGCTCCGTCCTTGAGTCGACCGGCATACCGGGGCGCGAGCACTTTCGTCTGTTTTTTCAGGTCGCGACGGGTGGTGTAGATCCACGTGGCCCCAACCAGAACGCGCCCCTGGCACGGCTGGTTGGACGACTCAACGAGGTTGGGGGCCCCCGGAACGTGTTCGCCCACGAGTGTGCTGAACCTAGCCAGTATGAATTCCTCGCAGGTCAAGGGACGGACTGGGGGGCACTTGCGACCGCAGTCGCCGCGCTCGAGAATGTCATTGCGGATTTGCATGAGCTACTCGATGCGCTTGAGGCGGCCTGCACGAACCTTTAGGAGGCAAGTGCCCGTCTCGGCAGGGGCGGCCGCCTGTCACGAGCCAAACATGCCTGGGCTTGAGTTAGGGCTAGATGCTGGCCCTTCCCCATCCGAGTCAGGGCCGCCGTGGCTCCACGTTCGCGATAGCGGGCGTTCAGGAATCGCGACCGGTGAACGAGATGTCTCGCGGCCACCGTCCAATTTCGTATGAGTGATGTACCAAAATATTCGTGACTTGGTACGGTCTCGGCTGCGCGGATCGTCAATGGCGAGTTTTTCGGAGTCCGTGCGCATTGGGAGGCCGGAATGACCGAGAAGAAAAAACGCTTGGAAAAGCTGACGATCTCACTGCTGAAGGAGGACCTCGGCCGTGACGACGTTCTGCGGGACGGCAGCGCTTTCAGCGGTCACCGCATTGCGTCCATAGACAGCGAGCAAGATTCATTGTTCACGGATGGCGTTCCCCTTCATCCAGCGAAATGGACTTCATATCTCGATCCACATACCCCAAGCGACTTAGGGGCGATTCTTTTCAGCGCGTCGGCCTCGGCGGTGCTGATCATCGAAGCGTCCGAGCGAATATTCGCCGTTACTTGGGGCGGTGGTAGGCATCTTCTGGAATCGGACAACTTCGTACAGGACTTCGGCCTGAAAGTTGCCTTGAATACGGTGGCGCCCGACCAGCTAAAGAGCGTGGACGCCAAGACGGTGGATGAGACGCCAGTACACACGAAGCGGGACGTCAGCCGAGACTCGAGCTTCGCGGCATTCGGATTAGATCCCATCCGAGATCTCGTGCGGGCCGTGACTGGCACTCCCCAAGATCAGACTTTGGCCCATCGACTGACTGGCTCAGACGCCCTCGGCATCCATACTCGCGAGCAGGTCCCCGACCTACCCGCCCTTGCTGGACGTTTGCTGGAGGCCTACGAAGACACCGCCTACAAAGACAACTTTGAGTTCATCGATTACCTTCGCCCGGAGCGAAGCGCTGCCGAAAAATCAGAGCTCGATGAGGCACTCGTCGACGTGCTTCGGAGTCGGGACATCGATGACGTGCACCTTGCCGCTCCTGAGACCCTTGACTGGCTTGAAGTCACGGGATTTCGCTACGAGACCAGTTTCGAGAGCGACCGCCTCGACCCCGACCCCCGAGTCAGCGCCTACTTGGATCTCTACGGCGATGAGGAGATCGCGTTCGAGAATCTCAAGAGTGACCGCCTTACCGCGGTGCGCGCGTCCGATGAAGGGCCTCTTAAAGGGTGGTCGATCTACAAATCGCTTGTCTACCAGGTCGAAAAGGACGGATTTTTATTTGTTCTGTCAGGGGGCGAGTGGTTCCGGGTTGACACGGACTACCGCGCGCGGGTGGAAGCTGAGGTTGAACTTCTACCCAAGGCCACGGATTTGCCCGACGCCGATCTGGAAACGGACGAGGACACCTACAACAAGAAGGCGGCCAAAGCGCTCGACGCTCTCTGTCTTGACAAGCAACTGATCTATGACGGTGGTCCCGACAAGATGGAGGTCTGCGACATCCTGACGAAGGACGGGCGCTTCATCCACGTCAAGCTACGGGGCAGCTCATCCACCCTGAGCCACCTTTTCTCCCAGGGCATGAACAGTGCTGAGCGTCTTCTGGCAGACAGCGATTTCCGCGGGAAGGCGCGTGCCAAGGTTGCAGACCTCGATTCTGCCTACGCCAACGTTATTCCGGCCGACCGGCCGAAAAGCGCGGAGGAACACGAGATCACCTTCGCCGTGGTGACCCGCAGCAAGCGAGAAACTCCCTTAACGCTTCCGTTCTTCAGCGTCATCAGCCTCAGCGTTGCCGCGCAGCGTCTTCGTGCATTCGGCTTTCCTGTCTCGATCGCTGCCGTTCCTGAGAAATAGATCGATCGTTCACGCCGCGCCGGCCTTCGCTAGCGCCTCTCTTTGTGTATTTCCGGGTGGCACGGGCGTCACGGGTAGAACCCAAGCTCAACTGCCCTTCGGCACGGCGCAGAGGGGGGTCAGTGGATCTCCTTGCAGAGGCCTCTCGGCGTCTGGCTGTACTTCTGGTTCGGCGAGGTCCGGCATTCGGTGATCTCGTACTGGCGGTCGAACCCCGGACCTAGCACTTCAATTTCGGCGCCGTCGCTTTTGTTCCTCGGTTCGACCTTGCAAGCCCAGAGATCTAGATCGGTCGCCGAATCGGCCCGAGAACAAGTGACTGAGGCGCCTCCGTTGTGCTTTTCGACCTGAAGTTCGAGCCTCGCTTTCTCCTGTGCCGGAGGAATACGCGGCGGTTCGCCAGAGTTTTCTTCGAGCGACGTAGCCGAGCCGCCGCCGCAGCCAGCGATCAGGATCGCCAATCCCACGATGATTCCGAACCCAAACAAACGCATCGCTCGGCTTCTACCCGATGCAAGACCGCGTCGTACCCGACCTCAGGAGTTGGGTGTCTCATCGGGGTCACATCGCCGTTGTAGTTCTGCCTCTGAAGCCAACCCCCTTCGTCCTTTCAATCCGACGGAGAATGGCTCTGCAGAGCGGACTGGCTGCGTGGCTCTTGGAGGCGATGGCTACGCCGGCGCGGAGCCGAGGAGCTCAATCAGCCCCTCGTGGCCGGAGGAGCTTCTCAAGTACTTCGGGATCCGGGGGCGGCGGGTTCTCGTTCTCGACGACCAGGTCGTCGGGGAACTCCAGCAGCCCACGAAGGTGATCCTTCAGTTCCTCGAAGTCCATGAACCCGTCAAATCTGTCATCGAGGTCTCCTTCGTACAGCGCTTGATCAGACCTCGCATTGTTGACCGCCTCTTTGACGGTTTCGCCGATGCCGACGCTCAGATTGCCGTGACGAAAGCGGGCGTAGACGGCTCGGCCGTCATCGAGGGTGCCCTCCCACTGTGAAGGACAGGCGAGACACGTTTTCTTCAGCTTCAGCACCGCGGGCATGGCGACCATGCTTGCAGACAGAAGATTTCACTGCCAGGTCGGTATCGACCCGGACTAGCTACTACTTACGATCAACCTGGGGCGGGCGACGCCCGTGCCGCGCGTAGAGCACGACGCCACAGATGACCACGGTGCCCCAGAGAACGGACGCCCAGATTCCGACCTGTTGGCCGATGAACCCTGCGATGACGACCGCCAAAATGACGGCGGCGTAGGCAGCGAAGAGAAGGAGGGCTCGACCGGCGAGTCTGCGCACGATGCCCAGCCTAGTGACGACCGACACCGTTCCCAAGGACCGTATCTGTTTCCGAGGCTCATTCCATTCGCATCGCCGTCGTGACCCACTCCCAAGCCGGAGCCCGTCGCCCTTTCAATCCGATGGAGACTGGCTTTAATGCCTGCGGCGTCCCAGTTATGTCCAGAGAGCGCTGATCGGAACCGCCCAGAGTCGATCGCCGAGCGGGACGGTCTGGGCGCCGGCATGAATCAGGAACCCGGCGCGGAAGTCCTCGCTGCGAGCATCCCGGATCTTCGCCATCGGCTTCCAGTCTCGTTCCCGGACCGTCGCCGCCGCCTTGATCTCAAGACAGGCGATCGCTCCTGAGCGATCCTCGAGGACGAGGTCGATCTCGTCGTTGCCGGTTCGGTAGTGGAAGAGCCTTGCGTCGGTGCTCGCCCATTCGATGTGCTTCATCACCTCCATCGCGACGAAGTTCTCGAGCGCCATTCCGGTGACCCGCTCGTCTTCGCCGAGGCGTTTCGGGTCGGCTCCGAGCAAATGGGCAAGGAGGACGCTGTCGACGATGTAGACCTTGCGCGTCGTCGACTCGCGAGCTCCGATCGACGGCCCCCAGGCGGGGAGGGTCTTGACCAGGAAGACGGTCTCCAAGAGGGTCGTGTAGCTGCGGACGGTCTTGTGCTCCAGCTGCAGTCGCTTGCCCACCTCCGAGGAGTTCAGGAGGCTCGCGGCGCGACCCGAAAGCAGCTTCAGCAGCCGCGGCATCTCGCCCAATTTCTGCGCATCGCTGATATCGCGCAGGTCGCGGTCGAGCGTCGTCTTCAGATAGTTCTCGAACCAGTTGGCCCGGCGTGAGCCGTTGCGCTTCAGCGCCTCGGGGTATCCACCGGCCGCGATTCGATCGGCGAAGGCCCCGCGGCCGACCGGGGCATCGCTGATCTGAGGCGGCGCCGCGGAGAAGAGGGAGTCGACGATATTGCCGACCGATCCCTCGATCTCGCTCTGGGACAGCGGCCACAGGGTGATGATCTCGATCCGTCCGGTGAGCGCGTCCTGGACTTTGCGGTTGGTGAGGACGTTGGCCGAGCCAGTCAGCAGAAACTGGCCCGGCGTCTGGTCGGCGTCGATGGCCCCCTTGATGGCGAGCAGCAGATCGGGGCCGGCCCGCTGGACCTCGTCGAGCAGGACCGGGCGCGAGAGGCCGGCCACGAATCCCTCGGGGTCGCTGTTCGCCGCATCCCTCGCCGCTCGGTTGTCGAGGCTGAGCACGCCAGCGAGGTGCTCGCTCGTCGCGATCTCTCCCGTCAGGGTGCTCTTGCCCAACTGCCTGGCGCCCATCACGTAGACGACGCGGGTATCGGCCAGTGCTTCCAGAGGCGTAGTGCAAATTGGGAAAGTCAGCTATGCAATTTGGGAGACCACTCCAGGAAATATGGGAAGTCGGTAGGAGATAAATGGGAAGGAAAGAGGATGGCAAGTGCCGTGGTCGGCGCGCTACGGTGCGGTCGTGGGCGCCGAGCCGCCAGAGACCGACCCGCCCCAAGGCTTCGACATCGATGACCGCGAACTCGACCAATTCATCGCGGATCGGGAGGCGGTCGACCGTCAGGCCGTGCGCGTGCTGGCGAGGCTCTCGGCGAGCATCGTGGGGAGCTGATCCCGGCGGGGGAGCCTGACGCTGTCAGCTCTCGCATACGCGACGGGCTCGTGGCTGGCGTCTATCCGTACGACTGGATCGGCAGAGCTGCCGGCCTCGATCGCGAGCCGCTCCCCGGCGACGGTAAGGAGCTCCTTCTCCGGTGCGTCGCCGCGACGATCTCACCCCGCGAGGAGACCGGCCTCGACATAGATGGAGAGGCGATGCTGAGCTCGATCGAGCACGCCGACTGGATTGGAGCGATCGTCAGCGCGGTGCGCGCCGGTCCGGGCGTCGACGCTTCGCCCGCGCTCGCTCGTCGCCGGGATCGCGGCATGCCCTGAGGTCGAGTCCGGACCGGGCGGGGATTCCGATGACGACATCGCCTTCTTGGAAGCCGCGTTCTCGATTCTCGCGGTCCCTTAGCGCGTGCTGGGTCTGATCGATCGCGAGGAGCGCCTAACCGACCTCGGTGCCTGGACGCTGCCGAGGTCGCTGGCCCGCGCCTGGGGCTCGGATTTCGACGCTGAGGATTGACGATCCGGCAGGCGCCCGCCGATCGCCGGAGACGCGAGTGGCGAGTGCAGGTGGGGGTATAGACAAGTTCATGCGCGCGCGTGCGGGGAGTAGGTCGGCTTGGGTTTCTGGCATCGTCAGCCTGGTGCTCGTCTTCCTGTCCGTACCTACGCTGGCAGGATCCGCGAGCCGCCCGGTCAATCCCCCCGCGGTGAGATCAGGCAAGGCTGCTGAAGTATTTGGCACTTATGTCGTCCTCGAAGGTTGGATCGACCCACGAGGTCAGGTGACGCGCTACTACTTTGAGTTGGGGACGACCGAGTCCTATGGGATCTCTCCCGAACTGAACGATGAACACCCACTTCCCGCCTATCGCCGTGGCCAGGTGATTGAAGCGATTCCGGAACTACGACCTCGCACGACGTACCACTTTCGTCTCGTAGCCCATAGTCGCGGCGGTACTACCTATGGCAAGGACAAGACGTTCAGAACGCGCCGCAGCGACGGCTGATATCGAGGTCCGACGCGACCTCTGGAGCAGATGCTCCGACTGAATCGCCACCCCTTGCATCAGCCTGTGGCTGGCGATCTCGTGCGCTCAGAGTTTCGTATTACAATTTATCCGTGGAGATCCATCCGTCGGCACGCAAGCACGGGGTCGACGACGAGGACATTAGACACGCGATTGAGAACGCAATGAGCGCTGATGAGCAGGACGACGACACGAGCCTCTATCTCGGACCGGCACGCAACGCCGAGTTGCTTGAGGTCGTCACGATCCGTCGTGAGGACGGATCGGAGTTGGTGATCCACGCGATGAAGATGCGGGCGAAGTACCGCCGACTGCTCCCAGGAGATTGACGATGGCGAAGAAGACTCATGGCAAGACGGCAAGTGGACGGCCGATCACGGACGATCTGATCGAGCGCCTCGCTGAGAAGGCAGAGGCTGGATACGACGTTGAGGAGACGCTACTTCGTCGGCCAGGAAGGCCGTCCATCGGGTCCGGCCCCGCTCAGGTCGAGTCCGTGCGGCTCGATCCGGAGTTGCGTCAGGCACTTGAGCGGCGGGCCGAGAAAGACCACGAAGGCACGTCTGCGGTGATCCGCAGAGCGCTCCGCGAGTATCTATCCCTCGGCTGAGTCTCATTTCAGTCACATCGCCGCGGCGATCCGGCTTCCCATGCGGCAGACCTTCGGCCTTTCAAGCCGAAGGTCGCCAGTTCGAATCTGGTCGGGCGCATTCTGGATCTCAGGCGCAGAGCCAAAAGTCGGCTGCACCGACGGACGAAATCGCGTCGGTCTGCCGCTTGGGTCATCGGAGGTCAGGCGAAGTCTCCACGCACCAATCGACGCTGATTCAAAGCTTTCGGTCCCTTCACGGTCCCTTTGGACCGACCGCCGAACACGGCGAAACGGGGAGGCGATCTATGGCGTGTAAAGCGGTGCCAGCGTCTTCGGTATGAGCCAAGATCAGTTGTCCAGAGTCGGCGCATCGATCGGATCAGGCGCTGGTCGAGAAGCCGGGTTCTACTATCGACCTGTGGAGCAGATCCAGGTTCTCACCGACACGTTCGCCTCAACCGGCGAGGTCGCCGCCCTCGATTCGGCGCTTTCGAACCTGGGCTACGAGGCCGAGATAGAACGCATCGTGCCTCCCCAGGGGCTGTCGCCCTGGCTAGTCCTCATCGGCGTCCCGGCTGGGCAGTTCATCGCGGGCTTCTTCGGCAAGGCCGGGGGAGACGCCTGGGAAGCCTTCAAGCGTTTCTTCGACGAGATTCGGGACTCCCACGAGCCCAAGCGGCGCTTCTGGCAGCGTCGCTCGGAACTTCGAACCGGAGAGCTGGTGATCAAACCCATCGCCGAGCCTCCGCCGGAGATGAACCCTGACCATCGTGCCGCATGGCTGATGGGCTGGATAGGTGGCGAACAGGATGGCACTGCGCTGAAGCTCCCGTCGGATCTTCCCGAGGAGGCTTTCAGAGCGCTCTTCGAGATCGATTTTGAGGAGTACCCGAACCATTGGGTCTTCTGGAACCCCGAGAGCACGAAATGGGAGGCTTACCCCAAAGGCCAGCCGGCTGACGAGGACTGGAAGGAAGGCCGGCGGCAGCCGGCTCACCGAGCCCGCTCAGCTTGATTCTTCGTCGGCCACCTGGAGGTGGCGTGGATCTGGCGGGAGGCCGTTCCAGATGCCCCGCTCGAGTATCCGGGGCCAATTGTCGGCGGGGAGGTTAAGGGTGAAGAGGGCCAGCGTCTCCCCGAGCCCGCTGGCCGATGGCGCGATAACCCCCGACGCCTGTAGCTGGTGAGCGCCAGCTCCGACGCGCTGGCAGAGATCGTAGTCACCGACGTCGGAGGACATGATCTCCGGGGTAAGTCCGAGGCGCTCGCGAGCTGCCGACGGCCGCAGGTCGATCACCCCTGGTACGTCGACCTCGCAGGCGACGATGCGCCTTTCGAGGACCTGCGCCGCGAGATCGGGATGGTCGAGCTCGTCGTCGACGAGGTGGCGGTAGGCCTCGGCCACGACGCTCGCAGGCGGTCGGCCGAGATAAAGGACCTCATATGCCCTCGGGGCGCCCCATCTGCCGCCAGCGCTGCTGCCGCGCAACTCGCTCCCCTGTTCCCACCTGAGCGAGCTGTGACGCTCGAACCGCCCGGTGAGCCGGATCGGCTCAAGGTCGGCGAGCGCGATCATCAGCTCGCGATGGTTCACATCGCTCCTGCCGACAGCCGCTCGATCGCATCGAGCACCACCTCTGACTGACCTTCCTCGAGAAGGGCTATCGGCCTCTTCCCGTCGAGGCTTCTCTTCCGACCGTGCAGCCAGATCTCCGCCCCCTCACGCGTATAGACCTCGCGGAGGAGGCGCACGAGGTAATGGAGCTCAAGAAGCCTGTCTCTGTTGCGACCGCTGGGGGTGTTGCTGCCACCCGACCAGTTCCTGACCTGCCGTTCGGCCACTCCGATCACTTGTGAGATCTCAGCGTTGCTCAGCCCGCCATCTCGGACCTCCTCCACGATTCGGGCGTAGAGCAGTTCTCCTTGGCGCTCTTCGCTGTCGGGGTGGGATGCGAGACTGCTTCGTGGCACCGATTCCTCCTGAATTTCCGTTTTAGAGGCGAATAGAACGTCCAGTGGACTTCCGCTTTTTCTTCCGCTACAGTAGCACTCAGTGGACATGAATTCACCCCAGACGCCGAGGGCCGAGCTGCTGATCCGGGCATCTCTCAACGACCATCGCGTAGTCGAAGATCTTCTCGCCCCCGACAGTCTCGGGCCCCGACCGATCTCCCGCCTCGTCTTGAACGCGCCCGATGCTCCCAGGCGCTCCGTCTTCAGCGAACTGGCCGCCAAATCGGGTACCCCGCTCATCATCGACCCTCTGACCACGCTCCTGCAATGTGAGGTCGACCCGGCCGACCCCTGGGTCACGGAGGTCGACTACGGCCGGGCCGGCGCGCTGGACCCCCAGCTTCTGGTCAACCCGTTCTCGCTGGACAAGCTGGTCGCCGAAGTCGTCGAGTTTCAGGTCGCCCAGGGCGCGACCATCATCATCCCTCCCTACTTCTATGCGGACCGGCCCGAGTCGGCGGAGTTCGAGGCGAGCCTGGCGGCCATCGGCCGGACGGCCCGGCGCCTCAGAGTCAACGGCATGGCGTTGCCGATCATGCCGATGCTCTCCGGTCAGCTGCGCGGCTTCCTCCATCGCCCCGATTGGCAGGCGGCGCTCGACAGGTTCACGCTCGCGGCGGCCGAGGTCGGCCCGCAGGCCATCGGGGTCCAGTTCTCGCCGATGGGTGACGGCTCGGAGAGCTACGCGAAGATCCTCGACCTCGTCCTCGGCATGCGTCATATCCGGAACGCCGGAATCCCGACCCTGGCGTGGCGCCAGGGTGTCTTCGGTCCGGCGTTGGTCGCCGCCGGGCTGGACGGCTACGAGTGTGGGATGGGGATCGGAGAGCAGGCGAAGGCGAAGGCGTTCATGTCAAGCCGCAAGCCGCGGACGAAGGCGGGGAAGGGGTTCGCATCCGAAGGCGTCTACATGGCGGTGTTCAACCGGAGCGTTCCCCGCAAGGTCGCGCAGCTACTGCTCGAGGAGAGATCGGTCAGGGGACGCGTCGTCTGTGACTCGCTGCGATGCTGCCCTCAGGGCGCCGACAGCATGATGTCCTCGAAGGGCCGCCCTCACGCGGTCAGGACCAGGGCGCGTGGGCTACAGGAGATCTCCGAGATCCCGAACGTCGACTGGCGCCTGCATCACATCGGGAAGCAGGCGGCCAGCGGATTCGTCGCGGCGACGAAGGCGAACGAGATTCTCGGCCGCGCCGGGGTCGCCAATCGCGTCAGGCCCGACAGCTTTGCCGCACTCGAGCAGGTCACCGACTACCTGCGGAAGCAGGGCGTCCGCGACGCCCGCGATTCCGCCTAGTCGCAATCTGTTTGGAAACTCCAACTTCGGTCATCTCGCATTCATAAGGTGTTGAACACTTCCTCGTCTGTTCGTCTTCATCGGGAGAACTGGCGGGTCTCTGCGGGGTGATTGTGGCCTCCGGTTCTTCCGTGTGGGTGGGGAGTCCGCTGCTCGGCGAAGGCTGAAACCTTCGTGCCTAGCTCCGGCCGAAGAGGCGCCCGAGGAGGCTCTTTGAGCCCGCCACCAGGCCGACCTCAGTCATCTTCCGCTCAAGTTTCTTGGCTCTGTCCTTGCTGTTGGCCGAGGCGATCAGCCGTGCCAGGAGTTCCTCCTTGACGCCACGGGGTGGATTGCGTGCCAACTCGAGGCGTCCACGCACGAGGTCATGGCCGGCCGCGTTTCTCTCGGCGAAGCGCAGCAGCACCTCGCGGATCAACCGTTCCCTGACCGCTCGCCTCGTCGGTTTCATCTGTGCCCAGATGTCGAGGACGAGCGTGCGCTCGGCTCGGTTCTCAGCCCGCTCGGCGAGCCCGACCAGGGCATCGGCGATCGGCTCGGGGTCGGCGCGCTCGAGTCGCGCGGCCTCGAAGAAGAGTGGGGAGGGGCGGGACTCGAAGGCGTCCTCGATCGCTGGCAGGTTGAGAATTGCGAGCTGCTTCGCCCCTAGACGGCCTGCGTGGGCGGCGATCCCCTCCTGAAGCTCCTCAGGTGGATCAGCGATCGTCGGTCGCGCCACGTCGTACACCTCCTCGGGCGAGGCGGCGAACTGCTCGATCCAAATCTTCGCCGCGCTGGCGTATTCGGTGTCCTCGGCGAGGAGGGCGGCCATTTCGGCGGCGCTCGGTATGACCACCTCTTGGTGTCGGCGGAGCGCGGCGCGCAGGGTAAGTTCTGCCGCCAGCGTGGCGCCTGAGCCGAGCCAGCTGCCGCTCTGGATCTCCTCCAGTGAGGCGGCGAGCGCCTCTTGCGAGGCGTCCTCTGCCAGCCATTCGAGTGATTCCTGGAGACCTGCGTCAACTCTCCCGGGCCTCGGTTCGGGAATCGGCAGGGCGAAGCTCCTCCCGGCCGTCCTGATTGAGCAGTCGGCGACGAATGCTCTCGGCAGGAGCCCCACCTCGGACATCGAGACGGCAAGGCGCTCCGCCGACTCGAAGGTCTCGAGCTCGGCGTCGGACGCGAGGGTCCGGTCGAGGTCGGGAAGCACCCGCTCGATTGCCAGGGCGCCCGATGGACGGAGGCCGCCTGTCGTGATCCGCGAGAGTTCGCCCGCCAACGCCTCAGGAATCTCCGAGGCGCCCGAAAGCTCGTTCCACAGATGCGCCGTCATCTGATCGAGCGCCGCCGGTGCCGACTCGATCCCCCTGGCGAGCGCCGGGTCGAGCGCACGCAGCACGGGCACGGTCTCCTCTGCGTCCCACTGGTCGAGGAGCTTCAGGATCTCCCTGGTCACCTCGGTGGTCCGGGCGGGGCTGATCCTGGGTAACCAGTCGAAGATCGCCTCGCCGTTGAAGTGCAGGCCGAAGATCGGCAGGACCGCCAGCTCGGCGAGGGTCTCCGCCCCCGGCAGGTAGAGCTCGGCGAGCCGGGCCGGGACCGTCGCCATCTCCCGGGCGACCCGCACCTGTCGGGCGACCTCGGTCTCCTCGGGTCCGGGCTCCATCGCTTCGCCGGTGGCCGTCATCCATTCAAGGATCGGGCCAGCGGCGGTGCGGAGGATCTCGGCCACCTGGTCGGGCCCGAGCTGATCCAGGGCCGCCTTCGTCCGCTCCGGGTCGACCGCGACCGCCACGGGCATGACTTCGATTAGCGTGTCGAAGTGCCCGTCGAGGAGCCGGGGCGCGGCCTCCAGCGTCTTCAAGGCAAGCTCGGGGTCCGACTCCGCCTCCGGCCGTGCCAGGATCTGGTCGACCAGCGTTCCCCTTTCGGCCGCCATCGCGATGGCGAACGCACCCGCCAGATCGGCCTTCCGCAGGCCGCGACGGTCGTCGTATGCCTCTAGGTCGCGGACCAGCTCGTGGGCGATCCTCTCCAGCGGGACCTCCGCCGCCGCCGCGCCGGCGAGGAGCGCTGACATTGCGTTGTCGGCGTCGCGGCCGACCAGCTCGCGCACCAGGCTGCCGAGCATGAGAAGGGCCTTCGGGCGCTCCTCGGGTGGGAGCCCGGCGACCCGCAGGGCGACGTCTCTGGCCCGGTTGTCCCTCGCGTCGCGTTCAAGGTTCTGAGCCGTCTGGGCGTCGAGGCCCCACACCGCCCCCGCGCTCTCCATGTGGATCAGGTCAGAGCGTGGCCCCTTCACCGTCTCGGTCTTCTCCAGGTAGCGGACCAGCTGGATCGCATGCTCCTCGCGGACCCGCTCCTCCGCCAAGGCCTCCCCTTCATCGCCCTCGCTCTCATCCTCCCCGGACCGCCCTTCGTCTCCCTCCGCCGCCTCATCCTCTGGCCGCTCATCCTCGTCGCGCGCTAGCGATCATTCTTCGCCGCCACGGCCCTCGTCGCAATTGCCGGAGAGGAGTTGGGCGACCGGGAGCCTTCCTTCCGCATAGAGCGTCCCCAAGCCGCGCAGGCGCACGGGCAACCCGGCGAGCTTCCGTGATGCCTCCTCGTCGCCTTCCAACGCCCTGGCGGCCCAAAGCACGGCGTCGGTGAGACGCTCGTCAAGGAAGAGGTCGCGGGCAAAGAGCGGGAATTCGAGCTCGATGCAGACCAGCTTTGCCAACTCCGCGGCCCGGTCGGGGACATCGGCGAGGTTGTCGCGCCCGGCTCGCGCTTGGGCGATCCCGTAGCTCAGGGCGAAAGCGTTCAGAAGCACCTTCACCCGGCGCGGGCTGTGGATATGGGTGGGGAGGAGGATCGAGACGACATCCTCCTTGTCGATCGCCGGGTCCGCCCAGACTCCGCTCCGGTCGGCGACAAGCTCCAGCGCGTAACCGCTGAGTCGCCGCGGCCGAAGAGGTGGGAAGGAGAGCTGGTACTGGAAGATCTTGTCGAGGTAGGCACTTCCGGCGCTGTAGTAGGGGTTCGCGGGGTCGGGCGGCGTCGACTGCCGGAGCTTCTCGGTCAGTGCGTGCTCTAGCACCTGCTGGTCGGCGGCTACGATGAAGATGCAGCCCTCGACCCCGAGAAAGGTGCGGATCGCCTCCAGGGTGGCGGCCACCTCACTCGGCGCGCAGCGGTCGAGCTCGTCGACGAAGACCACGAGTCGCCTCTTCGATTTGCCGTCGATCACCTTACGTCTGAGCATGTCCCTGAAGATCGCCTCAAACTCCTCGCCCGAGGCTGCGGGAGTCCGGGAACGCGAGAGGGTGAAATAGGTGAGGAAGACGCCGAAGACGAAAAAGCCGACCAACTTCAGCCAATTGCCTGCCTCGCGGACATCGTGGTGGTTACCCGGCCAGACCCAGAGGAGGAGCGCAGCTGCAGTGAGAAAGCAGACGGGCACCGCGAATAGGCCGACCCACACCGGGTGCTCTTCGAGCATTCGATCAAGGTCAACGAAAGGTCGGCTGGTGCTCTCGTAGAGGCGTCGACGGTATACACGTCGACGGGATTCGTTGTCGTCGAAGAGCTGCTCGGAGAGGCGCCCGACGAAGTTCCGGAGCAGTGGGTCTCGGCCGAACTTGAAGGCTTCGAACTCCGCGTAGAGGAGGTCCTTGCGTTGACAGAGCCTCTCTTCCAGGGCGTTTGCGATCCCGCTCTTCCCCGACCCCCAAGAACCGTAGAGGGCGATGTTGGCCGAGGTCTGGCTCACGTCCACGGTGTCGATGATTTGAACGAGCCGATCGACGTAGTCGCCGTGGTCGAAGAGGTCGCTTTCGCCCGCGACCAGCGAATGGTCGGCGATCAGCTCCGGCTCGCGCACGGCCGACCCGGCCTCGACGGTGCTGACCTCTGCTCCCTCCACGCCAGCCGAACACTATTGCCGAACCCGGGTGGCGCGCAATCGGTCCCGTCCCGTCCGTCGTCTCGCGCCGCACCCGCCGCCGCCGTCCTGACCCGACGGGTCCGACACCCGGTTCACACGAGGACGACGGTCAGGGAAGGTATTAGGGCGGCGCTCCGACGCGAAACCTCCCGGCTGGAGCTGGGTCGGCCTATGGGTCCGTGGACCGTGACGCTGACCTACCGCACGTTTAGGAGACCGTTCCGGTCCGGCTTGGGTCGCCTTAGATTTCGGTCCCTTTGGCGGTCCCTTCGGATCAAGAAAGCTGCGACTTTGGCTTCGCCAGCCGGGTGACGAGCCGGGCGGGTCGGTCTTTCAAGCCGAAGGTCGCCAGTTCGAATCTGGTCGGGCGCATTCCTCACAGTTCCGGGCACGACCGGCGCAGGGCCAAGTCTTTCGTCTCCCCGTTCGTTCTTCGGTTCGCCTCTGACGTGGGTCGGCCGTGCAGCATTCCCTCGCGGGCTAACGCAGACGCCCCCATCGTGCCGATAGGTCCGCATGGACTTCACGAATCGACGGAGGGGACGCGCCTTGATGAGGTCTCTCGCAGCAGTGACCTCGGGGCGACGCGTCGGAGGGACCGGGCTGGTCGCCTTCGCGCTCTTGGCCGGCGTCTTCGCCGGGACCGCACAGGCGCAGACCGCCTTCGTCGCCAATTCCTATGGCGAAAAGATTCAGGCGCTCGACACCGGGTCGCTGATCGTCGCACCGCCGATCTCGACCTCGACGACCCCGGTCGAAGTGGCGATCTCGCTTGACGGGAGGACCGCCTACGTGACCGGCTACTCCACGGGCGAAGTCCTGCTGGTCGACACCGCCACCGACACGGTGACCGGCTCGATCCACGGCTTCGGCGAGCCGTACGCGATCGCTATCTCCCCCGACGGTGCCACGCTCTACGTCTCCGACGCTGTGAGTGAAAGCATCCTCACCGTTTCGACCGCGACCGATTCGATCACCGGCTCGCCGATCGTCCTCAACGACTGGATTGCCGCCCTCGCGGTCAGCCCCGACGGCGCCACCGTCTACGCCTCCCTCCCGAACAGCAACGAGGTGGTCCCGATCGATGCCGCGACGCGGGCGGTGGGTGTCCCGATCGAAGTCGGCAATCAGCCTGAAAACTCTGCGTTCACCCCGGACGGCTCGAAGCTCTACGTCCCTGACTCCCAGGACGAAAGCGTCTCCGTGGTCGATACCGCGAGCAATACGGTGATCGACGAAGTGAAAGTCGAGCTGTATCCGGAACGGGTCGTCACCAGTCCCGATGGGGACCGCGTCTACGTCATCAACCACGGCTACGGTCAGGTATCGGTGATCGATACCGCGACCGACGAAGTCATCGGCCAGCCCGTCCCCACCGTTGCCGCACCGGACGGTGCTGCGATCACGGCGGACGGCAGCCGCCTCTTGGTCGTGGGCTCCGAATTCGGCCAGGCCGAATTGATCGACACCGCGACGATGACGCCCGTCAGCTCACCCCCGATCAATCTCGGTGGTTGGCCGGAAGGGGTCGCGATCGTCCCCGCCCAGACTCCCGTCCCGAAATTCTCCGCCGCAGCCGCTGCGGCGGGTGAGGCGACCACCTTCGACGCCTCGGCCTCGCACACCTACGACGGCCGGGTCGCGCGCTACAACTGGGATTTCGGCGACGGTACGAGTGCCGTGGACGGAGGGCCGACCCCTGCCCATGTCTACGCGACGCCAGGCGATTACCAGATCACCCTCACTGTCTCCAATGGCCAGGGTTGCCCGGGGCTCGTCTTCACCGGCGTCACCGCCATCTGCGCCGGACCCTCGGTCGCGTCCGTCTCCGAACAGGTGACCGTCGCCGGCCCGTCGGCGAGCCTCAGCACGCCGACCGAGGGCCCGAGCACGTCGACCGAGGGCCCGACCGGGTCGACTGCGGACCCGACCGGGTCGGCGGTGGGCTTCGTTCCCCCCGGCTCAACTGCGCGAAGCATCCGTGTCCACTGCCCGGCTGGTGCCGGGCGCGGTGGCTGCCGATTCAAGCTCCAGCTCGTCTCGGGCCGGCCGAAGAGGCTCCGGAACGGGAGGCTGTGGAAGCCGACGCCGGAGGGCGTCGTCGCGAAGCTGACCCTTCGTGCCGGCGAGAACGTGCCCGTCGTTCTTCATCCCATGCCGAGGTTCGCCGCCAAGATCGCCTCGCAGTCGCGCGTTCTCGTCAAGCGGACGAGGGTGATCCGTGGCAGGACGCGGACGGACTTCCCGCGACTCGAACTCTTCGGCTGAGCCGAGGCAAGCCCGTCGTCCTCCAAACCTGATCTACGGCTTGAGAGGACTGTCAGAGATGGTCATGGATCAGCCCAAAGCCCTGCTTTCGGGCGGCCTCCCGTAGCTCTTTGTCCCAGCAGGCGAAGTCGAGTTTCTCACCGGCTCCGAACGAAAGCGCTCCGGCCAGGTGGACAGCGTCGTAGGCGTGGAGTGAATGGGCGCGGGCACTTTCGGCAGCATTCGCCAGGAGCGCGTCGGTGACGGCATGGCTGAACTCGGTTGAGCTGGGTCGGGGTGAGGCGCCGTCCTTTGCTCATTCGAGTCAAGGCCGCGGTGGCCTCGACGTGAGCGTGCGTATTCCATCCGCCTCGGCGTAGGCGCTCCGGGCCTCCTCGGCTCCGGGCTCGTCGACCAGGAGTGGCAGTACCTGCCCGAGTGCTGGGACCTGGTGCGGCGGGCGGTCGACGCGGGCGCCGATCCAGGTCGCTTCATCCTGACCGGCTCCACGTCTCCGGCCGGGGTCGAGACCCATTCCGGCGCGGGTCGGATCGTCAGTGTCCAAATGCGACCGTTGGCCCTGTCCGAGCGTGGCCTTGAGCATCCGACTGTGAGCCTGCGCGAGTTGCTGGCCGGCAGGCGCGCCGGTCGACGGGCGCACGGGGTTGAGGGTTGACGACTACGTCCGGGAGATCCTGCAGTCCGGCTTCCCCGACCTGCGCGATCTTTCCGGCCGGCCGCTACGAGCACAGCTCGACGGCTACCTCGACCGTATCGTCGACCGCGACTTCCCCGAGCTGGGACACCAGATCCGGAATCCGCCTGCGCTGCGTCACTGGATGTCCGCATACGCGGCGGCCTCGTCCACCACTGCGTCCTTCGAGACGATCCGAGACGCAGCGACGGGTGGCGAGGGCGAGAAGCCGGCCAGGACCACCACTCAGCCATACGGTGACGTGCTCGAGCGACTTTGGATCGTTGACCCGGTGCCGGCGTGGATGCCCACTCGAAATCACATCCGGCGTCTTTCGAATCCCCCGAAGCACCAGCTCGCCGATCCGGCGCTCGCCGCGCGACTCCTCGGGCTCGATGCCGATGCACTCCTCTCCGGAGGAGACTTCGGTCCACCGATTCCCCGGGATGGCTCCCTGCTCGGCGCCCTGTTCGAGTCCCTCTGCACCCTGTCGCTTCGTGTCTACGCCCAGGCGTCGGAGGCCCGGGTCTTTCACCTACGGACGAGCGGGGGGAGCACGAGGTCGACCTGATCATCGAGCGCGAAGACGGGCGCGTTCTCGCCATCGAGTTCAAGCTCGGCCGCGACATCGGTAGCGATGACGTCCGCCACCTGAAGTGGCTGGCCGGGCAGGTCGGAGACTCGCTGCTCGACGCGGTGGTGGTCACCACCGGCCCAGAGGCGTACCGGCGCTCGGACGGCATCGCGGTCGTTCCCGCGGCGCTGATCGGCGTCTAGGTGTGGCCGTCGGCATTCAAGACCGCTAGCGGTTTAGTGGCGTTCAGAATGTCCTAAGTATTCGCGGTGATCTGCCTTATCCTTCCGAGCATGGATGTGCAGAGCGGCAGACCATCGGAGGGAAAGATGGCGCGGGGCTGGCGGCTGACCAAGATTGCTTGGGCGCTGATCCGGCGAGACCCGACGATGATCTCGATCGCATTGATCGGCACCGGTTTTGGGTTGGCAGGCGGGGCCGCGATGTTGTACTTCTCGGGCTACTTCAGGTCGCCGACGCATTCGAACGGCGGCCTGGCGCTGGCGGGACTCATCGCGCTCTACCCGATGACGTTCATCAGTGTCTTCTTCAACGTGGCTCTCGCGGGTGCGGCGGCGGCAAGTCTTGAAGGACGAACGATGGGAGTGCGCGAGGCGCTCGGCATCTCGTGGAAGCGGGTCGGGCGGATCGCGCAGTGGGCGCTGTTGGCCGCCGGCGTCGGCTTCATCCTCGAGCAGCTGGCGTCAAGGATTCCGGGCGCCGGACGGCTCGCCTCCTGGTTGATCGGGACGGCCTGGAGCCTGGCGACGATCTTCGCGGTCCCGCTGCTCGCGTTGGAGGGTCCGGGGCCGGTCGAGACCGCCAAGGAGTCGGTCGGTCTGATCAAGGGCAAGTGGGGCGAGGGAATCACCGGGTTGGCGAGCATCGGCGCCTGGACCGTTGTGGCCCTGGTTCCGATCGCGATCATCTTCGGTATCGGACTTGGGATCAGGCATCAGGACGCGAACCTGGGCGCGGCGCTGATCGCGATCGCAGTCGGCGGATTCCTACTGGTCGAGGCGCTGTCTCTCGCCACCCGCGAGGTCTTCGGCGTCGCCCTCTACCGATACGCAAATGGCTCACCGGGCACGGGCGCGTTCGCCGAAGCAGACCTCGCCGAACCGTTCAGCAATCGCGGCGACCGCGACTGATCGGAGGCGGGTTCCAATGGCGACGAAGTGGGAGTACATGAGCATCAGCTGGGTTTCCTCCCGCGAATGGAAGGCACCCCCGATCCCCGGCGTCGAGGTGTTCAAGTCCCACTTTTACATCTATCGGCCCAGGGAGAAAGCCGAGGTGCGTCTCAACCGCGATTCCGAGAACCCGGATGCCGAGACCACCTGGTACCTCGAGGTGTTGCAGGAAGTCGGAGAGGAAGGTTGGGAGTGCATCGGTGAGACGGTGATGGACACGGCTCTGATCACCGAAGAGAACGGTTGGAAGTCGAAGCAGATCCCGGTGAATATCCGATGGCTGTTCAAGCGACCGTTGAGTAACGGGTCGGAGTCGTCCTAGACGCGTAGACGCCCGCGCTCCGCATGTTCATGAGTCCGTTCGCGGCGGCGAGACCGATGGCGTAGATAGAAGGCGCCCCCGACGAGCGCGACTCCCCAGAGGACAGAAGCCCAGATCCCGAGCGTCGCTCCAAGGAACCCCGCGACGATCAGCGCGAGGATCACGGCGACGTACGCTCCGAAAAGAAGCAGTGCTCGACCGCCCAGTCTGCGCATAGGGACAAGCCTAGATGCGGCCTGGTGGGTACGTCGGCTTCTGCCTGGCCATCGGTGTCTCATCCACGTCGCGTCACCGCCGCAACTCCGCTCGCCGACTTCGCACGAGTCATCGTTGCCGGTTTTCGGGGCTGTAGCGAAAAGGCACGGAGCACCATCCTGAGAAGGTTGAATAATCCGCCTGGTGGCGGGGGCTTTTCCAGATCGGGCTTGGTCGTTCTTGGTTGTCGATGAGGGAAAGCGCCAGCACCAAGGGAATCAGGGTTACGACGACGATCCCAGTAGGTACTACAGCTGGGATTCCACCGTGGCTAATCGGGAAGGGCCGGGGCAGGGAGACCTCTGCGCGGTGAGGGACTCGCGGGGGCTGCTCGGTATCTCGCAGATCGACGCGATAGCCGAGCGAGAGGGGACAAAGACTCGATCGCGATGTCCCAACTGCGAAAGCACCGCCTTCAAGAGTCGGGCGACGAGAAGGCCTAAGTACAAATGCAGCAACTGCAAAGAAGCCTTTCCTCGCCCCGAGGAGGAAGCGATCCGGGTGACCCTCTTTCGAGCGGATTACGCGCGGAGTTGGGTGTCGGTCGGGGGCGCGGTATCGGCCGCTGAACTCGAGGCGAGTTGCTATCGGTCCGCGGCGAAACAGCACGCCATCCGGCCGGTCGATACCGAAGCCCTGCGGGAGTTGGTGACCAACCGCGATGTGCTGATCGGTGGCGCTTGGTGGAAAACGGGTGGAAGCGTTGAGCCCGCCGAGATTCCTGGCGGCTATCGCGAGCTCACGTCATTGGGACGAATCGGGCAGCGAGAGTTTCGTCGTCAACTGCTGCTGCGATTCGGCCCGGTATGCGCCTTCACGGGGCCGCAGCCGGAGAAGAGCTTGCATGCCGCACACGTGATCCCTTACGCAAGAAGTGCTCGGCATGAACTTGCTGCCGGCCTCCTGCTTAGAGCGGACTTGCACGCTCTGTTCGACGCCGGGTTGATCACGGTCGATGGGGACCTGAAAGTGCGGATCGACCCATCTCTTCGCTCCTTCCGTGACTTGGCCCGCCTCGACGGATCGGCGTTGCGGATCAGATCTGGCGACTCTCTGTTGCCAAAGCTGAAACAGATTCTCAAGCAGAAAGAAGCAGAGGTCTAACGGCCGCCGCTGCGGAGGCGTCCGTCGGCGGCACGGACCGCAGCGGACGTTTCCGCCATCGCATCATCGAGGCGCTCGCGGAGCTCCGGATCGCTGGTCGCGAGGATCCGCGCCGCCAGGAGGCCGGCATTGCGCGCGCCGTCGATGGCGACCGTCGCTACCGGGACCCCTTTGGGCATCTGCACGATGGAGAGGAGGGAGTCGAGGCCGTCCAGGTTGTTGAGGGAGCGGGGGACGCCGATGACGGGGAGCGGGGTGACGGCGGCGAGCATGCCAGGGAGGTGGGCGGCGCCGCCGGCGCCGGCGATGATGACCTTGAAGCCGTTGGTGGCGGCTTCGCGGCCGAAGGCGAGCATCGCGTCGGGGGTGCGGTGGGCGGAGAGGATGCGGAGTTCGGAGGGGATGCCGAGCTCGGTGAGGGCCTCGGCTGCCGGGGTCATTGTGTCCAGGTCGGATTCGCTGCCCATCGCGATGGCTACCAGGGGCTGGCTCACGGTTGCTCTCCTTGGAGTCGGGCGCGGACGTGCGTGGTTTTTGAGCGGGCGGTACCGATGTCGGGGCCGAGGACCGTTGCGTGGCCGAGCTTGCGACCCGGTCTATGTCCCTTGGCGTAGAGGTGGAGGCGCACGTCGGGATCGGCGATCAGGTCGGGGACGCGCTCGAGCGGGTCGACTCCGTCCTCGGGGCCGAGGATGTTGGCGAGCGCGACCGCTGGCGCTCGGAGCTCAGTCGAACCCAAGGGCCAGCCGAGAACCGCGCGCAGGTGCTGCTCGAACTGGGAGGTGACCGCGCCCTCGATCGTCCAGTGGCCGGAGTTGTGCGGTCTCAGGGCGAGCTCGTTGATGAGGACGCCGTCGTCGGTGAGGAAGAACTCGACCGCGACGATGCCGGTGGCGTCGATCTCCTCGACGAGCCCGCGGGCGATCTCGGTCGCCTCCGCTTGCACCTCGTCGGGCAGCGCCGCCGGGACGAGGGTCTCGTGGCAGATCGCGTCTTTCTGGATCGTCTCGACGACCGGGTAGATGGCGATCTCACCCGCGGTGCTGCGGGCGGCGAGCACGGCGAACTCGCGGCGGATCGCGATCAGCGGCTCCAGGATGAGGGTGCCGTCGACCTTCGCGATGAGGCCGGTGGCCGCCTCGCGGTTCTCGAGGATGAAGACGCCGCCGCCGTCGTAACCGCCTCGCGGGGTCTTGGCGACCACCGGCCAGCCGTGCTCCGCGGCGAAGGCGTCGACGTCCTCGATCGACTCGGCCATTGCGAACGGCGGCAGCGGGAAGCGGTCGGAGAGGTTCTCCCGCGCGTATTGCTTGTCCTGGGCGAAGAGGACCGCCTCCGGCGACGGGGCCATGTGCACGCCCTCGGCCTTGAGCTGGGCGAGAAGGTCGGGATCGAAGCCCTCGTGGTCGAAGGTCAGGACCGCGGCGCCCTCGGCCAGAGCGCGCAAGTTCTCGGGCGTGTCGTCGCCGACCAGCGTCCGGGCCCCGGCCAGCACGGCCGACTCGGTCGGCTTCGCCGCCAGGATCCGCAGTTCGATCCCCAGGGAGATCGCCGCCTGCTGGGTCATCTGCGCCAACTGGCCGGCCCCGGCCATCGCCACCACCGCCGAGCGGTCGTCGGACCGCGGCGCACCGGTCCACTGAGCGTCGCTGCCCGCGGTGGGCTCCAAGGTCCGATCGGCCATCCGCGGCCATCATAAGGTCCACCCGCGCCGCCCTCGGTCCACCCGCGACCCGAAGTTCCGTGGTTTGACTGATGCGGGTGGCTCGGCGCTGTGACAGCGTCGCTTGCCGATGCTCCGCCGGCTCTCAGCGATCGCCTCACTCGCCGTTCTCGGCACCCTCTTCCTCGGCACGGCCGGCGCGCAGGCGCTGATCGCGCCGCCGACCGAATGGGACGTCTCCGTCTCCGGCAAGCAGACGGTGAAGTGGAGCTTCGAAGCCGAAATCCCGGAAGCGTGCGAAGCGTATTACGGCACCGCGAGCCAGAAAGCGCAGGGCAGCGGGACGGTGTCGATGAGCTTCGCGTCGAAGAAGCCGATCCCGGCGCAGACCACCCTCGCCGGCAACGGGGTGAAGTTCTCCTCCTACAACGTCAGCGGCAGCTATACGGCGCCGGGAACCTACTCGAAGCGGGGGAAGTTCTCGGTCATCAACGGCCGCCCGTGCGGCTGGGTCGACGGCGATCCCGAGCCGCTCTCGAAGATCGCCGACAACCGTGACTGCGGCAGCGAAAAGCAGAAGGTCGACGTCGGGCTCTCGTGGTCGGGTGGGAAGTTCGCCCTCGGCGCCGGACTGGGCCAGCTCCCCTGGGTCGCGTGCCCCGGCGTGGTCATGCCCGACATGCGGATCCTGGGGACGACCGGCTGCAAGCCCAAGCTCGAGGCAGGCATGGTCGAGGGCGACGCCCTCGCGGCGAAGCCGATCCCGGTGGACGCCTCGAAGTTCACCGCCCGCAAGAAGTTCAGCGTCGACACCTCGCAGGATTTCCACTGCAGCTTCCCGTCGACCTGGCCGGGCGACGCGCCCCTCACGGTCGACATCAGCGCGTCCTACAGCGCGACCTTCAAGCCGCAGTCCTAGGGCCGCGCCTCGAGGATCAGGTTGAAGGGCGTCTCCGTCGCCCGGTGGACGTCCGAGAAGCCGCCGCTCTTGATCACTTCGGCGAGGCGCTTTTCGCCGGCCTGGGCGCCGAGGGCCATGCCGACCTCCTGGTCGAGGGACGCCGGGGTGCAGATCATGGTGGAGGCGCCGTAGAAGACGCGGCCGACCGGGTTCAGGTTGTCCTCGACGCGGTCGCCGGCGAAGGGCTCGACGATCAGCCAGGTGCCGTCGGGGGTGAGGCTGTCGTGGATGTGGGTGGAGGCGCCGACCGGGTCGCCCATGTCGTGGAGGCAGTCGAAGACGGCGACCATGTCGTAGTCGGTGCCGGGGTAGTCCTTGGCGGTGGCGACTTTGAAGTCGGTGTTGTCGACGCCCGCGTCCGCGGCGGCTTCGCGGGCGCGCTCGATCGAGGCCGGGTGGTAGTCGAAGCCGTGGAACTCCGAGTCGGGGAAGGCTTCGGCCATGAGGACGGTGGAGGCGCCGTGGCCGCAGCCGATGTCGGCGACTTTGGCGCCCTCCTTGAGCTTGGCCTCGACCCCTTCGAGAGCGGGGATCCACTCGGCGACGAGGTGGCCTTTGTAGCCGGGACGGAAGAAGCGCTCGGTGCCCTCGAAGAGGCGGTGGTCGTGCTCGTGCCAGCCCATGCCCTCACCGGTCTTGAAGGCCGACATGATCTTGTCTTCGTCGGCATAGAGGGAGGCGATCAGCTCGTAGGCGCCGAGGAGGTAGAAGGGGCTCTCTTCGTCGGCAAGGGCCATCGCCTGCTCCGGCGGCAGTTCGTAGGCGTCCGCCTCGGCGTCGTAGGTGACGTAGCCGCCCGCGGCCTGGTTGCGCAGCCACTCGCGGACGGAGCGCTCGGCGACGCCGGCCGCCTCGGCCACTTCCTGGGAGGTCATCGGCCCGTGGCCGGCCATCGCCTTGTAGAGGCCCATGCGCTCGCCGATCACGAAGAGCGGCGCGCTGATCACCGCCCCCATGTCGGTCACTGCCTGACCCATGAATGCTTCGAGCTTTGCGGGATCGATCTCGGTCGCGGCCATCGTCATCGCCTCCGGGCGGTATGAGGTTGGATCGGAACCCCTGCTCATCTCCGAGTAGACCACCGGTGGAGCGCCTGTCAAGGCGTGGCGGCGCTCTCAAACCGGATTCATTCCGGGGTGGGACCGGGTCGCTCGGGCGTGGCTCGACGGTTGACTTTCATGGCCGGGAGGGGAGGGTGGGGGGTGGGTGGACGGGCGGGCGGCGTTGTTCGGGCGTGCTTCGGGGCCGTTGCGCCCGTCCGAGATCGGTCCTGGGCGTCTCATGGCGGTCCTGGCTGGCTGTGACCGCCATGAGACGCCCAGGACGTGAGGGTCTTTCAGGGATGAGGACACAGGTCCGGCGGAGGTCGGACTTACGTGACCCTCCCGCGCGAGAGAAGCCGGGGAGAGCCCACACCTTGCCCGACCTCGCCCCGATCGGTGACGAAGATGCCGGGAACGTCACACCCGCGTGAGCCTCCGGTCTGTCTCCGGGCCCGGGACAAGGGCCCGAGGCCTCGATGCAAGCATTGACGTCGTCATGGCGACACCAAAGCTTGCATCGCGGTCGTGACCGTTGTCCGACACGCGCGGAAGCGTGGAGTTCCCACGGTTTCTGGGACGAGGTACGGCTTCCGTCACGGATCCGTGTCCCTCCCGTGACGAACCGGGGGCACCGCCGCGAGAGATCCGCCACTCCCCGCACTCCCGGCCGTCTCGGCCACGGCCACAGCCGGCCAGGGCCGTGGCCGAGACGGCCGCGCTCGCCGCAGGCCCTTGCGTCCCTTGGCCTCGGGCGCCGGCTTTGCGAGGCCCGAACCCTTCTCTGGGCGACATCCAGCTACGGGTACCGCGGAACCAACCGCCTAGCGGCGGGCGAAGCGGCCGACGGCGCTCATCAGCTCCGTGGCTTTCTCGTCGCGGTCGGCTTTGGTGCCGGTCATGCAGTGATGGACGTGGTCGTCGAGGAGGCCGAGGGCGACGCCTTGGAGGGCCGCTTCGGCGGCCTGGATCTGGGTGAGCACGTCGATGCAGTAGCGCTCTTCCTCGACCATGCGCGTCACGCCGCGGACCTGTCCTTCGACGCGGGCGAGGCGTTTCAGCAATTGGTCTTTGGAGGCGCTGTATCCGGGCTTCGTTGCCATGGGGGGAAGATAGCAGTCGCTGTACCCATGGGGGGTATGGGTATAGTGGATGTCATGAGCACCGTCGCCACCGAGCATCTGGAGCTGCCGATCGAGGGGATGACCTGCGCCTCCTGCGCGAACCGCGTCGAGCGCACGCTGAACAAGCTCGAGGGCGTGACGGCCACCGTCAACTACGCGACCGAGCGGGCGAGCGTCTCCTACAAGGCCGGCGCGATCGAGCCCGAGCGGCTGGTCGAGGCGGTCGAGTCGGCCGGTTACGAGGCCGCGCTCCCGAGCGCCGAGCCCGCCGCGGAGGAGGCGCCCGAGGCGGACCACGACGACTCTCTGCGCCGACGCCTGGTCATCTCGGCGCTGCTCTCGGCGCCGGTGCTCGTCCTCTCGATGGTCCCACCGCTGCAGTTCGACAACTGGCAGTGGCTGGCGCTGCAGCTGGCCACCCCGGTGGTGCTCTGGGGCGCCTGGCCGTTCCACCGCGCGGCCTGGACGAACCTGCGCTACGGCGCCGCGACGATGGACACGCTGGTCAGCCTCGGCGTCCTCGCCGCCTGGCTGTGGTCGCTCTACGCGCTCTTCATCGGCGACGCCGGGATGCCCGGGATGACGATGAGCTTCTCGCTCGTCCCGTCGAGCGGGGGCGGGGACGAGATCTACCTGGAGACCGCCTCGGTCGTCACCACCTTCATCCTCGCGGGCCGCTACTTCGAGGCCCGCGCCAAGCGTCGCGCCGGCGCCGCCCTGCAGGCACTGCTGACCTTGGGCGCCAAGGACGTCGCCGTCCTCGACGACGAGGGCGCCGAGCGCCGAGTGCCGGTCTCCGAGCTGGTCGTCGGCAGCCGCTTCGTGGTCCGTCCCGGCGAGAAGGTCGCCACCGACGGCGTGGTCGAGGAGGGCACCTCGGCGCTCGACATGAGCATGCTGAGCGGTGAGTCGGTGCCGGTCGAGGTCGGGCCTGGCTCGGAGGTCGCGGGAGCGACCGTCAACGCCGGCGGCCGCCTCGTCGTCCGCGCCACCCGGATCGGGGCCGACACCGCGCTGGCCCAGATCGCCCGGCTGGTGACCGAGGCGCAGGCCGGCAAGGCGCCGGTGCAGAGGCTCGCCGACCGCATCTCCGGGATCTTCGTCCCGGTGGTCATCGGCCTCGCCGTCGCCACCCTCGGCTTCTGGCTCGTCAACGGCGAGAGCGCGTCCTTCGCCTTCACCGCCGCGGTCGCGGTGCTGATCATCGCCTGCCCCTGCGCCCTGGGACTGGCGACGCCGACCGCGCTGATGGTCGGCAGCGGCCGCGGCGCTCAGCTCGGGCTGCTGATCAAGGGACCCGAGGTGCTCGAGTCGACCCGGCGCGTCGACACCGTCGTCCTCGACAAGACCGGCACCGTGACCAGTGGCGAGATGACGCTGACCGAGGTTGCGCTCGCCGCCGGGGAGGAGCGCGCGGAGACGCTGCGACTGGTCGGCGCGATCGAGGCCGCCTCCGAGCACCCGATCGCGCGGGCGATCGCCCGCGCCGCCGCCGCGGACGGGCCGCTGCCGGCGGTCGAGTCGTTCGCCAACCGCGAGGGCCTCGGGGTCGAGGGCGTCGTCGACGGCCACGCGCTGGTCGTCGGTCGCCCCGCCCTGCTCGCCGACTGGGCGAT
Source organism: uncultured Actinomycetes bacterium (assembly GCA_963782515.1). GTDB lineage: Bacteria > Actinomycetota > Thermoleophilia > Solirubrobacterales > 70-9 > VAYN01. Next base: position 482,820 of record CAWAJY010000006.1, on the reverse strand, counting down.
GCACCTGTCGCCGGAGCTCGAGACCGCGCGCGCCGCGGCGGAGGGGCGAGGGGCGACCGCGATCGCCGCCGGCTGGGACGGCCGCGCCCGCGCCGTCTTCGTCGTCGCCGACACCGTCAAGGCGAGCTCACGCGAGGCGATCGCCGCGCTCCGCGACCTCGGCCTGCGCCCGGTCCTGCTCACCGGCGACAACGCGACCACTGCCAAGGCGGTCGCCGCCGAGGTCGGCATCGAGGAGGTGATCGCCGAGGTGCTGCCCGCCGAGAAGGCCACCGTGATCGCCCGGCTGCAGGAGGAGGGCCACGTCGTCGCGATGGTCGGCGACGGCGTCAACGACGCTCCGGCGCTGGCCCGGGCCGACCTCGGCCTCAGCCTCGGCACCGGCACCGACGTCGCGATCGAGGCCTCCGACCTCACCCTCGTCTCCGGGGACCTGCTCGCCGCCGCCGACGCGATCCGCCTCTCGCGCGCCACCCTGCGGACGATCAAGGAGAACCTGGCCTGGGCCTTCGGCTACAACCTGGCCGCGATCCCGCTCGCAGCGATCGGCCTGCTGAACCCGGTGATCGCGGGTGCCGCGATGGCCCTCTCGAGCATCTCGGTGGTCGCCAACGCGCTGCGGCTGCGCCGCTTCAAGCCCGCCCGGGGCTGAATCGGGAATGGGGGAAATTCGCCCATAAGGCAGGTCGAGGAGCGGACGAGATCGGGAATGCCGCCTAGGCTCGTCTTTCTCGTCCAAAGCTCATCAATGGGGGAAGTGCAATGCAGATCCGGGGCGTCGCGACTCGTCGTTCGCTGGTCGGTTTGTGTGGGGTGTTGTCGGTGGGACTCGTGCTGGCGCTGTCGGCGGCGGGTGCCGCGGGCAAGCCGAGCTGCAAGGAGGGTGCGGAGGCGGCCGGTTGCAAGCTGCCCGACGGCGCCCGCTTCTACAAGGACCTCGGCAGCAGCCAGGCGATCACCGTGCAGATCGGTGGCAAAGGGGTCTCGGTGACCCTCTTCGCGGTGCCGATCAAGTGCACGAAGTTCATCCCGCTGCAGGGCAACGAATCCTACGTCGCGATCGGCCTTTCCGGCTCCCAGAAACCGAAGGTGGGCAAGTCCTACACGCTGAAGGACTCCGAAACCCGGCACGGCGAAGAAGGCGAAGGCACCTCGTCGAGCACCACGGAAGTGACGCTCAACTTCAAGTCGGCCAAGCAGGTCCAGGTGAGCATCCATCAGGTGACGAGCACCGACGGCGTAGCCGGCTGCGACGGCAGCGCCACCTACACGGTGAAGCGTCAGAGCTGAGCCAGGCCTGGCCTGGCGGGGCCGCACCATCCCCGAGCGTGCCTATCCCTTCGACGCGGGGGCGGCTTGTGGAGTTCCCACGGTCTCTGTGACCCTCTCGTGCGCCTCGCGTGACCCGCAGGCGAGGGTCCCTCCTCACTCCCCGAAGACCTGGCCGTCTCGGACCTTTGGTCTCGTCGATTGCCGTCGATGCGGCCCTCATGGGCCGGCTTCGCGGCCGTCTCGCGCGGCGGATCCATACCGGGTCGGGGCATGAGGGCCCGGAACCCGCTCCGCTCAGTGGAACGCGTAGGGACCGGTGATCTCGTCGGGCTCGGCGCCGAGCAGGGCGGCGAGCTTCGCGCGCTCGACCTCCGGCTCGCCGGGACGCGCCTCGATCATCGTCCAGGCGGCGGGACGGGTCTCGCCGTTGCCGTTGGCGCTACGGGCCATCGGGACGGCGCGGGCGCCGATCTCGATCAGGCGGTCGCGTTGCTCGGCGGCGAGGTCGCCGCGGATCCAGAACTGGAGAGGTGCCATCCCCGAAGGCTAGGAAGGGGATGGGGAGGGGGCATCGGTACGCGGGCGTGTGCACGGGACCGTTCACGGGCCCGGAAACGCCGTGGCGGGTGCCGGCCGGGTCGCCAGAGCGACGACCCGGCCGTGCCGCTATTCGACCGCCTTCTTCAGCTCGGCGCCCGCGCTGAACCTCGGCACCGTCTTCGCGGCGATCTGCATCGACTCGCCGGTCTGGGGGTTGCGCCCGGTGCGGGCCTCTCGATGCGAGACCGAGAATTTGCCGAAGCCGGTCAGCCGGACTTCGTTCCCCGAGCTCATCTGCTCCTCGATCGCCTTCAGCGTCGCGTCTACGGCGCGTTTCGCGTCAGCGCCGCTGAGACCGCTCCGCTCGGCGACGTCACGGACCAGGTCGTCCTTGCCTATCAGTGCCATGGATCATCCTCCGAACTTCTCGGTGCTCCGCATTCCACGCGGACTTATCCCGAAAACGTAACCGCGCCGTAGGTCGTTCCCCCGGCACGGCGGGCTTTTCGGCCTCAATCGGCGCGCCGACGGCCCCGTAAGCGTGCCCAGCGATCGCGCAGTTTCAGGCTCAAAATGCCGCCGCCGGCGAGCAGCACCGGGCCGAAGCTGAGGGCGGTCTCCTCGACCGGAATTCCAGCTATATGGCCGAGCGGGAGCATCAATCCGGGCCTTCGGCAAGCGTCCGCTCAAGATTGTCGAAGCAATGGCTCCAGCCGCTTTCGTGGTCGCGGACCGAGGCTTCGTCGCGCAGGTTCGAGTGGGTGAAGGTGACGGTGGTCGAGCCGCCGGACTCGACGAAGGCGATCTCGATCAGCGTCTCGCGGTCCTCGTCGTCGCGGTCCCAGGTCCAGGTGAAGGCGAGGCGGTGGGGGCGGTCGACGACCGTGTAATGGCCGCCGCCACCGTGCGAATCGCCGTCCGTGTCGCGCATCACGACCCGGACCGCGCCGCCGACCCGGAGGTCGACGCTCGCCTCCGGCGTCGTCCACTCCGGCCGGGCGTGCCACCAGCGGCGCAGCACGTCCTCGTGGGTGAAGGCGTCGAAGACCGCGGTCGCCGGCGCGTCGAAGGCGCGCTCGATGACGAGGGTCTCGGAGGTCTGGGACTCAGACACTTTTCGCCCCTCTTTGCGACTCGGTGACGTCATCGAGGGCGTGCGTGAAAGGCGTCGCTTCCTCGTATCCGTCGTGATAGTTCCACCACGCATATGCCTGGGTCTGGGGATAGTCCTCGGGGGAGTCCTCCCACATCTCCTGACGGCCGAACGGGGTGATGTCGAGGTAGCTCCAGGTGGTGCCGAGCGCTTCGTCGCCGCGCTTGTCGACGAAGTAGGTGCGGAAGACGTCGTCGCCCTCGCGGACGAAGACGTTGTGGCCGTGCCATTCGTCGACGCCGAAGTCCCGATCCCAGTCGTCGGTGATCGTGTACCAGGGCATTTCCCAGCCCATTTCCTCGCGGAGGCGGGCGATCTCCGCCTGCGGCGCGCGCGAGGCGTAGGCGAGGGTGGTGTCGCGGGAATTCAGGTGGGCGAGGTGGGCGACCTGGTCGGCGCCGAAGGAGCAGCCGCGGCAGCCGCGCTCCGGCCAGCCGTTGACGTCCGGGTCGAAGAAGAACCGGTAGACGATGAGCTGCCGGCGGCCCTCGAACATGTCGAGGAAGGCGGCCTCGCCGTCGGGCCCCTCGAATCGATACTCCTTCGTGACCGCCTGGCGTGGCATGCGCCGGCGTTCGGCGGCGAGCGCGTCACGGGCTCGCGTCAGTTCCTTCTCCTTGACCAAGAGCTCCTCGCGGGCGGCGCTCCACTCCTCTGGTGACACGACGGGCGGCAGGTTCATCGCTCCTCCTCCTTCAGGTGATCCTCGACGACATCGAACAGGTGGGTCCAGATCTCGCGCTGGCGGACCATCCACTCGGTCGCCTCGTCGAGCGACTCCGTCCGCAGCGACAGCACGTGGTTGCGGCCGTCGATGACGCGGGTGACCACGCCGCTCTCCTCGAGCACCTTCAGATGCTTGGAGATGGCGGGCTTGGAGACGCCGAAGTCGCTCGTCACTTCGCCCACCGTGGCGGGCCCGGCGGCGAGGCGTTCGACGATTTGACGACGGATCGGATGGGACAGCGCCTTGAACGAACTGTTAACCATTTGGTGAACTGTGGCAGGACGAAATTCGGACACCTACCGATTCCTTGGTAGATAATCCCGCCCGATGCTCCGTCGTCTCGTCACCTTGCTGGCGATCGTCGCGTCGATGGGGGCCCTCGCGTCGAGCGCGAGTGCCGCCTCGCTCTCGTCGGCCACCAAGCAGCAACTCGGTCACGCGCTCCGCGGAGCCTTCGAGAAGACGCGCGCGCCCGGCGTGATCGCCGGCGTCTGGGTCGGGAACAAGGCCTGGACCGGGACCGTTTGGTCGACGAAGTTCGGGAAGGCGGCGAAGCCGTCGAACGCCGACCACACCCGGATCGGCTCGATCACCAAGACCTTCACCGGCACCGTGATCCTGCAGCTGGTCGAAGAAGGGAAGCTGCGGCTCGACGAGTCGATCGCGAAGTGGTTCCCGGAAGCGCCGGAAGCCGGGAAGATCACGATCCGCGAGCTCGGCGACATGAGCAGCGGCATCGACACCTATACGGCCGACGAAGCGATCACGGACAAGTACTTCGCCGATCCGACCACGATCTGGAAGCCGTCGGAGCTGATCGCGGGCGGCCTCGCCCAGCCGCTGAAGTTCGCCCCCGGCACGGGCTTCTTCTACTCCGACACCAACACCCTGATGCTGGGTCAGATCGCCGAAGCGGTCACCGGCAAGCCGATCGGCGCGCTCCTGCGGGAACGGATCTTCGCGCCGCTGAAGTTGAAGGGGACTAGCTTCCCATCGACCTCGAAGCTGCCGCGTCCCTTCTGGGACGGCTACACGGATCAGTCCGAGAACGGAGACGGCCCGCTCCGCAACTCCACCGACTGGAGCCCGAGCTTCGCCTGGGCCGCCGGGGCGATCGTCTCGACCCTGCCCGATCTGCATCGCTGGACCGTGGCGATGGGCACCGGGTCACTGCTCAGCCCCGCGATGCAGAAGCAGCGACTGAAGCCCAACCCGCACTCGGCGGCCGGCGGGCGCGCCTACCTCTTCTGCCTCGGCCGCGACCACGGCTGGCTCACCCACACCGGCGACATCCCCGGCTACAACTCGACCGTCGCCTACCTGCCGAAGGCGAAGGCGACCGTGGTCGTCCTCACCGACACCGACGCCGAAGCGAACGACCCCGCGGCGGGCGAACCGGCCCTGCCCGCACCGTTCATCTTCAGCGCCCTGGCGAAGGTCCTCACCCCCGGCAACGTCCCCACCGGCACCCACTGAGCCGGGGGCTCGCCGCTCAGTCCACCTGCGGGCGATAGGGCCCCGGCTTCGGTCGTGGCTTGCCGCCGGGGAAGGCGAGGCGGAGGATCGTCCGCTGGACCATCCCCAGCTGCTGAAGGAAGGGGCCGCTGTTGTAGGGGAGGCCGTAGCGCTCGCAGATGTCCTTGACCTGGGGTGCGATCTCGGCGTAGCGGGTGCTCGGCATGTCGGGGAAGAGGTGGTGCTCCACCTGGTAGCCGAGGTTGCCGCTGGCGACGTGGAAGAGGGGGCTGCCCTCGATGTTGGCGGCGCCGGTGAGCTGGCGGATGTACCAACCGCCGCGGCCCTCGTCGGCGACTTCGTCGGGGCTGTAGGTGTAGGTCTGGTCGGGGAAGTGGCCGCAGAAGATGATCGCGTAGGCCCAGAAGTTGCGCGCCAGGTTGGAGTAGGCGTTGACGGCGGCGGTGCGTTTGTAGGCCTGGGTGCCGTCGGCGAGGGCGCGGCGCGCGACGCGGCCGAGGCGGGCCTTGTGCTTGCGGCCCAGGCGCCTCCACGCCGGCGGCTCCGGCTTCGTCGCCTCGACCGCGGCGCCGACGGCGGCGCTCGCGAGGGCGCTCACCAGCGGCCAGGCGATGTAGTCCTTCACCGCCTGATCGCGCGCCTTGCCGGCGATCCCCTTGAGGTCCCGGCGGACCTGTCCCATCGACTTCTCGCCGGTCCGGACCGCCTCGAAGTCGAGGTCGTGCACCGCCACGCCCCACTCGAACAGCCCCGCCAGGATCAGGTTGTAGAAGGGCTGCAGCAGGTACACCGGGTGCCACTTCTGGTGCGGGTCGATCCGCATGATCTCGTAGCCGAGGTCCTTGTCCTTGCCGCGGATGTTGGTGAAGGTGTGGTGGACGTAGTTGTGTGAGTGCTTCCAGGCCTCCGCGGTCGAGGCGTTGTCCCAGTCCCAGGTGGAGGAGTGGATGCGCGGGTCGTTCATCCAGTCCCACTGGCCGTGCATGACGTTGTGGCCGATCTCCATGTTCTCGAGGATCTTGGCCGCGGCGAGGGCCACGCCTCCGCCGATGGCGAGGGGACGAAAGCGGGGCAGCAGCAGGCCGACGCGCCCCATCACCGCGAGCCGCCGCTGCATCTCGATCATCGCCTCGATGTAGCGACGGTCGCGTTCGCCGAGCTCGCCGGCGACGCGGTCCTGGATCGCGTCGAACTCACGCGCCAGCTCCTCGAGCTGCTCGGGGGTGAGGTGGGCGAGCGGGCTCTCCTGGTGCGGGTCGATCGGGTCGATCGGCTGGGTGATGGTGGCGCTCATGGTGTGTGCCTCCTTAAGGGTGTGGGTGTGTGGTCGCCGGCGGCGCGCTAGAGCGCGATCTCGACCGGCCCTTCGGGCGCGTTGACGCAGGTGCGGATCATTTCCCCCTCGGTCCCGTGCACCTCGCCGGTGCGCAGGTCCCGGACCTCGCCGGAGCAGAGCCGGCCGATGCAGGTGTGGCAGATCCCCATCCGGCAGCCATAAGGGAGGTCGGCTCCGGCCTCCTCGCCGGCGAGGAGGATCGGCGTGGCGCCGTCGCTCTCCGCCTCGATCCCCGACTTGGCGAAGACGATGCGGCCCCCCTCGCCGGCGTTGGCCGCCGCGCCGATCACCGGCTGGAAGCGCTCCATCGCCAGCAGGCCCGGATCGCCCTCGGCGGCCCAGTGGTCGACCAGGGCGTCGAGCAGCTCGCCCGGACCGGAGGCGAACGTCTGGCGCTCGCGCCAGTCCGGGCAGAGGCGGTCGAGGTCGGTGGGGGACACGCGCCCGGCGTCCCCGGTCAGCTGCAGGTGCAGGCGGTAGCCGGCCCGGCGCTCGTCGAGGTCGGCGAGGTGGCGGGCGAAGATGACCCGGTCGGCGGAGCGGGCGGAGTGGATGTGGACCGCGTCGTCGAGGTCGCCCGAGCGGTCGAGCGCCCGCAGCATCGACATGATCGGCGTGATCCCCGAGCCGGCGCTGATGAAGAGCGACTTCGGCGGCGCGGGGTCGGGGACGAAGAAGGTCCCTTCGACGCCGCCGAGCCGGACGATGTCCCCGGGCCGGGCGCCGTGCACCAGGTAGGGGGAGACGACGCCGGCGTCGACCCGCTTCGGCGTGATGCCGATCAGCCCGTCGGGGCGGCCTGGGTCGGTCGTCAGCGAGTAGGCGCGCCAGTGGTGGACGCCCTCGACGACGACGCCGATCCGCAGGTACTGGCCGGGACGGTGGCCGGGCCACTCGTGGCCGGGGCGGATCAGCACCGTCACCGCGTCCGGGGTCTCCTTCTCGATCCGCTCGATCCGCCCGCGCAGCTCCTGCGTCGACCAGAGCGGGTTGATCAGCTCGATGTAGTCGTCCGGGAGCAGCGGGGTGAAGAGCGAGCGCACCGCGTGGAGCGCGCGTCGGCGGACGGCCGGGACCTGGGGGACCGCGCCGCGCTCAGCCATGTCTGTCGATTGCACGAATCATTGTTCCCTCGGCTGAGGTTACATGGATTGGTAGAATCGTCAACGTGAGCAACGACACGCAAGCGAGGACGGGGGATCTGAGCGCCCCGACGGCCACGTCTCCGGCGGAGATGACGGTCGAGCAGCTCGCCCACGAGACCGGGATGTCGGTCCGCAACATCCGCAACCACCAGTCGCGCGGCCTGCTGCCGCCGCCCGATGTCCGGGCGCGCACGGGCTACTACGGCCCCGACCACGTCGCCCGCCTGCGCCTGATCCAGGAGATGCAGGCCGAGGGCTTCAAGCTCAGCGCGATCTCCCGGCTGATCGGGGAGCACGGGGCGGACGCCGACCGCTTCGTCGGCCTGCGCCAGGCGGTCACCGCGCCCTTCGACGACGAGGCGCCGGAGGTGCTGACCCGCGCCGAGCTCGGCGAGCGCTTCGGCGGCGACGACCCGAAGGTGCTGGCGAAGGCGCTGAAGCTCGGCCTCCTCGTCGACCTCGGCGACGAGCGCTACGAGGCCCCGAGCCCGACCCTCCTGCGCGCCGCCGAGGAAGTCCTCGGCATGGGCATCCCCCTGGCCGCCGCCCTGGCCACGATCGAGCGCCTCAGCCGCGCCTCCCACTCGAGCGCCCGCGCCTTCGTCTCCCTCTTCCTCGACGAGCTCTGGAAGCCCTTCGACGCCGCCGGCCGCCCGGACGAGGACTGGCCGAAGATGATCGCCGCGATCGAGCGCCTCCGCCCGATCGCCGTCGACGCCATGGTCGCCACCTTCCGCCTCTCCCTCACCGAAGAAGTCGACAAGGCCTTCGGCCAGGTCCTCGAACGCGCCCAGAAGAAGAAGTAGCCCGGCCGGGCCCTTCAGTGCCCTGAAGCTCCTCTCCTTGGGGCCGTCTGAAGCCGGCGCCCGAGGTCAGGGACGCAAGGGCCGGCGGCGAGCGCGGCCGTCTCGGCCACGGCCCTGGCCGGCTGTGGCCGTGGCCGAGACGGCCGGGAGTGCGGGGAGTGGCGGGTCTCTCGCGGCGGTGCCCCGGGTTCGTCACGGGAGGGACACGGATCCGTCACGGGAGAGGGACGTCGTCACGGAGACCGTGGGAACTCCACGCTTCCGCGCGTGTTGTCCAACATTCACGACCGCGCTGCAAGCTTTGGTGTCGCCATGACGACGTCAATGCTTGCATCGAGGCCTCGGGCCCTTGTCCCGGGCCCGGAGAAAGACCGGAGGCTCACGCGGGTGTGACCTTCCCGGCATCTTCGTCACCGATCGGGGCGAGGTGTGCCGGGTGTTTCACGGACCCCTCACGTCCTGGGCGTCTCATGGCGGTCACAGCCAGCCAGGACCGCCATGAGACGCCCAGGACGCACCTCGGACGGGCGCCCCGGCCCCGAACTACTTCCCGCCGCCGACCTTCTGGCCGCTACCCGCCTGGTGCTTCTTCTTCGGCTTGGGTTTCGGCTTCGGCTTCGCCCGTTCGACCTTGAAGCGGTAGAGGACCTGGGTCGGGGCGCCGCCGCCGGGGCCGAAGGCACGGACGCGGAAGGCGTGGTTGCCGACGCCGACGCGCGCCTTCAGCGGGTTGGCGCAGACGGCGCCGGGGCGCGAGTCGAGCTTGCAGCGGAACCAGAAGGGGCCGACGCCCGAGCCCTTGAAGTTGAAGGAGACGGTGGGGGCGGCGCCGTGGACGCCGAGGCGGATGAGCTTGGGCGGTGCGTGCATGAGCAGGGTGCTCGGCGGTGGTGGGGGTGGGGGCGGTTCCGGCTGGCCGGTGGCGGCGGGCGCCGTGGTGGTGAGGATCTGGCCGAATTTGCCGGCCGCGACGCAGAGGGTTTCGCTCGGGCAGGAGAGGCCGAAGAGGGCGTTGGTGACGCCTTTGATCAGGTGTTCGGTGCGCCAGGTCGAGTAGCCGCCACTCGGATTGGTCGAGGCGCTCACTTCGCCGTTGTTGCTGGAGATCACGCAAAGGGTCGCCGAGGGACAGGACGCGGCGACGTTCTGGAAGCGGGTCGGCATCGGCCCGGCCGGCCAGGTGGCGACGCCACCGGTCGGGACGTTGGAGAAGAGGACGTTGCCTTCGTTCGCTGCGACGCAGAGGAATTCGTTCGCGCAGTTGAGGGCCAGCATCGGTTTTTCGCCGGCCGGGCTGCCCTGCGAGGTCCAGGCCGCGGCGCCGCCGGCCGGGCTGAGGCTGGTCCAGATTTCGCCGTTGGAGGCGGAGGCGACGCAGAGGAAGCCGGTGCAGTCGACCGCGCGCAGCGTCGGTTCGCCGGGCAGCGTCGTCCGCGTCCAGGCGCTCGCTCCGCCGGTCGGGTTGGTCGAGGTGAGGACCTGCCCGCCTCCGCCGACCACCACGCAGACCACCGACGTGCAGTCGACGGCGAAGAGCGATTTCGCTTTCGGGATCCGCGTCGGCGACCAGGAGGCGGCGCCCGCCCCCGGTTCGGTCGTCGTCCAGACCCCGCCGCTGAAGTCGACCGCGACGCAGAGCGTCGAGGTCGGGCAGGAGATGCCGCGCAGGTTGGCCCGCAGGTTTTCGGTTTCGCTGACGTGGCCGACGGTCCAGGCGCCGGCGCCCGCGGTCGGCGCGGTCGACTGGATCACCACGCCTTCCTGGCCGACCCCGATGCAGAAGCCGCTCGGTTCGCAGTGCACGCCGAAGATCGTTTCCCCGTCGCCGAGGTTCAGGTTGGTCAGCGTCCAGGGCGACGCGGCCTGCGCGATGGCGGTCCCGAACGCCCCCAGGAGGGCGGCGACGACGGCGAGGATGAGGGCGAGACGGCGCACGACGAGGTTTTTATCGAGAGGGGAGAAGGAATTCGCGTTTGGGCGTAGACGTGCAAAATTTCACGCTCTCCGAGGAGGGTCGATCAACCTCAGGTGACCCTTGTCGAGCGATCGAGAGCACTGAGCGCGAGAACCCGCCTGATCGTGCGGAGTTTCGCCCTCGCCTGCTTCGCTGCCCTGGTCCTGCTGGCGCTCGCCCCCGGCGCCCGGGCCGATTCGGGCGGCATCTCGTCCACCTACTCCGGCGAAACGGTCGAAACCCCCTCGATCCCCGCCACCCCGGCAGAAACCGAAGTCCCCGCGGTCACCGAACCGAGCGGCATCCCGATCCCCTCACCGCTCGGGCCCACCGTCCCCGGCGCGCTCGCCACCATGCGCGGCACCCGCGCCCTCGCCCCGGCCTCGGCACCGACCGCGGTCAAGCAGGTGATCGCCGCCGCCAACCGGATCCGCACGACTCCCTATGTATGGGGCGGCGGGCACCGCAGCTGGGTCGACAAAGGCTACGACTGCTCCGGCTCGGTCTCCTATGCGCTGCACGGCGGCAAGCTGCTCGAATCGCCGCTCGTCTCCGGCTCCTTCATGACCTGGGGCGAAGCCGGCCCCGGCAAGTGGATCACGATCTACGCCAACAAAGCGCACGTCTACATGGTCGTCGCCGGGCTCCGCTTCGACACCGGTGGTGACCTCGAAGGCGAAACCGGACCTCGCTGGCACGCCGAACCGCCCTACCCCAAGGGCTTCATCGTCCGGCACCCGGTCGGCTACTGAGCGCGCTCCCGCGGCGTCGCGCGGGCGCGTTCGCATTTCTTTCCGCATAGCGCCCATTAATGCGAACGCAGTGCGGGGTCGCGGCTTGAAAAGGACCCTTTCGAAAGCTACCTTTCGACAATGTCTGAGGGTGTTCTCCAGCTCACGGACCCGCGCGCGCTGCGGGCCGTCGCCCATCCGACCCGGCTGAAGCTGATCGCGTTGCTGCGCCGGCTCGGGCCGCTGACGGCGACGCAGGCGGGGGAGCGGATCGGCGAAAGCGCCTCGGGCTGCTCGTTCCACCTGCGCTCGCTGGCCAAGTACGGGCTGGTCGAGGAAGCGGGGGGCGGGCGTGGTCGCGAGCGACCGTGGCGGGCGACCGCGAACGGCCACGAGTGGGCGGCGCGCGGCCCGAGTGAGGAGGTCGACGAGGCGGGGGACCTCCTCACCCGGGTCGTCGTCGAGCGCTGGTTCGAAGAGGCGGTGCACTGGGTCGATCGCCGCCACCGGGAATCGCCCGAGTGGGCGGATGCGGCGATCGCCGAGGACCGGATGATCTCGGTCACCGCGGCCGAGCTCGAGGACATCAGCCGGCAACTGGGGGAGATCCTCCAGCCCTACATGGATCGGGTCGGTCATCCCGAGACCCAGCCGGAGGGGGCCCGCACCTCCGTCCTGATCCAGCTCGGCTTCCCCTTCCCGGACGAACCGCCGCCCTGATGCGTCGCCGCATCCCGAATCTGCTGCGGGTCAACCGCCCCTTCCGCAACTACTGGACGGGGCAGACGATCTCCCTCTTCGGCGATCAGATCGCCCTCCTCGCGATCCCCCTCCTCGCCGTCCTCACGCTCAACGCCGACGCCGAGCAGATGGGCATCCTGGCCGCGGTCGAGATGGCGCCGAGCCTCCTCTTCGCCTTCCACCTCGGAGCCTGGGCGGACCGCCGGGGCAACCGCCAAGCGCTGCTGATCACCGCCGACCTCGGTCGCGCGGTGCTGCTGCTCGGGCTGCCGCTCGCCGCGATCCTCGGCGTCCTCAGCCTGCCGCTCCTCTACGTCGTCGCCTTCCTCACCGGCACCCTCGGCATCCTCTTCATGGTCGCCGAACAGACCGTCTTCACCTCGCTGGTCCGCCCGCGCGAATACGTCGAGGCGAACTCGCTGCTGATCGGCAGCCGTTCGGTCGCCGTGGTCGGTGGCAAGACGCTGGGCGGCCTCCTGGTCGCGGCGGTGACCGCGCCGGGGGCGATCGCGATCGACGGCGTCAGCTTCCTCCTCTCGGCCCTGTTCGTCCACCGCGCCGAGGTGCCCGAGCCCCCCGCCGCGTCCTCCGACTCGGGCGGCCTCGCCGCCGGCGTCCGCTTCATCCGCCGCACGCCGCTGCTGCAGACCTCGCTGCTCGCGACCGCCACCTTCAACCTCTTCAACACCGCGTTCTGGGCGCTGATCGTCCTCTTCGCCACCGAGGAGCTGCAGCTCGGCTCCGGAGCGATCGGCATCGCGCTCGGGGTCGGCGCCCTCGGCAGCGTGCTCGGCTCGGCGGCGGCCAGGCCGCTCGCCGCGCGGATCGGCCTCGGCAACGCGATGATCCTCTCCTTCGTCCTCGCACCGCTGCCGCTGATCCTCGTGCCGCTCGCCGTCGGCCCGCCGGCGCTCTCGCTGGTGCTGCTGACGGCCGCCGAGTTCTTCTCCGGGGTCGGCGTGATGATCCTCGACGTCGGCCTCTACTCCTTCCAGGCGGCGGTGATCCCGGACCAGCTCCGCTCCCGCGTCTGGGGCGCGATCCTCTTCGTCAACTGGGGCATCCGGCCGATCGGGGCGCTCGCCGGCGGCCTCCTCGCGGGTGCGATCGGGCTGCGCTCGACGATGTGGATCGCCGCCGCCGGCGGTCTCGCCGGCGTCCTCTGGCTCCTGCCGTCGCGGATGTCCCAGGTGAGGGACGTCCCCGAGGCGGCCGTCGCCGTGACCGCGTCCGCGCCGGAGGCCGAGGTCCCGATCGCGGTGCCGTAGGAGGCCCGCGGCTCGGGCGCCGGCCGTGCCTGTCGGGGTCCGTCGGGCATGCACGAACTTTCCCCGATCGGCCCTGCGCGCCGTCCATCGACCACCTCCACGTCCAGACCTTGCACAATGGAAACGTGGGTGTAATCGGCGACACCCTGTCCGAGGCGCGGACCAGGCGGGCGGTGGACCTCGAGGAGGTCCATGCCGCGACGGGCATCCGCCCGCGCTACCTGGAGGCGATCGAGCAGGAAGACTGGAGCGCGCTCCCGGAGGAGTTCTACGCCCGCGCCTTCATCCGCAAGTACGCGCAGTTCCTCGACGTCGATCCGGAGCCGTTGGTCGAGGAGTATCGGAGCCGGCAGGGAGGTGGGCCGCGCGGCGAGGCGCCGATGTCGCCGTTCGCGCGGACCCGCTCGCGGCGGGCCGAGGCGCTCCGCCGCCGGCGCAGACGCCAGAGCGTCTACGCGTGGGTCGGGGCCATCGTCCTCCTCGCGGCGATCGTCGTCGCGATCGTCCTGCTCTCCTCCGGTGGCGGCGAAGGCGGTGGGGCGAAGTCCGGGAACGGCGCCGGCGGGAACGCGACCGGCGCGGCGGGCGCGAAGGGCGGCGGCAAGGGTGGCGCGCAGGGTGGCGGCCACAAGAACGGCCAGGGCGGCGCGAACGCCGGCGCCGGGAAGGCGTCCAAGGGCGTGAAGCTGAAGATCGAATCGACCGCCGAAGTCTGGACCTGCGTCGTCGACGCCAAGGGCAAGCCGCTCGTCGACGGACTCACGCTCGCCGCCGGCGAATCGGTCGGCCCGTTCCGCTCGCGCTCGTTCACCGCCGCCTTCGGCAACGGCTCGGTCCGCGTCCTGGTCGACGGCAGAGAACTGAAGATGCCCGAAACCTCCAGCCCGATGGGGTTCACCGTCGACGCGCAGGGCAAGGCTCACGAACTCCCGGAAGGCAAGCGGCCCAGCTGCGAATAGCAGGACTGTTTGACTTAGGACACACCTAGCGCTTACTGTGCCATTTGTATGGCACAGTCAGTCGCCACGCCGAATCCCTTCGCCGTCGATCCCGACGACGAGCTTCCGGTCGGCCTTCAGCTGACGTTGCGCCTGCGGGCGCTGATCGCCACCGGTCGCCTCCCGGCCGGGGAGAAACTGCCGAGCGTGCGCCGCCTCGCCGAGTGGGCAGCCGTCAACGCGAACACGGTCCGCGCCGTCTACGCGAGCCTCGAAGAGGAGGGGCTCGTCGCCGGCCGGCACGGTCGCGGCACCTTTGTCGCCGACGGAGTGCGCACGGCACCGGAGCTGGAAGAGATCGCCGCCGAGGCGATCGGCAAGGCCCTCGCCGCCGGTCTCTCGCCGCGGGAGCTGGCCGAGGTCACGCTCGTCTGCGCGGCGATCCCCGGCGAGGCGCTCGGCGCCGCCGAGGCCGCCCCCGCCCCCGGCGCTCTCGACGCCGCCGAGGCCGAAGCGATCGGCGTCCGCCAGGAGCTCCGCCGCCAGATCGGCGTGCTCGAGCGCGACCTCGCCGACTTCGCCCGCTTCATCCCCGCCGACCTGCCGACTGCGCCGCGCGTCACCTCGGCTCACGTCGCCGGGGTGGAGGAGCTGGAGCAGACCCGTGACACGCTTGTCGCCCAACTCTCGGAGGCGCGCCGCGCCGCCGAGCGCCGTGCCGCCGAGGAGGCCCGGCGGCGCATCGGCGAGGAGACCGCCCGCGAGGCAGGGGAGGCCGGGCCGCTGGCCCGGGCGGTGGGCTGGTGGCGGCAGAAGCGGTAGGGAGGACCCTGGGTCGCGTCGCGCCGCTCTTCGAGGAAGTGGGGAGCATGGTGGTCCTCACCGCGCGCACGCTGCGCTCGGCGGTCCGCGCGCCCTACCCCTACGGCGAGGAACTGGTCGAGCAGATCGTCTTCGCGATCCGCCTCTGCTGGCTGCCGCTGATCGCCTCGACCTTCGCCCTCAACCTCGGCGCGCCGGGCCTCCAGGCGGCCGGGCCGCTCCACGTCTTCGGCTCGCTCGACCGTCTCGGTGGCTTCTTCGTCCTCACCGCGGTCCGCTGGATCGGCCCGCTGGTCACCGCGATCGTCGTCGCCGGGGTGGCCGGAACCGCGATCACCGCCGACCTCGGCGCCCGCAAGATCCGCGAGGAGCTCGACGCCCTCCAGGTCCTCGGCGTCGACCCGGTGAAGAACCTCGTCGTCCCCCGCTTCCTCGCGCTGGTGATGGTGACCGCGCTCTTCGACGCCTTCGCGATCGTCTTCGGCCTCGCCGCCGGCATCCTCGCCGAGCTGATCTACCACCAGAGCCTCGGCGGCTTCTTCGCCACGCTCTTCTCCAACGCCTCGACCACCGACGTCTGGGGATCGGTCCTGATGTGCTCGATCTTCGGCGCGATCATCGCCGTCGTCTGTTGTTACAAGGGGATGACGGCGTCGGGTGGCGCCGCCGGGGTCGGGCGCGCGGTCAACCAGGCGGTGGTGATCTCGCTGGTCGCGGTCTCCGCCTTCAACTACGTCTTCACCGCGGTCCTCCTCGCCACCCACCCCGAGCTCCAGACCATCCGATGAGCGAGAGGAACGGCGCCCGCTCACTGCCGTCGATCGGATGGCTGGACTCCTTCGGGGAGATCTCGCGATTCGGCGCGCGCCTCGCCGGGATCGTCTGGACCGGGCGGGCGCTGCGCTTCTTCGGCGAGGGGATCAGGCAGGCGGGGATCCTCATCTTCGGCTCGGCGCTCGTCATCTGGGGCGTGGTCTTCATCTACGGGCTGCAGTGCGGGATCCAGGGCGCCTACTTCTTCCGCGCCAACGGGGCGCCCGCCTACGCCGGGCTCTTCGCCGCCTTCTGTGACCTGCGCGAGGCGCTCCCGTACGCCTTCGGCTACATCCTCTCGGCCAAGGTCGGGACCGGGATCGTCGCCGAGCTCGGCGCGATGCGGATCAACGAGGAGATCGACGCGCTCGAAGTGATGGGCGTGCCGCCGGTGACCTTCCTCTGCGGGTCGCGGCTGCTCGGCGCCTGGATCGCGCTGCCGTTCATCTACCTGGTCGGCATCGGCGTCATGTACCTGGCCAGCTATCTCGCCGTGGTGAAGCAGATCGGCGACGTCTCCGGCGGCGGCTACTCGCTGATCTTCTGGATGTTCCAGGACCCCACCGACGTCGTCTACTCGATCGTCAAGGGGATGACGATGGCGACCGTGATCGTGGTGGTCGGCTGCTACTACGGCTACAACGCCAAAGGCGGCCCGGTCGGCGTCGGCACGGCCACCGCGAAGTCGATGGCCTTCAACATCGTCGCCGTCCACATCATCGGCATGGTCGGCACGCTGGTCTTCTGGGGGGCGAATCCGCGGTTGCCGATCGGGGGGTAGGGGGAGGGACGCAAGGGGTGTCGGTGAACGCGGCCGTCTCGGCCACGGCCCTGGCTGGCTGTGACCGTGCCCGAGACGGCCGGGGATGTGAGGAGCGGCGGCGATCGCCCACGCGAGCGCCACGGGTTCGTCACGGGAGGGGCACGGATCCGTCACGGGACTCGCATCTCGTGAGAGAGACCGTGGGAAGTCCACGCTTCCGTGCGTGTTGGGCAACAGTCACGACCGCGCTGCAGCTCTTGTAGGGGCTATAGCAACGGTAATGACTGCAGCGCGTTTCCGGGGCCTCTTTCCAGGCCCGGAAAGCGTCCGGAAGTGCCCGAAGGCTGCGGGAAGTGTGGAGTTCCCAGCATCTTCGTCAACGACCCGGCCTCTTCGTGGCTTCTCTCGCGCGGACCCTTGACGTAAGTCCGACCTCCGCCCGGACCCGTGCCGGATGTTTCACGAACCCCGCACGTCTCGGGCATTTCGTAGCGACCACAGCCTGCCAGGGTCGCTACGAAATGCCCGAGACCCACCTCGGACGGCCGACGTGGCCGGAAGCACGCCGCATTCTCGACCCGCCGGGTAGAGAATGCCTCACGTGAACGAATGGGACCTCCTTTGGCGGCTCGGGTTGGCGCTCGTGCTCTCGGCCTCGATCGGGCTCGACCGGGAGCTGCGGCAGAAGAGCGCGGGGCTGCGGACCTACACGCTGGTCGGGCTGGGGTCGGCTCTGTTCATGCTGATCTCGAAGTACGGGTTCTTCGACGTTCTCGGCCAAGGGGTGGTGCTCGATCCCTCGCGCGTCGCCGCGCAGATCGTCTCCGGGATCGGCTTCATCGGCGCCGGGCTGATCTTCGTCCGCCAGGACGCGGTGAGGGGGTTGACCACGGCCGCGGGCGTGTGGCTGGTGGCCGCGATCGGCGCCGCGGCGGGCGCCTCGCTGCCGGTGCTGGCGATCGCCGGGACGGTCGCCTACTTCATCACCGTCCACATCCTCGCGCCGCTGGCGCAGCGGTTGCCCGCCTCGCCCTATGCGCCCTCGGCCGTGCGGGTCGTCTACGAGGACGGCCGCGGAATCCTGCGCAAGGTCCTCGCGGCTTCCACCTCGCGCGACTTCAAGGTCGCCGACGTCAGCGTCGACCGCGGGGAGGACCCGGGCCAGTACGTCGCCGTCTCGCTCGAGGTCCACGGCCGCGGCTCGGTCGCCTCGCTGGCCGCCGACCTGAACGAGATCGACGGCGTCCACGCGGTCCACGCGGGCGACGTCAACGAGATCTTCGACTGAGCGCGGCACCGTCGCCGCGGCGGTTGCAGGCTCGCAGCCTGAAAGCCCGCTTTAGATGGGACAGGTATAAGTCCGCGACCGGCCACCCCTTGGTCGGTGACCGACAACCGACACGAGGGCAGGGGAGCAAGCGTGGTCGATTCTTCACAGGAAGCCGGTAACAGCAAAGCGCGCGCCTACTGGCGCGAACACGTCGCCGAATTCGAGACCCCCTCGTGGTCGAAGGCGATGGTCGACCTGGCGCTCTCGCTCGGTGCCTACATCGTCTGCATGGTGACCATGTACCTGCTCGTCGACGACCATCCCTGGATCGTCGCCGTCCTGACGCTGCCGACCGCCGGCTTCCTGCTGCGCACCTTCATCGTCTTCCACGACTGCGGCCACGGCTCGTTCGTGCCGAGCGCCCGCGGCAACCTCTGGATCGGCCGGATCACGGCGCTGATGGTGTGGCAGCCGTACGGCAACTGGCGCCACAACCACGCCGTCCACCATGGCACCGCAGGGGACCTCGACCGCCGCGGCCAAGGCGACGTCGAAACGCTCACCGTCGCCGAGTACCAGGCGCGCTCCTGGAAGGGACGCCTCGCCTATCGGGGCTTCCGCAGCCCGGCGATCCTCTTCACCATCGGCCCGGTCTGGTCGCTGATGATCGGCCCCCGCTTCTGGACCAAGGAGATGCGCCCGCGCCAGATCCACAGCGTCTGGCTCACCAACGTCGCCTTCGCGCTCTTCGTCGGCGGGACGATGGCGATCGTCGGCCCGATCGACTGGCTGGTGGTGCAGATGCCCGCCGCGATCCTGGCCGGGATGGCCGGCGTCTTCCTCTTCTACGTCCAGCACCAGTTCGAGGACGCCTACTGGGAGACGGGGGAGAGCTGGGACTACGCCGACGCCGCCCTCAAGGGCAGCTCCTACCTGAAGCTGAACCCGGTGCTGCGCTTCTTCAGCGGCAACATCGGCCTCCACCACGTCCACCACCTGAGCGCCAAGGTCCCCAACTACAACCTGCAGCGCGCCCACGACGAGAGCCCGATCTTCGCCGACGTCCCGATCCTCACCTTCGGCGACGGCGTGCGCTCGCTGCGGCTGAAGCTGATCGATCCGGACGGCGGGCGCCTGGTGACGTTCCGCGAAGCCCGCGAACTGACGGCGCACGCCCGCGGCTCGGGCAAGCTGGCGCCCGGCTCGGCGCTCTGAGCTAGGAGTCGCGCTCGGCGAGGTAGGCGGCGGCGACCCGTTTCGGGGCGCGGCTGAGCCAGCCTTCGACGATCGCTTCCCCGAGGTCGGCGCGGGGGATCCGCTCCAGTCGCACGAGCACGCTCGGGTAGCCGTCGAAGTGCGCGGTGGTGAAGTAGACGTCCGGCTCGCTCTCGAGCAGCGCGCGCTTTGCCTCCTCGTCGGGGACGCGGACGCCGAGGATCGCCGCGTCGTCCGCTGGCGCCGCGTCGCCGAGCTCCTCGACCTCCTTCGCCCGCAGCGGTCGTTCCCAGACGAAGAGCTTCTTCCGCACCTTCCAGGCGCGATTGCCGTACGCCGGTTCCTCGGCCACCTCCGGCAGCGCGAGGGCGAGCTCCGCGACGTCTTTCCAGGTGGCCATCAGCGCTTCGCCGCTTCCTTCGCCGCCTTCTTGTCCGCCAGCGCCTTCGCTTCCAGCTCGGCCATTCGCCGCGCGCGGGAGATCGCCGCGGTCAGCGCCTCGATGTCGTAGACGCCCTGGTGGCGGCGGCCGTTGATGAAGAAGGTCGGCGTGCCGGAGACGCCGGAGGTGTCGGCGCTCTGCACGTCCTCGGCGACCCGCTCCAGGTAGGCCCGCTTGCGCACCTCTTCTTCGACCCGGTCGGCGTCGAGTTCCAGCTCCTCGGCGTAGCGGTGGACGTCGTCGAGGTCGAGCTCCCCCTGGTGCGCCATCAGCGTGTCGTGCATCTGCCAGAAGGCTCCCTGCGCGGCCGCCGCCTCGCTCGCCTCCGCCGCCAGCTGCGCGTGCGGGTGGACGTCCTGCAGCGGCAGGTGGCGGAAGACGTAACGCAGGCCGCCCTTGTGGTGCATGTCGAGGAGCTCGCGGATCGTCGGCTCGGCGCGGCCGCAGTAGGGGCACTCGAAGTCGGCGTACTCGACCAGGGTGACGGCGCCGTCCGGGTCGCCGCGGATGTGGTCGCGGTCGGGATCGACGTCCTCGGAGAGGTCGATGATCGATTCGGCCGTGCGGCGCAGCTGTTCGAGCCGGCGCGACTGCGGGATCAGGGCGCGGGTGCCGCGGAAGACGGCGAAGGCGACGATCGGGGAGATCACGCAGGCGACGAGCACGCCGATCTTCGCCTGGTCGAGGTCGGTCCCGGTGAAGGCGAGGCTGGCGATCAGGAAGGAGACGGTGAAGCCGACGCCCGCCGCGGTGCCGGTGCCGAGCAGGCCGGGGAAGGTGATCGTCAGCTTGCCGCCGCCGACCAGCTTGCGGACCGGCGCCCGCGTCGCCAGCCAGGGCAGTAGGAAGATGCCGAGCGGCTTGCCGACCACGTAGGCGGCGACGATCCCGATCGTGATCGGCGAGGTGACCGCTTCGGAGATGAGGTCGCCGGTGACGTGGACGCCGGCGTTGGCGAGCGCGAAGAGCGGCACGATCACGTAGCTCGTCCACGGGTGCAGCGCGTACTGGAGGCGCTCGTTGGGCGAGATCGCGTCGGTCAGGCTGCGCCGCGCCTCGACCGCGCCGCCCGCGGTCGGCTGCTCGCGGAACTCGCGGGTGAGGTCGGTGGCGCGCTCCAGCTCGTGGCGCGAGGGCGGATAGGCGCTCGTCACCAGGCCGATCGCGAGCCCCGCGATGACCGGGTCGATCCCCGACTCGTACATCGCCACCCAGATCCCGATGGCGACGATGACGGCGATCGGCCCGCGCATCGTCGGCAGGAAGCGCAGCAGGCCGAGGATCGCGAAGAGCCCGACGGCGACGGCGAGCGCGACCGCGTCGATCGAGTCGGTGTAGGCGATGACGATGATCGCCAGCGCCGCGAGGTCGTCGAAGACCACGAGGGTGAGGAGGAAGACGCGCAGGCGGGTGGAGCCGGTCGGCGCGACCAGCGCCAGGACGCCGAGCGCCAGCGCCGTGTCGGTCGACATCGCGACCCCCCAGCCGCTGCCGCCCGGTCCCCCAGCGTTGAAGAGCAGGTAGATCCCGACCGCGCCGCCGATCCCGCCCAGCGCCGCCAGCGCCGGGTACCAGAGCCGGTTGTGCTCGCGCAGCTCGCCGAGGTCGATCTCCCGCTTCGCCTCCAGCCCGACGACGAGGAAGAAGAGCGCCATCAGCCCCTCGTTCACCCACTCCTGCAGCGTGTTGGAGATCCCGTGCGAGCCGACCTGGATCGAGAGGTGCGTGTCCCAGAGTTCGCTGTAGCTGCCGATGTCGACGTTCGCCCAGATCAGGGCGGCGAGGACCGCGCCGACCAGCACCACGGCGGAGCCGGTCTCGGTGCCGAGGAAATCGCGCACCGGCGTCGCCAGGTTGCGCGCCCAGGCGGTGCGTCCGCCGTTCGACTGGGTGGTCTCCTCAGGCATCGACAACGGAAGTATGTTCGCCGGGTGAAGTTGACGATCTCCGACCCCGGGTGCTTCGCGCTGAAGAACGCGATCCGCGCCGCGATCGTCGTCCCCGCCGCCTTCGCGATCGGGCTCAAGGTGTTCGACCTCCCGCAGATGGCGCTCTTCGGCGCCTTCGGCTCGATCGGCATGCTCGTCTTCGTCGACTTCGGCGGCACCCGGCGGGAGCGCTTCCTCGCCTACCTGGCGACGCTGCTGGTCTGCACGCTGACGATCTCACTCGGCACGCTCTGCTCGCACACCACCTGGCTGGCGGTCGTGGTGATGCTCTTGGTCGGCTTCGGCGTGCTCTTCGCCGGGGTGATCGACGGTTACGCCGCCGCCGCCTCGCTGGTCCTGATCCTCACCTTCGTGATCGCCGCGATGGTCCAGGCCGACCCCGGGGAAATTCCCGACCGCCTGGCGGGGTGGGGCGTCGCCGGGCTGCTCTCGCTGCTCGCGATCTTCGGTCTCTGGCCGAGCCGCCCGCCGGATCGGCTGCGACGCGGGGGCGCGGCGGCGCTCGACAAGCTGGCGGCGCTCCTGGAGGGGATGGGGGCGACGCTGAGCGCCGACCTCGCGACCGAGGAGGAAGAGGAGCGGATCGCGCAGCGGTCCGCCGAGGCCTACGAGGGGGTGGTCGCGGCCCGCAACGCCTTCGTCTCGCTGCCGCACCGGCCGAGCGGCGTCGGCGGGCGCACCGCGGCCTTCGGCCGGCTGGTCGACGACCTCGACTGGTTCGACGCGCTCGCCCGCGTGCAGCCCGCCCCGGGTTGGGTCAGCGAGGGTTTCGCGAACGAGCGGGCGGCGGTGGAAACCCGGGTGCCGTCGGCGCTTCGGCGGGCCGCCGAGCGGCTGCGCGCGAACGACCCCGGCGATGACGGGGCCGAGCTGGAGGACCTCTCGCGGGCGCACCGGTCGATCGGCCGTGCCTTCCTCGCGCAGATCGCCCAGCACCGACCCGAGGACGATTCCAAGCGCGTCACCGAAGAGCTGAACGAGGCCTACCGGCTGCGCGGGCTCGCCTTCGCGGCGCTGCAGATCGGCCGCCACGCGATCCAGGCGGCGGGCGGCAAGGCGCCGCCGGAGCCGACCCTGGCGCCGGGCCGGGTCGGCCTGCGCGAGGGCCGACGGATCGCGGGCTCGCACTACTCGATGCGCTCGGTCTGGCTCCGGAACAGCGTGCGGGGGGCGGTCGGGCTGGCGCTCGCCGTCCTCGTCGCCAAGGTCACCGATGCGCAGAACGGCTTCTGGGTGGTGCTGGGGACGATCTCGGTGCTGCGCTCGAGCGCCCTGGCGACCGGGACGACGGTCGTCGAGGCGCTCACCGGGACGCTGATCGGGATCGTCGTCGGCGGCCTGATCGTCTGGGCGATCGGCGACGCCACCTGGGTGCTCTGGACGATCTTCCCGTTCGCGGTCCTGCTCGGCGCCTACTCGCCGCGGGCAATCTCCTTCACCGCCGGTCAGGCCGGCTTCACGATCGTGATCGTCGTGCTCTTCAACCTGCTGAACCCGGTCGGCTGGTCGGTCGGGCTGGTGCGGATCGAGGACGTCGCGATCGGCTGCGCGATCTCCCTCGTCACCGGCTTCCTCTTCTGGCCGCGCGGCGCCGCCGACGTCCTGCGCGAAGCGATCGGCGGAGCGTATGAGACCGCGGCGCGGTACCTCGACACGTCGATCGCCTCGATGCTCGGGTCGGCGCGGGCGGTGCCGATCGAGCCGGTCGCGGTCGAAGCCTCCGAAGCCGCGCTGCGCCTGGACGAGACGGTGCGCGAGTACCTCGCCGAGAACGGCTCCGCGCGACGCGACCTCGACGCGCTGGCGCGGTTGACCGGCGGGGCGACGCGGCTGCGGCGCGCGGCGCGGCTGATGCACCAGGCCACCGGCATCGCGCCGCTGGCCCCACTCGACCGCCACGCGGCCTGGGTCGCCGCCGCCTGCGGCCCCTTCGACGAGGCGTGGCGGGCGCGGTGCGGTTGGTTCGAGGGCTTCGGCAAGGCGATCGCGGCGGGGGAAGAGCCACCGGCGCCGGAGCCCGACGCGCCCGAGCGCACCGCGGGCCCGACCAGCCGCCTCAACCGCGAGCTCGGGCCGCTGGTGGTCCTCGACGGCGGCGGCGATGGCGAGGTGCCCCCGGGCCTGGCGATCGCCTGGGCCGAGCGCCACCTCGAAGGCCTGCTCGCGCTGGAGCCACCCCTGAGCGAGGCCGCCCACGCCGTCCTCGACGATTTCGCCCCGAGCGTGCTGAGGGAAGCGCGGACGGCGACGGTCGCACCGGCGAGCTAGGTTCACTTCGAGGCCTTTGGAAGCTGGCGCCCGAGGCAAGGGACGCGAGGCGTCTCGGCGAGAGGGCCGTCTCGGCCACGGCCCTGGCTGGCTGTGGCCGTGGCCGAGACGGCCGGGTATGAAAGCTGTGGAGAAAGTGCGACGCCGTTGAGGGAGATGCGAGGGAGACGCCACGAACTCCACACTTCCGCGCGCGTTCCTCATTGGACAAGGATCTCCGTGTTTAGTTTCTGTTCCATAGCAACCGAAACTCGACGCGCACCTTTCGTGACACCCCCGATCGGGTCCCAAAGGTCACGGAAGTCCGACCTTCGTCCCGAACCTGTGCCCGGTGTTTCACGAACCCCTCACGTCCTGGGCGTCTCATGGAGGTCACAGCCAGCCAGGGCCGCGATGAGACGCCCAGGACGCAACTAGGACTGCCGCACCGCCCGGCACAACGCCCGTCCCGAACGCGCCCGGCTCCCACTAACCTCGCGTCCCATGATCCCCATCTTCGACGGCCACAACGACGCACTCACCCGCGCCGACCACGCGCGGTTCGCCGGCGGGCGCGAGGGCG
The DNA here is from genome assembly GCA_963782515.1 of uncultured Actinomycetes bacterium. GTDB lineage: Bacteria > Actinomycetota > Thermoleophilia > Solirubrobacterales > 70-9 > VAYN01. The sequence goes on along the minus strand of CAWAJY010000006.1, from coordinate 458,629 downwards.
GACACCTCGATCTGCCGCGGATGCGCGCGGGCGGGATGCGGGGCGGCATCTTCGCGCTCTTCACCTCCTCGCCCGGGGAAGAGGAGCACGAAGGGCAGGTGTTCGGCGGCAAGCCGTTCTGCGAGCCCTTGGCAGAGCCGGTCGCCCACGAGGTAGCGGCCGCCGATCAGCTCGCCGCGGCCGGGCGCCTCTTCGCGCTCGAGCGGGCGGGAGAGCTGAGCGTGGCGCGGCGGATCGAGGACGTCGACGCGGCGCTCGCCGAGGGCGCGCCGCCGGTCGCAGTCCTCCACGTCGAGGGCGCCGAGGCGATCGACCCCGGCCTCGAATCGCTGCCCGCCTGGCACGCGATGGGGCTGCGCTCGCTCGGCCCGGTCTGGAGTCGCGCCAACGCCTTCGCCACCGGGGTCCAGTTCGCGATGCCCTCCTCGCCCGACCTCGGGCCGGGCCTGACCGACGCGGGCGTCGCCCTGGTCGAGGCGTGCGCCGAGCTCGGCATCCTCGTCGACCTCAGCCACCTGAACGAAAGGGGGTTCTGGGACGTGGCCAAGCTCGAGGCCGGCCCGCTCGTCGCCAGCCACTCCGGCGCCCATGCCGTCGCCGAAGCCTCGCGCAATCTGACCGACGCGCAGCTCGACGCGATCGCCGACACCGGCGGCCTGGTCGGCATCGTCTACGCGACCGCCTTCATCCGCCCCGACTTCGCCGACGACCCGGACACGCCGCTCGCGGTGATCGCCGACCACGCCCGCTACGTCGCCGACCGCATCGGCACCCGCCACGTCGCCCTCGGCTCGGACTTCGACGGCGCCACGATCCCCGCGCCGCTCGGCGACGTCGCCGGCCTGCCGAAGCTCCTCGACGCCCTCCGCGCCGCCGGCTTCGACGACACCGAGCTCGAGGCGATCGCCTGGCACAACTGGCGCCGCGTCCTCGACGCCTGGTGGCGCTGACGATGCCCGACCTGCTGCCGGCGCTGCGGGAGCCTGGGGACGGGACGGCGCTGCGGTTCCCCGACCGCGCCCTGACCTACGCCGAGCTGCGCGGCGCGGCCGGGCACCTCGCCGCCGAGCTGCGCGGCCTGGACCGGGTGGCGCTGTGGGCGACGCCGACCGTGGAGACCGCCGTCGGCGTCGTCGGCGCGCTCCTGGCCGGGGTCACCGTGGTGCCGCTGAACCCGAAGGCGGGCGGGGCCGAACTCGACCACCTGCTCGCCGACTCGGCGCCCGCGGCGCTCATCGCCGGCGCCGGGCAGGAGCTCCCGCCGAGGCTGTCGGAGCTGCGGCGGATCGAGGCCGATCCGTCCGCGCGGTCGGGGGTCGAGCTCCCCGCTCCGCCCGACCCGGAGCGGACCGCCCTGATCGTCTACACCTCCGGCACGACCGGTCCGCCGAAGGGCGTGATGCTGCCCTACCGGGCGCTCACCTCGAACCTCGACGCGCTCGCCGCCGCCTGGGAGTGGACGGCGGCGGATCGGGTCGCGCACGGGCTGCCCTTGTTCCACGTCCACGGCCTGCTCGTCGGCACCGTCGGCCCGCTGCGGGTCGGCGGCAGCGTCGAGCACACCGGGCGCTTCGGCTCGGACGCGATCGCCGCGGCGCTCGACGGCGGCGCGACGATGGTCTTCGGCGTGCCGACCATGTACGCGCGGCTCGCGGCCGACGCCGAGGAGCGTTCCGAGATCGCCGCCGCCCTGCGCCGCGCCCGCCTCCTCGTCTCCGGCTCGGCGGGGCTGCCGTCCTCGGTCCACCGCAGGATCGAGGCGCTCACCGGGCAGCGGATCGTCGAGCGCTATGGGATGACCGAGACGCTGATGAACACCGCCGCGCGGGCCGCCGAAGAGCCGCGGGTGGGCAGCGTCGGGCCGCCGCTCGAGGGGGTCGAGCTCCGCCTCCTGGACGACTCGGGCGAGCCGATCGAGGCGGGCGACACCGAGACGATCGGCGAGATCGCGGTGCGGGGACCGAACCTCTTCAGCGGTTACCTGAACCGTCCCGAGGCGACGGCGGAGACGATGCGCGACGGCTGGTTCCTCACTGGCGACATGGCGACCCGCGCGGCCGACGGCGCGATCTCGATCGTCGGCCGCCGCGCCACCGACCTGATCAAGAGCGGCGGCTTCAAGATCGGCGCGGGGGAGGTCGAGGCGGCCCTGCTCGAGCACCCCGACGTCGCCGAGGTCGCCGTGACCGGGCGCCCGGACGAGGACCTGGGCGAGACGGTCGTCGCCTGGGTGGTGCCAGTCCCCGGGACCGAGCCCAACCCCGACGCGCTCGTCACCCACGTCTGCGGGTTGATCAGCTCACACAAGCGCCCCCGCACGATCCACTTCGTCGATTCGCTGCCCCGCAACGAGCTCGGCAAGGTCCAGAAGAGGCGCCTCCTCGCCTGAGCGCTACGGCGCGGCGCGGGAGAGGAAGTCGAGCAGGAGGCGCTCGACCTCGGCGGGGTCGTCGGCGAACGGCCAGTGCCCGCTGTGGGGGAGGACGTGGACCTCGGCCCGGGCGAGGTAATCGCGCTGGCGCTCCGCGTAGCGCGACGGCAGGTAGGCGTCGCCGCCGCCCCAGATGACGAGCGCCGGCGGGTCGGCGGTCCTGAGCGCGGCGACGAGCTGCGGGTCCGGCGCGCCCGGTTCGTCGGTGGCCCGGTAGAGCTTCAGCACCGCGCGCTTCGTGCGCCGGTCGTACTGCTCGTACATCCGTTCGGTGAAGGGGCGGGGGAGCCCGCGCGGCTCATCGCGGTCGACGAGGGTGAGGAAGGCGCGGCGCGTCGCCGTCGCCATGAAGAGCTCGCCGAGCACCGGGGTGCGCCAGATCCGCGCCAGGCGATGCCACTTGTAGCCGGGGAGGATGCCGATGTCGATCAGGGTGATCGAGGCGATGCGATCGGCGTGGGACGCCGCCCAGGCGAGGCCGATCGGTCCGCCGAAGTCGTGCAGGACGAGGTGCGTGCGCTCGATCTCGAGCGCCGCGAGTGCCGCGTCGAGGAAGGCCGCGTAGCCGGGGGCGGAGTGCTCGAAGCCGGCCGGCGCGATCGTCTCGCCGAAATCGGGCAGGTCGAAGGCGACCGCGCGCAGCCCGCTGGCGCCGACCACCCCCGTGAGCGGCTCCCAGTCGTCGCAGGAGCCGGGGTTGCCGTGGACGAAGACGACCGCCGCGCTCGCTTCGGCGGGCCCGGCTTCGACCAGGCGGGTGGAGGTGCCGGCCGCCTCGAGGCGCCGCCGCCGCACCCCCGCCGCCGCTTCGGTCGCCATCAGGCGGCCTTGTCGACGCCGACGCCGACGCGCTCTGACTGATCCCGTAGACCGTTGTCACCCACAGGGTTGCAAAGGTCTACGGGTTGGGCTCCGGCGCCGCGCCGACGCCCGAGCGCGTACCGGGCGTTGGCGGCGAGCGCCAGCGGCATGCCGGTGGCCATCATCCGTGCCGGGCCGATCTGCCGCGTCCCGAAGGCGTCGAAGATCGCCGCCACGTGCGGGTCGCGCGCGGCGGCGGAGAAGAGGAGGCGTTCCGGTGGCTGCATCTTCCGGCCGGTCGCGTAGTCGTGGATCATCCACGCGTGGCCGTTCAGTCGGCGCCCGTGCTTGCGGCGGTACCGACGGAGCCCGGCTTCCAGCGCCTCTTCGCCCCGCAGCGCCGGCGCCACCGAGTCGGCCAGCCATTCGGCCGTCTGGAAGGCCCAGCCACAGCCGATCCCGAAGAGCGGATCGGTCGCGAGCGCCGCGTCGCCGACCAGCGCCAGGCCCGGCGCGGTGGGGGTCCGCATGCGGTTGGTCATGTCGATCTTGCCGAGGATGCCGTCGTCCGTCGGCGTGGCCGAGCGCAGCGACGGCGCTTCCGGCGCGCGGTCGAAGTAGTCGACCATCGCCGCCAGCGGGTCGGCCTTGAACTGGGGCAGGCGATCCTTGGTCGGCATCACGGCGCAGAAGACGAGGCCCTCGTCGGTGGGGAAGGCTGCCGCCCAGTCGGGGTCCATCATCCACACCGAGGCATCGGGGGCGTGCCTCAGCGCCACCCCGTCGAAGTAGCCGCCGTAGGCGAAGCGCCCGTGCGGATAGGTCTTTTCCTTGACGCCTACGAGCCCGACCACGGAGGAGTCGCGGCCGTCGGCGCCGATCGTCAGCGGCGCCTCGAGCACCGTCTCGACGCCGTCACGGTCGCGCGCGAGGACGCCGCTGATCTTGCCGCCGGCGCGGCGCACCTCGCGCACGGTCTGTCCGAGCAGCACCTCGACCCCGGGGGTCGCCGCGGCGTGCTCGCGCATCATCGGGTCGAGCTTCGACCGCCGCAGGTTGACCCCGCGCGCGGCGCGCTCGGGCGGCGCTTCAATCCACCCCCACGGCACCCGCGCGTGGAAGCGGGGACGGACCGCGCCGGCCGCTTCCATCGGCCCGAGCAGCTCGAGCCGCTCCAGCGTCGGCACCGCCGAGGCCTGGATGAAGTGCGAACAGATCCGCTTGAAGCTCGCCGGGTCGGGACTCTTCTCCACGACCGCGACCCGCGCGCCCGCCCGTCCCAGGAACATCGCCGTCGCGCAGCCCGCCAGGCTGCCGCCTACGATCACCGCGTCATAGGAACGCGCGCCGCCGCTCGTGAGAGCCTTGCCGTCCGGTACCGATCCCGCCATCGTCGCCTCCCGCCAGAGGTAGCTGGATAGTTCGTCTGGAACTATACGCCCCGAACCATGAAAAGCAAGCCGATCAAACTCACCTCCACCTCCTACGCCTTGCTGGCGCTGCTCGACCGCTTCGGCGAACTGACCTCCTACGAGATCAAGGACGCGCTCGAGACCTCGATCGAGAACTTCTGGCCCGTCCCGCACACGACCGCCTACCAGGAGCCGGCGCGCCTTGCCTCCGGCGGCTACCTCTCGGCGCGTCAGGAGAAAGGCGGGAGGCGCCGCCGCCGTTACGCACTGACCGACGCCGGCCGGGAGGCGCTGCGCGCCTGGGCCGACGAGCCGGTCGCCGCGCCGCCGCAGATGCGCGACGAGCTCCTGCTCAAAATCTTCGCCGGCGCCGACCCCGAGCCGCTCGTCACCGCCCGCCTGGACTGGTACCGGGAGAAGGCCGAGGAGCTTGAAAACCTCCTCACCGCGGTCAAGCTCGCGCCCGGATGGATCGGTCCCGAACACACCCTCCGCGGCGGGGTCAAGTACCACCGCAAGATGATCGAGGTCTTCGAGGAGATGCGCGACGAGGAGCAGGACCGCTAGCAGGCCCGCCGAAGACGGAGGGTGATGCGCTTCGACCTCTCCGATCTCGACCGCCTCAGCGGCTTCGCCGACGCCCTCGAGCGCCTCTTCTGGTGCCTCATGGTCGTCGGCTTCCTCACCGCCATCCTCGGCTCCGCCGGCACCGGCCTCTTCCTCCTCATCCTCGGCGCCACCTCTTTCGTCGTCCGCGTCGGCCTCGAAGACTTCGTCCGCTCCCGCCGGGAGGCGCCGGCCGCGCCGGTCAAGGCCTCAGCGCCGAGCAGGCCTCCCGCCCCGAGGCGCGAGCGCAAACCCGAGCCCGAGCCCGAGCCCGAGTTCACCGTCTACCGCACCTCCCGCCGCCCCCGTCGCACGAAGTCTGCTGTGTAGCTCGTCGCCTCTGGCGATTGTGTGATCGGGCGTGCTTCGGGCCGCGCTCCGGCCGTCCGAGGTCGGTCCTGGGCGTCTCATGGCGGTCCTGGCTGGCTGTGACCGCCATGAGACGCCCAGGACGTGAGGGTCTTTCAGGGATGAGGACACGGGACGGGCGGAGGTCGGACTTACGTGATCGTCTCGTGCGAGAGAAGCCGGGGAGAGCCCACACCTACCCCGACCTCGCCCCGATCGGTGACGAAGATGCCGGGAAGGTCACACCCGCGTGAGCCTCCGGTCTGTCTCCGGGCCCGGGACAAGGGCCCGAGGCCTCGATGCAAGCATTGACGTCGTCATGGCGACACCAAAGCTTGCAGCGCGGTCGTGACTGTTGTCCAACACGCACGGAAGCGTGGAGTTCCCACGGTCTCTGTAACGACGTAGGACTCCCGTCACGGATCCGTGTCCCTCCCGTGACGAACCCGGGGCACCGTCGCGAGAGATCCGCCACTCCCCGCACTCCCGGCCGTCTCGGCCACGGCCACAGCCGGCCAGGGCCGTGGCCGGGACGGCCGCGCTCGCCGCCGGCCCTTGCGTCCCTTGCGCCTCCGGGCGCCGGCTTGCGACGGCCCGGACCCCCTAAGGCGCCCCCTCCTCGTACCGCGGGAGGCCATCGTCGGGAATCGGCTCCCAGGGGGCCGCGGAGCTGACCCACTGGCGGAATTCGGGGCGGATGCCGGGATCGCCGTCGATCGCGCCGAGGCGGATGGCGAGGAAGTCGGCGTCGAGTGAGCCGGCGAAGAGGTGGCCGCCGCATTCGACGCAGTAGGCCTTCGGCATCCCTCCCTCCGGCTCCCAGGATCGGATCAGCTCGGCGCCGCTCTGGATCTCGAGGTCGGCGCGGCCGATGCGGGCGCTCGCCGAGCAGGACGTGCCGGTCCGCCGCTGGCAGCGGTGGCAGTGGCAATAGAGGGCGCGGTGGAGTGGCGCGCGGATCTCGAAGCGGACCGCGCCGCAGCCGCAGCCGCCGCCCAGCAGGTGCTCCGGCGAGGCGCTCACGCCGCGAGCGCGCTCCGTCGCGGCAGGCGCGCGCACCAGAGGGCGAAGAGGATGATCGCGATCACGCCGCCGAGCTCGTGGAGGCCGATCAGCACGAAGATCGCGTCCGGGATCCCGACGAGGACGGCGCCGAGCAGCGTGCTTCCGAGCGGCAGGCTGAGGACCCGCGCGGTGAGCGCCGCGCAGAGAATCCAGGCGATTGGTCCGGTCAGCCATCCCCAGTCTTCGAAGAAGCTGTGCGGGAGGAGGATCGCGAGGACGACGAAGAGGACGCCGACCGAGACCAGCTGGACGAGCGCCGAGCGCCAGAGGATCGAGGTGTCCATCGCGAGGGAGGCTACCGACCCCCGCCCGGCGGCCCCGCTCAGCAGATGAGGCTACCTTCGCCGCAGAGTTCTTCGGCGATCCCGCCGAAGCTTTCGACTTCTTCTTCGAGCGCTTCGATCCGTGCTTCGAGTTCGCCGACTTCGCCCGATTCGCCCGCTTCACCGACTTCTTCGCGGACGCCTTCGACTTCGCCGCGCAGTTCTTCGACTTCGCCTTCGAGCGCCCCGAGTTCTTCCCCGGCCGATTCGCCCGCCGGCCCTTCCGGTCCCTGCTTGCCGACGTGCCCGCGCGGCCCCCGATCGCCCGCCGGCCCCTTCGGCCCGGTCTGCGCGAGCAGCGCCAATCCCGACCCGATCGCCGCGCTCAGCACGCACACCCCGATCACCAGCGCGATGAAGTGGTTGCGGGGCAGCGAGATGATCGGCTTCTCTTCGGGGGGCATGCGGAGTCGGAACTCTCGCAGACGCCCTACGATTGGGGCAGGCGCACGGCGCCCGCGGGCGGTTAGCTCAGTTGGGAGAGCACTTCCCTTACAAGGAAGGGGTCACTGGTTCGAGCCCAGTACCGCCCATCGCAGCCGTGCCGCTTATCAAGCCGGCTGACGCCCCTCGGGGAGTCGAGCGTCGTCGGGGTCGATTCGCTCGGAACCGGATTCACTGCCCATTTCTGCCCGACCAGCCGCTATGTCGCCGCGTCGAACTGGGCGCAGCGCCAACGCGAGGACGAGGTGCGTGCCTTCGGCGTGGCGGTGGACTGAGTCGGATAGCGTCGTTGGAAGCGAGGCGACCGCCTCGATGGATATTCTGTACTCGTGCGGTATCCGGACCGCGCGCGCCCTCGTATGACGCCCAATCTGGACTTCCCGCCAGCCCCGCCCGCTCCCGTCACCTTCGCCAACCCTCCGGTGGCGGAGGTGGCGCTGTCGGTGCAATTCAGCGGCCCGGTCCTGGACGGGAACACCGTGACGCGAGACCTTCTCCCGGTCCTCTGCAAGAGCTTTCCGAAGACCGAAATCCTCTCCGCCGTGCCTCGCATGGGCGAGGAGTTCTCGCCGAACGCTAACCCCGGTCTTTCTTTCCAGATAGTCGGTCAAGGTCCCGAGTTCCGGTTCTGGTTCATCAGCGAGGACGATGTCGAGCTGGTGCAGGTACAAGCGGATCGGTTGACTTTTAACTGGCGTCGCGAAAACGATTCTTCGTACCCGAGATACGAGAAGGTGCGGCAGCGCTTCATCGAAACCTGTACGACTTTTGTGGACGTCCTCTCGGGCAGCGAGGCCGAACCCCGAGTCGATTGGTGTGAGGTCAGCTATCTCAATCCACTGCCGGTTCGCAATGAGGACGGGAGTCGCAAAGAGTTGAGCACGATGCTCACTCGGTTCTCCAGACAAGACCTGACCTGCGTGGGGCATCCTGAGGACGTCAGCTTGCATGAACGCTTCTTGCTCCTTCGCGACGCCATGCCCATCGGCAGGCTGATCGTCAACCTGAGCCCTGTTCTTCTGGGGGGAAATAGCCCACAAGAATCGAACCTCCTCAGATTGACGGCAAGAGGCCTGGCTCCGGAGCCGAATCTTCGGGGTGCTGTTTCATTTCTCGATTACGGCCGGGAGATCATCGTGACTACGTTCCGCGACATCACGACGGCGGAGATGCATGAGCAATGGGGGCTACAGCAGTGACCCCGGTCAAGCACGACTCGCCGGAGTTTCTGATCCTTCGTGACGCCCGCGTCACCTGGCCGCAAGTGGTCGCGGAGAAGGACCGCCCCGAACCGATCCAGCTGACGACCGGAGTTCCTGCACCCAAGTGGTTGGACGACACCTTCGAGAGAGTCAACAGACTGACCACGCTTCAGGAGGATTGGGATGGCTATGGCGCTTCACGCGTCAGCGGGAACGCGGCGATAAACGCCATCAGGTTCCTCGTCAAGATCGCCTACCCGAAACTTGCCCCGCCGGAGGTCGTGCCAGTCGCCGACGGCGGACTTCAGGTCGAGTGGCACCGGGACGGGCTTGATTTTGAAGTCATGTTCGAGCCGGACGCTCCCGCTAGTGCTCTCATTGAGGACCGCGCGAAGGGAACCGAGGCCGAAACCGTCGAGGGGGACGACGCTGTTAACGCCCTGAATCGCTTCGTGGGTCGGTTGTCGGTGAGATGAAGCCGGACGACATTTCGATCAAGGAGTCAGTCCAGCTATTCCGTCGAGTCCATCCGGAGCAAGTTGTGTGGGACGAATACGAGAATCGGCTTCGCCCGACTAAGGCCGCCTTCCGAGGGGAGGAGATGTCGGTGAATCTTGGGGACGATCTGGAGCGCGAGCGCCTCGAACCGACCTTTGCGCTTCGGAACCATCCAAAGCACCACTTGGTCAGTTTGACGGCAGGGTTTGCACGCTCCGAGGAGCAGGCCGTTGCCCGGAGTCCATTCAAGGACCACCCTCAGTTCGGAGACGATCCAACTCACGGAGACGTCAACGGGCGTAAGCCCGAGTCGCGCAGCAAGCGCTTCTCACTGGCGGCCGAGTGGACGGTGCTGCAGCGAAGCTCGCTGAGGGATGAGCATCAGGCCAGGTACGACCAAGGGACGTACCCGGAGGAAGCATCCGGCGACGGCGAGATCGCAGCCTGAGTTTGGGCAGAAGCGCGTACCTTCTGCCCGCAAGCGGCTGTATCGGCCCCGATCCGCCCCAATGCTTCGTGCCTGACGAGCTAGCCTGCGCCTGCGCTGGACTGCCTTACAAGGAAGGGGTCACTGGTTCGAGCCCAGTACCGCCCATCATCAGTGGCGTCTCAGCCGCGGGCGTTGCGCTCGTCGCGCCACTGCAAGGCCTCGCGCAGTTCGCCGAGGTCGTAGCTGCCGCCGATGCCGATCGTCAGCTCGGTCACGCCGGCGTCGGCCAGCGCGTCGGCGTGCTCGAGGATCGGGCCGCGGGTGCCGATGACGCGCTCGATCTCACCCGGGTCGCGCCCGACCTTCTCGCAGTGCTCGGCGAGCACCTGGGACTTGTGCGCGTAGGTCTCGGGATCGCCGAAGGTATGCCAGAGCTTGGCGTGCATGGCGACGAGTTTGAGGGTGACTTTCTCCCCGGCGCCGCCGATCATGATCGGGATGTCGCCGACCGGCGGCGGGTTCAGCTTCGCCAGCCGCGCTTCGATCAGGGGGAGGTCGCGCCGCAGGGCCTCGAGGCGCTCCGGGGCGGTCCCGAACTCGTAGCCGTACTCGTCGTAGTCGCGCTCGAACCAGCCCGCGCCGATCCCGAGGATCACCCGGCCGCCGCTGATGTGGTCGATCGTCGAGTGGATGTTCGCCAGCAGTTGCGGGTTGCGGTAGGAGTTGCAGAAGACGAGGGCGCCGATCCTCACCCGCTCGGTGGCGGCCGCGAGGGCGGCGAGCGAGGTCGCCCCCTCGAAGTGCTTGCCGTCGGGGTCCCCGTAGAGGGGAAAGAAGTGATCCCAGGTGTAGATGGAGTCGACGCCGAGCTCCTCGGCCTCCCTCCACGCATCGCGCATCTGGGCGAAGTCGGCTTGCTGGGGCTGGACCTGAACTCCTACTCGGATCGGCATGGCGCGGAGGCTACGCTCCCCGGATGGCCGGCTTCACCTCAGCGCTCGCGGAGTCCCTGTCCGGGGAGGCCCTGGAGCGATTCGAACGCTACGTCCGTGTCGACACCCAGGCGGCGCGGGACCGCAGCGGGAGTCCGAGCACGCCCGGGCAGCTCGATCTCGGCCGCCTGCTGGTGGAGGAGCTGACCGCGATCGGCCTCGCCGACGCGACCCTCGACGACAACGGCTACGTGACCGCGACGCTGCCGGCGAACGGTGAGGAGGCGCGGCCGACGGTCGGCCTGATCGCCCACCTCGACGTCAGTCCCGACGCCCCCGCCGAAGGCGTCGAGCCGCTCGTCCATCGCGACTACGACGGCGGTGTGATCGAGCTGCCCCGCGGGGGCACGGTCCTCGAGCCTGCCTCGATGGCGCACCTCGCGGACAAGGTCGGCGAGGACATCGTCACCTCGAGCGGCGACACCCTGCTCGGTGCCGACGACAAGGCCGGAGTGGCGGCGATCGTGACGGCGGTCGCCCACCTTTTCGCCCATCCCGAGCTACCGCGACCGAACCTGCGGATCTGCTTCACGCCCGACGAGGAGGTCGGCCTCGGCGCCTCGCTCTTCGACGTCGAGGGTTTCGGCGCCCTCTGTGCCTACACGATCGACGGCTCGACCCTCGGCGAGCTCCAGGACGAGACCTTCACCGGCGCCGAGGCGATCATCGCGATCGAGGGGGTCGACGTCCACCCGGGCTTCGCCACCGGCAAGTTGGTGAACGCGGCCCGCCTGGCGTCCCGGATCGTCGCCGAGTTGCCCGCCGACCGCCTCTCGCCGGAGACCACCTCGGGCCGCGAGGGCTTCATCCACGTCTACGAGATGGAGGGCACCGCGGCGTCGGCGAAGATCCGCGCGATCGTCCGCGACTTCGACGACGACCGGCTCGCCGAGCACGTCGCGTTCCTGCGCGAGATCGCCGAGCGGGTGGTGGGGGAGGAGCCGACCGCGAAGCTGACCTTCGAGTCCAAGCCGCAGTACCCGAACATGCGCCGCCACCTCGAGGCCGTCCCCGAGGTCGTCGACATCGCCGAGCGCGCGCTCCGCGCCGAGGGGATCGAGCCGATCCGCAACCCGATCCGCGGCGGCACCGACGGCTCGATGCTGAGCGCGATGGGACTGCCGACGCCCAACCTCTTCGCCGGCGGCCACGAGTTCCACAGCGTCAGGGAGTGGATCTCGGTGCAGGACCTGGCGGCGTCCGCCGCCGTCATCGTGCGGCTCGCGGGGGAGTGGGCCGCGGCCTAGCCGAGGTCCGGCGGTGAGCTGGTCGCGACAGAACAGTCGTGGTCGTCGTCGAAGATGGATATACGTTGCGCTTCTTCACGGACCGGGACGGCCGTGCTTTCGGCCGAGACGGTCGTCCGAGATCGACGTGAAGGGTTGGTGAAACATCCGCCACACCTCGGCCGACCGGTTACGAAGATGCCGGGAACGTCACACCCTCGCGCGCCTTCGGTCCCCCTTCGGGCCCGGGATCGAGGTCCCCGAGAACGCGGGCGACCTGAGTGAACCTATGCGTAACGCAGGTCGCCCGCGCCTCCGTGACCGTCGGAGAACGCGCGCGGAAGCGTGGACTTCCCACGAGAGATCCTCCACTCCCCGCACCCCCGGCCCTACGGGATCAGCTGTTCGCGGCCGGTCGGCATGTGGTTCGCGAAGAAGACGAACCAGATCAGCGCGGTCACGATGCCGATCATGATCGAGGCCGGGAGGGCGACCTCCAGCGGACCACGGCGCCAGCCGCCGCGGTCGCCGACCAGGCGCAGGTAGCGGCGGTTCGCCCTCGCCAGCACCCAGGCGACGCCGGTGAGTGCCAGCGGCATCACCACCAGCCCGCTGATCAGGATCACCGCCGCGTCCTCGCTGATGCGGGTGAGGAGCCAGAGGGTGCCGACCGGGACGACGAGCCAGAGGACCTGGCAGCCGAGGACGATCGCGACCGCCAGCAGCCCGGCCTCCAGGCCGGCGCCTCCTCGCTTGGTGGGTGCCGCCACCACGAATCGACCATACCGCCGGGGTTTCTGGATCGCACGATTATTTCGAAGGCACAAGCAGCCTTAACCTCCCTATGCAGCCACCACGAATCGAGGAGGAAGAGATGAGCGAGGGAACGGGGGCGACGACGGTCACCCAGGTGGGCACGGTGATGTTGCCGGTGGCCGACCAAGACCGGGCGATCGAGTTCTTCACCGGGAAGTTGGGTTTCGAGCTGCGCGCCGACACGCCGTTCGGCAACGGTGACCGCTGGGTCGAAGTCGCCCCGGCCGGCGCCGCGACGACGGTGGCGCTGGTGCTGCCGATGGAAGGTCAGAAGGTCGGGATCGAGTCGCGGATCGCGTTCCGGAGCCGCGACGTGGACGCCGACCACGCCGCCCTGCGCGAGGCGGGCGTCGACGTCGACCCCGAGGTGATGCGGATGGGCGACCCGGTCCCGCCGATGTTCTTCTTCCGCGACGTCGACGGCAATCGTCTGCTGCTGGTCCAAGGGGACTGAGCGGGGGCGACGGCGAGGCGATCTCACGTTTTCTCCTCGCTGGTCGTCCTATCCCCAAGACGACCAGCGAGAGGAGCGAGAGATGAGGACGGATGCGGTTGCGGTCCCGCCGGCGGAGCGAGTCGACGGGCTCGACTGGGAGGCCCTTGGCGCCCAGTTGGACGAGCGTGGCTTCGCGGTCACCGAGGAGGTGCTGGACGAGGGCGAGCGGGCGGAGCTGGCGGCGCTCTTCGACGCGGGCAGGTTCCGCTCGACCGTCGACATGGCGCGCCACCGTTTCGGCGACGGGCGCTACCGGTACTTCGACCACCCGCTGCCGTCGCCGATCGGCGAGCTGCGCTCCACGTTCTACGGCCACTTGGCGCCGGTCGCGAACGACTGGGCGGCGCGGCTGGGGGAGGAGGAGCGCTATCCGGCCGAGCACGCCGAGCTGCTGGAGCGCTGCGCCGCCGCCGGCCAGACGCGCCCGACGCCGCTGATCCTTCGCTACGGCGAGGGCGACTGGAACGCGCTGCACCAGGACCTCTACGGCGAGGTCTTCTTCCCCTTCCAGGTGCTGACGATCCTCTCCCGCCGCGGCGTCGACTTCGAGGGCGGCGAGTTCGTCCTGCTCGAAAATCGCCCCCGGGCGCAGAGCCGCGCCCACGTCCTCACCCCGCCGCCCGGTGCCTTCGTCATCTTCCCGACCCACCATCGCCCCGGCGCCGGGAAACGCGGCTGGCACCGCGCCGGAATGCGCCACGGGGTCAGCACGGTCACGAGCGGCTCCCGCACCGCCCTCGGGATCATCTTCCACGACGCGGCCTGAGTCGAGGGCGCGGCGCGCCCCGCCGGGGCTAGTCGGTCGCCTGCTGCAGGGCCAGGTACTCGTGGATGACGCGGACCGCCATCGAGCCCTCGCCGACGGCGGAGGCGACGCGCTTGATCGAGCCGGAGCGGCCGTCGCCGACGGTGAAGACGCCGGGGAGGCTGGTCTCGAGGGGGAGGGCGGGGCGGCCGATCGCGCCGGAGGTGCCGCCGAGGTGGGTGACTTCGAGGTCGACGCCGGTGAGGAGGAAGCCGTCGTCGTCCTTGGCGAGGGCGCCGTCGAGCCACTCGGTGCAGGGGTCGGCGCCGATGAAGACGAAGAGGCCGCCGCAGCCGAGGTCGCGCCGCTCGCCGCTGCGGTTGTCTTCGACGACGATGCCGTCGAGGGCGTTGTCGCCGCCGACCTCGCGGACCTCGGTGTGGACGAGCAGCTCGATGTTGTCGATCGATTCGATCTGGTCGACGAGGTAGCTCGACATGCCCTTGCGCAGGTCGCCGCCGCGCAGCAGCAGGTAGACGCGCCCGACCGTGCCGGAGAGAAAGATCGCCGCCTGGCCGGCCGAGTTGCCGCCGCCGACCACCGCCGCCGCGGCACTGCCGCACATCCGCGACTCGACCAGCGTCGCCGCGTAGAAGAGCCCGGAGCCGTTCAGCCGCTCGATCCCCTCCACCGGCAGCTGCCGATAGCTGGCCCCGGTGGCGAGGACGACGGTGCGCGCCGCCAACTCGTCGCCGCTGTCGAGCTCGAGCACGTAGCGCCCGTCCTCGAGGCGCAGGCTCTCGGCCCGCTCGGGGACCGCGGTGCGGAGGCCGAAGCGGCGCGCCTGGGCGATCGCCCGGTCGGCGAGGTCGGAGCCCGAGACTCCCGCCGGGAAGCCGAGGTAGTTCTCGATCCGCGAGGAGGTGCTCGCCTGCCCGCCCAGCGCGACCGCGTCGACGAGCATCGTCGAGAGCCCCTCGGTCGCCGCGTAGACGGCGGCGCCGAGCCCGCCCGGCCCGCCGCCGACGATCAGGCAGTCCCAGGCTTTCTTCGCCGTCTTGTTCGGCGCCCGCAGGTTGAGCGCCGTCGCCGCCTCGAGGATCGTCGGCGCCCGCAGTGCCTTGTCGCCACTGACCAGCATCGGCAGGTCCTCGGCGGCCGGCGGCTCGCCGTCGATCGGCGAGACGATCCCGTCGGCACCGTCGATGTCGATGAAGCGGTGCGGCACCCGGTTGCGGGTGAGGAACTCGCGCAGCTGCCGGGTCCCCGGGTCGGCGCCGTAGCCGATCAGCCGCGCGCCGGTCTCGGCGGCGATGATCGTCGCCCGCCGGCTCACCAGCGCGTTCATGATCAGGTCGCCGAGCCGGGTGTCGCGGGCGACGACCTCGCGCAGCGCCTCGCGGCTGACGAAGATCCCCTCGCCCGCTTCCGCCACCACCGCCTTCAGCAGCGCCGGTTCGAGCGTGATCAGGTTCAGCTCCCCGGCGAACTGGCGCTCGCCGTAGCGGACGACGACCCGCTCCTGGTCGGTCCCCGCCGCGTCGAGGATCTCGACGCAGCCGCGCAGCACGACCAGCAGCTCGTAGTCGAGGTCGCCGGGGGCGAAGATGACCTGCCCCTCGGCGAGTGGCTCGCGGCGCCCGGCCTCTTCCATCGTCGCGATCTGCTCCGGGTCGAGACGGGGGAAGACGACGTCGCTCTCTTCGCCGAGCGGGCGCGGCGGGATACTCACGCAGCTAAAGGTAGCGTTGGCGTGTGCCGACCAAGACCGATGAGCAGCACGCGCGGCTGATGGAGGGGCTCGCCGCCTCGATCCGCGAGAAAGGCCTGGCGGGGACGCAGGTCTCCGACATCGTCCGCCACGCGCACGCCTCGCGGCGCACCTTCTACAACCACTTCGAGGACAAGGAAGCGTGCTTCGTCGAGCTGATGCGGACGCTGGCCGACGCCTTCCTCGAAGCGGTGGACCGGGCGATCGACCGCGAGGCACCGATCGCGACGCAGGTCGAGCAGGCGATCGACACCTACCTCGGCCTGGTCACCGGGGACCCGGCGCTGATGTCGACGTTCGCCAGCCCGGCGCTCGGCGAGCGGACCGTGCTGGCGCAGCGCGAAGGGTTCGAGCGCTACGCCGAGCTGATCGTCTCGGTGGTGGAGGGGGACTCGGCGCGCGATCCGCGGGTCGAGCCGATCTCGATCGAGCGCGCCTACATGCTGGTCAGCGGGCTGCACCAGACGCTGGTGCGGGCGCTGGTCCGCGGCGAGGACCTCGGGCGGGTCTCCTACGAGTTCAAAGCGGTCATCAAGGCCGCGCTCTCCGGCTCGGCCTGATCGAGCGCGCGTCGGCGGAGCACCGCGACGCCGCCCCGCGCCGGCGCGAATGCCACGCCGCGGAAGCTTTCGCGCTCGCCCGGCTCGTTCGTCGTCTGCAGCTCGAAGTTGCGCAGCAGCGTGCGCAGGACGATGTCGAGCTCGAACTGGGCGAAGGCGGCGCCGAGGCAGCGGCGCATGCCGCCGCCGAAGGGGATCCAGGCGTAGGTGTCGGGCTTCTTGCCGACGTAACGGTCCGGCTCGAAGCGCTCGGCGCGCTCGTGGAAGCGGCCGTCGTGGTGGAGCGGGGCGATCCCGGTGACGACGCGCGAGCCGGGCGGCAGGACCCACTCGCCGAGCTGGAACGGCTTCATCACCAGGCGCGCGGTCGCGTTGATGACGGGGCGGACGCGCAGCACCTCCTCCGCGGTCGCGATCCGCAGGGCGTTGTCGTCCCCGCGCGCCTCGTCTTCGAGCCGGTGCAGGATCTCCGGGTGGCGACGCAGGCGCTCGACGCTCCAGGCGAGCGCCGAGGCGGTCGTCTCGTGGCCGGCGACCAGCAGGGTGAGCAGCTCGTCGGCGAGGTCGGCCTTGTTCACCTCGCCGTCGTCGGCGAGGTGGGCCCCCAGCATCAGGGCGAGGATGTCGATCCGCTGCTCGAGGTCGGGATCGGCGAGGTGCTGGTCGACCAGCGTGTCGGCGAGCCGGCGGTAGCGCGCGTGCATCCGCTTCCAGCGCGCGCCGGGACTGCGCCGGCCCCAGTCGCGCCGCAGGATCGGCGTCGTCACCAGGCGCTGGCCGAGCGTCGTCAAGGGCGGCAGGAGCTTTTCCAGTTCGGCGAGCTCGCGGCCCTCGGCTCCGAACACCGTGCGCAGGATGATCCGCAGCGTGATCGTCTGGAAGGAGCCGATCGAGGCGAACTCGACGCCGTCGGGCCAGGAGGCCATCTCGCGCAGCGCCTCCTCTTCGATGATCGCCTCATAGGAGCGCATCCGCTCGCCGTGGAAGGGCGGCAGCAGCATCCGCCGCTCGTTCAGGTGGCGCTCTTCGTCCATCGAGAAGAGCGAGCCGGGCCCGAGGATTTCGCCGAGCGGGTTCTTGCCGCCGTGGAGGACGTCGGGCTTCGCCGTGTAGACCGCTTTCACCAGGTCGGGGCGGGTGACCAGGATCATCGTCCCGAAGGTCGGCATCCGCATCGTCAGCGCGTCGCCGTACCGCGCGGTCAGGCGCCGGATCATCGCGTTGCGGGCGAACAGGAAGTAGATGCCGTTGAAGAGGCTCGGCGTCTTCGGGCCGGGCGGGAGGCGGAAAGTCGGGGTCGCGGCGGCGGTGCTCTCGGCGGTCGTCATGCCGCGATGGTACTGGTGAGTACCGCCTTGTCAAGGAGAAGGCGACGAGCAGCTCCGCGGCCGGGTCGCCGACGATCCGGCGGACTAGGGCCGCGGGTCCGGGGTGAGGACCAGTTGGCGAAGGCGCCAGGTGATGGTGGCCTCGGCCTCGCCCTGGGCGATGCGCTCGAGGCCGGCGGCGAGGGCGTTCAGCTCCTCGGGGTCGTGGGACTCGGTCACCTCGGGACGGTCGCGCCAGGTCTCGAAGTTCATCGCGAACATGCGCGCGGCGGCGGCGGGCGGCACCAGCAGCGTGGTCACGACGTTGGCGCGCAGGGCCGGGTGGTCGCGCAGGCCCTCGTCGAGCTGCGGGCCGATCTCGAGCAGGTGGCCGTTGGCGGTGAGCATCTCCCGCTGCAGGTCGAGGTAGCCGGCGAGCGTCGGGTCCTCAGTGGCGATCGAGTCGACCTCCTCCAGCAGCAGCACGCCCCGCTCGGCGAGGCGCCCACGCCAGACGTCGATCGCGGCGAGCGGGTCGCGTAGGTGGGTAAGCAGCATGCGGGCGAAGATCAGGTCGGCGTCGGTGACTTCCAGCGGGAGGTCGAGGGCGTCGGCGCAGAGGAGGCGGGTGCGGTCGTCGGCGATGCGCTTCGCCGCGGCGGCGACGAACGCGGGGGAGGCGTCGACGCCGAGGATGCGCCGCGGGCCGACCGTAGCCCGGATCAGCTCGGTGGTGAAGCCGGGCCCGCAGCCGACGTCGACCGCGAAGCCCGGCGCGGGCCGCGCCCGTGTCAGCAGGAACTGGCGCGTGGACTTGGCGAAGACCGCCGCGACGAGGGCGAGCCGGCGCGCCGCGAGGTCGGTGTCGCCGAAGGTGTAGGCGCCGGCGCTCGCGGGGCGCCCGACGGACTCGTCGCCGCCGTTCATCGCGCCGCCTCGCCGGCTCCACGCTGTCGCCGGACCGCGCTCATCCGAGCTCCACGACCGCCCGCCGTAGCTCCGCCGCGAGGTCCCCTTTGCGGCCGACCTCGACCCCGCCGAGGCCCTGCCATGCCGACACCAGCCGCAGTTCGTCGGCGAGCTCCCGCGCGACCTCGGCCGCATCGACCCCGGGCTCGGCGAACGCGCCGACCACCCGCAGCACGCCCGCCTGCCGGTCGCTTTTCAGGTCGACCCGCGCGACCAGGCGGTCGCCGAGCAGGAAGGGGAGGACGTAGTAGCCGTGGACGCGCTTCGGCGCCGGCACGTAGATCTCGATCCGGTAGCGGAAGCCGAAGAGCCGTTCGGTGCGCTCGCGCGCCCAGACCATCGAGTCGAACGGGGTGAGAAGCGCCCGCGCCCGCACCCGCCGCGGCACCTTGAGGTCGTGCGGCGCGTAGGCGGGGACGTCCCAGCCCTGCACCGCCACCGTCCGCAGCGCCCCCGCCTCGACCAGCTCGGCGAGCCGGGCTTTCGACTCCTTGCGCGGCAGCCGGAAGTAGTCGCCGAGGTCGGGCTCGCTCGCCACCCCGAGGCGGCGCGCGGCGAAGAGCAGCAGCTCGCGCTGCGCCTCGTCCTCGGGCGGGGTCGGCATCTCGAGCACCGCGGCGGGGAGGACGCGCTCGGGAAGGTCGTAGAGGCGCTCGAAGTTGACCCGCCGCTCGGCCGTCACCTGGCCGGAGAAGAAGAGGTACTCGAGCGCTTTCTTGCCCGCGTTCCAGTTCCACATCTCACCCGCCCGGCGCTCCCGCTTCGGGCTACCGACCGCCGCCGCGCGGATCGGCCCCTCCTCGCGCACCAGCTTCAGGACCCGCTCCACCAGGCCCGGCTCGTCCTTGGCGACCCGCGCCACCCCGGCCCAGGCGAGGTCGTCGGCCCGTGCCATCCGCCAGCGCAGCAGCGGCTGCATGTCGATCGGGATCAGCGAGGCCTCGTGGCCCCAGTACTCGAAGAGCTCCCGCCGGTCCGCCCGGGAGGACCCGCCCTGCCCGTCCTGGTGGACGGTCAGCCCGTCCAGCGTCTCCCGCGGGTAGGGCCCGAGCCGTGAGAACAGCGGCATGTAGTGGGAGCGGCTGAAGACGTTGACCGAATCGAGCTGGACGATCCCCACCCGGTCGAGCGCCCGCCGCAGGTGGCGCACGTCGACCCGTCCCCGCGGTCGCGCCGTCGCCAGCCCCTGCGCGGAGATCGCCGCCCGTCGCGCCTGCGCGCGGCTCAGCTCGATCTCGGCGGCGGCGGGGGAGGTGGCCACGCGCGGATTCTCACCGACGCGGCCCGCCGACGCCCCGCCCCGGCGCCCGCGCTTCCGTCCTTCCGACCTTTCAGGCCATATATGGCCTGAAAGGTCGGAAGGACACCGGGTCAGCCTTGGCGGCCGAGGACCAGGGAGCCGGAGGCGGTCAGGCCTGGCCCGGTCGCCGTGAGGCCGATCGTCGAGCTCGGCTTGGCGGCGGCGGTCAGCTTCACGCGGAAGCCGACGGTCCAGGTCTGCCCGGGCAGCAGCGCCGGCACTTTCATCTGGCCCGGCTCGATCTTCACCCCGACTGGGGCCTTCGCCTTGATCGCGACCGGTCCGACCGCGGTCCCGCCACTGTTCGTGACCTTGATGCCTGCCTTGGTCCACTTGCCGCTCTTCGCGCTCAGCGCCTTCGTCTTGGCGAACGCGAGCTTCCCCGCGGCCGGGGGCGGCGGCGTCACGGTCACGGTCTTGACCACCGGATCGGCGGGAGGGGCGGGCTCGATCGGCTTCACCGGCTCGACCGGCTTCGGAGCGCTCAGCGGGATGAAGACGTACTCGCCTGATTGAAGGAGATGGTCCGAGGGCGCGGCAAGTTCGACGAGGGCGCAGTTGTAGGGCTGGCCCACGGCCGGTTCCACGGTCGCGGCGAGCGTGCCGGTGGTGCCTTCGAGGCTCCACGATCCGGTTCCAGGTTTGAAAGGTTCCCCCGCGGCATCGGCCCCGCCCCAGCCGACGATCCAGCGCGCTTCGACTTCTTCGTAGGCCCTGCCGATCGAGAGGGTCGGGAGGAGGGGTTCTGACGACCCCGGGACGGATGCGTCGCAGGCGTCTTTGACGGTGAACAGCACGGCGCGCGGGAGGAATTTCGGTTCCGGCATCGGTGCCTCGCGCGCGGTCAGGTCGAAGACCACGGTGCCGGTGCGCGAGTCGTACGACGCTCTCGCGTGCAGGAGGTCGGCTTCGCCGGGAAGGCTCTCGTTGACCGGCGAACTTCCTTCGCCGGTCCGCACCTCGGCGGCCGCGGTCGGGGCCAGTGAGAGGGCGGCCAGGAGGCCGCAGACGAGGGCGGACGGGACGAGGAGTCGACGAAGGCTGTTCATAGCCCGGTCATCGGCAATAAACAGCGCGGTACTTGAGTGGATCAGCCGCCGAGGCGGCATACGTGACAACTACCCATACGGCGCGTCGCCACGGGCGGAGATGTCGACAGGCGGCCTTCCCCGGACCTATCCTGGCGCAGTCCATACCGTGCACACGTGCCAGGAGAAGCCGCAGAGATGAAGCGCCGCCGCAGCACCGCCTCGATCGCCCTCGTTCTTGCCGCCCTCGGCCTCCTCGCCGTGGCCGCGAGCGCGGGCGCGGCCACCGTCACCACCAAGTGCAGCGGCAACGCGCCGCAGAGCAAGGCCCAGGAATACTCCACCGCCTCGTGCGCGGTGCGGGCCGGGGAAACGCGGAAGATCGAAGGGATCGTCCGCAACGACAAGAACAAGCCGGTCGCGGCGCAGCTGAAGGTCACCTTCAGCAAATGGATCCCGATGGGGAACTCGAGCTTCACCGTGACGGCAGAAAGGGAAGTCGAGATCAAGGCGGGAGCCAACGGCAAGTTCACAATCCTGACGACCACCTCGACCAAGGAGACGGTGTTCATCGAAGCGATCGGGGACCCGGGCCTCGAACTCTCGACCGTCGGGACCGAAGTCGACGTGCAGCGGCTCGTCACCGCGACGGCGAAGGTGCTCGGCGGCGGCAAGGTGCAGGTGACCGTCAAGGGCGCCTCCGCGCCGGTGAAGGTCGGGATCACCGACGAAGCCGGCTACTACGTCTCCGGCGGCGCCAAGCGCAAGACGAACAAGGCCGGGGTCGCGACCTTCAACCTCGGCTCCCAGCACGGTACCTTCGGCATCTTCGTCGACGCCGGCGTGCTGGGAGACCTTTACTACCTGGAAGCGAAGCCGCTGAAGCTCTGAGCGGGGCTGTGTTGCCGGTCCCTACGTCGCGTTCGTTTCCAGCCAGTCGAAGACGCGTTCGTTGCGCAGCTGCGGCGCCATCGGCTCGCAGTGGTACTCGGCGCCCTCGGCGACGGTGAACTTGAGCAGCGTGCTCGATTTGCCGATCCAGCGGTGCATCGTCTCCGGCTGGCCGGGGAAGAAGTTCTCCAGCTCCGGCGAGCAGAGCGCGATCGGCGCGGTGATCCGCCGTGCTTCGGCGCGCTTCATGACGAAGCGGCCGGCGTTCTTCATCCGTTCGTAGCCGCCGCCGTTGCCGTAGATCTCGGAGCGCTTGGCCAGCCCGAACGCTTTCGCTTCGGAGAGATTGGCCGGGATCCCCCGCCAGATCCGGTCGAACTCGGCGGCGTTTCCCTCGTTCAGCAGCTTGAGCAGCGAGGGCGGCAGTTCCTGCTGCCAGTCGACGAAGGGGTCGTGGACCCCGGGGTCGGCGACGACGGCCGCGAGGCGGTGCTCATGGGCGGCGGCGCGGGCGACGAGGAAGCCGCCGAAGCTCTGGCCGGTCAGGGAGATCCGCCGCCGGTCGACCTCCGGCCGGGCGCGCAGGAAGTCGACCACCGGGGTGATCACCCGCTCCCAGTCGGGGATGAAGACCTGGCTGCGGAGGAAGAGGTTCGAGCCCTGGCCGGGGCCTTCGAGGATCAGCGCGTTCCAGCCGCGTTCGAGCGCCGCGGCGCCGCCGTACACGTACATGTCGATGTTCTGCGCGTCGGAGCCGTTGTTGAGGATCACGGTCGGGCGCGGCCCCTTGCCGCCGGGGGAGAGGAACCAGCCCGGCATCGTGCCGCCGCTCCAGGGGATCCGCACCGGCTCGAAGCGCGGCCGGAAGAGCGCCGCCGCGCCCGCGAAAGCGCCCTCCATCTCGGCGTAGACGACCCCCTCCTGGCCGCGGGTGGGGGTCTTCGAGGCGAGCGTGAAGAACAGCGCCTGGTCGAGGTACATCGACGCCCGCAGGTAGCTCGAGCGGGCGCTCGCGGTCCGTCCCGCGGCGCGCTCCTTATCGCCCCGTTCGCGGGTCTGGCGTCCGAGCCGCAGGAACTCCTCGTAGGTCGAGCGGTAGGTGTCCCCCTTGGCGTGGATTCGGTCGAAGGCGGCGAGCACCTCGCCGACCTCGGAGGCGCCGTAGCCCGCCCCGCCGATCGCGAACAGCATCTGGAAGTTCAGCGCTTCGTCCTTGAAGAAGACGGTCGCCGGGCGCTTCTCCGGCTTGGCGGTGGCCGCCGCGGCGGCGGGAACGCCGACGAGGGCTCCGGCGGCCCCGGCGGCGAGCGCGCCGCCGATCAGGTTGCGGCGGCTGAGGGACGTGTGGGGGGAGACCTCGGGCTCGTTCATGGACGGGGATCCTGAACTAAAGCCCGGCCGCCTGCCTGGCCGGCGCCCCCGAGCCGCGACGCGCCCGCTTGTGTGACGAACGTCCCGGAGTGGAAGCTCCGGTTTAACGGAGCGTCTGCTCCGGTTCGTGCTATCTTCGCCCACATGAACCGGAGCGATCACCCTCACTTCAATCCGTGGCTGGCCCTGGTCGTCGTCTGCTTCGGCCAGTTCATGGTCGTCCTCGACGCGACGATCGTGAACGTCGCACTGCCCGCCATCCAGACCGACCTAGGCTTCTCCGACACCTCGCTGGCCTGGGTCGTCAACGCCTACACGCTGTTCTTCGGCGGCTTCCTGCTGCTCGGCGGACGCGCCGCGGACCTGCTCGGCAGGCGCTCGCTGTTCCTCGCCGGCGTCGGCCTCTTCTCCGCCGCCTCGCTGTTCAACGGCCTGGCGACCACGGAGACGCAGCTGATCGTCGGCCGCGCGATCCAGGGCCTCGGCGGCGCGATGCTCTCGCCCGCCGCGCTCTCGGTCATCACCACCTCCTTCAAAGAGGGTCCCGAACGCACCAAAGCGCTCTCCGTCTGGGCGGGCGTCGCCGCGGGCGGCGGCGCGGTCGGCCTGCTGCTCGGCGGGTTCCTGGTCGAAAGCCTCTCCTGGGAGTGGATCTTCTTCGTCAACGTGCCGGTCGGTGTCGGGATCGTCTTCGCGGCGCTCAAATGGGTCCCGAACTCGGTCCAGGAGGGCGCGCTGCGCCACTTCGACATCGCCGGCGCGACCACCGTCACCGGCGGCCTCGTCGCCCTCGTCTACGCGATCGTCGAGGCCTCGAGCTGGGGCTGGACCTCGGGCAAGACGCTCGGCGTCGCCGCCCTCGGCATCGCCCTGCTGGTCGCCTTCGTCTTCATCGAGCGCCGCTCGCCCGCGCCCCTGGTGCGGCTGGAGCTGTTCAAGCTGCGCTCGCTCGCGATCGGCAACGGCGTCTTCCTGATGGTCGCGGGCGGCCTCTTCGCGATGTTCTACTTCGCCTCCCTCTACCTGCAGAACATCCTCGGCTACTCGCCGCTGACCACCGGCCTCGCCTTCCTGCCGGTGACCGCGGGGATCGGGATCGGCGCGACCGTCGCCGAGAAACTGATCCCCCGCGTCGGCCTGCGGCCGGTACTGCTGACCGGGATGCTGGTCGCCGCCGCCGGGCTCGCCGTGCTCGCCGCGACCACCAAGGTCGGCGGCCACTACCTGGGCATCGTCGGCGGCCTCTTCCCGATGTCGGTCGGGATGGGCCTGACCTTCGTCTCGCTGACCCTGGTCGCGACCACCAACGTCGAGGAGCGCGACGCCGGCCTCGCGTCGGGGATCTTCAACACCTCGCAGCAGATCGGGGGCGCGCTCGGCCTGGCGATCCTCGCCAGCATCGCCAACTCGAAGACCTCGAGCTTCCTCGGCGACATCGCCGGCAAGCCGAGCGTCCTGCAACAGCAGGAAGCGCTGGTCTCCGGCTTCCAGACGGCGTTCATCGTCGCCGCGGCCCTGGTCGCCGCCGGCACGGTGCTCGCGGCGCTGCTGCTGCGCAGGCGCGACGTCGCCCGGATCGAGTCCGGCGAGGCCGTCGCCGTGTCCGTCGCCTAGGGTCGCGTCCTTGGGGTCGGTACGCGGGCGGGATACTCTCCCCTGATGGCTGCAGGGGAGAGCGCAACGGCACTCCGCGCCGACGCGGCGCGCAATCGCGAGCGGATCGTCGCCGCGGCGACCGAGGTGTTCGCCGAGCGAGGCCTCGAGGCCTCGACCGCGGAGATCGCCGCCCGCGCCGGGGTCGGCGAGGCGACGCTCTTCCGTCGCTTCCCGACCAAGGACGACCTGGTCACGGCGATCATCGGCGTGCAGTTCGAAGAATCCGCCGAGCTCGCCGCCGAATGCCTCGAAGACGACGATCCCTGGCGCGGGGTCGAACGCTTCCTGTTCGGGATGGCGGAGCGGGCCGCCCAGGACCACGGCCTCTCCGATCAGGCGAAGGAGCGCTGCGTGGCCGCGCCGGCGCTGGCCGCCGAGCGCCGCCGCATCATCGACCTCACCTCCCAGCTCGTCCGCCGCGCCCAGAAGGCGGACGTCCTCCGCGACGACGTCGCGGGCCAGGACCTGATGTTCCTGATGTCTGCCGTCGCCTCGCTCGCCGGCCTCCCCTTCCCCGGCCTCCGCGCCGATCTCTGGAAGCGCTACCTCGGGATCTTCCTCGACGGCCTGCGTCCGGAGGGCGCCACGAAGCTTCGCCCGGCGGCCCCGTCGCGCAAGCTGATCGAAGCTCCCGAAGTCGAATAGCGGCGTCGGCCGGCGGGTAGGTTCTCCGCATGACTACTTCAGAGCAGCTCTTCGGCGACGCACACGTCCGGCGCTACATCGAGACCAACGGTGAGGTCGGGTTCGACTGGCGCAACGGGACCAAGATCCTCATCCTCTTCACCAAGGGTCGGAAGACCGGTGAGGAGCGGGCGAACGCGTTGATCATGGAGCCCGACGGTGACGATTACCTGATCGTCGCCTCGAAGGGCGGGGCGCCGGCGCCGCCGGCCTGGTTCCTCAACCTCGAGGCGCACCCTGAGTCGGTCGAAGTCCAGGTGAAAGGCGATCGCTTCAAGGCGAACGCGCGCACCGCGACGCCCGAGGAGAAGCCGCGGATGTGGCAGAAGATGGCCGAAGCCTGGCCGGACTACGACAACTACCAGCAGAAGACGGACCGCGAGATCCCGGTCGTCGTGCTCGAGCGTGCCTAGGAAGCTCCCCCTCGCCGCGGCGCTGGTCGTCCTCGCCTGCCTGGCGAGCCTGGGCGACGCGGCCCCGGCCTCGGCCGCGGCCGATTCGGCCTGCCGGAGCGTCGACGCAACCCACGGTGGGCGCTGGGCCCCCGGCCCGACGACCGCCGCCTGGCAGTGGCAGCTCCAGGGGAGGATCGACACGAGCGATCCCGCCTGCGTCTACGAGGTCGAGCCCGGCACCGGGATCGAGGTCCCCGAGAGTGCGGGCGACCTGAGTGAACCTATGCGTAACCAGGGTCGCCCGCGCCTCCGTGACCGTCGGACGACACGCACGGAAGCGTGGAGTTCCCACGGTCTCTGTGACGAGGGCGCTCTTCCGCCACGGATCCGTGTCCCTCGCGTGCGCCTCGCGTGACCCGCACCCGAGGGTCCCTCGTCACTCCCCGAAGGCCGCGCTCGCCGCACCGCCTTGCGTCCCTTGTCGCCGACCTCAGCCAGGCGCGGGGACCGGCGTCGCGTCGCTGAGCAGCTCGTGGGCGAAGCGGACGACCAGGGCGCCGTCGCCGACCGCTCCGGCGACCCGGTTCGAGGCACCCGCGCGTACGTCCCCGGCCGCGAAGACCCCGGGGCGCACCGTCTCCAGCAGCGCCGGCTCGCGGTCGTGCAGCGGCCAGGCGATGTGGCCGGCGCCGTTGTTGGCGCCGTCTCCGCAGAGGAGGAAGCCGGCGTCGTCGGTCGCGAGCATGCCGTCCGAGACCTCGGTGCAGGGGTCGGCGCCGATCATCACGTAGACGGCGTCGGTGTCGACGTCTTGGCGCGAGCCGTCCCGCGACTGCAAGGTGACCGATTCGACCACGGCGCTGCCGTGCAGGGCCACCACCTCGGTCTCGGTCAGGACCTCGATCCGCGGCGAGCGTTCCACCCGGCCGACGAGGTAGCTCGACATCGTCGACTTCAGCGCCGACCCGCGCACGACCACCCGCACGCTGCGGGCGAGCCTCGAGAGGGCGCTCGCCGCCTGTCCGGCCGAGTTGCCCCCGCCGATCACGATCACGTCTTTGTCGCGCGCCCGCTCGGCGTCGGTCGGCATCGCCGCGTGGTAGACGCCGGCGCCGCGGAAGCGGTCCATGCCCTCGGCGTGGAGCTCGCGCCAGCGCGCGCCCGTCGCCATCACAGCGAGCGCGCCAGCACGTGCTGACCGTCGTCGAGGTCGATCCGCACCAGGCCCTCCGGCCCGTCGGCGAGCTCGGTGGCCCGGTGGTAGCTGGACAGGACCGCGTCGAAGCGGCGCGCCTGGAGGGTCGCCTTGGTGGTCAGCTCGCGGCCGCCGATCCCGGTCGGGAAGCCGAGGTAGTTCTCGATCCGCGTGCTCGTCCCCGCCTGGCCGCCCGGCGCCCAAGACTCGACCACCAGCGTCCGCAGTCCCTCGGAGCCGCCGTAGGCCGCCGCGGCCAGCCCTGCCGGCCCGCCGCCGAGGACGATGAGGTCGAAGCGTTGCCCGTCGACCTCCGCCCGCAGTCCGAGCGAGCGCGCCACCTGCGCCGGGGAGGGGTTGCGCAGGACCTCGCGCGCGTGCACCAGGACCGGCGTTTCCGCTTTCGGGATCTCGAGCCAGTTCAGCATCTCCACCGACTCGGGGTCGTTGTCGACGTCGTACCAGCGGACGGGGAGGAGGTTGCGCTCCAGCAGGTCGCGCACTTCGAAGGCGCGTCGCGAGGCCTGCGGCGCGATCAGCCGCATCACCCCGTAGCCGTGCTCTTCGTGCCAGGCGCGCCGTGCCAGCAGCGTGCGGAAGACCATTTCGCCGAACTCGGGCCAGTCGGCGACCATCTGCCGCAGCGCCGAGCGTTCGAAGGTCAGCGCCTCGGTCGGCTCGACCGCCACCGCGGCGGTGATCGTCGGCTCGCCGGTGAACGCGGCGATGTCCCCTATATAGGTGTGTGCGCCGGCGGCGGCGACGTGGACGTCCTTGCCCGGCTTGCGGTCGACGAACTCGACTTGGCCGCTCAGCAGGACAAAGAACGGCGCATCACGGACGGCATGCTCGTAGAGGACCTCCCCGGGCTCGAACGTCCGGCGCTCGCCTCCTCTCTTCTTCTCCAGCCACTGGAGCTTTTTCTCGGAGAGGCGGGGGAAGATGACCTCGTCATCTTGATCGGGGAACGGTTCGACGCGGACGACACGGACTTCTTGCATGAACCAAAGCTACCGCCGCCCCCAAGCCGGCCCGCGACCTCCGTGTTGATGGGCCGAAAACCGGACTATCTGACGGGTTTTCGGCCCATCAACGTCGTGGTCAGGCGAAGTAATGGCCGGCGTCGTAGTCGGCGATGAGGCCGGGGTGGGTGGGCTCCCAGCCGAGGACCTCGCGGGTCCTCGCGTTCGAGGTCGGGTTGTCGAGCGTGACGAATCCGGCGAGGAAGCTGAGGTAGTCCGGGATCTCCGCCTCGCGGACCGAGCGCACCTCGAAGCCATGCTTGTCGAGGTCCGAGTGGACCAGGCACCGACAATGCCTTCGTCAACACCAGCGGCACGCTGATGCTGACGATGCTGGGACTCGGCCGCGCCGGAACGGAGGACGACCGCTCGCCGGGCGGCCACCGGTGGCGCCGGCCGCCTCGATCCGCGCCGCCGAGTCGTCGGAGCGGGCGAGGCCGACGACCTCGTGGTCGGCGCGGAGCAGCCCTTCGACGACGGGCAGGCCGATGTGACCGGATGCGCCGGTGACGAATACATGGCCCTGCGGGATCGCGGTGTCACCGAACCGGCCGCGAGCCTCGCCGCCGAGGCGGGCATCGCCATCCTGCGTGTCGCTTTCGAGCGGTGGGTGTCCGGCCGGCGCGGCCAGGACTCCACGAGCTCCTGCGTGACTCCCTCGCCGAGCTGCGCTCCGTCGCCGCCTGACCGCCACGCCCGGGCGAGCTTTGGAGGGAAGCGGCCCCCGCGAAGGATGAGTTCGCAGTTATGTCCGGATAGCGGCGAAAGTGCGAACTCACCGGGGGCCGGGCAGGAGGAAGGCGCACGGAAGCGTGGAGTTCCCACGGTCTCTGTGACGAGGTCGGACTTTCGTCACGCATCCGTGCCCCTCACGAGCGCCTCGCGTTCCCCAACCCCCGAGGTCGGGGAATCGACCATCTAGGCTCCCCGCGATGCCGACGATCACGACGCCCGCGGGGATCGACCTCGCCCACGAGACGATCGGCTCTTCGGCCGACCCGCCGCTGCTGCTCATCACCGGGTATGGGACGCAGCTGATCGCCTGGCCGCGTGGCTTCTCGGAGCTGCTCGCCGCGGGCGGGCGGTTCGTGATCGAGTTCGACAACCGCGACTCGGGCCTGTCGTCGAAGCTCGACGGGGTGGAGGTCGACATCGGGGCGCTGGTCACCGCCGCGAAAGCGGGGGACGAGGCGCGCGTCGCGGAGCTTGCCGCCTACACCTTGAGCGACCTGGCGGGGGACGCGGCGGCGCTGCTCGACGGGCTCGGGATCGACCGCGCCCATGTGCTGGGTGCCTCGATGGGCGGGATGATCGCCCAGCAGATGGCGATCGAGCGGCCCGCGCGGGTGTTCTCCCTCACCTCGATGATGTCGACGACCGGTGAGCCGGACGTCGGCGCGCCGACCCCGGAGGCGCTGGAGGCGCTGCTGACCCCCTCGCCGACCGAGCGCGCTCCTTATGTGGAGGCCTCTGCCACCAAGGGGATGATCTGGGCGTCGCGGCGCTACGGCGATCGGGGCCGCCTGGAAGCGCTCGCCGGGGAGCAGTTCGACCGCTGCTTCTATCCGGAGGGCGTAGGCCGCCAGCTCGGCGCGATCCTGGCGACCGGTTCGCGCGCCGACGGCCTCCGCGCCCTCGATGTCCCGACCCTGGTGATCCACGGCCGCGACGACACGCTGATCGCGCCCGACGGCGGCGAACGGACCGCGGAGCTGGTCCCCGGCGCGCGGCTGATCCTGGTCGACGACATGGGGCACGACCGGCCCGAGCCGCTCTGGCCGCTCCTCGCCGAGTCGATCCTCGCGCACACCGAGGCCCGCGAGATCGACTCCGTATCGTGAGCGCATCGCCACGACGCCACCAAGAGAGCGCGCCCGCAACCGTCCCCTGCTGACCGGCCGGGTCGAATCGGTCGAGCAGCTGACCCCGACGCTGATCCGGATCGTCTTCGGCGGCGACGGCCTCGCCGACTTCGAGCTCGGCGAGTTCACCGACCACTACGTGAAGCTGCAGTTCCCGCGCGAGGGTGCGCCGGAGGACGAGCGTCCCAAGGTCCGCTCCTACACGGTGCGCGGGTGGGACGCCGAGCAGGGCCTGCTGACCGTCGATTTCGTCGTCCACGGCGACGAGGGCATCGCCGGCCCCTGGGCCGTGGCCGCCGCGCCCGGCGACACGCTGCGGATGCGCGGCCCCGGCGGCGGCTACGCGCCGGACCCGGACGCCGACTGGTACCTGCTCGCCGGCGACCTCAGCTGCGTGCCGGCGATCTCGGTCTCGCTCGGTCGCATCCCCGCCGGGCGCCCCGTCCAAGTCTTCCTCCAGGTCCACGGCCCCGAGGAGCACCTCGAGCTCTCCAGCCCCGGTGACCTCGAGGTCCACTGGCTGCACGACGACGCCGACGAGACCCTCGCCGAGGCGATCGCCGCCCTCGACTTCCCGCCGGGCGCGCTCCACGCCTACGTCCACGGCGAGGCCACCTCGGTCCGCCTCGCCCGCCGGCACCTGGTCGTCGATCGCGGCGTCCCCGCCGAATGCCTCCACGCCTCCGGCTACTGGAAACGCACGCTCACCGACGAAGGCTGGCGCGAGGCCAAGGCCGCCTGGAACGCACAAGTCGCCTCCGAAGCCTGACGTTTCGGCCCAACCGGTCCGTACCCAAAGTCGACCAGTACGCCCGTCCAGAATTCGGTGTGAGATTTCCTGAGATCGACTAAAGGATTGCTCGATCCGCGCCGAAGTAGACCTTCGTTGGCGACTGTCAGAAACACGTTGGTACTGGCCGTCGCGTGTGCGTGTGCGGCGATCGGCCTGCTCGCACCCGCGACCGCGGCCGCCGCAGGCACCCCCGACATCGGCCTCGCCAAGAGCCAACCGACGCAAGCTCTGATCGGTACCCAGCAGGAAGTCCACCTGACGGCAAGCAACCCGCTCGGAGAAGAACGGGGCCACAACCTCTCCTTCCGGGACGTCCTTCCGGTGGGCGTCGTCTATGCCGGTTCGGCGACGCCCGTCGAGCCGCGGGTGCTGACGGACGCCCCTGGCCTGGGGGAAACGACGCTGATCTTCGAAAACGTCGCCGACCTCAGTGCCAAC
Organism: uncultured Actinomycetes bacterium; assembly: GCA_963782515.1. Taxonomy (GTDB): domain Bacteria; phylum Actinomycetota; class Thermoleophilia; order Solirubrobacterales; family 70-9; genus VAYN01. The sequence continues at coordinate 427,552 of CAWAJY010000006.1, read as the reverse complement.
TCGAAGTACGACCTGAGCTTCAAGGTCGAAGCGCAACCGGCGATCTTCCAGATCACCAAACTGCGCGAATACACCGACCACGCTGAAGCCTTCGTCAACTCAGAACCTCGCTTCAAGCCCAGCTTCAACGCGAACGGCGAAGCGATTCCAGGCAGCTACACCGGCAGCGCGAGCGCCGAAGCGACCACCGAACTGACCGCGGTCGAAGTCGTCAAGTCGGAGCCCAGCCCGGAGGGGGAGATCCTCCGTGGCGTCCACAAGCATCAGACCGTCTACACGCTGACGGTCAAGAACAACCATGTCGGCCCGACCGGCGAACTGGAAGTCGAAGACCTTCTCCCGGCCGGGCTCGAGTTCCTCGGCTGCGGCACGGTCGACAACACGACCGATACGAAGACCAACCCCGGCTCGACCGAGGAGTACGCGGGTTCGGGCCCGATCGATCCCGGCAACGCGCCCGCGGCGCCGGAATGCCCGAAACATCAGCCGTACTACGTCGGCACGATCCTGAACCCACCCGGGCATCCCGCCGGGGTCTACACCCAGGTCAAATGGAAAAACCTGCCGGAACTTGCGGCCGGGCAGGAACTACAGATCCAATACGTCGCGGCGATCCCGATCCTGCGGAACGCGATGACCTGGTTCGACGGCATCGAACCGTCGGCCGAAAGCCTCGGACAGGTCGCCAACCTCGCCAACAACACCGGACCCGAAACCGTCGACGAGGAAGTGCTGACCAACTACGCCGAAGTCCGCGGGAAATACGAAGGCGTCGCGGTCAACGACGCCGACGAAATGACCCGGACCGCCGAGGACCTGGCGATCCAGAAGTCGGTCACGTCGACGAATATCGAGGAAGGCGCGGAAAGCATCTGGACCCTCAACCTGGAGGCGTCCGAGTACCGCTTCGTCAACGGCGTCCAGATCGACGACACGCTCCCGAACGGCCTCTGCCCGGTCGGCAAAAGAGGCTACGAAAAACCGGACGGCACGGCGGTCGAAAAGACGGCTGAATGCGAAGCGGCAGGCGGGGTCGAACCGACTTACGAAATCGAAGGGGTCCCGGGCGGACCGCAGCCCGCCGAATACTCATCGATCAAATACCTGCCCGACGGCACCTTCGAGATCCACTGGGACGAATCGAGCTTCGGAGCGCTCGCTCAACTCGCGCCGTCCGAGCATCTGACCCTCAGGTTCCCGACGAAGACGCGGACCTTCTACCAGGAAAACTACGAAAACTCGACGCCGATCCTGACCGGGGACTCGTGGAAGAACGAGGTCAAAACCCAAGGCGACGACTTCGCTCGCTGCGCCCCTGACGACCCCCTCTGCACCAAAGGCCAGCCGAAGATCTACACCGAGGAGGCCGAAGGCACCCCCGACTTCGACGCCTCCGAGGCGAGCCAGGAAGCGAGCGGCGTCGAGATCGACAAGACCGTCCGCGAGAACGAAGGCCTGGTGCCGGAAAACTGCTCCGGCAACTACGTGGAGGGCACGAGCGCACCGTTCCCTCTCTACGGGCCCGGCGACGAGATCTGCTGGACCCTGCGGGTGAAATTCGCGGCGAAACTGTTCGCCGGGGAACCGGTGGTCACCGACTTCATCCCCACCGACCAGGAATTCGTCCCAGGGTCGGCGATCAAAGCCGAGGCGCCGCTGGTGCCGGAAGGAGAAAACTCCCTCGAAGCGGCCTTTGACGAAGCGGCGGCGCTGAAAGGGGAACCGCTCAGATGGACGCTCGGCGCGGCGGTCGAATCCGGCACCCAGGTCTTCGAATGGCGCTTCAAGACAAAAGTCAAGAAGGAACCCCAGACGATGCCGGAAGAAATCACCGGCAACCTGATGAAGTTCGTCTACTCGAACACCCTCGGGGAAACCTTCCCGCTGCGCGACCGCGCCGAAGTCCAGCGCCAGGAACCAGAACTTGCGCTGAAGAAGGGGATCACCGAAGTCGGCGGCAAAACCGTGGTCGGCGGGCCGAAATCCGGCGTCGCCGTGGGTGGCGGCGAACAGGTCAAATACCAGCTGGACGTCGAAAACTCCGGCAACCTCGACGCCGAAGAAACCGAAGTCTGGGACGTGCTGCCAGGAGGGATCACCTGCTCGGCGGTCACGTTGCCGGCGCAGACCCCACCGCAGGCCGCCGAATGCCAGAACGGGATCATCAAGTGGACCGGCGTCGCGGTGCCGGAAGGGGGCGGGGCCTCGCTCACCTATGAAGTGACCGTTCCGTCCAACGTCGCCCCGGGTCACGCGTTCATCAACCACGCGGGCGTCGCGCGCTACAGATCGCTGACCAACACGCCGGAAAAATTCGAATACATCCCGGCCGAAAACATCGACCCGGCTCTGACGGAACCGAACACCGGGCCGCTGCTCGCCGAGGCCGAGATCAAGACCTCGGCGGCGACGCTGGCCAAGGAAGCGACCACCGAGACCAACCAGCCCGGCAACCTCGCCAAAGAAGCGACGATCGGCGAGATCGTCGACTACAAAGTCACCGCGAGAATCCCGGCGAACAGCAAGCTCTACGGCACGCCGGTGCTGAAAGACGTGCTGCCCACGAGCCTCGCGCTGGTCCCGGAAACGACCGAAGCGAAACTCGACGGTGTGACGCTGCCATCCGGAGGCGCGACGCTGGTCGAACTCGCCAACGGCGCGGAAGTGCAGTTCAGCGGGGCCTTTCCCACGGTTCCGGGCCCCGAACACACCCTGGTCCTCACCTTCAAGGCGCGGGTCAAGAACATCGCCGCCAACAAACGCGGCGTGAAAATCACCAACAGTGCTTCCTTCGCATTCAAAGACGTCGAAGAAGGGGCGACCACGACGATCAACAAATCGGTCGAAACGCCGGTGGTCGAGCCCAAACTCGAACTTCAAAAGCGCCTGCTCCCGGCGGGTCGGAGTGAAGCGGTCGTCCCGGGCGAAGTCGTCGAATACGAAACCGAAGTGCTGAACGCGGCGGGCGCCTCGACCGCGAACGAAGTGACGGTCACCGATACCGTGCCGCCGGGCATGGAAATCGTCAGCACCGGCGGTGGAGTCGAAGTCGACCCGACCACGATCACCTGGTTCTTCGAAGAAGTGCCGCCGAACACGCCGTTGCACCTGACCTACAAACTCAAGGTGAAGGAACCGGCGACGGCGGCCTCGAGATTCACCAACGTGGTGAACGGCACCACGCAGAGCCTGCCCGCCGGACTGTCGAGCGAAACGCGCGAAGCGAGCTTCAAAGAAGGCGCCTACGAAGCGGCCAAAGAAGGCTACGCGTCGAGCTCCGCGGCGACCACGCGGCTGACCGGAGCAACGGTGAGCAAGGAAGTGACGCCGTCGAAATCGACGTTCGGCTCGGAGCTCACCTACACGCTCCAGATGAACCTGCCGGGTCAGATCACGTTCTTCAACACGACGATGGTCGACCAACTGCCGAAAGGCATCACCTTCGACGAACTGATCGGCACGCCCGAATGCGAATCCGAAGGGACGAGCTGCGGTGTCGGTACCGAATTGGCGCCCGACGAAGGATCGCGGCTGCGCGGCTGGTACTTCGGCAACTTCGAAGCCGGCCCTCCGCGCGTGCTCACGGTCAAGTTCAAAGCGCACGTCAACCCGGAAGCGGCGGACGGCGAACTGGAGAACTCGCTCGCGGGCTCCTACAACGAAAGCGACAAAGGCGAACCGACCGGGCTGCCGGTCCCCGGTTCCGAATCTCCCCTCTTCGACGAGGAAACCGCGGTGGCGAAAGCTCACACCACCGTCGCCGAGCCGGAGCTTGAACTGACCAAGGCGGTGAGCGGCAGCGCCGGGGTGGCGAAAGGCCTCGCCTTGCCCGGCGAAACTCTGGAATACACGCTCACGGTCAAGAACAAAGGTGGCTGGGAAGCCTGGGACTTCAACGTCGAAGACAACCCGAGCGCGAACCTCACCGGCTTCGAACTCGGCGCGGTCGAAGGCGGGACGGCGACTCCGACCAGCACCGATCCACCGGGCTGGCACGTCGATGGCCCGCTCGCGGCCGGCGGCGAAATGAAGTTCCACTACAAAGCAAAGCTGGTCGGCTCGGAAGACCTCGAAACCGGGGACAAAGTCGAGAACCTCGCCAAGGTCCCGCTCTATTACGGCCTGCCGCCGACCGAACGCGAACCCGGCCAGTTCCGTGAATACGGGCCGCTGGAAGCCGAAAGCGAACTGGAAGTCGAACTGCCGCAGCTCACGATCGAAAAGAGCGTCGGCACTCCCGGTCAGGAAGAAGCCGACGTCGGCGTCGGGTTCAAATGGCTGATCGTCGCCAAGAACGTCGCCGCCGATGCGGGGGCCGAAAACGCCATGATCGAGGACGAACTGCCCGAAGGCTGGAGCTACGTCGCGGGCAGCGCGACCGTGGACGGGACCAGTGTCGAACCCGCGTTCACCCCGGGCAATCCGCGAAAGCTGACCTGGCTGAAGTCGACCCTTCCGGCCGGCGGCCAGACCGAAATCCTCTTCGAAGCGATGCCGGAACAGGGCGCGACCGACGGCACCAACGGGGCGACCGTCAAAGCCGAAGATGAATCCGGCGGCAAAGGCAGCAAAGCGGGCCCGTACGAAGAGTCCGACACCGCCACCGCCCTGGTCGTCGAACCGGAATTCGAAGTCGAAAAGACGCCGGACGGTGCCACCGCGATCGCCGGCACCGAAGCCACCTACACGGTCAAGGTCACCAATATCGGCACCGGGAAAGCCTCGGCTCCGGTCACTGTCAAGGACCAGCTCGGGCCCGAACAGGAATTCGCCGGCCCCGGAACTCTGCCCGCGGGCGTGACGTTCGTCTCCGTGAACCCGCCGAGCGGCTTCGGCGGTCAGGCGATCGAATGGACGATCGCCTCGCTCGAAGTAGGCGCCTCGGTCGAAATCCCGGTGCCGGTGAAGGTCCCGTCCGCAGTTGACGAGGGCGCGACGATCGAAAACACCGCGGAAGTCGAATCGCCGCAGGCGCCGCCTTCGACGCCCGACGAAGGTCACTTCGTCATCCACCGCGAAGCCGACCTCGCGATCGAAAAGAAAGCCGACCGCGAAAACGTCGTCGGCGGGGAGATCCTCACCTACACGTTGACGGCCACCAACAACGGCCCGTCCGATGCGACGAACGTCCTCGTCACCGATGAGATGCCCGAAGGCGTGGAATTCCTCAAAGCGGGGGCGAAGCCGGGCAAGCCGGGCAGCTGCAACTTCGCCGGGACAACGGTCACCTGCGACGTCCCGGTGCTGGCGAACGGGGAATCGACCGAATTCGAGATCGAAGTGGAAGTCGAATCGGGCCGCCTGACCCCGATCACCAACGTGGCGGAAATCGGCGGCGAAGAGGAAGACCCGGTCGAACCGAACGACAAAGCCGAAGTCACCACCTCGATCGGCGGCACGGCCAACCTGGCGATCGAGAAGATCGGGCCGGACAAACCCGTGCTGCTGGGCAACGACTTCACCTACGAAATCAAGGTCGAGAACAAAGGGCCCTCCGACGCGGTCGACGCGACGGTCGAAGACCGACTGCCGCCGCAGGTGAAGTTCCTCTCGGCGACGACCAGCGTCGGCACCTGTGACGAAGCGCCCGCGGCGCTCCTCACCTGTGACCTGGAACGGATGCTGCCGCACGCGAAAGCGATGATCGTGGTGACGGTCGAAGCGGACGAAGTCGGCGACTTCGTCAACACCGCCGTCTTCGACTCGGATACGTCCCCGGAACCGAAAGAAGGCGAAGCGCGGGTGGAGATCGTCCCGGCCGCCGACCTGACGATCGCGAAGACCGCGCCCGCGACGGTCGAACCGGACGGCACGCTCACCTACTCGCTGCACGTCGAGAACCACGGTCCCTCGGCCGCCCACAACGTCAAGGTCACCGATCCGCTGCCCGTCCGCGTCGACTTCGTCTCCGCTGGTGAAGGCTGCGCCGCGGCGGGCACAACGGTCACCTGCGAAGTCCTTGGCGGCGGTGAACTGGCGGTCGGCGACTCGGTCGACTTCAAGGTCACCGTCCACGTGCCGTTCGCGCTCGGCGGCGGGTCGCTGACCAACACCGCGACCGTCGCCGGCGACGAGGGCGACCCGCGTCCGGAGAACAACTCCAGCACCGTGACCACGACCGTCGGGCCCGCCGTCGATCTCGCGATCGCCAAGACGATGGGCAAGGCGCAGGCCGGGCAGTCACTCACCTACACGCTGGCGGTCACCAACAAGGGGCCGTCCGGCTCGAGCGCGGTGACGGTGAAGGACACGCTGCCCGCCGGCACCACCTTCAAGTCCGCGGCGCCCAGCCAGGGCACCTGCTCGGCGTCGGGCCAGACGGTCACCTGCGATCTCGGCCCGCTCGCCTCGGGCGGCTCCGCCCAGGTGTCGATCACGGTCGAAGTGGCCGCCGTCGCGACCGGCTCGCTGCGCAACTCGGCCACGGTCGAAGGCCCGGAGCCCGACCCGGACAAGTCCAACAACGAGGCGTCGGTCGAAGGCCCGGTCACGCCGCCGGTGCCGACCGAGCCGAACCTGAAGGTCGTGAAGAGCGCGGACACCTCGACCCCCCAGGTCGGGAAGCCGTTCGCCTACCATGTCGAAGTCAGCAACGTGAGCGGCGGTGAGGCGAAGAACGTGAAGGTCATCGACACCTTGAACGGTCCGGTGAAGGTCACCGCGATCGAGGCCGAATCCGGCAAGTGCGGCGCCGCGGGCTCGACGATCACCTGCACGATCCCGAGCATCCCGGTCGGCAAGACCGTCCACATCACCTACGCCGTCGTCGCCGAAGCGGCCGGGGAACTGAAGAACACGGTCAGCGCCCAGGCCGCCAACGGCGAGAAGGTGCCGGGCAACAACCGGGCGGTCAAGTCGGTGAAGGCAAAGGTCGGGAAGGGCACCTTCGAGCTGACCAAGACCGCGACGCGCAAGGTCGTCCCGGGTGGCAAGAAGGTGGGCTTCACGATCACCCTGCGCAACGGCGAAGCCGCCCTCACCGACGCCAAGGTGTGCGATCGCCTGCCCGCCGCGCTGGTCTTCGTCAAGGCCGCCGGAGCCCGGTACGTGAACGGTGAAGCCTGTTGGACGAAGACGTTCCTCGCCGCGCGCCAGACGGTGCGGCTCCACCTCACCGCCCGCGCGGTGAAGGGCTACAGGTCGCGCCAGGCCCGCAACGTGGCTACGGCGAAGGCCGACAACGCGTCGCGCCGCAGCGCCGCCGCAACGGTGCGGGTGAAGCCCGCCTTCGCCGGCAAGCCCGGCGGTGTCACCGGCTAGGCGCGGCGCCGCCCTCCTCGGGGTGGCTGCCGCGCTCATCTTCCCCTCGCTCACGCGGGCCGCGCCCGCCCCCGCCCCCGATCCCTACCGCCTCACCCCGGCGCTCGCCCACGTCGCCCGCGTCGTCGCGCCGACCTGGGCCCGCGCCCGCCCGGGTGAGGTGCCGTCGGTGATGAAGATCTCGCCGTTGGCCGAATGGGGCGGCGGTGAGGTCCAGTACCTGATCCTCGGCTCGACCACCGTCGACGGGCGCCGCTGGCTGCGCGTGCGCCTGCCCGAACGTCCCAACGACGACGCCGGCTGGATCCCCGCCGACCTCACCCGCATCGCGACGACGCCGTGGCGGATCGTGGTCTCGATCGCGGCGGCGCGAGTGACGGTGGAGCGCGCCGGCAGGTTGGTGGTCAGCTTCCCCGCCGTGGTCGGCAAGCCCGCGACCCCGACCCCGCACGGGCTCTTCGCCATCGACGAGCCGATCCGCCAACCGCCCGGGTCCGAACTCGGCCCCTGGGCACTCTTCCTCACCGCCCACTCGCGCGTCCTCGACGACTACGGCGGCGGCCCCGGCCGCATCGCCATCCACGGCCGCGCCGGCCCGCTCCTCGCCGACCCCCTCGGCACCGCCGCCTCCCACGGCTGCATCCGCGTCCCCAACGCCCGCGTCCGCTGGCTCGCGAGAATCGCCATCAACGGCACCCCCGTAGAAGTCCGCTGATGTTGACGGGCCGAAAACCCGTCAGATAGTCCGGTTTTCGGCCCATCAACCTGGGGTTCGGGCGGGGGCGGCCGTCCGAGTTGCGTCCTGGGACATGAGGGGTCCGTGGGACATCGGGCACAGGGACGTCACGAAGTCCGGACTCCCGTGACCCTTCCGCATGAATGTGAGGTCCACGGAAGGTCGAGTTCGCAGTTATGTCCGGATAGCGGCAGAAAGTGCGAACTCAGCCGAGGTGCGGATGAGGAAGGCGCACGGAAGCGTGGAGTTCCCACGCTCTCCGTGACGGGGTCCCTCTTCCGTCACGGATCCGTGTCCCTCTCGTGCGCCTCGCGCGACCCGCACCCGACGATCCTCTGCGCCGGGCGCCCGCTTCAGACGGCCGCGTCCCTACCCGGGCGGGGTCGTGGAATCAAACCTCTAAGTCAGTTCGAAGATGACGTGGACCGTCGCCTTGACGGTGGAGGTGCCGGGTTTGGTCGGCGGGGTGGGGGCCTTCACCGAGGCAGCTTCTTCGGCGCCGGCGCTCTCGAAGCGGGGACCGATGAATTCGGCGCCTTCGCCTTCTTCGATGGTGAGCGCCTGGCCGAGGTGGGCGCCGGCCTGGGAGGCGAGGACCGTGGCGCGTTCCTTGGCCTTGTCGAAGGCCGTGCCGAGGACCTTGGCGAACGCTTCTTCTTCGTTGCCGACGGTGAAGGTCGGGCCGCTGACCCCGGTCGCCCCGGCGGCGAGCCCCTTGGCGATGAGTTCGCCGGACTTCGAGGGTTCGTGGAGCGTCACCTGGATGCCCTCGGTCGCGCGGTAGACGGTGACCTTGCCCTTCTGGACGGGGCTGACGTCGATGCGGCCGGTGCGGATGTCCCCTTCGCCGACGCCGGGGAAGGCTTTGGCGGCGGCGATCACCTGGCGGAGGCCCGCGGCGGTCGCCTGCAGGGCGGCGGTGCGCGTCTTCCGTTCGCGCTTCACGCCGAAGCCGATCTTGGCGGTGTCGTTCGGCACCTTGACCGTGGCCGAGGCGGTGACGGCGACGGTGCGGCCGGTCGCGGCTCCCGCGGCGGCGGGGAGGAGCGCGCAGGCGGCGAGCAGCGCGGCGAGTGACAGGACGAGGGCTGATTTACGTGACGGAGTCATGTGCATGACCTCACTACCCCCGAACTACGGATTGATCACAATCTTGCCGAGAACGTCGCCCTCGGCCAGTGCCCGCAGCCCGTCGCCGACGTCGGCCAGCGGGAAGGTCTTGTCGACGCGCGGCCTGATCCCCGTCGCGTCGATCATCGAGACGAGGTGGCGCAGGTCCTCAAGGGTGCCCATCGTCGAGCCGACCACCTCGAGCTCTTTGAAGAAGATGCGGTTCAGTTCGGCCGCCGGGTCGTGGCCGCTGGTCGCGCCGGCGATCACGACGCGGCCGCCGGGCCGCAGCGAGCGCAGCGTGTGTCCCCAGGTCGCCTTGCCGACCGTCTCCAGGACGACGTCGACTTTCGCCGGGAGGCGGGCGCCGGACTCGAAGACGGCGTGGGCGCCGCACTCGAGGGCGAAGTCGCGCTTGCGCTCCTCGCGGCTGGTCGCCCAGACGCGGAAGCCGGCGGCGCGGCCGAGCTCGATCGCGGCGCTGGCGACGCCGCCGCCCGCCCCCTGGACGAGGACGGTCTGCCCCGGCTTCAGGCCGGAGCGGTCGAAGAGCATGCGATAGGCGGTGAGCCAGGCGGTCGGCAGGCAGCAGGCCTCCTCGAAGCTGAGCGACTCCGGCTTCGGCACCAGGTTGCGGCGCGGCACCGCGACGCGCTCGGCGAGCGTCCCCGGGTGGAGCTCGGAGAGGAGGGTCCGGCCCGGGTCGACGATTTCGCCGCCGGGGAACTCGGGATCGCCGAGCACCGCGTGGACGATCACCTCGTTGCCGTGCTCGTCGACTCCCGCCGCGTCGCAGCCAAGGATCATCGGCAGGCGCTCCTCCGTCAGCCCGATGCCGCGCAGCGACCAGAGGTCGTGGTGGTTCAGGGACGTCGCCTTGACGTCGACGAGCGTCCAGCCCTCAGGCACGTCCGGCTCGTCGACCTGCCCGACGACGAGGGCCGAGAGAGGGTCCTCCATCGAGGCGGCGACGGCGCGGGCGGCAAGCATCGCCTGAAACTTATCTGTCATGGGGATGTGACGCCGGTCACCGAGTGAGCCCGGTCACAAACGCCTGTTCGCGTCTTGCCGATACTTGTATACAAGCCGCAAGCAACACGGAAGAGACCCAAGATGAGCAAGACCTGGAATGTGACCCTGTACCGCGACGGCAAGCCCGTCAGCGAGCGCCACGGTGTCAGCGAGAGCGACGCCGTCAACCAGATTTACCTGCTGAGCCGCACCGCCGCTCCGCTCCACGTGATCGAGGATGAGATCACCCCGGAGACCGGCGAACTGCAGCTCGCCGCCGCCTAGGCGCAACTAGCCTCCGCGGAGCGCCGGCACCCGGCCGGCCGCTCCGCCCAGCTGTTCCTTATGCCGGACTGATCGGCAAAAGGAACAGCTAACCGTTGGCGGGGAGCTCGGCGCCGCGCTTGGCCGCTTCGGCCATCGCCCGCTCGACCGCGTCGACGTCGCGCACCGCGCCGGTGTCGGCGGAAGTCGCCATCGCCGCGTAGGCCCGCAGGGCGGGGGAGACGACGCGCTCCCGCGCGACCGGCGCGTAGCCCTTGCCCGCGAGGAGCGCCTCGCGCCGCTCGTCGAGGACCGCGTCGTCCACCTGCAGCTCGATCGCGCGGTTGGGGATGTCGATCGCGATCGGGTCGCCGTCCTCGACCAGGGCGATCGCGCCGCCCGACGCCGCCTCCGGGGAGACGTGGCCGATCGAGAGCCCCGAGGTGCCGCCGGAGAAGCGGCCGTCGGTGATCAGCGCGCATTCCGCGCCCAGCCCGAGGCCCTTGAGGTAGGAGGTCGGGTAGAGCATCTCCTGCATGCCGGGGCCGCCCTTCGGTCCCTCGTAGCGGATCACCACCACGTCGCCCGCGGCTTGATCCGGCCGCCGAGGATCGCCTCGACCGCCTCGTCCTGGGACTCGAGCACACGCGCCGGGCCGCGGAAGGTGAGGATCGACTCGTCGACGCCCGGCGGTCTTCACCACGCAGCCGCGCTCGGCGAGGTTGCCGTAGAGGATCGCCAGGCCGCCGTCGGCGGAGTAGGCGTGGGCGACGTCGCGGACGCAGCCCGTCGGCGGCGTCGAGGTCGAGGCGACTCCCAGCGCTCCGACTGCGAGAAGGCGGCTGGCGGAGCGCACGCAGCCGGGCGCCGCGTGGAAGAGCTCGACCGCCTGCTCGGAGGCATCGCGCGCCGCGCAGGTCCCAGTCCCCGAGCCAGGCGTCCATCGAGTCGGCGTGGACCGTATGGACCCCCCGTTGCAGCAGCCCGCCGCGGCGCAGCTCGCCGAGGATCGCCGGGATGCCGCCGGCGCGGTGGACGTCCTCGACCAGGTATTCGCCGTTCGGTGCCACCTTGCAGATGCAGGGCACGCGGCGCGAGAGCTCGTCGATGTCGGCCATCGTGAAGTCGACCTCGGCCTCCTGGGCGGCGGCGAGGATGTGCAGCACGGTGTTGGTCGAGCCGCCCATCGCGATGTCGAGCGCCATCGCGTTCTCGAACGCCTCGCGGGTCGCGACCCGCGCGCGGCAGCACCGTCTCGTCGTCCTCGTCGTAATAGCGGCGTGCAGAGCTCGACGACCGCGCGCCCGGCGTCCTCGTAAGAGCTCCTTGCGCGCCGTGTGCGTCGCCAGCGTCGTGCCGTTGCCCGGGAGCGCCAGGCCGAGCGCCTCGGTCAGGCAGTTCATCGAGTTCGCGGTGAACATGCCCGAGCAGGAGCCGCAGGTCGGGCAGGCCGCCTCCTCGATCCGCTCGATGTCCTCGTCGGAGACCTCGTCGCGACCGCGTCGAGCGATCGCCGTGATCAGGTTGACGCGCTTGCGCACGGTGCCGTCGACGAGGGTCGCGGTGCCGCCCTCCATCGGCCCGCCGGAGACGAAGACGGTCGGGATGTTCAGCCGCAGCGCCGCGTTCAGCATCCCCGGCGTGATCTTGTCGCAGTTGGAGATGCAGACCAGCGCGTCGGCGCAGTGCGCGTTGACCATGTACTCGACCGCGTCGGCGATCAGGTCGCGGCGAGGGCAGCGAGTACAGCATCCCGCCGTGGCCCATGGCGATGCCGTCGTCGACCGCGATCGTGTTGAACTCCCTCGCGATCGCCGCCCGCCTCGCGGATCGCGCCGCGGCGACGACCTCGCCGACCGGCTGCAGGTGGGTGTGGCCGGGGACGAACTGGGTGAAGGAGTTGGCGATCGCGACGATCGGCTTGCCGAAGTCCTCGCGCTCGACGCCGGTGGCGCGCAGCAGCGCGCGGGCGCCGGCCATGTTGCGGCCGTGGGTGACGGTGTGGGATCTGAGCTCAGGCATCCCTGAACGGTACCGGCGCGGCGCCGGCGGCGGCGTCGTTCAGGCGAGCGCGGCGGTGAGCGCCCGCCACTCCTCCGCGGGGACGCCCTCACCGCCGATCGACTGCAGCGCGACGTGGTCGGCGCCCGCGTCGACGTGGGCGCGGGCGGCGGCGGCGATGTCGGCGGCGGTGCCGTGCGGGATCACATGGTCGATCAGCCGGTCGGAGCCGCCGTCCTCGAGGTCGGCCCGCTCGAAGCCGTGTTCGAGCAGCGCGTTCGTGTAGTTGCCGAGGCGGAGGTAGAACGACCCGTACTCGCGGGCGGCGGCGCGGGCGCGCTCCACATCCTCGTCGAGGACGCAGGCGATCTCTGGGATCACCAGCGCGTCGGGGCCCACCGTCTCCCGCGCGAAGCGGGTGTGGTCGACCGAGGTGAAGTAGGGGATCGTGCCGAGCGAGCGGCGTGCGCTCATCGCCAGCATCTTCGGCCCGAGCGCGGCGATGATCCGGCGGTCGGTCGGGATCGGCTCCGCGGCCGCGTCGATCCCGTCGAGGAAGGCTTCGAGGCTCGTCAGCGGCCGCTTGTAGTCGCTGGTCGCCTCCGGGTGGCCGACGCCGATGCCGACGCAGAGGCGACCCGGGAAGTCGGCCTCGAGCGCCGCGTATTCGCGGACCAGGTCGGCCGGGTCATACCCCCAGATGTTCACGATCGAGGTGCCGACGACGAGCTTCTCGGAGCCCTCCAGCAGCGGCCGCATTTCCTCGAGCCGCGGGGAGTTGCCGATCCAGAGCGTGCCGAGGCCCGCCTCCTCGACCGTTCGGGCCACCTCGCCCGCGTTCTCCTTGCCGATCCGCCCGTATGAGGTCCAAGCCCCGAAGTCTCCGAAATCCATGCGCCGAAGCCTAGGGAGACGCCTCCTTCGGCCGGTCCGAAATCACCCCGAACGGGTGTCTGGAAAGCCGCCGCCCGCGTGTGCTTCAATCGTGGGACCAGAGAAAGGAGGTGGTCCATATTTTGAGTCACATGCTTGAAGGGACTCTGGAGGTGCAGGGCCGCTAGGCGCCGCACTGGTTAGGGCGCCCGGCGGAACCCAACCCCGGGCACCGGCATGCACGTGGAGGTCGGACCTAGTCCCGCCCGACCGCAGTGTCACGAGCACGTTTCGCTTGCACCAGCCAAAGAGGGCCGTCCGTCGGGGCGGCCCTCTTTTTTGTGCTCGCAAGTAGTCTCGGCGCCGTGAGCGCGGGGGGCGACATCATGGTGCTGCGGCCGGGGACGGTCGGGGACGATCTCGACGCGGTGACGCCGGCGCTGACCGGGGCGTTCGTCGCGGCGCGAGAGGCGCTGGGGGCGGGGCGGCCGGTCGCGGTCGTCGTCGCGGCGGGCGATCTGCTCGGGCAGGGCTCGCCGCTCGACGCGGCGATCGCCACGGGACTTTTGGGGATGGTGCGGACGCTCGGGATCGAGGGGGTCAAGCCGGGTTGGAGCATCGACGTCGTCGCCGGGGGCGAGGGCGACGAGGCGGTGGTCGAGGAGACCGTGGCGATGTTGGCCGGGTCCTCGCTCACCGGACAGCTGCTGCAGGTCGGCGGCGCGAACCTCGGGAAAGTGGTGCCGTGAGCGGCGGGGCGGGCGGCGCGGAAGCCGCGGCCGGAGTGGTCGGATGAGCGGCGGCGGGACGGCGATCGTCACCGGGGCCGCGGGCGGGCTCGGCGGGCGGATCGGCGAGCGGCTCGCCGCCGCGGGCCACGAGCTGCTCCTGGTCGACCTCGACCCGGCCGTTGAGGAGGTCGCCGCGGCCGCGGGCGCGCGCTCGGTGGTCGCCGACCTGACCGAGGCCGAGGGCGTCGGGGCGGTCCTCGCGGCGGCGGGCGCCGACGTCGCGGTGCTGGTCAACAACGCGGGCATCACCCGGGACGCGCGCGCCACCAAGATGGAGGAGGCGGCCTTCGCGGCGGTGATCGAGATCAACCTCGTGGCCGCGATGCGGCTGACGCTGACGCTCGAGCCGCGCTATCGCGATGGCGCCGCGGTGATCAACATGAGCTCGCGCGCCTCGCTCGGCAACTTCGGCCAGGCCAACTACAGCGCCTCGAAGTCCGGCCTGGTCGGCTTCAGCCGGGCGCTCGCCCAGCGCTGGGCGCCGCGGGTGCGGGTCAATGCGCTCGCCCCGAGCCTGGTCGACACGCCGATGACCCAGGCGATGCCGCCGGAGGTGCTGGAGAAGATGGTCGCGCGGATCCCCGCCGGGCGGATCGGGAGCCCCGACGACGTCGCCGGGATCGTCGCCTTCCTTGCCTCGTCGGAGGCCGCCTACATCACCGGCCAGGTGCTCTTCGCCTGCGGCGGGCGCAGCGTCGCCCCATAGCGGCACCACGCGTCCATACCCGTACCTATAAAGTCCCCGTCCGTTTGAGGACTTTTACGCCAGTGTGGAGGTGGTGACGACGGCCGAGGTGCGCGATGTGAGCAACCGGCAGCGGCGGAACCGTCGTCAGGAGGTGCTCGAGGCGGCGATCCGTGTCTTCCAGAAGAAGGGGTACGCGTCGGCGTCGATCCAGGACGTCGCCGAAGAGGTCGGCGTCCTCAAGGGCAGCCTCTACCACTACATCGACTCCAAGGAAGACCTGCTGGCGCGGATCTTCGAGGACTCGGCGGGCCACTTCACGGAGATGCTGGACGAGGCGTGCGGCCTCGACGAGCGTCCGGTCGAGCGGCTGCGCAGCTTCGGCCGCAACTGCTCGCTCTGGTACATGAAGAACATCGAGCGGGTGGCGATCTACGCGACCGAGTGGAAGCACCTCACCGGCAAACGGCGCAAAGAGGTGGTGGAGATCCGCGAAACCTACGAGCGCCGCCTGGCGGGGCTGATCGGCGAGGTGAAGGAGGCGGGGGAAACGCCGCCGGACCTCGACGTCAGCTTCGCCACCTATTTCATCTTCGGCGCCCTGAACGGGCTGCCCGACTGGTACCGGCGGCGCGGTCCCGACCCGGCGGAGAAGATCGCCGAGGCCTACGCCGACCAGATCGTCAACACCGTGATCGGCCCGCCCCGCCCCTGAGGCGATCTCGGCGAGGCGCCCCAGATCGCCTCAGGTCTCGGCGGAGTGGAGGCTCTTGGAAGCGAGCTTCCAGCGATGCTGCAGCTTGCCTTCGACCTCG
Source organism: uncultured Actinomycetes bacterium (assembly GCA_963782515.1). GTDB lineage: Bacteria > Actinomycetota > Thermoleophilia > Solirubrobacterales > 70-9 > VAYN01. The sequence continues at coordinate 412,006 of CAWAJY010000006.1, read as the reverse complement.
CTCGCGGCGCAGCCCGCGGTGGCGGCGCATTCGCCCCAGGCGTTGGCGGCGCGGAGGTACTGGTTGAAGGCGTCCTCGGCCGCCGCCGCCGGGCCGGTGACGCAGCCGGCGCCGAGCTTGTCGACCGGGACCGCCTCGTAGGCGTCGCGGATCGCCCGTAGCCGGACCACGTATTCGTCGTAGCTGAGGCCGGCGAGGAGGGACTGGCGGAGGTCGTTCATGCGAGCGAGGAAGTTGCCGAGGCGGGCCTGGCAGGCGTCCGCGCTTTCGCTTTTCGGGGCATTGCTGACGACCGGCTGCGATTCCTGGGATTCGACCGTCCGTTCGGCGGCGCTCGTCGACGGGGTGCCGGAGCCGCCGCCCCCGCACGATGCGAGCGCCAAAAGCGTGACGATCGCTGCCGGCAGCAGCCCGGTGCGGTACAAAGCCCGACGATGCCGAAACGCAGGGGAAACCACTCGGCGCGGCGCGCCTTCGTGGCGGCGATCTCGCTCCTCGCCGTCCTGCTCGCCGTTGGCGCCGGCGCGCCCGGCGCCCGCGCGGCCGAAGGCTCCGGCCGCGTCCTGGTCGTCGGCGACAGCCTCGAGGAACTGACCGCTCCCTACCTGCAGCACCTTCTCCCCGGCGTGCCGATCACCGTCAACGCGGTCGGCGGCTCCAACAGTTTCCAGATCTTCGACCTGTTCCAAGAAAGCTACGAACCTTCCGATTCCGTGATCGTGTTCGACGCGGGGACCAACGACAACCCCGAATATCCCCAGATCTTGGCGGAAAACCTGCAGAAGGTCGCCCAGACGGTCGGCCGTCGGTGCCTGGTCGTGCCGACGATCCACGGCTTCACCGTCAACGGCGTCGACAACGCGGGGAAGAACCGGGTGGTGGCCGAATTCGCCGCCTCGCGTCCCGGCACCCAGACGCCGGACTGGGCGGGCTTCGTCCACACCCACCCGCAGCTGATGCAGTCCGACAACCTGCATCCGATCGAAGCGGGCTCCGAAGCGCGGGCGCGGCTGATCGCCGCGGGGATCGACCGCTGCCTGGCGGGTGAACCGAACGCGCCGGTCGCCAGTGGCGCCAACGAGGGCGCGATCCCTCCCGGCGACGAAGGCACCAACGGCGAAGCCGAAGGTGAACTGAGCGCCCCGAGCGAAGCCTTCGAACCGGCCGGGGAAGCGCCCGCCCAGGCGAGCGCCGTCGGTTCCGAACCGGAACCGGGCTCCCAGCCGATCGCCGAAGCCGTCCACTTCAAGCTCGTCGACCGGATCGCGGTGCGCCGCGCGCAGGTGGTGAAGGAAGAGCGGCGGCACAAGGTCGCCGCGGCGGCGGTCGCCGCCCTCGCCGCCGTCCTGCCCTGATCCACCGGCCGCATGGAAGACTGCCCGCCGTGCCCGAGCAAGGACAGCTCCCCTTCGACCCGATCGAGGAGGCCCGTCGCCACTGGAGCGAGCGCTGGCCGGGCGCGGCGGCGCCGTCGATGGTCGCGGTCACCTCGATCATGCGGGTCCACCAGATCCTGATGGCGCGGCTGAACGAGCTGCTCGAGCCGTTCGCCCTCACGTTCCCCCGCTACGAGGTCCTGATGCTGCTCCACTTCAGCGGCCAGGGCTCGATGTCGGTCGGCAAGGTCGGCGAGCGCCTCCAGGTCCACCGCACCAGCATCACGAACTCGCTCGACGGCCTCGAGAAGGCGGGGCTGGTCCGCCGCGCCCCGCACCAGTCCGACCGCCGCGCCGTCCTCGCCGAGATCACCGCGGCCGGCCGGGAGTCGGCGGAGGCCGCGACGACCGTCCTGAACGAGGCCAGCTTCGGCACCGAGCCGCTCGCCACCGGGCAGCTCGACGACCTCTTCGCGACCCTGCGCACGCTGCGCGCGGGGGCCGGCGACTTCGCCGCCTGAGGCGCGCCGGGGCGTCCCGGATGCCGCTCGCCGCTCGATAACCTCGCAGCCCCCAGCCTCCGGAGGAAACCTTTGAGAACCAGAAGAAACGTCCTTGCCATCGTCGCCGTCGTGCTGCTCGTCGCCAGCCTGGGCGCCACCGCCACCGCCGCCGTTGCCAGCGCCCCGCCGAAGCCGGTCACCTCGAACTCGGTCCCGGTCAACGGCACCGTGGTCACCAAGGTCAGCGTCCGCGCCGCGGTGAAGGACAACCGCCTCACCGTGACCCTGGTCCCGGGCAAGCTGCCCTTCGCGAAGCGGAGCGTGAGCCTGAAGGGCAAGGTCTCCGACTGGAGCGCCTCGGCGATCAAGGTGTCGATCAAGGCGACCGGCCCGCGCAAGGGGACCGGGAGGGTGATCGTCACCGGGCCGCTGAACCAGATGCAGCCCGACGTCGCCGTCTACGAGATCGAGTGGACGGTCGCGACGACCAACACCGGCACGTTGAAGCTGACCCCGGAGGAACCCTGATGACCCCCGAGCCGAAGCCGGACCCGGCCGCGACGGTGCAGCGTCCCGGGGCCGAGTGGATCGCCGGCCCCGGCGACTACGAGGACATCCGCTACGAGACGGCGGAGGGGATCGCGAAGGTCACGATCGCCCGCCCGCAGGTCCGCAACGCGTTCCGCCCGCAGACGATCATGGAGATCGCGCGCGCCCTCGAGGTCGCCCGTGAGGACCCCGAGGTCGGGGTCATCGTCCTCACCGGGCAAGGCGACCTGGCCTTCTGCTCCGGCGGCGACCAGAGCGTCCGCGGCGACACCGGCTACATGTCGGAGGAAGGCGGCGTCGGCCGCTTCCACGTCACCGACCTGCAGGTGCAGATGCGCCGCCTGCCGAAGCCGATCATCGCGATGGTCGCCGGGTACGCGGTCGGCGGCGGGCACGTGCTGCACGTCTGCTGCGACATGACGATCGCCGCCGACAACGCCCGCTTCGGCCAGACCGGCCCGCGGGTCGGCTCCTGGGACGGCGGCTTCGGCGCCTCGCTGCTGCGCGACCTGGTCGGCCCGAAGAAGGCGAAGGAGTTCTGGATGCTCTGTCGCCAGTACGACGCCGCGCAGGCGGAGGCGATGGGCCTCGTCAACACCGTCGTCCCGCTCGCCGACCTGGAGGTGGAGACGGTGGGCTGGTGCCGGGAGATGCTGGCGCTCTCGCCCTTCGCGCTGCGCCTCGTCAAGGCCAGCTTCAACGCCCACGAGGACGGCTACGCCGGCATCCAACAGCTCGCCCACGACACCAACCTCCTTTTCTACGGCAACGAGGAGGCGAAGGAGGGCCGCGAGGCCTACAAGGAGAAGCGCCGTCCCGACTTCGGCAAGTTCCCCCGCCGCGCCTGAGATGCGCGGTACTCCTACTATCTGAGGACCGCAGATCGAACACAGCCGCAGGAGCGGCCGAAAGAGGGGGACGCAGCATGAGTGACGTCGAGGTGGGAACGGGGCTCTACGACATCCCGCAGGAGATGGTCGACTTCCGCGAAACGATCCGCCAGATCGCGACCGAGAAGATCGCCCCGCGGGCCGCGGACATCGACCGCAACGCCGAATACCCGCACGACATCCGCAAGATCCTCGGCGAGCAGGACATCCTCGGGCTGCCGTTCGACGAGCAGTACGGCGGGACCGGGACCGGGACGCTGATGCTGCAGATCGGGGTCGAGGAGATCGCCAAGGCGTGCGCCTCGAGCGCCCTGATCCTGATGATCCAGGAGCTCGGCACGCTGCCGATCCAGCTCTTCGGCTCCGACGAGCTGAAAGGGCGCTTCCTGCCGAAATGCGCGACCGGCGAGTGGTCGCCGGCCTTTGCGCTGTCGGAGCCCGAGGCGGGCTCCGACCCGGCCGCGATGCGCACCACCGCGGTCAAGGACGGCGACGAGTGGGTGATCAACGGCCAGAAGGCCTGGATCACCAACGCCGGGCAGGCCGACTTCTACTGCGTCTTCGCCTCCACCGACCGCGAGAACCGGCGCACCTCGGCCTTCGTGGTGGAGAAGGACCGGGAGGGCTTCGACCCCGGCGCGCTCGAGCACAAGCTCGGGATCAAGGGCTCGCCGACCGGCTCGCCGTCCTTCACCGACGTGCGGGTGCCGGAGGAGAACGTGATCGGCGAGATCGGCAAGGGCCTGAACATCGCCCTCGGCACGCTGGAGCGCACCCGCCTCGGCGCCGCCGCCCAGGCCGTCGGCATCGCCCAGGGCGCGACCGACTTCGCCAACGAGTACGCCAAAGAGCGGATCGCGTTCGGCAAGCCGATCAACGCCCTGCAGGGAATCCAGTTCAAGCTCGCCGACATGGAGGCGGGCACCGCCGCCGCCCGCGAGCTCCTCTACAAAGCCTGCGCGATGTCCGACCGCTCCCCGCGCCCGGCCGACCTCGCCAAGTACACCTCGATGGCGAAGCTGATCTGCGGCGACAACGCGATGCGGGTGACGGTCGAGGCGGTCCAGGTCCTCGGCGGCTACGGCTACGTCAACGAGTACCCGGTCGAGCGGATGATGCGCGACGCCAAGATCACCCAGATCTACGAGGGCACGCAGGAGATCCAGCGCGTCGTGATCAGCCGCGCGATGGCCGGGTAGCGGGGAAAGGGCGCTGAGGGAACAGCGTGCGGAAGAGGAGGAAGGACTGAGATGAGTGCATTGCCGAATCGCTCCGCCGAGCCGCGGATGCGCGACTACGACGCCGAGAAAGCCGGGTTCCGGCTGGAGGTCCCGGAGGTCTTCAGCCCGGTCATCGACATCGTCGAGCGCTGGGCGGCCGAGGCGCCGGACGACATCGCGCTCGTCTCGCTCGACGGGCAGGGGGGCGTGGTCGCCGAACAGACCAGCGCCGACCTGGCGCGGGAATCGCGGCGCGCGGCGCGGGCGCTCCTCGACGCCGGGATCGGCAAGGGCGACCGCGTCTTCATCATGCTGCCGCGCGTCCCGGCCTGGTACACGGCGATGCTCGGCGCGATCCGGATCGGCGCGGTGGTCCTGCCGGGGCCGAACATGCTGACCCCGCGTGACATCGGCTACCGGATCGGCGCCTCGGGCGCGGTCGCGGCGATCACCGACGCCGGCGGGGCGGAGCGGCTCGACGCGGCCCCCGCGCCCCTCGACAGCCTGCGCCTGAAGATCGCCTGGGGCGGTGGGGGAGACGGCTGGGAGGACCTCGACGCGCTGCTCGACGCCGCCGGCGACGGCGAGACGCCCGCCGAGCCGACGCTCGCCACCGACCCGATGGTCGTCTTCTTCACCAGCGGCACGGTCAGCTACCCGAAGATGGTCCGGCAGCCCTGCTCCTACGGGCTCGGCCACGTGACGACGGCGCGCTTCTGGCACGACCTGCGCCCGGGCGACCGGCACTGGACGGTGTCGGACACCGGCTGGGCGAAGGCGGCCTGGGGAGGGCTCTTCGGCCAGTTCCACGAGCGCGCGACCGTCGTCCAGGTGGCGCTGGGGAAGCCCGACGCCGACTCGGTCCTCTCGATCGTGTCGCGCGCGGAGGTATCCTCGTTCTGCGCCCCGCCGACCCTCTACCGCCTGCTCGTCCAGGGGGACTTCTCCAAGCACGACCTCTCGAAGCTTCGGCACTGCACCAGCGCCGGGGAGCCGCTCAACCCGGAGGTGATCCGCGCCTGGGCGGACGGCACCGGGGGCTGGCCGTCTACGACGGGTACGGCCAGTCCGAGACGGTGGCGATGGTCGCCAACTACCGCTGCCTGCCGGTGCGGCCCGGGTCGATGGGGAAGCCGGTGCCGGGCTGGGACGTCGACGTGTTCGACGACGAGGGGGCCCGCTGCGAGGACGACGTGGTCGGCAACATCGCGGTCCGCCTCGACGGCGCCCGCCCGGTCGGGCTCTTCGACGAATACGTGGGGGACGACGACGCCAACGCGAAGTCCTTCCGCAACGGCCTCTACTACAGCGGCGACAAAGCCTGGCGCGACGGCGACGGCTACCTCTGGTTCGAGGGGCGCGACGACGACGTCATCACCTCCTCCGCCTACCGGATCGGCCCCTTCGAGGTCGAGTCGGCGCTGGTCGAGCACGAGGCAGTGGTCGAGGCGGCGGTGGTCGGCAAGGACGACCCGGAGCGCACCCAGATCGTCTGCGCCTTCGTCATCCTCGCCGCCGGCCGCGAGGGCGACGCCGCGCTCGCCAAGGAGCTGCAGGACTTCGCCAAGAGCCTCACGGCGCCTTACAAGTACCCCCGCGAGATCCATTTCGTCGACGCGCTGCCGAAGACGATCAGCGGCAAGATCCGCCGGTCGGAGCTGCGCGACCAGCTGAGCGCGGGAGACTTCGACTGAGGCGCCGTTCGTAGAGATCTACAAAGCCGCTCCGGAGCCGGGTCGACGCCCCGGGGGTCCCGCTCTAGCGTTGCTACCCAAGGGAAGGGTTGGATCGAAAGGACGGAGAGCTTCAATGGAAGTCGGCCTGCAGTTCATTTTCCAGAACACGCACGAGGGGATGTCCGACGCGGAGATGTTCCGCAAAGAGACGGACGTCGCGATCCTCGCCGAGGACGTGGGGATGGACTTCGTCCAGGCTCCCGAGCACCACTTCGACCCCGGCTACGCGATGATGCCGGACAACCTCCAGTGGGTCTGTTACCTGGGGGCGAAGACCAGCCGCATCACGATCGGCACCGGCGCGATCATCCTCCCCTGGTGGACCAATCCCACCCGGGTGGCGGAGAAGATCGCGATGGCGGAGATCCTCCTCGGCGACCGCTTCATGCTCGGCTTCGGCCGCGGCCTGGCGAAAAAGGAGTACGAGGCGTTCGGGGTGCCGATGTCGGAGGCGCGTGAGCGTTTCGACACCGCCTCGGAGATCATCCTCGACGCGCTGGAGTCGGGCGTGATCGAATACGACACGCCGTACTTCTCCCAGTCCCGGGTGGAGATCCATCCCTGGCAGAAGGTCGACTGGCGCGAGCGCGGCTTCAACTCGGTCGCGATGACGCCGGACTCGGGGATCGCCGCGGCCAACATCGGCGGCACGATGATGTCCTTCGTCCAGCTGCCCTGGGACCAGCACCACGAAGGGGTCGAAGCCTGGCGCAACCGCTTCCACGAAGTGCATCCCGGCAAAGACCCAGGGGCGCCGATCTTCTCCGACTTCACCTTCTGCCACGAGGACCCGAAGGTGGCCGAAGAAGTGGCCCGCAAGTACCTCTCGAAGTACTACCTGACGGTGATCAAACACTACGACTTCGACGGCTCCCACTGGGGCGACACGAAGGGCTACACCGCCTACCAGGCGGGCGCCGACGCGATCGCCGAAGCGGGCCTCGAGGCGGCCGCCGAGGGTTTCGTGCAGTCGCAGCTGTGGGGCACGCCGGAAGAAATCATCGAGGGCTGGCGCAAGCGGGTCGAACAGACCGGCGAACTGCGCCCGGCGATGGCCGTCTCCTACGCCGGGATGCCGTTCGACCTGGTCGAAGGCAGCCTCATGCTGATCGGCGAGAAGGTCGTTCCCGAGCTGCACAAGATCACTGCCAAGCAGGCCGCCACGGCCTGACCGGAGAGCGAGTCGCGAGCGGGGCCGCCGCGGCGGCCCCGTGCAGACTCGGATGAGCACGCGCGACCGGATCCGGATGTCCGAGGAGGAGCGCCTGGCGTTCCTCGCCGAGGAGCGCGTGGCGGTCGTCTCCAGCCTCGGGCCGCGCGGCTGGCCGCACTCGATGCCGCTGTGGTTCGTGGTCCGCGACGGGGAGCTCTGGTCCTGGACCTACGGCACCTCGCAGAAGGTCCGCAACCTCGAGCGCGATCCGCGGGCGACGGTGCTGGTGGAGGCGGGCGAGGGCTACGAGGAGCTCCGCGGGGTGATGGTGGAGGCCGAGGCGGAGATCGAGCGGGACCCCGAGCGGGTCCTCGCGCTGGGGCGAGAGCTCGGGGCGCGCTACGGCGCCGGCGCGGGGCCCGAGGCCGAGGCGGCGCTGGCGAGGAACGCCCGCAAGCGCGTCGGGCTGCGGTTCCGCCCGCGGCGCACGGTCACCTGGGACCACCGCAAGCTTTGACGCCGGCGCGGGCCGGACGCGACTTTCGATGACACGAACGGAGGGATCGATGGCGATGAACGGCAACGGTGGAGGGCTCGGCGGCCGCGAGGTGGTGATCGTGGCGGCGGCGCGGACGGCGATCGGGCGCGGCCACCGGGAGAAGGGGATCTACCGGGACCTGCACCCGTCCAACCTGCTGGCCCACGCCTACGGCGCGGTGGTCGAGCGGGCCGGGATCGACCCGGCCGAGGTCGACAACGTCTTCTCCGGCTGCGTCCAGCAGATCGGCGAGCAGAGCCTCAACATCGCCCGCGACGCCTGGCTCGAGGCGGGGCTGCCGATGGAGGTGCCGGCGAACACGATCGACACCCAGTGCGGGTCGGGCCAGCAGGCGGTCAACGTCGGCGCGGCGCTGATCGCGGCGGGGGTCCACGACGTGGTGATCGGCGCGGGCGTCGAGCACATGGGCCGGATCTCCTTCGCCGCCGTCGCCGAGTCGAACGAGCGCTACGGCTCGCCGATCTCACCCGAGCTGGAGGCCCGCTATGACCTCGTCAACCAGGGCCTGGCGGCGGAGATGGTCGCCGACCAGTGGGAGGTCCCGCGCGCGGAGCTCGACGAGCTCGGCCTGCGCTCCCAGGAGCTGGCGCGGCGGGCGACGGACGAGGGGCGCTTCGAGCGGGAGATCGCCCCGGTGCGGACGAACGGCGAGCTGCGGTCGGTCGACCAGGGCCTGCGGGAGACCACCCTGGAGGGCCTCGCGGCGCTGAAGCCCGCCTTCAAGCCCGACGGCAAGATCACCGCCGGTAACTCCTCCCAGATCTCCGACGGCGCCGCGGCGGTGATGCTGATGGCGCGTGAGAAGGCCGACGCGCTGGGCCTCGAGCCCCGCGCCCGGATCCTCGACCAGGCCGAGGTCGGGGTCGACCCGGTGACGATGCTCACCGGCCCGATCCCGGCGACCCGCGCCCTCTTCTCCCGCAACCGCATCGGCGCCGACGACGTCGACCTCTTCGAGGTCAACGAGGCCTTCGCCTCGGTCCTCGCCGCCTGGCGCCGTGAGATCGATCCCGACATGGACCGCGTCAACGTCAACGGCGGCGCGATCGCCCTCGGACACCCCCTCGGCGCCAGCGGCGCCCGCCTGATCACCACCCTCCTCCACGAGCTGGAGCGCTCCGACAAGGAGCTCGGCCTGGTGACGATGTGCTGCGGCGGCGGCATCGGGACGGGGACGCTGCTGCGGCGGGTGTAGAAGGGATCGGCGGGTGCGGGTCACGCGGCTTCCTGGCCGTTCAAACCCCACGCCCTCTCGCCCAGGACGCAACTCGGACGGCCGCTGCGGCCGGGGGCACGCCCGTCAGAAGGTTGATTCCAAGGGCTCGGGGCGGTTTCAAGCTGGCGCCCGAGGCAAGGGACGCAAGGGCTTGCGGCGAGCGCGGCCGTCTCGGCCACGGCCCTGGCTGGCTGTGGCCGTGGCCGAGACGGCCGGGGATGTGGGGAGTGGCGGGATCGCCCGGGCGAGCGCCTCGGGTTCGTCACGGGAGGGTCACGGATCCGTCACCGATCCCCGACCTCGTCACGAAGACCGTGGGAACTCCACGCTTCGGTGCGTGTCGTCCAACGGTCACGACCGCGCTGCATGCGTTGACCGTGCCATGGCACGGTCAACGCATGCAGCGCGTCTCCGGGCCCTCTCTCGAGGGCCCGGAGACGGACCGAAGGCTCACGCGGGTGTGACGTTCCCGGAATCTTCGTCACAGATCGGGGCGAGGTGTGCCGGGATGTTTCACGAGCCCCTCACGTCCTGGGCGTCTCATGGCGGTCACAGCCAGCCAGGACCGCCATGAGACGCCCAGGACGCAACTCGGACGGACGCGACGCCCCGAAGCACGCCCGCCCGTCCCCCCGTGGAATCGATCATCTCAGCGCGGTGCCATGCGAATCGACCCGTCGAGGCGGATCGTCTCGCCGTTCAGCATCGGGTTGGCGACGATCGCGGCGACTAGGTCGGCGTACTCGCTCGGTCGGCCGAGGCGCGGTGGGAAGGGGACCGCGGCGCCGAGGGAGGCCTTGACGTCCTCGGGGAGCGAGGCGAGGAGGGGGGTGTCGAAGAGGCCCGGGGCGATCGTCGCGACGCGCACGCCGCGGCCGGCCAGCTCGCGCGCCAGCGGCAGCGTCATGCCGGCGATTCCGGCCTTGGAGGCGGCGTAGGCGACCTGGCCGATCTGGCCGTCGAAGGCGGCGACCGAGGCGGTGTTGACGCAGACGCCGCGCTCGCCCTCCTCGTCGGGATCGTTGCCGAGCATCGCCGCCGCGGCCAGCCGCAGGGTGTTGATCGTCCCGATCAGGTTCACCTCGATGATCTTGCGAAAGCTCGCCAGCGGGCTCGGCCCGTCACGGCCGACCAGCTTCCCGGGTGGCCCGATCCCGGCGCAGTTGACGCAGATCCGCAGGCCCCGCGGGGCGCTCGCGGCGTCCTCGACCGCGGCTGCCACGCCCTCCTCGTCGAGGACGTCGACCGCGGCGCCCGCGCCGCCGAGCTCCGCGGCCAGCGCCCCCGCCCGCTCACCCGCGAGGTCGGCGATCACGACCCGGGCGCCGTCGGCCGCCAGTCGCCTCGCGGTCGCCTCGCCCAGTCCCGACGCGCCGCCGAAGACGATCGCGCCCGCGCCCTCACTCACCATCCGTGCCCTCCTGTCGACATCCACAAGCCTCCATCGTCAGTGCGTTCCGAACCCGGCCATCAGGCCGCCGTCGACCGGGATCACGGCGCCGGTCATGTAAGGGGTCTCGGCCACCCAGTGGACGACGCGGGCGATCTCGACCGGCGCGGCGGTGCGCCGCAGAGGGATGCCGCGGACGATCCGCTCCTTGGCGACGTCGTCGACGCCCTCCGTCATCTCGGTGTCGGTGAAGCCGGGGACGACGAGGTTGACGGTGATCCCGTCGCGGGCCAGCTCGACGCCGAGGACCTTGGTGAGGCCGGCGAGCCCTCCCTTGGCCGAGCCGTAGGGCGAGTCGCCGGGGAAGCCGCGCAGGCCGACGACGGCGCCGATGTTGACCACCGCGCCGCCGCGCTCCATCTCGGCGGCGACCGTGCGGATCAAGCGGAACGGAGCGACCAGTCCGATCTCCAGCACCGCGCGGTAGTCCTCGTCGGAGAGGCTCGCGAGGCGCCCGCCGACGTGCAGGGCGGCGCTGTTGACCAGGACGTCGACCGGGCCGTCGAGGCCCTCCGCCGCGGCCGCGGCGACGGCTTCGGGGCCGTCGGAGGCCGCCAGATCGGCCTGGATCGGGACCGCCGCGCCGCCCGCCTTCTCGACCGCCGCGGCGACCTCGCCGAGCTCCCGCCGCCCGACCAGCGCGACGGCGTCGCCCGCCGCGCCGGCGAGCTCCGCCACGGCGCGGCCGATGCCGCTGCCGGCTCCGGTGACCAGCCATCTCCTCATCGGCGCGACGCTATCGGCTATCCGCCGAACGGCGCGGGGGGCCCCTGTGGGAACCCACAAGACTGCTTCCCCAGGTCCGCCCCCGGCCTCCGTTGCTCGCCTAGAAAAGGGATGCGCGGAAACCCCGCGCTCACTACAGGGCAATGGACTAGGAGGAATCGTGGGTCGACTCGACGGGAAAGTGGCGATCATCAGCGGCGCCGCGCAGGGGATCGGACAGGCGTGCGCGGTGCGGATGGCCAAGGAGGGCGCGAAGGTCGTCTGCGCCGATATCCAGGACGATTCGACGACCTACGACCAGATCGTCGCCGACGGCGGCGACGCGCTCCAGGTCCAGATGGACACCCGCGAGCGCGAGGACTGGCAGCGGACGATCGAGGCGTGCGCCGAGGCCTTCGGCCCGGTCGAGCTGCTCGGCAACGTCGCCGGTGTCGTCAACCTCAAATCCGAGGACTCGGTCGTCGGCCTCACCGACGAGGGCTGGGACTACGTCCTCGACACCGACCTGCGCGGGGTCTGGCTCGGCATGCAGGCCGCGATCCCGGTCTTCCAGGGCAACGGCGGCGGCCGCATCGTCAACATCTCCTCGCTGGCGGCGCTCAAGGGGCTGACCAACCTGGCCTCCTACTCGGCGGCCAAGGGCGGCGTGATCGCGCTGACCCAGCAGGCGGCGCTCGAATACGCGAAGGACAACGTCCTCGTCAACGCGATCGCGCCGGGGACGATCGACACGCCGATCCTCAAGGACATCACCGACGAGATGCGCGAGCAGAACGCCAACTCGCACATGATCAAGCGGCTCGGCAAGGCTTCGGAGATCGCCGGGATGATGGCCTACCTGTTCGACCCGGTCGACGGGGCGTTCCAGACCGGACTGCTCTTCCCGGTCGACGGCGGTTGGTCGGTCAACGGGCTGAACTACTGACGTCGCTGTGTCTCGTCCCGTCCAGACCGAGGCCGCGGAGGAGCCGCTGATCGTCCGCGAGGCGCTGGAGCGGCTCCTCGGCCTGGGCGAGCTGGCGTTCGAACGCGCCTCCGCCGGGCACTCCAACGTCACCTTCTTCCTCGACGCCGGCGGCCGGCGGCTCGTCCTCCGGCGGCCGCCGCGCGGGCCGATCCAGCCCTCGGCGCACGACGTCCTGCGGGAGTACCGGATCCTCGCCGGGCTCGAGGAGTTCGACGTGCGGGTGCCGAAGGTGGTGCTCGCCTGTGACGACCCGGGGGTGATCGGGGCGCCCTTCTACGTGATGGAGCGGGTCGACGGCATCGTCGCCGACCCGGCGACGCCCCCGCCGCTCGACAACCCGACCGACCGCGGGCGGATCGGCGAGGAGCTGGTCGACACGCTGCTCGAGCTGCACCGGGTGGACTGGCGGCGCTCGGAGGCGCTGTCCCAGATCGGGCGCGCGAACGGCTACCTGGAGCGCCAGGTCGACCTCTGGTCGAAGCAGTGGAAGCAGCAGAAGACCCGCGAGGTGGAGGTGATCGAACGGACCGGCGAGGCGCTGCGCCGCTCCCTGCCGACCTCGCCTCCGGCCACCGTCGTCCACGGTGACTACAAGCTCGACAACGTGGCCTTCGCCCCGACCTCGCCGGCCCGCCTCGTCGCCATCCTCGACTGGGAGATGGCGACGATCGGCGATCCGCTCGCCGACCTCGGCTTCCTCACCGCCACCTGGCTGCAGGGCGACGACCCCGAACGCCTCCTCGGCCTCTCGCGAGCGCCGACCGAGGCCGGCTATCCGACCCGGTCCCAACTGGTGGACCGCTACGCCACCGCCTCCGGACTCGACGTCGACCGCCTCCCCTGGTACCAGTCCCTGGCCCTCTGGAAGCTCGCCATCCTGCTCGAGGGCAGCTACCGCCGCTTCCAGGCCGGCACCACCGACGACCCCTTCTTCGCCCGCCTCGAGGCCGGCGTCCCGAGCCTGGCCGAGCAGGCCGCCGACGCGCTGGAGGGCGGTTTGGCCTAGGGACGGGGCCGGCGCCCGAACGGTCACGGACGCGCACCGGAGTTTGACCTTGCTATGACAGGGTCAAACTCCGGTACGCGTCTCCGACCCTCATCTAGGGCCAGAGCAGGCGGAGCTCCTCCGAGAGGAAGGCGCTCGAGGCGTCGAGGTCGGCGAAGGGTTCCAGTGAGCGCAGGAAGGGCTCGCCGTCGGCGGCCCAGTCCTCCTCGAAGGACTCGCGGTCGGGCCACCAGAGCTCGGCGAAGCCGTCGGCGGCGGGCTCGCCTTCGGCGTAGCTCTCCGGCCTCGCCACGGTGCGGACGAGGCGGATCGCCTTCGGGAAGGCGGCGACGAAGCCCTCGTCGGTCGCCGCCCAGGCGGCCTCGAAGTCCTCCCGCGAGGTGCCGGCGGCGCGGCGCAGGAGGAGCTGGGCCTTGACCGTCGGCGTGTCCTTCTCCAGCTCCGCTCCGTTCCGCACCACGTGCTCGTCGGCGAAGACGAAGGCGAGCCGGTCGGTGTCGATGAAGTTCGGCTCGTCGGGCTGGACCTGCTCTGCGTAGACCGGGTGTTCGCCCATCGCCGCCGCCGTCGCCACGTCGACGAACCAGACCTCGGCGATTCCCTCGTACTCGGCCTCGGGCAGGCCGCTGAGGCCGGGCCGCAGCCGGTGGCACTGGACGTAGGCCTGCAGGGTGTCGATGCCGCAGGCCATCTCACCGTGCGGGGACTCCCAGTGCGAGTGGAACTCCTCGTTCGAGATGTCGGGGCGCCGCGGGATCAGCGCCAGCACTTTGACCATCGTCGCCTCCTCAGATCCCGCGGAGGAAGTCGAGCAGCTCGCCCTCGAACTTCTCCTGCTCCTCGATGAACGGGGCGTGGCCGCTCTCGGCGAAGTCGACGACGCGACTGTTCGGCAGGAGCTCCCCGGCCTTGGCCGAGGTGCGGGGGTCGACGACCACGTCGGCGGCGCCGACGCAGAGCAGCGCCGGCAGCTCCAGCGTCGGCATCATCTCGCGGTGGTCGAGCTCCCCCAACGCGATCAGCGTGAGGTCGGCGTTCGGGCTCGTTTCCATGAAGATCGACCACATCCACTCGATCACGGCAGGGCCCGGGTCGTCTTTGAAGACGCCGACGGTGAGGTCGTGGAGGAAGCCCGCGCGGTTGCCGGTCAGGGCCGCCGCCGTTTCCTTCATCGCCTCCGGCGTGCCGCCGATCTCCCAGTCCGCCGCCTGCAGGTAGCGCGGCGAGGGCGTGCCGATCAGGGCCAACCCGGCGGCGCGATCGCCGAGCGCCTCGGCCGCCTCCACCGCGACCGCCGCACCCAGCGACCAGCCGACGATGACCGGGGACTCCAGCCCGCGGTCGTCGACCAGCGCCACCACGTCGGACGCGATCGCGCCGATCGAGACGTCGTCGAAGTCCTTGTCGGAGTGACCGCAGCCGCGGTGGTCGAGCGAGACGACCCGGTGCCCCGCCGCCCGCAAGGCGGCCAGGTTGTAGTCCCAGACCCGGCAGCTCATCCCCCAGCCGTGCACCAGCACGACCGGCCGGCCCTCCCCGGCGTAGTCCTCGAAGTAGATCTCCTTGTTGTCCTCGACAGCGAGCTTTCCCATCGACCTCTCCTTCCGTCTGATGACGTTTCTCAGGGGCCGCTGAGCGCGGCCGTTGCGTTCTGTGCGGCGACCTCGTCCGGGACCAGCACCGGCCGTTCCCGGAACCGCGGCATGACCTCCTCCGCGAAGAGCTTCATCGAGTCCCGGACCTTGGCGTCCTCGAGGCCGCCGATCCGGAACCAGCAGCTGACGTGGTGCTGGCCGATGTCCCGGTAGACCTCCTCGATCCGCTCGATCGCGTCCTCCGGGGTGCCGAGCACCAGCACGCCGAGCTCCTGCAGCCGCTCGATCGGGAAGCCGCCGGCCTCCTTGTAGGCGCGCGCCATCTCGGCGTAGGCCTCGTAGGTGGCAGGCACATCGCCACCCTGCGGGACCAGCGACATCACCTTGTCGAAGTACCAGCCGAAGGCGTCGCGGGTGCGCTCCTTCGCTTCGGCGGCGGTCCGCGCCACGTGGATCTGCCAGTTCAGCGGGAAGTTCAGCGATTGGGGATCGCGCCCTCGTTCGACCAGCCGCTTCTTCGCGTCGAGCGTGAACGACTTCAGCGTCGGCAGGTCCATCAGGGTCGGGGTGACCAGCAGGTTGAAGCCCTTTTCGGCGACCAGGTCGAAGGTGTCGGGACTGATCGCGGCGACGTAGATGGGCGGGTGCGGGCTCTGCAGCGGCCGCGGGTGCAGCTCGGCGTCCTCGATCTGGAAGTGGCGGCCGTGGTAGGTGAACCGGTCCTCGGTCCAGAGCCCGAGGATGATGTCGAGGGACTCTTCGAAGAGCCCGCGGCTCTCGCCCTGCACCTTCTCCATCCCCAGCATCGAGAACTCGCGCGGCTGGTAGCCGCGGCCGACCCCGAAGTCCAGCCGGCCGCCGGAGATCACGTCGACCATCGCGAAGTCCTCGGCGATCCGCACCGGGTTGTCGAACGGCAGGATCGACACCGCCATGCCGATGCGCATGTACTTGGTGCGCTGGGCGACCGCCGCCGCCATCACCTGCGGCGAGGGCATCGAGCCGTAGCTCGAGCCGTGGTGCTCGGCCAGCCAGACGGTGTCGAAGCCGAGGTACTCGGCGTACTCGATCTGGTCGAGCATCTCGTCGTAGGCGCGCTTGAAGTCCCCGTCCGGTGACTCGACCACGTAGAAGACGCCGAACTTCATCCCGGGCTCACGGTGGTGCCCTCGCGCAGGGCCGCCTCGACCTTGGGGGCGACCTCGCGCATGAAGTACTCGACCCGGCGCGAGCCGCTCTCGACGCTCTCGCCGGGCAGCTGCGCCCAGAAGAAGACGTCCTCGATCTGCGGGCGCTCGCGCAGCAGCTTGGTCAGTTCGGCGACCGCGGTCGGGCCGTCCCAGAGGGTGTAGCCGCCGCCGGCGACGATCGCGTCGGCATCGGGGAAGCGGGGCACCTGGTCGGGCGGGCCGAAGGCGCCCCAGCTGATGTATTCGTTCAGCTGGTAGAGCGCGTGCTGCCCGATCTCGGCCCACATCGCCTCCGGGTCCTCGGCGACGATCGCCCACTGGCCGGCGTGGATGCGGCCCTGGCTCGGGTCCTTGCCATGGCGCTCGAGCGCCTCCAGGTAGAGCGGCTGGTGGGCGTTCTGGGTCGAGAGGAAGCCGTCGGCGATCCGCGCCACCCGGTCGATCGAGGGCTCGTTCATGCCGCCGACGAGGAGGCGGGGAGAGGTCGGCGGAACCGGGGACGCGGTCACGTCGGGATAGGTGAAGCGCTTCCCCGCGAACTCCAGCGAGCGCCCCTCCCAGCAGCGGCGGATGATCTCGGCGCCCTCTTCCAGCAGCGAGGGCCGGTTCTTCAGGCTGCGGTGGAACGCCTCGAACTCGTCGGGGCGGTAACCGATGCCGACGCCGAGGTCGAAGCGGCCGCGGGTCAGGATCGAGAGCGTGGCGGAATCCTCGGCGAGGCGCACCGGGTCGTGCAGCGGCAGCAGCATCAGCGACATCGCGATCCGCATCTCGGTGGTCCGGGCGCCGATCGCGCCGGAGATCACCAGCGGCGAGGGCGTGTAGCCGTCGTCGATGAAGTGGTGCTCGGTCAGCCACACCCCGCGGTAGCCGAGCTCCTCTGCCCAGACGATCTGGTCGAGCGTCTCCGCGTAGAAGTCCTCCCAGGGCTTGCGCCACTGCGCCGGGTTGCGGAAGTCGTACCAGAGCCCCCAACGGGGCACGCTCGGCTCGCTCACGTCGCTCCTCCTCTCCGCCCGGGTCCCACCCGCGCGGTCTCGTCCTGTGCGCCAGAACGTAGCCGCGCGCGAGGTGCGGCGCGAGAGGGGGGTTGGGGGTTTCTACAAGGGCTTGGGGGGGGCGGGGGACGGCATGCTTCGCGGCCGCGGCACCCGTCCGAGATCGGTCCTGGGCGTCTCATGGCGGTCCTGGCTGGCTGTGACCGCCATGAGACGCCCAGGACGTGAGGGGTTCGTGAAGCATCCGGCACAGGGACGGTACGAACTCCGGACTTCCGTGATTGCCTCGATGGACCGGAACCCAACCCTTAGACCTTGGTAGCCCTGTGGGCTACCAAGGTCTAAGGGTTGCCGGCGGCGCTCGCCGCCAGCCCTTGCGTCCCTTGCGCCTCCGGGCGCCAGCCTCAGACGACCCGGACCCTCACCTCCGCGTCGGGCTCACGACCTTGATCTCGCCGGCGACGTAGGCCGCGCGGAGGGCCTTTTTGTCGGCCTTGCCGACGCTCGTCTTGGGGATCTCGGGGAGGGCCGACCAGCGCTCGGGGATCCACCAGCGGGCGACCTGGGAGCCGAGGTGGTCGGCGAGGGCCGCCGGGTCGAGCTCGGCGCCTTGGCGCAGGACGAGGCAGGCGAGCGGGCGCTCCTCCCAGCGCTCGTCGGCGACGCCGATCACCGCGACCTCGAGCACGTCGGGGTGGGAGGCGAGGCCGTCCTCGAGGTCGAGGGAGGAGATCCACTCGCCGCCCGACTTGATCACGTCCTTGGCGCGGTCGGTCAGCTGGACGAAGCGCTCCGGGTCGCCGTAGCCGACGTCGCCGGTGCGCAGCCAGCCTTGGTCGAACTTCTCCGGCGTGTCGATCCCGTAGTAGGAGGTCGTCACCCACGGTCCACGGACCTCGATCTCACCGACCGACTCCCGGTCCCAGGGCAGCTCGGCGCCCGCGTCGTCGACGATCCGCAGTTCGATCCCGGCCGAGGAGGGCCGGCCGCTCTTCGAGCGCCAGTAGCTGTCCTCCTCCGGCGGCGTGTGCTTGGGCGGGTGCGAGAGGGCGCAGAGCGGGCTCGTCTCCGTCATCCCCCAGCCCTGCAGCATCGGCACGCCGCGGGCGCGCATCGCCTCGATCAGCGCGCCGGTCACCGCCGAGCCGCCGCAGACCGCGACCCGCAGGGTGGAGAGGTCGACCGGCTCGGGATCGGTGTGGTTCAGCAGGTCGTTGAACAGGGTCGGCACGCCCGCGGTGAAGGTCGGCCGGCGCTCCTTGAACATCCGCGCGAGCGAGGCCGCGTCGAGGGTCGCCTGCGGCATCACGAAGTCGGCGCCCGACATCCAGCCCGAGTAGGGGAGGCCCCAGGCGTTCGAGTGGAACATCGGGACCATCAGCATGATCGTGTCGTCCTGGCCGATGCCGAAGGCGTTGGTCGCGCACTGGGCCATCGAGTGGACGAAGGTCGAGCGATGTCCGTAGGCGACCCCGCGCGGGTCGCCGGTGGTGCCGCTCGTGTAACAGATGGAGGCGGCCGCGGACTCGTCGAGCTCCGGCCACCCGGGCTCGACCTCGGGCGCCGCCAGCGCGTCCTCGAAGGGCATCGCCCGCTCGCCCAGGGCGGCGCCGTCGCCGCCGATGACGAGGAAGCGCTCGACCGTGGCGAGCGAGTCCGCGATCGGCGCCAGCAGGTCGACCAGCGTCTGGTCGACGATCAGCACCCGGTCCTCGGCGTGGTTGACGACGAAGGCGACCTGTTCGGGGAAGAGGCGCAGATTCACCGTGTGGAGCACCGCCCCCATGCAGGGGACGCCGAAGTAGGTGGCGAGGTGGTCGCCGTGGTTCCAGCAGAAGGTGCCGACGCGATCGCCCGGCACGATGCCCATCGCCTGCAGGCCGGCGGCGAGCCGGTCGGCGCGCGCGGCGACCTCGGCGTAGGTCTGGGAGGTGGAGGAGCCGTCGGCCGCGTAGGTGGTGACGAGGCTGCGGTGGTGGACCGTCCTGCCGTGGTCGTAGATCAACCTCGTCGTCAGCGGCATCGCCGACATCGTGCTCTTCATCTGCGGCTTTCTCCTCTCGTCGTCTCGGTTTCGCGCGCGGCGTGCCGACCCTCACCGAACGTAGCGCGCGGCGGCCGCGGCGTCACCGGATCGGCCTGTGGAGAGGGGGCGCGGATTGGAGACATCGACAACGCTCGCGAGAACTCGGGCGCCTGGCGCAATCGGCACCTCCTAAGTTCGCGATTGCCAGCGCCGGGGGGGACCCGGTGGGCCACTTCAGAGAGGAGATTCAATGCAGTACGAGAGGACCCGCCGGCGCGGGCCACGACACCGGGTTGCCTTCATTGTGTGCCTCGCGCTCCTGCTCGCGGCCTTCAGCGTTCTGCTCGCGGCTTGCGGCGGTGGCGGCAGCAGCTCGTCGAGCTCGTCGGAACCGTCCGGGGAAGCCAAGGAAACCGAAAACGCCGCCGCCGAAAGCGAAAGCTCGAGCGGCTCGACCGAACCGATCGGCATCGCCGGTCTGGAAGGTGAAGTCGCCGAGGGCGGTCCGGACTTCATGAAGGGCATGAAGATCGCGACCGAAGAAATCAACAAAGCCGGTGGGGTCAACGGTCGAGAAATCGACCTGAAGATCTTCAAGACCGGCGGCACCCCGCAGGGCGCGGCAAGCGCCTACCAACAGGCCGGGGCCGAAAGCAAGATCATCGGGGCGTTCCTCGGTGCGACCGGATCGCTCGCGATCCGCGAACAGTCGGAACGGGTGAAGCTGGCGCTGATCGCGGCAAGCGGTAACGACAAGATCGACACGCCGGTCACCAAATACATATTCGAGAACTCGGCGGGCAAAGAATACGCGTCGTCGTCGCTCGTCTACATGAACGAACACGGGCCCGAATACGCGAAGGCGTTCGGCCGTGAATTCAACGGAACCAACCTCAAGGGTAAGAAAGTCGCGATCCTCCACTACGAAACCGACTTCTCCCAGCAGATCCCGGAAGCGATCGAAGAAGGGTGCGAACAGCTGGGCTGCGAAGTCGTCGACGTGGAGGAAGCAGGCTCGGCCGACTCGGTCGAAGCAGTCACCCCGCAGCTGACCAAAATGAAGGAAAGCGGCGCGGAAATCTATTACATCGAGTCGCTCAACCCGAACGCGTTGGCAGCCGCCAAGCAGCTCGGGATGGACTCCAAACCGGTGATCGCCGAGCAGTGGCTGACGGTTCCGGCACTGGCCGAAGCGGCCGGCAAGAACGCCGAAGGCGTCGTCTTCGGCGGGCACAAGTGCCGCGCGCCGGAAATCATCGCGAAGAGCGATCCGGCCAAGAAGTGGTGCGAAGAATACGTCGAAAAATTCGAAAAGTATTTCCCCGGCGAACCCTTCGCGCTGTTCTCGATCTACGGCTACGACGCGGTGAACACCTACGCCTGGGCGGTCGAACACCTGGAAGAAGAAGGTAAGGAAGTCACCCGCGACTCGATCGTCGAAGCGATGCAGGAAATGGACGGGAGCCTGCGCACCAGCCACGGCCTCGTCAAGACCAGCCCGGAAAGCCACCGGCTCACCGGTACCTGGGAAGAAGCCTACGTCGACATGACGATCAAAGTGAACAAGAAGGGAGAACCGGAATACGTGCTCGCGCCGGGGGCGGACCCCGCCGGCGCCAAAGCCACCGGCCCACACGCCGGATAGTCGCGCCGACCTAGTAACACGATCGGCGACTCCGATCTCACCACCCGGGGCCCTGACGGGCCTCGGGTGGTGGCGATCCGGAGCCGCGGAGGAACGGATGAACACCACCACTTCCGACACCAGCCTCGAGGCCAGGATCGCCGAGGTCGAGGATCGCCTCGCGATCACCGACCTCCTCTACCAGTACGCGACCGCACTGGACACCCGCGACTGGGACCTGCTGCGCGCCACCTTCACCGAGGACGGCATCGCCGACTACCTCGAGTTCGGTGGGGTCAACGAGGGACGCGACGCGATCGTCGAGCTCTGCGGCGGCGTCCTCTCCGGGCTCGACGCGAGCCAACATCTGATCGCCAACCCGCGCGTCACCGTCGAAGGCGAGCGCGCGACGGCGAGCTGCTACTTCCAGGCCCAGCACCTCCTCGCCGGTCCGGCGGGTGGCAACACCTACCTGGTGGGAGGTCGTTACGAGGACCGCCTGCGCCGCACCGACGCGGGCTGGCAGATCGAGCACCGCACGCTCCACTGCGCCTGGCAGGACGGCAACGCGGGCGTCTTCACCGAGGCGGCGGCGCGGCTCGCCGAGCAGGCCGGACAGGGGCTGGGCGAGCAGTGAGCGAATACGTCCAGTACGTACTGTCGGGCCTCTCCCTCGGCTGCATCTACGCTCTGGTCGCGTTGGGGATCGTCCTGATCGTCAACGTCACCGGGGTCTACAACTTCGCGCTCGGCAACTACGTGATGTTCGGCGGGCTGATCATGTACGGGACCGCCGGGGCAGGCGGCTGGAGCGTGCCGCCGGCGATCCTGGTGACGATCGCCGCGGTCGCCGGCATCGCCCTGCTGCAGGAGCGGCTGACGATCGCGCCGGTGCGCGGCAAGCTCGGGCCCTTGGGCCTGCTGATCACGACGCTCGGGGTCGGGGCGGTGCTGCAGGGAGTGGCGCTGGCGATCTGGGGCGAATACACCAAAAGCGTCCCCGCCTTCAGCTCGGGCTCGTTCGTCCTCCTCGGCGCCCACCTCAGCTACCAGACCCTCTACGTCTGGGGCGGCACCATCATCTGCCTGATCGCGATCGTCTCGCTCTTCCGCTTCACCGACCTCGGCCGGGCGATGCGGGCGAGCGCGATCAACCCGGTCGCCGCCCGCCTCTACGGCATCCGCATCGGCTCGACCTCGATGATGGCCTTCGTCCTCGCGGGCGCGCTCGCCGGGGTGATCGCGGCGGTCACCGTGCCGCTCACCTCGGCCAGCTGGAACGCGGGCCTGGAAGTCACCCTGGTCGCCTTCATCGCCGCCGCCCTGGCGGGCTTCACCAGTCCCGGCCGCGCCGTCCTCTTCGGCCTCGCGCTGGGCATGCTGGAGTCGCTCTCGGCGGGCAAGATCTCCTCCGAATACCGGATGGCGATCGTCTACGGCACCCTGATCGTGTTCCTCCTCGGCCGCGATCTGATCGGCCGCGACGGCGTCCTCCAGCGGATGTCGAAGCTCTCCCGGGTCAAGGGGGAAACCGACGAGGAGGTCGTCGCCCTGCAGCAACGGATCCGCGAGCGCACCGCCGCCTTCGTCGAGCGCCTGGAGGGCGCGAAGCCCCAGCCGCGCGGCGTCTTCGACGGCCTCGGGGCGCGCTCGCTGCTGCCGGTCGTGCTGCTCGCCGCGGCCTTCTTCGTCCCCTCGCTGAGCAGCGACCTCGGCTTCCAGTCGGCCGCCACCTACATCGTCCTCGGCGCCGTCGGGGCGACCGGCCTGGGCCTGATCCTCGGCCTCGCCGGGCAGCTCAGCCTCGGCCACGCGGTCTTCTACATCATCGGCGGCTACGGGGTCGCGATCCTCACCGTGAAGAGCGGCTGGGGTCTGCTCCCCGCCGCGATCGTCGCCGTCGCCGGCTCGATCGTCCTCGCCTACGCGATCGGCCGGCTGACGGTGCGACTGTCCGGGTTCAACCTGGCGCTGGCGACGCTGGCGATCCAGCTGATCGCGCTTGTCGTCGCCGCCCAGCAGTACCCGCAGGGCATCACCGGGCTGCCGATCATGCACCTCTTCGGCACCGAATTCATCGACGCCAAGCAGTTCTTCTACCTCGGCATGGGCCTCCTCTGCGTCTGCCTGCTGATCGCCCGCAACATCTGGGTGTCGCAGACCGGGCTGGCGCTGCGCGCGGTGGGGCGCGACGAGGAGGCGGCCGAGAGCCTCGGCCTCGACGTCTCGAAGCTGAAGGTCCGGATCCTCGTGCTCGGCGCCGCGATGGCCTCGCTGGCCGGCGTCTTGTGGGCGATCTACGGCAACTTCGCCACCCAGACGAGCTGGGACGTCACCTTCACGATCACGCTGCTGACCTACGTGATCGTCGGCGGCGTCGCCTCCCCGTTCGGCGCGGCTGCCGGCGCGGCGGTGGTCGGCGGGATGCAGTACGCGGTCCAGGAATCGTTCAGCTCCTCCGCCGGCGCCTCGACCCAGCAGTACACGATCATCCTCAGCGGCCTCTTCCTGATCTTCTTCGTTCTCGTCTTCCGCGACGGGCTGACGGCGCTCCCGGAGTACATCCGCAAAGCGGTGGCGAAAAGCCCGAGCCTCCCTCCCGCCAAGGAAGGTTCGGCGCCCGCCGCGGCAATCACCGCCGCGCCGTCGAACGGGAACGGTCACGCCCGCGCCGGCCTCAGCCTGGTCGAGGTCGAGGAATTGACCAAGCGCTTCGGCAAGCTGCCTGCGGTCTCCGACGTCGACTTCACCCTCGACTCGGGTGAGATCACGGCGCTGATCGGACCCAACGGGGCGGGCAAGTCGACCGTGATCAACATGCTCTCCGGGGCGATCGTGCCGACCGACGGCAGGATCGCCGTGATGGGACGGCAGGTGGTCGGCCTGCGCCCCGCCGATATCGGCCAGTCCGGCGTCGCCCGCACCTTCCAGACCCCGCGGCTCTTCGAAGGGCTGACCGCGCTGGAGAACGTCATCCTCGCCCGCCAGCGCTTTCGCCGCTCCGGCCTGCTCGGCGCCGTCTTCCGCGGCCCGCGCTCGCGCCGCGAGGAAGCGGCGGCCGAGACCGAGGCGCGCGCCTGGCTCGACTTCGTCGGGCTCGCCGACGACGCGGACACGGTGGCGATGGACCTGCCGGTCGGCAAGCAGCGACTCGCCGAGCTGGCGCGCGCGCTCGCCACCGACCCCTGCGTCCTGCTCCTCGACGAGCCCGCGGCGGGCCTCGACGGCACCGAGACCAAGTCGCTGGCCGCGGTGGTGCAGACGATCCGCGATCTCGAGGTCGCGGTGCTCCTGGTCGAGCACGACATGAGCATGGTGATGTCGATCGCCGACAAGGTCTTCGTGCTGGAGGAGGGGGCCAAGATCTCGGAGGGCACGCCGACCGCGGTCGGCGCCGACCCCACCGTGATCGAGGCATACCTGGGAACGACGGTGGAGGTATGACGGTGGAGAGCGGGGCGAGCAGCACGGCGACGGCGGCAAGGACGATCCTCCGGGTCGAGGGGGTGGACTCCGGCTACGGGGCCGTCTCGGTCCTGCGCAACCTCTCGGTGCAGGTGGACGCGGGGGAGATCGTCGCCGTCCTCGGCACCAACGGCGCCGGGAAGTCGACCCTGCTGAAGACCATCGTCGGCCTCCTGCGGCCGACCGCCGGAAAGATCACGCTCGGCGAGGAGGACGTCACCAAGGTGCCGCCCGAGGCGATGGCGGGCAAGGGCGTCGTCCTCGTCCCCGAGGGTCGCCAGCTGTTCGGCGAGATGACCGTGCGCGAGAACCTGATCCTCGGCGCCTACGCCCACCGCCGGCAGCGCTCCAACCGCGCGGAGGAGCTGGAACGCGTGGTCGACCTCTTCCCGGTCCTCGGCGAGCGGATGGGCAGCCGCGCCGCGGACCTCTCCGGCGGCCAGCAGCAGATGGTCGCGGTCGGCCGCGGGATGATGGCCCGCCCCTCGCTGCTCCTCCTCGACGAGCCCTCCCTGGGCCTGGCGCCGTTGGTGACCAAGGAGATGTTCGAATCCTTCGAGAAGCTCCGCGACACCGGCATCACGGTGATGATCGTCGAGCAGCAGGCGATGCTGACGCTGAGAATGTCGGACCGTGCCTACGTCCTCGAGCGCGGCCAGATCATCGTCGAGGGCACCGCCGACAAGGTGATCGACGAGGACCAGGTCCGCTCCGCCTACCTCGGCCTCGACGTCGCCGCGGCGGGAGTCGGGAAGTCGGACGAGACGCCCAGTACGTGAGGGTCCTTCAGGGAAGTGGACCCGCCTACTCCCGCTCGGTCGCGCGGAAGCGGTCGAAGGCGCCGCGGTGGAAGATCAGCGGGTCGCCGGGCTCCTCGACGTCGAGCTCCAGCACCCGGCCGAGGACGAGCCAGTGGTCGCCGGCGACCTGCTCGGACTCGGTCCGGCAGTCGATCCAGGCCACCGCGCCGGCGAGGATCGGCGCCCCGGAGGGTCCGCGGCGCCACCCGAGATCGGCGAACTTGTCCCCGCCGGAGACGGCGAAGCGGCGCGCCAGCTCGGCCTGGGCCTCGCCCAGGACGTTGACGCAGAAGCCGCCGGTCTCGCGGATCGCGGGCCAGCTGGTCGAGGTGAGCGCCGGGCTGACCGCGATCAGCGGCGGCTCCAGGCTGACCGACATGAAGGAGCCGACGGCAAGCCCCGCGGGCCCTTCCTCGCCGTGGCCGGTGACGATGCTGACCCCGGTCGGGAGGTGTCCCATCACCTTGCGGAAGTGGGGGCTGTCGAAGGTCGCCTGGCTCACGCTGAGAACGAAATCAGCAATGCCACCAACGGTGGCGGGCGGCGGCGCGGTGGACTGTGGGACCCGACAAACGGCACTGGAGATAATCGGCACAAAGGGCTATCCTCCGCTCTGGGAGCAGGGATCCGGGCCTGGCACGATTCGGGCCGGGGGCGCCGGAGGAGAGTGGACGCATGGCCGTCGATGAGCTCGTCGGCAGGTCCGACAAGGTGAAGGGGGGCCGTCGGCCCGCCGGATTCCCGGAGGTCGTCGAGGCCTTCAACGAAATCTCCGGGGCGATCACCGAGCACGTCGCCCTCGACGCGCTCCTGCACATCGTCGCGATGCGGATCTGCGAGCTGCTCGACGTCCGTCGATGCAGCGTCTACCTGCGGGACGAACGCACCGGGCTCTTCCGTGGCCAGGTCGGCCATGCCGACCGCAACATCGACGCCGCGATCAAGGGCCTCACGGCGGGGATCGAGGCCGACGGCTTCACCCGCGAGATCCTCACCACAAAGCGGCCGGTGCTGATCGTCAACGCCCAGTCGGATCCACGCCCGGTGCGCTCGACGATGCTCGAGTGGAACGTCCAGACGATGCTCGGCGTGCCGATGGTCCGCAAAGGCCAGGTCGTCGGGCTGCTCTTCCTCGACAACGAAGACCAGCCGCACGATTACTCCGAGAACGAGCAGTCGCTCTGCGGGACCTTCGCCAACCTGGCGGCGATCGCGATCTCCCACGCCCAGCTGACCTCGGAGCTGCGCACCTCGCTGCAGACGGTGGAGCGGCAGAACAAGCTGCTGCGCACCGCCGCGGCGATCGAGGAACGGCTGGCGACGCTGGTCCTCAAAGGCGCCAACCTGCACGAGATCACCGAGGCGGTCGCCGAACTGACCGGCAAGCCGACGATGGTGGTCGACGCGGGGATGCGGCCGCTGGCGACAGCCGGCAACGACGCCGACGGCGGCGCGGTGCTCGACCGCGTGCTGGCACGGATGCGCCACGAACCGGATCTGGCCGGGGTGATCACCAAGATCCAGGGCCGCAACCCGGCGGTGATCGACGCGGCCGGGCGGACCAAGCTGGCGAAGCGGATGATGGCGGCGCCGATCATGGTCGGCAGCGACGCCTGGGGCTACCTCGTGGTGATCGAGCAGGGCGGCTGGTTCAACGCCCACGACCGCATCGTCGCCCGCCGCGCGGGGACGATCGTGGCGCTCGAGATGAGCGCCGAGCGGCGCGCCGCCGACGCCGAGATGCGCGCCCAGGAGACCCTCGCCCGCGACCTGATCGTCGGCACCGACGACCCCGCCTCGCTGCTGCGCCGCGCCCACTTCCACGGGCTCCACCTGACCGCGCCGCACGCGGTGATGCTGTTCGCGACAGGGGAGAAGCGGGCGCCGCTCCCCTCCGGGCGCGTCTTCAAGGCGCTCCAGGAGAACCATCCGGAGGCGAACCCGCTGGTGGTCGGGGTCGAGGACGGCGTCGCCGCGGTGATCGAACTCGCGAGCCGCGACGGCGAGAAGGGGATCGACGAGGCCAAGGCGATCGCCGCCGACGCGCTCACCGCGCTGGGCGCCAAGGAGGTCGCCTCGGTGGCGATCTCGGGGATCTGCGACGAAGCGACGCAGTACCCGTCGTCGTTCCGCGAGGCGCAGCAGGTGTCGCGCTGCATCTCGGTCTTCTGCCCGCCCGACGCCTACCGGGTGCTGGCCAGCGCCGACATCGGCGCCGCCCGGCTGCTGCTCTCCGGCACCAGCAAGGAGGACGCCGAGCGCTTCGCCCGCGACACCCTGGGCGAGCTCCTCGACCCCGGCATGGAGGACCTCCTCTCGACCGTGCAGATGTTCTTCGCCGCCTCGCGCAGCGTCCGCCGCTCGGCCGAGCTGCTGGACGTCCACGAGAACACGATCCGCTACCGGCTCGGGCGGATCCGCGAGATCACCCACCTCGACGTCGCCGCCGATGCCGACGACCAGCTCACCCTGCAGCTCGGACTGCTGATCCTGCGCCTGGTCGGGCGGATCAGCGACGGCGACCAGGTCGGCGTCGCTCAGGCGACGGCGCCGTCCGCGAGCAGCGAGCCGATCCGCTCCTCCGGGTAGCCCGCCTCGGCGAGCAGCGCCCGCGTGTCGGCGCCGAGCTTCGGCGCCGGCGTGCGCACCCCGACCGGGTGGTCGCGCAGCTTGATCGGCGAGCCGATCTGGCGCACCGTCCCCGCTTCGGGGTGCTCCTGGTCGATCACCATGCCGCGCGCGAGGACCTGCGGTTCGGCGCTCGCCTCGGCGAAGTCGTTGACCGGGCCGACGCAGGCGCCGTCGGCGAGCAGCTCGACCCACTCGTCGCGGGCCCTGGCGGCGAAGACCTCGCGCCACAGCGGGATCGCGTCTGGGTCGTACTGGGTGGGGAGGAGGTCGGGTCGGCCGGTCTTCTCGCAGAGGACCTCCCAGAACTGCTCCTCGAGCGCGCCGACGGTGATGTGGCGGCCGTCGGCGCAGCGGTAGACGTTGTAACAGGGAAAACGCCCGTTCAGGACCATCCCCTCGCGGCCGGGGTCGACGCCGGAGGCGAAGTAGTCCTCGAGGTGGATCGACAGCCAGGCCAGCGCACCGTCGGTCATCGAGATGTCGATGTGGTCCCCCTCGCCGGTCTCGCGGGCGCGGTAGAGGGCGGCGAGGATGCCGACGGCGCTGAAGAGCCCGCCGGTGCCGAGGTCGGCGATCTGGACGCCGGCGACGGCGGGGAGCCCGTCGGCGGGCCCGCTGATGCTGAGGATGCCGGCGCGGCCGACGTAGTTGATGTCGTGGCCAGGGGCGAGGCGCAGCGGGCCGTCCTGGCCGTGGCCGGTGATCGAGCAGTAGACGATCGCCGGGTTGACCGCGCGGACCGCGTCGTAGCCGACTCCGAGGCGGTCGACGACGCCCGGGCGGAAGCTCTCCACCACGACCTGGGCGCGGGCGGCGAGGTCGAGCAGCGCCCGCACCCCGTCGGGGTTCTTCAGGTCGATCGAGACCGAGCGCTTGTTGCGGTCGATCGTCCAGCTGGCCGCCGACTCGGCGCCGAACTTGGGATCGCCCCAGCGCATGTAGTCGCCCTGCCCCGGTTGCTCGATCTTCACCACCTCGGCGCCCAGGTCGCCGAGCGTCGCGGTGCAGAAGCCGCCGGGGAGGAGCCTGCTCAGGTCGAGGACGCGGACCCCGGCGAGCGGCCCGGCGGCGGCGCCCACCTCAGCTGACCGAGGCGGCGTCGAGCAGCTCGGCGAAGCGGGCCTGGGCGGCGGCGCGACGGGTGGGGATGTGTTCGGTCGGCACCTCGCGCGGCTCGTAGCCGCGCAGGATGCGGCGGGCGACGCTCTCGCGGTGGACCTCGTCGGGCCCGTCGTAGATCCGCGATGCCCGCGCGTAGCGGTACATCTCCTCCAGCGGCATGTCGCAGGAGAAGCCGAGCGAGCCGTGCACCTGGATCGCCCGGTCGAGGACGTTGTACATGACCTTCGGCCCGTGGTACTTGATCATCGCGATCTCGCTCCGGGCCGCTTTCGGCCCCACCTGGTCGCATTTCCAGGCCGCGTGCATGGTCATCATCCGCGCCGCCTGCATTTCGGCGGCCGAGTCGGCGACCCAGTTGCGGATCGTCTGCTTGTCGGCGAGGGTCGAGCCGTGGACCGACTTGCTGACGGCGCGCTCGCAGAGCATGTCGAAGGCGCGCCGGGAGACGCCGAGCCAGCGCATCGCGTGGTGGATGCGGCCGGGGCCGAGCCGGGTCTGGGCCAGGGCGAAGG
The DNA here is from genome assembly GCA_963782515.1 of uncultured Actinomycetes bacterium. GTDB lineage: Bacteria > Actinomycetota > Thermoleophilia > Solirubrobacterales > 70-9 > VAYN01. The sequence goes on along the minus strand of CAWAJY010000006.1, from coordinate 382,692 downwards.
CGCCGCCGCGCTCGCCGAGCAGGTTCTCGGCCGGGACCCGGACCCCCTCGAAGGTCACTTCGGAGTGGGTGTGGATCGGGTTGCGGACCTCCGGGTCGTTCATCACCCCGAGGTCGCGCACGGTGATCCCGGCGGCGTCGGCGGGGACGATGATCATCGACATGCGGCGGTGCGGGTCGGCCTCCGGGTCGGTCAGTGCCATGACGATGTGGAAGTCGGCTTTGTCGGCGTTGGAGATGAACCACTTGGTCCCGTCGAGGACCCAGTCGGAGCCGTCGCGGACGGCGGCGGTCTTCAGCTGCGTCGGGTCCGAGCCGGTGCCCTCCTCGGTCATCGTGAAGGCGGAGAGCAGCTCGCCCGCCAGCAGCGGCGCCATCCAGCGGGCCTTCTGCTCGTCGGTGCCCGCGACCGCGATCAGCTCCGAGTTGCCCGAGTCGGGCGCCTGGTTGCCGAAGACCGGCGGCGCGTAGTCGGTGGCGCCGAGGATCTCGTGCATCAGCGCCAGCTTCACCTGGCCGAGGCCCTGGCCGCCCAGATCCGGCGGCAGGTGGGCGGCCCAGAGGCCCTTTTCCTTGACCCGCCGCTGCAGCGGCGCGATCGCGCGCCGGTAGGTGGGGAAGTCGAGGCCGAGCGTCTCCAGGGGCAGGACCTCCTCGCGGACGAGGTCGCGCATCCAGGCGAGCTGCGCCTCGAACTCGGGGTCGGTGGAGAAGTCCCACGCCATCGGCGCCACCTTATGGCGCGCCGGCCGGGGGGCGGCGGAGAGGGGTTGGAGAGAACTCCAAAGGTGCCGCGGCGGGCCGGCGGGTGCGCCGGGCGGACGCGGGGAAGATGCGGCCATGGGTAGCGAGGGGAGACGGCCGGCAGCCGTCGCGACGGGTCCGGGCACCGCGAGCGCGGCGCTCCAGGCATGGCTGGCCGAGGCCGGGATCGAGGGTCCCTACGACCTGCGGTCGCTGGCGGGCGGCAACTCCAACGAGACGATGCTGCTCAGCGCCGGGGCCGAGCGCCTGGTGATGAGGCGTCCGCCGCGGGCGACGATCGATTCCTCGGCCCACAACGTCGGGCGCGAGGAGCGGGTGCTGGCGGCACTGTCCCCGACCGCGGTCCCGGTCCCGGCGCCACGCGGGCTGTGTACCGAGGAGTCCGTCCCCGAGGCTCCCTTCCTGCTGATGGAGGAGGTCGAGGGGACCTCGCTCGGCGACGAGCTGCCGGCGGCCTGGGCCGCGGACCCGGGCGCCGCGGTGCGGGCGGTCGGCGCGCAGGTCGCGACCGCGCTGGCCGACCTGCACACGCTCGACTGGCGCGCCCTGGGGCTCGGGGACTTCGGCCGTCCCGAGGACTTCCTCGCCCGCCAGGTGCCGCGCTGGCGCAAGCAGCTCGACCGCTATCGCCACCGGGAGCTCGCCGACTTCGAGCCGGTTGCCGAGTGGCTCGAGGCGAACCGCCCCGACGACGTCCCGCCCGGCATCCTCCACGGCGACTTCCACGTCGACAACTGCCTCTTCGCGGTCGAGCCGCGGCCGCGGCTGGCGGCGATCATCGACTGGGAGATGTCGACGATCGGCGACCCGCTGCTCGACGTCGGCCTCTTCCTCGCCTTCTGGGGCTCCGAGCGCGCCGAGCCGATGGGGATGCCCTGGGTGCAGGCGATCAGCCGCGTGTCGGGGGCGCCGAGCCGGGCCGAGCTGGCGGCGCTCTACGAGGAGCGCAGCGGCCGCTCGCTGGCCGCGCTCCCGTACTACATGGCGCTCGCCTTCTGGAAGCTGGCGGCGATCGTCGAGGGGGCCCACGCCCACTTCGTCGCCGGCCGCACCGACGCCCCCTACGCGGCGGCGCTCGAGCACGACGTCCCCGCCCTGCTGGCCGAGGCCCGCTGGTTCACCGAAATGGAGGAGAGATGAAGGAGCTGGAAGGAAAGACCGCCCTGATCACCGGCGCCGCCCGCGGCCAGGGTCGCACCCACGCGGTGGCGCTGGCGCGCGAGGGCGCGAACGTCGTCGTCACCGACCTGCACGAGGAAATCGCGCCCGTCCCCTACAAGATGGCGGCGGCGAGCGACCTCGCGGAGACCGTCCGGCTGGTCGAGGCCGAGGGCGTCAAGGCGGTGTCGATGACGGTCGACGTGCGCCGCTCCGACCAGGTCGACGCGGCCGCCGACCGTGCCGTCGAAGAGTTCGGCTCGCTCGACGTCGCCTGCTGCAACGCGGGGATCTGGGCTGCCGAGGAACTGGCGAAGATGACCGACGAGCAGTGGCAGACGGTGATCGACATCAACCTCACCGGGGTCTTCAACACGCTCCGCGCCGCCGCCCAGAAGATGGTCCCGCAGGATTCCGGGCGGATCATCTGCACCGCCTCGACCGCCGGTCGGGCCGGGATGGCGAACTTCGGCAACTACGTCGCCGCCAAGTGGGGCGTGATCGGGATGGTCAAGTCGGCGGCGCTGGAGCTGGCGCCCCACCACATCACCGTCAACGCCATCTGCCCGGCCTGCGTGAAGACCGACATGATGTTCGAGAACAAGGCGCTCTACCACGTCTTCCGCCCCGACCTCGAGGACCCGACGACCGAGGACATCGAGGGAACGATCATGGAAGCGCTGCACAAGCTGCCGGAACCGTGGATCGAGCCGGAGGAGGTCTCCGACATCGTCGTCTTCCTCGCCTCCGAGCGCGGTCGTCATATCAGCGGCACCGGGATCGACATCACGATGGGTGCCAGCGCGACCTGGAGCGCGTGATGGGGAGCGATGGGGCCGAGGGCGCGGTCCTCACCGAGGTGCGCGACGGGGTCCTGCTCGTCACCCTGAATCGGCCCGAGGCGCGCAACGCGGTGGACGGCGCGCTGGCCGAGGGCGTCGCCGCCGCGGTCGAGAGGCTCGAGGCCGAGGAGGAGCTGCGGGTCGGCGTCATCACCGGCGCCGGCAAGGGGTTCTGCTCGGGCATGGACCTGAAGGCGTTCCTGCGCGGCGAGACGCCGCACGCGGGCGGCCGTGGGTTCGCCGGGATCTGCGAGCGCCCGCCGGCCAAGCCGATGATCGCCGCGGTCGAGGGCTTCGCCGTCGCCGGCGGCCTCGAGGTCGCGCTGTCCTGCGACCTGATCGTCGCCGGGCGGGGCGCCCGGCTCGGCATCCCGGAGACGCAGCGGGGGTTGATCGCCGGCGCCGGGGCGCTCTTCCGCCTGCCGCGGCGGATTCCCCGCCACGTGGCGATGGAGCTGGCGCTGACCGGCGAGCTGGTCGACGCCGGGCGCGGTTACGAGCTCGGCCTGGTCAACCGGGTCTGCGAGGACGGTGGCGCGCTCGCCGAGGCGCTCGCGCTCGCCGCGAAGATCGCCGCCAACGGGCCGCTCGCGGTGCGCGTCTCCAAGCAGATCGTCGACGAGCTGGTCGAGCTGCCGGAGGCCGAGGCGTGGACGCGCCAGGAGGATTTCATCCAGCTGATCATGGGGTCCGCTGACGCCCGCGAGGGCGCCGCCGCGTTCGCCGAGAAGCGGGCGCCGGTCTGGACCGGACGGTGACGGCGATCGAGGCCATCGCCCGCGGTGAGATCGTGGTCCTGCTTGACGACGAGGGCGTCGGCCACCTCCTCCGCGACGCCCGCGGCACGAGCACCGAGGACGTCGTCGCGATGCTCGACGCGGGCGGCGGGATCTTCTCCGTCGTCCTCGCCGCCGGCCGCGCCGGTGAGCTGAACCTCCCCGAGCAGCAGCCCCGCACCGGCACCGCGCACGCTGGTTCCCCGATCGGGAGCCGGCGGCCGGCGGCCGGCGGTCGGGCGCGGCGGATCGCGGCGTCGGTGGACGCGCGGGTGGGGACGACGACCGGGATCTCGGCGGCCGAGCGGGCGAACACCGCGCGGGTCGTCGCCGACCCGGCGACGCGGTCCTCCGACCTCGTGGTCCCCGGCCACGTGCCGCCGCTGATCGCCGCCGACGCGGGCGTCTTCGCCGCGCGCGGGGCGCCCGAGGCGGCCGTCGATCTGGTCCGGCTCGCCGGTGGCACCGGGGCGGCGGCGATCTGCGCGATGCTCGATGAGGCCGGTCGGACCGCGAGCGCGGCCGAGGTCCGCGCCACCGCCGCCGAGCGCCACCTGCCCCTGGTCACGGTCACCGAGGTCGCCGCCCGCCGGATCGCGGCCGAGCGGCCGGTCCGGGCGACCGAGCGCCGGAGGGTCGTCACCCAGCACGGGGCCTTCACCGCGGTCAGCCTGACCAACGAGGTGACCGGCGAGGCGCACGCGGCGCTGGTCCGCGGCGAGGTCGAGGGTCGCCGGGAGGTGCCCCTGGCGATCCGCGCCTCCTCGCCGATCGACGACCTCATCACCACCCTCGCCCCGACCGGCGAGAGCAGCCTGGTCGCCCTCCTGCGACGCTTCGCCCGCGCCGAGGCCGGGATCCTCATCCACCTTCGCGATGTCGACCCGGAGGACCCCCGCACCTTCGACCTGGCCGCCGCCACCCTCGACGAGCTCGCACCGGCCTCGGTCCTCCCCCTCGACCCCGCCCAGGCAGCCCCACTGCGCGAGCGCGGCGTCGAGGTGGCCCGCCCCCGCACCGCTCCCCGCAGGCGCTCGGGCTCCCGCTGCGTCGACACCGCGATCTAGGCCGCTCCGGCCGTCCGAGATCGGTCCTGGGCGTCTCATGGCTGTCACAGCTTGCCAGGACCGCCATGAGACGCCCAGGACGTGAGGGGTTCGTGAAACAACGGGCACAGGGACGGCACGAAGTCCGGACTCCCGTGATTGCCTCGATGGGCCGGAACCCAACCCTTAGACCTTGGTAGCCCACAGGGCTACCAAGGTCTAAGGGTTGCCGGCGGCGGCGTCGGACAGTGGAAGAACCCGGGAGGAAGTGTGGACTTCGTGGCGTCTCCCTCATCGACGTCACGGTTCCTCCGCCGCTTTCATACCCGGCCGTCTCGGCCGCGGCCACAGCCGGCCAGGGCCGTGGCCGAGACGGCCGCGCTCGCCGCCAGCCCTTGCGTCCCTCACCTCGGGCGCCGGCTTCCTCCGGCCCGTCCCTCCCCGCGCACCCCCGCGCGCCGGCTCCCGATCCGGGAACCGGCGCGCGGGGGGTCGGGCGTTGGGGGAGAGCTAGGGAGCGAGGAAGACGGCGGCGGTGTGCTCGGTGTCGAGGAACTCTTTGACGCTCTGGATCTTGCCGTCGCGGACCTCGAAGACGAAGTGGTAGAGGTTGTTGTAGGTGCGGCCGTTCTTGACGTCGGCGTAGCTTTCGGTCTCGACCGCGACACGGTCGCCCTCGGCGGTCCAGGCAAGGGGGGTGAGGCGGATCGCGCCGCCCTCGCATCCCTCGGAGATGCCGCCGAGCATTTCGCCGAAGCCCTTCTTGTCTTTGGTGCCGGAGATGCCCTCGAGGGTCCCCGCGACCCACCAGGTGGCCGAGTCGTCCATCATCTCCAGGATCTCGTCGACTTCACCCTTGCTGAAGACCTCCATGAACTCGGTCACCAGCGCTTTGTTCTGAGCCTCCTGGCTCGTTCCGGTCTCGGCAGCGCTCATCGTTCCTCCTACGCGGGGCGACGTCCCGTGCCGTCCCTGTTGATCCACGACGCGACCGTAGCGACGGTCGGTGTGTCCGCCCCGAACCTGCCCGCGGCGCTTTGGTGATTCGCACAAAGGCGGCCGTTCTCCTAGGCTGCACCGATGGGGCCGCTGCAGGGGGTGAAGGTCGTGGAGATGGCCGGGATCGGGCCGATCTCCTTCGCCGGGATGATGCTCGCCGACCTCGGCGCCGAGGTGACGCGGATCGAACGACCGCGGGGCGGCGGCCTGGCCTGGGGCGCCTCGCCGGTGCTCGACCGCGGCCGGGACGCGCGCCAGGTCGACCTCAAGTCGGCCGAGGGCGTCGAAGAGGTGCTCGGGCTGATCGCGGCGGCGGAGGTCCTGATCGAGGGCTTCCGCCCGGGCGTGATGGAGCGCCTCGGCCTCGGGCCCGAGGAGTGCCTCGGTCGCAACCCGGCGCTGGTCTACGGCCGGATGACCGGCTGGGGACAGTCGGGCCGCTATGCCCACACCGCCGGCCACGACATCACCTACCTGGCGATCTCGGGCGCGCTCCACATGGTGGGCGAGCCGGACCGCAAGCCGGTCCCGCCCGTCAACCTGCTCGGGGACTTCGGCGCGGGCGCCACCTACCTCGTCGTCGGCGTGCTCGGCGCGTTGCTGCACGCGCGGGCCGGGGGGGTCGGTCAGGTGGTCGACGCGGCGATCGTCGACGGCGCCGTCTCGGTCACCGGCATGCTGCACGGCTTCCTCGAGCAGGGCGCCTGGCGCGATGAGCGCGGCGTCAACCTGCTCGACGGCGGCGCGCCCTTCTACGACACCTACCGTTGCGCCGACGGCGGGTGGGTCGCGGTCGGGGCGCTCGAGCCGCAGTTCTACGCGGCGCTGCTGGAGGCGCTCGGGATGGCGGGCGACGAGGAGATCGCCAACCACCTCGACCCGGCCACCTGGCCCGTGATCCGCGAGCGCTTCACCGCCAAGTTCGCCGAGCGCACCCGGGACGAGTGGCATGAGCTTTTCGCCGACTCCGACTGCTGCGTCGCCCCGGTGCTCTCGATGCGCGAGGCGCGCGAGGACGGCCACAACCGCGACCGCGGCGTCTTCGTCGACGTCGACGGCATCCCCCAACCAGCCCCGGCCCCCCGCTTCAGCGTCACCGTCCCCGACCCTCCCCGTTGATGGGCCGAAAACCCGTCTATATGTCCGGTTTTCGGCCCATCAACATGGTGTTTTGAACCGGCGGGTGGCGATCGTCACCGGGGCGGGGCGGGGGATCGGCGCGGCGACGGTGGCCGCGCTCGCCGCCGACGGGTGGAGCGTCGTCGCCGTCGATCGTTGCGCCCCGGACAGCCGCTTGCCCTACGCGATGGCGAGCGAGCGCGACCTCGCCGAAGCGGTGGCGACGGCGGAGAAGCTGGCGGGACGTGAGGACGTGGCGCGCGCCGTGGTCGCCGACGCGAGCGACCGCGACGCCCTCGCCGCCGTGGTCGAGGGTGCCGAAACCTGGGGTGACCTCGACGCCTTCGTCGCCAACGCGGGCGTGATCGCCGGCGGCGTCCCCGCCTGGGAACTGCGGGCGGACGAGCAGCGGGCCCTGCTGGAGGTCAACCTCGAGGCGGTGATGCTCGCCGCCCGCCTCGTCGTCCCGACGCTCCTGGGACGACCGCGACCGCGCTCCGGCCGCTTCGTCGCCGTCACCTCCTCCGGCGCCGCCCGTGCCATGCAGGGCCTCGCCGCCTACAGCGCCGCCAAGGCCGGCGTCGTCGGCTTCATCCGCGGCCTCGCCGCCGACCTCCACGGAAGCGGCGTCACCGCCAACGCGATCGCCCCCGGCTCGACCGACACCCCGCTCCTCGCCGAGTCCGCCCGCCTCTTCGAATTGCCCTCGCCCCGCGACTTCGCCCCCCGCCAACCCCTGGAGCGCCTCCTCCGACCCGACGAGGTAGCGGCGACGATCGCCTTCCTCCTCGGCCCCGGCGGCAGCGGCATCACCGGCGCGACCGTTCCGGTGGACGGTGGGCTCACGATCTGAGGGGTGAGGTGGGGGTGGAGGCGCGGGACGGCCGTGCTTCCGGCCGCCCCGGCCGTCCGAGATCGGTCCTGGGCGTCTCATGGCGGTCCTGGCAGGCTGTGACCGCCATGAGACGCCCAGGACGTGAGGGGTTCGTGAAACATCCGTCACCCTCCCGCGCGAGAGAAGCCGGGGAGAGCCCACACCTACCCCGACCTCGCCCCGATCCGTGACGAAGATGCCGGGAACGTCACACCCCCGTGCGCTCCGGGTCACCTCCCGGCACCGGGATCGAGGTCCCCGGGAGTGCGGGCGACCTGAGTGAACCTATGCGTAACCAGGGTCGCCCGCGCCTCCGTGACCGTCGGACGAGACGCACGGAAGCGTGGAGTTCCCACGGTCTCCGTGACGAGGTACGGCTTCCGTCACGGATCCGTGTGCCTCCCGTGCGCCTCGCGGGACCCGCGTCCCTCTTATGCGCCCGCGTGACCCGCACCCGACGATCCTCGTCACTCCCCACAAGACCCGGCCGTCTCGGCCGCGGCCACAGCCGGCCAGGGCCGTGGCCGAGACGGCCGCGCTCGCCGCAGGCCCTTGCGTCCTTTGTCCCGGGGCGCCGGCTTGCGAGGCCCGAACCTCCACCGCGGTCGACCCTACGTCCCACCCCCTGCCCAACGGACGACCGCGCACCCGGTGCTTACGGAATCGCGACCTACCCGCCGCCGGTGAGCTCTGGGGCCGGGACGGGCTCGCGGGGGGCGCTCAGGGTGGGGGCGCCGATGCCGCAGCTGAAGCACTCCTCCGGCTCCTTGTCCTCCTCATCGTGGAGGACGTCGGCGGAGATCGTCGTCCAGGCGACGGCCGCGCCGATGAGGGACAGCGCCGCGCCGACGATCATGCCGACGTGGAAGCCGTGGGTCATCTTGTCCGGGTCGTAGAACTGGTCCCCGGTCAGCCCGGCGATGGTTGGGATCACCGCGACCGCCAGGAGGCCCGCGACTCGCGCGACCGCGTTGTTGACGCCCGAGGCGATCCCCGAGTTGGCCGAGTCGACCGCCGCCATCACCGTCGCGGTGACCGGCGCGACCACCAGGGTGAGGCCGATGCCGAAGACGATGACGGCGGGGAGGACCGTCGAGACGTAGCTGTCACCGGGATTGATCCGCAGCATCAGCAGCAGGCCTGCGGCGATGATCAGCGGGCCGACGGTGAGTGGCACGCGCGGTCCGATCCGTTGGGCCAGCGCGCCCGCCCGCGCCGAGCCGACCAGCATCAGCGCGGTCACCGGCAGCGAGGCGGAACCGGCCGCGATCGGCGAGTAGCCCATCGAGATCTGGAGGAAGCTGACGAGCAGGAAGAAGACGATGCCGAGCGCCGCGTAGACGACGAAGGTGACCGCGTTGGCGGCGCTGAACTCGCGCGAGCGGAAGATCGAGAGCGGCAGCATCGGGTTGGCGCTGTGGCGCTCCTGCCAGAAGAAGCCGATCAGGGCGCCGACGCCGATCACCGCGGTGACGACGACCGCGAGCCCGCCCCCTTCCGGCGCCTCGATCAGCGCGTAGGTGGTGCCGCCGAGCCCGACCGCGGCCAGCACCGCCCCGCCGAGGTCGAGCCTGCCGGTCGCGCTCGGGTCACGCGACTCGGGGACGTGGCGCGCCGCCGCCCAGACGACGAAGGCGCCGAGCGGCAGGTTGATCAGGAAGATCGCCCGCCAGGAGATCGCGCCGATCAGCCAGCCGCCGACCAGCGGGCCGAGTGCGCCCGCGACGCCGCCCAGCCCCGACCACGCTCCGATCGCCCGCGCCCGGTCGGCGGGGCGGAAGCTCGCCTCGATGATCGCCAGGCTGCCCGGCGTCAGCAGCGCCCCGCCGATCCCCTGGACCAGCCGGGCGAAGATGAGCAGCTCGACGTTCGGCGCCACCGCGCAGAGCAGTGAGGCGAGGGTGAAGAGCATGACCCCGGCCTGAAAGACCCGCCGCCGCCCGAGCCGGTCGCCGAGGCTCCCGCCCAGCAGGATCAGCGAGGCGAGCGTCAGCAGGTAGCCGTTCAGGATCCACTGCAGGGAGCTGGTCGACGCGTTCAGATCCTCGCCGATCTTCGGCAGCGCCACGTTCACCACGGTCGAATCGAGGAACGCCATCCCCGATCCGGCGATCGTCGCCGCCAGCAGCCAGCGGCCGGCCCCACTCGAAAACGCGACGCCGGACGAGTTCCCCTCCACCCGACGAGGTTAGCCGGGCGGGGGGTCCGACGGACCCCGCTATGCGTCCTCGGCGTGGTACTCGTCCAGGAGCGAGAGCTCGCGGTCGTGCTTGGGGAAGAGGAAGAAGACGACGCAGATGCCGGCGGCGACCGCGATCATGCCCGCGGCGTAGGTCCAGTCGCCGCCGTCGAGGAAGGACGTGCGGGCGGCGGCGGCGATCGCCGTGGCGTATTCGGGATATTGCTGGGCGGTGTTCGCGGCGCTGGAGAAGGACTTGGTGAGTTCGTTCTGCACCTTTTCGCTGACGCTCGCGGCGTGCGGGGAGGCGGCGATCTGTTCGGTGAACGACTTGGCGTACCCGGCGGTCAGGAGGGCGCCGAAGACCGACTGCAGGATGGCGCCGCCCAGATCGCGCTGGAGGTCGGCCGTCCCCGAAGCCATCCCGGCCTTCTTCACCGGGACCGAGCCGGTCAGGGACCGCGAGGCCGGGGTGCCGGCGAAGCCCACCCCGATACCCATGAAGAGGAAGCCGAGGCCGACCGGGAGGTAGGAGGCCCCTTCGTCCCAGAGGAGGAACATCACGAGGAAGGCGAGCAGGCAGAAGGTGTCCCCGACCAGCAGGGTGAAGCGCGAGCCGCGCGCCTCGACCAGCTTCGCCGACTGGGGGGCGACGATGATCATCCCGATCGCGCCGGGGAGGATCGCCAGGCCGGCCTGGAGGGTCGAGTAGCCGAGCACGTTCTGGACGAACTGCTGGCCGATGAACATCGCTCCCATCAGCGAGCCGAAGACGATGATCCCGGCGAGCGCCGCCACCCAGAAGGTCGGCCGGGCGGCGACGTGGAGGTCGTACAAGGGGTGGGAAGTGCGCCGCTGGCGCAGGACGAACGCGCCGATCGCCGCCACCGCGACGATGCCGAGGATCACCGCCGTCGTCCCCTTGCCGGGTTCCGGCGCCAGGTTGATCGCCAGCACCAGCGTGCCGACCATGGCGATCGAGAGGATGCCGCCGAGGTGGTCGACCGGCTCGGTCGTCTCGTTGACGTGGGCGGGGACGTAGCGCCAGGCGAAGACGAGGGCGATCGCGGCCAGCGGGGCGCTGACGATGAAGACCGACCACCAGTCGAAGCCTTCCAGGAGTGCCCCGGCGAGCAGCGGCCCGAGCGCCGACATGCCGCCGCCGAGCGCCGACCAGAGTGCGATCGACTTGGTCCGTTCGGGGCCCGACCAGAGCGCCGTGATCAACGCGAGCGTGGTCGGGTAGGCCATCCCGGCGGCGACCCCGCCGAAGACGCGGGCGAGGAATAGCACTTCCGCGGTCGGGGCGATCGAGGCGAGGATCGAGGCCGGGATCGTCAGCCCCATCCCCAGCACCAGCAGGGTCTTGCGCCCGTAGCGGTCGCCGATCGCGCCGAGGTAGAGCACCGATGCCGCCAGCCCGAGCGAGTAGCCGACCGCGATCAGGTCGACCATCGTCTGCCCGGCGTCGAAGTGCGCGCCGATGTCCGGCAGGGCGACGTTCGCCACCGCCAGGTTCAGGTTGGCGACCCCGGCGACGCCGATCAGCGTCGCCAGCACCAGCCCCGCGCGGGCGGGTGCCGAGCTTTTCACCTAGACCTCGATCCAGGTCCCGCTCGGGCCGAGGTTGCGCAGCGGCGTCATGCCGACGGTGCTCGCGCAGCCCCAGGCCTCGTGGATGTGACCGAAGACGACCAGCCGCGGCTGCTTCTCCTCGATCGCCGACAGCAGGGCCTGGCTGCCGAAGTGGGTGTCCGGGTCGCCGCCGTCGCAGTGCCCGTAGGGGGGCGAGTGGAGGACGAGGACGCAGCCCTCCGGCGCCGCGGCGACCATCCCGGCCGCCTCCTCCTCGGAGAGGTCGAAGCTCCAGTCCCAGGGGGTGGTGGGGACGCCGGCGCCGAGGCCGAAGAACTCGACCCCGTCGATCGCGGTGCCCTCGCCGTGCAGGACCGTCGCCGCCGGCCAGCCACCCGCCGCACCACGCAGCGCGTCGACCGTCTCGTTGTTCCCCGGCACGAGGATCGTCGGCGTCTCGATCGGCGCCAGTGCACCGATCGTCTCCTCCAGCCCTTCGTGCACGGAGGCGAAGTCCCCGGCCCCGATCACGACGTCGGCGTCGGCCGACATCTCGACCAGCGCGGCCGCCTGGGTGAGGTCACGGTGGAGGTCGGAGAAGGCAAGCAGTTTCACGTCGGGGAACCTATCCGCTCGGCGCGGGAGCCGCACCATCCACGCCCGGTGACCGGACGACGCGCCCGAACTGCCGCGGGCGCCACACCTTCCAGGAGCGCCGCGGCGTCACCCCCTCCTCTTCCTCGCGCACGCTCAGGTCGAAGAAGAGGAAGGTGCCGCCGAGGGCGGTGAAGGGGATCAGCAGGGCGAAGACGAAGGAGCCGAGCAGGTTGATCCAGATCAGCGGCAGCGCCGTGAAGATCAGCGCGAAGCTGAGGATCGGGCCGGTCGCGACCCCGATCACGTAGAAGACCAGGATCACCCGGGCGGTGCGGAGCCAGCGTCCCCGCACCAGGCGCAGGCTGCCGCGGAAGGACTCGCGGAGGCTCTTGTCGGTGAACAGCACTTCCTGCTGGACGAAGGACCAGCCGACCAGGTACCGGAGCGCGAAGGGGAGGCCGATCACGGTGATCGCCAGCGCCAGCACGCCGAGCGTCGCCAGGAGCTGGGCGCCGACCACCCGCCAGAAGCGCTCGCGCACGCCGCGCAGCGCGCCGAGGAAGCCCACCTCGCGGTCGCGCAGCGCTTCGCGGGCGACGACGATCGCGATCGCCGCGACCAGCGCCTGGGCGACGGGCCGCACGAACTGTTCGAGCATGTCGGCCCAGGCGAGGTTGATCCCGGAGCCGCCCGCGTGGTTCGATTCCGAGATCAGCCCGGCGAGGATGTTGGTCGCCCCGATCAGCACCAGCGCCGCCAGCGCCACCGGCATGAGGACCCGCCAGTGGCGGCCGTAGAACTGGCGCGCCGCGCGGAGGATCTGCCCGAGCGCCCGCCGCCGCCGAAGCGTGTCGATGTCCACCGGCCGCCAGCGGGTGACGGCGACCAGGAGCACGACCAGCAGCGCGAGCACGATCACGGTCGCCGCCGCGGCGAAGGGTGACTGGGCGTCGAGGTTGACGATCTGGGAGGCGGTGGCGACGGCGCCGCAGAACGCCTTCGTCACCTGCGGGCCGGCGAGCGTGCCGCCGGGCAGGCGCGGGCTGGTGGTCCGCTGCGCCGCCATCCAGGCGAACGGTTCGTGCCACTGGTGCTTCGTCTGCGGCCCGGTCGGCCCGTTGTTGTAGCCCTTTTCGCGTTCGCCCCAGCGCCCGTAGTAGGAGGTCCAGGCGAAGGGGCCGGTCGACACCACGCCGTTCGGCATCAGGATCGGCGCCAGCTTAAGTTCGCGCAGCGGTCCGGTGGTGTTGTCGCAGCCGAGGCCGGAGCCGTGCTGGCCGTTCTCGACGTACACCGCGGAGTCGTAGAAGGTCGCGTGCGACCCCGCCGCCGGGTAGACGATCGGGTGCGTCCCTTCCTTCTGCACCTTGCCGTCTTCCCACGAGGCCCGCTCGCCGCCCGCGTGCTGGAAGAGGATGACTTCCGCCGGTTCTTCGTGCAGCGCCGCCGCCGGCGTCCCCGCTTCGAAGGTGATCTGCATGCCCTCCCAGTCACCCTCGTGCAGGTCGTTGAACTGATTGAAGTACCAGAAGAACCAGTACTGGAGGGCGAAGCCGGAGTGACCCTTTTCGCGGGCGATGTGGGCGTAGGTGACGGCGGGCGCCTTACCTTCGGCGATCAGTTGTCTGAACGCCTTGGCGTAGACACAGGTGTCGCCAAGCGCGCGGCCCTCGAGGTTCAGGTACCAGTCGCCGCGCAGCCCGGCGATGTCCGCGGCGCTCGGTGCGCGGCGGACGGTGGTCAACTCCCCGTCGGCGGCGTGCTGCAGCTCGACCGACGGGTTGCCGAGCACGGAGTCCACCGAGGTCGGCTGGTACTGCTCCTCGGCGGTGTCGCAGGGAGGGTTTTCCTCCTTGCGCAGCTCGACGATCGGGACGTACTTTTCGGCGAGTTCTTCGGCCGCGGACTCGGTCGGGGTGGCGGCGTTCGCACTTGCTTCGCCGTGGAAGTGGTCCTTCGGCGCCGCGCCCGCCGCGGCGGGCGTCAGCGCAAGCAGCAGCAGCGACGAGACGAGGACGAGCAGGCGACGCGGCCGCTTCACCCGGCCCAACCTACCTTCCCGCACGCCGCGCGGGAAGGTTCGGGCCGCGCCGCGCGGGAAGGGTCAGACCGTGACGCTGGGGACGGCGTCGTCCTCGGGGACCTCGCCTTCTTCGACTTTGTCCCCGGGCATGAATTTCAGCGCGATGAGGAAGCCGATCGCGAGCGCGATAGCCATCCCGTGGAAGACGTCCCGGCTCGCTTCGGCGAAGGCCATCGGCACGGCGGTGAAGACCTCGCCCGCTTTCGGCCCCAGCGCGTGGCCGATCGCCTGGCAGGCGGCTTCGCCCTGGGACACGCATTCGGCGACGGCGTCGGCTTTGTCCTTCGACAGGCCCTTTGCGGTCGCGGCGCTCTCCAGGTTCGACCGGTTCCAGGTGATCAGCAGGGACCCGAGGATCGCCAGGCCGAGGCTCGAGCCGAAGTTCCGCACCGTCTGCGTGATCCCGGTCGCCTCGCCGTAGCGGCTGCGCGGCACGCGGTTCAGCGCGTCGGTGTTGGCGGGGGAGAGGACGAGCCCGACCCCGAGCCCGGCGAGGACGATGTAGTACCACTGTTCGCTGACCGAGAGGTGGGTCATCGAGCTTCCCCAGAGCCAGAAGCCGATCGCGCCGATCAGGCAGCCCAGGACCATCGGCCGCCGCGCCCCGATCCGGTCGAGCATTTTTCCGCCCCACTGGGTCGCGGTGGCGAACCCGGCGAAGAAGATCAGCAGGTAGAGGCCGGTTTCCGAGGCCGATTCCCCGAGCGAGATCTGCGCGTACTCGCTGGCGAAGAAGAACAACGGCACGAAGGCGATCATCAGGAAGAAGAGGACGGCGCTGTCGACGGCGAAGGCGCGGTTCTCGAAGATCCGCAGGCGCAGCAGCGGGTTCGCGGAGGCGAGCTGGTCTTTGACGAACCAGATGAGGATCCCGACGCCGAGGACGATCGAGGCCCAGGTCTTGACGTCGCTCCAACCCCAGATCGCCGACTGCTGCAGTCCCAGGACCAGCAGGCCCATGCCGCCGCAGACGAGCACCGTGCCCTTGTAGTCGATCTTGCCCGGGTGGCGCTCGTCGGCGGGCTTCGCCTTCCAGGTGAGGAGGAGGGCGATGATCGCGACCGGGATGTTGATCCAGAAGATCGAGCGCCAGGTCCACTCGGTGAGGTAGCCGCCCGCGATCGGGCCGATCG
Organism: uncultured Actinomycetes bacterium; assembly: GCA_963782515.1. Lineage (GTDB taxonomy): Bacteria > Actinomycetota > Thermoleophilia > Solirubrobacterales > 70-9 > VAYN01. The sequence goes on along the minus strand of CAWAJY010000006.1, from coordinate 367,547 downwards.
AGGTGAGTCCGCCGGCGATGCCGAAGAAGATCGCCATCGCGCGGCCGCGCTCGGAGACCGGGAAGGACTCGAGGACGATCGCCAGCGCCGCCGGGAACATGATCGCCGCGCCCGCGCCCTGCAGGATGCGGAAGGTGATCAGCCAGGCCTCGGCGCCGGAGCCGGTCGGCGTCGCCCCGCAGAGGGCGGAGCAGACGGCGAAGATGATCGTGCCGATGACCACCATGCGGCGGTGGCCGGCGATGTCGGCAAGGCGCCCGCCGAAGGCGAACAGCGCCGAGAGCGAGAGCAGGTACCCGTTGATGATCCACTGCGAGCCGGTGGTCGAGAGGTGGACGTCTTCCTGGATCGTCGGCAGCGAGATCGCGACGATCGTCTGGTCGATGAAGGTCATCGAGACGGCGAAGATCATCGCCGCGAGGATCAGTTTCGAGTTCTTGGCGGGCGTTGCGTTCATAGGAGGAGCTTTCCGAGGCCTTTCGTGGATTCCTCCCCGCTTATCGGTTCGGTAGGGTGCCGACTTGATGCCTTCCATCTTCTGGATCGGATGCGGCGTGGCCGCGCTCGTCGCCCTCATAAGCGCCATGTACGGCGCCCGCTCGAACACCATGACGTTCGCGTCCGGTGCCGCGATGGGCCTGTTCATGGGCTTCATGCTCGCCTTCCCGCTGATCGCCATCGGCCTCGCCTCGAGTTAGCTCGGTGCCCGACGTCCCGAACGTCAGGCTGAGCGACGGCGTCGAGATCCCGCAGCTTGGCTTCGGCGTCTTCCAGGTGCCGCCGGACGAGACGCAGCGCGCGGTCGAGGACGCCCTCGCGACCGGTTATCGCCATCTCGACACCGCCGCCGCCTATCGCAACGAGCGCGGCGTCGCCGCCGGGATCGCGGCCTCGGACGTCCCCCGCGAGGAGATCTTCATCACCACCAAGCTCTGGAACAGCGAGCAGGGCTTCGATTCGACCCTGGCCGCCTTCGAGCGCTCGATCGAAGCGCTGGACACCGGTCACGTCGACCTCTACCTGATCCACTGGCCGGTCCCCGCGCGGGACCTCTACCTGGATACCTGGCGGGCGTTCGAACGGATCAAGGAGGAGGGCGGCGCGCGCTCGATCGGCGTCTCCAACTTCCGCGCCTGCGACCTCGAGCGGCTGGAACGCGAGGCCGGGCAGATGCCGACGATCAACCAGGTCGAGCTCCATCCGCTGCTCCAGCAGGCCGAGCTGCGCGCCTGGCACGCCGAGCACGGCATCGCCACCGAGGCCTGGAGCCCGCTCGCCCAGGGCGAGGTGCTGAAGGACGACACCCTCACCGCGATCGCCGGGCGCCACGACCGCACGGTCGCCCAGGTGATCCTGCGCTGGCACCTCCAGCTCGGCAACGTGGTGATCCCCAAGTCCGTCACCCCGGCGCGGGTGCGCGAGAACTTCGACCTCTTCGACTTCGAGCTCACCGAGGACGACCTGGCGGCGATCGCCCGTCTGGATGCCGGCCATCGCATCGGCCCCGACCCGGCCACCTTCACCGCTCCGTAGAGCGAACGCGGTCGCGGCCGGGGCGTTCCTCCTCGGCGGCTCGCTCTTCGCGATCGGCGCCCTCCTGGCCCAGGCCGACATCGGTGGGCCGCGCCTCGCCGCGGTCGTCTACCTCGTCGGCGGCGTCTTCTTCTCCACCGGCGGTTACGCCTCGGTGCTGCTGGCGATCAACGCCCCGCATCGCCGCCGGGACGGCTCCTGGGCGGGGGACCGCTGGCGTTGGTGGGCGCGTGAACCGGGCAACATCGACTACCTCGCCGCCGCCGTCCTCTTCGCCGGGACCATCGTCTTCGGCATCAACCTCATCGATTCCCTGCTCGGCAACCTCACGCCGACCCAGGAGGACCGCCTGGTCTGGAACCCGGACATCATCGGCTGCCTCCTCTTCCTCATCTCCGGCTTCCTCGCGATGGTCGACATCTCCGGCTCCTGGTGGCGCCTGCGCGGCGAGGGCCTCGGCTGGTGGATCGTCTTCGTCAACCAGGTCGGCTCGGTCCTCTTCATGGTCTCCGGCGTCGCCTCCTTCGTCCGCGCCGACGGCGACATGATCGCCGTCGGCATCGCCAACTGGGGAACCTTCGGCGGCGCCGTCTGCTTCGCCGTCGCCGGCGCGATGCAGTTCTGGGAGCCGCCGGACGGGAGCTGAGGTCGCGGACGGGCGTTGTCCCGCTCTCCCTGCCGTCGCGGCAGTCCTATGTGCGTCCTGGGCGTCTCATCGCGGTCCTGGCTGGCTGTGACCGCGATGAGACGCCCAGGACGTGAGGGGTTCGTGTGGGTTCTGGCGCAGGGACGGGCCGAGGTCGGGCTTACGTCAAGGGTGCGCGCGAGAGATGCCACACCTCACCCCGATCGTTGACGAAGATGCCGGGAACTACACACTTCCCGCGGCCTTCGGGCACCTTCGGGCGCTTTCCGGGCCTGGAAAGAGGGCCGGATCCAGCGCTGCAGTCCTTACTGGCGCTATAGCGCCTTCAAGTACTGCAGCGCGGTCGTGAGCGTTGGACAACACGCGCGGAAGCGTGGACTTCCCACGCTCTCCGTCACGAGATGCGAGTCCCGTGACGGATCCGTGTCCCTGCCGTGACGAACCCGTGGCGCTCGCGTGGGCGATCCCCGCCACTCCTCACATCCCCGGCCGTCTCGGCCACGGCCACAGCCAGCCAGGGCCGTGGACGAGACGGCCAGCGTCCCTTCCCCGTCCCTTTCCACCTCCTAGGGCTCCCCCCGGCGGCTTGCCTCGGGTCCGCACCTCAGCGGGGCGCAACGAGCGTTGCAGGGTGCCCCGGTGAGCCTCGCCCGGCGGGTCGCGCTTGGCAGCATGGGGCGCTGCCCGGCAAGGCGCGTCTCCTCGGCCGGCCCCGGCATCCCGATGAACGGCACCAACCGCACGCGGGCCGCAGCAGCGGCACTCGTCGTCGCCCTCGTGGTGGCGGCGCTCGGCGTGGCGGCGGGGAGTGCCTCGGCGGGGGTGCTCGAACCGAAGGGGAAGCAGATCTACTTCGGCGTCTCCGACACCGGCGACCCGGCGTCGTTCGGCGAATTCTCCGAAGCGGTGTCCAAGCACCCGGCGGTGATCGAGTCCTTCCGGGCCTGGGGGTCGGAAATCCGCAACTCGATCCAGCGCTGGCAGATCGCCCGCGCCCGGCCGATGGTCCACATCACCACCGCCGACCCGCAGACGGGCGCCGAGATCCTGACCCTGGCGCAGATCGCCCGCGGCGCCGGCGACAGCTTCCTGATCCGCCTGAACAAGCTCTTCGCCGAAAAGCACATGCGCGCCTACGTGCGGCCGCTGGGCGAGCCGAACCGCTGCCTCAACGTCTACGCCGCCCTCGAATGCGCCGGGCACCCGCGCTCGGCCGCCGATTCGGCCCGCAACTACCGGCGCGCGTTCCGCCGCATATACGTGATCGTCCACGGCGGCGGCAAGGCCAAGCTCATCAACGCGCGCCTCGCCGAAGCCGGGCTGCCGCCGCTGAACGCGACCGTCGGCGGGCTGCCGAAGGCGCCGGTGGCGATCGTCTGGAGCCCGCTGCCCTCCGGGTCGCCGACGACGAAGAAGAACCTGCCGCAGAACTTCTACCCGGGCGACCGCTGGGTCGACTGGACCGGCACCGACTTCTACGCCTCCTATCCCGAATGGGGCGCGCTGACGAAGCTGTACGAACGCTATCCCGACAAGCCCTTCGCGATCACCGAGTGGGGCGTCGAAGCGGGCGACGACCCGAGCTTCGTCTCCCACCTCTTTGCCTGGGTGAAAGCCCACCCGCGGACGAAGATGCTCGTCTACTACCAGGACTTCGGCTCGACCTCGAACTACCGGATCCAGAACTACAGCGAAAGCCTCGCGGTGCTCACCGCGCGCCTCCACGACGGGCGGTTCCCGGCGTACGCGCCGGGCGCTCCGCACCTGCCCCCGCCGCCGCCTGGCGGCGTAGCGCCCGAATAGTCGCCCGCCGCCGCGCCGGCGACATCTGCCGCAGTCGTTGCCGTTGGCGCGGCGTCAGCTCCAGTGGTTTCACCGCGGGCGCGACGATCGCGGGTGAGATCCGTGCCGGTTTCGGGCGGATCGGCGCGAGCTTGGTGATGCTCGAGTAGCCGGTCACGTAGAGGTCCTGCCCGTCGCTGATGATCGGCGTGTAGGTCCCCTTGGGATAGCTGAAGACCTTGCGACCGCTGCGCATCATGAAGCCGGTCGTCGTCTGGTTGGTGAAGTTGGCGACGTAGACGATTTCCCCGATCGCCGAGAGCGACCCGACCACCTGCCCGCCCGCGGAGCGGCTCCAGCGCACTTCGCCGTTCTTCGCGTTCAGCGCGTAGATGTTGCCGTCGAAGGAGCCGATGTAGACGGTCGGCGGGCTGTGCTTCGTGCCGGCGACGGCCGGTGCCGAGTAGGCATAGCCGCCGGTCGAGTAGGTCCAGGCCAGTTCGCCGTCGGAGAGGTCGAAGCTGTAGACGCGGTCGTCGTTGTTGCCCGCGTAGACGCGGCCGAAGGCGACCGCCGGGGTCGAGTAGAACTCGCCGCCGCTGATCCCGGTCCCGAGCGAGCCGGTCGACCAGATCAGCTTGCCGGTCTTCGCGTCGACCGCGTTCATCGAGCCGCCGTAGTCGCCGACGTAGAGCCGACCGCCGTAGTAGGCGGGCGCCGCCTTCACCGGGCCGGAGAGCTGGGTCGACCAGCGCACGTTCCCGTTGACGGTCGAGACCGAGTAGAGCCTGCCGTCCTCGCAGCCGAAGTAGACGCTGTTGTCGATCACCACCGGCGAGGACTCGGCCCGTCCCGGCAGGCTCTTTTTCCACAGCACCCTGCCGTTTTTGGCGTCCAACTTGACGATGTGGCCGGGAACCAGGTTGACGATGTAGAGGCGCCCTTTGGAGTAGGCCGGCGAGGAGGCGTTGAGGCGGCCGATCCGCCGTTCCCAGAGCCGCGCGCCGGTCCTCGCGTTCAGGGCGAAGGCGAAGCCCGAGTTGTTGACCGCGTAGAGGACGCCGTCGACGTAGATCGGCGGGAACTCGAGCAGCGGGCGCTGGGTGTAGCGCCAGAGTTTGCGGAAGGGCGGCTTGATCCCACGGGTGGGCAGGTACCGGGTGCGCTGCGGGTTCAGCCCGTACATCGGCCAGTTGACCGTCCGCGGGCCTTTCCGCCCCGGCGTCGTCTGCGGCGGTTCCTTCGGCGGTTCCGGCTTGAAATGACGGATCGCGTCTTCGTTGTGGACGTCGGGGGGGCGCTTCAGCTCCTGCCAGGCGACGATCGCGCCGGCGATCACCAGCACGGCCGCGCCGATCAGCGCGAAGGCGGCGCGACGATGCTCGCGCCACAGCTTGCGCGGGTGGACGAGGAGGGCGAGGGCCGAGTGCAGGCGCTTAAGCACGCCAGCGCTGCGGGTCGGAATCGGGGACCTTGCGGACGTCGCCGAGCACCGCCAGGTGGTCGATGCAGGCGAGGACGATCTGCAGCATGAAGCCGCCGGTGGTGGGGGACAGGTTCTCGCGGCCGACGATCCCTTCGACCACCTCGAAGGCGGTCGGTTCGGCGCCGTCGGCGAGCTGGGCGCGGACCCGGTCGAGCAGCTCGGCGGCGTGCTCGCGCACCGCCTCGATCTTCGCCTCGGATTCACGGAACGGTTTGCCGTGGCCGGGCAGGCAGAGGTCGACCGGCAGCGGTTCGATCGCGTCGAGGCTCGCCAGGTATTCGCCGACGGGATCGGGCGTGTGGCCGTAGTCGAAGAAGATCGCGGTGCGGCCGAGGAGGTGATCGCCGGAGACGAGCAGCCGCCGCTCCGCCTGGTGCAGGCAGACGTGCGAGGGCGCGTGGCCGGGGGTCTCGATGACGCTCCAGGTGCCGACGTCGGTCTCCACCTCCACCCCGGGCACGAGTGCGCGGTCCGGCACCCGGATCCCGTCGATCAGGTCTTCGGGTTTGGCGGCGCGCTGGCGATAGCGATCGAGCGCGACCATCGGGACGCCGCTCATCCGCCCCACCTCGAGCCGGGCTTCGAGCGCCGCCTCGGGGTCGTCGGCCTGCAGCCGGATGTGCTCCCAATTCGGGTGCATCCACAGCTCACAACCCGTCTCCTCGCAGATCGACGCGGCGAGGCCGTAGTGGTCGGAGTGCGAGTGCGTGCAGACGACCAGCTCCACGTCTTCGACGCCGAAGCCCGCCTGCGCCAGCGCGATGTCGAGCATCCGCAGCCGGCCGCGCCCGCCGACCCCGGTGTCGAACAGCACGATCCCGGCGCCCCGCTGCATCGCCCAGGCGTTGCCGTGCGGCACGCCCGGCCACGGGCAGGGCAGCTTCAGCCGCCAGATCCCCGGCTGGATCCGTTCGGTCCGTGGCTTGACAACCTGGGCTTCGGCCATCCGCGAATCCTCTCAGTTGCTCCCGGCGGGGCGGGGTGGGGGTGGCCGGCAAACGGAAGGGGGCGCTTGAAGCCGGCGCCCGCGGGGAGTGACGAGGGATCGTCACAGAGAGCGTAGGAAGTCCACGCTCCCGTGCGTGTTGTCCAACACTCACGACAGCGCTGCAAGCTTTGTAGGCGCTATGGCGACAGTAAGGACTGCAGCGCTGAATCCGGCAGTGTGGAGTCCCCGTTACCCTCGTCAAACGGGGACCGGCACAACAGCCGGGTCGAGCTTCCCCTAAGCCGCCAGCTGCGACTCGTCGTGCTCGGCGACCAGGGCCAGCACGTCCTCGGCGTACTTGCTGACGAAGGCGGGGCCGACGCCGGAGATCTCGATCAGCGCCGGGCGGCCGGTGGGGCGGCGGGCGGCGATCGAGGCCAAGGTCTTGTTGTTCGCCACCGTGTAGGCGGGCTTGCCTTCGGCAACCTGGAGGCGCCACTTCTTCAGGGCCTCGAAGAGGGGTTCGTCGCCGGGGGAGAGGTCGGGGGCCGGGGTGGAGGTGCCGGCGGCGCGGGCCGGCTTGCGGACGGCGATCGTGTCCGGGTCGGGCAGCCAGTCGAGCATGTCGCAGATGTCGCAGCAGCGGCCGAGGGGAGGGGTCTCGGCGCGGCGGTCGCCGAAGTGGGCGAGCAGCGCGACGCGGCGGCAGCGGGTGCCGTAGATGAAGTCTTTGATCGCGTGGTAGGCACGCCAGCCGCGCTCGTGGGCGATCGCCAGCTCCGGGTCGTTCGCCCGCTGTTCGTTGAAGCGCACGAGCCGCCCGAGATCGGCCTTCATCGCCAGCATCACGGCTCGCGAGGGCAGGCCGTCGCGCCCGGCGCGCCCGGCCTCCTGGTAGTAGGCCTCGACCGAGGTCGGGATCGCCATGTGCCAGACCGACCGCACGTCGGCCTTGTCGACTCCCATGCCGAAGGCGTTGGTGGCGACGACCACGTCGACCGCGTCCTCGCCGCCGGACATGAAGCGCCGCTGGACGATCGAGCGCTCGTTGCCTTCCATCCCGGCGTGGTAGGCCAGCGCCCGCAGGCCGGTCGAGCGCAGCTCTCCGGCGACCTCGTCGGTGTCCTTGCGGGTGCCGCAGTAGACGATCGCGGGGCGGTTGGCGGGGTCGGCGAGCCCGGTCTCCAGCAGCGCCTGGCGGCGCGCCTTGGAGCCCTTGCCCTCCAGCGCGATCACGTCGAAGGAGATGTTGGGACGGTCGAAGCCCGCCCGCACCCGCAGTGGCTCCCGCATCTCGAAGCGCTGCGCGATCTCCACCGCGACCGGCACCGTCGCCGTCGCCGTGCAGGCCATCACCGTCGGCCGGCCGAGCCGCTCGGCGATCTGCGGCAGGCGCAGGTAGTCGGGGCGGAAGTCGTGCCCCCACTCGGAGACGCAGTGGGCCTCGTCGACCGCCAGCAGGTCGACCTTGCGCTGCCCGATCGCGTCGAGGAAGACCCGCGAGGCGAAGCGCTCCGGTGCGCAGTAGACGATCTTCGCCCGTCCGTTGCGGACGCTCTCCAGGGCGTCCCAGGTGTCCCCCTCGTCCATCGCCGAGGAGACCATCGCCACCGGGTGCCCGGCCTGGGTCAGCCGCAGCCACTGGTCCCGCATCAGCGCGATCAGCGGGCTGACGACGATCGTCAGATCGTCGGAGGCCAGCCCCGGCAGCTGGTAGCAGAGGCTCTTGCCGCCGCCGGTCGGCATCACGATCAGGGAATCGCGACCCTCGAGGGCGGCGATCACCGCCTCGCGCTGCCCCGCCCGCCACTCGGCGTACCCGAGCTCCGCGAGCAACGCGTCGGCGCGCTCGCCGGGAGAGGCGGGCGTGGCCCCGCCGGGGGAGGAACCCAAGCTCATCTGTGCGGTCTCATCCATGGACCGTCCCAGGCTAGGGACTCCCCCGGCGGGTTGACGCTAGGCCTGTTCCCCCTTGGCGATCTGGGCCGGAACGAGCGACAGTTTCTCGGCCAGCGCGTTGATGCCCTGCGCCAATTTGCGGGTGTCTTCTTCGTTGAGTTCTTCGTAGAAGACGAACCCGGGCCACTTGTCGGTTTCGTAGGGCTTCAGCGTCGCGTAGACGTTGGCGAAGTCGGCTTCGATTTCCTTGGCCAGCTTCGGGTCCTGCTTCTCCATCAGCGGGGCGACCGCCTGGAAGGCGTCTTCCGATCCTTCGACGTTGGCCTTGAAGTCGACCAGGTCGATGTGCGAGTAGCGCTCCTCCTCGCCGGTGATCTTCGAGGTCGAGACCTCGGTGAGGAGCTCGTTGGCGCCGTTGGCGATCTGGACCGCCTGCAGTTTCACGCCCTTGACTTTCGCTTCCAGTTCTTCGACGTTCGCCATCAGCTCTTCGGCGACCGGCTTCATCCCCTTCAGGCTTTCTTCTTCCCAGAGCGCTTTCTCGATCCGGTGGAAGCCGCCGAATTCACTCGGCTCGACGTCGTTTTCACGCGCGTCGATGCGCGGGTCGAGGTCGCCGAAGGACTCGGCCACCGGCTCGATCCGCTCGTACGGGATGCGCGGTTCCGGGTAGAGCTGTTTCGCCTTCGCGATGTTCCCGGCGATCACCGCGGCGACGAACGGCTTCGTCTTCGCCGTCAGCTCGGCGGTGTTTTCCTCGAGGTAGGCGCGGTAGTCGGCGATCGCCTTGTCGATTTCCGGGCTCTTCTTGGTTTCCACCTGGCCGGTCACCTTCAGCGTGGCTTCGCCGTCGCCGCCTCCTTCTTGGCAGCGCACCGCGTATTCGCCTTCTTCGAGGGTCAGCGAGAAGCTGCCGGTGGTGCCGTCGATGATGTTCTCGCGCTCGCCGAGGATCGTTTCCCCGTCGAGGATCTCGAGCTCGGTGTACTTGCTCGTGCCGCCGTTTTCGACCGTGAAGTCGATCGGGCCGGCGGGGGCGCTCGCCTTGATCGGATCGCAGCCGTCGTCGGTCAGTTTGAAGGTGAGCTGGGTGGAGTCGGCCGAGGAGGCGGTGCTGTCGCCGCTGGAGCCGCAGGCCGCCACGAACAGCGCGACGAGGGCTAAGCCGACCGCCGCGATCAGGGCACGCAGAGGGACACGGTTCATCTGGACAGACTCCTTGGTGAGAGGTGGATGGTTCGAGGTAAGGCGTGCCCAGGACCGCGACGTCGTCTCGTTCGGCGCGGATCCCGGGCACAGGTGGGTCCTACTTAGGGGACCCTAACAAAAACCGACGGATCCGGTCGGAATAATTTCAGGCGAACAGCGCTTCGCCGACGTAGCCGCCCTTCGCGACTCCGCCGGGGACGGCGAAGACGGCGCTGCCGACGTGCTTGATGTACTCGTTGAGCGCGTCGTTGACGCCGAGCTTGCGCTGCAGCGCGACGAACTGCTTGTCCGGGTCCCGCTGGAAGGCGATGAAGAAGAGGCCGGCTTCGAGCTGGCCGAGGCTCTGGTCGACGCCGTCGGTGAACGAGTAGCCGCGCCGGAGGATCTGCAGGCCGTCGTTTTCCTGTGCCGAGGCGAGCCGCACGTGGGAGTTCGCCGGGATCACCGGTTCGCCGTTCGAATCTTTGTCGTCGAGCGGCAGCGGTTCGAACTCTTCGCTGCCGCCGAGCGGCGCCCCGTTGTACTTCTGCCGGCCGATCGATTCCTCCTGGTCGCCGAGCGAGGACCGGTCCCAGACCTCGAGGTTCATCCGGATCCGACGGGTGACCAGGTAGCTGCCGCCCCGCATCCACGCCGGCCCGTCGTCGACCCAGACGAACTTCGACATCGCGTCGGTGTCCTCGGCCTTGATGTTGGCCGTGCCGTCTTTCATCCCGAAGAGGTTGCGCGGGGTTTCCTGGCCGCGGCTGGTGCTCGAGGTGCGCCCGAAGCCGAGCTGGGACCAGCGCATGGTCACCGTGCCGCGGCCGATCCGGGCGAGGTTGCGGATCGCGTGGAAGACCACCTGGGGGTCGTCGGCGCACGCCTGCACGCAGATGTCGCCGCCGGATTCGAGACCGTTCAGCTCATCGCCGGGGAGGGCCGGGAGCGGTTTAAGCTCGGCCGGGCGCCGGGCGGCGAGCCCGAGGCCGGGGCGGTCGAAGATGCCAGGGCCGAAGCCGAAGGTGACGGTCAGGTTGGAGGCGGTGAGGCCCTTCGCCTCGCCGGTGTCGTCGGGGGGCGCGTAGACGTTGTCGTTCTCGGCGCCGATCATCCGGCCTTCGGTCATTTCCCGCGCCGCCTGCGACCACTCTTCCATCAGTTCGCGCAGCTCCGCCTTGCTTTCCGTTTCGAGGTCGAAGGCAGCGAAGTGGAGACGGTCCTGGACCGGCGTCGCGATGCCCGCCTGGTGCTCGCCGTAGAAGGGGACGGTGCCGGCGCTTTCGGCGGCGTCGGCCGTGGCGGCCTCGTGGCCGACGAGGTAGCCGCCCGCGCCGAGGCCGACGCCGGCGGCGCCGAGCCCCGCCGAGGCGAGCAGGCGACGACGTGAGAGCGGCATCGCTAGGCCGGGTTCTGGGCGGCGGTGCCGCCCGCCTCCGCGCTGCGGCTGGGGGCGCGGCGGCCGCGCGGCCAGAGGACGTAGGTGGCCATCGGGATCGCGTAGGCCAGGTAGACGAACGCCTCGACCTGGGTCGGCACGGCGCGCAGGCCGAGCATCCCGGTCAAGAGCGATTCGGAGACGGTCCCCGGGTGGACCAGCCAGCGCAGGCTCACCGCCTCGGACTGGAAGCTGTTGATCCAGCCCGCCTCGTGGGCGGTGTGGGCGGCGGTCGCCAGCAGGCCGGCGGCGACGAAGACGAGGACGAGCCCGGTGATCTTGAAGAACTTCGAGAGGTTGATGTGGACGCCGCCGCGGTAGAGGCCGACGCCGATCAGCACCGCGGCGAGCAGGCCGAGGACCGCGCCGGCGCCGGCGGCGGTCGTGTCGGTCGCGTCCTGGAAGGCGGCGAGCAGGAAGACGGAGGTCTCGAAGCCCTCGCGCAGGACCGCGAGGAAGGCCATGCCGACCAGCGCCATCGCCGAGCCGTGGGCCAGCGCGCTCGCCGCCTCGCCCTCGAGTTCGGCCTTGATCTCCCGCGAGTGGCGGGTCATCCAGATGATCATGTAGCTGATCATCGCCACCGCGATCAGGCCGACGATCGTCTCCAGCCCCTCCTGCTCCTTCTGCGGCAGTTCTTCGCCGACCACGTCCAGGCCGACGCCGACCGCCGTGCAGAGGACGACCGCGATGCCGACCCCGATCCACATCTGCCGCAGCGCGTCCCGGCGCCCCTCCTTGACCAGGAAGGCGGCGATGATGCCGACGATCAGCGAGGCCTCGACGCCCTCGCGCAGCGTGATGACGAAGGTGGGGATCATGGGTATTCGGCCCCCCTAATAAGGGCGCCCGAAAACCTAGCAGGCCGCTAGGAGTTGGGGCGGGAGGATGGTTCCGGGGAGGGACGGGGCCGTCTGAAGCCGGCGCCCGGGCAAGGGACGCAAGGGCCGGCGGCGAGCGTGGCCGTCTCGGCCACGGCCCTGGCCGGCTGTGGCCGTGGCCGAGACGGCCGGGAGTGCGGGGAGTGGCGGATCTCTCGCGACGGTGCCCCGGGTTCGTCACGGGAGGGACACGGATCCGTCACGGAAGACGTACCTCGTCACGGAGACCGTGGGAACTCCACGCTTCCGTGCGTGTTGTCCAACGGTCACGACCGCGATGCAAGCTTTGGTGTCGCCATGACGACGTCAATGCTTGCATCGAGGCCTCGGGCCCTTGTCCCGGGCCCGGAGACAGACCGGAGGCTCACGCGGGTGTGACCTTCCCGGCATCTTCGTCACCGATCCGGCCGAGGTGTGCCGGCTGCTTCACGAACCCCTCAAGTCCTGGGCGTCTCATGGCGGTCACAGCCTGCCAGGACCGCCCATGAGACGCCCAGGACGCACCTCGGACGGCCGCCACCGCCGGAACAACCGCCGTCCCGCGCGGGCCCCGAATCAGCCTCTACTAGCTACCGGGCAGCCACGGATCGGCCCAGGCGGTGGTGCCTTTGACCAGATGCTGCGCCGCCTCGGGTCCCCAGGTGCCCTGCGCGTAGGGGAGCACCGGGCCCGGGTCGTCGAGCAGCGGCTGCACCACCCGCCAGGTCTCTTCGATCGCGTCCTGGCGGGTGAAGAGGGTGTGGATGCCGTTCAGGGCGTCGCCGAGGAGGCGCTCGTAGGGCTCGGGGTCGGAGCCCGGTTCGCGTTCGAAGAGGACCTCGAGGTCGGCCGGCTCGAACCCTTCGTCGGCGGCCGCTTTCGCCCACAGCCGCAACCGCGCTCCCGGTTCGGGCTCGATCCGGAAGGTCAGGTGGTTCGGTTCCGGCGTTTTCCCGTGGCCGATGCCGAGCAGCGGCGGCCGCCGGAACACGGCGGTCACTTCGCTCGTCTTCTCCGGCAGGAACTTGCCCGCGCGGATGAAGAAGGGGACGCCCGCCCAGCGCCAGTTGTCGACCTCGAGTTTCATCGCGGCGAAGGTCTCGGTCGTCGACTTCGGGTCGACGTCCTTGACGTCGAGGTAGCCGTCGTACTGGCCGCGCACGTAACGCTGCGGGTCGGCCGCGCGCATCGCCTTGAAGAAGGAGAGCTTCTGGTCCCGGATCGAGTCGGGGTCGTTGCTGCTCGGCGGCTCCATCCCGATCAGCCCGAGCACCTGCAGAGCGTGGTTCTGGATCACGTCGCGCATCGCCCCGACCGAGTCGTAGAAATGGCCGCGGTCGTCGACCCCGAAGTTCTCGGCGATCGTCACCTGCACGTGGGAGACGTGCTCGCGGTTCCAGACCGGCTCGAGCGTCGAGTTGGCGAAGCGCATGTAGGCGATGTCCATCACCGGCTCCTTGCCGAGGTAATGGTCGATCCGCAGGATCTGTTCCTCCTCCAGCACCTCGCGCAGTTCCTCGTTCAGGGCGCGGGCCGATTCGAGGTCGTGGCCGAAGGGCTTCTCGATCACCACGTGGGCGCGGTCGACGAGCCCGGCCTTGCCGAGGCCCTTGACCACGGTGGAGAAGAGGAAGGGCGGGATCTCGAGGTAGAAGACCGGCTGCTTGGCGTCGCCGAGGGCCTGCGCAACCCGCTCGTAGGTGGACGCGTCGCCGTAATCGCCCTGCACGTAGGAGAGGCGGGAGAGCATCGCGTCGAGCGACTCCATGTCGCACTCGGCGACGGTCGCTTCGACCGCTTCGCGGGCGTGCTTGCGCAGCCCCTCGTCGTCCCAGTCGTCGAGCGCGACGCCGACCACCGGGCACTTCAGCATCCCGGCGCGCTGCATCCGGTAGAGCGCCCGGAAGGTCATTTTCTTCGCCAGGTCGCCGCTGATCCCGAAGATCGCCAGGACGTCCGCGGCCTTGTCGACGTGTCCCTTCGTCCGTTTCGCCATCGTGGCGCGCAGGCTACCTGCTGTCAGCGCCTAGGATGCGAGGCGCCCCGTTCGAACAGCGCCCCGCACCAGTAAGGCCCACCAGGAGGAGAACCATGGAGCTTGGAATCGTCGGCCTCGGCCGCATGGGGGCCAACATGGCCCGCCGGTTGATGAAGGACGGCCACACGATCGTCGCCTACGACGTCAACCCCGACGCCGTCGAGGGCCTCGCGGGGGAGGGCGCCAACGGTGCCTCCTCGCTGGAGGACCTGGCCGCGAAGCTGTCCGCGCCGCGCTCGGTCTGGGTGATGGTCCCGGCGGGCACGATCACCGAAGAGACGGTGCAGGGGCTGGAAGGGGTGCTGGACTCCGGCGACGCGATCATCGACGGCGGCAACTCCTACTACCGCGACGACATGCGCCGCGGCAAACGCGCCGCCGAGAAGGGGATCGACTACGTCGACTGCGGGACGAGCGGCGGCGTCTTCGGCCTCGAGCGCGGCTACTGCCTGATGATCGGCGGGCCCGACGACGCGGTGTCGCGGCTCGACCCGATCTTCAAGACGCTGGCGCCGGGGGTCGAGGCGGCGGAGCGCACGCCGGGCCTGACCGGTGAGCCGAGCGCCGCCGAGCAGGGCTACCTGCACTGCGGCCAGAGCGGCGCGGGCCACTTCGTGAAGATGGTCCACAACGGGATCGAGTACGGGATCATGGCCGCCTACGCCGAGGGGCTGAACGTGCTCGAGAACGCCGACGCGGGCAAGACCAAGCGGCTCGACGACGCCGAGACGGCGCCGCTCGACCAGCCCGAGTACTACGAATTCGACCTCGACATCCAGGCGATCGCGGAGGTCTGGCGGCGCGGCTCGGTGGTCGGCTCCTGGCTCCTCGACCTGACCGCGGCGGCGCTCGCCGAGAGCCCGCAGCTCGCCGAATACAGCGGCCGCGTCTCGGACTCCGGCGAGGGTCGCTGGACCTCGATCGCGGCGATCGAGGAGGGCGTGCCGACCCCGGTCCTCACCACCGCGCTGCACGAGCGCTTCTACTCGCGCGACCTCGGCGACTTCGGCGACAAGGTCCTCTCGGCGATGCGCTACCAGTTCGGCGGCCACAAAGAGCGCGACAACTAGGAGCGAGGAGCAACCGACCATGCCCCTGGACCTCGAGGTCACCAAGGACGAAAAGGCCGCCGCCCGGCGCGCGGCCGAGCTGATCGCCAAGGCGGGCGCGGCCGCGGTGGCCGACCACGGCCACTTCGCCTTCGCGATGAGCGGCGGCCGTTCGCCCTGGGCGATGCTGGCGATCCTCGGCGAACTCGAGGAGATGCCCTGGGCCGAGACCGAGCTCTTCCAGGTCGACGAGCGCATCGCCTCGCCCGGCTCCGAGGAGCGCAACCTCACCCACATGGTCCTCGGACTCTCGATGGACCACCAGTCGGCGCTCCGCCCGATGCCGGTCACCAACCGCGACCTCGACGCCGCCGCCCACGAATACGACACCTCGCTCCCCGGGCGCCTCGACCTCGTCCACCTCGGCCTCGGCCCAGACGGTCACACCGCCTCCCTCGTCCCCGGCGACCCGGTCCTCGAGGTCGACGACCGCCGCGTCGCGATCACCACCAACCCCTACCAGGGCCACCGCCGCATGACCCTCACCTACCCGGCCCTCGCGGAGGCCCGCCAGATCCTCTTCCTCGTCACCGGCGAGGAAAAGCGCGATCCCCTCCAGCAACTGATCGCGGGCGACCCCTCGATCCCCGCGGGCCGCGTGAAGAACGACGCCGTCACGATCGTCGCGGATCCGGCTGCGGCTCCGCAGTAGGGGTGGTAGCCGGCGGACGGCCGTTCTCCCGGCCCCCCGGCAGTTCTAGAAGCGGTGCCCTGGGCGTCTCATGGAGGTCCTGGCAGGCTGTGACCTCCATGAGACGCCCTGGACCGTGAGGGTCTCGTGTGAATCTCCGATGGTCCGTCACGCGTCCGCCCGGAAGTTCCCACCCTCGTCACGCTTCTGTCGGGCCCGGACCCAACCCATAGACCTTGGTAGCCCAAAGGGCTACCAAGGTCTATGGGTTCGTCTCGGTGGCTTCGGACCGTGGAGAACCCAGCTTTCATGCCCCGGCCGTCTCGGCCACGGTCACAGCCAGCCAGGGCCGTGGCCGAGACGGCCGCACTCGTCGGCACCGCCTTGCGTCCCTCACCTCGGGCGCCGGCTTCAAAACGCCCCGTCCCTTCTGGCCGCCGTCAGCCTCCAAGTCTTCGAACGATCGCGTCGAGCTTCTCCAGGCGTGGATCGTCGCGGCCGGCGAGGCGCTCCAGCCAGGATCTGATCACGTCGAGGTCGAGCGGCGTCTCGGCGGCGAGGATCGCCTCGATGTCGAGCCAGTCCTTCGGACGATCGAGCATCGCCTTACGGATGACGAGGTGCTCGGGGGAGACGATCGGGATCGTGGTTCCGGCGAAGGGCACTTCGCGGACCGCGGCGGGCATCGCCTCGTGCAGCGCGTCGTCGGAGAAGAAGAGGTGTACGGGAGGGCCGTCGGCGTCGATCCCGGCCAACGCCGCCTCGACCTCCGGCCGTCGCTCGGGTGCGACGAAGGCGTTGACGTCGATGTCCCTGATCGGACGCGGTTCGGCGTAGTGGCCGAGGGCGATCGCGCCGCCGATCGCGTGCGGGATCCCGGCCACGGCGAGGGCCCGATCTACCGCGAGCACCCTCTCCTCAGGGCTCGGGTCCGTCATCCGGGTCCGCGCGGAACCTCAAGGCGGTCGAGGATCGCGCCGAGCTTCCCGAGTCGCTCGTCATCCGCACCGACCATCCTCGTCAGCCAGGATTCGATCGCGGCGACGTCGAGCGGTTCGGCAACGACGAGCATCGCTTCGATGTCGAGCCAATCTTTCGGCCGATTGAAGATCGCCTTACAGACTGCGAGGTGCTCGGGCGCGAGGATCGGGATGCGTGCGCCGGCAAACGGCACCCGGCGAGTCGTCTCCTCCATCTCGTGGTGGAAAGCGTCATAGGAGAAGAAGAGGTCCACCGGATTGGAACCCCACCAAAGGCGGACCTGGCCGTCCCGCGCCAGCGCCGACTCGTCCAGGTCGACCTCGACACCGAGGGGGGCGAGTGCTGCTCCGACGTCCGGCCAGCGCTCGGTCGATACGAAGACGTTGACGTCCACGTCGATGGTCGCGCGCGGCTCCGCGTAGTAGGCGAGGGCCATCGCTCCGCCGATCGCATGGGGGATCTTGGCGGCGGCGAGGGCGCGATCGATCGCGATGACCTTGTCGGGGAGGGAGATGCCGCCGCGCGACTCGTCGGCGCTCATGGGTTCCGGTTCGAGTCGATCCGGGGGAAGCCGATCTTCCGTGGCCGGCGGCGGACCGGGACGGCATCTGAAAAAAGCAGCAGTTCGCGGAGCGCCTCACCCCGCTCGGCCGGGGAGGCCCCCAGCCATTCGGCGGCGGAGTTGGATTCGCCACCCAGCGCGTCGAGCAGCAGGCGTCGATGCTTCGGGCTGGGGCTTCTCCGCGGGCCAGCGAGCGGAGAAGAGTGCGGACCGCCTCGTCGACCGGCGCCAGGGCAACGGTCGCTCCGGCCCGCAGTGCTGCCTGGATCAACTCGTCGCGCTCGGGAGCCTTCTCGGCTCGCTCGATCACCTTCCGGATCGTCGGCTCGTCGAGCTCGCGGAACGAGGCGAGCGTTCGGCTCCGAGGCCCGCCTGGCGTCGATCGCGACTCCCTGACCTCGAACGTGCCGTTGCGGCCAGCGGTGACGAATGCCATAGTGGGTACAGTACACCACTACAATACTCCAACAGTCTTCGTACTCCGACAGAACCGAAGTCGGCTGAGTCGTATCCTGGTTGCAGATGAGCACCTGGGGAACGACCACGGCGGCACCGGCCGCGCGCGCGGGGACGGTGGACGTTCTGGTCGGGCTGCTGGCAGAACTTGACGAGGCGACCGAATCGGGCGTCTTCTACGACCGGGTCTGCCAGGCGGTGGTGACGCTGACCTCGATGAAGAGGGCGGTGCTGCTGCTGCATGACGAGACCTATAAATCGGTGATCCCGGTGGGGAGCAGCGGCTTCGACCCGGGGCGGCTGAAACGGATCGGCGGCACCCTGGACGAGACGCCGATCGCGCAGATCGCGCTGGAGGAGGACCGGGTGGTCGAGGTCGGCGTGAACGGGGGGGACGGCGACCTGGCCGAACACCTGCCCGCGCGCTACGCCGAGCTGCCGGAGAGCAGCTACCTGACCTGCACGCCGATCAGCGCCGCGCGGCGCTGGCTCGGGGTGATCTTCGCCGACCGCGAAGGGGAAGACCAGCCGCTCGACGATGGCGAGTCGGAGACGATGATGACCCTCGGGCGGCTCGCCGCCCTGACCGCGAGCGTCGAGCACTCGACCGAGCAGCGCGAAAGCGAGCGGAGGCTCGCCGAACGGGTGGAGCTGACCCGGGACCTGCACGAGAACGCGATCCAGCGGCTGTTCGGCGTCGCGATGGCGCTCGGCTCCGAGGAGGAGCTGTCGACGGCGGAGCGGCTGCGCTGCCAGGAGGAGCTGCGCTCGGTCGTCGCCGACCTGCGCCGTGCCCTGACCCGCCCGCTGGAGGCGCCGGAGCGCTCGACCAAGGCCTGCCTCGGCGAGCTGCTGGAGCGGCTCACCGAGCGCCGCCCCGAGCTGCGCGTCGACTGGGCCGACGGGGTCGAGGTGCCCGCCGACCTCGAGCCGGTCGCCCAGCTGGTGCTGAACGAGGCGCTGCGGAACGCCGACCGCCACGCGCGCCCCTCGGCGATCGACGTGCGCCTCGCCTCCGACGGCGAGACCTTCAGCCTCACGGTGGAAAACGACGGCTCCGGCGACGGGCGGACCACCCGCGGCGGCGGGATCGGGCTGCGGCTCGCGGCGCTGGAAGCGCTCCGCTACGAGGGCCTGGTCGAGTTCGGCGCCGTCGACGGCGACCGTTGGCGCGTGCGCCTCGTCGTCCCGGTGGGGCGCTGAATGGCGACGACCGCCGGTAACCGGGGCCTGCAGGTCCTCGTGGTCGACGACCACGACGTCGTGCAGTGGGGCTTCCGCCTGCTGCTGGAGCGCCAGAGCTGGGTCGAGCGCTGCCTCGCCGCGTCCTCCGGCGCCGAGGCGGTCCAGGTCTGCCGCAAGGTCCAGCCCGAAGTCGCCCTCGTCGACATGCTGTTGGGCACCGAATCGGGCGCCGAGGTCTGCGAGGAGATCCACCAGGTCAGCCCCCGCACGCGGGTGCTGCTGATCTCCGGCGCCGGGATCATCTCGCCGAACGTGGCCCGCGCCGCGGGCGCCGCCGGCTTCATCTCCAAGGACTGGTCGGCGGTCGACGTGGTGCGCGCGGTGCGCCGCGTGTCCCAGGGCCACGAGGTCTTCGCCGAAGCGCCGCTCGACTCGCCGCTGTCGGAGCGTGAGCAGGAGGTCCTGTCGCTGATCGCGACCGGTTCGACCAACAAAGAGATCGCCGGTCGCCTCCACCTCTCCCCGCACACCGTGAAGGAGCACACCAGTGCCATCTACCGTAAGCTCGGCGTGCGAAACCGGGCGGAGGCCACCCGCCAGGCGCAGCGGCTGAAGATCCTCGTCTGAAGCCTCCGGGCGCTTGGCTCCGATGCCTGGGTCGCCCCCCGAATGGCGGGACTCGGCGAGTACCCGCGTCACCGCCGCCGCCGGGCGGACCAATACTCCTTACAAGTGCCGAACCCCAGCGCAGATACCGCCTTGCTCTTCCCCGGCCAGGGGAGCCAGACCTCGACGATGGCGGCGGTCGCGATGGCGCAGCTCCCGGAGCTGGTCGAGCGGGCCGCGGGCGAACTCGGCGGCGACCCCTTCGAGGGGATCTCCGCGGGCACCCACATCGCCCAGCCCGCCCTCTTCATCGCCGGCCTCGCCCACTGGAAGGCGGCCGGTGAGCCCGACGCGGCCTTCTACGCCGGGCACTCGCTCGGCGAGCTCCCCGCGCTGGTCGCGGCGGGCGCGCTCGAGGCGGGCGCCGGCCTGCGCCTCGCGGTCGTCCGCGGCCGCCTGATGGAGGAGGCCTCGGCGGTCCGTCCCGGCGGCATGGTCGCCGCGCTCGGCGGCTCCGACGAGGTCGTCCGCAAGGTCGCCGGGGAATACGAGCTGACCCTGGCGAACGACAACGCGCCCGGCCAGATGGTCCTCTCCGGGGACGCCGAGAAGGTCGGCGAAGCGCGCAAGGCGCTGCGCGCCGAAGGGGCGAAGGCGATCCGCCTCCCGGTCGCGGGCGCCTTCCACTCGCCGCTGATGGAGCCCGCCGTCCCCGGCTACCGCGAGATCCTCGAGGCCACCGAGTTCACCCCGGTCGAGGGCGCCTTCTCCTGCATCACCGCGGCGCCCTTCGGCGACGTCCGCGCCGACCTGCTGAGCGCGCTGACCGCGCCGGTCCGCTGGCGCGACACGCTCGCCGCGATCGCTGCCGCGGGCGCCACGACCTTCCTCGAGACCGGCCCCGGGGACATCCTCACCGGCCTCTGCCGCCGCACCCTCGGCGAGGAGCTGGAGAGCCGCACGCTCGACCTGGCCAAAGAGACCGCCGGTGCCTAGGGTCACCCCTGACACCGAGCCGCTGGCCGCCCCCACCTTCGGCGCACCGCCGCTGGTCCGCTGCGGCGCCGAGATGATCGGCGTCGGCACCGCGCTGCCCGCCACCATCGTCCCCAACTCCGAGCTCGACGAGCGCCTCGGCATCGACGCCGAGTGGATCGTCAAACGGACCGGGATCGAAGAGCGCCGCTCCGCCCAGCCGGGGGAACGCCTCTTCGAATTCGCCGCCGGCGCCGGGGCCGAGGCGCTCGCCGAGGCGGGCGTCACCGCCGCCGAGCTCGATCTGATCGTCCTCGCGACCACCTCCAACGAGGAGCTGATGCCCGCCGGCGCCCCGCGCGTCGCCGCCGTGCTGGGCGCGACCGAGGCCGCCTGTTACGACGTCAACTCCGCCTGCACCGGCTTCCTCAGCGCCGTCTCGGTGGCCTGCGGACAAATCGAATCTGGTCGCGCGGTTAACGTCCTCGTGATCGGCGCCGACCTGATGATGCCCCTGACCGATCCCGACGACCGCGCGACCGCCGCCGTCTTTGCCGACGGTGCCGGTGCCGTGGTGATGCGCGGCACGCTGGAGAGCCGCGTCGGGCCGATCGTCCTGCGCTCCGACGGCTCGAAGGCCGACCTGATCAAGATCGACCGCGACAAGCTGGTGATCGAGATGCAGGGCCACGAGACCTTCCGCTACGCGGTCGACCTGATGTCGGAATCGACGATCGAGGCGGTCCGGCTGGCCGGCCTCGAGCTGAGCGACGTCGACCTCTTCGTCTACCACCAGGCCAACGCCCGGATCCTGCGCTCGGTCGGCGAGCGCCTCGGGATCAGCGGTGAGCGGGTGATCGACTCGATCGCCAAGCTCGGCAACACCTCGGCGGCGACGATCCCGCTGGCGCTCGCCGCAGGCGAAGCGTACCGGCCAGCTGCGCCAGGGCGCCCGCGTCCTGCTCGGCGCCTTCGGCGCCGGGGTCAGCTGGGGCGCGACCGTGATCGAGTGGGGAGGACCGGTGAGCGTCGGTGTCTGATCCGACCGCGACCCGTCCCGAGGGCTGCGCCCTGGTGACCGGCTCCTCGCGCGGGATCGGCGCGGCGACCGCGCTGGCGCTGGCCGGCGACGGCTGGCACGTGCGGGTCAACTACCGCTCCGACGAGGCGGGTGCCAAGGATGTCGTCGCCCGGATCGAGGCGGCCGGCGGCAGCGCGAGCCTCTGGCAGGGCGACGTCGCCGACGGCGAGGACGTCAAGCGCCTCACGGAGCCCGGCGAGCGACGGCCCGGTGCTGGTCCTCGTCAACAACGCCGGCGTGCGCATCGACAACCTCTCGCCTTCGCTGACCGACGAGGACTGGGCGACCGTGATCGACACCAACCTCACCTCGACCTTCCGCGCCACCCGGGCGGTGCTGCCGAAGATGATGCGCGCCCGCTTCGGCCGCGTGATCAACCTCGCGCGCGTCGCGGGCATCCGCGCCAACCCCGGCCAGGCCAACTACGCGGCCTCCAAGGCGGGCGTCATCGGCTTCACCAAGACCGTCGCCGCCGAGGTGGCCCGCCGCGGCGTGACCGTGAACGCGGTCGCGCCCGGCCTGATCGAGACCGCCTTCACCGAGGACGTGCTCGAGGGGGACATGGCGAAGGCGATCCCCGCCCGCCGGATCGGCACCCCGGAGGAGGTCGCGGCCTGCATCCGCTTCCTCGCCTCCGGAGAAGCTTCTACGTGACCGGAACGACGCTGACCGTAGACGGCGGCCTCAGCGCCTAGCTGCATCGAAAAGGACCCCAGATATGGGAAAGGAACCCCAAATGGCAACGCAAGTAAGTAGTGACAGTGTCGAGAAGACGATCTACGACGGTCTCGTCGAGCTCGGCACCGAGCGGGACGACCTCTCGCGTGAGGCGACCCTGGAGAGCCTCGACGTCGACTCGCTCGACCTGGTCGAGCTGGCCCAGATCGTCGAGGACGAGTACGGCGTCGAGCTGAAAGGCGACGACGTCAAGGACGTGAAGACCGTCGGCGACGTAATCGACCTGGTCGTCGCCAAAGCGGGATGACCCGGCGCGTCGTCATCACGGGAGTCGGTGCCGTCACCCCGCTGGGGATCGGCAGCGACCTCCTGATCGACCGCTGGATGGCGGGCGAGGTCGGGATCGCCGACGGCTTCGGCCGCTGCCTCGATTTCGACCCGAACGACTTCCTCTCGAAGAAGGAAGCGCGGCGGGCCGACCGCTTCGCCCAGATGGCGATCGTCGCCGGCGACGAGGCGGTCAAGCAGGCCTTCGGCGAGGACGGTGAGCTGCCGTATGACCGCTACAAGGTCGGCTGCGTCATCGCCACCGGCATCGGCGGCCTCGTCTCGCTCGAGCGCGAGCAGGAGAAGCTGATCACCAAAGGCCCGAAAGCGGTCTCGCCGCTGGCGGTGCCACTGATGATGGGCAACGCCGCGGCCGCCGCGGTGTCGATGCGCCACGGCCTGCAGGGCCACACCTACGCGGTGTCCTCGGCCTGCGCGGCCGGCAACAACGGCATCGGCGACGCGGTCCGGATCATCCAGTACGGCGACGCCGACGCGATGGTCACCGGTGGTGCCGAGGCCTGCATCACCGGCGTCGCCACCTCGGCCTTCGCGGCGATGGAAGCGACCTCCGCCACGGGCATCTCGCGTCCGTTCGACGCCCGTCGCGACGGCTTCGTGATGGGCGAGGGCGCCGGCGTGCTGGTGCTCGAGGAGAAGGAGGCCGCGGAAAAGCGCGGCGCGACGATCCTCGGCGAGGTCACCGGCTACGGCGTCACCGCCGACGCCCACCACCTCACCGCGCCGCAACCGGAGGGCGAGGCGGCGGCGAAGGCGATCCAGTTCGCGCTCGCCGACGCGGGCATCAGCGCGGTCGACGTCGACTACGTCAACGCCCACGGCACCTCGACCCCGCTGAACGACGCGGCGGAGACGAAAGCGATCAAGGCGGCGCTCGGCGAGCGGGCGATGGACATCCCGGTCAGCTCGACGAAGTCGGCGATCGGGCACCTGCTCGGCGCCGCCGGCGCGGTCGAGGCGATTGCCACGATCGAAGCCCTCAGGCGTCGCGAAGCCCCCCCGACCGTCGGCTATGAACAGCCAGAAGAGGGGTTGGACCTTGACTACGTCGAAGGGTCAGCTAAACCGATAGTGAACGGAGACGGCCCGGTCGTCGCGATCTCCAACTCGTTCGGCTTCGGCGGCCACAACGCCGTCCTCGTCCTCTCCTCCGTCAACTAGACCCCCGGATCGACTGAACACACACCTATGGCCACCGCCGTCAAAGCCCCGCCTCCCGCTCCCGCCGACACCCCGCTCGGGCAGTTGCAGATGCTCTGCGACCCGGGCTCGTTCCGCCCGATCCGCTCCGGCGTCTCCAGTCTGCGGCTTGGCGAGCGGGCGACCCCGGGCGACGGCGTCGCCGCGGGCGCCGGTGAAGTCGACGGGCGGCCGGTCTTCTGTTACGCCCAGGACCCGGCCTTCCTCGGCGGCAGCCTCGGCGAGGTCCACGCCGACACGATCGTCCGCACGATGCGGATGGCGGGCGACGCGGGCGCGCCGGTGGTCGGCTTCGTCCGCTCCGGCGGGGCGCGCCTGCAGGAGGGCCACGCCGCCCTCGCGGGCTACGGCCGGATCTTCCGCGCCAGCGTCGAGCTGTCGCGCAAGGTGCCGCAGATCTCGATCCTCTCCGGCGTCTCCGCCGGCGGCGGCGCCTACTCGCCGGCGCTGACCGACTACGTGGTGATGACGAAGGAGTCCCGGATGTTCTTGACCGGGCCGAAAGTCGTCGCCGAGGCGATGGGCGAAGAGATCTCGATGGAGGCGCTCGGCGGGCCGAAGGTCCACGGCCGCAACGGTGTCGCCGACCTGGTCGCCGAGGACGCCGCCGACGCGGTGCGCAAGACCCGCCACCTGCTCTCGCTGCTGCCGCAGACGATCGGCGGCAACCCGCATCCGCACCTGGTCATCGACCCCGACCTGGAGGACCCCGGCGCGATCGTCCCCGACGAGCAGCGCAAGGTCTACGACGTCCGTGACGTCGCCGGCGCGATCCTCGACGGCGGCAGCCTGCTGGAGATCTCGCCGCGCTGGGCGCCGAACATGGTCACCGCGTTCGCCCGCCTCGAGGGGCGCCCGGTCGGCCTGATCGCCAACCAGCCGCGCCAGCTCGGCGGCGTGATCGACGCCGCCGCCTCGGAGAAGGCGGCGCTCTTCGTCGACGACTGCAACCGCTTCGGCCTGCCGCTCCTCGTCTTCGTCGACACGCCGGGCTTCCTGCCGGGCCGCGTCCAGGAGGAAGCCGGCGTGATCCGCCACGGCGCCTCGCTGCTGCGCGCCTTCGCCGGCGCCCGGGTGCCGAAATTGACGCTGGTGCTGCGCAAGGCCTTCGGCGGCGCGGCGATCACGATGAACTCCAAAGACCTCGGTGCCGACGTCGTCTTCTCCTGGCCCGGCGCCCAGATCGGCATCATGGCCGCGCGCCAGGCGGTCGGCATCGTCCACGGACGGCGCCTGCGCGAAGACGAGTCGCTCTCCCGCGACGACCTCGCCGACGCCTATGCGGCCGAGCACCTCACCGCCCCGGCGGCGGCTGCGAGTGGCTGGGTCGACGAGGTGATCGATCCCGACGCGAGCCGCGAGAGCCTCGCCTGGGCACTGCGGTCCCTGAGGGGCCGTTGAGCGGTCGCGCCGTCCGCGCCTACGCGGCGCTCGGCGACAGCTTCACCGCGGGGCGCGATTCGGTCGACGCCGAGCGCTGGGCGGACCTGCTCGCCGCCGGGATGCGGCGGGTGAACCCGGAGCTGCGCTACGAGAACCTCGCCGTCGACGGCGCGACGAGCGCCGAGGTGCTCGACCAGCAGGTCGGGCCGGCGCTGGCGCTCGAGCCCGACTTCGTCACCGTGATCTGCGGCGCCAACGACGTGCTGCTGGCGACGCGCCCCGACGTCGAGGGCTACGCGAAGAGCTTCGACGCGATCCTGCGGCGGTTGCGCGAGGGCGCCCCGGAGGCGCAGGTGGTGACCGCGACGGCGCCCGAGGGCTGGCACTTCATGGAGCTGCGGCCGCGCACCGAAGCGCGGCTGATCGAGGCGACCAAGCAGCTGAACGACATCACCCGGGAGTCGGCGGAGCGCTACGGCGTCCTCTGCCTGCCGGTGGCGGGCCACCCCGCGCTGCGCGATCCGGCTACGTTCTCGGCCGACGGTCTGCACCCGTCGAGCTCCGGGCATCGGTTCGTCGCGCGCGAGACGGCCAAGTATCTGAGCGAGCAGCTGGGCATCGATTTCGACATGGGAGAGGTAGGCAGAGCGTGATCCTCGAGGGCAAGAAGATCTTGATCACCGGCATCGTCAACCGCCACAGCATCGCCTTCTCGATCGCCGAGCGGGCGCAGGCGCAGGGGGCGGAGGTGCTGCTGACCAGCTTCGGCCGGGTGAAGCGGATGACCGAGCGCTCGGCGGCGCGGCTCGACCCGGCGCCCGACGTGCTGGAGCTGGACGTCAACTCCGACGAGGACGTGGCGGCGCTTCGCGAGGAGCTGAAGGAGCGCTGGGGGACGGTCGACGGCGCCGTCCACGCGATCGCCTTCGCGCCCGGCGACGCGATCGGCGGGGACTTCATGGCGACGCCGCGCGAGAGCGCCAAGGTCGCCTTCGAGACCAGCGCCTACTCCTACAAGGCCCTCGCCGAGGTCGTGACGCCGCTGATGAGCGACGGCGGCGCGCTGGTCGGCCTCGACTTCGACGCCACCGTCGCCTGGCCCTCCTACGACTGGATGGGCGTCGCGAAGGCGGCCCTGGAGTCCGTCAACCGCTATCTCGCCCGCGACCTCGGCGGCCAGGGGATCCGGGCCAACCTGATCTCGGCGGGGCCGGTCCACACCGCGGCCGCCTCGGGCATCTCCGGCTTCTCCGACCTCGAGGCCCTCTGGGGCGACGCCGCCCCGCTCGGCTGGGATCCCCACGACGCGACCCAGGTCGCCGACGCGGCCTTGTTCCTCCTCAGCGACCTGAGCCGAGCGACGACCGGCGAAATCCTCCACGTAGACGGCGGCGCCCACGCGGTGGGAGCGCCCCCACAGAAGCCGCAGGCTTAGCCGCGCCGAGGGCCGCGGATTCCGGTCCAACCCTCGGCTAGCTATGGGTCGGCCCGGAATCCGCGGCAGCGCGGAGCGGGGAAGGGCGGAACGGGAGGGAGGACACACTTCCTCAACAGCGCTCCGGCCGTTTGGTGAGTTAGGGGCGCTATAGCGCCCCTAAGTGCACGAGCGACGGATCGGCGTTATGGAACACGCGCCGAAGCGTGGAGAAGGACACGAAAGCCGCACGAAGTCACGCTTCCGTTCGCCTTCCGCCCGCACTCTCGGCCCTGCGTCGCACGATGCACGGGGACCCTGTCGAGGCGCGCGGAACCCGCACCGGTCGCACGCACTTCCTCACGCCTTCGTCGCGTCTCTGTCCCCGAGGCCCCTGCCGGCCCTAGCCGCGGCGTGGGCCAGCCTCGCAGGGACGCAGGGAAGCGAGGGGAGGGGAGCGCACTCAGGTGCGTGACCCGAGGCGAGCGACCGAGGACACCGCGAGGCGCTCCCACGCCGCGGCTAGCTAGCCGCTGACTACGGGGTGGTTGGCGTGGAAGAGGTTCTCGGGGTCGTATTGGGCCTTCGCCGCGCGGACGCGCTCGACCGTGGCCGGGGGGAAGGCGACGCCGATGTCCTGGATCTCGTCGGAGAAGTTGAGATAACGGCCCGCGTCCCAGGGCTTCATCGCGTCGGTCATCGCGCCGAGCCAGGCTTTGGTCGGCGCCATCGCCGCCGGCTCGGGCACGATGCCGACGCCGAACATCAGGAACGAGCCGGGGAGGCAGTCCATCGCTCCGTGGGACGGGTCGCTCACGGCCATCGCGCCGCCGTCGTGGCGGAGCTCCACCGAGAGGAGTTTCGACGGCGAGTCGGGGCCGACCGCGGCGAGGAGCGAGTCGATCGCCTCGCCCGGCAGGTCGCCGAGCAGCATCCCGGCGCTCGCGTAGGGCGCGGGCGCCGGCGGGTCCATGTGGAGCCCGGCGATGCCCGCCGGCGGCTGGGTCGCGAAGGTGTCCATCGCCGGACCCAGGTCGCGCAGCGGCGCCAGCAGCTCGGCGGCCTGCGCTTCGGGCAGCAGCGCCACCGCCTCGACGATGACGAAATCTTTGCCGCGCAGCGGGTCGGGCATCTCCGGCAGCGGCGGGAACGACATCAGCCGGCCGACCGAGGTCACCTCGTCGGGAGCGGTCGCCGTCCACTCGTGCCAGGCGTGGAGGATCTCGCTCGCCCGCTCTAAGGGGAAGAAGAGCGCCCCGGCGAAGACCTCGGAGATCGGCAGCAGCTCGAACTCCAGCGCGGTGACGATGCCGAAGTCCCCGCCGCCGCCGCGGAGGGCCCAGAAGAGCTCGGGGTCGGAGGTGGCGTCGACGCGCCGTTCGGTCCCGGTCGCGTCGACCAGCTCGATCGCGGTGACGCGGTTGGCCTGCAGCCCGTGCTTGCGCGAGTACCAGCCGACGCCGCCGCCGAGGCTGTAGCCGACGATGCCCACGGTCGGCGAGGAGCCGTGGCAGGCGGCCAGGTCGAGGTCGGAGGCCTGCGGCACGAGGTCTCCCCAGAGCGCTCCGGCCCCGACTCGCGCAATGCGGCGCTCGGCATCGATCGACACCGAATCCATCGCCGCCGTGCGGACCAGCAGCGTGCCCGAGAGGTCGCCGAGCGGTTCGGCCGAGTGCCCGGTCCGCTGGGCGCCGATCCGCAGCCCCTCGGCCTTCGCGTACTCGACCGCGTCGACCACGTCGGCGGCACCGGCCGGCGTCACGATCCCGGCGGGCTCCTGGCTCAGCAGCACGTTGAACGCACCACGATTTGCTTCGTAACCGTCGCTACCACGCGACAAGACGTCGATTGCCATCCAGCTTCCCCCTGAGATGAGTTGAACGAGATCTCGGTGAGGGGAGAGGCTAGAGGCAATCGACGCCTCTGTCACGGGAGCTGAGTCGCCTCTCGGCGGCGCTGATCGGCTTAGCCCTTCAGCCGCGTGAACGAGATCGAGTAGGTGATGTCGGTCTTCGACCACCAGGTCGAGCCGCTGTCTTTGGCCGAGCCGTGGCCGATCGCGATCCACTTCTGGAACTTCGGGTCGAAAAGCTCGTCCTGGGTCACTTCGGCGTAGATGTATTTGCCTTGGTAGCCCGACCCTTCGACCAACAGCCAGGGGAAGCCGGCGACGCCGTCGCCAGGGCAGTTGACGTACGGGTCTCCTTCCCCGCTGCCGCTGAGCAGGAGGGCGTTCTTCTTCTCCCTTGCGTACTGCAGCTCCAGCGTCCACTTCTTGACGTTCCTGGTCCCGCAGTCCGGTTTGGTGACTTCGGCGCCGCCGCCGTTTTCTTCGCAGGTCTTCGCGGGTCCGGTGATCACCGGGGTGAAGCTGCGCTGGACCTTGGCGGTGGCGGGAATGCCGAGCTGCCCGGTGGAGAACATCTGCGGGTTGAATTCGCCCGGCATGTGGGTGGCGTCGACGTAGATCGGCTTCGTCGTGTGGAAGGTGACCTTCTCGCGCCCGAACGAGTGGTCGCTGGTGCTGCATTCGTCCGCCGCTTCGAGGGTGTGGTGCCAGGTGGAGGTCTGGGTTCCCTCGATCTCGATCTTGAATTTGGCGACCTGGAATCCATTGCCTGGGGTCGCTGCGTCGGCCTTGCCGGAGAAGGCGATCGCGACCGCGACCGCGAGGCACAAGGCCAGCACGGTCGCGACGATCTTGTCGGTCCTCTTCACGGTCATCGTCTCGTTCCTCTCCTTTCGCGGCGCCGCCTCAGCGGGCGCCGATCTCGTGGTTGGCGTGCATCAGGCGGTCGGGGTCGTAGGTGTCCCGCGCCGCCTCCAGTCGCATCGCCACCGCGGGCGGGAAGAACCCGGCCGCGTCGGCCTTCTCCTCGACGAAGTTGAGGTAGCGGCCCGCCTCGTAGGGGCCGATCGCGGCCGCCACGCGGGCGAGGTCGGGGTCGGTCTTCTCCGCCAGCGCCGGGTCGGCGATCCCGACCGCGAAGAAGGCGTAGGAGCCCGGCAGGGTGGCGATGGCGCCGGAGCCCTCCTCGGCCCGTGAGAGCGCGCCGCCGGCGTGACGGAGCTCGACCGAGATCAGTGCCGACCCCGACTCGGGCCCGGTCGCGTCGACGAAGGCGTCGATCGCTGCCGCGTCGAGCTCGCCCAGCATCGCGTGGGCGGAGTCGTAGGGGACCGGGTCGCGCGGGTCCATGTGGAGCTCGGCGATCCCGGCGGGCGGCTGGACGGCGAAGGTGTCCATCGCCGGGCCGAGCGCCCGCAGCGGCGCCAGCAGGCGGTCCGCCTCCGCCACGTCGCCGAGGAAGACGGCCTCGATCACCGCGAACGATCTGCCGCGCATCGGCTCGGGGACCTCGGGCACCAGCGGGAACTGGAGGACGCGGCCGACCGAGGTGACGTCCTCGGGCGCGGTCGCCGTCCACTCGTGCCAGGCGTGCAGCACCTCACGGGCGCGGTCGAGCGGGAAGAAGAGCACCCCGGCGTAGACCTCCTCGACCGGGAACAGCTCGAACTCCAACGCGGTCACCACGCCGAAGTTGCCGCCGCCGCCGCGGAGCGCCCAGAACAGCTCGGCGTCGCGCTCCGGCGTCGCGCAGCGGATCTCGCCGTCGGGAGTCACGACCTCGATCGCGGTGACGTGGTTGGCGGCCAGCCCGTGCTTGCGGGCGTACCAGCCCATGCCGCCGCCGAGGGTGTAGCCGGTGACGCTGACGTCCGGGGTCGAGCCGTGCAGGGCGGCGAGGCCGAGCTCGGAGGCGGCCGGGACGACGTCATCCCAGCGGGCGCCGGCGCCGACCCGGGCGCGCCGACACGGTCCGTCGATCGCGACGCGGTCCATCGCGGTCGTCTTCAGCAGGATCGAGTCTTCGAGCCGACCCAGCGGCCCCATGTTGTGGCCGGTCCGCTGCGGCGCGACCCGCAGGCCTTCGCGGCGGGCGAAGCGCATCACCGCGGCGACTTCCTTCGGATGACGCGGCAAGACGATCGCGGCGGGCCGCTGGTCGATGGCCAGGTTGAAGCCCAGCCGCTCGGCGTCGTAACCGGCCTCGCCGGGACAGTGGACCTCCCCGCCGATCTCGGCGCGGAGCGCGGCCGGCGCGCGTCGGTTCTGCAGGATCTCGTTGGTGCTCATCGGGTTCTCCTCGGATTCGAAGTGGTCGATGTCGCCAGCTTCCGCCGCCAAGGCGTCCCGCACATCGGGGCGATCCCCAAACGAGCACCCCAAACTTTTGGTCCAGGGGTCCCTTAGGGGGTGGGGGACGTCGGGGGGCGGCGGACGGCCGTCTTTCCTGTCTCGATGGCCGAGACCCAATCTGCGGCCTGAACCCTTCCCCTGCCCTACACCGTCTCCAGCACCCCCGACAGCTGCCGCCGTGACCGGATCTCCAGCTTGCGGTAGGCGTTGGAGAGGTGGACCTCGACCGTCTTCGGGGTGACGAAGAGCTTCTGGGCGACCTCGCGGTTGGTCATGCCGTCGGCGGCGAGGCGGGCGACCCGTTCCTCGCTCGGGGTGAGGGAGGCGACGCCGGAGAGGGCGGTACGGCGAGGGCGGGCGCCGGTTGCGGCAAGTTCCGCGCGGGCGATGTCCCGGACTCGCTCGGAGCCGCACGCTTCCGCCAGCTCGACCCCCCGCTGCAGCGGCTCGCGCGCGTCGGTCGGGCGTCGGGCCGCGCGCAGGGCGCGGCCGAGGGCGGTCAGCGCCTTGGCCTGCTCGAGTCGCGCGGTGCTGCCGTCGAGGATCGCCGCCGCTTCTTCGATGAAGGGGAGCGACTCGCCGGGGCGGCTGACCCGGACCATCGCCCGCACCGCGGCCCCGACCGTCCCGGGCGTGCCCCAGCGACGGGCCAGCCGCAGGTTCTCCTCGGCGAGCTCGCGGGCCTCCTCGCTCCTGCCCAGCTTCGCCAGGGCCCTGACCTTGTATTCGCGCCAAGGGTTGTAGGCGGGGTTCAGGGCCCGCGCGTGGCGGACGGCGTGGGCGTCGGCCAGGGCGAGAAGCCGCGCCGGGTCGACGCCTTCCACCGCCGCCAGCGCGAGCCTCGCGTTGTCGAAGTAGCGGGTGCCGTCGGCGTCGTCGTCGGGGTGCTCGGTCACCGCGTCGATCGAGCGACGGGCGCTCGCCAGGTCGCCGCGCTCGAGCTGCACGATCGCCCGGAAGCCGTTCAGGTAGAGGCCGGCCCCGGCCCCGAAGCTCCAGAGGTTGAACTCGCTCTGCGCCAGCGGCAGCAACGTTTCCGCCTCGTCGAGCTCACCGCGGCGCAGATGCGCGCCGCCCTGCCACATGTGAAGTCCGGAGATCGCGAACAGCGACCCGTGGCTGTGGGCGTTGGCCAGTGCCTCGTCGAGCGCCGTTGTCGCCTCGGGGCGGTCGGCCCAGGCGAGCACCGTGATCGGCGCGATCCCGAGGAAGCCCGGGTCGGCGTCGAGCAGGGCGCCGCCCTCCAGCGAGGCACTCGCCAGGCGGGCGCACTCCTCACCCGACCCGTCGAGCTGGGACCAGACCACGGCGGCGATCGCCATCGCCATCTTCGCCCCGGGCCCCGGGCCGAGCGCCGGGTCGCGGAAGCGCTCCAGTCGCTCCGCCTGCGTCGGGTCCTCGAGGCCGAAGAGGATCAGGCTGAGCTCGAAGGCTTCGATGCCGATCCGCGCGTCCTCCATCTCCGCGGGCAGATCCTCGCGGTAGCGGCGCGCGAGGGCGAGCGCCTCGGCGGGGCTCTCGGTGAAGAGGACCAGGCGGAGCAGCACGTGGGCAACGACCGCCCGCATCGCCGGGTCCTCGGTCGCGGTGTAGGCAGCGCGCAGGTGGCGGGCGGCGAGTGGACCGTCGCCGAGGGACTCGGCCAGCCCGAGTTCCCGCAGCACGTCGACCCGCGCCGCCGGGATCGGCGGCTCCTCCCGGGCCCGGCGAAGGTAGGCCACGGCGCTGTCGATGGCGCCTTTGCGGGCGGCCGAGCGGCCCGCCTCGCGGAGCGTCTCGACCACGTTCGGGTCGCCCGCCGGCGCCGTCGCCAGCAGGTGCGTGGCGATCTCCTCCTCGCTCGCCCCGCGCGCCCGCAGGAGCGCCGCCGCGCGGGCGTGGGCGAGCTGGCGCTCGCCCGGGGACTGCTCGCGATAGACCGCCTCCAGGACCAAGGGGTGGACGAAGCCGAGCGGCGGCTCGCGGCGCAGGATCTCGACCCGGGCGAGCTCGCCGGTGGCGCGGGCGACGGTCGCCTCGTCGAGCCCGGTGAGCGCGGCGATGTCGGTGACCGAAGCGCCCTCGGACAGCACCGCCGCCGCCTTCGCCACCGCGATCTCCTCCGGCGCCAGCCGGGACAGGCGGAACATCACGCTGCGCGAGACCGCGCTCGGTCCCATCGCCTTCACCGCGCCGACGTTCGCCGCGGTCGGGGCGACCCCTTCGCCCATCAGCATGCCGACCAGCTCGCGCAGCAGCAGCGGGTTGCCGCCGGTCGCCTCGTGGACGGCGGCGACGAAGGGACGCTCCGCGTCGGGGCCGAGCAGCGCCGCGACGCCGTCGACGCTCAGCGGCTGCGGGCGCATCGAGACGGTGAGCGGGTCGCGGGCGATCTCGCCCAGCAGCACCGGGTCGGTCCCCGGCTCGCTGCTCCGCAGGGTCGCCCCGAGGAGGACAGGCGCCCCCTCCAGCCGCGGCGTCAGGTAGGCGAGGAAGCGCAGCGAGGGTCGGTCGCACCAGTGGAGGTCGTCGACCGCCAGGACCAGCGGCCGCTCGGCGCCGACGTTCAGGGTCAGCCAGTAGAGGCCGTGGAGCACGGCGAAGGTCGCCCCCTCGTCGGCCTCGCCGGCGAAGACCGCCCGGGCCGGGGCGGCGGCGCCCTCGAAGGCGGCCTCGCGGCCGACCTCGGCGAGCACCGGTTCGAAGAGCTGGCGGACCACGCCGAAGGGGAACTCGCGCTCCAGCTCGGAGCCGCGCGCGGTCAGGGCGCGGATGCCTCGCGCTGCGGCGCCCTCGCGCAGCGCGCCCAGGAGGCGGCTCTTGCCGATTCCGGCAGGACCCTCGATCAGCGCCGCCCGGGAGCGGCCGTCGACGAGACCATCGAGGAGTTCGGCGAGGGCACCCAGATCATCCTCGCGCTCGACCAGGTCCATCAGCTATCCGATAGTCGTCCTCTCAACTTCATCTCCACGGGCGACGAATATCTCACTGACGAGGCTCGGTGGGAAGAGGCCTTGGGCGGCGACCCCCGGATCGGCCTCCAGGCGGGCCGCCAGCGCCGCCGGATCGTCGAGGCCGGGGCCGCGGTAGTCGGCGATCAGGCCGCCGTCGGGGCTGGGCGGGGTATCGGGGCGCAGGGTCACGTCGTCGCCGAGCCGGGCGAGGGTGGAGGAGAGGCCGAAGGCGAAAAGCTCCAGCGGCACCGGCCAGGTGAACTTCTCCACCGGCTTGGTCGAGTCGCCGATGACGATGAAGCGATCGGCCGCCGCGGCGACGATCTTCTCGCGCAGGTGGGCGCCGCCGCCGCCCTTGATCAGCCAGCCGTCGGGGGTCACCTCGTCGGTGCCGTCGATCGCGATGTCGAGGCGCTCCAGGGTGTTGAACTCCTCCACCGGGATGCCGAGCGAGCGCGCCTGTTCTTCGGTCGCGACCGAGGTCGCCACGCAGCGCAGGTCGGTGAGGCCGCGGCGGGCGACGGCGGGGAGGAGGTGGGCGACGGTCGAGCCCGTCCCCAGGCCGACCGTCATGCCGCTCTCGACCAGCTCGGCGGCCGCTTCGGCGGCGAGTCGCTTCTCGTCGTCAAGGCTCACGTGATCGCGACTCTATTCGGCTACCCTGAACGGTTGCGTCTCGATTGGAAGCACCTTTCGCACCGACGCGCATCGAAAAACGACCAGGAGCCAGACAATTCAGATGACCGTCACCCCCACCCAGGACTACAAGGTCGCCGATATCGGCCTCGCCGAGTTCGGCCGCAAGGAGATCTCCCTCGCCGAGGTGGAGATGCCGGGCCTTATGCAGACCCGGGAGGAGTTCGGGGCACAGAAACCTCTGGCGGGCGCGCGGATCATGGGCTCGCTCCACATGACGGTGCAGACCGCGGTGCTGATCGAGACGCTGGTCGAGCTCGGCGCCGAGGTGCGCTGGTGCAGCTGCAACATCTTCTCCACCCAGGACCACGCCGCGGCGGCGATCGCGGCGGCCGGGATCCCGGTCTACGCCTGGAAGGGCGAGACGCTCGAGGAGTACTGGTGGTGCACCGAGCAGGCGCTGAACTGGCCGGACGAGGACGGGCCCAACATGATCCTCGACGACGGTGGCGACGCGACCCTGCTGGTCCACAAAGGCGTCGAGTACGAGAAGGCGGGCGCCGTGCCCGACCCCTCGACGGCCGACTCGGAGGAGTTCCGGATCGTGCTGGAGACGCTGACCCGCTCTCTGGAGTCGGACCCGACCCGCTGGACCAAAGCGGCGGCCGAGATCAAGGGCGTCACCGAGGAGACGACGACCGGCGTCCACCGGCTCTACCAGCTGGCCGAGGCCGGCGGGCTGCTCTTCCCGGCGATCAACGTCAACGACTCGGTCACCAAGTCGAAGTTCGACAACCTCTACGGCTGCCGGCACTCGCTGATCGACGGGATCAACCGCGCCACCGACGTGATGATCGGCGGCAAGGTCGCCGTCGTCTGCGGTTATGGCGACGTGGGCAAGGGTTGCGCGTCATCGCTGCGCGGCCAGGGTGCCCGCGTCATCGTCACCGAGATCGACCCGATCTGCGCGCTGCAGGCGGCGATGGAGGGCTACGAGGTGCGCCGTCTTGACGACATCGTCGGCTCGGCCGACATCTTCGTCACCACCACCGGCAACAAGGACATCATCACCCTCGACCACATGTCGAAGATGAAGCACAACGCGATCGTCGGCAACATCGGCCACTTCGACAACGAGATCGAGATGGCGAAGCTGGAAAAGTCCGACGCCGAGCGGATCAACATCAAGCCGCAGGTCGACGAGTGGAAGTTCGCCGACGGCCACTCGATCATCGTCCTCTCGGAAGGCCGCCTGCTGAACCTCGGCAACGCTACCGGCCACCCGTCCTTCGTGATGTCGAACTCATTCACCAACCAGGTGATCGCCCAGATGGAGATGTTCACCCGGCCCGAGGAGTTCGAGGCCAAGGAGGTCTACATTCTCCCCAAGCACCTCGACGAGAAGGTGGCCCGCCTGCACCTGGCCGCCCTCGGCGTCGACCTGACCGAGCTCACCCCGGACCAGTCGTCCTACCTCGGCGTCCCGGTCGACGGCCCCTACAAGCCCGACCACTACCGCTACTAGCCCTCGATGTTGATGGGCCGAAAACTCCAGCATGTCTGGAGTTTTCGGCCCATCAACCTGTAGCCGGCACTGTGGACGCGCGGATCTGGGTCTCGGCGGGTGGTGCGGCGCCGCGGTCGGTGCCGCTGGCGGGGGAGCGGACCGTGGTGGGGCGCTCGCCCGACGCGGACCTGACCCTGGAGGACGACGCGGTCTCCTGGAACCACCTGGAGATCGAGGCGCGGGGGCAGGTGCTGCTGGCGACCGACCTCGACAGCCGCAACGGCACGGCGCTGAACGGCGAGCCGCTCGATCGGCCGCGACGACTGCGGGACGGCGACACGCTGATCGTCGGCGGCCATCGGCTGGAAATCTCGGGCGGCGGGCCGAGCCCGACGCCGGTCGCCGCCACGATCGCGGCGGCGGAGCCGAGCGTGGCGCTGAGCGAGGAGGAGCGGGCGACCGCCGCCGCGCTCGTCGCGCCGTACCGCAGCGAGGGCGCCTTCGCGGGCCGCCCCGCGACGCGCGCCGAGATCGCCACCGAGCTCCACGTCTCCGAGCGCACCGCACAGCGCCGCCTCGACGCCCTGGCGGCAAAGCTCGAGGTGAGCGGCGACGCGGGCCGCGACCGTCCCCGCCAGATCGCCGCACGCGTGATCGAGCTGGGCCTCGACCGCCGCTGACCCGCGTGTTGACGGGCCGAAAACCCGTCAGATAGTCCGGTTTTCGGCCCATCAACATCCGCGGCCCGGACGCGGTGGCTCGGTGGGGGACAGAAGTGGCTCGGTGGGGGGCGGGGGTGTCGTTGGCGGGGACGGCTCCGCGGCGGAGCATCGGTTCATCAAGTAACCGACGCTCGAAAGGAGCACGTCATGTCACCTCGCATGTCAATCCGCAGCCTCTTCATCGCCGCCATCGCCCTGTTCGCGCTGGCGATCCCCGCGGCCGCCTCGGCTGCCCAGCACGGCAGCGCCGTCGTCTTCTCCCAGTCGTGGACGAGCGAAGGCGTCGAAGAAGGCGGGCTCTTCGCGGTCAAAGCCGGCCACCAGAACCAGCTGACCGAAGACCCCGCCGACACCGAACCCTCGTTCTCCCCGGACGGCCGGACCATCGCCTTCGCTCGCGACGGCCACATCTACACGGTGCGGCCCGACGGCTCCGGCGAGCGCCGCCTCACCAACGGCTCCACGCTGGACTCCCGCCCGCAGATCTCGCCGAACGGCCAGGTCGTCGTCTTCGAGCGGCGCAGCGCCGAAGGCCAGCCGGCCAACCTGTACACGGTGCGGGTCAACGGGGGCCCGGCGACCGACCTGACCCCCGGTCCCGAAGAAGCGACCGAAGCGCGCTTCGCCCCCGACGGCAAGACGATCGTCTTCGTCCGCACCACGCTCGCGGGCGGCGACCGCGTCAACGCCGACCTCTACTCGATCCGCCCAAGCGGCTCCGGCCTCACCCGCCTCACCACCACCGGCCGGGTCGACGAGTTCGACCCGCGGTACTTCGCCGGCGGCATCGTCTTCAGCCGCGGCAACCAGTCCGAAGGCCCGGCGGGCTACGCCGACATCTACACGATGCGCAAGGACGGCACGAAGGTGGCGCCGCTGGTCGAAGGCGTCGGCTCGGCCTACGTCGAAGACGTCTCGCCGCAGGGCCACACGCTGATCTTCCGCCGCGACCGCGGCCTCTGGGTGAAGAAGATCGGCCCCGGCAAGGCGAAGAAGGTCGCCGAACTGCCGGACGGCTCGCAGACCAACTCGGTCTTCAGCTCCGACGGACGCTCCGTCGCGACGCTGATCGAAGCCCAGGGCGAACAGCGACTGATGGCGATCAACCTCGCCGACGGCCGCAAGACCGACCTTGCCGAGACCTACGGGGAAGAAACGTCGAAAGACGCCTTCGGACCCGTCATCGACTGGCAGCCGGTGCGCTGAGGTGACGCCCGGCACCAGGTAGAGCGACGCCACCGGGCGGTATAACCGCCCGGTGGCAGACCTCTCCGTCGGCGACGAAGTCGCCGGATACCGGATCGACGCCCGCCTCGCCCGCGGTGGGATGGGCGTCGTCTACCGCGCCACCCACCTTGGCCTCGACCGCCCGGTGGCGCTGAAGGTGATCGCCCGCGAGCTCGCGGGCGACGCCTCGTTCCGGGACCGTTTCCTGCGCGAGTCGCGGCTCGCGGCGCGGCTCGACCACCCGGCGGTCGTCCCGATCTACGACTCGCGCGAGGTCGACGGTGAGCTGTTCGTCGCCATGCGCCTGGTCGAGGGCGGCGACCTCCACGGGCTGATCGACCGCGAGGGCCCGCTGTCGCCGGATCGGGCGCTTGCCCTTCTCGGCCAGGTCGCCGAAGCGCTCGACGCCGCCCACGCCGCCGGGATCGTCCACCGCGACGTGAAGCCGCACAACGTCCTGGTCGAAGGGGACCGCGCCTACCTGAGCGACTTCGGCCTCGCCAAGTCGCTCGACGACAGCGGCGCGAGCGGCGCCTCCGTGGTCGGCACCGCCGCCTACATGTCCCCGGAGCAGTGGCGCGGCGAGCCGGTCGGCCCGGCCGGGGACGTCTACTCCCTCGGCTGCGTTCTCTACGAGGCGGTGACCGGCGTCGTCCCGATGGCCCGCGCCGATGCCGACCCGGCCATGACCCCGAGCCTCTCCCCGGACCTCGAGGCCGCGATCGAGAAGGCGACCGCCCCCCGCCCCAAGGACCGCTTCGCCACCACCGGCGCCCTGATCGCCGCGGCGCGGGCGACCTCCGTTACGCCAGGCGCAGCGCGGGCGACCTCCGTTACGCATAGGTATACGCAGGTCGCCCGCGGGTCGGAGGATGTAACGCAGGTCGCCCGCGGTCCCGAGGGGGGTGGGGGACGGGACCGCGCGGACGGGAGCGGGAAGCGTGGTGGACGCCGAGTGCTCCTGCTCGCCGGAGGCGCGGTCGTGCTGCTCGCCGCTGCCGTCGTGGCCGTGGTCCTGCTCAGCGGCGGGGACTCGGGGCCGAAGGTGTCGCCGCCGGTCGCGGTCGGGAAGCCGCCGTTGCGGATCGCGGCGGGGTCGGAAAGGATCTGGGTGCTCTCCGAACCGGAAGCGACGCTGACGCGGATCGACGCGGAAACGGACCGGATCGTCGGGGCGCCGATCGACCTCCCGCAGGGGGTCGCCGCCGTCGCGGTGGGCGGCGGCTCGGTCTGGGTTACCGACGCGCGGAGCGGCGAGCTCCTCCGGGTCGACGACGAAAGCGGCGCCGTCACGCAGCGGATCGACGTCGGCGGTCATCCCGGCCCGCTGGCCTACGGCGGCGGCCGCATCTGGGTCGCCGACGTCGAAGGCGCCGGGATCACCGCCGTCAACGCCAAGGGCGGCCGGGTCGTCCGCCGCCACCTCGGCCCCCACACCGCACCCCTGCGCCTCGCCGCCGGGGCCGGCTCACTCTGGGTCAGTAGCGCCGCCACCGGCCAGGTGCACCACATCGGCCTCGCCGCGTTCGCGATCGGCAAATCGATCCCCGCCGGTCGCCACCCCGCCGGGATCACGGTCGCCGACGGCCTGGTCTGGGTCTCGGATGCCCGCTCCGGCTCGGTCATCCGCCTCGATCCCTCGGTGCAGGCGGTCAGCGGCCCGCCGGTCGAGGTCGGCGAAGCCCCCGGCGGCATCGACGCCGGCCCGAAGTCGCTCTGGGTCACCCTCGCGGGCGAGAACGCGGTGCGCCGACTCGAACTTCCGTCCGGCGAACCGGACGGCGCCCCGATCGCCGTCGGCCC
Source organism: uncultured Actinomycetes bacterium (assembly GCA_963782515.1). Taxonomy (GTDB): domain Bacteria; phylum Actinomycetota; class Thermoleophilia; order Solirubrobacterales; family 70-9; genus VAYN01. The sequence goes on along the minus strand of CAWAJY010000006.1, from coordinate 328,111 downwards.
CACGCCGTCCGCTGTCGCGGTGGGCGAGAGCGCGGTCTGGGTCGTGAACGACGGTGACGGCTCGGTAACGCGAATCGAACCCTGAGGGCTAGGATCACTTACCCGTGGCGCAGGACCTCGACCAGCTCTGCATCAACACGATCCGCACGCTGTCGATCGACGCCATCCAGAAGGCGAACTCCGGGCACCCCGGGACCCCGATGGCGATGGCGCCCGTCGCCTACGCGCTCTGGCAGCGCCACCTGCGCTTCGACCCCGAAGACCCGATCTGGCCCGGACGCGACCGCTTCGTCCTCAGCGCCGGCCACGCCTCGATGCTCCTCTACTCCCTGCTCCACCTCGCGGGCGTCAAGGCGGTCGACCCCGCCTACGAGGTCGTCGGCTCCGAAGCGGTCTCGATGAAGGACATCGAAAGCTTCCGCCAGCTCGACTCCAAGGCCCCCGGCCACCCCGAGTACCGCTGGACCTCCGGGGTCGAGGCGACCACCGGCCCGCTCGGACAGGGCGTCGCGACCTCGGTCGGCATGGCGATCGCCTCCAAGTGGCTGCACGCCACCTACGACTCGGGCGGCTCGGATCTCTTCGACTTCGACACCTACGCCCTGGCCGGCGACGGCTGTCTGATGGAGGGCGTCTCCTCCGAAGCGGCCTCGCTGGCGGGCCACCTGCGCCTCGACAACCTCTGCTGGATCTACGACAACAACCACATCACGATCGACGGCAAAACGCGCCTCACTTATGAGGACGACGTCGCGGCTCGCTTCATGGGATACGGCTGGAACGTCACCCGGGTCGGCGACGCCAACGACCTCGCGCTGCTCGACCGCGCCTTCGAGGAGTTCAAGCGCGAGGCCGACCGCCCGACCCTGATCATCGTCGACTCCCACATCGGCTGGGGCTCCCCGCACAAGCAGGACACCGCCGCCGCCCACGGCGAGCCGCTCGGTGTGGAGGAGGTCCGTGAGACCAAGCGCGTCTACGGTTGGCCCGAAGACGCCCAGTTCCTCGTCCCCGACGGCGTCCGCGAGCATTTCGCCGCCGGTGTCGGCAAGCGCGGCGCCGAGGCGCACGCCGCCTGGATGCTCCGCTTCGAGGACTTCAAGGCGACCTCGCCGACGCGCGCCGCGCAGATCGACGCGATGCAGCGCCGCGAGCTCCCCGACGGCTGGGACGGCGCGATCCCCTCCTTCGACGCCGACGAAGCCAAGGGCATGGCGACCCGCAAGGCCTCGAGCAAGGTCGAGAACGCGATCGCCGAGCACCTCCCCTGGCTGATCGCCGGCTCCGCCGACCTCACCGACTCGACCTCGGTGCGCCTCACCTTCGACGGCGACCTCGACCTCGAGCCCGGCAACTACGCCGGCCGCCAGCTCCACTTCGGCATCCGCGAGCACGAGTCGGCGGCGGTCTCCAACGGCATGTCCCTGACCAAGCTGCGCCCGCTCTGGTCCACCTACCTCACCTTCTCGGACTACGCGCGCCCGGCGATCCGCCTCTCCAGCCTGATGGAGCTGCCGATCGTCCACGTCTTCACCCACGACTCGATCGGCCTCGGCGAGGACGGCCCGACCCACCAGCCGGTCGAGCAGATCGCCTCGCTGCGCGCGATCCCCGGCCTCGACGTGATCCGCCCCGCTGACGCCAACGAGGTCGCGGAGGCTTGGCGCCTGGCGATCGACCGCCACCACCAACCGGTCGCGCTGATCCTCACCCGCCAGGACGTGCCGATCTTCGACCGCGCCAAGTACGCGAGCGCCGAGGGCGCCCGCCGCGGCGGCTACGTCCTCGCCGACCCGCCCGGCGGCGACCCCGAGGTGATCCTGATCGCCACCGGCTCCGAGGTCGCACTGGCGATCGCCGCGCACGAGGAGCTGAGCGCCGAAGGGACCCGCTCCCGCGTCGTCAGCCTCCCCTGCTGGGAGCTCTTCGACCGCCAGGACCAGGCCTACCGCGACGAGGTCCTGCCGCCCCAGATCCGCGCCCGGGTGTCGGTGGAGGAGGCCTCGACCCTCGGCTGGGACCGGTGGGTCGGTCCGGAGGGTGCAATGGTGGGTATGCATACCTTCGGCAGCTCGGCACCGCTGAAGGACGTGATGAACGAGTTCGGGTTCACCCCCGACAAGGTCGCCGACGCCGCCCGCGGCGCGACCCGGCGCGCCGCCCGCAACCAAACTTCGAACTAGAGACGAGAAGGAGCCCCCATGAAAGCCACGCAGAAACTGCACGAGGTCGGACAGAGCCTCTGGGTCGACAACATCACCCGCGAGATGCTCCGCAAGGACGTGCTCAAGGGCTACATCGAGGACCTCTCGGTCACCGGGCTCACCTCGAACCCGAGCATCTTCGAAAAGGCGATCGGCGCGGGCGACGACTACGACGAGCAGATCGCCCAGATCGGCGCCGGGGCCGACGACGAGGGTGGCGCCGGCGCCAACGCCGAGGAGAACGTCTTCTTCGAGCTCGCGCTCGCCGACCTGCGCGACGCCGCCGACCTCTTCGCCGACGTCCACCGGGCCACCGCGGGCGTCGACGGCTTCGTCAGCCTCGAGGTGTCGCCGCTGCTCGCCGACGACGCCTCCTCGACGATCGAGCAGGCCGCGGAGCTCCACGCCAAGGCCGAGCGCGAGAACCTCTTCATCAAGATCCCCGGCACCACCGCCGGGCTCGAGGCGATCGAGGAGTCGATCTTCGCCGGCATCCCGATCAACGTCACGCTGCTCTTCGACGCCGAGCAGTACCTCGCCGCCGCCGATGCCTACATGAAGGGGATCGAACGGCGGATCGCGGCCGGGCTCGACCCGGTGGTCCAGTCGGTCGCCTCGATCTTCATGAGCCGCTGGGACGTGGCCGTTGCCGAGGAGGTCCCGGCCGAGCTGAAGAACAAGCTCGGGATCGCGATCGGCGGGCGTGCCTACCGCGCCTACCGCGAGCTCCTGGACTCGGACCGCTGGATGCGCCTCGCCAACCAGGGCGCCCGCGCCCAGCGCCTGCTCTGGGCGAGCACCGGGACCAAGGACCCGGAGGCCTCCGACACGCTCTACATCGAGTCCTTCGCCTCGCCGTTCACGGTCAACACGATGCCCGACAAGACGCTCGAGGCCTTCGGCGACCATGGCAACGTCGGCGACCTGATGGACCCGTCGGGCACCGCCGCGGAGCAGTCGCTGAAGCAGTTCGAGGACGCCGGGATCGACCTCGCCGCGCTCGCCCAGCGCCTCCAGGACGAGGGCAAAGATTCCTTCGACAAGGCCTGGAACGAACTGTTGAAGACGATCGCCGACAAGCGCGGGGTGGCGGCTTGAGCGGGGAGGGCGCCTGGGGCTCGCTGCGCGAGACCCCCGCCTGGGGGCAGCTCCAGACCCACTTCGCCGAGGTCCGCAAGCACCACCTGCGCGACCTCTTCGCCGCCGACAAGGAGCGTGGCGAGCGCCTGGTCGCCGACGGCGCGGGCCTCTTCCTCGACTTCTCGAAGAACCGGATCACCGACGAGACGCTGCTGCTGCTCGGCGAGCTCGCCCGCGAGCGCGGCGTCGTCGAGCGCCGCGAAGCGATGTTCCGCGGCGAGCACATCAACGTCTCCGAGGACCGCGCCGTCCTCCACGTGGCGCTGCGGATGCCGCGCGAGCGCTCCCTGATCGTCGACGGCGTCGACGTCGTCAAGGAGGTGCATGAGACGCTCGACCGGATGGCGGCGTTCGCCGAGCGCGTCCGCGACGGCGAGTGGCGCGGCCACACCGGCAAGGCGATCAAGAACGTCGTCAACATCGGCATCGGCGGCTCCGACCTCGGCCCGGTGATGACCTACGAGGCGCTCCGCCACTACTCCCGCCGCGAGATGACCTTCCGCTTCGTCTCCAACATCGACGGCACCGACTTCGTCGAGGCGACGCGGGACCTCGACCCGCAGGAGACGCTCTTCATCATCTCCTCGAAGACCTTCACCACGCTGGAGACGATGACCAACGCGCGCTCCGCCCGCGACTGGTCGCTGGCCGGGCTCGGCGGGGACACCGAAGCGGTCGCCAAGCACTTCGTCGCCGTGTCCACGAACGCCGAGGGGGTCTCGGAGTTCGGCATCGACACCGACAACATGTTCGGCTTCTGGGACTGGGTCGGCGGCCGCTATTCGATGGATTCGGCGATCGGGCTCTCGACCATGCTGGCGATCGGCCCGGCGCGCTTCGAGGAGATGCTGGCCGGCTTCCACGCCATGGACGAGCACTTCCAGGAGGCCGACACGGGCGCCAACCTGCCGATGATCATGGGCCTGCTGAGCGTCTGGTACTCGGACTTCTTCGGCGCCGAAACCTGCGGCGTCTTCCCCTACGACCAGTACCTGCACCGCTTCCCGGCCTACCTGCAGCAGCTGACGATGGAGTCGAACGGCAAGCACGTCACCCTCGCCGGCGAGCACGTCGACTACGACACCGGCGCGATCTTCTGGGGCGAGCCGGGGACCAACGGCCAGCACAGCTTCTACCAGCTGATCCACCAGGGGACGCGACTGATCCCGGCCGACTTCATCGGCTTCGCCCACTCGCTGAACGAGCTCGGCGACCACCACGACAAGCTGATGTCGAACGTCTTCGCCCAGGGCGAGGCGCTGGCCTTCGGCAAGACCGCGGAGCAGGTCGAAGAGGAGGGGACGGCGCCCGACGTCGTGCCTCACCGGGTGATGGAGGGAAACCGCCCGTCCAACACGATCCTCGCCGAGCGGCTCGACCCGGGGACCCTCGGCTCCCTGGTCGCCCTGTACGAGCACAGCGTCTTCACCCAGGGCGCCGTCTGGGGGATCGACAGCTTCGACCAGTGGGGCGTGGAGCTCGGCAAGGAACTCGCCAAAGCGATCATCCCCGAGCTCGAGGCCGGAGAGGAGCCGAAGCTCCACCACGACAGCTCCACCAACGCGCTGATCCGCCGCTACCGAAACATGCGCCGAGGGGTCTAATTCATCACAGACAGGGGCCGACCCGGGGAGTAGCGTTGCGTTCATGGCGTTCTCCGGCGTTCTCCCCCTCGCCGCGTCAGCCTCGTCCAACCTGCTCGCCGCGCGCGAGCAGATGGCGTTCACGCTCGCCTTCCACATCGTCCTCGCGTGCCTCGGGGTCGCCCTGCCGGCGACGATCCTGGTCGCCCACTGGATCGGGCTGAAAAGGAACGACCACGACGCGATGGAGCTCGCGCAGCGTTGGTCGAAGGCGATGGCCGTCACCTTCGCCGTCGGCGCCGTCACCGGCACCGTCCTCTCCTTCGAGTTCGGGCTGCTCTGGCCGCACTTCATGGAACGCTTCGGCGCCGCCTTCGGGATCGCCTTCGGGATCGAGGGGCTCTTCTTCTTCCTCGAGGCGATCTTCCTGGCCATCTTCATCTACGGCTGGAAGCGCCTTCCGGGCTGGCTCCACTGGTGGTCCGGCGTGCCGATGGTCATCTGCGGGCTCGGCGGCGCCTTCGCCGTCGTCGCCGCCAACTCGTGGATGAACCAGCCGCAGGGATTCACCCTGGACGCCGCGGGCAAGGTCACCGAAGTCGAACCCTTCAAGGTCATCTTCAACAACGCGACGCCCTACGAGGTCCCGCACATGATCCTCGCCGCCTACATGGTGGTCGGGTTCCTCGTCGCCTCGATCTACGCGGTCGGGATGCTGAAAGGGCGCCGCGACCGGCTGCACCGCCTCGGCTTGATCATCCCGCTGACGATCGCCTGTATCGCGACCCCGCTGCAGCTGCTGGTCGGCGACACCGCGGCGCGCGAAGTGGCGAAGGATCAGCCCGCCAAGTTCGCGGCGATGGAGTGCATCCAGGACACCGGCGGCCACCAGACCGAGTACATCGGCGGCATCTGCACCGCCGACGGGGTGAAGTTCGCGATCCCGATCCCGGAGCTCGACTCGATCCTCGTCGGCTTCAGCCCCGACACCAAGGTCACCGGCCTGAACTCGATCCCCGACGACGAACGGCCGCCGGTGAACACGCTGCTCCACCTTGCCTTCGACCTGATGGTGGGGGTCGGCTCGGCGCTCATGCTGCTGGCACTCTGGCTGGCCTTCAGCTGGTGGAAAAAGCGCGACATCCCGCGGACCCCCTGGTTCCTCAAAGCGGTCTCGGTCTCCGGCGTCGGCGCGATCCTGGCGCTGTGGTCGGGCTGGATCGTCACCGAGGTCGGGCGGCAGCCGTGGATCGTCTACAAGTACATGAAGACCTCCGAAGCGGTGACCGACGCCGACGGCATCTGGTTCGCCTTCATCTTCACCCTGCTGCTCTACGCGGCGATCGGGACGATCGCGGTGATGGTCCTGCGGCGGATGTCGCGGCGCTGGCGCGAAGGCGGCGAGGGCACGGCCGAGGAGTCGCCCGCGCCTTACTCGCCCCTCGGCCCGGAGAGCGAGGCGGGCGCATGAGCACGGCGGCGGCGGTGATCCTCTGGGTCGGCGCGACCTTCTACGCGATCTTCGGCGGCGCCGATTTCGGCGGCGGCTTCTGGGACCTGTTCGCGGGCGACGCCGAGAAGGGCGAGCGGCCGCGGGCGGTGATCCAGCGCTCGCTGACCCCGGTCTGGGAGGCGAACCACGTCTGGCTGATCTTCATCCTGGTCGTCCTCTGGACCGCCTTCCCGGGCGTCTTCAGCGCCATCTTCTCGACCCTCTACGTGCCGCTGGTCCTGGCCGTCCTCGGGATCGTGCTGCGCGGCTCCGGCTTCGCCTTCCGCAGCTCGGTGGAAGGCCTGTCCGAGCGCCGTGCCGCGGGCGCCACCTTCGCCCTCTCCTCGGTGATCACCCCGTTCTTCATGGGCACCGTGGTCGGCGCGATCGCGGTCGGCAACGTCCCTGCCGACGGCAGCGGCGACGCCTTCTCCAGCTGGCTCGCCCCGGCGCCGCTCTTCTTCGGCGCGATGTTCGTCGCCACCGGCGCCTACCTCGCCGCCGTCTTCCTGGTCGGCGATTCGCGCCGCGCCGGCGACCATGAGATGGAGCGTTACTTCGAGAAGCGCGCCCTCGCCGCGGGCGTCGTCGCCGGCATCTTCGCCGTCGTCGGCCTGATCGCCCTGCACTCCGAAGGCCACTACGTCTACGACCGCCTCGTCCACCAGGGGTTGCCGCTGGTGATCGTCTCGGCGCTCTGCGGCATCGGCATGCTCGCGGTGCTGCTGCTCGGCGGGCGCCTCCTCCTGCGGCCCCTGGCCGCGGGTGCGGTGATCGCCGTCCTCTGGGGCTGGTTCGTCGCCCAGTTCCCCTACCTGCTGCCGACGACCATGAAGATCAGCGAAGCCGCCGCCCCCGACGCCACCCTTACCGCCATCTTCATCGTCTTCGGCATCGCCTGCATCGTCGTCCTCCCAGCCCTCCTGATCCTCCTGGTGCTGGCGCAGTCGGACGTCCTCGAGCACTGATCCAGGGCGCGGAGGACCGGCGCATATCTGCGTCCTCGGTCGCTCGGCTCGGGTCACGCACTGGAGTGCGCTCCCCTCGGCTCGCTTCCCTGCGTCCTTGATCTGCTTGGTCCTCCACGCCCTGGACGGGGTGGGGGGGACGGGCGTGCTTCGCGGCCGCAGCACCCGTCCGAGATCGGTCCTGGGCGTCTCATGGCGGTCCTGGCTGGCTGTGACCGCCATGAGACGCCCAGGACGTGAGGGGTTCGTGAGACATCCGGCACACCTCGCCTCGAAAGAGGGCCCGGAGACGCGCTGTCGACTTCAGGGCCCCCATAGGGGCCTCAGGGTCGACAGCGCGGTCGTGACTGTTGGGCACCGCGCGCGGAAGCGTGGACTTCCCACGGTCTCCGTGACGAGGTCCGACTTCCGTGACGGATCCGTGATCCTCTCGTGCGCGTCGCGTGACCCGCACGCGAGGGCCCTCGTCACTCCCCGGTCCTAACCCCGGGCGCCAGCTGTTCTTTATGGCGCCCTGGCCGCCATAAAGAACAGCTGGGCGGGGTCGGCTAGCCTGCGGCGCGATGGTTGACGCGATCAAAGCCGTGCTCTGGGACATCGACCAGACGCTTCTCTCGACCGGCGGGGCCGGGGCGGTCGCCTGGCAGCGGGCGTTCGAGGAGCTCTATGGGGTCGAGGCGAACATCGAGGAACACACCCGCTCGGGGATGACCGATCCCGAAATCACCGAGATCATCTTCGAGGAGGTGATCGGGCGGAAGGGCAGTGACTCCGAACGCGCGGCGGTCGTCGCCAAGTACCTCGAGTACATGCCCGAGGCCGTGGCCGAGTCGAAGGGGTACGAAGTGAAGCCGGGGATCGCGGAGATCCTGCCGCGGCTGGCCGAGGCGGGGGTCTTGCAGGGTCTGGTCACCGGCAACGTCGAGCCCGCGGCCCGGATCAAGCTCGCCCGCGGTGACCTCGACAGGTACTTCACCTTCGGCGGCTACGGCTCCGACGCTCGCGACCGGATCGAGGTCACCCGGAAGGCGATCGAGCGCGGGGGAGAGGCGGCCGGCGCGCCGCTCGATCTCGACGCGACGATCGCGGTCGGCGACACCCCCCGCGACGTCGCCGCCGGCCACGGTGCCGGGATCCGCGTGGTCGGTGTCGCCACCGGCGCCTACACGGTCGCCGAACAGGAGGCGGCCGGCGCCGACTGGGCGATAGCCGACGTCACCGAAGGCTTCCCGATCTGACCATGTCGAGTTCGCAGAAACCCGCGGATAGCGCGGAGAACTGCGAACGCGGCCGGCAGCGGCTCGAGGATCTCGCCCGGCTGCGACGGGTCCGCGACCGGATCGACCGGGAGTACGCGCGGCCGCTGAACGTCGAGGCGCTCGCCGCCGGGGCGCACATGTCCTCCGGCCACCTGAGCCGCCAGTTCCGCGAGGCGTTCGGCGAGTCCCCGTACAGCTACCTGATGACGCGCCGGATCGAGCGGGCGATGGCGCTGCTGCGCCGCGGCGACCTGAGCGTCACCGAGGTCTGCTTCGAGGTCGGCTGCTCCTCCCTCGGCACCTTCAGCACCCGCTTCTCCGAACTCGTCGGGATGTCGCCGAGCGAGTACCGCCGCGAGGAGGCGGGGGCGGTCGCGGGGATGGACTCCTGCGTCGCCAAGGTCGTGACGAGGCCGATCCGTGAGCGGGAGCCGGCCCGGCGATGAGCCCGAACCTCCTCGACCCGACCCTGTATGAGCTGGAGAGCGGCGCGATCGCCTCGCCGCTCCACTTCCACCACGGCGCCGAGGAGCTCCTCTTCGTGATCGCCGGGGAACCGAGCCTGCGCACCGGGGTGGGCGGGGACGAGGAGCGCGTGCTCGCCACCGGGGAGGTCGTCGCCTTCCCGCCGGGGCGCGAGGGCACGCACCAGATCGTCAACCGCGCCGCCGCCCCGGCGCGCGTCCTCGTCTGCTCCACCAACGACCTGCCCGAGGTCGCCGAGCAGGTCGAGACCGGCCTGACCGTCGTCCTCACCGACGAATACGACCGCCTCTACCGCGACGGCGTCGATATCTCCTGAATCGTTCAGGCCCACATCGATCAGGAATCAAGAAGCGCACCACCTGATGCCCGCCTAGATTCAGAGGCATGGACATCAACATTCACTACGCGTTCCTTCCCCACACCGATCCCGACAGATCCCTGGCGTTCTACCGTGACCTCCTCGGCTGGGAGCTCCGCAACGACGTCGGCTACAACGGCATGCGCTGGCTCACCGTCGGCCCGGCCGACCAGCCGATGTCGATCGTGCTCTACCCGCCCGAGGCCGAGCCCGGCCTCACCGACGACGAGCGCCGCGCGGTCGCCGAGATGATGGCGAAGGGCAGCTATGCCCGGATCACCTTCGCCTCGAACGACCTCGACGGCATCTTCGAGCAGCTCCAGGCCGCCGACGTGGACGTCGTCGAAGAGCCGACCGACCAGCCCTACGGAGTGCGCGACTGTGCGATCCGGGACCCGGCCGGAAACCTGATCAGGATCAACCAGCTGGCGTAGCTAGGACTTCTCGCAGCGGGTCTGGAAGATCGAGATGAAGCCTTTCTCGAAGCCGTTGCGGGCGGCGCGCAGGTAGAGGCGCCAGACCCGGATCCGTTCCGGGCCGGCCAGCTGCGTGGCGCGCTCCAGATTCGCGTCCAGACGCTCCGCCCAGTGGCGGAGCGTCTCCGCGTAGTCGGGACGGAAGTCCTCGACGTGATGGATCTCGAAACCGGCCCGCTCGAGGGCGAGCAGCATCCGCGAGAGGTGCAGCGGGGCTCCGTCGGGGAAGACGTAGCGCTCGGAGAAGGCGCCTGCCTCGGCGTCGGTGTGGCGCAGCCGGCCGATCGCGTGGTTCAGCAGCCGGCCGCCCGGCCCGAGCAGGTCGGCCAGGGTCTGCGCGTAGGCATCGATCTGGACCGAGCCGACGTGCTCGGCCATGCCGATCGACGAGATCGCGTCGAAGCGCTCGCCCCTGAGGTCGCGGTAGTCCATCACCCGGAACTCGACCTTGTCGCCGACCCCGGCGGCCTCGGCGCGCCGCCGCGCCTCCTCCGCCTGCGGCTCCGACAGCGTGATCCCGACCACCTCGGCGCCGTACTTCTGTGCCGCGCGAATCGACATGCTGCCCCACCCGGCGCCGACGTCGAGCATCCGGTCGCCCGGCTTCAGCGCCAGCTTCGTCGCCACCATGTCGAGCTTCGCTTCCTGCGCCTCCTCCAGCGTCTTCGCGCCGCTGCGGAACCAGTTCGCGCAGCTGTAGGTCATCGACTCGTCGAGGAAGAGAGCGAAGAACTCATTGCCGACGTTGTAGTGGTGGCGGACCGCGCGGGCGTCGCGCTCTTTGCTGTGCCGGCGGCCGGAGGGGACGAGCTCGGCGGCGGGGCGCGGCGGCGGCATCGTCAGCCCGGCGGCGCGAACCGCGGCGAGCGCCAAGGCGCGCTTGTCGGCGCCGTCGAGCGAGGGCGGCTGCCAGCCGTCGAGGACGCCGATGACCGCGTCGATGTCGTCGATCTCGAGCTCACCGGAGACGTAGGCGCGGCCGAGGCCGAGCTGCCCGGGGGCGCGCAGCGCGTGCGCGGCGGCGCGCGGGGAGCGCACCGTGAAGGTCGGCCCGTCGCCGTTTCCGGCGGTCGCGGGAAGCTCGGTGCCGTCCCAGAATCGGACGGTGAAAGGACGGTCGGGAATGCGCGCGGCGATCTCGCGGCGCAGGGGGGAGGTGGTCGCGAAGGGCATGGGCGCGAGCCTACTGACCGCCCGTCGGCGGCAGCCGCTCGAGCGCCTGATCTTGAGCGCTCAATCTAAAATTTCCGTCATCCGCGCCTCATATTGCGTTAGGGGTACCTATCATCGTCCGGCCATGGCCCAGACCCTTCCCGAACCGACAGCAGGTCCCCAGCCCGGCGATATCCAGCCGGTCGCCAACGAGACGCGGGACCGCATCATCACCGGCCTGGTCACCGTCGTCCCCTTCATCGCGCTCGGCGTCGCCGCCTGGCAGGTCTGGGGCGATGCCCTGCACTGGTCGGACGTCTTCCTGTTCCTCGGGATGTACTTCTTCACCGGCCTCGGGATCACGGTCGGCTTCCATCGCCACCTCACCCACCGTGCCTTCAAGACCTACGGCTGGCTCCACGGCCTGCTCGCGATCCTCGGCTCGGCGGCGATCGAGGGCCCGGTCATCTCCTGGGTGGCCGACCATCGCAAGCACCACACCTTCTCCGACAAGGAGGGCGACCCGCACAGCCCTCACGTCGACCACGGTCACGGCTGGAGCGGCGCCCTGCGCGGCCTCGCCCACGCCCACGTCGGCTGGATCTTCATCCACACCCAGCGCGGCAACAAGGAACGCTTCGCCCCCGACCTCATCGCCGATCCGATCATCTCCTGGGTCGACCGCACCTTCATCGTCTGGGCGATCGCGGGCCTGCTGCTCCCCTTCTTCCTCGGCTGGGCGATCGGCGGGACGCTCTTCGCGGGGCTCACCGGCCTCCTCTGGGGCGGCCTCGTCCGCGTCTTCGTCCTCCACCACTTCACCTACAGCATCAACTCGCTCTGCCACTTCTTCGGCCGCCGCGATTTCGAGACCGACGACCAGTCCCGCAACCTCGCCCTGATCGCGATCCCGACCCTCGGCGAGGCCTTCCACAACAGCCACCACGCCTTCCCGACCTCCGCCACCCACGGCCTCGGCCGCCGGCAGATCGACATCTCGGCGCTGGTGATCGACGGCCTGGAGAAGGTCGACCTGGTCTGGGACGTCGTCCGCGTCAGTCCCGAGCGCCAAGCAGCCAAGGCGATCTGAAGCAAGCAGGCCAAGGACGCAGGGAGCGTGGCGTGCTCGGCACGCGAGCGACCGAGGACGCAGGGATGCGCCGCTTCAGGGCGCCTTGGGGCCTTCGTACCAGTCGATCCAGCCGCCGCAGGCTTCGCGGAGCGGCACGGTGCGGCGGGGTTCGGCCTTGGTCGCGACGATCTCGCCGACGTAGGCCTTGGCGTCCCAGCCGGTGAGGCTCTGCAGCCAGTCGGCGGGGGCGGCCTGGATCGTGAATTCGACCTTGCCACCGGGGCTCTGGAACTTGCCCGCGGGCCAGAACTGGCCGTTGTTGTTGAGGCTGATCGAGCTCGGGCGTTGGCCGTCCAGCGCCGGGAACAGCTCTTCCTTGAAGCCGGGCGCTTCGACCGCGAGGGCGAAGGGGGAGAAGTACTGCAGCGAGAGGTTCCAGGTCCCCTTCGGCAGTTCGAGCGTCTGGGTCGTCGACTCGCCGGTGTCCAGTTTCGAGCCGTTCGACCAGCTCGGTTTCGTCCCCACCTGCGTTTCGCCGAACAGCGAGGCCGTGCCGCCGCTCCGCAGCAGGATGCGCGTCTCGGGGGAGTTGCAGTGCGCGAGCGCCCCGGCCTCGGTGCCCTCGAGCAGGACGTGGCGTTCGCGCGGCGTCGGCCCGGTGCGTTCCCAGAGGATGTAGCTCTGGGTTTCCGCGATGCGCTTGAAGTTGGGCGGGTTCTGGCTGTTCCAGGCGCCCCGGCTGGTGACCACGTAGGGGAAGCGGTCGAGCGTGCCGCGGTTGAAGGAGTCGAAGTCGATCGGCGAGTAGGCGTCGCCGGTGTCGAAGGGCTTTTCCGGGTTCGGTGACACCAGGTCGTCGGGGAACTCGACCAGCGGCACGTGCGTGTCGGCGCCGAGCAGGTCGTAGGCCGCGTAACGGTCCTGCCCCGCGTAGAGCACCGGCTTCCCGTGCACGATCGGCAGGAACGCCTTCAGCTGCCCACCGTGCCCCGGCGGCCCCACCGGAGCGTCCCGGAGCGCCAAGAAGGTCGACCACACCGCCCCCGCCACGAACACCACCCCAAGCGCCGACCACAGCAACGTTGATGGGCCGAAAACCGGACTATCTGACGGGTTTTCGGCCCGTCGACCGGCGAACTCGGTGACGAGGGGGCGGGCGATCACGAGCATCGTCAGGGGGGCGATGATCATCAGGGCCTTGGCCTGGGAGTAGTCGCCGGTGAACGGGAGGGAGACGAGGTAGAGGGCGGCGCCGGCGAGGAGCGCCAGCGGCACTGCGGCTTCGCGCCGCTGCATCCACCAGGCGACCGCGGCGAGCAGGGCGAGGACCGCGACCGCGCCCATCAGGCCGGGCAGGGGCGCGCCGCCGACCACGTCGAGTCGGTAATTCGCCGTCGGCCAGATCCCCAGCGTCTCCACCGGGGAAACCGGCCCGTAGGTGTTGCTCCCCGCGACCTGGTTGAAGCTGGAGCCGAAGCCGAATGGCCCGGCGACCGTCAGCGCGATCCCCAGCACGGCGAGGACGAGGATGCCGAGCAGCACCCAGGGCCGCAGCAGGATGCGGAGGATCCGTGCGGGCCGCAGCGCCCGCCAGGTCGCGGGCTGCGCGGCCGCCCAGACGACGACGATCGCGACCGGCCAGGCGATCCCGGCGAACGAGTAACAGAAGAAGATCCCGCCGGCGATGGCGGCGAACGGCAGTGCCCAGCCGATCCGCGGCCAGAGACCGTGCGGGGGGCCTTCCGGCCGCATCAGGTAGATCGCGACGGTGAGGACGAAGAGCGCCTCGGCGGTCTCCTTGAAGGCGGCCTGGGCGAAGTAGGAGGCGGCCATGTAGGTGACCGCGACGAGGGTCGCGCCCACCACCCGCCGCGGCGCGGCGATGTCGCGCAGGGCGCCGAGCGCGGTCAGCCCGGTGAGGATGCTGATCGCGAAGATCTCGCCGATGAACGCCTGGCCGAGGCTGATCCCGGGGAAGGCGGCGGTGGCGACGGCGAGGCCATGGGGGCCGAGCGGATAGCCGGGGTCGGGCGCCGGCCCGGCGCCGCTGCGCAGCCACTCGGCCCAGGCGAGGTGCAGGCCGAGGTCGTTGTTGAAGCCGACGCCGAGGAGGCCCCAACGCCCCGAGACCGCGAAGGGGAACGAGAGGACCAGGGCGATGGCGACGACGGTCGCCAGCCCGACCCCGAACGCGGGCATCGCGTACTCGCGCCGCCACGCGACGACCGCGGCGACGACGAGCAGGGCGACGATGCCGAGCGTCGCGCTCGTCCCGTGGCCGGGCGCCCGCGCCAGGATCCCCGACACGGTGAGGATGGCGGCGTAGCCGACCGCGCCCTCCAGCCAGCACCAGTCGCTCCGGCCGGCAAGCGAGAAGATGGCGCGGCCGACCAGGAGCGAGGCCAGCAAGATCAAGGCCGCCGAGGCGTAAGTCCCGATCATCAGCAGGCAAACCTATGGGAGTGGGCCGCCGGATGCGGTGAGCGAGCGGCGTGGATCAGAACTTCTCGGCCGCCGCCTCCAGCACCGGCCGCAGGTTCTCCCCGCGCAGCGGCGCCTCGTGCCCCGTCCCGACCACCAGCGGTTCCAGCTCCGCCAGCCGTCGCAGGCTCCGCTTCGCCTCCTGGTGGTTCCAGGCGAAGGCGGGGTGGGGGACGCTCGCCTCGCCGTGCGGCAGCGGTTTGAGCCGCGCCGAGTCGACCAGGTAGACGACGTCGGAGACCAGCGCGACGCGGTCGCTCTCCCGCCACAGCCCGATCAGCCCCGGCGCGTGGCCGGGGAAGTGGAGCACCTTGAACCCGGCGATCTCGTCGCCCTCGGACACGGTGCCGTTGACCTTCACCGCGCCGCCGTCCCACCACCGCAGCAGGAGCGGGTAGATCCAGCGCACCGGCGCCACCGGCAGCAGCGAGAGGTTGAAGTACGGCGACACCGCCTTGTCCCCTTCGGCGTCGGTGACTTCGTCGGGGTGGCAGAAGACCGGTGCGCCGAGGTAGGGGGCGGTGCCGCGGTGGTCGGCGTGGGCGTGCCCGAGGACGATCCGCTTCAGCCCGCCCAGCTCCCGCGCCGCCTCGGCGGCGTGCTTGCGCATCGACCTCGTCCCGGCGTCGAATTGCACGACCCCGTCGCCGTCCTCGATGAAGTAGATGTTCATCGCCCCGCGGAAGTCTCCGCGCAGCAGCCAAACGCCGTCGGCAACCCGGTCCAACGCCATGCGCGCAGCCTAACCGGCCGGGCGGGTGCCGGCGAGGGCCCGGGTCGTCCCTTTAGGGTTCAGCCGTGCCCTATCTCTGGAAATTCGGGATGGTCCTGCTGGTCGTCTGCCTGGTCGCCTCGATGGTCATCGCGGGCATCCGGCTCTCGACCACGCCGGAAGAAATCATGGGCGCCCGTTTCCACGGACTCCCGCACACGTTCATCGAAGAGCACCGGGCGGAATACGGCGTCACTCGGTAGCGGAGCCCGCCGCTAGTATCGGCGCGGCACGGTGGGCGAGCTTGAGGAGGCGGGATGTTCACTCGGATCGTGGTCGGTACCGATGGTTCCGACACGGCAGGGCAGGCGGTAGACCAGGCGATCGACCTGGCGAGGCTCTCGGGGGCGACCCTGGGGATCGTCAGCGCATTCCAGCCGATCCCGAAGCGGCGGATCCAGGGTGAGGCGGAGGGCGCCCCGGCCGACATCGCGCATGAGATCGGCCCGCGCGAGGACGTTCTCCTCGTGCTCGACGCGGCAGCCGCCAGAGCCCGCGCCGCCGGGGTGGAGGTGACGACCCACCCGGTGCAGGACGACCCGGCCGACGCGATCCTGAACGTCGCCGAAGAGGTCAAGGCCGACCTGATCGTGGTCGGCAACAAAGGGATGACCGGGGCGCGCCGCTACCTGCTCGGGAGCGTGCCGAACAACGTCTCCCATCACGCGCCCTGCAGCGTGATCATCGTGCGGACGACGTAGGGGGTTCGGTTTGGGGTGGTGCGGCTGTGCTTCGTGGCCGCAGCACCCGTCCGAGATCGGTCCTGGGCGTCTCATGGCGGTCCTGGCTGGCTGTGACCGCCGTGTGACGCCCAGGACGTGAGGGGTTCGTGAAACATCGGGCACACCTAGCCCGGATCGGTGACGAAGATGCCGGGAACGTCACACCCCCATGCGCCTTCGGTCCCTCCTCGTCCTCGTCCGGGGTCGGTGTTGGACAACACGCACAGAAGCGTGGAGTTCCCACGGTCTCTGTGACGCACGCGAGGGTCCCTCGTCACTCCCCACATCCCCGGCCGTCTCGGAGACGGCCGCGCTCGTTTGCAAGCCCTTGCGTCCCTCGCCCCGGCGCCGGCTTTGCGAGGACCCTTCCCTTCCCCGGACCGACGGCGCCCGTCGAATCAACCGCTGGGGAGCCCGGTGGTCGACGCTGCCGTCGCCTTGGCGGCGTCGATCAGGCCGGCGCCCTGGATCGTGCGGGGGTAGCCGAGGCCGCGGGCGGTGGCCTTGAGGCGCTTGGTCACCGCCTGCACGCGGGCTTTGCCCTTGAGGTTGCCGGGGATGACGCCGGCGGCCAGCATCAAGGCGACCGTGCCGGAGACGTGGGCCGCCGCCATCGAGGTGCCGGCGTAGTTCGTGGGGATCGTGAACTGGTTCGTGCTCCCCGGCTTCAGCGTCACCTGGTAGATCGGGCGCGAGAGGACCGAGGGACAGCCGGCGGCGGGCGGGCCGCCGCCCGGCGCGACCACGTCGATCCCCTTCCCGGCGAGGGAGTAGGAGCCGATGCAGCCGCCCTCGGTGGAGCCGCCGACGCCGATCACGCGGGGCCCCGTCGCGGGCTCGGAGACGCAGCTCCTGGTGGTCGCCACGCCGGGTGAGAGGTTGCCGCCGGAGGCGACCGTGACGATCCCGCGGTCGTAGGCTTCGCGCAGAGCTTCGTCGACCTGCGGGACCTTCTCGCCGCAGGCGAAGTTGAAGCTCATGTTGATGACCTGGGCGCGGCTGCGGATCGCGAAGCGGATCCCTTCGGCGATCCGGTTGGCGTAACCGACGTTGGAGCTGTTGAGGACGCGGACCGGGATCAGCTGCGCGTTGTAGGCGATGCCGCTGAGGCCGACCCCGTTGTTCGTCTGCTCGGCGATCGTCCCGGCGACGTGGGTGCCGTGCCCGTTCTCGTCGAGGGGCAGGCGGTCGTGGTCGACGAAGTCTTCGCCGGGGAGGAACTGTTCCGGCGAGAAGTCGGGGCTGCGCAGGTATTTGGTGCCGTAGTCGCGGTAGGCGATGCCGCTGTCCAGCACGGCGACGCGGATGCCCTGGCCGCCGGGGCGCCCGTCGGCGATCAGGTTGGCCCAGGCGCCGACCACGTCGATGCCGCCGGGGGAGATCGGCAGCTTCGCCGTCGGGGTCCCGGTGTAGGGGAGGAAGTCCCACTGCTTCTGCGCCCAGCCGCCGGGCGTCGGCGCCGGCCCCGCCGGCACTTCCAGCGTCCCCGGATCGTCGGGGTCATACGGTTCGAGTTCCGCGTCCGAGGCGGTCGCCGCGTAGTTCGGCTCGGCGTATTCGACACCCGGCTTGGCGCGCAGGGCGCGGGCCGTGGCGAGGACCCCGGCGCCGCGCGGCAGGCCGACGGTCCGGCCGTGCCGTTCGCCCTCGAACTTGACCACGAGCTGGCGCGGCGCGAAGCGGCGCGCGGCACCGATCCCGCTCGCCGCGCTCGCCTGGCTCGCGGCCGCGCCGAGCAGCACGAGCAGGGCCGCCAAGGCGCCCATCAAGGCGTATCTGTTCCACGTCGATTGCATGCCGGTCCCCTTCGAACACGCTGCCCCTGCCGAAGTTGTAGGCGGGATACTCCTCGATCTATGCAGGCCCCGGGGCATAATTTCCCTGAGCAAGATCCCGCCGCCCACGAGCAGGGGATGGACCTGGCCCTGGCCGAGGCGCGCCGGGCGGAGGAGCACGGCGACGTCCCGATCGGGGCGGCGATCCTGCGCGGCGAGGAGGTCCTCGCCGCGGCGGGCAACGAGCGCGAGCTGCGCAAGGACCCGACCGCCCACGCCGAGGTCCTCGCGATCCGCGCCGCCGCCGAGCGCCTCGGCGGCTGGCGCCTCGCCGACACGACCCTCTACGTGACCCTCGAGCCCTGCGCGATGTGTGCCGGCGCGATCGTCCTCGCCCGCATCCCCACCGTCGTCTTCGCCGCCCCCGACCCCAAGGCGGGCGCCGCCGGCAGCATCCTCGACGTCCTCGCCGAGCCCGCCCTGAACCACCGTCCCCAGGTCATCGCCGGCGTCCGGGCCGCCGAGTCCGCCGCCCTCCTGCGCGCCTTCTTCGCGGCGCGACGCTGATGGCCGGCGAGAAGAACTGGCTCGGCGTCGTCTCCCGCGACCAGGTCTGGCAGGCCGACGAAGGCGAATTCAAACCGTGGCGCCGCCGGATCGACTACGAGCCCGCCGCGGTAGAAGTCTCGATCTCCGACCTGAGCGACCAACTGGACCTCACCGCGAAGCCCAACTGGGGCTACGCCCTGCCCCGCGGCCTGGTCGAGCTCTCGCCAAGGACTTCGCCCTGATCCACAGCGCGATGACCGCCGGCCCCGGAAGAGCGGAGAGGGTGGGATTCGAACCCACGAGGCAGGTTTCCCCGCCCACACGATTTCCAATCGTGCTCCTTAAGCCACTCGGACACCTCTCCAGGGGACAGAGAGCCTAGCCGGCCCGACCGTCCGACGCGGCGTCGATAAGATCGATGTCTGTGCCTCAAACCCCGCGGAGGGGTGCCGGAGTGGTTGAACGGGACAGTCTCGAAAACTGTTGACGTCGCAAGGCGTTCGTGGGTTCGAATCCCACCCCCTCCGCCATAGCTTCAAAGATCGAAACACCGCCCACAGAGGCAGCGCGATCACCGAAAGCGGCTCCCGAAAGGGGGCCGCTTTTCGATTCTGAGCCCATGCCCTGTCGGATCGCCTCAGCCTCGGCGTCAGCATCCGCGACAAAGTCGGGCGCCAACAGCAAGCCGTAGGGCTCGCTCAGTTCGGCCTCAACCTCTACTTCCGTCGGACCCCAGGCGCCTTCTTCCCGGCGAGGCGTCACGTTGAGTCGCTGGTAAAACGCCTGGTTATGCGCTCGGCGCAGGAACTCGGGCGAATCGTCATAGACCCTGGCAACGTCCCCGACCAGCTCCAGCGCCATCACCAAAACGTCCGCGTCGAAGGTCAATCGTTCTTCGGCGGCAGCCAGCAAGCGCTCGGCATCCTCGATCTCTTCTTGCAGACGCGAGCGCTCAGCGCGGAACGCTTCGGGAGAAACCGAGTCGCCCTCTTCAATCTGGAGACGCAGCAACTTGGATTGCTGCCCGCGCAGCGTTTCGACACGCTGGGATTTCTCGACACGGATCATTTCGGACGCCTGCTGCGAGACGGACGCCAGGCGTTCAACTGCCTCGATCCGCGAGCGCAAATCGTTCTCGCCCAAGTTGAGCAGGCCGCTTTCGTAAACCCGCTGTACGCCGTCCTCGATCAGATCCGGGCGTAGATTGGCGCAGTTCTCGCACGACTCATTGAGCCGATTGACCCGCGACGAGCAGAAGAAATAGGGGTACTTCGTGCCGTTGCGACCGGTGCTGACGCCGTAGGTCAGGCGCAGCTCGCACTCCGGGCAATAGATCGAGCCCTTGAGGTAGTGATGCCGATGCTGAGGGCGTTCGCCTGCGACCCGATTCCCATCAAGGACGACCTGAACTTTGCTGAACGTCGCCTCGTCGGTGAGGGCGACGTGGAGGCCATCGAAGATCTGTTCATCGGGCTTGCCGCGCTTATAGACAACCTCCCCGAGATACGTTCGATCCCGCAAGATCCGATGCCAGGTGGACGTGGTGACCTTCTTTCCGCCGGGATGGCGGCCGGTCGGTCGCGAGCGCAAGCCGAGGTCGTACATCTCATCGGCCAGCCGGGAGATGACGTAGTCGCCGGTCGCGAAGCGCTCAAAGCCGAGTGAAATCAAATGCCCGCGCTTGGGGTCGGGCTGGACGATCCTGACTTGGCTGCCGTTCGGCAGCTCATCGATGACATTGAGATAGCCGGTCTTGGCCTGGCCGCCGATGCCGCCGTTCCTGGCCTTGGTGAGCAAGCCTCGGCTGACCAGCTCGCCGCTGTACATCGAGCTGTACTGAGCATTGCCAATGATGGTGTTCTCGTAGGCGAAAGCAGCGGCGGTGTCCTCGCCCACGATCGGCTCCATGATGGAGATGAAGCGGACGCCGAGCTTCTTCATCAGCTTGCGGGCAGTCCAGTGGTCGGCAACGTCGCGCGCCCATCGACTAACCGACCAGACGATTACGAAATGGATGCGGTCGGCCTTCGGGGCGCCGGGGGCGTTCCGTCGTTCCAATTCCTTGAGCAGCTTGAGGAAGTCCGTCCGCTTATCGAGATCCTTGAAGGCGCTCTTGCCAGGGTCTTGAAAGACCTTGACAATGCGGGCCTCTAGCGCCTCGCTTTTCTCGTCGGCTCCCGAACGCTGCGCCTGCATCGACAGGCCATCCGGGTCGTACGCCGTTTTGGTCTGCTCGTCCGTGGAGACGCGCAGATAGGCGAAGGCGTTTTTGAATCGCACTCGCGTTGATTTGGTTGGCTGGTTGGCGCCCCTAGGTTGCGCCGTCATCGTGGTCATATGACCTCCTTTCTCATTCTTACCATTCTACTAGCAGTAACAACACTGTTCCATTAAGTTCTGGTCTTTTCAGGGGTCGTTAAGACCCCGACCGCGTCGGCCACCAGGGCGACGCCGAACAGCTCCCGCCTCCCTTTCGGGAGCTGTTCTATCTCGGTCCGGATAAGGGCGATCCGGCTCGGCGTCGTCGTCAAC
Organism: uncultured Actinomycetes bacterium; assembly: GCA_963782515.1. Taxonomy (GTDB): domain Bacteria; phylum Actinomycetota; class Thermoleophilia; order Solirubrobacterales; family 70-9; genus VAYN01. The sequence continues at coordinate 307,090 of CAWAJY010000006.1, read as the reverse complement.
CACTGCACCTTGGGAAAGACCCCGAACCGCTCTTGCTCGACGCCGAGCCGGTGATAGCTGACGTAGCTCCCGAGCTTCCGCTGAATCGTCCGGCTGCCCTCGGTGCCGTTGTCCAGCTCGACAAAGACGCTGTATTCCCAGCCGCCGACTGTAAAGCGGACGAAGCTATCCGGCTTGAGCTGACGACCGGCGAAGCTGCCAATCCCGCCAAGCTGACGCCAACAGGCAGGCTCAGCACTTCGCTCGATCAGCTCAAGGCGTCCGAGCCGGTCGGCTTCTACGAGAAGCGTATGCACCTCAGCAACAGCCAGGGCGTGAGAGACGAACATCGTCCCTGGGACCGCCGACCGTCTCGTTCTCGCGGCAGATAGCCAGCCGTGTTCTATTGCGATTCGTTGACCAGCAAGACCAAGTCGAACGACGGAGTCGTCCGAGCCGGATCGCCCCCCTCCGATCCGGCGAGGCAGCTTCACCAGACAATCCAGATCAGCAAGACGAGCCAGCGCACGGCGCGTAGCCCGAGCGCGGGAAGCTTCGGATAGCTCCTGATCCCCATGCAGTCGGTTGAGCTGAGAGCCCGAGATAAACCGGAGTTCACAGGTTGAACGGATCACCGCGAGGTCGCGCGGAGTGAGCTGGGCCACCAGCTCGCGGAGCGTTGCCGCACTCACGTAGTGCCGCTTCATTTGGACAGACCTTTGTCGTATCTATTCAATGGCAAAGACGAAGAGGGAGCCGCATCGGAGCTGGGCTTGGGGTTCCTCGGCCAAGAGGCGAACGGACACCCGATCGGACGAGCCACGCGGGTCATGCTCCCCGCCGTTTCCGCCCGATTGGGGCCGTCAGGGCGGGCGTTTCCACCCGCGCCCGTAGTTCCTTTTCCAGCTCGACTCGATCACGGCCGTAGTGCTTGCGGGAGAACTCCCGCACCGCTTCAAACGAGCCGGTTGCCGGGAGCGGTGGCGGCGTCTGGAGCGTCACTGGCCGGGACACTCCGCCGTCGTCCAAGGCAACCACGGCGGCCACTGAGTACGGATCGAGTGCTTGCAGGTCTTCGGCGGTGAGGGCCGGGGCGAAGAGATCCTTGAGCGCTTTCGCGTCGGAAGTCGACAGCGCGAAGGCGATCTTGGTGCGGGCATTCGCGACCACGATTTCTTTCAGCTCGCGGGGGAGCTGGGTCACATTTTGGTGTGCGACAGCTAGGGCTACTCCGTACTTGCGGCCCTGCGCCAGGCACTCTTCAAAAGGGATTGGAGACGAGGCAAAATCTTGAACCTCATCGATCCAGACGCCGAACGGATGGCGGTCGCCAGGGTCAAGGGCGGCGCGTTCGGCAAAGGCTTGCCAGGCAGTCGTTAGGACAAGACACCCGAGCAGCTGGGCCGTCTCCGCGCCAAGCAGCCCCTTCGGCAAATGGACGAGCAGAATCTTGTTCTCCTCGATCACCGTCTTCAGGCTCAGCGCTGGTCGAGCTTGACCAACGACAGCCCGAATCGCTGGGCGGGCGACCCAACTTCTTGCCTTGTTGAGAAGAGGGCTGACTATGGTCGTCCTCTCTGCGTCGGAGAGGCTTTCGTACCACTGCCAATCTGGCCCGAGCCCGAGCGGGTCGTCTAGCTCACTCAGCACCTTCACCCTGAACGAGTCATCGAGAAACAGGCGCGGCACGTCCAGCAGCGTTGATCCCGGCCGCCGCGCCAGCGTCAAGAGCGCCATGTGTGAGAGCTGTGCGGTCCGCGGTCCCCAGAAGGCGGCCCAGAGTCTTTGGAACAGCTCCCCGAGCTGGTCGGCAATCAGGGAGGGATCGGCGTTGCTGTTGAAAGGGTTGAATCCGACTGCGAAATCCGGGTCGAGCGGGTCAAGCAGGATCACGTCCTGCTGACGAGACTTGGGAATCGAATCGGCCAGCTCCTTCACCAGGTCGCCGTTGGTCTCGATGATCAAGCCGCCGCGCCCCTGCGCCAGGTCGTCCGCGATGAGGTTCTTGAGAAGGCTCGTCTTGCCGGTGCCGGTCGGTCCCAGAATCCAACTGCCCTTCGTCGCTGCCTTGGCACTCTGCGCAATCGGGCGGGGATCGCCAAAGTTGGATTGGCCGAGAACCCGGCCACTCTTCGCCAGTCTGCGCGTCGGCACAAGCCGCTTGGCGGCACCCAGCTCGAGGCCGGGTAAATCGAGCTCCTTGCCGATCGGCCATGCCAAGACGGCGGCGAGCTCGTCGGTTGCGAACCAGCGACCACGTTGGCCGAGCAGGTAGGCCGTCCAGCCGAACCAGCGAGGCTCGGCCAGCAGATGACCGAACGGAGTCCCGAGGCTCCAGAGCATCGCGCCGACGCGGCGGAATAGATCCCGGTACCGATCGCGGTCGTCGGCGGTTATCAGCAACTCGCCGTAGGCGCGCAAGCCGGGGCGAGCCAGCTTGTTTCGCAGTTCCTTCTGGCGGCCGTCTTTGAGTGGGTTCTTGTCGACCGATAGGACTGGCCGGACGCCGGGGCGAATGTGCCAGCGCAGCGAAACCGTCTCGCCGTCGCGGAGCGGAAAGAGGCTTGAGAGCAGTGCCGCCGACGTGGCCGAAAGGTCATCGGCAGGAAGGGCGGCAACCCGCCGATCGAGCTGCCAGATGAACGGTGCCCGACGCCTTGAATTCGTTGGTTCGATCGGCGTCAAGCGAATGCTTGGAATGGCGGCCCGCAGCGCTGCCGCCACGGTCTCAGCAACGGCGCCGGTCGTTGCCAGCCGGTGATAGATGCCGCCGTGATTGGCGCGAACCTCAAGCGTCAGGCGGGCGCGGTGCGGGAGACCTGACAGCGATGACAGCGCGGCGACTACCTGATCTGCTTCTACGTTCCGTGGCCAGCGAAGCTCAAAGAGTTGATCGAGCTTCGGCCCGATCATGGTTCGCCCGCGTCCTTCTCCTGTGCCTCAATTTTGAGGCGGCAGTATTGGAGCAAGGCCCAGGCGAATCGGTCGTAGTCGATTTCCTCTCGCAGGACGGCTTCAACATCGACCCCGATTACCCGGCCTCGTTTAGTTGATTTTTTGCTTCTAGCCATGTTGAACCTCCCTTCTAATTAGTTCTCTAGAAGGTCACGCGGTCGGGGATCAACACGTTCCCGGTAGTCGTGTTGAGGTTCAGACGTAACCCTCCAGTATGCGCCGGAATCGGCGGGTCGGTCAAGACGTGAAATCGGCAACGGACTCACCACCGGCGGGTGTGAAACCAGGCCAAGCGACCCAGGATCAGGGCGCAGGCAATGACGACGACGGGCAGCACCAGGGCGTGACTCAGCCTGATGAGGATCGGTGCCGCCACGGCGATCGCCACCAGGGCGAGCACCACGGCGGCGAGCGAGTTGCCGATTGCTTTCATCGGTCTTGCAGCGCGTCGGCAACGGCCTGCTTGGTCAGTTCGGCTTCCCGGCGAGCTTCCTGAGTTGCGAGGGCGGTATCTACGCCTCGCTGGACGCGGTGCAGATCCAGCCGGGCCTGCAACAGCTCGGCTTCGGTCGGTGGCGGGTCGTTCGGGATCTCGACTGGCGTGGAACTCAGCCACACCAGCCGACCAATTCCCACGGCGATGATCAATACCAGCACGACGATCAGGCCCGTCACTTAGAACCACCCCTTGATTTGCTGATGTCATTCAGCGTGCGGAGTCGGGCGGCGATTAGCGGAACTGCCTGCGGCGGCAGGTTGTGCGACTCCGCGTAGGACATAGCGGCTAGATCGAGCTGAGCGTCTACGAATTCATCTCGCTCGGGCTCCGCTTCCGGCAGCGCCGCGACTGGCTCCCGGCGTTTGAATAGCCGGGCGGCAATTGCGCCTGCAACACCGCCCACCACTAGGGCGACCAGGGCCGCCACGCCGACGATGATCAGATCGGCAGTCATGCGCCGAACCTCCGGGAGAGGTTTTGCCCATTCGTTCGGCTGAGCCACTCCAATTTGTCACTGACGAGTTTCGCTGCCGCTGCCGAGCCGTTGGCCTCCTCGATCCCGAAGGCCAAGACGGCAAGCTCACTTTCCAAAACTGCTTTCGTGGCTGCCGCCGCAGCTTCCCCATCAATCACCGCCGCCTCCTTGTTGAAATGCGCTTGAAGGGTGGTGGCGACCAAGCCGTTCTCCAGCTCCCTCCGAGCGGCGACAACTTGAAGCTCTTGCCGGGTTGCGGCACGGTCGACCGTGATCGGCGTGATGACCCGTACTGGCAGGTTGCTAGGCATGACTTGAAGCTCCTTTCTTGGAGACGAGGCCCGCCCGGATAGGCGGGCTGGCCTCCACTGCGGTTGGCTCAGGACTAGCCGGCGCGGGGGGTCGGGTCGGCAACGACGCTGGGCGCTGGTAGCGGCGATTCATGTCGGCCCAGACGGCCGCCCCGAGAGTGGGGCGGATTGCGCCGTCAGCCGCGATGGATCGTTGGAGCGCAATGCGCTCGCGGGCGGGCCACAGCGGACAGTCAGGGCCGGGGTTGTGGGGGCCAGGTCTTGGGCAAACGAGCGGTGATGGGTTCATGCCCGCAGTGTCGAATTGGCCGCACTGTGGTTTTGCGGTGACATTGAGGGTGTTTTCACCCCGCAACTGCCGATCGAGCCTCTCGGTCAGCGAGGGTTTGACTTCTGAATCCCTGACTGCTAGAAGTCGGCCTAGTCGCTCAGGCGTGCTGGAGCCAATACCCGAGAAAGGGCACGCACTGACCGACCAACCAGTACATAGTGTTGATGAAATAGCCGCTCAGATTTCACGAGTGTGCACCGTGGGTCTCGGTCGACCTCTTCGCGCCAATGCGAACGTTGACGACTTGCTAGCACTTTGCAAAGCGCTAGCCAACGAAAAACGACTCCCTCGCATCCGCCTCATTGAAGAGGCTCTCAAGGTGTCAATCGACCGGCTCGGCGGCGGCGAGTTGGGACTCCTGGCGCGAATCGAGTTCGGCCTCTCTCCGCAGACGGAGCGGGAGCGGTTCATCAAGACTCGGCGGGCTGTCGCCAAGCAGCGGCTCAGGGTGGGAGACGAGGCGTTGGCACGGCTAGAGCGACATATGCACCTAGAGCTAGCCGAAGACCTCGTGGGGCGGTACGGGGACCGGCAGCCGGTCCCGATGTAGGGATTAAAGCTCTTGCCATTTTTGCGTATTCATGTTTCAATAGTAATAATTGAGTAATACGTGATGTCACCAAGAGAATACGAACCAAACCCCTTTGGACCGTTGCCGCATGAGCTATCGGGCCTACTGCTTTCAATTGGCGAAGAAGTGTCGTGGGCTGCGAGCTGTCTTGCGGATACCTGGTACGTCAGACCAACCCCTGATCTGCGCGAGCGCGAGCTAGAAGAACGCGCGCTCACTTACACCCTTTCACTGCTTTCAGACGCCCAGGAACTGGTCACACGCGCCAATGCTTGGCAGGCACCAGAAGAAGTCATTGAGGCCTTAGAGCCGGTGAAAGAAATCAGGGCGCTTTTGCCATACGACGATGACGAGCTAGAGCAGCTTGAGGAAGTAAAGGAAGCTTGGGACTACAAGCGCAAAACCTGGCGGCGGCCATTGTCGGGTGAGACACAAGCGCTCGTCGAGCGTTGGTTCTCTTGGCTACGGGACCCAGAGCCCGACCCTGAAACCGGTGAGCTATTCGTCAACCACGAAGCGGGCTCGCTCTACATGGCGTGCTGCACACTGGGCGAGCGCTTGGAGCGGCGCAAGGGGTCGCACGAATAGGTGCCCAGCGGCTACCCCTCCGCTGACTTAAGCGGCGACCTCGTCGTTGGCGTCGAGGCGCTCCCGTCGAAGGGACTCGTAGGGCTCGATCGTTCGTCCGTGACTAATAGTGCGATAGATCTCGTAAACGCCGAGCATCTCTTCGTCCGTGACCTCTGGGGTTGGGACGGTGTAATAGGCGGAACTTTGTTCCTCAGGCTTAGCTTCATTGTTAGTCATATTCGAATAGTCCTAATCTTTTGAGTGTAAAGCGCTACAGAGAGGGCGTCAAGTGGATCTCGGTCAAGGACGCCGCTTCTCTAAGCGCTTTCAGTAGAGGGTCGTTCTTGACGGCTGCCACATCACTCGGGTCCGGAAAGCGCGCATCACAATCCTTTGGTAGCTCCATCGTGATGCAGCCGATAGGGGCTCCCCTACGTTGGAGAACAAGTGCGGCTGCCTGCTGATAACGCTTGGCGAGATCCTCGGCTTGTGCAAGCTTCAGACCTTTATTGATTTCTGGCTTGGAGTTGCGCCATGCGTCGGGACTCACAAGGCCAGCCTGGAATTCCTCATCGTCAAGATCGCTGATGTGGATGACGGTGGGGTCATTCGCATCCACGCAACGGCCTACTAGGCCAACTCCCCGCCGATACCGTTCGACGCCAGTGGTGCCCTGATACTCAAAGCGGTATCTGGTAAATCGCAGCAAACGCACTCTGAGCCACGAAGGTAAATGCTTCCCCGGACGGCGACGGATGAACCGCGGAACGAAGATGCGGCAGATGAGCGGAATCACCCAAACGTGGAAGCTAACCCGAGTGATGTCTAGGCCATCCCCCTGTTGCTCGGCACCTTGGTCTTGAAGCACGTCGGCCCGATACACCTTGATCAACTGCGCCTGGAGCGCCCACTTGACCTTCCGTTTGGTACCGGCGGGTGGCTTCCCAATGAGCTGGCTAAAACTCAAAAGGGCCACGAGCAGTCCAGGTAAACCGACCACGGCAGCGGCTCCATAGTGGAGAGTGTCCGCATGGGCGGTATCGCTGGAGCTACCTGCTAGGACTAATGACGACCCGATCCACGCAAGCCCGAGCAGCAAAATCGCGCCAGCCCGGATCATCTGGTGACTCTTATTCGTGCTGCTGAACTGTGGTGATCCGTTTGAACGCCCCCGCAACAGACGCGGAATATAGCTTCTATCCGTTTCCTAGGTCAGACGCAGAGGTTTCTTAATGGTCTCGGGGCAAGCCAGTTTTCTGCGGTGGGCCTGCTTAAGCTCTCAGATGTCGATGACGCCGCTGGCCCTGCCCGTGATGCTTCTTGCCGACCCTGACGCACTTGGCCTTGCCGCGGATCTTCCGCTTCTTGAAGTGCCTCGAGCATTTCAATGGCTTCCGGTGAGGCGCCACTTTGTGAACCGGCGCCGGTACCGGACTCGGAGGCACAGCCGCCACAGTTGCCGTTGCTTCGCTGCTCTTGGCTTCTAGATATTCGGCGTCGGCTGGCCGGCTAATCGTCATCGCCACGCTCTGGCCTGCGGCGGTTGCGGGCAGCGCCAGCGGGAAGCTCAAGGCACCGCCGGAAGAGGCGGCGGTGTAGGTGGCGGTGCCGAACTGCCCGACCGCCGACAGGGTGAAGACCAAGCCATCGGGAACGGCCGCGCCGCTGGCCAGCCGGGCGGTGCCGGTCAGGACGCTGTTTGTCTGGATGGTCGACGGCGGGGGCGTCAGGCTGACCGCCAAGCCGTGCTGAGCCGTGGCTATGAAGTTGTACGGGCCGGGCTGCGCTGCTCCGCTGCAAACACGGAAGTAGAGCGGCATCGTGCCGGACTGCGGCACCGTGTACTGAGCCTGAGCCTTTCCGTTGCTTGAGAGTTCTTGCGAGAGTGCGGGGTCTACGGAGAAGAGTGTGAAGTCGGTCGTCCCGAGCGGCGCCAGCTTGAGTTCCGTGCCCTTGCTGCCTTCCCAATTGATCGTCACCAGATCGCCAGCCGTGACTGGGAGGCTCCAATAGGAGCGCCAGGCGTCCGCGAACCCGCAGCTCTCTTCTAGGTACTGGTCTTCGGCCGTATTGCCGAACTCCTGCTGTCCGTAGGTCACCAAAGGAGCCGTGGCGATGCTCTTGCCCCCAGCTGCCGAGGCAATTGCCGGAGCCCACGCCGCCAAGAGGCTCGCCGCCGTCATCGCCAGCACTACACCCACCACCGTCTTTCGCCGCATCTGTCTTCCCCCTGCCTAAATCAATTGATTGAGCTAGCCGACCCTCGATCGGCCGAGGGTGTACCGAGCCAGAACCATTCATGCTAACCGACTAGCAGGAATACAGCGCACGATTTTCAAATCGCCCGCCCGAAACGACAGGCACCCGAGGCAAAAGCCAAGCTGGAGACCTTCGCCCAGGACTACAAGCGGCGTGAAGGCGAGCTAGACAAACAGCGCGACCAACTACGGGCCGAGCGCGACGACGAAATCCGCGACGCCTACCACGGCGATCTGCCGATGGAGGACATTGCTGAGGTCATCGGCCTGAGCTTCCAGCGGGTGCAGCAGATCGTCCGCAGCTAGCCCTTCATTCGACCAGGCGTAAGCCGCCCTCATAGCCCGCCAGCAAGTAGCTGATGGCGAACCCCTCTTCCTCGTTCTCGGCGAGCCGGGCTTTCATCTCGGCCTCGATACGAACCAGATCCTCAGCAGCTTTGTAGAGCACGGCCAGCGCTTCAACTGCACCACGCTCGTCGGCCCAGATCGTGGACTGGCTAAGGACGGAGTCATTGCGCTTGCCGAACTCGCCGCTGTCGATCGACGCGCCGATGGCTCGGACGCTGAGTCCCAGAGTGTTTGAGGCCAGGAGTTGTTTGGCGACATCGGGCAGCTGTGACCATTCCGCGTCCCACGCCTCCAGGCGTTTGACCAGGGCGTAGATCCTTTCGATAGCGCCGCGGACTGGTCGTTCGTCAACGACTTCGATGAAGCCGATCGCCGCCAACTCGCGCATGTGGTACGAGAGGCGTTTTACGTCGACGCCGAGCAGTTCTCCGAGTTCCGAAGCCGAGCGCTCGCGTTCCGGCCCGTTCATGGCGTAGAGAATCTTCTTCCGCAGCGGGTGGGCGAACACCCTTGCCATCGCCTCTATGCCGATGGGAATCTCACCTCTTTCGCGGCTGGCCGGAACGTCCTCCGTCGTTCGAAGTTTCCGCTTCCGCTGTGCCTCTCCAGGTGGCTCGCTCTGCTTTGCCTTAGGCGATTCGTCTGAGCGAATTTCCATAACTGATCGGTCCCCTTTGTTTGCTCTCAGCGCCTAAATAAATCGAAGGCTGTAGAGCATAGGCCGGAAGTTGCGCCATTCGCCGCGCACCATTGCAAGTCGTTGCACCGATCATCCCCGCCTCACCGGAAAACAGGACGGAGGAAGGGGGTGGAGCTTGTGATTACGGTTGCCGTGAAGCAGACCGCGCCAGCGATCAGCGTCGTCAAGACGACCTAATGCGCTAAGGAGGCACCTCCTCGATTTGTCCCGGCCGGGATCGAGGTCGCCTTTGGCAACTAGCTCGCGAGAAGTCGGCTTGCCGCCCCGCCGATCGGTCAGTGCATCGGGGCAGTCGCCGCTTACGGGATCAGGTTCCCTTGGTGGTCGCGGTCGGCGCGGCCTTTACCTCATTGCTCATCTGCAAGTTGTTTCACCCCCTCCCATCCCTGGAACAAACCGTGTGTTCGGGATGGGTATAGAGGCGTGACCAAAAAAGCTCAACCGATTGTCATACGGCGGTGTGGCAAATTGGCGCTTGCTCCGCGCGATGGTTGAATACGCTCTTGCGGTAGGTCTAATTCGAACACTCTGGAGGGTGCGCAACATGGGGGCGGGGCACGAAGATTCAAAAGCGGTGCCGTTGGAACTGCTGCGCCAGCCAATCCGCGTCCGCATCCTCGAAATCTGCACCGAATGGGATCGGATCAGTCCCTCCGAAATGGTGTCCGAGAAACTATGCGCCGACATTGAGAACGTCCGGGATAAGACCGCCAAGCAGGCGCTGACCATCATCGCCTACCACTGCCGGAAACTGGCGGAGTTCGGCTTTCTAGACGTGGTAGGTGAAGAGCGGAAACGCGGCGCTGCCAAGCACTACTACAGCGCCAATACCGAGGCCGAGTTCGATACCGAGGAATGGTCCAAGCTGACCCAGTCGGAACGCGAAGCCATCAGCCCCGTTGTGTGGCACCGGCTCATTGCCCAAGCCGAGGGATCGATGCAGCAAAACCTCTTCGACGCTCGGGCCGATCGCTGGTTGGCCTGGGGGCCGCTCGATCTCGATGAGCACGGCTGGCTTGAGATGACGGATCGGTTCGAGGAGATGTACCGCGACATCGAACGGATGAAACACGCTGCTGCTGCCCGGATGAAAGAGTCAGGTGAGGTCCCACTGCGCGTCAGCTACGCGCTACTCCAATTTGAGTCACCGAAGCGCGAGGCCAAAGCACGACGCAAGCCCAGTGAATCGAGCTAGGTCGGAGCGCCATCACCGGACCGCGAGTCACTTAATGTGATACCCAGCACTGGTACATCAGCGGCGCTCCAAAGTAGTTGAAAAAGCTGACTCCACCATCTTGCATTTCCCTCGATCAATGAGTTGACTCTTCGCCGTCCGGTACGTGTTCGGTATTAGGAAGGCTGGCGGGGGAAGTGAAACCTATTTCGACGCGATGCGACTTCACGATCGCGGATCAGTTTGGTGAACGGCTGCGGCAGGCAAGGCGCCGCGGCAACACTTCTCAGGAGGAGCTTGCAAAAGTTGCTGGCCTCAGCCGTGGCACCGTTTATCTCTTAGAGAGGGGTCTGCGTACGGCCCGGCTCGACACGATCGTGTCGCTTGCTGAAGCGTTGGATTTGACGCCTGGCGAACTGATCGACGGTTCATTCCCTGTCGGAATGAACTACCGCGAGGCCGCTGGCAGACCAATGATTCAGGGGCATGGGTGCGGCCTATGAGCGGCGGTGTGTCCCGTCACGAGATGAACGTCGAGCTGGGCCGCCGCCTCAGACACCGCCGCGAGGAACTTGGGCTGAGCCTGGCGACTGTGGCTTACCGCTCAGAATTGAGCGAGTCGGAAATAGAGGTCATCGAGAAAGGCCCCAAACACGAATTGCGCTTCGAAGACTTTCTTCGTATCGCCGGTTCGATCGACATCAGCAATCCCTACGCCTTCTTTGAAGACATAGTTCGTTGGGAGGCTCCGAGTTCACCTGACCATCCGGGACGCTTCATCTGGGGTCCCAACAATGCGTATCCGGTTACCTGGGAGGAGGTTCTTGCCGAGATGGGCCGCCTGCTCAGTCGGTTACGAGAGAGAGCCGGGATGGATCGGCAGGAACTCGCCGAGCGATCCCGGCTCAGCGTTCACAAGATTCAAGGAATCGAACGCGACCGCGAATCGGGAGCCGGGGACCTAATCCGTTTGGCGGCAGAGCTTCGCGTGGAACCTGGCCGCTTCTTTGAAGTCGCTCGTCTTGTGGCGCACCGTCCTCGGAGCCCCAGGGATTTGTTCGTCTGGGGTCGTCGCGCTGACGATGGATGAGCAAGCGGTGGCGAAGCGCTTCGCCCTAAACCTTCGGATGCATCGAGCGGGAACGAGGATGAGCCAGGAAGTTCTTGCGCTACGCGCCGACGTGCACCGCACTCAGATAAGCCTGATGGAGAGTGGTCAACGGCTCCCACGACTCGACACGATCATCAAGCTTGCGGGCGGCCTCGGTATCGGCGTGGATGCCTTGATCGAGGGCATCGCTTACACGCCGAACATCGTGGAGCCCGGCGGATTCAAAGTAGTTGATCAAGGTCAAGGCCCGAGCGATCTTGGCTGAGGAACCTACGGTCTTGGAGCGCTTCGGGCTGAACCTGTTGCGCATCAGACAGGCCAGGAGGCTGAGTCAGGAAAGCCTTGCGGACCAAGCCGGAATCCACCGAACGCAGATCAGCCTATTTGAGACGGGGCAGCGCCAGCCGCTGCTTGAAACCCTGATCAGACTGTCTGGCGCGCTGGAAGTTCCGCTTCCGACGTTGCTGGAGGGGATCACCTTCCGGCCTGAGTCGAGCGGCGGCCGCTTCTGCGTGACGCCTCCGTTCGAGCTGCCCCGATATCCCCCTGTTGATGACGGCTAGACATGTAGACAATTGGATGCATATCGTGGACGGGTGCCTGACACCGGTCCGCCAAACCCGATCGCCTTGACCTTCGGCCGAAACATCCGGTCGGCACGTGAACGTCTCGGGTTCAGCCAAGAGAGAGTGGGCGAACTCACCGGGATGCACCGGACGGAGATCGGAAATCTGGAGAGGGGCCGTCGAATCCCTCGCGCCGACACGCTTTTCAAGGTCGCGGTGGCTCTCAGGCTCGATGACCCGGGGCCGCTGTTCGTGGGACTGCGCTGGACGCCTCCAGATCAGCTTGGAAAAGGCACCTGGGAAGCTGGCTCTGTACCCGAGGCCGATCAGTAGGAGCCCTAGGCACCAAGCGCTCAGCTATCAGCGAGGCAGATCAGAAACTGGATGACGCCGCTGTTGATCGCCAGCACTTCGTTATCGGCGTCAAACCACCGGGCACCAAGGAAGGCGTCCTTGGCGAGGATGAATGTTGCGGTTTCCTCCTCGAAGGGAGAAGCGTCGAGGACAAACATCAGGGAGTTGGCCGGGCCGGTTCCTCCCTCGCGCAGCTCGTCTCCGGTTCTCAGCGTGCCGAACAGCTCAGCCGCCATAACGGGCTCCATGCCGCCCGCGCCGCGCAGCGTGATTTGCACCTCTTCGCCAAGCCAGCCCAGCAGGACGGCCAAGGCGTCATCGAAGGTCATAGCGGGGACCGATCGCAAAGCGGGTCAGCGCCGGGAGATAGGCGCGCTTCGCGGGGATCGAGGCGCGCGCCTAAATTCTCCTGCGCGGGAATGCTCTCTTTTTTTCAGCTAGGCCGTATACCGCGAGCCCGAAAGAAGCGGCCTCTAGGGCAGTCGTGATCCAGCCGTGAATTTGAGAGCTATCAGCCATCGTGAGAATCATCGTAAACCGCAGCGCTGTGATCCGACAACGAAACCGCCGCTACCACCAATTGAATCGGTGAGGCTAGGAATGCGGCTACCGATAGCGATAGGAATCGAGTTAAGCATTGCCGTAAATCTCGCCACGTGCAGCAGATGCACAACCGTTGTGGCACGGATGCACAATGGCTGTGCTACAGATCCACAGCAGTTGTGCCACAGTTCTGTCCGAGTCTGTTGACATTTTCTGTGGCACAGGAAATGTCAACGCGCGTTGTGATTTAACGCGTGGCTGCGGAAATGAAGCAGCAGCTCTCATAACGCGGGCCGAATTAAGAACTTGAATTCGGGAAGCGGACCAACGGCGGGGAGTGCAGTCCTAGCCGAATCCGAAGGCCGCGTCTGACCAATTCAGGGGAACACCCCGAGTGGCGGCGGCGTCCGCTTCCACTCACCTTTATAGAGACTTCTGCGGATAGCAACGGACGGACCGGCTAGCCGGTCTAGGCCCAATCTCTTCCCGGTTACCGCAATTTGCGCCCTATTCGGCTGGCTGTTCGGCCTTGAGACGCAGACCAACCGCATATGGAAGGCGGTTATCTCCAGGTAGGCGCTTGAAGTCCGGGCATCGATCAGGACCGTAGAGAGCCGGTCGTACTACTTCGGCAAGCCGTTACATCAGCGGACGCGCCCAGTAAGCAGCGCCCGCCTAGTCGTCCTGCCCGAATCGCTCGCCGTGAAGTTTCCGGATGCGGTCGAAGGCTTCGGATAGTTTCGAGTTTCGTCCCACCCCCTCCGCCTTTTTCACGCCGTCAGTCGAAGACCGGCGGCCAGACGCCGGTGGTCACGCGCAGGTAGAGCGTGTCCGGCGCCAGGTCGACCTCACCGGGCCACGCGACCGTTCGCCCCTCCTCGTCCACATAGGCGGCGGCGAAGCCCTCGGGGGTCCGGGCGTCCTCGAATACCGGTCCCCACATGCGGTTCAGGACGTAGACGTCACCCTGCGTCCCGTCGGCGAAGGTCAGCCTGAGTTCGCCGTGGCGCAGAACCTCGACGGCGGTGATATCTGGAGTCAGTCCGATCATTTCAGCGGCTCGATCGGAAGCAGCCTTTCACGGGCTCGGGCGCGACGCCAGTTTTCTTCGAGCTCTCTTTGATGAATCTCGGCCCAGGCAAGCACGAAGCGGAGATGTCGTCGGGCAAGGTTGCTCTTGATGATCTCAAGGGTGTCGATCCGGATCTTCGCGCCGCCGTCCGCGTGTTAGGCGTGGAAGTGCGGAAACCCGTGGTCGTCGAAGTACATCTCGATGTCTATCCCGTGGAAGCGGCTGATCGTCGGCACTGCCGTCCAAGGCGACAGCCCGACGATCTCTCCCCCTCGGCTCGGGGACCTGGTCGCTCTTTGCGGCTAGTCCTCCTTCAGCACCGACAGGGTGTTGCCGGCCGGGTCCTTGAACCAGGCGATGTCGGGGCCGCCGGCCTTCATCACGCCGTTGGGCTCCTGGGGCATGCCCTCGTAGCGCTCGAAGGTGACGCCGCGGCCGGTGAGCCACTCGACCGCCGCGTCGACGTCGTCGACCGGGAAGTTCAGGACGGTGTAGCTCGGCGGGGTCATGCCGGGACTCTGGTAGATCAGGGTCGGTCGGTCGCCGGCCAGGTGCAGGGTCATCAGGCCGTTGCCCTCGTCGAGCACCTCGACCCGCTGCTCCAGGGTCTCGCCGTAGAACTTGCGCGCCGCCTCGAGGTCGTCGACCCCGATCCCGCTGAACGCCTTGCTGTCGCTGAGCATCGCTCTCCTCTCGTAGTGGTCCTGGATGTAGGACCCGTGGCGGAGCCCGAACTCATCGGTCAGTCGTCGGAGCTCGGGCGGCGCCGGGCCTGCTTGCGCTCGCCGGTGCGGCGCTTCGCGTCGAGGCGACGGCGGCGGGAGGCCTTCGTCGGCCTGGTCGGACGCCGGTGCTTGGGGACGCGCAGGGCGGCGGCGAGCTTTGCGGCGAGGCGGCTCAGCGCCAGTTCCCGGTTGCGGTACTGGCTGCGCCCGTCCTGGGCCACCGCGGTGACGACCGGCCCGGCCCGCTCCAGCAGCCGCGCCCGGCGCGCCTCGTCGAGCGAGTGCGACGCCTCCACGTCGAAGACCGCTTCCACCCGTGAGGAGGTGACGTTGGCGTGCTGGCCGCCCGGCCCGGAGGAGCGGCTGGCGCGCAGCTCGATCTCGGCCAGCGGGATCGCCAGCCGCTCGTCGATCCGCAGCTCCTCGGCCATGGTCAGGCGAGCTCGGGGATGTGATGCTCGAGGTGGGCGGCGATCGTCCGCCGCACCCAGGCGCGCGACTCGGCGTCGGCCATCCGGTAGCGGCCGAGCAGCATCTTCTGGTCGTCGAGCGGCAGCCCGGCGATCTCCCAGGACACCGCCAGGCGCTCGAACAAGGTCTCCTCGCGCCGCGCCCAGGCGTCCTCCAGGTTGGCGGCGTGGCTCGCCGGCGCCTCGCCGATCTTGGCGACGGTCGCGGCGCTGAGCGTTTCGCGCAGGACCAGCACGTTGCCCTCGGGGTCGGTGTAGGAGACGGTCGGCGCCTTCTCGCGCTGCCGCCGTCCCGGTGCCGACTTCTTCCTGCGCTTGGCCATCGCCTCCGAGTTTGTCAGGCTGCGCGGCATGAATGCGACGGTGACGATCGGCGTCCCGGTCGATTCGGTCGGCCGCTCCGGCGGCACCGAGTTGGGTCCGGGAACCCTGCGCGAGCTCGGCCTGCCCGAAGCCCTCGGCGCCCGCGACGAGGGCGACCTCGCGGTACGGATCCGCGGCGAGGAGCGCGACCCGGCAACGGGCATCGTGGCGAGCCCCGACGTGCTCGCCTGCACCGGGGCGATCCGCGCCGCCGTCGCCGCCGCGCTCGCCGCCGAGGAGCGCCCATTCCTGATCGGCGGTTGCTGCGCCGAGCTGCCCGGGGCCCTCGCCGGCGCCCGCGACGTGCTCGGCGCGCCGCTCGGCCTCGCCCACGTCGACGGCCACCTCGACCTCTACGACGGCGAGACCTCGACCACCGGCGAGGCCGCCGACATGCCGATCGCGGTCGCCATCGGGATCGGCCCGACGGCCTGGGTCGAGGCCGCCGGGGGCGCCACCGCGATTCCCGAGCGCACCGCCCTGATCGGGTTCCGCGACCGCGCCGAGTCGATCGCCGACGGCATGCGCCAACCCGAGGACCTGGTGCGCGCGCCCCTCCTATATGGAGCCGCGGAACTGCGCGAGCGCGGCGTGGGGGAGGCGGCGGCCGAGGCGGCGGCGCGCCTGGCGGCGGCCGGCCCCTTCTGGCTCCACCTCGACGTCGACGTTCTCGACGAAGCGGTCTTCCCGGCGACCGATTACCTGCAGCCGGAAGGTCTTGACTGGGACGAGCTCGCCGCCGTGCTGGAGCCCCTGGTCGCCTCCGAAGGGCTGATCGGCGTGTCCCTCGGTTGCTACAACCCGGAGAAGGACCCCGGCCTCGAGTGCGGCCGACGCCTGGTCGCGGCGCTCGCCCGCTGAGCGCCGCGCCCTACGCGAGCGCGTCGATCTTCTCCGCGAGCTCGAAGTCGGCCGCGGTGAGGCCACCCTCGGAGTGGGTGGAGATCGTCACCGTCACCGTGCTCCAGGAGATCTCCAGGTCGGGGTGGTGGCCCATCGCCTCGGCCGGCGCGACCAGCGAATCGACGAAGCCGACCGAGCCGACGAAGTCGCCACGGTCGAAGGCCTTCGCGATCGCCGCGCCGCGCCGCTCCCAGCCGTCCAGCCCGCCGAGCTTCGCCTCGATCTCCTCGTCACCCAAGAGCGCCATGCCCTCAACCTACCCGGGCGGCGCCGATCCTCACGGGGTGAGGATGATCTTCAGCGCCTCGCGGCGGTCGTAGATCGCGTACGCCTCGACCGCGTCGTCGAGCTTCATGTGGTGGGTCACCAGCGGAGAGGGGTCGAGCTTGCCCGAGTCGAGCAGCGCCAGGACCCGGTCGACGTGGGCGATCACGTTGGCCAGGCCGAGCCGCAGGTCGAGACCCTTCAGCCAGGCGAGGCCGAGGTTCATCTCCGAGCGGCCGACCTGCACGCCGATCCCCGAGACCGTCCCCGCGTTGCGGGCGAGCCCGATCGCCGCCTCGACCGCCTCAGGGCGACCCACCGCCTCGATCACCACATCGGCGCCGCGGCCGCCGCTCGCCCCGCGCACCTCCGCCTTCGCGTCGCCCTCGGTGAGGTGGACCGGCGTGGCGCCGAACCGGGCCGCCAGGTCGAGCCGCTGCGCGACCGAGTCGACCGCGAAGACGTGGGCCGCGCCGCCCGCAACGGCCGCCTGCACGGCGCAGAGCCCGACCGGGCCGAGCCCCAGCACCGCCACCGTGTCGCCCTCCTTCATCCCGGCGTGGGCGACCGCGTGGTAGCCGGTCCCCATCACGTCGCCGGCGAACAGGGCCACGTCCGCCGACATGCCGTCCGGCACCTTGCGCAGGACCATGTCGGCGAAGGGGACCAGGGCCTGGTCGGCCTGCGTCCCGGGCAGCGAGCCGAGGGTCGAGCCGTGGCCGAAGGTCCGCCCCCGCTCGCAGCGGTGGTAGTCCCCGCGCAGGCAGGCGGTGCAACTGCCGCAGGCGACGTGGAAGCAGCCCAGCACCCGATCGCCGACGGCGACCCGCGTCACCCCGTCCCCGACCGCCAGCACCTTCCCGACGTACTCATGGCCGATGACCGTCCCCGGCTCGACCGGCACGCGGCCGTGGTAGATGTGCAGATCGGAGCCGCAGACCCCGCTCGCCTCGATCGCGATGATCGCCTCGTCGGCGTGCTCGAGCACCGGCTCCGGCCGCTCCTCGATCCGCACCTCGCCGGGGGCCTGAAAAGTCACCGCTCGCATGGCCGCCAACCTACAGGGCCCCGAAGCCGCGGCACCTCCGGGCCGGGAGGGACGACACACTTCCCCATCGGGCTTCCGGCCGCTCGCTGAGTTGAGCCGCACGGAGTGACGCTTCCGTGCGTCTCCCACGCGCCTACGCCCGCGTCCCCCCCCGTCCCCTCCGGGTGCGTTCGTCGCTTGGGGTCATATACGGCACAAGCGACGAACGCACCGAGGGCGCGGCCGGGGACACGCACGGAAGGCGCACCGGACACCTGCATTTCTTCACGACTTCGTGCCGGCTTCGTCCCAGGACACGCGCCACGTCCTCCCGACCCACGACCAGGGCGCGGCGCGCCGGTCCGAGGTGCAGGCGGGGGACGGGACCGGCGCGGCGCGCCCCTACGAGCTCTGGACGCCGGCGACCTGGAAGCGGTTGTTCGCTCCGTCGGGGCTGGCGGTCTCGGCGATCCTGGCCTCGAGCGCGAGCTCCTTCTCGAAGTCGGCCGCCTCGCCGTGCTGGAAGGAGACGTCCTGGCCCTCCAGCAGTTCGATGAAGACCTCGACGAAGCGTGCGTCCAGCTGGGCGCCGGCGACGCGGCGGAGCTCGGCGATCGCGTCCTGGCTCGACATCGGCGTGCGGTAGGAGTCGCGGGCGGTCATCACGTCGTAGGTGTCGGAGACGGAGATGATCCGGGCCAGCTCGGGGATTTCGTCGCCTTTGAGACCGCGCGGATAGCCTTTGCCGTCGATCCGCTCGTGGTGGGCGAGGATGATGTCCGCCACCGGGCCGTAGCCGTCCAGCGAGGAGACGACGCGCGCGCCCTGCTGCGGGTGGCGCTTGATCAGCATCCAGTCCTCGTCGGTGAGCGGCACGTTCGCCTTCAGGATCCGGTCGGGGAGGATGAACTTGCCGATGTCGTGCAGGAGCGCGGCGATGTGGACCAGCTCCTCCTCCTGGCGCGAGAAGCCGGCCCGCTGGGCGATCGCCCGCGAGTACCGCGCCACCGCGGCCGAGTGCCGCGCCGTCATCTGGTCCCGCAGGTCGAGCGTGCGCAGCAGCGCGCTCAACATCCCCACCTGGAAGCTGGCCAGCTCGTTGGAGCGGTTCTGCAGCTCCACCGCCCGCTGCTGGGACACGAGCAAGGCGCCGAGCAGGTACTGGAAGGTGATCAGGACGACGCCGAAGAGGGCGACCGCGGCGATGCCCACCTGGACGTAGAGGAAGGCGACCCCGACCGCCATCAGTGCGGCCATGAGCTCCGACGGCAGCAGCGGCAGCAGCGGCGTTCTGGACCTGCTTGAAGTAGGAGGTTTCCTGGACGTAGCCGGATGTAGAGGGCCAGGACGGAGAAGTTGAGCATCAGCGCGAAGCAGAAGACGCCGAAGATCAGGATGTAGAAGCCGACTTCGTGCTCGTTGACCCCGGTCAGGTTGACCATTCCCTGGAAGGCCAGGCCTCCGGCGAGCGTGAAGAGCGAGTAGTTGAGGAGGTTCTGGATGAAGGAGTGACACCGGTTCGCGCCAGCGCAGTCCAGCCGATGAAGGCAGTCGCCAGGCCCATCAGGGCGGCGGGCGAGCCACCGAGGAAGACCATCGCGAGGACCAGCGCCGGGAAGCTGCCCGAGATCTTCAGCCTTTCCGTCGACGACCTTGGCGGTCAGGTCGCTGAAGGCGGCGAAGCCGAGCAGGACGCCGAGCAGCGCGAGGTCCCAGTTCGCCGAGGGAGCGGTGATCACCGCGACCGCGAGCACGACGACGAGCAGCACCATCCCGACGTTGCGAGCGACGGTGGTCCGGCCGGCTAGACGGTTGGCTTCCTCGGGCATGTGATGGCGGGGTGGTGTCCGACTTTGGGTCGGTCTTGCTTTATCGACCGCTGGAGGCGGCTTAATAAGGCAAGTTGCAGGATAAAGCCGCATATCAAGCCCAACAAGCGCCTCTGGCCATATGACCTTCGAATTGCAAGAGGACTCCGGAGCAGCCATTTCAGGCCGTGCACAAGATTCGCCGCACTTGGGCAAAAAGAAAGGGCGCCCCGAGTGGACGCCCTTTCAGAAGCTTGGTTCGACGAGCGCAATTGGCTGCTCGCCGAGGCTGAAATTAATTCGAACGAAAAGTCATGTTAGATCCCCTTCCGTGGTGATTGAAGCCCGCAACTCGTGCGTACGGGTGCAAAAACTTCCAACAGCGACACGGAAGTTGTAGCACAAGCTGTCCGAAACTTGTGCAACTGCAGGAAAACTTGTGCATAAATTAGGTAGACAGAAGGGATGCTCGTGCAGGAATCGCGCTTGAAAGGGCCGTTGAAGCGGCCGCTGTTCCGGCGCCTGCTCGCGACCTACTCGATCAACGAGATGGGCGATTGGATGGGGATCGTCGCCCTGTCGGTTCTCGTCTTCGAACTGACGAACAGCCCGCTGGCGACCGCGGGGCTCTTCCTCGGGACCCGTTTTCTGCCCGCTTTCCTGGGGCCGCTGCTGGTCACGCGGGTCGAGCGGATGCGGCCTCGGGTCGTCCTGCCACTCATATATGTCGTCGAGGTGGCGGCCTTCGGCGTCCTGGCCGTGCTGGCCACGCACTTCTCCCTGCCGCTGGTGATCGCCGTCGCCACGATCGACGGCACCATGGCCCTCGCCGGCCGCTCCCTGACCCGGGCGATCGTCGTCTCGCTGCTCGAGCCGACCGGCGAACTGCGCCAGGGCAATGGGCTCCTGAACATCGCTTTCACCACCGGGGCGGCGGTCGGCCCGGCGCTGGCGGGGCTGGTCGTCGCCGGCATCGGCGTGCAGGCGGCGCTCTACCTGAACGCCGCGTCCTTCTACGTCGTCGCCCTGGTCATCGTGACCGCCGGCGTGCTGCCGCGGTCAGAGCCGGAAGAGGGCGGCACCTGGGACCGGGTCAAGGCCGGCGTCGCCTACGTCCGCGAGCAGGCCCGGTTGCGGCGGGTGCTGGTCGCGCAGGGCCTCGCCTTCATCTTCTTCTCCGCGGTCGCCCCGCTGGAGGTCGTCTACGCGAAGGAAACGCTCGGCGCCTCCGACACCGGCTACGGGATCCTCCTCACCACCTGGGGCGTCGGCATGGTCGGCGGCAGCCTCATCTTCGCCCGGGTCCAGAAGACCCCGCTGATGGTCCTGCTGCTCCTCTCGACCGTGACGGTCGGCATCAGCTACCTAGGAATGGGGATCGCGCCGACCTTGGCCGTCGCTTGTGCTTTCTCCGTTCTCGGCGGGCTCGGCAACGGAGTCGAGTGGGTCTCCGCCATCAGCGCTGTTCAAGAGTTGACCGAGTCGGGTATGCAGGCCCGGATCATGGCCGTCCTGGAATCAGTTGCAGCGGCGATGCCTGGGGTGGGCTTCGCTCTAGGAGGGGTTTTGGCCGCCGTCGGGTCGACGCGGCTGACGTTCGCCGTGTCCGGTTTCGGGGTCCTGGCCATCGCTCTTCTCATCGTGCCCCTCGCCCGAAGTTGGCACCCATCGCGTGCCGCGCGGCCGGATGGCGGATTTCCGCTTGACGAAAGCAACGACGTTGTGCTGGAGTTGCTGCCAGGAGGCATGCCAATACCTAATTCGGAGGTCGGGTCGTGAAGAAGTTGCCGTTGTTCTTGCTGGTCGCTGCACTCGCAGCGGTCTTGGCGGTCGGATTGGCCGCGTGTGGCGGCGGGAGCTCAAGCTCCAGCTCGTCGTCCTCGACCTCGGAAGGTGGGTCGGCTGAATCTGAAGGCGGCGGCAGCGAAGGCGGGACCCTGAAGGGGGCCTACACCTCGTTCCCCGACTACATGGATCCGCAGATCTCCTACACGGCGGAGGGTTGGACCGCGATGCGTCCGGTCTACATCCCGCTGCTCACCTACAAACACGCCTCGGGAGAAGAAGGCGCGGAAATCATCCCGGGCCTCGCCAAAGAACTGCCGAAAGTCACCAACGGCGACAAGACCTACACGCTGTTCCTGCGTGAAGGCCTCAAATACTCCAACGGCGAACCGATCAAAGCCGGTGACTTCAAATATGCCGTCGAACGCGCCTTCCTGACCAACTCGGGTGGCTCGCCGTTCTACACCGACATCGTCGGGGCCGAAAAGTTCGCCGAAACCAAGAAGGGCGGCATCCCCGGCATCAAGGTCAACGAAAAGACCGGCGAAATCGTCATCAACCTGGTGAACCCGCGAGGCACGTTCAACAACGAGCTCGCGCTGATGTTCGTCGCGCCGGTCCCGCAGAAGACGCCGGACGAAGATCAGTCGGCCAGCCCGATCCCCGCTTCGGGGCCGTACATGATCACCAAATCGGAGCCGGGTCGAGGCTGGGACTACGAACGGAATCCGTACTGGGCCAAAGACAACGGCAAACAGATGACGGAAATCCCGGCGGGCCACGTCGACAAGATCGAAATCGAAGTTCAACGCAACCAGTCGACCCAGGTGAACGACGTCGAAAACGGCAAGCTCAACTGGATCTTCGATCCGCCCCCGACCGATCGGTACCAGGAAGTCAAAGAAAAATTCGAAGGCACCCAGTTCCGGCAGGAGCCGACGATCTCGACCTATTACTTCTGGATGAACCAGTCGGAGGAACCGTTCAACAACCTGAAAGTCCGTGAAGCGGTCAACTACGCGGTCGACCCGGCGGCGCTGGAACGGATCTACACCGGCCAGATCGTCGGCACGCAGCAGATCCTGCCGCCCGGCATGCCTGGCTACAAGAAAATCGAATTGTTCCCGCACGACGTCAAGAAGGCGAAGGAACTCGTCGCCGAATCGGGCGTGAAGGACAAAGAAGTCACCGTCTGGACCGATACCGAGAGCCCGAACAACGACGCCGGAACGTATTACCAGGGCGTCCTCGAAGAAATCGGGTTCAAGGTCGAATTGAAGATCCTCAACCCCGACAACTACTTCACCGTGATCGGGAACACGTCGACCCCGAACCTGGACACCGGGTTCGCCGACTGGTTCGAGGACTATCCGCACCCGAACGACTTCATGTTCCTGCTCAACGGGGAAAACATCCAGCCGACCAACAATCAGAATTTCTCGCAGACCAACAACAAGGTTCTGAACGCGAAAATCAACAAACTGTCCGAAGAACAGCTCGGCCCCGAACAGGAAGCCGGCTACACCGAACTCGACGAAGAATTCATGAAGGAAGCCGCCTGGGCTCCGTATGGGACCCGGACGCTGTCGCTCTTCGTCAGCGAAAACATCAACCTGGAATCCGCGATCTGGAACCCGACCTTCGAGACGGAACTCACCAGTCTCGAATTCACGGAATAGCCCGGTTCTAGTTCGCGCTGGTGTCCCCCGATTCTGAGAAACCCGGCAACGAGGCGGTCCCTTCACCAGGGGCCGCCTCGCGGGGCACCGTCACCGGGGACCCCGAACTCGTCGCCGAGGTCGAGGGCGAAGCCGCGGGCGACGGTCAGCGCGGTGGGCCCTGGGCGATCGCCTGGCGTCGACTGCGTCGCAACAAGTTCGCCCTCTTCGCGCTCGCGGTCTTCCTGCTGATCCTGATCTGCTGCGCGCTCGCCCCGGTCTGGGCCAACCACGTCGCCCACACCGGCCCGAACACCACCCACACCCTCGAGAAACTCCACGAGGGCAACGAAGTGAAGGAAGTGGTCGAACCGAGCGGCAAATCGATCGGCCCCCAGTGGTTCGCCGCGGGCGGCAAGTTCTTCCTCGGCGCCGACGGCCACCTCGGCCGCGACGAGATGGTCCGCCTGCTCTACGGTGGCCGTGCCTCGCTCTTCATCGGGATCGTCGCGGCGATCATCACCACCTTGCTGTCCGTCGTCTTCGCCCTGCTGGCCGGCTTCTACGGCGGCTTCACCGACACCGTGATCTCCCGCGTCATGGACGTGATCTGGGCCTTCCCGGTCGTCCTCCTGTCGCTGGCGCTGGGCATCGTCTTAGCCGTCGGCGGCCTCGTGATCGGGCCGATCCACGTGAAGTCGAGCTCGCTCTGGATCCCGACCTTGATCATCGGCTTCGTCTACACGCCCTATATGGCGAGACCCCTGCGTGGGGAGATCCTCGCCCTGCGTGAGAAAGAGTTCATCGAGGCGGCGGTCGCCCAGGGGGCCGGACCGACCCGGATCATGTTCCTCGAGATCTTGCCGAACCTGATGTCGACGATCATCGTCTTCTTCACCTTGAACATCGCCAACAACATGCTGCTCGAGGCGGTGCTCTCCTACCTCGGCGCGGGCGTCCAGCCACCCAGCTCCTCCTGGGGAACGATGATCTCCGAAGGCTTCCAGGCGTTGTACTCCCAGCCCCTGCTGACGATCATCCCGGGCACCGCGATCCTGCTCACCGTCCTCTCGGTGAACGTCTTCGGCGACGGGCTCCGGGACGCGCTGGACCCGAAATCCAAGGTGCGCTTCGAGGCCCGCTCGGGCACCGCCGACACCGAGGCGATCGGACCGGTCTGACCCGATGCTCCGCTTCCTCGTCCGTCGAATCCTCGGAGCGATCGCCGTCCTCTTCGCGATCTCCGTCCTCGTCTTCCTGATCTTCAACGTCGTCCCGGCGACCAACCCGGCGCAGCGGATCGCGGGGAAGAACGCGACCCCGCAGCTGATCAAGAACGTCGAAGAAGAATGGGGCTTCGACAAGTCCCTGCCGGAGCAGTACTGGACCCAGATGAAGCTGATCTTCACCGGCAAGGTGGAGTCCTTCCAGTCCCACATCAACGTCGACCAGCGGATTGCCGAAGGCATCCCGGCGACCGCCTCGCTCTGCATCGGCGCGGCGATCATCTGGCTCTCCTTCGGGTTCCTGTTCGGCTATCTATCCGCCGTCAGGTCGGGTGGCTGGCTCGACCGTGGGCTGACCGTGCTGGCCCTGATCGGCGTCTCGATGCCGGTCTTCTGGCTCGCCTCGATCCTCCTCTACTACTTCACCTACAAGATCGAAATCTTCCCCGCGAGCGGCTATGAACCGCTGTCGAACCCGGGGAAGTGGGCAAGCCACCTGATCCTCCCCTGGATCTCGCTCGCCGTCCTCTTCGCCGGCTTCTACAGCCGCGTTCTGCGCTCCTCGATGCTCGACGTGATGAACGAGGACTACGTCAGGACGGCCCGGGCCAAGGGGCTCAGCCAGCGCCGGGTGATGACCAAACACGTGCTGCGAAACTCACTGATCCCGGTGATCACCCTCTTCGGCCTCGACTTCGGCGTCCTGATCGGCGGTGGGGCGATCGTCACCGAGTCGCTCTTCAACATCGAAGGGGTCGGCCTCTTCACCGCCGAAGCGCTGCAGACCCAGGACTTCCCCTCGATCATGGCGGTGACGCTCTTCGGTGCCTTCTTCATCGTCCTCTTCAACATCCTGGTCGACATCGCCTACGCCTACCTCGATCCGCGGATCCGCCTGGGGACCTCGGCGACGTGAGCGCGACGCCCGAAACCCAGCCCGTGTCGCCGGGATCCGGCGGCGGCCCGCTGCTCGAAGTCGACGACCTGCGCGTCGGATTCGCCACCGAAGACGGCCGGATCCAGGCGGTCGATGGCGTCGACTTCACCCTCGAACCGGGCGAAGTGCTGGCGATCGTCGGCGAGTCGGGCTCGGGCAAGAGCGTCACCGCCCAGACCCTGATCGGCCTCACCCGCTCCCCGAACTCCCACATCGAGGGGTCGGTGAAGCTGCGGGGCGAGGAGCTGACCACCCTTTCGGAATCGCAGTTGCAGCGGATCCGCGGCTCCCAGATCGCGATGATCTTCCAGGACCCGATGACCTCGATGAACCCGGTCTTCACGGTCGGTACGCAGATCATCGAGGCGATCCGCGCCCACGATTCCAAGGTCGATCGGAAGGGCGTGCGCCGGCGGGCGATCGAGCTGCTGGAAGCGGTCGGCATCCCCGATGCCGAGAAGCGCGTCGACGCCTACCCCCACGAATTCTCCGGCGGCATGCGCCAGCGGGCGATGATCGCGATGGGGCTGGCGTTGGAGCCGAGCGTCTTGATCGCGGACGAGCCGACCACGGCGCTCGACGTGACGATCCAGGCGCAGATCCTCGACCTGATCCAGGACCTCAACCGCGGCCGCGGCCTGGCGACGATCCTGATCACCCACGATCTCGGGGTGGTCGCCGAAGTCGCCGACCGGGTGCTGGTGATGTACGGGGGGAAGGTGGTCGAGCGCGGCACCCTCGACGACATCTTCTACGACCCCCAGCACCCCTATACCTGGGGGCTGCTCGGGTCGCTGACCCGGCTCGACCAGCCACGCCCGCACCGGCTGCCGCAGATCTCGGGCGCGCCGCCGTCGCTGCTGCACCTGCCGACCGGCTGCGCCTTCCGGCCACGCTGTCCGCACGAGTTCGGCAAATGCTCCGTGGTCCCCGGCCTGGACGCGCGCCTGCCCGAGGAACCGAACCACCGCGACCGCTGCTGGCTGGCCCCGGAGCAGAAGAAGAAGCTGCGCGAGGTCGAAGGGCGGATCGGGCTGGAGGCACCCCGTGAGTAGCGACGCCTCGACGTTCTCCACGGAGGTCGCCAAGGGCGAGACGCTGCTCGAGGTGACCGACCTGGTGAAGCACTTCCCGATCAAGTCGGGGCTCCTCATCGACCGCGAAGTCGACCAGGTCCGCGCCGTCGACGGGATCAGCTTCACCGTCAACAAGGGCGAAACCCTGGGGCTGGTGGGGGAGTCGGGGTCCGGCAAGTCGACGGCCTGCCGGGCGGTGCTGCAGCTGCTCAAGCCGACCTCGGGGTCGGTCAAGTTCGAGGGTCGGGAGATCGTCGGGCTGGGGCGCCGCGACATGCGCCCGCTGCGGCGGGAGATCCAGATGATCTTCCAGGACCCCTACGCCTCGCTGAATCCCCGCAAGCGGATCGGCCAGATCGTCGGCGACCAGCTGAAGATCCAGAAGGTGGCGAGCGGCAAGGAGCTGCGCACCAAAGTCGAAAGCCTGTTGGAGCGGGTCGGCCTCTCGCCCGAGCACTACAACCGCTTCCCGCACGAATTCTCCGGCGGTCAGCGGCAGCGGATCGGGATCGCCCGGGCGCTCGCGCTGGGTCCCAAGCTGGTCTTCTGCGACGAGCCGGTGTCGGCGCTCGACGTCTCGATCCAGGCGCAGATCGTCAACCTGCTCGACGACCTGCAGGACGAGATGGGCCTCACCTACGTCTTCGTCGCCCACGACATCGGCGTCGTCCGTCACATCTCCGACCGGATCGCGGTGATGAACCACGGCAAGATCGTCGAGACCGGTGGCGCCGACCAGGTCTGCGAGCACCCGCGCGATCCCTACACGAAGAAACTGCTCGCCGCGGTGCCGATCGCGGACCCGCGCGAGAGCCGCGCCCGTCGCGAACGCGCCACCGCCGGGTAGCCTGGCGGGGTGCCCCTGCCGCTCTCGCCGCCGATCAAACCGCAGCTCGCGCTGACCCGCAAAGCGCTGCCGAGCGGGGAGGAGTGGGCGTACGAGCCGAAGCTCGACGGCTTCCGCGCGCTCATCTTCGTCGACGGCGGCGAGGCCTACGTCCAGTCGCGGGCGGGCAAACCGCTGGCGCGCTACTTCCCGGAGCTCGAGTGGGCGCCGGGACGGTGGGTGCTGGACGGCGAGCTGGTGATCCGCGGCGCGAGCGGCGAGGTGGAATTCGACCTGCTGCAGCAGCGGATCCACCCGGCCGAGAGTCGGATCAAGCTGCTCAGCGAGGAGATCCCGGCGACCTACATCGCCTTCGACCTGCTGGCGGAGGGGGACGAAGCTCTGCTCGACGCGCCGCTGCGCGAGCGCCGCGAGCGGCTCGAGCGGATCGCCGGCGAGGCGGGCCTCGAGCTCACTCCGCTGACCGGCGACGAAGCCCAGGCGGAGAAGTGGCTGGCGTCGATCGAGGGCGTGATGGCGAAGCAGCTGGATGCCCCCTACATCCCCGGCAAACGCAAGGGGATGGCGAAGGTGAAGCGCGAGCGGACGATCGATTGCGTCGTGATGGGCTGGCGGCCGGGCAAAGAGGAGGGCACGGTCGGCTCGCTGATCCTCGGCCTCTACGACGGTGACGACCTGCGCACGGTCGGGCACATCTCCGGCTTCAGCGCGGCGGCGAAACGCAGCATGCCCGCGATGCTGGCGCCGCTGGAGACGGGGGAGGCCGGAAGCGCCGAGCCCAGCCGCTGGACCGGCGGCCGCGACCTTGAGTGGGTCGGCCTCCGGCCCGAGCTGGTGATCGAGGTCGGCTACGACCACGCGGCCGCCGGCCGCATCCGCCACGGCGCCCGGTTCCACGCCTTCCGCAGCGACAAATCCGCGCGCGACTGCCTGTTCTCCCAGCTCGACGAAGGGGCCTGAGGTGGCGTGGGGGCGCCTCGCGGCGTCCTCGGTCGCTCGCTTCGGGTCACGCACTAGAAGTGCGCTCCCCTCAGCTCGCTTCCTTGCGTCCTTGCGAGGCTGGCCCACGCCGCCTCAGGCCGGCGCTTAGAACAGGCTGCTCTGCGCGGGCTCGGGGGCCGCTTTGGCAAACGGCTGGGACTTGCGGGCGCCCTCGATATAGTTGCTGCGCATCCGCTGCTGGCCCCAGCCGCGGAGAGCGCGGGTCGTCTTCTTCCTGTCCTCCGGGCGCATGTAGGCGCGTTTGCCGTAGAGGCGTTCGTACTCGGGCATGAGGTCGGGACGTTTCTCGCGCAGCCAGCCGAAGTAGACGTCCTTCACCTCGCCGCGCAGATGCAGCGCGACCCCGCCGAGGAAGGTCGCGTCGGCTTCTTTCGCCCGCGCGACGATCGGCTCGACCTGCTCCGGGCTGTCGTTGATGCCCGGCATCAACGGGGCGATCAGGATCCCCGACTGGATGCCACGTCGCCGCAGCTCCGCGACCGCGTCGAGCCGCGCGCTCGGGCTCGGCGTGTGCGGCTCGGTCAGTCGCCACGCCTTCTCGTCGAGGGTCGGCACCGACAGGTTCACCGACACCCTCAGCCCAGCGTCCCGGAACCGTTCGAAGATCTCGATGTCCCGCATCACCAGCGGCGACTTGGTCAGCACCGACACCGGCGTCCCCGCGGCCAGCAGCGCCTCCAGGATCTCCGGCAGCATCCGGTACTTCGACTCACACCACTGATACGGATCCGTGTTCGTCCCCAGCGCGACCAGCTCCCGCTTCCAACTCGGCCGCGCCACCTCCGCCCGCACCAGCTCCGGCACGTTCACCTTGACGACGATCTCCCGCTCGAAGTCCCGACCGGCGTCCAGGTCCAGGTAGCTGTGGGTGCGCCGGGCGAAGCAGTTATGGCTGACGACACCGTCGGCGATGAAGTCTTCGGTCCTGGTGGAGATGTCGAACATCTCGATCTCCTTGCCGAGCGGCTCGATCGAGACGACGCCTAGCTTGGCGGGCGACTTGATCGCGATTCCGGCGATCGAGCGTTTATGGCAGATCGCGGGGTCGATCCGGGAGAACAGCCTCTGTTGCTCCCGCAGGCCTCCCAGCAGGCGGACGTAGCGGACACCGATCTTGTTCGGACCCTCGACCACATAAGAGAAGCCGAGGTGACGCAGTCCCTCAACGGTCCGGCCGATCATCGCCTCGTCAGCATTGGCGATCCGCAGCGAGCCGCTGCAGCTTCCCTCAGCGTCGAAGATCCCGGCGAGGAAGCCTCGATGCCAATCGGGGCTGGGATCGCGAGGCCACTCGATCAGACCGCGAACCCGGTCGACGCCGTCGCGGGAGTAGTTGCGGATCGCCCGGATCGCGCGATGTCGATCGTTGGCTTGGTGGAACTCGAACTCGTTGGTCCCCACGCCCGCGCTCGCCAGGTAATCCCGGGAACGGCCGAGCGCCTCGAGGTCGGCGAGCGCGAGGCGAAAGCGGTGATGGTCGTCGCGGGTTCGCCCGGGCCGCTCGTAGGAGTAGCTGCCGACGTGGCCGTCGCCGCGGATCATCCCGCAGAGGTAACCCCGCCGATACTCCTCGTTCTCCTCTCCGGGAGGACCGAGTGACCCCATCCCCATCAACTTGTTGTTCGTGGTCAGGAACGGCCGCTGCAACGGGCCCGCTTCGGCTCCGGTGACGTACTTCCAGCCGCGGTCGGTGAGGAAGCGATGGTCTCCGCTCGCGATCAGCTCGGTGTCGTCCTCGAGGATGACTCGGTACCCGGCCTTGCGGGTCTGCCAATGGGCGAGGACTTCGGTCACCGCGTAGCGCCGGTGGTCACCCCGCCTCACCGTCCCGTAGATCGCGTCGCCGATGTGTAGATCGGCGATGGGTTTCGAACGCCCATCGGCCAGCAGGATCGGCGTGGGGCCGTCGAGGCAGAAGACGCAGGCATGGGTGCAGCCCCGGTAGGGGTTGATGGTCCAGCTGAAGCCGAAGCTTTCCCCGGGGACGTGGTTGAGGGCCGAGCGGGCGCGGACCTCGTGGAAGTTGATCCCCATCGCCTCCGGGGCGTCGAAGGTGCGGACCACGGTGCCGTCGCCGACCCCGGGGAGCCGCATGTCGTTCTCGACCTTCTGCTCGTCCCACCTCATACGAACATATGTTCGCATATCGACACGATGGCTCGAACGGTGGCGGCCGTCCGAGTTGCGTGAGGGGTCCGTCAGGAACTCCACACCCCCGTCACGCTTCCCCATCAACATCTCGGGTCCCGTGGGATGCGCACGAGGTTGGGGAACCTGGGAGGAAGTGTGGGGTTTGGGGTTGGCCGGGCCGCCGGCTAGACGCCGGCGGTCTGCTCTTCGAAGTGCTTGGAGAGCATCGTCACCTGGCCTTGGTAGTTCGAGCCGAGGTCGGCGCCGTAGAGGCGCTCGGCCGGGGACTCCATCCACTCGAGGCCCAGCTTGCAGACCGGCTGGCGGTGCTCGACCATGAAGGGGACGTCGCGGGCACGGACCTCGAGGGCCGCGCGGCTGCCGGGCCGCGCTCCGGCCGGGTCGAAGCCGAAGCCGGGGTCGAAGAAGCCCGCGTAGTGGGTGCGAAGCTCACCGGCGGTGGGGTCGTAGGCCATCATCTCGGCGGCGATCTGTGGCGGGATCGAGACGCCCTCGGCGGAGAGCAGGAGGTAGAAGATCTCCGGCTCGAGCACGATCTTGCCGCCCGACTCCGGGTAGACCGGATCCCAATAGTCGCTCCAGCGGTAGGCGCGGATCTTGCCGAGATCGACCGGCAGGCTGTTCTTCTTCGCCCGGTAGCCGACGACGCGATCGGCGGACCCGGAGACGTCGAGGCTGAGGAAGAGGCCGTCGGAGACCGCCAGCTCGGCCTCGGGGACGGGGTCGGAGCCGAGGTAGACGAGCGGCGACTCGGCCTGTAGCTCGCGGATCCGCGTGTCGCTCAGGCGGACGTCGCCGCGGGCCAGACGGAGCTGGTTCAGCGAGAGGCCGGTCTTCACCTGGATCGCGAAGGAGCGCGGCACGACCTCGAGGTAGAGCTTCCCCTCGTAGCCGTGGCGGATGTCGTCGAAGCGGTTGTGGCGGTCGGTGATGACGCGGGTGAAGACGTCGAGCCGGCCGGTCGAGCTCTTCGGGTTGGCGCGGGCGCGGACGTCCTGCGGGAGCGCGAGGCGCTCGATCAGCGGCACCAGGTAGGGGCGGTCGCGCTCTAGCACGGCGCCGTCGCGCAGGTCGACCTTCTGGAACGCCAGGCCCTCGACCTTTTCCTCGACGGTCGAGTCGACGTCGGGAAGGAAGGAGCAGCGCAGGGCCCAGGCCTCGTCGCCCAGCCGCAGGTCGATGCTGGCGGGCTGGATCGCCTCGGGACGGATGCGGTACTCACCTGAGGTGACCCATTCGCGCTCGATCGCCTCGGCCAGGGCCTGCGAAGGAAAGACGCCGCTCGCGCTCTGGGCCTCGCTCATCCAGCGGAGGTTATTCGCCGCGCCCCCTCGGTGCCGAGGTGGGGAGCGAGGGCGAACTCCAGTACGTCCGGCAGCAGCTTGGTGAGGTCCTCCTCCTCGCCGCCGAGCAGCCGCCGGCTGAGCAGCGCGGCGATGCCGCCGACCACCGCTTCGTCGGTCGCGGGTGGGACCGGGGCCGACCCGGGCGGGTCGGGCGCGCCCTCGCGGAGCATCGGCACGAAGCTCTCGACCGCCCCCTGGTACCGGCCGTAGATTCCGCGGCCGGCGCGCAGGCCCTCGGCCAGGACGATCGTCGCCAGCGGCGGCTCGCTCGTCAGCAGGGTCAGCAGGGCGGTGAGGCCGGCCCGGACGCGGAGCGCCCACTCGGCGGTGAGGTTCACTGCGCAGGCCTCGACCACCGCGGAGCGGATGCGGCCGACCGCGTGGTCATAGGCGGCGAGGAAGCACTCGTCCTTACTGTCGAAGTGCTTGTAGAAGTCGCTCTTCGACACCGCCGCCCGGCGTCCGATCATCGACACCGTGGTTTTCTGATACCCGACCTCGGCGAGGGTAAGGATGAGGGCCGAGATCAGTCGCTCGCGCTGATTGCGGGCGACAAACTCAGGGGACAAGCCGTGGCGGCCGCGCGGCAGGCGATCCATCCGATCTTCAGAGTGTGACATTGCGGAGTCACATTCGCACCCACTTCTCAGTCACCTTTTTCCTACATCGCGGTACGGAGAAATAAGGAACTGAGTGAGCTCGGGGAGCAGATCGGCGACCTTCTCGGTCGCATCTCGACGGACTTCGCGCTGGACGATCCAGACCGTGCCGCCGACCAGTGCATCGTCGAGCGTGGCGGGCCGCCCGGCGCCGCCCGGGGCCGTCTCGCGAACCTGCTTGATGAAGCCCTCGAGCGCGGCCTCGTAGCGGGCCGCCGACTCGGGGCTGGCCGCGGGCGCCTCGAGCAGGCAGAGCTTGGCCTCCGCCGGGTGGGCGGCGACGAACCCGAGCAGGGCGCGCAGGCCGGCCTCGGTCCGCGCCTGCCAGTCGGCGGGGTCGATCGATTCGCAGGCTTCCGCGACCAGGGCTTCGGCCTCGGCCACGGTCACGTCGAAGGCGGTGAGGAAGAGCTCCTCCTTGCCGGAGAAGTTGTCGTAGAGAGTTTTGCGCGCGACGTGGGCGCGGCTCACGACGTCGGCGATCTTGGTCGCCTCGTAACCCTGCTCGGCGCAGAGTTCGGCCATCGCGTCGATCATCCGCCGCCGCTTATGGGCGGCGATGAACTCTTGAGGTAGTTGCGGCCGAGTTGCGCTCACGAATGCTCCCGAAGTCGGTTGGGGAGCATGCGGCCAATGATACCCAGTGTCAAGAAATACATGCTCCGCTCAACATTTCTTCTGCTAACGTTGCAAAAACATAGATCGTCTCGTTTAGGAACGTTGTAAGTGTCGGAATTCCCGGTCCGGACATCAAGGACCCCTACACGACAGTTTCTTGGTCCCATCCGACAGAAATCAGATCAACCAGGACTTCCTGCTGGCTGCGCTGGGGGACGAGTGGCCGTCTGAGTTGATCCAGCTCGCGGCCGAGATGCTCGCCGACAGCGACAGTCGCTTCCCTTCGGGGCCGCGCCGGCTGCCGGGTGATCTGGTCCGGGCGATCCAGCGCGAGCGCCTCCTCGTCGGGATGCTGCGTGCCGTCTCCGAACTCGGATACCGCTCGACCAACGTGCAGGACGTGATCGAGCGCGCGGGCGTCTCGCGGCCCACCTTCTACGAGCACTTCGCCAACAAAGACGACTGTTTCCTCGCCGCCTTCGACACCTGCGCGTCACGCCTTCGTGACCGGATCGGGGCGGCGGCAGAGGAGGGTGGCGAGATCTGGCGCGACCGGATGCGCAGTAGCTTCAATGCCCTCCTGGAATTCGCCGCCGCCGAGCCGGAGGCGGCCCGCATGGTCATCGTCGAGGCCCGGGCCGCCACCCCCGACGCCGCCCTGCGCCGGGTCGCCCTGCTCGACGACTTCGCCAACTGCATCGACACCAAAGTCCGCGAGCTCCTCCCCCTCGGCGCCACCCGCTCGACCGTGACCGCCTCCGGCGTCGTCGGTGGCGTCGAATCCCTCCTCTACGCGCGCCTCAACAAGAACCAGATGGACGACCTCCCCGCGCTCCTTCCCTCGCTGATGTATTTCGCGGTGCTCCCCTACGAAGGACATCTCGCCGCCAGCGAGGAGCTCGGCCTCAAGACGACCTGAGGCGGCGTGGGGGCGCCTCGCGGTGTCCTCGGTCGCTCGGCTCGGGTCACGCACTGGTGTGCGCTCCCCTCGCCTCGCTTCCCTGCGTCCTTGCGAGGCTGGCCCACGCCGCCTCGGGTTGCGGGGCGGCGCGATTTCAGGCACGAAGTCGTAGCGATGCGGGCGCGATCGGTCCGGGTCCCGTGCGCCTTCCCCGCCCCGCCCAACGCTGCGTTCGTCGCTTGTACCCCTATAGGGCTACAAGCGACGAACGCACCCCTTACGCCGAGGCGCCGTTCAATGCTCGTCGGACCGCCGGGGCGACCTCGGTGCCGAAGAGCTCGATCGAGCGCATCACCTCGGCGTGGGGGAGGGTGCCGACGCTGAACTGGATGAGGAAGCGGTCGTGGTCGAAGATCGCGTGTTGGTGGAGGATCTTCTCGGTGACCTCGGCCGGGGAGCCGACGAGGTTGGCGCCGTCGATGTTGCGGCTCGCTTCGAAGGCGGCGCGGGTCATCGGCGGCCAGCCGCGCTCGCGGCCGATCCGGTCCATCATCCGGGCGAAGGCGGGGAAGGCGGTGTCGGCGGCGGCCTGGGAGGTGGGGGCGAGGAAGCCGTGGGAGTTGATGCTGAGGGCGGTGCGGGGCGCGCCGGCCTCGGCCGCGGCGGCGGCGTGGAGCTCGGCGAACGGCTTGAAGCGGGCCGGTTGGCCGCCGATGATCGCCAGGGCCATCGGCAGGCCGAGGCGGCCGGTGCGGATCGCCGACTCCGGTGAGCCGCCGACCGCGACCCAGACCGGCAGCGGGTCCTGCAGCGGGCGCGGGTAGACGCCGCGCCGGTCGATCGACGGGCGCAGCCGCCCGTCCCAGCTGACCTCGGTCGAGGCGCGCACCGCGATCAGCAGTTCGAGCTTCTCGGCGAAGAGCTCGTCGTAGTCATCGAGGTCGTAGCCGAAGAGGGGGAAGGACTCGATGAAGGAGCCGCGGCCGGCCATGATCTCGGCGCGCCCGCCGGAGAGCAGGTCGAGCGTGGCGAAGTCCTGGAAGACGCGGACCGGATCGTCGGAGCTGATCACCGAGACGGCGCTGGTGAGGCGGATGCGCTCGGTGCGCTCGGCCGCGGCGGCGAGCGCCACGGCGGGGGCGGAGACGGCGAAGTCGGGACGGTGGTGCTCGCCGACGCCGAAGACGTCGAGGCCGACCTGGTCGGCCAGCTCGATCTCCTCGATCAGGTCGCGCAGGCGCTGCCGGGCGTCGACCACCGGCCCGCCCTCGACCTCCGGGGTCAGCTCCGCGAAGGTGTAGACGCCAAGTTCCATCAGGTAGGTGAGAATGCCGGCGATGGTCGGCGAACGCATCGAGGAGGGGTTCGCCGCGCTGACCCTCGAAGGCGCCGCGCTGGAGGCGGTCTTCGTCCCGGAGGCGGGGATGATCTGCTGCTCGCTGCGTCATCGGGGTGAGGAGCTCCTCGGGCAGCGCAACGGCCTGCGCGCCTACGTCGACCGCTACTCGACGATGGGGATCCCCTTTCTGCACCCGTGGGCGAACCGCCTCGGTGCCGACCGCTTCGAGGTCGGCGGGCGCCAGGTCGACCTCACCCTGCCGGACCTGCCGCTGAAGCGCGACGACAACGGGCTGCCGATGCACGGGCTGCTCTCCGCGGCGCCGGGGTGGAGGGTGGAGCGCCACCTCGAGCTGGACGGCGGCGGCATGCTGGCGGCGAGCTTCGACTTCGGCGCCTACCCGCATCTGCTCGAGGCCTTCCCCTTCCCGCACCGGGTGGAGATCGAAGCGAACCTGGTCGAGGGCTCGCTGGAGATCGCGACCAGCGTCACCGCCACCGCCGACGTCGCGGTGCCGATCGCCTTCGGCTTCCATCCGTACCTGCGGCTGCCGGGCGTGCCGCGCGCCGACTGGATCCTGGAGGCGCCGGTCCGCGAGCGCATCGTCCTCGATGCCGCCGGCCTGCCGACCGGCGAGCGCGAGCCGACCGCGATCGAGCCCGGCCCGCTCGGCGCGCGCA
This sequence comes from uncultured Actinomycetes bacterium, assembly GCA_963782515.1. Lineage (GTDB taxonomy): Bacteria > Actinomycetota > Thermoleophilia > Solirubrobacterales > 70-9 > VAYN01. The sequence goes on along the minus strand of CAWAJY010000006.1, from coordinate 271,488 downwards.
CCTACGACGACGCCTTCCTCGCGCCCCCGCCCGGCACCGCCTTCTCCCTCGTCGGCCCCGACCGCCGCCTGGAGCTGCGCATGGACAGCGGCTACCGCTTCACCCAGATCTTCGCCCCCGCCGACACCGACGCGGTCGCGATCGAGCCGATGACCGCTCCGACCAACGCCCTCCTCACCGGCGGCCCCGAGCTGACCTTCGTCCCGCCCGGCGAGACCTTCGGCGCGGCTTTCTCGATTCAGGTGTTCGAGAGCCGGGGGAGCACCAACTCTTCTTGGGCGGCCTCCTCGCCGAGATAGGCACGGACGACCCCGTACATGATCTCGGGCACCATCGCATGGGGCGCGATCGGGACTCCTTGTTGCACGCGGCGGGTCAGGAGCTGGGCAATCGAGCCGACGGCGATCATCGCGGTCGACTCATCCGCGGTCTCGGACACGTAACGCCCCCTGGCGATCAGCTGCGCGCCGTGGAAGAACACCTCTTCGCGCCGCAGGCGAAAGCCCTCGTTCTTCATCCTCAGCACCTCGCTGGTCCCGAACCGGACGAGTCCGGGGTTCTCCTCCATCCAGTCCGCGGACTCGTAGGCGGCGGCGCGGAGCGCCGATCGCCAATCGGACCGGCTGTTGAAGGCCATCCCGATCCGGCGCTCATAATCGGCGATGAACCGTTCGTAGGCGTCCAGGGCGCACTCTTCCAGGTCGCCGTACCGTTGGCTGAACTCCGCCGCGGAGACTCCCGCTCGGGCGAGCACGCCGTCGACGCCGGCGGCCTCGCCCGCCTCGCAGAACTCGGCGACGACAGCCAGGGCGATCGGGTCCTGGAAGGGGTCAGGCTGGGGAAGCGGTGGCAGGTCGACCGGTGGTAGATTCATCTCAGCCCTTCCGCGCCGCCGCCGCAGCTTGACGGTGACCGAGGAACGGCGCCAGCACGAGCTCGACGAGTCCGGGCCGAAGGGATTCCAACTTGGGGTTGTCGCCCGCTTTCGCCCGTCCCACGAGGAGCGAGGCGAGGCCGCCCGCCAGGGCTTCCAGCTCGATCCCGCTGGGGCGGTGAGTCGTGGACTTCGGCGCTCCATCGGTCAGTGCCTCCACGAGGTTCTCGAGGAAGGTGCGCTCGCGGGCGAGGATCTCCTCGCCCGCGGCGGATGGCGCGGCCAGGCTGAACCGGACGAGGTCGGGGTTCCCGGCCAGCACCTCGAGCAGGGCATCGACGCGTCTGGTCACCTTTCCCGCCCACCCGCGCTCGGCCTCGCCCGCCTCGCCGATCGCGGTCAGCATGTGGGTTTCGAACAGCTGGTAGCTCGCCAGGAAGCACTCCTCCTTGGTCGAGAAGTAGTCGTAGAAGGTCTGACGGGATACTCCGGCCGCGGCGGCGATGCGCCCGACGGATGCATCGTGGTAACCGTGCTCGGAGACCGCGGCGATCGTCCCCGCGATCAGCCGTTCGCGCTGGTTGCGGGCGACGAAGTCGCGTGAGAGGCCGTGGCGTCCGGGCGGCAGGCGTCCGAGCCTCTCCTCGCCCGCTCCGACTTTCCCCGCTCCCGCCACCGCCGCAGCGGCAACGGGGCCGAGTGCCCGGCCAATTCGACGCTTCATCGACTCGGTCAGGTCCGGCAAGGAAAGCTCGCGGGTGAGGACGCGGTTCCAGTCCGTGCCGGACGCTCCGGTCTCCAGGTTCGTCTTCGATCTGAAGGGCGGCAAGAAAGGGCTGCTGCAGAACTCGACCAACCTCTGCAAGTCGAAGCCCGTCGCGACGGTGAAGATGCAAGGTCAGAACGGCAAGTCGAATGACTTCCAGCAGAAGATGGCCACCGCCTGCGGCAAGGCCCAGAAGGGGAAGAAGAAGGGCTGAGGCTTCCACCTCTTCTCGGCCGCCTCCCTGACGGCCGGAAGACAGGCGTGGTCCCGCGTCCCCGCGGCGCCACGCCCGATCGCGCAGGTCTCCCTGGCCGGCGATCCCGTCAAATCGAGAGGAGCACCCGGGCGCCGGCCACCAGCCGGCGCCCGGGCCTCTCTGGTTGGAGGCGCCGGCCTGGGCGGTCGGGGCGGTTGCGGCCGTCCGAGTTGCGTCCTGGGCGTCTCATGGCGGTCCTGGCAGGCTGTGACCGCCATGAGACGCCCAGGACTTGAGGGGTTTGTGAAGCAGCCGGCACACCTCGGCCGGATCGGTGACGAAGATGCCGGGAAGGTCACACCCGCGTGAGCCTCCGGTCTGTCTCCGGGCCCGGGATAAGGGCCCGAGGACTCGATGCAAGCATTGACGTCGTCATGGCGACACCAAAGCTTGCATCGCGGTCGTGACCGTTGTCCAACACGCGCGGAAGCGTGGAGTTCCCACGCTCTCCGTGACGAGGTGCGTCTTCCGTCACGGATCCGTGGGACTCCCGTGACGAACCCGGGGCACCGCCGCGAGAGACCCGCCACTCCCCGCACTCCCGGCCGCGCTCGCCGCAGGCCCTTGCGTCCCTCACCTCGGGCGCCGGCTTAAGGACGACTGTCGAACCCCGTCGTCGAGGCGGGCCTCGGCGGGGACGACGTAGCGCTCCCGCAGTCGTCGCTCCTCGCCGGTCACCCGGGCGGCGAAGCGCAGGGCGCGCATCATCATGGCGGGCCCGGGGCTCGGGGGCGCGGTGTCGGACCAGGCGAGGGCGACGGCCATGTGGCGCGGGTCGCGTGGGACGCCCTCGGCGTTCACGCGACCGTCGGCGCGCAGGCCGAAGAGCAGTTGCTGCATCTCGAGGAAGCCCGGCTGGCCGCCGCGGAGGGCGACGCGGAAGTGCACTGGAGCGGGGGAGGAGTTGACGAAGCGGTGCGGGACGCCTTCGGCGGCGGTCAGCTCGCCGCCGGGGCCGAGGGTCACGGTGCGGTCGGCGAGCTCGATGTCGAGGGTCCCGTCGAGGACCTCGAACCACTCGGCGTAGCCGCGGTGGACGTGCATCGGCGTGCAGCCGCCGGGGTCGAGGTCGACTTCGACCAGGGTCTGCTCGGCGGTGTGCTCGAGGATCGTGAGGCGCTCGGGGAAGCCGTCGAGGTCGAATCGGATGGTGTGATCGGGAGTGGTCGCGTTCATGGGATCAGGCTTCCATCGGGCGGGCTGGTCGGCGTCCACCGAACGTCGCGACGAACGGCGGAGCTGGTCCACCGTTCGTCGCGATGCGCGGCTCAGCGCTGGAGGGTCGCCGTGGTCGTCACCCCGCCGCCGGCAATCCGCAGCCGGACCGAGCCGAGGCGTGCCAGCTTGCGCGCCGCCTTCGGGGTGAACTGGAGGCGCACCGTGGTGCTGCCGCCGGTTGCCGTCGCCGCGCCGGAGGCGACCTTCGTCGCGCCCTTGCCGAGGCCGACCTTGCGGGCCACGCCGGCGGGCACCGTGGCCGTCAGGGCCACCTTGCCGGAGGCGCCGGAGACGGTGACGAGCAGGCCCTTCTTCAGCGTCGGGCCGAGCTTCGGCTTGCCGCCGACGCTCAGCTGCACCTTCGTGCCGCCCTTGTCTTCGGTCTTCCCACCTTTGTCGTTCGTCTTACCGCCACCGCCGTTCGGGGTGCCGCCGCCGTTGGGCGTGCCGCCGCCGCTCGGGTTGCCGCTGGTCGGCCGCGGGCCGGGCACGTCGGCCGCGCCCCAGTCGGGATAGCGGCCACCGGGGATGGTCAGCGCCTCGGAGACCTGCTCGGGATGGCAGCCGGAGTCGATGCCGCTCGGGGCGACGTGGATGCCGTCGTCCTCGTTCCAGGAGAGGCGCGAGCGATCGGGGGAGAACGAAGGGCTCTCGAATTTCCCGACCGGCCCCTGGTAGGCGTAACAGATTTCGATGGCGTTGCTGCCCGGCGCGCCGTCGTAGCGGTAGACCGGCAGGCGATCGTTGTTCACGCCGGAGACGAAGGCCATCGCGTTGGCGCGGATGTCACCGTCGTGCAACACCGGCATTTCGCCGTGGCTGAACCAAGGCGCGCCGGTGTTGTTCAGGGAGCCGAACGGACGCATGATCACGTCCTCGGAGAGGCCGTTGGGCGGGTCGCTGTGCATCAGCAGGGAGTCGTCATACCAGGCCGGGTAGGCCCAGCCGGTGTGGAGGTCATAGCCGCCGTAGGTGCCGTCGGTGTTCGCGTAGGCGACCCCGGTCCGGGTTTCCCCGCCACCGGTGTAGTAGTACTGGTAGGCGATGTGGGTCCCGTCGGGGGAGACCTGCGGTTCGTAGGGTCCGTGCCAGGCGCTCGAGCCGATCACGGTCGGCAGCTCGCGGACGACGTCGCCGTTGCGGTTGAGGACGAAGAGGTGGCCTTCGCGCGAGGCGACGATGACCGCGCCGGATTCAGATTGCGAGGCGTAGTTGTAGCCGCCGCCGCTGGTCACCTGGAACTGGGTCGCGCCGTCGGGCGAGGAGAGCCAGATGTCACCGCCGCGCATGTAGAGGATCGAGTCGGCGCTTGCGGCGGCGGGCAGGGTCAGCGCCGCCAGCACCAGGCTGATCGCCGCCGCCACCAGCCAGGGTGCACGGCGGCGCGGCCGTCTCGGGGTTTGCATTGACGTCTGTCGTGGGGCTTCGTTGGTCATGCCTCCAGGTTGCGGGCCGGGCGGCCGCGCGTCGTCAGCCGAACGTCGCCCGGCGGGGCGACGTTCGGCTGGACGTGGGCTTCGCGGCGGCGAGGCGCGCTCAGCGCGTCGCCGACCATTCGGCCCCGGCGTAGCAGTAGTCGAAGTCGAGCCGCCCGTCGCTGGTCGAGATCGGCGAGCGATCCTCGACGACCAGCGTCCCGGTGGCCGTGGCGCCGCTGACGCGGCCTTCGTACTTCAGCTTGACGAACCCGTAGCCGGTCGTCGCCTCGTAGGCGAAGCTCCCGTCGGCCCCCACCGTCGGGTCGGGGTCGTCCCCGAACATCCCGAAGCTGACGTTTTTCTGCTTCCCGGATTTCGTGCAGTAGGTGCTGATCTGGCCGTTGAAGGCGACCACTTTCCCTTCGGTGATGACGACCGTGAGCCCGTTGCTGCCGCTGTAGGTGGCGGGCCCCGTTTCTTCGACCGGGGGAGCCGGGGGAGCCTGCGGCGCGTTCGGCTTGGGCGTCCCTCCGGCGGATCCTTCCGGCAGGGCGACGGTGCCCGTGGTGCGTCGCAGACGACCGCCGGGATCGCGGAAGCTCGCGACGGCGGTGAGCCGCTGCGCCCCCTGTCGGGTCAGCGTCGCCCGCGCGGCGCTACCGAGCTTGACCGTCAGCTTCCGTCCACCGTGGGCGGGGACCGCGAGGGCCGTCTGTCCGAGCCGCTGCTTGCCGAGGCGCAGCTCCAGCGATCCCTTCGCGGCAAATCCGTTCGGATTGGAGACGAGCATGGTCACGGCTCCGGCCCGCACCGAGGCGCGCGCGGGCAGCACGAGGTCGCGGACGCCGCCCCGTCCCACCAGGGCGGTGGAGGCGGCGCGGGCGAACGGCGCCGGGGCGGCCAGCGGGTAGACCTGCTGTTTGCCGCCCTCGGCCTGCAGGGTCATCACCAGCACGCCCTGCTTGGCGGCCGCGAGGTCCGCGGCGGTGACCGGCATGCTGAACGTGGTCGGCTTGTCCGCCGCCAGATGGAGCTTCTTCTTGTGCAGCGGGGTCACCTTCGGGTGCTTCGCGGTCCCACCGAAGACGCCGATCAGCGCTTCGATGTCGCAGCCGCTCTGGCATTCGATCGTGGTCTTCACCTCGTTCTTCTGCGGATTGAGCTTCGGCGGGTCGAGCGCGGGGAGGAGGACCTCGCCGTTCACCTGCTCCTCGCGATCGACCCGGGTCAGCGTCAGCTTTCCCTGGATCACGAAGGAGCAGGAAATCGTCAACTCCGGTTCGTAGTTGGGACACTTGTCGTCGACGAAGGAGATGCGGAAGGGCTTCGACCACTTCGGGACGTCGATGCTCTTCGGGGTCAGCGGAAAGGTCTTCGCGCCGGTCAGGCCCTCGCCCGGCCACGGGACGTCAAGGAACAAGGGCGACCGCTCGCCGTCGGAGTCGAGGCAGCGTCCCTTGGGTTCGGCGGAAAGGGTGGGCAGGAGGGAGATGCCCTGCTCGACGCGGGAGATGCCGACGAGCCCGCGGACCTTGATCGCGGTGCCGACGCAGTCCGTCGACCAGCCGTCGGACTGGGCGACTTTGGACCCGACGAATCCCTTGACCTTGGTCTTCACCACGGCGCTCTGGTCGGCCTGCAGCAGGCCGTCGACGAAGGTCAGCTCCGGCAGGCGGCCGTGGACCTGGTAGCGGAGGTTGTCCTCCCCGTTGAATTCGGGATGGGCCTTGTGGTGCGCGAAGGTGACCTTCGCGTCGTAGGTGACGGCGAAGACGTCGGTCACGGTCCGCGCGGTGGGCTTGGCCTGGACGGAGGAGGTGACGGTGAGTCCTGCCGCCATGGCGGCGAGGATCACGAGTGCGTATAGGTGTCTGAGTGATTGCATCGGCCGACCGTAGGAACGGACGGCCGCGACCGGATCGGTCGAATGTCTCCCCGGCGTGCGACGTTCGGCGCGTCAGCGGGCGGCGCGACCGGGTCGGACCAGCCCGCTCTCGTAGGCGAAGACCACCGCCTGCACCCGGCTCTTCAGTCCCAGCTTCGAGAGCACCCGGGTGAGGTGGGTTTTCACCGTCGCCTCAGAGAGGAAGAGCGCCTCGCCGATCTCGGCGTTCGACTTGCCCGCCGCGAGCTGCTCGAGGACCTCGAGCTCGCGCTCGGTCAGCTCGTGGAGCCGCCCGTGCAGCTGTTGCTGGGGAGCGGTGCCGACGTACTCCTCGATCAGCCGGCTGGTCAGCGCCGGAGCCAGCAGGGCATCGCCCCCGGCGACGGTCCGCACCGCGTCCGCGAGCTGGTCCGGCGGGCCGTCCTTCAGCAGGAAGCCGGCGGCGCCGTTGCGGAAGGCGTCGACCACGTACTCGTCGGCGTCGAAGGTCGTCAGCATCAGCACCCGCGCCCGGGAGCCGGCGCCGAGCAGCCGGCGCGTCGCGGTGATCCCGTCGAGGTTCGGCATCCGGATGTCCATCAGCACCACGTCGGGATGCGTCGCCAGCGCCACGTCGACAGCCTCGGCGCCGTCGCCGGCCTCGCCGACGACGCGCAGGTCGTCCTCGGCTTCGATCAGCGCGCGCAGGCCGGCGCGCAGGAGGGCCTGGTCGTCGGCGACGAGGACCTTGATCTCGGGCGGCATCAGGGGATCGTAGAGCGGCCGCGGCCGGTTGCCGTACGACCTTCGGCTTGTCCTGACTATCCTGGCCACGTGTCGTCCGCGGTACCAACCCTGCAGCTGAGGGTGGCGTTGGTCGTGATCGCCTGGGCCATCTCCGAGCCACTCCTGCTCGAGGGCGAGGCCTCGCCCTGGGCCGCGCTCGGCTTCGGCCTGCTGGTGACCGTGCCGCTGCTGTTCTCGCGGCGCGGGCCGATGCTGGTCGCCGCCGCGATCGCCGTCGTCTATCTCGTCCAGTTCGCGCTCGGGGAGCGGATGGAAGACGCGATGTCGCCGGAGCTGGCGCTCGCGTTCGGCCTCTTCGGGATGGCCGCCTACGCGCAGGCGTCCTGGGTGCGTCCGGCGTTGGCGCTGGCCCTGGCCGCCGCGGTGCCGTTGGCGCTCTGGGTGATCTCGCGCCTCGACCTGGGACAGATCGAGGCGGTGGCACCGACCCAGTACCTCTACCTGACCGCGGTCGCCTTCGCCGGCGTGCTGCCGGGGCTGGCGCTGCGCAGTCGCGAGCGCGAGGTCGAGCGCCTGGAGGGCGAGGTCCGGTCGCTCTACGTGCGGGCGGCGAACGAAGTGGGCGCCACGGTCGACGACGAGCGCCGGACGCTCGGCCGCGAGCTGGTGCGGGTGGTGGAGGCGGGGGTCGAGGAGATCCGGCCGCTGGTCGTCGAGGCGCGCCGGGAGCTGGCCGGGGTCGGCCCGGCGACCGCGGGGCTCGGCCGGCGGATGGCGGACGCGGCGCGGCAGGCGGCCGACGAGCTGCGGGCTCTCCTGCGCACGCTCACCGCTGACGTCCCCGCGACCCCGGTCGACCCCGGCGGGCGGCGGGCGCCGTGGCGCGAGGCGTGGGACCGGATCGCGCCGCGTGTCGACCTCCGCAACCTCGCCGGGCTCGCCTTCCCGGTCGCCGGCCTGGCGGCGCTCTGCGTCGTCGACCGGATCGAGCTGCCGGCGCTCCCCTTGACCGCGGTGACCGCGAGCGGCAAGGAACTGACGATCCCGGCCTCCTCGGTGTCTCCGGCAGTCGGCTACGCGCTCGCCGCCCTGACGCCCTGCGGCCTCCTGCTGCGGCGCCGTGCCCCGGTGCTCGCGGTCGCCATCGTCGCCGCCTTCCTGGCGCTGCGGGTGGAGCTCCACGAGCTCTCCTCGCTGACGATCTCCCAGGTCTTCGTCTGCGGCGCCCTCGCCTACAACGCGGGAGCCTGGCCGCGGCGCCTGTCCGCCGCGCTCTTCGCGCTGGCGATCGCCCTCGGGATCACGGCTTTCTGCTGGCTCTCCGAGCAGTACCACTTCGCGACGCTGGTCTACGTCTACATGGTCGCGGTCCTGCTCGGCACCTGGCTGGTGGGACGGGCGATCCGCGACGACCTGCGCGCCGCCCTCGCCCTGCGCGACCGCGCCGCGGCGATGCGAGCCCAGCGCGACCGCCTCTGCCGGGCCGCCGTCGACGGCCAGCGCCGCGACGTCGCCCGGGAGCTCCACGACGTCGTCGGCCACGGCCTCTCGCTGATCGTCATCCAGGCGGGGGTGCTCGACGCCTTCGCGGCCCGGGACCGCGACCGGGCGCGGGAGGCGCTCGGCGTGGTCGACGCGGCGACCGAGACCACCCAGGCCGAGCTCGCGGCGCTGCGGACGGCGCTCGACGACGGCCCGGATGCGGCGGGCCCGGCGCGGTCCTGCTCGCGCACGCTGGAGCGGATCGTCGAGGAGGCGCGGCGGGCCGGGCAGCCGGTGCTGGCTTACGTCGATCCGCGGGTCGACGAGGTCGCCCCGGACGGTCGCACCGCGATCGTCCGCATCGCCCAGGAGGCGTTGACGAACGCCCGCAAGCACGCCGACGGCGCCGCCACGACCCTGGAGGTCGACATGCGTGGCGACCAGGTCCGGCTCGCGGTCCACAACGACTTCGGCGTCCCCCAGCGCGAGGCCCCACGTGGGTCGCAGCTCGGCCTGCGGGGCATGCGGGAACGGGCCGAATCCCAGGGCGGAACCTTGGCGGCGGGGCCGGAAGGAGACGGCTGGACCGTGCGCGCGGAGCTGCCCCGGGATCGCGTCGGCGTCGCCGCTTCCTAGTCCTTCTTTCTGGAAAGAGTGTTGATATTTCTGGACGCTAAGCTGGGCGGATGGACCCATCGCGAGCCCAGCCGCCGCCCGGGAGCGGCCGACCGATGGTCTCGCGCGAGTTCGTCGAGTCGGAGCGTCGCCGCAGATTCGCCGTCGCCGCTGCCGACCTGGCCCACGAGCGCGGCTTCGACGGAGTGTCGGTCGGCGTGCCCGTGAGTCGGGCCGCGAGCTCCCGGGGAACCTTCTACGAGCTCTTCTCCAACCGCGACGACTGCCTGCGGTACGCGATCGAGGTCGCGCGCGAAAGGCTGCTCGCCCCGGTGCGCGAGGTGGACACCGGGAGTGGATGGGCCACCGGGATGCGCGATGCCGTCGGCGGCTTCTACGGCGCGGTCGCCGCCGAGCCGAACTTCGCCGCGCTGCTGCTCGTCCATTCCTACGTCGTCGGTCCGGAACTCGGTGAGGATGGCCTCGGCGGCGCGGTCTCCGATCTGCGCGAGTTGATCGCCCGGGGGAGAGAGGTGAGCGTCGAACCGCCGGCCCTGGAGAGCCCACTGCTCGACGAGTACTACGCGTGCGGTGTCATCGCGGTGGCCTCGCGGGCCCTCGTGCGCGGCGAGGCCGATCAGCTCCCGCGGCAGACGCAGGAAGTCGCCCACCTGATCGCCTCCGCCTACCTCGACGCCTCGGAGGTCGAGCGGATCCTGCCGTTGCGCTAGATGGTTGATTCCACGGGTTCGGGGCCGGTTGAAGCTGGCGCCCGAGGTCAGGGACGCAAGGGTCTGCGGCCAGCGCGGCCGGGAGTGCGGGGAGTGGCGGATCTCTCGCGGCGGTGCCCCGGGTTCGTCACGGGAGGGACACGGATCCGTCACCGATGTCACGTCTTCGTCACCGCCCCATTACTCAGCCTTTTGCTGTGGAGAGAAACCTGCCCTATGCGCCACTTAGGCTCCACAGCCGTCGGGACGTGGGGGGTCCGGGTCGACGGACCGTCACGGAAGTCCGGACTTCCGTGACGTCCCTGTGCCCGTTGTCCCACGAACCCCTCAGGACCGATCTCGGACGGGTGCCACGGCCGGAAGCACGTCCGTCCCACCGTGGAATCAATCGTCTAGTCGGCCGCGAAGCCTTCGGCCTCGATCAGCGCCTCGACTTCGCCGGTCCGCCGCCCGCCTCGGGGGGCGGTCGAGGAAGATCAGGGTCGTGAGGTAGACGAAGGCGGGCAGGCGCGCCGCGATCCTCGACGCGCGGCCGACGATGATGTCCGAGCGCATCAGCAAGTTCGCGCCGCCGCCAAGACGCCGGCCAAGGCGTTCGGTGGCGGTGGGGCCAGGGTCGAGTTGTGCCGGGCCACCCTCCCGATCCGCCAGAGCGTGCGCAACACCGCCTCGATCTGGGCCTCCGCCTCGGGATCGAGTGGCTGGCCACAGTCATCGATCGTCGCCGGGAGCGGCTAGTCGCCGGGACCCATTTGTCCAAGGTCGGCGTAGTTTGCTTCCACGCCGCGCAGCAAACTCTCAAGTTCGGCCCCCGCCACGTCGGGAAAGCTACTACTCGCTTCAGAACCATTGACGCTATCCTCAGAGCGGTGAGGCGAGGATTGAGTGGTCGATCAATCTCATTCATGGCACCGTGGCCGCTATCCTCGGGGGACCATGCGCGCACTGCCGGGAAGGGCATCTCGCAGCTCCTTGGCCGAACCGGCCGCGGTGACCCGCGACGCGGTCCCGGACGATCAGCGCCGGCGCATCCTCAAGGCGACCGGGGAGCTTGTCGCCAAGCGCGGCTATGGCGACACCACGGTCGAGTTGATCGTGAAGCGCGCCCACGTCGCCTACAAGACTTTCTACAACCACTTCAGCAACAAAGAAGAGGCGTTCATCGCGCTCTTCGACTCGGTGATGGACGAGGCTCGCGACCAGATCAAGGCCGCGGTGACCGAGAACGCCGAGGCGCCGTGGCCCCAGCAGGTGGCCGCCGCGCTCAGCGCCATGTTCGACGTCATCCTCGCCGACCCGATCGTCTCCAAAGCTGTGATCGTCGAGGCGCCGACCGTCGGCCCGGCGATCGCCGGTCGCTACCAGGAGGCGACCGTCGCCCTCTCACCCCTTCTGCGCCGCGGCCGCGAGTTCGAACCGCGTGCCAAGGAGTTGCCGAAGAGCCTCGAGGACACCCTTGCGGGAGGGGTCCTCTGGTCGGCCTACCAACGCCTGATCGTGGGCGAGGTCGAGCGGATCGAGGAACTGATGCCGGAGGCGATCGTCTTCGTGCTGCGTCCGTACATAGGCGAGGGAGAAGCGGCGAGGTGGGCTGAATGGTCTCGTGGAGAGACGATCGCGCCCGCATCCGCCAAGCCCTGATCGATCTCTGCTGGGAGCGCGGCTTCGCCTCCCTCACGTTGGCTGACGTGCTCGATCGGGCCCAGGTCGACGAACCGGCCTTCCACCGCCATTTCGCCGATCTCGAGGACTGTTTCTTCCAGGTCTACCGGGCGGAGCTCGAACGGTTCCGGCAGGAGAGGACCGCGGCGAGCATCGGCTTCATCGCCTGGCGCGATTGTCTCCGGGCACCGCCTACGCCTTGTATCGCTTCCTTGCGGCCGACGAGAAGATCCGCCACCTGACCGCCGCCGAAGTGCGGGCCGGGGGCGAGCGCTCCCAGCTCCTGATCGGCCAGGAGGTCGAGGCCCTCTTCGACCTGATCGACGAAGGCCGAGGCGAGCGACCCGACGGCGGGGCCCTCACCAGGTCGACGGCGGAGACGATCGGCGGCGGCATCTTCAACCAGATCTACTCGACCGCAAGTCAGAAGGGTCCGATGCCGGTCGAGGCGGAGATCGTGCCGGAGCTGATGTACCTGTCGGTGCTGCCCTACGCGGGGGAGGACGCGGCGCGGGAGGAGCTGACGGAGCCGCCCAGCGACCACCGCCGCTCGCCGGTCTTCGCCGCGCTGATCGACCTCTGCTGGGAGCGCGACGTGACCGCGGTGACGGTCGCGGATCTCGTTGCCCGCTCGGGCATCGAGCGGGCGGAGTTCGAGCGGCGGTTCAAGGACGTCGACGGCTGTCTCGACCAGTTCTTCGAAGCCGAGAAGGCGGCGATGTTCCACCGGTATGCCATGGCGCGTGCACCGGAGCCGGACTGGAGAGGCCGCCTGCGGGCGACCGCATACGAACTCCTTGCCTTCCTGGATGAGGATTCGCGGGCGGCGAAGTTGACAAGCGTCGACGTGCGGATGGCCAGCGAGCGCGTCCAGCTCAACTGGGCGGGCACCTTCGTTCGCTTCGTCGACTACGTCGACGAAGCGAACGCCGAGCTACCCCCGGACGAGCAGCGAGGGCGGGAGATCGCGGAGTCGGTATGCGGCGGGATCTTCCAGCAACTCTGGGCCCGCATCGGCGGTGGGGGCGAACCCCCCGATCCCCGCGAAGTGGTCCCGGAGCTGATGTACACCGCGGTGCTTCCTTACCTGGGCGAGGAGGCGGCGCGCGTAGAGCTGACGATCGGGCCACCGGGTGCGGCGTGAGAGAGATGCCGGGACCACCGGAGCGGGATCGCATCGAGAAGGCGCTCGTCGACCTCTGCATGGAACGGACCTACTCCGAGGTAACCCTGACCACCCTGCTCGACGGCGCTGGCGTGACCGCCACGACCTTCGAGGCCCACTACTCGGACCTCGACGATTGCTTCTGCTCCATCTATAAAGAAATGCGCGACGAATACATGCTGCGGGTTGTGGCGGCATTCGCGGAGGCCGAGAGCTGGCGGCAGCGGATGCGGGCGGCGGCGCACGTGACGCTTGCCTACCTGCGTGAGGACCCGCGGCGAGCACGGATGACGTTCGTCGAAGTCCTCTACGCCAGCGACCGTGCGAAGCTCCTCCGGACGAGGCGATGCAGGGCCTCTTCGCCCTCGTCGACCAGGGGCGCGAGGAGCCGGCCGCGCCACCGAACCTCACCCGGTTCACCGCGGAAACGATCGGCAGCACGGTCTACCAACAGATCCAGACCGCGATCGAGCGCGACGAACTGGACAGGTTCGAGGAAGGCCTGGGCGAGATGATGTTCATGGTCGTCCTCCCCTATCTCGGCGAGGAGGCGGCGCGGGAAGAGTTTACTATCCCGCCGCCGGACTAGGCTTCGGGAGTGGCGGCGCGGGAGAAGAAGACGGTGGCGGCAGGGCTCGGCCCTCTGCCCGGAGGCCATCACGGCCTGAGCCGCGAGCAGGTCGTCGAGTCCCAGCGCGAGCGGCTGCTCGCGGCCGTCGTCACCGTCGTCGCCGCCAACGGCTACCGCGGCGCGACCGTGACCGCGATCTGCAAAGAGGCCTCGGTCTCGAGCAAGGCGTTCTACGGGTTCTACTCGGATAAGCAGGAGGCATTCCGCGCCGCCTTCGATGCTCTCGTCATGCACGTCGAAGATTTACTCGCCGACGCGGTTGCGCCGTATCCCGAGGATTGGCCTCGCCAGACCGTCGCCGCCTTGGCGGAGCTGATCCGGTTTTTCTTGGACGAGCCTGAGTTGGCCCGGTTCTGCCTCCTCGAGCCGGGGACCGCGACGCCCGAGATCATCGGCCACTCCCGTACCGTGCTGCTTCGTGCCGTGCCCTTCCTCGAGCGCGGCCGGAGCGAGCGAGAAGGACGCACCCCGCTTCCCACATCAACCGAGGAGTCGATCATCGGCGGTCTCCTCAGCCTCCTTTCCCGCGCTGTGCTGGTCGAGGCGCTTCCCCCATTCGAGAGCTCCTTCCCGAACTCAGGGAATTCGCCCTGGCCCCTTACGTCGGATCAGAGCGCGCTAGAGAAACGATGGACCTAACTCTCTAGAAACGCAAGCGCTCTCTCCAAAAAATTCGTCTTGCTTTTCTGAATTTCCCGTGCTTTGATGCATCTGCGCCGCCCAGGGAGGGCGGGCAGGGAACCCTTGTCTTGGAGAAGCCGCCGACAGGGGACGATCAAGGAGGAATACGTGAGAAAGCGCGTGGCATTGTCCGCACGCAGCTCGGTTGCGCTGATGGGGGCGCTCTTGGTTGCCGTGCTTACGTTCATCGGGGCAACCTCGGCCAGCGCCGACACCACCCCCTCGGTCACCCTGGCCGCCCCCTCGGCGATCACCCACACCTCCGCCCAGCTGAAAGGGACGGTCAACCCCAACGGCGGCCCCTCCTCCACCGCCTGGCACTTCGAGTACTCGCCGACCGGCGAAGAAGGGACCTTCCAGCAGGTCGGCCCCGGCGGCGAACTGACCGAAGCCGAAGCCGAAGGCACGAGCCCGGTCGCGGTCGAAGAAGCGCTCATCGGCTTCGAAGCGGGGAGGACCTACTTCATCCGCCTGGTGGCGACCAACGAATTCGAACAGAACCGCGCCGTCGTCTCGCGCACGTTCAACACCGAATCGATCGCCCCGCCCGCGGTCTCGATCTCCGCGCCTTCGGCGATCACCGGCACCGGCGCCCACCTCTCGGGTGAAGTGAACCCCGAAGGGACCGACTCGGCTTTCGCCGTGCACTGGCATTTCCAGTGCACGCGGAATGCCTCGGGCTCGAAGGTGACATTCCGCCCGGCGCCACGGGGGTCCCGGTCGAAGCCGACGCCACCGGACTCCTGCCCGGGACGTAATACCAGGTGAGCCTGGTCGCCAAGAACGCCGCGAACCCATCAGCGCCGGCCCGGAATCCTTCACCACCCTGGCGATCGCCCCGCAGGTCTCGGGCGCCTTGGCTTCGGCGAACCTCTCCAGCCGAAGTCACCGCCCAGGTCAACCCCGGCGGCGAAGCGACCACTTATCGCGTCGAGTACGGAACGACCGCCGCCTACGGCTCGAGCACCCCGGCCAAGACGCTTCCCGCGAAAGCAACCGCACAGAGCGCCGTGATCAACTTCGGGGGGCTCGCCGAAGGCACGACCTACCACGCGAGGCTGGTCGCCACCAACCCACGGGGATCTGCTCAGAGCGCCGACCTCATCTTCGCCATGCAGACTCGCGAAACGGCTTCGGGCGGCTGCTCGAACGAAGCGATCCGGATCGAACAGAACTCGACCTACCTGCCGGACTGTCGGGCCTACGAGATGGTGAGCCCCGCTAACAAGCAAGGTGGGAGCGTGAATGCTCTTCCGACCGGCTTCGGAACCGAACTGATCTGGCAGCCCACCATCAGCAGGGTTGCGCCCAGCGGCGAAGCGGCCACGTACTGGTCCTATCAGGCCTTCGCGGATCCCAGGAGTGCCAATGTCAACTCGTACAGCTCTATGCGCGGATCGACCGGTTGGGAAACCCGGTCGGTGAATCCTGCATTCCCCGGTCCGGGAATCAACACCACGACCGGAAAGTTTCTCGTGCAGGGGTCTACCCCCGGACTTTCGAAATTCTTCCTTTACACCGCAGTTGCACTGGATCCGCAGGACAAAGTTCCGAACAGCCTGACGTATACGGGATTGCGCCGGGGGGCCAACCCGTCTGGGAATCTCGGCCTGATGGCTTCGAAGGATCTCTCTCGGCCCCGCCGCAGCCTTCGTAGCCGCCAGTAGCGACGGGAGTCGCGTCTTCTTCGAGGCTGAACGTGAACTTGTCCCGGAAGCAGCTGGACTTGTTGCCGGGAGAGAGATTCTCTACGAACGCTCGGAAGGTCATACCCGCATGGTTGGCCTGGACTCCGCAGGCGAACCGATAAGCGAGTGCGGCTCGATCCCGGGCAACGATCAGCACCCTTCTGACGGTGGTGAGGTGCAGCCGAGGGAGCTCAGCAATGGAGCCTCGATCGGGCCGGACAACGGCGCCGTATCTGCTGACGGAACGCGGGTCTACCTCACCAGCCCCGATCCTTCCTACACTTCAGAACCGGATCCGATCTGCGCTGCCCAGGTGCCGGAGCTGTACCTTCGCACCGGAGGTCAGACGGTCGAGGTATCTCGCTCAAGGCGGGCGACGCCCGATCCGGAACCGCGTCCGGCGACGTTCGTGGCCGCCGGTGACAGCGGATCGATCGCGTACTTCAGCTCGGACGAGGCGCTGACGGAAATGCCTCGCTGAGCGCGAACGGCATGCTCTACGCCTACGAAGCCGAAGGTGATCGACTGAAGCTGGTGGTTCCGGAAGGATTCGAAGAAGTCATCACCTCCTCCAGTGATGGAACCCGCCTCTACTACCTTCGCGAACATGACCTCTACGTCTATTCGACGAGAGAGGACCAAAGCCGCTTCATCGCCTCCGCCGAAGGTCTCGAAAAATTCAGTGGCTCTGAATTGGCCGCCGCCATCACGGCGAGCGGTTCCCGGTTCCTGTTCCAGTCCGAGGAAATCTGGCGGGATTCGACACTCGAGGCTTCCTCGAGATCTACCTCTATGACGCGATCTCAGAACAGTTGACCTGCGTTTCGTGCGTGCCCAGCCGGCCGCCGACGGCAGATTCAAACCTACCTCCTGTCGCAAGCTCGAATTTAAATCTGTTCAACAGCCAGCCGAGACCCCGAAATCTCAGCCAGGACGGCAGTCGGGTGTTCTTTCAGACCAGTATGTCGCTGGTAGCACGTGACGTGAACGCTGCGGCCGACGTGTACGAATGGCATGACGGGAATTTGTCACTGGTCTCGGATGGTCGAGCCGCCGAAGGTTCTCGCTACTTCGGTGCTTCGGCCAGCGGTCGAGACGTCTTCATCGCGACGGCTGCGAGCTTGGTCAGGGCCGACGGCGACGGCGACGTAGATGTCTATGACGCGCGGAGTGGAGGCGGGTTCGCGGAATCACAGCCCGCCGTTCCCTGCGCCGGCGAAGCGTGCCAGGGGGCGTCCGCAGCCACTTTGCCGTTCTCCACAACTCCGGCCTCGACCTCATCGAACGGCTCGGTGTCGAAGGCACCGATCAAGTCGAAGAAGAAGAAGCACAGAGCCAAGAACAAGAAGAAGCAGCAACACAAGAAGAAGCAGCAACACAAGAAGAAGACCGGCAGCAGCCACACCTCAAAGCGAAAGGGCCGGTGACGATGATGTTGACCCCCAGGATCGCGCCGCTCAAGTTCAACCAAATCCACTCGTTGGTCTGTGTCGCCGTGACGCTGATGCTCGGGTGTCTCCCGCGCCTAACCTCGCCCAGGCCTTCGAACTCGAAAAGTTTCAGGTTGACGTCCTGGGTTCAGGCGGCGAAGGAGTGACCCAAGCCGGCAGCAGCCCGTTCTCGGTCAGGGCCGATTTCCAGATGAGCGGTACGCCTCCCGCGGCCGGGAAAGTCTATGCCGACGGCAACATGAGGAATGCGATCGTCGAGCTTCCCGGCGGGCTCATCGGGAACCCGACTGCCGTACCTCAATGCCCGCGGGCTGTCGCCAATGTCAATGAATGTCCGCTCACCACCCTGATCGGCACGATGATCTTGACGAACCACAGTTCGTTTTTTTCAGGCTCGCCCCATCTCTATTTTCGACTCCCCCTGTTCAATACGGTGCCGCGGCGAGGTGATGTCACCGATTTCGGCACCAGTTACCTGAATGTCCCCATCCACATAACCGCAGGCCTCAACGCGGCTGACGGATATGCCGTCGAGACCGGCTCTCGAGAAATCGCGCAGACTCTCGAAACCAGTGGGGCCGTCGTCAACATCTGGGGTGTCCCCGGAGATCCCGGTCACGACCCGGAACGGACCGCACAGATCTGCGGCGGGATGTCGATCGAAATCCTGGAAGCGGTCTGTGGTGCAGTCGAAGGCCATCCTGCCGGTCTTGCGCCAAAGGCTTTTCTGAGATTGCCTACCTCCTGTGGCACCCATGTCTCGTCGAAGCTCAAGGCGAATTCGTGGCAGGAACCGTCGCATTGGTTGAGTGGAAGCGCGATCCTGCAATCGGGCATCACCGGCTGCGACAAGCTCACCTTCCAACCCTCGATCAAGGTGGCGGCCGACACCTCGCAAGGCGACACCCCTACGGGCGTCGGCGTCGATGTCACCGTGCCACAGACCGAAGGGCCGAACGTCCTGGCGACGCCCGACCTGCGCAAGGCGGTCGTCCAACTGCCGCCCGGCTTGGTCGTCAACCCTTCCTCTGCCGACGGTCTCGGTTCCTGCGCCGAAGCACAGATCGGCCTCGGCAGCAATGACCCGGGCACCTGTCCCGAAAACTCCAAGCTCGCACGGTCGAATCGAAACCCCGCTGCTCGACCATCCTTGAAAGCGAGCGCGATCTGGCCCCCCCGGACGCCTACCCCTTCGGCAAGCTCTCGCCCTTTATATGGAGGTGAATGACCCGATCACCGGGATCGACGTGAAGCTGCCGGGCAAGGTCGAGGCCGATCCGGTCACCGGGCAGCTGACCTCGACGTTCGACGAAACACCGCAGTTGCCGTTCTCGAACCTCCACCTGCAGCTGAAGTCGGGGCCGCGGGCGGCGTTGCGAACTCCTGCGATCTGCGGGAGCTACACCACGACCAGCTCGCTGACGCCTTGGTCGGCGCCGCAGTCGGGACCGCCGGCGACGCCGTCGAGTTCGTTCCAGGTGAGTCAGGGCGCCGGTGGCGCGTGCCCGTCGGGGAGTCTGCCGAACGCGACGAGCCTCGAGGCCGGGACCACGAACGCGTCCGGCGGTAGCTACAGCCCGTTCGTACTGCGGCTCTCGCGGCCCGATGGCTCGCAGGAACTGGCGGCGATCGAAGCGAGCCTGCCGAAGGGCCTCCTGGCCCGGCTGGCCGGGACGCCCTACCGCCCCGACGCGGCGCTCGCCGTGGCGGCGGGGAAGAGCGGCAGTGCCGAGCAGGCGAGCCTGTCGTGCCCGCGGCCTCCGCGTCGGCAGCGTCCGCGTCGGTGCCGGGGCGGGTTCGGACCCGATCCAGGTTGGCGGCAGCGCCTACCTGGCCGGTCCGTATAAAGGTGCGCCGCTCAGCCTGGCGATCATC
Source organism: uncultured Actinomycetes bacterium (assembly GCA_963782515.1). Classification (GTDB taxonomy): domain Bacteria; phylum Actinomycetota; class Thermoleophilia; order Solirubrobacterales; family 70-9; genus VAYN01. The sequence continues at coordinate 252,364 of CAWAJY010000006.1, read as the reverse complement.
ACCCCGGCGGTGGCGGGGACCTTCGACCTCGGCACGGTGGTGGTGCGCAACGCGCTGCAGGTCGACCCGCTCACGGCCCAGGTCTCAGTGAAGAGCGATCCGATCCCGACGATCCTCAAAGGGATCCCGCTCGACATCCGGACGATCGAAGTCACCGTCGACAAGTCGCAGTTCACGCTCAACCCGACCAACTGCGAACCGATGTCGTTGGGCGTCACCGCCCTCGGCACCGCCTCGGCGGCGGCGCTCTCCAACCCGTTCCAGGCATCGATTGCGAACGGCTTGGGTTTGCGCCGAAGCTGGCCTTCTCGCTCACCGGACAGACCAAGCGGACCGGCAACCCGGCGCTGAAGGCGGTGCTGACCCAGCCGAAGGGCGAAATCGCCAACATCGCCAAGGCCCAGGTGGTCCTGCCGAAGACGATGTTCATCGACCAGTCGCACGTGAACGGCCCGTGCACGCGGGTCCAGTTCGCTGCGAATGCGTGCCCGGCGAAGTCGATCCTCGGGACGGTGACGGCGTACTCGCCGCTGCTGGAAAATCCGTTGACGGGCCCGGTCTATTTCCGCTCGAACGGCGGGGAACGGCAACTGCCCGACCTGGTCGCCGACCTGAACGGCCAGATCCACGTGACCCTGGTCGGATGGATCGACTCGGTCAAGGTCGGCAAGGAATCCTCGCGGGTGAGGACCCGGTTCCAGAACGTGCCAGACGCGCCGGTCTCCAAATTCGTCATCCAGCTGAAGGGCGGCAAGCGAGGGCTGATCGAAAACTCGGTGAACCTCTGCAAGTCGACGCCGAAGGCCGACGTGAAGGCGGTCGGGCAGAACGGGAAGGTCGCCGAATTCACGCAGAAGATGAACGTCTCCTGTGGCAAAAAGGGCAAGAAGAAGTAAGCCATGACAAAGACTTCCGCCGCGTGCCCTGCGCGGTGGAGGGTGGAGCGGGCTTCCTGTGCCTGATCCTCTCCCTGCGGCCTGGTTCAACCAGCCCCCGCGACGGCCCGCTTTCCCTGGCGGGCCGTTCGCATTTGCGTACATTGCGTTATCTGAAAAGAAACACACCTCTTTCAGAAAAGACTAGTTGCACTTCCAACCACGACATGCTTTGATGACAACCAGCCCAGGGAGGGCAAGGGAAGGGAATGAAATCGACGTCAGTCCGCCAAACGGTTGACCGACCCGAGGGGGTATGAGTGAGACGCCAAGCTTTGGCATTTGTGAGCGCTGTTCTGTTCGGGTTGGCCCTGTGTGTCCCGTCTGCCATGGCGCAGTTCGTAAAAGACGGATCATTCTCGGGCCAGGGGAACGAACCGGGGAAGTTCGTCCATACCGGGCGGGCGGCGGTCCAGCAGTCCACTGGCGATCTCTTCGTGGTGGACCCGCCGGGGAACGGCGTTCAGGTGTTCACCCCTAATGCAGGGGGCACCGCGGACTATCTGACGACCTTCGGCACCGCCGAGTTGTCTTCGCCGTGGGGTATCGCGATTACTAAGACGCCGGCCACACCTACGTCTATGTGGCCAGCGGCGGCAACGGTGAAAAAATCATCAAATACACCTCTGACGGCCAGTCCCCTCCGACCTTCACGCCCGATCCCACCTTCTCGGTTCCAAGCGGGCCTGGCCCCGGAGAAGTGGGCAACTTCCACGCCGCGCTCGCGGTCGACCCGATCACTCATGACCTTCTGGTAGCCGATCCGAGCGACAATCGCGTGGAGCGGTTCTGATCGCTATGGCACTCCGGCAGGCGGCTTCAACGGTTCCGCCGGCGCCGGATCCCCCGGCGCCTTTACCGGTCTGATCGACGTAGCCACAATTCAGCCGGCGACGTAATACGCCATCGACTCGACCGGCAGCATCGCCGAACAGCAGGGCACCTCGAAAGCGCTGCGTTACTCGGCGGGCGGCGAATACAAAACCCAGCTATCTCCGGTGAGCGAACGCCCCGCGACGCCGGCGGCGAGCCCGTTCGACGGCTCCGTCGTCGTCTCCGGGGACCAGGACGCCGTCTACAACAATCTGTCGCCGACGCTGCACGTCTTCGATTCTTCGAACAATGCTCTGCAGGCGCTCCCGCTCAACGCGCAATACGACTCCGTCGCGGGCCTGGCGATCGGCTCTGGCACGGCGGATCACCTCTACGTCGTTCTCGACTCGGGCTTCTATTTTGGTGAACGTGCCTACGGATTCCCCGAAGTCCAGGCGTTCCGCCAGCCGCATCCAACGGCGCCACAGTTGATAAGTCGTTCGGCTTCGGCGGGCGCCGGCGAAGCGATGCTGAAGCGGCACCATTGACCCCGGCAACCTGGTGACCAAATACCGCTTCGAATATGGCACCACGGTGAGCTACGGCAAAAGCACGGCGGAACGAAGCACCGCAGCTGTAGGAGGACCAGTCCCTGCGGCAGGAGTCGATCTCGGGCCTCACGCCCGACACCACCTACCACTACCGCGTTGTCATCGCCAACCAAAAAGGGAGCGCCTCGAGTCAAGACGGGCAATTCACGACCTCGTCGAGCGGATTCCGCCCTCAATCGTCCCAACGAAAGAGCTGAGACGGGAAAACAACTCCTCCGAGCTGAGCGATTGCCGCGCCTACGAGATGGTCTCTCCTTTGGAGAAGCTCGGTTACAGCTACAGCGAAGCGTTCGGGATGACGGACGCGACGGGCACCTCGTTCTTCACGATGAACAGCGGCGCGTTCGCGGAACCAAAAGGCGCCCCGCCCCAGTCGAGCTATCTCTCTCGACGTACGGCGGACGGGTGGCGAACCGAAAACATCACCCCAAGACAGGCGCCTCGTGCGGGCACGAGCTTCAGCGCCGGGCGCTCGTGGGCAGCGACCCCTGACTTCGGGAAGTTCCTGTTCACCAACGAAGGCGTCGAACTCGGGCCCGGAGCACCGCTCAGCTACAGCTTCTTCACCTCACGACACGGCAGGCGACTCGTATCGCACCGTCACCCCCACCAGCCCCACGAGTGTTCCCAACCTCCTGGAATACGTGGGCGGATCGGCGGACTTCTCCCGGATCGTCTACTGGACGGGCAGAAGGGGATCACCCCCGAATACACCGGAGAACACCCCTCCCTTTACCTCTCCGAAATAAGGGTCAGCAAATTGGTGAGCGTCCTGCCGAACGGGACTCCGGCTGAAGGAGTGATCTACAGCGGGCCCACGGGGGCCCCGTCGGTCACCGACGAAGGTTCACGGATCTTCTTCACGACCGAATCCGACGGGCAGATCTACATGCGGGAAAACGGCGAACGAACCATCTGGGTGTCACGCTCACAGCGAGCGATCCCGGATCCTGAAGGGCCCCGAGGAGCCAGCTTCCTCGCGGCCAGCGCCGACGGCTCAGTCGTCTTCTTCACTTCTGAAGAGAAACTCACCGACGACTCCACGGCCGCGGCGGGGAGTGCCGATCTGTACCGGTACACCATCTCTGGGGATCGCTTGGAAGATCTGACGGTCGACACGAGCGATCCGAACGGAGCGCAGGTTCTCGGCATGGTCTTCGCCGCGGAAGACGGACACAGGCTCTATTTCGTCGCCAAGGAGATCTCGCCGGGAACGCCGCGACGGGCGAACCGAACCTGTATGCGTGGAACGACGGAGACCTTCGGTTTGTGGCCACGCTGCAGCCAGGTATCGCCAGCGGCGACGAACTCGACTGGAACTCGAATCAACGTAACGCGCGGGGCAACCCGTCCGGCTCGGTCATCGTGTTCCAGTCAGTCATGAACCTGACCGGCTACGACAGCGGTGGACGCCAGGAGATCTATCGCTATGACGGCATCACGGGCGCCCTGACCTGCGTTTCCTGTCTGCCTGGAGGCAAGCAGCCGACCAGCGATGCCCGGTTGGGTATTGGATGGGCTACAACCAGGCGCAGCTCGCCAACAGGACGCTGCCCACTCCGTCCCCGACCTACATCCACAACGTGTCCACGGATGGGAGCAGAGTGTTCTTCCAGACCGCGGACGCTCTCGTCAACCGTGACGTCAACGGGAAGATCGACGTCTACGAATGGCACGACGGCAAGATCAACCTGATCTCGAGCGGAAGGGCAGCGGAGACTCTCAGTTCGCCGAAGCCACGCCCGACGGCCATGACGTCTTCTTCTCGACGGTCCACCGACTGTCTCCGTCGGACATCGACAACAACACCGATATCTATGACGCCCGTATCGACGGCGGTTTCTCGGCATCTACTGCCTCGACTCAGTGCAGCGGAGAAGAATGCCGACCGCGGCGCGATCCGGCGTCAGGAGCGGAGATCGGGAGCGAACTCGCCAGCGGTACCAAGGGCGGCCAGAAGCCCGCAAGCCCGCAGGTGAAGGCTCGTAAGTACGAACCGCGAAGTGGCACGATCAAGCTCGTCGTGCAGGCGAAGGGCCCCGGCATGATCGAAGTGACCGGGAGCGGCGTGAAGCCGTTGAAGCAGAAAACCAGAGCCGGGACCGGGGGCTACACGCTGCGCGTGAAGCTCACCAGCCAGGAGCAGAAGAAGCTCTCGAAGGTCAAGAAGCGGATCTTGAGTTGAAGCTGGCCAATCGCGTCGATGGCGTCAGCGCTTCCAAGGTCCTTACCGTCGTCGCCAAGACCCCGGAGGTGTCCCGATGAACCGGCTTCGCGCCACGCAGCTCGTACTCGCAGTCTCGGCGTTGACCGTCGCCTTGTTCGCCTGGACTTCTTCGGCCTCGGCAGCGACCTTCGGCGCGACGTTCGGCGGACAGGTGCTGGGTGCGGAAGGCCTGGCCTTCACCCAGGCTGGTGGACACCCGGACTCCATGGAAACGACCATGGAATTCAACTCCGAACTGCAGGAAACGTTCCTTGGTCCCCAGCCGGCGCCGGTGGAGATCCGAAGAACATCGAAGTCGCGCTGCCGCCTGGGCTCGTCGGCAACGTGACCAAGATTCCCGCCTGCTCGCCGAAGCAGTTCAACGAATACGCGCCGGCAGGCGGAGGAATCCCCAATTGCCCGCCGATCGCCCAGATCGGTCAGGCAACGGTCGAAGTCGTGTCAGCGCTGGGGAGCCCGAACATCTACAAAGTCCCCGTCTACAACATGGAACATCCGGAAAACATCCCGGCGCGACTCGCGTTCTTCGTGCCGGATGTATTCGAAAGCCGTGTCTTCGTGGATCCCAAGGTGCGCAGTGCGAGCGACTACGGCATCACCGCGGTCGTCCACAACGTCAGCGAACCGGCGCCGGTCTTCTACACGAACCTGAACCTGTGGGGAGTGCCATTCCGACCCGAGCCACGACGCGGCACGCAGTCAGCTGTGCTTCACGGCTCTCGGCAATGAAGAATGCGTGAACGGGGGGAGGCACGAGACGGTGCCCCATCGACGCCGCTGTTCCCGTCTGCCGACCAGCTGCGTCGGGCCTATCACCACCGGGCTACGGATGAATTCGTACCAGCACCCAAATGCCTACTTCGAAACCAGCTTTGCGTCGCATATCGCGGGTCAGCCGGGTCAGCCGGTGGCCGTGTCCGGCTATGAACAGGTTCCGTTCGAACCCAAGGTGGTATTCCAGCCCGTGAGTCATCAGGCAGGGGCGCCGAGCGGCTACGGCATCGACTTGGAACTGCCGCAGGAAGAAAGTCCGAACGGTGTCTCGCAGTCGGATGTGCGGAGCGTGGTGATGCAGCTGCCTCAGGGGGTCGCCATCTAGCCGGCGGCAGCCACGGGCCTGGAAGCCTGCAGCGATGAAGAACTGCGGGTGGGCACCGAGCTCCCGGCTGCCTGTCCGAACGGCTCGAAGATCGGGACGGTGGAAGTCGAGACTCCACTTCTGAGCGAACCGCTCACCGGCTTCGCCTATATCGGTAAGCAGCTGTCGTCGGACCCGCAGTCGGGGCAGATGTACCGGCTCTTCCTCGCTGTCGAAGGGAGCGGGGTCGCGGTCAAACTGCGCGGCTCGGTCATTCCGGATCCGAACACCGGGCAGCTGACAACCCGGTTCGAGGACAACCCACAGCTCCCGTTCGAAGCGCTTCACCTGAAGCTCTTCGGTGGATCCTCCGCGGCGCTGGTCAACCCGCCGACCTGTGGGCAGAAGACGGTCAACGCGGAACTTGTCTCGTCGTCGGGGAAGACGGTGAACCTCACCAGCTCCTTCGGCATCGACGAAGGGTGCTCTGGTGGCGGCTTCTCGCCCGGCCTCAAGGCCGGGACGACCGACCCCGACCGCGGGCTCGTTCAGCCCGTTCACGCTCCAGGTCACCCGCAACGACGGGGAAGCGAACCTGTCGAAGATCCAGGCGACCCTGCCGCCCGGCATGCTGGCGAAGCTCGCCGGGGTGCCGCTCTGCGGCGATGGGCAGGCGGCCTCTGGCGACTGCCCGGCGGCGAGCCAGGTCGGCACGACCACGGTGGGGGCGGGCGCCGGGCCGAGCCCGCTCTATGTTCCAGAAGCCGGCAAGGCGCCGACGGCGGTCTACACCTGGCCCCCTCGTACCAAGGGCGCGCCGTCTCCGTGGTCGTGAAGGTCCCCGCGCAGGCCGGGCCATTCGACCTCGGCACGGTGGTCGTGCCAACGCGCTGAAGGTCGACCCACCACCACCCAGGTGACGGCAGTACCCGATCCGCTGCCACAGATCCTCGACGGGGTCCCGCTCAGCTACCGGGACGTCCGCGTCCAGGTAACGCGACCGGAATTCACTCTCAACCCCACCAACTGCTCGCAGTTCGCGGTGACGAGCCTGCTGACCTCGGCCTCGCAACAGACCGCGAGCCCGAAGGCCCGTTTCGCGGCGGCCAACTGCGAACGACTCGCCTTCGGTCCGAGTCTCCAGCTGGCGATGGCCGGACAGACGAAGCGGGCCGGAAATCCGGCGCTCACCGCGACCATGAAGGCGCCCGTCGGCCAGGCCAACATCGCCTCGACCACCGTGATCCTGCCGAAGACGGTGTTCATCGACCATGGCCACGTCGGCAACCCGTGCACTCGGGTCCAGTTCAACGAAGGTAAGTGCCCGGCGAAGTCGGTCCTTGGTCATGCGGTCGCGTACTCGCCGCTGCTCGACAAACCGCTCGAAGGGCCGGTCAACTTCCGGTCCAACGGCGGGGAACGTCAGCTGCCGGACATCGTCGCGGACCTGAACGGACAGATCCACTGTCCTGGTCGGGTTCATCCATTCGAAGAAGGTGGGCAAGGAAACCTCCCTTGTGAGGACCCGTTTCGCCTCTGTTCGGATGCTCCGGTGTCGAAATTCGTCCTGTCTCTCAAGGGCGGCAAGCGAGGGCTGATCCAGAACTCCGCGAACCTCTGCAAGGTGAAACCGAAGGCCGAAGTGAAGATGGGCGGCCAGAACGGCAAGACCCATGACTTCAAGCAGAAGATCGGCGTCTCCTGCAAGCGCAAGGGCAAGAAGAAGTAGCGCGCTTCACCAAGCTTCCGTCGCCTCTTCCCTGGTGCGACGGAAAGGGCAGGCCATCCCAAGCCTGATCCGCCGCGATCGGCCCGCTTTCCCTGGCGGGCCGTTCGCCATTTGGGTAGTTTGACCTTTCTAAGGTCGGGGAGGGCTGATGAAGAGACTTGGAGGGGTCGTGTCCGTTGTGGTGGCGCTGCTGGCGACGCTGCCAGTCGCGGGCCGCGCTTCGGCAGATGTGCCGAATTCGAACCGGCTGATCGTCGAGTGGGCGGACGACGCGAGCTCGGGTGAGCGCCATGCGGCGCGGACCGAGGCCGAGGTCGAAGACTCGCGTGACTTCGGCAGCCGGAGCTTTCAGCTGGTCGAACCGCAGCGGGGACAGTCCGCGGCCGACGCGCTCGCCGAGCTCGAAGCCGACCCGGCGGTGCTCGTCGTCGAACGCGACGGCTACCTCACTCCCGACGCGATCCCGAACGACCTGCTCTTCGGGCAGCTCTGGGGATTGCGGAACACCGGGCGAGGCGTCGACGGGTTCGGCGGCGCCCTCGCCGAGCCGACATCGACGCGAGCGGCGCCTGGGACCGGATCGTCGGCACGCCGACCACCGTCGTCGCCGACATCGACTCGGCTACCGCTTCGAACACCCCGACCTCGCGAACGTCGCCTGGACGAATCCGGGCGAGACGGCGAACGGGATCGACGACGATGGCGACGGGATCGTCGACGACCTCCACGGGGCCGACTTCGTCGGCGTCGACGCCACCGCCCCCGGTGGTCGACGGCGACCCCACCGACGACGACCTCGAATACGGCGGGCACGGCGTCCACACCGCGGGGACGATCGGCGCCGAGGGGGACAATGGCATCGGCATCACCGGGGTCGCCCAGGACGTGCGGATCATGCCGCTGCGGGTCTGCTCGAGGGCGGGTGGCGAGGATGGCTGCCCGAACTCGGCGATCGTCGAGGCGATCAACTACGCGGGCGCCCACGGGGCGCGGGCGGCGAACATCTCGCTCGGCGAGGACGTCAGGAACGCCGGGGAGGAACTGATCCGCGACGCGATCGCCGCCAATCCGGAAACCCTCTTCGTCATCTCGGCGGGGAACAACGGGTCAACAGCGAAGTGAAACCCCACTTCCCCTGTGTGTTCGACCCGCTCGCCAAAGGACAGGTGCCGTCGACAACATCGTCTGCGTCGCCGCCACCGACCAGGCCGACGGGCTACGTCCTTCTCGAACTGGGGGCCGCAGACCGTCGACCTCGGCGCGCCGGGGACGGAGATCCTCAGCACCTATCCGGTGACCGACGTCGTCGACCCGGACTTCGAGGCGCCCGTCCTCGACCCCAAATGGACGGCGATCGTCCCGACGGTGGCTTCGGACGGACGAACGAGCCACCGCTCACCTCCTTCGGGATGAGCGACTCGCCGGGGCCTCCCCGCTCGCCGGCTCGGTCCGCTCCTCCCGGTACTCGACCACGATGCCCTCCGGCTTCTACGACTGCGAGGTCGAGTTCGACCGCACCGTCCGCGGCGGGACGTTCTGGTTCGAAGTCGACCTCGACGGCGAAACCTACCTCGGTGCCGCGCCGCGCAGCTCCGGGCACTTCTCCTACCGCTTCGACGAATCGTTCAGCGGCGGCGGGTCCTCGATCTCACCTTCCGCTACGAAGCCGGCGCCAGTCCGAGCTCCAGCAACGGCGTCTGGATCGACGACCTCGACCTCCACTGCGCCGCCCGGCTCGGCGAACCGGGCGGCTACGCCTTCCTCGACGGCACCTCGATGGCCACCCCGCACGTGACCGGCGCCGCCGCGCTCCTCTTCTCCTTGAAACCGGCGGCGAGCGTCACCGAAGTTCGCCAGGCACTGCTCGGCAGCGTCGACCCGCTGCCGTCGCTGGCGGGCAAGACGACCTCCGGCGGTCGCCTCGACATCGGCGCGGCGACCGACCTCTTCGACGCCGTCCCGCCGCCCGCGCCGGTGCTCGCCGCGACGACCCCGCCGTCGCCCTCCGCCGAGCGCAGTCCGCGGCTGCTCGGGTTGGCCCAGGCCGGGACGAAGGTGGAGGTCTATGCGGGGGCAGATTGCTGGGCTCGCCGCTCGCGCTCGGCACCTCGGCACACCTGCGAGCCAGGCATCGCGGTCTCGGTGGCCGCCGACGCCCGCAGCGAATTCTCCGCCCGCGCGATCGACTCCGTGCCGCTCACCTCATCCTGCTCGGCGCCGATCTCCTACCTCCACCGGACGCCGGCGGTGGATCCGGGGGGCGGGGAAGGAAGTCCGGGTGAGCCGGGGGGTGGCGGTGCTCCGCCGACGACTCCCGGCGCGGGCGGGGGCGCGGTCGTGCCCAGCGGCGCGGCGCCGGGGCCGGCCCCGAAGGGCAAGCCGGGCTGCATCGTGCCGAAGCTGGTGGGCAAGAACCTGTCCCGGGCGAAGGCGGCTTTGGCGGCAGCCGGGTGCAAGGTGGGTGTCGTGCATCGTCGGCCGTCCGCAAGCGCGGACCGACGGGCGGCGTGGTCCGGACGGCACGCCCCCCGGCGGGGCGGCGGGCCGCCGACGGATCCGTGGACCTGACGCTCGGGGCCAAGCAGCCCAAGCGCACGGTCTGAGCGCTCACACCTCGCCCCGTTCGCAGTTTGTCCACATAGCGGGCAGAAGTGCGAACTCACCGGGGCGAAGGCCCGCGGCGTGTCTGTGGCGATCCCACAAGAAGACCGCCGCTGAACGGCGATCCCACAAGAAGCCCGCCTCTGATTACGGATGGAGGCGGAGCCGCGCGGTGGTGCGATGTCCCCATCAGTCCCGCCGTCAGGTCGAACCAGGAGTGGAGCAAATGGCTACTGTCGAGAAACCGCAGGTATTCGAGGCGCCCGGCCGTGAGGGGAGCCCGGTAGAGGTCGCCGATCGTTACGAGAACTTCATCGGAGGCGACTGGATCGCTCCGAGCAAGGGCCGGTATCGGGTGAACCTGAGCCCGGTCAACGGGGAGCCGTTCAGCACGGTCCCCGATTCGACCCCCGAGGACATCGAGCTCGCGCTCGACGCCGCCCACGCGGCCAAGGCGAGCTGGTCGAAGACCTCGCCGGCCGAACGGGAGGCGGTGCTCCTCGCGATGGCCGATGCGGTCGAGGACAACCTGCAGATGCTCGCCGTCGCCGAGAGCTACGACAATGGCAAGCCGGTGCGCGAGACGCTCGCCGCCGACATCCCGCTGGTCGTCGACCACCTGCGCTACTTCGCCGGGGCAGCCCGGGCCGAGGAAGGGCAGATCTCCGAGATCGACGACAAGACCTTCGCCTACCACCTGCGCGAGCCGCTCGGCGTGGTCGGCCAGATCATCCCGTTCAACTTCCCGCTGCTGATGGCGGCCTGGAAGATCGCCCCGGCCTTGGCGGCCGGCAACTGCACCGTGATCAAGCCCGCCAGCCCGACCCCGTGGTCGATCCTGAAGCTGATGGAGGTCCTGCGGGACGTCGTCCCGCCCGGCGTGATCAACGTCGTCAACGGCCCAGGTGCGGAGATCGGCAGGGCGCTCGCCACCAACAAGCGGATCGCCAAGATCGCCTTCACCGGTGAGACGGTGACCGGCCGGCTGATCATGCGCTACGCCGCCGACAGCCTGATCCCGTCGACCACCGAGCTCGGCGGCAAGTCCCCGAACGTCTTCTTCGACGACCTGATGGACGCCGACGACGGCCTGCTCGACAAGGCGGTCGAGGGCTTCGTCCTCTACGCCTTCAACAAGGGCGAGGTCTGCACGGCGCCGTCGCGGGCGCTGGTCGAGGACTCGATCTACGACGAGTTCATGGAACGGGTGCTGGCTCGGATCGCGGCGATCCGCCAGGGCGATCCGCTCGACCCGGCGACGATGATGGGGCCGCAGGTCTCGAAGTCCCAGATCGAGAAGGTCGAGGGCTACGTCGAGATCGGCCGCAACGAGGGCGCCAAGGTGCTCGCCGGCGGCCATCGCACCCAGGGTCTGCCGAGTGAGCTGGAGGGCGGCTACTACTTCGAGCCGACCGTGCTCGAGGGCACCAACGACATGCGGGTCTTCCAGGAGGAGATCTTCGGCCCGGTCGTCTCGGTGACGAAGTTCGCCGACGAGGCGGAGGCGCTGAAGATCGCCAACGACACCCTCTACGGCCTCGGGGCCGGGGTCTGGACCCGCGACGGCGCCCGCGCCTTCCGCATGGGCCGCGGCATCGAAGCCGGCCGAGTGTGGACCAACTGCTACCACCAGTATCCGGCGGGGGCGGCGTTCGGCGGCTACAAGATCTCCGGCGTCGGCCGGGAGAACCACCGGATGATGCTCGACCACTACTCGCAGACGAAGTGCCTGTTGGTCAGCTACGACGAAAAAGCGATGGGGTTCTTCTAGGAGCCCGGTCGATCGTCCCGACCGGGAGGGATCGCCAGATGTCCACGCATAAGGGGTCGCGCATGGCCGAGGTCGGCGCGACCCCGGCCGCGTTACTGGTGCTCGAGCGGTTGCGCCGGCGCCACGGCGCGCTCGTCCTCCACCAGTCGGGCGGTTGCTGCGCCGGCAGCGCGACGATGTGCCTGCGCGTCGAGGAGCTGCCGCCGGGGCCGCACGACGTGAGCCTGGGGGAGGTGGGAGGGGTGCCGTTCCTGATCGACTCCGACCTTCACCGGGCGCTCGGCAACCCGGACTACCTGCTGGACGTCGCGCCCGGGGGCGAGGACACCTTCTCGCTCGAGGGCGCCGACGACGTCCACTTCACCACGCTCATCCGACCGCCAGCGCGCTGACCGCGCGGGTCCTCGCGACGACGATCGCGCCGAGGGCGATCAGCGCCATGCCGACGATCAACGGCACGCCGTTCACGGCCGCGCTGCCCCAGCGCTCGGTCAGGTAGATCGGCTCGAAGGCGACCGGCAGGAAGGTCTGGATCGCGAAGGAGAGCGGGACGACGAAGGTCGCGGGACGCCGTTGCAGGGCGGTCATTTCGGTGGTCAGCCCGATCACGCTGACCGCCACGGTGATGGCGAGCCAGATGCCGACGAGGGTCCAGGCGCCCGCGTCGATCCCGTCGCTCACCAGCTTGGTCGCGATGTTGCCCGCGCCGTAGGCGAGGGCCGAGGCGATGATCACGAAGGTCGCCGAGTCGAGGCGGCCGCGGCCGCGCAGGAGAAAGGGGATCAGCGCGACGGCGGCCATCGCCCCCATCACCGAGATCGCCGCCGCCTGGCTGCTCACCGTCTCGACCCCGCTCGGCGTCCCCCAGGCGAGGAGTCCGATGCCGGCGGTGATCCCGACCACTCCGGCGACCTCGGCCGCCCCGACCCGCTCGCCGAGCATCCGCACGCCGAGGTAGAGCATCAGGAGCAGGCCGGTGGCGAGCACCGGCTGGACGACGACGAACGGGGCCAGCGAGAGGGCCAGGACCTGCAGGCCGAAGCCGACCCCGCCGAGGGCCAGCCCGGCGAGCCAGCGGCGTCGGTGGAGCAGGTGGACGAGGAGCGTGAGCCGCAGGCCCTCCGCGGCGGGCTCGCGGCGGGCGTCGGCCGCCTGCAGGATGACGCCGACGTTGAACGCGACCGAGGCCGCGGCCGCGGCGATCAGACCGAGCGCGAGCACCCGCCCTACACGGCCTTGGCGGCGATCCGCTTGGGATCGATGCGGACCACGTCCCAGACCAGGCCGACCCGCTCCATCGCCGCGATCAGGATCGCCGAGGGGTCGAATTCGGCGCGGCTCAGGCCGTGGCGGGCGGAGGTCGGGAAGGCGTGGTGGTTGTTGTGCCAGGCCTCGCCGAAGGTGAACGGCGCGAGCCAGGCGAGGTTGCGCGACTCGTCGGCGGTGGCGAAGCTCCTGGTACCGAAGAAGTGGCAGAGCGAGTTGACGCAGAAGGTGATGTGGTGGAGCGCGAAGATCCGCACCGCGCCGCCCCACAGCAGCCCCATCAGCCCGCCGAACAAGGTCCCGGTCAGCGCCACCCCGAGCCCGAACGGAATCGCCAGGCCGACGCCCACCCAGAGGATGAAGGTGCGGTCGACGAAGCGGACGACGGGGTCGGCGATCAGGTCGGGCGCGTATTTCTCTTCTTCGGCGCCCTCGTCGCTGAAGAGGACCCAGCCGACGTGGGCGTAGAAGAGGCCGCGGATCGCGCCGCGGATGCCCTCGCCGTGGCCGACGTGGGGGCTGTGCGGGTCGCCCTCCTGGTCGGAGAACCGATGGTGGCGGCGGTGGTAGGCGACCCACTCGATCACCGGGCCCTCCAGCGCCATCGACCCGAGCACCGCCCAGAGGAACCGCATCGGCGCGCTGGTTTTGAACGCCCGATGGGTGAAGAGCCGGTGGAACCCGATCGTGATGCCGAAGCCGAACGGGATCAGCGTCGCGAAGAAGATGAGGATGTCCTGCCACACGAGCAGACCGCCCCAGGACTGCCAGACCGCGACCCCGATCAGCACCACCGGGGCGACCGTGACCGCGAGGTTGGCGAACCGGTCGATCGGACTTCCGGCAGCCGGCATCCCGGCGACGTACTCGGCCTCATGAGCCATGGAACTCTCCTTCCCGTTCCTGGCGGCACGTTGCTGTGTCCCGCCACGGGAGCTAAGGGGATCTGTGCATCCTGAGAACCCCTCGCGCTTGGGTGAAGTGTTCCGTCAGCGGCTCATAGCCCGGATTTGTGGCCTAGAGCATAGGGAGGTCGGGTAAAGATCGGTGGGGCCTCGGTACGGTTCCGCCCGTGGATCTGCAAAAGCGCATCGCTGCGGGGACGGGCGAGTTCCTGCTCTTCGCGGTGACGCCACCGCGCTGACGACCGACCCGGAGCAAGCCCGTCAGATCGCCGCGAAGACGCTCGAGCGCCTGCGCCCCGTGGGCATCGACGGCCTCGTGCTCTACGACATCGATGACGAGAGCGACCGCAATCCCGAGGAGCGGCCCGTTCCCGTTCCTGCCCACGATGGACCCCGCCGACTATCTCGCTCGCGATCTCGTCGGCCTGGAGGTCACCCGCAATCGTGTACCGCGCTGTCAGCAAGTACCCGGAGCAACGGCTCCGGTCGTGGCTTGAGCGAACAGGCCCCAACCCAGGCGCTGTCGTGTTCGTCGGTGCGTCCTCCCGCGAGAAGGACGGTCGCGACCTCTCTCGCGCGGGCCTACGAGCTGCGGAGGAGGTGCGCCCGGATCTCCTGCTCGGTGGTGTCGCGATCCCAGAGCGTCACGCGCGCCGGCGCGGGGAGCACCTCCGTCTTGCTCGCGAAGCAGGCCGCAGGTTGCTCGTTCTTTGTCACCCAGATCGTCTATGACGTCAACGCCGCGAAGGACCTGGTCTCCGACTATCACTACGAGTGCGCCGCTCGTGGCCTCGAGCCCGCGCCGATCGTCTTTACGTTCTCGGTCTGCGGGTCGCTGAAGACACTGGAGTTCGTTCAATGGCTCGGTGTCGATGTGCCGCGCTGGATCGAGAACGAGCTGCGCCACGCGGACGACACCCTCGAAGCGTCCTACGACCAAGCCGTCGCCACGGCCGTCGAGCTGATCGCGTTCTGCCGGCGCGTCGGAGTCCCGTTCGGGCTCAGCGTCGAGAGCGTCTCGATCCGCCAAGTCGAGATCGACGCCTCCGTCCGCCTCGCAACCCGGTTGGGCGCCGAGCTGCGCCGCTGAGCCCGGTGGCGTCGATGTCTCCGCCGCCTCCCCGGGGAATCAGGTCTACGCGGATCACGCTACTGGGCCTTTCGCCCTCCACGAACCCATGCTCGCTCGGCCGGGCTCCATTCGCAATCGGTGACCTCTCCTCCCAGGACAGGGTCGAGCATCGCCGCGGCCTCGCGGTGCCCGGCCACGAGTTCGGTCGAGATCCCAACCTCCTCGGCGAGCCGCCCGAACGGGCGCGCCCACTCCGGGGGCGGCGAGAGGAGAGAGTGTGGAGCGCGCGCTCCGCGGCGGTCGAAGGTCGACTTGATCTCCTTCTGCAAGGTCACGGCATCGAGTGGTGAGAGCTCCGCGATGAGCGCGAGGTCGACCAGATCCTTGACCCGGGTGCTGGCGCGTCCGCCCTCGTAGGCCCGGGTGTAGGCGTGCAGCTTCTCGGCAATCTGTAGCTCCAGCCGGACTGCCGGGATCTGGATCGGCTCGATCCCGGCGAAGGCGAGAAGGTCGTCCGTCCGGAGGGTCTCGACATCGCCGGCATCGTCGGTCCGCAGGCCGACATCGAGGAGGAAGGTCTCGAAGGGCCGGCCCGCGAGCGCGGCCGAGACTCTGAAGCGGTGTGCCCCGCCGAGCCGGTCCGCGGGCGTTCCGGTCCGCTCGATCGAAAGGACGAAGTAGTCGCCGGCGTCGTGGTCGGCCGCATCCAGCAGGGTGTCCGCCAGCTCCTCTTCGCTCGCCCACCACTCGATGTCGACGTCCTTCGTGCTCCGCGCCCATGCGGCCAGCCGTAGGTCCAGGGCGAACCCGCCCTTCAGCACCCACCGGTCCGCGGCGACCGCCTGAAGGCGGACGAGGAGGCGCCCGAAGGCGACGCGCTTTCGATCGCGGCTCAGTTCGGCACCGTTGCCGGCCTCGTCCTTCAGTCGCTGCTCCAGTGCCATGCGGAACGCCGCCGCGTCTTTGTATTTCATGCGGTGACCTCCTCCAGCGCGCGGTCGACGAACCTCCGCGCCCGTCCGGGCCGGGAGTCGGCCGAGCGCCGGAGGCGCGAGGGGGTCGTCAGTCCGCGATCGAGTGCCTGGTGGATCGCCATCTCGATCTGCTCGGGTTGTGCACCGGATTCGAGTGAGTCGAATATCGAGCGCTCTGGACCGGTCACGGGCAGACCCGCGATCTGGCGGACATCCTTGCCGCGCGGTGGATCCTCGCTCGTGTGGAGCCGGACCCCGGGGCGGGGCCGGATGCCGCGCTCCGAGCGCGGCACCGTCAGGTGGACGGCATCGGGGATCACGTCGGAGAGGTCGTGGAGCTCAAGCGCGCTCTCGTGCGAGACGACGGCACCGTTGCCGTGCAACGGCAGCCACGCCGCCATCACGTGCTCGTGTGGGCTGGTGGGGAAATGCCGCAAGCGGTAGAGCCCTCGGCCAACCCGCTGGTAGCGGCCTCCCGGGCGAGCGTGGTGGCGGAGCGTGGCGCGATCCATCCCCGCCCCGATCGCCTGCCCGGCGGTGAAATGGCCGGCCTGCGCCTCTGCCTTCAGGTAGAGGGCCTCGTGATCTACGTCAGACATATAAGTGAGAATATCACCCAAAGCGCTGACATATCACGGGGACGAGCTCGGGGGCCTGGCCCGCAACCGGCGCCGCGGTCGCACGGCGTGTTTCCTCTTTTGCCGACTTTACGTTCAGGGTAAAAAAAGCGTGGACCGTCCAGGAGCAGGCGGAGGAGACGCTTGACCTGAGTGCGGCTCCGGCGGACGCCCAGATCACCCTCCAAGGGCCAAACGGCACGATGACGGCGATCGCCGTCGAGGTGAGACGCACGCTGGAGCCGCGGACCGTCGTCAGTCTGCTCTCCGCGGAAGTGCGCAGGGCTCGGAGGATGGGAGCGCACATGCCGCTCTTGGTCGTTGCCCCGTGGCTGAGCAGGCGGACTCAGCTCCTTTGGCCGAAGAGGACGTCAGCTATATCGATCTGACCGGCAACGCTCTGCTGCGGATCGACAATCCGCCCTTCTACCTGCAGGCGACCGGTGCCGATCGCGATCCCACGCCAAAGGAGAAGAAACAGGCCCAGCTGCGTGGCCCCAAAGCCGCCCGCCTGATTCGCCTGCTGATGGACGTCCGCCCGCCCTACGGGGTGAGTGAACTCGCGCGGGCTACCGGGCTCGCCGCCCGCTATGTCTCCCGGCTTCTCGACACGCTCGATCGCGAGGCCCTGATCGAGCGTCCGCGACGCGGCCAGGTGGAGACGGTCGACATCGCCGCGCTCGCCCGCCGCTGGGCGAGCTCCTACGACGTCTTTCGCTCGAATCAGGCTCTCGGCTTGATCGCGCCGTCGGGCATCGAGGCCTTTCTCGAGTCCGTCCTCAGGCCGGACCCAAACGACCCCGACATCGTGATCACCGGATCCTTCGCGGCGGCGGCGACGATGGCGCCGGTTGCCGCGCCCGCCCTGCTCGTCGCGTTCTGTGAGCGACCGGCGGCGTTGGGTGCCGAACACGGACTTCTGCCGAGCGACGAGGGCGCGAACGTGGTCCTCCTCTCCCCGTCGCGCGCTCCTCCTTCCACGACCACCTCACCTACGCCGCCCCCTCGCAGGTCGTCGTCGACTGCCTGACCGGTAACGGACGGATGCCCGCGGAGGGGGATGCCCTTCTCCAGTGGATGGTCGAGAACGAAGCTGCCTGGCGGGCCACCGGCCTGGAGGACCTTGGCGGCTGAGGTGACCCCCGACCCCGAGTACGTCGAGGCGCGACGCGTGCTGCTCGATGCCCTCGACGCGCTGGGCGAGCACAGAGCTGCCGTGATCGTTGCCGGCGCACAGGCGATCTACCTGCGTGCCGGTTCCGGCGTGCTGCCGATCGCCGATCTGACCACCGATGCCGACCTGGCCCTCGATCCGGCCCTCCTCTCCCCGGCCCCCGACCTCGAAGCGATATTGGAAGCGGGCGGATTCGAGCACGTCGAGCACGGTGGGGCGCCGGAGCCCGGGGCATGGCAGACCGACGCGACCGTGCGAGGGAGGGCCACGAAGATCCCTCTTGATCTGATCGTCCCGTTCGATGCGGTCGAGGGTGGGCGACGCAGCGCCGACCTCGGACCCCACGGCGACCGGGCGGATCGAGGCCGGCATAGAGGACCGGACTTACGACAAGGATGCCTCTGACGTCGTTCGGATCATGCAGGCGATGTCGCCGGTCCGATGGCGGCGTCTCTGGCCGGGTTGAGGACAGACCAGGTGGCGGGCGCCTCGACGGAGATCGGCCTTGCGCACTTCGAGGAACTTTTCGGCCGCCGCCGCGGCGAGGGGATCGAGATGGCGGTCCGGGCTCTGAGGCCGGCGATGCCTGAGGAGCGGGTCCGCGCGATCTGTCTCGCCTACGCCACCGGGCTTCGCCGCCGGAATTGACAGGCGCCCGGGCCTCGTTTAGTCTATCGCCTTAGTCGAATGACTAAGAGCGCTTTGACAGACGATCCGGCCGCCGTTCGGCGCACACCGAGGGAGCTGGCGATCGAGCGCTTTCTCGACGCCGCCGAGCGGCTCTTGGTCAGGGACGGCGCGGCCGGGATCTCGACCCGCCGCCTCGCCGAGGAGTCGGGGCAGAACCAGGGGCTGGTGCACTACTACTTCGGTTCCGTCGACGAGCTGTTGCTGCAGACCATGGAGCGGTTCACCGATCGCATCCTCGTCCGCCAGCGGGCGATGTACGGAGCCGATCTGCCCTTCATCGAGAAGTGGCGGGCGGCGATGGGGTTCATCGAGGAGGACCTCGCCTCCGGCTATCCCAAGGTCTGGGCCGAGCTCGATGCGCTGGCCTGGAACAAGGCGGAGCTGCGGGAGCGCATGCACGACGTCAACGACCGCTGGCGCTCGCTGCTGTCGGAGGCGATGGAAGGGGCGATCGCCGAGTACGGCCTCGAGGACCCGCTCTTCTCGCCCGAAGTCTGGGCGACGCTCGTCGGGCAGTTCAACAAGGGTCTGCTGACCGAGCGGCTGCTCGGCTTCGATCGCGGTCACGCCGAGCTGCTGGCGGCGATCGACGGCTGGCTCGTCTCACTCGACCGCGCGGCGAAATCAAGGTCACAACGCGAACGGCGGGAGGCTTGAGATGTCGGTCGCCGCGCGGTCACCGGAGCTCGACCCGGCGCGCGGATTCGGCCGCGGTGCCGAGCAGAGCCGCGCCCGCTACCCGGACACCGAAGGCTTCGTCGTACGTGACGGCGCCCGTCTCTTCTATGAGGTCTACGGCGAGGGCCCGGACACGGTCTTCCTCCTGCCGACCTGGTCGCTGACCCACTCGCGCCACTGGAAGATGCAGATCCCCTACCTCGCCCGTCACTTCCGGGTGCTGGTCATGGACGGGCTCGGCAACGGCCGCTCCGATCGCTGCCGCGAACCGCGCCGCTACGACGCCGACGAGACCGCCCGCGACTGCCTCGCGGTGATGGACGCGACGGACACCGAGGCCGCCGTCCTCGTCGCCTTGTCCAAAGGGACCCAGTTCGCGCTCGAGCTGGGACGCCTGGCCCCGGAGCGGGTCGCCGGCGCGGCCTTCGTCGGCCCGCTCTTCCCCTACACCGCCTCACACAACCGCTGGCTCCTCTTCAACTCCAGGGTCCAGGATCTCTTCGAGCGTCCGCTGCCGACCTACCGTCTCTTCGGCCATCATTGGTGGGGCCGGATGAACGCCGTCCACTGGCGCGAGGAATACCCCGAGTTCGCGGAGTGGTTCGTCACCCGGTGCCTTCCCGAGCCTCACTCGACCAAGGCGATCGAAGACGCCGTGGGCTGGGCGCTCGACTCCGACCCGGAGACGCTGATCGCCGGCGCCACGGCGGATGTGACCGTGGATCGCGGAGACCTGCGTGAGTTGGCCGAGGGACTGGACTGCCCGGTGCTCGTGTTCCACGGCGACCGCGACAAGATCAACCCGCCCCGCGACGGCCGGGCGCTCGCCCGCCTCGCAGGTGGTCGCGTGGAACGGATTCCGGGCTCCGGCCACATGCCCCACGCCCGCAAGCCGGTGCAGGTGAACCTGGCCCTGCGCGACTTCTCCGAGCAGGCCTTCGCCCGCCCGCCCAGGCCGCGCGACGACAACGCCTGGCGCCCCGACAGCCGTCCCCGGGCGCTCTTCGTCTCCTCGCCGATCGGCCTCGGCCATGCCCGCCGCGACGTCGCGATCGCCCGCGAGTTGCGGGCGATCGAACCGGACCTGCAGATCGACTGGCTGGCCCAGGACCCGGTCATCCGCGTCCTCGCGGTCGAGGGCGAGACGATCCACCCGGCCAGTCGCCACCTCGCCAACGAGTCCCACCACATCGAGTGCGAGTCGGCCGAGCACGACCTCCACGCCTTCCAGGCGATCCGGCGGATGGACGAGATCCTCGCCGCCAACTTCATGCTCTTCCACGAGGTCGCCACCGAGCGACGCTACGACCTCTGGGTCGGCGACGAGGCCTGGGAGCTCGACTACTACCTGCACGAGAACCCGAAGGAGAAGCGGGCGCCGTTCGCCTGGCTGACCGACTTCGTCGGCTTCCTGCCGATGGCCGACGGCGGCCCCCGCGAGGCCTTCCTGACCGCCGACCACAACGCCCAGATGGTCGAACATATCGACGCCCACCCGGACCTGCGCGACCTCTCGCTCTTCGTCGGCAACCCCGAGGACATCGTCCCCGCCCGCCTCGGGCCCGAGCTGCCGGGGATCCGCGAGTGGACCGAGGCCCACTTCGACTTCTCGGGCTACGTGACCGGCTTCGAACCCGCCGAGCGCGGCGACCGCGCCAAGCTCCGCGACGGGCTCGGATACCGCGACGACGAGAAGGTCTGCATCGTCACGGTCGGCGGCTCGGGGGTCGGCGCCGACCTCCTGCGCCGGGTGATCGCCGCCTACCCGGCGGCGAAGGAAGCGGTGCCGGAGCTGCGGATGATCGTCGTCGCCGGACCTCGCATCGACCCCGCCTCGTTGCCCTCCCACGACGGGCTCGAGGTGATGCCCTACGTCCACGACCTCTACCGCAACCTCGCCGCCTGCGACCTCGCCGTCGTCCAGGGCGGCCTGACGACCTCGATGGAGCTGACCGCGAACCAGCGCCCGTTCCTCTACTTCCCGCTGCGCCACCACTTCGAGCAGAACTTCCACGTCCGCCACCGCCTCGAGCGCTACGGCGCCGGGCGTCGCATGGACTTCGACGACTCGCCGCCCGAGGTCATCGGCGAGGCGATCGCCGCCGAGATCGGGCGCGAGGTCGACTACAGACCGGTCGAGTCGGGCGGTGCCGCCCGGGCCGCGGCCCGGCTGGCCGAGTTGCTCTGATGCTCCGCCGCCCGGACGGTCGCGGCGTCAATCAAACAAAGGAGAGGTCATGGTGCAGGCAAGCGGGTCGGATTCAGAATTGAAGGCGCGCCATCGCGCGATGTGGGCATCCGGGGACTACCCGGACATGGTCGAGACGTTCCTGCTGCCGTTGGCCCCGCGCCTGGCCGCGGCCTGCGCCGTCGGCCCCGGGATGACGGTCCTCGACGTTGCCGCCGGGACGGGTAACGCATCGATCCCGGCCGCCAGGGCCGGCGCCCGGGTGACCGCGTCCGACCTGACGCCCGAGCTGCTCGAGTTCGGCCGCGCCCAGGCAGAGGGTGAGGGCCTGGAGCTCGACTGGGTCGACGCCGACGCCGAGCACCTCCCGTTCGAGGACGGCTCCTTCGACGTCGTCTTCTCCTCGATCGGCGCGATGTTCGCCCCCCACCACCAGGACGTCGCCGACGAGCTGGTCCGGGTCTGCCGCCCCGGCGGCACGATCGGGATGCTGAACTGGACGCCCGAGGGGATGATCGGCGGTCTGTTCCGGACGATGGGACAGTTCGCCCCGCCGCCCCCTCCCGGTGCGCAGCCGCCGCCGCTCTGGGGCAGTGAGGATCACCTGCGGGGGCTCTTCGGCGACAAGGTCGCCTGGCGCATCCTCGAGCGCGAGGACCTGGAGATCACCGCCTTCGCCCACGCCCGCGACTACGGCGAGCACTTCAAGGCGCGCTACGGCCCGACCATCGCGGCGCGCGCGAACGCGGTCGCCAACGGCCGCGAGGCGGAGTTCGACGAGGCGCTCGACGGCTTCTGCGAGGAGTGGAACCGCGGCACCTCCGAGCAGGCGCGCTTCGAGAAGGAGTACCTGCTCGCGGTCGGCACCCGGGCCTGAGGCTCAGGCCGGGCTCTTCCCGCTCTCCTGCCGAGCGAAGGTCAGTGCGATCGAGGCCTCGGCGCCGACCGTGGCCACGCCGATGCTGCCGCTGCCGCTGATCGCCAGGGCGACCTGAACCTCGCTGAGCCGGTAGCCGCCGGCCGACTCCTTGATCCCCGAGAGCAGCTCCTCGACCTGCCCCTGGACGTCGCCCATCCGCTCCTTGAGCGTGCCCAGGTCGACGTTTCGCTCCTTGCCGAGGAGCTTCGCACGCAGGTCCTTCAGGCCCTCGGGAGCGAAGTCCTCCGGTGGCAGGTCGGCGTCGGCGTCGGCGCCGTTCTCGGCTCCGGGCTCGAGCACGATCAGGGTTATCTTTTTGGTGCTCACAGATATGCCTCCAGGTTCATCAGGTATTCGAGTTGGTTGATTGCCAGGCCGACGCCGCTGCGGGCGCCGCTCGCCAGTTCGTGCGAGCCGAGGTAGATCCCGACCGGATCGCCGCCGGGAACGGCGACGATCAGCCCGCCGGAGTCGCCTGGGACGCCGGCCACGTTGACGGTGAAGCGGAACGGGAAGTGGCTCGAGCGTCCGATGCCGAGGTTGGTCGCGACGTCGATCACCTTCGCCGGCGTCGGGGTGCCGAGGTCGAGTGCCACGCGCCTGCCGTCCAGGGGCGGGACCGCTCGCCGCGCGGTGCCGGTGGGCGGCCGGCCGATGTCGACGAGCGCCGCGTCGATACAGGCGCGGCCCCGGTCGACCATCTGTCCCGGCATGGCGGAGTGCTGTGCCACGTGCAGCGCGGTGAGCCAGCCTTCTCGTTCCCGATGCCTGCTCGTCGACCAGCAGGCGACGCGACCGGGGCCGATGCTCGACGAGGAGGCTCTATGGGCTTCGAACCGGACTTTGCGGACCACGACCGGGAGCTCGATGTCACCGACGTTGATGCCCTCCAGCCGCCGGCCTCCCTCGCTCCACGGATCTTCCGCGTAGAGGACGATGCCGAAGCGAGGCTCGTCCACGGGATCGACGGAGGGATCGAGGATCGCCGCTGCCGACCAGGTGAAGCAGGGGACGTCGCGGCTCCGCGCCGCGATTTCCTGCTCGTGATCGGAAACCAGGAGCGACCAGCCCGAGCTGATCATCTCCTCCTCGGATAGGTCAGGCGAGACCTCTAACCCGGCGCTCCGCAGACGCTCCCAGGCCGGCTCCTGCGGCAGCCCGGTGTACCAGTCCGAAGCCGGCTCGAACATCAGCTACCCCCCAGGGTCATCACGCTGTGCTTGCCGCGATCGAGGAGGACCGGATCATTTGGCGCCATAGCGCGCGGCCAGCCCGTCGATGTAGTCGGCATAGGCCCCGGCGAGCAGCGGTTCGGTGAAGGAGACCGCGTTCTCGGCGTTGCGCAGGGCGTTGGCCGAGAAGTTGAAGCTCCCCGTCACCACGGTGTCGTCGGCGACGACGATCTTGTTGTGCATGAAGTTGTGGGCCGAATCGGGATGGTGGTTGCTGAAGCGCTCGGAGTGCTTGGGGACCAGATGGGCGAGCACCGCTTTCAGCTGAGCCACCTTCTCGGGGTGTTTGACCCAATCGGCGATCACCCCGGTGCTCTGTGCGTAGTCGTAGACGCCGCCGAAGTCGATGCCACCGTCGATCGCTCCTTTGAGCGCGGTCAGGATCTCCGGCGAGGAGGTCACCATCGAGGCGACGCGGATCCGTTTCGTGGCGGCTGAGATCGCCTCGGTGATCAGGTCGCGGATCGCGGTCCCCTCGGCGGGCGCGAAGGCATAGCCGACCTCGAGGCCGCCGATCGCCACCGAGCCTTTGTCGCCTTTGCCGGTGTCGCGGAGGTTCTCGGCTTTCCAGAGTTCTTCGAAGTCCGCCAGGTACCTGGCCGCGAGTTCCTGTGAGGAGAGGACGACGACGTTGTTGTCCTGCAGCGCCCAGGCGTCGACGGTGAAGTTCGCCGATCCCATCCACACCGCGGCACGCTCGGTCCCGGCGTCGGCGACCATGTACTTGTTGCGCATGATCTGGCTGTCGGGGGTGATCGGCTCGTCCGTGACCGTCGGCGGCGTGGCCGGCGATTCCTCGGCGATCGCCTTGGTTTCGACCGCGGGCCGGAGTTCGGCCTGGAGGAACGCCTCGGTGCCGGTCGGGGCCGGGTCGCCGCCGGCGCCGGAGAACTGCTTGATGATCTCTTCATCGCTTTTCTGGTTGGCGTCGTAGGCGACCCGCACCGCCACCCCGCGGGCAGCCGCGTCGTTGACGGCGTCGACGATCTTCTGACTGATCGCCGGCAGCGTCAGCCGGAAGTCGTAGATGCAGATGTCGAGCGTCGCGGTCGCCCGTTTCGCGAACTCGGCGAACAGGTCGGCGACCTGGGTCGCCTGGGTCTCGATCTCGCCGACCGCCGCCTGTTCCTCCACCGGTTTGGCTTCGATCTCGGCGTCGATCTGCGACAGCAGGTGGACGGTGAGACCGTCGGGGGTCGCGGGGTTGGTCAGCATCAGGGGCACCTTCCTCGTGGAGCGTTGGTCGGGCCCCGCGATCCTCGTACACCGAAAGTGCAATAGCAAGGATTGTTTAAGTAATTAACTGTTCTAGACCCGATGGGATCCGGCGCGGAGATCCCGTCGCGCTCACCAGGCCGAGCACCGCCGCGATCCTCGCCCGTGCGACGGGACGATCGGCGCCAAGTCGCGCCGCGTCCCGCTTTCGATCGGTGACGGGGAACTTGCCGGGACCGCCGACGCCGTCGTCTCGGTGCCCGAGATGTTCAACTATTGGATCGGACCGGGACGGATCGAGGTCGCGTTCCTCGGCGCCGCCCAGGTCGACCGCTTCGGCAACCTGAACTCCACCGTGATCGGCGACTACGACAAACCGAAGACCAGGTTGCCCGGAGCGGGCGGGGCGCCCGAGATCGCGCCCCACCTCCAGGACTCCATCACCCGGTACGCCCAGGCGAGGTCTGGGACCGCTCCGGCTCGGCGCGCAGGGAGATGAGCGCCGCGAGGGTGGCGATCGAACGGGAGCGGCGGTCGCGACGCACGTCCGCGCCGCCCTCCGCAACGGCCTCGGCCCGGACGAGGTCAAGGAGGTCATCCTCCACACCGCGATCTACGCCGGCGTCCCCGCAGCGAACGACGCCTTCCGCATCGCCCAGGCAGTGATCGCCGAAGAGGCCTGACCCGCGCCGACCGGGGCAGGCGCGGTCATCTTCCGGGCGTTTGTCCGGCACCCGGGGCAGATCGCCTGAAAGGCGCTCGGAACCCGCCGATCAGCGGGCGCGGCGGCGGAAGTGGGAGGCCTCGCTGCGCGAGAGGTGGTCGGTCATCGCCAGGCCGGCGCCGACGGGGTCGCCCGCGCGGATCGCTTCGACGATCCGGCGGTGGTCGACGATCGTCTCGGTTAGCCGCCCGCGGTAGCGGGAGCTGGTCTCGAGCTGCTCGCGGTGGAGGTCCTGGATGGCTTCCATCAGGCGGAGGAGGACGGCGTTGTCGGCGGCGGTGGCGACGACGACGTGGAACTCGGTGTCGAGGTCGGCCATCCGGTGGAGGTCGGGTTTGTCGGCACGGCCGATCGCTTCCATCTCGCCGACGATCGCGTCGAGGCGTTCGGCATCTTCGGGGCCGAGGCGGTTGGCTGCCCATTGGGCGGCGGCGGGCTCGAGCAGGCGACGGACGGCGAAAAGGTCGGCGAAGACGTCCTCGTCGCGGCGCAGGTCGGCGGTCGCCTGCTCGACCGCGGCGTCCATCCCGCGGGCGGCGACGAAGGTGCCCTTGCCGCGCCGCGCCTCGACCAGGCCCTGGGCGGCGAGGGTGCGGATCGCGTCGCGGACCGGGACGCGGCTGACTCCGAGCATCTCGGCGAGCTCGCGCTCGGTCGGCAGCCGATCCCCGGGGCCGAGGCCGCGGTCGGCGATCAGCTCCAGCAGCTGGGCCGCGGTCCGCTCGTAGAGCGTGTCGGGACGGGCCGTCGCGGCCGGGATCTCATTCCTTTTCGTCATATCTTCCGTTCATGGTGGTCATACCACGACCGTCCTATTCGCCATGTCTGGTATACCATGGCCTAAAGGTTGTCGACCACGCGCAGGAGATCCTAGGTGCACAAATTTCTGATCCACCAGCGAGGTGACCACGTCGGAGTCGCCACCGAGCCGATCGGGGCGGGGGAGACCGTCATCGGCGTCTACCTGGACGACGAGTCGACGGTCGAGGTCGCCGCCCGCGGCGACGTGCCGCTCGGCCACAAGATCGCCGTCCGCGCCACCGACGAGGACCCGGCCGTCCTCAAGTACGGAGTGAAGATCGGCGTCGCCACCGAGCCGCTCGCGGTCGGCGACTACGTGCACACCCACAATCTGAAGAGCGCCCGGTGGTGAGCGTGGGCGATCTCCAGGTGACCGACCTCTTCGGCTACCGCCGGGCCAACGGCCGCGTCGGGATCCGCAACCACGTCGCGATCATCCCCGTCGACGACATCTCCAACGCCGCCTGCGAGGCGGTCGCCGCCCACGTCCGCGGCACCCTGGCGATCCCGCACTCCGGCGGTCGGCTCCAGTACGGCGAGGACCTCGAGGTCCACTTCCGCACGATCATCGGCGCCGGCCGCAACCCCAACGTCGCCGCCGCGGTGGTGATCGGGATCGAGGACAAGTGGACGCGCCGGGTGGCCGAGGGCATCGCCGCGACCGGCAAGCCGGTCGAGTGGTTCTCGATCGAGGGCACGGGTGACTTCGAGACCGTGCGCCGCGCCTCATGGACGGCGAAGCGGATGGTCCACGACGCCTCCGAGCTGCGCCGCGAGCCCTTCGACCCGGGCGAGCTCTGGCTCAGCCTCAAGTGCGGCGAGTCCGACACCACCACCGGGCTGGGCTCCTGTCCGACCGTCTCGCGGGCGATCGACCCGCTGCTCGACGCCGGGGCCACGGTGATCTTCGGGGAGACCTCGGAGCTGACCGGCGGCGAGGATCTGATCGCGGCGCGGATGGCCACGCCGGAGCTGCGCGATCGCTTCACCGCGATGTACACGGACTACGTCGGCGAGATCGAGCGCTCCGGCGCCGACCTGCTCGGCTCGCAGCCGACCGAGGGCAACATCGCCGGCGGCCTCTCGACGATCGAGGAGAAGGCGCTCGGCAACATCCAGAAGACCGGCACCAAGGAGGTGATCGGGGCGCTCGAGCCGGCGGCGGAACCAATCGACGGCCCTGGCCTCTACTTCATGGACAGCTCCTCGGCCGCGGCCGAGTGCGTGACCCTGATGATGGCCGGCGGCGCCGTCCTGCACCTCTTCCCGACCGGCCAGGGCAACGTGATCGGCAACCCGATCGAGCCGGTGATCAAGATCAGCGCCAACCCGCACACGGTGCGCGACGATGGCCGAGCACGTCGACCTTGACGTCAGCGGCCTGCTGGCGCGCACGATGACCTTGGCCGAGGCGGGCGAGGCGATGCTGGAGATGATCGTCCGCACCGCGAACGGCCGGCTCACCGCGGCCGAGGCGCTCGGGCACGAGAGTTCGTCGATGACCAAGCTCTACCGCAGCGCCTGACGATGAGGGCTCCCCGGCGGATCGCGATCATCGGCGGCGGCGCCTCCGGGGCGTTGCTGGCGATCGCCCTGCTGCGAGAGAACCGCGGAAGGCCGTTGCGCCTGGCGATCGTCGAGCCGCGCCCGCGGCTGGCCCGAGGCATCGCCTACTCGACCGAAGACCCGCTGCACCTGCTGAACGTCCCCGCCCGCTCGATGTCGGCGCTCGAGGATGACGCCGACGACCTGCTGCGCTGGGCACGCGGCGATGGCGCCACCGTCGAACCCGACGACTTCATCCCTCGCCGCGACTTCGGCCGCTACCTGGAGGAGCGCCTCGCCGCGGCAGTCGCGGCGGCACCGCCCGCGGTCGCGGTCGAGCACGTCGCCGCCCGGGTGGAGCGCCTGGAGGCAACCGGCGCGGTACTCGACTCCGGCGCCCGCCTCGCCGCCGAGGACTTCGTGCTCGCGCTCGGCGGCGGCCCGCCGCGCCTGCCCGCCCCGCTCGGGGCCGGGATCGAGCCCGGGCGCTTCGTCGCCGACCCCTGGAAGCTCGACCCGCGCCGCATCGCCGCGCCGGGCGAGTCGGTGCTCCTCGTCGGCACCGGCCTGACCATGGTCGATGTCGCCCTCTCGCTGAGCGCCGCGGGGGAGGGGCCGCGGATGCTGGCGGTCTCCCGCACCGGGCTCGCCCCGCTCGGGCACCGCCCCGGCCGACCGCTCGAGCACCCGCCCTTTCCGCTGCCTGCCGACGGCCGGATGGACCTCGGCCGGCTCCTCCAGACTTTCTTCGTCGAGCTCTCCCGCCACGGCGCCGAGGGCGGCGACGCCTGCGACGTGATCGATGCGATGCGCCCGGTCACCCAGCGGATCTGGCGCGGCCTCGAGCCGGGCGAACGCCGCTGGTTCCTCGAGCATCTACGCCGCCAGTGGGAGGTGCGCCGCCACCGCATGGCCCCGGCCGTGGCCGGGCGGATCGCGGGCCTCCGCGCCGCCGGCATGCTGCGGATCGAGGCGGCGGCGTTGACCCGGCTCGACCCCGATTGCGACGGCGTCCGCGCGGAGCTGCGCCGTGGTGGCCGCCGGGAATGGGTGCGCTTCGACCGCGTCGTCAACTGTGCCGGAGCGGAGGACGACGTGCGCCGCTTTCCCGAGCCGCTCCCTTCGCTGCTCCTCGCCGGCCGCCTGCGACCCGACCCCTTGCGCCTCGGCCTCGACGTCGACCCCTGCGGGACGGCGTCGGCGAGCGACGACCTTCAGGCCGCCGTCGGCGGCAGCCCGATCCACGTGATCGGTCCGCTGCGCAAGGGCAGCCTCTGGGAGTCGACAGCGATCCCCGAGATCCGTCGCCAGGCGAGCGATCTCGCCGACCTGATCCTGCGGCGACGGCCCGTCGTGGCCGTCGCCGCCGAGGCCGCCTAACCGCGCGGACGCATGCCCTCCTCGATCTTCGACTCAGCCGTCTCGCCCTCGTCCTCGCCCTTCAGACCGCGGCCGAAATCGCGGATACCGGTACCCAGCGAACTCCCTAGTTGGGGCAGCTTCTTAGGCCCGAAGACGAGCAGTGCGATGACGAGGACGATGCCGATCTCAAGTGGGCCGATGCTGGAAAGCACGAATCAATTCTCCTTTTATATCGCTTTGCTGAGCGAAATCTGCGCGATTGCTTGGTATTCTGAGCAAGATAGTCAAGAATGCACCCGCGAACAGGGAAGCACCCTGGGGAGACTGCGATGAACCAGCTTCAACTTTGTCATATATATGAGGAATCTGCGAGCACCGCGACCGCCACCCGGAGGACGCCCGATGTTGTTCGCTGAGTTCAAGACGCCGGACGGCTGGGGCATCCCCGGGATCCACGGCCCCTGGGCCGAGGATGAGCTCGACGGCAACGTCCAAGGCGCCGTCTACCTGATCGACGGCGGCGGGGAGGCGCTCCTCTTCGACACCGGCAATCGGGTGCCCGGGACCGACGTCAGCATGGGCCCCTCGATCAAGGAGAAGGTCGAGCGCGATGGGTCGAACGTGAAGACGATCTTCATCTCGCACTTCCACTACGACCACACCGGCAACGCCGCCGAGCTGAAGGAGCTCTACGACGCCGAGGTCGTCTGCCATCCGATCGACCGGCCGATCGTCGAGGACCCGATGATCGTCGTCCGGCCGGAGAACGTCGAGCGTTTCGGGCTCAGCCCGGACGAGCTGCTCGCCGACTTCAACCTGAAGGAGGGCGAAAGCCTGGGGCTCTCCGATCCGGCCCAGGTCGAACGGTTCTGGAACTTTCCGGTCGCGGTCGACCGCGAGGTCGAGGGCGGCGACAAGCTCGAGGTCGGCCGCCTCACCCTCGAGGTGATCCACCTGCCCGGCCACAGCCCCGGCCAGATCGGCCTCTGGAACCCGGAGACCCGCAGCCTCTACTGCGCCGACATCTGCCACTTCCCGAGCCCTCTGGTCGCCTACCCGCTGGGCAACGCGCAGGACCACATCGAGTCGATCGAACGCTGCAAGGCGCTCGCCCCGGAGTTCCTCTGGGAGGGCCATTACCTCGGCGCCTACGACGCCGCGGCGGTGCAGCGCCGGCTCGATCACCTGCTGCAGCAGAGCCTCGACACCGCCGACCGGGTGCTCGCCCTCCTGCGCCGCGCCTCCGGCCCGGTGACGATCGAGGCGCTGCTCCCCGAGGTCTTCCCGATCAAGCTCGAACTGAACTACCCGGTCTCGAGCGGCAACGGCGGCCACCGATGGGCCTACGCCGAAGCCACCGTCCAGTGCCACCTCCGCCGTTTGGTCGAGCTCGGTAAGGCAGAGCGCCTTGTCGAGGACGGCGTCACCCGGTTCACCAACGTCTAGTCCCGTCTCAAACCAACGAGGAGAACCCCAAACATGACCGATCCGCGGACCGTCTTCCCTGACTTCAGCGACAAGCGCGAGGTCGACAAAGTGATGGCGGAGGCCGACACCCACGGCGTCTCCCGTCGCGACGTCCTGAAGCTGGCCAGTGTCGCCTCGCTGAGCGTCGCCGGCGGCGCCCTGCTGACCGCCTGCGGCGGTGGCGGCAGCTCGACCGGCGGCGGTACCTCCGGCACGACGGCCGCCGCTCCCGGCGGCGCCACCGTGATCGCCTCCAACAGCGGCAAGCTCGCCTTCCTGATCATGACCAACCAGCTCGAATACGACGTGCTGATGAACAAGGCGGGCGGCCAGGTCGCCAAGCAGTACGGCTACAGCTACACCGGGCTCAACGGTGAGCTCGACGCCCAGCAGCAGCTCAGTCAGTTCAACCAGGTGGCCGCCGCCGGCACCAAGGCGGTGATGTTGCACTCACCCGACGGTTCGAACGTGCGGGCGATCTCGCAGGCGGCCGAGGAGCAGAAGATCTACTGGGCGAACGTCTGGGGCACGCTGCCTTGGTACACCCCCTACGAAGCGGGTGAGTACTGGGCCCTGTACGCCCAGCCGGACGAGTTCCTGGTCGAGGGCGAAGCGGTGAAAGTGCTCGCCGAAGCGCTCGACGGCGAAGGCGAAATCGTCCGCGTCACCGGGGTCGAAGGCAACACCGCCGACATCATCCGCTCGGCCGGCGCCGACGCTGTCCTCAAAGAATTCCCGAAGGTGAAGCTGGTCGACGAACTGACCGGCAATTGGAACCCCGAAGATTCCCAGAAGGCGATGGAAAGCCTGCTTTCCAAGAACCCGGGGATCACCGGGGCGATCGCCCAGAACGACGACGAGGCGACCGGCGTGATCGCCGCGATCAAAGCGGCGGGCAAGGTGCCCGGCAAGGACATCCTCGTCACCGGCGCCGACGGCACCACCCTGGCGGCGGAACGGATCAAGTCGGGTGAACAGCTGGTGACGACGGCGAACGTCCCCGCCTACGGCGGTTACTTCCTGGTCACCCGCCTGTTCGACGTGCAGAACGGTTGGAAGCCGAAACCGGCGGAGCGGATGATGCAGTGGAAATCGGTCATCCTGACCAAAGAGAACATCGAGCCCTACCTGGCCCGGTACGTGGAATCCGACCAGGAGCCGTTCAACTCGAAGCTCCTCTCCCACGTCGAGTCGCCGAAGGACTGGGACATGCAGGTCGACATGTACCCGATGGAACTCGACGTGCTGTGGACCAACATCCCGAAGCCGGCCGGGTGGAAGAACCCGCCGGAATACGGAAAGGCCCAGGCCGAAGCCGCCGCGGTCAAAGCCGAATACGCGAAGCACTACAAGGCCGACATCCTCGGCCCGGTCCCCAGTTGACCGATTCCCCCCGCAAGCAACCTCGGCTCGCGGTCGAGGGAGTGTCGAAGTCGTTCCCGGGAGTCCAGGCCCTCGACGGCCTGGCTCTCGGGATCGACCACGGCGTGGTGCTCGGCCTGGTCGGTGAGAACGGGGCGGGCAAGAGCACGCTGCTGAACATCCTCTCCGGGGTGTTGCGTCCGGATGCGGGGACGATCGTCGGCGACGGCGAGTCGCTCTCCCTGCGCGACTACAAGGACGCCAACGCGGCGGGGATCTTCCGCGTGTTCCAACAGCAGGCGACGATCCCCGGGCTGCGTGTCTACGAGAGCCTCTTCCTCTCGCACGAGTCGCACTTCCGCGGCCCGCTGGGGCTCGACCGCGGGGCGATGGCGGAGCGCAGCGAGGAGGCGGTGGCCGGCTTCGGGCTCGAGATCGACGTGCGCCGGCCGCTCGGCGAGATGCCGCTCGGCGTGCGCCAGTCGCTCGAGATCGTCCGTGCCCTCGCCCTCGCCGAGCTGCTCGGCGCCGAGCGCCCGGTGCTGCTGCTGGACGAGCCGACCACGGCGCTCGACAGCACCCAGGACGCGCGCCTGCTGGACCTGATCGCCGGGATGCGGGGGAAGGCCGCCGTCGTCTTCGTCTCCCACCGCCTGCCCGAGGTGCTGCGCGCCTGCGACCGGATCGCGGTGCTGAAGGACGGCAAGCTGGTCCGCTCCGAGGCCGCCGCCGAGCTCGACGAGTCGAAGCTGCACGAGCTGATGGTCGGCCGCGGGCGCGCCGTCAACTACTACCGCGAGGCCGAGCAGGTGAGCCCGGCGGCGGACCTTGCCCCGGTGCTGCGGGTCGATGGCATCGAGGTCGCGGGCCGGCTCGCCTCGACCGGCTTCGAGGTGCGCCCCGGCGAGGTGGTCGGGATCGGCGGCCTGGAGGGCTCCGGGCGCTCGCTGCTGGGCAAGGCGATCGCCGGGATCGAGCCGGTCGATGCCGGCACCGTCGCGCTCGCCGACGAAGACCCCCGCACCCCCGACTTCCACCGGCTGATCGACCGCGGGCTCGCCTGGATCCCCGGCGACCGCCACAGCGACGGGATGATCGCCGGCGCCTCGGTGCTCGCCAACTTCCAGCTCGCCTCGCTGCACGACCGCTTCAGCCGCGGCGGGATCTGGCGCCGCGGCGCCGCCCGCCGCGAGGCCGATCTCTGGATCGAGAAGCTCGACGTGCGGCCGCCCTCGCGCGACGTCTCGATCGGCTCGCTCAGCGGCGGCAACCAGCAGAAGGTGGTGCTGGCCAAGTGGCTCTGCCGCGAACCGCGCGTGGTGATCTTCGAGAACCCCACCCAGGGCGTCGACACCGGCGCCCGCGAGTCCCTTTACGAGGTGATCCGGGGCCTGTCCGCCGACGGCGTCGGGGTCGTCCTGATCACCGATGACCTGACGGAGCTGATCGGGCTCTCCGACCGGATCCTCGTCCTCGTCGGCGGCGCCGTCGTCGCCGACGTCCCGGCCCATCCGGAGCGCAAGCCCGCCGAAAAGGAGGTAATCGCGTTGATGTCCCAGAACCGGATCGAGGTCCCGGCATGAACGTGGGGGCCGCCGCCCAGGCGCCTCCCGCGGCGGCACCGGGGGAGGCGCGCCGGCCTGACTGGCAGGCGCTCGCCAATACGGTGTTGCCGCTGGCCGCCCTCGTGGCGCTCGTCGTCTACTTCGGCGTCCGCTCCTCGTCGTTCCTGACCCTGGAGAACCTGACCGTGATGAGCGGCCAGGCCGGGCCGCTCCTGCTGGCGGCGCTGGGGGCGACCTTCGTCGTCATGATGGGCTCGATCGACCTCTCCGTCGGTTCGATCGCCCTCCTCTGTGGGGCGATCTGCGCGCACTTCCTCGCCGACACCAGCGTCGGCCTCTGGGCGATCCCGATCGTGCTCGTCGCCGGAATCGTGCTCGGGCTCGCCAACGGCACGGTCTACGCCTACCTGCGGGTGCCGTCCTTCATCACCACGCTCGGCTCGCTCTCGATCTTCGCCGGGATCGGCCTCCTGATCCTCGACGGCAGCCCGCTCTCGTTCATCGACTCCGACTTCTCGAACCTCGCGATCGGCCAAATCGTCCCCCACCTGCAGAACTCGGCGCTCTGGGCCCTGATCGCCTGGGCGATCTTCGTCTTCGTCTGCTTCCGGACCAGATTCGGGCTCTACATCTACGCGATCGGCGGCGATGAGCGGGTCGCCGAGCTGTCCGGGATCAGGATCAACCGCTTCAAGGTCGCCGCCTTCGCGCTCTCCGGGCTGACCGCGGCGGCGGCCGGGCTGCTCAGCGCCGGGCAGCTCGGCTCCGGCGGACCGACCCTCGGCTCGAGCTTCCTGCTCGACTCGTTGGCGGCGATCGTGGTCGGCGGCACCGCCCTCTCCGGCGGCACCGGCGGCGTCCATCGGACGCTGCTCGGAGTGCTCCTGATCACGATCCTCGCCAACGGCCTGAATCAGATCGGGGTGGACCAGTTCACCCAGGAAATCGTCAAGGGCGGCGTGATCATCCTCGCCGTCGCGATCACGATGCTGGGCCGTCGCGGCCTGGTCGTGAAGTGAGGAGGAAGAGGAATGGCTGAGACCCTGAAGCACGGCGAGCCGCACGGTGACCGGGCGGGCGAGGAGGTGCGGACCACCGTCGCCGAGATGCTGGCCCGGATCGAGGCCGGGGGGTTGGAGGCGGTGCGCGAGTACTCGCGTGAGCTCGACGACTGGGACCCGGAGGACTTCGTCGTCGAAGCGGCCGAGCTCGATCGACTCTGTGCCCAGGTGCCGGCCGAGCTCGCCGCGCAGATCGAGGTGGCGGCGGGTCGGGTGCGCTCCTTCGCCGTCGCCCAGCGGGCGACGCTGCAGGACCTGAGCGCCGAGATCGAGCCGGGGCTCGAGGTCGGCCACCGGGTGGTCCCGGTCGACGCGGTCGGCGCCTACGTGCCGGGCGGTCGCTACCAGCTGATCTCCTCCGCCCTGATGGGCGCCATCCCGGCCCGCGTCGCCGGGGTCGAGCGGGTGGTGCTCTCGACGCCGGTCGCCCCCGGCGGCACGATCAACCCGGCGACGGCCTACGCGGCGCGGCTGGCCGAGGTCGACGCCGTCCTCGCCCTCGGCGGCGTGCAGGCGCTCGCCGCGCTTGCCTTCGGGCTGATCGAGGGGATCCCGCCGGTCTCGATGCTGGTCGGGGCCGGCAACGCCTACGTCGCCGAGGCCAAGCGCCAGCTCTTCGGCATCGTCGGGATCGATCTGCTCGCCGGGCCGACCGAGATCCTCGTGATCGCCGACGAGACGGCGCGGCCGCGGCTGGTCGCCACCGATCTGCTCAGCCAGGCCGAGCACGGCCCGACCTCGCCCGCCCACCTGGTGACGACGTCGCGGGCGCTCGGCGAGGCGGTGCTGGAGGAGGTCGCCGACCTGCTCGAGGGCTGGCCGACCCGCGAGGTGACCGAGGCGGCCTGGGAGCGGTTCGGCTCGGTCGTCCTCGCAGACGACGCCGAGGAGGCCGTCCGGCTCTCCGACGCGTTCGCCCCGGAGCACCTCGAGGTCCAGGTGGCCGACCCGGACTGGTATCACGCGCGGCTGCGCGACTACGGCTCGCTCTTCATCGGCGAGGAGTCCACGGTCACCTTCGGCGACAAAGCGGCCGGCCCCAACCACACCCTGCCGACGCAGGGCGCCGCCCGGTACACGGGAGGACTGTGGGTGGGTAGCTTCCTCAAGGTGTCGACCTACCAGCGCCTGACCTCGAGCGCCTCGCGCGCGGTCGCCGCGCCGTCGGTGGCGATCTCCGCGGCCGAGGGGCTCGCCGGGCACGCGCTGGCGGCCGAGGCTCGCTTCGACCTCGATGCCTTTCCCCACCTCAGCGGGGCGCCGCTTGGCTGAGGAAAGCGCGGTCGCCCTGCGAGGGGTCACCAAACCCAGCACCCGCCTGCGCTCGGACGTCGTCGCCGCGCAGCTGAAGGAGATGATCCTCTCCGGTGAGCTGAAGCCGGGCGACCGACTGCCGCCGGAGGCCGACCTCTGCCGCGAGTTCGGGGTCTCGCGGATGACGATCCGCGAGGCGACCCAGGCGTTGAAGGGCCTCGGCCTGCTGGAGGCGACGCCGGGCCGCGGCACCTTCGTCGCCCATCGCGACCCGGGGGCGGTCCTACGCGACCTGGCGCGCTTCTCCTTCGACGGTGTCGACCAGATCGCCGACGTCTACGAGGTGCGGAGCGTGATCGAGACCCGAGCCGCGGCCCAGGCCGCGGCGCGGGCCGACCAGGCCGACCGCGATGCCCTGCTGAAGTTCACCCGCAAATGGCTGACCGCGGCCGAGGAGGCCAAGCGCCCCAGGGTCGAGACCTTCCGCAGCCGCGACCGCGAGTTCCACCTGCGCATCGCTCGGCTCAGCGGCAACATCCTGCTCGCGGAGCTGAACGAGCGGCTCGTCCACGTCCTCGACGGAATGCGCCGCAAGTCGCTCTCACTCCAAGGCCGCGCGCTGCTCTCCTGGCAGGAGCACGAGGAGATCGCCCTGGCGATCGTCGCCGGCGACTCGGCTGCCGCAGGCGCCGCCGCCGCCCGCCACGTCGCCAGCGTCGCCGGCTCGATCCTCGAAGCCGACTACGGTCCGGACGCGGCCGAGTCGTTGCGACGGCGGAGCATCTCCGAAGAGGGTTGAGGCGGCCGGGTCTTCGGGGAGTGCGGAGCGACCCTCGGGTGCGGGTCACGCGAGGCGCACGAGTGGGTCACGGATCCGTCACGGAAGGCGGACCTCGTCACAGGAGACCGTGGGAACTCCACGCTTCCGTGCGTGTCGTCTAACGGTCACGACCACGATGCAAGCTTTGGTGTCGCCATGACGACGTCAATGCTTGCATCGAGGCCGAGCCGGGGGAGGTCGGGGGAGGTCGGGCTCTCCCCGGCTTCTCTCGCGCGGGACGATCACGGAAGTCCGACCTCGGCCCGTCTTGTGTCCTGATCCTGAAACTCCCTCACGTCCTGGGCGGCCACCCCCCGCCGCGAAGTACATCTAAGGGGCCCACTCTCAAGATTGGGGGTAGGGAATAGGGGTCGCCCCAATGACAAGGGGCTCCGTGGCGCGGATCCTCGCGATCCAACACAACTTCCGTGGTGAGCCCCGAGCGGCTCCTCACGTCGCGAAAGGAGCCCCAGATGAAGCAACGAGGAAGGACGCGCGCCAGGTTCATCGGCGGACGCACGGCGGTCCTCGCGCTCGGTTGCCTCGCCTGCCTGTTGGTCGCGGCGGCACCGGCGGCCGCCGACTCGATCGTCTACGTCAAGGAAAGCAACGTCTGGCTTGCCGACCCCGATGGCTCGGGGCCGTACCAGGTGACTACCGACGGAACCGCCGAGCATCCATATCGCTCGCCGTCGCAGGCCGACGATGGCACCATTGCCGTCGGCGTCGGCAACGAGATCCTGCGGCTGAAGCAGAACGGCACCGTGCTGAACCGGATCGACCCGCCGGCGATCCTCAACTCGGTCAGCGACCCGATCGACGGTCCGCCGATCGACGTCGCGATCTCGCCGGACGGCACGCGGATCGCCTACACGATGTCGAGCTACACCTGCCCGACCGCGGCCGACTGCGGCGGCCGGACGGTGACTGCATACACCGCTGCTGATCACCTCACGGCCCCGCAGCAGAGTGGCACCACCTACCTCCGCGATCCCTCTTGGGCGACCAACTCGCGGACGCTACAGTTCGGCGGCTACACCCACCAGGTGAACGTCCATGACGTCGGAGCGGCGAGCGACCTGCACTGGTTCGACGACTACGACGTCGTGGGCCAGGCGGACGCGACCGATCTCGGCGACGGCGAGCTCAACCGCCAGGGCACGCGCCTGGCACTGGTCCGCAACTACGGACCCGCTGCCACCGTCGTCTGGTACGACGTCAACGGGAATGCCCTCAGCGGACTGCCCGCCGCACCGGCGATGCGCTGCGTAACCAGCGCCGACGAGGGCATCAACGGTCCGACCTGGTCACCGGACGGTGAATCGCTGGCGATGGCCGACCCGGAAGGCATCTGGGTCAAGCGCGACGCCGGGAACTGCGACTCGCCGCCGCCGCGGCTGATCGTCCCCGGCGGTTCCGACCCCGACTGGGGCCCGGCGCCGGTGAACCCTGGCCCGCGCGAACCGCAGCAGGGTCCGCCGGCCTCCGGCCCCGTGGCGGCCTCCGGCCCGGTGGCGCTACCGACCCCGGCGCCGAGCGGCAAGTGCGCCACCGGCCCGAAGGCGCAGCGCGCCAAGTGTCTGGCGGCGGATCGACGGGCCCAGGCCCTCCGCAAGTGCAAGCGCAAGCACGGCAAGGCGCACGCCCGCTGCGTCCGCGCCGCCAAGAAGGAACACAAGTAGCCCGCAAGGGTGCGTCGGGTCGGACCCCGACCTTGGCTCGTCCACCCAAAGGAGGAACTTCGATGCGTTACAGAGCAATGTTGTGTGTGGCTGTGCTCGGCGCCGCACTGCCGGCGATCCCGGCGGGGGCGTCGGCCACGGAACCCGATGGGGCCCCCAAGAAGGCCACGGTCAAATTCGAATCGCTGATGGGCATCCCGGCCGACGGCTACTCGCTCGTCTGCCCACCGGGTATCCCGAGCTGCACGACCTCGGGGACCATCGACCTGGGGACCGAGGCCGAGGTGCCGGTGACCTTCCAGAAGAACCTCGGTGCGACCTACGGCCTCGCCCCGCTTTCCTACTCGCAGACCAGCGGGACCGCCTCGATGACCTTCACCTGCGAAGGGGTGCCCGAGCCGTTCGTCTCGCAGCTGTCGGTGAGCGGGACCACGGCGGGCGAGCTCGAGATCGCGAGCGTCAAGGCGGTTCCAGGGACGAACACTCTGGCGATCGCGCTCAACCATGGTGGGGACACCGGTGAGGAGCTGCCGCAGGAGACCTACTCGCGGAGCGATGGTGGCTGTGGGGCACCGGTAAGCAAGACCTCTCCACTGATGAGCACCTGGTACTACAACTTCTACGTCGCCCACCGCGAATCGCAGCAGCCGACCACGAACGACCTGGAGCTCAAGGGCCTCTATTACAACAACGGCGCCTATACGAAGACCTACGACCGCATCGTGAACGTGTCGAACGGGGGCACCACCTATCCGCTCTACGAGCAGACCAGGATCGCGGTCGAACCCGAGTTCTGCGAGGGCGCGCGAAACCGGATCTCCTCCGCCACCGGCGACGGACGCTCGCTCGGTCTCGACGGCGCGAGTTTCTATCCGGGCCAGATGATCTCGGGTCCGCCGAAGACGCTGATCCGGCTCGCCGACGGGGGCGCCATGGAAATGGAGAAGGGTGGCCGATTCGAAATCGAAAAGTGCGAGGACGACGAAACGAGCATCGGCATCGCCCACAGCATCGGCCGGTTCTGGACTCATGTGAAGAAGGCTCTCGGCGGTGGCGCCGCGAAGTTCGAAGTGAAGACGAAACGCGCCGTCGCCGGCGTCCGCGGCACCAGGTTCGCGATCTCCTACGACGAGAAGAAGGAGCTGACCAGGCTCTGGGTCACGGAACACACGGTCAGCTTCAAGGGTCGGAACGGCGCGAAGGGTCAGGTGCTCGTGCACGCCGGGCAGATGGCCGTCCAGCGGGGCAGGGGAGCCCCGAGAATCGTCAAGGGGTGACCACGATGAGTTCGTTCGGTACCTCGCGCAGCCCGATTGAACGATTCGTCGTTCAGGGTGAGGCAATCTCGCCGAGAACGCCTGGGAGTTCGCGGCGGGAGCGGATGTCGAGCTTGCGATAGGCGTTGGACAGGTGGACCTCGACCGTCTTCAGGGTCACGTAGAGCTCCTGGGCGATCTCGCGGTTGGTGCGGCCACCGGCCGCGAGATCGGCGACGCGCCGCTCGCTGGAAGTCAGCGACTCGACTCCGCCCAGCGTCGCGCGGCGCGGCCGAGCGCCGGCGGCGCGCAGCTCCGTGCGCACGCTCCCGGCGAGCGGCTCGGCGCCGCAGGCGACGGCCAGCTCGAGAGCCCGCCGCAGGGGATCGCGCGCCGCGGTCGGTTTCCTTGCCCGCCGCAGGCCGAAGCCGAGGGCGGCGAGCGCCTTCGCCTGCTCCAAGCGTGCGGTCGAGCGCTCGAGCACCGCCGTGCCCTCCTCCAGCCTCTCCAGCCCTGCCTCTCCCTCCAGCGTCCCCAGGATCCGCAGGGTTCTCCCGAGCCAGATCGGCGCGCCGAAGGCGCGGGTGACCTCGAGCTCCTCCCGTGCCAGGGCGATCGCCTCGTCGCGGCGGCCCGTCCGGTCGAGCGCTTCCGCCTTCAGCGAGCGCCACCAGAGCCTCGAGACATCGGGGATCGCATCGCCCAGCGCCCCCAGTTCGTCCGCCGCGACGACGGCCTCCTCGGC
This sequence comes from uncultured Actinomycetes bacterium, assembly GCA_963782515.1. GTDB lineage: Bacteria > Actinomycetota > Thermoleophilia > Solirubrobacterales > 70-9 > VAYN01. The sequence goes on along the minus strand of CAWAJY010000006.1, from coordinate 212,025 downwards.
TCGGTTCGTCGCGATGAGCAGGCCGATGCGGGCGGTCAGCCAAGAGCTGGCGGCCTGCGTGCCCGGAGGCACCTCGCCGATCCGCTCTATCAGCCGCTCGGCCTCCTCGAGCCGACCGCGCTCCCGCAGCACGTCGACCAACGCGGAGCGGCTGTTGGCGTTCGCGTAGGAGTCATGGCCCCAGAGGGAGAACGCTTCGTCGGCTTCGAGCAGCACCTCCTCCGCCGCAGCCAGATCGCCCCGATGGAGAAGGCTGTAGCCAAGCCAGAGGTGCGTCGCGGAGGCCGTGAGGAGCGAGCCGTGTCGATGCGCATCCTCGACTGCGTCCTCCCAGATCTCGGCCACCTCCGGACGGTCGGCGACGACCAGGGCGACGGTCGCTGCGAAGGGGATCAGATCAGGGTCGGCCGCCCGGAGCCGGCCGCCCTCCAGCGCGGCCAGCGCCAGCTCGGCGGACTCCGCGGCGGTGCCGTCGGTGCAGACGGACTCCCAGGCCGCGATCGAGGCGAGCATGCGAGATCCCAGGGTCTCGGGCGAGCAGCCGCGGAACCGCCGCAGACGCTCGAGGCGATCGCCATGTTCGGCGCCGAAGAAGACGGTCATCGACTCCAGTGCTTCGAGCTCCATCCGCAGGTCCACCAGCTCGTCGGGCAGCTCCGCTGCCGAGCGCCGGGCGATCGAGGCCGCCTCCTCCGGCGAGCCACGGAAGAGGACGGTGCGGGCGAGCAGGCCGGCGGCGCGGCCCCGCGTGGCCGGATCGGAGAGCTCCTCGTACGCACGGGCGAGGTGCTCCTGGGCGGCGGCGCCGTTGGTGAGCGCCTCGGCGGCCCCGAGCTCGAAGAGCAACTGGCTGCGATCGGCTCCGGTGGGTAGGCCGCCCCGGACGGGGAATTGCTCGAGCGCGTGGCGCAGGTAGGCCACGGCACTGTCCGCCGCGCCGGCGTGCATCGCCCCTCGGCCCGCTTCCCACAGCAGCTCCGCCGCCCAAGGCTCGCGCCGCGGGGCCGTGTGGAGCAGCTGGGCTGCGACCCGGTCGATCGGGGCGCCGGCGGCATGCAGGATGGTCGCCGCGCGAGCGTGTTCGAACTCGCGCTCGCCAACCGACAGGTCTTGGTAGACAGCGTCGCGGACCAGTGGGTGGACGAACGCGAGCGGTGGTTCCGGGTGCAGGATCTCGGCCCGGGCCAGCTCGCGGGTCGCCCCTGCTACCTGCGCCTCCTCGGTCCCTGCCAGCGCGGCGACCGCCGGAAGCGCGACGCCGTCGCCGAGTACCGCGACCGCTCGCGCCACCGCGCCGGCCTCGTCCGGCAGCCGCGCCAGCCGCATGAGGACCGTGCGGGAGACCGCCCGCCCGCCTACCTGGGCGACATGGTCGACCTGGTCGGCCTCCGGGCGCACTCCTTCGCCGGCGAGAGCCGTCACGAGCTGCGTCAGAAGCAGTGGATTGCCACCCGTCGACTCGAGGCATGCAGCGGCAAAATCTTCGTCCGGCGCCGCCGCCAGGCGGGCGCCGATCAGTGCCGACACGGCGGCTTCGCCAAGCGGCGCGGGATGGATCTGGACGGCCGCCGGATCCCGGGTCAGCTCGCCGAGCAGGGCGGGGTCGGTGCCGGGCTCCGCCTCCCGCAAGCCCGTCACCACGAGGATCGGCCGACTCTCGATCCGGCGCGCGAGAAAGGTCAGGAACATGAGCGAAGGTCTGTCACACCAGTGCAGATCGTCGACCGAGAGCAGCAGCGGACCCTCGTCGGCCAAAGCGAGCACCAGACCGAAGAGCCCGTGCAACGAGGCGAAGGATGCGCCCTGGGCACCGGCGGAGTCGGTCTCGAGCTCGCCGAAGATCGCCGCGGCCGGCGCGGCGGCACCGCTCAGCAGGGTGTCGCGGCGATATGGATCGGTCAGCTCGGGTTCGAACAGTTGGCGGACGATTCCGAACGGGAACTCCACCTCCAGCTCGCTGCCGCGCGCCGAAAGCACCAGCATCGATCCGTCCGCCCGGCGGCGAGTCTCGGCCAGAAGGCGGCTCTTGCCGATTCCGGCCGGTCCCTCGACGACCGCCAGGCATCCGTGCCCGCCGGCAGCCCGATCGATCTGCACGTCGAGCTCCCCCAGCTCCCTCAGTCGCTCGAAGAGTTCCTCCACGCGCCAATGCTAAGCGGGGAGGAGCCAGGCGGCAGAGCTCGAAGCGACTCGCGCCGTTTGCTCATCGACCCAGCAGTTGGATGAAGAAAGCGCCGCCGCCAGGTGCGGGAGTCGCATGATCAGGCGAACCGGCCGTCGTAGGCTCGCCGGCTCAGACCGGAGGCTCACGGTTTCCCATTTACCGGCGCCGAGGATTTCGATCACCCTGCTGTTACACCGCCGAACCCAGGCTCGCCGGCGTTGCCGACGAAGTGGACCTCATCCGGTTCCGTGAGGGAGGAGGCGATGTCGGCGCGGGCGGCCGTGGCAGACGTGTCGGGGTGATTCCCGTCCTTGGCCTTCACCCCGGTGACCGCGGCGGCTTCAGCTGCGCCGTGAAGACGGCGATCGTCGCCATCACGTTGGCGTACGTGAGCTTGCTTTTCAGGTGTCTGGGGATGCGTTCATTTCTCATGCGATCACCGTAGAAACGGCGCCGCTGTCGCAAATCGGGCGTTCGCCCGATCTTTCTCGGCCCGTCCTAGGCGTCGACCGAGACCAGGCCGTGCTTGGCGGCGAAAAGGCTCGCCATCGCCCGGTTGCGGACGCCGAGCTTCGAGTAGATGTGCTCGATGTGGGCGCCCGCCGTCTTCGGTGAGATCACCAGCTCGGCGGCGATCTCCTTGTTCGACATCCCGCGTGCCAGCAACGCCAGCACCTCGACCTCGCGTTCGGTGAGGCCCGCCGGGCGCTCGCGCTTCCTGCCCGCGCGATGTCCCGCGGCGGCGAGGACCGCCTCGGCGGCGTCGCTGTCGATCCGCCCGTCGCGGACGTCGGCCCGGAGCTCCGTGGCCGCTTCCTCGGCGGTCTTCGCAGGCCGGTGGGGCCGCGGTTCGAGGCGCGCGTGGTAGCTGTCGGCGGCGGCGAGGAGACGGCCGGCGGGGGTGATGTCGCCGCCAGTGAGCCCGCGCGGATAGCCGCTCCCGTCGAGACGCTCGTGGTGCTGCCCGGCGATCGCGGCCAGCGGTTGCAGCGCCGCCGAGGCGGAGAGCATGCGCTCGGTCAGGTAGACGTGCATGCGGGCGCGCTCGAGCTCGGCCGGGCTGAGCGACCCGGCCTTGTCCCAGATCGTGTTCGGCACCCCGAGGCGGCCGAGGTCGTGGAGCAGGGCAGCGCGCCGAAGCTGCGCGATGGCGCCCGCCTCGAGTCCGTAGTGGCCGCCCGCCGTCGCGGCGAGCTCCGCCACGCCGCGCGAGTGGCCGATCGTCCAGGGCGACTTCACGTCGACGAAGTCGGCCACCGCCTCCAAGGCCAGATCGAGTCGCTCGTGGGCGAGCCAGTAGCGCTCCGCCTGTTCGGCCGAGACCACCGCCTCCCACGGCTCCGCCGCTTCGAGCTCGCCGAAGACCGTCTCGGCGAGCGTCTCGAAGGTCCCGACCAGCTCCGGGTCGAACTGCGTTCCGGCCCGCTCCCGAGCGACCGAGACGGCGGCGTCGACCCCGCCCGCCCGGTGGAAGACCTCGACCACGTCGGCGAGGCAGACAAGCTGCGAGGTGACGAGGATCTCCGAGCCGCTCACCCCTTTCGGGATGCCGCGTCCGTCCCAGCGCTCGAAGCATTGTTCGACCGTGTCGCGGATCAGCTGGTCGACGCCGACCCTCTCCATCAGATCCTCGGAGGCGCGCCAGTGGTTGTCCAGCAGGGAATCGGCGACCCGGCGTCCGTCGCCGCCGACGAATCCGGGCACCAGCCCGATCCGCTGCGGCAGCGGCTTGCCGGTGCCGAGGTGGCGCAGCATGAAGAGCGGGCCGCTGGCCACGGTGGCGAAGTTGGTCAGGTGATAGTCGTGCTTCAGGGCCGTCTCGTCGCCGAACCACTTCGCCTGCTCGTAGGCGTCGATGTGGCAGCCGACCCAGGCCAGCAGCGAGCCGAAGTAGACCGCGTCCCGTTCGTCGGCGTCGAGGCCGATCCGGTCGGCGAGGCCGAGCGCGATCATCGACTGGCGGAGCACGTGCTCCATCGGCTGGCCCATGCCGAGGTCGGCGCCGAACGACAGCACCCCCAGCAACTCCGACAGCCGCAGCACGGGCGTGCCCTCGACGGTGCTCATCGCGGGAACCCTATTCAGGTGGCGACGACCACCCGCAGGTACGTCGCGGGGATCGAGGTGGAGCCGTCGGTCGCCGTGTTCTCGCGCTCGAACAGCTCCTTCAGATCGGCGTGCAGTTCCTCGGCGCGGCTGCTCGCCGACGCCGCGGCGTAGGCGTTCATCGTCGGCCCGTAGTAGTCGCGGAACCTTTCCAGCAGCTCCGCGGGTGGACCGGGGTGGAGGAAGGTCCACGTCTCCCGCGAGAGCGAAACCCGGCCGGCGCTGATCCCGGCGGCGCCGAACCGCGCGAGGACGTCGTTGTCGACGCCCCAGGTGACCGGGCTGACGAACCCCTCCGGCGGCGGCGGCGAGTAGGCGCCGCTGATCTTCAGGATCTGCGCCACCAAGGTCGGGTCGCCGGGAATCCAGTTGCCCATCACGATCCGTCCGCCCGGTCTCGCGACCCGCACCATCTCCGCCGCCACCTCGCCCGGGCGCGGCGCGAACATCGCGCCGAAGATCGAGACGACGAGGTCGAAGGAATCGTCATCGAGGCCCTCCAGATCGGAGGCGTCGCCCTCCTCGAAGCGCAGGTTGTCGAGGCTCGCCGCCGCGGCGCGCACGTTGCCGGCCTCGACCAGGTTGGCGGCGATGTCGACGCCGAGCACCTCGGCGCCCATCTGAGCCGCCGGCAGTGCCGTGGTGCCGTCGCCGCTGCCGAGGTCCAGTACCCGCATGCCGGGCGCGATCCCGAGCTCGCCGACCAGCGACTCGCCGCTCGCCCGCATGCTCTCCGCGATGCGGGTGAAGTCGCCCTTCTCCCATAGTTCCTTGTTCACGTTGCTGGACCGCTCGATCATCGCCGGACTCGTCTTTCACTCGTTTGACTGACGATCCGACGCTACGGCGCCCCTGTCCAGCCTCCATCGGGCGTTCACCCGATCTTCGGTCCGGGCTATGGGCACGGCTGGTTTCGAACCAGCGACCTCTCGCGTGTGAAGCGAGCGCTCTCCCACTGAGCTACGCGCCCCGGGCGGAGCAGTTTACGCCGATGGGCGGGGCGAGGGCGTCCAGTCGATTCGTGCCTGGGACTGGACGGCGGCTTCCAATAAGCGTCCGGAATAGTGGGTAAGGGAGTTGCGAATTTTAAGTAATGCGCGTAGAACGGTCGGTAGGAAAGCGTGCGTTCGACTTATCGAAAGGAGCATCGTGTTCACTGCGCTCAGGAACCGTATTCGACAGGGGGTTCTGCTCGGGTGCGTATCGGGAGCGGCTCTACTGATTCCCGTTCTCGGCCAGGCGACTGCCGCCACCTACCCAGGCGGAGGCAGCACGTTCACCGGAAGCGCGGAAGGATGGAAGGTCGCCACTTCTCCGGAAAAGTCATGCAAAGCGTTGGGTGTGCTGGAAATTGCCTGCACCAACGACGGCGAATACGACGGCACCACGGGAGTGCCCGCGGGTTCGTACGAGGTGAAAACGAACGTCACCTTGAATCTGCTCGGCCTGTTCAGCGCTGATCTGACCGCCGAATCGCCGGCGTTCACGGCGGTCGGCGGCGGCTCCGGCTCGCTGTCCCTGGCGCGGGCGTTCTCGCCGGGCCTCCTGCTCAACCTCGGCCCGAAATTCACCTACACGGCGAACCTTCTCGACAAGACGAGCAACACGAAACAGAAAGCGATCTCCGAGACGGTCGAAGGCGAAACGCCCTTCGCGGCCAAATCCGGCGCCGTCTCGCTGACCGCGGGACACAGCTACGTGGTCCAGATCGAAACGACGACCACCTCGGCGGTCGCCTCGCTCGGGTTGCTCGGCGAATCGGTCGGCCACTTCGACAACGTCTCGGTCACCGGTCCTGACGCCTCCTCGAACCCCGGCAGCAACGACGGGGCGAACGGCGGTGCCGCCGGCAACGGCGGCGCCGGTGGCGGCGAAGAAGGCGGTGCGGGTGGCAATGGTGGCGCCGGCGGCGTCTCCAGCGCCCGGCTGGAGAGCCTGATCCGCTCGTCGAGCCTGATCGGCCCGGCGACGCTGAAGGGCAACCGGATCTCGGTCAAGGCCAAGTGCCCGGCCAAGGTCAACGCGAACTGCACGATCTCATTGCAGGGGATGTTGAGCCGCAAGAAGGCGGCCACCGCGGGCCGCAAGGCAAAGGTCAAGGTCGGCAAGACGAAGAACTTCGCCCTGACGGTCAAACCGGCCGCCCGCAAAGTGGTGAAGACGAAGTCGAAGCTCCTGTTCAAGGAGACGGTCAAGGCCGGCAAGGCCAAGGCCACGGTCTACAAGTCGATCAAGCTGGTGCGTAAGTAGCGGCGCCGCGACGACCTACGCCGCCGGTTGCGGCCGGGCGACGGGTCCCCCTCCGAGCGGAGGAGGGCCCGCGTCCGGGTCGTCCTCCTCGATGTGGGGGTTGCGGTCTGCCTCCTCGTGGCGCCGCAGCGCCAGCCCGACGAAGGGGAAGACGAGGGTCGAGAGCATCGCCGCGCCGACCAGCCCGGCCGCGGTCGAGGCCCGCATGTGGTCGGTCTCGATCGCCAGCGTCGTGATCGCGACCACCAGCGGCAGCTCGGTCGCCGAGTAGAAGGCGAGCGCCGCCCGGTCGCGCGTCCCCAGCACGCCGCGGTAGAGCAGCAGCGCCGGCGTCCCGCGGACGATCAGGAAGAGGGCGAAGAACATCACCAGCTTGGCGATCGCGCCGACGCTGCCGAGCGCCGCCAGGTCGAACTCGATGCCGCTGGTGACGAAGAAGAACGGCACGAAGAAGCCGAAGCCGACCGCGGTCAGCTTCGACTCGAAGACCTGCAGCTCGTGACCCTGCAGCGCCAGCCGCACGATCATCCCCGCGACGAAGCCGCCGAGCAGCAGGTCGAGGCCGAGTTTCGAGGCGAGGAAGACGAGGCCGAAGATGAGGACCACGGTGAGCCGGACGGCGACCTGGCTCGAGGCCTCGAAGGTGCGCTCGAGCATCGACCAGCCGCGCGGCGCCCAACGCATCGAGCCGAGCGCCAGCATCAGGGCGAGGGCGATGAAGGCGAGGAGGATCAGGGACTCGTGGAGCGCGCTGTCGGTGGAGAGCACCAGCGTCACCAGGAGGATCGGCCCGAACTCGCCGGCGCCGCCGGCCGCCAGCAGGAAGGTGCCGAAGCGGGTCTTCAGCTCGCCGTTGTCGCGGAGGATCGGGATCAGCGTGCCGATCGCCGTCGTCGCCATCGCCGAGCCGGTGTAGAGGAAGGAGACGACGATCCCCGCTGCGGCGAGGATGCCGCCGAGCCCATAGGCGAGCGCCACCGAGAGCAGCCAGCCCCATGCCCCGAGCTTCATCGGGGTGCCCTTGATGCGGCCGAAGTCGATCTCGTAGCCGGCGAAGAAGAAGAGCATGCCGAGGCCGAGGTTGGAGAAGAATTCGATGAACGAGTCGGAGTGGGCGAGGCCGAGGACGTGGGGGCCGATGACGATCCCGAGCATCAGCTCGAGCACCACCACAGGGGGCGCCAGGTGCTTCGGCAGCACCGCGACGGTCACCGAGGCGACGGCCGCGACGAGGACGATCGCGAAGAAAGATGAGGTGTCGACGTCGATCAAGCCGCGCGATCCTACGTCGGCAGAGTAGGGTTGGCAACGGACCGTGCTAGGCGGGGAATCAGCGGTGCCCTATAACCCGCAATCCGCTCTAGCGGGGCCGACTACCGTTCCGAGGGACTGACCGTCGGGGTCAGAACGTCGCGGCGGCGTTGACGGCCGGGTCCTGCGCGACGTGGGCACGCGAACCAGGTCAGGTCCGGAAGGAAGCAGCCTTAAGCGGATGCCGCGGGTGCCGCAGGGAAGCCCGACTCGAGCCATAAACGACGAACACGCCCGGTGACCAGATTTCGAAGGCGGGTGCACGGTCCACTTTTTTCATTTGTGACGATTCCATGCTCGACGAACACTGGATCAGATCCCTTCACGTCGAGTCCATGCGGCACGCCGATCTCCACGCGGAGCGGGAGCCGCACGTCCTCTTCCAGGCCTCGACGATCGGGGCGCTGCTCGACGGGGCCTTCGACGGTGACCTCACCTTCGCCGAGCTGGGCGAGCGCGGCGATCTCGGGCTGGGGACGCTGAACGGGCTGGACGGCGAGATGATCGCGATCGACGGGGAGTTCCTGCGGGCGGACGTCGACGGGCACGTCAACGCGATCGCGCCCCAGGAGCGGACGCCGTTCGCGGTGGTGACGCGCTTCGCGCCGACGATCGAGGCCGAGGTCGCGGGCGGGCTCGACCACGAAGCGACCCTGGCGGCCCTCGACGAGCTGGCCCCGCCGGGCGAGTCCACCTTCGCGGTGCGTCTCGACGGCCGCTTCGAGTCGGTGCGCGCCCGCTCGGTCCCGCGCCAGGAGCCGCCCTACCGGCCGCTCGGCGAGGTCGTCGCCGACCAGCACATCTTCGAGCTCGCGGACGTCGAGGGCTCGATGGTCGGCTTCCGCTTCCCGGCCTTCGTCGAGGGCATCGAGGTGGCGGGCTACCACCTGCACTTCGTCGACGTGGCGCGCCGCCGCGGCGGCCACGTCCTCGGCTCGCGCTCGGCGGGACCGCTGCGCGCGCGGATCGACCCGGCCGAGGACCTCCACGTCGAGCTGCCCCCGGCGGTCGACCTCGCCGACCCCGACCTCGCCGCCGCCACCCACGCCGCGATCGACGCCGCCGAGCGCGGCGGCTGACCCCGCCAGCTGTTCTTTATGGACCCCACAGCGCCATAAAGAACAGCTGGGCGTCGTCCTCCCTCGCTAAAGGCCCACCCGCCGACGGTCGATGAGGCGACATGCTCCTCGTCCACCCGTCGCGCAGGCGACAGCTGCTGAGCGTCCTCGCCGTGCTCCTCCTCGGGCTCGGCGCGTCCCTCCTCGCCGCGAACCACGAGGCCGACGCGCGCCCGGCGGGGAACGCGGTCGCCGTCGTCCCCGACGGCACCTACGGCGGGCTCGACCGCGGGAGCGGTGAATACGTCGTCTTCAAGGTCCGCAACCGCCGCGTCCGCGACCTCGCCTTCAACACCAGGATCCTCTGCCAGGCAAGCGACTCTCCGGTGACCGAACCGCGCTTCTTCAGCGCCGCCCACGCGCCGCAGGGGAGACCGATCCCGCGGAACGGGACGCTCCACCTCGAATGGCAGGAGCGCGGCGACGGCCGCCAGGGCAACATCGGCGTCACCCTCCACTTCGGCACCCGCGACTTCGCCGACCTCAGCGTGATCGTGCCGGAAGAACCCGGCCAATACGAAGAAAACGAAGCGAAGGAGAGCTGCGACGGCGGCGGCATCGTCCACTTCCGCCGCGGTTTCGAAGTTCCCGCGCTGCCCACCCCATAGTTCAGCGGCAGTTGCTGTAGATCAGCCAGCTGTCGTTGCCGGCTACCTGCTTGAAGCCGGCGGGTGGTTCGATTTCGAAGTTCGTCTTGTCGTTCGGATCGAGGATGTAGTTATGGATAACGAAGTCGCTCGCCGGCTGGACCCAGTAACCGTGCGCTTCGACTTCTTCGAGCTTTTCCTTTTCTTCGCCGGAGATCGCCTCGGAGGCGCTGACGACGTCGGTCGGCTTCACGTCGAGGCCGAAGGCGAGGCGTGGCACCGCGCGGTGGTTCGGCACCGCGATCGGCCCGCATGCCGGTGAGAAGGCGCCTTCGTCGACGAGCTGGGAGAGGTCGTTCTCGATCTGGCCCTGGTTGGTGAGGTCGGTGTGGACCTGCCTGTCGAGGTTCCACTGATTGGGCAGCCAGATCAAGACCATCAGGAGCACGATCCCGGCGAAGACCTGCCAGCGCCGGCGCCAGGGATTGCCGCGGTCGATGAAGCGCCAGCCGAGCAGGGCGAGCGCGAAGAAGATCGAGAGGATCGCGCCCGCCAGCATCGTGTAGCGGGCGATGATCGCCAGGCCCGCCGCGGCAAGACAGGCGAAGGCGAGCAGGGCGAGGACGACGGCGGCGAAGCCGAGCGCGGAGCGGCGCCGCAGCAGGCAGATCCCGAGCACGAGGCCGCCGAAGCCGCCGATCATCCCCGGCCACTGCATCACTTCGCCGAGGCGGCGGGGCCCGTAGAGGACGAGGTCGACCGGCCCGGTCTGCCGTTTCAGCGATTCGACCGTTTCCTGCGTGCCGGTCAGCGAATAGAGCGGGTCCCCGGTGGTGATCGCGTCGAAGAGCACCCAGAGGATCAGCCCCCCGAGCGCCAGCAGCCCGAGCCAGGCGAGCTCCGACCTCGAGCGCTCCCCCCGCCACCCCACTTGCCACCCGAACACCGTGTTGATGGGCCGAAAACTCAAGCCCTCCTGGACTTTTCGGCCCGTCGACGTGGTTGTTCCGGCGCGGCGGAGGTCGAACGCCAGCCACAGCCAGTAGGCGATCGCGAAGCCCCAGGCCTCGGGGCGCAGGAGGCCCGCGGGGACGAGGAGCGCGAGGACGGGCCAGCCCGCCCGCGGCTTTCGCGCCTCGATGTAGAGGGCGCCGAGGCAGATCGCGATGTACGGCAGGTCGACGTAGGCGCGCAGGCCGTTGGAGAGGAAGGGGGCGCGGGTGAGGACGATCGCCGCGGCGAGCGCGCCGACCCATTTGTCGAACCAGACCGTGCCCAGGCGGTAGACGAAGTAGGCGATCAGGCCGAGGGAGGCGTAGGCCAGGATCATGATCACGGTGATCGGCGCTTCCCCGAACGGCGAGGTGACGAGGCCGATCAGGTCGGTCAGCGGATGCGGCGTGGGGGGCAGGGCGGCGCCGTAGTCGGGGCTCATCCCGTGGGCCAGTTCGCGTCCCCAGACGAGGGCGTAGATGGTGTCGTAATTGGGGAAGCCGACCGGGAAGACGATCAGCAGCACCGCCGTGACGGCGGCCACCCACGCCGCCGGCGTGAGCCACTTGCGGAGGCTCGGTGACAAGGCGGCCAACCTACAGGCCCGCCCTGAGGTGCTTCCGAGCTTTTAGGCCATATGTGGCCTAAAAGCTCGGAAGCATGGGCGGGGCGGGGGTAAATCTGGCCTGGATACACTGGCTGAAGGCCCTTTATGAGCACCGAGTCCACGTCCCTTTACCGCCGCCACCGCCCCGGCTCCTTCGACGAAGTTGTGGGGCAGACCCACGTCGTCCGCACGCTGCGCAACGCCGTGGAGCAGGACAAGGTCAACCACGCCTACCTGTTCGTCGGCTCGCGCGGGACCGGCAAGACGTCGATGGCGAAGATCCTCGCCCGCTCGCTGAACTGCGAACGCGGCGGGCCGACCGTGACGCCGTGCGGGGAATGCGAGTCCTGCGTGACGATCGCGTCGGGCACCTCGATGGACGTGATCGAGATGGACGCCGCCTCCAACCGCTCGGTCGACGACGTCCGCGATCTGCGCGAGCGGGTCGCCTACGCGCCCTCCGGCGGCCGCTGGAAGGTCTACATCCTCGACGAGGCCCACATGCTCACGAAAGAGGCATGGAACGCCTTCCTGAAGACGCTCGAGGAGCCGCCGCCGCACACCGTCTTCGTCCTCGCGACGACCGAGTCCCACAAAGTCATGGCGACGATCGCCGACCGCTGCCAGCGCTTCGACTTCCAGCGGCCGAGCCTCGAGCAGATCTCCGAGGTGCTCACCCGGGTTGCCCGGCAGGAGTCGATCACGATCGACGACGGCGCGGTAGCGATGATCGCCCGCTCCGCCCAGGGCAGCTTCCGCGACGCTCTCGGGACGCTCGACCAGCTGGTCGCCTTCGGCGGCGACGACGTCGGGCTCGAAGACGTGCTGGAGATGCTCGGCGCCGCCGATGCCGACCTCCTCTTCGACGCGGTCGACGCGGTCGTCGCCTCGGACCCGAAGGCGGTCCTCCTCGGGGTCGAGAAGATGGCGCGATCGGGGCGCGATCCCTCGCAATTCGCGCGCGATCTGCTCGCCCACCTGCGACTCCTGCTGGTCACCCAGACGACCGGCGAGGTACCCGCTACCTTCGTCGTCACCGCCACCGATACGGATCGGATCCAGCAACAGGCGAGTGCCGTCGGCGCGGCCGCCCTGGTCCGCACGATCGACGAGCTGGCGAGCGCCCTGACCGCGGTACGCGAGGGCGACGACGCGCGGATGGCGGTGGAGATCGCGCTGCTGAAAGCGGCGCGCCCGGACCTCGACCCGACGACCGAGGGCCTGCTGCGCCGGATCGAGAAGCTCGAACGCCAGCTCGCCGGCGGTGCCCCGCCGCCGAGCCCGATCGCGCCGCCGCCGGCCCCGCCCGCCCGGCCGAGCGAGCCGACCCCGAGCACGCCCCACCCGTCGCGCCCGGAACCGCAGGCGTCGGCCCCCGAGCCCGCCGCGACCGCTTCCACCCCTCCGGAGCCGCCGGCCGCGGCGCCCGAGCCTCCGGCCGCAGCACCCTCCGCGCCTTCGCTCGCCGCCGCCCAGGACCTCGAGCAGGTCACCCGCATCTGGCCCTCCGTCCTCGACAAGCTGGCCGAGAAAGCGCCGGCGCTGGCGGCGACCTTCGATGGCGCGCGCCCGGTTGCCTTCGACGACGAGGGCCTGGCGATCGGCTTCCAGCCGGACCAGCCCTTCAACAAACGGAAGGCCGAGTCGCCGGACCGCCGGCAGGCGCTGATCGAGGCGTTCGAAGCGGTCACCGGCGAAGGGGTCGCGCCGCGCTACGTGATGCTGGACGAGGAGACGGAGGCGACCGCGCCGCCGCCCCCCGACACCCCGGCACCGGGCAGCGAGCGGATCGACGAGGATGAGTTGCTGGAACGACTGAAGAGCGAGTTCGACGCGGAGGAGGTCAGTTAAGTGGCACGCGGTGGTCCCGGAGGCTTCGATGTGAACGCCCTGATGAAACAGGCCCAGCAGATGCAGGCGCAGATGCTGGAGGCCCAGGAGAAACTGAAAGACGAAACGGTCGAGGCGAGCGCCGGCGGCGGCATGGTGAAAGTGACGGTGGGCGGCGACCTCTCGCTGCGCGCGATCACGATCGACCCCGAAGCCGTCGACCCCGAGGACGTCGAGCTGCTCCAGGAGATGGTGCAGGCGGCGGTCAACGAGGGGCTGCGGGCGGCGCAGGATCTGGCCGGATCGAAGATGGGCGACGTGACGGGCGGGCTGGGCGGCGGCCTCGGCGGGATGCTCGGCGGTTGAGCGCCCTCCTCTCGACGGAGGACCTCGCTTGAGCACCGAGGGCCCGGCACCGCTCGCGCGCCTGGTCGCCGAGCTCTCCCGCCTGCCCGGAATCGGCCAGCGGACCGCGCAGCGGCTCGCCTTCCACCTGCTGCGCGCGCCCGACGATGAGGCGTTCGCGCTCGGCGAAGCGATCCGCGAAGTGAAGGAGAAGGTCGGGCTCTGCGAGCAGTGCTTCAACCTGGCCGAGGGACCGCTGTGCCGGATCTGTGCCGACGAGAACCGCGACCGGACGACGATCTGCGTGGTCGAGGAGCCCGGCGACGTGATCCCGATCGAGCGCACCCACGAATACCGCGGCCTCTACCACGTGCTCGGCGGGGCGCTCTCGCCGATCGACGGCATCGATGCCGAGGACCTGAAGATCGCCGAGCTGCTGCGCCGGGTCCAAGGAGGCGACATCGCCGAGGTCGTCCTCGCCACCAACCCGACCACGACCGGCGAGGCGACCGCGCTCTACATCGCCGAACTGATGCGGGGGCCGCACATCTCCGTGACGCGACTGGCGAGCGGACTGCCGGTCGGCGCCGACCTCGAGCACGCCGACGAGGTCACCTTAGGCAAGGCCCTGGCCGGCCGCCGCACCCTCTGAGGCAATCTGGGCCAGCCTGGCGGCGTCCTCGGTCGCTCGGCTCGGGTCACGCACTTTTGGTGCGCTCCCTTCGCCTCGCTTCCTGCGTCCTTGCCAGGCTGGCCCAGATCGCCTCAGCCAAAAAATTCGCGCAAAAATTTGGACGAATGTAATTCCGCATTTTGCGGGTCGGTGCGGAATCGCTGTCCGGTCGGTTCGGCAATCTGCCGCCGTGGCCGGAACTCCAGATGACCTGATCGACCGGCCGGGGGGAAATGGGGTCACCCGCCTCGACCGACCCGGTCGGATGGCGCTCGAGGTGGCCGAGCGGCACGCCTCGCTGCTGGGTGCACTGCGCGAGGAGCTTGGCGACTCGGTGGGGGAGAAGTTCGCGGCCGCAGCCCAGAGATTGGCCGAGGATTTCGGCGAGGTCACCGCGACCGCGGTCGAAGCGGCCTCCCGGTCGGTTCGAGACGAGAGCCGGACGGGCGGCTCGGTCGAGTTCATCAACTCGCCGCGGGAAGAGCTGCCGAGCCTCTACCGGCCGGGCCACATGCGCCGCCGACTCGATCAGCTGATCGAGACCAACCGGCGTTACGGTCACCCGTTCGGCCTTGCCGTCTTCGACACCTCCGGTCCAGACACCAAGGACGGGGTCGACGCCGAGATGGCACTGGCGATCGTCTCGGCCGCCCTGCGGGACAGCATCCGCATCGTCGACGAAGCCTTCCGGCTCGAGGAGCAGGCGATCTGCGTGCTCGCCCCCAACCTGCGGACGGTCGAAGGGATGCAGATGTGCGAGCGCCTGCTCGGTCAGCTCGACGAGCTGGAGCAGGCGGGCGGTCTGCGGATCGCGGTCACCGCGGGGATCGTCGCCTGTCCCGACCACGGAGCCGATGCCGACGGGCTGCTCCACAAAGCCGATGCGGCGATGTGGCGGGCGCGTGCGGTGGGCCAGCCGGTGGGTGTCGGCGGCCTCGCGAAGGGCAGCTGAGCGTTCCGGCGGGGTCTCCAAGGCGCGCCCCCGGCGGCCGACCGGCGAGAAATCGCGTTGCAAGATCGCTAACGGTTTTACGAAATTTGTCGATAACTGGCGTAAACCTGTGAATCCGCTGTCAAGATTTCGCCACACATGCCTGGGATCCGCACCAACGCCGCCGCCGAAGTTCTAGGAGTCAGCCCCAACACGCTGCGCAGTTGGGAGCGTCGCTACGGCTTCCCGACCCCGAAGCGGACGGTCGGCAACCACCGCAACTACGACCTGATCGAGCTGCAGACGCTCCGCGACGCGCTCGCCCAGACCGGCAACATCTCCTCCGCGATCCAGCTGGCCCAGCAGCGCCAGGCGGCGCCGGTGGGGGATGACTCGCTGTTTGCCGCCTTCGAGAACTTCGACGAGTCCGCCGCCGACCGCGCGATCGAGGAAAGCCTCGCGGTGCGGCCGCTGGAGCGGACGGTGGAGGAGCTGCTGCTGCCCGCCGTCGACAAGCTTGCCGCCGACCCGGGCGCCGAGGCCGAGCTGGAGTTCGCCGCCCGCTGGGCGACCGGCTGGCTGCACGGCGCCCGTCGCCTCGCCGCCGCCGCCTCGCGCCCGGCCGGAATCCTCCTGATCGACTCCAGCAAGGGGCTCGACGCCGAGGAGGTCCACACCCAGGCGCTCGACCTGGCCCTGCGTCGCGCCGGCTTCCGCGTCCTCGTCCTCTCCAACGAGCTCGGCGACGAGCGCCTCGAGCGGGCGCTCGGCGCGCTCGACCCGACCGCGATCGTCCTCTGCGGTCCCAACGCCGAGACCCGCGACGCCGTCGCCCTGGTCCGCAAGATCCGCGACCTCGGCTTCGTCGCCCCGCTCTTCGGCTTCCGCGCCAGCGGCCTGATCGGCGCCGCCGTCCCCTCGGCCGGCGAATCGCCGAGCCAGGTCACCGGGATGCTGAATGCCGACCTCCGCCGCCGCGCCGCCCAGGCGTTCGCCTAGGCCACAAAAAAGCCGGCGCGAGGCCCGAAGGCCCCGCGCCGGCGGGAACTGCTGCTGCGCCAGGAGGCGCTGACGAGGACTCGCTAGAGCGAGGCGATCGCCTTTTTCGCGGCCGACGCGACTACCTTCGGCAGCGGGGCGAAGTCGAGGGCGGCACCGTAGACCTGACCCTTCGTGATCGCGTAGTTCAGGAACTGCTGCAGGTACCCCTTCTGCGGCGCGCCGTGAGGCACGATCGCGTAGGTGAAGGTCGAGATCGGGTAGGCACCCGAGGCCTTCTTCGGCGGGTTCGTGATGCTGACCGTGTTGCTGGCCGGCAGCGACTTCACCGTCGACGCGGCTTCTTCGATGTTCTTCAGGTTCGGGAACTCGAAGTTGCCGGCCGAGTTTTCGACGGCGGCGACGCCGAGCGAGCCGGCGGCAATCAGGTACGAGGCCGAGATGTAGCCGATCGAGCCCTGGGTCTTGGCGACCGTGGAGGTCACGCCGGAGTTGCCTTTGGCACCGACACCGGCCTTGAAGCCGACCGTGGTGGCGTAGCCGACTTCCGACTTCCACGCCGGGCTGATCTTCGACAGGTAGTTGGTGAACGCGTAGGTGTCACCGGAGCCGTCGGAGCGGTAGATCGGGGTGATCGCCAGGTTCGGGAGCTTCGTCTTCGGGTTCAGCTTGGCGATCTTCGGGTCGTTCCAGTTGGTGATCGTCCCGAAGTAGATGGCCGCGAGGACCTTGCCGCTGAGGTTGACTTTCTTGACGCCCGGGATGTTGAAGCCGATGCCCGTGGCCGAGAGAGCCCACGGAATCGTCACGCAGCCGTTGCAGCCGGCTTCCTGTTCGGGAGTCATCGGAGCGTCCGAGGCGCCGAAGTCGACGGTGCCTTTGCTGATCGCTTTGATGCCTTCGCCGGAGCCGACGGCCGAGTATTTGACCGGGATGCCTTCCTTGATTTCGAAGCCATTGATCCAGTTGGTCATCAGCGGAGCTACCAGCGTCGAACCCGCGCCGGTGAGTCCGGCCGCCGAAGCGCTCGCGGTCGCGACGGCTGCCGTGCCTCCAACCGTTCCTCCGACCGCGATGAGGATTGCAAGCAACCTATTGCGAATCAAAAGTGTTCCTTTCAAAAGGGTGGGATTATCGGCGCGTAGGTTCTCTTCCTTGAATCCCGAATTTGTTTCATTCTCGTGAAAGAGATCTGTGACAGTTATGTAACGGAAATGTGACACTAAGCGAGATGTTTCAATCTTGTGAAAATCGGAGCGAGGTGTGCTCCATAACTGGTGCCCTCCTCTACATTTGCGGCGATGAGCGCCACCCCGCCCGCCGGCACGGCGTCGCTGAAACTGGCGCGATCGAACCGGCAGAGTCCCGCCCGTAAACGTGCCGACCGCTTCGGCGACGTCGCGCTGCGCCTGATCTGCCTCGGCGCGGCCCTGCTGGCCGCGGTCGTCCTGATCCTGATCGCCAAGGAAGTCTTCGAAGGCGCGCAACCGGCGATCTCGAAGTACGGCCTCAGCTTCATCACCAACAAGGAATGGGCCCCACCGCTGGAAAAGTTCGGCGGCGAGGGGCTCGTCCTCGGCACCTTGATCACCTCGGCGATGGCGATCGCGATCGGCGCCCCGGTGGCGATCTCGATCGGGATCTTCCTGGCGCTCCTGGCGCCGACCGGCGTGCGCAACGTGATCTCGCCGCTGGTCGAAATGCTCGCCGCCATCCCCAGCGTGATCCTCGGCTTCTGGGGCGTGATCGTCTTCGGCCCCTTCGTGGCGGGCACGATCGAGCCGTTCCTGCACAGCACGCTCGGCTTCATCCCGCTCTTCGGCGCGCCGCAGACCACCGGGGCCAGCATCTTCACCGCCGGCCTGATCCTGACCATCATGGTGATCCCGATCATCGCCTCGGTCACCCGCGATCTCTTCATGGCGGTCCCGCGGGAGCTGCAGGACGGCGCCGCCGCGCTCGGCTCGACGCGCTGGGAGGTGATCCGCGGCGTCGTGCTGCCGACCACCCTCTCGGGCATGATCGCCGCGACGCTGCTCGGCCTCGGCCGGGCCCTCGGGGAGGCGATCGCGGTCTCCCAGGTCGTCGGCGGGGCCACCGAATCCCACCTCTCCCTGTTCAAGACCGGCGGCACCCTCGCCTCGATCATCGCCCTCCAGTTCCCGAGCGCCGTCTCCGCGCTGCACACCTCCTCGCTCTATTACTGCGCGGCGCTGCTCCTGGTGATCGGCGTGGCCTCCAACCTCCTCGCGAGCTGGGTCGGGATGCGCTTCGGAGGCGCCGGGAGGGCAGCGCGATGATCGGTCGCCGCCCGGCCCCGGAGAAGTTCGATCCGACCCAGCCGCTGGTGGCGACCGGCAACCTGCGCCGTCGCCACCTCGTCAGCCGGGTCACCCAGGGGCTCGCCGTCGCTGCCGCGATCGCCGCGGTCGCCGTGCTGGTGATCGTCATCTGGGCCGTCGTCAGCCACGGGATCAAGGCGATCAGCTGGGATTTCATCACCAAGGGCGAACCGGAAGGGATCGGCCCGAACCTCCTCGGGACCGCGATCATCGTCGGCATCGGCACCCTGATCGCGATGCCGATCGGCACCCTGATCGCTCTCTTCCTCAGCGAGTACGCGGGACGCCGCGGCGCCCACACCGTCCAGCTCCTGATGGACGTGATGAACGGCTTGCCGTCGATCATCATCGCCGTCTTCATCTACATCCTGATCGTCGAACCGACCAAGCAGCAGTCGGGGCTGGCCGCCGCGGTCGCCCTGTCGATCATCGAGGTCCCGCTGATCGCGCGCGGCACCCAGGAGGTCTTGAACCTGGTGCCGTCCGCCCAGCGTGAAGCCGCCGACGCGCTCGGGGTCGCCCGCTGGCGCAGCGTCCTGACGATCATCCTCCCGGCGGCGATCGGCGGGATCGTCACCGCGACCCTGCTCTCCGTGGCCCGGGCCGCGGGCGAGACGGCGCCCGTACTCCTGCTCAGCTCCTTCGCCAAGGGCGACCACTTCCAGTTCAACCCGCTCAAAGAACTGCCGAACGTGCCGGTGCGCATCTTCCAGCTGTCCGAAGAAGCGAACCCGGAAGGCTTCACCAAAGCCTGGGGACTCTCCCTGGTCCTCATCGCGATCATCCTCGCGCTCGGCCTCAGCTCCCGTGCCCTCCTCAACCGCAGCAAAAGAAAGTTGACCCGATGAGCATCGACGATCAAACCTTCGGCGCATCGCCCCCTTCGAACGGCAGGCCGGCGCGCGCGCCGAGTCGCGTGCGCATCCGCACCGAGCCGTTGCCCGGCGTCATCGGCTCCCCCGCGGCGACCGAGAGCGCCGCCGAGAGCCACGTCCACATCGCCCCTGAGGCGGTCTTCGAGGCCGACAAGGTCGGCATCTTCTACGGCAAGAAACAGGCGCTGATCGACGTGACGATGCGAATGCGGCGCGGTCAGGTCACGGCCCTGATCGGCCCCTCGGGCTGCGGCAAGACGACCTTCCTGCGGAGCCTCAACCGGATGAACGATCCGATCCCCGGCTTCCGGATCGAGGGTGAGATCCGCTACCACGGCAACGACATCTACGGCTCCAACGTGGACACCGTCGAGGTCCGCCGGCGGATCGGCATGGTCTTCCAGAAACCGAACCCCTTCCCGAAGTCGATCTTCGACAACATCGCCTGGGCACCGCGCAACCTCGGCATGCGCCAGGGGCTGAAGGAGCGGGTCGAGAAAGCACTCCGCGGCGCCGCCCTCTGGGACGAGGTCAAGGACCGCCTGAAGGACTCCGCCCTGGGCCTCTCCGGCGGCCAGCAGCAGCGCCTCTGCATCGCCCGCGCGATCGCGATCGAACCCGACGTCCTCCTCCTCGACGAGCCCGCCTCGGCCCTCGACCCGATCGCGACCGGCGCGATCGAGGACCTGATCCACAGCCTCAAAGGCCGCTTCACGATCGTCATCGTCACCCACAACATGCAGCAGGCGGCCCGCGTCGCCGACCGCACGGCCTTCTTCAGCCTCGAGACCCGCGGCGAGAAGCCGATCGGCTCCCTGATCGAGTTCGACGAGACCGAAAAGATCTTCGGTGCCCCTAGGGATCCGCGTACGCGGGACTACGTGATGGGGCGGTTCGGGTAGGCGTCGTTCGGCGGTTGCTCGCGGCCGTGGTGGCGGCCGTCCGAGTTGCGTCCTGGCGTCTCGGACACGGCCCTGGCTGGCTGTGGCCGTGCCCGAGACGCCCAGGGCGTGAGGGGTTCGTGAAACATCCGGCACACCTCGCCCCGATCGGTGACGAAGACGCCGGGAACGTCACACCCCCGTGCGCTCCGGGTCACCTCCCGGCACCGGGATCGAGGTCCCCGAGAGTGCGGGCGACCTGAGTGAACCTATGCGTAACCAGGGTCGCCCGCGCCTCCGTGACCGTCGGACGACACGCACGGAAGCGTGGAGTTCCCACGGTCTCTGTGACGAGGTGCGCCTTCCGTGCCGGATCCGTGTCCCTCGCGTGACCCGCACCCGAGGGTCCCTCGTCACTCCCCACATCCCCGGCCGTCTCGGCCACGGCCACAGCCTGCCAGGGCCGTGGACGAGACGGCCGCGCTCGCCGCCGGCCCTTGCGTCCCTTACCTCGCCCGCCGGCTTCCGCCGCCCCGCACCCCGCGAACCGGCGCGAAACCTTAGCGGCGCAGGATGGTGTCGCCCGAGACCTGTTCGAGCAATGGTTTGCCGCACTGCCAGCAGAAGGTGGCGCCGCTCGAGTGGGGGGCGCCGCAGGAGGGGCAGGAGCCTGCGGTGGCGGACTCCTCCATGCGGAGGATTCGTTCGACCTCGTTCAGTTCGGCGTCGGCGTCCTGGAGCTCGGCGGCGCGTTTGACGAGGATCTCGACGCGGATGCTGTCGCGGATCGCCATCTCGTAGGTGAGGCCGCCGAGGTCCCACTGGAGCTCGGCGACGCGGGCGACCAGCTGCTCGCGGCGCCGCTTGAGGTCGACGATGAACTCCTCGCCCTGGGCGGAGCCGAGAGATTTGCCCGGGGGTGGGCCACCGGCGCGCACGGTGGTGGTGGTCGGGGCCGCTGACGGACGGACGCTCGGCGGCGGCGCGCCGGGAGGCGGCGGCGATTTGCGGGCGCCGCCGGGCGCTCTCGATCTGGAGCCCGGAAGTCTCATTCGCCGAAGAAGTTCCCTTCGAACTTGCCGCTGTTACCGCAGCCCGCGGTGCCCGCTTCGCATTCGCCGCCGACTTTCACTTCGGGTTCGGCGAGCTGCACGTCGCCTTCGGTGTGAAGTACTTCTTCGGTCGCCTTGGAGGCGCCGTGGGCACCGACCTGCGAGTTTTCCTTCGATTTCCTGGTCGCCTTGGGGCTGGACTTGGCTTCTTCGGCGTTCTTCGAGCCACCCTTGCTCTTCCCGCCGGACTGTTCCTTGCCGCCCGTGGATTCTGCGGGGGCTTCGTTCGTCGCCGCGGTTTCTTCGCCGCCGCCGGTGCCGCCTTCGACTTTGATCACCTGTGGCGCCGCGGCCTGGGTCGTGTTGTCGTGGCCCGAGCGGCCGATCAGGAAGCCGACGCCGATCGCCAGGACCAGCGTGGCGACGCCCGCGATCAGCGCCGCGTTGGCGTTCCAGCGGCCGGCGCCCGACTGCTCGGCCGGTGGGGGCGGGGGAGGACCGCCGCCCGCCGGCGCGCTCATCGACTCCATGAAGACGACGGCATCCATGAAGGGGAGCCTCGGATCGCCGCGGCGATGACCGCAGTTGAGGCAGTAACGCTGGTCGGTCGCCATCTGTGCGCCGCAGTTCGGGCAGGATTCGTTACTGCCGAAGGCCGCCATCGAGGGGCCGACGGGCGACGGGGCCGATCGGACAGGCGTCACCGCCGGCTCGGGGGGAGTCGTGGGGTGAGCCGGCGCCGCCGGCTCGGTTCGCTCGGGACCGGCACTCACCGGGCCATCTTGGGATGGCGGCGCTCCGGCGGTGTTTAAGAGTTGTGAATAGCGGCTCGGATGTCGGCGCGGGAGGCCCGCCGCGTCGATGCAAAATCTTCACATCCGCCCCTCCGGGCGGTCCGATAATCGCGCCCAAACGTGGCGGACCGAAACGACGATCAGATCCCCGGGCAGGCGGGGCCCACCGGTGACGACGTCCCGGGCTCCTCGGGCGATGCCTGCCGCGAGTGCGGCTCCCCGCTCGCCCCTGAGCAGCGCTACTGCGTGAAATGCGGCGCGCGCCTCGGGCTCCTGCCGGGAGCGGTGGGGGGGACGGTCGCGGCCATGGCTTCGAAGGCCAAGGCGTCGGTCCCCGGCGCCGGCGGAAACGGCGGCGGCTCCAAGCAAGGTGGCGGCGGAGTGGGGGGCGGCGGGAAGGACGGCGACGGCGCCGGTGGCGACGGCGGAGGTTGGTCTTGGATGCCTTCACCGCCGGCGATCGCGATCGCGGTGATCGGGATGCTGGCCCTTGGCGTCGGCCTGGGCTCGGCGATGAGCGAAATCGCCTCCTCGGCGCCCCTCTCGACGATCCTGCTGGAGTACCCGAACCACGCGGTCGAAGGGGCGCCGCCCGCCGAAGAACCCGAAGAAGAAACCTCCGAAGGCGAACCGGAACTCGCCGAAGCGCCGGAAGGAGCGCCGGTCGAAGAATTCGTCGAAGAAGCACCGCTCGTCCCCGAAGCCGTCGAAGAAGCGCCCCTCCTCCCCGAAGAAGTGACCGAAGAACCTGAGCTCGCCCCCTTCAACCCGGAAGAAGAAGGCGAAAACTTCCTCGAAGAAGAAGGGGCGCTGCCGGAAGTCAAACACGCGTTCCTGATCGTGCTCGGCGAAGGCGGCTACGAGGAAACGTTCGGCGCCGCCGCGGCCGCGCCCTACCTCTCCCGCGTCCTGCCGAAGAAGGGCGAGCTCCTGCCCAACTACTACGGGGTGACGAGCGGCGTCCTCGCCAACGAGATCGGGCTGCTGAGCGGCCAGGGGCCGACGCCGGAAACGGCGGCGAACTGTCCCAACTACTCCGCGATCGCCCCGGGCACGGTCTCCGTCTTCGCCGAACAGGTGGAAGGCAACGGCTGCGTCTACGGCAAGGAAGTGAAATCGCTGCCGACCGAGCTGACCGAAGAAGAAGTGAGCTGGCGCGCCTACGTCCAGGACATGGAAAACGGCGGCTCCATCGGCCAGCCGTGGCGCTGTCGCAAGCCGACCCTCGGCGCCCCGGACCAGACGGTCCCGACCCCGGAAGACACCTACGTCAACTGGCGCAATCCGGTCGTCTACTTCGCCGCGATCGCCGAAGGCGACGAATGCGAAAAGCACGACGTGGGCTTCGAAATCCTGACCAAGGACCTCTCCGCGAAGAAGAAGACGCCGACGCTGTCGCTGATCTTCCCGGAAGCCTCTGCCCTGAAGAACCTGGTGCCGGCGATCATGGCCTCGCCCGCCTACGAAGAAGGTGGCCTGATCATGATCACCTCGGCGCAGGCGCCACAGGCGGGTGAACACCTCGACCAGAAGGCCTGTTGCCTGGCCCCGGAATACCCGAACCTCGCGCCGGTGGACGGGACGACGCCCGCGCCCACGGCAACCGGAGCCGAAGAACCCACGACCACCACGACCGCCACCAAGTACACCGAAGAATCGGTGCTGGAAACCGGCGGCGGCGGACAGGTCGGCCTGCTGATGATCTCGCCCTTCGTCGAACCGGGCAAGGTCGAAGAAGCCGAATACGCCAACCACTTCACGCTGCTGAAGACGCTGGCGACGATGCTCGGGGTCGAACCGACCGGCTACGCGGCCGAAGACGAAGTGCCGACGCTCAGCCCGGAACTCTTCGTCGAAGCCGAATCGCCGCCGGGTCGCAAAACCTGAGGGACGGGTAGCCGACGGCTATCGTCAGGCCCGCAATCGGCTAACTACAGGAGGCGTTGATGCTCGACCAGAGCAAGATCGGCAAAGTCGTGGCGGAGCAGATGGAAGCGATCGAGGCCGATTACGGCGACGACTGCGAGATCGGCGACGTCTGCACCATCGTCGAGGTGATCGGCCCGCACGGCTCGCACGTCCGCGTCCGCTCCAGCGACATGCGTCCCCACAGCGGGCTCGGGCTGATCCGGATGGCCGAACAGGCGATGCTCGGCAACCTCGGCGGCAATTAGCCGGCGGGGGAGGGCCGCACGGAAAGCTCGGTGAGGAGCGCGTCGACGACCTCGGGCCGAAACTGCGTGCCGGAGCACGCCCGCAGCTCCGCCTTGGCGGCCTCGACGCTCATCGCCTTCCGGTAGCTGCGGTCCGAGGTCATCGCGTGGAAGGCATCGCAGGTGGCGATCACCATCGCCCCGCGCGGGATCTGCTCGCCCGCCAGGCCGTCCGGGTAACCGGCGCCGTCGTGGCGCTCGTGCGCCGAGCGGACCAGCGGCGCGACCGGGGCGAGGAATGGGATGCGCTCGAGCATCCGGGCGCCGATCGCGGTGTGCTCGTTCATCCGGGCGCGCTCCTCGTCGGTCAGCGGGCCGGGCTTGCGGATGATCTCCGCCGGGATCGAGATCTTGCCGACGTCGTGGAGGAGGGCGCCGTAGCGCAGGCGGTCGAGCTCGACCCCGCCGATCCCCATCCGTTCGCCGACCCGGACCGCCAGGTCCGACACCTCCTCGGCGTGGCTGGCGGTGTAGGCGTCCTGCATCTCGACCGCGTCGGAGATCAACCCGATCGTGGTGAGGAAGGCGTCCTCGAGTTCGCCGACCAACTGGCAGCGGTGGATCGCGGCGCCGATCTGGCCGGCGACGACGTGGGCGAGCAACAGGTCTTCCTCGCCGAAGGCGCCGCGCTCGCGCTGCTCGAGGTTGAGCACGCCCCAGTTGGACTCGGCGACGACGATCGGCAGCGACAGCTCCGACCCCGGGTCGGTACCGTCTTCGCGCCCCAGGTAGTCGGGGTCGCGGCGGGTGTCGTTCACCATCGCCGGGCGTCCGGTGCGGGCGACGCGGCCGTTGACCCCGTCCTCGATCCGCTGCTCGGTCGCCAGGAAGTCGTCCGCGCCCGCGGCCAACGGGCCGGCGGCGGAGACGACCCGCAGCGACGCCGTCGGGGTCCAGGCGCTGGACCACGGCGAGGTAGTAGTCGAAGGATTCGTGCAGGGTGCGGACCGCCTCCGCGGCGACGCTCTCGACCGATCCGGCACGGGAAAGCGCGGTGGCAAGCCGGCTCGCGACCAGCAGGCGCCCTCCCTGGGGGGCTCGCGGGGACGCCGTCCCCGCGACCGGCATGTCGCTCGTCTTCGGCTCCACTACCCCCCGGTTATCGGCGCGAGACGGCAACCCTTGACCGCTCTCTATGCTCGTACCTATGCCTGACGGGGCAGCGGACATAGTCGTGATGAAGTTCGGCGGCACCTCGGTCGCCGGCGCCGAGCAGATCAAGCGTGCGGCGGGCCGCATCGTCGCCGCCCGCGAGCGCGGCAAACGCGTGGTCGCGGTGCTCTCGGCGCGCGGCAAGACGACCGACGAGCTGGTCGCGGCCGCGCACGAGATCTCCGAGCGCCCGGTCGCCCGGGAGATGGACATGCTGCTCTCCACCGGCGAGCGGATCTCCTGCGCGCTCTGCGCGATGGCGATCCACGACATGGGCCACGAGGCGATCTCGCTGACCGGGTCCCAGGCCGGGATCGTCACCGACTCCTCCCACACCAAGGCGCGGATCATCGACGTACGCGCCGACCGCATCCGCCAGGCGCTGGAGCAGGACCGGATCGTCCTCGTCGCCGGCTTCCAGGGCGTCTCGACCGACAGTCGCGACGTCACCACGCTGGGGCGGGGTGGCTCGGACACCACCGCGGTGGCGCTCGCCGCCGCGCTCCGCGCCGAGGTCTGCGAGATCTACACCGACGTCCGCGGGGTCTACTCGGCCGACCCGCGGATCGTGCCCGACGCCCGCAAGCTGCCGCAGGTCTCCTTCGAGGAGATGCTGGAGATGGCGGCCTCCGGGGCGCGGGTGCTGCAGCTACGTTCGGTCGAGTACGCCCGTAACCACGGGGTCCGGATCCACTGCCGCAGCAGCTTCGAGGATGGTCCCGGTACCCTCGTCGTGTCAGAGGAAGAGACCATGGAGCAACCTTTCGTAACCGCAGTGACCCATTCCGACGCCGAGGCGCGCGTGACCCTTACCGGGCTGCGCGACGAGCCGGGCGTGGCGGGCCGGATCTTCAGCGCGTTGGCCGACGCCAACGTCAACGTCGACGTGATCATCCAGAACGAGCCGGTGGGGGACGATCAGCTCGCCGACCTCTCCTTCACCGTCGACCGGGGCGAGCTGCCCGTGGCGCGGGAAGTGATCGACAAGCTCGGCGATGTCGCCGTCCAGGTGAAGGCCGAAGAGCAGATCGGCAAGGTGTCGATCGTCGGCGCCGGGATGCGCTCGCACCCGGGCGTCGCCGCCAAGGTCTTCCAGACGCTGGGGGAGGAGGGGATCAACATCGAGATGATCTCCACCTCGCCGATCAAGATCTCATGCGTCATCGGTGCCGACCGGGTGACCGACGCGGTGAAGGCGCTGCACGCGGCCTTCGAGTTGGGCGACGACGCGGCCCGCCCCGAAAACGGCACCGGCGACACGACCTCCACGGTCGCCGGCTAGCCTGCGGAGCGAGATGGCGGGCGACGGCTACAGAGTCGGGGTGATGGGCGCGACCGGTGCGGTCGGGTCGACGATCCTGCGGCTACTGCACGAGCGCGGCTTCCCGGCGAGTGAGGTCGTCGGTTACGCGAGCGAGCGCTCGGCGGGCAAGGAGCTCGAGTGGGGCGGCGGCACGCTGACCGTGCAGCCGCTGAACGCCGAGACGATCCAGGGCGTCGACGTGGTGCTGTCCTCGCCGGGCGGCGCGGTCAGTGCCGAGTGGTCGCCGCGCTTCGTCGAGGCCGGTGCGACCGTGGTCGACAACACTTCTTACTGGCGCATGCATGACGACGTGCCGCTGGTCGTCGCCGGCGTCAACGACGAGGCGGCCGAGAACCACCAGGGCATCGTCGCCAACCCCAACTGCACGACGATGACGGCGCTGATGGCGCTCGCGCCGATCCACCGCAAGGCGGGCCTCGAGCGCCTCATCGTCTCCAGCTACCAGGCCGTCTCGGGGACCGGGCAGAAGGCGATCGAAGAGCTGCGCGCGCAGGCGAAGGCGATCCTCGCCGAGGAGGACCCGCCCGCGCCCGCGATCTATCCCCGCCAGATCGCCTTCAACGTGCTGCCGCAGGTGGAGAGCTTCAAGGACGGCGACGACTACACGACCGAGGAGCGCAAGGTGATGGCCGAGACGCGCAAGATCCTCGGCTTCGGCGAGGAGGTCGGCATCACCGCGACCTGCGCCCGCGTCCCGGTCTTCGTCGGCCACTCGGAGTCGATCAACGTCCAGACCCGCGAGGATCTCTCGCCGGAGGACTGCCGCGCCCTGCTCGCCGAATCGGTCGGCGTCCAGGTGATCGACAACCCCGCCGACGCCGAGTACCCCCTCGCGATCGACGCCGCCGGCCAGGACGACGTCCTCGTCGGGCGCATCCGCCGCGACCCGAGCCACGAGCGCACGCTCAACATCTGGGTCGCCGGCGACAACCTGCGCAAGGGTGCCGCCACCAACGCCGTCCAGGTTGCCGAGCTCCTGGTCGACCGCGGCTGGCTCCTGAACCAGCGCTGAGCGTCGCCTCCAGCCTTAACCCAAAAGTTCCACTTCCGTTTCCCATGGCGAATGCGATTCACCCTACCCTCGCTCAGTGAGTGTGATCGAGGAGGAAAGGGTTATGGAGGCCAGCTCAACTGACAAGCGCATCGACGATCTATCCGGCCGAGTCGGCCGGTTCGAAGAGGATGTCAAAGGTCGGTTCGACAAGGTCGACCGTAAGTTCGATCGGTTCGAAGACAAGGTCGATGCGAGGTTCGACAAGTTTGACGCGCGATTCGACAAGCTTGACGCGCGATTCGACAAGCTTGACGCGCGATTCGACCGATGGGGGAAGATCGTGGGTGGTGGAGTGGTGACGGCCGTCGGAGCGATCATCGCGGGCGTGATCGCCAAAGTCCTCGGCCTCTGATCACCCACAAAGGGCGGGCCTTTTGGCCCGCCCTTGAAGTGACGCACGGTTGTCGCCGAGGCTCAGGCGGGGACCGCGGTGAGGCGCTCCTCGACCCACTTGGTCGAGGCGATGTGCTTGCCCATACCCAGTTCCTTCGGCGTCGCGCCGAGGGCCAGGCCGACCAGCTGGGGGAGATGCAGGACGGCGAGGCCGAGGTCGCGGTTGACGACCTTGGCCGCCTCCGGCTGCTGCATGTCCAGGTTCAGGTGGCAGAGCGGGCAGGGGGTGACGAGGCAGTCGGCCCCGGCGTCGATCGCGTCGCCGACGTGGGTGCCCGCCTGGGTCAGGGACGTCTCGCGGTTCATCGTGATGACCGGGAAGCCGCAGCATTTACGCGCCCCGTCGTACTCGACTACCTGACCGCCGAGGACCTCGATGACCTTCTCCAGGTAGATGTCCCGGTCCGGGAACTGGCCGTAGCCGAGGCGCTCCTTCGGCCGCACGATGTAGCAGCCGTAGAAGGGGCCTACCCGCAGGCCCGAGAGCGGCTTTTTCACCAGCGCGGCGAGGCGGTCCAGACCGTAGTCCTCGACCAGCAGCCAGAGGAAGTTTTTGTTGTTCCAGGAGCCGTCGGCCGACTTCTCGTAGGAGAGGCCCTGGCCGGAGAGCACCTCGTTGATGTGCGCCCGGTAGCCGGAGTCGGCGTCGAGGCGCTGCTGGCACTCCGACTGAGCGCCCTGACAGGTCGAGCAGATGTTCATCATCGAGAGGCCGGTCTGCTGGGCGAGCGCGAAGGTGCGCGCGTTCAGCGTGTCGGCGAGCTCCTGGTTGTGCTCGGCGATGACGCCGGCGCCGGAGCAGTTGGCGCGGTCGAGTTCGACCAGCTCGATGCCGAGCTTCTGCGCGACGATCGCCATCGAGCCGTGCAGCTCCGGGGTGAAGCCACGGGATACGCAGCCGGGCCAGTAGGCGACTTTGATCTGATCAGCCATCTCAGGCCTCCTTCTCGCCGGTGGTGGGCAAGTAGTCCGCGTTGTCGGGCTCGAGTCGCTCCTCGACGGCGGCCTCCGGGTCGCCCTCCTCGCCCTTGATGTACAGGTTGAATTCCTCGTTGTGCTCCTCGGCGTGCTTGTAGATCGCCTTCACGTCGTCCTGGGCACCGTCCGGGAGCTTGTGGTGGACGCCGGGGATCAGCTTCGGCAGGGAGCGCATCTTGCCCGTTTTGATGCCGCGCACCGCGGTCGGCAGCGAGCCGATCATTTCCTTGATCGCCCGTTTCGTCGGCATCAGCTTGCCGAGCACGCCGGGGGCGAAGGACTCCTGCAGCAGGAGGCTCTCGTCGAGGGTGCCCTTCTTCTCGATGATGTTGACGAAGGCCATCTCGTGGGAGTGGCCGGAGTTCGGGTCCTCGATGCCGTTCTCACCGGCCTTGCGGCGCAGGCGCATGATCTGGTCCATCGGCGCCACGCCCTTCGGGCAGGCGTCGACGCAGCTGAAGCAGTGGGTGCAGTCGTAGATCCCGTGCGGGTCGTGGGCCAGGTCGGTGAGGCGCTCGGCAGTCTCCGCGTCGCGCGGGTCGCCGACGAAGCGGTAGGCCTTGGCCAGCGCCGCCGGGCCGATGAAGAGCGGGTCGGCTTCCATCGAGAGGCAGGAGGAGACACAGGCGCCGCACTGGATGCAGGCCATCGACTGGGTGATGTCGACCATCGATTCCGGCTCGACGATGTACTCGCGCTCCGGCGCCTCGCCGTGGGGGAGGAGCCAGGGGGTGACGCGGCGGATCTTGGTCCAGTGGGTCGACTCCATGTCGGTCACCAGGTCCTTGATCACCGGCATGTTGCCCATCGGCTCGATCACGATCACGTTGTTCTCGGAGGCGCCGCCGACGGCGGATGCTTTCTTGTCGGCCAGCTCCTGGGCCTCGCCGATCTGGGTCTGACACCCGAGCCCGGACTGCCCGTTGATCTTCATCCCGCAGGAGCCGCAGATCGCCGCGCGACAGGAGCAGCGCACCGCCAGCGAGCCGTCCTCACGATCCTTGGCCTGCAGCAGGCCGTCGAGGACCGACAGCGAGGGGTCGAGCTCGACGTTGAACTCCTCCCAGTAGGCAGGATCGCCGCTCTCCGGCTGGTAGCGCCGAACTTTGATCGTGTAGTCGGCCATCAGTACGTCCTCGCTTCCGGTTGCCACTGGGTGATCGTGACCTCTGAGTAGGAGATCTCCGGGCCGTCCTCGGTCTTCTCGAGGTTGATGTGTTTGAGCCACTCCTCGTCGTTGCGCTCCGGGTAATCGGTGCGGTACTGCGCGCCGCGGCTCTCCTTGCGCTCCAGCGCCCCGATGCAGGAGCACTCGGCGCAGTCGAGCATGTACCCCAGCTCGATCGCCCCCAACAGGTCCTGGTTGAAGACGCTGCCGTGGTCGTCGATGTAGGCGGTCTTCGCCTCCTCCTTGAGGCGGCGGACCGTTTCCAGCGCTTCGGTGATCCCGGCCTCGTCGCGGAACACCGCGACTTTCGAGTCCATCGTCTGGCCGAGCTCCAGCTTGATCTCCGAGACGCGCCGGCCGGAGCCCTTCGCGCGACCGTTGATGTCGTCGATCATCGCCTGCTCGTCCTCGAGCACCTTCTCCGATGGCTTCGCCCAGTCGGTCCGCAGCGCCCGCGCCGCGGCGTCGCGGCCGGAGTGCTTGCCGAAGATCAGCGTGTCGAGCAGCGAGTTGGCGCCGAGCCGATTGCCGCCGTGGACGGAGACGCAGGCCACCTCGCCCGCGGCGTAGAGGCCGGGGATGTCGGTGCGACCCTCGACGTCGGTCTTGACGCCGCCCATCGTGTAGTGGTTGCCCGGCTTGATGTGGATCGGTTCGCGGGTGATGTCGACGCCGGCGAAGTCACGGCCGACCAGGACGATCTCCCGCAGCGCCTCGTGGATGCGCTTCTTCGGGACCACCGTGATGTCGAGCGCGACGGTCCCGTCGGGGAAGCCGCGGCCCTCGTTGATCTCGGTCTGCTCGGCGCGGGAGACGACGTCGCGCGAGGCGAGCTCCATTTTGTTCGGCGCGTACTTCTCCATGAAGCGTTCGCCGTTCTTGTTGAGCAGCAGGGCCCCCTCGCCGCGGGCTCCCTCGGTGATCAGGAATCCCTTGCCCGCCAACGTGGTCGGGTGGTACTGGATCATCTCCATGTCCATCAGCTTGGCGCCGACCCGGTAGGCCATCGCGATGCCGTCGCCGGTGCAGATCAGGGCGTTGGTGGTCGGCTTCCAGATCTGGCCGGAGCCGCCGGTGGCGAGGATCACCGATTTGGCCTGGAACAGTTCCATCGAGCCGTCGGCGACGTTGCGGGTGACGACGCCGCAGCACTCGCCGTTCTCGTCGATCGCCAGCGAGGAGCTGAACCACTCCTCATAGCGGGTGATCTGCTCCGAATATTTCATCAGCTGCTCGTAGAGCACGTGCATGATCGCCTGGCCGGTGATGTCGGCGACGTAGTACGTGCGGGCGGCGGAGGCGCCGCCGAAGGCGCGGGTCCCGAGCTTGCCTTCCTCGTTGCGGTGGAAGGTGACCCCGAGGTGCTCCATGTGGAGGATTTCTTCGGGGGCCTCGCGGGCCATGATTTCGATCGCGTCCTGGTCGCCCAGGTAATCGGAGCCCTTCACGGTGTCGAACGCGTGGGACTCCCACGAGTCGTCAGGGTTGAGCGCCGCGTTGATGCCGCCCTGAGCGGCGTTTGAATGGGAGCGGACGGGGTGGACCTTGGAAATGATCCCGACCGAAACGCCCTGCTCTGCGGCGGCGAGGGCGGCCCGCTGGCCGGCGAGCCCGGCCCCTATGACGAGTACGTCGTGGGATGGCACGGCGCCGATGCTATAGAGCGGAAATCCGACCACGTAGTCGGGATTCGCTTAATGCGTCACACAGCACAAACGCGTGCGCGAGGGGGTTGGGTGGCGGTCGCTCGGGCGGGGTTGCTTGGGGCGTTGGCGGGCATTCTTCGGGTGGCGGGGACGGGCGTTGCTCGCGGCGGGGTCGGCCGTCCCAGGACGTGAGGGGTTCGTGAAACACCCGGCACACCTCGCCCCGATCGGTGACGAAGATGCCGGGAACGTCACACCCACCCGCGCCTTCGGTCTGTTTCCGGGCCCGGGAACAAGGCCCGGAGACGCGTTCCGGACTTTGACCTTCCTATGGCAGGGTCAAAGTCCGGAACGCGGTCGTGACCGTTGGACGACACGCACGGAAGCGTGGAGTCCCTCGTCCCTCCCCACGGACCTGCTCGCCTCAGACCCTTGCTTCCCGTACCTCGGGCGCCCGCTTCCCGCGAGCCCGCAAGCCCTACCCGAGGCGCCGGATCGTCGCCTCGGCGAGCTTGATCCCGTCGGCGACGGAGCCGAAGTCGACGTTCTCTGCGAGGTCGTTGGGCCAGTGGTAGTTGGCCGGCTGCTTGAGGTCGTCGCAACCCGCGATCACCGCGGTTTCGTAGCCGGCGACGAGCGCCTCGAGTCCGTCGGTGCCGTTGTGCAGGCGCAGGTTCGGATAGAGCCAGATGCCCAGATCCTCGGCGGTCGAGTCGAGCAACTCCAGCGCCGGCGCCGGGTAGTCGTACATCTTCAGGAAGCCCTCGCCGCGCAGCACCAGGAGGTGGGGCGAGCCGGTGGACTCGAGGACGAGGAAGAAGGTCGAGTCGGTGGGGAGCTCCGGGAAGTGGCGCTCGCCGAAGGCCTTCATGCCCTCGCTGAAGGACTCCTCGGCGCCGGCCGAGAGGAGGATGACGCGGACGCCCGTGGTGGGGTGGTCGGCCAGGCGTTTGGCGAGGGCGAGCAGGGAGACGACCGCGGTTCCGTTGTCGTTGGCGCCGGGGACGACCTTGCGCGAGCCGATCTCGGCCATCGCCGCGGTGGCGGCGAGCCCGAGGGCGGTGCCGAGCTTGGTCACCGCCCTGACCTTGGTGAGCGCGCCGAGCGCGACGAGGAGCGGGCCGCCCACCACCGGGGCCATCAGTGCCGGGCTGGTCTCGATCCCCTCGATCAGGCCGAGGCGGTCGGCGAGCTTCGGGATCGCCGGGTGGAAGACGAGGCCGGAATGGGCGGAGTCGTGGTGGGCCGAGATGACGATCGTCCGGGCCGCGTCGGGATCGCCGACCTCGCAGACGACGTTGTAGGCGGTGCGCTTCGGGAGCGGGCCGCGGAGGCGGCGCTGGTGGGGCGGAAAGTCGGAGACGATGCCTGCCGCCCCGAGCGCACCGAGGGCGGTGCCGAGCGCGCGTCGACCGCGCAGCGCGGCCAACCCGCCGAGGGCCCCGAGCGCGGTGCCGAGGCCGAGCGGCCACCAGTAGGTCCCGTGTGCACCAGCGGCCTCGATGCGCGCCTCGGCACCGAGCTCACGGAATTGGCCGACCAACCACTCGGCCGCGCGCCGTTCCCCCTCGGAGGCCGAGGGGCGGTCGATCCGCTCCAGTTCCTCCAGTCGCGCCCGCAGCCAGACCTGGTCGGGCTCGCCCAGTTCCGAGGAGGAAGGTGTGCCAACTCTGTGACTGGCCATACGGCCGGCCACGCTACCCGCTTACCATGGACTTCGTGTTTGGCGGCGGATCGATCACCTTGTTCCACGTCCGGGGAATCCGGATCTCGGTCGATTGGTCCTGGTTCATCATCCTCTTCCTGGTCATCTTCTGGATGTCCAGCTTCTACGACGAACTGCTGGGCCCCTCGGCGAGTTCCGTCACGCCGTTCATCTTCGCCGTCGCCAGCGCCGCCGGCTTCTTCGGCTCGATCCTCCTGCACGAGCTCGGGCACGCCGTTGCCGCCACTCGCAACGGGATCGGCATCAGCTCGATCCAGCTCTGGATCTTCGGCGGCATGGCGCGGATGGACCGCGAAGCGGATTCCGCCGGCGTCGAAACGCGGGTCGCGCTCGCGGGACCGGCGGTGACGGCGCTGATCTTCGTCGTCCTGATGGGTGCCGGGATCGCCGCGGGCGGCTGGCACGAGTTCAGTCACGCGGCCCTGATCGAAACCACCTCCGGCGCCTCCGGCGTGCTCGCGGTGATGGCCTGGCTCGCCTCGATCAACCTGCTGCTGCTCGTCTTCAACCTGTTGCCCGCCTTCCCGATGGACGGCGGCCGGGTCGCCCGCGCAATCGCCTGGAAGGTGACCGGGGACCGCAACTCGGCGACCAAGTTCGCCGCCGACCTCGGCCGCATCTTCGGCTACGTCTTCATCGCCGGCGGCATCTACATGGCGCTGACCGGCGAATTTCTCGGCACCGTCGGCGGGATCTGGCTGGCGTTCGTCGGGATGATGATCAACGGTGCCGCCAAAGGCGCCTCCGCCCAGACCCAGATGAACCGTCAGATCGGCACGATCTCGGTCGCCGACGTGATGGACCGCGAACCGGTCACGATCCGCGGCGACCTCTCGATCGAGCAGGCGCTCGACCAATACTTTCTTCGCTACCGCTGGCCCTGGTTCCCGGTCGTCGACGCCGCCCACCGCTTCCTCGGCCTCCTCAACCGCGACGCCGCCGACGAGGTCCCCGAGGTCTCCCGCGCCGGCTCGACCGTCTCTGAAATCGTCGACGCCGACCGCGGCCTCTTCGTCCGCGACGACACCCCCCTGACCTCACTCCTCTCCAACCAGAGCCTCCGCCGCCTCGGCGCCCTGATGGCGGTCGACTCGGACGGTCGCCTCAGCGGCGTGATCACGGTCGAGCAGGTCGGCCGCGCTTTACGAGACGCACAGACCCGGGCCTGAGGCGGTCTCGGGCAGGGGTTCCGCTTAACCCCTCCGCTCGGTTCGCCTACAAGCTGCCGCCCGAAGCTCTCGAAGCTCCGGGGTACAAGACGCTCCACCCCTGCCCGAGTAGGACAAACCTGATCGAAGCATCGGGTTATCGCGACTTGACGTTAGCCTGCATCGCGATCAGACCGAAGAAGATTTTCGCCTCGTCGGTCTGGGTCTGCCAAATCTTCTCCACCACGGATCGGGCGAACGCAATTTTCGGTAAGCGTGTCTGGCCGCGTAAAGACCGCACCGTGGTCATAGTCGGCTTGCTCGCGCTTCTCGTTCAGTTCGAGGAAACCGTCGGCGATAAAGAGGGTGTCGGCGTGGATGTGGTTGGCCCCCGACGGTTGAAGAAGGTTCGCTATGTGTCTCGGAGGACCGCCTGGGCGAGTGCCTTCAAGCTGACTGACCCAGATCGCCACGGTCCGAACGTCCCCGTGTTGGATCCAGCGCTGGACTTTCTGCAGGAAGTCGCGGTCGGCCTCGGTGAATGCCGCCTGGGCAACTCGGTCGGTTACGGCGTGGAATACGGCGTAGTAGGCAGTCGAGACTGCTCGCCGATGATCCGTGTAGGCGGGCCGTCCAGGTCGCAGATTGATCGGCGCCAGTCGTTCGGCCGTTTCAAGCAGCTTCCTCGGATCGATCGGATATCGAGCCATGCCGATCGACTATCGGACGAACTCTCGAAAGACGCTGCCTCGCTGTCGGGGACAAGCGAGATGCTGACCGGCGGCAGTCCGAGCTCGGTGGCTTTGATGGCCAGAGAGCGTCGGAGGCTAACGACCGAATCTAGCTCCCAAGTTTGCTCCTTCGGGTCATTCACGAGAAGGAGAACCCGGGTGACAGGCTCACCGTCCTGTCGCTCGTCGAGTGCCAGCGAAACCCGGTGGACGGCAAGGCCGGGGAATTCGATCGTCCGAGCGAAGTTCGCGAATTGGTTGAACGCGGATTTTACGTCCACGGAGAGAGGATAGACGGACGGGTCGGTCTCAAAAGTGAGGCGCGGTGAGCTGGCGCGGGCGGACATGGAACGGGAGGCTCAGACCTTGGCTCGGTGACGGTCGATGATGCCGGTGTAGTCCAGGCCGGCAGGGAGGGTGCCGAAGGCTCGGCCCCAGTCGCCGTCGAGGCGGGACGCGCAGAAGGCGTCGGCGACCGTTTCGTCGCCGTAGCGGACGAGGAGGGAGGCCTGGAGGGCGAGGGCCATGCGCTCCACGACGCGGCGGGCGCGGGTCTCGATCGTGGCGACGTCGCCGGGGAGTTCGTCGCGCAGGGTGGAGGTGAAGGCGGCGAGGCGGGGCTCGGCGGCGGCACCGTCGGCCACCTCGGCGAAGAAGGACTCGACCGAGGCCGGGCTCTTCACCATGGCGCGGAGGACGTCGAGGCACTGGACGTTGCCGCTGCCCTCCCAGATCGAGTTGAGCGGGCTCTCGCGGAAGAGGCGCGGCATTCCCGACTCCTCGACATAGCCGTTGCCGCCGAGGCACTCGAGGCACTCGCCGGCGTGGGCGGGCGCGCGCTTGGTGATCCAGTACTTGAGCACGGCGTTGGCGACGCGCTTCAGGCTCTGGGCCCCGGGGTCGCCGGCGATCGCCTCGTCGTAGGCGCGCGCCAGGCGCATCGCGGCGATCGTCGCCGCCTCCGACTCGACCGCCAGGTCGGCGAGGACGTTCTGCATCAGCGGCTGGTCGACCAGGACGGTTCCGAAGACGGAGCGGTTGGAGGCGTGGTGGATCGCCTGGGCGACGCCGTGGCGCATGCCGACGGTGCTGCCGAGCACGCAGTCGAGGCGGGTGTGGTTGACCATCTCGATGATCGTCGGCACCCCGGCGCCCTCCTCGCCGACCAACCAAGCCGAGGCGGCGTCGAACTCGACCTCGCTGGAGGCGTTCGACTTGTTGCCGAGCTTGTCCTTGAGGCGCTGCAGGCGGAAGCGGTTGCGTTCGCCGTCCGGGGTCCAGCGGGGGAAGAGAAAGCAGGAGAGGCCGCCCTCGGCCTGGGCGAGGACGAGGAAGGCGTCGCACATCGGCGCCGACATGAACCACTTGTGGCCGGTCAGCTCGTACTCGCCGCCGGGCCCGCCGCCGTCCACCGGGCGGGCGATCGTGGTGTTGGCCCGCACGTCGGTGCCGCCCTGCTTCTCGGTCATCCCCATCCCGGCGAGGGCGCCGCGCTTGTCCGGCGCGGGGGCGTTGCGCGGGTCGTAGGTGGCGGTGAGGAAGTGCGGCTCCCAGCGGGCGGCGAGATCCGGCTGCGTGCGCAGCGCCGGGATCACCGAGTAGGTCATCGAGATCGGGCAGCCGATGCCCGCCTCGGCCTGGGACATGCACATGAAGGCGGCACCGCGGGCGACGTGGGCGCCCGGCCGCGGGTCCTTCCAGGGGGCGCTGTGAAGTTCGTGTTCGACCGCGGTTCCGAGCAGGTCGTGCCAGGCGGGGTGGAAATCGACCTCGTCGACCCGGTTGCCGTAGCGGTCGTGCGTCCTCAGCTTCGGGCCGTTCTCGTTGGCCAGGCGCCCCAGCTCCTGCGCTTCGGCCGAGCCGGCGAGCTCGCCGACCGCGGCGATCCGCTCCTTCGCCCAGTCGGCCCCCTCGCGGTCGACCGCCTCGACCAGCACCGTGTCGGCTTCGAAGACGTTGTAGTCGGCCAACGGCGGTGGCTGGTTGGCGACGGTGTGGTTGCCGAAGGTCTGGCGCTCCCTGGTTGCCATCGAGTACGTGATTGTGCCGGCTCGCCGGCCAAGGCGCCGCCGGTCCCAGCCAGATAGCATCGCCGGCCGATGCCGAAGATCAAGGTTGTGAACCCTGTCGTCGAGCTCGACGGCGATGAGATGACCCGCATCATCTGGTCATTCATCAAAGAGCAGCTCATCCTTCCCTACCTCGATGTCGACCTGAAGTACTTCGACCTCGGGATCGAGAGTCGCGACGCGACGAACGACCAGATCACGGTCGACTCCGCGAACGCGATCAAGCAGTACGGGGTGGGGGTGAAGTGCGCGACGATCACGCCCGACGAGGCGCGGGTCGAGGAGTTCGGCCTGAAGGAGATGTACCGCTCGCCGAACGGGACGATCCGCAACATCCTCGGCGGGGTCATCTTCCGCGAGCCGATCGTGATCTCCAACGTGCCGCGTCTGGTGCCGGGTTGGACGAAGCCGATCGTGATCGGTCGCCACGCCTTCGGCGACCAGTACCGGGCCACCGACCTGGTGGTACCGGGCGAGGGCACGCTCACCATGACCTACACGCCGAAGGACGGCTCGGAGCCGATCGAGCTCGACGTCTACGACTTCCCCGGCGGCGGCATCGCGATGTCGATGTACAACCTCGACGAGTCGATCCGGGACTTCGCGCGCGCCTCGATGCGCTACGGCCTGAACCGCGGCTACCCGGTGTACATGTCGACCAAGAACACCATCTTGAAGCGCTACGACGGTCGCTTCAAAGACCTCTTCGCCGAGATCTACGACGCCGAGTTCAAGGCCGACTTCGAGGCCGCCGGGATCACCTACGAACACCGGCTGATCGACGACATGGTCGCCGCCGCGATGAAGTGGGAAGGCGGCTACGTGTGGGCCTGCAAAAACTACGACGGCGATGTGCAGTCCGACACCGTCGCGCAGGGGTTCGGTTCGCTCGGCCTGATGACCAGCGTGCTGATGACCGCTGACGGCAAGACGGTGGAGGCGGAGGCCGCGCACGGCACCGTCACCCGTCACTACCGCCAGCACCAGCAGGGCAACCCGACTTCCACCAACCCGATCGCCTCGATCTTCGCCTGGACGCGCGGCCTCGAGGCCCGCGGCCGGATGGACGGCACGCCGGAGGTCAGCGAGTTCGCCAAGACCCTCGAGCGCGTCTGCATCGAGACGGTCGAAGAAGGCAAGATGACCAAAGACCTGGCGCTGCTCGTCGGCGGCGACCAGGCTTACCAGAGCACGCAGGAGTTCCTGGCGTCGATCGACGACAACCTGCAGCGGGCGATGGCCGGTTCCTAGCCGTCGCCGTAATCCCGAACCTGAGGAGAAATACGTGAGCACCCCCGTGAAGGTCACCGTTACGGGCGCCGCCGGGCAGATCGGCTACGCCCTTCTGTTCCGCATCGCCAGCGGTCAGATGCTCGGCCCCGACACCCCCGTCGAGCTGAGGTTGTTGGAGATCCCGCAAGCGGTCAAAGCGGCCGAGGGGACCGCGATGGAGCTCGACGACTGCGCCTTCCCCCTGCTGAGCCGGATCGACATCTTCGACGATCCGACGAAGGCCTTCGAGGGCACCAACGTCGCCCTGCTCGTCGGCGCGCGGCCGCGCGGCCCGGGCATGGAGCGGGCCGACCTGCTCGAGGCCAACGGCGGCATCTTCAAGCCGCAGGGCGAAGCGATCAACGCCGGCGCCGCCGACGACGTGAAGGTCCTGGTGGTCGGCAACCCGGCCAACACCAACTGCCTGATCGCGATGTCGAACGCGCCCGACGTCCCGCAGGAGCGCTTCACCGCGATGATGCGCCTCGACCACAACCGGGCGAAGATCCAGGTCGCCAACAAGCTCGGCAAGCCGGTCAGCTCGGTGACGAACATGACTGCCTGGGGCAACCACTCGCCGAGCCAGTACCCGGACCTGGTGAACGCCAAGGTCGACGGCGAGAGCGCCTGGGACCTGGTCGACGACGAAGCCTGGATCGCCGACGAGTACATCCCGCGGGTCGGCAAACGCGGCGCCGAGATCATCGAGGCGCGTGGTGCCTCCAGCGCCGCTTCGGCGGCCAACGCCGCGATCGACCACATCCACGACTGGGTGCTCGGCACGCCGGACGGTGACTGGGTGTCGATGGCGGTCCCGAGCGACGGTTCCTACGGAATCGGCGAGGGCATCATCTGCGGTGTCCCGGTCCAGTGCAGTGGGGGCGAGTACTCGATCGTCCAGGGCTTGGACGTTCCGGATTTCTCACGTGAGCGGATCGAGAAGTCCGTCTTCGAGCTCCAGGAGGAGCGCGACGCGGTCTCCAATCTCGGACTGATTTAGCGGTAAGCGGTAAGTGAAACGGGCCCCGGGTGGGTCCTTCAAGACGCGCTTCGCGCTGAGTGTCTTGAAGGACCCGCCCGGGGCCCGTCCCTCAAAGCGGTGCCAAGTTCCGAGCCGGCGCTCGGGACTTAGGGGGTAAGGATTGGAGTCAGCCGGCCGGGAAGTAGTTGCGGCCGTCCTTTTTGACCCGGCCCTCTTTCTCCAGATCGCCGAGCACCCGGTACAGGTAGTTCGGTTTGATCTTCATCGTCTTGGCGACGTCGGAAGCACTGATGCCAGGCTGCGACGTGATCAGCTCGACGGCCTGATCGGCGCGGGTGCCACCACGGCGACGGCGACGTTTTTTCGGCGCGCCGGAGGAAGCACCGGTCGAAGCTTTGGTGCTCGCTTTCGAGGCGCTGCCGCGCGGGCGGCCGGGGGAGCGTTTCACTTTGCCACCGAGCTCGGCGAGCGCCCGCTCGAGCCGGCGGCGCTCCTCGTCAAGGTCGGCAAGGCGGCGCTCGACGAGCTCGCGGGCCTCGTCAAGGACGTTCGTCGTGCTTGGCATCTAGATCCCTTTCATCCAAATCCAGTTCAGGAACAGTGCTCCGAGTGTGCCACACGAACGGTGACACTGTTCAACCGATTAAGTCAATGCAATAAAGCAATTGACTGCGAGACGGTTAACGCGTGAGTTCGGCTTGGCGCTCGGGAGAGATGCGGATGACGTTGTGCGCGAGGCCCACCTTCTCCAGCCCGGCGATGATCACGGCCGACGGATCGAGCTCCCATTTCTTCAAACCGTGTACGGCCGAGCGCGGGAACGCGTGGTGGTTGTGGTGCCAGGACTCGCCCAACGAGGGAAGGGAGAGCCAGAAGACGTTGGTGGATTGATCGTCGGTGTCGAAGCGTCGCTTGCCGAGGAAGTGACACACCGAGTTGACGCTCCAGGTGATGTGGTGGACGAAGAACACCCGCACCAGGCCGCCCCAGAGGTAACCGGCGAGCGCTCCCACCCAGGTGCCGGTGATCGCGTATCCGAGTGCTGCCGGGAGCAGCAGGCTGATCATGATCAGGGCGACGAAGTGACGGGAGATGAACCGCATGCCGTCGTCCTCGTAGAGGTCTTTGGCGTATTTTTTCCAGTCGGCGCGACCCTGCGTCTCCATCAGCCAGCCGGTGTGGGCGTGCCAGAAACCGCGCAGGCCCTCACCGTGGCCGACGTGCGGACTGTGTGGGTCGCCCTCCTTGTCGGTGTGGGCGTGGTGCTTACGGTGATCGGCCACCCAGGAGAGGACCGGCCCCTGGACGGCCATCGTGCCGAGCACGGCGAAGGTGTATTCGAGCCACTTCGGGGTCTGGAAGGAGCGGTGGGTCAGAAGGCGGTGATAGCCGACCGTGATCCCGATCGCGGTGATCAGGTACATGAAGGCGGCAATCGCGAGGATGCCGGGGCTGACCAGGCTGCTGGGCAGGAGGATGATCGCGACGATGGTGCCGATGAACGGCACGACGACGCCGGCGAGGTTGGCGGCCTTCTCGAATTTCGTCATTTCACCCATGGGTCCAAGTTACGCCTACTTGGGAGATATGTATTAGCGCCCGAGCCAAGTTCAGGTCCCCTAAACTTGTAAGTCAGATGCCTAAAATGCGCCTGGCCCTCGACGATGAACCGTGGCGCGACCTCCCCGCGGGGGTCGCCGATCTGATCGAAGGGGAGATCGAGCCGATCAGCGCCGAGATCCTCGAGTCGATCGCCCGCGAGATCCCCGAGTACGCGCGGCCGCTCGACGGTCGCTTCGGGAGCGGGATCCGCCGTGGGGTGGGGGAGGCGCTGGCCCAGTTCGTCGCGGTGATCCGCGATCCCGACGCCGGGCGCGACTCCGGCCGCGAGGTCTACCTTGCCCTCGGCCGCGGCGAGCAGCGCGCGGGCCGCACCCTCGACTCGCTACAGGCCGCCTACCGGATCGGCGCGCGGGTGGCCTGGCGCCGCTTCGCCGCGGCCTGCCGCCGGGCGGACGTCGGGGTCGAGCCGCTGTCGCTGCTCGCCGAGGCCGTGTTCGCCTACATCGACGAGCTCGCCGCCGACTCGGTCGAGGGCTACGCCCAGGCACAGGCCGAGGTCGAGGACGTGCGCCGTCGCCGTCGTCGCCAGCTCGTCGCCCTGCTGCTCGGCGATCCACCCGCCGACGCCGCCGACCTCGCCGCGGCCGCCCGCGCCGCGCGGTGGGAAGTGCCGGCCGGCCTGGCGGCGCTCGCCTGCCCCGAGGAGGCGCTCGCCCGCGTCGCCCGTCGCCTGCCGCCGGAGACGCTGACCACGGTGGTCGACGGCGAAGGCTGCATGCTGCTGCCGGACCCGGAGGGGCCGGGCCGCGCCGAGGCGTTGGCCCGGGCCGCCGCCGACGCCCGCGTCGCGATCGGCCCGACCGTGCCCCCGTCGGCGGCGAGCGAGTCCTGGGCGCTCGCCCTTTCCCTGTCCCGCTCGGGCATCCGGGCGGACCCGCTCCTCAGGGTCGACGACCACCTCGCCGCGCTCCTCCTCTTCGAATCGCGCGACCTAGCCGCGCGCATCGCCGCCCGTCGCCTTGCCCCGCTCGCCGACCTCACCCCGAAAGCCCGAGCACGAATGCGCGAGACGGCCCTCGCGCACCTGCGCCACGACGGCAACGCGGTGGCGATGGCAGCCGAGATGCACGTCCACCCCCAGACCGCCCGCTACCGCATCGCCCGCCTGCGCGAGCTGCTCGGGGACCAGCTGGAGGACCCCGACGTCCGCTTCGAGCTGGAGCTGGCGTTGAGGGCGGAGGGGGTGGGGGGCTAGGGGGCGCGGGACGTCCGTGCTTCCGGCCGCTCCACCCGTCCGAGATCGGTCCTGGGCGTCTCATCGCGGTCCTGGCTGGCTGTGACCGCGATGAGACGCCCAGGACGTGAGGGGTTCGTGAAACATCCGACACGTCGGCGACGAAGACGCCGGGAACTCCACACTTCCCCATGCCTTTCGGCACTTTAGGTCGCTTTCCGGGCCCGGGAACAGGGCCCGAGACAGCGCTGCAGTCCTTGTAGGCGCTATAGCGCCTACAAGGACTGCAGCGGCGTCGTGACTGTTGTCCAACATGCACGGAAGCGTGGACTTCCCACGGTCTCTGTGACGAGATGCGCCTTCTGCCACGGATCTGTGTCCCTCCCGTGACGAACCCTTGGCGCT
This sequence comes from uncultured Actinomycetes bacterium, assembly GCA_963782515.1. Lineage (GTDB taxonomy): Bacteria > Actinomycetota > Thermoleophilia > Solirubrobacterales > 70-9 > VAYN01. The sequence continues at coordinate 169,109 of CAWAJY010000006.1, read as the reverse complement.
CGCGTGGAGGATCCCCGCCACTACCCGCACTCCCGGCCGTCTCGGCCACGGCCACAGCCGGCCAGGGCCGTGGCCGAGACGGCCGTCGTCCCCTTCCTCGTCCCTTACCTCCGGTCGCGGGCCCAAGGGCTCCGCTCACCAAACCGACGACTAGGTCGCGGCCAGTGAGTCAGGCGCGAGGCCGAGGCGGACCGCGCCGCAGGCCTCGAGCACGGCGCCGAGGGCGGCGCGGTTCACGGCGGTCTGATTGACGAAGGTGTGGATCAGGCCGGAGTGGCGGCGCAGGGCGACGCGGACGCCGCAGTCGCGCATCCGCAGGGCGTAGGCCTCGCCCTCGTCGCGCAGGGGGTCGAAGCCGGCGGTGGCGACGTAGGCGGGGGGGAGGCCGTTCAGGTCCGGGCACTGGAGGATCGAGATGCGCTGGTCCGTGATGTCGGCCTCGGGGGAAACGTAGGCCGCCTCGAACTTGTCCATGTCGGCCTTGGTAAGGATGAAGCCGTCGGAGAAGAGCTTGCGCGAGCGGGTGTCCTCGGCGGAGTCGGTGACCGGGTAGAAGAGGAGCTGCATCGCCGGGCGGGCGCCGCCACTTTCGACGGCGTTCCGCGAGACGACCGCCGCCATGTTGCCGCCGGCGGAGTCGCCGCCGACGCCGATTCGCTTCGGGTCCGCGCCGAGGCTCTCGGCGTTCGCCGCTGCCCACTCGAACGCGGCGATGCCGTCTTCGAGCGGCTCGGGGAAGGGGTGCTCGGGCGCGAGGCGGTAGTCGACCGAGAGCACCATGCAGCCTGCCGCCGCGGCGATCAGCCGGGAGAGGTCGTCGTACATGTCGAGGTCGCCGATCACCCAGCCCCCGCCGTGGTAGTAGACGAGCAGCGGCGCCGGGGCCTCGGGCGCGGGCGACGGTGGGACGTAGAGGCGGGCGGGGATCGGGCCGTTCGGGCCGGGCATCTCGATCCCGCGCACCTCGGCCATCCGGATCGGCTTCTGGCGGGCGCTGACCCGTGCCTCGTAGGCGGAGGTGGCGCGGGCCTCCTCGACGCTGCGCCCGGCGAAGAAACCGTTGCTGCCGGACCAGCGCGCCAGGGTCAGCAGCGCCTGCGTCTCGTGGGAGAGCGTCTGGCCGTCGATCGTCGGCGGCTTGCCGAAGAGCAGGCGGCTCGAGCGCGGCGAGAGCCCGCAGGCCCATTTCAGGACGCGGTGCTCGATCGGCACCGGCAGTCGCGGCAACTCTCCCATCGACGGGAGGCTATTCGACGTGACACCGATTTGTGCGATGAACGTCACACCCTCGTCGCGCGCGGCGGGCGTATGGTCGACGTATGTCCGTGCAAACCGGGCTCCCGCCCCGGCCACGCATGCCCCGCCCGGTCCAGACCGCGATCTGGTCGCGGCAGGCGCAGTGGTTCCTCTCCCAGAGCCGACGCCGGCTCGGGCCGATGTTCACGCTCGACATCGCCTACGAAGGCAAATGGGTCGTCCTCTCCGATCCCGAGCTGATCAAGCAGGTCTTCACCGGCGACCCGAAGGTCTTCCACGCGGGAGAGGGCAACGACATCCTGCGGCCGCTGCTCGGCGAGCATTCGCTGCTGACCCTGGACGAGGGACCGCACATGAGCCAGCGCAAGCTGCTGCTGCCGCCCTTGCACGGCAAGCGGATGGCGGGCTACGAAGAGACGATGCGGGAGATCGCGGCGCGTGAGATCGAGAGCTGGCCGACCGGCGTCCCCTACAGGCTGCGGCCGCGGATGCAGGCGCTGACGCTGGAGATCATCATCGAGACCGTCTTCGGCGTGCACGGGGGAGCGCGGCTGGACGATCTGCGCGAGGCGCTCCGCGCCTTCCTCGACATGATGACCAACCCGCGGATGCTGGTGCCGATGCTGACGCTCGGTCCCGACCGGCTGCGCTCTTACCCGCCGTTCCGTCGTCGCGTCGACCGGGTCAGGACGTCGATCCTCGGTGAGATCGCCGAGCGCCGCACCGTCGCCGACCTTGCGGAGCGCGACGACATCCTCTCGCTGATGGTCGGCGCCCGTCACGAGGACGGCTCGCCGATGAGCGACGCCGAGATCCACGACGAGCTCCTGACCCTGCTGGTTGCCGGCCACGAGACGACCGCGACGGCGCTCTCCTGGGCGGTCGAGCGGCTGATCCGCCACCCCGACAAGCTGGTCCGCCTGCGCGAAGAGGTCGAGGCCGGGGAGGACGCCTACCTGACCGCGACCATCCAGGAGACGCTGCGCCTGCGCCCGGTGATCGTGATCGTCATCCGCCGCCTCACCGAGGCGATCGAGCTGGGCGGCTACGAGCTGCCGGCGGGGATCAACGTGGTGCCGAGCATTCACCTCGTCCACCGCGACCCGACGATCTACCCGGACCCCGATGCCTTCCGCCCCGAGCGCTTCCTCAGCGAGCCGCCCGGCACCTACACCTGGATCCCGTTCGGCGGCGGCGTGCGACGTTGCATCGGCGCCGCCTTCGCCCAGCAGGAGATGGCGATCGTCCTCCGCGAGCTGGTCGCCCGGCGCACGATCCGGCCGACCGATCCCGCCGCCGAGCGCCCCTTCCGCCGCGCCATCACCGAGACCCCCCGGCACAACGCCGAGGTGGTGCTTACCTAGGCCGGCGGCGGGGTAACCTGCGGCCATGCCGCAGAAAGATCACCACCGCACCCCGACCGTCTCCGAAGCCGTCCGCGACGCCGCCGCGATCGTCGATCCGGGCGACGCCGACGACGCGATCATGGCGCTGTACGAGATCTACGAGGACGACGACCGGCCGGTGACCGCGGTCGAGGACCTGGCCGGGACGCTGGTCGCGACCGCCGAAGGGATCGACCCCGAAGGAGACGACGGCGCTGTCCTCGCCGCCGCCGCTGCTGCGGCCTGGATCGGCATGAACCCGCGCGACCGCAACGAGGACCGCGAGGCCGACCACGTCCTGCGCGAGGGAGTGCGAATGGCCTTCGGCAAGCACGTGCCGTCGGAGGTCGCCGACTACCTGAGTGGCCGCGGCGTCAACCTCTAGCGCGACCGACCTCGACCAAAAAAAAGGCCGCCCCGGTCGGGACGGCCCTTTCGTACGCAGGATCCGGGGCCGATCAACCGCAGCCGGTGTTGTTGCCGCAGCTGGAACACGTGTAGCAACTGCCGGTCCGCTGCATCATGCCTCCGCACTGGTCGCAGGCCGGGCCGAGCTCCAGGCCCTGCATCCGCGCCGGGCGGACCGGGGGAGTGTCGGTGAACGCCGCCGCGGCCGGCTTGGCGCCGCCGTTGCCGTTGCCACCGGTCCGCCCGTTGGCCGGGCCCGCGGTGTCGGTCGAGATGCCGAGGCCGAGCTGCGAGGTCTCCGCTTCCTTCTTGTTGCGGACGTCCTGGGTCATGATCCCAAGTTCCTCCAGCGTTTCGACGTCGTCGATGAAGCGGCTCGCGACCCAGCGCATGATGTAGTCCGGCATCGATTTCGCGAACGGGATCTCCGGGTTCTGCGTCATGCCCTCCGGGTCGAAGCGCATGTAGCTGAACTTCCGCACGAAGTCTTCGAGCGGCACCCCGTACTGCAGGCCGAGCGAGATCGCAGTGGCGAAGGCGTTGAGGAGCCCGCGCATCGTCGAGCCCTCCTTGCCGATGTCGGTGAGGAAGATCTCGCCGACCGTGCCGTCTTCGTATTTGCCGGCGGTGATGTAGCCCTCGTGCCCGGCGATGTTGAACTTGTGGGTGATCGATTCCCGCTCCTGCGGCATCCGTTTGCGGACCGGTTCGGCGATCGCCATTTCGGTCTCCTCGCCCTTGTCCTTCTGGGCGTCGGTCCGCAGCGCCTGCGCGGTCTTCGAGCCGTCGCGGTAGATCGCGAGCGCCTTGAGGCCGCCCTGCCAACCGCGGGTGTAGGCGTCGGCGATGTCGGCGACGGTCGCCGTCTCCGGCAGGTTGACGGTCTTCGAGATCGCCCCCGAGAGGAACGGCTGGGTCGCGGCCATCATGTCGATGTGGCCGGTGTAGGAGATCGCCCGCTCGCCGACCGCCACGTCGAACACCGGGAGGTGCTCGTCCTTCAGCCCCGGCGCCCCGACGATCGTGTTCTTCTCGGCGATGAAGGCGTTGATCTGGTCGATCTCGCTCGGCGAGTAGCCGAGCGTCTGCAGCGCCAGCGGCACCGAGCGGTTGACGATCGTCATCGAGCCGCCGCCGACCAGCTCCTTGAACTTGACCAGTGAGAAGTCGGGCTCGATCCCGGTGGTGTCGCAGTCCATCAGGAAGCTGATCGTCCCGGTCGGCGCGAAGACCGTCGCCTGCGCGTTGCGGTAGCCGTGCTCCTCGCCGAGCTCGACCGCTTCGTCCCAGGCACGCTGGGAGGCGGCGAGCAGGTCGCCCTTGATGCCGGTGCCGTCGACCTCGTAGGAGGCGTCGCGGTGCATCCGCATGACCCCGTTATGACCCTCGCGGTTCTTCGCGTACTCGTCGTAGGGGCCGGTCGCCGACTCGGCGATCAGCGCCGACTGGCGGTAGGCGCGACCGGTCATCAGCGAGGTGATCGCGGCGGCGACGTTGCGACCCTCGTCGGAGTCGTAGGGCATGCCGTCGGCCATCAGCAGCGCGCCGAGGTTGGCGAAGCCGAGCCCGAGCTGACGGAAGGCGCGGGCGTTGACGCCGATCTCCTCGGTCGGGTAGCTCGACGGACCGACGATGATCTCCTGCGCGAGGAAGACGATGTCGACCGCGTGCTCGAAGTCGTCGACGTCGAAGCTGCCGTCGGGGAGGCGGAATTTCATCAGGTTCAGCGACGCCAGGTTGCAGGCCGAGTTGTCGACGTGCATGTACTCGCTGCACGGGTTCGAGGCGTTGATCCGGCCCGACTCGGGGCTGGTGTGCCAGCGGTTGATCGTGGTGTCGTACTGGACGCCCGGATCGGCGCAGCGCCAGGCGGCCTCGGCGATCTGGTTCATCAGGTCGCGGGCCGGCAGCGTCTTGGTGACCGAGCCGTCGGTGCGCGCGGTCAGGTTCCAGTCCTCGCCGGCGGCGACCGCCTCCATGAAGTCGTCGGTGACGCGCACCGAGTTGTTGGCGTTCTGGTACTGGATCGAGGTGAAGCCCTCACCGTCGATCGACATGTCGAAGCCGGCGTCGCGCAGGGCGGCCGCCTTCTCCTCCTCTTTGGCCTTGCACCAGATGAAGTGCTCGATGTCCGGATGGTCGACGTCGAGGACGACCATCTTCGCCGCCCGCCGGGTCTTGCCGCCGGACTTGATCGTGCCCGCCCAGGCGTCGGCGCCGCGCATGAAGCTGACCGGGCCGGAGGCGAGGCCGCCCTTCGAGAGGTGCTCGACTGAGCCGCGGATGTTGGAGAGGTTGATCCCCGATCCCGAGCCGCCGCGGAAGATCATCCCCTCTTTGGTGTTCCAGTCGAGAATCGACTCGATCGTGTCCTCGACGCTCAAGATGAAGCAGGCGGAGCACTGCGGCTTCTCCTCGAAGCCGACGTTGAACCAGACCGGCGAGTTGAAGGCTGCCTTCTGGTTCAGCAGGATCGCGGTGAGCTCCATCTCGAAGGCGTCGGCGTCCTCCTCGGAGGCGAAGTAGCCACCCTCACGCCCCCAGTCGGAGATCGTCCCGGCGACCCGGCCGATCATCTGTTTCACCGAGCTCTCGCGCTCCGGGCTGCCGAGCCGCCCGCGGAAGTACTTCTGGGCGACGATGTTGGTCGCGTTCTGGCTCCAGGACCGGGGAACTCGACGCCGCGCTGTTCGAAGGCGGGCTTCTCCGGATTGCCGATCACGGCATCGCGGATCTCCCACTCGATCTGGTCGAAAGGATGCAATCCGGGCGTGGAGAAACGGCGCTCCACGGAGAGGCCCCGCAGACCGTTCTTAGGACTGGTAGTGGCGGTCTTGGACATCTAAAACTGCTCCTCTCGCAGGCGTCTTTTAGGGGTTGACGAGATTCCTCTTCGCGTCGGACGGAACCGTTGATTTTCGTCCCCTGACGGCACCTTTCTGGCTCTACATATTGTGACAACCCCGCAAAGCGGGCGGAAAGCCTGCGACGGGGTACCCTCCCGACATGGTCGACGACTTCCGGCGGGGAGCCGAAACGATGGGCGAGCGCGCAAATGCCGCGCGCGACGCGATGAACGGGCGCGCCGCCGCCGCCAAAGAGGCAGCCTCCGGGCGCGCCAGCGCCGCCAAAGAGGCGATGGGGGAGCGGGTCGACGCCGCCGTCGAGGCCACCGCCGAGGCGATCGCCGCGGTCAAACCGAAACTGCGCGGGGTGTCACACGAGTGGGGCTTCTTCGTCTCGCTCGTCTTCGGCGCCGCTCTCGTCTTCTTCGCCAAGACCCCGAAGGCGACCCTCGCCGTCGCCATCTACGCGGTCAGCCTCTCCGCCCTGCTCGGGACCAGCGCCCTCTACCACCGGGTCGACTGGAAGCGACCGAACGTGCGCACCTGGATGCGCCGCCTCGACCACTCGATGATCTTCTTCCTCATCGCCGGCACCTACACGCCGTTCGCGCTCCTGGTCATGCACGGACCCCTCGCCACCGCGATCCTGATCGCCGTCTGGGTCGGCGCGATCGCCGGCGCGATCGTCGAGATGGTCTGGATCGGCCACCCGAAGTGGGTCTCGGCGATCGTCTACCTGACGATCGGCTGGGTCGCCGCGATCGCCTTCCCGCAGCTCTGGGACGCGCTCGGCCCCGGCGGCGCGCTGCTCCTCGCCGGCGGCGGCCTCCTCTACACCGCGGGCGCCATCGTCTACGCGACCCAGCGACCGAACCCGATCCCGGCCGTCTTCGGTTACCACGAGGTCTTCCATGCCTTCGTCATCGCCGCCGCGCTCATCCACTTCTCGGTGATCGCCTTCTTCGCCCTCCCGCACGCCTGAGGCCACCACGTCGTACCCGGGTGTTTGCAAGCGCAGAATTGGGTATGGGCGCCCACATGCTGGGGAACAAGACGTGCACCAAGCGCACCAAACTGTTCGTGGCCACCTCGATCTGCACGCTGGCGATGGCGCTCGCCGCACCGGCGCTCGCAGCCGCCGACTGGGGCGCGATCGCGGTCAGTCCGCGGACCGGCAAGGTCGGTGTCTCCTACGACTATCCGACCGCGAAGCGGGCCAAGAAGCGTGCCCTCAACGAGTGTCACCAGCGCGGCTGTCGGGTCGCGGTCTGGGTCCGCAACCAGTGGGCGGCGCTGGTGCTGAAGCACAACGGCGTCTTCGTCGCCGGCGTGGGACCGACCAAGAACCTGGCCTTCGCCAAGGCACGCTCGCGCGCCCATGACGCGACGGCGAAGAAGATCGCCTCCGTCTTCAGCGGCTACTGAGCCGCCTGAGGCGGCGTGGGGGCGCCTCGCCTCAGGCGGGACCGGGGGTGAGACAACCTGGGCTCAGGCTGCCGCCGCGGTCTGAGCTTGGGCGCGGGCTTCGGCGACCTCCTCGGCGGAGGCGATCAGCTCGCGCAGCATCTCCTCGAGCGCGTCGGACTGCTCCGGGGTCAGCGTGACCTCTCCTTCCCGGTAGGAGTCCTGGGCGCGGGGGAAGGGGAATTCGCGCTCCAGTACGCGGCCGCCGAGGGCGCCGAGCACCTTGCGCGTCTCGGCCTGCGCCCAGACCGCGCCGAACATCCCGGTCGAGGCGCCGATCACTGCCGCCGGCGTGCCCGTCAGGGCGCTCTCGCCGGCCGGCCGCGAAGCCCAGTCGAGGGCGTTCTTCAGCGCGCCCGGGATCGAGCTGTTGTACTCGGGCGTGGCGATGAGGACCGCGTCGGCCTCGCGCATCGCCGCCCGCAGGTCGGCCACCGCCACCGGCGTCTCGCCCGTCTCCTCGAGGTCGCCGTCGTAGGCCGGGATCTCCGCCAGCCGGTCGAAGCTGACGAAATCCACCCCGCCGGGCAGCCGCTCGGCGGCTGCCCTGAGCAGGGCGGAGTTATGCGAGTCCCGGCGCAGGCTTCCGGATATGCCCAGGACCCTCATGACTAGGCCTCCTGAGCGACGAGCTCGAGGTCGACGTTGATGGCGACCTCCCACTCGAGGACGGTGCCGCCGCTCGGCAGGTCGGCGTTGAAGTCGATGCCGAAGTCACGCCGGTCGACCGCGGTCGAGACCGAGAGGGCCACGCGGGGGTTGCCGCCGAGGTCCGAGCCGATCTCGCCGAAGCGGCCGGTCGCCTCGACCTCACGCACGTTGCCCTTGATCTCGAGCTCGCCGGCGAGGCGGACGCTGCCGTCGTCGGCGACGTCGAAGCGGGTCGAGGTGAAGTTCAGCTTCGGGTGCCGCTCGGTGTCGAAGAATTCCGGGGACATCAGATGGCCCTTGAGCTGTGGCTCGTCGATGTCGATCGACTGCACGTCGACGGAGCCGACCAGCTGGGGCTCGTCGCCGCCGGTCAGGGTCGCCTCGTAGCCGTCGAACTTGCTGCGGTAGGTGGCGACGTTGTTGTGGGTGACGGAGAACGCGACCGAGGAGTGGACCGGGTCGACGGTCCAGGTGCCGGTCGGGACCTTCAGGTTGACGGTGTCGGTGCTCATCGTGGTGCCTTTCGTTGGGCGGTATGCAGGATCTTTGCGCGGTTAATGGTTGACGCAGAAATGATCTTAGCAGAAATACTTGAGACAACAACTATTGTCCCGGCAAGTGTCATGTGTCATCATTGGGACATGTCTGATTCGTTCGCCGCCACCACGGAACGCACCATCTCCCAGGGTGGGGGGCGCGCAGCCGGGGGAAATCCGCTCGGCACCTGCACGCCGCACCACGAGGCCTGGCGCTCGCTCGCGCAGGCCCACGCCGCGGTCAGCGGGCGACTGCAGGAGGCGCTGGCCCAGGCGGAGCTGCCGCCGCTCGCCTGGTTCGAGATGCTCGCCGCGATCGCCGCCTCCGAAGAGGAGCGGATGAAGATGGGCGAACTGGCCGAGGCCCTCGTCATCACCCGCGGAGGCCTGACCAAGCTGGTCGACCGCCTCGTCAAGGCGGGCCTGATCGAGCGCACCTTCTGCGACACGGACCGCCGGGTCAGCTACGCGACCCTTCTCCCCGCGGGGGTCGAGCTGCTCGAAGAAATGGTCCCGGTCGTCTCCGGTGAGCTCGAGCTCGCCTTCGCCGCCCGCCTCTCCGAGCGCCAGGCCGACGACCTCCGCGCGACGCTCGACACCGTCCGCGGCACCGCCTGCACCGGGGACTGAGGCCCGGCCCCGGCCGGCGCCTCGGGACGGTGCGAAGGAGAAGCCGGCGCCTCGGGCTGCTGATCGGCGACCCCGGCCGGCTGAGGGCGCCGATCAGCAGCCAGGGTCGGAGGGTTGTCTCGAGGGACGCAAGGGAGCGTCACGGGTTCGTCACTTCTTGGCCTTCCGTGACGCTTACGTCGCGCACGTGCGTGTTCCTCAGGACCGGATCCGACGCTCGCCGAGTCCGGCCCCCTATGGCGCTGCCAACTCAGCGAGCGTCCAGGTCTCTGAGGCAGAAGGCGCGCGGAAGTGTCACTCCGCGCGCCTTCGGTGTCCTTCTCCACGCTTCGGTGCGTGTTCCACGACGCTGATCCCGTCGCTTGGTGAGTTAGGCGCGCCATAGGGCGCCCAACTCACCAAGCGACGGAGGCCCGGTGCGGAGGTGTGTCGTCCCGCCCCGCCCCGCCCTCCGCGGCTCCGGGCAGCCCAGCCCCCTACCCCTCGGTCGCCGCCCCTGCCGGCAGCTCCGCGCCGGCGCCCACCCGCGACGGCAACGCCGCCCCGCAGAGGGCGGCGAGGACGGAGAGGCCGGCGCTGACCGAGATCGCGGCGACGAAGCCGTCGCTGAAGTCGGTCGGCGAGGCGTAGCCGCCGGCTCCGGCGAAGGCCGCCACGCCGATCGCGATGCCGAGGACGCCGCCGAGCTCGCGCATCGTCGAGTTGGTCCCCGCCGCCTTGCCGATCGCCTCCTCGGGCACCGAGCTGACCACCGAGTTCTGCGCCGCCGGGAAGGACATCGAGATTCCGACCCCGGCCACCATCAGCGGCGGGACCAGAGTCCAGTAGTCCATGCCCGCCTCGGCGACCAGGGCGATCCAGCCGAAGCCGATCGCCTGCAGGAGCGGGCCGACGACGAGGAAGGGACGCTCGCCGAAGCGGTCGACGAGCTTGCCGGCCACCGGGGCGACGAAGAAGAGCGTCGCGGTCCAGGGAAGGAGGCGCAGGCCGGCGCCGAGCGGGTCGTAGCCGAGGCCCGTCTGGAGGAACTGGGACATGAAGAAGACCGCGCAGAAGAGGCCGCCGACGGCGCAGAAGATCGCCGCGTTGCCGGCCGAGAAGGCGCGCGAGCGGAAGAAGCGCATCGGCAGCATCGGCGCCCGCGCCCGCAGCTCGAAGGCGGCGAAGCCGACCAGGAGCACCGCCGCGGCGGCGAAGGCGCCGAGCACCTCGACGCTGTCCCAGCCGGCCTCGTTGCCGCGCACCAGTCCCCAGACCAGCCCGAGCACGCCGCCGCTCACCAGCGCCAGGCCCGGCAGGTCGAGCCCCTTGTCGGGCCCGTAGCTCTCCGGGATCCGCCGCAGCACCAGCGGGATCAGCGCCAGCCCGATCGGGACGTTGACCCAGAAGATCCATTCCCAGGCGATGCCCTGGGTGATCGCGCCGCCGACCATCGGCCCGCCGGCTACCGCGAGCCCGTTGACGGCGAAGAAGATGCCGAGCGCGCCGCCGCGCTTCTCCGGCGGGAAGGCGGCCCCGACCAGCGCCAGGGCGAGCGTCGTCACCGCGGCGGCGCCCGCGCCCTGGACCGCCCGCGCCGCGATCAGCGCGCCGACCGAAGGCGCCACCGCGCAGGCCGCCGAGGCGGCGACGAAGAGCGCGATCCCGGCGGCGAAGACGCGCCGTCGGCCGAGCCGGTCGCCGAGCGCCGCCGCGGTCATCAGCAGCACCGCGAAGCTCAGGTTGTAGGCGTTCACGGTCCACTCGAGCCCTTCGACCGAGGCGCCGAGGTCGCGCTGGATCGTGCTCAGGGCGGTGGTCACGACGAGGGTGTCGAGCGCCGTCATGAAGGCCGCCATCGCGGCCAGGACGAGGATCCACTTCTGTTTGGAAGTCATGCCGATTACGACGCGCGGGCGCCGGCGAACTGACCGATTAATTCCGCCCGCGCCCGGTGTCCCTATAGGGAGATGACCAAGGAGGGACGCGATGGGAGGCTCGGCCGATGAACACCGAAGCGACGACGACGGCGAAGCTGGCGCGCGCCAGGGCGGGTGACGATGAGGCGTTCCGCGTCCTCACCGACCCCTACCGGCGCGAGCTGCAGGTGCACTGCTACCGGATCCTCGGCTCGCTGCAGGACGCCGAGGATGCGGTCCAGGAGACGCTGCTCTCGGCCTGGCGCGGGCTGGCGGGCTTCGAGGAGCGCGCCTCGCTGCGCGGCTGGCTCTACCGGATCGCCACCAACCGCTGCCTCAACGCACTGCGCGACAGCGGCCGGAAGTCGCTGATGGCGAGCGCGGGCGGTCCTTCGGATCCGCCCGAGCCGACCCGCCGCGCCGAGCCGATCTGGCTCCAACCCTTCCCCGACGAGCTGCTCGAAGGACTGCCCGACCGCGCCCCCGGCCCCGACGCCGGCTACGAGACCAAGGAGGCCGTCGGCCTCGCCTTCGTCTCCGGCCTGCAGCGCATGCCGCCGCAGCAGCGGGCGGTGCTGGTGCTGCGCGACGTGCTCGGCTACCGCGCCGCCGAGGTCGCGGAGATGCTGGAGACCAGCGAGCCTTCGGTGAACAGCGCCCTGCAGCGGGCGCGAGCGGCGCTCGAGGCCGCGCCCGAGCGCCCGGCCGGCGGCACCGTCCCCGATTCGCCGGGACAGCGGCGGCTGCTCGACCGCTTCGCCGAGGCTTTCGAGGTCGGCGACGTCGACACCGTGCTGGCGCTGCTCAGCGAGGACGCCTGGATCCGCATGCCGCCGGAGCCGCTCGAATACAACGGCCGCCCGGCGATCGGCGAGTTCATGCGCACGCGGCCGCTCTGGCGCGAAGGCGAGCGTCTGCGGATGATCCCGACGCGCGCCAACTCCCAACCTGCCTTCGCCTACTACCTGCCGGACTCCCAGGCCGATGTGTGGCGGATCGGTGGCATCTTCGTGCTCACGGTCGAGGGCGAGGAGATCGTCGAGATCACCCGCTTCGCCGACGGCGGATGGCTGCCCTGGTTCGGTCTGCCGCGGACCCTTCCGCGCTAGGCGCGGGCGCTCAGGCGGTCAGCGTCGAGGCGGCGCGCTCTTTGGCGGCGTCGATGATCGCCAGCACGTCGGCCTCGCGGCCTTCGCGCAGCAGGACGATCGGGTCGGGTTCGCCGTTGACGATGCCCTCGAAGAAGTCTTTGCGGTCGTCGTAGGTCGGCAGGGTGCCCTTCGCCCAGCCGCGCACGTCGTTCAGCATCACCGCGAGGCGGGCGTAGTCCTCGCCGAAGAGGTCGGAGATCTCGCGCTTCATCCGCTTCGCCAGGGCGGGGGAGGCGCCCGCGGTGGAGATCGCGATCGCCAGCGGCCCGGTGCGGACGATCGCCGGGAGGATGAAGTTGCAGAGCGGCGGCACGTCGACGACGTTGGCCAGCATCGCCCGTTTCTCGGCGTCGTAGTAGACCCCGATGTTGACCTCGGAGTCGTTCGTCGCGGCGATCACCATGAAGGAGCCCTCGAGGTCCTCGGGGCCGGCGTACTCGCGGCGGTCCCACTCGATCGAGCCCTCTTCGGCGAGCGCCTGCAGCTCCGGGTGCGCCTCGGGCGCGAGCAGCGTCACCGCGCCCCCGCAGGCGAGCAGGCCCTCGACCTTCTCCAGCCCGATGTCACCGCCGCCGACGACCAGGCACTTGCGCCCGGTCAGTTTCAGGCAGGCGATGTAGAACGGCGTCTCCAGCATGTCGCGGACGCAGGACTGGTCGCAGATTCCTTTACGGAGCTGGCAGACGCACTCCTTACCGGCATAGGCCTGAGCGGGCATCAAGCGACAGGTTAGTGATGTGGCCTCGCCAGCTGTTCCTTATGGTCCTGTGAGGGCCAAAAAGAACAGCTAGACCGCGGCCAGGGTGAGCTTCAGGCCCTGCTCGAGCGTCGTCTGGGGCGTCCAGCCGAGCTCTCGCTCGGCCAGCGCGGCGTCGAGGGATATCCGTTGCACCTCGCCCGCGCGCTCCGGCGCGAACTCGGGCGTGAAGTCCTCGCGGCCCTCGAGCCCGGCGAGGATGTCGACCAGGTCGAGGACGCTCGCCTCGCGCCCGGTGCCGATGTTGACCGCGCCGCCGAGGCGCGTCGCTCCGCGGCCAGCGCCGCGCTGACGACGTCCCCCACATATATGTAGTCGCGGGTCTGGCTCCCATCGCCGTAGACGGTCGGCCGGCCGCCGTTCTTCAGCAGGCCGCAGAAGATCGCCACGACGCCTGCCTCGCCGAGCGGGTCCTGGCGCGGGCCGTAGACGTTGCCGAGGCGCAGCGACATCCCGGAGAGGCCGTGCAGCCGTTCGAAGAGGCCGAGGTAGCCCTCCGCCGCGTACTTCGACTGGCCGTAGCCGGAGAGCGGCGCGATCGGCGTCGACTCCGGCAGCGGCAGCTCCTTGTCGGCACCCTCGCCGTAGAGCGCGCCGCCGGTGGAGACGAAGATGACCCGGTCGACCCCGGAGGCGCGCGAGGCCTCCAGCACGTTGGCGGTGCCGCCGACGTTGACCGCGGCGTCGAAGTAGGGGTCCTCGACCGATTTGCGCACGTCGATCTGGGCGGCGAGATGGAACACCAGCTCGGGGCGGACCTCGGCGAAGAGGGCACCGATCTCGGCGTCGTCGCGGACGTCGACCTCGGCCAGCCGGGCGCCCCCCGCGAGCGCGCCGTCGAGGTTCACCCGGCGCCCCGTCGAGAGGTTGTCGAGCACGGTCACCTCGTCGCCGCGGGCGAGCAGTGCGTCGACCAGATTGGAGCCGATGAACCCGGCGCCGCCGGTTACGAGAGTCCTCATCAGGCCGCCGATCCTAAGCGGAAAGGCCGGCCGCAGGCATGGAGATTTCCGAGGGGAGCCCGAGAGGGCGGCCGCGCGGCCCTGCTACCCTCGCCGCCCGATGAGGCTAATAGTCACCGAGAAGAACAGCAGCGCGAAAAAAATCGCCGAGGTCCTCGGTGCGCCTTCGGGCGGCCCGAAAGCGGACGCAACCTACAAAGTCCCCTTTTACACGTGGACGAGTCCCGAGGGTCGGGAGGAAATGGCGATCGGCCTGAAGGGCCACGTGCTCGGTCCCGCCTTCCCCGAGGGCTACTCGAACTGGCAGAAGACGGACCTCCACGATCTGATCGACGCGGAACTGATCAAGGAGCCGACCGACAAAAACGTCGTCAAAGCGATCCGGAAAATGGCCAAAGGGGCCGACGAGCTGGTGATCGCGACCGACTTCGACCGCGAGGGCGAGCTGATCGGGCTCGAGGCGCTCGAGGAGATGCTCGACGCCAACCCGGCGCTCGGCACGCGTGAGGACACCGCGAAAGGGACGCTGAAAATCCTCCGGGCGCGCTACTCGGCGACGACCAAAGAGGAACTCCTGCGCGCCTTCGACAACCTCGACTACCTGAGCTACCCGCTGGCCAACGCCGGCGCCGCGCGCCAGGACATCGACCTGCTGTGGGGAGCGACGCTGACCCGCGCGGTCTCCCTCTCGACCCGCCGCTTCGGCTCCAACTTCCTCTCCGTCGGCCGCGTGCAGAGCCCGACCCTGGGCCTGATCGTCGAGCGCGAGATGGAGCGCCGCGCCCACGTCGCGAAACCGTTCTGGGAACTGTTCGCCAAATTCGACCACCCCGACGGGACGTTCCAGACGCACCACACGGTCGACAAATTCTGGGAGAAAGCCGAAGCCGACAAGGCGCTCGCCGGGACCACCGGCCCGGGCGTCGTCAAAGCGGTCACGGCGCGGAAAAACACCCGCAAACCGCCGACTCCCCTGAACACCACCGCCTTCACCACGGACGCGTCATCGCGCCTCGGGATCACCCCGGCGAGCGCGATGCGGATCGCCGAGGACCTCTACATGGACGGCTTCATCTCCTACCCGCGTACCGACAACACGGTCTACCCGAACTCGCTGCCGGTGCGCGAGCTGATCGGGTCGCTGACGAAGATCAAAGAGTTCTCCGCCGCGTCCGGCCTCGTCGGCCAGTCGACGCTGACCCCGACCCGCGGCAAAAAGAGACGACCGACCACCCACCGATCTACCCGACCCAGGCGATCCAGCCGGGCGCCCTCGAGGGGCCGAAGAAACGGGTCTACGAACTGGTCGTGCGGCGCTTCCTCGCCACCTTCAGCCCGCCGATGATCACCGAGTCCACCCGTGCCGACATCGAGGCCGGCTCGGAGACCTATTTCGTCCGCGGCTCGGTCGTCGTCGATCCCGGTTTCGCCGGCATCTACACCTACGCCCGCTCCGCGGACGAGGAGATCCCGGCCCTGCGGGAGGGCCAGTCGCTGGAGCTCGCCGAGGTGCCCGAGTTCCGCCCCGAGGACGATCCCGACGCGAACCCCTGGATCGTCGGCAAAGAGACCCAGCCGCCATCGCGGATCTCCCAGGGCAAACTGATCGAGCTGATGGAGGAGCGCGGCCTCGGCACCAAAGCCACCCGCGCCGACATCATCCAGAAGCTCTTCGACCGCGGCTACGTCTACGGCAACCCGCCGATCCCGACCGAGACCGGCATCGCCCTCTTCGAGGCGTTCAAGAAGTACGTGCCGCGGATGGCGTCGCCGGAGATGACCGCCGACATCGAGGCGGAGATGGATCGGATCGCCCAGGGCGAGATGACGAAGGGCAAAGTCGTCAGCGACTCGCGCGAACTGCTGCACAAGACCTGGACCGAGATCGACGGCAAGAAGAAGACCTCGCCAAAGTCGTCTGGAAAGGGATGGACGAGGACCGCATCCTCGGTCCCTGCAAGGTCTGCGAGGAAGCGGGCCGGACCAAGGAGGACGGCTCGCCGAACATGCTGCGGATCATCCGGGCGAAAAAATCCGGCAAACGGTTCGTCGGCTGCTCGGGCTGGAAAGCCGAATCGGAGCCCGACGATCCGAAATCGTGCGACCAGACCTTCCCGCTGCCACAGCGCGGCGACGTCTTCCGGCTGGAGGAGCGCTGCTCGATCTGCGACAAGACGCCGCGGCTGAAAGTCGAACCGTTCCGCGGCCGTCCCTGGAACCTCTGCCTGAACGACGACTGCGAGTCGATGCAGGAGATGAAGAAACGGCGGGCGGAGCGCGAAGCGGCGAAAAAAGCCAAAGAAGAGATGGACGGCAAGCCGAAGCCGAAAGGCGACGAGGACGCGGCGCCGGCACCGAAAAACGCAAAAAAGCGAAAGCCAAAGTCTCGAAAGCCGACACCGCCACGCGCGGCGTCAAACGCGCCAAAGCCAAAGCGGGCTGATGGCCGGGGTCGCGGCCCCGGAGGTCTGAGCCTTGTTCATCTCCCTGGAGGGAGTGGACGGCTCCGGCAAGAGCACCCAGGCGCGCCTGCTGGTCGAGGCGCTGGGTCAGGGGACCGTCGCGATCCGCGAGCCCGGCGGCACCGACGCCGCCGAGCGGATCCGGACGCTGCTCGCCGACCCCGCGGTCGAGCTCGAGCCGCTGGCCGAGCTCCTGCTCTTCTCTGGCGGCGCGCGCCGACCTCACCGAGCGCGTGATACGCCCGGCGCTCGAGGCGGGCCATGACGTCGTCTCCGACCGCTTCTCCGATTCGAGCGTCGCCTACCAGGGTGCCGCCCGCGGGCTCGGGGTGGGGGAGGTCATCGGCCTCTGACCGACACCTCCACCGACGGCCTCTGGCCCGACCTGACGCTGCTCCTGAAGGTCGATCCGGAGCTCGGCCTCGGACGGGCGCAGAGCGAAGACCGCTTCGAGGCCGAGGGGATCGAGCTTCAACGGGCGGTCGCGCGGGCCTACGAGGAGATCGCGATGATCGCCTCCGACCGCGTCGTCGTCATCGACGCGGTCGGCACGGTCGAGGAGGTCCACGCCGCATCCTCGCCGCCGTCGAGGCCCGCCGTGCCGGGTAAGGCGCTCGAGGCGGCGACCGAGCACCAGGGGAGGGCGCGGATCGCCTCGACCGCGGCGCTCGATGCGGGCCCGTCCCACGCCTACCTCTTCCGTGGCCCCCGCGGATCCGGGAAGCGCGCCGCGGCGCGCGCCTTCGCGGCGGAGATCGTCGCCGCCGGGGCGGCCGACCCCGACGACGCTCGCCGCCGCGCCCTGCTCGACCCCTCGCCTCACCCCGATCTCGTCTGGCTCGCCCCGCGCGGCGCCCAGCACATGGTCGACGAGGTGCGCGAGCGGGTGATCCGCGCCTCCGCCTACCGCCCGTTCGAAGGCGAGCACGCGCGTCTTCGTCATCGACGCCGCCGAGGCGATGCGCGACGAGAGCCAGAACGCGCTGCTGAAGACCCTGGAGGAGCCGCCCCCGTTCGTCCACCTGATCCTGCTGAGCTCCGAGCCCGAGGGGCTCCTGGAGACGATCGTCTCCCGCACCCAGCCGGTCGACTTCGCGCCGCTCCCGGCGGAGGCGCTCGAAGCGCCGCTCGGTGGGACGCCCGAGGCCGCGGGCGCGAGCGCCGATGAGATCGCCGCGGCGGCGCGCCTGGCCGCCGGCGACCTCGAGCGCGCCCGCCTCCTGCTCTCCGCCGTCGGGCGCGAGCTGCGTGCCGAGGTCGAGGCCTGCCTCGTCGCGACCCTCGCCGACGAGCCCTCGGGTGCTCCCTGGCGCAGCCTCCTCGCCCGCGCCACGGCGGCCGGCGATGACGCCGAAGGGGTGGCCCGGGAGGCCCTCGAGGAGGAGTCCCAGGCAGGGATGAAACGGACGGTCAAAGACATCGGCGACGCGGCCAAACGCGCGGGTCGGCGCCGCCGCACCGAGATCCTCGACCTCGGCCTCGAGCTGATCGGACTCTGGCTTCGCGACCTGGCGGCGCTCGCCGCCGGCGCCGAGGAGGTCGTCTTCGCCCGCGACCGCCTCGACCTGATGCGCGCGCAGGCGGCCAGGGTCGACCCGGCCTGGGCCCGCGCCGGCGCTGCGGCGGTCCAGGACACGCGCCGTCGTCTCGACCTGAACGTCTCCGAGGAGCTGGCCCTGGAAGCACTCTTCTATCGGCTGGCGAGGACCGCCTGAGGGGGTTCCGGCCGCCGCGGCCGTCCGAGGTCGGTCCTGGGCGTCTCATGGAACAAGGCCCGGAGACGCGTTCCGGACTTTGACCTTCCTATGTCAGGGTCAAAGTCCGGAACGCGGTCGTGACCGTTGGACGACACGCACCGCCGCGAGAGATCCGCCACTCCGCGCTCGCCGCAAGCCCTTGCGTGCCTTTCCTCGGGCGCCGGCTTCAGAGGGCCCCGAACCCCCGGGACCCCGACCAGCCTCAGACTGCGAGGCGGCGCATCATCGACTGGGCGACCTCGGTGACGAGCTCGCGTTCGTGGGTCATGGCGAAGTCGAAGCGGCGCTCGAAGTCGGGACCGGGGTCGCCGAGGTCGCGGGCGACGAAGGCGGCGCCGAAGTGGGGGCCGAGTACGGTGACGTTCCACTCGCCGCGCAGCGCCTCCTCGGCGTTCAGGTGGATGCCGCGTACCCCGGGGGCGGGCTCGTGGCTCATGCCGACGCCGAGCGCCGCGACGAGCGCCGCGTCCTCGGCCAGCTCGCCGTAGCGGCGGGCGGTGGCCTCGGTGAAGTAGGAAGCCTCCTGGAAGCTCGAGATGACGACGGCGGCGGAGCCCTGGTTGGCGGTCTGGCGCTCGAGCGAGCGGCTCAGCTCCAGAAGCAGGCGCTTGTCGGCACGGCGCGTGGGGCGCTTCGCGGCGACGATCTCGAACGGCGTGCTCGCCACCGGCTGCGTCGTCGCGGCGCACCGTCGCAGCGGGAAGTGTGCCGCGCGCTCCTCCGGCTCGTGCCCCAGCGCGCCGGGCCGCCCGAAAAGCCAGCCCTGGCCGTAGGAGGCGCCCAGCGCGAGTGCCCGCCGCAGGTGGTCCTCGGTCTCGATGCCCTCGGCGAGCACCAGGGCGCCGGTCCGCTCCGCCTCGGCGTTGACCGCGTGGACGACTTCGGCGATCTCGCGCGAGGGACTGTTCTGCATGAGTTTCAGGTCGAGCTTGATCACGTCGGGTCGCAGGAAGGGCATCAGGGCGAGCGAGCGCGGATCGGTGCCGACGTCGTCGAGGGCGATGCGGGCGCCGCGTCGACGGAGGTCCTCGGCCAGCGGGATCAGGTCGGTGGCGTGATTGGCGAGCGCGCGCTCGGTCAGCTCGACCACCAGCGGGAAGCCGGCCAGGGCCTCCTCCAGCAGCGGGTCGCCGATCTCCGGGACCCAGGAGGCCGCCGAGGAGGGCTCGACGTTGACGAAGAGCGCCCGCTCCGGCGACATCCCGCCCACCAGCGCGCCACGCAGCGCCGCGCGCCAGCACTCCCAGTCGAGCGCCGTCGCCAGGTCGAGCCGTCGCGCGGCGGCGAAAAGCGCGTCCGGGGTCTCCAGCGGCGACCCTTGCGGCCCGCGAGCGAGCGCCTCGTAGGCGATCGCGCGCCGGTCGGAGAGCCGGACGATCGGCTGGTAGACCGAGTGGATCCCCGTCGCCAGGACAGCCATGAACTCGGTCTCCATGCCCATTTCGGGCAGCGTGGTCTCGGTCGTCCCCACGCCCGATTATCGGCCCTCCCGAGTCTAGTCTTGAATCGACTTCGGTACGGCGTCGCCCTCGAGCTGCTGTTCCAGCTCCTCCCGGGCCGCCTGCTCGCGGGCGCGCTCGAGCGCCCGCTCCTGGGCGAGGCGGGTGATCTGGGCCGCCTGGCGGGACATGATGACGCTGAAGTTGAGGGCCAGCCCGAGCAGCAGCAGCAGCACGATCGAGAAGAGCGCGACGTTGGTGTCGCGGACGCCCATCACGTCGGCGACGAGCTTCAAGAGGCCGGGGAAGGCGGCCCCGGCGAGCATCGCCAGCCCGGCGACGAACCAGACGACGCTGTAGCGCTCCTGGAGGCGGTCGCGGCGGATCAGGTCGAGGATCCAGACCATGAAGATGATCGCCAGCGCGGCGGCGATGATCCGCGTCTGCGCGGTGAGGCTGACGTGGTCGGCCTGCGCGGCGAGCACGCGGGGGAGCGCGCCGCTCATTGCTCTGCCTCCGCGCGGCGTGGCTTGAACAGGCCGACGAGGATGACGATCAGGCCCTTGAAGATGAAGAAGGCGGAGCGCAGCGGGGTGAGGAAGGAGCTGCCGCCGGTCCGCTCGAGCATCCGCACCGGCACCTCCTCGACCCGCAGCCCTTCGCGCACCGCCAGCTGCAGCGACTCGATCTCAGCGAAGTCGGGCGAGTAGTTCTCGCTGAAGAGCTTCATCACCCGGCGGTTGGCGGCGCGCATGCTGCTCGTCGTGTCGGTGAAGCGCTGGCGCGTCGCCAGGGTGAGGAGCAGGCGGAAGACGTTGATGCCGATCCGGCGGGTGAAGGTCGCCTGATAGTTGTCGCCGTGCAGCTCGGCTCCCGGCAGCGGCTCGGTCTGCTCGGCGTAGCGTGAGCCGAGCGCCAGGTCGGCGCGGTCGGCCTGCACCTCGGCGAGGACCCGCGCCACCTCGGCGGCCGGGTGCTGGCCGTCGGCGTCGAGGTGCGCGCAGAAGTCGTAGCCTTGGCGCAGCGCCCAGAGATAGCCGGTCTGCAGCGCCGCGCCGAGCCCCTGGTTGAAAGGCATGGTGGCGACGAGGACGCCGGCGGCGCGCGCCCGTTCGGACGTCGTGTCGGTGGAGCCGTCGTCGACTACGAGGATGTCGGCCTCGGGCAGGTGGGCGCGGACGTCGGCGATCACCGCGTCGACCGACGCCTCCTCGTTCCAGGCAGGGATGAAGACGAGAGTCCGCAAGGAGGGCGATTGTTCCACGGGGGCGTGTCCGAGAGGCGCCCGCGCCCTCTCTGGCAGGATTGTGTTAGAGACTGCTCATGGCAAGCGGCGACGCCCACCAGCTGACGCGACCGCAGGCCGAAGCTCCACGCTTCGGTATGCGGCTATGGCTGACCGGCGCCTTCGCGGCGGTCAGCTTGATCACCGCCGGCACGATCTACGTCTTCGGCGACAACCAGCAGGCGCTCTTGGTCGCGGTGCTGATCGGCGTCTTGGCGGGCTTCCTGATCGCGGTCGCGATCTCCCACCGGGTGTCGGTGCTGGCGCGCGCCGCGGGGGAGATGGCGAAGGGCTCCTTCGACGCCTCCCTGAATACCCAAGGGGTCGACGAGATCGGTGACCTGGCGCGCTCGCTGGAGATGATGCGCACCTCCCTGCAGGAGAGCTTCGGCGTGCTGACCGCCGACCGCAACAAGCTGGCGGCGATCTTCGACGGCCTGACCGACGCGGTGATCGTGGTCGACTACGAGGGGCCGGTGCGCTTCTCCAACAGCGCCGCCGGGCGGCTGCTCGGCAAGGGCGGCGAGCCGCCGGAAGTGGTGGAGCCGCAGCTGCGTCGCGCCGCCGAGGTCGGCTTCGCCGCCCACCCGGCGCTGCGGATCGGCGACCGCGCCTACGCGATGACCGCCCGCGCCCTGCCGGACGAGCGCGCCGTCCTCGCGGTGCTCCGCGACCGCACCGACGAGCTCCGCCGCGAGCTCGCCGAAGCCGACTTCATCTCCAACGCCGCGCACGAGCTGCGCAATCCGCTGGCCGGGATGTCGGGAGCGATCGAGGTGCTGCAGAGCGGCGCCAAGAACAACCCGCTCGATCGCGACCACTTCCTCAACCGCCTCGCCGACGACGCCGAGCGGATGAAAGCGCTGACCGCCTCGTTGCTGACCCTGGCGCGGGTGGAGAGCCGCGGGGCGGCCGAGAACGAGGTCGTCGACGTGGCGATCGCGGTGCGCGACGTGGTCGCCGCGGTCGACCCGCCGCCGCGCATCGACCTCGTCGTCGACGTCGAGCAGGACCTCGCCGCGACCGGCGACCCGACCCTGCTGCGCCAGGTGATGATCGGCCTGCTCACCAACGCCTTCAAGAACACGCCGCCGCCGGGGACGGTGACCCTGCGCGGTCGCCACCAAGGCATCGGGGAGGTCGTGCTGGAGGTGATCGACACCGGCACCGGCATCCCCGGGCCGGAGATCGAGCGGGTCTTCGAGCGCTTCTACCGGCGCAGCGAGTCGCGCAAGCAGGAGGGCTTCGGGCTCGGCCTGGCGATCGCCCGGCGCATGGTCGACGTGATGGGCGGAAGTATCGGGGCCGAATCCGTGTTGGGTGAGGGGAGCACCTTTTGGGTGCGTCTTCCGCTTGCACAACCCATGCCTACGCCCGTCGCTTAAGCCAAGAGGCGTATAAAGGGCGAGGGGCGATGTTTGCGAGAGTTGAAGAAAGCATGAGTAGGAGCTACGAGTTGAAGGCAGGCATATGAGCAGCGGTCGGATCTTGATCGCCGACGACGAGCCGTCGGTGCGCGACTCGGTCGGCTACGCGCTGGCCCAGGAGGGCTTCGAGGTGACCCCGGCGGCCGACGGCGACGAGGCGAGCGACCTGCTCGGCGACGGCATCCCCTTCGACCTGCTGATCCTCGACATCATGATGCCGGGCCCGAGCGGCCTCGACATCTGCCGCGACGTGCGGGCCCGCAGCGCCGTCCCGATCATCGTCCTCACCGCGAAGGACGCCGAGGTCGACAAGGTCGTGGGGCTCGAGGTCGGCGCCGACGACTACGTGACGAAGCCGTTCTCGGTGCGCGAGCTCCTCGGGCGGGTGCGGGCACAACTGCGGCGTCGCGAGCTCGACCGCTCGCCGATGGCCCAGCAGGTGAAGATCGAGTCGGGGCCCGTCTCGATCGACCTCGTCCGCCACGTCGCCACCGTGCGCGGCGTCCCGGTCAACCTCACCCGCTCGGAGTTCCAGCTCCTCCGTCTCCTGGTCGGCCGCCCGGGCGAGGTCTTCGCCCGCTCCCAGATCATGGAGGAGCTCTGGCAGACCGAGTTCGACGGCGACGAGCGCGCCTGCGACGTCCACATCTCCAACCTCCGCCAGAAGGTCGAGCGCGACCCGCAGAAACCCGAGCTGGTCGTGACCGTGCGCGGCGTGGGTTACAAGTTCAGCGGCGACGACGACTGACCTGGGGCGATCTGGGGGCGCCTGGCGGTGTCCTCGGTCGCTCGCCTCGGGTCACGCACCGGAGTGCGCTCCCCTCGGCTCGCTTCCCTGCGTCCTTGCCAGGCCCAGATCGCCCCAGGTCGGGCTCTGCGGGCATCAAGCTTTGAAGTGGCGCTGGAGGTCGGCGAGGCGGGTGTCCCACTCGGCGCCGACGGTGGTGAGCCAGGCGGCGGCGTCGGCCAGGGGGCGGGGGTCGAGCTCGAAGAGGGACTCGCGGCCGCGGCGGGTCTGGGACACGAGGCCGGCGCGGCCGAGCGTCGCCAGGTGCTTGGCGACCGCCTGTCGGCTGATCGGCAGCGCGGCGGCGAGCCCGGTCGCGGTCGCGCCGCCGCCCGCGCCGAGGACCGCGATCAGGTGGCGGCGGGTCGGGTCGGCAAGCGCGGCGAAGACCGCGCCCGCTGCCTCGTCGCCCGGACCGCTCGGTCGGGGGAGTGGCTGCGGCACCGCCTTGACCTAGGCGAGTGCCAGGCGGACGAGCCCGGCGAGGCGCGCGAGCGGGGGCGCCCAGCCGACGGCGAGCCGGGGCGGACCGGCGGCCGCGGCGAGCCGCGGTCCCGCGGCGCGGAGCCCAGGGCCGGCGGCCGTGGCCAGGAGCAAGGGGTCGCTCGTCCGTACCGGCGCGGTCTCGATCACCGTCAGCCGCGTGCGCTCGGCGACCGCGTCCAGCACCAGTTCGACCCGACTGGACCTGCCACCTTCGCGCCGCCAGCTCCAGGCCAGCCGTTCGGCCTCCTCGACCAGCTCGACCTCACCGCGACGCTCCTCGCCGTCGGCATAGCGACAGACGATCTCGCCGCCCGGCTCGGCCTCGATCTCGACCTCGTCGGCGAGCCACTCGGCCAAGAGCGCCTCCTCGGTCAGCGCGTCCCAGACCTCGGCGGGCGCCGCGTCCAGCTCGACGCTGCGGCTGACCCGTCCGGCATCGGTCCGGTCCGCCGCCGGTCCGCCTTCGCTCCTGGGTAAGGTCATAAGGACTGCTCCTCTCGTCTGGAGTACGGATGCGCAACTGAATGGTTGCACACGTGCTAGGCTGGGGAATGTGCAACCCGATGGTTGCGCAGGGAAAGCACGCAAAGCTTCGCGGAACACCGAGAAAGAGAGACTGAAATGCCACTGGTCCCGATGGTCGTCGAGCAGACCGCTCGCGGGGAGCGCTCCTTCGACATCTACAGCCGTCTGCTCGCGCAGCGGATCATCTTCCTCGGCGAGCCCGTCACCGAGGATCTGGCCAACCTGATCATCGCCCAGCTGCTCCATCTCGAGGCGGACGATCCGGACAAGGACGTCAGCCTCTACATCAACTCGCCCGGCGGCTCCGCCTACGCGGGCCTGGCGATCTACGACACGATGCAGTTCATCAAGCCCGACGTGCAGACGATCTGTTACGGAATCGCCATGTCGGCCGGGTCGCTGATCCTCACCGGCGGGGCGAAAGGCAAGCGGATGGCGCTGCCGAACAGCCGGATCCTGATCCACCAGCCGTCCAGCGGCTTCGAAGGGCAGGCCTCCGACATCGAGATCCACGCTCGCGAGGTGCTCGAGCTGCGTGATCGCCTGAACCACATCTACGTCCACCACACCGGCCAGCCGATCGAGAAAATCTCGCTCGACATGGAACGCGACAAATTCTTCAAGCCGGAAGAGGCCCGTGAGTACGGGTTGATCGACCGGGTGATCGAGTCGCACGACTTCACCCCGAACCCGACCGGGTTCCGCGCCGGCGGCAACGGTGGCGGCGACGACGGTCCCAGTACCGGCGGCGGCACCGCCTAGCGCCTAGGTGCGACTGCGGCGGACGAAGCGGCGGCCGGCGACGAGCGCGCCGCCGCCCAAGCGTCGGACCCCGGCCAAGCGGCCGCCTGCTTACTTCGCGGTCGCTGGGGTCCAGCTCGACCAGGAGCTCGAGCGGCTGCGCGGGCTGCCGGTCTTCGCCGGCGGTCCGCTGACCAAGAAGCGGCCGGAGCTGAAGGTGCGGCGGGCGAGCACGCGGCCGAATCGGGTCGGCTTCGCGGTCCCCGCCGAACATCGCCTGCAGGTGACCGCCTACCCCGGGATCCGTCCCGGCGATGTGCTGGAGACGCTGCTCCACGAGCTCGTCCACCTGCACGTGGGGCGAGCGCGCGAGGCCCACGCCTGGCACGGGAGGACGTTCAAGGCGACGCTGGCGCAGGCGATGGACGAGGCCTACGGCGTCCGCGGCGTCCCGACCCGGAGCACTTTGCACGGCGCCTACGCCGAGGCGATCGAGCGCCTGCGCGCGCGACCGCAGATGGAGATGGACCTGGCCTGAGGGGCACTGGTTGCAGTAAGTCGTCCCAGCGACGAGTTACTGCAGACGCTCAGCTCAGTCGGCGGAGGGCCCAGGCGCCGATGACGGTGGCGCCGCCGCCGGCGAGGATGCCCTGGACGGCGGCGCGGCCCGCGGCGGGGTCGCGGCCGGCGATGCCGAAGCAGATCGCGTCGCCGAGGTCGACCGCGGTGGCGACGGCGGCGGCCTCGCGCAGGCGCTCGCGATCGTCCCGGGCCGCGAAGGTGAGCAGGCCGAGCGCGATGTCGCGTCCGCCGGCGATGCGGGCTAGGGCGCGGGCCGAGGTGTCTGCGGCTTCGAAGCCGAGGACCTTCAGCGCCGGGCGCGTGGCGAGCAGCGCGCCGACCCCGATCGCGATCCGTCCCCCGGCGATCCCGAGCACGGCGGCGCGGGCGAGCGGGTCGGGCTTGCGGCGGCGGCGCGGCACTCCACCAACCTAGCGTGGGGAGCCGCCCCTCCGGCCGGGTAATGATGGGGGGATGGCCGAGGGCGACACGATCCTGCGCGCGAAGCACCGGCTCACCGACGCCCTCGTCGGCCAGGAGATCGCGGTCAGCGCCCCCGATCCGCGCGGTCGCGCGGCGGGGATCGAACGCCTCGACGGCCTCACGCTGGAGGGGATCGACGCCCACGGCAAGCACCTCGTCTTCCGCTTCGGCGACCTCGTCCTCCACAGCCACCTGGGGATGAGCGGCGGCTGGCACGTCTACCCGCACCGGGCCCGCTGGCGCCGGTCGCGCTCCTCGGCCTGGGCGGTGCTCTCCGGCGAGCGCGCCGACGCGGTCCAGTTCGGCGGCCCGACCCTGCGCGTCATGCGCGCGAGCCGAGTCGCGATCGACCCCCGACTCGCCCGCCTCGGCCCCGACATCCTCGCGCCGGACTTCGACCTCGACGCCGTCGTCGCGATCTTTCGCGCCACCGACCGGTCCCGCACCCTCGGCGACGCCCTCCTCGACCAGCGCCTCACCGCCGGCATCGGCAACATCTTCAAGAGCGAGGCCTGCTTCGCCGCGAGGATCGACCCCTGGCGCTCTCTCGCCGAGGTCGGCGCCGAGGACCTCCGCCTCGTGCTCGAGGCCGCCCGCGAGCAGATGCTCTCCGCGGTCAGGCTCGGCGATCGCCACCGCTTTCGCGTCTACAAGCACCGCGGCCCCTGCTCCCGCTGCCGCGGCACCGTCCACCACCGGGGCCAGGGCGACGCCAACCGCACCACCTGGTGGTGCGAGCGCTGTCAGGTCTGAGCGCCGCGGCGGCGGTCGCTTAGGGCAGGGTCTTGACGAAGCGGCTGCGGCTGGTCTGCAGCTCGTAGCCGGCGGAGGCCCAGAAGGCCATCGCGGCGGGCTTGTGGGATTCGGCGATCGCGTTCAGGCGCTTTGCGCCGAGCGCGGCGAAGCGCTCCTCGCCGGCGCGGACCAGGGCGGTCGCGAGGCCGTGGCGACGGTGGGCGGGATCGACGGCGAGGCGATAGAAGCCGGCGCGCCAGCCGTCCCAGCCGACGATCAGGGTGCCGACGATCTCGCCGTCGACCTCGGCGACGATCAGCGCGTCGGGGTCGCGCTCGAGCAGTCCCCGCACGTCCTCGACCGATTCCGTCGACGACGGCGACGCGCCGCCCTGCTGCCAGAAATCGAGCACCGCCTCGACGTCGTCAAGGCGGCCGGCGCGGAGAAGATGGGTCGCGGAATCGCTCATCAGCGGGACCGCCGAGGCTACCGGGGGACGCCGGGTGGGTGATATGCAGGGCGAGCACGAAGCTTCTCCTGAGCGGCCAACTCTCCGCGTCGGCCCTCCGGGCCGCGCATCTCCCGGCCGATCCGGCCCAGAGCATCGCGCCGCGATGGGTTCGGCGTCACAGGCTTCCTTCTCGTCCACCGGCGCGACGCCGGCGGGTCGCTCGCTTTCCTATTCGCAAGCGGATCCGGTGGCGCTGGTGAGCTTCAGATCGGCTTCCAGCGTCGAGAGCGCACCGCTTCCGGCTTGCTGCCGCCTCCACAGGCCGTCACGACCAAGGCCATCGACCCCGGACCATTGATGTGGAGGACTACGGTATCCCGCGCCGTTGCCACGGATCTAGATTCATCAGATGCACGCCACGGCCGATCCAGCAGGTCCCGGGGACACTTCGCCGGCAGAGAAGAGCGCCGCGCAGAAGAACGGCGGGCGGAGGGAATGGGGCTCCCTGGCACGGCTCGCCTATCGTGACCCCGAGCACGTCTGCGAGCGCCTGACGTTGCGTGGCGCCCGACAGCTCGGCGAACCGTCGCGGAAATGGGCCGAGCGTGTCCGGGAAGAGCAACCGGGCGCTCCCCGGGCGCTGATCGCCGAGGATCTGCGTAGTGGGACCGCGCGGGCCTCCTGGGTGGACGGAGCAGTCTCCGGCACGCCGTTCCTGATCGCGTTGATCCCGGGCTATCTAGCCTTTCTTTGGCAGGAGGGGATCATGGAGCGACGCGTCGCGGCGCTCTACGGGCACGACCCCGAAGATCTGGAGACGAGCGCACAGATTCTTGTTCTGCGAGGCGTGCACCCGACCGTCGACGCCGCCCGTGAGGCCCTCCTGGCGGTGCGAAATGTCCCCGCTCCGGAGAAGCCCGTTGCGCGCCGCCCCCTGCGGGTCTGGGTTCGGAGCATCTACCTCCTGCTGGTATTCGGCGGATTCGTCTCGGCCGAAGAAGACGCCCGCGACAAATACGCGCACTGGCGCCTGAAAGCCGCGCTCGGCTCCCTGGTCGGACTGGCGATCTTCATCACGACCTGGGTGCTTCCGCTGACCTTCATGCTCGCGATGGCCTGGGGCTGTGAGACCCACGCCCGGAAACTCGGCAGCCGCACGCTGAGCTTCTATGGAGGCGGCTCCGCCGGAACCGAGGCGGCGACCGCCGCGGCCGACCGGCAAAAGGAACAAGGGCGGGGACGCCGCGACTTCTTTCGGGGAGTACTCATGCTGTTGTCGGTCGCGGTCCCGATCGCGTTCGTGGCCTATGCCGATCACGTCCGCCAGAGCACCGGCGTCAACCTGCTGGGCATCCTGGGAGCCCTCGTCGCGGTATCCCTCGTCATCGCCGTGACCGTCGTGGTCAGCCGCCGCTAGACCCCCCTGGGCATGACCGCACCCGAAGCAAAGCCGAAAGCAGCCTCTCCCACGCGCCCCCGAGCGGTCAGGATCTTGGCGCGAAAGCCGCTGACCGCTAGGCGGGCGGCGCTGGTCATCGGTTGCACCACCGTCTCCGCGACGATCGTCAGCGGTCTTCTCATGCATTTCATCGACGGGAAGAACTATCCGAATATCGGGTCCGGCATGTGGTGGGCCATACAGACGGTCACGACCGTCGGCTACGGGGATGTCGTGCCGACCGGGACGAGCGGACGGCTGGTGGCAGCCCTCGTGATGGTGGTGGGGATCGGGTTCCTGACCGTGATCACCGCCGCGATCACCTCGGCCTTCGTCGAGTCTGGTCGCCGTCGCCTCGACGAAGCCTCCGAGGAGGAGACCGTCTCGGCGAAGCTCGACCGCATCAGCGCCCGCCTGGACGCGATCGAGATCGGACTACGGGCCGGCGGTCGTGATGACCTCGAAACTCCCAACTGACGGTCGAACCCGAAACCAGGCCGCGAGGAGCGGGCCGGGGGCTGGTGGTTGTTGTTGCTGGCGGGGATGCTCAGATCGTGGCGGGCGTGATCATCCTCTTCAGGCCGAGTGAGAGCATCGCGACGCGCTGGCGGTGATCGCCGGATTCTTCCTGCTTCTGGACGGAATCCGGGGTCCTGAGTGCGATCGTCGGCGTGCTCTTGATCCGCCACCCGGTCGGCGGCGTGACCCTGGTCGCGCTGGCACGCCCTCGTCGGCATCGTGGAGCTGGTCGCGGGGATCGTGATCGTTGCCGATCCGGGCATCGGCTACACGACCCTGGCGATCGTGGTCGGGATCGGCTTCGTCCGTCCTCAACGGCGTCGGGATGGCCGCGCTCGGATGGGTCGCGCACGGTGTCAGACGCGAGGCAGTCGACCGATAGATCGCGATGCCCGCCAGAAGTGCCTACTGG
Organism: uncultured Actinomycetes bacterium; assembly: GCA_963782515.1. Lineage (GTDB taxonomy): Bacteria > Actinomycetota > Thermoleophilia > Solirubrobacterales > 70-9 > VAYN01. The sequence goes on along the minus strand of CAWAJY010000006.1, from coordinate 139,656 downwards.
TTGGTCTCCCGAGAGCCGACGATCGGACTTGAACCGATGACCCCTTCATTACGAAGGGCTTTCTAGAGCCAAATTTGGGTTGTTCAGGCACGATTCTGTCCAGGTCGACGGGCTGGTTCCGGCTCAGAATTGCAGAGTCGGGGACATATTTCGGGACATCCTTTCTCCGTGCCCGTGGATCGCCGGTTTTGGGGACCGGTGACTCGGAAAAATGCACTGCTCTGGCAAGGCGGATGCGGCGCCGGGATGTCTCAAGGGAAAGCCAAAGGGAAAGACCCGTCGGCGAAATTTTGAGAGCGCAGGACGAAAAGCGCAGGGTAAAACCCCTGCTCAGAGGGTGGATCGGCCGAGGGTGGGGGCAGCCGTGGTGCCGGTCGAGGTCGGAAGCACCTCGGCCACCGAAGGACAGCCGCCGCCCTCACAGCACGACTCGACCTTCTGCCGGCAGTCCTGGCACCACCAGGCTGATCGAATCCAAAACAGTCGGTGGGGGAGACCCGTCATCGCGCAGATCACGCTCCCATGATCGCGGCGCTTCCGGCGGGACTTCGGCCTATGACGGAATTTCGCACGCCGGCGAGCCCGAATGCCCCCGCTCTGCAACGCTTCCTTTGCGGTCTTGGCGGCGCCGCGATCACCGGCACGACCGTCTCGGTCGACGGCGGCCTCTCGATCTGAGTGCGGCGCGATGGCCGTCGGAACTTTCGACAATGGGCCTTTCGAGGAGGTCTTGACGACCAGTACCGTGAATCGCGATGGATCTGACCCTCTCTCCGGCGGAGCTCCAATTCCGCGATGAGCTCCGCACCTGGCTACAGGACAACCACCCCGGCCCGGAACCGAGCGGGGACCTCGACCTCGACGCTCTGATCGACTTCCGTCGCGCCTGGCAGCGCCGGCTCTTCGAAGGAGGCTGGGCCGGCGTCTCCTGGCCGAAGGAGTACGGGGGTCGTGGGGCGACGCTGGTCGAGGAGGCGATCTACGCAGCTGAGACGGCAAGGCTGGAAGTGCCGCGGGCGGTGAACACGATCGGCATGACCTCGGGCGGCGCGGTGCTCCTCACCCACGGCACCGAGGAGCAGAAAAGGCGCTACCTGGAGCCGATCCTTAACGGCGAGGAGATCTGGTGCCAGGGATTCTCGGAGCCCGAGGCGGGCTCCGATCTGGCTTCGCTGAAGACCCGCGCGGTGAGGGACGGCGACGAATGGGTGGTGACCGGTCAGAAGATCTGGACGAGCTTCGCCCAGTACGCGAAGTGGTGCATCCTGATCGCCCGAACCGACCCCGACGCCCCCGGCCACGGTGGCTATACCTACTTCCTAATGGACATGGAGCAGGACGGGGTCGAGGTGCGCCCGTTGGTCCAGATCACCGGCGAGGACGAGTTCAACGAGGTCTTCATGAACGAGGCCCGGATCCCCGCGGGTAACGTCCTCGGCGAGGTCGACGAGGGCTGGAAGGTGGTGATCACGACGCTGATGAACGAGCGGCTGGGCATCGCCTTCGAGGCCATCTCGCAGGTCCGCAACCGCCTCGATCGGCTCGGCGATCTATTCCATGAGCACGGTCCGGCCGGACGTCCGGCGGCGGAGGACCCGGTGCTTCGACAGCGCCTCGCCCAGCTCCACATCGAGACCGAGGCGATGCGGCTCGGCGCCTACCGTGGCCTGACCAACGCGATGACGAGCGGCGTCCCCGGTGCCGACGCCTCGCTCGGCAAGTGGCAGTGGGCCGACACCAACCAAGCGGTCACCGAGCTTGCTCTCGAGGTCGAGGGAGAGCTGGCGGCGCTCGGCCACGGGTCCGATCGGGCGGTCGCCGACGGCTCCTGGCAGTACGAGTTCCTGCGGGCCCGCGGCAACTCGATCGAGGGCGGCACCAACGACATCCTGCGCAACGTACTCGCCGAGCGCGTCCTCGGCCTGCCGAGACTTCGCTAGACGACGGCACCCAAGCATGTACTTCGACTTCACCGACGAGCAACGGGCGATTAAGGAGGCGGCTCGGGCCTTCCTGGCCTCGCGCTACACCTCCGAGGCGCGGCGCGAGATCGCCGCCTCGGCGGAAGGTTTTGATGCCGACGGTTGGCGCGAGATGGCCGATCTCGGATGGGCCGGGCTCGCCGTACCCGAGCGGTGGGGCGGACAAGAGCTCGGGACGGTGGAGCTGGCGGTCCTCTTCGAGGAACTGGGCTACGCCGCCGCGCCTTCGCCGCTCCTCTCGACCACCTACGTCGGCCTGATGCTCGCCCGTTGCGCGGGCGATGACCAATGCGAGCGATATCTGCAACCGCTGTCGGCGGGCGAGGTGATCGGGACCGCCGCCCCGGCCGATCTCGAAACCTCTACCTCGGCGCCCTCGCTCGTCGCCCGGGCGATCGACGACGGCGGAGTCAGGCTCGACGGCGAGAAGACGGTCGTCCCTGACGCGGCTATCGCCGATTTCCTGATCGTCGCCGATGACGCCGGCCGCCGGCATCTGGTCTCGACGAAGTCGCCCGGCGTCAGCATCGTCGAACAGACCTCGATCGACACCACCCGGCGTCTCTCCCGGGTCACCTTCGACGGCGTGGAGGTGCCGGCAGCCGACACCCTGCCCGCCTCCGACGGGTATGCCGAAGTATTCGACCTGATGGCAGTCGCCGTCGCCGCGGAGGCGGTCGGGGTGGCGCAGCGGGCGCTGGAGATGGGGGTCGAGTACGCGGGCCAGCGGCAGCAGTTCGGCCGCCCCATCGGCGCCTTCCAAGCGATTTCCCACCGATGCGCCCAGATGCTTCTGGAGACCGAAAACTCGCGCTCGCTCGTCTACGGCGCGGCCTGGGCCGCGGACGCCGAGCCGGAGTCCCTCCCGGTCGCCGCGTCGATGGCGAAGGCCTACGCCTCCGACACCGGGCGCCGGGTCCCCGACCACTCGATCCAGGTACACGGCGGGATCGGCTTCACCTGGGAGCACGACCTCCACTTCTTCCTCAAGCGAGGCGTCCTCGACGCGATCCTCTTCGGCGACGCGCGGACCCACCGCGAACGAGTCGCCACCCACGCGCTGAGCGGGGCGGGATCCTGAATGGCGCTCCCGTTCCGCCCGGTCGACGCCTGGGTCAACCCGAACTTCACCGCCCAGGGCGACGACGAGAGCCTCGACGTCAAGTACCTCTTCCCGGGGCTCGCCGAGCGACTCGAGCGCGGCTCCGACCCCGAGACCGTGATCGAGGTGATGGACGAGGTCGGAGTCGAACGCGCGGTGATCACCGGTGGCTACCTGCGAAAGGAAGAGGCGGACCTCGCCTGGTTGGTCGAGATGGCGGAGCGCTGGCCGGACCGGATCGCCTTCTCCCTTGTGGTCGACCCGCGCCTGGGCATGAAGGCGGTTGCGATGGTGCGCGAGGCGGCGGAGGCCGGCGTTCGGCTGATCCGGATGATCGGCTTCGAAACGCAGCTTCCCTACGACCACGCGGCCTACTTCCCGGTCTACGCCGCCTGCTCGGAACTCGACATCCCGGTCGGCCTGAATGTCGGCATCCCCGGTCCGCTCCTTCCTGGTGCCTCGCAGGACCCGATGCCGGTCGACGCAGTCTGCAGCTTCTTCCCCGATCTCAAGGTGATCTTCTCCCATGGTGGCGAGCCCTGGCCCGAGGTCTGCGCGAAGCTCCTGCTTAAGTGGCCGAACCTCTACTACATGAGCTCGGCCTTCACTCCGCGCCACATTCCGCAGGCCATCGTCGACTTCATGAACACCCGCGGCGCCGACAAGGTGATGTGGGCGAGCGACTTCCCCGTGCTCGGCATGGAGCGCTGCCTCGAGGAGATCGAGCGTATGGAGTTCCGCGACGAGGAGCGCCGCCGCAAGTTCGCCCGTGACAACGCCCTCCGGCTCTTCTTCCCGGACGCGACGGAGTAGGGCCGGTGGACTTCGAGCTGAGCGAGGTCGCGCAGCGGCTGCAGGCGGAGCTGCTCGACTTCATGGAGAAGCACGTGTATCCGGCGGAGTCCGTCCATGCCGAGCAGCTGCACGAGTCGGGTGATCCGCACCACTTCCCGGCGGCGATGGGGGAGCTGCAGCGCGAGGCGCGCGACCGCGGGCTCTGGAACCTCTTCCTGCCCCATCGCACCGAGTGGAGCGAGGGCCTCAGCAATCTCGACTACGCGCCCCTTGCCGAGATCACGGGCCGCAGCTCGATTGCCGCCGAGGCATTGAACTGCTCGGCGCCGGATACCGGCAACATGGAGATCCTGACTCTCTTCGGCACTGCCGAGCAGAAAGAAAGATGGCTGGGGCCCCTGCTGGAGGCCGAGATCCGCTCCTGCTTCCTGATGACCGAGCCCTCGGTGGCGAGTTCCGACGCGACCAACGTCGAGTGCCGGATCGAGACCGACGGCGACGATTACGTGATCAACGGCCGCAAGTGGTGGGCGACGAACGCCGGTAGCCCTCATTGCAAGATCGCGATCGTGATGGGCAAGACCGATCCCGGCGCCCCACGCCACCGGCAGCAGAGCATGGTCCTGGTGCCGATGGACACTCCCGGCGTCACCATCCTGCGTGACCTGCTCGTCTTCGGCTACAACGACGCCGAGAGTCACTGCGAAGTGGAGCTGAAGGACGTCCGGGTGCCGCGGTCGAACATCCTCCACGAGGAGGGCGGCGGCTTCGCGATCGCGCAGGCCCGCCTCGGGCCCGGCCGCATCCACCATTGTATGCGCTCGATCGGCTCCGCCGAGCGGGCGCTCGAGCTGATGTGCCGCCGGCTGCGCTCTCGCGTCGCCTTCGGTCGTCCGCTCTCCGAGCAGGGCGTGCCGCGCGAGTGGATCGCCGACAGCCGCATCGAAATCGACCAGGCGCGCTTGCTCACCCTGCGGGCCGCGTGGCTGATGGACACGGTGGGCAACAAGGTCGCCCGCGGCGACATCGCGGCGATCAAGGTCGCGGTGCCGACGATGGCCTCGAAGGTCATCGACCGGGCGATCCAGGCGCACGGCGCGGGCGGCGTGGGGCAGGACTTTCCCCTCGCCGAGGCCTACGCGTTGCAGCGCACGCTGCGACTCGCCGACGGACCCGACGAGGTGCACCGACGCACCTTGGCGAAGCTCGAGCTGGCCAAATACGGCGAGTGAGCTCCGCGCTCCCCAGCGGCTTCGACCTCAGCGGTCGGATCGCGATCGTCACGGGTGCCTCCTCGGGTCTCGGTGCCCACTTCGCCGCTGTCCTCGCCCGCCACGGGGCGATCGTGATCGCTGCCGCGCGGCGAGGGGAGCTGCTCGAGGAGCTTGCCGCCAAGCACGAGACGATCGAACCGTTCGTCTGCGACGTCGGTGCCGACGAGGATCGCAAGCGCCTGGTGGAGACCGTCGTCGAGCGCTACGGGCGGCTGGACGTCCTCGTCAACAACGCCGGGCTGGGTGGTGGAGTTGCGGCCGAGGAGGAGGACACCGCCTACCTGCAGCAGATGGTCGACGTCAACATCGTCGGGCTCTTCGGCCTGGCGCAGCTGGCAGGTCGGCAGATGCTGCAACAGGGATCTGGAAGCATCGTCAACGTCGCCTCGATCTTTGGCCTCACCGGTGCCGCGCCGCTGACCCAATCCGCATACGCCGCGAGTAAGGGCGGCGTCGTCAACCTCACCCGGCAGCTCGGCGCCGAGTGGGCCCGCCGCGGCGTCAGGGTCAACGCGATCGCGCCCGGCTTCTTCCCCAGCGAGATGACCGCCGGGATCTGGGACGAACCGCGGGGCCTCGAGTTCCTGCGCCGTCGCGCCCCGATCGGCCGCACCGGAGAGCTTCACGAGCTTGACGGCGTCCTCCTGCTCCTCGCCAGTAACGCGGGCAGCTACCTGATCGGCCAGACGATCGCCGTCGATGGCGGCTGGACCGCCGTCTAGCCCCGCCTGCCTCGTTCTCTCGGTGTAAGAATCGACAACGGCCGCCGACCTCCGCGGGGCCCGTGGTCGGGTGGCTCTTACCCTCAAGGGATGGCTGAGGACGCAGACGTCTCGCTTCCTTACGAGGAGATCGAACTCGAGATCGAGGGCGGTGTCGCGACCCTCTTCCTGAATCGTCCCAACCGGTTGAACGCCGCCACGGTGCGGATGATCGAGGAGTTCCTCGACGCGCTCGACCGCACCGATGGCGACGACGGGGTGGGGGCGGTGGTCGTAACCGGCCGCGGCCGGGCGTTCTGCGCGGGCGCCGACCTGGGCAGTGGGGAGGACACCTTCGAGCGGGGCGAGGAACCATTCGACATGGCCCGGCACCAGGACCTCGGAGGCGTGATCGCGCGACGGATCTTCGACAGCACGAAGCCGATCATCGCGGCGATCAATGGTCCCGCGGTCGGTCTCGGCGCGACCATCACCCTGCCGATGGACATCCGCATGGCGGCGGTAGACGCGCGGATCGGTTTCGTCTTCACCCGGCGCGGATTGGTCCCGGAGGCCTCCTCGAGCTACTTCTTGCCGCGCATCGTCGGCATCTCCCGCGCCCTGGAGTGGGTCTACAGCGGCCGGTTGATCGATGCGGCCGAGGCCGAGCGCTCAGGACTCGTCCGCAGCCTCCGTCCCGGGGAGGAGCTCCTGGCGGCGGCCCGCGACCTCGCTCGGGAGCTGTCGGCGAACTCGCGCGTGGCGACGGCGGTCTCCCGACGCATGCTCTGGCAGATGCTGGACGGGGATCCGATGCTCGCCCACGAGATGGACTCGGAGGCGCTGCACGCTCTGGGCGGGGGAGACGACGTCCGCGAGGGCGTCCACGCCTACCTGGAGAAGCGGGAGGCGAAGTTTCCGATGCGCGTCCCCGGCGACCTGCCGCCGTTCTTCGACCGGTGGGGACGGGAACGAGGTGCGTTGGGAAGTTCGACACCCCGCCCGAGCCGGTAGTCGACCGCGGCGGCCATCCGACCTACTCTGCCGATCCGCCCTGCACTTGAGAACGAGATGGGAGTCCCATGCCTGAGCTAGTGATTGTCGATGCCGCGAGATCCGCGATCGGGCGGCGCAACGGATCGCTAGCGGGAGTCCATCCCGCGGAAGTCCTCGGCGAGGTCCAACGCGGTCTGGTCGAGCGGACCGGGATCGATCCCACTGACGTCGGCCAGGTCGTCGGCGGATGCGTGACGCAGGTCGGTGAGCAGGCATTCGATGTCGCGCGCCATGCGTGGCTCGGTGCCGGCCTGCCGATCTCGGTCGCGGCAACCACGGTCGACGCGCAGTGCGGCTCCTCGCAGCAGGCGACCTCCCTGGCCGCGGGGCTGGTGGCCGCCGGAGTCGTCGACGTGGCGATCGGTTGCGGCGTCGAGGCGATGAGCCGCGTCCCGATGGGGACCAGCATCGACCCCAAATTCGGCAACTACACGCCGCCGTCCTATGAAGAGCGTTTCGAGGTCACCACCCAGTTCGAAGGCGCCGAGAGGATCGCCGAGCGCTGGGGGATCAGCCGCCAGGACTGCGACGAGCTGGCGCTCACCTCGCAGGAGCGGGCGGCCCGCGCCTGGGCCGACGACCGCTTCGCGGGTCAGATCGTCCCGATCGAGGCGCCGGTCGAGGACACCGGCGAGAAGCGTCCGTTCGTCCGGGACGAGGGCATGCGTGAGAGCTCGATGGAAGGTCTCGGGAAGCTGAAACCGGTCGTCCGTGAGGACGGCGTGCACACGGCAGGCAACTCGTCCCAGATCTCCGACGGTGCTGGCGCGGTGATGGTCAGCACGGCCGACCGGGCAGCCGAGCTCGGCCTGCGGCCGAAGGCGCGGATCGTCGACATGTGCCTGGTCGGTAGCGACCCAGAGCTGATGCTGACCGGTCCGATCGAGGCGACGAGGCACCTGCTCGGCCGCAACAAGATCGAGCTCTCCGACATCGACATCCTCGAGATCAACGAGGCCTTCGCCTCGGTTGTCCTCTCCTGGGCGCGCGAGTTCGAAGCGGACATGGACAAGGTCAATCCGAACGGCGGCGCGATCGCAATCGGCCACCCGCTCGGCGGCACCGGCGCCATCCTCATCACCAAGGCCCTGTACGAGCTCGAGCGGAGCGATTCGGAGATCGCGATGGTCTCGATGTGCTGCGGCGGCGGGCTCGGTACCGGTCTCTTGATCGAGCGGATCTGATGGATCCGCACGGGGTCTCGGCAGTCGTCGCCGGCGGCGCATCGGGCCTCGGCCGGGCGACGGCCGAGGCCCTTGCCGACCGCGGCGCCGACGTTCTCGTCATCGACCTGCCCGGCGCCGCGGACAGCGTTCAGGGGTCACGTCTGCGGTTCGCCCCGGCCGACGTACGGGATGCCGAGAGCGTCGAGGCGGCGCTGGAAGTCGCAGCCCAAACTCGTCCGCTGCGGATCTGCGTCAACTGCGCCGGGATCGGCACGCCCGGCAGGATTGCCCGCGAAGGAGACCCCTACGATCTCGAGGCGTTCCGCCGGGTGATCGAGATCAACCTCCTCGGCACCTTCAATGTGTGCCGCCTCGCGGCGGCCCGCATGCAGGGGAACGAGCCGCTCGACGGTGAGCGGGGCGTCCTCGTCAACACGGCCTCGATCGCCGCCTTCGACGGTCAGATCGGCCAGGTTCCCTACGCGGCCTCGAAGGGCGGGATCGTCAGCATGACCCTGCCGATCGCACGCGATCTCGCCGACTCCCTGATCCGCTGCGTGACGGTCGCACCGGGGACCTTCGACACCCCCCTGCTCGGCAGCCTCTCCGAGGAGGTACGGGAAGCGCTGGGCGCCGCCGTCCCGCATCCCTCCCGCCTGGGGCGGCCCGAGGAGTACGCGGCCACCGTGGTGCATCTGGTCGAGAACCAGATGATGAATGGCGAGGTCATCCGGCTCGACGGGGCGCTGCGGATGGCACCGCGCTGATCGTGCCTTTGTCCAGGCTGAGAAAGCAGGAATCGAATCGGGTCGGCGCCGAGCGCGCCGCCGGGAACGGAGGATCGCGTGAGCAGCTCTGACTACGAGGGCCGGACGGTGATCGTGACCGGCGCGGCGAGGGGTATCGGCGCGGCTGTGTCGCGGCGCTTCGTCGAGGCGGGCGCGGCCGTGTGGATGGTGGACATGGACGGCGGGGAGCTCAGACGCGCCGCGGACGAGATCGGCGCGTTCTCGTCGGAGGCCGACGTGTCGAGGACAGACGATGTCGCGCGCGTCGTCGCCGAAGCGGTCGAGGAGACCGGCCGCGTGGACGTCCTCTTCAACAACGCGGGCCTGCTTCGCGACAAGATGCTGTGGAAGCTCGACGACGAGGACTGGGACCTGGTGGTCGACGTCAGCCTCGGCGGCACCTTCCGGTTCACCCGGGCCTGCGTCCCGCACTTTCGCGAGCAGGGCTACGGACGCGTCGTCAACGTGACCTCCTACACCGGCCTGCACGGCAACGTCGGTCAGGCCGCCTACGGCGCCGCCAAGGCGGGGGTCATCGGCTTCACCAAGACCGCCGCCAAGGAGCTGGCCCGCTTCGGGGTCACCGTCAACGCGATCTCGCCGAATGCCCAGACGCGGATGATCGACTCCATCCCTGAGGAGGGTCGCAAGGCGATCGAAGCGCTGATACCGATGGGTCGCTTCGCCGAGCCGACCGAGATCGCCGACGCCGTCCTCTTCCTCGGCTCGGCTGGTGCCGGCTACATCACCGGGACCGTGCTGCCGGTCGACGGCGGCGTCTCGATGTGATCGGGGCGACGCTCTGCGCCGCCCGTCCTCCGTCAATCGAAGGTGATGACGCCGCGCAGGTTGAGGCCGGCTTCGAGGTCCTCGTAGCCCTTGTTGATCTCGTCCAGCGTGTAGCGCGTCGTCACCACCTCGTCGAGCTTGAGGTGTCCGCGTCGGTACATGTCGACGAGGCGCGGCATGTCCCGGCCCATCGCGATCCCGCCGTACTGCGACCCCTGCAGGCGCTTCTGCGACAGCGTCAGGTCGACCATGCTGAAGGGGTAGTCGAAGTCGCGCTGATCGCCGAGGCCGGTGACGACGACCGTGCCGCCCTTGCGGACCGAGCTGAGCGCCTGGGAGATCATGTCGCGTTCGAGGTTGCCGACGGTGATGATCGTGGTGTCGGCGCCCTGGCCGTTGGTCATCGAGCGGGCCAGCTCGGTTCCCTCCTCGATGCTCGCGCAGGCGTGGGTCGCGCCCAGCGCTTCGACCTGAGCGTGCCGGTCGACGAGAGGATCGACGCCGATCACGTTCGTCGCCCCGGAGTGGACCGCGCCCTGCACCGCGAAGACCCCGAGCCCGCCGGTCCCCATCACGATCACGGTGTTGCCGGGCTCGATCGAGCCGAGGTTGACGGCGGAGCCCCAGCCGGTGGCCACGGCGCAGCCGATCAGGCAGGCTCGGTCCAGCGGCACCTCGGGATCGATCTTCACCACCGACATCGTGCTGACGGTGGTGAGTTCGGAGAACGCCCCGATGCCGACTATCTGGCCCACCCGTTCGCCTTCGTGGCTGAGGCGGAAGGTCGGTGGATCCTCGAAGCGACCGCCGGTCATCAGGTGGCGGCTGAGATCGCAGAGGTTCGAATGGCCGCTCTGGCACCAGCGGCAGTAGCCGCAGGACGGGAGCGCCGAGAGGATGACGTGGTCGCCGACCTCGAAGCCGGAGGTGTCGGGCCCGACCTCGACGACGACCCCGGCGCCCTCGTGGCCGGCGCAAATGGGGAGGTGGCCGACCGCGAGCCGGCCCGCGGAGATGTGGATCTCCGAATGGCACAGGCCAGAGCCCTCGATCTTCACGGTGATCTCGCCCTGGCGCGGTCCCTCGAGGTCGCACTCCAGGATCTCCCAAGGGGTATTCAGCTCTGTCAAGACGGCGGCCCGGGTCTTCACCGTGCATCCTCTCGTCCGCGGTGGGTACGGCGTGAAATATCCAACATAATCATTCGGTTTTTATAGAGCACGTAGGAGGACCTGTCAACGGACTATCCTCACGCCCGTGCCGGAGACTCGACGCAGGACGCAGGCGGAAAGACGGGCCGTCGCCCGAGCCAAGATCACGTCCGCCGGGCTGGAGGCTCTGGCGGCGAACGGCTACGACGCGATGACCTTCAGCGACGTCGCCAGACGGGCGGCTCTCTCGACCGGCGCGCTCGCCCACTACTTTCCACGCAAGCAGGACCTCTGTCTCGCGATCATGGAGGACGCGGTCGCCTCGGGAGTGCAGCGTTTCCGGCGTCGTGTGGAGAAGGCAGCATCGCTGCCCGACCGCGACGAACGGATCCTCGACGACATCTTCATCGTCTTCTACGGGCCTCTCTACCAGGCGTTCCTTGCGGTGCAGGTCGTGGCGCGGACCGATGCCGAACTGCGTCTGGCTCTGGACCGGATCTCCGAGGACGGCGTGCGGGGGATCAGCGAGATCGCTGCCGCGGGCTGGGAAATGAATGTCGCGCCGGCGGACCCCGACTGGCACACCTTCGTCTGGCTCATCGTCGACACCGCTCGCGGAGTCGCCGTCTCCCAGGCGAGCGACAGTATCGGGGTAAACAGCGAGGTCTGGGTCCTGGCGCGCCGGCTCCTGCTGCGCCAGCTGAGGGAGATGCGCGGCGACCCCTGAACTCCGCCGACCGCCGCCGTCTCAAAAACCGAATAGCCATATGGTAAGTTGCCCATCACCCCGAGGACGTCGTCGAGTGGAGAGGTGATAAGCAATGAGGGAGATAGACGCAGACGCGATCATCATCGGTGCGGGCTTCGGCGGTCTGCGCACGCTTCACGAGTTCCGCCGGCTCGGCCTCTCGACGATCTTGCTCGAGGCCGGATCCGACGTCGGTGGGACCTGGTACTGGAACTCCTACCCGGGCGCCCGTACCGACAGCGAGGCCTGGATCTACGCGATGAGCCACTCCGAGGAGATCCTTCAGGAGTGGGACTGGACGCACCGGTTCCCTCGCCAGGAGGAGGTGCAGCGCTACCTCTCCTTCGCCGCCGACCGCCTCGGCCTACGGGAGGACATCCGTTTCGACTCGCACGTCGATGCGGCTGCCTACGACGGGGACTCGAGCACCTGGACGGTCACCCTGGGCGGGGGCGAGACGCTTTCGTCGCGGTACGTCGTCTTCGCGACCGGGCTGCTGTCGGCGACCTACGTGCCGCCGTTCGAGGGCCTCGACGATTTCAAGGGCGAGATCTATCTCAGCGCCCGCTGGCCGAAGGACGAGACGGTGTCGTTCGAGGGGAAGCGGGTCGGGATCATCGGAACCGGTGCGACCGGGGTCCAGCTGGTGCCGGAGGTCGGTCGCCTTGCCGAGCACCTGACGGTCTTCCAGCGGACGCCCAACTACGTCCTGCCCGGCCGCAACCATCCGATCGACGACGCTCAGCGGGCCGAGATCAAGCGCGACTACGCGACGATCTGGGAGCGCTGCCACAACCACTTCTACGGGTTCGACATGACCGAACCGGTGCGCAACGGCGCGGACATGAGCCCGGAGGAGCTTCGCGCGACGTTCGACGTCGGGTGGGAACGTGGCGGGTTCCACTTCGTCTTCGAAACCGTCGCCGACCTCTTCACCGACCCGGAGATCAACGAGGCCGCCTGCGAGTACATCCGCGAGAAGATCCGGGCGATCGTCAAGGATCCGGAGACCGCCGAGATCCTCTGTCCAAGGTATCCCCTGATGGCCAAGCGTCCGCCGCTCGGGCATTCCTATTACGAGATGTACAACCGTCCCAACGTGGAGCTCGTCGACGTCAGTACGGCGCCGATCGAGCGAATCACGCCGAGCGGCGTCAAGACGGCGGCCGGTGAATATGAGCTGGACATGCTCATCCTCGCCACCGGGTTCGACGCTGGCACCGGGGCCCTGACCTCGATCGACGTTCGCGGGCGCGGCGGTCGCAGCCTGCGTGAGAAGTGGGCCGACGGGCCGCGGACCTACCTGGGGATCACGATCGACGAATTCCCCAACCTGTTCATGATCTCCGGTCCGCAGACCGTCTTTTCGAACATCCCGCTGGTGATCGATTTCACGGCGGGGTGGATCGGACGCCTGTTGGCCTGGATGGAGGAGAAAGGGGTCGAGAGCGTCGAGCCAACCGCCGAGGCGGTCGAGGCGTGGAACCGACGGCTGGAGAAACTCCTCAGCAGGCCATCGATCCTGACGGCGGGCATCGGTGTCCGCTCGTGGAACGTCGGCGCGAACATCCCGGGGAAGACCCACGCCGCCCTCTTCCTGCCCGGCAACCTAGATCTGTACGCCGACGTCTGCTCGCGAGTGGAGACCGAAGGCTTCGAGGGGTTCGCCTTGGATGGAGAAACCTCCATCTTGGGTATGAGTTAGTACTAGCTAACAACTAAGCTATTGTCCCTCTGGGGGTCGAAGGAGTAGACGTATCCGAGGGACGACTCCGAGGTTCAAAAGCCGACGTGCCCGAGGGCCGGTCGGAGCGAGAGGAGAAACATGAAGATCGATCTTTTTGCGATGCCGACGATCCACGCGGACTCCTGGGAGGAACGGGAGAAGCTGCGGCCGATCGGGCGCAACACCGAGCGCTACCAGATGATGCTCGAGGAACTTCGCGTCCTGGTGACGGCCGCCGACGAAATGGGTTACGACGCCTTCTCGACGACCGAGCACCACTTCCACACCGAGGGCGGCGAGGCTATGCCGAACCCACTGATGCTCTACGCCGATCTTGCCGGGCGCACGGAGAACATCATGTTGATGCCGCTGTCGATCGTCCTTCCGACTCACGATCCGATCCGGGTCGCCGAGGACATCGCGCTGCTCGACCAGCTGACCAAGGGCCGCGCCGGCGTCGCCCTGGCACGTGGTTATCAGAAGCGGTGGGTGCAGATCCTCTCCCAGGGTGGCAGCGTGCCGCTCAACGACGAACTGAAGCCGTCGGAGACCGAGGAACTCAACCGCGAGATCTTCAACGAGTACTACGACATCTTGATCAACGCCTGGACGAAGGACGCCTGGGATTACGACGGAAAGCACTATCAGGTGCCGTATCCACACAAGGACGGCATCAGCGGCTGGGCTGGAGTCGAGTGGACCCGGCGCTTCGGCTCCGAGGGCGAGATCGACGACGAGGGCATCATCCGAAAGATCGGCGTCATTCCGCGCCCCTACCAAGATCCTCATCCCCAGGTCTTCGTGCCGTTCACGGCTTCGCCCGCAACCCTGATCCAGGCCGCCGGCCGGTCGGCCATCCCGTTCATCCTCGAGGCGAATCCAGAGCGCTTCCGCAAATGGTGCGAGACCTACCAGGAGGAGGCGGCCAAGGCCGGCCACGAGCGCGAGCTCGGAAGCTTCTGCGGCGCTGTCCGCAATCTGGCGCTCGGCAAGACCAAGGAGGAGGCTTTCGAGAACGCGGTCACCACCGCGGGCTACGAGTTCCACAACTACTTCAACAAATTCGGCTTCGGCGAGATCTTCCGCACCGCCGCCGACGACCCGAACAAGCCGGTCAGCTTCAAGGACGAGGTCGAGTTGACCAAGCGCATGCTCGAGACCGGCGCTCTGATCTGCGGCACCGTCGAGGAAGTCAAACGCCAGATCGAGCCGATGCACAAGTGCTACGGCGATTCTGGTGAGCTCGAATGGATGAGCTGGAACTTCTTCTTCCAGGGAACCCACACCCGCGAGGAGCAGCTCGAGCAGCTCGACTTGTTCATGAACGGCGTGATGCCCTCGTTCAGGTAGCTCGACTCTTCCTCCAACAGGTCGACGCGACAACCCCCAGCGTCCGACCCTCCTCCCAGGGCCCGCCCGTCTCCAGAAAGGAGACGGGCGGGCCTCTTTTCGTTGCGGCGAAGAGGCATAGGAGGCCGACAGCTCCGCCCGGTGTGGTCGTCTCCGACGGCGTGCTTCAGGAGGGTTGACAAGGTTGTCTGCGGTGCTACGTTCGCGTGGGTTAATGCTAACTAACATTACGCGCTACGAGGAAGGACGAATAGATGTCAACTGAGAAAGCTTCGCCGTCACGGAGGCGGCAGTTGCTGGGTGCCGCGGTGATCCTGTGTTGCACCTGCCTTCTGGGCTTCGCCCTTGCGGCATGCGGATCGGGTGGCGGCAGCAGTTCCTCTTCAGAGTCGGGCGGTTCGACCGAAGCCTCGGGCGGTGGTGCCGAAGCCGGGGAAGAAACCGGCGGTGAAACTGGCGAAGAAGCCGACGGCGCCCTGGCGGCAGTCGCCGAAGAAGTAGCCGAACACGAGGAAGAACCGACCGAAATCCCCCAGGCCGGGCATCCGATGGAAAAAGCTCCACCGAAGGGCAAAAAGATCGCCTACGTCGATTGCGGAGTGCAGGCGTGCACCGAAATCAGCGAAGGAGTCGAAGCCGCGGCAAACGCGCTCGGTTGGACCTATAAACGCATCCAAGGCGGAGCGACTCCGGCCGAAATCACCAGCGCCTGGAACCAGGCGGTTGCCGAAAAGCCCGATTTCGTCGTCTCGTCCGGCGTCCCCACCGAATTGTTCAAGAAGCAGTTGGGTGAACTCGAAGCGAACGGCGCCACGTTCATGAACCTCCAGGGCGCGGAACCCGAAAACGCGACGGGTAACGCGGATGCCGAACAGGCTGGCAGATGGTGGGCCCAGTGGATCGCGGTGAACAGCAGTTGCGAAGCCACCGTCCAGTACGTGACCGTGCCGGAATTCCCGATCCTCGGCAGCAACGAAAAAGGCCTGAAAGAAGAAATGAGCAAGCTTTGTCCTGAAGCGAAGGTCAAGACCACCAACGTGACGGTCGCGGAACTCGGTAAAGGACTGCCGAGCCAGGTCGTCTCGATCCTCCAGAAGGAACCGGATACCAACTACCTGATCCCGGCCTTCGGCGACATGTCCATCGGGATCCCCGAGGCGCTCAAGGCCGCGCACCTCGAAACGAAGATCGTGACCGCCACGCTCAGCAGCGCGGTCCTCGAATACATCAAGAACGGCGAAGTCGCCATGGGTATCGCCCGCCCGCAGACGCCCGGCGGTTGGATCGTGACCGAAGGTGCGATCCGGAAATCCAACGGAGAACCTTTCTTCGAAGAGCAGGAACTGGGGCCGGCCCAGATCATCACCGAAGCAAACGTTCCCGCCGACGTGGAAAAGCCTTACAACTTCCCGTCGAACTTCGAAGAACAGTACGAAGAACTGTGGGGTCTTAAATAGCGATCCTCTGATCCGCAGTCGACGCAGTGGCCGGCGCTCGGGCGATCTCGCCCGGGCGCCGGCATCTTGTTGAGCACCTAAGAAAGCGAGCCTTCCGGATGACTGCCGACAACCATGCGACCCACCCGCCCGCGGCACGGTTCGATCTGAGCGGGAAGACGGCTCTGGTCACCGGCGGTAGCCGTGGCCTCGGCCGGGCGATGTCCCTCGGATTCGCGGCCGCCGGTGCCGACGTGGCGATCGTCGGACGCACCGAGGAGACCTGCAGGGAGTTGGCCGAGGAGATCGTGGAGCGGACCGGCCGCCGGGCCGAGCCGATCGTCGCCGACGTCAGTCGCTGGGGCCAGCTCGACGACCTGGTCGAGAGCGCCTACGAGGCTTTCGGCCGCATCGACGTACTCGTCAACAACGCGGGCAAGTCGCCGTTCTACGACTCGGTCGACGCGATCGACGAGGGATACTGGGACAAGGTGATCGCGGTCAACCTGAAGGGGCCTTTCCGGCTCTCGGCTCTGGTGGGCACCCGCATGGCCCGAGAAGTCGGGGGCTCGATCGTCAATGTCTCGAGCGTCGCGGCCAGCCACCCGCGACCGAACGTGATCCCCTACGCCGCCGCCAAGGCGGGGATCAACGCGATGACGGTCGCCTTCGCGCATACCTGGGGACCGAGCGTCCGTGTCAACGCGATCCTGCCGGGCGCTTTTCTCACCGACGTCTCGAAGGCTTGGAACATGGAGGACTTCAGCGAGGAGGCCTCGCGATACGCGCTCGGGCGAGCCGGTCGGCCGGCGGAGATCGTCGGCGCGGCCCTCTACCTCGCGAGCGATGCCTCCAGCTTCACCACCGGATCCGTTCTCACCGTCGACGGCGGCTACGTCGCTCCGTAGCGGCGCTTGGAAAAGACGACACCCTCGCCGAGGAGGGGTTAGGTCGGCGCCCACTGCGGCCCTAGCCTCGCGGCATGGACGACCAATTCACCGAAGCGATCGACGTCGCGCGAGCATCTTCCTGGCTTGAGGAGAACGTCGTCGAAGCAAAGGGGCCGTTTGTCATCTGCAAGATCGACGGCGGCCGCTCCAACCTCACCTTCGAAGTGCGAGACGCCGGCGATCGTCGGATGGTGTTGCGGCGGCCGCCCCTTCACGGCGTGCTTCAGTCGGCCCACGACATGTCACGCGAATACCGCGTGATGAAGGCGTTGGGACCGACGGGCCTGCCGGTGCCGAGAACGATCGCGCACTGCGAGGACCCAGAGGTCCTGGGCGCCCCCTTCTTCGTCATGGAGTTCATGCGTGGCCTCGTCCTGCGCGATCCGTCGGAGGTCGCCGCGCACTTCGACATCCGGCAGCGCCCGCTGCTCGCCGACCGCCTGGTCGAAGCCCTGTGGCATCTCCACAGCCTCGATCCGGACGCGGTCGGCCTCGGCGGCCTCGGCAGGAGGGAGGGCTACCTGGCGCGGCAGCTCCGCCGTTGGCAGGGCCAGTGGGAGGCAAGCCGAACGCGCACGGTCGAGGAGGTCGACCGTGCCTACGAGCTGCTGGCGGAACGTCTGCCGACGGAGTCCCGTCTGGCGATCGTCCATGGCGACTACCGCGTCGACAACGTCGCCTTCACTCCTGCCGGAGAGATCGAGGCGATCTTCGACTGGGAGCTGGCGACGCTCGGTGACCCCCTCGCGGACCTTGGCGTCCTGCTTGCCTACTGGGTCGAGCCCGGTGAGGACGCCGATTATCTGCTGGGTCTGACGCCAACTCTCGCGCCCGGCTTTCCTTCCCGCAGCGATCTTGCCGAGCGCTACGCGGAGATCAGCGGAACCGACGTCACTGACATCTCCTTCTACCTCGGGTTCGCTCGCTGGAAGCTTGCCTGCGTGGTTGAGGGGATCGTCGCCCGCTACCGCAGCGGGGCGATGGGCGACAGCGAGATCGATCTCGAGGTGATGGAAGCGCAGACCCGATTGCTCGCAATCGGAGCGTTGGAGGTGCTCGGCTCGTGACTGGCGAACCGGTCGGGCGTCCGGAGGGCGTGGTCCTCTACGGCGTCGAGGGGCGGTGCGCCGTGATCACGATCAACCGCCCAGGCGCGCGCAACGCGGTCAGTCCTGAGGTCACCGGCGGTATCGCCGACGCGGTGGGGAGAGCCGAGGGCGATCCTGAGGTCAGGGCCCTGGTGATCGCGGGCGCTCCACCCGTCTTCTGTGCGGGCGCGGATCTCAAGGCGATCAGGGATGGAAGGAGCGATGAACTCTCGACCGCCGAGGGTGGTTTCGCCGGGATCGTTCGTTACCCGCGCACGAAGCCGTTGATCGCCGCCGTGGAGGGCCTGGCTCTCGCGGGCGGGACCGAGATCGTCCTCTCCTGCGACATGGTGGTCGCTGCCACCGGCGCGCGCTTTGGCATCCCCGAGGTCAAGCGCGGGCTGGCGGCGGCGGCGGGCGGGTTGTTCCGGCTCGGTCGCAGGCTGCCCCTGAACGTGGCGATGGAGGCGGCCCTGACCGGTGATCCGTTCGACGCCGAGACTGCGTTTCGCCATGGGCTCGTCAACTCGATCGTCGCCGATGGCGACGCTCTGGAGGCGGCACTTGCGCTGGCGGAGAGGGTTTCGGCAAACGCCCCGCTCGCTCTCCGGGATTCCCGCGCGATCATGCTCGAGTGCACCTTCGCCGATGAAGAGGAGGGTTGGCGTCGTTCGGCCGAGGCCTTCTCGCGACTGGCTGCCAGTGACGACGTTCGCGAGGGCGTCGAGGCTTTCCTCGAGAAGCGCGATCCCGTCTGGCGCGGCCGCTGAGGCCTCGCCCGAGAGGATCAGGCGGTCGGCAGTTCCTTGCGCAGGTGTAAGACCAGGAGGGCGATCTGCGCCGTCAGCTGATCGTCGCTCTCAAGGGAGACTTCAAGGCCGGTCGCCTCCTCGATCCTCGTCAATCGGTGACGCACGGTGTTCTCGTGGACGTTCAACCGCACGGCCGAGCGGCGGATGCTTCGCGCCTCGTCGAAGTAGGCCACAAGGGTCTCCAGCAACTCGGGTGGGGCATCCGGTTCGGTCAGTGAGCCGAGTGCGTCATCCGCGTAACGCAGAGCTTCCTCGGTCGAGGCGGCCGCGAGGAACAACCGGCCCGGGCCAAGGTCATCGGCGCCGAGGGCGACCTCGGAGGTGAGCGACATGCAGTTGAACACCTGTCGGGCCTGGTCATAGCCACGGAGGAAGTCGTCGACACCCCGGCAGGAACGCGAGAGTCCCACCGCCAGACGGCGATCAGGATCGAGCTCGACGCAGACTTCGGCGACCATCTCGCGAAGAAGGTCGATGCTCTCGTGGAGCGTCGAGGCCGCAGGTACCTCGGCGATCAACGCCACCCCCTCGACGGCGCCGGTGGCCAGGATGGTCAGGTCGGAGGCCCGTTCGGCCAGGGAACGGGAGATCGTCTCCGGGTCCGGCAGCTCCAGTTCCTCGCTGTCGCGGGCGCCGAAGAGGCAGACGACGTGCGGGTGCTCGAGTCGCACCCCCAGGTAGTTTGCTCGACGTTCGACACTCGGCATGTCATGGCTCCCGCGCAGCAACTGGGCCGCCAAGGCCGACCGCGCGTTCCACTCCGCGGCGGCGGCTCGTCGCTCGGCGTTGATCTCGAGCGCCACGATGCCGGCGACACGCCGACCGATCAACGCGTCGCCACTGCGGAGGCCACTGCCGCGTGCGAACAAGACCAGCGTGGCGATCCGGGAATCGCGTACGGTCACCGGGCAGATCAGCATGCGCTCGGCGAGCCCGAGCCGGCGGAACGGGCCGATGACCGCGGGACTCTGCGGCTCGACCGCCGCGATCGCCGCCGCGACCTCGGGCTCCGTCAGTAGGTGCCGGGTGCCCGGCACAGCCGGACAATCGTCACCGGCGGCGGCGAGGCACAGCATCTCGGTGTCGAAGATGGCGCAGGGCTTGTCCGTGAGTTCGGTGACTGCCGCCGCGACCTCCGGCAGGCTGCCTCCGCTCACCACCAGTTTGGTGAAGCGATCGTCGACCGCGGCGACCTTCCGCAGGGCCTGGTTCTGCCGTGCCATCGTGTCGTGGCTCGCACTCAGCTCGGCGATCAGTTCGCACTGCGAGACGGCGACCGCGGCCAACCCGGCGAAGGCGCTCGACAGCTCCTCGTCCAACGGGCTGAAGGGATGAAGCTCTTCGCGGGTGTCGAGAAAGATCAGCCCGATGACCTCGTCGCGTAACACCATCGGCACACCCAGCATCGACCGCACCCCCCAATCCCGCATCGCCGAGCGGACGGTCCGCGGATCGCGCTGTGCGTCGCGGATCGCGAGCGGGGCCTTGGTCTCGACGATCTGCTGGGTGAAACGGTCGCCGGGCACCCCGCAGACGAGGCGCTTCATCAGCGGATCGTTGGCCTTCGGATTCGGGTGGCCTACCTGCCCGCGGTAGACCCCGGCCTCGCGATCGTGCATGTAGACGCTGCAGCGCTCAACTCCGACAAGCTCACAGATCTTGCGCGAGATCACATGGAGCAGCTGATCGAGCTCGGAGTGGCCGCGGAGTGCTTCGGCGACCTCGCCGAAGGCCTCGATCGCCGCGCGGTAAGAATCGTTCGGTGGGGCGGTAGGGGACGAAACCTTCACCGGCAGCGCGGTCGAGGTCACTCTCCCACCGCCTGACAGGCCGCTGCACGCCCGTCGACTGCGGTTGGACCGGAGAAGAGCGGGATCTCATCGGTGATCGAGATGCCCAGGAGCGTCAGCCGCTCGACCTCACCGCTACCGGGCCGATCGGAGATCAGGCGCGCGCCGGCGATCCCGAGCAGATCGAGGATCTGGGCCGCCGCGCCCAGGTCTCGGCCGCGACATGCGAGGTGCTCGCCGTCGCTCGGAAAGGGGCCGACGGCCGGACCGGTCAGCTCGTCCTGGGACGGGACCAGCACCAGCACGCCCTGCCCGAGCTCACGGATGAGGTCAAGCGCGGCGTCGGTCTCGGCGCGACAGTCGCAGAGCCTCGAGCCGAGGGCGCTGCCGAGGCACCGGGTCTGCAGTCGGACGGGCACGCCCGCCTGGTCCTCGACCGCGCCGCGGATCAGCGCCAAGGTCTCCAGGGCGCCGACCTGGAATCCGACCGCCTCGAAGGTGCCCAGCGGGGTGGGAATGGTCGCGCTCGCATCGCGCCTGACGGTCACGCCGGGTCGATTCCGGAAGGCGATCAGGCGCTCGATCGACAGGACGGGCACCCCGTGGGCCTCTGCGAACCGGTCGACCTCGCGGGCATCTGCTGGCTCGTCGTCGTCGCCGAGGATCTCGCAGAAGACTCCGGCGGCGGGGAGGCCGGCAGCCTCGGCGAGCTCGACCGCCGCCTCGGGGATCTCCGGCCGGGCGAGCACGCCGCCACCGTGCGTCTGCAACGGCAGCACGAATCCCGGCTCGACCAGATCCTCACGACCGCGGGTCGGGTCGGCAAGCACCCGGATGGTCTCGGCCCGCTCTGCCGCCGAGAGGCCCGGGGCCCGGGAGCTTCGCGCGTTCACCGGCACGAACCGGCGACTCGAGGAGCGGCCGACCGGGGTCAGGTCGAGCATCTCGCAGCGGTCGGGAGGCAGAGCGACGTTGATCTGCCCACGGGCGTCCTCGGTCATGCGCCGGATCGTTTCGGTCTGCATCGGCGCGGCGGCCGCGACCAGGTACCCACGCCGAGACCGGGAGCGGTCCGGGATGGTGACGACCAGAAGGCCGCCGTTCCGGACGATGCGCGGCGCTCCGTTTATGGTGCAGCTCTCTGGGGTGATAACTTCCCTCCTCGGAGAAGAGATTAGCAAGCACTAACTCGCAAGGGCCATGGCACGAACTCAAATCACCTTGAAGCCGCTCGTCGCCCGGTGTGGCGAGATGCCGCGCCGAGCTACGAGGCTCCGCGCGGGTAGGGTCACCGCGTGAGCCGGACGACGAGACTTTCCTCGCGACGTGGGGCCTCGACGCCGCGCCGTCAGGAGATCCTGGTCGCCGCGAAAGAACTCTTCGCCGAACACGGCTATAAGAGCGTCAGCGTCGACGACATCGGCGAGGCTGTCGGCATCTCCGGACCGGGGCTCTACCGCCACTTCGCCTCGAAGACCGATCTGTTGCTTGGCGTCTATGACTATGTGATCGAAAGCCTGCTCGAGTTCGCCGAAGAAGCGGCCGACGAGCGGGATCCGGTCAGGCGCCTGGAGATCCTTGTGGATGCCCAGATCGACTTCGCGAGCCATAACCAGGGCTGGATGAAAGTCTTCTTCCACGAGGAGCAGAACCTCGATCCCAAAGACCGAGAAGCCAACCGCGCGGAGGCTTGGAAGTACTACCGGTACTGGATGGATGCCCTCAACAAAGCGCAGCCAGGGCTCTCCGAGATGGAGACCCGGATCGCGATCTTCGGCTGCATCGGGCTGATCAACCTTCGCGCCACCGACGATCAGCGAAAGATCACCGCGGTGGAGCGTCCCTCCCTGCGTCGCGCCGCCCTCGCCGTGCTGTTCTCGCAGCGTCCCAATTAGAGCGGCATACACCGATCGGCGCGAGGCATGTTGCCTCGCCGTTCAGCATTCGGTAGCTTTGCTAATTACTGCTAACTAACTCCCTGGCCGCGGCCAGGGGATGGGACCAAGTGGTCATGGATTCGGGAGAAGTTGCGCAGAGCGTCGAGCCGCTGGCCACGGCGCCTGAGATCGGTAGTGAGGCCGTGGTCGATTTCGACGTCGTCGTGCCTATGCGCGACGGCGTCGAGCTGCGGGCCGACGTGTACCGCCCGAACCGCGAGTGCCGCCACCCGGTCCTCCTGCAGCGAACCCCTTATGGCAAGGCGGCCAAGGAAACCACGAAATTGATGCTGGACATCGTCCGGGCGGTGCGAGCCGGCTATGCGGTCGTCATCCAGGACGTGCGTGGACGCTACGGGTCGGCAGGGGAGTTCGAACCGTTCCTGACCGAGGTCGACGATGGCTTCGACACGGTGGAATGGTGCGGAGTCCAGTCGTGGTCTGACGGGAACGTCGGGATGTTCGGGATGTCCTACGTCGGCGCCACCCAATGGCTCGCGGCGATCGCCCGGCCGTCCTGCCTGCGGGCGATCTTCCCGCAGCTGACCTGCGCCGGGGCAGGCGACACCTGGACGCACCAAGGTGGCGCCTTCTCGCTCGGTCTCAACCTGAGCTGGACCATGACCTCGCTGGCCCCCGACGAATTCCGGCGGGCGAGGGCCGAGGACCCCGCCCTCACCGATCCCTACCACCGGATGATCGGCGGGATCAACGAGATGGCGCAGTTCTTCGAGGTGACGCCTCTTCAAGAGCTCACGGTCTTCGATCCGGTCGCCCCGTACTACAGGGAATGGTTGAGGCACGGGCCCGATTCCGATTACTGGCACCGGGTGGCCCTCGAGGGGCGCTACGACCAGGTGACCGTGCCTGTGCACAGCATGGGTGGGTGGTACGACAGCTTCCTCGCCGGCACCCTCCGCAACTTCGTCGGGGTCCGCGAGCAGACCGCCGACCCCGACCTTCGGGCCGCGCACCGACTGACGATCGGTCCGTGGCATCACGTCAATCCGCTCACCCATCTGGTCGGTGACTGGAACTTCGGGGTCCGTTCTAGTCCTGCCTCCGTGGACATCGACGGGATGCAGATCGCCTGGTTCGACCGGTGGCTGAAGGGCGAGGACGTCAGGTGGAAGTCCGACGCTCCGGTGCGTCTCTTCGTGATGGGTACTGACGAGTGGGTCGATGCGGAGGACTGGCCCTTGCCCGGGACGAGCTTCGTCGAGTGGAGACTCGGCGGGCAGGCCACCGCCGACGCGGGCACGCTTGGCCCGACGGTCGAGCCGACCGGGTCGGACGCCTACCTTTCCGATCCGGCCGATCCCGTCCCGACCCGCGGCGGCGGTCTCTGCTGCTGGCCCGCGCTCCTGCCCGGCGGCGTCTTCGACCAGACTCTGATCGAGGCGAGGGACGACGTCCTCGTCTACACCTCCGAGCCCTTGGCGGAGAGTCTCACCGTGATCGGTCCGGTCACCGCGGTGCTCTACATCAGCTCGACCGGTCCGAGCGCCGACTTCTTCGTCAAGCTCGTCGACGTCTCGCCGGACGGCTACGCGCGCAACCTCTGCGACGGGATCTTTCGTTGGAACCGCGACGAGGGCGGCTCGGGGGCATCACCGGGAGTGCACCGGATCGAGGTCGACATGATCGCCACGGCCAATGTCTTCGAGGTCGGCCACCGGATCCGGGTCGACGTCTCGAGTTCGTGCTTCCCGCGTTTCGACCGCAATCCGCAGACGGGGGACTGGACGTCCTCGCCCCAGGCGGACTTCGCCGTCCACGAGCAGACGATCCACCACTCGGTGGACCGTCTCTCGCACGTGGTGCTGCCGGTGATCCCCGCGCTTACTTGAAGACGACCGGGTTGGTCATGCTGCCGACCCCGCCGACGAAGGGCTCTGGCGCGGCAGAGATGAAGAACTCGTAGCGCCCGTCGACGGCGCAGTCCTTGGAGAGCTCCTCGAGGTCGAAGTTCTGACCTTGGGTCAGGCCCATTTCGACGAGGTTCAGGGCATGCACGGTCATCACGCTGCCCTCCGGGTTCGGCCAGACCTCGAAGGACATCGTGTCCGTCGCGACGGCGGCGACGTCCTTTTCGCGGAACCAGCGCGTCGCCTCGTTGCCGGGGCCCGGGGTGGTCTCGAAGTAGGTCACCTTGTCCCCGTCGGCGAGCAGCTGGATCTGTCCCGTCCGCAGCAGGAGGATGTCACCCGGTTTGATCTCGACGCCTTGCTTCTCGGCGGCTTCGTCCATTTCGGCGGCCGTCACTTCCAGCGGATCGACGATCCTCTCCACGCCGCGGAAGCGCGCGATGTCGAGCAGGACCCCACGTCCGGCGATGCTCTTGACCTTGTCGATCGCGCATTTGGCCGCGCCGAGATCGGTGATTGTCCCGGCCTCGAAGCCGTTGTAGAGACGACCGCCCAAGGAGACGTGGGAGAGGGCGTCCCAATGGGTTCCTGCCTGAAGCGCCGTGTAGACGACGTCGTCGCTGTAGGCGGGGTCGGCGGGATCGCCGGTTAGCAGGAGGTTGATCGCAGTCATCGTCCGCGCCGGGTTGACGCGGCCCTGGACCCTGCCGATCTGCGGGCCGTCGGCGCTCAGCGGCATCGCCAGAGAGAAGGTCCGACCGGTCTGGACCAGCTTCGCCGCGGCTGCGACCGCGTCCGGCTCGATCAGGTTGAGCGTGCCGAGCTCGTCGTCGGGGCCCCAACGACCCCAGTTGTTGACCTCTTTGGCGATCGCTTTGAAGCTCTCTGAAAGTGCCATCGAATCCTCCTCCTATGCAGCATCCCACGATTGGGCGCGACGATAGCAGTTAGCACTCACTATTCATTGAAGATTGCCACTGTTGGTGTTTAGAGACGCCTTGACAGTGTCTCCTGGGAAGGCTAACTTCAGGATTAGTTAATGGGCACTAACGTGCATTCGGACGCTGGGTCGAGGGAACTGGGCGCGGATCATCTTCGCGCCGCCACGGAGGAAAGTTCATGGCACGCGACAGATCGCTGGAAAGAGCCGATGGCCGGCACTATCGTCACTTCTGACGTCGAGGTGCTGAAGATCGAGAGCCTCTCGAAGAGGTTCCCCGGGCAGCTTGCGCTCGAGGACGTCTCGATCTCCCTGAGGGCCGGACAGGTCCACGGCCTGGTCGGGCAGAATGGGTCCGGCAAGTCGACCCTGATCAAGGTCCTGGCCGGATACCACGAACCGGAGTCCGGAGCCGAGGCCTGGTTCGACGGAGAGCCCTTCGCGCTCGGCTCGCCAGCCGCCTCGGCGGGTGCCGGGATTCGCTTCATCCACCAGGACCTCGGCCTGATCCCGTCGTTGAACGTCGTCGACAACCTAGCCCTCGGACGCGGTTACGGCTCGAGGGTGTGGGTCCGCCTCGGCAAGGCCGAGCAGGAGGCCCGCCGGTTGATGGAGGACTCCGGGGTGGGCATCGACGTGCGTCGTCAGGTTGCCGAACTGAGCCCGTTCGAGTGCAGCATGATCGCCATCGTCCGCGCACTACGCGAGGACGAGGGCGCCGCCCTTCGGGTGCTCGTCCTGGATGAGCCGACCGAGTCGCTGGCAAAGCCGGAGGTCGCGTCGCTCTTCACCGTGATCCGCAACCTCACCCGGCGCGGAATCGCCGTCCTCTACGTCTCCCACCGGCTCGACGAGGTACTCGACATCTGCGACGAGATCACCGTCCTGCGAGATGGTCGCAAGGTCGAGACCCGTCCTTCGGACGGCCTCGACCACGACGAGTTGGTGCGCCTGATCGTCGGGCGGGCGATCGACACCGAGATCGAGCAGATCGAGCCCAGCGCGGAGAAGGCGGTGCTCGAGGCGAAGGGACTGTTCGGACGCTCGCTCGCCGACACGTCCCTCTCCGTTCGCCCCGGCGAGATCCTCGGCCTGGCCGGGCTGGTCGGGTCAGGGCGCGAGGAGCTTCCTTACCTGCTGGGAGGGGGCACGCGTGCCGAGGCCGGCGAGATCCTGGTCGAAGGTGAGCGGCTGTTCCCGGAGACCCCGCGCTCGGCATTGGAACATGGCGTCGTCCTCGTCGGCAGGGACCGCGGGACCCAGACCACGATCCCGACGATGACCGTGCGCGAGAACGTGACCTTGACCAGGATCGAATCGAAGGGGCCGATCCGCTGGCTCGGGCGAAAAGGCGAGCAGGTCGAGGCACAGCCCTGGATCGAGCGCTCGGGCGTCGTCCCGCCAGACCCCGAGCGCCTGATCGCCACGCTCAGCGGCGGCAACCAGCAGAAGGTGGTGCTCGCCCGCGCGATGCGCTCACGGCCGAAGGTCCTGGTCCTCGACGAGCCGGTCCAAGGTGTCGACATCGGGGCCCGGGTCGCGATCTTCCGGCAGCTGGTCGAGATCGCCGAGACGGGTGTGGCGATCATCGTCAGCTCGAGCGAGCCCGAGGACCTTGCGGCGATCTGCCATCGGATCCTGATTTTCGGCGGTGGACGAGTCGTATCCGAGCTCTCCAAGGACCGGGTTTCAGCTGATCAAGTCGTCGAACACAGCCTGCGAGCCGCCAGAGAGGGGATGCACAAATGAACTCGACCACCGCATCGCAAACGCCACCACGGAGGAGTGATGCGACGCCGCCCGGGCGGAGCTGGAGCGAGCGTCTGCGCCTTCTGTCGTTCTCGCGGATCAGCGCGATCTACGTGTTTGCCGCGATCTTCATCCTCTTCAGCATCTGGATCCCTGACACCTTCCTGACGAAGACCACCTGGATCGACATCGCCGGGTCACAGGCGATCACCTCGATGATCACCCTGGGTCTCCTCTTCCCGCTCGCGGCGGGGGCCTATGACCTCTCGATCGGGAACATGATGGGGGTCGCATCCGTGCTGATCGCCTACCTGACGACGACCGGGGTCGACGTCCCCCTGGCGATCGTCCTCGGTCTCTCCGCCGGCGTCGCGGTAGGCCTGGCCAACGCCACCCTGGTCGTGTGGGTCAGGATCAACTCCTTCATCGCGACCCTGGCGATGAGCTCGATCCTGCTCGCCGCGATGGGCCTGATCACCCACCAGGAACAGATCATCGGTCTGCCGCAGGCCCTTACCGACCTCGGCACCACCCAGATCTTCGAAATCCCGATCCCGTTCTTCTACCTGCTCGCGCTCGCTGCCATCGCCTGGTACCTCCTCGAGCACACCCCGTTCGGACGGAGCCTGTACGCGATCGGGGGAAGCCCCGAGGCGGCGAGACTGGCCGGGGTCCGGACCAAGGGCTACGTTCTCGCCGCCCTGATCATCGGCTCGGTGATCGCGGCCTTTGCCGGTCTGATCCTGGCGGGCACGCTGAGCTCGGCGACGCCGGGGACGGGCGGCTCCTACCTGTTGCCGGCCTTCGCCGCGGCCTTCCTCGGTGCCACCCAGATCAAGCCGGGACGCTTCAATGTTGTCGGTGCCCTGATCGCCGGCTACCTGCTCGCGACCGGGGTCAAGGGGCTCCAACTCGCGGGCGCCGAATCATGGGTGACTGAACTTTTCAACGGCACCGTCCTGATCCTCGCGGTCGGGTTCTCCCAGCTCGAGGGTCGACTGTCCCTCTGGCGGCGCCGGACCCCGACTGCGGCCGAGCAGGAGAACACCGACGAGCCCGCCTCCGCCTGAGCCCTTCGCGAGCGTGAGGGAGAGAAGATGACGTCAGAGATGCGATCGGGGCACGTGACCCTCACCGAGATCCTCCTGAGCGGCGTGGACCGCGGGGCCCGCGAGTGCTTCACGCTAATCGCCGCGAACGAGAACCGCGCGGTCGCCTCGATCACCTTCGAGGACCTGGTCGACCGGGGCCTGCGCACCGCGAGTGCCTTGCGGGCGGCCGGGCTCGAGCGTGGCGAGCGGGTGATGATCGTCGCCGAGCCGAGCGTCGACTGGATGGTCGCGTTCTTCGGCATCGTGTTGTCGGGCGCGGTTGCCGTCCCGGTCAACTGCCGCTTCCAGGCCCGTGAAATCGGCATCGCGGCCGGGGTCGTCGAGCCCACGGCCGTCCTCTGCGATGACGCCACCGAGGGGCGGGTACGCCGGGGGATCGATCACGGTCATGCGATCCGTAAGCTGTCGGAGGTCACGCAGGCTGTCGCGTCGCCCCTCGAGCCGGTCCTGCCCCAGCCCGACGACCTCGCCGTCATCCTCTTCACCTCGGGCACCACCGGAATCCCCAAGGGCGTGGAGCGGACGCAGGCGGACTACGCATACTTCCTCCGCACCTGGGGCAGGCACGTGATGGAGGGAGAGGACCGGATCCTGAACTTCCTCCCGCTCAACCACCAGGCGGGACTCGTCTGCGGGGTCCTGGCCCCCTTCAGCCTGGGGGCGCCGGTGTTCCACGTCGACCGCTTCAACCGCGAGACGTTCTGGGACACGGTGGACACGAATCGACTCACCTGGGCGGTGATGATGCAGCCGGTCCCGCGCCACCTGCTCGAAATGCCCGCCCGTGCCGACGACCGGGACCATACGCTGGCCTGGATCCAGGGATCGATCGCGCTCGAGGACTGGGACAAGTTTCAGCAGCGCTTCGACGTCTCGATGAACAGCGGCTACGGCTCCACCGAGACGACGATCGTGACGATGACCGGCGGCCGGCGCAGTGGTCTCGTCGACGCCTCCCGGATCCACGGCGCCCTCGGCGGGATCCTCTGCGGGGGCCGCTTCGAATCGGGAAGCACGGTCCGCGTCGTCGACGAGGACGGCAATCTTTGCGGTCCGGATGTGCCGGGCGCGATCGAGGTCATGGGGCCGGCGGTCTTCGAGCGCTACTTCGACAGGCCGGAAGTGACCGCGAGCAGCTTTACCGACGATGGCTGGTTCAGGACGGGGGACCGGGGCTACTTCTCCCCGACCGACGACCTCTACATGCTCGAGCGCCAGTCGGCGATGATCCGTCGCAGCGGCGAGAACATCGCACCACGCGAGATCGAGGACGTCTTGGAAATGCACCCCGCGGTGGTCGAGGCGTCGGTGATCGGGATCCGTGACGAGGTTCGCGGCGAAGAGGTCGCTGCCTTCGTTGTCCTTCGTGACCAGATGCCGGTCTCGCCGGAAGATCTGTTCGGGCATTGCGGCGAGCACCTGATCAAATTCAAGGTGCCCCGCTATCTGGAGCTGCGTGATTCGCTCCCACGCAATGCCACCTTCAAGGTGCGGCGCGAGGAGCTCGAGCTAAGTGCGGCGGCGACCGATCGGAGCGCGCGATGAGGATCGAGGTCAACGTCGCGGCGGGTGAGCCGACCGCGACCCTCACCGGAGCGGACGACTTCAAGTCCCTCTCGGTGGTCGCGTTGCCGCCGGGAGCGCAGCTGATGGCCGGCGAGGCGACCCCCGACGGGGCGATCCGCGTGGCAACCGCCGATCAGGCATGGGTCGACATCGCCTGGCTGCGAGCGGCCGCGGGTGTCAAGGAGGGTGATCCGGGCGAGGCTGACTTCGACGCGATGTTGGAGTACGCGGCGGGCCATGGCTGGGTCGACCAGGAGGGCAGCTCCGTCGCTGCCCATATCGAGCATCAAGAGGGGCAGGGACGATGAAGCGCACCATCTTCACCGACGAGCAGGAAGCCTTCCGCGAAGCACTCGGGCAGTTCATCGAGCGAGAGGTCGCACCCAACCACGAGGCCTGGCGCGAGCGCCACGGGATCGACCGGGAGCTCTGGCTTCAGGCCGGACGGAGCGACTTCCTCGGGTTCTCGGTGCCCGAAAAGTACGGCGGCGGCGGGATCGACGACTTCCGCTTCAACGTCGTCCTCGGTGAGGCCCTGGCGGCCCAGGGCCTGGCGCTGGCGTCCAGCATCGGCATCCACACGGACGTCGTCGCGCCCTACCTGCTGGAGCTGACCACCGAGGAGCAGCGCCGCCGTTGGCTACCGCGCTTCTGCACCGGCGAGATGGTCACCGCGATCGGGATGACGGAGCCGGAAGCCGGGTCCGACCTTGCCGCCTTGCGGACCACCGCGAAGCGCGACGGGGACGAATGGGTGCTGAACGGCTCCAAGACCTTCATCACCAACGGGATGAGCGCGGACCTCGTGGTCTTAGCAGCGCGGACCGGGGATGGACGCGGCGACATCACCATGTTCGGCGTCGAAGCATCGCTGCCGGGGTTCTCGCGTGGGCGGCGGCTGGAGAAGGTCGGCCAGCCCGAGGCCGACACCGGTGAGATCTTCCTCGAGGAGGTGAGGGTCACCGACGCCGAGGTCATCGGAGAGCTGAACGGCGGCTTCCGCGCGATGATGGAGCGGCTGCCCCAAGAGCGACTGCACACCGCAGTGGTCAACCTGGCGCATGCTGAGGCCACCTTCGCGAGCACGCTGCAATACGTCAAGGAGCGCGAGGTCTTCGGTCGGCCTGTCGGGAGGTTTCAGTACAACCGCTTCACTCTCGCCGAGGCGGTCACCGAACTCGACGTGGCGCGCGCGTTCGTCGACCGGTGCGTCGAACAGCACGTCGCGGGTGAGCTCGACGGCATCGACGCCGCCAAGGCCAAGTGGTGGAGCGCGGAGACCCAGAACCGGGTGATCGACCTCTGCGTCCAACTTCACGGCGGCTACGGCTACATGGCCGAGTACGACGTGGCGCGAGCCTGGACCGACGCTCGCGTGACCAAGATCTGGGCGGGGTCGCAGGAGATCATGAAGGAGGTCATCGGGAGGTCGCTGGGGCTGAAGGAGGGAGGAAGGGCGTAGTGAACGAGCAGGCCACCTTCGACAGCCTCCATTTCCGCAAGGTCATGGGCCATCTCCCGACCGGCGTCAGCGTCGTCACCGGGCATGGCGGCGACGGCCCCTCGGGCCTTGCCGTCGGATCCTTTATGGCGGTATCGCTGGAGCCACCGCTGATCGCCGTCAGCCCCGCCCTCGATTCGACCAGTTGGCCCGCCATCCAGGCCACCGGCCGCTTCTGCGTCAACGTCCTCGGCGAAGCCCAGGTCGATGTCGCCAAGGCCTTCGCGGTCTCCGGCGGCGACAAGTTCGCCGATCTCGAGTGGCGTAGGGGGCCGTCCGGCTCACCGATCCTGGCCGGCGCGATCGCCTGGGTCGACTGCATGATCGAGTCCAGGCAGACGGCGGGCGACCATTGGCTGGTCCTGGGGCGGGTGGTCGAGCTCGACCTCGGAGATCCCGACGAACCATTGATCTTCCACCGCGGCGCCTTCGACCGTTTACACCCACCGAGAGGAGAAGAGCCATGAGGACGATCGAAGGCCTGGAGGAGCTCCGAGGTCTGCTCGGCGAGGAGCTCGGCGTCTCCGACTGGACCCTGATCGACCAAGAGGCGATCGACAACTTCGCCCGCGACACCGGCGACGAATACTTCATCCACGTCGATCCCGAGCGCGCGAAGACCGAGGCCGGCCTCGACTCCACGATCGCCCACGGCTTGCTGACCCTCTCCCTCGGCCCGAAGCTCTCCTGCGAGATTTTCCTCCTCACCGGCGTCGGCTCGACGCTCAACTACGGCTACGACAAGGTCCGGTTCCTGGCGCCGGTACCGGTCGACTCCGAATTGAGGATGCGTCTCGAGCTTCTGTCCTTGGATGAGTCCGACCGTGGCGTACGCGCCACGATGCGCCAGACGTTCGAGATCGCCGGCGCAACGAAACCGGCATGCATCGCGGAGGCGATTTTCTTCTACTGGACGTAGTGCCCGGCTGCCGCTGATGTAGCTCGGGCGTAGACATAACGTTTCGGAGCCTGAGACGGAACGCGTTGAGGATTAGGCCAGTCATCGATTGAGTCATCGGCATCCACCCAGGCGTCCACAGGCTCCATCCCACCGCCCCAGAGCCACCACCAACCACCTCCACACGAGGCAGGATCCGTCATCAGCGCCCGCACCGACGAGACCTACCTCAGAGTCCAGCAGCCACCATCACAGCCACGACAGCACAGCCCCTCACGCACTATCAGTTCGCCTCCGGCGAACTGATCTCACCGCCCGCCCCGACCACTGCTCAATAGGCGGGCCGAAGCCCGGCGAGCATCGGGAAGTGACGCACGTTCGTGGTCAGCAGCTCCGCCCGCAAGAGGACCGCCGTCGCCGCGATCAGGTAGTCGGCGTCGTCGATGCCGGAGTGGGATCGGCGGTGACGGCGGGCAAGCTCGCCGGCGGCCCGCGCGACCTCCTCGCCGACCGGGACCCAAGAGAGGGTCGAGAAGAACGCCTCCAGCGCCTCGACCTCCCGCGGGCGGACGCCCGCCAGCAGCTCGAAGCGGACGACCTCGCTCGCCAGGAGCGGCTCGCCGTCCTCGACCAGACCGGTCAGCAGATCGACCGCCGGATCCGATCCGCGCAGGTGGTCGACCGCGACGCTGGTGTCGAGCAGCTTCACCGCACGCCGAGGCGGGCGAGCCGCTCGTTCACGTCGCCCGAGCGGATCTCCTCGACGTATGCGGCGCCGTCGCCGGATCGGTCGCGCCAGGAGCCGGCGCTCGCCTTTAGCGCCCGCAGCCTCTCCTCCGCCGCCTGGCCGCCGAAGGTGGCGCGGACGGCGCGGCGGATCAACTCGGATCGCGATGCGCCGGTTTCGCGGACGGCACGATCGAGGAGCTTCAGCTCCTCCTCACCAAGATAGATCTGGGTCCGACCCATGGTGTCACTGTACATCAGGAGGTGTCCCTGTGGGCTGTCGCGCGTCGGGCTCGCTAAATCCACCCGATGCAAATCGCGCCCTCCGTTGACAACGGGGGCATGGACTCTCGATGCCACCCGGTGCAACTGTCGCCCCGGTCGGCCAATCGGGAAATGGCGGCCGAGGCCCACCCGGTCCATACGCCCGGCTCACGGGTCAGTGGGGGCATGGCGAAGACCCACGACGGATTCCGCGGGCCGCGCGGACGTTCTCGCTGATGCTCTCGATCGGCAAGCTCGGCACGGGCCAGGAGTCCTACTACCTGGAGAAGGTCGCCGAAGGCGCCGAGGACTACTACTCCGGCGAGGGCGAGGCGGAGGGCTACTGGCTCGGCGACGCCGCCCGCGACCTCGGCCTGGAGGGCAAGGTCGAAGGTGAGCAGTTGACGGCGATTCTTACCGGGCGGAACCCGGCCGATGGTCAACCGCTCGGGCTGAGGGCGGTCGGCGGTCGTGGACCGATCCCCGGCTTCGACCTGACCTTCTCGGTGCCGAAGTCGGTCTCCCTGACCTGGGCGCTCGGCGGCCACCCGGCGGCGGCCGAGGTCGCCGAGGCGCACCGCGCCTCTGTCGCCGCGGCACTCGACTACATGCAGCGCGCCGCCTGCTGGACCCGGCGCGGCGCCGAGATCGAGTTCGTCCCCGGCAACGGGTTCCTCGCCGCCGCCTACGTCCACCGCTCCAGCCGGGCGGGCGATCCCCAACTCCATACCCACGTCCTCGTCGCCAACGCGACCCAGGGGCCGGACGGTCGCTGGACGCGGCTCTACCACCCGGCGATCTACGACCACGCGAAAACCGCCGGCTACATCTACGGGGCGAACCTGCGCCATGAGCTGACCGAGCGGCTCGGGGTCCGCTGGCAGGAGGTGCGGAACGGCATCGCCG
Organism: uncultured Actinomycetes bacterium; assembly: GCA_963782515.1. Classification (GTDB taxonomy): domain Bacteria; phylum Actinomycetota; class Thermoleophilia; order Solirubrobacterales; family 70-9; genus VAYN01. The sequence goes on along the minus strand of CAWAJY010000006.1, from coordinate 105,485 downwards.
AGATCGAGGGCTTCGACCCAGAGCACCTGCGCGCGTTCTCCACCCGCCGCCAGGAGATCCTCGAGGCGGCCGGCCCTGACGCCTCGGCCCGTGCCCGGCAGGTCGCCAATCTGGAGACGCGCAGGGCGAAGGAGCGCAACGTGTCCGACGGGAACCTGCGCGAGCGCTGGCAGTCCAGGGCGCAGAAGATCGGCCTCGATCGAGAGATGATCGGACGGACCTTCGATCGAGGCCGCCAAGTGCCGGAAGGCACGGTTTCGATTGCGGCGGTCGAGGGCACGGTGACGGCCCACGCCTCCCACTTCGATCGCCGCGACGTGATCCAGGCCGTCGCCCAGAACCTGCCCGCCGGCGCCCCCGCCGCCGAGGTCGAGGAGCTGGCCGATGCATACCTCGCAGGCGAGGGCGTGATCGCGATCGGCGAGAGTGCCAAGGGCACCGTCTTCACCACCGAGCGGATCTGGGAGCTTGAGCGCCAGGCGCTCGCAGGCGCCGCGGCGATGGAGGCGGCCGACGACCGCGCCGTCGCCGGCGAGCTGATCGCCGCGAGGGTGATCGCCAAGCGCGGCTCGCTGAAGGCCGACCAGCGGGCGATGGTCGAGCACCTCCTCATCGGCGGCGAGGGTCTCGCGATGGTCGTCGGCGAGGCCGGCTCCGGCAAGACCTACGCAGTCCTTGCCGCCGCCGAAGGTTGGTCGGCGGCCGGGGTCGAGCTGCGGGTGGCGGCACCGACCTGGCGGGCCGCGAACGTCCTGCGCTCCGAGGGGCTGCCGACGAGCACCAGCGTCGCCCGCCTGCTCGGCGAGCTTGACCGGAAGGTCGCCGAGGGACAGGAGGCGGCACTCGCGCCCGGCTCGGTCCTCCTGATCGACGAGGCCGGGATGGTCGACTCGGCGACGCTGGCGCGCCTCATCGACCACGCCGAGGCGGCCGAGGCGAAGCTGGTGCTGGTCGGCGATCCAGCCCAGCTCGGCGAGATCGAGGCGGGCGGCCTATTCGCCTCGCTGGTCGACCGTTCCGAGCCGATCGTCCTCGACGAAGTGATCCGCCACAGCCACGAGCTCGACCGTGAGGGGGCGCTGCGGATCCGGGAAGGGCGCGGGGGAGAGGCGCTCTCGCTCTACCGGGCCGACGAGCGGGTGGTCACCGCTGAGACGCCCGAGGCGCGCCGCGAGGCGATGGTCGCCGACTGGTGGCGGAGCTTCGGCGCGGGCGAGGACGCGCTGATGGTCGCGAAGCGGAACGCCGAGGTCGAGCGCCTGAACGCACTGGCCCGCGAGGTGATGAAGGCCGAAGGTCGGCTCGGGGAGGCCGAGGTCGAGGTGGGGGAGGCCCGCTTCGCCACCGGCGATCAGGTCATCACCCGCGTCAACGACAACCGCGCCGGGATCTACAACCGCGAGCGCTGGTGGGTGGCGGAGGTCGATCCGGTCGGTCAGACCGTGGTGTTGGACGGAATCGACACCCGCAGGCGGCTGTGTGTCGATTCCGTCTACCTGGGGGCGGTGAACCCGAACGACGGGGCGCCGGCGCTCCAGCACGCCTACGCCGCCACCACGTACCAGGCGCAGGGGGCGACGGTGGACCGCGCCTACGTGATGGCCGATCCCTCGATGGACCGCCAGGAGTTCTACGTCGCCGCATCGCGTAGTCGCGAGGAGACGTGGTTCTACGCCACCCCCGAGATCCAGGTCGAGCGTGAGGAGTACGCGCCGCGCTCGCCCCACCTGCGCGAGGGCCTTGAGCACATCGCCGAGGCCGCCGAGCGGAACGGCGCCCAGGTCTCGGCCCATGACCAGGCGATGCGCTCGGCGCTCGGGAAGTTGCCGAGCGAGGAGCTGGCGCTGCGGCGCGTCGAGCTGCGGGCCGAGGCCGGCGCCGAGGAGGCCAACCAGCGCTCGCATCGGCATCTCAACGAGCGACTTGCAGAGACGGAAGCTCGTCTGGAGCGGATCGAGGCCGATCGCCGCGACCTCGGCGAGCCGTCCGCGGGCTGGCGGCGAAGGGATCAGCGCCAGGCTCACGCCGAAGGGGCGCGGCGGCTCGACGCGACCGCCGCGATGTCGCGGGAGGCGTCCGAGAGGATGCGGGCCGACCTCGGAGCCTCGCCGGCGGTCGAGCACCAGGCGCGGGCGGAACTGGCGGTGATCGACCATCTGCTCGCCGAGCGCGAGCGCGCCGCTCTGGCGGCAGCGCGGATCTCCCCGCCTGACTACATCGTCGGGGAGCTAGGTGAGCGGCCGGTGGAGGCGTCGAGGCGGGCGACCTGGGATGCGGCGGTGCGAGGGATCGAGGGATACCGACAGCAGCACGGCATCCGGGACAGAGACACAGCGCTCGGTGCGGAGCCGAGCGATCGGGCGGCGCGGCGGGCACGGGAGCGGGCAGCCGAGTCGATCAGGCGGGCACAACGACGACTTGAGTTGGAGCGGGTGCAACGGATCGAGAGAAGCATGGAGATCGAGCTATGAGCGCAACCAGAGACAGCGGGCAGGCCGCCTTCGAGCGCACGGCGACCGCGGAGAGCGGCCTCCTCGCGGAGCCACTGATGACCGCCGCGGAGGCGGCGCGACTGCTGCACGTACCGCGGAGCACGCTCTACGAGCTGGTCCGCTCGCAGGGCCTGCCACACGTGAGGATCGGCAGTCGCGGGATGCGGTTTACCCGCTCGGATCTCGCCCGGTGGGTCCGCGAGAACTCCTACGGCACCTAGCGCGGCACCTCCGAGGATGCCCGGGATGGGCGCAGGGGTCTACATCGACGCCTTCAATCTCTCCTACCGGGGACGGGAGTCCTGCAGCCGAGGTACCGCTGGCTCGAGGTGCGCTCGCTCTCCGAAGACCTGATCGGGCGGCGTCGGAATTGGGAGGGTGCCGCCGTCGAGTGGATCGTCTACTGCGTGGCCTCGACACGGTCGAGAATTCGCATCAGCAAGCTCGCGGTATGCACGGCCTCGGCAGCCTCGCCCGGGTCGTCGTAATCGACCTCTCGATGCCCTCCCGGGTTACGAAGCACCGCGTAGGCGCCCACGAATAACGATCGCATGCCGTCCTGCTCCCCCTTGGTCGCCTTCACATCTAGCAGCGGTCCGCCTGGTCCGAATGCTCGGTTCATCAGGTCTACGCCGTAATCGTCGTCGCCGAACTCGCCGAGTTTTCGCACCCTGATCTCGACGGCCCTCATCGCCGCAAAAACCCCAAGCTCGTACTTCTCCAACATGAACTGCGGACGCGCCTCACCCTCGATGAGGGGGTGAACGCCGTCTTGTAATCCCACGGTCGCATGCAGGTGGCCCGGTCCTTCTTTGAGCAGTTTCCGCCCAAACCTCGTTATGAAGGCAGCGTTGCTGCCGTGCTGACTCAAGTCGGGAACGATTAGCCCACGCGCTCGGAGCCACCCAATTGCCTCAGAGAGCGCATCCATGGCTGGTTTGTCATACCCAGCATTTCGAGCTTCGTTGACGTAGTTGTAGTCGTTCCACTGGCTAGTGCGATCGAAGTCTCGTAGGACCTCAAGTCCCAGCTCGTCGATCGGAAGCTGCAGAATTGATTGCTCTTCCAGCACAGTGACGCGATCGTACCTTTACCGGCCTCTGGGAACCGGTCGTCGTGGCGGTCCGGCGATGGTCGCTGCTCCCGCCAGTAGGTATTCGCAAACCATTTCTCAGTTCGCCGTGCGCCCGCCTGGATGGACAACTCCGTCTTATCACTGGCGTCGCGTGATCGGCAGCCACGTCCTTACTATTCTGCTGGTTCTACTGAATGGATCGCCCGCTACGAGGCGAGAGGCAGCGCTGGGGCTTGCCGAGCAGCTTCTTGGGGAGATCGAGCTGGGAAGTATCTCGCCCAGCGACGTTGTCCTGCGCGCCAGCAGGCTTGCTCGCCTGCTCGATGACACGGACGCGATGGAGTGGCTTCAATACGAGATCGGCGGTTACCCTGACGCGGGGCTCCCACCCGAGGCGTTTGCGGCCGCGAGACGCTCCAATCGGGTGTTCCGGGGGGAAGATGGGACTGAGAGGGCGTGGACCGCCACGGTGGGAGAAATCGGGGCCAAGATCGACGCGGCCACGACCCAGCTGTCCGTCTCCGGCGACACTCCAATCTCCGTATCGACCGAGAGCTTTCCGATTATAAAACAGGCCGCTGACGCGGTTCAGGCCAGCCGGGCCGAGCGCGCCGGCCTTCGGGGTCAGATCGCTAACAACCGGGGCTTGCTAGGGAAGGTGCTCGGGGCAATTCACAGCTACGTCGCCAGCCGCTATCAGGAGCTTCGTTTCGGTGCGGCGGTTGAGGGCGCGTTCGAGGTTGTCCGGTCGAATGTCGACGCGAACCTCGCTGGCTTGGTCCCTGACGCCTTACCACGACTCTCTGCTGCCTTTGAGAACACCACCTCGACCAACCCGGAGGATTGGGCGAGTGCGGCTGCTACCTGTCGCCGACTTCTTAAGGCTGCCGCTGACGCGCTTCGGCCCCCCGGGGATCCAGTCGACGGTCGGGAGATGACGGACTCGCATTACATCAACAGGCTCATCGATTGGATCGTCGATCAAGCCGACAGCGACACCGCTGCGGACCTGATGCGAAGTGACCTCGAATACCTCGGTCGCCGACTGGACGCAGTCAATGACGCCGGTCATAAAGGCGCCCACGCAGAGGTAAATCAACTCGATGCGTCGCGATTCGTCGTGGGAACTTATCTCCTACTCGGCGACATCTTGCGACTTGCAGATACCTCTGGCGAGCAGGGCAGTTCGTGAAGACGCAGGGGTGGTGCGCGTCTGGTGGTGAAGCTCATTTAGGTCTCGCGCGGCTCGGCGGCCTACGGTCAAGTGCTTCCGTGAGGACTCGCCGTCTGCGGCTCCTCGATCCGGAACGCTTCGGCAACCAGCGCGGCGTCGCCCTCGCGAGGCGCGTAGTGGAGGTACTTCATCGTCGTCTGGATGTCGGCGTGGCCCATCCACTCTTGGACCCGGCGGATGTCGGCTTTGCCGATGATGCGGGTGCCGAAGGTGTGGCGGAGGTCGTGGAAGCGGAGTTTGCGGAGGCCCGCCCGTTTGAGGGCGGCGTCGTAGCGACGGCGGAGCGCGCGGCCGTCGAGGTAGCTGCCGCTCGGTCCGACGAAGACCAGATCGTCGTCGGCCGTCCAATTCTCGCGCTGGCCAAGCTTCGCGAGCTCTTCGGCAACATCAGGCGCCATCGGCACCGAGCGGACCTTGCCCGACTTCGGCGTCGTGAGCGCTCCATCCGCGTAGCTCGATCGGACCCGGACGACCTGGTTGGAGAAGTCCACGTCGCGCCAACGGAGCGCGAGCAGCTCGCCGCGTCGAAGGCCGGTGAAGGCGGCGGTTAGATAGATCGCGGCGTCCTGGGTCGACGACGCCGCCCGGACCAGTGCCATCACCTCCTCCAAGGAGAAGACGTCGATGTCGCCGCTTTGTCGCATCGGCGGTCGCTCGACTTCGGCGGCCGGGTTGGTCGGTAGCCCATAGACCCTTCGCGCCCGTTTGAAGATGCCGCTGAGGAGGACGAGGGCCTTGGTCCGCGTCGCCGGTGCCCGATCAAAGCCCGCGAGCCAGGACTCGACCATCTCCGCGGTGATCGACTCGATCGGTTCGTCGCCGAAGGCGGGAAGAAGCTGGGCGCGCAGGATCGCCTTATAGCCGACGATCGTCGAGGGCTTGCGGTCACGGTCGTGCTCGACGTAGCGGAGCCACTCGTCGGCGGCCTCGGAGAAGGTGACGCCGGTCTTGACCAGGCCGGGAAGGGTGCCCCGTCGCGCTGCGTCGAGCACTCCCCGCAACCAGTCTTCCGCAGTGCGCTTCGTGTAGTAGCCGGCCGGCGGTCGGCCGCGCTCAGTCCAGGCCGGGCCGACCTTCCGCTGCACCTGCCGGCCGTCCGGCAGCCGGTACTTGGCGAACCACTGGGGGCCGCGCTTGCGTTCGACCCGGAAAACGTGCCCCGAAGGGGGCTTTAGAGGCGCTTTCTTAGTTGCCGCCATCACCCCATTCTAGCCCCCGCCTCGGGACATATTGGGGACATATTTCTGTGTCACAGGAAAGCGCTCTGGTGAAAACAGGCCATTTGCTGCGCTTTTGAGAGCCGACGATCGGACTTGAACCGATGACCCCTTCATTACGAATGAAGTGCTCTACCAACTGAGCTACGCCGGCGCGACGGCCATTCTAGGCCAAGAATCCGCTCAGATCGGGCGCGCCCAGATTGGGCTGACACTCAGTTGACCCTCAATTTCTCGTTGACCCGATGATCCAGATGCGAGCATTGCGCTTCCCGAGCAGCCTTGACGGTTCCGGCAGACAGTCTTATCCTGCTTCTCTGCTTAGGAATTGGGGTTCCTTGGCACCGGGGAAATTGCAAGGGTTCCGGCCAGCAAGGGTTGCCGGCCAGTTCTGGGGGAATGACGCAGCAGGGGCGATCTACTGTCGCGGTGGTTCCGTGCGGTGTAGGACCCGCCCTGGCTTTGCTGCATTTCAGGTCGGCCGCAGTCACCCGCAGGGCGGCGGTGCCGAGGCCGAGAGAAGCGAGCGCCTTGACGGCGGGCGGCTCCAGAATCCCTCCCCGTCGGCAGGGTGGGGCAGTTCCAGCCTGGCCGACATGGACGCCTTCTGCTCGGCTCCTTCGTCTGGCCTGTGCGTGTCGATCACAGGCGTGGCGATGACCGCCATGCTCGCCCAGACCGGATGAAAGGAAGCCACCGTGCCCCGTATCAGCAGCTTCTTCGGAATCGTGATCGAGATGTACTTCAAAGATCATCCGCCGCCACATTTTCACGTCAAACATGGTGGCGAAGAAGCGAAGATCGAAATCGCCACAGGAAACGTGCTGCGGGGTTCTCTCGCCCCGCGAGTCCTTCGACTCGTCCGCAAGTGGTTGGAGCTTCATCGTGAGGAATTGGAGCTAAACTTTTCTCGGGCAGAAAACGAAGAAGAGCCAAATCCAATCGAGCCTCTGAAATGACCACCGAGATGATCCGCGCCATCACCGTAGATGCCCTTGAGGGCTACGTCATCCGCGTGGCCTTCTCCGACGGTGCGGTCAAGGAGATCGACCTAAGCGGAGAACTCGCAGAAGCGAAGGGTGTCTTCAAGAGGCTTCGCGATCCCGGCGTCTTCTCCCAGGTGCGCGTCAGGGAGTCCAGCGGCGCCGTTGAGTGGCCGGGAGAAATCGACCTTGATCCCGAGGTTCTGTACGGCCTCTTCGAGCCGGCATCGGGCCGACCGATGACCCGCCGGACCATCCGCGAGCCCGTGCAGGCCGCCCACTAGCCAGCCGGTCGCCGCCGGCGAGCCGCCGACGACGAGAACAATTCCAACGCTCCCGGTTCTCGGATCGCTTCGCCCGGCGGGCCCACCGCGTAGACCGTTGTTTCCGCGGGGCCACGGGAAGGGGGCGCTGTGATCCGAGACTGTTGCTCCCCGGACCGGCCAGCCCTGAAAATTTCGACGTTTGTCGCAGCCGGCGGCTTAAGCCCCATAGGGGGCTGCCGGCTGTGACTTGTCGAAATTAGGGTGGACGGCCCGGGGACGTATCGGGGCACGCTCCCGAGCCCGTGGCCCCGGCCTGCGGTCGACGCGGAGGGCTCGTCGGGTCGAACGGTCATCGCCAAGGTTCGATGCCTTCATCTCGTCGTTGGCTGGCTCGCTGGTCGCCGACCGCGCACAAGAGCGCGTCCGGCAAAGCGGACCGACTCGTCATTCACTGCAAAAGTTGCACTGGATGATTCGTTCACTTGGAGAACTTGACGTTAAATCGTGCAACTAGAGATACTGCCGCCCGTGCCATACAAAGCCGAAACCATTTCTGTCGGAAAATTGCTTCTCGATGCCGAGAATCCGCGCCATGACGTGGTGGCGTCTCAGCGAGACGCATTGACGGCTCTGATCGAGAACCAGCGTCAAAAGCTGGTCGTTCTGGCAAATGACATTTTGGAGTTCGGCTTGAGCCCAATCGACCGGCTGCTTGTCATCAAATCAGGACGGAGCTTTACGGTCGTAGAGGGCAACAGACGCCTTGCGGTATTGAAGATCCTCAACAATCCGGCTCTGGCCGACGGGACCCCTATCGAGACGCCGATGAAGCGGCTCTCGGCGAACGCTACGTCGATCCCGTCGCAGGTGGAATGCGCAATAGCGACGGCGCGCAAGGACGCCGAGCACTGGATGGAAAATCGTCACGGGGGCGAGTCTCAAGGGGCTGGCGTGGTGCCTTGGAACGCTCTCGCGACGAATCGCTTTTCAGAAAAACCGGGCCGCGAGGCAGGAGCCGCGATCAGGTTTCTGCAGGCCGTTGAAGACGCCTATCCGACGAGTCCGAATCTGATCGACCTGATCCAGGCGGCCGCGAAAAAACGACTTACGTCACTGGGTCGACTCGTCCTTGATCAGAATTTCAAAGACCGCATCGGCATGGAAGATCAACAAGGCACGCTGGTCTTCCGTTTCTCCGCGTCAGAGCTAGAAGAATTCTTTGAACGGGTCATCGCCGATTTTGCAGCCGATGTTGGCGTGAGTGAGGTTCGCACCAAGGAGCTGCGAGCTGAATATCTCGACACGACCCCCGAGCCTGATCCAAAAAAGCGGAATCCGCAGGCTGCCCCACTTACGAGCGAACCTGCCCCCAAACCGAAACCTAAACCCAAGCCGAAACCGAAACCGGCGTCGAAACCGCCGAAGCCCTTCAAGGATCTGGACCTCTCGGCGCTGGACGCGAAGACCCAGACGCTGCTTCGAGAGTTCAAGATGCTCAAGCTCGACAGCACCCCCCATGCCGGTGCGGTCTTGATGCGATGCATTTTGGAGCTTGCGATCGACAGCTACATCGAAGAGAAGGGTCTATCGCGTGGAAGCGACCTTCATCAACGAGTTAAAAAGTGCGTCGGGCAGTTAGACCCGAAGCAGGAAAACCAGGAATTCAAAGCGGTGCGAACCGGACTCACAGACGGTACGAGCTTCTATTCGGTCAAAACGCTCCACGCTTTCGTCCATAACAAATTCTTCTTGGCAGACGCAACTACGCTTGGAAACATCGCGGCGAACATGGAGCCTTTCCTTCAGGCTCTCAACGACGATGTCTAAGGTTCCGGCCCGCTATCTCAGTCCGCTGCGTTATCCGGGCGGGAAGGGCAGGCTCGCAAAGTATGTAGGCGCGTTGCTCGAGAGCCAGTTTCCCCGTCCTTCCCGATACGTCGAGCCATTCGCCGGCGGCGCTGGGGTAGGGCTCCGTCTACTCGTCGACGAGTACGTCGACGAAATCGTCATCAACGATTTGAATCCCGGTATCGCGGCATTCTGGCGAGCCGTTTTTGATCGGCCGGAAGACTTCCTTACCAAGCTGAACGAATGCGATGTGACCATCGATGAATGGAAGAAGCAGCGTCAGGTCTACCTGTCACAACCCACGGATGACGTAGTCCTTGGATTCGCTCTTTTTTTCTTAACCGGACCAACCGTTCTGGAATTCTCGATGCCAGACCAATTGGCGGCTATGACCAGTCCGGCCGATGGAAGATCGATGCGCGATTCGACCGCGAAGGTCTCGAATCGCGGTTGAAGGCGCTATCCGCATATGGGAGTCGAGTCACCGTCAGCGAGGCCGACGGGATCGATCTAATCTCCGAGCATCTGGGCGAGCCTGAATCCTTCATCTATGCCGACCCTCCTTATTTGGGAAAGGGCGACCATCTCTATCTCGACACGCTCGATTGGGAGGATCATGTTCGGCTCGCTCGGTTGCTCCGTCAGGGCGGAAGCTGGTTCTTGACCTATGACGCCGACCCGAGGATCACGGATGATCTCTATTCGGATCTCCGGTGCGCTGAATTCACGATGAGCCATAGCGCCGCGGTCCAGCACCAGGGATACGAGTACGCCGTCTTCGCGCCGTCGCTCAACGTGACGACGCTTGAAGGACTTGGCGGGGGCGACTCGGCCATCTTTGTGTAGTGAGCCAGCGCGAAAGCGCTAGGCCAAGTGGGCCTCGCCGGATCTCAAGGGGTCGTCCACCGTCGCTCGTTCTGTTCATCCGCGAAGCGGTCACTGGTTCGGTCGGCCGACCTAGCCAGCCAAAAGTGCGCCCTTGACGGTCCCGGCGACGACGCGCCACGCTGAAAAGCGGTCGGCTCCGTGACCATCTGCACCGCTCCCGAGGGGGACGAAACCGGGGACGAAGGTGCGGACGACCGATCCCCCGCCCCGCCGCTTGAGAGAAGGGGAAGGGCTCACCCCGCGCAGCTGACCCCGCCCGCCCCTCATACGAGAACCGACCGGGGTCAGCTGCGTGGGGTGAGCAAGGAGGACAAGCGGAGGGGCGGGGGATCGGTCTGGGCGTGGCGAGGGTGGCGAGCGTCGGGGGACGGAAGCGGAGAGAGAGTCAGGAGGTGAAGAACAGTGAGGTCGTGATGTGGCGGGTGCATCTGGGCGGCGAGGTCGTGAAGGGAGCGCGGAGGGATGGCGTCGGCTTGACGGTGCGCGGAGCGCGGGTCTAGCCGCGAAAGCGGCCTACGAATCCGACGGTGCAATCGAGTCCGTCGATGCCGATGCTGAGTGAGCCGATGACCGGCTTTTCAGGCGCCGGCCCTTCGCCGATATCGATGTTCAACTCGCCGGGGAACTGGTGACCGTCGATTGACACGTCGGCGCGGTCTTGCTCGCTCGCCGCGTATTCGTAGACCCGCGTCGAGCCGTAGCTCAGTTCATTCGCTTCGGCCCGATGGGCGATCAGCCGGCGCAGGGCGTGATCCCCGCCGATGGTGGCGAACTGGTTCCGGTAGGGCCTGCACGCTTCCGAGCTCCCCCGGCGGATTCGGAGCCGGAACACGCTGAGCCGGTAGCGGCTCGCGAAGTCGCGCCAGACGAGGAAGTGCGAGCCCGCGCCGGTCAATTCGTAGAAGCCGAGTTCAGGTTCCTCGCCATACAACGGCTTGGGCATCCGGGCCGGCGGTTCGTTGGCAAGGGTCGCGGCCTGGGCGCTGGCCGGGACGGCGACGAGCACCAGCAGCATCGCCAGTCGCCGCCGCACCCCCCGCATGACGCCTCCCTTCGTCGCCGCCCGATTCCAAACTTTGGCCTGGCCGAGCCGGTGGCCTTTCCCGACCAGGCACGTCTTAGATTACACGCCGTGTAAGGCGGGGCGTAAACGGTGTAGACAAAAGGACGCGTCCTCGGCAGTGTTTCGGAGAAGCGATGCCCCGAACTCAGCCGCCTGATCCCGCGCTTGGAACCGCCCTCCGTCAGCTCCGCCTTGAGCGAGAGCTGAGTCAAGAGGAGGTCAGCCACGCCTCCGATATTTCGCTTGGCACCTACGGGAAAATCGAGCGCAACGCGGTTGCTCCGGGCTGGCCGACTGTCCGGTCGATCGCCAAAGCCCTCGGCGTCACCATGCAGCAATTGGGCAAGGCCGTCGATCAGCAGGACTGACGCACTCTGCGGCATTTGCTTCTCCGGCCGGGTGGAAATCTTCCCGGCGCGCTCTAGTCTTCGGTAGACAAAACATTCCCGCCGGTGGCCGGAGGGAGAAGGATGAACAGCGTCCAGATGACCGGCCGCCTGACCGCCGAACCGAAGCCGTCGCCGACTGACGCGGGCAGGCCAGTGTGCGACATGCAGCTTGCCGTCGACAACGGCCGGTACCCGTCCTTCGATATCGACGTAAGCGTCTTCGACGCAGCGGCCAAAGTCTGCGCCGGGCGCCTGTCGAAGGGCGACGAGGTTCGGGTCAGGGGCGAACTGAGGTTCCGCGTCTGGCAGGACCGAGGCCGTCGGTGGCACCGCAAGTTTTCGATTACCGGGACGGTCGAACCCCTTGGCGGTATGCCTGCCGAGCCTCCCGACCGCCCTGACCCGCAGCCGGTCGGCGCGGCTCTGGCGCAAGGGTCGGCGGAAGCCGGCGACCAACCCCCAACCGCCTCACTGATCGTTGGCCGGTCCGGGCGATACGGAGATCCGTATGAATGACCAGCGCGAGATGCGATCGGATATCCGCCACGAGCGACTAGCCGCGATAGTCGCGGAGTACGCCTGTTCCATGCAGGACGACCAAACCAAGCTTGGCTTCCTGGCCGCCGACACCCCACGGTACGCGGCGGCAACCTCGCTTGAGCCACCTGACCCAGATCGGCGCTCCGGGGGCGTCAAGCTGCTCCTCGCGGACACTAGCTCCGCGCTCGCCGATCTCCTCGATCGAGAGTGTCGTCGGGGCCGTCGCGCCTACGGGCGCGTCTGGGATCTCGATGGGCCTGATGAACCGCCGCGCACTCTTGGGGTCGCCGATTTCATGGTCGATACCGCCCACCGCGATTGCTCGATCTACAGGGTCACGGTCGCCGGCCGGGAGGACGGGACGTACCTCTTCGACCATCCTCACGACGCCGAAGACTTCTGCACGCTCCTTAGCCGGTTGGGCGACTTCGCAGAGTGGGACGAAGAGCCGCTTCACGACCGACTCGCCGCCGACGCGCTGATCGGCGCAGAGGCCGGCCGTTGACCAGGGACGCGTAAACCTGGGGCTGGCGGCCGGCTCGCCTAGCGAGCCGGTGCGACCCGCCGGCCCGCATGATCGCGGGACTGATCTCGTCGGGCCGACAGGCGCGGATTTTCGCCATGGTGGGGATCGGATCGGCTATTGCATACGTCTTGAGTATGTAATGCAAACCGTTGGATTGGTAGGTGATTCTCGGCCGGTAGGGCAGCTTCGCGATTACCCCACCCGCGATCACGAGATGGTCGCCACGCTCGCCCGTCATGGCCTCCTCACGATGCCGCTCCTGATGGCGGCGATGCGGACCAGCCGCACCGTCACCTATCGCCGCTTCGCACGGTGCGAGGCGGCAGGCCTGGTGGAGCGCATCGCCGTCCCGGTCATCGGGGGCCTGCTCCGCGCGACCCGCGAAGGCCAGCGCTATGTCGGGCTCCCCGCGCTGCCACTCGCTCTCGTTCGCCCCGGCGATGTCGCCCACGACCTTCGCTGCGTAGAGGTTGCCTTTCGCCTCGAAGAAGAGATCGGCCACGGCGGCGGGCGCACCTTCACCGAGCGCGAGTTGGTGCTGACAGACCGGAGTGAGGAACGCCCGCTCGCCAGTGCCCGCCTCGCGCAGCATGGTCGGGAAGGACTGCATCGCCCCGACCTGGCCGTCCTGACCGACGCCGGCACGATCGCCGTGGAGGTGGAGTTGAGCATCAAGGCGCCGCGCCGGCTCGAGGCGATCACGCGCGCCTGGCGGCGGGCCGACCACGTAGCAGAGGTCCGCTACCTCTGTGGCTCGGATGCGGTGCGCCGCGCGGTCGACCGGGCGGTCGCCGCGACCTACGCGAGCGAGAAAGTCCGCGTCCTGGGGTTGCCGCAATGAGGCACCACCACCACGGGCAGTTGAGCGCTCCGTTCGGCGCCGCGCTCTCGCAGGCGCTCATTCCTTCCATGGCCGGCCTGGTGTTCGGCGGCGCGCTCCTTGTCTACCTGCGTCACCGCCGGCTGCGCTGGACCTGGGCGCTTGGCATCGCCCCGTTTGCCTATGGCTCCTGGCTCGTCTCGTGGCGGGCAGGGCTCCTTCTCGGGGTCGGTGGCGCCACCGCGATCGTCGCCGGCATCCGCCTTCATCTGGAATCGCTCGGACGCGGCGGGGAGGAGGCGAGGGCGGCCCGACACGCGATCGGCCCGCTCGTCGTCCTGCGTTCCCTGATCGCCGAGCGCGGCGCGCGCCGGCATCCCCGGAAGGGAACCACGCTCGCGATCGGCCGGACCGCTCGCGGCTCGGTCTGCCGGGTGCCGATCGGTCGCCCCGGTGAAGGGCGCCACGTCCTTACCGTCGGCGCGACCGGCGGGGGCAAGACCGTCAGCCAAGCGTCGATCGTCGCCGCCCACATCGATGCCGGGATGGCGGCGGTTGTCGTAGACCCGAAAGGCGACAGCCGACTGCGCGCGACGTTGCGCGCGAGCGCCGCAGCGGCCGGGGTCCGCTTCCGCGAGTGGTCGCCGTCGGGCTCGGCGATCTACAACCCGATTGCGAACGGCAACCCCGACGAGATCGCCGACAAGGCGCTCGCCGCTCACGAGTGGTCGGAGCCTCATTACGAGATGGCGACCCGTCGCCTACTTGGTTTGACCCTGGCGACGATGCAGGCCGCTGGCCTCTGGCCGCCGACCCTCTCCGGGCTGGTTGACCACTCGCATCCCGACCGACTCGACGCGCTCGGCGACCGGGCCGGGGGAGAGGTCGCCGGTCGGGTCCGCTCCTACGTCAACGGTCTCGACGCCGGCGCCCGCTCGGACCTTCGCGGCGGGCGCGACCGGCTCGCGATCCTCGCCGAAGGTGAGCTTGGCCGCCGCCTCGATCCCGCTCTCGGCGACGGCGAGGAGATCGACCTTCGGCGCGCGCTCGATCGTCGCGAGGTCGTCTACTTCCGCGTGGATGCCGACCGCTACCCGCTGGCCGCCCGTCTCCTGGGTGCGGCCCTGGTAATCGACCTTGCCTCTCTCGCCGCCGGACGGCAGGGAGACCCGACGGCGGCCGTCGTCTTGATGGACGAGTTCGGGTCACTTGCAGCGGCCCAGGTATCTCGGCTTCTCGCTCGTTGCCGGGGCGCCGGAATCAGTCTGGTGCTCGGCACCCAGAGCCTCGCCGACCTGCGCGCAGTCGGGTCCGGCGAAGACACGTTGACGGAGCAGGTGATCGCCAACGTCGGCTACACGATCGCCCACCGCATCGCCGACCCCGACAGCGCCGAGCGCCTTGCGCGGATGGCGGGGACGGAGCCCGATTGGACGAAGACCGAACAACTCGGCCCTGGCTTCTTCTCGGCATCGCCCGGAATGGCAACGCGGACCCGTGAGCGAGATTTCATCGTCGGCCCCGATGCCTTCAAGCGGCTAGCGCCAGGGCGAGCGGTGGTCATCAACCCGACCGGCAAGCCCCCTGCCGAGATCGTCCAAATCTGGCCTCCCGAGTTGATTACTGCGGTGGTCGTATGAACGGGGTCGTTCTGCCGGCATCCATAGGCCGATTGTCGCGACAGGCGGGCGCCCTGCAAGCCCCGGCTGCGCCGGGGCTCCTTGCGGCCCCTCCCTGCGGTCGGGGTTCCGGTCGCCCGCTCTGCCGCAAATCTGGCTTCTATGGGTGCCGGATGAGAACTGAACAGTTGAATCGAGAGGAGGAGAGTGATGTCAAAGACGCTCGAAACGGTCAGCGAAGCAGCGAGGCGCACAGGCCTGCCAGAAAGGAGGATCTACGAACTCGTGAAGTACGCGAAGGAGCATCCTGGCGAGGAGAACAACATCCCGTTTGTTCCGGTCGGGTCACGGATCTACTTCCGCGCAGTCGCACTTGATGGCTGGTTTTTGGCCCTTGAAGGGGCGATAGCATGAGGCGGACTAAACGCGCCCCCCGGCACGTCTGCAAACGGCCGGAGGGCACTTGACACGGAGGCAATGACTCCATGACCACGAAGCAGAGTAGTGCGGGGAAGAGGAGTTCCGGGGGGAGGCGCGCGCACGGTAGCGGTCACGTCTTCGAGCGAAATGGCGCAGTCCACGTCAAGTTCCGACCGATCCCTGGGAAACCACCGGTGCAACGCAAGATATGCCGCATCGGAGAGTTGACCGATACGCAGATAGAGCGACGGCGGGCGGCCATCGAAGCCCAGTACAAGCCGCCCGCCGACGGCGAGATGCCGACCGTGACCCGGATGGCGTGGCGCTACGTCGCGAAGCTGAAAGAGGAGGAGAAGGCGCCCATTTATGTTGACGGGCGTGAAGGTGCGATCAGGACGCACCTTGAGGGCAGCCGGCTGGGCGACCGTGCGGTCGATGCCGTGAAGCCCAAGGACATTCGGGCGGCCTACGCCGAACTGAAGGCCAAGGGGGTCAAGGCCCCGACGCTCGTGTCGATCCATTGGCTGTTGTCGGGCACCTTCAAGACCGCGATCGAAGACGAACATCGCACCGACAACCCGGTCGCAGCGGTGGCGACTCCGGCCTACGACCCCGACGACGAGGTACGGCCGCTGACGACCGAAGAGGTCGACAGGGTCATCGCGGCGGTCCCCGACGACGACCTGGGCCGGATCGAGAGGGCCATGTATCGAGTCGCCCAACACACCGGCATGAGACGCGGCGAACTCGTTGCCCTACGCATCAAGGACTGTCAGTTTGCCCTTGACAGCTTCGACGTCCGCAGGAACTTCGTCGCGGGTCAGATGAAAGACACCAAGGGCCACGAAGCGCGGACGGTCCCGATGACCCCGACCGCCAAGCGGGTGATCCTCGATCTTCTGACTACCTCCGAATTCACCGACGCTGAGGATCTCGTCTTCACGCTGACCGGCAAGCCCTTGCCGCCGGACAAAGTCTCGAAGCGGTTCAAGAATGCGTTGCTGAGGGCAGGGGTCGGACCTGTCGAGATGCGCTTCTACAAAACGAGTCGGGGGCGGGGCAAACTGAAGCCATTCCCTCTGCTGAAGCTGCACCAGCTACGAGACACCTTCGCTAGCCACAACATGGCGAACCCGAGGATCGCGCCCATCGAGGTCCAGAACGGTCTCGGCCACAAGGATCTCTCGACTACCTCCAGGCGGTACGGCAAATACATCCCCCAGGCCGACACTGCCGAGCGCATGGAGGAAAGCTTTGTCGATCGACCCTCAGTTGACCCTCAGAAGGGTCGCAAGGAGACCGAAACCGTCGCAGAGAACGCGACCGCTCACGCCTGAGGGCGCCTGCTCCCACCCGGCCAGGATGATTACGAATGAAGTGCTCTACCAACTGAGCTACGCCGGCGCGCGCACGCCATTGTAGGAAGGATCGGTGCGGGCAGGGGCGGCCCGTGTCCCGTTCCGTCGAGGGCGATCTCGATGATGCCGCGGTGGCGCGCGAACGGACGGCGAGGAAACGGGAGGAGCACGAGGTCGAGTTCTCGCGGATCGTCGCCTTCAGCGACGGGGTGTTCTCGATCGCGATCACGCTGCTCGTGCTGGCGATCAACATCCCCGACACGCTCGAACACAGCGAAGTCGCCCATGCGCTCTGGGGAGAGCGGGAACAGCTCTTTGCCTATGCGATCAGCTTCGCGGTCATCGCCCGCTTCTGGGTGGTCCACCACTCGTTCTTCAGCGAGGTCAGGGCCTTCGACTCTCGCCTGATCGCGCTCAACATGCTCTACCTCGGGTTCTTGGTCCTGATCCCGTTCTCGAGCAAGGTGCTGGGCGAGTACGGCGGGGTTTTCGCGTCGGTGGTGCTGTACTCGGCCAACCTGGCCGCCGTCGTCTTGATCGGCCAGTGGATGAGCTGGGACGCGCGTCGGGCGGGGTTGACCTCGATCGACGCCGCGACGGCCCGCGAAAACCTGATCCGCGGGACCTTCATCGCCGGCGTCTTCCTGGTCTCGATCGTCGTCGCGCTCTTCAACGCGGGAATCGCGCCCTTCATCTGGCTCGCCCTCTTCTTCGAGGGACGTGGCCACGTGATCGAACGGCTCAGTCGCCGCGCCTGATGAAGGCGATGTCCCCGCCGGGGCGGGCGCAGCTGACGGCGACGCCGCGGTCGGCCTTCACCGCCTGACAGCGGAAGGCGCCGAGCGCGCAGGAGCCTCGCGAGGCGCCCTGGGCCAAGGCGCAGGAGCGGTGGTCGGCCCACCGCCGCATGATCCGGTCTGCCGTGCCGCAGTCGACCGCGACGGCGCGGAGCCCTTCCATGCCGGCGGCGCTCTCCTCGCAGGCGACCACCTTGGAGCCCGCCGGAGCGTTGGGGGCCGTGGCCTTCTTCGGGGTCCCGCCGCCAGCGGGCGGGGGCGCGGTCGTGTTCGAGCCCCCGGAGCCCCCGCCTCCGCACCCGGCGGCGAGCAGCGCGGCACAGATGAGGATGGCGGCGAGAGCGGTGAATCTCACACCGCCGAAGCTACCCGTCGGCCGTCTCCTTCACCGCCGGCAGGCTCGCGTGGGGAAGATTCCCGCAGACCGGGCAGTCGGGCTCCGGCACGACTGCTTTGCGGTCGACCTCCATCGTCCGCAGGTCGTAGATGTGTTCGACGCCCTGGGTCGAGGGGGTCGCGAGGCCGGTCAGGAGGTGCATGATCTCCATCCCGATCTGGCCGCCGATCAGCCCGCAGGCCGGCCCGATCGTCGCCGCCGGGCTCGGTTTCGCCCGCTGCGCGTCGATCGCCGCGTCGAGCAGCGGATAGTCGCGCCGCCAGGCGATCGTCTGGCAGGCGTAACAGCCGGTGACGCCGGGGACGTAGAGCGGCCCGACCCGCGCGATCGGCGGGAAGTGGCTCATCGTGATGTAGGGGATGCCGGTCTCGAAGCAGGCTTCGTTGCACCAGACCTCGACTTCGAACGCCGGCCAGTCGATCGCGTCGATGACCACGTCGGCGCCGTCGATGAAGTCGGCGATCTCGACCGCGCTGCCGAGGCGCCGGGCCGTCGCCGTGATCCTC
This sequence comes from uncultured Actinomycetes bacterium, assembly GCA_963782515.1. Taxonomy (GTDB): domain Bacteria; phylum Actinomycetota; class Thermoleophilia; order Solirubrobacterales; family 70-9; genus VAYN01. Next base: position 87,047 of record CAWAJY010000006.1, on the reverse strand, counting down.
GCCTCCGGGTTGAACGCCCGCAGCCGCGCCGCCGCGACCTCGACCTTCAGCAGGCCGAGGTCGGCCACCGAGTAGAGGATCTGGCGGTTGAGGTTCGAGATCTCGACCCGGTCCCCGTCGATCAGCCACATCTCGCCGATCCCGCAGGTCGCGAGCGCCATCGCCGTCCAGCCGCCGAGGCCGCCGACGCCGAGCACCGCGACCTTCGCCTCGCGCAGGCGCCGCTGGCACTCCGAGGGCACCAGGCCGCCGGGGGCGATGTCGGAGAAGTAGCGCAGCTGGCGGTCGAAGCGGGCGTACTCGGTCGGGTCGATGAGGTCGTCGTCGGCGGCGTCCTCGACCACCTCCAGCTCCTGCATCTGGGAGATCGTGTCGTCGACCAGCTCGGTGCCGAACTCGGCGTGGAGCCCCTCCAGCGTGTGCTCCCCGTCGAGCGCCGCCAGCAGCCGCTCGTCCAGCTCCCGCGGCTGCTCGATCTTCACGTCGCGTTCCGAGCTCGGGCGCCGCAGGTAGACGTCGCCTTCCGGGGACTTGAACGACTCAGTCGTCCGCTTGATCCGCGGTCGCCGCATCGCCATTCCAACCTCCGTTGTCACCCTCGGCGCCCACCGCCGAGGTCATTGGAGGAGAGTCCCACATAGGTGGAGAGCGTTCCCGCGCTCCGAATTATTTTTCAAATATCGATGAGGGCGCTCACCCGGGCGGCGCGGCGAGCTCCCGCGCGCGGGCGAGGACGGCGTCGGTCATCGGCTCGGTGAGCTTGCCGGTGAAGGTGTTCTGCTGGCTCGGGTGGAACATGCCGAGCAGCGTGAGGCGGTCGCTCAGCGGGGCCTCGGCGCCGTGGCCGAAGCGCGGCTTCGGGCGCGGGCTCGGGATGCCGATCGCGGCCGCCGCCTTGAGGAACCCGTCCCAGCCGAATTTGCCGAGCGCGATCACGACTCGGGCGCGGTCGAGGATCTCCAGCTCGCGCTCCAGATAGGGGAGGCAGTTGTCGCGCTCCGCCGGCGTCGGCTTGTTCGCCGGCGGCGCGCAGCGGACCACGGCGGCGATGTAGGCGCCGCGCAGGCGCAGGCCGTCGTCGCGGCTCACGGCGGTTGCCTGGTTGGCGAGTCCGGCGCGGTGGAGCGCCGCGTAGAGCCAGTCGCCGGAGCGGTCGCCGGTGAACATGCGCCCGGTGCGGTTGGCGCCGTGCGCCGCCGGCGCGAGGCCGACGATCAGGATCCGCGCGTCCGGATCGCCGAAGCCGCTCACGGGATGCGCCCAGTAGTCCTGGCCGCGGAAGCGCTTCGGCGGGTCCGCGGCCTCGGCCTCGCGCCAGGCGACCAGGCGCGGGCACTTGAAGCATCCATGGACCTCGGCGGCGAGGGAGTCAAGCTTCGCTGAGTTCGAACTCATATCGTTGGACACCAATTGATGACGCGGAAACGAATCACTTCGGTCGGCGGGACGGCCGCTCTCCTTCTCATCCTGGGAATCCTCGCTGGTTGCGGTGGTGGAGGCTCTTCGACCGCCACGGGGACGGAGGGCGCGGCGTCCCAGCCTTCCGCGGACGCCGCGATCCTGAACCCCGTCCTCGCCCGCCAGGAATCCGCGGCCGATGCCTACGCGAAGGTCGGCCCGGCCCTGCCGCCGCGCCTCGCCCGCATGGCGGCCTACTTTCGAGCCCAGGAACAGGAACACGTGGACTCGTTGCTGAAGGCGCTGCGGGGTCTGGGCAGTCCGGCCGAACCGACCCCGGAACCGCTCGACATCAGCGGCCTGAAGAACGACCGCGACCGCCTCGTCTTCCTCTGCGAAGTGGAAAGCGCGACGATCGACGAGGAGCTGAGCGCGATCGCCGAGCTGGAAGCGGCCTGGCCGCGCTCGCTGCTCGCCTCGACGATCGCGAACCAGGCTCAGCACCTGACCCTGCTGCGCCAGGCCCTCGGCGCGGGGACGCTCGCCTCGGTCCCGGTGCCGTTCGAGAACGGCACCGCCCCGCCGCCCGCCGAATAGAGAAGCGCCCCTCAAACACCCGCCCCAATTTTGCGGTGGTGGGCGTCCGTCAAGTAAGGAATACTGCGCGGCGATGACCGGGCCCCTCTACGCGATCGGTCGTTGGTGCTCGCGCCATCATTGGCCTGTCATCGGCGCCTGGATCGTCCTCGCGATCGCGCTCCTCGCGATCAGCAACGCGGCGGGCTCGAAGACCTCGGAAAACCTGACGCTGCCGGGCACCGGCTCGACCCAGGCGACCGAACTGCTGGAAGAAAACCTGCCCGAGCAGGCGTACGGCTCGAACCCGTTGGTGCTGGAAGCGCCGGCCGGGTCGAAGCTGACCGAAGCCAAGTACGCGAAGGCGGTCGAAGAAACCGCGAAGAACCTGGAAGGGCAGCCCGACGTCAACTCGGCGATGAGCCCGCTCGCGCCGGGCTCGCAGACGCTGAGCCAGAAACACCCGAACATCGGCTACATCCCGGTCGTCCTCGGCATCGGCCCCGGGGAAATCACCGAAGCCCAGTCGCAGCGGCTGCTCGACGCGGCGAAGCCGTTCGAAGCGGCGGGCGGCAACGCGTCGATCGGCGCCTACGTCGGCAACCAGCTCTCCAAGCCCTCGACCGAGAAATCCGAGCTGATCGGCCTGGTCGCGGCGGTGATCATCCTGCTCTTCGCCTTCGGCACGGCGACGGCGATGATGCTGCCGATCGTCGGCGCGCTGATCGGACTCATCTGCACGCTGTCGATCATCAAGCTGCTGGAGCACGTGCTCGAGGTGCCGGGGGTGGCGGCGACGCTGGCGACGATGATCGGCCTCGGCGTCGGCATCGACTACGCGCTCTTCATCGTCACCCGCCACAAACTGCAGCTGAAGGAAGGCATGGAGCTGCGCGAGTCGATCGCCCGCGCCACCGCGACGGCGGGCGGCGCCGTCGTCTTCGCCGGCTTCACCGTGGTGATCGCGCTCTGCTCGCTCGCCGTCGCCGGGATCCCGCTGGTGACGACGCTCGGCTTCACCGCCGCGGTCGCGGTGGTGGTCGCGGTGTGCGCGGCGGCGACGCTCCTGCCCGCGATGCTCGGCGCGCTCGGGCCCCGCATCAACAGCCTCCGGTTCCACCTCGGCAAGACGCATCCCGACGACAAGGAGCCGCACGGCTGGCGCAACTGGGCGGAACGGATCGTGCGGATGCCGTGGCGGGCGACGATCGTGGCGCTGGTCATCCTCGGCATCCTGGCGCTGCCGATCTTCCAGCTGCAGCTGGGGCAGAACGACATCAGCGCGCTGCCGAAGGAAACGACCTCGCGCCAGGCCTACGACGGGTTGAACGCGGGCTTCGGCCCCGGGGTCAACGGCCCGCTCCTGATCGCCTCGAAATTCACCTCGCCCGAAGAAGCGCAGAAGGTGCTGCCGACGCTGCAGAAATCGATCGCCGGCACCGCCGACGTGGCCGCGGTCACCGAACCGAGTCTCTCCGAAGACAAGAAGGTGGCCGTGTTCACCGTGATCTCGAAATCGGAGCCATGGGCCGACGCGACCGTGACGCTGGTCGAAAACCTGCGCGACGAAGTGGTCCCCGGCGCACTGGAAGGGACGAAGGCGCAATCGTTCGTCGGCGGTCAGACGGCCGGCTACATCGACCTCGCGAACCAGATCGCGAACAAGCTGCCGCTGATGATCCTGGTGGTGGTCGGGCTCAGCTTCCTCGTCCTGTTGATGGCCTTCCGCTCGATCCTGGTGCCGATCAAGGCGGCGGCGATGAACCTGATCTCGGTGGCCGCGTCCTACGGTGTCGTCACCGCGGTCTTCCAGCTCGGCTGGGGTTCCTCGCTGATCGGGCTGGACCACTCGATCCCGATCGTCAGCTTCGTGCCGCTGCTGATGTTCGCGATCCTCTTCGGGCTCTCGATGGACTACGAGGTCTTCTTGATGACCCAGATCAAAGAGCACTACGTCGAGTACGGCGACGAGCGGCGCGCGGTGGTCGAAGGGCTGGCCAACACCGGTCGCGTGATCACCTCGGCGGCCGGGATCATGGTCTGCGTCTTCGCCAGCTTCGTGCTCAGCGGGGACCCGGTGGTGAAGGAGTTCGGGGTCGGCCTGGCGGTGGCGATCGCGATCGACTCGACCGTCGTCCGTTGCCTCCTCGTGCCCGCGGTGATGGAGCTGATGGGCAAGTGGGCCTGGTGGATGCCGAGCTGGCTCGACCGCATCGTGCCCCGCATCAGCATCGAGGGCGAGGAGTACTTCGAGGCCCGCGACGCGGCCCTCGCCGCCGCCGCCACCCCCGCGACGGGCTCCGCTGCGTCAGACTGACGGGCGGTGTTTCCGCTCAACCTGCCCAATGCGCTGACCCTGCTGCGCATCCTCGCGGTGCCCGTGGTCGTCGTCGCGCTGCTGGTGGAAATGCCGAACGGGGACATCATCGCGGCGGCGGTCTTCGCCGCGGCGGCCCTCACCGACGGCCTCGACGGCTACATCGCCCGGTCGCGCAACTCGATCACCACCTTCGGCAAGCTGATGGACCCGCTCGCCGACAAGCTCCTGATCATCGGCGCCCTGGTCTCGCTCGTCTCGCTCGGTCGGCTGGAAGCCTGGGTGGCGATGGTGATCATCGCCCGCGAGGTCGCCGTCACCATCCTGCGCACGATCGCCGCCGAGCGCGGCCTCGTGATCGCCGCCTCCTGGCTCGGCAAGGCGAAGACGGTCCTCCAGATCGCCGCCGTGATCGCCCTGATCGCGACCAACCCCTCGCCCGCCTGGGTCGACGTCCTCGTCTACGCCGCCGTCGCGGTGACGATCGTCAGCGGCGCCGATTACTTCTTCGGCCTGCGGCGGCGCATCGAGCAGGACCAGCGCGAGCGCGCGGCGGGGCGCAGCGGCAGCGCCGCGTAGCTCAGCTCGCCCCGCCCTCGAGCCACTCGCGCATCGAGACGTGGTGCGCGGAGCGCTCGCCGCTCGCCAGCTCGGCACGGAGCTCGCCGAGGGTGCCGTAGCGCTCGGCGACGACGTTGTGGCGGTGGATCGTCTCGAGGTTCTCCTGGCGGGCCATGACGAAGGCCTCGTCGGGGAGGTCGGGATAACCCGCGACCACCTGGCGGATCATCTCGCGCACGCAGTCCTCGACGAAGCGGGGGGTTTCGTGGGCTTTGACGACGACCGACATCTCGTCGGGGCGCTTCATCAGCTCGTAGATCTCCGAGCTCATCGAGCTCTCGACGATCCGCAGCAGCTCCGGCGCGTCGATCCATGACGGGCCGCCCTCGGGGCAGCCGACGTGGAGGGTGCCGATGCCCCGCTGGTTGTGGGTGGCGATCGGGACCACGTCGATGACCTTCTCGATCTGCTCGTCGTCGAAGCCGGCGGCGTCGAGGCGTTCGCGCGAGAGCCCGGTGACCATCTCCTGCGCGCACGGGCAGGCGGTCATCCCCTGGGCCTGGACGCCGGTCAGCGTCCGCGTGCCGGCGGTCGGAGGCGACCGCGGTGCCGAAGAGGACGTAGATCTCCTGGGTGTCGATCTCCGACTCCGGCGTCTTCACCGTTTCCGGATAGTGCGCGGTCAGCCTGACCTCGGCGCGCTGGCCGTTCTGGCGCTCGCGGATCTTCTCGGCGACGTGGGCGGCGAGGATCTCGGCCTTGAATGCCTCGCCGAGGACCACCTCGTCGATCGCCTCGCCGACAACTTCTTCGAAGCGCGACATGTGCACCCCGGCCTGTTGGGGGTTGAGGTCGACGAAGCACTCGATCTCGGCGTAGAAGAGGTTCTCCCGCTCGCCGTCGCGCACCCGGATCACCTTCTCGACACCGGTCACGCCGACCCGCGAGAGGCTTACCTGGGTGGCGGGCACGCCGGATTGGACGTCGGGGACCGTGCGGATGGTGGTGCTCGTTTCGTTCGCCATGCGCAAAGCCTAGACGGCGCCGTCCATCTGTCCCCTATGGATAAGAACACTGCCTATAATCCGCTTTCTGCCGGAGCTTCGGGGCCGGCATCCGGGGGAACCGGGGGAGAGACAGTTTCATAGGAGGCACCGATCATCGAACCGATGGAGACGGTGGAAGTCGTGAGCCGCGAGGACGCGACGAGCGTGCCGGAGATCGAGGAGCTGGCCGGGCTGATCGCGTTGGGACGCGAGCGCGGCTACCTCACCTACGAGCAGATTTCATCCACGCTCGAGGAGGTGGAGATCACCAAGGAGCAGGTGTCGCAGCTCCATGCCAACCTCGTCGAGCACGGCGTCGACGTGATCGCCGAGGACGGCGTCAGCGCCTACAAGCAGCAGCGTGGGGGCGGTGACTCCACGGGCGGCGCGCCGAAGAAAGAGGAACTCGACCTGACGGTCGAACCGAGTCTCGATTCGCTGCGGCTGTACCTGCGGTCGATCGGCCGGGTCGATCTGCTGACCGCGGCGCAGGAGGTCGAACTGGCAAAGCGGATCGAGCGTGGCGACATGCTGGCGAAGCGGCAGATGGTCGAGGCCAACCTGCGCCTCGTCGTCTCGATCGCGAAAGGCTATCTGGGGCGCGGGCTCAGCTTCCTGGACCTGATCCAGGAGGGCAGCCTGGGTCTGATCCGGGCGGTGGAGAAGTTCGACTACCGACGCGGCTACAAGTTCTCGACCTACGCGACCTGGTGGATCCGCCAGGCGGTGACGCGGGCGATCGCCGACAAGGCGCGCACGATCCGCATCCCCGTGCACATGGTGGAGAAACTGAACCGGGTGGCGCACGTCGAACGGCAGCTGGTGCAGCGGCTCGGGCGCGAGCCCGACCCGGCGGAGATCGCCGAAGAGCTGCGTTGGCCGGTGTCGGACGTCCGTGACATCCTGCGGATGGCGCAGCTGCCGGTCTCGCTCGAGAAACCGGTCGGCGACGAGGACGAATCCGAGCTCGGCGACTTCGTCGCCGACGATGCCGTCCTCGAGCCGTTCGAGGAAGCCAGCGAGCACCTGCAGAAAGAGGGCGTGCGGCGGGCGCTGGACGCGCTGCCGGAGCGCGAGCGACAGGTGATCGAGCTGCGCTACGGGCTCGGCGGCGCGGAGCCGCTGACGCTCGAGGAAGTCGGTCGCACCTTCGGCGTCACCCGCGAGCGCATCCGCCAGATCGAGAACAACACGCTGAAAAAGTTGAAGCGCCTCCCCGAGGCGCAGATGTTGAGAGACGCAAGCTAGACCCTATGGCCGCCTGACCTGAGCGCCGGCTCGATCCGGAGCGGGTGTGAAGGTCGGCACCCGCGCATGAGATGCGCGGGTTCGCCGCCGAGGGACGGCCTCGGCGGGTACCGCAATCATGGGGGTGCCGACGTGGGTCAGGTTAGGACGTGGGTGGGTCTCGATGTTCACGCCGCGAAGGTCGTGGCTGCGATCGCCGATCAGCAGTCGGGCGAGCTGGCGGTGAGGAAGATGGGTGGAACCACCGGTGAGGTCGCCGACTTCTGCGCCGGGCTGCCGGCGCCGGTGCGGGTGGCCTACGAGGCGGGCCCGACCGGGTTCGGCCTGGCTCGGGCGCTGCAGGAGCGTGGCATCGCCTGCGTGATCGCGGCGCCGGGCAAGATCGAGCGTCCCGCCCAGGACAGGGTGAAGACCGACCGCCGCGACGCCGAACGGCTGGTGCGGCTGCTGATGATCGGCGGCCTGCACCCGGTGCGGGTGCCGACCCCTGCCGCGGAGGCGATGCGCGACCTGGTCCGCGCCCGCGAGGATGTGCGCGGCGATCTGATGCGGGCCCGCCACCGGGTCGGCAAGCTCCTGCTGCGCCACGACCTGCGCTTCGAGGGCAACAACTGGACGGAGCGCCATCGTGAATGGCTGGGTCGGATCGAGCTGCCCGAGCCGGTGGCGCAGTCGGTCCTGCTCGACGGGATCGGCGCGATAGAGGCGCTCGTGGTGCGCCGGGACGATCTCGAGGCCCGGATGGTCGCGCTGGTCCCGGGCTCCCCCTGGGAGCAGGACGTCGCCCGGCTGCGCTGCCTACGCGGCATCGACACCCTCTCGGCGCTGGGCCTTTGCGCCGAGGTCGGCGACTTTCACCGCTTCGAGCGCCCGGCGCAGCTGATGAGCTATCTCGGCCTGGTGCCTTCCGAGAACAGCTCGGGCGAGCGCCGCCGGCAGGGCTCGATCACGAAGTCGGGATCACGCCACGCCCGTCGGCTCCTGGTCGAGGCGGCCTGGCACTACCGTCGGGTGCCACGCAAAGGCCGCGAGCTCGGGCGCCGCCAGGAGGGCCAGCCCCAGGCGGTCTGCGCGATCTCCTGGAAGGCCCAGCAGCGACTTCACCGCAGCTGGGTCCGCCTCGACTCAGAACGTGGCAAGCGCCGCACCGTCTGCGCCGTCGCCGTCGCCCGCGAACTGGCCGGCTTCTGCTGGGCGGTATCCACCGCCGACTGAGCCCGCCGAGCACTGTTTGGTCCAGGAGGCGGCGGGCTCGGCACCTCGCGCAGCGCATCCGCGACACAGCTATGAGCAGCCGCTCCGCGGTCACGCTCGATCCTAGACGGCGGGCGCTATGACGAAATCCGGTCCTGCGGTAGCCAACCCGCGCATATCAGCCTGACCGCGAGTCGCGCACCAGGCCGACCGCCGCCTCCTGGACCAAGAGAAGGGCCCGCTTCGGCGGGCCTTCGGTGGTTGGAGACTTGACAAAACGACGGCCATATCAGCTGTTCTTTTTGGACGCGTGGCTTCCATGAGGAGCAACTAGCGGGTGAGCGCGGCAGCTTCGCGGGCGCAGCGCTCACCGCTGCGGACGGCGCCCTCGAGGAAGCCCTGGGCGCTCATCGCGGTGTGCTCGCCGCCGAACAGCACCCGGCCTTCGGGGCGGCCGACGAAGCCCCAGTAGCGGGTGTACTGGCCGGGTTCGAAGGCGGCGTAGGAGCCGTGGGTCCAGGGGTCGGAGGCCCAGTGGTCGAGCCAGGCCTCGCCGTTCCATCCTTTGGCGATCCCGGGGACGGCCTCGCCGATCCGACCGAGGGCGGCGCGGACGCGAGCGTGGGGCGCCGGGCCGTGTGGGTCGGGCCGCGCTGGGCGGCGCCGTAGCTGCCGCCGGAGTAGACGGTGAGCATGGAGGGACGTCCGCGCTCGTCGGTCGAGCTGCACCAGGTGTCGATCCGGGCGTCGTAGAGTTCCCCGTTCCAGCGGTCGTAGTGGGAGAGGTGATCGCGGAACTGCAGGAGCAGCTTCGCGTTGGTGCCCATCCCCAGCTCCTCGATGCAGCGACGCTTACGGGCGCCGAGGTCCGAGCCGTCGAGGTCGACGCGCCGCAGCGCCGTGAAGGGGAGGCAGAGGATGACGACGTCGGCCCTGGCCTCGTTCGCGGTCCCGGCGAATGAGAGGGCGTAGGAGGAGCCTCGCCGGCGCAGCGCGGTGAGCGGACGGTCGAGCCGCAGGGTCCCGGGCGGCAGGATTTCGGCCAGGCCCCAGGCGAGCTGGTCGTTGCCGCCGTGGACGTGGAAGCGTTCGTCGGATTCGACGCCGAACGGGCCGAAGGCGACCAGCATCGAGATCGCGCTGAGGCGACCGACGTCGAGGCCGTACTCCTCGGCCATGAACTGTTCGGTCGCCAGGCGCAGGAGTCGGTGGGAGCGGTGGGGGAGGGCGGCGTCGAGCCACTCGGCGGCGGTCATCTCGTCGAGCGCGCGGGCGGCGCGGGTGTGACGGTCCCAGCGGAAGTCGCGGATGCGGCGCCAGTCGGCGGCCGCGCGGACTTCGAGCAGTCCGCGTTCGCGGTAGACGTCGGCGAAGCGGCGCGCCTCGCCGTCGAGGAACAGGCGGGGGTGGAGGCCGGGCCGCTTGCGCGCGGCGGCCTCGAGGTCGTCGAGGGTGAGGTCGAGCTCGGCGGCGAGGGCGCGGATGCGGTGGTGCGCGGAGTCGATGAACTCCCCGCCGTGCTCGGCGGTCTGCCCGGCGGCAAACCCGCGGGCGGTCCAGCAGCGCCCGCCGACCCGCGCGTCGTGGGCCTCGTACACGGTCGCGGCGATTCCTCGCTGGTGAAGGCGGTAGGCGCAGGTCAGTCCGGCGAGCCTGGCGCCGACGATGGCGATCCTCGGCGCCTCGCCTCCCGCCGGACGCGGGGCGCCGAGCGCCCGGGCGAGCGTGCCCGGCCCGAGCAACGCCGCCGCGCCGACCCCCGCCGCGCCGGCGAGCATCCGCCGCCGCGTGATCCCCGTCGCGCCCGCCCGGGCGCGCCGCTCGGCGGTCTCGCGGGCCTCGCTCAAATCGTGTCTGCGGGTCCCAGGTCGTCGGCTGCCGCCGCCGGTTCCCGCGTGGTGCCGACGTCGCCGTCTTCCTCGGCGCCGACCACCCGGCGCGGCGCCTCGTCCCGGACCGGCTCGAGCACCCAGACCGAGGGCGTGCGGTCGAGCCACTCGACGTATTCGTCGAAGCCGCTGTACTGCTCGTTGCAGGCGCGCCAAAGCTGGTCGCGCTCGGTGCCCTCGGCGATCCGCGCGGTGACCTCGGTCTTCTGGCGCCCGATCTCCACCGTCCCCCGCGGCTTCGCCTTCAGGTTGTGGGACCACCCCGGCAGCTTCTCGTTGCCGCCGTTGGTGTCGATCAGGATCATCGCCTCCCCCCGCTCGAGGTAGAGGATCGGCGCCGTGCGCGGCTCCCCGCTCTTGCGCCCGGTCGTCGTCAGCAGCAGGACCGGTCCCTCGCCGACCTTGCTGCCGATCCGCCCGCCGCTCAGCCGGTAGAGCGGCACGTTCAGCATGCCGGTCCAGCGCAGCCCCCGCGCCCCCAGCGAGTTCGACAGCTTCGCGTAGAAGTGGTCCCCGGGCATCCGTCGCGAGTATCCCACGCCCCGCCACCTCGGGGTTAAAGTGGTCCCATGCCCGAACCGCACGCGTTCCGCCGCGCCGCCGAGACCAAGGACCTCGACCTCCTGCGCGAGTCCCTCGCCGAGGACGTCGTCCTCCACAGCCCGATCCTCTTCAAAGGATTCGAGGGCCGCGACACCGCGATGTTCGTGCTCGCCAACGTGATCGAGGTCTTCGAAGACTTCCGCTATCTCGACGAGGTCCACGGCGACGGCACCGTCGTCCTCCGCTTCGCCGCCAAGGTCGAGGGCAAGTTCGAGATCGAGGGGATCGACTACCTCACCCTCGACGCCGACGGCCGCGTCACCGACCTCACCGTCTTTCTCCGTCCCCTCAAGGCCGTGACCGCCTTCAACGAGCAGATGTCCGCCCGCCTCGGCGCCGCACCGCCCGCCTGAGCCCGCCTTACTAGAATCACCGGCCCACCCGGGGGAGTGTCCGAGTGGTTAAAGGAGACGGGCTGTAAACCCGTTGGCTCTGCCTACAGAGGTTCGAATCCTCTCTCCCCCATACGCTGGCGTCCCGGCGGGGCCGATATCGCTCTGGGTGGCTCGGTCTACGCCGCCTCGAACAAGATCGACGGGGCGCAGATCAAAGCCAAGTCGTTGCCCGGCAACCGGATCAAGCCGAGCACGGTGACGGCGACTCAGATCAAGAAGGGGACGATCGGGGAAGCTCAGATCAAGGCCGGGGCGATCAGCGGGAAGCTGATCAAGTCCGGGGCGGTCACCGCCAGTCAGATCCGGGCCAGTTCGATCACCGGGGCGCAGATCAAAGCCGGCTCGATCTCGGGTTCACAGGTCCAGTCGGGCTCGCTCGGGGCGACGCAGATCAACCAGACCACGCTGACCGGCATCAGCGCAGCGAACATCCACACGGTTCAGTACGTCACCGCGACGGTTGCGTTGCCTCCCGAAACGGAAGGCGGAACGTCGGGTACGGCGACCTGTCCGAGCGGGATGAAGGTCATCGGCGGAGGCGCCTACGTCAGCAACCCGAAGTTCGGCGGCGCGTATGAAGCCGGCCCGAACGGCGAACGCAATGGCTGGTCCGCCCTCGGTTACGCCTATGAACCGAACGTCACCATGACCGTCACGGCGATCTGCACCCCGGTCGCGACGTCGGCCGGCTGAGCCAGAGCTCCACGTGTCCCACGCTCCTCCGGACGGGAGCGTGGGTCTCCGGAGCGCCGCGCCGAGGCGCGCCAAATGGGTGGTTTTGCGCCGCTCCGGGCGCTTGCACTCAAGGAATGAAGGAGGATACGCAAGTGAGCGCGGATCGCAACCTCGAGGGACGGGTCATCGCGATCGCCGGAGTCGGCGGTGGGCTCGGGCCGTCGGTGGCGACGCGGCTCGCGGAGGGCGGGGCGATCGTCGCCGGTGCCAACCGCTCGCAGGAGAGCGTCGACGCGGTGGGGGAGGAGCTCGGGCTGCCGGCGGAGCGGTGGGACGGGCGCGCGGTCGATCTCACCGATGAGGACGCGGTCGGGGCTTGGCGGGACGCGCTGATCGAGCGCTTCGGTCGCGTGGACGGGCTCGCTCACCTGGTCGGGGGCTGGCGCGGCGGGCAGCCGCTGCACGAGGAGCCGCTCTCGGACTGGGATCTGTTGGAGAAGCTCTTGATCCGCACCGTGCAGCTGACCACCCGCGCCTTCCATGGTCAGCTCGTGGCGTCTGGGCACGGGCGCTTCATCCTCGTCTCCGGCAAGCAGGCGCAGAAGCCGAGCAACGGGAACGCGGCGTACGCGAGCGCGAAGGCGGCCGCCGAGGCTTGGACGCTCGCCTACGCCGACGGCTTCGGCCCGGGAGGGGCGACCGCGAACATCGTCGTCGTCGACGCGATCCTGACCCCGCGGATGCGGGAGGAAGATCCGAGCAAGGAGTTCCCGACCTTTACCCCGGCCGAGCACATCGCCGACGCGATCGCCTGGCTCTGCTCCGACGCCGCGGCGGAGATGAACGGCACCCGGCTGGCGCTTACGATGCCCTGATGGCGACCGAGGCGAAGAGTGGGAAGGCGCCGAGCGGCAAGATGACGATCGGCGAGCTGGCGCAGCGGACCGGGATGACGATCCGCAACATCCGTGCCCATCAGACGCGCGGCCTCCTGCCACCGCCGGAGGTCCAGGGCCGCACCGGCTACTACAACGAGGAGCACGTCGCGCGGATCGAATTGACCCGCGAAATGCAGGCCGAGGGACTGAACCTGGAGGCGATCCGGCGGGTGCTGGAGAGCACCGGCGGGTCCTCCAAGGAGATGGTCGACTTCGCTCGCGCCGTGCGCGCCCCGTTCGAGGACGAGACACCGGAAATCTTCGACCCCGGCGATTTCGCCGCCCAGTGGAGCGTCGAGTCAGTCGACGAGCGGCTCCTGCGTCGGGCGGAAAAGCTGGGCGTCCTGCGGGTGCTGGCCGACGGCAACATCGAGGTGATCAGCCCGCGCCTGCACGGCGCCGCGACCCGGATGATCGAGTTCGGCGTCAGCCCGAGCGCGGCGATCGCCCTGGCGGCCAAGCTGCACGAGCACGCCGACGCGGTCGCCCGCGCCTACATCGACCTCTTCACCGAGCAGATCTGGGGACCGTTCGACAAGGCGGGTCGCCCCGACGAGGACTGGCACACCGTGCTGGAGGCGCTCGAGGCGATGCGCCCGCTCGCCTCCGACGCCCTGCTGGCGATGTTCCAGATCACGATGGGCGAGGAGACCGAGAAGGCCGCCGAGCGCACCCTCCGCAACGCCGGCAAACCGCCGACCCGCAGCCGCGGGCGCAAGCGCCGCTAGGGGTTCGATTCCAGGCGGGGGTGGCGCCTCGCCAGGTCGGAGGGAGGTCCGGGAGACGCGCGGGCCTGGCTTCCGCGCGCGATCCTCAACACAGGATGCAGTCGAGCCAAGGATTGGTGTCGCTATGGCAGCACCAATCCTTGGCTGGCGGGAATCCTGCCTGACCGTTCCCTTTCGGCACCGGCGCGGCCCGATCTCTAGGGCTACTGGCCTGCCGTCCGCGTCTTCGCCGGATCCTTGCCGAGGATCGTGAAGGCCTTGGTCAGCGGCTTGGCGGTGTTGTTCGATTCGTCGGCCACTCGCAGTACCGCGACGTAGCGACCTGGCCGTGCCTTGAAGTGCTTCCATCGCGCCCCGAGGGGGAAGCGGTTGATGCCGATGAAGGTCGGCCATTCGTGGTAGCCGTTGTAGACGCGGTGGCCCTTCGAATCGAGGCGGTAGTACTCGGCGTCGAGTGAGCCGCGCTCGTTGATCGAGGCGCGCATCGTCGTGCCCTTGGTGCCCTTGAGCTTCGTCTTCGCCAGCTTCACGTCGCCGATGGTCGGCGGGGTCAGGTCGATGTTCAGTGGCGGCCGCGGTCCCGGGTTGGAGAGCGGGTTGCCGGGGACGTCGGCGACGATCACCTCGCCGCGGACCCAGGCGTGGAGCTTGCACTGGAAGAAGTAGTCGCCGGGCTGGCTGAATTCGAGCGTGTATTCGTCGCCGGCGCGGTGGTGAGGGACGTCGGTGCCTGGATCGGAGTCCCACTGCAGGTCGTTGGGCGAGATGCCGGTGACCGAATGCTCGAGGTCGGGCCCGAGCCAGTCCCAGGTGACCTTCTCACCGAGGTTGATGTGGACTTCTTTGTTCGACCACTGGTAGTCGAAGATCGAGACTCGCGTGTTGTCGGCCATCGCAGCGGGCGGGAGGACAAGCGCCGCCACGCAGAGCGCCGCCAGCGCCGGGCGGAGGGCCCTCAGTCGACGATGTACCACCCGTTCATCCCCATGTGGAAGTGGGTGAAGACGTGGCAGTGGTAGAACCAGCGGCCCGGGTTGTCCTCGACGAATTCGAGCCGGAACGAGTCGGCGGGGCCGAACGTCTTGGTGTCGATGATCGTCCCGTCCGGGGCCGTCCAGCGGTGCCCGTGCAGGTGGAAGGTGTGGAAGAAGTTGTCGAGGCCGTAGACGTGGAAGCCGACCCGCTGGCCGACCTTCGCGTGCAGGTCGGGCGTGTTGCCGGCGTAGGCCCGCCCGTTGATGCAGGAGAAGTTTTCCTTGAGGCCGGTGATCGGCGGTTCCCAGGAGTGGAAGCCGAGGAAGAACTCCGCTTCCGGCGCCTGCTCGCCGGGGGCCCGCACGATCAGTGGTCCGAAGAGGCCTTTGAAGACCGGCAGCGGGTCCATCGGCCCGTGGTCGTGGTAGAGCCACGTGCCTTCGGTCCCCGGTTTCGCTTCCCAGACGTAGGTGAAGGTGCGGTTGTGCTGGACGAACCCGCCCGGATCGGTGAACTTGCCTTTGTAGCCGCCGTCCATTTCGTTCGAGTAGAAGATGCCGTGCGGGTGCATCGTCACCGGGGACTTCAGCTTGTTGCGGAAGTGGACGATCATCGTCTCGCCGACGCTGACTTCGAGCAGTGGCCCTGGCACCTTCGCCGGGCCCAGCGGCTTCTTGAAGTTGGGCGTCCAGGCGCGGTAGGCCCAGGCGGTGAACTTCGTCTTGCCCTTGATCGGCATGTTCATCATCTGGTCGCGCCCGGTGGGGACGATGTCCCACTCGACCGGCTCGGCGGTGATCCAGTATTCCCGCGCCGCCCCGTTCACGGTGAAGGCGGCGAGCTCGGTGCGCCCCCCGGACCCCACCGCGCTCGCATTCGCCTGCGCCGCGTCCGCCGCCGCCACCTTGGGCGGGACCGCGATGCCCTTGGCGTGGGCGTCGATGTCGATCTGCCCTTCGTTCGCGCTGATCTTCTGCCCGGCGAGGGTGCAGAAGAACATGCCGCCGCCGAGCGCGAGGAACCCGCGCCGGTCGAGTCCGCCGTCACCCAGGTTCATCGCTCGCCCCGCATCGTGGGACTACTTCTTGACGACGACCGTCATGTGCATCTGCGTCGGGTGGATCGTGCAGATGAACTTGTAGGTACCCGGCGTCGTGAACGTCTTTTCGAATTCGGCGTTGGTGACCGCGGTCGTCTTGGTCGAGTAGGAGGCCTTGGCCTTCAGCCCCTTCGGCCCGCTCTTCAAGTGGACGTCATGGGGATAGGTGTTGGCTTGCGCCCACACCCAGTTGATCGACTGTCCCTTCTTCAAGGTGACCTGTTCCGGGCCGAAGTAGAAGTCGGCGACCGACACTTCCTTCGGCTTCGATTTCGACTGCTGCGGCGCGTTCGCCGCGGTGGCGGCCGCCCCCGAGAGGGCGAGCGCCACCACCGCGATCGCGACCAGCTTCAACGCTCGCATCAGCAGGTCAGTTCGCCGGGCTTCGGAGCGATCTCCACCGGCTTGTACTGCTGGAACGCCGGGTGCGGGAAGCCGGGCCGATGCCAGAAGCACTGCTGGTTCTGCGGCGGGCTCTGTCCGGCGTAGCCGAGGATCGTCGACGGGTTGCCGGTTTCCGACAGGCTGGCGATCTGCAGCCCCGCCGCGATGTTGATGCTGGGCACCGACTTGCTCGCGTATTCGGTGACCTTCGCCTGCGGGCACTCCGGGTAGATCTGGCTCAGCGGCACTTTGCCGTTGCCGGGCGCGAACGTCGAGTTGGCGCTGTTCGCCCCCCAGCAGTTGCCGCCGCCGGTGTCGTCGTTCCAGATGTCGTATTCGCCGTTCGGATCGGCGCGTTCGCGGCCCATCACGTTTTCGACGATTTCGTTGTTCACGTTTTTCGCTTCGTTGCCTTCGTTGGCGACGAACGTTTCGCCGGGGCCGGAGAAGGAGGCGATGCCCCACTTGTAGTTGCCGAAGACGCGGTTGCCGCGGACGACGTTGCCGTCGCCGCCGTAGAGGACGATCCCGACGCCGGTCGGGTAGTTGATCGTCTCGCCGCCCAGTTCCCCGAGACCCTCGGAGACCGTGTGGAAAGCTGACCCGGCGAGGAAGTAGTTGTAGTTGTTCCAGAACACGTCGTTGCGTTCGATCACGTTCCATGCGTTCGGCTCGTAGCCCTCCGAGTCCAGCGTGTTCGGGACGATCCCGGCACCGTTGTTGTAGAAGGCGTTTTCGATGATCCGCACGTACTTGGAGTTCGTGCCCGAGTACCCCAGGACGTTTTCGTAGCTTTTGTTGCCCTTAAGCAGCGTCCACACCGGCTTCTTCTGGCAGGGCGTGTTGCTGTTCACGTTCCAGCTCTTCTTGTCGCACGGCGTTTCGCCGACGTAGAAGGCCGAGTCACCCTGGTGGTAGCCGGCGGAGTTCGTCATCCGGCCGCCGAGGCAGTGCTTGGCGAAGAGGCCGTAGGAGCGGTTCCCGGAGGCCAGCAGGTTGACCATCGTGTAGCCGTTGCAGTGCTGGCCGCCTTCGTCGGCGGCGTGGATGAAGAAGCCGTTGGACTCGTAGTTGCGGGCCCACATGTTCTTCAGCACGAGGCCATCGACGCTGATCGCCTCGATCCCGTTCTGCGCCGCGCCGAGTTCGCCCTTCGCGTTCTTGCCTTCGAGGATGACCCGCTTCGGGTCCTTCTTCGTCCCTTCGATCGTCATCCCGTCGTAGCGCTTCTTCGGCGCGGTGCCGTCGACGACGACCCCTTCGACGTACTTGCCCGGCCGGATCGCGACCTTCACCTTCGCCTTCTTGTTCTTGAAGGCGTAGGAGCCGGCGGCTTCGACCGCCTTCTGGATCGTGCGGTAGTGACAGCCGTGGCGGCAGGCTTCGAAGACCATCGACTTGGACTTCTTCGCGGGCTTGGCGGCGAGGCCTGAGGCCGGCATGACGGCGAGGCCGACAAGGGCCACCAGCGCGGGGACGAGGGCGAAAACCGACAGACGGTGCTTCATATCTCTCCTTGCAGCGTGGGGGGACTGCGTCCCCGCCCCTCCAAGGCCGGGGACCGGCGCCGTCCTCCCTGGAGCGGCGGCGTCGTGCTGGGCCAGACTGTATCGGAGGTTGAAGCGAGTTCGACCGGTCAGCCAGGCAGAATCGTCTGCATCGCTTCTTCCAATTCGTCCACCCCGTAGGCGCCGGAGAGGCGATCCCTGATCACGCCCTGCTCGTCGATCAGGTAGGTCCACGGCTCGGTCGGCAGGTGGAAGGCCTTCAGCTGGGGACGGAGACCCTTGCTGATGTCGTTTTCCTTGTAGATCTCCTGGTGGATGAAGTCCGCCCGCGGTTCGAACTTGTCGGCGACCTGCTGGGCGACGTCGACCACCGGGCCGCAGACGCGGCTCTGGCAGAGGGCCGGGGTGGCGAAGACGAGGACGATCGGCTTCTTGCCGAGGACGTCGGCGAAGTTGACCTTGTGCATCTGGTCGGGCGGCACGCGCGTGTCGATCTTTTCCAGGTCGTTGCCGACGTCGGCCGCGGTCAGCGTGTCGATCTTCGGCGGGCGTTCGCCGACTTTCGGGACCTTCGGGTACTGGCCGACCACGGGGGAGGGGAGGCGGCTCGCTTCGAGCTTGCCGTCCTTGCCCTTGATCATCGCGATCGCGAGGTAGGAGCCGTCCTTGGGGAAGTCGACCTTCGGCACCACGTAGACCGACTTCGCCTCGCCCGGCCCGGAGCCGTTCTGGGAGCGATAGGCGGGCTTCGTCTGCAGCGTTTCGAGCTTTGCGGGAAGCGGGCCGCTCACCTTCGACTTGCCGTCCTTGGCGAAGTAGAGGGCGACTTCGACGTCTTCGACCTGTTCCTGTCCGGCCGTGAAGACACCGAAGGGATAGCGTTCCTCGCCGGTGTCGAAGACCTGCGAGGCGGGCGCGATGACCAGTTCCGAGGGGACCGCGCCGGAGCCGTGCAGGAGCTGGGAGATCGTCTTGCCCTGGGCCTGCGGGAAGTCCTTCGGCGGTGGTGCCGGGCGCGTTTCGCCCTTACCGCCACCGCAGCCGGCGACCGCCACCGCGGCAAGGGCGGCGAGCGCGAGGAGCGTGGCAAGGCGGCTTGAGGGGCGGCGACGCATCGTCGGGAAAACTACAAGTCGCGCTTAAGCGGCCGTAAGCTGAGCCCGTGCCGAGCATCGAGAATCCGGACTTCCAGCCGCGCGAGGGCGCACCACCCGGGTTCCGCGCCTTCCGGGCGCGGGTCGGCTACGAGCTCGGCAGCGAGCGCATCGGCGCCAGCGTCTGGAAGCTGCCGCCGGGGGAGGCGGCCTACCCGTACCACTTCCACTACTCCGACGAGGAGCTCGTCTTCGTCCTGCGCGGGCGGCCGACGCTGCGCACGCCGGCGGGGACGCGGCAGCTCGAGCCCGGCGAGGCCGTCCACTTCCCCCTCGGCGAGGAGGGCGCCCACCAGAACGCAAATCCGACCGACGAGGAGGTCCGCTTCCTCGCCGTCTCCACCAACGGCGCCCCCGACGTCGTCGTCTATCCGGACTCGAACAAGATCAGCGCCAGCGAGCGCCTCCCCGAGGGCGGCGGCCTCCATACCTTCTTCGACCTCGATGGCCAGGTGGATTACTGGAAAGGCGAGTCGGCGCCGGAGGGGTAGGAGGGGCGTGCCCGGGACGTGACGCTTCCGTCGGAATCTCCTCAGGGACGCCACGCTTCCTCCGCACCCCGATGTTGATGGGCCGAAAACCCGTCATATAGACGGGTTTTCGGCCCATCAACAGTTCTTTCCCCGGACGCCGGGGTACCGGCAGGCGGGGTACTGAGCCAGCGGCCGGGATCGAGTGCTTTGGGATCGTCCGGGTATCTCAGGGATGTGGGTCGATTTGGTGGAGTCCTGCTCTGCGTGTTCGCGTTCGCGCTGGTCGCCGTGCCCGCGGCGGGTGCCGCGGCCGATCCGGCGACCCTTGACGCCGAACTGCCGACGCCGACCTGCGCCGAAGGGCCGGAGCGCGAAGGGGAGGTCATCGTCGGGACCCCGTGCGCCGACCACATCGTCGTGCCGCCGACCGTCACCTACGTGGACGGCGGCCCGGGCGACGACGTCATCGAAGGAAGCCTCACCACCGCTGCCTCGACTGCTGCGATCACGGCGGCCTCCGGCTCCTGCGAAGTCGAATGTCACCTCGAAGTCGGCAGCCAGACCTTCGAAGGCGGGCCGGGCGACGACATCGTCTACGGCGACCGCGGCAACGACATCCTGCGCGGCAACGCCGGCGACGATCGGCTCTACGGCGGGATCGGCGACGACCGGCTGGAAGGCGGGCCGGGGAACGACTGGCTCTCCGGCGGCTTCGGCGCCGACACGATCGACGGGCAGGAAGGCGACGACTTCGTCCGCGGGGACGGGACGATCGATCATATCTTCGACACCGGCGGTGGCTTCGACACGCTCAGCTTCGCGACCGGGGTGACGCCCGGCTTCGGCGCGGGCAAGATCCCCGCGACGCCGACGATCTCGGGCTTCCCGAAAGAAGCCGAAGGCGAACGCGGCGTCTTCGTCAACCTCGGAGCCGGCGGGCAGGATGCCGATGACGGGATCGCCGCCTCCGGTGGCGGGGTCGACGAAGTCCAGCCCGGCGTCTTTGAGCGGATCGTCGGCTCACCGTTCTCCGACTACATCGTCGGCACCGGCGCGAACGAAGAAATCCTCGGCGGCGGGGGAGCCGACGTGATCCTCGGCGGGGGCGGGACGGACGTGCTGCGCGGCGGCGCCGACGGTGACTTCCTGGAAGTGGCCTCGGGGACGAACTCGACCACCGAAGGCGAGGCGGGTGTCGACGGCTGTCGCGGCGAGACCTTCGGCAGCTGTGACAACACCACCGCGGCGGTCCACGCACGGGACGGCGGAACGATCAGCGTGGGGGAGACGGAAGCCGGCGCCGGCTCGCGCGACGTCTACCTGGTCGGCTCGAGCGGCGCCGACAACGTCACCGCGACCTACACCGGGGGCGCGGTGGTGTTCACGCTCGGGAGCGGCTCGAGCTTCGACGCGGCGGCGACCGACGCCGGAGGCTGCGTCCTCTTGTCCGGCCCGCCCGCGACCGCCACCTGTCCGCTCGGCGCGCCGGCGACGCCGAACGTCCCCGCGCTCGATGCGGTGCTGCTCGCCGGGATGGCCGGCAACGACGCGATCTCCACGGCGGGCTTCCCGCCAGGCGCCACCGTGGTCGGTCTCGGCGGGGCGGGCATGGACACGATCAACGGCGGGCCGAGCGAAGACGTCCTCGTCGACGGGCCGCCGAGCGACACCTCGCTCGACACGCTCCGCGGCGGCCCGGGCGACGACGCCCTCCTCCACAACGGCGGCCCCGACTACCTTGACGGCGGCGAAGGCTCCGACCTCTTCCTCTCGGTCTCGATCTGCGACGGCGAGACGATCGAAGGCGGCGCGCCGTCGGCGAACGATCGCGACAACGCCTCCTGGGCGCGGCTGCCGAACGTCGGGGTCGACGCCCGGCTCGACCTCGGCATGGCCGGCGAAGTCGGCGCGGGCGAAGCGCCGCTCTGCCCGGCCGGCGAAGAACTCGATCACCTGAGTGGGGTCGAGGACCTCGAGGGCTCCGAAGGCAGCGACGTCCTCTACGGGAACGAAGGCGAAAACCAGCTGCTCGGCCACCGCGGCGAAGACACCTACCGGGCGCTCGGGGGCAACGACGCGATCTTCGCCAACTCCGGCACCCGCGACCGGGTCATCGACTGCGGCGAAGGCGAAGACACGGCGGTGGTCGACCTCGCCTCGGTCGGCGATCCGGCCCCGCTCGGCTGCGAGCGGATCCGCGAAGGCAGCGCCAACGAATTCGAAACCGAAATCGAACGGCCGATACCCGCGCCGGTGACGGTCCCGCCGCCGGCCGCGACCCCGGCCCCGCCCCCGGCGCCGCCGGTCACGGCGCCGAAGCCGGACCGCGCGGCGCCGCGCACGAAGCTCCTCCGCCACCCGCCGAGGCTGCTGCGGATCCGGCCGCATCGCGCCGCCTCGGTCGCCTTCCGCTTCGCCGCCGACGAGCGCTCCCGCTTCGAGTGCAAGCTCGACGCGAAGCCGTATCGCCGCTGTCACTCACCGGTGCGCGCCAGGCTCGGTCCCGGCCGCCACACCTTCCGCGTCTTCGCGATCGACGCCGCCGGCAATCGCGACAACACCCCGGCGGTGGCGCACGTCCGCGTCGTCCTCGCGGAGCCCCCTTCGGCGAGTTCGCAGAAATGACCGCATAGCGGCAAGAAGTGCGAACGCGATCGGCCGGGGGACGCGCGTCCGTAGGGTCCGTCCCACAACCACTTCTCTGATTGGAGCCGCGATGAGCAAAGTCATCTACACCGCTGAGGCGCACGTCATCGGGGGCCGGGCCGAGGGGCACGGCAAGACCAGCGACGGGGCGCTCGAGGTCGACCTGCGCCTGCCCGCCGAGATGGGCGGCGAAGGTGGCGGCACCAACCCCGAGCAGCTCTTCGCGGTCGGGTACGCCGCCTGCTTCGAGGGCGCGATCGGCGCCGTCGCGCGGCGCACCAAGGCGGAGGTCGGCGACGTCGCGATCGACTCCAAGGTCTCGCTGAACCCGGGGCCGGAGCGGACCTTCGTCCTCTCGGTCGAGCTCGACGTGACGCTGCCGTCGGTCGAGGGTGACGCCGCTGCCGAGCTGGTCCGCGAGGCGCACAAAGTGTGTCCGTACTCAAACGCGACCCGCGGCAACGTCGAGGTGACCCTGACCGCCAACGGCGCCGCCGTCTGACCCCGCGCCCGACGGGTGAGTTCGCACTTCCCCGCGGATAGCGCGGAGAACTGCGAACTCGCCGCCGGCGGAAGGAGTCGGCTCGCGGGAGGCGAACCCGGCAGTCGTGCATCGACTGCCCGTCCGTTTCCCGCTCAGCGCCCTCGCGATCGTCGCCGTCGTCGCGATGGCGATCATCCTGCCGACCGCGTTCGGAGCCTCGGCGCCCACCCCGGCGCCGACCCGCGTCGCGATGGCGCAGACGGAAGACGTCCAGGGCGCGCCCGGCCGCACCATGTTGCTGAGCAAGGTGACGGTTCCGGCGGGCGCCAAGCTCGCCGTCCATCACCACCTCGGCACGCAGATCTCGCGGGTCGTCTCCGGGACGCTGAGCTACACGGTGCGGCAGGGCAAGGCGGAACTCTTCGAAGGGGAATCCAATGAAGAACCGAGGCTGGTTCGTGTCATCACCGCCGGGAAGACGGCACAGGTGAAGCCGGGCCAGTGGCTGGTCGAGCAGCCCAGCGACATCCACCAGGCCGCCAACCGCGGTTCCTCACCGGTCGTGATCTACCTGGCGACGCTGCTCAAGGATGGCGCCGCTCCTTCGACTCCTGTCGAGTTGCGTCAGCCCGCCGGTCGTTAGTCGCCTGCCGATTCGGGTGCCGCTCCTGGCCGGCCGGCTCGTTGGTCCCCGGCTCTTTCACCGCCGCCGCGGCCTCCTTCGCTTTGTCGGTGAGGCTGCCTTTGGCTTTGGCGATGTCGGCCAGTTCCTTCGCGTCCTCTTTCAGCGAGTCGACCCCGCCGCGGTCGTCGACCATTTTCTTGCCTTTGTCGAACATCTTCTTGAAGTCCATCTCGGTCCTCTCCTAGGGGCAACCTCCGGCAGAATTTAACGCGGTGCCCGGAGCGCGCTACACTCCGACCGAATGGCGATCCGGGGCGGACAGAACGATCTTCTTTGCGCGTCCCCCGCGAACGTCGTCGTTGTGTTGGTGTTGTCGTTACCGAGGCCGAGCTTGCCATTAAAAGCTCGGTCGTCGTCTGACACCCCAAGAACGCCCGCCGACCAAGAAGACACACCAAGGGGACGCGGCGGAGGCGTTGCAAGCCGTACCGATCCCTTCAAAACATTGGCAGGAAGCCCTCGGAATCTTGGCTTCCCAGCGCTACCCGCAGCCGCCGTTTCCAGCGTCCTTCGACGATCGTCGACCTGCTCCCTGAACTCGGTTAGGGGGTAGGTCGGCTGGGTAGCGGACCGGCCATGAAGCCAAGAAAGCTCCCTCTCCTCGTCCTGTCCGTGATCAGCGCCGCCGCCCTCCTCGTGGTTCCAGCCGTCGCCTCGGCGGCCACCGTCGAAACCGGCAGGGCGTGCTACGCCGCCAAGGGCAGCAACGGGGTGGACGTCGCCGTCACCGGGTCCGGCTTCACGCCCGGGGAAGACGTCTTCGCCCAGGTCCCGGCCCCGGGTGGCCTCGGCGCCGTCGACGACACCACCGTCGCCCCCGACGGCACCATCAGCGTGACGGTCGAGAACCTCTACCCGGAATCGATCGAACCCGTGGTCGAGAAGAAGACCATGCAGATCAAGGGGATCCTCTCCGGCCAGATCCTCGCCGAAGTCCCCTTCGCGGTCACCAACCTCGCCGTCAAGACCGTCCCCGCGACCGCGTCCTACCACAAGGTCGTCACCTACATCTTCGCCGGCTTCCGCCCCCACAAGCCGATCTTCGGCCACTTCTTCCGCGCCGGGAAGCTCGTCGTCACCCACAAGTTCGGCAATTCCCAGGGCCCCTGCGGCACCCTGCACGCGAAGTCGAAGCTCTTCCCCGGCAACGGCCCGCGCGGCGCCAAGTACAAAGTCCAGTTCGACGACTCCAAGAAGGTCAACCCGAAGGCCAGGCCGAAGATCGTCACCTCCCTCGGCTCCGTCTTCTAAACCGCCGCCCCGACTCCCCCCGGACCCTCTAAGATCGTCCCCTGCGCTCCTCCGCAGGGGACGCGCTGTCCGCCCGGATAGCTCAGTTGGTAGAGCACTTCCATGGTAAGGAAGGGGTCACGAGTTCGAGTCTCGTTCCGGGCTTGGAAGTACTGCAAATCGGCCCCTTTTGGGGCCGATTTGCGTTTTGGTGATGCGCGGCGATTACGGATTACCGCCACTAGTGGCGGTAATCGGCGGGGGAGCGGAACCGATTTCGCCCATCGCTGGCCAGGGCTCGCCTCCGCCGGTAAAATCCCTCGCCATGACGGTCAAGGAACGCCTCCAGCAAGTCGTCTCCGAGATGAGCGAGGACGAGGCCGCCGACGCGCTTGCCTTGGTCGCTGGCGCCCGAGCGGGCGCGACGCCGACCGATATCTATGGAACGGCCTGGGGGAAGGTGCTCGAGGACGTTGACCCCGAGGCGCTGGCGGCCAGCGGCGCTCCGACGATTTCGATCCCGGACGGTATCCCCGACATTTCGTGAGGCCCGACGAGGTCCTGATCAGGCCTTGACGGCTGCGGATCTACCGGTGCTGACCACGTTTCGCTGCAGCAATGGCGAGCCATACGAAGACGTTGTCGAACAGCAGATCCGCGACCCACTTCCTATGCGCTACCTAGCCTCGCCTCCGCGCTTCGACGGTCGCATGCTGATCGGCACGGATTCCGAAGGGCGAATCCTCGTAGTCGCCGCCCACCACATCGAGCCGACTTTGGTGCCCGATGTCGGCTACGCCGAAATCGTCGCCGTCGCCTCCGAGGCCCGCGGCACGTTGGTGCAACTCCCGCAGGGTCGAGAGATTTCCCTGGGTGAGCTGATGCTGTACGCGATCTTCAAGCAGATGCTCGTCCTGGGTCGGCACCCGCGCACTTTCGTGCGTGTCGACCGCCGCAATATTCGGAGCCTCGCGCTCTGTGATCGCGTCGGCTTGTCGGAGGAGCGGCCCGATGCGCACCCCGACCTAGTTCAGCGCTGGGGCGAGTTGGCGCGTCGCCTCTAGCCAACGCGGGGCGACCAGTCAAGTCGCGAGTTGTGGTGTAACGGACCCGCCGGCACTTCGCTCATCCCTCCAGGCCGCCACCTCGCTTCCGTCGATCGACTCCTTGAGGGAGTCGATCGAGGGCTGTATTTTGGCCACGACCTTGGCGGAGCGGTCAGGAGCACGGCCAAGGTCGCTGCGACGAAGGTCAGCCGATGCACCGACGCGAGTATGCGCTCAGAAAAGAACGCGCGGCACTTCTCGGGCGCGGGGATAGGGGATTATCGGCCTCTCGGGGAGGGCGCTGAGGAGGGGAGTGAAGAGAGTGGCAGGGCGCCCGAGTTTGAACGCGGGCGGAGGCAAAACAGACCAGGCCTGGTGCCACCCGCCTCGGAGGGGGCCGGCAACATCTAATTTCGGGTTCGCCAAGTAGTATGATAGTTATCAGCTATGGGAGCGGTGAGGATTGAGAAGATCGGGGCAGTGGCGCGGGTCACGCTCGACGAAGCAGAGCGGCGGAACGCCCTGACGGACGACGTCTTGGCGGAACTGGTCGCGGCGTTCGCCGGGGTCGACGATGATCCGGGGCTGCGGTGCGTCGTATTGGCGGGCTCGCCGCGGGTGTTTGCCTCAGGGGCCGACCTGCGGGTGATGGCCGAGCGGGACGCGGTCGAGATGTACTTCGGCAAGCGGGCGCAGGCCTGGGAGGCGTTGGCGCGGACGCGGACGCCGATGGTCGCGGCCGTGTCCGGATTCTGCCTCGGAGGCGGGCTCGAGCTGGCAATGTACGCGGACCTGATCGTGGCTTCGGAGTCGGCGGTCTTCGGGCTGCCGGAGACGCAGGTGGGGCTGACGCCGGGCGCCGGGGGCACTCTGCTGCTGAGCCGGCGAATCGGACAGTCGGTGGCGATGGAGATGATCCTGGCGGGGCGCACGCTAGATGCCGCGAAGGCCGAGCAGCTTGGGCTGGTGGCCCGGGTATCGTCGGTCGACGGTCACCTTGAGCTGGCGATCGAGATCGCCGAGGCGATCGCCGGACGCTCGACGGTCGCTCAGCGTCTCGCCCGCGAGTCGGTCCGCCATGCGCTGCAGGTCGATGAGCTGCGCTCGCTCTCGTTGGCCGAGCGGCGCGGCTTTGCGATGGCCTTCGCCTCCGAGGACGGCAAGGAGGGCGTGAGCGCCTTCCTCGAGAAGCGGCCCCCGGTCTGGGGGCAGGACCGATGAAGCACGGGCGCGAGGTCTTCTTGGTCGAGGCGGTGCGGACGCCGCTCGGCAAGGGTCGGCTCGGGAAGGGCGCCCTCTCCTCGGTCCACCCGGTCACCCTTCTGGGCAAGGTCTTCACCGACGTGCTGCGTCGCGCCGGCGTCGGTTCCGAGCATGTCGACAACGCGATCGCGGGCTGCGTTTACCAGATCGCCGAGCAGTCGGGTGGGGTCACCCGCTGGGCTTGGCTCCAGGAAGGCCTCGATCACACGACCGGCGCCGTCACCGTCGACGTCCGCTGTGGGTCGAGCCAGCAGGCCGTCCACTACGCGGCCTCCCAGATTTCTGTCGGCGCCGACGAGGTGATCGTGGTCGGCGGCGTCGAGAGCATGAGTCGGGTCGGCTTCCCGGCGCAGGCCGGAGCGATCGAGCAGTGGGGAGATCCGATGACCGAACAGCTCCTCGACCTCTACGATCTTCAGCCCCAAGGTCTCTGCGCCGAGTTGATCGCCGACCGCTGGGGGATCGACCGGACGGAGATGGACGGACTGTCCCTGCGCTCCCACCAGCGTGCCGCAGCCGCCACCGAGGCCGGCGACTTCGCCCGCGAAATCCTGCCGATCGAGACCGAGGCCGGAACCGTCGATCGCGACGAGGGTATTCGTGCCGAGGCTACGCTTGAGAGTCTCGGGGCGCTGAAACCGGTCTTCCGCGAGGATGGCCGCGTCACCGCCGGTAACAGCTCCCAGATCACGGACGGCGCTGTCGCGCTGATGCTCGCGTCGGGCGAGGCTGTCGAGCGCCTCGGCCTGAGGCCGCGCGCGCGGATCGTCGACCAGGTGGTCCTCGGCGTCGACCCGGAGACGATGTTGACCGGGCCGATCCCCGCCACCCAGCGCCTGCTCGAGCGCAATGGCATGGGGATTGGCGACATCGACGTGGTCGAGATCAACGAGGCTTTCGCGCCGGTCGTGCTCGCCTGGCAGCGTGAGCTCGGCGCCGACCTCGAGCGGGTGAACCGGCGCGGCGGGGCTATCGCCCTCGGCCACCCGCTAGGCATGACCGGTGGCCGGCTCGTCGGTGCCGTCATCCATCAGCTCGAGGACTACGACGGCGAGTTCGGCCTGGCGACCATGTGCTGTGGTGGCGGGATCGGCACCGGCACCTTGCTGCAGCGGGTCTGAGGCGGCGCTCAGGCGTCGAGGCCGAGCAGGCGGGCCATGTTGCCGCCGAGCACCGCCTCGAGGTCCGGCGCGGCCAGCCCCAGCCCTTCGACTTCGGCTCGCTCCCGCGCCGGGTCGGCCATCGGCCAGTCGGTGGCGAAGCTGACCCGGTCGGGACCGTGTCGCTCGATATAGCGGCGCACCCGCACCGGGTCGAGCGCCGCCAGCCCGGGGGGCCATGAGGTGTCGACGGTCACCGGCAGTCCCATGATCGTCTCTTCGGCGACATCGAGTTCGAGGTAGCCGCCGAAATGCGCGGCGATGATTCGGAGGCGCGGAAACTCCCGCACCAACTGGCGCATCATCTCCGGCGTCGCCCGGGGCTCCGCTCCTGGCTCGTCGCCCTGGCCGACATGGGCGATGATCGCGAACTCGCCCTGCATCGCGTCGAGGATCTCGCCCAGCCGCGGGTCGTCGAGAGAGTAGCCCTGGAAGAACGGATGGAGCTTGGCGCCGCGCAGGCCGTGGCGGTGCAGACTTTCGAGGTTGGTCTCGACGCTCGCCCCGGGATGGATCGACCCGAAGCCGACGAAATGGTCGGGGTCGAGGCTCGCCGCATACGCGTTGGCCTTGTCGAGCCGATCGGGCGTGTCGGCGACGCCGAGGCTTACCGACCGGTCGATGCCCGCCCGCTTCATCGCCGCGATCGAGCCGGCCACCGTGCCGTCGCCCATCCGCTCCAGCGAGTCGATCGGGTTGGCCAGGGCGACCTTGGCGATCTTGTCGGGCCAGACGTGGACATGGCTGTCGACGATCACAGCTTCGCCACCTCGCCGCCGTCGATCACCACGGTGGCCCCGGTCATGAAGTGGTTCAGCGGTGAGGCGACCATGCAGACGATCGGCCCGAACTCCGAGCTCTCGGCCATCCGCTTGGCCGGGATCCGCCGCGTCCGTTGGGCGAGGACCTCGGGCGACTCCAGCACCGCGCTCTGCGCCTCCGTTTTGAAGGCGCCGGGGGCGATCGCGTTGACCTGGATGTTGTAGCGCGCCCACTCGGCGGCGAGCGCCTCGGTCTGGCGGATCAGTGCCGCCTTCGAGGTCGAGTAGGCGACCAGCCCCGGCTTGCCGCGCAGCCCCGCGGTCGAGACGACGTTGATGATCTTGCCGCCGCCCTGGGCGATGAGGTGAGGGCCGGCAGCGGAGGCCAGTACCGCGGGGGCAGTGACGTTGACGGCGAGGACCCGGTGCCAGGAATCCCAGTCCTGCTCGAGCAACGGTTCCGCCGGCGCTATCCCGGCATTGTTGACGACGATGTGGAGGCCGCCGAGCCGCTCGATCGCGAGGCCCGCCAAGGCGGCGACCTCGTCCTCGTGGGAGAGGTCGCACCGGGCGATCTCGATCTGGTCCGCAGCGACCGCGCGCAGGTTCTCGAGCTCGTTCTCGGAGCGCGCCACGGCGAGCACCTTCACCCCCTCGCCTACCAACGCTTCGGCGGCCGCCCGGCCAAGCCCGCGGCCGGCGCCGGTGACGATCGCGACCTTGCCGTCGAGTTCGAGGTCCATCAGCTGACCCGTTCCCCGAGCACCTTGGCGATCTGGGTACGCAGCACCTCCGAGGAGCCCTCATACAGTCGCATCGGCCGCGCCTGGCGGTAGAGCCGCTCGACCTTCGATTCGCTGATCAAGGCGAAGCGCCCCATCACCTGGACCGCCCGGTCGACCACGCGGCCCGCGCTCTCGGTCGAGTAGAGCTTCGCCATCGAGGAGTCGACCAGCCCGGCGCGGGGGTCTTCGCGCGCCCGCTCGGCCGCCCGATAGGTGAGCAGCCGTGCCGCCTCGACTTCGGCCCAGGAGTCGCCGAGCATCTGTGCGACTGGCCCGAGCTCGGCCAGGGGCTTGCCGAACTGCCGGCGCGCGCCGGCGTGCCGGGCGGCCTCCTCGAGCGCAGCCTGGGCGAGCCCGAGGGCGGCGCCGGCGACGGTGACCCTGAACATCGAAAGCGTCTCGAGGACCAGGGCGAAACCGCGCCCGGCATCCCCGATCCGGTTGCCCGCCGGTACCGCGACGCCCTCGAACTTGAGCTCGCCGAGGATGTGTGGGGCAATCAGCTTCGGGGTCGGGGCGATCGTCAGGCCCTCGGTGTCGGCGGGGACGAGAACCATCGAGTAGCCGTCGGCCTCCTTTGCCAGAACGGAGAAGAAGCCGGCGGCCCCGGCGTTGGAGATGAACGACTTTTCGCCGTCGAGGATCAGCTGCCCGTCCTCCTCGCGCACCGTCGTCGTGATCGCTTTCAGATCGGAGCCGACCTCAGGCTCGGTCAGGGCCAGCGCCGCCAGGCATTCCAGCGAGGCGACCCGCGGCAGCCACTCCTGCCGAAGCTCGTCGGACCCTCCGGCGGAGAGGCCGTAGGACCCGATTCCCTGCAGGGCGAAGAGCGAGTCGAGGTGGCAGGAGACGCGCATGAACTCCTCGCGGGCGACGCAGACGGCGACCGGGTCGACGCGCTCGGCGGCGCCGCCGTAGGCGGCGGTCACGGTCAGGCCCGCGAGGCCGCTCTCGCGCAGGTGCCGCTCCACCTCCGGATGCGGGACGCTCATCGCGTCGGCCTCGGCGGCCACCCCCTCGAGCGTCGCCGCCAGCTCCGCCGCGGCCTCACGCACCTCGTCGTATTTCGGGTCGAGGACGAACGGCATCTCAGCGGATCCCCGTCTGCGCCTCGGCGATCAACGCCCGGTGTAGGTCGTTGTTGCCCTCGACGATCTGGAAGACCTTCGCGTCGCGCAGGTAGCGGCCGACGGGATACTCATCGGACACACCGTACGCGCCGTGGACCTGGAAGGCGTTCGTCGCCGCTTCCAAGGCCACGTCGGAGGCGTACATCTTCGCCATCGAGGCGGCCTCACGGGCGCGTTCGCCACCATCCTTCCGTTCGGCGAGGAGGCGCACCAGCAGGCGCGCCGCGGTGACCCCGGTGGTCGAGTCCGCGATCATCTTCTGGACCATCTGGAACTCGGCGATCGGGCGTTTGAACACCACCCGCTCCCGCGCGTAGCCGACCATCGAGTCGACCGCACCCTGGGCGAGCCCGACCGCGCGCGTGGCGACCCCGAGGCGGCCGCTCTCTACCGCGTTCATCGCCACCACGAAGCCCTGGCCCTCTTCGCCGACGAGGGCGGAGGCGGGGACGCGGACGTCTTCTAGCACCAGCTCGCCGGTCTTCAGCGGCCGGAAGCCGAACTTGTTCTCGACCGGGCTGACCTGGACGCCGGGCAGGTCGCGGTCGACGACGAAGGCGCAGATCCGTTTGCGACCGGTCTTCTCGTCCACGCCGAGGTGGGCGAAGGTGAGGAACCACTCGGCGACGTCGAGGAAGGAGATCCACATCTTCGCCCCGTTGATGACGTAGTCGCCACCGTCGCGGCGGCAACTGGTCGTCATGTCGGCGACGTCCGTGCCCGAGCGGGCCTCGGTGACCCCGGCGGCACCGAGGCGTTCGCCGCGGGCCAGCGGGGCGAGGTAATCCTGTTTCTGCTCCTCGCTGCCGAAGGTCAGGATCGAGTTGCCGACCAGGCCGCTCGGCATCGTCAGCGCCACGCCGATGATGTGGCAGACGCGCGAGACCTCCTCGACCAGGATCGCGTAGGAGACGTGGTCGAGACCGGCACCGCCGAAGGCGTCGGGGACGATCCCGCCCATCAGGCCGAGGTCGGCTGCCTTGCGCACGATCTCGATCGGGAAGCGCTCTTCGCGGTCGTAGTCGGCGACGAGCGGGGCGATCTCGCGCGCCGCGAAGTCGCGGGCCAGTTCGCGCAGGCTCGCCTGCTCAGGGGTCAGCTTCATCGCCAGTTCAGTCATCTGCGCGTCCTCCGCTCTGTCGGGTTCCGTCGTCCGCGTATCGGTAGAAGCCCGCGCCGGCCTTGCGGCCGAGTCGATTGGCGGCGACCATGTTCTTCAGCCCCACGGTCGGGCGGAAGCGGTCGCCGTGCGCCTCGCTGAGCCCGGTGACCGCGTGCAGGAAGGTGTCGAGCCCGTTCATGTCGCCGAGCTCGAGCG
Organism: uncultured Actinomycetes bacterium; assembly: GCA_963782515.1. Taxonomy (GTDB): domain Bacteria; phylum Actinomycetota; class Thermoleophilia; order Solirubrobacterales; family 70-9; genus VAYN01. The sequence continues at coordinate 55,378 of CAWAJY010000006.1, read as the reverse complement.
GTCCCATCGGGAAGTTGAACCCGAGCTTCAGCGCGGTGTCGATGTCGTCGGCGCTGGCGACGCCTTCCTCGAGCATCCGGATGCACTCGAGTCGCAGGATCGCGTAGGCCCGGCTGGTGATGAATCCGGGGACGTCCTTGCGGCAGAGAACCACCTCCTTGCCGAGGCTCCGGCCGAACTCGCGCGCCCGCTCGACCGTCTTGAGGTCGGTTTCGGTCCCCGCGATCAGTTCGACCAGGCGCATCATCACCGGCGGGTTGAAGAAGTGGATGCCGAGGAAGCGCGAGGCATCGGCGTCGACGACCGCCGCGATCGAGGTGATCGAGAGCTGCGAGGTATTGGTACCGAGCAGGGCGTCGGAGGGGCAGGCGGCGATCACCTGCCTCCACACCTCGCGCTTCAGGTCGAGCACCTCGGGGACCGACTCGATGACGATCCCGGCGCCGTCGACCGCGCTCGCGAGGTCGACGGTGAAATCTATTCGCGCCCGCGCCACGGCGGCCTCTTCCGCCTCCAGCCGCTCGCTCCGCACGAAGCGCTCCAGGCTTTTGTCGATCGCCGCTTCCGCTCGCCGCAACGATTCTGGCGAGTTGTCGCAGAGTCGCACGTCGTATGACGCCATCGCGCCTACCTGGGCGATCCCACTACCCATGATTCCGGACCCGATCACCGCCACGACGGGCTTACTCGACTCGACCATCTAAATCCTCGCTCCCGGTTGCTCCCAATCTAATAATTCTTATACTACTCTCTCTCAGAGGTTTATGATAAGAGTAATTACGGGTTACCAACGAAGGGAAAGGGAATCGAAAGTGGAGAGATTCAAAGACAAGGTCGCCCTCGTGACCGGGGCCGCTGCGGGCCTCGGTGAAGCTGTCGCCAAGCGCTTCGCCGAAGAAGGTGCGAAGGTCGTCGTCGCCGACATCGACGTCGATGCGGGCGAGCGCGTGGCGGGTGAGATCGCCGATGGGCTGTTCGTCGCGACCGACACCAGCGATCCGGCTCAGGTCGAGGCCGCCTTCGCCGCCGGTATCGACAAGTTCGGCAAGGTCGACGCCGTCTTCAACAACGCCGGCATCACCGGGGAGCCGCAGCCTCTCCACGAGACCGACCTGGACAACTGGAATCACGTCATGGCGATCAACGCGAGCGGCGTCTTCTACGTCATGAAGTGGGGCATCGACGCCTTCCTCAAGGCTGGCGGTGGCAGCATGATCATCACTTCGTCCTCAGCCGCCGTCGCTGCCCAGGAGAACCTCACCCCTTACACGTTCGCGAAGGCGGGGATCATGGGCGTGACGCGCTCGGCCGCGGTCGAATACGCCGACAAAGGCGTGCGTGTCAATGCGATCGCCCCGACCGCCGTCCTGACCCCGATGGTCGAAAAGTTCATCGAGATGTCCCCGGATCCGGACGCCTTCCGCAAGGAGCGCGAGACGTGGAACCCGATTCCCGGCTGGCCCTACCCGAGCAACGTTGCCGACCTGGTTTCATTCCTCGCCTCCGACGAAGCCGCCTGGGTCACCGGCCTGACGATCCCGATGGACGGCGGATATACCGCCCGCTGAACGGAGGCTGACCATGGAGATCACCGAGCGAATCGAAGCGCTGGAGGCGGCCGAGGCCGCCCGAACGCTGATGGCTGAATACGCGGAGGCGGTCGACGCCCAGGACATCGACGCTTTCGCGGTCCTGCTCGACGACGGGGTGGTCCTCGACGTCGGCGACAAGGTCGAAGGATCGGCGGCGGTGAAGGAGTTCTTCGAAGGCGCCTTCAAGGCTGACCCGGCGACCAAGTCGCATTTCATCACCAATATCGCCGTCGACTGGCTCGGCGGTGGGGAGGCCGGAGTGAAGACCTACTTCCTCTGGACGGCGGCCGACCCGGATGTATCAACTATCGGCTGGGGCACCTACGATCACGAGATCGTGATGCGGGAGGGCTCGGCGCGATTCTCGAAGATGTCGCTGGCGATCCGCCGGCAGGTCGATTCGCGGGTCGGTTGGGCGACCGACTGATCCGTGTTCTACGAGGCCCGGCATTACTGGTTGAGCGCCGCGGGAGCGGCGCTCTTCCAGCGGGCCTTCGAAGAGGAGCTGCTGCCGGTCCTGCGCGACCACGGCTTCGACCTGGTCGGCGCCTGGACAGTCGAGGTGGGGGAGGGCCCGCAGTTGGTCTGGATGCTGCGTTGGCGCGATCTGGCCGCCCGCGAAGTTGCCTATGCGGCGATCCGAGCCGACGAGCGCAATGCCGAGTTCCGGTGCCGCAACCTCAAGCACCTGGTGCGGGTGGAAAGCTCGATCCTGAACGCGATCCCGGCTTCGCCCCTCGGCTAGCTCGGACGGGCGCTAGTTCGCGGTCTGATCAGCCAGTTCGCGGCCGGTAAAGAGGGTCGGCTTGATCCGCAGCACGACCCGCACCGCCTCGTCGGGTACGTCGGTGTCGTCCATCCCGTAGCGGCGGCGCAGCGCTCGATGGAACTCGGCGCCCGCGTCTGGGCGGCTGTCGACCAGTTCGCCGCGGACCTCGAGGTAGCGGTAGGTGTTGTCGGGGTCGACGATGCAGAGGCTGAGCCGCGGGCTCTCCTCCAGATTGCGGAACTTCTTCCGGTCGCTGGTGTGGCTGAGCTCGATGGACTTGCCGTCGAAGGCGAACCACATCGGGTTGTTCTGCACACCGCCGTCGGGCCGGCTGGTCGCCAGGACGGCGACCAGCGGACGTTTGAGCAGGTCGGCGAGCTCGGCCGGGACCCGGTGCTTGTCGGACAGTAGTGCCACTCGATCCAGCTGTTCGGTGGGCGCGGCGAAGGCCGAAAACCCGGTTGACTGGCGGAATGGTATCAGTATGATCATAAATATGGGAAACGCCGTGACGGGGACTTCGCCGCGAGTCACCTCGCTGCTTCACCGCGCGGCGAAGCAGCGACCCGACAACCCGGCGGTGATCGGGGGGAGCCTCACCATCACCTATGCCGAACTCGAGCTTCGCTGTCGGGCACTCGCTGCTCTCCTGGCGACGGCCGGAACCTCCCCGGAGCGGCCTGAGCCGATCGGCGCGCTGGTCGAGCACGATGTCGAGACCGCCGAGATCTACCTCGGGATCATGGTCGCCGGGCAGGCCGTCGTCCCACTCAGCGCCCGCCTTCCGGACGCGGCGCTGATCAAAGTCGCCCGCGCGGCAGGCCTGCGCCTGGTCGTGGTCGGTCCCGGCGCAAGCGGGCGGATCGCCGAGCTCCGAGCCGCCTGTCCGGAGGTCGCCTGGGTCGGCCACGACGCCGCCGCGGCGCACGCACTGACGGGTGAGCCGACCGCGCTGCCGGCAGGGATCGCGATGGTCCCGTACACCTCTGGCACGACCGGCGATCCGAAGGGCGTGTTGGTGACGCACGCCAACCTCCTGGCCCACGCGCTGACCCAGGCCTTCGTCCTCGGCCTCGCCGACGACGGCACCGACGTCCACGTCAACCCGATGCCGCTGGCCCACTTCACCGGCGCCAGTCGCATAGTGATCGCCTTGGCGAGCGCCGGTGCGCACGTGATCCTGCCCGGATTCGACCCCGCCCAGGTGCTGGCCGAAATCTCCGCGCGCAAGGGCACCCACATCGCGATCGTGCCGACGATGGCCGTCGATCTGCTGGCCGCCGGGCCGGGCGACTACGACCTCGGATCGCTGCGGACCCTGGTCTACGGCGCCGCGCCGATGCCCATGGACGTCGCCCGGGAGCTGGTAGGCGCGTTCGACTGTGAGTTGATGAACGGGTACGGCCTAACCGAGTCGACGGCAATGTCGACCGCCCTCGACGGGACATCCCACCGGCGCGCCTTGGCGGACGGCGACGACGCGACGCTGGCGAGCGTCGGTCGCGCGGTCCCGGGGATGGAGGTGCGGATCCTCGGCCCCGAGTTAGAAGAGCTGCCGCCCGGGGACGACGGGCAGATCGCGCTGCGGGGATTGAAGGTGACCGCCGGCTACTTCAACGCCCCGACCGAGACCGAGGCCAAGTACTTGCCATCGGGCTGGCTCCTGACCGGCGACGAAGGCGCGCTCGACGAGCGCGGCAACCTCAGCCTGAAGGGGCGGATCGACGACACGATCATCAGCGGCGGCCTCAACATCCAGCCGGCCGAGGTCGAGAAGGAGACGCTGGCGCTTCCGGGGGTTTCGGCCTGCGCAGCCTTCCCGGTCCCGAGTCGGCGTTGGGGGCAGGAGGTCCACCTCGCGATCGTCGCTGGCCCCGAGGGGGTCGAAGCAGCAGCGATCCGCACCTCGCTGGGCGAACGCCTCGACCGCTTCAAGGTGCCGAAGTCGGTTCTGATCGTCGATTCTTTGCCATATACCCCGACCGGCAAGCTGCGTCGCTCCGAGCTGGCACAGCAACTAGGCGCGGAGAAAAAGAAGTAGGGGTATCGCTCTGGGCCGGGCTTTCGACGGTTCGGAGGACAACTCATATAATTATGATAAGGTTGCTCTCGAGATGGGAGCAGTACCTCGGCTCGGCGTGGAACGCCGGAGTCGTGAGGAGGACCAGATGATTGAGATCCACCACATCAACCTGCCGGCCCACGACATCGATCAGATGGAGGCCTTCTACCGCGACGTCGTCGGGCTAGGGGACCTCGAGGGCGGCGCAGGAGAGGAAATGAAGGAACGGCTCACCACCAACGTCCGGATCAGGACTGCGTTCCTCGGTCTGGGCGACGGCGAGGAGGCGGTCCAGCTGCACCTCTCCGAAATCGACCACGTGCTGCACGCACGCGAAGGTCAGGCAGTCAACCCCGTCACCCCCAAAGGTCACGTGGCGCTGCGCACCGACGATCTCGAGGGGCTGAAGAAGCGCCTCGACGAGAACGGTGTCGTCTACTCCGATTACGGGGCCGACATGGTCAACGGTTGGAACCAGATCTTTCTCATCGATCCGGCAGGACACGTCATCGAGGTGCACGAGCCCTTCGACACCTGAGGGGCGGTGCCGCAGCCCGGCTGAATGGGTCGGCCGGGCGGGGTCTACAGGAGGATGAATATGAGTAGGTTTAAACCGCATTTCTCGTGGTCTACGTACCGCCTGGCGATAGTCGCCCTGGCGCTATTCGGGCTGGTGGTGGTGGTCGCCGCGTGTGGTGGATCGAGCAGCTCAAGCTCAAGCTCGTCCTCGACCGAACCGGCGCCGAGCGAAAGCGAAGCACCCGCGGAAACCGAATCGGAATCGGAAGCCGAACCAGCGGCCGAATCCGGCCTGACGGTCGCCAAAGCCGAAGAAATGGTGGCAGGATTCCAGGAAGATAAACCGTTTCAAGGCCCGAGCTCGAGCCCTGAAGGGGTGAAGGGCAAAAGCATCACGGTGGTTGCCTGCCCCCTCGAAGTCGAAGGTTGCTCGGTGACCGCGAACTCGGTCAAGGAGGCTGCCTCGCACCTGGGTTGGAACACCAAGATCGTCGATGGAAAAGGCACGCCGCAGGCGTCGACCGCCGGCGTCGAGCAGGCGATCGCGGAAGGAACGGACGGCATCGTGCTGGTCGCGGTCGATAAAGAACTGGTAGCTCCGGCGCTGCCGAAGGCCGCCTCGGCCGGGATCCCGATCGTCGGCTACGCTGACAACAACGAACCCGGTGAAGGCCCCGAAAACGTCTTCGCCGAGGTCAGTCTCGGCGCCAACGTCCTGGGCACGATGATCGCCTCCTGGGCCGTGGCCGACAGCAACGGCGAAGCGAAGGTCGCGATGTTCAACGCGCCCGAACTCTCGACCATCCAGCAGCGCTACGAAGCCAGCAAGGGTGTGTTCGAAGAATGCGAAGGGTGTGAAGTCGTCACCACCCAGGAATTCGCGCTCGCTTCGGCTGGCACGAAGCTGCCGCTGCTGACCAGCAACGTCCTGACCAGCAACCCGGACGCCGACTACCTCTGGGATCCCTCGGGTTCGCTCGGGTCGCTGCAGGCGGCCACCGTCGACCAGAGCCAGTCGGCAGGCAAGGTGAAGGTCATCACCTTCGACTGCGTAAAGACGAACCTGGAAGAAATCAAGAAGGGCACCGGTTCGCTCGCCGCCTGCGCCGGCGTCGGCCTGGTCCAGTCCGGCTACGCGATCGTCGACCAGATGAACCGTGCGTTCGCCGGGGAACCGCCCGCCGAAAAAGGTGACGAACAGCCTTCGCACCTGATTGACGCGACGAACGTCCCCGATCCGAACGTCGGCTGGCCCGGCGATGAAGGGTTCGAAGAAGGCTATCTGAAGCTCTGGGGCGTCTCCTGAGCTAGGGATCCAGGCGATCCAGAGGACCGTAAGCGCTCACTCCTCCAGAACATGAGCCAGACGGACTACACACCCCAAGCACCCCTGCAGGCTGAGGCTCTCCTCAGCCTGCAGGGCGTGTCCAAGACCTTCGACGGCGTCCGCGCGATCGACGACCTCAGTCTCGACCTGCGCGGTGCCGAGATTTGCGGCTTGGTCGGGCCGAACGGGTGCGGCAAGTCAACCCTGATCAAGATCCTCGCCGGCATCTACCGGGCCGACGCCGGCAGCGAGGTGCGCGAGGTGGCGGGGGAAGTGCCTATGGCCTTCGTCCACCAGGACCTCGGCCTGGTCGCGAGCGCCACAGTGCTTGAAAACATGGCGATCGGTACCGGGTACCACACGCGGTTCGGACTTCTCCGTGACCGCAAGCAGGTGGCCGCCACAGAAGCGATGCTCGACGGGTTCGGCAGCGAGGCCAAACCGCGTGACATGGTCGCCTCGCTGTCACCTGCCGATCGTGCCCTGGTCGCGATCGCGCGCGCCTTCGCCGTGCTCCAGGTTGGGCGCGAAGGCGCCGAAACGGCGGCCGGCTTGCTCGTTCTGGACGAGCCGACCGCCAGTCTCCACTCCGAGGGATCGGAGAAGGTCCTCGCTGCGGCGCGCGAGGTGAGTAGCCGCGGCAGCGGTGTCCTCTTCGTCTCGCACCGGCTGGACGAGGTTCTCGCCACCTGCAACCGCGTCGCGGTGATGCGGGACGGACGCCTTGTGGCAGACCGCGACACCGCCGACCTCGACTCCGACCGACTGGTCGGGCTGATGCTGGGACGCGAGCTGACGCCGACCACGGCGGCGGCACCCGCGGCCCGCAGCTCGCGTCCCCTGCTGGTCGCGCACGAGCTCAGTGGCCCGCGTCTGAAAGGGGTCTCGATCGCGATAGAGCCCGGCGAGGTGATCGGCGTGACCGGCCTGCTCGGTTCGGGAAAGAGCGAGCTGGCGCGGATGCTCTCCGGCGCCCAGGCGCCGGAGAGCGGCTACGTCGAACGGACCGCCGCGGACGGCGGCGACGGCGAGCGTTTGAGCGGGCCGCGCGCGGCGCTTGCCGCAGGGATCGCCTACGTCCCCCAGGATCGCCGCGGCGCCGGCTCGATCCTCTCCTTCACCGCGACCGAGAACCTGACCTTGCCCGACCTTCGCAACTTCACCGGACCGACCGGCGTCCGGCAGCGGCTCGAGCGCCGCACGGCAGCTCAGTGGATGTCGAAGTTCGACGTCGTCCCGCGCGCGCCAGGGAAGACCTTCGGCACCTTCTCCGGCGGCAACCAGCAGAAGCTGCTGCTGGCGAAGTGGATGCGGATGGAGCCCTCGGTGGTGATCCTCGACGAGCCGACCCAGGCCGTCGACGTCGGCGCCGTGCAGCAGATCCTCTCCCTGGTCGGCGAGTACGCCTCGCGCGGGGTCGGCATCGTCATCTGCTCCTCGGAGCCGGACGAGCTAGCCGCCGTCTGTCACCGCGTCTGCCTGCTCGAGCGGGGCCGGTTGATCGGCGAGATCTCCCCCGCCGGCCTGAGCGGCGACGCGATCGAGGCCGCGCTGCTCGGGGCGGGCCCGAGATTGACCGCAAACACCAACCGTGAACGGAGCGATTCAGATGAATAGCGTCGCGGAGCCCAAGGGCTCGGCGGAGAAGGAGAAGGCACGCGAACAGGGCCCGACGGTGGGCGTCTGGTTCGAGAAATATGCCGCGGTGGGACTGCTGTTTGCGCTCATCATCGGCTTCTCGATCCTGCGCCCGGACACCTTCCCGACCCATGACAACGCGACCGCGGTGCTGAACACGCAGGCGATCACCCTGATCGTCGCGCTGGGCACGATGATCCCGTTGATCGCCGGCGAGTTCGACCTTTCGGTCGGTTACGTGGTCGGCTTCGGCGCGCTCGTCGCCGCGAAGCTGATGTCACACGGTATGGATCCCGTGCTCGCCGTGCTGGTCACCCTGCTCGCCTGCATCGTGATCGGGTCGATCAACGGCGTCCTGGTGGTGTTCTTCCGGATCAACGCCTTCATCGCCACGCTGGGCGTCGGCACCGTTCTGTCGGGGTTCACCCTGGCGCTGGCGGGCGGTACCGTCGTGAACGGCGTGCCGACCAGCTTCGTCGACTTCGGCCGCGCCGAAGTGTGGGGATTCAACGTCCCGGTGTTCGCCGCGATCGCGGTGGCAGCGATCTGCTTGGTCGTCTTCGACCGGATGCCGATCGGCCGCTACATGTATGCGATCGGCGGCGGTCGTGAAGCAGCCCGGCTGGCCGGGATCAAGACGACCCGTTTGCGGATCGGGGCCTTCGCCGCCTCGGCGGCCGTGGCCGGGTTCGCCGGGATCATGCAGACGGCGACGGCGGGCTCGGCCTCGCCGGAATTCGGGCCTGCCTTCCTGCTGCCGGCCTTCGCCGCCTGCTTCCTCGGCGCGACGGTGATCAAGCCCGGACGCTTCAACACACTCGGCACGGTGATCGCGCTGTTGCTCCTGGCCATCGGCATCGACGGGCTGCAGTTGATCGGCGCGCCCGCCTGGGTCGGGCCGGTGTTCAACGGCACCGCCTTGCTGCTCGCGGTAGGCCTCTCCGTCGGTCGCCACGTTTCGCAGGGCGCGGAGTAGATCGGCCTTGTCTCGCAAGGGTCATAGATACACTCCTAATCTGGCGGGCTGGGCGGGAGCGACATCTCTTCTGGCCACGCATGCGCGGCCATGACCCAGAAAAGCCCAAGTTCCACGATCATCGGCCCTGAGGCCGACCGCCCGAAGAAGCGCGCGGTCCTGATCGCCCAACGGATCGTCGAGGAAATCTCCAGCCGCAACCTGCAGCCGGGCACGCCGCTACCGCACGAGCGCGACATGCTCGCCACCTACCAGGTGGCCCGCGGCACCTTGCGCGAGGCCCTTCGCTTCCTCGAGCTGCAGGAGGTGATCGTCATGAAGACCGGGCCGGGCGGCGGCCCGATCGTCGGCGAGGCGAGCCCTCGCGCACTGGCCAGCATGATCGCTCTGATGCTCCAGCTCGAAGGGACCCCGTTCAGGGCGATCGTCGAGGCGCGCATGGATCTCGAGCCGGTCCTGGCGGGCAAGGCGGCCACGCGGATCACCGACGGGGAAAGCGAGCTGCTCTACCAATCGGTGGTGCGGATGGAAGAGAACATCGAGAGCCTGCCAGTCTTCCTGCACGAGAACTACATCTTCCACTCCCTCCTCGCCGCCGCCGCGGGCAACCAGGTCTTCCGCCTGATGTTCCAGTCCCTCGGCTGGATCACCGACGGATCCGCTCTCGGCGTCGAATACTCGGTCGAGGACCGCAAGAGCGTCGTCGCCGAGCACCGACGCATCTACCATGCGGTGGCCGCCCACGATGCCCATCACGCCGAAGCCGCGATGCGCGTCCACATGGGGGACTTCGGCCACTACATGGATCGCCTCTACCCGGCCGTGATGGACCGGGTGGTGCGGTGGATGGAGGTGTGAGCCCAAAGGGAGAAAGTTGGGCTCCTCGATCGGCAGATCATTCGCCGCCTATCCGCCCTGCGTCTGCGTTTCGCTGTCGTTCGGTGCTGGTTCGAGAAGGCGCGTAGTGGTCTGAACCGCTCATCGCCCGCGGTCTCGGCACGGGCCTGACACGTCGGAGACGTACGGTGGGAACCGGCGGCCGATCAGCAGCGTTTTACGCAAGCGCAGACGGCAGGTCGCGTTTCGGTGCGGCTTCGGGGATGGCCGCAGTTCGCGATTCGGCGACCTGATTGCCGCCCGGCCCGAGATCGCCGAGCTCGAGATCAATCGGCTCCGGGTGGCACCCGATGGAAGCCAGCCGGCGCTCGACGCCCTCGTCGTCGCCGCTCCGCTCGCCAAGGTTGGTTGATCGGCGGTCCCCTAGACTCGGTGCGGGTCTCGTGTCGGACGCCTCACTGCAGCCGGTTTCGCGCAGCCCGCTCTACGAGCAGGTCGCCGAGCGCTTGCGCGAATTCATCGAGGCCAAAGGGCTGCAGCCCGGCGACCGGCTGATGTCGGAGCGCGACCTGGCGACCCAGCTCGGGGTCAGCCGCACCTCCGTGCGGCAGGCACTGACGGCGCTGCGGGTGCTCGGCCTGGTCGAGATCAGGCATGGCGACGGCGTCTATCTGGTGCGCTCCCCGGGGGACGTGATCCCGAGCTTCGCCTCGGAGATCGTGAGCAGCGAGGTCGACCACCCGATGATCTGGGAGGTTCGCGAGGGGATCGAGGTGCAGGCGGCGCGGCTCGCGGCGAGGCGGCGCGGCGAGGCGGACCTGCGGTCGATGCGAGAGGCGCTCGAGCTGATGGAGACCGCCGTCGCGGGGGGCGAGGACGGGATCAACGAGGATCGGCGCTTCCACCACGCGATCGTCCAGGCCGCCGGCAACCCGCTGCTGTCGCAGATGATCGAAGGGCTGAGCGAGGTCATCGATCGCACCTCGGAGGCTTCGCTGACGCTGCCGGGCCGCCCACCGGTCTCGCTGCAGAGCCACCGTGCGATCCTGGGAGCGATCGAGCGCCAGGACGAGGCGGCCGCCGCCGAGGAGATGCGCCGGCACGTGATGACCTCCGGCGAGCGCGTCGTCGCTACCGCCACCGGACAACCGGGCGCGGGAACCGGCGAGGGAGAATCTCAGGACTCCGGCAGTCCGGCGACTGCCTGAGGGAGCGAATCGCCGTCCGGTACCCGACACGCCCCTGCCGGGCGTGTCTGCAGGCCGGAGCTCATGCCGAGCCGGGTCGCCTCGCCGCGCAACCACGCGATCGCGGGCCGACCATCGTCGGCTCCACGCCCACTGACGACGCGCGGTGTCGAGAACGCCCGAAGCAAGGCCTGCCTGCGAGGCCGGCGCCGCCCCGGGGACCGCCGTCGGCGTCGCCGTTCTACGAACTGGTCGAGTGGTACAGTGGTCCAACCAGTGACGGACCAGCTTCGCCAAAGCGCCCTGCACGAAAGGCATGCCGACCGCGGTGCTCGCCTCGTTCCCTTCGCGGGCTGGGAGATGCCCGTCCAGTACGAGGGCATCCAGGCCGAGCATCGGGCGGTGCGGACCGCCGCCGGCCTCTTCGACGTCTCGCACATGGGTGAGGTCGAGACGAGGGGACCGGGGGCGCTCGAGTTCCTGCAGCGGGTGCTCTCGAACGACGTCGCCAAGATTGCCGTGGCGGGCGCGCAGTACTCGGTGCTGTGCCGCGAGGACGGCGGCGTGCTCGACGACCTCTTCACCTACCGGCTCGGCGACGAGCGCTACCTCACCGTCACCAACGCCGCCAACCACGAGCGCGACCTGCGCTGGATGCGGGAGAACGCCGCGGACTTCGAGGTCGAGGTCGCCGACCGCATCTCCGAGTACGCGATGCTGGCGCTGCAAGGGCCGATGGCTCGCGCGATCGCCCAGCCGCTCGCCGCCGGTCCGCTGCCGGCCCGGATGACCTGCGCCGAGCTCGAGTTCGCCGGGGTGCCGGTGCTCGCCTGCGGCACCGGCTACACCGGCGAGGACGGCCTGGAGCTCCTGCTGCCGCCGGACCACGCGGTCGAGGTCTGGGACGCGCTGCTCGCCGTCGGCGCCATCCCGGCAGGCCTCGGCGCCCGCGACACGCTGCGGCTCGAGGCCTGCTTTCACCTCTACGGCAACGAGCTCTCGGAGGAGCGCGACCCGGTCACCTCCGGCCTCGGTTGGTGCTGCAAGGAGGAGACGGGCTTCATCGGCTCCGAGCGGACGGCGGCGGTGCGGGCCGCCGGGCCGGAGGAGAAGCTTGTCGCGTTCACGATGCCGGAGGGAATCCCGCGCGCCGGGAACCCCGTCGGCGGCGGCGGCGTGGTGACCAGCGGCACGCTCTCTCCGTCCCTCGGCGTCGGTATCGGCATGGCCTTCGTTCCCGCCGGGAGCAGCGAGCCCGGGACGCCGATCGAGATCGACGTCCGCGGCCGCACCCGCGCGGCCGAGATCGTCGCCAAACCCCTCTACAGCCGCGAGGAGAACTAGATGGCCGAGCCCAACTGTCCCGACGACCTGCTCTACAACAGCGATCACGACTGGGCGCGCGTCGAGGGAGACGAGGCGACCCTGGGAATCACCTGGTACGCCCAGGACCAGCTCGGCGAGATCGTCTTCTGGGACGGAGCCGAGGTCGGGGCGGAGGTGAGAATGGGCGTCGCCTACACCGAGCTCGAGTCGGTGAAGGCCGTCTCCGAGGTCGTCGCGCCGCTCAGTGGCCGCATCGTCGCGGTCAACGACGCCGCCCTGAAGGAGCCGGAATCGATCAACAAAGCCCCCTACGGCGAGGGCTGGTTGGTGCGGATCTCGCTCGCCGCTCCCGGCGAGGTGGATCAGCTGCTGAGCCCCGCCGCCTACGAGGAGCTGATCGGATGACGGGCCTCGCCGCCGACTTCTTCGACCTGCCGCTGGCCGAGGTCGATCCCGAGATCGCCGCGGTGCTCGAGGGCGAGCTCGGGCGCCAGCGGACGACGCTGGAGATGATCGCCTCGGAGAACTTCGTGCCGCGGGCGATCCTCGAGTGCCAGGGCAGCGTGCTGACCAACAAGTACGCCGAGGGCTACCCCGGCCGTCGCTATTACGCGGGCTGCGAGTTCGTCGACGTCTCCGAGCAGTTGGCGATCGACCGGGCCAAGGCGCTCTTCGGCGGCGACCACGTCAACGTCCAGCCCCACTCCGGCGCGCAGGCAAACGCTGCCGCCTACCACGCTTTGCTGGAGCCGGGCGACCGGGTGATGGGGCTCTCGCTCGACCACGGCGGTCACCTCACCCACGGGATGAAGCTCAACGTCTCCGGTCGCCTCTACGACTTCCACGCCTACGGCGTCCGCGAGGACACCGGCCTGATCGACATGAATCAGGTGGCGAGCCTGGCGGCCGAGGTGCGGCCGAAGCTGCTCGTCGCCGGCTGGTCGGCCTACCCGCGGCAGCTCGACTTCCGGGGCTTCGCCGCGATCGCCCGCGACGTCGGCGCCCTGCTGATGGTGGACATGGCGCACTTCGCGGGCCTCGTCGCTGCCGGGCTCCATCCCTCGCCGGTGCCGCACGCCGACCTGGTCACGACGACGATCCACAAGACGCTCGGCGGCGCCCGCGGCGGCATGATCATCTGCCGCTCCGAGCTCGCCAAGAAGGTCGACAGCGCCGTCTTCCCGGGGCAGCAGGGCGGGCCGCTCGAGCATGTGATCGCCGGCAAGGCGGTGGCGCTGCGGATCGCCCGATCCGACGCTTTCCGCGACCGTCAGCAGCGCAGCCTCGACGGCGCCCGGGCGATCGCCGCCGAGCTGCTCGTCGCCGAGCGCGGCCTCAGCGTCTGGTCGGGCGGGACCGACGTGCACCTCGTCGTCGCCGACCTGCGCGACTCCGAGCTCGACGGAAAGCAGGCCCAGGACCGCCTCGAGCGGATCGGGATCACCGCCAACCGCAACGCGGTTCCCTTCGACCCGCGGCCGCCGATGGTCGCCTCCGGGGTCCGCATCGGCACTCCGGCGCTCGCCTCGCGGGGACTCGGCGTCGAGGAGTTCCGCGAGCTCGGGGCGGTGATCCGGGAGGCGCTCGCGGGCGACTTCGGGTCGGCCGAGGAGCAGTCCTTGCGCGACCGCTGTGCGGCGATCGCCGCGCGCTTCCCGCTCTATCCCGGCATCGGCTACGAGGCCGGCGCCACGGTCGGGAGCGGGCGATGAGCCGCTACACCGCCGCCGCCCCCGATGACGTCAGCGAGATGCTGGCGGCGATCGGCGTCGACTCGGTCGACGAGCTGTTCGAGCGGCTGATCCCGGCCGGGGTGCGGCTCGGGCGCGAGCTCGAGCTGCCGGCCGGGATGACCGAGCAGGACGTCTACGCCCAGCTGCGCGAGCTCGCCGCCGCCAACACCTCGGCCGAGGAGGAGGTCAGCTTCCTCGGCGCCGGCATGTACGACAGCTACGTGCCCGCCTTCATCGACATGCTCACCTCGCGCTCGGAGCTGCTGACTCCCTACACCCCTTACCAGCCCGAGGTCTCGCAGGGGAACCTGCAGATCATGTTCGAGTACCAGACCGCGATCTCGGAGCTGACCGCGCTGCCGGTCTCCAACGCCTCCGTCTACGAGGCGCCGAGCGCGCTCGCCGCTGCCGGCTACCTGGCGAAGTTGGCCAACGGCAAGGGCCGCTTCGTCGTCTCCCGCGGAGTCCACCCGCACGGTCGCGAGACCCTGCGGACGCTCGCCGTCGGCTACGGGGTGGAGGTGGTCGAGGTGCCGCTGGCCGAGGGCGTCACCGACCTCGCCGCCTGGGGGGCGGCGATCGACGACGACACCTGCGCCGTCTTCTTCCAGAACCCGAACTTCCTCGGTGCGGTCGAGTCCGCCGCGGCGCTGGCGGAGGTTGCCCACGACTCCCCCGCCGTAGTCGTCGGCCAGTACGACCCGGTCTGCCTGGGGATTCTCTCTCCCCCGGGGGACTGCGGGGTCGACGTCGCGGTCGGCGAGGGGCAGCAGCTCGGCAACCGGCTCGACTTCGGCGGTCCCTCGTTCGGCTTCTTCGCCGCCGCCGAGGAGCACCTGCGGCGGATGCCGGGGCGGATCGCCGGCGAGACCACCGACGTCGAGGGCAGGCGTGGCTTCGTCCTCACCCTGCAGACCCGCGAGCAGCACATCCGCCGCGAGCGGGCGACCTCGAACATCTGCACCTCGCAGGCGCTGAACGCGCTGGCCGGCGTCGCCTACCTGATCTGGCTCGGCCGCGAGGGGATCGTCGAGCTCGGCGACCTGCTGCTGCGCCGCACCGCCTACGCCCGCGAACGGCTCGCCGCCGTCCCCGGTGTGCGGCTGCTGCATGAGCAGCCGGCGATCCGCGAGTTCGCCGTCGCCCTCGAGGCATCGGTACCCGCGGTGATCGACTACTGCGCGGCGCGGGGAGTGAACCCCGGCCTGGCGCTCGGCGACCATTACGAGGAGCACCCGGACGGGCTCCTGATCGCGATCACCGAGCAACGCACGCGGGCCGAGATCGACTGCCTCGCCGCGCTGTTGAGCGAGGCGGTCGCTGCCGCTCCGGCCACCGCGGAGGCCCTGGCATGAGCCAGAAGACGATCTTCGAGCAGGGCCGGCGCGGCCGCTGCGCCTTCGTCTGCCCCGAGCTCGACGTCCCCGACCGGCCCCGCGCCGAGCTCCTGCCCGAGGATCTCCAGCGGCAGCGGCCGGTGCTCCTGCCGGAGGTCTCCGAGCCGGAGATCGTGCGCCACTACGTGCGGCTCTCGAAGCGGAACTTCGACCTCGATTCGGGCTTCTACCCGCTCGGCTCCTGCACGATGAAGCACAACCCGCGCCTGCACGAGCGGGTCGCCGCGCTGCCCGGCTTCGCCCGCCTGCACCCGCTGCAGCGGCCCGTCGCGGCACAGGGGGCGCTGGAGCTGATGTGGCGGCTCGAAGGCGCGCTGGCGGAGATCGCCGGGCTCCCGTTCGTCTCGCTGCAGCCGAGCGCCGGCTCCCACGGCGAGCTGGCGGGAGTGCTGCTGACCCGCGCCTACCACGAGGCGAACGGGCAGCGGCGGCACAAGATCCTGACCCCCGACACTGCCCACGGCACCAATCCGGCGACGGTGACGATGGCCGGCTACGAGCTGGTCAAGCTCGGCACCGACGAGGCGGGCGGCATCGACCTCGACGACCTGCGGGCGAAGGCCGACGAGGACGTCGCCTGCCTGATGCTGACCAACCCCAACACGCTCGGGCTGTTCGACCGCAACATCGAGGAGATCGCCGCGATCGTCCACGGCGCCGGCGCGATCCTCTACTACGACGGCGCCAACCTGAACGCGGTGATGGGCCGGACCCGGCCGGGCGACATGGGCTTCGACATCGTCCACTTCAACCTCCACAAGACCTTCACCCAGCCGCACGGCGGCGGCGGGCCGGGGGCCGGGCCGATCGCGGTCTCCGAGCGGATCGAGCCCTACCTGATGACCCCCCGCGTCGTCCGCGACGAGGACGGCGGCTTCGACCTCGACCACGACAGGCCCGCCTCGATCGGGCGCCTGCGCGGATTCCAGGGCAACTTCGGCACCTTCGTCCGCACCTACGCCTATATCTGCTCGCTCGGCGCGGAGGGGCTGCGGGAAGCCTCCGAGGTGGCCGTCCTGAACGCCAACTACCTGCTCGCGCGGCTCCGTCAGGAGGGCCTGCTGGAGCGCCTGCCGCTTGCCTACGGCGAGCTCTGCGGGCACGAGTTCGTCCTCTCCGGGGCGCCGATGAAACGCGAGCTTGGGATCAGGACCCTCGACCTGGCGAAGCGGCTGCTCGACCACGGCATCCACCCGCCGACGGTCTACTTCCCGCTGCTCGTCGACGAGGCGCTTCTGATCGAGCCGACCGAGACCGAGACGAAGGAGACCCTCGACGAGTTCGTCGCGGTGATCGCCGCGATCCTGCGTGAGGCGGAGGAGGATCCGGAGATCGCCCGCACCGCTCCCCACACCACGCCCGTCCGCCGCCTCGACGAGGCCGGCGCAGCCCGCAAACCGATCATCCGCCAGGAGGTAACCCGATGACCCCGAGCCCTGCCGACCGAGCCGCCGTCAGCGCCCCGGACGCGCCCGCCGCGATCGGGCCCTACAGCCACGCGATCAGCCACGACGGCCTGCTCTACTGCTCCGGCGCGCTGCCGCTCGACCCCGAGACCGGCGAGCTCGTCGAGAGCTCGCGCGGCGCCGAAACGACCCGGTGCCTGGAGAACCTGGCGGCCGTCTGCCGGGCCGCCGGCACCGACCTCGGCCAGGCGCTGCGGCTGACGGTCTACACGACCCGGCTCGAGGCCTTCGGGGAGATCAACGAGGCCTACGGCGCCTTCTTCGGCAGCGCTCCACCTGCCCGGGTCGCGATCGGCGTCGCGGCGCTGCCGAAAGGCGCCGCGGTCGAGATCGACGCGGTCGTCGCCTTGACGTGAGCGTGGCGCCGGCACTCCCGGACGAGCTGGCGCTCGAGCGGCTGCGCCAGGCCCACGCCCGCTCCGCCGAGACGGTCACCCGCACGCCCGTCCTCACCGCCGGCAGCCTCTCGGCCCGGATCGGAGCGCCGGTGGCGCTGAAGGCGGAGAACCTCCAGCGCACCGGTTCCTTCAAGCTCCGCGGCGCCCTCAACAAGCTGCGCTCGAACCCGGGGGTGGCGGGCGTCGTGGCCGGCTCGGCCGGCAACCACGCGCAATCGCTGGCCTACGCGGCCCGCACCTTCGGCGTTGCCTGCGAGGTCTTCATGCCTGTCGAAGCCTCGGTCGGGAAGATGGCGGCGGTGCGGGCCTTCGGCGCCGAGGTCCACGCCCAGGGCGAGTCGGTCGACGAGTGCGTCGAGCTGGCGCGAGCGCGGGCCGAGGAAGCCGGGCTGCTCTTCGTCCACCCCTTCGATGACCTCGACGTGATCGCCGGTCAGGCCGGGGTCGGGCTCGAGCTGCTCGAGGACGGGCCGGAGCCGGGACTGGTCGTCGTGCCGATCGGCGGCGGTGGCCTGATCTCGGGGGTGGCGGCGGCGGTCCGCCAGTCGCGGCCCGAGACGCGGATCGTCGGCGTCCAGACCGAGCGCTGTTCGCCCTTCTCCGAGTCGGTGGCAGCTGGAGCCGTGGTCAGCGCCGAGTCGGCGGCGACGATCGCCGACGGGATCGCGGTCAAGCGCCCCGGCGAGGTGACCCTGCCGCTGGTCGAGGAGCTGGTCGACGAGATCGTCACCGTTTCCGAGAGCGCCATCGCCGAGGCGATGGCGCTGCTGCTGGAACGCTCGAAGCTCGTCGTCGAGGGCGCCGGCGCGGCTTCGCTGGCGGCGGTCCTGTCGGCCGCGGTCGAGCTCGACCGGGAGGGCGCCAACGTCGTCGTCCTCTCCGGCGGCAACGTCGACATCGGCCTGCTGGCGACGATCGCCGCCCGCCGGGAGACGGTGCAGGGCCGACGACTGCGGCTCTTCACCAAGGTCTCGGACCGGCCCGGCGGCCTCGCTCAGCTGCTGGCCGCCGTCGCCGAGGCGAAGGCGAACCTGATCACGGTCGAGCACGTCCGTGAGTCGGCCCAGCTCGACGTCCGCGAGACCGGGGTCGAGCTGACGCTCGAGACGCGCGGACACGAGCACGCCGAAAGCGTGCGGAAGTCACTGCGGGACTCTGGGTACGAGTGCCGCGACGACAATCAGTGACGAAACCCCTCGACGCCATAGGCGGCGAGGAAGGCGCGGACCCCCGCGTCCGCCTGGCGGTTGAGCTGAGCCGGGGTCGGGGGAGGCTCACCGCCGAGCAGCATCGCCCGATTCACGGGGTCGGCCATCACCAGCCAGTTGAAATGGGTGGCCGCGAGGGCCGAGTCATCGACGCGCAGGGTGTTGGCGGCGGCCATCTTCTCGAAGGCCGTGGCGAGGGCCTCGACCGTGCGGTTCGGGCCGCGCTCGTAGAAGGCGCGGCCGAGGTCGGGGAAGCGGACCGACTCGGCGATCACCAGGCGTCGGAGCCGGAGTAGCTTCGGTTGCATGACCGCGCGGAGTTGCCGGCGGGCGAGGCGTTGGAGGGCGGGGGCGAGGTCTTCGCTCTGGGGCAGTCGCAGGACTTCGTCGCGGACCGGGTCGCTGATCTCCTCCACCGCGCCGGTGACGACCGCGACGAACAAGCCGTCCTTGTCGGCGAAGTGCTTGTACACCGTCTGCTTGGAGACGCCGGATCGGGCTGCGACCTCGTCCATGCTGGCGCCGAGGTAGCCCGCGGTGAGGAAGACCTCGGTGGCGGCATCGAGGATCGCGCGACGCTTGCGGGCCGAGCGACCGCCGCTCGGCTGATCTTCGGGGCGGGCCTCGGCCATCGGCGAACCGTAACGGACGTCGTCGGCAGTACTGTACCGTCTAGTTTGATTCAGTCGACAGAGAGGGAAAGGCTTAAATGAGGACGCTTGCCGTGATCGAGTTCATCACCCTCGACGGGGTGATGCAGGGACTCGGCTCCCCTGACGAGGACCGCGACGGTGGGTTCCGGCACGGTGGCTGGGGCGCCCCTTATGGAGACCAGGTGCTCGGCGAAAAGGCGAGGGAGGGCTCGGCCGGGACCAGCGCCTACCTGCTGGGCAGGCGCACCTACGAAAAGATGGCGGCGTACTGGCCACACCAGTCCTCTGACGACCCGATCGCCGCTCACCTCAATTCGACCCCGAAGCATGTCGTCACCAGCACCCTCGAAACGTTCGAGTGGGAGGGGGCACAGGCCCTGCGCGGCGAGCTGCCGGGGGCGGTCCGCGAGCTCAAGGAGGAGGGCGAGGGCACGATCGCGGTGCTCGGCAGCGGGGTTCTCGTGCAGGCCTTGATCGAGCACGACCTGGTCGACGCCTACCGGCTGTTCGTGCACCCGCTGGTCCTCGGGACGGGCAAGCGCCTCTTCCGCGAGACGCCTGCCCCGATCCCGATGAGGCTGACCGGCTGCGAGACGACGAGCACCGGCGTGCTGCTGCTCGCCTACGAGCCCGAACGAGGCTGAGCCTCAGGCCCGCAGCCAGCCGGCGATCGCGCGGCCGATCTCCGGACCGGAGTCCTCCTGCAGGAAGTGCAGCCCCGGGACGCTCGTCTCGGTCTGGTTCGGCCACGCGCGGCACACCTCGCGGCGCTCGCCGTTGAGGATCACGCCGGGCTCGGCGTTGATCAGCAGCTTGGGCAGGTCCTCGTTGCCCGCGAGCCAGGCCGCGTAGGCCTCGATGGCGTCGCCGACGTCCGCCGGTTCCCCGCCGATCGGGATTTCGCGGGGCCAGGCCAGGGTCGGGAGCCGGGCCTCGCCCGGCTCGGCGAACGGGCGTCGGTACTCGGCCATCTCCTCGTCGGTGAGGTCGCGTAGCATCGCTTTCGGCAGCACCGCCTCGACGAAGAGGTTCTGCTCGAGCACCATCTGCTCGCCGGCGGGGGAGCGCAGCGCCTGGAACACCTCGCGGACCGGCTCGGGCCAGTCGTCCCAGCCGGCGAAAGGGCGCACGAAGGCCTCCATGTAGGCGATCCCCCGGACCTGCTCCGGGTGGCGGCGGGCCCAGTCGAACCCGAGCACGCTTCCCCAGTCGTGGATCACCAGGGTGACCGGCTCGGTGCCGACCACCTGCTCGAGGAAGGCGTCGAGGAACTCGCGGTGGCGGGCGAACGTGTAGCGGGCCGCGTCGTCGGCGGGCAGCTTGTCGGAGTCGCCCATCCCGATCAGGTCCGGTGCGACGCAGCGGCCGAGCGGGGCCAGCTCGGGGATGACCGAGCGCCAGAGATAGGAGGAGGTCGGGTTGCCGTGCAAGAGCACGATCGGCGCCCCGGCGCCCTGTTCGACGAAGGCCATCTCGTGACCCAGGACCGAGACGCGATGCTTGCTGTTCTGCCAACTATTGGTGTCCATGTTCACTCCAGTCGGTAGATTGGACATTGTGAAATGCACGCTACAAAATTAGAAGGAATTATGCAGCGACCATTCCAAAAAGAGCCAGGAAGAGCGCGGGGTCGTCCCCGCGAGTTCGATCCCGAGGCGGTCCTGGAGGCCGCGATGCAGGTCTTCTGGAAGCAGGGCTACGCGGCGGCCCTGCCGGACCTGGTCGCGGCGACGGGCCTGTCGACGTCAAGCATCTACAACGTCTACGGGTCCAAGATGGGGTTGTTCGAGGCCGCCCTCGACCGCTACCTGGAGACGGTGATCGACGGTCGGATGATCGGGCCGATGACCTCGGGCAGCGAGGGGATCACCGATGTCGAGGCCTACCTGGACCGGCTCGAGGGGACGGTCGGCCGGGCCTCGCCCCGCGGCTGCCTCGCGGTCAACACGATCGCCGAGCTGCGCGACCCTCCCGCCGCCGTCGCGCGACGGACGCACGAATACCGTGATCGCCTCCATGCCGGTCTGCTCTCGGCGCTCCGCCGGGCCGAGGCACGCGGGGAGGATCCGCCCGGCACGGCCGAGCTCCGAGCCGCCGCGATCGCCCCGATCGTGATCGCCTTCAACCTCCTGGTCGCGGCCGGAGCGGGGGAGTCCGAGGTGCGCGGCCTGCTCGACTCGGCCCGCGCGATCGCCCTCGGCGCCCTCACCCTCCCCGATCGGGAGTGACCTCGAGGATCTCCCGGAAGGCCGTGACCGCGTCGACCTCGGCGAAGCGCTCGCCGTCGCGCAGGGCGATCACCTGGGTGCCGTGGGTCTCGTGGGCGCGGGCGATCTCCGCCCAGATCCCGAGGCCGATCCGCTCGGGTTCGGCGACGACCAGGACGGTCGGTTCGGCGAAGCGCAGCCTGCCCTGTTCGAGTCGGCTGACGAGCCGCTCGGCGGCCGACCACGGGCAGTCGAGCTCGGCACCGAGCAGGCGGGCGCCGGCGGCGCCGCCGGCGCTCGCGATCACCTCCCAGCCGAGCTCGCGGCGGGCGCTGACGAATGCCGGCAGCGCTTCGGCGGGCGCCTCCGGACCCCGTTCCAGCACGGTCCATTCGGTCGCCGCCCGCAGCACCTCACGCCGCAGCAGAGCGGAGCCCTGGACCGTCGCCCGCCCGTCGCCGACCAGCGTCAGGGCGCCGCTGCGCCACATCGAGTCGAGCAGGACGCCGACCTCATCGAGGTCGAGCCGGCCAGGGGCGGCCTCGTAGGCGACCGTCCGGGCGAGGTCGTCGGGGAAGGTCGGGCCCAGCGGCTCGAGCTTGCGCTGGAGAGCCTCCCGCGCGGACTGGCGACGCTTGGCGAGCGCACCCGGGTAGCCGCCGCCATTGCGTAGGCCCGCGACCTGCCCGGGGCCGAACCCGACCTCCTGGGCCCAGGCTCTCCAGACCCGCGCCATCTCGGCGACCGACAGCCGCGGTTCCTTTGCCTGGCGCGTCTCCAGCGCGGCGACGGCGAGGGCGCCCCCGCGCAGCGGCGCCCCGCGCTCGCGCTCGTGCGCGTCGATCGCCGCCCGCACCTCACGAGCCCGGCCCGAGGCCCGCTCGACCAGCCGCCCGGGCAGTCCGCGGACCTCGAAGTAGCGCCCGCTGTCTCCGGTTTCCGGTTCCAGCTCGTAGCCGATCTCGACCAGCCCGTCGGCGAGGGCGGCCCGCGCGACCGCGCCGCCCTCGACCGGCGTCCCACCTTTGAGCAAGGCGGCGGAGTTGGGCGCGACCAACTGGCCGTCGCGCCGCTCGACTCCGATCAAGATCGAGTGCACGTGCAGCTGGGGCGAGGGGACGGGATCGCCGGCCGCTCGCCGGGCGGTGATGTGCAGGGCCCCCGCGGCGGCCGGACCCTGGGCCGGCTCACCGAGGCGCCGACCATCGACGCGGCGGTAGACGATCGGTCGCGTGCGCGTCAGGTGCTCGAGCATCGAGCGGGCGGCGGCCACCATCGCCTCCTCGATCAGCAGGCGTCGGTCGGGGGTCTCCTGGCTCCAGAGCACCGAGACCGACTTCGGGGCCGAGAAGGTGAGGTCGATGGTGGCGATCGCGAGCGCGGCGTCGGCCTCGTCCTCGCGCTTGAGCTTGCCCGGTTTGCGCACCTGCTCCCCGCTCGCGGTGTGCTGCCCCTGCAGGGCTCGCACCAACTGCTCCCGGCGCACCTCGGCCTGCGGCTCGGCGCCGATCGCGCCGAGTGCCACCTCGCTGCCCAACCAGGCCGAGCGGGTGCGGTCAGGCCCGTCGGGCCGCTCCAGCACGTAGGCGGCGACGCGGTTGGCGTTGGCCTCGTCGCCGACGACGACGGAGATCTTGCGCATCGTGAGCATGGCGGTCGGCGGCCACGCTAGGACCGCTCCGCGGTAGCTCCAAAGCCAGCTGGAGATCGCTCCGATCGCCGGTTCTGATTGGCAATCGGGCGGGAACGATATTTGATCACTAATCTCCAATGGAGACATTTGATATAGAATCATCTACCGTGAGCAGCAGAATCCCGCTCCCGACCCGCCTTATTCTCGCCGTGGTCCTGGCAGCGGCCGTCTGCTCCCTGATCTCACCGTCGTCGTCCCAGGCCGCCGACACCTATCCGTGCGGCAGCACGATGAAGGTGGCGTGGTCGACCGAACTCGTCCAGCCGTGCACGCTGTACGGGCCGCTGGCTCCGAACAACTGGGTCCCGGTCTACACCGCCCCGGTCCCGAACCCACGCGGCTCGACGCCGCCGGCGCCGGCCAGTTGGCTGCGCGGGCTGGACAATCAGATCTTCGTCTGCGAGCGCGAATTCACCTCGGCCGTCTACTACCACCCGAGCGGCTATCGCAACTACTGGTGGGGATACACGCTCTCCGACGACGGCGTCTGGGGCTGGGTTCCGGAGGTCTTCTTCCGTGGCGGCCTGGATGACGAGCCCGATGGCGGCAGCCCGGCCGCCGGCCTGCGTCCCTGCCCGCCGGAACCGGTGACCGTTGCGCCGCCACCGACGACGACCACGCCTGCGTGCACGACTTCCTGCCCGGGGGAACCGGTGAGCGTTCCGCCGCCGCCGAAGACGTCTCCGTGCGCGCCGTCGACCGAGAAGTCGTCGCTGCGCCTGACGGCCGCCTTCCCGAGTCACAGGAAGCGGGTCGTGGCCAGGTTCGACCGCCGCGTCCGCGTCCGCGGCCGGCTCATCGACGCGGCCGGCAAGCCGCTCGTGGACCAGAAGATCTGCGTCGGCCAGATCGATCCGTCCGCGGGCGCCCTGCGGAAGTCGGGGACGACCAGCACGGACGCCGAGGGCCGCTTCAGCTACCGGCTCGGCAAAGGCGTCTCGCGTCGGATCTGGTTCGTGTACCGGACCTCCGCCGGCGTCGCCTCGACCAGCGTCCTGCTGCTGGTGCGCTCCCCCGCCTCGCTGCGGGCGGAGCCGGCGGTGCTGCACAACGGCCAGACCGTAGTTCTCCATGGCCGGATCGGGGGCGGCCGGGCCGCTGAGGGGGTTCTGATCGAGGTCCAGGCGCGGCGCGGCACCCGCTTCCAGACCTTTGGAACGACGCGGGTCGGCGAGCGTGGCCAGTTCAAGTACCGCTACCGATTCACTCGCACCTACGGGGTCCAGCGCTATGCGCTCCGGATCAGGGTGCCGCGGCAGCGCGGATATCCGTACGCGAGTGGATCCACCCGTCCGGTCCAGGTCACCGTCCGGGAATAGCGGCCGAACCCGGGTCCTTGCTCATCGGGCAAAGCCCGCGCCGCGCCGCCGTCAACGCCAGGTGGTGATCATGGTGATCATCGTCTGGCGTTGGACCTTCCTCCGCCGGCGGCTAGCTTCGTGAGTGTGAAGCGAGCACTCTCCGACCGTCGCCTCCTCGCGCTCCTCTTGGCCGCGCTCGCGGCCCTCGTCGCCCTTGCGGTGATCGCGTTCGCCGATGGCTGGCGCACCGCGGGCGCCTCCGCCGTGCTGGGCGCGGCGCTGCTGGCGACCCGCCTGCGCTACGCCCGGGCCCTCGCCCTGACCGCGCTCATCGCCGGCGCCATCGTGATGCTGGCGGGGCACGGTCCCGCGTCGGTCGATCGCTCCCCGGTTCCCCCTGACGCGCTCGTTCACCGCAGGGCGGCGGCGTGAGACCCGGCGAACACCAGGCCGGCAAGCCGCTCGACCCGCTGATGACGACCGCGATCGTGGGGACGATCACGCTTGCGGTGGCGCTTGCCTGGCTGGCCCCGTCCCTTGCCGCCTGGCTGCACTCCGGCCAACTGCCCGGGCTGGGGCTGATCGACGCGCTGGGCGCGGTTCCACACCTCCTCCAGGGCGACCCCGCCGCCGCCTACCCGCGCGCCACCGCTCGCCTGCTGCCCGGTGCCACCGGATTCTGGGTCGCGGCCGGGCTGGCCGTGCTCATCGTCGGCAGTCTCGTCTTTGCGTTCGGGCGCGAGATCGAGATCCGCATGGGCCGCACCAAGGCGGACCGCCGCTGGTGGAATCTCGCCGGCCGCCGTCCCCACGACTGGGGGCGCTACCGAACGCTGGGAGAGTTGATCGTCGAGCGGCCGAGCGCCGAGCGGGTGATCGTCGGTCACGTCTCCCGCCCGCGGGTGAAGCTGGCGATCACCCCGACCGCGCAGATGGCGGTGATCGCGGCGCCGCGAACCGGCAAGAGCTCGGGGCTGGTGATCCCGGCGCTGCTCGAGCACGAGGGCCCGGTGGTGACGACCTCGGTCCGCACCGACGTCGCCGAACACACGATCGACCGTCGCCGCCGCCTCGGTCGCACCTGGGTCTGGGACCCGTTCTCGGCCCGAAGCGACGCCTGGGATCTGCTCCAGGGGTGCGAGGACTGGGAGCACGCGCTGCTGGTCGCGCGCTGGCTCGGGCAGGCGCGGCGGCTCGGCGAAGCCTCCAGCCAGGCCTACTTCGACGACGAGGCCGAGGGCCTGATCGCCCCCTACCTGCATGCCGCCGCGCTCGCCCCGGGCCTCAGCGCCACCGACGTCTATGGCTGGATCCTCGACCGCGACGACGAGACGGCGATGCAGATCCTCGCCGACGCGGGCGCCGAGGACGCGCGCAACCGGCTCGGCGCCGTCTACTCCTATACCGAGCGACAGCGGGACGGCATCATCGGGACCGCGGCCGTGCAGCTGAAAGCGTATGGACATCCGGCCGCCGCGAGGACCGCGCGGCGCGGCGAGGGCATCACGCCGGAGGACCTCTTCGACGGGCCCAACACGCTCTACATAGTCGCCGGGCGCGACCACCAGCAGCTGCTGGCTCCGCTCGTCGTCACCATGGTCTCCTCGTTGATGTACTGGCTCGGCGAGGAGGAGAATCGGACCGGCCGCGGGCTCCAGCCGCAGGCGCTGCTGGCGCTCGACGAGACCGCCTCGATCGCCCCGCTGGAGAACCTGCCGCAGATGCTCGCCACCTCGATGGGCTCGGGAGCGCGGTTCATGACCGTCTGGCACTCGGTCGCCCAGATCCGCCGCCTGTTCGGCGTCGACGCCGCGGCGGAGATCCTCGCCCTCTCCCAGGCGAAGGTCTTCATGGGCTCGATCACCGACGAGTTCACGAGGCGGGAGGTCGTCGAGCTGCTCGGCCGGCGGGAGATGATGCGCTCAGGTCAGGCCGCCGGACGCGAAGTCGAGGTGATGAGCGCCCAGGCGCTGCAGCGGACCAGCAACGGTGAGGGCCTGCTGGTCAACGCCGATCTGCCTCCGGTGGTGTTCCAGCAACGCCGCCACTACGCCGACGCCGAGCTACGACGCCTCAAAGGCGTCGCCGGCTCCGGGCTCGACCGCACCGGGGACGGCCCTCCGTGAGCACGGCGCTTCCAGTCGAGCCGGCCGCAAACCACCTCGGCCGCGGCCAGGAAGGACTCGAACGGAGAGCCCAGGTCACGGCCGCGGAGCCGGACCAGCACCAGCCGGCGCGGCGCCAGCAGGCCCTCGCCCGGGACCGTGCTGGAGCGCGGGTCCGACTCATCGACGGAGGACCTTGGGAGCACCGCGGCGGCCAGGCCCGCGGCGACCAGCGCCTGGGCGCCGGCGTCGGAGCCCGAGCTGTACTCGTAGCGGGGTTGGAGGCCGGCGGCTTCGAGGCCGGCGGCGAGCAGCTGTCCGTGGCGCCAGCCGGGGCGGGCGACGAGGCTCAGCTCCTTCCCCCACGAGCCGATCGTCCCCGCGTCGGCCCCGCGCAGGGGCGAGTCGGCCGGGACCAGCAGCACGCATTCCTCGCAGAGCAGCTCATCCGCCTCGAAGGCGCCGGGGAGGAGGGGGAGCTCGGCGAACACAGCGTCGAGCTCGCCCGCCTCGACCGCCGCGAAGAGGGTCCCTTCCTCGGCGTGCTCGACCGCCGTGACCGATCCCGGCGGCAGCTCGGGCCCGAGCTGGGCGAGCAGCGCCGGCAGGATCCTCGTCGCGACGGACGGGAGCATCCCGACCCGCAGCGCCGGCCGCTCTCCGGCGAGGTGGCCCGCCAGGTCGGCGTGGGCGGCACGAAGCTGGGCGACGATCTGCTCGGCGTGACCGAGCATGATCCGACCCGCCGCGGTCAGCTCGACCCGCGCGTGCCCGCGGGTGCGCTCGACCAGGCGAACCCCCACCAGCTTCTCCAGCCGCGCCAGCTGCTGGCTGATCGCCGACTGCACGTAGCCGAGCTCTTCGGCCGCGCCGCGAAAGGAACGGGTCTCGGCGATCGCCGCCAACGTCGCCAAGTGTCTGACCTCGACTCCGAGCAGGGCGTTGGCTTGGGGCGGGGTGGAAGCGGGTGCGGACAGCGTGTGGGGTCTCATGACTCGTCAATTGAGCTCCCGACCGATTCCGCCCCTCCGGGATCCGGGCGAGCGCGGCGGGGGACGGGGCCTCGCGAAGCTGGCGCCCGGGGCAAGGGACGCAAGGGTCTGCGGCGAGCGCGGAATGAAAGGAGTGGAGGATCCGTGACGTCGGTGAGGGAGACGCCACGAACTCCACACTTCCTCCCGGGTTCCTCCACGGTCTGACGCCGCCGCCCGGCAACCCTTAGACCTTGGTAGCCCTGTGGGTTACCAAGGTCTAAGGGTTGGGTTCCGGCCCATCGAGGCAATCACGGAAGTCCGGAGTTCGTGACGTCCCTGTGCCGGATGTTTCACGAACCCCTCACGTCCAGGACCGATCTCGGACGGGCGGAGCGGCCCGAAGCACAGCGTCCCGCCGTGAAACCAACCCGCTAGGGGCCGAACTCGCTTGGTGGCGGCGGCGAGGAGGGAGGGCTCGGAGCTGGTTCGGCGGAGGGCGCCGCTTCCTCGAATCCGAACTCCGAGGTCGGTTCGGCGCTGGCTTCGGCTTCGGGGATTTCGGGGGCCGGGGCCGGGACCGGCGCGCTCTGCGCCACCTTCGATTTGGGCTTCGGCTTCGGCTTCGACCGCGACTTCGGCGCGGCCTTCGCCTTTTGATGCGCTTTCTTCCTCGTCGCGGCGGGTTGAGTCTCGGGTGGAGCCGCGGGCGTCACCGGTGGTGGCGTCACCGAGCTGGAGGGCGGCGCGGCATGCGGCCGCTCGCCCACCTCGTGGCGCGGCTCGGAGCCGCCGGCCAGGGAGGGTGGCCCCTCGATGGCGCAGTAGGTGCCGCCGGCGCCGAGCGCGAGGCAGCCGACGATCGCGGTCACGACGGTTCCCGGCCGCGCGCCGGCCGCGTAGCCCGCGGACCCCGCGTCGAGCCTCCCGGCCAGCCAGGAGAGCTGCTGCTTGACGGCCGCGATCGCGTCGGCGATCGCGTCGCGGATCGCATCGAACGCGCTGAGCAGGCGTCCGCCGAGCGGCTCGAGGTCGAGCACGACCGGCAGCGGGATGACGACGGCGGCGCCGCGGGTGAGCTCGCGCAGCTCGGCGGCCATGCGGGCGCAGCCCGGGCAGCTGGCCAGGTGCGCGCGCGCCGCCTCGCCGCGGCCCGGTCCGGCGATGCCGGCGACGTAGGCCAGGATGACGCTGCGCCGGTCCTCGCAGAAGGAGCCGTCTTCGACCAGCTGGTAGCGGTCGGAGAGGTGGCGCAGGGCTCGTTCGAGCTCGCGCCGGTAGGCGCGCTCGGTCATCCCCAGGAAGCGCTGGATCTCGATCGGTGAGCGGTCGAAGAAGAAGCGCAGTTTGATGATCGCCTGGCGCCTCTCCGGTAGCTCGGCGACGATCTCACGCACCCGGGCGCTGTCGAGGCTCGCCGCCGCCAGCTCGTCTGGCGGGCGCTTGTCGTCCTCGACCGTCAGTTCGGCGTGGTCCAGCGCCACCGAGCGATTGCGTCCGACCCGCTTGCCCTCGTCGAGCGCCTTGTTGATCGCGGTCTGGGTCAGGTAGGCACGGAGCTGGGGCGGCGAGTCTTCGATGTCCTCGAGGGCGCCGGAGAGCTGCTTCTCGAACACGAGCGCGACCGCGTCCTGGAACACTTCCTCGCGCTCGTCGCTCGCCAGCCAGGCGCAGCGCCGTGCCAGAACCCGCAGCACGTAGCGGCGGTTCTCCCGATACTGGTCCTCCGTCTCCCGCTGCCGCGGCCTAGTGTCGAGAGTCCTGGGTGGCACGAAGATAAGTCATAGATTTGATCAACGATTGTATATGACGACGGTTCCGGATCAAAGGCCGGGCGGGTGTCGCTGCTCGAAGCCGGCGAGGTAGCTCGCGGAGAAGGCGCTCTCGGGGATCCAGCCGGGGCCGCCGCCCGGGTTGGTGGTCGAGGTGCCCCAGTAGCGCATCGCCGACGGCGTCACATGGGGGTTGAATTCGAGAAAGGTGTGGGCATCCCGACCGTAGGCCTTGACCCTGATCGTGACCAGGCTGCCGGGCCCCGCTTGCCCCCAGTGGATGAGGCCGGCAGTGGTCATCGTTTCAAGGTCGTAGCCGGCGACCTGGAGCAGGCGGGAGACGGACGAGGAGCAGTCGAACGGCCCATCGGGCGGCGCCGGCGTCTGGCCATGGGAGCCGCCGTAGAGGTAGGTCAGATGGAGGGCATCGATCCTGACCGCCTCGGCCAGAAGCCGAGGCAGGGCCTGCCCCTTGGCCTTGGAGACGAGGCAGCCGATGGCGCTCGACGCGACGCCGTCGGCGAGGGCGCCTGCGAGACCTCCGGCGAGGCCACCGGTCAGGGCGCCGACGACGCCTTTCGCCTTGCCGCCCGCGGAGAATTCCCGCGCGTGGCCGAGGACTTTTTCCACGTAGTCGTCGGAGTGGTTGTAGGCGAAGATCGCACCCTTCCAGTCGTCTGGCGCGCCGCTGGCGCGCAGGTACCGGGCGGCCGCGTGGATCGCGTCTTCGGGGTCGTCGGGATCGCGCTTGCCGTCGCCGTTGGCGTCGACGCCGTAGGTCTCCCAGGTGGACGGGAGGAACTGCATCCAGCCGACCGCCCCGGCCGAGGAAGGGCCGAGGTTGGATCCCCAGGTGGTCTCGGTGAAGTTGATGGCGGCGAGGACCGCGGCGCCGCCCGCCCCGAGCTCGTACTCGCCCGCGGCGCGCTCGAAGATCGGCACCAGCTCGGGCGGGACGTCGCGCAGCGAGCCGCTCTGGGTCCTCTTGCAGCCGACGCCGTCGACGGTGCCACCGACGGCGAGCACGACCGCGACCGTGCCGCCGCCGACCACCGCGACGATCGTGGCGGCGATCGCCAGCGCGCCGAGCAGCAGCACCCGCCCGCGGCGCTTCCTCATCCGAGGGCGGTGATCGTCCATCGGCCCGAGCGCCGCTCGATCGTCAGGTAGACCGGGCCGCGCCGCTTCCCGTAGCGCACCAGCGCGAACACTTCGAAGCCTCCGGCGGGGATCGGCTTGACCCGCTCGACCCGTTCCAGCCGGCCGGCCTCCGCCGCGTGCCCGTCCCGGGAGGCGCGCGCCGGCGCGGCCAGCAAGGCATCGGCCAGCCGGCTCGAGGCCAGCCGTTCGATCGTCGCTGCCGGGCCCGGGGAGACCTCGCGGCCTTCGTAGCGCAGGTAGGCCGCGATCAGGTCCGCCGCCCGGCGCCGCGCCTCGGCGGCGCCGGGCGGCGCAACCGGAGCCCCTGGTCGGTCGGCGCCGAGGGCTTGGACCGTCGGCTTCGGCTTGGCCTGCTGTGGGCGCGCGTGGTCGCCGGCGGACTCGGGCGTCGGCCCGGCGCGATCGAACAGGAGTGGGGGCAGGATCGCGGCGGCGAGGATGACCGCCGCGGCCACCGCGAACGCCAGCTTGCGCTCACGCTCGGTCATCGCCGTCCCATCCCGCGCCGCCTGCCCCGGTCACGCGCGACGCGCCGCTCGGCGCGCCGCTCCGAGCGCGCGCGGTCGTCGACGGCGCGGGCGCGGTCCGGATCCGCTCTCAGCTCCTCGCGCACCGCCCGGCGCTCGGCGCGGGAGAGCGACTCCGGCGAGGAGGCCCGCCGCATCAGCGAGCGGTGGGCGCGGTCGCGGTCGTCGTCGTCGGGGCTCGGAGCGCTTTGCGAGAGATCGGCCTCGCGCCGCGTCGTCCAGTCGCGGATCTCATGGCCGGCGACCTCGTTGCGGCCGCCATTGCGGCGGGCCGTCGCCTGTGCCCAACCCAGCCGCGGATCGTCGAGGCGGTTGTCGATGTCCTCGCGCTCGGCGACCAGCCGGTTGCGTTTGGCTTCGGCGCGAGCGACGGTGCGGTCCTGAACTTTCAGCTCCTGCTCGACCGCGGCCCGCGCGTCCGGATCGGTCGTCCCCTGCGCTTTGCGGTGCAGGACGTCGCGGCGCCGCCGGGCCTGCGCGAGCTCGCCGTCGGCGCTCCGCACCTCCCCCCGCATGTCGGACTTCCGCCTGCGGTCGGCAGCCGCCTGGCGCAGCAACCGCTCGGCCTCCTGGTTGTCCTGGGCACGGCGCTGTCCCAGCTCGGCCGTGCCCTGGCGCCGCAGCTCTTGCCGGGCATCGTGGCTCAGCGCTCGCTCGCGGGCGCGGCGACGGGAAACCACATGCTCGCGCACACGCCGAACGCCGCCGGTTCCGGCCCGCGCCACCCGACGCGGCGCGGCGGTGATGGCGCCACCGACGGCGCCCGCGACCCAGGCCCCGTGGTAGAGGTTGCCGAGCAGGCCGCCGGAGCGCTGGTTGGTCGGTGCGACGAAGCCGATCATCTCCTCGCGCCGGAAGTAGGCGCCCCAGTAGAAGCCGATCAGGATCACCCACTTGGCGTGCCAACCGATCCCGTCGAGGCCGGCGATCAGGCCGCCGATCAGGATCACCACGGCAAAGAAGAACGCGTAGACGAGCTCGCCGACGGTGAAGCCGGCCAACCGTTTGAGCCAGAGGATGAAAGCCTTGCGACCGGCCTCACCGAAGGCCGGCAGGATGAGCACCGCGGGGGTGGCGAGCAGCAAGGCCAGGGTGCCGACGCCGGTGAACACCAGCTTGACCCCGAGAAAGATCATCAGCGCGGCGCAGCCGCTGACGCCGATCGCGATCAGAAGCAGCAGCCCGACCCGATCCATCGTCCCATCCGCGCCCTGGATCCGGGCCTTGCCCGGGTCCATCTCCTTGAGGCCCCGCCAAAGCGCGACGCGCTCTTTTGAGCCCGCGGGGTAGCTCAGCCAGGCGTCGGCGATCGTGCCGTCGAACTCCTTGCACTGCAGGGGCGGGGCTCCCGGGTTCGGGTTCAGTGAGGCCGGTCGTTCGGGTTCAGGTGAGTCATCCGGGTCGATCTTGCAGACCTTGCCGGGCCGCTCGTAGCAGTAGGACACGTCTCCGAACTCCAAGGCGCACCACGGCTCCAGCATCATCGTGTTGAAGAGCTTCTGGCTCGCGTCGGCAAAGCCGTTGGCTCCGTCCTTGACCTTGCCGCTGGAGGCGAGGCTGAGGGCGTCGACCGAGGCCTGGTTGGAGATCGCCGACAGCTGACCCACGGTCGCTGCCGGCTGGTGGATGATCAGCAGGGCGCCGACCATCATCAGCACCACCGTGGCGAGGCCGATCGCGGTCTCGGTGGTCCGCAACCGCATCAGCCCGTTCCAGATGCCCCAGAGGCCGGCGATCGAGATGCCGGCGAGGATCCAGGCTTCGCCGAGCACCTCGTCGTTGAAGTGGGCGAGGGCCTCGCGAACCGAGGCCATCGAGTCGCCGACCAGGTCGAGGCTGAACGTCCACTCGAGCATCAGGATGATGCTGTTGAAGAGCCACAGCAGGCACTGCCAGATGATTCCCAGCAGCCAGTGGACGCTCAGCGGCAGGACGTCGGCGAGGTTGCGGACGCCGACATCGACGTTGTTGTCGATCCCGTAGGAGGACAGCGGATAGGGCCGGGAGATCGAGTGGGACCGCTCGCAGTTTCGCTTCGTCGTCGGGTCGAGGCTCTGGTCCTCGCAGCCGGGCGACGCGCCTTCCCCGAGCGAGCTGGGGCTCCCCTCGGGCTGCTCCACCCGGTCCGGGGTCTCGCCGCCGCTCGGCGGGTCGGCGCCGGCCGGCGCCGCCGCGAGTAGCAGCAGCAGCGCGACCAGCGCCCAGACGGATGCGAACCTCGTGCCCATCGCGCGTTCTCGCTAGGCGCCGGCGCCCACCGGGTATGGGCGCGTGTCGAGGTTCTCCAGCAGCTCCGGGTCGACCAGATCGATCTGCATCTGGGTCACCCGGCCCGAGTAGTCGCGGAACAGGCACCGTCCGGCCCGGAAGGAGCTCAAGCGCTGCGTCAGCGTCGGGTCCTCCTCGTCGAGGCCGAGCAGGCGCAGCGCCTGACGGGCCTCCCGCTCGGTCTCGACGCCGAAGCAGAACGCGGCGCCGATCAGGCCTTCGAGCTGGTCGACGTCGCTCAGCACCTGGGTGGCCAGCAGCGGCGTGATGTTCTGACTGCGCCCGAGCCGCGAGATGCGGTCGACCAGGGAGCGGCCGGCGACGTCGGACAGCAGGACCCAGGCCTCGTCGAAGCCGAGCACCGAGTGGCGGCGTGGGTCGGCTCCGGTCAGCCGCAGGGCGTAGACCGCCAGCAGCCGCAGCAGCGCCTGTCCGATCCGCTCGTCCTCCTGCAGTTCGGTTCTGGTGGTGCCCGGCATCGGCAGGGTGAGGTTGCGGATCCGCAGGCTGGTGATCTGCTTCGAACCGGCTTCGGCGGGCCGCGAGTCGGAGTCGGCGAAGCCGAGCTGGGCGAGGCCGGCGCCGGTGTGGATGCGCAGGGCCCGCGCCGCTTCGCGGGCGTCCTCGCTGCCCGCTTCGAGCTGTTCGATGACGTCGCCGCAGCAGCTCTGCGGCTTCTGCGCCGCCGTTTTCACCGCCAGCCGCACCTCGGTCTGCCAGGCGGCCGGGACGGGGCTGGGGAGCACCGCCAGCAGGAACTGGCAAGCGAGGTCTTCGCGGGTCTGCTCGGGGGCGATCCGCAGCGGGTCGAGCATGCCGCGGAAGTGCGGCTCGGGGGAGAGCTCGATCACCTCCATGTGCTCGGCGACCCCCGGCAGCCGCTCCAGGGCGTGGTCGCCCTTGGGGTCGATGTCGCAGACGGTCGAGCCGGCCAGGAACGCCTGGTACATGATCAGCTCCATCGCCAGGGTCTTGCCCGAGCCCAGCGTGCCGGAGAACAGCGTCGCCGGCGCGCGGCTGGTGCGCGAGGCCTCGGTCGGATCGAACAGAACCGGGTGGCGGGAGCCGGTCAGGGTGTGCCCGACGTAAGGGCCGGACTCCGATCCCGCCGCGTGGGTCGCGACCGGCACCATCGCCCCGAGCTGCTCGACCGTGAAGTAGTCGTCGTAGTCGGCGACCCGGGACGGCTGACCGGGCAGATGGGTGCAGAACAGCCGCATCTGCTCGCCCAGCGGGCGGTGCAGCTGGACCGCGCCGAACTCACGTCGCAAGGCGCCCACCCGTTCCTCCAATTGCTTGGCGCTGGGGGCGCTGACGCAGAGGGAGATGCCGCCGCGCAGCAGCGGCGGGTGGTCGCCGCCGGTCAGGTAGTCCTCGAGCTCGCGCGCCAGCGCCGGCCGGTTGGCGGCGTTGGCGGAGGGGCCGTGGTCGCCCACGGCCTCCTCGTCGAAGATGTGATCGGCGTCGATGACCCGCTTGCGGACCAGGCGCACGCCCGCCTCGTTGGGCACGTAGCGGACGCTGAAGGCGGCGTCGACGGGGAAGTCGAGGCTTTCCAGCGGCGCGAACAGCAACTCTGCCTGCCGGCCCGGGAACTGGACCGTCTCCGGGCAGGCGCCGAGGCAGAGAAACGCCTGGTGGCTCTCGCCCTCCTCACCCTCGACCCGCAGGCCGCGGGGCTCGGCGTGGATCGGGCTGTCGGCTAGGCGCAGCAGGTCCGCTTCGAGCGGGCGGTAGCGGGCGCCGCCCTCGCTCTCGGGTGCCTCGACGATCAGCGCCTGGGGCAGGAATCGCTCCTCCAACACGGGGTCGGCGACGCCGCGGGAGAACGAGCGGCGCACCAGCCACTGCAGCTCGTGGGTGGCCGCCGGCTCGCAATCGAGGTAGTCGAGGATGCGCTCGAGGGTGAGCTCCTGCTCGGTGGCCAGCGACTCGAGGCGCCGGGCGCTGATCCCGCGCGAGTCGTCGAGCCCGATCGCGGACCGCAGCGTGGCGAGCAGCGGGGAGCTCACGGGGCCGCGGTCCTCGCTGCCGCCCAGGCGCACCGAGATGAACACCTCCGGGACGTGGGTGGCGTCGCGGCCGAGTGCCCGGGTGTGCTCGTCCAGGTAGGCGCGCAAGCGCTCGGTGTGGGCGTGGCGGACGTCGGCGCCTGCCTCGACCCCGAGCGCGTAGTTGTCGACCGACCATGGCCTCGCGACCCGCAGGATCGAGAAGTCCGCCTCCAGCGAGTAGGCGCAGGCGGCGATCTGCGAGAGCAGCTCCCGCTTGCCGGACGTCGTCAGGCCGAAGTAGGACTGGGTCGGCAGCCGGTAGGCGGCCCAGGCTTCGCCGAGGCTCTCGCCGAAGACCAGGTTGCGATACATGAAGCGGATCGGCGGCTTCATGCGACCACCAGCTTCTGGCCCTCGCGCAGGTCGACCTGGGTGCCCCGCCACTGCGGCTCCTCGCCGTCCTGGGTGACGCGCAGCACCTGGCCGCGTGCCGCGGTCCTCACCGGATAGCGCAGCAGGACCCGGGAGGGCCCCTCGACGACGGCCCGGCGCAAACGGCCCGACCGCTCGTCGGAGGCGACGGCGATCTCGTCCCAGGCGACCGGCCCGCGTGCCGCCAGCGGTCGGAACGAGCTGAAGCTGCGGGGGCCGCAGTTGAAACGCAGCCACGCGGCGGCGGTCTGGTGGGCGGTGCGCCCGTCCAGTCGCCATCCGGTCAACGCCGTCGCCAGCCCGACGGGGAGGATGAGGTAGCGCAGGGCGGGGTGGAGCGCCTCCAGCACCTGTCCGAACACGGGCAGGCGCTGGAGGAACAGCACGGCGACCAGCAGCGCCGCCGCATAGCCGATGCCCCGGAAGGGAACGCCGTAGGGAAGCGGTACACGCCAGCGGTCGATCTTGTGGATGCGACGCTCGAGGTCGAAGCAGACGCGATAGCTGCGAATCTCGACCCGACCGTCGTCTTTGCGTGGCGTGTTCATCCGGCCACCGTTTTCCAGAGGGTCTGGATCACGGTTTTCACCGTGCCGTCGGCGAAGACGAAACCACCGATCAGCACGGCGATCCCGGCGACGGCTCCCGCCCCCTGGAATTCACGTTTCATCAGCGAGGGCACGCCGGCCAGGGCCGCGCAGCCGCCGATCAGCGCGGTGCCCCAGGCCTTCGCCTCGTCGCCGACGTGCTTGCTGATCTCGCTGGCGGCGAAGGCGTCGTGGGGTACCGCCAGGGCCGCGGCCATGAACATCACCGCCAGGCCGAGGACGGATAGGGACAGCTTGTTTACGAGGGACATCAGGAACCTCCTTCGAACGTCGGGTTGACTTGCAGGGAACGCACGTACCAGCGGTCGCTCTTGCGAACGGCGAGCTCGTAGCGCAGCGTCCAGGTGTTGCCGTCGCCGTCTTCGGCTTCGACTGCCGCCGCCACGCGGCGGCGGGGGACCACCCAGGTCACCGCGTCGACGCTGAGCACTTCGAGCGGGTCGTTGGGCAGGGTGACGACGGCCTCGGGATCGAGGTCGGCCATCAAGTTGGTGCGGGAGAGGGTCAGGTAGTTCGCGATCGCCCGCTTGACCACGGCTTCGAGGCCGGCATCTTCGACCGCCAGCTCGGCCGCGGGTGAGGCCTCGGCGTCGACGATCGCCGGCCCGACGATC
The DNA here is from genome assembly GCA_963782515.1 of uncultured Actinomycetes bacterium. Lineage (GTDB taxonomy): Bacteria > Actinomycetota > Thermoleophilia > Solirubrobacterales > 70-9 > VAYN01. The sequence goes on along the minus strand of CAWAJY010000006.1, from coordinate 18,637 downwards.
GCCGGATAGCCACTGATGTAGAGGAAGCCGCGCTCGTTGCGCGCGACCGGCACGCTCAGCTGCAAGGTCGAGGTGGAGGTGCGCGCGACGACGACGGCGTTGACCTGGTCGCCGACGCGCTCGGACCCGGTCACGGCCGTCCACAGCACCTCCTGGAAGGAGCCCTCGGCCGGCTTCAAGCCGCCGTCGGAGGCGAGCGAGTCCGGCAGGAACGATTCGAGTTGGCGTTCGCGCTCGCCTTCCTTTCCGGCGTCCCAGGTCAGGTAGACGCGGGCGAACGCCTCCGCGAACGAGAGCGCCGCGAAGTCGACGTCGGCCCGGACCGCCGGGGCGGTCGGGGCCGCTTCCTCGGCCGGTGCCAGGGCGGCGCGCAGGCCCGCGACGGAGAGGAAGGCGACGACCGCGTAGAAGGCGATGCGGGGCGCCCGCGCCCGCGCGCGCATCGATCCGATGCGGACGCCGTCGCCCTTCGGTTGCGGCAGCAGTTCCCGGAGCCGCTTCATAGCTCGAACCCGAACTCTTCAGGGGCCGGCGGTGCCGGGGCTGGTTGGGCCGGAGCGGAGGGCGCCGGTTCTGCCGGCGGCGCGGGCGTGGGCGCTGGTTCCGCCGGCGGTGGTGGCGCGGGCGCGGGGGAGATTTCCGGTGCCGCCGGTTCTGGGGACGGCGGCGCTTCGGACGGCGCCGGTTCCGACGCCTTCTCGACCGGTGACGGCGTGGTTGCGCCGGCCTTCGCCTCCTTCCCCGCGGGGGCCTTGTGCCGCTTGGGCGTCGTCGGCCGCTCGCGCCGGGCGTGCTTGCGCGGCGAGTCCGTCGCCCCGCCCGGCGGCTGCTCCATGCCCTGGAGCGAGACCAGGGCCCGCTGAGCGCCGCCCGCGCTGTCGGCATGCTCGGTCCGGGCTGACGTGGCCTCGCCTTGGCGTGCCTGCATGGCGACCAGCGCCGCCACGGCGAACACGGGCAGGACGATCGCGAGCAGGCGGACGAGGCCAGGGCGCCGGGAGGCGGGGGAGGGCGGAGCAAGAGCGGCCGGTGCGGGATCCTGGCCTGCTGCGGTTTCGGGCGGTTCGGCGTCGGGCTCCCAGGGGAGCTCCTCAGCCTTGATGTCGAACGGGTCCTTCGCCTTCGTCTGCATCGTGTTCCTCCGGGTCGGTGACTGCCTTCAAGACGTCACTTGAGCCACCCGGAGAAACCGCCCCCCCGACTTTCTTCAGGCTCCGATCTCGGGCCCGGCGGCGACCGCAGCGGCGGGCGGGTCCGCGGCTCGCGCCGGCTCCGCCGCGTGCCCGCGCTCGAGCATCAGCGAGCGGGCGGCCTGGTGGAGGGCCACCGTCGGCAGGTCCGCGAGCAGGTCTCGGGGGCTGCCCTTCAGCGCTTGCTGTTTCGCCAGATCGGCCTCGATGGTCCGCAACTTCGCCCAGTGCTTGTCGGCCGCCCCGCGGATGACGGCCCGCCGCTCGTTCTCCTCGAACGCCGCCCCACCTTCGTTCATCGCCTCATGGGCGTCGACCTTGGCGGCGCTCTTTCCGGAGGCTTGCCGCTGCTCGAGGTGGGCGAGATTGACGGCGTCGCGCTCATGCTCCAGCCTGCCGACGCGCTGGGCCACCTTCGGCTCGAACTTCTGCCATCGGTCGCCCGTCGACTCGGCCACCGCTGCCAGCGCGGCGTCGTCGAGGCGATCGAGCTCGGGCACGATCGCGTCCGCGTACTGGATGAGCATGTCGGCCCGCCGCTCGCCGAGAGCACGGCGGTACTGCTGCGCCGGAGCCAGCACCTTCTGCCCCCTGCGGTCGGCCAGTTGGATCTCCCCCTGCTCGCCTTTCTCTCGCACCGGCTCGCTCAGCGCCTTCTCGAGCAGTCGGCGGCGCTCGAGCTCCCGGGTGGCGGCAAGCGCCTCGGAGAGGGCGTCGGCCCGCGCGATCGAGGTGGCCAGCTCCCCCAGCGGATTGCTCTGTGCGGTTCCCATCTCCCGTGCCCGGTCGACTCCGACGTAGCCGCGCAGGTACGCGGCCTCGCCGAGCAGTTGCTGCGATCGGGCCTCGCCGAGGACGATCCGCGCGCGCGGGGTCAACGGCCGCCAGCAGCTCTCTTTGCGCTCGGCGGGGGAGAGGTCGGCGCGGGCGGCGACGATCTGCCCCGCCGCTGCCGCGCGCTCGTGCTCGAACCACCGATCGACCTCGGGCCCGACCTTCTCCAGCTCGGCACGGCGCTCCTCGACCGTCGCGGCCAGCCGCTCCAACTCTCCGCGCTCCAGGCCGACCATTCGCGGCGCTTTCCAGAGCGCCAGGTAGTCGACCTCGTCGAGCAGCTCCTGGCTGGGCGGCGCGGTCGCCGGCGTGGCCTCCGCCAATCGCCGCCTCGCAGCTTCCGCAGCCCACTGTCGAGCGCCTCTTTGGCAGCGTCCTCGGCGGCGCGCACGGTCCTGGCCAGGACGGCGTTGTCGGGGGCGGGCGAGTTGAGCGCGTTGCCCTCGCCGCGCGCCACGGCGACGACGATCCCCCGGAGGGTCAGCTTCGGCTCCTCGCCGTCCCTGCCGGGGTCAGGGTCAAGCGCGGTCACCCCGGCGTACCCGCGGTCATCCCGGGTGGTGCTGGTCAGCACCTCGATCACCGCTGGTCCCGCTTGACGCAGGTCGGCCTCGATCTCGGCCCGGCGGGCCGGCTCGGCGTCCCTCCACTCGCGCTGCATCATCGGTGGCGCATCCAGCTCCCAGGTCAGGCACTTCACTCCCGGGATGCTCGAGTTTGGTCCGATGCGAGACGAACGCATCGGCTTGTCGGTCTTGGGGTCTCGGCACTGCATCGCCTTGACCAGCTGCTCGGGCTCGACCGGCTCTCCCGGGCTGAGGCCGAGTCGTTCGAGGATCTCCGCCGACCCTTCCCAGTTGGCGTCGAGAGACCTCTCGCACCAGTCTTGGGCGAAGAGTGCGAGTTTCCCGTCCGCATCCTTGAAGGGAACCCCGAGGTGTGCGGAGCGGGCGTTCGGTGGCACCTGGGCCAGCATCTCCTCCGGGTCCCGCTTGCCCGGCATCAACCTCTCCAGCAGGTTCACCAGCCCCTCTGGGTTGGCGAGCCTCGTCCAGGCGCGTTTCTCGATCACCTCGAGCGCCGCCGCTACCGCACGGAGCCGGTGCGGGTCACCTCGCCAAAACTTAGTCTTCGGCAGCAGAGCCTTCACCGCGCTGTTGGTGGACTCGAGCTGGTTCGTCGTGCGCAGTTGGCGGCGCAGCTCCCGGGGGATGCCGAGGCGGTTGACGGTGACCGTTCCCTCCATCCACCAGCGCAGCGATCCGGCCGCGGCCTTGTGGCCCTCGGCCTCCAGCCGGTCGGCGATCGAGGTGAGTCTGGAGAGGGCTATGTCGGCGCTGTCCTCCCACCATGCTTCATAGAGTTCCTTGCGAGTCCTTTCCGCCTCGGCTTCGGGCAGCGTCGCGACTATCTTGCGGGCCGCGTGAACCGTGCAGAGCTGCATGTTGTTCGCTCTCGAGATCGCCTCGAGCCCTTTCATCAGGCCGGCCCCGCCATCGATGATGACGAGAGCCCTGGGATCGACTCCGCGCTCGACCGCGTCCCTGAACATGGCGGCGACGTCCTTCGTCCGCTCGTCCTGGCCGGGCCAGACCGAGACGGTCTCCTTGGTGCCATCGGCGCGGATCGCGACGAGGATCAGGATCGTCCGTTTGTTGTTTTTCGGACCGATCCCCGTTCCGTCGACGGCAAGGGCGACGACCGGCGGCTTCTCGGGGTCGTCGAACCGCCTGCTCATGATCCGTTGGTAGGCATCCCCCCCGGCATGCTTGGAGTGCCTCGAAACCGACGTCTTCGACGTCCCTTTCTGCTCGGATCCGTACGCCTCGGTGACGAGCGCTTTTACGTCGCGGGTGCTTACGCCTTTCCTGTGCAGGTGCAGGGCATGCTCACGGGGATCCGTCGGCGTCGGCTCCGGGGGTGTCTGTCGAGGCGTAGGGGTCATCGCGGCGGCCCCTCGCATCGGGGCTCACCTGATCAGTTGAGCCGGCCCGCGCCGACGCCCCCCGGGCGGCTCGTGTGTTGACAACGGCAACCTGGCGAGGTTAAGCTGTGCTGCGTCGCAGACTTGCATTTTGCTCTGCAAAACATTTAGCCCTGGGAAGCTGCGAGGAAGGACGACGATGCCCGACAAGTCATGGCCCACCGAGGGGTACGGAAGCCGTACTCCCGCCGAGGGGAAACCGCTTCTGCAAGCCGCAACGCGCCGGCAGTTCATGGTTCAGGCCGGCGGCGCCGTCTTCGCCGCGAGCGCGGTGGGGTCCCTGCTCGCCGCGTGTGGCGGTGGGGGCGGCAACGCTGCCGCCAGCGAAGAGATCGGCGGCGACCTCTCGATGCTGATCTGGGAAGGCTATGACTCGCCCAGGGCTTCCGCACCGTTCCGCAAGCAGTACGACGTCTCGGTCGAGGCGCAGCTGCTCGGCAGCAACGCGGAGATCATCACGAAGCTGCTGGCCGGTGGCGCCGACAGCACCTCCCTGGTGACCCCGGGCAACGGCATGGTCCCCCTGATGGTGCAGGCGAACGTGCTCGATCCGATGGACTGGAGCCGCCTGCCTAACACCAAGAAGTACGCGCCCCGTTTCGCCCAGCTCGGAAAGTCGAACCTGACCGTGGACGGCGAGATCTACGCGGCCCCCTTTACCTGGGGCCTGAACACCCTCGTCTACAACGCTGATCTCGTGCCGGAGGCGCCGCGTTCGTTCATGGACGTGACCGGACCCGAGTACGCCGGCAAGATCGGGATTTGGGACGACGTCGGCAACATCCAGACCTGGGCGACCGTGCTCGGCTACGACGCGCTGAACATGAGTCAGAGCGAGCTCGACAAGGTCACCGACTTCCTCATCGATCTGAAGACGAATCAGGGCCGGGTCTTCACCAGTGACTTCGTGGTGATGGCGAAGGCGCTGGCCGGCGGAGACGTGATCGCCTTCGGCAGTCCGCTCTGGACCTTCATCGCCACGACCCTCGCTCCGGAACAGGGGAGCAGTTCGGTCAAGTGGACCGTGCCAGACGCCGGATCGATCCTCTGGGTGGACACCTGGGCCCTGCCGAAGGGTGGCCCGAATCGTGCGACCGCCTACGCCTGGATCGACTACATGATCGGCCAGCGGGCGAACACCATCGTCACCGACGAACTCTCGGAGGCGCCGGTCAACGCCGGATCGCTGGCCGTGGCGTCACGGGCGTCATCAGCCTCGGGAGGCTCGGGCGAAGACCTCTACGGCCCGGAGGTCGAAGCGAAGTCGGAGTTGTTCGGTTTCCCCCTGGGCACCGGAGGGACCGTCGACTACCAAGACTGGATCGCTTCCTGGAAGCGCGTCCAGGCGGCCTGACATGAAGGCGATGGACATGAGCGACAGCAGGCCGGCGGCGTCCGCCGCCGGTCCCGTTGCCGTCGGCGAAGCGCCGGCGATCGAGCTGGAGGCAATCTGCAAGCGCTTCGGCCGCGTCTGCGCGGTGGAAGAGTGCACGCTGACCGTGCCGCGGGGGGCCTTCGTCTCGCTCCTTGGGCCCAGCGGGTGCGGAAAGACCACCCTGCTCCGCCTCATCGGTGGCTTCGAGCGCCAGGACGGCGGAACGATTCGCGTCCACGGCGACGTCGTCGACGGTCTTCCGCCGAACAAGCGCAACGTCAACACCGTGTTTCAGGGCTACGCGCTGTTCCCTCACAAGACCGTGTTCGACAACGTCGCCTTCCCGCTGGAGATAAAACGGGTGCCCAAGGCCGAGCGTCGGGAGCGGGTCCGCGAGATGCTGGCTCTGGTCCGGCTCGAGGGGATGGAGCAGCGGCGGGCCGCACAGCTCTCCGGCGGGCAGAAGCAGCGGGTGGCATTGGCCCGGGCGCTGGTCGGACGGCCGGAGGTCCTCTTGTTCGACGAGCCACTCGCGGCCCTCGATCTGAAGCTGCGAAAGACCATGCAGTTCGAGCTGCGGCGGATTCAGCGCGAGCTGCGGACCACCTTCCTCTACGTCACCCACGACCAGAGCGAGGCCCTGACGATGTCCGACCAGATCGTCCTCATGGACGGTGGCCAGGTGGTTCAAGAAGGCGGTCCGGTCGACCTCTACGAGCGACCGAGCTCGGTCTTCGCGTCCAGCTTCATCGGCGAGACCAACCTCCTCGCGGGCGAGGTCGCCGCGAAGTGGCGACGGCGGCCTGGAGCTGGCGGTCGGCGACCTGACCGTCCACGCTCCGGCTGTTCCCGGCTTCGCGGTCGGCGACAAGGTCGTCGCCTCGATTCTGCCCGAGCGGCTGATCACGACCAGCAACGGCTCGGTCTCCAAGATGGACAACCGCACTTCGGGCGAGATCAAGCAAGTCGTGTTTCTCGGGCATCTGGTCCGGTTCGTCGTCGAAGTCACGCCGGATGTCGTCCTCACGGTCGAGCAGAGCGCGGCGCGCGACGAAACTTGGCCGGTGGGGGCGAAAGTCGAGCTTGGCTGGGCGCGGGACGCCGTCAACGTGCTTCCGGAGGCTTAGACGTTGGCGACCGAGACCGCAGAGCGACCCACTCAGGTCCCCATGGGAGCGGGGCGGGCGGGCGGAAGACGCAGGCCGGCCGGGGGTGATCCGGACCGGCTCACCGCAGCCGCTCAGTTGACTCCGCTGACGATCTTCTTCGCCCTCTTCTTCCTCGCTCCCCTGGCGGTCTTCTTCATCTACAGCCTCTGGCGCGTGGACGGCTTCGAAATCGTCGAAGACTGGGGCCTCGGCGCGTACTCGGACGTGATCACCGATCCGATCACGCGCGAGCTGATCTGGAACACGATCAAGATCGGGTTCATCGTGTCGGTCTGCACGGTCTCGATCTCCTACCTGTTCGCCCACGTGATCCGCTTCCACTTGCGCCCCTGGCAGGGGCCGCTGCTCTTCCTGGTGTTGATGGCGCTGTTCAGCGGCTACCTAGTGCGGATCTACGCCTGGAGCACGATTCTCGGCAACGGCGGCATCATCAACACCGGTTTGGAGAAGCTGGGCCTGATCGACGAACCGCTCACCTTCCTGCTCTACAGCCGCACGGCGACGGTGATCGTCCTCACCAACTTCCTGGTACCGCTGGCGATCTTGCCGATCTATGCCGCACTGCAGAACGTTCGCGATGCCGAGATCGAGGCCGCCCGTGACCTCGGCTGTGGCTCCGGGCGGGCACTGCGGTCGGTGATCTTGCCGCTCGCCTGGCCGGGCATCTTCGCCGCCTGGGCGCTCTCGTTCATCATCGCCGCCGGCGACTACATCACCCCACAGCTGGTGGGCGGGGTCAGCGGGACGATCATCGGGCAGGCCATCGCCCTCGACTTCAATCAGTCGTTCGACTGGCCACATGGAGCGGCCTCTCGTTCGTTTCCCTGGCCGTTGTTCTGGCGGTTATCGCGCTCGTGAATCGGGCGGGGAAGCTGGTGCTGCGATGAGCCTGCGAGCGCGAATCTTCTCCTGGATCGCGGCAGTCGTGATCATCGCCTTCCTCTTCGCGCCGGTGATCCTGGTGGTCCTGTTCTCCTTCAACTCCGGGGCTTCGACCGGCCCGCCGTTGGAGGGGGTCAGCTTCAAGTGGTACGAGGCCCTGTTCGAAAACCCAGAGTTCTCGAAGGCGCTCACCAACAGCTTGCTGGCGGCAGTGGCGACGATCGTCTTCGTGCTGATCACCGGCACGGCCGCGGCCCTGGCGCTCTCGCGAAGGCGCTCGCGGCTGCTCGACGCGATGTCTGCCTCGTCGTCGCCCCTCTCGTCATACCCGGCCTCTTCCTTGGCCTGGCGCTCTTCTCTTTTTCAACAAGATCGGACTCGAACTGTCGCTGTTCACCGTGATCATCGGCCAGTCGCTGGTCACCTTGCCGCTCGTCGTGCTGATCGTCAACTCGCGGCTGGCGAACACCGATGCCGCCATGGTCGAGGCGGCCCGTGACCTCGGGGCCTCGGGGTTCCAGGCGTTCCGGAAGGTTCTCTGCCGCTGATCGCGCCGACCCTTCTCGGGGCGTCGCTGTTGGTCGCGGCTTGGTCGCTCGACGAGGTCACGGTACCCTCTGGACCAAGCGGTGGAAGAACACGACGCTGCCGGTGATGATCTTCGGGATGGCGTCGAGGGCACCGATCCTTCGGTGAACGCGATCGCCAGCCTGGTTCTTCTCGGCACCCTGCTGGCGACCGTCGTCGCCAGCAGGTTCATCTCCCCAAGGACCTCACGCACTGATGCCGGTGAATTTCGGCCCACGCCCTCCGCGGATTGATATGGTTTTGCAGAATGTAAACACTGTTTGGCATAGCCAAACAACTGCCTTTGGAAAGGGGACGCCGGCTTGGCCGATCTAGATGTAGAGGAGAGCGCCGTCCGAGGAGCCGGGGCAGCGATGGGAGGCGTTCGACCTGACCCGGCGCCGGGCATTGGTCACCGGCGCGGCGCGTGGCATCGGGGCCGCCGCCGCGACCGCCCTCGGGACGCCACGGGGCCGAGCGCTGCTGGCCGATCTGGACGAGGGCGTCGAGGTACCGCGAGCCGACTGGCGCGCGACGGCGCCAAGGTCGAAGCGATCGCCGCCGACGTCCGTTCCGAAGACGACATCGCTCGCCTGGCCGCCGCCGAGCTCGACGCCGGGGGGGTCGACATCCTGGTCAACTGCGCCGGTGTGATTCACCGCAAGCACTCGACGAAGCCAAGGTCGAGGACCTCGACCGGCTTTGGGAGGTAACGTCGGGGCCTCTACTCGATCACGCAGGCATTCCTGCCGCAGCTGATCGAAAGCGGCGGCGGGAAGATCGTCAACGTCGGATCGTTGGGTTCGCTGATCGGTCTCGAGCATCGCGCCGCGTATGCCGCCACGAAGGGAGCCGTGCTGCGCTACACGCAGAGCCTCGCGGTCGACCTTGGTGGCCACGGGTCTGCGCCAACACCATCGCCCCTGGCTACATCGAGACCGACATGTCGGCGGGCTGGCTGACGGCGACGACGCGCGCCGCGAGGGCATGCTGGGACGGATCGTCTTGAGCGCTTCGACTCCCCATCGACGTCGAGGGCGCCTTCGTTTTCTTGCCGCGCCGGCCTCCGACTACATGACCGGCCAGGTTCTGGTCGTCGACGGTGGACGAGTTCGTAGGCGTGAGCGAGGCTGCCCCCTCCACGGCGCGTGCCAAATCGCTACGCGGCGTAACGCTTCCTTGGCGCTCGATGACGGCGGATTTCGAGCCCGACCTGCCCGCCATGCGGCGTTACGCGCGTTGGATTGCCGACCAGGGCGGATCGGCGTCACGATCAACGCCGACACCGGAGAGGGAGCGCATCTGACCCTGTCCGAGCGGGTCGCGGTGGTCGAGGCCGTCAAGGAGGAGCTCGGCGACGAGGTGATGATCGTCTCCGGGTTGATCGCCACCTACGACGAACAGGCGAAGACGATCGCCCGGGAGTTGAAGGAGGCGGGAGCCGACGCCCTGCTGGTCTTCTCGATCCCTGCCTTCAACGGGACGCCGCTGCCGCCGGAGCTCGTCTACTCGTACTTCGACAGCGTCGCCAAGGCGGGATTGCCGCTGATCGCCTTCAACCTGACGCCTTCGTTGGGAGGAGTCGTGTTGGACCCGGAGGCGATCGCGCGGCTTGCCGACCTCAGTCCGCTGGAGGCGATCAAGGAGGCCTCGTTCGACGCGGTCTCCTACGTTCGCAGCCGTGACGCGATCCGCAGCGCGGCGCCCGACGTCGCTTTCCTCTCGGGCTGCGACAACTTCATGTACGAGTCATTCGAGCTGGGCGCGGACGGCGCCCTGCTCGGATACGCCGGGCTCGCCATGGGGCTGACGCGGGAAGTCTTCGAGGCCGTGCGCGACTGCCGCCACGATCAGGCTCGCGAGCTTGGCCGCGAGCGCGTGCAGCCGCTGGCCGAGGTGCTGTTCGGCCCGCCCGTTCGCAACTCGCGGGCGCGAATCAAGGAGGGCCTGCGGATGCTGGGCCTGATCGAGGAGACCGCGGTGCGGCCGCCTCTGTTCGACATCGACGAGCGCGAACGCGATGCCTTGCGCACGACGATGGCCCGGGCTGGACTTCTGAATGACTGAAGCGAGAGCGAGGAAACCATGAGCGTTGCAGCGAGCACCGAGGTACGTGAGTACGGCCATTCATCGACGGCAGGCAGACCGAGGCCTCGGCCTGGATCCAGAGGCGCGGCCCCGGCGGTGGCGAGGTCGTCGCGCGAGTTCGCCGAAGGCACGGCCGATGACACCGCGGCGGCGGTCGCGGCCGCCCGCCGTGCCTTCGACGAAGGTCCCTGGCCGCGCCTCTCGGGGCCCGAGCGGCCGCGGATCCTGCTGCGTTGCGCGGCGGCGATCGAGGAGAACGCGGAGAGGCTGGCCCGGATCGACGCGCTCGAGGTCGGCAAGCCGATCCGCCAGGCGCGCGGTGACCTGGCGGCGGCCGTCTCGCTCTTCGAGTTCGCGGCGGGCGCCGCCCAGGACATCCACGGCGAGACCTACAACAGCCTGGAGAACGGGCGCTTCGGCATGGTCCTGCGTGAACCGGTCGGGGGCGGGGCTGATCGTGCCTTGGAACTTCCCGGCCTCGATCCTCGCCCAGAAGCTCCCCTACGCGCTGGCCGCGGGGTGCACCGTGGTCGTCAAGCCCTCCGAGTTCACCTCCGGCAGCGCTGTGGAGATCGCCGAGCTGATGGCGGGTGCGGGCGTTCCGGCCGGCGTCGTCAACGTCGTCACCGGTTTCGGCGGCGTGGTCGGGAGCGCTCTGGTCGAGAACCGTGACGTCGATTTCGTCTCCTTCACCGGATCGACCGCTACCGGTGAGCGGATCGCCGCGGCCGCGGCCGCGTCGCACAAGCGCGTCTCGCTCGAGCTCGGCGGCAAGAGCGCGAACATCGTCTTCGCCGACGCCGACCTCGATGACGCCGTCGACGGGAGCCTGCTCGCCGTCTACTACAACGCGGGGGAGTGCTGTGTGGCCGGCTCCCGTCTGTTGGTCGAGGATTCGATCGCCGACGAGTTTCTCGAGCGCCTGGCCGCGAAGGCGGCGCGGCTCAAGGTCGGGGGTCCCACCGACGAGGACGCCGAGGTCGGCGCGCTGATCCACGAGGAGCATCTCGAGAAGGTGCTCGATTACGTCGCCGGCGGCAGCGAGGAAGGCGCTCGCCTGTTGACCGGCGGCAACGGGTCGGGGGTGAGCTCGGGGACGGCTTCTTCCTCGAGCCGACCATCTTCGACGGGGCCAAGCCGGGGATGCGAATCGTCGAGGAGGAGATCTTCGGGCCGGTGCTGAGCGTGATCCGCTTCAACGGCTTCGAGGAGGCGATGAAGCTTGCCAACGGCACCGAGTTCGGGCTCGGTAACACCGTCTGGACGAAGAACGTCGACACCGCGCTGGCGGCGAGCCAACGGTTGCGCTCGGGGACGGTCTGGGTGAACACGACCCTCGACACGGCTCCGCAGATGCCATTCGGCGGGGTCAAGGCCTCGGGTCACGGTCGTGAGATGGGACGCGCTGGGCTCGAGGAGTTCATCGAGCTGAAGAGCTGTTCATCCACATCGGCAAGCGCACCCCTTACTTCAGCTGAGCGTGTCGGGGTCGGCCGCAACCGTCCTGGTCGCGCCCGACTCGTTCAAGGGCACGTTCGCGGCGTCTGAGGTCGCGGAGGCTCTGGCCAGGGGCTGCGAAGAAGGCGGCGCTCGGGCGGATCGCTGTCCGGTCGCCGACGGCGGCGAGGGCACTGCCGCCGTGCTGCTCTCCGCCTGCGGGGGGAAGTGGGTGGCGGTCCCGGCCCACGATCCCCTCGGCCGGCCGATCGAGGCGCGGCTGGCGATGCTCGGGGATGGCGAGCGCGCCGTCGTCGATGTCGCTGCCGCCAGTGGGCTGAACCTGGTCGCGCCGGATGAGCGTGACGTCTGGCGTGCGAGCACCCGTGGGACCGGCGAGCTGATCCGAGCCGCCTATGAGCAAGGGGCGCGGCGGATCCTCGTCGCCGCCGGCGCTGGCCACGGTCGACGGGGGTCGGGGAGCCGTCGAGGCACTGCGCGAAGGTCCGCGCCTGGCGGGGTCCTCCCTCACCGTGCTCTGCGACGTCGACGTGCCGTGGGAGCGGTGCGCGGAGCTATTCGGCCCGCAGAAGGGCGCCGGCCCCGAGCTGGTGGCGGCGCTGGGGAGGGCTCGAGCAGTTGGCCGCCGTCCTACCCCGCGGCCCACGAGGCCGGCCGATGAGCGGCGCGGCGGGGGGCCTTTCGGGAGCTCTTTGGGCGGCCTTCGATGCCGAGCTCGTCGCCGGTGCGCCGTTCGTCTTCGAGCTGGTGGCGATCGAGCGGCGCCTGGCCGCGGCTGCCGCCGCGATCACCGGCGAGGGCAGGCTCGACGAGCAGAGCGGCATGGGGAAGGTCGTCGGCGAGTTGGCGAGGCGTGCCGGTGCCGCGGGTGTGCCCCTGCACGCTGTCGTCGGCCGCGCCACGGAGGCAGGCCGCGAGCTCCCCGGACTGGCATCGGTGACCGAGGCCGAAACGCTTGCGGAGATCCAGGTCGCGGCGCGTCGAATCGCCTTGACATCCGTGGGTGCCCGAATGTAGCCTGTTCAGGCAGAGCCAATCAAAGGTTGGCTCTGCCAAAGCGATTTCCTTGACCCCCGAAGAGAGACCGAGGAATGGTTCCTACCGAGAAAGACATCCAAGCTCCGCGCACGCGTGCGTGCAGGCGGTCGAGCACGCGATCGACGTCCTCGAGTGCCTCTCGCGGGCGACGCCCACGGTCGGCGTGACCGAGATCGCCCGCCAGACCGGCCTGAGCAAAGCAACCGCCTACCACCTGCTGGCGACCCTGGAGGCGCGCCGGCTGGTGATGCGCGACCCGGATTCGCCTTCCTGAGTTCGCTGGGGGCTGGCCATGTATGAGATGGGGACCGTCGTCGCCGAGAGCAGCGAGGTCTCGCGCGCCGCTCGGCCCTCGCTCGACCGCCTGGCGCTGGAGACGGAAGTCGGTGCTGTTGGGCGTGATCGACGAGGCTCGGTTCTCTACCTCGCTCGCGGTGACGCCCCCAGCGGTTTCCACATGGTCGCCGCTCCCGTACGCCGCTCGCCGTTGCACGCGACCGCCTCGGGCAAGCTCCTGCTTGCCTTCGAGGACCCCGACGAGGCCGCCTCCTACCTGGGCGGCACGCTCGGGTCGTTCACCCCCAACGCTCACCGCCGCAAAGGCATTCGGGTGACAACCTGAATCTGATCCGCGAGCAGGGCTTCGCGACCTGCTGGCAGGACGCGAGCTCGGCCTCTGCTCGATCGCGGTTCCGGTCCGCGATCACACCGCGCAAGGTCGTGGCGGCGCTGACGCTCGCCGGACCGGCGGGCAGGCTGACCGAGGAGACGGTGGCCGATCACCTCGAGCTGCTCGGGGAGCAGCGCGGCTCAGGAGATCGCCTCGCTGCTCGGGTTCTGGCAGGCGGTGGCGGTATGAGCAACGAGCCGCTGAAGCTGCTGGATGGCGTGCGGATCTATCTCTTCTTCCTTCGGCCTTCCTGATCGGGCCGGCCGTGGCCCAATACCTGGCCGACATGGGTGCCGACGTGGTCAAGATCGAGGAGCCGAGCCGCGGGCCGCACGAGCGCCACTGGTCGGGGGCCGACACCTTTCCGAACGGGGTCAGTGCCTTCTTCTTGATGAGCAATCGCGACAACCTGCGCAGCGTCGCCGTCAATCTGAAAGTCCGACGCCGGCGCCAGATTGCCCACGCCTTGTCGCGAGGCTGATGCCGTGATCACCAATTCCGCCTGCCTGCGACGCAGCTCCTGACCCTGACTACGACTCGCTGCGAGCCGAGAACCCCTCGCTGGTCTACGGCTGTGCCTCTGGCTACGGATCCGACAGCCCACACCGCGACCTGCCCGGGCAGGACCTGTTGCTGCAGGCGATCACCGGGATGGCGGCGAGCACCGGCAGCGACGGTCCCCCGAACGCCGCCGGTTCGCTGTCGTCGATCAGCATCCGCATCGCTGCTGGCGATGGGAGTGCTCGGCTTTATCACCGTGCCGTCACCGGCGCAGCGCCAGCGCGTGGAGGTGACGATGACCGAGCGGGCGCATCCCACTCGCAGTCGGAGGCCTACACCTACCAGCTGAACGGCAGCGACCTGCGTCGGCCGAGCCACTGGCTCGGCGACGACTTTCCACGAGGCCCCATACGGGTTCTACGAGGTCAGCGACGACGGTGATGTCGCGGTCTCGATCTCGCCGATCGCGCTGATCAGCGAGGCGATCGGCAACCCTCGCCCGGAGCTGGAGCCGTTCCTCGATCCGTCGATCGCCTTCTCCGGCCAGCGGGCAGCGGATCTACGACGCCCTGAAGCCCGCTGCTGACCGGCTTATGGAAGGACGAGCGGCGCTCGCGCTGCTGCGGGGCGTCCGGCATCTGGTGCGCACCGGTCAACTCCATCGAGGAGGCGATCGCGGACCCGGTCATGGAGCACCTCGACCCGTTCCACGAGATCGATCACCCGCGCGCCGGCAAGGTTGTGCCGGGTCACCCGATCAACTACAGCTCCGGCGCAGCATCCGTCACCCGGCGTCCGCCTGTATGCCTGGGCGAGCACACCGGCGAGGTCCTGGGCTCGCTCGGGTACGACGGAAGCGCGGGTGGCAAACCTGCGGAAGAGGGGTGGACCTCTCATGCATGCTTGCAGGTTGGATGCCGCGCGCCTCGATGACAAGTACTTCGAGGACTATTCGGTGGGTCAGCGATTCGAGACCGGGGTGAAATGACCACGGAACTCGGCCACATTCGCCTATATATGGGGTCGACCTCGGCACCGATCACCCCAACCACAGCGACGGAGAGACTGCCGCCGCCACCAATTTCTTCGAGGGCGTCTGTGCCCCCGGGATTCCGCGCTCGGCTTCTCGACGCGGCGACCACCGCCACGATCAGCCGCTTCATGGCCGCGTCGATGCATTACGGCGACGACAAGATCCGGTACATCAAGCCGGCCTCATGGTTGGCCACACGATCCACGGACAGAAGAGGTTGTCGAGTGCGAGAGGCTGAAGAACGAGGGATGGGGGCTGGTCAAGATGGACTGAGCTGGCGGTGCGACGAGTGGGGCGAGGCCGGTGATGTCGAACCTCGACGTGCTGATCGTGCAGCGGCGACCCGGCGGTGCAGGAGGTTGAGCGCCTACGACTACGTCATCGTCGGCGGCGGAGCCGCCGGATGCGTGCTCGCCAACCCGCTGAGCGAGGACCCGTCGTGGGCGCGCGTGCTCGTGCTCGAGGCGGGCCTCGGTGATCGTCTTCTGGGACCTCTTCATCCAGATGCCGGGAAGTTCGCTTCGCGATCGGCAATCGTCTTTACGATCCGAAGGAGCCAGTTCGTAGCCGGAGCCATGCACGGGCGCCGGATCGCGCACGCGAGCGGCAAGGTCCTGGGTGGCTCCAGCTCGATCAACGCGATGAACTTCCAGCGCGGCAACCCGCTCGACTACGAGCGCTGGGGTGCCGATGCCGGTATGGAGGACTGGGACTTTGCCCACTGCCTTCCGTATTTCAAGCTGATGGAGAACGTGGTCGCCGGTGCGGACGAGTGGCGAGGGGGCTCCGGACCGTTGAAGGTCGAACGCGGTCTGGCCGACAACCCGCTCGCGCAGGCGATGTTCACGGCGATCGAGGAAGCGGGGTACTCGCGGACCGATGACGTGAACGGCTACAGGCAGGAAGGCTTTTCAACCTTCGATCGCAACATCTTCCGTGGCCGGGCTCAGCGCCTCCCGCGCCTACCTGCATCCGTGCGCGGGCGCCTAATCTTCAGTGGGCGCTGCTGTGTGGTGCTGGTCAGTCGCGTCGTCATCGAGGACGGCCGGGCGGTCGGGGTCGAGGTCCGCCGCGGTCTGCTCGAAGAACGTCCGGCCCGCGAGGTGATCCTCTGCGGCGGTGCGATCAACAGCCCGCAGTTGTTGCAGCTCTCCGCGTATCCGCAAGGCCCGTGAGCTCGAGGCGGTCGGCGTCAAACCCGTGCACGACCTCCCGGGCGTCGGCGAGAACCTTCAGGATCACCTCGAGACCTACGTCCAGTACCGCAGCAAGCTGCCGGTCTCCAACGCCCCGGCCCTGGACCTATCTGCGTCGGCCGCAGGTCGGCCTCGAACTGCTGCTTTTCCGTAAGGGTCCGGGGTGCTACGTGGCAACCACTTCGAGTCGGGCGGGTTCCTCCGCAGCGACGACAGCGTCAAGTATCCCGAACCTGATGTTCCACTTCCTGCCGCTGGCGATACGGGTGGACGGCTCGCGGCCCCCCGGCCACGGGATACCAGGGCCACATCGGCCCATGACTTCCTACGCGCGGGGCAGTGTGAAGATCGTCCGCCGTACCCGCACGTACCCGGCCCTGCGTTTCAACTACCTCGACCGAGCAGGACCGGCGCGAGTGGGTGGCGGCGATCCGGCTGACCCGCGAGATTCTCACCCAGCCCGCCTTCTCGCTCTGTTCAACGGGCGAGCTCGCGCCCGGGCCGGGGGTCGAGACCGACGAGGAGATCCTCGATTGGGTTGCGCGTGACGCGGAGACGGGCTTGCACCCGTCCTGCACCGCGAAAATGGGGTTGGGAGAAGACGCCGTCGTCTCCTCGGACACGCTCACGGTCCATGGGGTGGAACTGGTCCGGCCTTCGATGCCTCGTCGATGCCGACATCAACGCGGCAATATCTACGCGCCGGTGATGATGCTGGCGGAGAAGGCCGCCGACCTGATCCGCGGCAACACCCCATTGCCGCAAGATCACGCCGAGTTCTTCCGCGTCGGGGACGGGCAGGAGGTGCCGGGCGGTTACGGGATCCGGCGAGGGAGAACTAGGCTGTTCGCTCAGCGAGAGCAGCGTTCTACGAGGCAAAAAGGAGAGGCGGCGGGGTGGAGAGACCTGCGAAGGCAAGGGAAGTCAAGCCGGTGGTGTCGTGGTCCCACGCCCTGGACGTGCTGGAAGCGCTGGGGCGAAACGGGGAGATGGGCGTCAGCGAGATCAGCCGGGAGATCGAGCTGAGCAAGACCGCCGTCTACAACATCCTCAAGACCTCCAGACGCGGCGGATGGTCAACCGCGATCCCGAGACCTCGCGCTACCGATCCAGCCGCGCGTCGACGAGCTCGGTAGCCAGTTGCTGCGCGGGGACGACATGGGTCCCCCGGCGCGCGACCTGCTCAGGAACTTGGCCGAGCGGACCGGGAGACGGTTCTGTTCGGGATCCTTACTGCAGAGGCCACGATGTCGATCGCGTGGAGAGCGAGCGGTCGATTCGCATGGTCGCCGCCCCTGGCAAGCAAGCACCGCTCCACGCGACTGCCTCGGGCAAGGCATTGCTCGCCCATCAGCCCCCGAGTTCGTCGAGGAGATCATCGATGCGGGGCTCAAGGCCTACACCCCCGAGACGATCACGGACCCGGACGTACTGAGGGAGGAGCTGCGCCGGATCGTCGATTGGGGCACGCCGAGTGCCTGGGCGAGCACGAGCCCGAGATATCGAGCATCTCCGTCCCGATCCAGGACGACAGCGGCGAGGTCGTCGCGGCCCTGACCGTCGCCGCGCCGGCGATGCGGTTCGCCGATGCAGTAGCGGGTCGCCACGCTGTCGGTGCTGCGCGAGGTCGCGGCTGAGCTCTCGGTCAAGCTTGGCGCCCCCGTGAGCGGTGGCGTGGCCGCCTTGACGCACATTCTGTCCTTGGAGACAGACCATATGGACAGGGGTGGCCCAGGCTCCGCCCGTGCCGCCGCCCGGCTCCCGGCCGCGCTCGGGGAACTCGTCGCCTGACGAGTTCCCGGGGCCGTGCCGGAGCCGGCTCTGGTGGTCGGCGCTCCGGCTCTTCTGTCGCGGGTAGGGGTGACCGCGACGCCTGCGGCACTGTGGCCGGGAGCGGTACCTCCGGTCGAGGTGGGTGGGGCGTCACCCTTGGCGGGACATCCCCGGATGGGGAGTGTCCCGCCTGTGTCGGCAACGCGACTGCCCCCGATTTGGGACTGGCTGGCGGTCCCACCGTCGTCTCGGTCCCGGCCGGACCCGCGCGGCAGTCGCCAACCCCCCTTTGGTTTGGCCGCCGCGCGGAATCACCACTAGCGCAGCGGACTACACGGCGCGTAGGCTCGCTGACACAGAGCACGACACAGGCAAAGGGGGCCGAGGTGTCGGCAAACGGCAGTACAGGGCTACGGGTCAGACCGCGCGGCGCAGGTGGATGATTTCGCGTACTCCGCCCGAGCGATGGGCGCGGCTGTTTCGGGATCAGGTGGGTCACGCTTCCGCTGCCTACCGCGTCCCGGGGCGTGGTCGCGGTGGTGCGCATCCCCGGGTACGGGGATGGATGTCTCGGCGATGGCCGGTGGGCGCGCGAGGGTGCTGCGGCAGCTCTTTGAGCGTCTGCGCGCCGCGCCGGGAGCAGAGAGCGCCATCCTCGACGATGACTGGACGATGGTGGTGTGGGTTCCGAGGTACGACAGGGCCGGATACGACGACCTGTTCTGTCGCGCCAGTGGCCCGGTGATCTTCGGCCAACGGCGGCCCGCGTGCGTAATCAGGCCGGTGCAGGGCAGTGCATCGTGCGCGGCATGGAGCGCCTACCAAGACCTCATCAGGGTGTTCTCTGCACGAGCAAGACGACGAATGTGTACACAAAAG
>CAWAJY010000005.1:0-19125 GCA_963782515.1 uncultured Actinomycetes bacterium | reverse complement strand
TGCGGGTCGAGGGACCGCTCAGCTGCCCCCGGCGATTTCAGCGGCATTCTGTGGATGCCGGTGCAGCTGCTTCAGGGCGGCACGATCGGAGGCGAGCAGCCTGAGGCCCCGGTCCCTGGGGTTCAACACCGAAGCATGGTGGTAGGCGCGTCGTGCTGCGTCGAGCGCTCCGTGCCTGGTGAGGAGATCGCCGAGCAGCGCCCAGGTGACGTAGTTGTGGGGCTCGCGGTCGATCGCTTCGTGAAGGGTGAGCTTCGCGGCGCCGTAGGCGTGGAGGCGGGCGAAGGCCGCGGCCTTCAGGTAGTAGGCCTGGACGGAGTCGGGGTTGAGCGAGAGCGATTCGTCGGTTGCTTCGAGCGCGGCGGAGGGACGCGACTCGAGCTCCCCCTGCGCCACCGAGCGGAGGTGTTCGGCGAGGCTCGGCCGGCCGATGAAGAGGATCGCGATGCCGCCGGCGACCACGACGAGGAGGAGGGCAACGGTCGGAACCGGCCGCACGCCCGCCCTCCCCGCGGGCACCTGCGATCGCGGTCGCAGGAGGAGAGCGGCGGCACCGAGGGCGATCCCGGTCAGGCCGGGGATCAGGTGGAGCCAGTCGACGCTCGTCTGGGCCAGCCAGACGGCGAAGGTTCCGAGGGCCGCGACGGTGACGCCGATCTCCTCGGGTGCGGCTCTTGAAACCGTGGCCCGCCGCCAGGCGCCGAGGAAGATCGCGCCGAGACCCGCGCCGAGCAGGAGGGCGCCGATCAGCCCGGTCTCCCCCAGCGTCTGCAGCTCGATGCTGTGGGCCTGGCGCACGTCCTCGTCCGTGCGGCGTTCGAGGAAGTAGGTGCGGTCGAAGTTGCCCGCTCCCAGCCCGTCAAGGGGATGGGCGGTGAACTGGTGCCAGGCGATCCGCCAGTAGTCGTAGCGATTGCCTCCCCCCGAGGTGAAGCGCGAGGCACCGTTGACCGTCGATTCCAGCTTGGTGAAGGATTCGTACTGGGTCGAGATCCGGCCGACCGGGTCCTTCACCGCGACCAGGCCGCCGAGCACCGCGACCACCACCAGGGCCCCGAGAACCGCCGCCGAGACCCGCGACGACAGCGCACCCCCGTCCGGCCGCCGGGCGTTCAGCGAATCCGCCCCCCAGGTGGCGAGGCCCCAGAGCACCGCGGCCCCGGCGGCGACCAACAGGGCGGCGACGACCCCGTGGCGGATGGTGTCCTCCGGCGGATTGGCGATCGGGCTCGGCAGCGCCTGGGTGACATCGGTCAGCGGCCCCCAGGCGATCGCCACCGCGGCGACGACCGCGAGCAGCAGCCAGGCACGCCGGTTGCGCCCGGGCAGGGCGATGAGCAGAAGCAGGGCAGAGGCCGCGAAGGCGAACAGGGTCCCCCTCGAATCGGTCAGCACGACCAGCGCGGCGAGCAGGGTCGCCGCGCCTGCGGCCGCGCCTGCGGGGAGCGGCCGGCGGAGCCGCTCCGCGACCGCGATCAACGGCCAGAAGCCGAGCAGGAAGAATCCGCCCAGCCCGTTCACGTAGCCGAGCGGTTCGGCCAGCCGGGTGCCGCTGAACTGCGCCTGGCCGTCGCCCCCCAGAAGCCGCACGACCTCGTAGCCGGCGATCCCCAGCACGCCCGCGGTGGTGCCGGCCAGCAGGACCTCGCCGTCGCGCCGGTCCGCGATCAGCAGCAGGACGACGAGGAGGAATACGCCGTAGGTCACCCAGCGGTCCCCTTCGGTCAGCGCCCGGTCCCCGGACTCCGCCCAACCGATCGAGATCAGGCACCAGACCCCGAAGCCCAGGAGGCCGAGAACCGCCACGGCCCGGATCCCGGACGGGACGGCCTGCCGGGCGAAGAGGAGTGCGATCGCGACGACCGACAGGCCGATCCCGATCGGTCCCCAGACCGTGAGGTCGAAGTAGCCGAAGAACGCCGGGCTGATCCCACAGCCGAGCCCGCCGAGGAGCAGGAGCGCCCGGCGGAGACGGACCGGCAGGCCGAGGTCGGCCGCGGCGTCCGGGCTGCTCAGGAATCGTGAGAGAGCGGCGTCCATCCGGGGCTCTCGGCGATCAGGATCGTCGCCGTCGCGATCGCGAGCGCCGCGCAGGCGACCACGGCGAGGGCGACCTCGCCGAGCCGGGTGGCCTCGATCGCGAACGCGCACAGACAGGCCTGGGCACCGGCCAGCGTCGCCACCACGGCACGTGGGGTCTTCAGGGAGGCGAGCAGGCGGTGGGTGGTGTGATCCGTGCCGCCGGTCAGCAGGGGGACCCCGCGACGGCGCCGCGAGATCATCACCAGGACCGTGTCGAAGATCGGCAGCCCCGCGATCAGGGCCGCCACCACCACGGTCTCCCAACCCGACAGAGTGCCCATCGGGACCGACATCGACACGCCGGCGACGAGGAACCCGATCGGCATGCTGCCGCCGTCGCCGAGAAAGATGCGGGAAGGTCGCGCCAGGTTGAAGCGCAGGAACCCGAGCAGCGAGCCGACCAGCGCGGCGCTCAGCACCGCGAGCCCGGCATCCCCGCCGATCACGGCAAGGGTCCCCAGCGCGGCCGCAGAGACGCCTGCGACGCCGGCCGCAGCGCCGTCGAGGTTGTCCATCAGGTTGAACGCGTTGACCAGGGCCATCACCCAGAACGCGCTGAGCAGGAGGTTCAGCGCGTCGAGTTCGAAGACCGACCAGCCGAGACCTTCGGTCCACAAGAGCCACCCGGCGCCCGCCTCCAGGCCGAGCCGCAGCCAGGGGGAAAGGTTGACCCGGTCGTCGATCGCCCCGACCGCGCCGAAGAAGACCGCGCCGGCGAGCAATGGCCAGTAGCGGCTCAGCAGCCCTGGCCCCAGCAACGTCGCCGCCGGCAGGGCGGCGACGAGCACCGCGGCCCCGCCCAGGTACGGGGTCGGCAGGAGGTGGGCCTTGTATCCCTTCGGCCGATCGAGGAACCCGGTGCGGCGGGCGACCAGGATGAAGGCGGGGACGGTGAGGAAGACGAGCAGCGCGGGCACGATCAGGGCGAGCCCCACCCGCACGGCTTCGGACACTAGGCGACCTCGTTCATGTCAACCGGGACGGCCGCCGCCTTCGCCGAGCTGTAGGCGATCACGTCGTCGATCATCTCGTCGATGGTCCGGCGTGGGGACCAGCCGGCGATCCGGCGGATCAGGGCCAGGTCGGGGTGTCGACAGCCGATCTCCTCGAAGCCGTCGGCGTAGGCCTCGTCGTACGGGACCATGACGATCTCCGAGTCCGAACCGGTCCGCTCGATCACCCGGCGGGCAAGATCGGCGATCGAGATCTCGTGCGGGGAGCCGATGTTGAAGGTCTTGCCCGTGGCCGCCGCCTCGTCGCAGAGGCGCAGGACCGCCTCGGTCACGTCGTCGACGTGGGTGAAGCAGCGCGTCTGGCTGCCGTCGCCGTAGACCGTGAGCGGCGCCCCGGCCAGGGCCTGCTGCACGAACCGCGGCATCACCATGCCGTAGGCCCCGGTCTGCCGCGGGCCGACGGTGTTGAAGAAGCGGACGGAGATGGCCTCGGCCTGGCACTCGCTCGCGTACGCGTTGGCCAGCACCTCGGAGAACGCCTTGGCCATCGAGTAGGCCCAGCGCGAGGTCGACGTCGGGCCGAGGATCCGGTCGGAGTCCTCCCCCAGGGGGGCGCCGCTGCTCTTGCCGTAGATCTCGGATGAGGAGGCGACCACCACCTTGCCTCCGTGCTTGACCACCGAGGAGATCACGACGTCGCTGCCGCGCACGTTCCGCAGCAGGGAGTCGAGCGGACGTTCGAGGATCAGCTGGACGCCGACGGCCGCCGCGAGGTGCAGACAGACATCGGTGCCGGCGGTGCAGGAGTCCACCAGCTCGGCGTCGAGGATGGAGCCTTCCACGAACTCCACCGAACCCGTCGCGAGCGCCCCTTTCAGGTTCTCGAGCCGACCGGTGCTGAGATCGTCGAGCACCACGACCTCGTCCCCACGGGAAACGAGCGCGTCGGTCAGGTGTGATCCGATGAACCCGGCTCCCCCCGTGATCAGGTATCTCACAGCTCCCCCTCGGTAATGCTCGGACGTTACGTTCGGTCCCCACCCTCGGCTTTGGTCGAGGGCGGTCATAATATTCTCAATGCCGACCGACGAATCCGCGGTCCGCGTTTTGCGGGTGATCGCGAGGATGAACCTCGGTGGCCCCGCTCATCACGTCGCCCTGCTCAGCGCACGTCTCGACCCGGAGCGCTTCGAGACGCTTCTGGTCACCGGCCAGGTCGGTCCGGGTGAGAAAGAGCACGAGTCCAAGGATCTACGCATTCAGCGTCTCGATCCACTCGGACCGGAGATTCGTCCAGTCCAAGATCTGCGGGCGCTGATCGCGCTGGTCCGGCTGATCCACTCCTATCGGCCGGAGATCGTCCACACCCACACTGCCAAGGCGGGGATGCTGGGCCGCACCGCGGCGCTGATGAGCAGACCACGACCGATCGTCGTCCACACCTACCACGGGCATGTGCTGCGTGGCTATTTCGGCCCGCTGGCGACGCGGGTCTTCACCGTGATCGAGCGGTTGCTCGCCCGGTCGAGCGATCGCCTGATCGGGGTCAGCGAAGCCACCGTCACCGATCTGGTCGAACTTGAGGTGGCACCCCGCTCGAAGTTCGACGTCGTACCGCTCGGCCTCGACCTCGAGCCGTATCTCGCGCTCGCGCCCGAGCCGGACCCCGAGGTGCGGGCACAGCTGGGCGTCGGGCCGGACGAGACGCTCTTCACCTTCACCGGTCGGCTCGCGCCGATCAAGCGAGCCGACGTGATGCTCCGTGCGGTCGCCCGGGCGCGGGCCGAAGGCGCATCGGTGCGCGTGGCCGTCGTCGGCGACGGCGTGACCCGCCCGGAGCTGGAAGCGCGCGCCCGGGAGCTAGGTTGCGCAGATGCCGTCGAGTTCCTCGGCTACCGGACCGATCTGCCGCGAATCCTGGCCGCCGCCGATGCGGCGCTCCTCACCTCCGACAACGAGGGCACCCCGGTCGCCTTGATCGAGGCGGCGGCGGCGGCGCGGCCCGCCGTGGCGACCGACGTCGGCGGCGTCGCGGACATCGTCGTCGCCGGCAGCGGCCTGCTCGCCGCGGCGGGGGACGAGGCGGGCATCGCGCGGGCGATGGGCGAGCTCGCCGCCGACCCCGCGGCACGCCTCGAGATGGGAGCCCGGGCACGAGCCCACGTCCGCGAGCGGTTCTCTGCCCAGCGGCTCCTGGACGACGTCGACCGGCTCTACTCGGGGCTCTCGGCGAGCCGGAGGCGAAACCTCGACCCGGCGACCGTCGCGGACTTCGGCAGGGAGTGGACGAGCTTCGACCAGGCGGCGGTGCCGAGGGCCGAGCTCGAGGCCCGCTTCGAGGAGTACTTCCGCCTGTTCCCATGGGAGTGCCTGCCGGCGGACAGCGTCGGCTTCGACCTCGGCTGCGGCAGCGGACGCTGGGCGCGCTTCGTGGCGCCCCGGGTCGGGACCCTGCATTGCCTCGACGCCGACGCGGGGGCGATCGCCGTCGCCGAGCGCCAGCTTCGCGACCAGCCCAACTGCCGCTTCCACCTCGCCTCGGTCGACGCGATGCCCCTGCCGGCGGATTCGATGGACTTCGGCTACTCCCTCGGCGTGCTCCACCACCTCCCGGACCCGGCCGCCGGGCTTCGCTCGTGCGTCAGCCGCCTGAAGCCGGGCGCACCGTTCCTCCTCTACCTCTACTACGCGCTCGACGAGCGTCCGGGCTGGTTTCGGGCCCTCTGGCGGGCCACCGACCTCGCCCGCCGCGCGATCAGCAGGCTGCCCCACCGGATCAAGCTCGGGCTGACCGGGGCGATCGCCTTGCTCGCCTACCTGCCCCTCGCCCGGCTTTCCCTGCTGCTCGAGAAGACCGGTCGCGATGTCGACGGGATGCCGCTGTCCACCTACCGGCGGGCCGGCTTCTACGCGATGAGGAACGACTCGCTCGATCGCTTCGGGACGCGGATCGAGCACCGCTTCACCGCCCCCGAGGTGCGGGCGATGATGGAGGCGGCCGGGCTCGAGCGGGTCGAGATCTCGACCGGGCCCCCTTACTGGTGTGCGCTCGGCTACAGGCGAGCGACCGATGACGCTCGACGCTGACGCGGAGGAGGAGAGGACGGACGGCGAAGTCGTCCGCGCCGGCATTCCGGTGTCCCTCGACGAGCCGGAGGCCCTCGTCTCCTCGCTCGAAGGCGGCCGCCGGTTGCTCGGCTTCCGGGCCCTGCAGTTCCTCTTCCTGTTCGGTCTGAACCTGGTGGCGACGCGGGCGCTCGGGCCGACCGGGCGGGGCCAGTACGCACTGGCGTTGAACCTGGCGACGATCGTCTGGGTGCTCTCCCACCTTTCGGTCGAGCAGTCGATTGCGCGGCTGCTGGCCCGACGCGAAGCCGGGCCGGAGGAACTCAGCCGCCTCGGCTCCTTCTTCACCCTGGCGCTCGGCATCCCCGGGATGGCGCTCGCCGTGGCGATCGGCCTGCCGCTGCGCCACGAGCTGCTCGGCGGCGCCGCTCCGGAGACCGTCGTGCTTGCCGCCGCGACCATCCCCTTCACGCTCGCCGGCCAGCTCGCCACGGCGCTGCTGTTGCGGCTCGGCGTGCTTCGCCCGTACGGCTGGATCATCGCCCTCGGCGCCCTGCTGCAGTTCGGCCTGGTGGCCGCGGTCGAGATCGGCGTCGGCCTCTCCCCGCAGACCGCGATGGCGGTGGCACTGGCGGCGATCGCCGCCACCGCGGTCGCCTTGACGGTCGTCCTGCGCCGGCGACTCGGCCCGGGAACGCTGGTGCCGCTCGCGAGCCGCCGGCTCATCCGCGCCGCTCTGCACGTCGGGATCCGGCTGCAGCCTGCCTCGATCGCCCTCTGGCTGAACCTGAAAATCGACCTGCTGCTCGTCGGCCTGCTGGTCAGCGCCCACCAGGCGGGTCTCTACTCGCTGTCCGCGAGCCTCGCCGACGTCGTCTTCGTCGGGATCTCCACGATCGGCCTGGCCGCGCTGGAGCGCCAGACCTCGGCGGAGACGAGCGTCGCGGTCGCCTTCACCTGTCGGTTCATCGGCCAGAACGTGTTCCTCGCGGTCCTCCTCGCGATCGCCGGAACGGCCGTCGCCTACCCGTTCATCGTGCTCGCCTACGGATCGGCCTGGGAGGGCAGCGTGGTGCCGTTCGCCCTGCTGATGCCGGCGGTGATCGCCCTGGCGGTCGAGGGGCCGGCCCGCGACATGCTGATGCGACTCGCGCCGCCGCTGGCGATCTCGGCGGCCTCGACGATCGCCGTCCTCCTCAACGTCGCCCTCAACCTGGCACTGGTGCCCGCGATCGGGATCGCCGGCGCCTCGATAGCTTCCGTCCTCTCCTACTGGGTGGCGGGCGGGCTGATGCTGGTCCTGCTCTCACGCTATGGAGGAGTGCCGATGAAGGAAACCTTCCAGTCACCTCGCCCCGCCGAGCTCCTCGCCGCCCTCCGGCGACGCCGTCCGGCACTGCCCGGATAGCCGATGTGCGGGATCGCCGGCTGGGCCGGGGACATCGACGCCGACGACGCCACGCTCGCGCGGATGTGCGCCGCCATCGCCCATCGCGGCCCCGACGCCGAAGGCCGGCACCTGGTGCCGGGCAAGGTCGGGCTCGGCTTTCGGCGCCTCGCGATCATCGACCTGGAGACGGGCGATCAGCCGATCACCGACGAGCGGCGCGAATCCCTCCTCACCTGCAACGGAGAGGTCTACAACTTCGCCCCCCTGCGGGAGGAGCTGCGCAGCCGCGGCCACTCCTTCGCGACCGGGTCCGACAGCGAGGTGATCGTCCACCTCTACGAGGAGCGTGGGCCGGACTGCCTCCAGGCGCTGCAAGGGATGTTCGCGATCGCCCTCTGGGACTCGCGGGCCGAGCGCCTCCTGCTGGCTCGCGACCGGCTCGGCGTCAAGCCGCTCTACTGGGCCGCGGTGGGCGACGGGATCCTCTACGCGAGCGAGCCGGCGGCGATCCTGGCCAGCGGCCTGGTCGAGCCGCGTCCCGACCCAGCCGCCCTGCGGGAATACCTGACCCTGCAGTACGTGCCGCCCCCGCGCAGCGGCTTCGCCGGAATCCACAAGCTGGCGCCGGGCGAGCGACTGCTGTGGCAGGGCGGCGAGGTCAAGGTCGAACCGTGGTGGCAGCTCGACTGGTCGCGACGTTGCCCGGAAAGCAGCGAGGATGCGCTCGTCGAGCTCGACCGGCTGCTGGCGCAGGCGACCCAGGAACGACTGGTCGCCGACGTTCCGGTCGGGGCCTTCCTCTCCGGCGGCATCGACTCGAGCCTCGTGGTCGCCTACATGGCGGAGGCCGGAAGCCGCGTCCGCACCTTCTCGATCGACTTCCCGGAGGCCGGCTTCAGCGAGGGACGACACGCGCGGCGGGTCGCGCAGATCTACGGAACCGAGCACGAGGAGCGCACCCTCGAGCCGGAGATGGTCCCGTTGATCGAGCAGGCGGTGCGTTTCGCCGGCGAGCCGTTCGCCGACTCCTCGGCGATCCCGACCCTGCTGCTGTCGCGGATGACGCGGGAGAGCGTCACCGTCGCGCTGTCGGGTGACGGCGGGGACGAGGCGTTCGCGGGCTACCGCCGCTATCTGGTCGCGAGGACGGCCGAGCGGCTCGGCCCCGCGACCGCGGCGGCGCGGGGCTTGCGGCGCAGCGGCGTCACCGAGCGGCTGCCGCGCGCCGGGCATCAGGTCAGGCGCCTGGTCGATGCGCTCTCGCTGCCGCCGGCGGCGCGCTACGCGTCGATGATGTCCCACTTCTCACCGGAAGAAGTGGCGTCGATGTGCACGCCGGACTTCCTCGCCGCGGCGGGTGACCCGGCGAGCGCCTGGAAGCAGACCCTGGCGCCGCCGGCCCTCTCGGGGGTCGACCGCTACCTGGCCCTCGACACGGCCACCTATCTGCCCGGCGACCTGCTGCTGAAGGTCGACCGGATGTCGATGGCGGACGCGCTCGAGGTCCGCTCCCCCTTCCTCGACTACCGGGTGCACGAGTTCGCCGCCGGGCTGCCGGAGCGGATGAAGCTGCGCGGCCGAACCACCAAGTGGGCGCTGAAGGAGCTGGCCACCCGACGGGGGCTGCCGCGCGACCTGGTCCACCGGCGCAAGCAAGGCTTCGGCGTTCCCCTCGGCACCTGGTTCCGGGGGCCGCTGCGCGACTGGCTGGAGGGCCTGCTGCTCGACCCGCTGAGCCTCGAACGGGGCTACTTCGAGCCGGCGGCCGTGCGCGGGCTGGTGGGCGAACACCTCCGCGGCGACGTCGACCACACCTACCGGCTCTGGAACCTGGCGGTGCTGGAGCTGTGGCACCGGACCTGGGTCGATGGCTGAGCCGCGGCGCGTCCTCTTCGTCATCGGCGGGCTCGGCCGCGGCGGCTCGGAGCGCCAGCTGATGCAGCTGATCGGCGCCGCCCACCCGGATCGCATCCAGGCAACGGTGCTGACGCTCTCGACGGTCTGCGACCCCGGCCACGCCGAGCAGCTTCGCCGGCTCGGGGTCGAGCTGATCCAGCTCCCCCCGTCGCCGATCCCCAGGGCAGCGCGTCCGGCGGTCTCGGTGCCCCGCGTCTTCGGGGTGGTCCGGCGAGTGCGACCGGACGCCGTCTACGCCTGGCTCGAGGAGGCCTCGACCACGGTGGCGCCGGCCGCGCGGGCGCTGGGCATCCCGCTCGTCGTCGCGCGCCGCAGCGTCTGCGGATCGCAGGCCGAAAGGCTGCCGTTCTACCGCGTGCCGATCCGGCTCGCCGAGCGTGGGGCGCGGATCGTGACCGGCAACTCGGAGGCGGTCGTCGCCGAGGCCGAGGCCAGGGGAGTGCCGGGCGAACGACTGCGCCTGGTCCCCAACGGGCATCCGCCGGTCGAGCCTCTCCCCTTCCGCGACGCCGGCGAGGTGGCGCTCGGCTACCTCGCCAACTACCGGCCCGAAAAGGGGCAGGAGCGCTTCCTCGCCGCGCTCGAGCTGGTGGCGGCCACCACCCCGTGGCGGGCCGACCTGGCGGGCGCCGGGGAGCTGCGGACGGGGATCGAGCGGTCGATCATCGCCCGGGGCCTCGCCGGCCGGGTCACGGCGACCGGCCCGGTGTCCGACCTGCGTCGCTTCTGGGAAGGCCACGACGTCGCCGTCCTCCTCTCCGACGACGAGGGCAGCCCCAACGTCCTGATCGAGGCGGCGATGCTGGGCCGGCCCTTGGTCGGCACCGACGCAGGCGGCACCAGCGAGGTGATCGCGCCCGGGGCGGGCATCCTCGTCCCTCACGAGCCGACGGCCATCGCCGCCGCGCTGACCGGGTTGATCGACGATCCGGCCCTCCGGCGCCGCCTCGGCGAGGGAGCCCGCCGTCATGCCGCCGACCGCTACGACCTGGACCGCTCCGTCGTCGCTCACCTGCGGGCGATCGACGAGGCGATCGGCACCGATCCTTAGTGCGCCTTCTTCCGCAACGCCTGTTCGAGGAATTCAGCCTGCAGATGTGACGCTTCGACCCCCGCCTGGGCGGCGGCGGGCGACGGGAGTTCGCTCGCATCGCTCGAGACGGCACCGTTTTCTTCGATTTCCACCTGGTTGCGCGCGAACTGGTTCAACTCTGGATCCAGGCGCGAGTCGTAGATCATCTGCCAGTTCCCGTCTTCCTTGCGCCAGGAGGTCGAACCGAGTTCCTTGGTTCCTTCGGGGAGCATGGTCGAATAACGGATGGTGGTGACGTCGCCGTCTTCGGTGGTGCCGACGATCGCCGGTTTGGTCAACGGGAAGGTCGAGGCGTCGACCTTTTTGGCGCCGACGATCTTCGCCGTGCCGAGGAATTCACGAAAGGGAGGCGAGTAGTAGGAGGCCACTTCGGCCCACGACTGGTACTGGAGGTCGGACCAGAAGCTGAGGAATGCCCGGCTGGCACTTCCCTCGGGGTACTTCTGGATTTCCTTCGTCGTGAGGAGGTTGCGTGCTTCGGCCGGCGGGGTGGATTCCAGCCGCCCCCACAACCTGACACCACCAGGAGAAGGACCAAGACGACGGCGACACCGGCCCCGACCCTCATCGATCGCAGGCCACCCCGGCTCAGATTCGGCGAGGGCTCCCCGGTTCGCACGACGGCAGTATATGTTCAGACGTCTCATGGGCAGCGCACAACAGGGGGGCGCCCGGCCACTTGCGCGGCGACGCCTCGCTGGTGCCGCCGGATCGTTCCGGCGCGGCTTCAACGCCGATCGGGATTCGGCGAGCACACGGTTCCGCAGCCTGCGGCCGCGACGCCGGCTGCTGTTCGCCCTCGCGTTCGTGACCATCGCGGCGGTCGTCGTACGGATCCCGTTGTGGGGTCATGCCTACACCGCGTCCGACACCACCCACTACCTGCAGGTGGCGCGCGGGATCTTCCACGGCGGCTTCATCGACAACCTCAGGCCACCTGGATATTCGCTCCTGCTCGCCTGCCTCGAACTGCTCGGGGTGAACCCGGTGCGCGGCATCGTCGGGCTCCAGAACCTGATCGGGATGACCCTCCCCGCCGCCGTCCTGCTGATCGGCTGGCGTTACTTCAGCCCGGCGGCCGGTGTCGCGGCCGGATTCCTGACGGCCGCCTCTCCCCTGATGATCATGACCGAGCAGTTCGCGCTCGCCGACTACCTCTTCGGCGTGCTGTTGCTGGCCGCCACGGTCTCACTCGCCGAGGCGACCATCCGGCTTCGCGCCGACGTCCGCGGCTCGACTCGATTCCTGATCGCCGCAGGTGTCTTCTTCGGCCTCGCCGCCCTCTTCCGGGCGAATGGCCTGATCGGCGTCATCGCGATGCCGGCCGCGATCGTGATCGGCAACTGGGGTCGGTGGAATTGGCGGAAGGCCCTGCGCCATGCCGCGATCGCCATCGGCGCGATGGCGATCATCCTCAGCCCCTGGGTCATCCACAACCTCGTCCGCTTCGGCGACACCAGCATCGCCACCGAGGGGGGCATCTCTCTCTACGCGCGCGCGGTCAGCTACGACGGTGTGCCACCTGGCGAAGAAACCCGCGACAGTCGGCTCGCCCTCAGCGTCTACGACACCGCCGACTTCACCGAACCCAGAGGTGAGCTGCAGAGGACCGTCGGTGTCTACAACGCCCTGGTCCGCTCCGGGAAGGATCCGAGCGAAGCCTCCGCGGCGATGGGTGCGATCGCGAAAGCGGCGATCCTGCGTGAGCCGCTCACCTACCTGGAAAACACCTGGACCGTCCTCGGGCTCTACCGCCGGCTGTATGACCCGAAGACGTTCACCGCCAACCATTTCGTCGACCAGATCATCACCGCCAGGAACTACTTCCGGACGCTGGCCCCCCACGCCTCCGCGATACCGGGTGATTCGAGCATGACGAGAGCGCCGTGGCAGGTGGCGCAGACGCTGACCAAGATCCTCTACCTGCTGACGCTGGGAGGCGCCCTGATCCTGCTCCTCCCGATCCTCGGATCCTCGTGGACCCGGATCGCCGCGACCGTCCTGATGATCGTCGCCCTGCTCGGCTTCGTCGGCGGAAGCCTGACGGCGGTCTTCTCGCCCCGCTACGACATCATGTTCGCGCCGTTCGTCTGGATCCTCGGGTCGGCCGCGACGGTGCTGCTGCTCCAGCTCGTCGCGGTCGCCCTCCGCCCCGCCTGGCCGCCGACCCGCGCGAGGCTCCTCGCCCTGAAGGGCCACCTGAGCGGCCATTCGATCCGCGTCAGGGTCCCCGTCCCTTCCGTCCGCGGAAGGCTGTCGCGACTGCGCGTCGCGCTCGCCCAGGCGCTCCGCCGGTTGCGCGAGTGGAGTCGGATCTCGTTCCGACCGGCCGGACGCGCCTTGGTCGCGGTGGCGTTCCTGGCCCCGTTCTCGGCCACGCATATCGCCGGTCCGCTCACCGTCGGGCGAGCCGCCGCGATCCTGCTCGCGGCACTCTTGGCCATGGCGTTTCTCAGCTGCCGTTCCGCCGACCTTCGCCTCGGCACGCCGGCGATCCTCGCCGGCGGCGCCTACCTCGGCCTCTTCTTCTGGATCCTCATCAGCGCCGGAGCGTGGGGGTGCAACTGCGAGGGCAAGCTCGGCGGCTTCGCTGAGTTCGCTTTCGTGGGCCTGCTGGCCCTGGCCACGATCAGCTTCGCGCCGGAGATCCGGGAGCGGATCCTGCTCGCGGTGCTGGCGGGCCTCAGTCTGGCGGCGGTCTTCGCCCTGCTCGGCGTCGGTGCGATCAACTCCGGGACCGTCGACCTGACCCAGACCGGCGGCAGGCTCTCGGGCACCTACGGCAACGCCAACGAACTCGGATTCGCGATGGCGCTCGGGGTGCCGATCGCGGCCACCTACGTACTGCGGACGCGCGGGCGCGCCCGGATGCTGTTCGCCGCCTCCTTCGCGGTTCTCACCGCCGCCCTCGTCCTCAGCTACTCGCGCGGCGCGATCATCGCCGTCGGCGTGGCGCTCGTCGCGATCGGGCTCATGCAGGCGGCCGGATCCCGTCGACGCCAGATCGCCATCCTCGGCGCCGCGACGGCAGTCGCGCTGGTGGCCCTGGCCCTTTATCCGGTCTTCGAGCACCAGCGCCAGAGCGCCAGCTTCCGGGCGGTGCCGGTTGCCTTCCGGCCACTCGACCAGCGCGACCTGAGCGGCTGGGACAGTCGGGCCGGCGGACCCGTCCCGGCCGGCCCGTCGCGGCTGCGCAACAGCCCGGACGGCATCGTCGTGCACACCGGTCGGGGCGATGAGGGGGCGAGCTACGGCTGGGGCGAAGCCGCGGCGGACGGCAGCTACGAGCTGTCGCTGCGGGTGCGGACGACGGGGGCGCGGCGGCTGCCTCTCTCCTTCGCCCTCGGCGATGCTGTACGGAGCGGCGGCCCACAGCGGAAGATCGTCGCGGGGCCGCGCGCCCACACTTTCAAGCTTCCCTGGTCCCCCCACTCCCGGGCGCCGCACGCGCGGCTCTACGTCTGGGAGCGGTCCGACGGGGCGGCATCGTTCGTGCTGGACACGGTCCGCATCCACGCCCAGGTTCCGGGTCGGCCTCCGCGAGTCATCGAAGTTCCCGACAAGCTGCGCGGCTCGCTCTACTCACACATGGTGGCGACGGTCCGAAACGGGGAAGCGGACTACGTGAACTCGCGCATCGACGCCGCCGAACTCGCTGCCGAAGCCTTCGTGTCGAGCCCGCTACGAGGCATCGGCTGGGGCACCTTCCCGCGGTACGCCGAACAGCACCTCGAATTCGGGCAGCTCGCCGCCCACGACGAGTACCTCTCCTTCGCCGCCGAGCTGGGGTTGATCGGCCTCTTGCTGCTGGGGCTTCTCATCGCGGCGGTGATCGGCGGCATCCGCGGGGCGGAGCGCAAGACGGTGGAGATCGCCGCGATCGGCTCGGTGTGCGCCGCCGCGGTAGGTCTCGCTTTCGTCGAGGCACTGCCGGTGCCGCAGCTCTCGGTCCCGCTGGCGCTCTTGGTCGCCGTGCTCTGCGCACGGCGCACTCCTTCGGGCCAGACCCGCGGCAGGCCGATCTAGCCGCGCGGCGAGGCCGCCGCGGCTTCCTCGTGCCGCGACAGGTAGTCCTCGGCGGTGCGCCGTAGGCCCACCCCGAAGGAGACGCCCGGCTCGTAGCCGAGCTGCTCGCGCGCCTTGCTGATATCGGCGAGCGAATGGAGGACGTCACCCGGCCGTGGCTCCAGGTATCTCGCCTGGAGGCCCACCCCGGTGATCTCCCGCAGTTCGTCGAGCAGCAGGTTGAGGGTGATGCGGTCCCCGCAGGCGATATTGAAGGTCTGTCCCGAGACGCCCTCGGCCGCCGACGCCAGCAGGTTCGCGTCGACGACGTTGTCGACGTAGGTGAAGTCACGCGACTGCTCACCGTCGCCGAAGACGACCGGCTGCCGCCCGGCGAGCAGGGCGGCGATGAATTTCGGGATCACCGCCGCGTAGTGGGAGAGCGGATCCTGGCGTGGGCCGAAGACGTTGAAGTAGCGCAGCGCCACCGTCTCGAGGGCGTAGACCTGCGAGAAGCTACGGCAATACCCCTCCCCCGCGAGCTTCGCCACCGCGTAGGGCGAAATCGGCTGCGGCGCCTTCTCCTCCTGCTTGGGCAGGGTCAGATCGGCTCCGTAGATCGAGGAGGAGGAGGCGAAGACGACCCGGCGCACGCCGCTGTCGCGCGAGGCGAGCAGAATGTTGAGCGTGCCGATCACGTTCGCGGCGTTGCTGGTCAGCGGATCCTGGATCGAACGGGGGACGGACGGCAGCGCTGCCTCGTGGAACACGACCTCGCAGCCGCGCACCGCGTTATGCGCGCGCTCGTAGCTCTGGATGTCGCCCTCGACGACCTCGATCTCGCCCTCGAGCCCGGCCAGGTTCGCCCGGTTGCCCGTGGAGAAATTGTCGACCACCCTTACGTCGTTCCCCTCGGCCAGAAGCCGCCGCGCCAGGTGCGAGCCGATGAATCCGGCTCCTCCGGTGACCAGAACCCTCATCGCGCGAAGGTTATCCGTTCCAACCCGGGCCGCCCGGAAGCTCATGCGATGCCGTACCTGAAAGTATCCTCACCGCGTATGGCGACGGACCGGGCATCGTCCAGCGACGTGGTCGGCGATCCGCCGTGGCTGGAGGCCCTGCTCGCCGAGCCGACCGAGGGCGCCCCCCTGTCCCTCGACGCCGCGGGCGCCCATGCAGGCGACCGGCTGGTGGCGCGAAGGGTCGGTGGCGTCCTTCGCTTCGTCGAATCCGACTCCTACGCACAGAGCTTCGGGCGCGAGTGGAACTGGTTCGCCCAGACCCAGCTCGACCGGCCGGACGAGAACCGGACCGAGTCACGGCAGACGTTCGCCGAAAAGACCGGCCTGGAACCGGCCGACCTGGCGGGCAAGACGGTGCTCGACGTCGGCTGCGGGATGGGACGCTTCTCCGAGGTGGCGCTGTCCATGGGGGCGAACGTGGTCGGGATCGACCTCTCCGCGGCCGTCGATGCCGCCCACCGCAATCTCGGCGACCGCCCCGACGCCGCCTTCATCCAGGCTGACGTCTTCGATCTTCCGCTGCGCGAGGAATCCTTCGACCTGATCTACTCGATCGGTGTCCTCCACCACACCCCGGACACGCGGGCGGCATTCCTGCGCCTGCCCCGCCTGCTCAAGCCCGGCGGCCGGATCGTGATCTGGGTCTACACCTCCGAACGCCCGATCGGCTACGCGGCCTCGGATCTCTACCGGCGCTTCACGACGCGCATGGACGAGGAGCGCCTGCTGCGGCTCTGCAAGGCAGCCGGCCCGATCGGCGCCCTCTACCGAACCCGCGCCGGTCGCTTCCTCTCCCCCCCTCCTGCCCGTCTCCCACCACCCCGATCCGGAATGGCGTGTGCTCGACACCTTCGACTGGTACGCGCCCAAGTACCAGTGGAAGCACGACTGGGACGAGGTCGAAGGCTGGTTTCAGTTCGCCGGGCTCGAAGACATCCGCCGACACCAGGTCCCCGTGGCAGTATCGGGCCGGCGTCCTCCGGCCTTGCCCAGTGGCAGCTAGCCGTTCTTGAACGCGTAGTAGGCGGGCTTCCGGTGGCCGTTCCAGGTGAGCAGGCCGCGGTTCACCTCGGTCCCTGCGCCGTTGGGCTTTTCGTCGTAGAGCTCGAACCAGCCGAGGGTGTAGATCCGGTGCCAGTCGCGGACGATCGTGAAGGCGTCCCTGAGCCAGCGCGCCGCCGTCTGCTTCGACACCCAATAGTTGAATTCGAAGTTCGCGTGATCGGTGGGGACGAAGTACTCCGAGAGAAAAAGGGGCAGCTTGTGGTTGCGACCGTCGCGGGCCAGATAGCGATCCAGGTACTGGGCGACCACGTCGAGGTCGCTGAAGTCGGCCACGCCGCTGGTCGGATTCATCAGCCCCTTGCTCAGGTCCGGTGGGCGGTACCCGAAGGGGTTCTGGCCGTACATGTCCATCCGCGGCGGTTCCCCGTTCGGGAGCGCCAGTGCCTTGATGTAGGCGAGCGGACGGATGTCGCCGCCGCTGAAGGTGTTGCCGCCGATGACGAGGTTCTGCAGCGACACCCCCTTCAAGGCGACGTATGAATCGTCAAGGATCTGGGCGTACAGTTCGGGCCCGCGGCGCTGGTTCGCGGTGAGGTCGAGCCCTTCGACATGCTTGGCGAGCGGCATGAAGTTGGCTCGTCGCGAGGGCTCTCCCCAGACCTGCCAGTAGTGCACCTGCGGCCAGTGCCGCGAGGCGGCCGCCATGAAGTCGGCGAAGTCCTGAGGGTCTTTGGGGGCCCAGCGCCAGGGGCGTCCCCCGTTGGCCCAGCCGGGCGCGCCCGAGACCTCGACCACGACCTGGATGCCGTGAGCCTGGGCATTCTGGATTGCTTCTTCGACGGCCGGGGTCCACTGATAGGCCGGGTCGTCCGGATTGGTCGGATCGGCGGGACGGGTCGGAGCGACCCGAGCCCAATTGATCGTGATCTCGTAGAGCCCGACGCCGAGATCGCCGTAGACGTCAAATGCTTCGGCGTTCGCAGGACCCCAGATCAGCTTTTGATGAGAGGGGGCCGCCGCGGCCGTGCCACCACCCCAGGACAGTGCCGACGCCGCCACCAGGCAGATCGCCAAGATCGAGCGGATCGCGACACCGCCACGAAAACGTTCTAAGGTTTCTCCTGACCAGAGCAAGAGCCATCTCCCTGTCGTGCCCAACGAGGCCGCCTCACATACCACTCGATCCTGCACGCCGATAGTACTCGTCGCGGTGCTCGTCCTTTTCCTGCTCGCCGCCTGGGGCCCGCCCGCCGCCCGAGCCGGGGAAGTCCACTTCGACCCGCAAGGCCCGGCGGAAAAGGAATACGCGCTGCCGCTCCAGCAGGCGCGCAACGAAGCCCTGGGCACCGAAGGCGGCGGCGCCCGGCCCGAAGCGGCGCCCCTTTTCGGAGTCGGCATCGGAGAAGGCCCGACCCACGGCGCATCCGGCGCATCCCGGCCGAGCCACTCCGGGTCGAACCACCGGTCCGGCCACTCGTCGAAGAACGGGGCCAGCCGGGTTCTCCCGGTCATCGGGCCGAGAGCCAGGGCACCGCTGGGGGCGCTGGGCTCACCACCCGCCGGTTCACGATCTCCGGTGACAGCTACCCGGTCGGGCGGGGGCTCCTGATCCTCGGCGCCCTCCTCCTTGCCGGGCTCGTGTTGGGAGCTGGACTGCGCGTTCGCGGACGCAGCGTCTCGACCTAGATGATTGCTTCCACGGTGACGGACGTGCTTCGTGGCGTCGCGCCCGTCCGACGTGCGTCTGGGCGTGAGGGGTTGGTGAAACATCCGGCACGGCTCCACGCGAGAGATGCCACACCTCGCCCCGATCGGTGACGAAGATGCCGGGAACGTCACACCTCCGTGCGCCTTCTGGCGCTCTTCGGGCCAGGTATCCCGGTCCCCGGGAGCGCGGGCGACCCTGGTGAACCTATGCGTAACGCAGGTCGCCCGCGCCTCCGTGAGGGTTGGGGGACACGCGCGGAAGCGTGGAGTTCCCACGGTCTCTGTGACGAGGTAGGACTCCCGTCACGGATCCGTGTCCCTCTCGTGGCCTCGCGTGACCCGCACCCGCCGATCCCTCGTCCCTCCCCACAGACCCGGCCGTCTCGGCGACGGTTTCTTCGACCCGCCGGGACGCCGCGTCCTTGATCGGCGCGCGCGATCCGAAACCGGCGCCGCAAACCCCTTCCCACTGCCAATTTATACCAATATCGAAGGCCTCATGAGCGCCTGGGGCGTGCCCCATACTCGCCCGCCGAACGTACCGAGCAAGGAGGCTTATGGGTTCTTTCACGTTGGATTTCGAGGACGTCGACGCGACGATGGTGGCGGCTGTCGGCGGCAAGGGAGCGGGGCTGGGCGAGCTTTCGCGGGTCGACGGCGTGGCGGTGCCGGACGGGTTCTGCGTGACCACCGACGCGTTCCGGCGGGCGCTCGACGGGGTCGAACTCGACGCTGAGCCCGGCGCGGTGCGGGCGGCGATTGAGGCGGCCCCGATCCCGGAGGAGGTCGCGGCGGCGATCGTCGATTCCCTGGGGCGGCTGGGCGAGGACACCTCCTGCGCGGTGCGCTCCAGCGCGACCGCCGAGGACCTGCCGAGCGCCTCTT
>CAWAJY010000004.1:0-2599236 GCA_963782515.1 uncultured Actinomycetes bacterium | reverse complement strand
TCGGTCAATGAAACGCAAACTGCAAATCAATTGCAAATCAGAAAATTTTCGCTCCAAGAAAAAATTTGACGAAACTTTCCTCCACCCCCTCCCCCTTTTCCTACCCCCCTTCCCTTCCCTCCTTCCCTCTCCCATCCTATAATGAAATTTTGGCGAAAATTTCTTGATTTACAATCTGATCGACGATTCGATGGCACGCAAGTGACTTTTGTTCGTAGGATCAATTTTCAATCGAATGTTGTCGCAATTGCGCCAAAAACGTGGATGAGACAATAAAACTGAAGCAGTAGTGCAAAAGTTTAAATCCTTTTCGAATTTCAGCAAAGGCTCTTTCCAATTCCGGCGGAGTAAAAATTTCTTCTTTTTCATCAACGACGTCCATTTTCCAAAATTGATTATTGCAAAAAACAACAATGTGTTTAGGCGGTAGCGCCGGGATCGCCCTCCCGGGTATTGGGTGTGGATGTCTCGGCGATGGCCGGTGGCGGCGCGAAGGGCGCTGCGGCAGCTCTTTGAGCGTCTGCGCGCCGCGCCGGGAGCAGAGAGCGCCATCCTCGACGATGACTGGACGATGGTGGTGTGGGTTCCGAGGTACGACAGGGCCGGATACGACGACCTGTTCTGTCGCGCCAGTGGCCCGGTGATCTTGGGCGGCCTATGGTGGCCCGCGTGCGTAATCAGGCCGGTGCAGGGCAGTGCATCGTGCGCGGCATGGAGCGCCTACCAAGACCTCGTCGGGGTCTGCAGTCCGACAACACTGATCGACGAAGAGGAGGTGGTGCTGAAGGGGATCAAGGGCCACCGCTTCGCGCCGGTACCCAAACCGGGCGTCGTCGTGGCCGACCTGGACAACACCGTGATCGGGCCGGGCTTGCTGGCTCATCCGGACGTGACGGCGGGCCTGCGGGCTCTGCCCGTTCCGCTGGTGATCGCAACCGGTCGCCCGCAGTGTCCGCCGACCCGTGGCAAAGAGCCTTTAGGAGCGGCCTACACCGTGGCCTCGAATGGCGCGGTGGCGATCGGAGAAGGTGTGCTTCACACCGCTTCCCCGTGCCCGACGAGGCGTTAGAGGCGCTGGTCGCGGAGTGCGTGAGCGTCGGTCTGGAGATTCACCTCCAGTTCGACCAGTGGCACCCGTGGGCACCCGCGCGGGCGCTGAGACGCTACGTCCGCCTCCACGACATGACCCCGACGCCTGGTCGATGGGAGCCGGGGGCCATCCTCGCGGTCGATCATGGGAGATGCGCGGGGCACGAGATGTGTTCTGGCCAAGCTCAGCGATCACCTCGACCCGCTCACGGTGATCGACGCCGTGGACAGCCCGGGGATCGGCCGTGGTCGACATCACCAACGGGGCCGAGAAGGCGGACGGCGTCGGCGTCGTGCTCGATCATCTCGGGCTGTCGTGGTCAGACGCCCTGGTGATCGGGGACGGAAGCAACGACGTGTCGATGGCGCGCCTTGCCGGGTGCGCCGTCGCCGTGGGTGAGGCTCACGCCGATCTGATCGCGGTTGCGACCCACCGCGCGGAGATGGGAGCGGAGGCGGGGAGTAGTGGCGGCCGTGCTCCGATGGCTCGACGGCGCGCGGGAGCCGG
The DNA here is from genome assembly GCA_963782515.1 of uncultured Actinomycetes bacterium. Taxonomy (GTDB): domain Bacteria; phylum Actinomycetota; class Thermoleophilia; order Solirubrobacterales; family 70-9; genus VAYN01. The sequence continues at coordinate 2,597,639 of CAWAJY010000004.1, read as the reverse complement.
TCGCGTGCCTGCACCGTGGGGTGTCGGATGAGCGCGATCGAGTACGTCGAAGGTGGGTCGCTGAACGGGGCCGGTTTCGAGGGCGAAAGCACTTTCATGAAATGGTACGAAGGGGACGACCGCGCGGATCGGAGAACCTGCGCAGAGAGTACGCGTACCTGACTGGACTCAAGTCAGAGCGAGCTGCCCTCTTTGCTGCTCCGCTCTCGCTCGCGGAGCAACACAACCCGCATCGGGTCGAGCTGCGTTTGCGACGCATCGCCGGTAGTACGCTCACGAAGAGGATCGTCGCTGGCGAGATCACCCCGGCCAGGGCCGCGCAGTTGCTCGACACCGGCATGTCGACCCTGATCCAAGAGCTATACCCGTCCGATATGGGCCGCATGACGGGACGGGAGATCTGGCGTGCCTTTCACCTGCCGAGAATCGAGCGCGCCCTGTGGTGGCTCCGAGGCTATCCCGAGATCCTCCCGGTGGTGGAGGCGCGAGAGGTTACGGTGAACGGGATCAGGTGCCCCGGTCCGGGCGTCGCGGCTGACTGGCTGATTCGCCACCATCATCGATGCTGGGGTTACGCTGCGAGCAGGCTCGTTCTGGCGCATGGTGATTTCCAGCCGGACAACATGATGGTGTCGGACGGCGGCGAGGTCACGTTGATCGACCCCCGGGGCGAGGCGCTGTTGCCGCCGGAGTACGATCTTGCGAAGGTCCTCAAGGTGGCGCGCACGCCGTACGATGCACTGCACTATTCGGAGTGCGTCCCGGTCGTGGTCGCTGTCCCGGGTGGCGTCAGCATCACCGTATCGGCACCCCGTACCTGGGATGCGCACTACGAGGCCATGCATAACGTCGTGGTCGACTGGCTGCCCTTGTTCGCCCGTGCGCAGGATCTGACGGAATCCGAGTTCGTCCGCGCCGTGTCGGGCGCGGAGTGGGTGCACTACCTGTCTTTTAGCTACCACCACGCCAGCCGGGGCGTGGAGGGGCGGCGGCGGGCGATCGCCTATCTGGCCGTCGCTTCGCGGCTCGCGCGAATTCTGATGGACGGACCGTATCCCGTGACCGTGGACGACCTCGCCCAGCGCATCACGCTAGGCGGTGAGTAGGCGTGCCGGTAATCGTCGTAAGGGCGGATAAGGCGTATCTGACGGACGCCGAGCGCGCACGTCTCGCCGCGCGGATCACGGGCGCTCTCAGCGCCCTTGTTCCCCCTGAGAAGGTGCAGATCTTTTTCGAGGCCCGGCCATCGCACCCGACGATGACGGCGCGGGTCGTGGGTGACATCGAGCGCGGCAATGCCGTGTACGACCTGTTGGCGGGGTTGGGTGGCGGGTGGGTCATCGACGTCCGCCACCATGCACCCGAGTGGACCGCCAGGGGTGGCGTGCTACGCCGGTCAGCTACGGGCGGAGCCGTTCAATGAAGCGGTGGAGGTTGTCGGTAGGGGATCGGCTAGCGGTGATGCGGTCACTCAGCGATCCCTCAGACATGGGGGCCGGTAGTCGTTCGGTGGCGCGGCTGGAGGCCGCGATTGCTGAGCAGGTGGACGTTCGCCACGCTATCGCGGTGGGCTCGGGTACCACCGCGCTTGCCGCTTCGCTCGCGGGCGTGGGGGTCGGCCCCGGCGATGAGGTGATCACCCCGGCGGTGAGTTTCAGCGCCACGCCGATGTCAGCGCTCGTGGTCGGCGCAAAGCCGGTCTTTGCTGACGTTTCCCGGCTCACGGGGCTGATGCATCCGGAGGACGCGGAAGGGTTGGTGACCGATCGGACCCGCGCGATCCTCCCGGTCGCCCTCCACGGTCTGTTTCTCGATGCGGCCAGATGGGATGACTTCGGGCGACGACTGGGCATCCCCGTCGTCTGGGACCACTGCCAGTCGTGGGGGGCGGTCGACGCCGAGACGGGTGTCAGGGCCGGGGCGACCGGGGCGGCGTCGGCGTCCAGCCTCAACGTCACGAAGGGCTTTTCCAGCGTCGAGGGGGGTTTCGTGACCACCGATGACGACGATGTTGCGCGGGCGGTCCGCCTCGTGACCAGTTTCGGTGAGCACCGCGTCCCACTCACGGCCGATCAAGAACGCTCTTACTGGTCCCGCTATCCCGGCTACAACGGCAGGCTTGCCTCACCCCTGGCCGCGCTGGCTCTCTCGCGGCTCGGTCGCGTCGACGCCGACATCGCCCGGGGGCGAGCCGCCATGACCCAGCTCCGCGCCGGGCTGCGCGGCCTGCCGGGCGTGACGACCCTTGCGCCGCCTCACCCCGACGCCGAAACGCCGTGGCTTCCGCGCATCGTCCTTCTTCCGGCCGCCTGGGGGTGGACAGGCGAGCCCGCCGAGGCCCGCGATCGGGTGGTCGCCGCCCTCCGGGCGCGCGGCCTGCCGGTGGGTACCTGGCAGCGGCACCCGCTACCGGCAATGCCCGCGTTCCGCCGGTCCCATGCCCGTCCCTGGCACCGGGGTATGGAGGATCGGCCGCTGGCCGCGTGGGAGCCCGACCGCTACCCGGGTGCCGTCTCCCTGCTGGATCGCTCGCTGGTGATCGGCCTGCACCCGACCCCGATTCACCTACAAGGGCCGCGCGAGGTGGCTCGCTACATCGACGGGATGCGCTGGGTGATCGACCACATGGACGAGGTGTTGAGTCGCCCCTATACCTCGCTCGTGCTGGCACCGCCGATTCCGGATGGAGACCTCTGAATGGGAGCCGAAAGAAATGGATGCGCGCGACCCCCTCGACCCCGCGCGGTCGTGAGCGATCTGGACGGAACGATGGTCACGCCCGAGGGCATGGCCGAAGTTCGCACACTGGCGAGGCTGCGAGCCCTGTCCCCGTCCGTGCCGCTGGTCCTCGCCACCGGTCGCGGGCCGCGCAGCGCCCGGCTGTGGGTGGAGAGGTGCCACGCGCCGTACCTCGTCGCGTTCAACGGGGGGCTCGTCGCGTCGCGGTCGCTGTCCGTCTCCGCGCCGCCGGTCCCCCGCGACGTCATCGAGGCCATCGCGGGGGCGGCGGCTGGGACTGAGATGGAGATTCGGCGGCATAGACCCGGGGAGGAAGCTCACGCTGGTTTGGCTCAGCGCGTCGTGGCCGTGGAGGTCGTCCAGCCGAGCGCGGCGATGCTGGATCTGATCGAGCGCCTGGCCGCCCCCGGTCATGGCGCGCTGACCGTGATCCACCACATCGACGCCCAGGGTCGCGCGCTTGTCAGCGTGACGGCGGGGGTCGACAAACGTTGGGGCGTCTCTCAGGTCTGGGAAGGGCTCGGCCTGCACTGGTCAGACGTGGCGGCGTTCGGGGACGGCCCTAACGATGTGACCATGCTTGCCGCCGCCGGGGTCGCGGTCGCTGTGGGTGACGCTCCCTCGCCGGAGCTGCTGGCCGTGGCGACGCATCAGGTTCCGCTGGCAGCGGGTCAGGGGCCGGTGGGTGCGTTCCTGCGGTGGCTCGACGGAGCGGCCGAGCCGGTGCTCTGCCTCCATCGGGATCGGTCGTCGTGCGCACTCGCCCGAGATCGAGACGTCGAGTCCTGATCGAGCTTGCCGGAGCGCAACCCGACCATCATCGCTGTGCTTCGGCGACCCGCGCGGGGACGCCCCGACACGTCTCCCGCGCGGGGGGTCGGTGACAGGGACCACCGACCCAGCGGCGGGAGGGGGCGGGCTCGCCAGCCCCGCCCCCTCCCGTCCCCCTGGAACAAGTTTCAGAGCGCGCGGATTTTCGCCTGAGTTGTGGAGGTAGCTGAGATGCGCTTCGCCCTGTCCGCGCTGGTGGCGGCCGTGCTCGTGTGCTCCTGTGCCAGCGTCGCCGGTGGCACCACGGCGACGCTGGTACTGGCCCGCTCGTCGGTGTCGGTGGTGGTGTCGCGGCGGCTAGATCGTGGGGTCGATGGCGTGGCGCGGTTGCTCGGGGTCGTGTGGCATCCCGAGTGGGTGGGGGGGCCGCTGGTGACCCGGTAACCGGGTCTGTCTGCCCTCCTACCAAGCGCGCCCGCCGGTCTGCCGCGCCGCCCGTCGCCCTGCCTCACCACTGCGCCGCCCGTCCCTCCTTGTCGCCCGCCATGCGCCCCGGCTCACGCCGGGCCGTCCACGGGTCCGCCGGTCGCTCACGCTTTTCACGTCCAGACTAGATGCACTCCCGCGAACCCCGGGGGGGGGGGGGGCGGAAAGCGCGCCTGGCTCAAACACCGAGCAGAGCCAGATGCGATCCAGAGCCCGAGATTCCGCGCCCCAGAAGGGGCCCCGGCGGTGATGACGCTGACCAAGAAGCAGGTCGCAGTCGGCGATCGCGCGGCTGCTCTGGCGGCAGGCCGCTACGCCCTCGCCGAGCAGGACGCGCCGCGCTTCTTCGACGGCGAGGATGGCGACGAGGCCCACCACCGCCGCGGCAACACCCAGTGGCTGGGATCGGAGGCCGGACTGGAGAAGATGGGCCTGAAACTTGGCCAGGCGGTCGAGGCCAAGCACCTCGCCTCGGCATTGCAGGGCCGCCACGTCCGCGACCGCAAGATCCGCCTGCGCAGGCCCGGCTCCGTCGACGCCCTCGACGAGGACGGGAAGCCGCGCCTGGACGAGCAGGGCCGGCCCGTCAAGGAGAAGGTCGTCAACAGCTATGAGCTGTGCTTCTCGGTGCCCAAGTCGGTCTCGGTGGTCTGGGCCCTGGCCGGCCCCGAGCTCAAAGTCAAGATCGAGCGCGCGATGTTGGAGGCGATGAACGGGGCCCTGCAGCATCTTGTGACCACGCGCCCGGTGATCAGGGGCAAGCGCACCGCCGAGGGCCGTGAGCCCGACCGTCCCGCCCAAGGTTTCGTTGCCGCCGTCTCCCTGCACGCCACCGCCCGGGTCGCCGAGGGCGAGCGGGTGCCGATGCCCCAGCTGCACGTCCACGCCGACCTGGTCGGCGTGATCGACGAGAAGGGCAACCTGCGCACCCCCCAGAGCACCGCCCTCTACAAGCACAGCGCGATGCGCCTGCTCGGCGCGATGGCCCGCCTGCACATCGCCGAAGCGATGCAGGGCATGGACTTCGGGATCGAAGGCGGCACCGGCAAAGGCGGCCGCTACTTCCGGGTGATCGGGATCCTCGAGGAGCTGTGCGAGCGGATGTCCCCGCGCACCCGCGACGTGCTCGCCTGGGCGGCGGAGATCGAAGCCAAGAAGGGCGTGAAGCTGAGCGCCCGCGAGCGCGCCCGCGGGGCCGAGGCCACCCGCCCCGACAAGGGCGAGGTAGACGGCGGGGCGACCGTGAAAGTGTGGGAGGAGGAGGGGGCCGAGCTCGGCGTCGGGCGCGACACGCTCGATGAGCTACAGGCCCGCACCTACGCCGAGCCCGACCGTGACGCCCTGCGCGAGGGCCTGCGCGCGCAGGTGCTCGCGTGCGTCCGCGCCGAGGGCCCGACGATCTCGCTGCCGGCGCTGCACTCGATCGCCCTGGAGTTCGCCCCCCGCGGTCTCGGTCGCGAGGGCGCCTTCGAGGTGCTGGCCGAGATGCGGGGCGCCGGCGAGCTGATCGCCCTCGAGGACGACCTCATCACCACCGGCGAGATCCGCCGCCGCGAGCTCTACGTCAGCAAGGTCGTGCGGGAGGCGATGAGCACCACCGGCGAGGCGATCTCCGAGGCCGGCCTTCAGGCCGGGATCGCCGTCGCCGAGCAGAGCCTCGGCGGCCACTCGCTCTTCGACGAGCAGCGCGAAGCGGTCCGGCGGCTGGGCTCCGACTCGGGCTGGTCCATCCTCACCGGCAAGGCGGGCACCGGCAAGGGACCGGTGCTGGAGGCCCTCGCCGCCGCCCACCGCCACGACGACTGGAAGGTGATCGCGACCGCCGTCGACGGCGCCACCACCCAGCGCCTGGCGAAGCAGATCCGCAGCGAGGCCCACACCCTCGAGTCCCTCCTTCGCTCTTACAAGTCCGGAGAGCTCGAGATCACCCACCGCAGCCTGATCGTGATCGAGGAGGCGAGCAAGGTCGGCCTCTGGCACTGGGATGAGCTGGCGCGAATCCGCGAGCAGACCGGTGCGAGGATCCTCGCGGTGGGCGACCGCGGCCAGATCGGCGCGATCGAGTGCCCGGGGATGTTCGACGTGATGCTGGACCTCGACGAGGGGCAGATCGCCCGGCTGCAGAACGTGCGCCGCCACCTCGACCCCGATCGCCCCGGCGAGCTTCACCCCTGGATGGGCGAGATGCTCGACCACCTCTACGGCGAGGAGAGCGACGGCGTGGCGGCGGTCGGCGTCTTGCGCCGCGAGGGCGCGATCACGATGCACGACACCCGCCGCGAGGCGATGGTCGCCATGGTCGACAAATGGGAGGCGCGCCGGAACGAGCACTCGATCCCGGCCGAGAACACGGTGTTGGTCGTCCACGGCACCAACGAGGAGGTCGACGCCGTCAACGTCCTGGCCCAGCAGCGCCGCCTGCGGGCCGAGGAGCTCGGCGCCGAGGGGGTCCGCGCCGCCGACCGCGATTACGAGCTGCGGGTCGGGGACGTGGTGATGATGCGCGAGGCCTCCTATCAACCCGAGCCCGAGCCCGGCGCCGACCCCTTCGAGCGCCCGGCGCGGATCGAGAACGGGACGATGGGGATAGTCAGCGACGTGGACTCCGCCGCCGGAGTGGTGCGGGTGGGCTTCGATGACCCCGCCGGTGGCGAGCGCGAGGTCGAGGTCGACCTGCACGAGCTGCGAGAGCGCCACAACGACCCGCTGCGCGAGCCCGGCCAGCTGGTCCCCTCACTGCGCCTGGCCTACGCCGGGCACCCCTTTCCCCTGCAGGGCGGGACTTGGGACTACGTCGGCGCCCTCTGGGGCCACGTGACCCAAGGCCGCGAGGAAACCTACAGCGCCGCCGCGCGCATGCGCAAATGGATCGACGTCCACACCGATCGCGAGACGATCGGCTGGGAGCGCGGCGATGACGCTCTCTACGTGCGCCTGGGCAAACGGATCGGCTCCACGCGGAACAAGGCCGCCTCGATCACCTTCGAGGAGGACACCTTCGTCGGGATCGGCCAAGCTCCCGCCGTCTTCGGCCCCGTCCCCGAGCCGGACCCGCTCGAGCCCGCCGCCGAGGCCGAGCTGCCGCTGCTCTGGGAGCCCGAGCACACCCTCGCCGACCAGGCCCGCGCGCTCGGCAAGTCGCGCCTGGGCAAGCTCCACCGCCGCGCCGACCGCCTCGGCCCCCAGATCGGTGCCCTCACCGACACCGAGCTGCTGATCCTCCACGACCGCGGGCAGGAGGCCCTCGATCGCCTCGACCGTGGCTGCGCGATGGAGGCAGAGCGCGTGCAGCGCGGCCAGGCAAAGCGCGCCGCCGAGATCGAGCGCCTGCGCGCAAGGCGAGAGGCCCTCGAAGCCGAGGCCGCCGAGGCCAAGGGCCTGCGCGGCGCCCGCAGGCGCAAGGAGCTCGGCCAGGCCGCCGCCGTGCTCTCCACCACGATCGAGAAGGAGACGGAGAAGCTGGAGACCCTGCGCACCCGCGAGGCGCAGCTGCGCGAGGAGGGCCACCACCCCGAGGAGTGGGTCGAGGAGTACGGGGAGCGCTTCGCCGCGGCCCTCGCCGCCGAGCGGGCCCTCACCGCCCGCGTCGCCGGGCTGCGCCCAGTCTCACCCGAGGTCGATCCGCCCGAGGTGGCAGTGGAGGCGGGGCCGGGGGTGGAGCTCTAGGGGTCGAATCCAGGCAGGCCGGGTGGCCCAAGGTGAGTTCGACACGGATCCGTGTCCCTCGCGTGCGCCTTGCTTGCGGGCCCCTCGTTGCTCTCCGCAAGTCCCTCACTCGGGCCATCTAAGGGGAGCCTTGAATGGAGGCGGACCTTCAGGCCGTTTCGAGGAAGCGGTCCAGCTCGGCGAGCCAGGCGGCGGGATCGTCGCGGTGCACGCAATGGCCCGTCCGCATCACCCGTACCGTGGCGGTGGGCATCGCCGCGATCAGGTCGAGGCGCTCCTGGCCGCGCAGGGTGCTGCCGTCCTCGCTGTCGTCGTAGCGGCCGGCCGCGTCGGGCGCGAGCAGGACCAGCGCCGGAACCTCGACCGCGGCGGCGAGCTCCAGCGTGCGCCAGCCGGCGCCGCGGCGTAGGCCCGCGGCGACGTACCTGTCGTCGCAGCAGACCAGGTCGTGGCCGGCCTGCCAGCGGTCGGTCTGGTGCCAGTGGGGAAAGACCTCCGCCAGCGTCCCGAGCAGGGCGCCGGGGTCGCGCCGCGCCGCCGCGGCCCGCTTCTCCAGCTCGCTCGCCATCGTCTCGAGGTCGAGGCTGAGCGGGCCGGGGGGCTCCTCCAGCACCAGCCGGCGGACCCGGCCGGGTGCGAGGGCAGCCACCTCGAGCGCCACCAGGGCCCCGAGCGAGTGGCCGACGAGCAGCTCCAGCGGCTGCTCGGGCAGGGAATCGACGACTTGTTCCGCCACCTCGCGCGGCACCAGCTCGGCGCCGGCAGCCGGGCTGGTGCCGTGCCCGGGGAGGTCGAGGGCGGTCGGGCTCATGCCCCGTTCGGCAAGCGCTCGCCCGATCTGCCACCAGGTGCCGCCGGAGGAGCTCGAACCGTGGAGCAGGACCACCGGTCGCTCGGCGGCGGGGACCCAGCAGCGTCGTGAAAGGGCTGGAGGCGGGGTGTTTTCGGCGTTGGGGCTTGACATCACGTCGAGAGCGTATTAGCGTCCTATTTGTAAGGCAACTTAATTAACTAATGTCGATACAAGATCACACACAACAGGTCGGCGGCTCGACGCTCTCGCGGCGCATGAACGAGCAGCTGGTCCTCGACGCCGTTTTCCTCCACGGGCCGCTCAGCCGGGTGACCGTGGCGAGCCTGACCGGGCTCTCGAAGCCGACCGTCTCCTCGATCGTCGACGGCCTGGTCGAGGCCGGGTTGGTCACCCAGGTCGGCCACACCTCCGGGTCGGTCGGCCGCACCGCCGCTCTATATAAGGTCGACGGCCGGGTCGGCCACGTGATCGCGATCGACCTGGGGGGGACCAAGGTCACCGGCGCGATCGCCGATCTCTACGGCAAAGTGCTGCACGAGCGCACCGAGCCGACCCGCAAGGGAAGTCCCGGGGAGCTGCTCTCGCAGCTGCGCGAGCTCGCGCAGGGCCTTGCCGAGGAGGCCGAGGTCGCCTGGCCGGCGATCCGCTCCCTCGCCATCGGCGTACCCGGCACCGTCGACCCCGTCAGCGGTGAGATCGGCCTGGCGTACAACATCCCCGACCTCAGCGAGATCTCGCTCGCGGACGAGCTGGCCAAGCTCAGCCCCGGCCTTCAGGTGGTCGTCGAGAACGACGTCAACGCCGCCGCGATCGGCGAGCGCTGGCAAGGCTGGGCCAAAGACTCCGACCACTTCGCCTTCGTCGCGATCGGCACCGGCATCGGCGCCGGCATCGTCGTCAATGGGGAACTCTGTCGCGGGTTCGCGGGCGCCGCCGGCGAGGTTGGCTACATGCCCTTCGGCGAGGACCCCTTCGACCCGCGGATGCGCCTGCGCGGCCCGCTCGAGGAGGCGGTCTCGGGGCGCGGGGTCGTCGCCGACGTGCGGAGCCGTCTCGCCGCCGGCGCCGACAGCGACCTCGGCGAGGACTGCACGGCGGCCGATGTCTTCGCCGCGGCCGCCGCGGGCGACGCGCTGGCCTGCGAGAGCGTCGACCGGGAGGCGAGGGTGGTCGCGGTCACGGTCGCGGCGATCGCCTCCGTGATCGCCCCGGAGCTGATCGTGCTCGGCGGCGGCATCGGCGCCAACGAGCTCCTGATCGAGCCGGTCCGCCGCTACAGCCGCGAGCTCGTCGCCCAGCCGCTGCGGATTGAGCAGAGCGCGCTCGGCCCGCGTGCGGCGATGGTCGGAGCACTCTCGCTGGGGTTGCAGGCCGCCCGCGAGGTTGTCCTCTCACCGCCCGGCGGCCCGCTCTCCGAAAGTCGGGAGGAGGGGGCAGTCGATGTTCCTTGAGGTCCTCAAACGGCGCAATCCGGCGCTGATCCGCGCCGCGGTCGACCTCCACAGGCGCGGCGAGCTGCCCGCCGACACCTACGTGCTCGACATCGACGCGATCGCCGCCAACGCGGCGCTGATCGCGAGCGAGGCGAGCCGCGCCAACCTGCGTGTCTTCGCGATGACCAAGCAGATCGGGCGTAACCCGGTCGCGATCGAGGCGATCGCGAGCAACGGAATCGAGGCCGGAGTCGCGGTCGACATGGCCTGTGCGCGAGCGATCTCCCGGACGGGCATGGCGCTTGGCCACGTCGGCCATCTGGTCCAGGTTCCGGATGGCGCCACCGACGAGGCGGCGGCGCTGCGGCCCGCGTTCTGGACCGCTTTCAGCGACGAGCGGGCCGAGCGGGCGGCCGCGGCGGCGGCGTGGACCGGCCACACTCAGCAGCTGCTGGCGCGGGTGCACGCCGAGGGCGACCGCTTCTACCCCGGGCACGAGGGCGGCTTTCCGGCCGCCGACGTGCTCGGGGTCGCCGAGCGCTTCGATCGGCTCGAGGGTGCCCGCTTCGCCGGCGTCACCACCTTTCCGGCCCTGCTGTTCGACCAAGCCACGGGAGAGGCGCGGCCGACCGCCAACCTCGCGACTCTGGAGCGCGCGGCCGACCGCCTGCGCGCGGCCGGTCGCTCCGACGTCGAGGTGAACGCGCCGGGAACGACCTCCGCGGTGACCCTCCCGGTCCTCGCGGCGGCGGGAGCGACGCAGGTCGAGCCGGGGCACGCGCTGACCGGGACCACGCCCGCCCACGCGGTGGCCGACCTGCCCGAGCAGCCCGCGATGCTCTACCTGAGTGAGGTCTCTCACTCGCACGCCGGGCGCGCCTACTGCTTCGGGGGCGGCTTCTACGTCGACCCGGTCTTCCCTGACTACCAGGTCAAGGCGCTCGTCGGTGCCGGCGCCGAGGAGGCGATGGGGCGGGTGGTGGACGCATTCCTGCCGCCGCCGAGCGCGATCGACTACTACGGGCAGCTCGACGCGACCGCGGCGGTCGGCGACACGGTGATCTTCGGGTTCAGGGCGCAGGCGTTCGTCACCCGGTCGACGGTCGCGGCGGTCAGCGGCATCGCCGTCGGCTCGCCCCGGGTCGAGGGGATCTTCGCCACCGACGGACGCGAGCTGGAGGTGAAGAGGTGATCGGTGACGCCGGCTTGCGGCCCGGCAGCCTGATGGCAGAAGAGATGGCCGAGCAGCCTCTGGTACTGAGCTCCTTCTTCGAGCGCGGGCCCGAGATCGAGGCGATGCTGCGCGAGCTGGTTCCGGTGCCGCCACGGGGCATCCTGATGCTCGCCCGCGGCACCTCCGACAACGCCGCCACCTACGGTCGCTATCTGCTGGAGGCGGCGATCGGCGTTCCGGTGGGCCTGGTCGCCCCGAGCATCTGGACGCGCTTCTCACGCCGCCCCGATCTTCACGGCCAGCTGTTGTTCGCGCTCAGCCAGTCAGGACGGACGCCGGAGATCCAGCGGGTCGTCGAGCTGGCCGGTGCGGCCGGCGCGAAGACGGTTGCGATCACCAATGACGAGAGCTCGCCGCTGGCCGCCGCGGCCGATGGCGTGATCGCCATCGCGGCCGGCGCCGAGCGCGCCGTGCCGGCGACCAAGACCTTCACCGGGCAGGTCGCGGCGCTGGCGATGGCGGCCGAGGCGCTCGCGCCCGGCCGGATCGAGGGGCTGAGGGAGCTGGCCGCCGTCGCGCCGCTGCAGCAGCGCCTACTGGAGGACCGTGGGCGCGTCGGTGCGATCGTCCCGACGCTGAGCGAAGCGCGGGCGGTCGTCAGCATCGGCAGCGGCTACCTCTACGCGCTCGCGCTCGAGGCCGGGCTGAAGCTGCTGGAGACCACCTCGGTCCCCGTACTTGCCTACTCGGCGAGCGATTTCGTCCACGGCCCGCTCGCCGTCGCCGGTCCCGACGTCCCGCTGGTCTGCTTCGCGGCGGCGGGCTCGGTCCACCGCGATCTCGTCGCCGCCGCGGGCGCGGCGGCCGATCGCGGGGCGCCGATCGTCTGGGTCTCCGACTTCGCCGCCCGCGCCGACGCCTCCTACCAGCACCTGGAGACGCCGAGCGGCGTGCCGGAGTCACTGGCCTGCCTCCTGCACGCGATCCGCGCCCAGCAGCTCGCGCTCGAGCTCAGCCTGGCGCTCGGACGCGACCCCGACACACCGTTCGGGCTGCGAAAGATCACTCCGACTTCATGACCCGTCACAGGACCAACTCCAATCAAGAGGAGATGCAGCATGCAAAGGCTGTTCGGTTTGGCACTGTTCATCTGTTTGGCCGCGGTGGTCGTCGCCGGGTGTGGGAGCTCTGACAGCGACTCGACCGGAGCCACGGGGGCGATAACCACCTCCGAACCCGAAGCTCCGCCCGAAATGGTGGGGCCCAACGGGGAACCGGCCGCGGGTGCGAGCGCGGTCGACCTCAGCAAGAAGGAGATCGACGAACTCAGGGCAGGGAATCACACCGCGGCGTTCGTGTGGCACACGACCGACACCTTCACCAAGGCGGTTGAGGTCGCGGCCCGCGAACGGCTCGGCGAACTGGGGATCAAGGTCGTGGCCGACACGGTCGCCGATTTCGATCCGGCCAAACAGCGCAGCGACCTGCAGACGGTCGAGGCGCTCAACCCCGACGTGATCGTCTCACTGCCGGTCGACCCGGCCAGCTCGGCCTCGATGTATCGGGAAGCGGTCGATTCGGGGTCGAAGCTGGTCTTCATCTCCAACATCCCGGAAGGGTTCGTCCACAACAAGGACTACGTCGGCGCGGTCACCACCAACGTCGTCGACGCGGCGAAACGGTCGGCGAACCTGCTGGGCGAAGAGCTTGGTGGCGAGGGCAAGATCGGCGTCCTCTACTACGACGCCGAGTTCTTCATCGTCAACCAGTGGGACGAAGCGTTCGAGCAGACGATGGGGGAAAAGTTCCCGGACGTCGAGATCGCCGATCGGATGGGCTTCGCCGATCCCGCCAAAGCCGACGAGCCGGCCTCGGCGATGCTGACGCGGAACCCCGACCTGGACGGCATCTACGTGAGCTGGCAGGATCCGGCCGTCGGGGTGCTGACCGCCCTGCGCGCCGCCGGTCGTGACGACATCGCCGTGACCGACGTCGGCATGAACGAAACGACGGCGCTCGACATGGTGGACGGCGGCAGCTTCATCGGTGCGGGCGTCGACGGCCCGGTGGCGATGGGCAAGGCGCTCGCGAACGAGGTCGGCTATGCGGCGCTCGGCAAGGAAGCGCCGGCATTCCTGGTCACCGGCTCTGGCCTGATCACCGCCGAGAACATCGCCGACCAATGGCCGGAAACCTACGGCGTGCCGGTCCCGAGCGCGGTTCTGAAGGCGGCGGGGGCATAGCGTGTCGGTGAACGCCGACAACCTGGGTCAAGACCGCGATCGGTCGGGCACGATCGCGCTCGGCGACCTGTGGACGAGGGCGGCGGCCAGTAAGGCCGCCGTCTCGAAGCTGGCCGTCTATCCGGCGGTCGTCCTCATATTCGGCGTGTTCGCGTTGACGCTCGAGGACCGGGGTTTCCTCACCAGCGTCAACCTGCTCAACATCGCCGGCCAGGCGGCGCCGATCGCGATCATGGCGGTCGGCGCCGTCTTCGTCCTCTCGGCCGGTGAGATCGACCTCTCGATCGGTTCGGTCGTCGCCCTCTCGGCGCTCGCCGGCGCCTCGATCATGCAGGACCACGGCTTGATCCTGGGGGTCGCGGCCGGCCTCGGGGTCGGCGTCGGCGTGGGCCTGATCAACGGGCTGCTCGTGACCCGGCTGCAGGTGCCGTCGTTCCTCGTCACCCTCGCGATGATGCAGGTGGCGCTCGGCCTCTCGCGGATGATCCACGACCTGCAGTCGGTGTCGGTGACCGATCCGACCTTCCTGCGCTGGTTCGGTTCGGGCCAGATCGGCGACGTGTCCGGTGTCGTCGTCTGGGCGGTGGCGGTCGCCGTGATCGGCTTCGTCTTCTTCGGCTACACCCGGTTCGGGGCGCACGTCCGCGCCGTCGGCGACAGCCGCCGCGCCGCCGCCACCGGCGGCATCAACGTCACCCGGGTGCGGATCGCGGTGTTCGTGATCAGCGGCCTGACTGCGGCGCTGGCGGGGATCCTCACCGCCGGGCAACTGCAGTCGGCGCAGTACACGCTCGGCGCCAACGACCTCTTCGCGGTGATCGCGGCGGTGATCATCGGCGGCACCAGCCTGTTCGGTGGCCGCGGGTCGATCGTCGGCGCGGTGGTGGGCGCCCTGCTGTTGGCGATTCTCAACAACGGCCTGATCCTCTACGGGCTCAGCGCCGCCGAGCAGAGTGTGGCGCTCGGCCTGATCATCCTCTTTGCGGTAGTGATCGGCCTCCGGGAGCAGGTGGACTGATGGTCGCGCAAATGAGTGCAAACGGTGTCGCCGAGCGTGGCGCGCCGGTGTTGAGGCTCGACGGCATCGGCAAGCACTTCGGTGGCGTCGTCGCCCTGGATGACGTCTCCCTCGAGCTCCACGCCGGCGAAGTGACGGCGATAGTCGGCGACAACGGGGCAGGCAAGTCGACCCTGATGAAGGTCATCGCCGGGCTGCACCAGCCGGACGCCGGCACGATCTCGGTCGGCGGGGAGGAGGTGAGCTTCTCCGACCCCCGCGACTCCCGCGAGCATGGGATCGAGGTCGTCTACCAGGACCTCGCCCTGGTCGAAAGCCAGCAGGTGTTCATGAACATGTTCTTGGGCAGGGAGCTGCGGAATCGGCTCGGCCTGCTCGACAAGCGGAGGATGAAGGCGGCGACCAGGGAGATCCTCTCCGAGCTGGACATCCGCCTGCACTCCGAGTCGGTGACGGTGCGCAACCTCTCCGGCGGGCAGCGCCAGGGGATCGCGATCGGCCGCGCCACGCACTGGGCGAAACAGGTGGTGCTGATGGATGAGCCGACCGCGGCGCTCGGCGTACAGGAGACCGCCAAGGTGGAGAAGATGATCACGGCGCTGCGCGAGCGCGGCCTCTCGGTCCTGATCGTCTCCCACAACCTCGACCAGGTGTTCCGCGTCGCCGATCGCGTGTACGTGCTGCGGCGGGGCAGCATGGCCGGCATCCGTCTGATCGCCGAGACCGACGGCGATGAGGTCGTCTCCATGATCACCGGACTCGACTGCTCGGGAGCCGCGGAGAGGCAGCGGTGAGGCACGACGCCGTGCACCTGGCGCCGCTGATCCGCGACCGGGTCAGCGCCAGGTCCGAGCAGATCGTCGGCTTTGCCGGCGACCTCGTGCGGATCCCCTCCGAGACCCACCCGCCCGGCGGCGACGAGGGCCCGGTCCAGCGGTTCGTCGCCGCCCGGCTCGCGCAGCTCGGTCTCGAGGTCGACGTATTCGAGCCCTGGGATGTCGAGGGGGTCGAGTCGCACGAGGGCTGGTGGCCGGGCCTCGACTACGCCGATCGTCCCAACGTCGTCGCGACCTGGGGCGAGGGACGCGGGCCCACGCTGATCCTCAACGGCCACGCCGACGTGGTGCCCGCCGGCCCGCGCGAGCGCTGGTCGAGCGATCCGTACGGCGGTGAGGTGCGCGACGGCGCCCTCTGGGGGCGCGGCGCGGCCGACATGAAGGGGGGGATCGCGGCGATGGTGATGGCGGTCGAGATCCTGCGCGACTGCGACCTGTGCCCCGCCGGGTCGGTGGTGATCGAGAGCGTCGTCAACGAGGAGCTGGGCGGATTCAACGGCACCCTCGCCTGCTGTGCCAAGGGCTACGTCGGTGACGCCGCGATCGTGCTCGAGCCGACCGGGCTGGCGATCTCCCCTGCCTCCAAAGGCGGCCAGGTCTACCGAGCCGAGGTTCGCGGCGAGGCCGCGCACAGCGCTTTCTGGTGGCGCGGGACCAGCGCCCTCGACAAAGCGCTGCTGGTCAAGGAGGCGCTCACCGCCTGGGAGCGCACGCGCGCCCGTGAGTGCGCCGCGGTTCCGTTCTTCGGGCAGGACAGCGGATATCCGCTCCCGGCGTTCGCGGACACGATCTGGTCGCTGCGGGCCGGCCGGCCGGACGTGATGGCCAACCCCGAGCAGGCCGAGCTGCTGTTCTGGGTCGACCTGTTGCCGGGGGAGTCGCGGGACGCGGTTCTCGAGCGCTTCGAGCGCTTCCTGGTCTCCTACACGGGGACCGATCCCTTCCTGGCCGCCAACCCGGTCGAGCTGAGCCGGGAGACGATGCGCCCGTTTCTCGGCAACGCGATCGACCCCGACCACCCGATCGTCGCGACCCTGGGCGCGGCGGTCGAAGGGCTCGGGCTGGAGAAGCGCCTCGTCGGCTTCCCCGGCGCCTGCGACGCGATGATCTTCAACCTCTACGGCGACACCCCGGCGGTCATTTTCGGTCCCGGCGACCTCGCGGTCGCCCACGCTCCGGACGAGTATCTGCCGGTCGAGGAACTGCTCCGGGCGGTGGAGGCGATCGCTCTGGCGATCGTCGGTTTCTGCGGCGTCGAGGACGGCTAGGGGTGTCGATGCGTCTGTGGCACGACAGCAGGCGGACCAAGATCGTGGCCACGCTCGGCCCCGCGACGAGCTCGGTCGAGACGGTCACGGAGCTGATCGAAGCCGGGGCGAACGTGCTGCGGCTGAACTTCTCCCACGGGACCCGCGAGGAACACACGCGCCGCATCGCCACCGTGCGCGAGGCGGCCGAGCTGGCGCATCGCGAGGTCGCGATCCTGGGTGACCTGCCCGGGCCGAAGATCAGGCTGGGCGAGGTCGCGGGCGGCTCCGTGGACCTCGTCGCCGGGGCCGGCGTCAGGCTCACCGACGGCGAGGGTCGCGGCGGCGCGGAACTGGCCGTGGCGCTGCCGGGGCTGGCCCGGGCGCTGCGGCCCGGCAACCGGGTGCTGATCGCCGACGGCGTGGTTCAGCTCGGGGTGCGCGAGTTGACCGACGACGGGGCTCACTGCGTGGTCGAGGCGGGCGGCAGGGTCGGCTCCCGCCAGGGTGTCAACCTGCCCGACGCGGGCAGCGTCCTGCCGGCGGCCGGCCTGGCCGATCTCGAATGGGTCGACTTCGCGGTCGCCAAGGGCATCGACCTGCTGGCGGTCTCCTTCGTGCGCAACCCCGGGGACGTCGAAGCGGTGCTGGAGCGGGTGCGCCGGGCGGGCGGGGACACGCCCGTGATCGCGAAGCTCGAGCGCGGCGAGGCGGCCGAGCGGGTCGACGAGATCGCCAAGGCGGCGAACGGGGTGATGGTCGCCCGCGGCGACCTCGGCATCGACGTCCCGCTCGAGCGTGTCCCGCAGCTCCAGCGCGAGGTGCTGACCCGGGCCGGGGCGGCGGCACGGACCTCGATCACCGCGACCCAGATGCTGGCCTCGATGGTGGTCCACTCGCGGCCGACCCGCGCCGAGGCATCCGACGTCGCCAACGCGATCCACCAGGGCACGGACGCCGTGATGCTCTCCGAGGAGACGGCGGTCGGCGCCCACCCGGTCGAGGCGGTGCGATTCATGGACAGGATCGCGCGGGTCACCGAGGCGGACCTCCCCTACGCGGACTGGTCGGTCTCCAGGGTCGACGTCGATCCCGGCGACGTCGCCGGCTCGCTCGCGCGGGCCGCGGTCGGGGCCACCCGCACGCTCGGCCTGCGCGCCCTCGTCGTTCCCACCGCCAGCGGACGGACCGCGCGGCTGGTCGCCGCACACCGACCGCAGGTGCCGGTGCTGGCGGTCTCGCCGCGGCGCGAGACGGTGCGGCGGCTGAACCTGGTCTTCGGCGTCCAGCCTTACCTCGCGAGCGACTGGGACGAGCTGGAAGACCTGATGGACGACTGCGCCCTGCTTGCTCACGCGGCCGGGGTCGCCGACAGCGGCGAGCTGATCGGGATCACCGCCGGGCTACCGCGGCAGAAGCTCGGGACGAACCTCTTCGAGGTCCACCGGGTGCCATGAGGGTGGCGTTGCGGAAGTGCTGATCGCTGGGCCCAATCTCTGATCGACCGGGTCGTCGGTCTCGATCGGCTCGATCCCGGACACATCCACCGGGCCGACCGGGTCGAGGCGCGGATCGGCGGCGGCGGTGCCAACGCGGCCCGGGTCGCCTCGCGCCTCGGCGCCGAGGTGATGCTCGTGACCCTGATGCCGGATCAGGATGCGGAGCGGCTGGCCGAGCACATGCGCTCGGAGGGCGTTTCCTTCGAGGCGGTGCGCTGCCGCGGCAGCGTTCGCATCGCGACGATCCTGAAGGAGCGCGAGGGGCGGATGAGCGTGCTCAACGAGCCCGGCGCCCGGGTCGGCGTGCGCGAATGGGAAGAGTTCGAGCGTCTCGTGCTGGCCAAGCTCCCGCGCCGCGATCTGCTGCTCTGCTCCGGCAGCCTTCCGCCTGGCTCGCCCGCCGGCGGTTACGCCCGCCTGGCTCGCCAGGCCCGCCACGGTGGTTCGCGCTGCCTGATCGACGCCGCGGGGGAGACGCTGGAGGCGGCCCTCGAGGCGCGCGAGGGTCTGCTGCTTCCCAACCTGGCGGAGGCGGAAGGGGTGCTGAGCGGAGCCCGTGCCGAACCGGTCCACGGCGAGAACGCCCCCGAGCGCGCCCAGGAGGCGGCCAACGGTTTGATCGCCCGCGGCGCCTATGTCGCCGTCGTCACCGCCGGCGCGGCCGGCGCCGCCTACGCCGAACAGGGCCGCCACGGGCGCAGCGGCTGGGTGCCCGCCCCGGCGGTCGTCGCCCGCGACCCGATCGGCGCCGGTGACGCCTTCGCCGCCGGCCTCGCGCTCCAGCTCGAGCAATGGGCGCCGCTATCTGCGGCGGTCAGCTACGCCGTCGCCGTCGCCGCCGCCCACGTCGAGTCCGGCGACGCCCAGCTCCGTCGCGAGCGCGTCGAAGCCCTGGTCGGCACCGCGGCCGCCTGACGCACGGCGCCGGCGGTCAGTAGGCGACGGCGAAGTGCGTGCGCGGGTGCGCGCCCCGCTCGGCCTCGTCGACCACGGCGATCGCGAAGTCGCGGTAGGAGATGCGGCTGGTGCCGTTGGCGTCGGCCAACAGGCCGGTGTCGCCCGTGCGATAGGACCCGGTCCGCTCTCCCGCCGGGTTGAACTCCATCGCCGGCACGATCACCGACCACTCGACTGCCTCCGGCGCTTCGCGCAGGACGTCCAGCGCCGCGGCGTGCGCCTGGGCGAAGCCGAGGAACTCTGCCGGAATGTCCGGGGCGTCCATGACCCGGATGCCGGGAGCGGCGTCGAGGTACGCGGACAGCCCGATGGCGATCAGGCGCCCTCCTCCGGTCTCGGCGACGGCGCTGACGAGCGCACCGGCCGCGGCGGCGAAGAACGTGCCCATCTCGTCGCCGGCGCCCGGCGCGACCGCGGTCACGACGGTGTCCGCATCCTTGACCAGGGCAGCGACCTGCTCCCGATCGGTGACGTCGCCCGCTGCGACCTCGACGTCGGTGCCCCCGAGGTCGGGGTACCTGGCGGGGTCGCGGACCACCGCGACGACGTTGTGCTCGCGTCCGGCGGCCTCGGCCACGATCGCACTTCCCGCCTTGCCCCCGCCGCCGAATACCACGATTCTGCTCACTGGATCGACCTCCTCACGATGCCGTTGTGTATGGAGCCGACCGAGCCGCAGGTCGCGACCTCGTGCCGGGCGGAGCACGGTAGTGAGCACCCCGGTTTCCCCGAGGAAACCAAGTTAGGGTGGGGCCGATGCCTCACCGGACCGCGCGCAGATCGGTCCGGTGACGGCGAAGGTACTGACGGCGACGCTCCGCGGTCTGGAGCGTGACGGCTTCCTCGAGCGGGTGGAGCGACCCGGTCCGCCTCGCACCGTCCACTACGGGCTCACCGACCTCGGGCGCACTCTGCTGCCCGCGATCGACCTGGCCGCAGACTGGGCACATAAACACCTCGCAGCGATGCTCGACGCGCAGGAGGCATACGACCGGTCAGGTTGAGGTCCCGGTCCGGCCCTTTTCTGTCCTTGGAGACAGACCATATGGACAGGGGTGGCCCAGGTCCGCCCGTGCCGCCGCCCGGCTCCCGGCCCGGCCCCGGGAACTCGTCGCCTGACGAGTTCCCGGGGCCGGGCCGGGAGCCGGGCTCTGTGGTCGGCGCTCCGGCTCTTCTGTCGCGGGTAGGGGTGACCGCGACGCCTGCGGCACTGTGGTCGGGAGCGGTACCTCCGGTCGAGGTGGGTGAGGAATGCCTTGGCGGGACATCCCCGAATGGGGAGTGTCCCGCCTGTGTCGGCAAGGTGACCAGGCCCCGATTTGACCCGCTGGCAGGTCGCTGCCTACCGTGACAGACGCAGAGGGCGACGGCCTGACGCCCGCGCGGCAGCCGTACCCCATTTTGCGGCTGCCGCGCGGAAGCACCACTAGCGCGGAGCCGTATCCGGCGCGTAGGCTCGCACACACATACAGCACGGCACACAGGCAAAGGGGGCCTAGATGTCGGTCGGTACTGTGTACAGCTCGATCCACAGCCTGAGCAGCACGGGTGATGAGGACGACGACGGCCCTCCTCCGGAGGGATGGGCACGAGGGCTTGGGGATCGCGTCGATTGGGCGAGCAGGGTGCACGGCAAGCGGGGAGCGGTGGCAGTCGTGCGCGTCCCTGGTATGGGACGGATGGCCGAGCGGTGGCCGGGGGCGGCCCGTGCCGCGATGCGGAGCCTCCTGGAGCGCCTGCGCGCGTGGGGCGGCGAGTTCGCCATCCTTGACGGAGAATGGACGCTGGCGGTTTGGGCTCCGGTGTCCGATTCGGTCGGATTCACCGGGTTTTTCGATCAGGCTTGCGCGTCGGTGAATGTCCGGGGCTGGCGTCGCCCGGTCTGCTCGATCGAGTGGGTCGAGGGCGGCGGGTCCGTTGCAGGGTGGAAGGCTTATCGGGACGTGATCCGAGCATCCACGGGCGCCCGCGCGGCGTAACGCACATCGCACCTACAGACCACCGCCCGTCGGCATCTGCCGACGGGCGGTGGTCTGTAGTGGAGTCAGGAATGCGTCAGGCGAGTGGATCGGATCGGTCGGCCGCCAGCAGGAGAGAGGCAAGCACCATCACCGTCAGCGCTGCCGGAACCACTACCGCGATGACCCAGCGTAGGCCGACCGCGTCTCCCACGACGCCGAGTGAGCGCGACACCAGCGGGCCAAGGTACATCACGACGGTAAGTCGGGCGATGCTCTGAGCGTCATGAACGAGGGAGAGCACCATGGGCAAGGCTGGTCCGGAACCGAACCCGATGAGCCCCAGCGCCGCCGTAGCGGGCACCGGTGATGGAGCGGCGGCGACCAAGAGGCCGCCCAACAGGGCGACAAGTGCCGCGTATCTCAGTGTGCGCGTGGGTCCGATGCGGTGAGCTATCGGACTGCTCGCCAGCAGCCCGGCCACTGCTCCGACCTGTACCGCGATGACACCCCAACCTGTTTGCGACGGGGGCGCGTGCAAGGTAGTGGCGAAGAGGAGTGCCCCCCAGTCGAGCGGCAGCGTCTCCATCAACAGCGCCAGCATGGCGAGAGTACCCAGGAGGTAGGGCCTTTCCGCCCCGCGCGCCTGAAGATGCCGGTCCGTCTCTCCACGCGGTATCTGTGGCAGGGTCGGGATCACCAGCAGCGCCGCTACGAGGGCAAGCAGGCCGGCCGCGAGCAGATAGGGCCGCAGTGGGAGGTGCCCGATCGTGGCCCCGGCGGCGTACGCGCCCAGGAGCGACCCGGCGGTGTAGATCAGCTCCAGTCGCGGCAGGAGGGTCCGGCCCATCTGCACGGAGAGGTATCCGGCAAGCGCGAGTTGCCCCACGTCGACAGGACCGTTTGTCATCCCCTTGGCCATCCTGGCGAGCAGCAGCCCGGCCGCCGAGGTAGATGCAGCCACCATGATCGGACTGGCGGCGTAGATCATCAGTGCCAGCGCCAGCCACGGCCGGGTCAGTCGCCGGGCCAGGCCGAGCGCCATCAGGACCGCGCCCACCGCCGCGCCCACCGTCCCTGCCGCCAGTGCCGCGCCCAGCTCCCCGGCGCTGAGGTTGAGTGCCGATGCAAGCTCTGCATATCGGGGGGATAGTCCTGCGCTTACCGCGCCGTTGATGGCGAAGATCGTGCCGAGGCCCGCCAGAGCGAGGCGCGGCCGATGAAGCGACGCCATGGCCGCGCCCCCTCTGGGTCGAGTGACGGGATCAGATGACGCCGGGCAGGGTGGCGAGGCTGTCCCGATGGGTGTACGCGCGCCTGACCGCCTGTAGGAGGAGGTAGGGGAAATCGGGGTCCAGCAGGGCCGCGTGCTCGATCGCCAGGCACGAGGCGTACGCCTCGTCGGCCTCGGGTGCCTCGTACTGCGTCGGGTCGATCCGAGACCAGTGCGGAGACTGTCTCCATGCCGGATCGGTGTGCGGCAGGTACAGGCCGGATGCCGTCACCGGCTCGTACAGCCGGGTCACTTCGGCGTCCAGATCGGCCGACAGCGAGGCCATCAGACGATCCAGGGGGATGCCCCAGCTTTGGCGGTGCACCCTCAGTACGAGCTTGTACGTCGGGGGGGTGACCCCATCCTGCCGCTCGATCAGCGACACCCCGAAGTCTGTCAGCGCTGCGCCGACCTCCTCGTGCAAGGCCTTGATGACCTTCAGTCGCATCGCCTGCTGCTCGGGGAAGCGGGAGAGCTGGGCACGCGCGAGCGCGTACGCGACGCGCGCCATCCGGTCGTTTCCCCACTGCCATGGCCGCGCACGCCCGACGACACGACCGCATGAGGCGAGGGTCACCACCTGATCGGCCAGCCGCTCATCGGTGGTGATGAACATGCCGCCCTCTCCTGCCGAGAGTGTCTTCGAGCCCTGGAGGGACACCGTACCCCCCTGCCCCACCGTCCCTGCCGCCTCGCGGCCCAGGCTCGCGCCTTGGGCGTGGGCGCAGTCCTCCAGGATCGCTATACCGGGCCGTAAGCACAGCGTCGTCAGCGCGTGTAGGTCGGCCATCGCGCCGTAGAGGTGCACCGGCAGCACGGCGACGGTGCGGGGGGTGATCGCCTCCGCGACTGCCGCCGGGTCGAGGCAGAGCGTCCGGGGGTCGATGTCGACCAGCACCGGCACCAGGCCGCGATCCAGCACCGCGTGAGCACTGCCCTGCCAGGTCAGCGCGGGAACGATCACCTCCCCCCCGGGCAGGTGAGGGCGCAGGCCGAGATCGGATGCCCAGGCCGAGATCGCCCCCAGGCCCAGCGTGATCGCTCGGGTGCCGTTGCTGACCGGCACCACGTGCACCCGTTGTCCCGGCGCATGGACCGCCGCGAATTCGGCCGCGAGCGCTGCCGCCTCCACCCCGAGCCCGGCCAGGACGCCGGGTGTCACGGCGAGGCCGGAGGCCACCGGGATTCCGGGTAGCTCGGCGTCGTGCTCCCAGTCCCCGGTTTCGATCGCGGCGCGCACATAGTCGATCTCCACGCCTCCCACCTCGGGGGTCCGGCGAGTGGGGACGCGGAGGGGCGTCCCGCCGAGTACAGCGGGCAGGTCGAGGGTCATCGGTCCTCCTGGGATTCGTGGGTGTCGCCCCCGAGGCTGACGGGGCGGCCGGTGGCGATACTCCGATATCCGGCGTCCAGGCATCGGAGGATGTCCAGCGCCAGCCCGGGGGGCGCGACGTGCTGCCGGTCGGCGCTACGGCAGGCGTCGGCCCAGGCGAAAACGACGCGGCGAAGCGCCGTTTCGGGGTGCTCCAGCTCGGGACCGACCTCGGTGGTCCCGTCGCGCATCGCCAGCACCGGCCGGGGCGGATCGTCTCCCCCCGTCCATATGGCGGTTCTGATGCCGCCCCGCTCTCCCCACATCTCGACGTCGCATCGCTCCACGGGCACCGCGATGCTCCACGCTGCGTGAATCGTCGCGCGGGCGGTCGCGGTGTCGATCGTCGCCATGTACTCGGCTTCGGCGGGGATCATGCGGCCGGTCACGAGCTGACCGGCGTAGTGAGACGCATGTGCCCAGACCGACGCGACCGGTCCCAGCGGGGGCAGTATGAGGCTCAGCAGGTGCGAGCCCAGGTCCGCGCCGACGCCGCGACCGTTCCAGGCCGAGGGGGGCGGGAGGCCGCCGCCCGGAGACGTGGCCGGGCGCAGCCAGAACGCGCTAGCCGAGCGGATCGGGCCGATTCGATCAAGCGCGGCGAGAGCCCAGGAGGCTTGTCGGCGGTATTGGTAGGTCGATTCGAGGACGAGCCCGGCCGTGTCGGCCTGGTCCATCAGGTCCGCGAGGGCGGCGGCCAATTCGCCACACGGTTTTTCCAGCAGGACATGCCATCCGGCCGCGAGCGCGGCGGAGGCGGTGGCGATGTGCCGAGCGGGCGGGACGGCGATGACCACCGCGTCGATCTCGTCGCCGCTAGCGGCCAGATCCTCGATCGTGGGGTAGGCGGGTGGGGCCGGGCGGATCAGCGCGAGAGCGCCCGGGTCCGGGTCGACGAGTGCCGCGAGCCTCAGCACCGGGCAAGCGAGGATGGCGGGGGCGAGGCTTTCCCGGGCGTGGGCTCCACATCCCACAAGGGCGACTTTCATGGGGCCGTTCATCGGCTCCCCCTTCTGTCGGTCTGGGGTCACGGTGCCACCTCGACATGGGTGATCGCAAGGGGTTGCGCGGAGCGTGATTCGTCGCTTTCATTCGAGCGCGGTTCGGATGCGGTCCCGCACCAGGATCGGGGGCATGCGGGAACAGGGGTGATGTCCCGCCTGCCCCGTTAAGCGGCGGGTCGAGCAGGTTGGTGGTTGCTTCCCGTCGTGCGAGGGGGCGGGCGGGGCACGGCCCGCCCACCTTTGCTCCGCCCGCTCTCCGCACCTGGCCGCCTCACGAATCGCGCCGCGCCGCACCTCGCCCTGTCTCACCACTGCCGCCGCGCTCACGTCGCCCGCCATGCGCCCCGGCTCACGCCGGGCCGTCCACGGGTCCGCCGGTCGCTCACGCTTTTCACGTCCAGACTAGATGCACTCCCGCGAACCCGGGGGGGCGGAAAGCGCGCCTGGCTCAACCACCAAGCAGAGCCAGATGCGACCCAGAGCCCGAGATTCCGCGCCCCAGAAGGGGCCCCGGCGGTGATGACGCTGACCAAGAAGCAGGTCGTCGTCGGCGATCGCGCCGGAGCCATCGCCGCAGCCCGCTACGCCCTCGGCGAGGCCGACGCCCCACGCCATTTCGACGGGCCCGAGGGAGACGAGGCCCACCACCGCCGCGGCAACACCATGTGGCTGGGATCGGAGGCCGGGCTGGGGGTGCTCGGGCTGCAGCCCGGCCAGCGGGTCGAGGCCCGCCACCTGGCCTCGGCGATGGAAGGCCGCCACGTCGCCGACCGCAAGGTCCGGGTGCGAAAGCACGGCAGCATCGACGCGCTCGACGAGGAGGGAAGGCCGCGCCTTGACGAGCAGGGCCGCCCGCTCAAGGAGAAGGTCGTCAACAACTACGAGCTCTGCTTCTCGGTGCCGAAGTCGGTATCGATCCTCTGGGCCCTGGCCGGCCCCGAGCTGAAAGCCCGGATCGAGCAGGTGATGTTCGAGGCCGCGAACGGCGCCCTCGAACACCTGATCGCCACTCGCCGGCTGGTCAGGGGGGGAAAGGACGCCGAGGGCAACCGCGAACCCGACCGCCTCGCTCGGGGCTTCGTCGCCGCCGTCTCCCTGCACGCGACCGCCCGCGTGGCCGACGGCGAGCGGGTGCCGATGCCCCAGCTGCACCTGCACATCGACCTGGTCGGCGTGGTCGATGAGAAGGGCAACCTGCGCACCCCCGAGAGCACCGCCCTGTTCAAGAACTCCACGATGCGCCTGCTCGGCGCCCTCGCCCGCCTGCACGTCGCCGAAGCGGTGCGGGCGATGGGGTTCGGGATCGAAGGCGGGACCGGCAAGGGCGAGCGCTACTTCCGGGTGATCGGGATCGCCGAAGAGCTCTGCGAGCGGATGTCGGGCAGGGCCCGCGACGTGCTCGCCTGGGCGGGGGAGATCGAAGCCAAGAAGGGCACCGAACTGAGCGCTCGCGAGCGGGCCCGCGGGGCCGCCGCCACCCGCCCCGAAAAGGCCGAGGTGGACCCCGAGGAGGCGAAGGAGGTCTGGGAGGAGTTGGGAGACGAGTTCGCCCTCGACCGCGGCGGGATCGAAGAGTTGGGGGAGCGCACCTACCCCGAGCCAGACCGGGAGGCCCTGCGCGAGGTCCTGCGCCGGCGGGTGGTCGAGCAGGTGCGCGCCGAGGGCCCGACGGTCTCGCTGGGGGCGCTCGAGTCGATCGCCGCGGAGTTCGCCCCCCGCGGTCTCACCCTCGCCGAGACCTTCGGGGTGCTCGGTCAGATGCAGGCCCGGGGCGAGCTGATCGCCCTCGAAGGGGATCTCATCACCACCGGCGAGATCCGCGAGCGCGAGGTCTACGTCCGCGACGTCTTCCTCGCCGCCCAGGCCGAGCCCGGCGAGCCGGTCTCCGCGGAGGCCCTGCAGGCCGGGATCGAGGCCGCCGAGCTGAGCCTCGGCGGCCACGAGCTCTACCCCGAGCAGCGCCGGGCGGTCGAGCGCCTTGCCGCGGGGGAGGGCTGGTCCATCCTCACCGGCAAGGCGGGCACCGGCAAGGGACCGGTGCTGGAGGCCCTCGCCGCCGCCCACCGCCACGACGACTGGAAGGTGATCGCGACCGCCGTCGACGGCGCCACCACCCAGCGCCTGGCGAAGCAGATCCGCAGCGAGGCCCACACCCTCGAGTCCCTCCTTCGCTCTTACAAGTCCGGCGAGCTCGAGATCACCCACCGCAGCCTGATCGTGATCGAGGAGGCGAGCAAACTTGGCCTCTGGCAGCGCGAGGAGTTGGCGCGGATCCGCGCGCTCACCCAGGCGCGCTTCCTCGAGGTCGGCGACGTCGGCCAGATCGGCGCGATCGAGTGCCCGGGGATGTTCGAGGCGCTGATCGACGCCGCGGGGGAGGAGAGGGTCGTCCGCCTGGAGGAGGTGCGCCGCCACCGCGACCCCGACGATCCCGACCGGGCCCATCCCTGGATGGGCGAGATGCTCGACCACCTCTACGGCAAGGATGCCGACGGGCACGCGGCGGTCAAGGTCCTGCGCCGCGAGGGCGCGATCACCCTGCACGACACCCGCCGCGAGGCGATGGTCGGACTCGTCGACCGCTGGGAGCAACACCGCCTCACACACCAGACCCCGGCGGAGAGGACGGTCCTGGTCGTCCACGGCACCAACGAGGAGGTCGACGCCGTCAACGTCCTGGCCCAGCAGCGCCGCCTGCGGGCAAACCAGCTCGGCGCCGAGGGGGTGCCCGCCGCCGACCGCGACTACGAGCTGCGGGTCGGGGACGTGGTGATGATGCGCGAGGCCGCCTACCGGCCCGAGCCCGAGCTGGGCGCCGACCCCTTCGAGCGCCCGGCGCGGATCGAGAACGGGACGATGGGGATCGTCAGCGCCGCAGACCGTTCCACCGGGGTGGTGCGGGTGCGCTTCCAAGACCCCGCCGGCGGCGAGCGCGAGGCAGATGTCGACCTGCACGAGCTGGCGGAACGCCATGCTGACCCGCTGCGCGAGCCCGGCGAGCGGGTCCCCTCGCTGCGCCTGGCCTACGCTTGGCACCCCTTCCCCTTGCAGGGCGGGACCTGGGAATACGTCGGCGCCCTCTGGGGCCACCAAAGCCAGGGCCGCGAGGAAACCTACTCGGCCGCCGCCCGCATGCGCTTCTGGCTCGACGTCCACACCGACCGCGAGACGATCGGCTTTGAGCGCAACGTCGCCGCCTACTTCAGGGAGCTCGGCAAGAAGGTCGGCGCCTCCCGGAACAAGCAGGCCTCGATCGCCTCCGAGCCCGACACCGACGTACACCTGGGCAAAGTCCCCAAGGCCTTCGGCCCCACCTTGCAACCCGAACCGGCAGATCCCGCCGCCGAGGCGGAGCTGCCGCTGCTCTGGGACCCCGAGGAAACTCTCGCCGACCAGGCCCGCGCGCTCGGCAAGGCTCACCTCGGAAAGCTCCACCGCCGCGCCGACCGCCTCGCCGCCCAGGTCGCCGCGCTGGAGGACGAGCAGCTGCTGGAGCTCCACGACGCCGGCCGGCGCGCCTTCGCCGAGCTCGACCGCCCTGCGGCGATGGAGGCAGAGCGCCTGCGTGCCGGCCGACGAAAGCGCCAGGCCGAGATCGAGCGCCTGCAGGCAAGGCGCACGGCCCTGGAGGAGCAGGCCGCCGAGGCCAAGGGCCTGCGCGGCGCCCGCAGGCGCAAGGAGCTCGGCCAGGCCGCCGCCGTGCTCTCCACCACGATCGAGAAGGAGACGGAGAAGCTGGAGACCCTGCGCACCCGCGAGGCGCAGCTGCGCGAGGAGGGCCACCACCCCGAGGAGTGGGTCGAGGAGCACGGGGAGCGCTTCGCCGCGGCCCTCGCCGCCGAGCGGGCCCTCACCGCCCGCGTCGCCGAGCTGCGCCCCGTCTCACCCGAGGTCGATCCGCTCGAGGCGGTGGTGGAGGCGGGGCCGGGGGTGGAGCTCTAGATCGTTGATTCCAGGCGGGCCGGGAGAGCTTCGGGCGGTCCCGTCCGTCCGAGATCGACGTGAGGGGTTCGTGAAACACCGGGCACAGGGACGACACAAAGCTCGGACTCCCGTGACTCTTCCGCATGGAAGCGGCCCCCACCAAGGATGAGTTCGCAGTTATGTCCGGATAGCGGCAGAAAGTGCGAACTCACCGGGGGACGGCATGAGGAAGGCGCGCGGAAGCGTGGAGTTCCCACGGTCTCTGTGACGAGGTTCCTCTTCCGTCACGGATCCGTGTCCGTCTCGTGACCCGCTCACGATTCGCGCGTTTGTCGCGCCTGGGCCAGAGCCTCTTCGGCCCGCGCGGTCACCGCGCCGGCGCCATGCGTCGCGGCGTCGCCGAGGTCTGAACCCAACCCGACCGCGAAGGCTCCGGCGCCAAGCCACTCGCCGATCGAGCCGTCCGCGAGCGCGATGCCGCCGGTCGCGATCGCGCGCAGGTCCGGCATCACCGCAAGCAGGTCGCGCAGGTAGGCGGGGCCGAGCGCTCGCGCCGGGAAGAGCTTCACCGCCGGGGCGCCCGCCTGTCGGGCGGCCAGCACCTCGCTCGGGGTGAAGGCCCCCGGCACCAGCGGCACTCCAAGCTGGTCGGCACGCTCCTGCAGGCCCGGCGGGGCCGCGAAGCTGACCGCGAAACTGGCGCCCGCCGCGGCCGCGGCCTCGAGCTGGTCGGCGGCGGTGACGGTGCCGATGCCGACCGCGAGCCCGTCCGCGGCCAGCTCGGCGATCGCCTGCTCGACCCGCGGCGTCGAGCAGGTCAGCTCGATCACCGACATGCCGCCGGCGGCGGCCGCGCGGGCGGTCGCTACCGCGCCGGCGGGGTCGGCGCTGCGCAGCACCGGGATGACGCCTTGTGCGCCGAGCGCGTCGAGGGTCGCGTTGCTCACCGGCTCGCGTGACCGGGGTCGGCGAGGGGCAGGCTCCGGCGGGCGGCGGCGACCTCGGCAGCGGCGGGGTAGGAGCGGGCGCAGCCAGGCTTGCCAACGCTCAGCGAGGCGGCCGCGACCGCGGTTCCCAGCGCGGCGTCGGCGGGCGCGCCGGCGAGGCGCGCGGCGAGGTAGGCGCCGGCCAGCGCGTCGCCGGCGCCGGCCGCGTTGACGACCGTGACCTCCGGGGCGCGCTGGACGTGGGTGTTCCCGTTGGCGATCGCGATGGCGCCGCGGCCCCCGTCGCTGAACAGGATCTCCGCAACCCGGGGGCCCAGCGCGCCGGCCAGGTCGGCCGCCGTGGCGACGTCGAACAGGGCTTCCGCGTCCTCGCGCGAGCCGATCACCAGCCGGCAACCGCGCGCGACTTGGACCAGGCGGTCGCGGTCGCCGCCGAGGACGGCGCGGTGGTTGAGGACGCAGATAGTCTCCAGCTCCCGCTCCGCCGCCGTCCGCAGCGCCGCTTCGGCCGCCGCCGCCGCGCTCTCGGAGATCGCGAGGGTGACGCCGGTGACGGCGAGGGCGGTGAGGCCGGAGAAGAAGGCCTGGTCGAGGTCGGACGGCCGCAGCCTGCTGCCCGCGGAGTCGGAGCGGTAGTAGACGAAGCGGTGCTCGCCGTCGGCGTCGGGTTCGTTCAGGTAGAAGCCGGTGGGCGCGGCGGGATCGCGCACGACCTGCCCGACCTCGACTCCGTGGCCGCGCCAGAACTCGAGCAGCGCGTCGCCGAAGGCGTCGGCGCCCACCCGTCCGCCGAGCCGCGAGCCGACCCCGAGCCGCGTCGCCATCGTGCAGACGTTGGCGGCGTCGCCGCCGAAGCCGAGCTCGACGGCCGCGAGGTCGGGGCCCATCGAGAGCTCGACCAGCCCCTCGCCGAGTACGCCGAGTCGGCTCAATTCAGGCCGAGATGCTCGTGATAGGGGAGGACCGCTTCAAGGTGGCTGAGCATGCGTTTATGGGCGAGCTCCGCGTCCCCGGCCTCGATCGGCTCGAAGACCGAACGGTGCTGCTCGACCTCCCATTGCCGGAACCCCTCCATCTCCTCCAGCACCGGTCCGCGCTGCGCGAGGGGGTCCTGAAAGCTGTGGACGAAGCCGGCGATCACATCGTTGTGGGTTGCCTCGGCGACCTCCAGGTGGAACCGGACCGACGGCTCGACCCCCAGCTCCCCGCGCCGCAGCGCCTCTTCGTGGTCGGCGAGCGCCTGGGCGATGTCCCGCAGGTCGGCGTCGGTGCGACGCTCGGCGGCCAGCGAGGCGCCGAACGGCTCGACCAGGCGCCTCGCCTCGAACAGGTCGGCGGTGACGCCGCGGGCCACCGCCAGGGAGATCGCCGAAGGCTGCTCCAACCCGGCTCCCGGATTGAGCACGAAGGCACCGTGTCCGCGGCGGATCTCGAGCACGCCCATCATCGCCAGGCCGTTGATCGCCTCGCGCACGGTGGAGCGCCCGACGCCGAGCGCCTCCATCAGCTCGCGCTCGGTCGGCAGGCGCGTCCCCGCCGGCAGTTCCTTCTCGCGAATTTCCGCCAGCAGCTGCTGGGAGACCGTCTCCGAGAGGTTGTTGCGCTGGCCGATCGGCGCAGGTGCGAGGGAACTGGTGCGACTGCTCTTCCGGGGAGGAGTTGACATCTTGTGCTAGCTTAGCAGGCATGCAGAACATCAGACAATCTGACGTTCCGTTCCTACGGGGCCCTCTCGCGGTCACCGGCGCGGCCGGCGGCATCGGCTACGAAGTGGCTCGGCTGGCGCTCGGCGCCGGCGTCGCGGTCGCCATGCTCGACCGCGACGAGGACCGCCTCGCCGCCGCGGCCGAGCGCCTCGGCCCGCCGGCCACCGACCGACTGCACGTCGAGGTCCTCGACATCGGGGACGAGCAGGCGGTCGAGGCCGCATTCGAGCGGACCGCCGCGCGGCTGGGCCCGGTTGCCGGCCTGGTCGCCTCCGCCGGCATCGAACGCACCGGCCTCGCGCACGAGCTCGCGACCGCGGTCTTCGACGAAGTCATCGCCACCAACATCCGTGGGACCTACCTCTGCGCGCGGGCCGCGATCGCCCAGATGCTGAAGGCGGAGACGGCCGGCGCCCTCGTCCTCGTCGCCTCCACCTTCGCCGCCACGTCGGCCCGGGAAGTCAGCGCCTACGCGACCTCGAAGGGGGCGATCTGCGCCCTTTCCCGGTCGCTGGCGGTCGACTACGCCCCGAATGGCATCCGCGTCAACGCGCTGCTTCCCGGTCCGACCGACACCCCGCTGATGTGGGGGGAAGTCGACCCCGCGGAAGTCGAGGCGGTGCGGGAGATGATCGCCGCCGAGGTGCCGCTGGGGCGCCTGGCCAAACCGGCAGAGCCCGCTGCCGCCGCCGTCTGGCTGCTCTCCGAGCAGGCCTCCTACGTGACCGGCTCGGAGATCGCCTGCGACGGCGGTGTGCTCGCGAAATCGTCGGTGTCGGTGTGAGCGATCGCCTGCTGATCGCGGGGGAGCTCGGCTCCCGCCATGGGGCCGCCGCCGTTCTGGTCGCCGACCCGGCCAATCGCCGCTGGCTCGGCCATCCCGACCACGAGGGCGACATGCTGCTGCTCACCAGCGGTGCCGTCTGCACCGTTCCCGGCGAGGATCTGGACAACCTCAGCGTCGCGCTGGGTGGGCTCGGCATCGCGCCCGGAGCCCTGCTGGCCTCCGACAAGGGGTTCGGCGTGGCGCCGCCCGGTTACCTCTGCCTCGACCTCTCCGAGGATCTCGCCGCGGCGCGGATGCGCAAGGACGCCGAGGAGATCGAGCGGATCTCCGCGGCGGCTTCGTTGGCGTCGATCGGGCAGGAAGCGGTTCGCG
The DNA here is from genome assembly GCA_963782515.1 of uncultured Actinomycetes bacterium. Lineage (GTDB taxonomy): Bacteria > Actinomycetota > Thermoleophilia > Solirubrobacterales > 70-9 > VAYN01. Next base: position 2,565,413 of record CAWAJY010000004.1, on the reverse strand, counting down.
CCGCCGCCGCCGAGGGCGTCTCCGAGACCGAGATGTGGAAGGGCGCCCAGGCCGCGATGGGGATCGTCGGCAAGCCCGATGAGACGCTCTGCGACCTGCTGGTCGGCTCCCGCACCGCCGCCGTCGACGGCTTCCCGGGCGCCGAGCGCGCCGGCGCCGGCGATCCCGTCCTCTTCGACCTCGCGCCGATGAGCGACAGCTACTGGGCCGACTCGTGCGCGACCTTCGTGGTCGGCAACCCCTCTGCTCGGCTGCGCGCTCGCCACGACGCCGTTCGCGCCGCGCTCGAGGTAGGCATCGAGGCGGCTCGGCCCGGCCTCACCGCCGGCGAGCTCGACGCGCTCGTCCGGGCCCGACTCGATGCCGCCGGCCTCGCCTGTCCCCACCACATCGGCCACGGCGTCGGCACGGCGCCGCAGGAGCCGCCGTTCCTGCTGCCGCAGGACCCGACCGTGCTCGAGGAGGGGATGACCATCGCGATCGAGCCGGGCGCCTACGGCGACGGCTTCGGCATCCGGCTCGAGCACCTGGTCCTGATCGAGGCCGACGGAGCCCGCCCGCTGACCACCCACTCGTTGAACCTGACCTAAGGAGAACCCGAACAGAATGCGCATCACCGAGATCGAGTGCCACGTCCTCGTCCAGCCGGACTACGACACGACCGCCGCCAGCTCTTCGCAGGACGACATCGTCGTCGAGATCCACACCGACGAGGGCGTCTCGGGAATCGGCGAGACCGACGTCAACCCCTGGATCGCGGCCGCCTGCATCGAAGCGCCCGGGACCCACAACATGGGATTGGGCTTGCGCGAAATGCTGATCGGGGCCGACCCGCTCGAGGTCGAGTCGATCTGGGAGCGCCTCTACGTGGGCTCGGCGATGAACGGCCGGCGGGGCGCCGTCATCAACGCGATCGGCGCCATCGACCTCGCCCTGCACGACCTCCGCGGCAAGGCTCTGGGCAAGCCCGCCTACGAGCTGCTCGGCGGCGCCGTACGCGATTCGGTGGTGCCGTACGCCTCGCTGCAGCCGGAGACCGATTCCTTCGCCGAGTACCGCGACTCGCTGCTCGACTGGGCCAAGCGCGCGGTCGAGGCGGGCTTTCGCGCGGTCAAGACCGAGGTCACGCTCGAGGGCCCCTACGCCCACAACGGGATGCGCGAGCCGTGGGAGCGCAGCACCGAGGTGCTGACCGCCGTGCGCAAGGAGATCGGTCCCGACGTCGACCTCCTGGTCGACGTCCAGTACGCCTTCCCGGATCCGGACACCGCGCTCTCGGTGATGGCCGACTGGGTCGACCTCGACCTCTACTTCGTCGAGACCCCGCTCTGGCCCGACGACCTCGCCGGCCATCGCCGCCTCGCCGAAGAGCAGCCGATCCCGATCGCCTCGGGGGAGTGGCTGACGACGCGCTTCGAACACCTCGACCTGATGGAGCGGGCCGGCATCCAGATCATCCAGCCGGACGTCACCCGGGTCGGCGGCCTGACCGAGGCGCGGCGCGTCTGCCAGCTCGCGGAGGCGCGCGACCTGCGGATCGTCCCCCACCTCTGGAAGACCGAAATCTCGATCTCCTCGGCTCTCCACCTGGCCGCGGCGAGCCCCAACTGCGCCTTCATCGAGTTTCTTCCCTCGGAGCTCTCGGAGTCGCCGCTGCGCCAGAACCTGACCAACCAGCAGCTGAAGATGGTCGATGGAGAGATCCCGCTGCCGACCGCGCCCGGGCTCGGCGTCGAGCTCAACCGCGAGGCGCTCGCCGAGTACGAGGCCGAGGCCGAGCGCGTCTTCGCCGCGGGGGTGGGCGCGTGAGCAGCGGCACCCAATGGTGGCGCGGCGCGGTGATCTACGAGGATCACCTGCTCAGCCTGCGCGATGGCAACGGCGACGGGATCGGTGACCTTCACGGCCTGATCGAGGCGCTCGACTACCTCGGCGGGACGCTGGGCGTGGAAGCGATATGGGTCGGGCCGTGCTTCCGCTCGCCGATGCTGGACACCGGCTTCGACATCACCGATCACAAGGACATCGACCCGGTCTTCGGCGACCTTGCCACCTTCGACCGCCTGCTTGCCGAAGCGCACGCGCGCGGGATCAAGATCATCGCCGACTACGTCCCCAACCACACCTCCGACCAGCACCCGTGGTTCCTGGAGTCGCGCTCCTCGCGATCCAACCCGAAGCGCGACTGGTACGTGTGGGCGGACGGGCGCGCCGCGGGCGAGCCGCCGAACAACTGGGTGAGCGAGGTGAGCGGCTCCGTCTGGGAGTGGGACGAGGTGACCGAGCAGTACTACCTGCACACCCACCTCAAGGAGCAGCCAGACCTCAACTGGCGCAACCCCGAGGTCCGCGCGGCGATGCTCGACGTGCTCCGTTTCTGGCTCGACCGCGGCGTCGACGGCTTCCGCATCGACGTCGCCCACATCCTGATGAAGGATCCGGAGCTGCGCGACAACCCACCCAACCCCAACCCTGAGCCGAACCCGTTCGAGCTGCAGGCCGAGGATTACTACAGCCAGCTGCACGTCAACGACCGCCTGCACCCCGACCTCCATGGCGTGCTGCGGGAGATCAACTCGATCCTCGGCGAGTACGACGGCGATCGGGTCGCGATCGGCGAGGTGGAGGCGGTCGACTGGAGCAGGTGGGCCGAGTTCTACGGCCCCGGCCTCGACGAGATCCACCTGCCGTTCGCCTTCCAGCTGATCGAGACTCCGTGGGAGGCCAAGGCGCTGGCCGCCACGGTCGGCGAGCTGGAGGCGGCGTTGCCGGACGGAGCCTGGCCGATCCTCACCTTCGGCAATCACGATCGCAGCCGCCTGGCGACCCGGATCGGTCGCGAGCAGTCGCGGGTCGCCGCGGTCGCCCTGCTCACCCTGCGCGGCTCGCCCTGCATGCTCTACGCGGACGAGCTGGGGATGCTGGATCAGGTGGTCCCGCCCGAGCGCGGGCGCGACACCTTCGTCCAGGCCGGCGGCGTCAGTCACGACCCGACGCGGACCCCGATGCCTTGGAACGGCGGGCCCAACGGCGGCTTCTCCGGCGCTCCCGAGGAGCAGCTGTGGTTGCCGGCCGCCGCCGACTACCGTGAGATCAACGTCGAGACGCAGCTTGCCGACCCCGACTCGATCCTCAACCTGTACCGGTCGCTGGTGGAGCTGCGCGCCCGCAGCGAGGCGCTGCGCCTCGGCGCCTACGAGCAGCACCCTTCCAGCGACGAGAGCTGCTTCGCCTACCTGCGCTCGGCCGGCAGCGAGGTGAAGCTGGTCGCCCTCAACGTCAGTGGCGAGGAGCGGGTGCTGGATCTGGCCGAGCGCGGGGAGGTCGTGCTCTCGACCCACCGCACCCGCGAGGGGGTGCGGGTCGACGGCTCGCTCACCCTGGCGCCGAACGAGGCGGTCGTGGTGGAAGTGGAGGCCGGGTGACCGGAGGCTCCTTCAGCCGCGGTGAACGGCGCACCGCCTGGGCGATGGTCAGTCCGACGGTCCTCGTCGTGCTGGCCGTCGCCCTGATCCCGGTCCTGCAGACGGTCTGGCTCAGCCTGCACCAGGCCACCGTCACCGAGATGGGCCCCTTCGTCGGCCTCGACAACTTCGACTTCCTCTTCTCCGACCCCGCCTTCACCGAGGCTCTGCGCAACACGGCGATCTTCACCGTGGTCGGGGTCTCGATCGAGCTCCTCCTCGGGCTCGGCATCGCGCTGGTCCTGAACCAACACTTCCGCGGCCGCGGCGCGGTCCGCGCGATCGTCCTCATCCCGTGGGCCTTCCCGCTCTCGGTCGCGGCGGTGCTCGGGAAGCTGATGCTCCAGGACCAGGTCGGCATCCTCGCCCACTTCGCCCAGTCGCTCGGCCTCGTCGACGGCCCGATCCTCTCCGACCCCAACTCGCTCCTCTTCGCCGTGATCCTCGTCGACGTCTGGACGTCGGTCCCGTTCATCGCCCTGCTGCTGCTCGCCGGGCTGCAGACGATCCCCGGCGAGGTGACCGAGGCGGCCCGGGTCGACGGCGCCTCTGCCGTGCAGCGCTTCTTCCGCATCACCCTGCCGCTGCTGCGGCCGGCGATCCTGGTCGCGCTGCTGTTCCGCACCCTGCAGGCCTGGGCGGTCTACGACCTCTTCTACGTGATGGCGCAGCGGCAGCTGGAATCGATCTCGACCTACGTCTACGAGGGGGTGCGGATCTCGGAGCTCAACTTCGCGCCCGGCACGGCGGCGGCCGTCTTCGCCTTCGTCACCTCGCTGGCGATCGCGATGCTCTTCATCCGCGGCTTCGGCGCCCGCACGGCAGGGGAGGCCTGAGCGATGTCCAGAGGCCGCCTCGGTCGGATCGGGGTCTACCTGCTGGTCGCCGGGATCGTCATCTCCGTCGTCGCGCCGCTGCTGTGGATCTTCAAGATCAGCATCGTCGAAACCCGTGAGCTCGCCGCCTCGCCGCCGACGATCCTGCCCGAGACTTTCACCCTCGCGCACTACGAGAAGATCTTCAACGACCCGCTCTTCCTCCGCTCCCTGCTCAACAGCCTGATCATCGCCGGCAGCACCACGGTGATCGCGCTCGGCCTCGGCTCGCTCGCCGCCTACCCGCTTGCCCGGCTCGAGTTCCGCTTCCGCGGCCTGGTGATGACCGGGATCGTCGGGATCGCCTTCTTCCCGATGGTGGCGATCATCGCGCCGCTCTTCGTCGAGTTCCGCAACCTCGGCCTGCTCGACTCCTACGCGGCGGTGATCGCGACCGACACCGTGTTCGTGCTCCCGCTCAGCATCTGGATCCTCACCGCCTTCTTCCGCCAGCTGCCGCGGGACCTCGAGCACGCGGCGAGGATCGACGGCGCCTCGACCCTGCAGACCTTCCGCCTGATCATCCTGCCGCTGGCGGCGCCCGGTGTCTTCACCGCGGCGATCCTCACCTTCATCACCACCTGGAACGAGTACCTCTTCGCCAACACGTTCATCTTCGACAACGAGAAGTGGCCGGTCACGGTTCTGATCCCGAACTACGCCGCCAACCAGTTCACGCCCGACTACGCGGCGCAGGCTGCCGCCGCGCTGGTCGTCACCGCACCGATCCTGATCATGGTCCTGTTGCTCCAACGCCGGATCGTCTCCGGCCTGACCGCGGGGGCACTGAGCGGATGAGCTGCTCCCGCATGCGATGTCAAGTGTTACTCACGGAGGAAGGTGAATTTAGTGCCACTACCTGAAGAGTCACGTTCGACCGGCCGAGATCCCGCGCGGCGCCCGCCTGGACGTCGGGCCCGCCTGGTCGCGCTTGTCGCGGCAGTCCTCGGCCTCGCCCTCGCGGTCGCGGCCTGCGGGGGCGGGGGAGACGATTCCGAAGGCGGTGAAACGAGTCTCACGCTGGGGATGACCAACGATCTCTTCCCCGCCCTGAAAGACGAGATCGCCAAGTTCGGGAAGAAGGAAGGCATCGACATCACGGTCCGCGAGATGCCGAGTGACACCGGTGCCTACTTCGACCAGATGCGAACCATGCTGCAGGCAGGGTCCGGCGAAGTCGACGTCTTCGCCGGAGACGTCTCGTGGCCGGCGCAGTTCGGCTCCAACGGCTGGCTCGCGGACCTCTCCAAGCAGTTCACCCCGGCCGAACGCAAGGCGTACCTGCCTTCCTCGGTGGAAGGCAACGAATGGGAAGGCAAGATCTACGGCATTCCGTTCTTCACCGACGTCGGCTTGCTCTTCTACCGCAAGGACCTCTTGGCCAAGGCCGGCTATTCGGGCCCGCCTGAGACTTGGGACGAACTGAAGGAGATGGCGCTGAAGGTCATGTCCGAAGACCCCTCGATCGAGGACGGCTTCACCTTCACCGGCGCCCGCTACGAGGGCGGCACCATCCTCGGGAACGAGTTCATCGAGACCTCGGGTGGCTCGGTGATCGACGGCGACACGGTCGAAGCCGACCAGCCGCCGGCGATCGAAGGCCTCGAAACCCAGCGCTCGATGGTGACCAGCGGGGTCTCGCCGGCGGCCGTCGCCAACTTCGAAGAGGGCGACGCGGCGACTCCGTTCCTCGCCGGTCGCTCCGTCTTCCTGCGCAACTGGGCCTACGTGTTCGGCGAACTCTCGAATCCGGAAGTCTCCGAGATCAAGCCCTCCGAGGTCGGTGTCGCGAGCGTGCCGCGGGCGTCCACCGAGATCCCCCCGGTCAACGTCGGCGGTGGCTGGAACCTCTACGTCAACGAGTACTCCGACAGTCAGGAAGCCGCGATCGCGCTGGCGAAGTTCATCTCCAGCGAAGAACAGCAGATCCACACCGCCGAAACGATCGGGTACCTGCCGACCCGGACCGCTGTCTACGAGGATCCCGCGCTGATCAGGTCCCAGCCGGCGATCGCCCAGGGCAAGGCCCAGATCGCCCAGGCCGTGACCCCGCCGAAGTCGCCGTACTACGGGGACATGTCGGCGATCATGGCCGAGCAGTTCAACAAGTCGCTGAGCGGTGCGATCAGCCCCGCCGACGCGGCGGAGGAAATCCAGAGCGGACTCGAGTCGATAGTCAGTCGAGGCGGCTGAGCATGGCTGCGATCGAGTTTCGCGGCGTCACCAAGTGCTACCGGGACGGCACCGAAGCGGTGAAGGCGATCGACCTCTCGATCGCCGACGGGGAGTTCATGATCCTCGTCGGGCCGTCGGGCTGCGGGAAGACGACGGCACTGCGGATGATCGCCGGCCTCGAGGAGGTCAGCGAAGGGGAGCTCTACATCGGGGAGAGGTTGGTCAACAACCTCTCCCCGAGCGACCGGGACATCGCCATGGTGTTCCAGAACTACGCGCTGTATCCGCACATGACCGTGCGCGACAACATGGGCTTCGCCCTGCGGATCGCACGGGTGGACAAGGACGAGAAGCGCCGCCGCGTCGAGGAGGCGGCGGCGCTGTTGGACCTCACCGACCACCTCGACCGCAAGCCGGCGAACCTCTCTGGCGGCCAGCGCCAGCGGGTGGCGATGGGGCGGGCGATCGTGCGGGATCCGCAGGCTTTCATGATGGACGAGCCGCTCTCCAACCTGGACGCGAAGCTGCGTACCCAGATGCGGGCGCAGATCGCCCAGCTGCAGGACCGGCTGGGGACCACCACGGTCTTCGTCACCCACGACCAGACCGAGGCGATGACGCTCGGCGACCGCGTCGCCGTGATGCAGGGCGGGCTGATCCAGCAGGTCGGCTCCCCGCAGGTGCTCTACGACGAACCGGCCAACCTGTTCGTCGCCGGCTTCATCGGCTCGCCGCCGATGAACTTCCTGGACGCCCGCCTCGACGGCGACCGGATCGTGCTGCCATTCGGCGCGGGGGAGCTTCCCGCCGCGGTCCGGGCGCGACTGCGGGAGACGGGGCCGGTCCCCGAGCGAGTCGTCGCCGGGATTCGTCCCGAGCACTTCGACACCGGTTCGCCGACCGGACGCGCGGGTGGGCTCTGCTTCAGGGCGAGCATCGAGCTGGTCGAGTCGGTGGGGCCGGAGATCTACCTCCATTTCGACCCGCACCTCGGCTCCGGGAATGGGGAGGCGGTGATGAAAGACCTGCCGTCCGACGGGCTGGAGGGGAACCTCGACCGGGTGATCGCCCGGGTCGACTCGGCCCATCGGGTCAAGATCGGCGACGTCGCCGATCTGACGCTCGACCTTGGCCGGCTGAAGCTGTTCGACGCCGAGAGTGGCGCTTGCCTCACGAACCCCGTCGCCCGCGTTTGAGCGCACGCATCGACTCGCGCTGGGCCTATGACGGCCAGCCTCTGATCAGGCTCGAGAACAGCTGCCTGGCGGCGGACGTCCTGCCGGGGATGGGCGGCAAGGTTCTCAGCCTGATCGACAAGGAGGCGGATCGCAACGTGCTCTGGCGCAACCAGCGGGTCCGGGTACGGCCGGGCCCGCTGCAGGCCGACGTCGACGACTACTTCGCGGGTGGCTGGGACGACGCCTTCCCCACCTGCGATCCCTGCCTCAACGAGCACGGAGAACAGCTCCCTTATATGGGGGAGCTGTGGAACCTCGGCCTCGACCCCCAGGTCGAGGAGGCGGGCCCGGGACGGGTGGCCGTCGTCATGGAGGCACAGATGCCGATCACTCCGGCCCGCTGGCGTCGCCGGATCTCACTGTCGGCTGACCGGCCGGTGCTGCTGGTCGAGTCGCGGGTCGAGAACGTCGGTCCGCGGCCGTTTCGGTTTTGCTGGGGGAGCCACGCGGCACTCGCCGTCCATCAGGGGATGCGCCTGGACGTGCCCGCCGCCATCGGTGAGGTCACCGATGGCGGCGTCGCCGGCGCGTTGGGCGCGCTCGGCGAGCGCTACGACTACCCACTCGTTCCGTGCCGGGGCGGTGGCGAGTTCGATGTCAGCCGGGTGCCGCCGGCCGAGCTGGGAGCGCACGGGCTGCACGCGCTGCAGGGCCTCGGCGCCGGCTGGGCCGCGGCCACCGACCCCGCCACCCGCCGCGGCGTCGGCCTCGTCTTCGACCCGGAGACCTTCGGCTGCGTCTGGCAGTGGATGGCCTACGGCGGCTTTCGCGGCTGGTACCACGCCATCCTCGAGCCCTGGACCGCGCCGCAGACCAGCCTCGCCGCCGCGATCGAGGCGGGCACGGCTCTGACCTTGAGCCCCGGCGAGGCGCTCCATTCGTCGATCGCCGCAGTCCTCTACGGCGGTGTGAGCAGGGTCTCCGCCCTCGACTGGGACGGCAGCGTGAAGGGCTGAATGGAAAGTCCGGCCGGCACCCGTTGCCACGTCGCGATGTGCGCCGCTATCCTGCCGCGTATGCCCTTTGCCTGCACCATCGCTGTTCGTCTTCGCCGCTAACCGCGGCGGAGCAACCTTCGAGGCGCTGAGCTTGCGCCATGGACCTCGCCCCTGAGGGGGCGTGGACTTCTGCCTGCTTCGTCCGCGATCACGAGCCACCCCCGGGGTGGCCCGTCGACCCAGCGCGGCCGGACATCTGCCTTCGCACACCAGTCCCGGCGCGCTTCGTACCGAGACGAAGGAGTGCAGCATGTCCACCCGCGTTCCACGACGTGCCCGACCCAACCCGTCGGGCGTCCACCACCTGCGATCGGCAGCGGTCATCCGCGCCCTCGTTCGCTCCGCGAATCTGTCCCCCGCCGATCAGGTCTTCGAGCTCGGCGCCGGGCCGGGGACGTTGACCGCGGCCCTCGCCGCCAGTGACGCGACTATCACCGCGGTCGAGCGCGACCCCGGCTACGTCGCCGAGCTGAAACGACGCTTCCGCCGCTTCGAGAACGTCTCGGTGGTCGCGGCCGACCTCCGCCACATCTCCATTCCGCGCCGCGCGAAGGTCGTCGCCAACCTCCCCTTCGCGACCTCGGGGGCGGTCGTCGCGGCGCTGCTCGACCCGCCTGGCATGCCCCGCGCCGGAGTCGACCTGCTGGTCGAGCACGGGTTCGCGGTCCGGCGCGGCGCGGCACTGCCTCGCTCCGCCCGGGCCGCCTGGTGGTCGGCCCGGTACGAGATCCGCATCACCCGCCGGGTTCCGCGCACGGCCTTCGCGCCGGTTCCGGGCGTCGACGCGGCGCTGTTGCGGATCCGGGCGCGGGAGCAGCTGGACGCCGCGGCCGAGCGCCGTCTGCGCCGACTGCTCGCCGCCGCCTACGGCCCTCGCCCGCTGCGGGCCGCGGCCCTCGCCCGGCAATTCGCCGGACGGCGGGCAGGGCCGGCGATCCTCAGGGCCGCGGGAGCTGACCCCGGCCTCCCGGCGGCCGCCGTTAGGCCGAGCGTGTGGGCGGCGGTCGCCCGTGGGGTGTGACGCAGGGGAGGCCCCGGTCGGCCGGCGACGCTCTCCGTGGTTCAGCGCTCCTTCCAGCTCAGGTCCAGGCCCTCACCCGGGTGCAACTCGGCCCAGCTCCGGCTTCCCTCGCGGAGCCGGTCGAAGATGCGCTCCAGGGGCGCGGCGGCGATCGTCGGCGTGCGCCAGCGCGCGCCGACGTCGGCGCGCAGCGCGGGCGCATCGAGCCGGTCGGCGGCCGCCAGGGCGCAGGCCGCCCCGACCAGCATCTCCGCCTGGTTGAGGCTCTCGGTCGCGCCCTTGGTGATCGCCTCCGCCCGTGCCGCGGCATGTGGGCGCTGCCTGCCGCCGACCACGGTGGCGAGACGGAACAGGCCGCCCTTCGCCAGCACACCCCAGACGCCCATCGCGAGGTCGAGCTCGTCCTCGACGACGAGGTGCGCGAGGTCGTGGGGGACCTCGCGGTGGGGGCCGCCGACCTTGTTGTAGCTGCCGCCCTCCAGTTCGATCGTCACACCGTCGGCGCGGTGGAAGAGCGAGCGATAGCGCCGCGTCTCGCCCTTCACCAGTTGGATCTTCAGCACGGTCACGGCGGTGAAGCTAGTGGGAGCACCGGCAGATTCCGCGGGAGGCGTTGCGCTCCCCCTTCTGCCGATCAAGTCTCCACAGGACCTCGGGACGGGGGCGTGGAGGGTGGCGGAAGCGACCAGGCAGAAGGCACGCATCGAAATGGGCGAACGCTCGCGCGGGTCTGAGCGCTCGCCCCACGCCCGGGCCCTAGTCGGTGGGCGCGGCCGCGGTGTACTGCGCTGCCGCTTCGCTCGACGTTGCCGGGATCACCTTGACGATGTCGACGGCGATCCCGTTCGGATCGCGGACGATGAAGTGGCGCTGTCCCCACTCCTCGTCGCGCAGCGGCAGCTCGACCGGGAGCTCTTCCGAGATGGCGCGCTCGTAGACGGAGTCGACGTCCTCCACCTCGACCGTGACAAGAGACCGGTCCCGGGCCGGCCGCGGAAGGCGGCGGGGATCGAGTCGTGGTCGCCGGCGACCAGCCCCATCTGAGCCTGGTCGGTCCCGGCCGAGATCAGCTGGGCGAACCAGTCGGAATCGAAGGCCAGGTCGAGGTCGAGCAGCGCGGCGTAGAAGCGGCGCGACTCCTCCAGGCGGTCGGTCATCAGCACCGGGTAGATGGTGCGTACGTTCATCGGCTTCCTCCTTCGACTTCGTTTTCGGACATCCGGCGCGAGGCGCCGGAGAACGGCAGTCAGGACTTCGGTCCGGGCGCGATCGACGGGGACGGCCGGCGGGGCGTCGAGGTAGACCTCCTGCACGAACGATCCGGGCGTCCCGCCGTGTTCCTCGACCTGGGCCAGCAACGGGTAGTAGGCGAGTCGCATCTCGTCGTAGGAACCCGCGTGCACGGTTGCCGCCACCCGGGTCGCCGGGAGCGAGAGCGCTTCCAGCCCCTCTGCGTCCCCTGCCGCGCCCGCCTGAATCCCCACGAAGTAGGAGACCTCCCCCTCGAGGTCGAGGGGGTAGCGCCCGACGGCCGGGGTGGCGGCGAAGTCGCTCGCGGGCACCCGTTCGGCGAGCGCGGCGATGGTCTCGGGAACCTCGCGGTCGAGGTCCTCTCCCGGGCAGCCGGCCCAGAGGCCGACCAGAACCACCGCCGGTTCCTCGCGCTCTTGCACCCGGTAGGGCAAGAGGTCGTCGCCCTGGAGCAGCCGGTCGAGCGAGCGCAGGGTGCGCAGGCCCCGCTCGACCTCGCCTTCGATGCGCAGGCGCTGGCGGGCGAGCTGGCCGGCGACCCGGTCCGGCTCGGCGACGAGCAGGTCGTGGACGTCGCCGAGCGGGACCTGAAGCGAGCGCAGCAGGGCGATCGTGATCGCCGTGCGCGCCTGCCCGCGGTGGTAGTACCGGTAGCCGGAGTCGGGATCCACGTAGGCCGGCGCCAGCAGCCCGAGCTCGTCGTAGCTGCGCAGCTGCTTGACGCTCAGGCGCGAGCGCCGCGCGAACTCGCCGATCGGGATCAGTTCGGATGGCCTGGGCACGGCACCAGTATCGGGTCTCCCCCGAGGGGAGGGTCAAGCGGTGGGTCCCGATTCAAGGAGGGGTGGGTTCCTGTCGAAGCAACCTCTGCCGTGAAGCGCGCCACCTCAACCCGCCTCTTTCTCGCCCTGCTGGTCGTGGTCGTCGCAAGCCTCGTCGCGGCTCCGGTCGGGGCGTCGGCGGCGGCGCCCGAATCTCCCTTCCCGCACTGCTCGTGGTGGGTGAAGACGACCCCGGAAACGCTGAACGTGGCATTCCCCGACGCGGCCGCCACCTACTGGACGACCCCGTTCTACGCCGAAGAAGGACTGGAGATCGAAGTCGAAGGGCGCTATCCGGACGCGCGCTACATGTCCTTCAACGTCTACGACGAAGCGGGCGGGTCCTTCGAAGCCGACGGCGTGTCCTCCGGTCTCGCGGATTTCGAAATCGATCCGGCCGCGGGCTCGGTCAATCCGTTCCAGACCAAGGGCGAACCCGGCGGCTCCTTCACCTTGACGCTGAGCGGGGAAGCGAAGCCGGGCGAGGCGAACACCCTGCCCCTGGCCCCGAGCGGCGCCGCCGCCGGCAAGAGCGGCGCGCCGCTCGGCTTCCTCCTCTACCGCGTCTACCTGCCGACCGGCGGCAACGGGACGGTGCCATTGCCGACCCTCCGTCTGGCCAAGGACGGGCAGCGGGTGACGCTGCCGCGCTGCCCGGCACCGAGCGGCAAGCCTCAGGCGGCCCAGTTCCTCCACGCCAAGCCGACCGCGAAGCTGCACCGGGCGATGCGAAAGCTCCGCCACAAGCTCGAAGGCGGCGCGGAAGGGACGAGCCCCTGTCGCGGCTCCGCCTGCCCGCCGCCGCTGCAGTTCTTCCGCGCCAGTGCCGCCTCGACCAACTCCTTCTTCCCGAACGTCAACAACGCCTACGTCTCGGCGCTCTTCCGGCCGGTGCCGGGCAAGGTGGTCGTGGTGAGAGGGAAGGCGGCGACGACCCCGGCGGGGGAGAGCCCGGTGCCCTGGCCGCAGCAAGGCCTGCAGCTGCGCTACTGGTCGCTCTGCAACAACGTCTACCGCAGCCCCTGGCCCGTGGTGGCGAATCCGGAGCGGGGCGGCGGCACCGAATACGGTTGCGCGGCCGACTTCGAAACGGACCTGGACGCCGCCGGCGAATACGCCTTCGTCGTCGCCCCGCCCGGCGAGCGCGCGGCGGTTGAAGCCGCGGGTGGCACCTTCATCCCCCTGTCGAGGACCCAGCCCGCTTCCCGCCAGATCCTCATCTTCCGCAACATGCTGCCGAACGAAAGCTTCGGCCAGGCGGTGCAGGACGCACCGCAGACGGCCAGCCCATCGGCCACCGCCGCCGCGATGGGCGCCTACTACCCGCGCGCCTACCGCTGCACCCTGGCCCAGTTCGCGGCGGGCTCCCCGGCCTGCGGCTGAGCGTCGCCCGGCGCGGCCGGCCGGGTCAGAGCTCGACCGCAGTCCCGATCGGCACCCAGCGCACCGCGTCGCGCACCGCTGCCGGAGCCTGGGCGAAGGCCGCCTCGTCGGCGCTCCTGCCCTCGCGGAAGTGCCTCCAGCCCTCGTAGTGGATCGGCACGACGGTCCGGGGTTCCATCAGCTCGATCAGCTCGACGGCCTGGGACGCGGTGAGGGTGTAGTGGAGGGGACCCGAGATCGGGAACCTGACCCCGCCGAGGTGCACCAGGGCGACGTCGACCTTCAAGCGCGTCGCCGCCTCGCGCAGCTCGTCGTAGAGCACGGTGTCCCCGGAGATCCAGAGCGCCCCGTCGGTCTGGCCCTCCCAGGCGAGGGCGAAGCCGATGACGTCGCCGACGATCGGCCGGCTCAGCGGCGGGCCGTGGCGACATGGGGTCGCCGTCACCTCGATCGTCGGTTTCCCGGGAGCTTCGAGCCGGGTGGTCGCCCCAGGGGCCAGGCCACGGGCGGAGCCGCCCAACCTTGCCGCCCCCGAGGTCGTCGTCACCACGACCCCTGCCGACGGCAGGAGCGCCCGCCCGGCGGCGTCGAGATTGTCGTCGTGGTGGTCGTGGCTCAGCAGGACGGCGTCGATCCGGCCGATCTCATCCGCGGGGATCGCCGGCCCGACGAGCTTGACCGACGAGGTCCCCCAACCGAACGAGTACTTCCGGCCCGGGGCGTCGAAGGTCGGATCGGTGAGGATCCGCCAGCCGTCCACCTCGATCAAGGCCGTCGGCCCGCCGATGTGCGTGATCCGCGTCGTCACCTCGCCGCTCTCGGTCAACGTACCCCCGCCTTCCCCATCGCTCGCTTGATGGTGCGCAACGATAACCGCCATGCGCCCGCACCCGGCTAGGCCGGGTCGGCCACCTGTACCTCGGCCTCGATCCCCGCCTCGGCGGTGATCAGGATCGCGCCCTCGCCGGTCACGTATGCCTCCTCGCCGTGCTGGGTCACGTCCATGCCGAGCGCCTCCTGGTGCTCGGTCGTCCGCAGCGGCGTCACCAGGCCGATCAGCTTCAAGAGGCCGAAGGTGACGACGAAGGCGTAGGTCGGGGCGACGAGGACGGCAAGCACCTGGTGCCAGAGCTGCGCCGCGTTGCCGTAGAAGAGGCCGTCGGAGACGCCGTTCCAGGCGGTCTCGGCGAAGAAGCCGATGAAGAGGATCCCGACCAGGCCCGCGGTGCCGTGGGCGGCGAGGACGTCGAGCGTCTCGTCGACCCGGGTCCGGGTGCGCCAGGTGATGATCGCGTGGGAGGGGAGCGCGGCGAGCCCGCCGAGGAGCATCGCCCAGCCCGGGCTGATGTAGCCGCCCGCGGGGGTGATCGCGACGCAGCCGACGACGATCGCCGTCGCCGCCCCGATCGCGGTCACCTTCCGTCCCTGGATCAGGTCCAGCGCGAACCAGACGACCAGGGTGCAGGCGGGGCAGAGGAGGGTGTTGGTGAAGGCGAGGACGCTCGGGTCCCCGACCCCGAAGCCGCTGCCGCCGTTGAACCCGAACCAGCCGAACCAGAGCAGGCCGGCGCCGAGCAGCACGTACATCGCGTTGTGGGGGAGGAGCGCCTGGCGACCGTAGTCCTTGCGCGCGCCGACCACCAGCGCCGCGGCGAGGGCGGAGAAGCCGGAGCCCATCTCCACCGGCACGCCGCCGGCGAAGTCGAGGGTGCCGCCGGACTGCAGCCAGCCGCCGCCGAACGCCCAGTGCGCGAGGACCGCGTAGACCAGCACCGACCACAGCGCGGCGAAGACGAGGAAGGGGCCGAAGCGCATCCGCTCGACCACCGCGCCGGAGACCAGGGCGACGGTGATGATGCAGAAGGTCGCCTGGAAGGCCATGAAGAGGAGGGCGGGGATTTCGGTCCCTTCGCGGGGGGCGAAGCCGACGCCGCTGAGGCCGACGTGGCCGAGGCCGCCGAGGATGGAGCCGGTGCCGTCGAAGGCGAGCGAATAACCGACCAGCGCCCAGAGCACCATCGCCACGGCGATTGCGCCGATGCACATCATGAAAGTGTTCAGGGTGTTCTTCGAGCGCACCAGGCCGGCGTAGAAGAGCCCGAGCGCCGGGGTCATCATCAGCACCAGCGCCGTCGCCGCGAGCATCCAGGCGGTGTCCCCGGCGTCGATCCCCACGACCGCGGCGGGGATGGTCGCGACGCTCACTTCCCGACCGGGGTGACGGCCCCGGTGTCGCGGTCGCCGGTGCGGATCCGGACCGCCTGCTCCAGCGGCACGACGAAGATCTTTCCGTCGCCGACCTCGCCGGTCCGGGCGCCCTCGCAGAGCGCGTCGATCGTCGCCTCGACGAACTCGTCGGAGACCGCGATCTCGAGCCGGACCTTCTCGGCCAGGCCCATCTTCACGGTCGTCCCGCGGTAGGTCTCGACCCGCTCCAGCTCCCCGCCGTGCCCTTGCACGCGACTCATCGAGACGCCCCGCACCTCCGCCCGATAGAGCGACTCCAGCACGTCGTTCGCCTTCTCCGGGCGCACGATCCCGATCACCAACTTCACGTTTCCCCCTCCCGCGATTTGCCCGTCCCCGCCGCGCGCCAGCCTATTCGGGACGGCCGACGCCCGGAGGCCGGAGGCTACCCTGGACATATATGGAGCTTCTCGACCTGATGCTGATGGCGATGGCGATCGGCACCGTGGTGCTGCTGGCCGCCTGGGGCATGGTCGCCCTCGGAGCGAACGAGATGTCAGAGGAGGAGTTCCGGCGGATCGCCGAGCGCAGCGAAGCGCTCGCCGTCCTGCCCGACACCGAGCGCAAGGCGAGCGAATTCGAGGAGTACGTGAGGCTCGCGATCGACGCCCTGCCGGAGGAGCCGGCCGAGGTCCTCGACGACGTCCCGATCGTGATCTCGACCCGCGGGCACGAGTTCCACGCCTACGGCCACTACGTCGGCGACACCGTCGCCGGCGACGACCTCCACGACCGGATCGTCATCTACCAGGACACCCTGGAACGGGACTTCGGCCACGACCCGGAGCTGTTGCGCGCCCAGGTCGCCCAGACCGTCCGCCACGAGGTGGCCCACCACCTCGGCTGGGACGAGGACGGCGTCCGCGGGCTCGGACTCTGAGCGATGGCGCAGGGCCCGTCGAGGCACCCCTCGCTGGACGACCGCTTCGACCCGGCGATCCGGATCGTCGATCCCGACCCGCGCTGGCCGGAGATCGCGGCAGCCGAGATGGCCCGGATCGAGGCGGCGCTCGGCGGCCAGGCGGTGCGGATCGACCACGTCGGCTCGACCGCGGTGCCGGGAATGGCGGCGAAGCCGATCCTCGACCTCCAGGCCTCGGTCGCCGAGATCCGGCCGACCGAGCGCTACAGGCTCCCGTTGGAGGAGCTCGGCTACCTCTTCGCGCCCGACCCGGACTCGCCCGAGCTCCACTTCTTCGGCAAGCCCGCCACGCGGCCGCGCACCTTTCACCTTCACGTCTGCGCGGCGGGAAGCGACCATGAGATGCGTCACCTGGCGCTGCGCGACTACCTGCGGGCTCGCCCGGAGGAGGCGACGGCCTACGCCGAGCTGAAGCGGAAGCTGGTCGCCGCGCGGCCCGGCGATCGCCTCGCCTACATCGAGGGCAAGGCGGACTACGTCGCCGCTCTGGAGAAGCGCGCTGTAGTGTTCGTTCCCGGGAGGGAGATGCCATGAAACGTACTTTTGCCATCGTTATCGGTTCCACGATCGTCGCCCTGATTCTGGTCGCGACCGCGTTTGCCGCCGAAGTCAGTCGCGAGGAATACAAGGAAGCCGCCGAGCCGATCTGCAAGTCGAGCGCGAAGGCGAACGAAGCGATCCTCGCCGGGGTGCGCGGTGAAGTGAAGACCGGAAAGCTGAAGACGGCGGCGGCGAAGTTCGCCAAGGCCTCGAAGGAGCAGGCGCAGACGCTGCGCGAACTTGAAGCCCTGCCCCGGCCGAGCGCCGACGAGGCGCGCCTCACGAAATGGTTCTCCTACCTGAAGATCGAGGCCGAACTGTTCGATACGGCGGGCAAGAAGCTGAAGGCCGGCGACAAGGCGGGCGCCCAGCACATCTTCGCGAAGCTCAGCCTGAACATCAACAAGGCCAACAACCAGGTGCTGCCGTTCGGCTTCATCAACTGCAGGTTGAACGCGGCAAAGCTGAGCTGACGGCGAGGGACATCAGCGTTCCCGCCGGCCCTCCCTGGGGACGACGAACAGCTCGAACCAGTCCGGCACCGCGCGCTGCAGCCCGGGGTAGACCTTCGCCGGCTCGGCCGGGATCACGATCCAGTAGTCCTCGATCCGCGGGGGCTCGGAGATCTCGACCACCTGGTAGAGCCGACGCAGCGCATCCAGCATCCGTTCCCGCCCGAGGCTGGTCGCGACGAGACTGGGTTCCGGCGCGAGCCGCGTAGGTTGCATTTACCCAAGAATGCCTAACCGACAGGCATATTTTTGAGGATCTGGACGAAGGGTCGATGCGCAGGCGACGGTGACCCCGGCGGACCTCGCGGATCGTGCGAAAACGCCGCCCCGCGAGTCGCTCATCTGCCGGCGCCCGTCGGTCGATATCACTCCCGTCGATGACGAACAGACCGAAAACGGCCTCGGCCTCGTTGCTCGCCCTCGTCGCCCTCGTCGCCCTCCTCGCCCTGCTCGGGATCGGGTGCGGCGGAGGAGGGTCGTCGAGCTCGTCGGGCGGCGGATCCGCGTCGACCGCACCGACTTCGACGGGTGGGACGACGACCGCCGAAGGCCCGGCGACGGTGCCGATGAACACCCTCGAACCGGGCTACATCGACTGGCCTTTCTTCGGCCGGGTCCCGCAGCGGACCCATTACCTGCCGGCCAACCGCGGGGAAATCGATCGGCCGCTCGATCCGCCGCTGAAGCAGGCGTGGTCGATCAACACGCACGCGCTGATCGAGTTCCCGCCGGCGATCGGCGGCCGCGTCGCCTACACGATCAACAAGTACGGCAACGGCAAAGCGATCCAGCTCGGCACCCACAGGGTGGTCGGCGAACTCAAGCTGGACCCGCAGAACAAAGGCAACCAGTCGATCGTCACCGGTCCGGCCTACTACCGCGGCCTGGTCTACGGCGCCTTCCTCGACGGCACCCTGGCGGCGGGCAACGTGAAGACGGAGAAGACGGTCTGGGAACGTCACCTGGGCACGCACCTCGAATCCTCGCCGCTGCCGGTCGACGGCAACGTCTATATCGGCACCGACAAAGGCAAGATGCTGGCGCTCGATGCAGGCGACGGCCACACGGTCTGGACCTTCCAGGCGCCCGGGGCGATCAAAGCGAGCCCCAGCTACGACGACGGCAACGTCTTCGTCGCCGACTACGAGAGCTCGATGTTCGCCTTGAACGCGAACACCGGCAAGCCGGCATGGCGGACCAACACCAGCACCGTGGCGCCCTACGGCCAGGGCGGCTTCTTCTCCTCGCCGGCAATCGCCTTCGGCAACGTCTACGCCGCCCGGGACGACGGCATCGTCTACGCCTTCGACGAGGCGACCGGCAAGGTGAAGTGGACCTTTGAAACCGGCGGCGCCGTCTACGGCTCGCCCGCCGTCGCCCAGGTGCCCGGAACCCCGCCGACCGTCTACATCGGCTCCGAAAACGGACGCTTCTTCGCCCTCGACGCCCGCACCGGCAAGGTCCGCTGGACTTACGACGTGGGCGGCCCGGTGGAGGGGACGGCGACCCTGATCGGCCACACCGTCTACGTCGCCAGCTTCGTCACGAAAAAGACCATCGGCATCGACGTCCGCACCCACAAGAAGAACTTCGAGATCGACCAGTCCGGCTACACGCCGATGATCTCCGACGGCAGGCGTCTGATCCTGGTCGGCTATTACACCGTGATCGGGTTGGAACCGACGACGCCGTAGGGGTTGTGCTTCTGGCGGGCGCGGCCGTCCGAGATCGGTCCTGGGCGTCTCATGGCGGTCCTGGCTGGCTGTGACCGCCATGAGACGCCCAGGACGTGAGGGGTTCGTGAAACATCCGTCACCCTCCCGCGCGAGAGAAGCCAGGGAGAGCCGGCACCTCCCCCGACCTCGCCCCGATCCGTGACGAAGATGCCGGGAACGTCACACCCCCGCGCGCTCCGGGTCACCTCCCGGCACCGGGATCGAGGTCCCCGAGAGTGCGGGCGACCTGAGTGAACCTATGCGTAACCAGGGTCGCCCGCGCCTCCGTGACGGTCGGACGACACGAACGGAAGCGTGGAGTTCCCACGGTCTCCGTGACGAGGTCCGCCTTCGGTCACGGATCCGTGTCCCTCGCGTGCGCCTCGCGGGACCCGCGTCCCTCTTATGCGCCCGCGTGACCCGCACGCGACGGTCCCTCGTCACCCCCCGCAGACCCGGCCGTCTCGGCCACGGCCACAGCCGGCCAGGGCCGTGGCCGAGACGGCCGGGCTCGCCGCCGGCCCTTGCGTCCCTTGGCCTCGGGGCGCCGGCTTCAAACGGCCCCGAGACCTCACTGCGGTCGACCCTACGTCCGTCCCCCGGACCAAAGGACGACCGCGCCGGCGCCGCGGCCCCGCCCCTCCCTCGGGGGCCGGCTTCCGCCCCATCCGCAGCCCGCCCGCCCAGCCCCCGCAGCACCCCTGGCTAGCGCCGCCCGGTCGGCGGCGAGGCGTCGCGGATCAGCAGGGCGATCTGCACGCGGTTGTCGGCGCCGAGCTTCTCGAGGAGGCGGGAGACGTGGGCCTTGACGGTGGCGACGCTGAGGTGGAGCTCGGCGGAGATGTCGGCGTTGGAGAGGCCGCGGCCGACGGCGCGGGCGACCTCGAGCTCGCGCGGCGAGAGGTCGGCGAGGAGGCGGTCGGCGTCGGCCCGGGGTGTGGTCTCGTCGACCTCGCCGGCGACCAGGTCGATCAGCCGCCGGGTGACGGCGGGTGAGAGCATCGAGTCGCCGGCGTGGACGAGCTCGATCGCGCGGACGATCTCGGCGGGTGGCGTGTCCTTCAGCAGGAACCCGGCGGCGCCCGCCCGCAGCGCCCGCAGCACCAGGTCGTCGGCGTCGAAGGTGGTCAGCATCAAGATGGCGGGCGGCGAGGGCTGGGCGGCGAGGAGGCCCGCGGCGGAGACGCCGTCCAGGCCCGGCATGCGGATGTCCATCAGGACGACGTCGGGCCGGTGGCGGTCCACCGCCGCGAGGACCTTGTCACCGTCGTCGGCCTCGGCGACGACCTCGATCGACTCGGTGCCGCCGAGCAGCATCCGCAGGCCGGAGCGGACCAGCGGGTCGTCGTCCACCAGCATCACGCGGATCGGGCCCTGGCTCATCGCGCCCGCCGTTCCCATGGCAGCGTCGCCGCGAGGACGAAGTCGCCGCCCTCGGCCACGCCGGAGTCCAGCTCGCCTCCCGCCAGCTCCACCCGCTCGCCGAGCCCGATCAGCCCGCTTCCCGCCCCCGGCAGCGCCGGCGCCGGCACCGGGCGCAGCGGCGCCCGGTTGCGCACCTCGACCGCCAGCGCGTCCTCGCCCGCCTCGACCCGCACCCTGACCAACGCGCCCGGCGCGTGCTTGCGAGCATTCGTGAGCCCCTCCTGGACGACGCGGTACGCGGTCCGCCCGGCACCGCCGGCGCCAGGGTCCTCGCCGTCCTCGGGCAGGTCGAGGTCCGCCTCGATCCGCATCCCCGCCGCCCGCGACTCCTCGATCAGCGTCGGCAGGTCGGCGAGTATCGGTTGCGGGCGGCGCGTCGCGGAGTCGGTTCCCTCGCGCAGCACGCCGACCACGTCGCGCAGCTCCTCCAGGGCCGCGGCCGCCGCCTCGCGGACGACCCCCGCCGTCGCCGCGATCTCCTCCGGCGGCGCGCCGGGACGAAATTCGAGCGCCCCGGCGTGCAGGCTCAGCAGCGAGAGCCGGTGGGCGAGCACGTCGTGCATCTCCCGTGCGATCCGTTCGCGCTCCGCCGAGCGCGCCTGCTCGGCCCGCAGCCGACCCTCGTTTTCGAGCCGTGCCGCCCGCTCGTGAAGTTGGCCGATGAGATCGCGCCGCACCCGCACGAAGAGACCCCAGCCGACCGTGAAGCCGAGCAGCAGCACGGTGATCACGACGTTGTCGCGAAAGTCGGCGCCGCTGGTCGCGTAGATCAGTGCGTAGACGACCGAGGCGGCAAACGAGCCGACCGCGATCCAGATCAGGTCACGCCGGTTGCAGCGGATCGCCGCGTTGAAGAGGACGACGAGCCCGGCGCCCCCGGCGAGCCCGGAGACGGCCGAGGCCGGGACGACGAAGGCGGCGACGCCGACCGGGTGCCGACGGCGGTCCCAGAGGGCGGCCAAGGAGGCGATCCCGAGCGCGATGTCCACGGCCTTGGCGGCGGTCCCGTGGTCGGCCCAGGTGTCGTGCAGGACGATCAGCCCGATCCCCAGCGCGACCAGCGTGACGATGGTGTCGACGACCCAGTCGCGCACGCTGCGCTCGGCGCCTGGCCCATCGACCATCGAGCCGGGCAGCATTCGCCGCTGCCAGCGCGCCGGGTCCAGCCCTTGGTTCACCTCGACCGAGGCCATGGCCACAGCGTAGGGCCGCCGTGGGGTCCGGGGTCGCTACCAAAGTAGGGGTCGGCCGTCGACCTTGGGCGGGGAGAAGCGGCGACCAGCGGCGGATGTGCGCGACGCGCGGAAGGGGAAATCTGACGACATGATCGAAGCCGAGAAGTTGACCAAGAGATTTGGTGGGAGGACCGTCGTCGACGACGTGACCTTCCGCTGCGAGCCGGGCACCGTCACCGGCTTCCTCGGCCCCAATGGGGCCGGGAAGACGACGACGATGCGCATGATCTGTGGGTTCTCGAGTCCCGACTCGGGGACCGCCGGGGTGCTCGGCGGCTCCTATCGGGCGCTGCCGAACCCGGGGCGCCGCGTCGGCGTGTTGCTCGACGCCTCCGCCCAGCACGGCGGCCGACGCGGCCGCGAGGCGCTGGCGATCTCCGCCCAGACGATCGGGGTCGACGAGAAGCGGGTCGACGACCTGCTCGGCCTGGTCGGACTCGAGAAGTCGGCGGCGCGCAAACGGGTGCGCCAGTACTCGCTCGGGATGCGCCAGCGGCTGGGGATCGCGAACGCCCTGATCGGCGAACCCGAAGTGCTGATCCTCGACGAGCCCGCCAACGGCCTCGACCCGGAGGGGATGCGCTGGATGCGCGGGCTCCTCCGTGACTTCGCCGAGCGTGGCGGAACCGTGCTGCTCTCCTCACATCTTCTGCACGAGGTCGACGCGATCGCCGACCGGCTGGTGATCATCGGCAGCGGCAAGATCGTCGCCGAGGGGAGCAAAGAAGAGCTGCTTTCCGACGCCGGGACGCTGGTCCGGGCCGACGACGGCGAGGCGCTCGGCCGCGCCCTCGCCGGGGCCGGGCTCGAGGCTCGCGAGAGCGAAGGCGGTGGCTTCCTGGTCGACGCCGAGCCGCGCGCCGTCGGCGCCGCGGCGCAGGAGGGAGGGGTCGCCCTCGTCCACCTGGCGCCCGCCGGGGACGCCGGCCTCGAGCAACTGTTCTTCGACTTGACGACCACCGACGACGGAAACGAGGTGGAGCGATGAACGCCCACGCGATCGATCCCAATGAGATGACGACGGTGGCGGCCGGACGCGACCGGCGACCGGGCCTGGTCCGCCTCGCCAAGGTGGAGTTGCGCAAGGCGACCGACACCCGGAGCGGCTTCTGGTTGCTGCTTGCGGTGGCCGGCCTGACGCTCGTCGCGGTCCTGCTCACCGTGTTCCTCGCCCACGAAGACCAGCGCACCTTCCAGCACATCCTCGCCAACGGTCTGCAACCCGCCGGGATCCTCCTGCCGGTCATCGGCATCCTGCTGGTCAGCTCGGAGTGGTCGCAGCGGACGGCGCTGGTCAGCTTCGCCCTGGTCCCGGAGCGCCCCCGGTTGCTCGTCGCGAAGTTGCTCGCCGGGACCGTCCTGGCCCTGATCGCGACGGCGATCGCGCTGGTGCTGGCGGTGCTCGGCACGGCGATCGCCTCGACCGACGCGCCGAACCACTGGTCGCTGTCGCTCGGGTTGCTCGGCCAGGACATCGTCTACGTGGTGACCGCGATGATCATCGGGATCGGCTTCGGCGCCGCCCTGCAGTCCTCGGCCCCCGCGATCGTCCTCTACTTCGTGCTGCCGGTCGCGTTCGCGGCGCTCGGCTCGATCCACGCGCTCAGCGGGGTCATCGAGTGGATCAACAGCGCCGAAGCGCTGGAACCGCTGACGACCGAAGTGATGAGCGGGCATCAATGGGCCCAGGGTCTGGTGGCCTTGGCGCTGTGGATGGGCGTCCCACTGGCCATCGGCCTCTGGCGCCTCACCCAACGCGACGTCGGCTGAGCCTCAGGCGGCGGGGGCCGGCCTCGCAAGGACGCAGGGAAGCGAAGCGAGGGGAACGCACACCAGTGCGTGACCCGAAGTGAGCGACCGAGGACACCGCGAGGCGCCCCCACGCCGCCTCAGCGGACGTTAGGGTGGCGGCGTGGACTACCTGCGCCGTCACCTCACGTACGCCAACGTCGTCGCCTCGCTCGCCCTCTTCCTCGCGCTCGGCGGCGCCGCCTTCGCCGCCACCCAGTTGCCGCGCAACTCGGTCGGCACCGGCCAGCTGAAACCGGAAGCGGTGACGGCGGGCAAGATCGCGAAGAAGACGCGCAGCCAGCTGCAGGGCGACCGCGGCCCCGCCGGTCCGCAGGGCGCGACCGGCAAACAGGGCCCGAAAGGCGCGACCGGCGCCAAAGGAGCGACCGGCGCGAAGGGCGACACCGGCGCGAAAGGTGCGCCGGGGGCCGACGGGACCGGCCCGGCCTTCGAAGTCTTCAGTGGCACCGAAAAGACGATCGGGACGACCGCGACCTCGGTTGCCGGCGAGAATCTCGGCGCCGGTGCCTACGTCGTGACCGCGAACGTCGTGGTCGAAGCTACGGCACCAGGCACGGTCACCTGCACGCTGGCGAGCGGTGGCAAGGCGGTCGACGACTTGAACGGTGTGACCGAGACCGCGACCCTCTCCCTCTCGGGCACTCGCAACTTCGCCGGCGCCGGCGCCGAAACGCTCTCTTGCTCCACGACCGGAGGGGCGACCGCGAAATACGCGAACTTGATCGCGACGCAGGTTAAAGCTCAGACGCGCGCCGAAGGCTGAGACCCGCCGCTCAGAGGCTTCCCACCTAAGCGGTTCGCGCCCGCTATCCTTGTCGGAGCCTCGCGCCTCGGCCCGAGGTTTTCCTTTGTAACGAGTGCCTTCGGGCACGGAACTTGAGGGGACAGATGGCTCGCGGAGATGTCCGCATCGCGGTGACGATGGCTTGCGAAGACTGCAAGCGTCGCAATTATCAGACCAACAAGTCGCGGCGTAATACGCCCGACCGTGTCGAGCTGCGCAAGTTCTGTCGCTGGTGCGGGAAGCACACCCCGCACAAAGAGACCCGGTAGAGGTCGATGGCGAAAACCCGCGCACAGCGCAAGGCTGAACGCCGCGCTCGGGAAGCTGAAGAGCAGAAACGCTCAAGCTCCGAGCGCCGCGCTGAGTCGCGGGCGCAGCACGACACCCAAGTCGGTGTCTCCGGTGACGTTGCCGAGGTCGAAGCCTTCGAGAAAGGCCTCGCCGCGGGCGCCCCGGAGGCCGACCTGGAGACCCCGGACGCGCCGCACCAGAGTTCACGGTCGGCAAAGCGCGCCGAGGCGAAAGCCGCCAAGCAGGCGGAGCGGCAGGAACGTGACGAGCAGAAACGGCGCGAGAAAGAGCAACTCGCCCGCCAGCAGAAAAAAGCCACCGCCGAACGGCAGAGCCGTGCGCGCGGCGGGGTCATCGGTTTCCTGCTTTCCTGCTGGGCCGAGCTGAAGAAAGTCCAGTGGCCCGACCGTGAGACGCTGGTCCAGGCGACCGCCGTCACCATCATCTTCGTGGCCGTCGCGGCGGCCTATCTTGGCGCCCTGGACGCGCTCTTCAGCTGGCTTGTCAAGCAGATCCTCTAACCAACAAGAAGGCTTCCCATTCGATGTTTCGCTGGTACGTGATCAACACCTATTCCGGGCACGAGAACAAGGTCAAGCACAACCTTGAGCATCGCGTCCAGACGATGAGCCAGAACCGCAACGTGCGGCAGGTCGTCGTGCCGACCGAGCAGGTCTCCGAGGTCAAAGACGGCCAGAAAGTGACGCAGGAGAAACGGACGATGCCCGGTTACGTCCTGGTCAACATGGAGATGACCGACGATGCCTGGAGCCTGGTCAAAAACACCCCCGGGGTGACCGGCTTCGTCGGCGCCGAGCGGAACAAACCGGTGCCGCTCTCGAAACCGGAGGTCGATCGCCTCCTCCACCGCGAGACCGCCGAGCGTCCGCGTACGCAGGCGCAGTTCGCGATCGGTGAATCGGTCAAAGTCATTTCCGGCCCGCTTTCGGACTTCTCCGGCGAGATCGCCGAGATCAACGAGGACGGCGCGAAACTCAAAGTTCTGGTCTCGATCTTCGGACGCGAGACCCCCGTCGAGGTCGGCTACGACCAGGTCAAGAAGATCTAGACGGTCCCGACCCGCTACTCTCCACCACCGCTCATGGCCAAAAAAGTACTCACCGTAATCAAGCTGCAGATCCAGGCAGGCAACGCCAACCCGGCTCCGCCGGTCGGTCCCGCGCTGGGCCAGCACGGCGTCAACATCATGGACTTCTGCAAAGCCTTCAACGCGCAGACCCAGGGTGAAGGCGGGACGATCATCCCGGTCGAAATCACGGTCTACGAGGACCGTTCCTTCACCTTCGTCACCAAGACGCCGCCCGCCGCGGTCCTGATCAAGGAGGCGATCCGCATCCCGAAGGGCTCCGGCGAGCCCCACGTGAACAAAGTCGGGACGATCACCCCTGAGCAGATCCGCGCGATCGCCGAGCGCAAGATGCCCGACCTCAACGCCAACGACCTCGACGCCGCCTCGAAGATCATCGCCGGCACCGCCCGCTCGATGGGCGTCGACGTCAAATAGGAGATTCAGCGATGGCCCACGGCAAACGCTTCCGCATGCAGCATCAGAAAGTCCAGCGCGACCGGGCCTATCCCCCGGCCGAGGCGATTGCCCTCATCAAAGAGACGGCCAGCGCCAAATTCGACGAGACCGTCGAGCTGCACGTCCTCCTCGGCGTCAACGTCCGCCACGCCGACGAACAGCTTCGCGGCACGCTCGCCCTCCCGCACGGGCTGGGCAAAGACGTCACCGTCGCGGTCTTCGCCCAGGGCGCCAAGGCGCGTGACGCCGAGGCCGCCGGTGCGGACTTCGTCGGCGCCCAGGACCTGGCGGAGAAAATCCAGGAGGGCTGGACCGACTTCGACGTCGCGATCGCGACCCCGGACATGATGCCGGTGGTCGGCCAGCTCGGCCGCATCCTCGGCCCCCAGGGCAAGATGCCGAACCCCAAAGTCGGCACCGTCACCGAAGACGTCGAGAAAGCCGTCCAGGACTCGAAGTCGGGCAAAGTGGAATACCGCACCGACCGCCAGGCGATCGTCCACATGGCGATCGGCAAGGCCTCCTTCGACGACGACAAGCTGCTCGACAACTACCAGGCCGTGATGGACGAGATCCTCCGCGCCAAGCCTGCCGGCGCCAAAGGCAAATACATCCGGTCGGCGACCCTCGCCACCACGATGGGCCCCGGCATCCGTGTCGACACCGGCAAAGCCGCCGACCGCGAGCTGGTCGGGGCCGCCGCCTCCGACTCCCCCGAGTAAGCGGCATCTTCTTCGCCCCGCGGGGCGAATATGTAGTGGCTGAGCCCTTGGCGGTGCATGCCGCGCGTCAGCGCCTTCTACGGCATCCTGATCACGATGTACTTCAACGAGGAGAACCACCCTCGAGGTGATCATCGGGCGGCTCCCGCGTCGAGCGAACAAGCTGTCGTGAGGTGGGCGAAGCTCCATCAAGATGAGCTCCGCCGGAACTGGTTGAAGTCCGGGTTGGTAGGAATCGACCTGACGGAAGTAGTCGCAACGAAGCCGATATCTGTCCGGACACGTTGTACTGGCGCGCTCAAAAAGCGGCGGGCGTCGCCGCTTAGACGCGCTCGTTCCGCGTTTCCTCTACACTGCGTCGCCGCCCACCTGAGACCACCGGCGGGGCCCTGCTTGTAAGACCGGTGTAGGAGAGACGATGAACCGCGAGGAAAAGTCACAGACCATCCAGGAGATCGCTGCCCAGATCGAGGGCGCGGAAGCGATCTTTGCCGTCGACTACCGCGGGATCAGCGTTCCGCAGGCCGCCGAGCTCCGCACCAAACTGCGTGAGACCGACTCGAGCTTCCGCGTCGTCAAGAACCGTCTGACGAAACGCGCCGCCGAGCAGGTCGGGGAGGAGCGCCTCGCCGAGCTGCTGGTCGGCCCGACCGCGTTGACCTTCGTCCGCGGCGACACCGCGGCAGCCGCCAAAGCGATCACCAGCTTCAACAAAGAGCACGCCGTCCTCACCTACAAGGGTGGGTTGATGGGCGAAACCGTGCTCGACGACGCGGCCTTCAAATCGATCGCCCGCCTGCCTTCGCGCGAAGTCCTGGTCGGCCAGTTCGCCGGCATCGTCGCCAGTCCGCTGACCGGTGTGGTCCGCGGGCTGAACGCGCTGATCCAGGGACTCGCGACCCAGCTCGGCCAGATCGCCGAGAAGGGGCTCGTGACCGGCGAGGCTCCGGCCGCCGCGCCGGAGGCTCCCGCCGAGGAGGCCGCACCCGCCGAGGAGGCCGCACCCGCCGAGGAGGCCGCACCCGCCGAGGCAGAGGCCCCGGCCGAGGAGGCGCCCGCAGAGACTTCGACCGAGGAGCCCGCTGCCGAGGCTCCCGCCGAGGAGCAGCCCGCTGCCGAGGCCGACGCGGGCGAGGCTCCCGTGGACGAGGCGCCGGCCGCGGACGCGGACGGCAGTGATGACACTTCAGAGAAAGATTCGAAAGAGGAAGAGGGGTAGCACGAGATGGCAACTTCAACTGCTGAGTGGATCGAGGAGCTGAAAGGCATCTCCGTCCTCGAGCTTTCCGAGCGCATCAAAGCTCTTGAGGAGGAGTTCGGCGTCTCCGCGACCGCGGTCGCGGCTGCCGCTCCGGCCGCCGCCGCCGGCGGTGGTGGCGACGAGGCCGGTGGGGGCGAAGAGTCCTCGACCGTCGACGTCGTGATCACCGAGGTCGGGGGCCAGAAAGTCCCGGTCATCAAAGTGGTCCGCAACGCCACCGGCCTCGGCCTCAAAGAGGCGAAGGCTGTCGTCGACGCCGCTCCGGGCCCGGTCAAAGAGGGCGTCGAGCGCGACGAGGGCGAAAAACTCAAAGCTGAACTCGAGGAGGCGGGCGCGACCGTCGAGCTTAAATAGCCGACGCTTCGCGTCTCGCGACTGAAGGCCAGTCGCAGAGCCAAACTTGCGGCCGGGGGATAGCGCATGCTATTTTCCCCGGTCGCGCGCTTTTCTGAGTACGCCTGCCCGCCGCACGGGCCTTTTTCACCATCCCTCTGACCGCCCGAGGAGTCGCCGACTTGGCACGTTCCAACGCTGCCCCCGTAACCCGTAGGAATTTTTCCCGCCTAGAAAACCCTGTCGAGGTCCCGCACCTCATCGATATTCAGCGTCGTTCCTTCGAGGAACTGACCAATACCGAGAACGGCGGCCTTCGCGAGACGATCAACGACATCTCCCCGATCGAGGATTACACGGGGAACCTGCAGATCGTCTTCGGCGAGTTCAAATTCGAGGAGCCGCCGCACTCTATTGAGGAGTGCCGCGAGAAGGACATGACGTACTCGCGGCCGTTGACCGCGACCGTCGCCTTCCAGAACAAGGAGACCGGAGAGATCCGCGAGCAGGCCGTCTTCATGGGGGACTTCCCGTGGATGACCGAGCGCGGCACCTTCATCATCAACGGCACCGAGCGTGTCGTGGTGACCCAGCTCGTCCGATCCCCGGGTGCCTACGTGATGGCCCCGAAGGATCCGGAAAAGCAGGTCTTCATCGCCAACCTGATGCCGGCCCGTGGCTCCTGGCTGGAGCTCGAAGTCGACAAAAAAGGCAAAGTTTTCGTGCGGATCGACCGCAAGCGGAAACTCCCGGTCACCGTGCTCCTGCGCGCGATGGGCTACGTCGAGGACCAGAAACTCCTCGACATGTTCGACAACTCGATCTACATCCGGCACACGATCGAGGCCGACAGCGAAGCCACCAGGACCGAAGAGGGCGCCCTGGTCGAGCTGTTCAAAAAACAGCGTCCGGGCGAGCCGCCGAGCGTCGACGCCGCTCGCGGCCTGCTCGACCAGCTGTTCTTCGACCCGAAGCGCTACGACCTGACCCGGGTCGGTCGCTACAAGCTGAATGCCCGCCTCGACCTCGACATCGACCTCGAGACGCGGGTGCTCACGCACGACGACATCATCGCCCTGGTCAAGGAGCTCACCTCCCTGCCGAAGCTCCTCGGGATCCCCGAGGAGGTCGACGAGGAGAACCCGATCAAAGACTATGCCGCGGAAGCTCTCACCTACCCGCGCGAGGCGGTCTACGAGCACCTCGACGAGTACGAGCACTTCGGCAACCGGCGCCTGCGCACGGTCGGCGAGCTGATCCAGGAGGCCTTCCGCATCGGCCTCTACCGGATGGAGCGAGTCGTCCGCGAGCGTCTGACGACGGAAGACTCCGACGCGATCACCCCGCAGACGATCATCAACATCCGCCCGGTAGTGGCGGCGATGAAAGAGTTCTTCGGGTCCTCGCAGCTCTCGCAGTTCATGGACCAGACCAACAGCCTCTCGGGGCTGACGCACCGCCGCCGCCTGTCGGCGCTGGGTGCCGGCGGCCTGACCCGTGAGCGTGCCCCGATCGAGGTCCGCGACGTGCACCCGACCCATTACGGCCGGATGTGCCCGATCGAGACCCCGGAGGGACCGAACATCGGCCTGATCGGATCGCTCGCGTCCTACGCGGAGATCTCCGAGCACGGTTTCGTCACCACCCCCTATCGCCTCGTGAAGGACGGCATCGTCTCCGACGAGATCGTCCGCTACGACGCGACCCAGGAGGAGGACAAGATCATCGCCCAGGCGAACTCCGAGTTCGACAAGGCGACCGGCAAACTCAAGGGCCCGCAGGTGCTGGTCCGCGCCGGCGAGCAGGAGTACGCGACCGCGTCTCCCAAGGAAGTTGACCTGATGGACGTCTCACCGTCCCAGATCTGGTCGGTGGCCACCTCGCTGATCCCGTTCCTCGAGCACGACGACGCGAACCGCGCCCTGATGGGCTCGAACATGCAGCGTCAGGCGGTGCCACTGCTCAAACCGGACCCGCCGCTGATCGGTACCGGGATGGAGCGGCGCGCCGCGATCGACTCCGGTGACGTCGTCATCGCCATGCACGACGGCGAGATCGCCTACGTCGACGCCAACCGCATCGAGGTCGCCCACGCCGAAGGCAAGGACGACCACCCGCTGAACAAGTTCATGCGGTCGAACCAGGGGACGCTGATCCATCAGCGCCCGATCGTCAAGGCCGGGCAGAAAGTCAAGAGGGGCGACGTGCTCGCCGACGGCTCTGCGTCCGGTGGCGGCGAGATCGCGCTGGGCAAGAACTGCCTGGTCGCCTTCATGTCCTGGGAGGGGTACAACTTCGAGGACGCGATCATCCTCTCGGAGCGCCTGGTCAAGGAAGACGAACTCACCTCGATCCACATCGAGGAGTACGAGATCGACGCCCGCACGACCAAGCTCGGCGACGAGGAGATCACCCGCGACATCCCGAACCGCAGCGAGGAGAGCCTGCGCAACCTCGACGAGCGCGGCATCGTCCGCGTCGGCGCCGACGTCGTGTCAGGTGACCTGCTGGTCGGCAAGGTCACGCCGAAGGGCGAGACCGAGCTGACGGCCGAGGAGAAGCTGATCCGCGCGATCTTCAAGGAGAAGGCGCGCGAGGTCCGTGACACCTCGCTGAAAGTGCCGCACGGCGAGGGTGGCGTCGTCATCGACGTCCTCACCTTCAGCCGCGACGAGGGCGACGACCTGCCCCCGGGAGTCAACGACCTGGTCCGCGTCTTCGTCGCGACCAAGCGGAAGATCTCCGAGGGCGACAAGCTCGCCGGCCGCCACGGGAACAAGGGTGTGATCTCGAAGATCGTGCCCGAGGAGGACATGCCCCACCTGGCCGACGGCACCCCCGTCGACGTCATCCTCAACCCGCTCGGCGTGCCGAGCCGTATGAACATCGGTCAGATCCTCGAGACCCACCTCGGGTGGGTCGCGGCGAACGGCTGGTACGACGACGGCTCCGAGGCCTACAAACAGGCCCACTCCGACGAGGGCAACGGTCGCGTCTACGTGGCCACCCAGGTCTTCGACGGCGCCACCGTCGAGGACGTCGACGAGGCCCTCGTCCAGTGGCAGAAAGAGAACCAGGACCGCGGCATCGACATCGGCGTCGATCCCGACGGCCGGGAGGGCGCGAAGGCCGCAGGCACCGCGCAGCTCTACAACGGCCGGACCGGCGAGCCCTACGAGGGCAAGGTCACGGTCGGTTACATGTACATCCTGAAGCTCCTGCACCTGGTGGACGACAAGATCCACGCTCGGAGCACCGGCCCCTACTCGCTCGTCACCCAGCAGCCGCTGGGCGGCAAGGCGCAGTTCGGTGGTCAGCGCTTCGGCGAGATGGAGGTCTGGGCCCTGGAGGCCTACGGCGCCGCCTACACGCTGCAGGAGATGCTCACCGTCAAGTCCGATGACACGGTCGGGCGCGTCAAGGCATACGAGGCGATCGTCAAGGGGGAGAACATCCCCGAGCCGTCGATCCCGGAGTCCTTCAAAGTGCTTTTGAAGGAGATCCAGAGCCTCTCGCTCGACGCCAACGTCGTGTCGGAGGGCACCGATGTCGAAATCTCGGACGAGGAGGACGACCTCCTCAAAGCCGCCGAGGAGCTGGGCATGGACCTCACCGGGGTCCGCGCCGACAACGGTCCCGACGGCAATGGCCTGAGCACGCCCGAAGCAGCCGACGAGCAAGAGGAGCAAGTCGTCGCCGAGGGCGAAGCGGGAACTGATGATGGTGCCGGAGAAGCCCAAGAGGCCGCGCCGGCAGAGGTGGAGGACTGATGATCGACATCAACAATTTCGACGCGATCGAGATCGGTCTCGCGTCTTCGAAGAAGATCCGCTCCTGGAGTTGGGGCGAGGTCACGAAGCCGGAGACGATCAACTACCGCACCCTGAAGCCGGAGAAAGATGGGCTCTTCTGCGAGCGCATCTTCGGTCCGACCAAGGACTGGGAGTGCTACTGCGGTAAGTACAAGCGGGTCCGTTACAAGGGCATCGTCTGCGAGCGCTGCGGCGTCGAGGTGACGCGCTCCAAGGTCCGCCGTGAGCGGATGGGGCACGTCGACCTGGCCTCGCCGGTCTCGCACATCTGGTTTTTCAAGGGTGTCCCGAGCCGCATCGGCTACCTGATCGACATGGCGCCCAAAGAGCTGGAGAAGGTTCTCTACTTCGCCGCCTCGATGGTCACCTGGGTCGACGAGGAGGCCCGTGACAAGGACGTCGGGAAACTCGAGAAAGAGGTCAAAAAAGTCGTCGACTCCTATGAAGTCGAACGACAGAAACGGACCCAGGAGCTGAACGAGTCGCTGGAGCGGCGCGTGAAGTACCTCGAGGACGGCGACCAGGCCAAATTCGACGACGAAGACCACATCTGGGCCGACTCGCTGAAACTGACCGCTGCCCAGCTGCGCAAACTCAAAGACGACGAGCGCGCCAAAATGCTCAAAGAACTGCGCAAACAGTTCGACGCGGAGATCTCCGACACCGAGGCCTACCTGGAAGAGGCGGCCGAGCGGATGCAAGAGGTCTGGAAGATCTTCACGGAGATGAAGCCGAAGGACGTCATCAACGATGAGACGGTCTTCCGTGAGCTCAAGGACCGGTTCGGCTCCCCCTTCGGTTGGGGCGAGTACTTCCGCGGCGGTATGGGTGCCGAAGCGGTGCGCGACCTGCTCGAACAGGTCGACCTCGAAGCCGACTGCGAGGAACTCGAGCAGATCATCAACACCTCGAAAGGCCAGAAACAGGCGCGTGCCGTCAAGCGGCTGAAAGTCGCGTCGGCCTTCCTGCACTCCGAGAACAAGCCGGAGTGGATGATCCTCGACGCCGTCCCGGTGATCCCGCCGGAGCTGCGGCCGATGGTGCAGCTGGACGGTGGCCGCTTCGCGACCTCCGACCTGAACGACCTCTACCGCCGGGTGATCAACCGGAACAACCGCCTGAAAAGGCTGCTCGACCTCGGCGCTCCCGAGATCATCGTCAACAACGAGAAGCGGATGCTGCAGGAGGCCGTCGACGCGCTGTTCGACAACGGCCGTCGCGGTCGCCCCGTCACGGGTCCCGGCAACCGTCCGCTGAAGTCGCTGTCCGACATGCTCAAGGGCAAGCAGGGTCGCTTCCGTCAGAACCTGCTCGGTAAGCGCGTCGACTACTCCGGGCGTTCGGTGATCGTCTCCGGCCCGAGCCTGCGGCTGCACCAGTGCGGTCTGCCGAAGCTCATGGCGCTGGAGCTCTTCAAGCCGTTCATCATGGCCCAGCTGGTCGAGCGCAAAGCGGTCCAGAACATCAAGGCCGCGAAGAAGATGGTCGAGTCGATGATCCCCGAGGTCTGGGACGTTCTGGAGGAAGTCATCCATGAACACCCGGTGCTGCTGAACCGCGCGCCGACCCTGCACCGTCTCGGCATCCAGGCTTTCGAACCGGTGCTGGTCGAGGGCAAGGCGATCCAGGTCCACCCGCTCGTCTGCTCGGCGTTCAACGCCGACTTCGACGGCGACCAGATGGCGGTCCACGTGCCGCTGTCGGCCGAGGCCCAGGCCGAGGCGCGGATTCTCATGCTCTCCGCCAACAACATCCTGTCCCCGGCTCACGGGGCGCCGCTGGCGACCCCGTCCCAGGACATGGTGCTCGGCATCTACTACCTGACCTACGGGCCCAGCGAGGCTGAGCTGCAGGCGAAGGAACAGGAGCTCCAGCAGGGTGCCGACCGGCGTAACGGCCTCAGCGACCTGAAGGTGTTCCGCTCCTCGCAGGAGGCCGAACTCGTCTACGAGAACGGCGGTTGCAAACTGCAGGACCTGGCCGAGTACCGGAGCACCGGTCGCGGCCACTTCCTGACCACGGTCGGACGGATCATCTTCAACGAGAAGATCGAACGGTCCCTGGCCGACGCGCTGGAAGGTGAGTTCGACCCCAGCACGTTCCAGTTCAACAACGCCTCGCTGAAAAAGAAGGACATCAACGCGATGGTCTCCGAGCTCGTCGTCGCCTACGGCGCGCCGGTGGTCTCGCAGGTGCTCGATGCCTTCAAGGACCTCGGTTTCACCTACGCGTCCAAGGCGGGCATCACCGTCTCCAAGAACAACGTCATCTCGCCGCCCGAGAAGCAGGAAATCCTCGATCGGTACGAGAACGAGACGGAAGCCATCGTCGGTCAGTACGACGACGGTTACATCACGGCGGAGGAGCGGCACGAGGCCGTCACCGCCAAATGGAACCAGGCGACCGACGAGGTCGCCAAAGCGATGGAAGACAACCTCGACGAGCTGAACCCCATCTTCATGATGGCCGACTCGGGAGCGCGCGGATCCTTCAAACAGATCCGTCAGCTGGCCGGGATGCGCGGTCTGATGGCCAACCCGAAAGGGGAGATCATCGAGCGGCCGATCAAGGCCAACTTCATGGAGGGGCTCTCGGTTCTCGAGTACTTCATCTCCACCCACGGTGCCCGAAAGGGCCTCGCCGACACGGCGCTCCGGACGGCCGACTCCGGCTACCTCACCCGTCGACTGGTCGACGTCGCCCAGGACGTCATCGTGCGCGAAGAGGACTGCAAAACCAAAGAACACATCGAGCTCGACCTGCGCAAGGTCGACGGTTCGCTCAACGACAACCTCTACGGCCGCCTGGCAGCGAAAAAGTTCGAGACCAGCCGCGGGCGTGAGCTGCTCAAGCGCAACCAGTGGATCACCCAGGCCGACGTCGAGGCGATCGCCGAGGCATTCGGCGACGAGGAGGACGTCAAGGTCCCGGTCCGTTCGGCGCTCAAGTGCGAGGCCGAATCCGGCGTGTGTCGCTCCTGCTACGGAGTCGCGCCGGCGACCGGCAAGCTCGTCGACATCGGCGACGCGGTCGGGATCATCGCCGCCCAGTCGATCGGCGAGCCTGGCACCCAGCTGACCATGCGTACGTTCCACACCGGCGGTGTCGCCGGGCAGGACATCACGCAGGGTCTGCCGCGGATCGTCGAGCTCTTCGAGGCTCGTAAACCGAAGGGGCTTGCCCAGATGGCCGAGGCCGCGGGCAAAGTTGCGGTCGAAGAAACCGACAAAGCGCTGAAAGTGGTCGTCACCGAGTCGAGCGGCGAGGAGCAGAGCTACTCGTTCCCGCTGCGGACCCGTCTCCACGTCACCGACGGCGAAAAAGTCGAGGTCGGTCAGCAGCTCAACGAGGGCTCGCTCTACCCGGCCGACCTGCTGTCGATCCGAGGCCGCACCGCGGTCGAGGTCTACCTGGTCGCCGAGGTGCAGAAGGTCTACAGCGCCCAGGGCGTGGACATCAACGACAAGCACATCGAGCTGATCGCCCGGCAGATGCTGAAGAAGACGCGGATCGAGACCAAGGGCTCGACCAGTCTCCTTCCAGGTCAGCTGGAGGATCGCGGCTCCCTCAAACGGCTCAACAAGAAGACCAAAGAAGAAGGCGGCACGCCGGCCAAAGGCGAGGAAGTCATCCTCGGGATCACCAAGGCCTCGCTGGCGACGGAGTCCTTCCTCTCGGCGGCCTCCTTCCAGGAGACCACCAAGGTCCTCACCGACGCCGCGCTCGAGGGCAAACGCGACCGCCTGGTCGGCCTCAAGGAGAACGTCATCATCGGCAAGCTGATCCCGGCGGCAACCGGGCTGAAGCACTACCGCACGGTGGCGATCGAACCGGCCGTGGCGATCGAGCCGCCGACCGACGACGACCTGCTCGAGGACGACGACCTCGCGGCGGAACTCGGCGTCGACGGCGTCGAGGCCCCGGTCGAGGGCTTCGGCCTCTCCTTCGCGGAGGAGCTCGAGGAGCTCGCCCAGGAGATCGAGTCGACCTCCGGGGACGACGCGAAAAAATAAGTCGCGTCGACACCAAGTTGTGACGAAGGGCCGCCCGAGAGGGCGGCCCTTCGTAGTTGTGGGCGTCCTTCCGGCCGGCCCCTGCAGTCGTACAGGACGTAAGGGTTCCGGGAGAAACGTCGGCGGGTCGGCACGGGTGCGGGCGGAGGTCGGACCTACGCCGAGGGTGTGTGCGGGAGATGCCACACACCTGTCCGGGTTCCGTGAGCAAGACGCCAGGAACGTCACCCCTCCGCGCCTCCGGTCTGCTTCCGAGCCCCGGATCAGGGCCCGGAATCACGCTTGGTGAGTTGGGGGCGCCATAGCGCCCCCAACTCACCAAGCGTCGTCGTGCGTGATTGTCCAGCACGCACGGAAGCGTGGACTTCCCACGCTCTCCGTTACGAGTTGCGGGTCTCGTCACGTCCTCGTGGGACAGCCGGGAGCGTTCCGTGTGCTCCTCCCGTGACGCGCCCGCGGCGCACGCCCCGGAGGCTCCCCGCCACCCCTCACATCTCCGGCCCTCTCGCCGAGACGCCTCGCGTCCCTTACCTCGGGCGCCAGCTTCCAGCACCCCGTCCCTTCACTGGCCAGCCGGCCAACCTTCGGATAGGTTCCCGTCATGAAGGCATGCATCATCGGGGCGGGGGGATCGGGGATCGCGGCGGCGCAGGTGCTGCAGGCGCGGGGGATCGACTTCGACTGCTTCGAGAAGGGGTCCTACGTCGGCGGCAACTGGCGTTACGAGAACGACAACGAGATGTCGTCGGCATATCGGTCGCTGCACATCAACACGTCGCGGCGGGTGATGGCGTTCAAATCGTTGCCGATGCCGGAGGACTTCCCGGACTATCCCGATCACTTCCAGATGGCCGCTTACTTCGACGAAGTCGTCGATCGGTACCGGCTGCGGGAGCGGATCCGGTTCAACACCGAGGTGCTGGCGATCGAGCCGGTCGAGGGCAGCGTGGGGGAGTGGGACATCAGCGTGGAGGGCCCCGAGGGGCGGGAGACGAGTCGCTACGGGGCTGTGCTGGTCGCCAACGGCCACCACTGGGACGCGCGCTGGCCCGAACCGGCATTCCCTGGCGCCGAGGACTTCGAGGGCGAGCAGATCCACGCTCACGGATACCGGGAGCCGGAGACGCTGCGCGGCAAGCGGGTGCTGGTGCTGGGGATCGGCAACTCCGCCGTGGACATCGCGGTCGAGTCCTCGCGGATCGGGGAGAAGACCTTCCTCGCCACCCGTCGCGGCGCCTGGGTCCTGCCCAAGTACCTGAACGGCAAGCCGATCGACGAGATCGCCAACTCGGTCACCGGAAGCGTCCCGATCCCGGTGATGCGGGCGGTGATGAAGCGCCAGCTGAAGGTTGCCGTCGGCGACCCCACCGACTACGGCCTGCCGAAGCCCGACCACAAGCTGCTCGAGGCGCACCCGACCGTATCCTCGGAGTTCCTCCCGCGCCTCGGCCACGGCGACATCACGGCGAAGCCGAACATCGACCGCTTCACCGGGGGGCGCCGCGTCCGCTTCGTCGACGGATCCGAAGAGGAGGTCGACCTCGTCGTCTACTGCACGGGGTACAAGATCACCTTCCCGTTCTTCCGTCCCGAGGTCCTCGCGGCCCCCGACAACAAGCTGCCGCTCTACCGGCGCGTCGTCTCGGTCGAGCGACCCGGCCTCTACTTCATCGGCTTCATCCAGCCCCTCGGGCCGATCATGCCGCTGGCGGAGGCCCAGGTCGAATGGGTCGCCGACCTGCTGGCGGGCAGGGCGGTGCTACCGACGCCGGCGGAGATGCGGCAGGAGATCGCGGTCGAGGAAGAGAAGCAGCGGAAGCGCTTCGTCGCCTCTAAGCGTCATACGGTCGAGGTCGACTTTTATCCGTATCTCCGCGAGATCCGGCGCGAGCGAAAGCGGGATTCGGCGCGGGCCTGACGATCCGCGTGCGGCCGCCCGGCGGACAGTCGGGCAGCGGCAGCGCCATGCCACCGCCGTGGGGACCGCGGCGCGGACCGCGAGGGAGTTTCGGCGGCATCTTGCGCCGCTTGTTACCGCCGTCGTCATCGGCCTCTTCGGGCTGCGGAACCTCCTGGTGTGCCGCCCACCAGACCAGCCAGATCCCCGCGAGAACCGGGATCTTGAGTACGACGGCGAGAAAGAAGATCGGCCAGAAGCCCGTCACGACGCCAGCGATCTTAGAGGTCTTCGACGGCGAGGCTGCGACCCCAGGCGATAAGCGCTTCGGTTTCCGCCTCCTGCAGGCCCTTCGCCGGGTCGGTCGGCACAAGCAACGTCGGCTGGTCGCGCTCGCGCGCCCAGCGGTAGCAGCTCTCGTCGAAGTTGTCGTCGACCCAGGCCAGCGCCCGACCCTGGCCGTACTCGTCCAACGGGCCGAGCTTCCAGTGCGCCGAGCCGAACCGGGCGGCGCCGTCGAAGGTCAGGTGTGGGAGCTCGGCGAGGCCGAGCATGATGGGGAGGTAGAAGTTGGCTTTCTCCTCCCAGCCGGTCGCCCAGATCAGTTCGAAGTGCTCGGCCA
Source organism: uncultured Actinomycetes bacterium (assembly GCA_963782515.1). Lineage (GTDB taxonomy): Bacteria > Actinomycetota > Thermoleophilia > Solirubrobacterales > 70-9 > VAYN01. The sequence continues at coordinate 2,526,498 of CAWAJY010000004.1, read as the reverse complement.
GGCGCTGCAGTCGCTCCCCCGCGCGCAGCGAGATGCAGTGGAGCATCCCGTCGACCAGCTGGTAGCTGGCCTCCGCCGGGGGCGGAGGCGTTTCGAATCCGAACAGCGAGATGACCCCATCGACATCGACCGCAAGAATCGGCCGGCTCATCGGGGCGGCGGCGCTACTACCAGCGGTAGTGGGCGAAGGCCTTGTTGGCCTGCGCCATGCGGTAGATGTCGTCCTTCCGCTTCCAGGCGCTGCCCTGCTGCTGGTTCGCGTCGAGGATCTCCCCGGCGAGCCGCTCGGCCATCGAGTACTCGCGACGGGCGCGGGCGTACTGGACGAGCCAGCGGACGGCGAGGGTGCGGGCGCGGCGCGCGGGCACCTCGACCGGCACCTGGTAGGTCGCGCCGCCGACGCGGCGGGAGCGGACCTCGAGGACCGGGGTCAAAGTTTTGATCGCCGACTCGAGCACCTCGACCGGATCCTCCCCGGAGCGCTCGCCGACGATCGCGAGGCTGTCGTAGACGATGCGCTCGGCAAGGCTCTTCTTGCCGTCGCTCATCACCTTGTTGATCAGCTGCTGGACGAGGCGGTTGCGGTTGCGCGCATCCGGCTCGATCGGCCGTATCGTGGCTGCTGAACGGCGCGGCATCAGGAAGCTTTCACGCCGTAGCGGGAGCGGGCCTGCTTGCGATCCGAGACGCCGGCGGCGTCGAGGGTGCCACGGACGACCTTGTAACGGACGCCCGGCAGATCCTTGACTCGACCACCCCTGATCAGGACGACGGAGTGCTCCTGCAGGTTGTGGCCCTCGCCGGGGATGTAGGTCGTGACCTCCATCCCGTTGGTGAGACGGACACGCGCGATCTTGCGCAGCGCGGAGTTCGGCTTCTTCGGGGTGACCGTCGCGACACGGGTGCAGACGCCGCGCCGCTGCGGGGCAGCTACGCGCTTCTTGCGACCCTGCCCGGACTTGAGGCCCGGCGTCGTGGTCTTCTTCTTCGGGCGCTTGCGGCCCTTCCTGACAAGCTGATTCGTATTAGGCACGGCCGGGCATAGTAGAGCACTCCGCCCAAAACCACACCCCCGGCAGCGGCGAGCTCCGCCGCGAACCCCCTTTCGAGGACCGCCGAGGCGCTTGCGAAGCGGGATGACTGGGCTCCCACATCGGTGCCGTGGGGCAGGTCGATCAGGAGTATGACCGCCAAGGAGGCGGCACCGGCGATGATCGAGCCGAGGGCGGCCAGTCGTCCTGCGCGGCCGCCGCGCACGAACATCGCGAGTCCCAACGCGACGACGATCGCCCCGACCGGCACCAGCGCATAGGCGTGCGCGCTGCCGGCCGTCCGCAGGTCGATGACCGGGGGCGCCGCCGACTCGATCCCGCCGGGCAGCTGGACCTGTTCGCCGATCTGCACACCGTGGTAGTCGAGGAATTGGGAGACGATCAGCAGGCCACCGGCAGCGGCGATCGTCAGGCCGAGTCCCCGTCGCGGGGACAACACGTCGGCGAGGCCGGTGGCCGCTCGCGCCGCGCCGTGGCCGAGCGTCCGCAGCGTCGTCTCGATCAGCGCCAGCGCTCCGAAGAACCAGCGAAGCGGCGGTCGGAGGACGCTCCAGACGAGGGTCGCCGCCCCGACGAGAACCGGGTGGGCGCGTTCGAGACCGCGATTTGCAACCCTGTCCATGCGCCGGTTGAAGCGCATGACGCGAGACCCGAGCGCTGCTATCATCGCGCGTCGCTCAGGTTGTTTTCGCGCCGTTGGCTTCGCCGGGCCCCCTGGGGCCTTTTTTTTGCGCCGATCCCGAGTAGCGCCGGATCGTCGTCGTTTCACCCTGAGCGCCCCCGCATCACAAGCACGACCAAGACTTCACCAGAAACCAAGACTTCAACTCCCACCGAACGGAACCATGGCACGCAGCTTTCCACTAGAGAAGACCCGCAACATCGGGATCATGGCGCACATCGACGCCGGTAAGACGACGACGACCGAGCGCATCCTCTACTACACGGGCCGCACGCACAAAATCGGCGAGGTCCACGAGGGCGCCGCGGTCATGGACTGGATGGAGCAGGAGCAGGAGCGCGGGATCACGATCACCTCGGCCGCGACCGCCTGTGAGTGGAACGGCCACCGGATCAACATCATCGACACGCCGGGCCACGTCGACTTCACGGTCGAGGTCGAGCGCAGCCTCCGCGTCCTCGACGGCGCGGTCGCCGTCTTCGATGCCGTCGCCGGCGTCGAGCCGCAGTCGGAGACCGTCTGGCGCCAGGCCGACAAGTACCACGTGCCGCGCTTCGCCTACATCAACAAGATGGACCGCACCGGCGCCGACTTCTACAACGCGGTCGAGACGATGAAGGACCGCCTCGGCGCCAACCCGGTGCCGATCCAGCTGCCGATCGGCGCGGAGGGCGACTTTCTCGGCGTCGTCGACCTGGTGCAGATGAAAGCGCTGGTCTGGAAGGACGAACTCGGCACCGAGTTCGAGATCGAGGAGATCCCCACCGACCTCGCCGACAAAGCCGAGGAATACCGCGCCGGGCTGGTCGAAGCCGCCGCCGATTACGACGAAGGCATCATGGAGGCCTTCCTCGGCGAAGAGGAGATTCCGGCCGATCAGCTGAAGGAGGCGCTCCGCAAGGCGACCCTGTCGACCAAGATCACCCCGGTCCTGGCCGGCTCGTCCTTCAAGAACAAGGGCGTGCAGCCGCTGCTCGACGCGGTCGTCGAGCTGCTGCCCTCGCCGCTCGAGGTGCCGCCGGTGACCGGCGAGGAACCCGCCAAGAAAGGCGAGTCCGAGCCGACCGAGGGGACCCGCCCGGCCGACGACAGCGGTCCGTTCGCGGCGCTCGCGTTCAAGATCATGTCCGACCCCTACGTCGGCAAACTGACCTACTTCCGCGTCTACTCCGGCAAATTGCAGGCCGGCGGCCGCGTCCTCAACGTCAAAACCGGTCGCACCGAGCGCATCGGCCGCCTGCTGATGATGCACGCGAACTCCCGCGAGGAGATCGAGGAGGCCTACTCGGGTGACATCTGCGCGGGCGTCGGCCTCAAAGAAACGGCGACCGGCGACACCCTCGCCGCCCCCGACGCGCCGATCGCGCTGGAGTCGATCGAATTCCCGGAGACGGTGATCGCGGTCGCGATCGAGCCGAAGACCAAAGCCGACCAGGAGAAGATGGGCAACGCCCTCCAGCGGCTCGGCGAGGAGGACCCGACCTTCCGGATCGAATCCGACGAGGAAACCGGTCAGACCCTGATCCACGGGATGGGCGAGCTCCACCTCGAGGTCATCGTCGACCGCATGCTGCGGGAGTTCAAAGTCGAGGCGAACGTCGGCAAACCGCAGGTCGCCTATCGCGAGACGGTGCGCAAGCGGGTCGAGAAAGTCGTCGCCCGCTTCGTCCGCCAGACCGGTGGTCGCGGCCAGTTCGGCCACGTCGTCATCAACCTCGAGCCGGCTCCCGGCGAGGGCTTCGTCTTCGAGAACAAAATCAGAGGCGGGACCATCCCCGGCGAATACATCGGCCCGGCCGAACAGGGTATGCGGGAGGCGCTGGAGAACGGCGTCAAGGCCGGCTACCCGATGGTCGACGTCAAAGCCGAACTCGTCGACGGGTCCTACCACGACGTCGACTCCTCGGAGATGGCCTTCAAAATCGCCGGTTCGATGGCGATCCAGGAGGCGGCCCGCAAGGCCAACCCCGTGCTCCTCGAGCCGGTGATGGCGGTCGAGGTCGTGACCCCCGAGGACTTCCTCGGCGACGTCATCGGCGACCTCTCGCGGCGGCGCGGCAAAGTCCAGGGACAGGACCAGCGCGGCAACGCCCTGGCGGTCCAGGCTTTCGTCCCACTGGGCGAAATGTTCGGCTACGCGACCGATCTGCGATCCTCCACCCAGGGCCGCGCGACTTACACGATGCAGTTCGAGATGTACGAGGAGGTCCCCTCGAACATTGCCGAAGAGATCGTCGCATCCCGCTCTGGAGAGCCGGCAGGGACGGCCGCATAGCAACACCCGACAGGCGGAACGCCGCCGACGGCTAGACCTGGCTATATTTCCCAGGTTCGCCCGCAGGCAGGGAAAAAATCCCTGCCAGGCACCGCTCAGACAACTCAAGCACTTAAACCAGACAGAAACACGACCTTCGAAAGGGCAAACGGAAGAGAATGGCCAAGGAGAAATTCGAGCGCGATAAGCCGCATGTGAACGTCGGCACCATCGGTCACATCGACCATGGCAAGACGACGCTGACGGCCGCGATCACCAAAACCCTCTCGACCGTGGGCGGTGCCGAGGCGCAGTCGTTCGAGGAGATCGACAACGCTCCGGAGGAGAAGGAACGCGGCATCACGATCGCGACCTCCCACGTCGAGTACCAGACGGAGAACCGTCACTACGCCCACGTGGACTGCCCGGGCCACGCCGATTACGTCAAGAACATGATCACCGGTGCCGCCCAGATGGACGGCGCGATCCTGGTCGTGTCGGCGGCGGACGGCGTCATGCCGCAGACCCGCGAGCACATCCTGCTCGCCCGTCAGGTCAACGTGCCGCACGTGATCGTCTTCCTCAACAAAATCGACATGGTCGACGACGAGGAACTCGTCGAGCTCGTCGAAGAGGAGGTCAAGGACCTGCTCAACGAATACGACTTCCCGGGCGAAGACACCCCGATCATCAAAGGCTCGGCCCTGAAGGCGCTGGAAGGCGACGAGGAGGCCCAGAAAGCGGTCTTCGAGCTAGCCGCGGCGCTCGACTCCTACATCCCGGAGCCGGTCCGCGAGCTCGACAAGCCCTTCCTGATGCCGATCGAGGACATCTTCTCGATCACCGGCCGCGGCACCGTCGCGACGGGTCGTATCGAGCAGGGTGTCGTCAACACCGGCGACGAGGTCGAAATCGTCGGCATCCACCCGGAGACGAGCAAAACCACCGTCACCGGCGTCGAGATGTTCCGCAAGCTCCTCGACGAGGGTCAGGCGGGCGACAACATCGGCGCGCTGCTGCGCGGCACCAAGCGCGAGGAGATCGAGCGCGGCCAGGTTCTCTGCAAGCCGGGTTCGATCACCCCGCACACCAAGTTCAAAGCCGAGGTCTACTGCCTCAAGAAGGAGGAGGGTGGTCGCCACACTCCGTTCTTCTCGGGCTACCGTCCTCAGTTCTACTTCCGGACCACCGACGTGACCGGGATCGCCAACCTCCCCGAGGGGACGGAGATGGTGATGCCGGGTGACAACGTCGAGATGACGATCGAGCTGATCCAGCCGATCGCGATGGACCAGGGTCTCCGGTTCGCCATCCGCGAGGGTGGCCGCACCGTCGGCTCCGGCGTCGTCGCCGAGGTCATCGAGTAGCGCGAGTTCCAGCAGTACATAGGGGCGGGGCCGTGACGCCCGCCCCGCCGCCCTTCGGGGCGGACAACCGCAAAGACATACGACCGGGGCGGCGCCCCAGAAGCACAGGGGCCCCGCCCTCTTTGCGCCCTAAGACGAGAAGAAGAGAGATTTCCAAGTGGCAGCCATAGCGGCACAGAAAATTCGAATCAGGCTGAAGGCCTACGACCACGACGCGATCGATCGCGCCGCGCGCGAGATCGTCGAGACGGCGGAGCGCACCGGTGCCACCGTGTCCGGTCCCGTGCCCCTGCCCACCGAGAAAAACGTCTACTGCGTGATCCGGTCCCCGTTCAAGGACAAGGATTCGCGCGAGCACTTCGAGATCCGCACCCACAAGCGGCTGATCGACATCCTCCAGCCCTCGCCGAAAACCGTCGACTCGCTACAGCGCCTCGACTCGCTGCCCGCCGGCGTCGACATCGAGATTCGCCTCTAGGTATCTGATGGCGGCGATTCTCGGCAAGAAGCTCGGCATGACCCAGGTCTTCCAGGAGGACGGCACCGTGGTGCCGGTCACCGTGATCGAAGCGGGTCCCTGCAAGGTCACCGCGGTCCGCGAGACCGAGCGCGACGGTTATGCCGGCGTGCAGCTCGCGTTCGGCTCGGTGAAGCAGGGCAAGCTCTCGAAGGGCGAGGAAGGCCACCTGAAAAAGGCGGGCGCCCCGCCGCTCCGTCACCTGGTCGAGTTCCGTGACGAGGACCTCGGTTCCGACGAGGGCCCGAAGATCGGTGACGACGTCACGGTCGAGGGGTTCGAGGCGGGCCAGAAGGTGAAAATCGCCGGGATCACGATCGGCAAGGGCTTCCAGGGCGGCATCAAGCGCCACAACTTCTCCCGCGGTCCTGTCACCCACGGCTCGCACAACGTGCGTGCACCGGGCTCGATCGGCGCCAGCGCCTTCCCCGCCCGCGTCTTCAAAGGGATGCGGATGCCGGGTCAGATGGGCAACAAGCGCCGCACCCAGCGCGGCCTCGAAATCGCCCGGATCGACGCCGACCGCAATCTGCTGCTGATCAAAGGCTCCGTCCCCGGCGCCAAGAACTCGATCGTCGAGGTTCGTACCGATGCCTAGCAAAGCTCCCGTGCTCGGCGGCTCCGGCAAAGCCGACCTGCCCGACGCGCTCTTCGCCGAGCCGTTCCACCAGTCGCTGGTGTACGAGTCGGCGCGTGCCGACATGGCCTCCCGCCGCCGCGGCACCGCTTCCACGCTGACCCGCGGCGAGGTCGCCTTCACCACCGCCAAGGCCTGGCGTCAGAAGGGGACCGGCCGTGCCCGCGTCGGCGCGCTCGGCGTGTCGAGCCGCTTCGGCGGCGGTGTCACCTTCGGCCCGAAGCCACGTCACTACACGGTCAAGGTCAACCGCAAAGCTCGCCGCAAGGCGATGCGGTCGGCCCTCTCGGTTCACGCCGAGCGCGACTCGATCGCCGTCCTCGACGCGTCGAAATTCGACACGCCGTCGACGAAATCGGCCGCCGCGGCGCTCGCCAAATGGGCCGCCAAGAGCCCGACCGTGCTGATCCTCACCGCCGATGAGACCGGCGCGATGAAGAGCTTCCGCAACCTGCAGCGCATCACCGTTCTCGAGGTCGGCGCCACCGGCGTCGCCGATGTGATCGGCGCCGCGTCGATCATCGTCTCCGAGTCCGCGCTGAAGTCGCTTGAAGAGCGCCTCGCGCCGAGCGACAAGAAAGAGGAGGCGGCTGTCTGATGGACGCGCGCACGATCCTCATCCGCCCGGTGATCTCCGAGAAGTCCTACGCGCTGATCGCCGAGGGCAAGTACACCTTCCGCGTCGACGACCGCGCTCACAAGACCCAGATCGCCCAGGCGGTCGAAGAGGTCTTCGGGGTAGGCGTCGCCGCTGTCCGCACCTCCAAGGTGCGGTCGAAGCCGAAGCGTCGCGGTCTGACCAAAGGCCGCACCCGCGCCTGGAAGAAGGCGATCGTCCAGGTCCGCCCTGGCGAGCGGATCGAGTTGTTCGAGGGCGGACAGACCGCCTAGGGATGGAGTTTTAAGATGCCGAACCGCAAAACCAAACCGACCAGCCCGGGCCGCCGTTTCGCGACCTATCCCCTGCGCGAGCAGGTGACCGCGAAGGAGCCGGAACGGAAGCTCACCGAAGGGCTGAAAAAGTCCGGTGGCCGCAACTCCAACGGCCGGATCACGGCCCGCCACCGCGGCGGCGGTGCCAAGCGGCGCTATCGCAAAATCGACTTCAAGCGGCTCAAGGACGGCGTGCCCGCCAAGGTGGCGACGATCGAGTACGACCCGAACCGCTCTTGCTACATCGCCCTGCTCCACTACGCCGACGGGCACAAGGACTACATCCTTGCCCCGGCCGCGCTGAAAGTTGGGGACACGGTGAAATCCGGTCCCGAGGCCGACATCAAACCGGGCCACGCGATGGCCCTCGGCCAGATGCCGACCGGCACGATCGTCCACAACGTGGAGATGATCCCCGGTCAGGGCGGGAAGATGGGCCGCTCCGCCGGCACCGCGATCCAGCTGGTGGCGAAGGAGGGCGACATGGTCACCCTGCGCCTGCCGAGCACCGAGATGCGGATGGTCCGCGCCGAGTGCCGTGGTTCGATCGGCGTGTTGTCCAACGCCGAGCACCAGAACATGAAGGTCGGCAAGGCCGGTCGCAGCCGCCACAAGGGCAAGCGCCCGCAGAGCCGCGGCGTCGCGATGAACCCGGTCGACCACCCGCACGGCGGCGGCGAGGCTCACCACACGCCCGGAGGCCACCCGGTCACCCCGTGGGGCAAGCCGACTCTCGGCTACCGGACCCGCAAGAAGGGCAAGCAGTCCGATCGTTACATCGTCCGCGGCCGTCGTCGCGGCAAGAAGAAGGGTGGGCGGTAACCCATGGGTCGTTCGACCAAAAAGGGCCCGTGGGTTGAAGAGCGCCTGATGGCACGCATCAACGCCATGAACGAGGCCGGCAAAAAACAGATGACCAAAACCTGGTCACGGACCTCGACGATCTTCCCGGAGATGGTGGGCCACACGATCGCCGTCCACGACGGCAAAAAACACGTGCCGGTCTTCATCTCGGAGTCGATGGTCGGCCACAAGCTCGGCGAGTTCGCGCCGACCCGCACCTTCCGTTCACACGGTGGACGCGACTAAGACGGACTGACTGATGGCAGACGAGAAAGACAACAAAGAGAAAAAGGACGCGGTCGAGGCGAAAGCCGAGAAAGCGGACGCGCCCGAGGCGAAAGCCAAAGAGGCGAAAGAACCGGCTGCCAAAAAAGACGCGCCGAAAAAAGACTCGAAAGAGAAAAAACCGGCTGCGAAAAAAGAGCCGAAAGCCGACAAAGCTGAGAAACCGGCCAAAGCTGACAAAGCTGACAAAAAAGACGCGGCCAAAAAACCGCGCCGCGCCAAAAAAGCTGACAAAGCCGAGACGAAAAAACCGGCTCCGTCACGCCGTCGGTCGCGCAATCCCGAAGAGCTGCCGGTGGTCCGCGCCAGCGCCAAGTACGTGCGGGTAGCCCCGCGCAAGGCACGCCTGATCGCCGATCAGGTCCGCGGCATGCACATCGAGCAGGCCCGGGCACTGCTCGAGTTCTCGCCGCGCGGCGCAGCCCAGGACATCCAGAAGCTGATCAACTCGGCCGCCGCAAACGCCGAGAACAACCACGACCTGGTCGGTGACGAGATGCGCATCACCACGATCACGGTCGACGAAGGGCCGACCCTGCGCCGCTTCCGCCCGCGAGCGCTCGGCCGGGCCACCCCGATCAACAAGCGAACCAGCCACATCAGCGTGGCGCTGACCCCCGTCGAAGACGACTAGGAACTGAGTAGAAGAGCTATGGGACAGAAGATCCATCCAGAGGGTTTCCGGGTCGGCTACATCCACGACTGGAAGTCGACCTGGTTCGAGGAGAAGAACTTCGCCGATCGACTGCAGGAAGACCTTCAGATCCGCGACCACATCGAGAACAAGCTCTCGCACGCGGGCCTCTCGAGCATCACGATCGAGCGCCGCGGCGAGGTGTCGGTGGACATCCACACCGCCCGCCCGGGCATCGTGATCGGCAAATCCGGTTCCGAAGTCGACGCGCTTCGCAAAGAGCTGCACAAGCTCACCGGCAGCCCGGTGAAAGTGAACATCCGCGAGGTCAAACGGCCCGAGCTCGACGCCAAACTCGTCGCTCAGTCGATCGCCGAGCAGCTGCAGAATCGCGTCGCCTTCCGGCGTGCGATGAAACGCGCGCTGACCTCGGCGATGCGCTCCGGCGCCAAGGGCGTGAAGGTCCAGGTCTCCGGCCGCCTCGGCGGTGCCGAGATGGCGCGGACCGAAAGCTACTCGGACGGCCGCGTGCCGCTGCACACGCTGCGCGCCGACATCGACTACGGCTTCTTCGAGGCCCGCACGACGACCGGCCGCATCGGCGTCAAATGCTGGATCAACAAGGGCGAAGTCATGCCCGAGGGCTTCCGCTCCGACATCATCAATCCCGACGAGGCTCCGCCCAGCCGTGGGCCCGGCGGCGGTCGCGACCGCGACCGCGGCGGGCGCGGCGACCGTGACCGCGGTGGTCGAGGCGGCGGCGGCCGTGGCGGCGGCGGGCGCGGGCCGGGTGGATCCGGCGGCGGACGTGGCCCCGGTGGTGGCGGCGGTCGTGGACCCGGCGGTGGCCGTGGTCCCGGCGGTTCCGGTGGCGGACGCGGTCCCGGCGGGCCGGGTGGATCCGGCGGCGGACGTGGCCCCGGTGGCGGCGGCGGTCGTGGTGGCAATCGTGGACCCGGTGGAGGTGGTCGCTGATGTTGATGCCGAAGCGGGTCAAGCACCGCAAACAGTTCCGCGGTCGCATGCGCGGCGACACCAAGGGCGGCAGCACCGTCGCCTTCGGCGAGTACGGGATCAAGGCCGTCGAGCGGGGTTGGATCACCAACCGCCAGATCGAGGCTGCCCGTGTCGCGATGACCCGCAAGATCAAACGTGGCGGCAAGGTCTGGATCAACGTCTTCCCCGACAAGCCCTACACCAAGAAGCCCGCCGAGACGCGGATGGGCTCCGGTAAGGGCAACCCCGAGGGCTGGGTCGCCGTGGTCAAGCCGGGCAAGGTCATGTTCGAGCTGGCCGGCGTCCCCGAGGACCTGGCGCGCGAAGCGCTGCGCCTTGCCGGACACAAGCTTCCCGTGAAGACGAAATTCGTAAAGCGCGAGGGGGCGGAGCAGTGAAGCCCGCCGAGGTGCACAATCTGAAAGACGACGAGCTGGTGGCGAAACTGATCGACGCCAAGCAGGAGGCATTCAACCTCCGCTTCCGGCACGCAACCGGCGAGCTCGAGAACACCGCCCGCCTCGGACAGGCGAAACGCGACGTCGCCCGGCTGATCACCGTGGCCCGTCAGCGCGGTATCGATGTGGAGAAAGAGACGCGACGGATATGAGCGACGAGAGCACCGAGAAAACCGAGACGACCGAGGAGCCGCAGGCCGAGGAAACTCAGGCCGCGGAGACCCCTGCCGCCGAGCCGGACCCGCTCGACGACCTTCCCTGGAAGGAGCGTCGCCGCATCCTCAAGTCGCGCGAGCCGCACAAAGCCGGTCCGCAGCAGACCGTCGAGGAGCGCGCCGCCGCCCGCGAGGCCCTTCGCAAGCGGAAGGCCGCGGAACGGCGCAAGGAACGTGCCGAGGTGAAGGCCGAGCACAAGGCCGGCACCGGCACGCCGCCCGCGGAGCGCGACTCCAACGCCGCGAAGGTCCGCCAGGGCATCGTCGTCTCCAACAAAGGCGACAAGTCGATCACCGTCCGCATCGACATCGCCCGCCGGCACCCGACCTACGAGAAGATCGTCCGCCGCTCGCGCACGCTGCATGCGCACGACGAGCGCAACGAGGCGGGGGAGGGCGACGTCGTCCGCGTCGTCGAGACCCGTCCGCTGTCGAAGACCAAGCGTTGGCGTCTCGTCGACGTCGTCGAGAAGGCGAGGTAGACCGATGATCCAGCAAGAGTCCCGACTCAAGGTCGCCGACAACTCCGGTGCCCGCGAGCTTCTCTGCATCCGCGTCAAGGGCGGCTCGCACCGCCGTTACGCCTCGGTCGGCGATGTCATCACCGCGACCGTGAAATCGGCCAGCCCGCAGGGCGGCGTGCGCAAGGGCGAGGTCGTCCAGGCGGTCGTCGTGCGGACGAAGAAGCCGCTCGGCCGCCCCGACGGCACCTACATCGCCTTCGACGAGAACGCCGCCGTGCTGATCGACCCGGCGAACAACAACCCGCGCGGGACCCGCATCTTCGGCCCCGTCGCCCGCGAACTTCGCGACCGCAACTTCATGAAAATCATCTCGCTCGCACCCGAGGTCCTCTGATGCCGAAGACCATGCGCATCAGGACCGACGACCAGGTCGTCGTCATCAGCGGGAAGGACCGTGGCAAGACCGGGCGCGTGCTCCGCACCGAGCCCAAGAAGCGCCGCGTGTACGTGGAGGGCTTGAACATCATCAAGCGCCACGAACGTCCTCGCTCGACCGGCGACATGGCCACCGCCAACCCCGGCGGAATCGTCGAGAAGGAGGGGCCGATCAACGTCTCGAACGTGATGTTGCTCGACCCGAAAGGCAACAAAGGCACGCGCATCGGCGTCCGTCGCACCGACGACGGCAAGCGCGTGCGGATCTCCCGCCGCTCGGGAGCTGAGGTCGACTGATGGAGGCTGGAACCGTGACTCCCGTGTCGCAGGCGGCACCGCCGCCGCGTCTGCGCGAAAAATATGAGAACGAGGTCCTGCCGGCGCTGACCAAGAAGTTCGGCTACTCGACGCCGATGGACGCGCCGAAGCTGGTGAAGATCACCCTGAACATGGGCCTCGGCAAAGAGAAACAGGACAACCGCTCCTTCGAACTCGCGCACGAACAGCTGGCGATCATCGCCGGCCAGCACCCGAACGTGCGCCGCGCCCGCAAGTCGATCGCGTCCTTCAAAGTCCGCGAGGGCATGCCGGTCGGCGTCTCGGTGACGCTGCGCCGCGCCCGCATGTGGGAGTTCCTCGATCGCCTCACCTCGATCGCGGTGCCGCGCATCCGTGACTTCCGCGGGCTCAACCCGCGCAGCTTCGACGGCCGTGGGAACTACTCGATGGGCGTCAAAGAGCAGCTGATCTTCCCGGAAATCGACTACGACTCGGTCGACGTCGTCCGCGGCCTCGACGTGACGATGACGACCACCGCGAAGACCGACCTCGAGGCGTTCGAGCTGTTGCTCGGGCTGGGCATGCCGTTCGCGCAGGAGGGCCGTCCCGGCCAGGCCGAGCGCGAAGCGGAGGAGAAAGCCGCCGAGGAAGAGCGCGAAAAAGAGGAGGCCCGGCTCAAGGCTGAAACCGAGCAGGCCGCCCTCGAAGAATTGAAAGAGGAGAACCCCGAGGCGTACGCCAAGCCCGAGACCGAGGACGAGGGCTCCGAGGGCGAGAGCGCGGACGAGGGCGGCAACAGTGCCGCCGAGGAGAGTTAAGAAGCATGGCCAAGACTTCCCAGAAGGTCCGCCAGGGCCGCAAAGCAAAGTTCCAGAGCCGGGAATACAACCGCTGCCGTCGCTGCGGTCGCCCGCGCGCCTACTACCGCAAGTTCGGCCTCTGCCGGATCTGCCTGCGCGAGGCCGCCCACGAGGGCTACGTCCCCGGCATGACGAAGTCGAGCTGGTAGCGCAATGCATACCGACCCGATCGCCGATTACCTGACCCGGATCCGCAACGCGATCCGCGCCGGCCACGATGACGTGGAGATCCCGGCCTCGACCCAGAAGATGGAGCTCTCCCGCATCCTCAAGGAGCAGGGCTACATCACCGACTTTTACAAGAAGCCCGCCCGCGTCGGCGAGACGATCGAGGTGACGCTGAAGTACACCGAGGACCGCAAGCCTGTCATCCTCGGGATCGAACGCGTCTCCCGTCCCGGCCGCCGCCGCTACGTCGATCACAAAAGCGTGCCGCGGGTGCAGGGCGGAACCGGTACCGCCATCGTCAGCACCTCGCATGGTGTGATGACCGGGCACGAAGCACGCCAGCAGGGCGTCGGCGGCGAGGTAGTCGCCTACGTCTGGTAGCAAGGAATTTTGGAATGAGCCGAATCGGAAGAAAACCAGTGCCAGTCCCCGACGCCGTCACGGTGACGATCGCCCCCGGCAACATCGCCGTGAAGGGGCCCAAGGGGGAGCTGACCCAGACCTACTCCCAGGAGATGACCGTCTCCCAGGAGGACGGCACGATCCTCGTCGCCCGGCCGACCGACCGCGGTCCGCACCGCGCCCTGCACGGGCTGACGCGCAGCTTGATCGCGAACATGGTCGAGGGCGTCACCGACGGCTTCGAGAAGCGCCTCGAGATCCAGGGCGTCGGTTACCGCGCCGCCCTGAAAGGCAAGAACCTCGAGCTGGCGCTCGGCTTCTCCCACCCGGTCTCGATCGAAGCCCCGGAGGGGATCGATTTCGAGGTGCCGCAGCCGACCGAGATCATCGTCCGCGGCATCGACAAGCAGCTCGTCGGCCAGGTCGCAGCCGACATCCGCAAGCGGCGCCCGCCGGAGCCCTACAAGGGCAAGGGCATCCGTTACCGCGACGAGCAAGTCCTTCGAAAGGTTGGTAAGCGCGCATGACGATCCAGACCCCGCAGCAACGGCGCCTGCGCCGGCGGCGTCGCGTCCGCGCCCGTGTCACCGGCACGGCCGAGCGTCCGCGCCTCTCGGTGTACCGCTCGAACAAGGGCGTCTTCGCCCAGCTGATCGACGACCGCCAGGGTCACACCCTGGCGGCGGTCAACTGGATCGAGCCCGACCTGAAAAGCCTCACCGCGTCCGCCCAGGCCCAGAAGGCCGGCGAACTGCTGGCCGAGCGGGCGAAGGCGGCCGGGATCGAGACCTGTGTCTTCGACCGCGGCGGCTACCAGTACCACGGTCGCGTCAAGGCGCTCGCCGAAGGCGCGCGCGAGGGAGGGCTGAAGTTCTGATGACCCGCTTCGGTTCAACTTCCGCTACGGTGGCCCGCTGATGAAGGGCATGGACATGAACAGCGTCGAGACGGTCAGCCCGCGCGGCCTCGACCTCCAGGAGCGCGTGATCGAGATCAATCGCGTCGCCAAGGTGGTCAAGGGCGGTCGTCGCTTCTCCTTCACCGCGCTGGTCGCCGTCGGCGACGAAGAGGGTGTGGTCGGGATCGGGTACGGCAAGGCGCGCGAGGTGCCGCTGGCGATCCAGAAGGGCGTCGAGGACGCCCGCAAGAACTTGATTCGCGTGCCCAAATACGGCCAGACGATCACCCACCGGATCATCGGCCGGTACGGAGCGGGGCACGTCGTCCTGCGCCCGGCCAGCCCTGGTACCGGCGTCATCGCGGGCGGTGGCGTCCGCGCCGTGCTCGAGCTCGGCGGGGTCCGCGACGTGCTCACCAAGAGCATCGGCACGCAGAACCCGATCAACCTCGTGAAGGCGACGATGGACGGCCTGATCCGCCTGCGCCGCCCCGAGGAGGTCGCCGAGCTGCGTGGCCTGACGGTCTCCCAGGTCCTCGGTCTGACGAGCGAGAAGGGCACCGGCGACGGCGAGCACCTTTCCGCCGACGGCGAGGCCGAGTCCGCCGAGGCCGACGCTCCGGTGGCGGTCGCCACCGAGGAGGCTCCCCCGGAGGGTGAGGCATCGTGAGCGTCAAGATCTCCCAGACGAAATCTCCCAACGGCACCAACCCGAAGCAGAAAGCGACCCTGAAGGCGCTTGGCCTGGGACGTATCGGGAAATCCGTGGAGCGCAAAGACACCCCTCAGCTCCAGGGCCAGCTTCGCGTCGTGTCCCACTTGGTCGAGGTCGACAATGGCTGACAAAGAGAAAACGCGCGCCGAAGAGATCGGCCTCCACAACCTGAAGCCGAAGAAGGGCGCGACGCACCGTCGCAAGCGCATCGGTCGCGGTGAGGGCTCCGGCAACGGCAAGACCTCCGGCCGCGGCCACAAGGGCGCGGGTTCGCGCGCGGGCGCCAAGGAAAAGGCCGGTTACGAGGGTGGGCAGAACCCGATCCACATGCGGATGCGAAAGCTTCGCGGCCCGCACATGAAGAAGTCGATGCCCTTCGAGAACTTCCGCACCAAGACTCAGCCGGTGAACCTGGCCGATCTCGAGCAGCGCTTCGAGGCGGGCGACGAGGTCACCCCTGAGACGCTGAAGGCCAAGGGCCTCGCGTCGCGCACGGACCCGGTGAAGATCCTCGCCCGAGGCGAGATCTCGACCAAGTTGACGGTCCACGCGCACGGTTTCAGCAAGTCGGCCAAAGAAAAGATCGAGGCCGCCGGCGGAACCTGTCATATTCTGGAGCCGTAATGCTCAGGACTATTCTCAACGCCTTCAGCGTTGCGGACATCAGGAAGAAGCTTGCCTTCACCGCGGCGATGCTGGCGCTCTACCGTCTGGGCGCCTACATCCCGGCTCCGGGCGTCAACGTCGACGCCGTCAAGGAAGTGTCGAGCAACTTCGGCGGCTCCAACGTCCTCGGCTTCCTGAACCTCTTCTCCGGCGGCAGTCTTTCGAGACTGTCGCTTTTTGCGTTGGGGATCATGCCCTACATCACGGCGTCGATCATCCTGCAGCTGCTGACCGTCGTCGTGCCCTCGCTGGAGCGCCTGCAGAAAGAGGGTGAGGTCGGCCAGCAGAAAATCACCCAGTACACGCGCTACCTCACCGTCATCCTCGCCTTCTTCGAGAGCATCGGCTACGTCTTCCTCTTCCGGTCCTTCGGCAACGAAACCGGCACCAGCGTGGTCGGCACCCTGACCTTCCCGAAGGTCATGCTGATCGTGATCTGCCTGACCGCCGGCTGCACGCTGCTGATGTGGCTGGGCGAGCTCATCACCCAGCGCGGCATCGGCAACGGCATCTCGCTGATGATCTTCGCCTCGATCGCCTCATCGATCCCCACCGGCATCACCAAGTGGTGGGACAACCCCGACCAGGTCTTCGTCGTGATGATGCCCTTCATCGCGCTGGCGGTGATCGTCGCGATCGTCTTCGTCCAGGAGGGCCAGCGGCGCATCCCGGTCCAATACGCGAAACGCGTGGTCGGGCGCAAAATGACCTCGGGCGGGTCGACCTACCTGCCGTTGCGGGTCAACATGGCGGGCGTCATCCCGGTCATCTTCGCCGCCTCGATCATGGCCTTCCCGCCGACGATCGGCCAGCTTCTCAACACCCCGGCGGCCCTCAGCTTCGCCGAATTCTTCAGCCCGAACTCGGTGCCCTACGTGGTCGGCGAGATCCTCTTCATCATCATCTTCACCTACTTCTACACCGCGGTCACCTTCAACCCGGTGGATCAGGCGGACAACCTCAAACGCTACGGCGGCTTCATCCCCGGCGTGCGACCCGGGCGACCTACCGCCGAATACCTGGACCGGATCCTGTCCCGGCTGACCTTCCCCGGCGCCCTCTACCTGGGCGCGGTGGCGGCCTTGCCGACGATCCTGATCAGCCAGACCTCGGCGAACTTCTACTTCGGCGGCACCTCCATCCTCATCGTGATCGGCGTTGCCCTGGACACCGTGAAGCAGCTGGAGGCCCAGCTCATGATGCGCAACTACGAGGGCTTCCTGAAATAGCCTCAGGGCGCTGCAAACCGGCGCATCTCGGGGTCTTCAGTCGTTCGGTTCGGGTCTCGCACTGGAGTGCGCTCCCCTCGCCTCTCTCCCTGCATCCCCCGACCTGCTTGGTTTTCGCACCCTCAGGAAGGGGATCTTCGGCAACGGTTCGTGGAGCGAGGGACTGACCCCCCTCCGAACGGCTTTTAACGAGGGCCCGAACTGCACCTTGTTCGTCCGCGAGCGATCCAGCCCGAGTTTGAGAGAGGAGGGGGGTCAGTCCCTCGCTCCCTCCCAGCCCTGGCTCTCGGGCAAACGGTCGTCTGGCTCTTTCCCATAGGCTTCGCCGATGCCTGAGCTGAACCTTGTCCTGCTCGGCCCGCCCGGCTCCGGTAAGGGGACGCAGGGTGAGCGCCTGAATGAAGACCTGCGCCTGCCGTACTACGCGACCGGTGACATCCTGCGCGGCGCGGTCCGCGACGAGACGGAGCTCGGCAAGAGCGCCAAGGAGTACATGGACCGCGGTGATCTCGTGCCCGACGAGGTGATCGTCGGCGTGATCGCCGAGCGGATCGACTCCGAGGAGGCGCGGGACGGCTTCATCCTCGACGGCTTCCCGCGCACCACACCGCAGGCGGAGGCGCTCGACGCGAAGCTCGCGGAGCTGGGCCGGGCGGTCGGCGCCGTGCTCCTGATCGACGTCTCCGACGACGATGTCGTGAAACGGCTCGGCGGGCGGCGCACCTGCGAGGCGAACGGGCACGTGTTCCACGTCGACTTCAATCCGCCGAAGGTGGAGGGCGTCTGCGACATCGACGGCTCGCCGCTGCTGGTCCGCGACGACGACAAGCCCGAGGTCATCCGCAAGCGGCTCGCCACCTACCACGAGAAGACCGAGCCGCTGGTCACCTACTACGACGACAGGGGCGTGCTCCGCCGGGTCGACGGCGAGCGCAATCCCGACGAGGTGACGGAAGAGCTGCGCCGCACCCTTGCCACGATGCGCCTGGAGAGCGACGGCGCGGTCTGATTCTGGCCGCCCTCTAGGCTGTTTAACGTGTACGGAATGATCATCCGCAAGACCCCCGAGCAGGTCGACCAGATGGCCGCCGCCGGCGACATCCTCGTCCGCACCATGAAGGTGCTGAAAGCGAAGGCCCGGCCCGGCGTCACCACGCTCGAACTCGACGAAGCGGCGGAGAAGTTCATCCGCTCGCAGGGCGCCATGCCCTCGTTCAAAGGCTACCGGGGGTTCCCCGGGTCGATCTGCGCCTCGCCCAACTCGATGGTCGTCCACGGGATCCCGGACGACTACGAATGCAAGCGCGGCGACGTGCTCTCGATCGACATCGGCGTGACCTACGAGGGCTGGGTCGCCGACGCCGCGGTGACGGTGCCGATCGGGCCGATCTCGACCGAGGCGAAAAACCTCCTCGAGGTGACCCGCAACTCGCTCTTCGACGGGGTCGAGCAGATGGTCGCCGGCAACCACCTGGGCGACGTCTCCCACGCGATCCAGCGCTCGGTCGAGGCGAACGGCCTCTCGGTCATCCGCACCCTGGTCGGCCACGGGATCGGCCGCGAGATGCACGAGGAGCCGCAGGTCCCGAACTTCGGCGAGGCCGGCCGCGGCCCGGAGCTGGAGATCGGCACGGTGCTGGCGATCGAGCCGATGGTCAACGCCGGCGGCCCGCTGGTACGGATGGGCGACGACGGCTGGTCGGTGTTCTCCGAGGACGACAGCCTGGCCGCCCACTTCGAGTTCACCGTCGCCGTCACCCCCGACGGCCCCCGCATCCTCACCCCCTGGCACGAGTCCGAGTAAGCAGGGGACGCCCGATCCACGGGCGGGAGGGGTAGCCGACGCACCGTTGCCCAGCTGCGGCGTCGCGCGTGAAGTGAGGCCAACCGTCAGAGTTTGCGGGGTTGCGCCCGCGGGCATATGCTGGCCGGGCGGCTGGGAGGCTGCCAGGGAATCGTTGGAGGAGGATTGCTTTGCTCGGTCGCCGTTCGCTGCGCGTTGTCCTTTCACTTGCCTGCGTGCTGCTCGGCGCGATCGCCTTTGCCGCCTCGGCGGCCGCGAACGCGGTCCAGCCCTACGGGGCGAACGACGCGGGCGGCTTCCGCAACGTGCTGCCACCGGGGGAGAACGGCCTCGACAGCATCCAGCAGGTGCTCGGATTCAAAGCGTCGAAGACGATCCCGCCGCACTTCGCCGACCAGCAGCCGCTCTACGAAAACCTGCTCTATGCCGCGCCGACGCTGACCGACGGAACGGTCGCCAACTACTTCAAGGACGCGACGTTCGGGGTCCTGCCGAGCGAAGTCGAATCGACGGTCGAACCCAAACCGGGGGTGACGATCCTCCGCGACAAGGCCTACGGGATCCCGCACATCTACGGCGAAACGCGCGCCGACACGATGTACGGGGCGGGGTACGCGGGGGCGAACGACCGCCTCTTCCTGATGGACGTGCTGCGCCACACCGGCCGCGCCGAACTGGCCTCCTTCCTCGGCGGCTCCAACGCCGAAGCCGACGCGAGCCAGTGGGCCTTCGCGCCCTACACCGAAGCGGACCTGGAAGAGCAGATCAAGGCGATGGACACCGAACGGGGCGCGGCCGGCAAACAGGCGGTCGAAGACCTCGACAACTACGTCGAAGGCATCAACGCCTACATCGCCGCCGCCAACCTCAACCCGCAGCTGAAGCCCGCCGAGTACGGATTCGTGAACAAGCCGATGGAACCGTGGAAACCGACCGACGTGATCGCGATCGCCTCGCTGATCGGCGGCATCTTCGGCAAGGGCGGCGGCAACGAGCTGAACTCGGCGTTGACGATGGAGGCGATGGTCGAACGGATGGGGAAGAAGGCTGGGCGCAAGGCCTGGCTCGGGTTCCGCTCGAAGAACGACCCGGAAGCGCCGACCACGATCGACAGGCCGTTCCCGTACGAGACCGAAAGCGCTTTCGCGACGAAGGGCCTGGCGCTGCCGAAGCCGGGCTCGGTCTACGAACCGCCGATCGCCTACGGCAGCAAGGCGACGGGGGCGACCGGCTCCGGTCTGAACACGGTCGGCGGTCGCCTCACCCGCGGGCTCGAAGAAGCCGGGCACGCCTCCAACTGGGAGCTGGTGTCGAAGCGGAACTCGGCCACCGGGCACCCGATCGCGGTGATGGGCCCGCAGGTCGGCTACTACGTCCCGCAGATCCTGATGGAGGAGGACCTGCACGGGCCGGGGATCGACGCCCGCGGCGCCTCCTTCCCGGGGATCAACCTCTACGTCGAGCTCGGGCACGGCACCGACTACGCCTGGAGCGCGACCACGGCGACCTCCGACAACGTCGACACCTTCGCCGAGGTCCTCTGCAAGGACAAGTTCCACTACATGTATCGGGGCAAGTGCCGGCCGATGGAAAAGCTGGTGAAGAAGGAGAGCTGGACGCCGAACACGATCGACCAGACCGCGCCCGGCAAGCAGACGATGACCGCCTACCGGACCGTGCACGGGATCGTCTATGCGCGCGGCGTGGCGGCGGGGCAGAAAGTCGCGTTCGTCCACGACCGCAGCACCTACTTCCACGAGGCCGAATCGGTGATCGGCTTCGGCGAACTGAACGAACCGGCGAAAGTCACCGGCGTCAAAGGCTTCAAAAAGGCCGTCTCCAACATCAACTTCCTCTTCAACTGGGGCTACGTCGACTCCGAACACATCGCCTACGCGCTCTCCGGGGCGTTGCCCCAGCGGGCGAGGGGGACCTCGCCGGACTTCCCGATCCTGGGCACCGGCCAGTACGACTGGAAGGGATTCGACCCGAAGACGCACGAGGCCGAATGGCTGCCGTTCTCACGTCACCCGCAGGCCGAAGACCCCGAATTCATGGTGTCCTGGAACAACAAGCAGGCACCGGAATGGGCGGCCGCGGACGACAAGTACGACTACGGGCCGATCCAGCGCCAGCAGATGATCGCCGACCACATCCGCGCCGACATCAAGGGCGGCCAGAAGATGACGATCGCCCAGCTGGTGCAGGCGATGGAGGAACCGGCAACCGAGGACCTGCGCGCGGACAAGGTCCTGCCGCTGCTCTTCAAGGCGATCGGCACGCCGAAGTCGGCGAAGCTGAAGAGCGCCTTGGCGGAGCTGAAGACCTGGCGGGCGCATGGCGCGCACCGCCGCGACCTCGACCGCAACGGGGAAGACGAAGAAACTCCGGCGATCGAGTTGATGGACGCCTGGTGGCCGATCCTGCTGCAGCGCGAGTTCAAACCCGGCCTCGGCGCGAACGCCTACGAAAAACTCACCGAAATGCTCGAAACCGGGAGCTACACCGGTGGGTCGCCGACCGAACCGAGCTTCGACGACGGCTGGTGGGGCTACGTCTCCAAGGATCTGCGCGACGTCTTCGGCCCGAAGCCGAAGGCACCCTGGAGCCGCAAGTACTGCGGCGGCGGGGACAAGCAGAAGTGCAAGGCGATTCTCGAAGAAAGCCTGAAGGAAGCGCTCCAGATCAAACCGTCGACTATGTATGGCGGCGGCAACGGAGCCTGCGCCTCGAACCCGCAGCCGTCCTGCTTCGACGCCAACCGGCCGACCGAAACGGCGGGCATCGAACTGGGGGCTTTCCCGTTCCAGAATCGGCCGACGTTCCAGCAGGTCGTGACGTTGACGCAGAAACTACCCCGCTAGGCCCCCCGAGCCCCGATCCAGGGCCGAGCCTTCGTCCAGCTGTTCTTTATGGCCTCCACAGCGCCATAAAGAACAGCTGGCGGGGCTACTTCTTGACGGAGGCCAGGGTGAAGCCGTCGTAGCCCTTGGCGCCCACCGTCTGGATCGTCGTCGCCGTGACTCGGTCCTCCTCCGCGAGGTACTCGTGGAAGACCCTCTGCGCCTCGGCTGCCTCGTCGCCATCCGGATCGATGATCGAGCCGCCGCGGATCACGTTGTCGGCCAGGATCAGGCCGCCCGGCCGCGTGTGGTCGAGGGACCAGGCGAAGTAGGCGGGGGTGTTGATCTTGTCGGCGTCGATGAAGACGAAGTCGAAGTTGCCGATGCCTTCGGAGGCGAGGAGGGGGAGGGTCTCGAGGGCGGCGCCGACGCGGAGGTCGACCATGTCGGCGAGGCCGGCGCGTTCGATGTTCTCCCAGGCGACCTCGGCGTGGTCGGCGTCGAACTCGAGCGTGGTCAGCAGTCCGTCGGCGGGGAGGGTGCGCGCCATCGCGATCGTCGAGTAGCCGCCGAGGGTGCCGAACTCGAGGATCCGCCGAGCGTTCACGGTGCGGCAGAGGATCTCCAGCAGGCGCGCCTGGGGCGCCGTGACCTGGATCTCCGGCATCCCGGCGGCGGCGGTCGCGGTCTGGGCGGCCGCGAGGGCCTCGTCGGGCGCGGCGAAGAGGGTCGCCTCGACGAAGGCGTCGACTGCGGTGTAGGTATCCTGGGCAGGTCGTCTTGGCATGAGCTCAATCCTGCCACGACGGTCCTGTCGGGGCGGTCGCGCCGGAGTTTCTGTCCCTGCTATCTTTCTACGTCGGCCCAGTGGGCCATTGTCGTACCCTGCCGTCCGACTCATGGGGCGGGCAGGCATCCTGTATTCGAGAGGAAACCGGAGCAATGAAGGTTCGAGCGTCCGTCAAGCCGATGTGCGAGAAGTGCAAGGTCATCCGCCGAAATGGTGCGGTCCTCGTGATCTGCTCAAACCCCCGACACAAGCAGCGTCAGGGCTAAGCAGATGGCACGTATCGCCGGGGTCAACATCCCCGACAACAAGCGGATCGAGATCGGGCTCACCTACATCTTCGGGATCGGTCATTCGACCGCTCTGAAGATCCTCGAGGACACGGGGATCGACCCCGGCATGCAGGGCAAAGACCTGACCGAGGACGAGACCATCAAACTGCGCGACGCGGTCGAGAACCACGAGGTCGAGGGTGACCTCCGGCGCGAGCGCTCGCAGAACGTCAAACGGCTGATGGAGATCGGCTCCTACCGCGGCTTGCGTCATCGCCGCGGCCTGCCGGTTCGCGGCCAGCGCACCAAGACCAACGCGCGTGGTCGCAAGGGCCCGCGGCGCCTCAGCATCGCCGGCAAGAAGAAACCCAGGTAGGAGAGATGGCCGAGAAAAAATCCGCCAAAGGGCGTGGCGGTCGTCGCCGCGTCAAAAAGAACGTTGCCTACGGGCAGGCACACATCAAGACTTCGTTCAACAACACGATCGTCACGCTTACCGACACCGACGGCAACGTGATCGCGTGGGAGTCGGCTGGTTCCGCCGGGTTCAAAGGGTCGCGTAAGTCGACCCCGTTCGCCGCGCAGGTCACCGCCGACGCCGCCGCCAAAAAAGGCATGGAACATGGGCTCGAAAGGGTCGAAGTGTTCGCCAAGGGCGCCGGCTCCGGCCGTGAGACCGCGATCCGCTCGCTCCAGGCCGCCGGCCTCGACGTCACCACCGTGAAGGACGTGAGCCCGCAGGCCCACAACGGCTGCCGACCGAAGAAGCGGAGGCGCGTCTAGTGGCCCGCGACACTTCCCCGCAGTGCAAGCAGTGCCGCCGCGAGGGGCAGAAGCTCTTCCTCAAGGGTGAGCGTTGCTTCACCGACAAGTGCGGCGTCGAGCGTCGCTCCTACCCGCCCGGCGATCATGGCCGCGGCCGCCTGCGGCAGAGCGAGTACCGCCTGCAGCTGCGCGAGAAGCAGAAGACCCGCCGCTACTACCAGGTGCTGGAGAAACAGTTCCGCGCCTACTACGAACACGCCTCGCGCCAGGACGGCGTCACCGGCGAGAACCTGCTGCGGCTGCTCGAGTCCCGTTTCGACAACGTTCTCGTGCGTCTCGGCTTCGCCGCCTCGCGCCGTCAGGCCCGCCAGCTGATCAACCACGGGCACTGGCTGATCAACGGCCGGCGTGTCGACATCCCTTCGTACCAGGTGCGTCCTGAAGACATCATCTCGATCAAAGCCGACTCCGGCGCGACGGACACGGTCCGCCGCGCGACGGAACTGGTTTCGACCGTGCCGGCCTGGTTGCAGGCCGACCATGACGCCCTGACCGCCAAGGTACTGCGCTACCCCGAGCGCTCCGAGATCTCGGCGCCGGTCCAGGAGCAGCTGATCGTCGAGCTGTACTCCAAGTAGTCCGGGCCAGACGCAATTCAGAAAAGAAGCAACGTAAGGAACTCATGACCACTGATTTCCAGGTCCCCAGAATCACCGCCGAGAAGGTCGATGATCGCCGCGGCACCTTCACCATCGAGCCGCTCGACAAGGGCTTCGGCTACACCTTCGGCAACAGCCTCCGTCGCGTCCTGCTCTCCTCGCTGGGCGGTGCCGCGATCACGAGCGTCCGCATCGAGGGGGTCGCGCACGAGTTCTCGACCGTCCCCGGCGTCAAAGAGGACGTCACCGACATCGTCCTGAACCTGAAGGACCTCGTCGTCCGCATGCACACCGACGCCGACGAGGTCGAGGCGCCGCTGGTGGCGACGGGCCCCGGCGAGGTCAAGGCGAAGGACATCGACCTGCCTTCCGGCGTCGAGATCCTCAACCCCGAGGCGCCGATCGCGACGCTGGAGAAAAAAACCAAGCTCGAGGTCTACCTGACGATCGGCCGCGGTCGCGGCTACTCGCCCGCCGAAGAGAACAAGTCGGACGAGCAGCCGATCGGCGTCATCCCGATCGACTCGATCTTCTCGCCGATCCGCCGCGCGTCCTACGCCGTCTCCGGCGCCCGCGTCGGACAGCGGACCGACTTCGACAAACTTGAGCTCGACCTCGAGACCGACGGCTCGATCGAGCCGGGCGCCGCGCTCCGCGAGGCCTCCGAGATCCTGATCAAGAGCCTGGCGATCTTCACCGACGCCGACCGGGTCGAGGAACTGACCGCGCGTGAACCGGTCGTGGCCATGCCCGCCGACGGCCTCGCCTCCAACGGCGCGGGCGGCGACGGTGCCGCCAACAACGGGCTCGACGAGATCCTCATCGAGGAGCTCGAACTGGGCGTCCGCTCCTACAACTGCCTGAAGCGGGCAGGGGTGCAGACGGTCGGCGACCTCGTGCGCAAGTCGCGCGCCGAACTGAACGCGATTCCGAACTTCGGTTCGAAGTCGATCGAGGAAGTGATCGAGACGCTGCACGCCCGCGGCCTCGATCTCCAGCAGGACTGAAGCGAACTAACCTAGGACCTGGTACGAGAGCAGCAGAGGAGAAACGGTGCGTCACAACAAGAAGCGCAACAAGCTGAGTCGTGACTCCGCCGAACGGAAAGCGCTGCTCTCGAACCTGTCCAAGCAGCTGATCGAGCACGAGCGGATCGAAACCAGCCAGGCCAAGGCCAAGGCGGTCAAGCCCGACGTCGAGAAGCTGATCACGCTCGCCAAACGGGGCGACCTGCACGCTCGTCGTCAGGCCCTCGCGGCGCTGCACAACGACAAGTTCATCGTCCACAAGCTGTTCGACGAGGTGGCGCCCCGTTACTCGGAGCGTCCCGGCGGCTACACCCGCATCGTCAAGCTCGGTCCGCGTCGCTCGGACTCGACCGAAATGGTCTACCTCGAGCTGGTCTAGTAGCTGACGCTCTCGAGGTAGAGGGCGTAGGGCGGCGCGGTATCGCCGCCCTCTGAGCGATGGGCGCCCTCGAGGAGGGCGATGAAGCTCTCGACGGTGCGTCGCGAGCTCGCCGCTTCCAGCATCGTCCCGACCAGGGCGCGCACCATGTTGCGCATGAACGCGTCAGCGGTGATCCGGAAGGCCAGGAGATCGTCCGCGCCCCATGGGCTCGGTTCGTCGCGCCAGCTCGCGGCGGACACGTCGCGCTCGAAGCGGACGTGGTCGGTCTGGGTCGGCGTGAAGGCGGTGAAGTCGTGGGTGCCGAGGAGTGCTGCGGCGCAGGCGTCGAGCGCCTCGCGGTCCACCTGGTGGGGCCACCAGAGGGCGCGGCCGCGCTCGAAGGGGCTCGGCGCCTTGGTCGTCGCCACCCGGTAGAGGTAGGAGCGCGAGCGGGCGTCGTGGCGCGCGTTGAAGCCGTCCTCGACGACCTCGGCCCGTCGCACCGCGACGTCCTCGGGGGTCACGCCGTTCAGGTTGCGGGCGAGGTCGGGCGGCAGGGTCGCCTCGGTGTCGAAGCTTGCCACCTGTCCCAGGGCATGGACGCCGGTGTCGGTGCGGCCGGCCACGGTCAGCAGGATCTCTTCGCGCAGCACCTGCCGCAGGGCTGCCTCCAGCACCCCCTGCACGGTCCGCTGCTCCGGCTGCCGCGCCCAGCCGCGGAAGCCCGCGCCGTCGTATTCGATGTCCAGGCGGACCGTCGTCACCGTGCCGGACGTTATCCGGCGCGACACTAGAATCGTCGGGATGCGCGTCCTCCTCACCAACGACGACGGGATCGCGGCCCCCGGGCTGCAGCGCCTGCGCCGCGCGCTGGTCGCGATGGACGGGGTCGAGGTCGTCACGATCGCCCCTGACTCGAACCGCAGCGCGACCGCCCGCAGCATCACCACGCGCTCGCCGCTCTCGGTCGAGGAGGTCACCTTCGAAGACGGCAGCGTCGGCTACGCGACCGACGGTACGCCCGTCGACTGCGTCCGCTTCGCCGAGCTCGGCCTCGGCGGCCCGCGCCCGGACCTGATCGCCTCCGGCATCAACCACGGCGCCAACCTCGGCGACGACATCACCTACTCAGGGACGGTCGCGGCGGCGCTCGAGGGGATCATCCTCGGGATCCCGGCCCTGGCCTTCTCCCAGCAGACCGCCGGGGGCAGCCTGGACTACGGCGGCGCGCGCTTTGACTTCGACTTCTCTGCCGATTTCGCCGCTCGCCTGGTCGAGCGGGTACGGAGTCACGCAATGCCCGAGGCGACGCTGATCAACGTCAACTTCCCCGGCGTCGAGGTGACCGGGGTGGAGGTGACGAAGCTCGGTAAACGGATCTACAACGACGAGCTGCGGCTGCTCGACGACGGCGATGGGGGCGGCCGCAAGCGCTACGAGATCTACGGCTGGAAACCCGGTTACGAGGAGGCCGAGGGGACCGACCTGTCCGCCGTCGCGGCCGGGCGGGTCGCGGTGACGCCGATCCACTTCGATCTCACCGACCACGGTGGCTTGGAGCGCCTGCGCGGCTGGGGCCTCGAGGAGATGCTCGGCACCTCGACACAATCCCGATGAGCGGCACCGAGATTCCGGCCGACGTCACGGCTCGCGCCGCCGAGCTGCGGGAGGAGCTGGACCGCCACAACCGCCTCTACTACGTCCTCGACGAACCCGAGGTGGGCGATGACGTCTACGACGAGCTGCTGCACGAGCTGCGCGACCTCGAGCGCGAGTTCCCGGCGCTGCGGACGCCCGACTCGCCGACGCAGCGGGTCGGCGCGCCGCCCCTCGAGCGCTTCGAGCCGGTCACCCACCACGAGCAGATGCTGTCGCTCGCCAATGCCCGCAACGAGGAGGAGATGCGGGCCTGGGAGACGCGCCTCGCGAACTACCTGAAACGCCTCGACATCACGGCTTCCCAGTTCAGCTACACGACCGAGCCGAAGATCGACGGCCTCGCGGTCACGCTGACCTACGAGAACGGAGTGCTGGTCCGCGGCGCCACCCGCGGCGACGGGCGGATCGGGGAGGACGTCACCCAGAACATCAAGACGATCGGCTCGGTGCCGCTGCGGATCGACGACGGGCCCGAGCTGATCGAAGTGCGCGGCGAGGCCTACCTGCCGATCGCCGCCTTCAATGCGCTGAACGAGCGCCGCGCCGAACGCGAGGAACCGACCTTCGCCAACCCGCGTAACTCGGCAGCGGGTTCGATCCGCCAGCTCGATCCCAAGCTGGCCGCCGAACGGCCGCTCTCCACCTGGATCTACGGCATCGGCGCGGTCAAAGGCCTCGACCTGCCGACCCACATGGACGAGGTCGAGTGGTTGCGGAAGCGGGGCTTCAAGGTCAACCCGGACACCGCCCATCACCAGGGCGTCGAGGAAGTCGTGAAGCGCTGCCATTGGTGGGAGGGCCGGCGCGAGGACCTCGACTACGAGATCGACGGGGTTGTCGTCAAGGTCGACGAGAAGGCGCTCTGGCGGGAGCTCGGCGTGGTCGGGCGCGAGCCGCGCTGGGCGATCGCCTGGAAGTTCCCGCCGACGACGGCGACGACGACGATGAAGAAGGTCGTCTGGAACGTGGGGCGGACCGGGCACCTGGTGCCGTTCGCGATGCTGGAGCCCGTCCACGTCGGCGGCGTCACCGTCTCGACCGCGACCCTCCACAACGAGGAGGACCTGGCGCGCAAGGACGTGCGCGACGGCGACGAGGTGGTGGTGATGCGGGCCGGGGACGTGATCCCGCAGGTCGTCTCGCCGAAGCTGCCGCGGAAGAACAAGAGCGCCCGCAAGCCGAAGCCGCCGAAGGAATGCCCGGCCTGCGGCACGCCGACCGAAAAGCGCGAGGGGTCGGTCTGGACGATCTGCCCGAACCGCAGGGGCTGTCCGGAACAGGCCTGGCAGCACGTCAAACACTTCGTCTCCAAGGGCGCGATGGACATCGAGGGGCTGGGCGAAAAACAGGCCGCCGTCTTCCTCGACCAGGGCCTGATCGCCGATGTCGCCGACATCTACGACCTCACCGAGGAGCGGCTGGTCGAGGTCGACCGATTCGGCGAGACCTCGGCGCGCAACCTGGTCGCCTCGATCGACGCCTCCCGCGCGCGGCCGTTCAAACGAGTGCTCTACGCGCTCGGCCTGCCCGGCGTCGGCTACGTCACCGCGGAGGCGCTGGCCGACCATTTCGGCTCGATCGACAAGCTCCACGAGGCCGATCCCGAGGCGATCGAGGAGGTCGAGGGCGTCGGGCCGATCATGGCCGAGCAGATCGCCGAGAACCTCGGCGACGAGGCCACCTGGGCGCTGATCGAGAAGCTGCGTGAGAGGGGCCTGCGCCTCGAAGCCGACCCCTCCGAACAGCGCGCCACCGGCGGTCCGCTGGAAGGCAAGACCGTCGTCCTCACCGGCACCCTGCCGGAGTTGACCCGCGAGGAGGCCGCCTCCCTCGTGAAGAACGCCGGCGGCAAGGTCGTCAACTCCGTCTCCAAAAAAACCGACTTCGTGGTGGCGGGGGAGAACCCGGGCTCGAAGCTCGCCAAAGCCGAGAAATACGGCACGACGGTCCTCGACGAAGACGCCCTCCGAGGCGTCCTCTCCGGCAAGATCGTGATCGAGGCGGAAACGGAGCCGGACGAGCCCGAGTCGGCCGAGGCGTAGCCCGGCCATTCGGTGGTGGAGGAGAAGGGTGACGAGGGTGTGGAGTTCCTCGCGTCCTGGGCGTCTCGGACTGCCGCGACGGCCAGGGCCGTGGCGCCGCGGGAGTGCTCAGCTCAGTAGCCGGCGACGGCGCCGGCGATCTTGTCTTGGTAGTAGTGCGCGGTTTCGGTGCTGCCGACGCTGCCCATCAAGGTCGAGAAGGCCATGATCTTGCCGCTCGTGTTGAAGCAGTAGCCGGAGAGGTTGGACACGCCGGTGAGGGTGCCGGTCTTCAGCCGGCAGCGGCCGTAGGCGGCGGTGCCCTTCATCCGGCCGGCGGTGGTGCCCTCCTTGCCCGAAAGCGCCAGGTCCTGGATGAACTCTTCGCCGATCGGGCTCTTCTGGACGCCGAGCAGGAGCTTCACCACGTCGTCGGCGGAGGCGAGGTTCGAACGGGTCAGCCCCGAGCCGTCGACCTGCTGGATGTCGGAGCCCATGCTCTGGGCGTAGGCCTCGACCACGCGGGTGCCGGCCGCCGTCGTCCCGGCGCCGCCGAAGCGGGCGCCGAGGAGCTTCTCCAGCATCTCGGCGAAGAAGTTGTCGGAATAGACGTCGGTGGTGTTGACGATCTCCGAAACCGAGGGAGAGCGGACGATAGCGACAGGCTTGGCGGCGGCCGGCGTCTTGCCGAGGGCGACCGTCGGGCTGACCTTGATCCCGGCGCGACGCATGCTGGTGGCGAGGGTCTGCGTCGCCAGCTTCGCCGGGTCGGAGGAGAAGTGACTGGAGCTGCTGTTGCCGGCGAAGCCGGAGTTGAAGTCGAGCCCGGAGAGCGGGCCGATGTAGATCGAGGTCGCGTAGCCCGAGTCGAGGACGCCGCGTTTGCGGTCGAAGATCGTGTCGTCGCCGTAGAGGCGGCCGGTCACCGCTTTGATCCCGGCCCGCTTCAGCTGCGGGACGAGGCCGAAGATGTTGGTGCCGAGGCCCGCCAGGTAGCTGTTGTAGAAGGCGGGCGTCCCCAGGGCCGGATCGCCGCCGCCCTGCAGGTAGAGGCTCCCCTGGAGGACTCCATTGGCGTCCACGGTCCCATCGGTGAGGACCTTGGTCGGGATGGTCGAGCTCGGGCCGAGTTTGCTGAGCGCCGTCGCGGTGGTGAAGAGCTTCGTGTTCGAGGCCAGCGGCAGCATCGTTTCGGCGCCGGCGGCGCAGACGACTTCGCCGGTTTCGGTGTTGACGACCTCCAGGCCGCTCTGGGAGCCGCCTCCGGCCTTCAGCCAGGCCTTCATCTGGCCGCAGGAGTCGGCCCCGGCGGCAGGCCCGGCAAGCGCCAGGAGCAGCACGAGACAGGCCACGAGGGCCGCGATCAGAGCCTTTCTCATCGTCCCTTCCAACACTGGGGAGACGGAAGGTAGCGGCACCGCCGGGCCGATCCGGGATACTTCCGGTAGAAGCATGGGGAAAGTCGTCGACATCGAATCGAAACCGCGACGTAAATCGCGGCGCCGGAAAAAGCCCTCGAAGACCGCGCTGGTCCTCGGCGGCGGCGGTTTCACCGGCGGCGTCTACGAGATCGGCGCACTGCGCGCGCTCGATCTGCTGGCGGTCAACAGCACCGTCAACAACTTCGACGTCTACGTCGGCACCAGCGCCGGGTCGTTCGTCGCCTCGATGCTGGCGAACGGAGTCACGCCCGACGAGATGATGCAGGTGATCAACACCCAGGTCGACTCCGAGCTCGAGGACCTCGAGCTCGGCAAGATGCTCACCCCCAACTACATGGGGTTCATCAAGAAAGGGCTGGCGCTGCCCTTCCGCGGTGCCGAGGCGATGCGGGCATTGCTGCGGATCAAGGATCTCTCGGCGATCGACCTCGGCATCGCCCTGGCCGAGAATCTGCCGACCGGGCTCTACGACGGCAGCGGCATCGGTGACTACGTGGCCGACGTGCTCACCGACGGCGGCCGCTCCAACGACTTTCGCGTGATCGACCCCGAGCTGTACCTGACCGCGACCGATCTCGACACCTGCGAGCGGATCGTCTTCGGCTCCGAGGACTGGCGCGACGTGCCGATCTCCAAGGCGGTCGAGTGCTCGACCGCGCTGCCGATCATCTATAAGCCGATCGAGCTGAAGGGCCGCCAGCTGGTCGACGGCGGGATCCTGTCGACGACCAATGTCGACATCGCGGTCGAGGCGGGGGCGAAATTCATCGTCGTCGTCAACCCCCTGGTCCCCTACGTCAACGACTTCGAGAAGACGATCCCGACGATGTTCGGCACCAAGGTCCGGCGGGTCTCCGACATGGGCATGCCGGCGATCGGTAACCAGGTCTTCCGCCTGATCGCCCATGCTCGCCTCCATCAGGCGGTCGAACAATGGCAGGAGCGCTACCCCGGCGTCGACATCCTCCTGCTCGAGCCCGAGGAGAACGACGAGCTGATGTTCGGGACGCCGATCATGGACTACGGCCACCGGCTCCAGATCGCCCGCCACGGCTTCGAATCGGTCACCGCCACCCTCGCCCAGGACTACGACCGTTATGCCGAGGTGGCAGCCAAACACGGCCTCGAGATCTCCGAGCGCCGCCTCCGCCGGGTGGTCGAGCAGGCCGAGGCGACAGAGTCCGAAGAGACGTCGGCCTGGCGCCGCGTGCTCGAGCAGACGACCTCGGTGCTGCTCCGCCAGTCCGGCCAGGCGAGCTAGCTGTTCCTTCTGGCGCGCTGAGCGCCATAAAGAACAGCTGGGGGAGGGGAGGCGGCGCCGCTAGGCGGCGTAGAGCTCCGCGATCTCCTTCTCGTGCTTCTGGGTCACCACGGCACGTTTGACCTTCAGGGTCGGCGTCAGCTCGCCGTCTTCCTGGGTCAGGTCACGAGGAAGGATGGCGACCTTCTTCACCTGCTCGACGCGGGCGAATTTCTTGTTGATCTCCTCGACGTGGGCTTCGACGACCTTGCGGATCTCCGGGTTCGCGGCGAGCTGCGCGGGGTCCTCGGGGAGGCCGTGGTCTTTCGCGTAGGCGACCGCTTCTTCGGGGTCGAGGGTGACCAGCGCCACCAGGTAGGGGCGACGGTCGCCGACGACGACGCACTGGGAGACCAGTTGGTGCTGGCGGATCTCCGCCTCGAGGTTCGCGGGGGTGATGTTCTTGCCGCCCGCGGTGATGATGATGTCCTTTTTGCGGCCGGTGATCTTGATGAAGCCTTCCGAGTCGATCTCGCCGATATCACCGGTGTGGAGCCAGCCGTCCACGATCGTCTCGGCCGTCGCCTCGGGATTCTTGTGGTAGCCCTGGAAGACGTTGGGACCGTGCACGAGGATCTCGCCGTCCTCGGCGATCTTGACCTCGCAGCCCGGGAACGGTTTGCCGATCGTGCCGAACTTGAAGTCGTCCTCGGAGGCGACGGTCGCCGCGGTCGAGGTCTCGGTCATGCCCCAACCCTCGACCACGAGGACGCCGGCGGCGTCGAAGAAGCGCAGTATGTCCGGGTTGATCGGCGCCGCGCCGGAGACCGCCAGGCGTAGGTTGCCGCCGAAGAGGCCGCGGATTTTGGAAAGCACTTTCTTGTCGGCGAAGGCGTGCTCGCGCTGCAGCAGGAAGCCGGGTTTGCGGCCCGCGCGTTCGGCCGCCCGCGTTTTTTCGCCGACCTTGATCGACCAGTCGAAGATCGCCTTTTTCAGGCCGCCCTGTTTCTCCATGCCGCTGTTGGCGGCGGTGTAGATCTTCTCGAAGATGCGCGGCACCGAGGGGAAGTAGGTCGGTTTCAGTTCGGCCAGGTCCGGCATGATCTTGTTCGGATCGCACTGCCAGTAGGCGAGCGTCGCGCCGAGGTCGAAGCTGCCCAGCTGGATGAGGAGCGCGAAGGAGTGGGCGAGCGGCAGGTAGAGGTAGGTGAGGTCTTCCTCTTCGATCACGCTCGTCTGGTTGACCATGTCGAGCATGGCGCGGTAGTTCCCGTGGCTGATGATGCAGCCCTTCGGCGGGCCGGTCGTGCCTGAGGTGTAGATGAAGGTGCAGATGTCGGCCGGGGTGACCGCGTCGATCCGCTGCTCGAAGACCGCCGCGTCGACCTCGCCGCCCTTGGCCGCGAGCGCCTCCATCGAGATCGCCTCGTCGGCCTCGCCGACCATCATCACGACCTGCTCCAGCTGCGGAAGGCCGGCCCGGACCTGACGGATCTTCGCCAGTTGTTCGTCGTCCTCGACCACGACGACCTTGGCGTCGGAGTTCTCGAGGACGTAGGCGCACTCCTCGGGCGAGTTGGTCTGGTAGATCGGCACGACGGTGGCGCCGATCGAGAGCGCCGCAAAGTCGAAGTAGGTCCACTCGGGACGCGTGTTGCCGAGGATCGAGACCCGATCGCCTTTCTCGATCCCGAGGGCGACCAGACCCAATGCCAGGGGCTTGACGATGTCCAGCACCTGCTGGAAGCTGCGGTCGACCCAGGCATCGCCCTCCTTGAAGCGCACCGCGGGATGCGAGCCGTACAGCTCGGCCGAGCGGACCAACAGGTCCGCCAGCGTCTTTGAATCGGTCCCCCTACCCTCCATCGAGGGGGAGTCTATTAGTGCGGCGTGTCGGGGCGCAAATTCGTCGCTTTCCCGGCCGCGGAGGCGGTCCGCAGCGACGATTCGAAGAGGGTCCGGTCGATGCGTCCGTGGAAGATCGGGATGCCCAGCTCGACGCAGCGCCCGATCACCTCCTGCTGATCCATCTGCAGTTGGTCGGCGAGCTCGCCCGGCGTCAGGTGGTTGGTCATCAAGACCCTCCGATGTTGGGGAAAAGTGGGTATTCCTTCCTACTCCGGTCGCGGGCTCCTGTCAACGGGACTTTGCGGAGGTTGGGAGGTGCCGACGTTCGCGGGTCGCGATAATGGGCGGGTGAGCCCCGCTACCAAAGAGCCCGAGCCCGAAGTCCTACAACGGCCGCTGCCGCGGCGCGGGCGCGGCTGGGTAATCGTGATCGGCGCGCTGGCCCTGTTGGCGCTTGGCTACGGCATCGTCAACATCGCCACGCAGAAGCCGAACAAGAACGTCGTCCACATCGAAGGCATCGGCGAAGCGCAGCAGCTCTTCGGCGGCGTGCCGCAGGAAGGCGCGCGCCTGGGTTCCGAAAACGCGCCGGTGACGGTCCAGGTCTTCGGCGACGAGCAGAGCTCCATCTGCCGCGAAGGATTCCTCACGACGATCCCGGAATTGACCGAAAAGTACGCCCGCCCCGGCACGGTCAAGTTCCTCTACCGCCACTACTCCAACAGCGAAAACGAGATCGAGTACGGCTTCTACGGCACCGAAGCGGCGGCCGAGCAGGGCTACGGCTGGCAGTACGCCTTCCTCTTCTACGTCAACCAGGACGAAGCTGACCGCTTCGGCGTCACCGAAGAGGAAAATCGCCGCTCGGGTCTGCGCGAAAACTTCCTCGCCTCGGTCGCGGGCGGCGTCGAGGAACTCGAAGACGCCGAATGGCAGGAAGCCTTCGACGACGGCCGGGAACCGGGAAGCCCGATGACCACCAGCCTCGAAGCCCAGCAGGAACTCGGCTCCAAGCTCGGCATCCGTTACGGGATCGCGATGGTGCTCGAGGGCCCGGGCGGCAGCGAGACGCTGCAGGAAAACCCGACGCTCGAAGAAGTCGAACGGGCGATCGAAAAGGTCGAATAGGGCCTCGCGCCCCATTCGACCTTGCGCATCGAAGAGATCGGCGGCGTCGCCGGGGACGTAGGAACGCAAATGGTGAGGAACTGCTCATCGGGGCGCCCGGATTTGAACCGGGGACCTCACCGACCCGAACGGTGCGCGCTACCAGGCTGCGCCACGCCCCGAGAGGAGCGGATTGTGGCAGAGGGCGGGGGCGCGGCGCGGCGCGGTGCCCGACGCCGGCGCTACTTTGGCCGACGGCGGGTTTGAAGGCGATGAGGATGCGGCGGACAAGGCTCTTGATGGTGGTCGCGGTGGCGGCGCTGCTGGCGCTGCCCGGGAGCGCGGGCGCCTACCTGCCGCCTGGGTTCGTCGGGCTCTCGCCGCAGAACGGCCTCGGACACAAGGACTTCGAACTGATGCGCGAAGCCGGGGTGGACAGCGTGCGGCTGCCGATGTACTGGATCGGGATCGAGTCGAAGAGCCCGATGGTGGTGAAGCCCGACTGGTCGTTCTTCGACAAGGAGGTCGAACTGGCCGCCGAAGACGACGTGCGGATCATGCCGTTCGTCTGGGGCTCGCCCGAATGGGTCGCCTCGGAAGCGGTCGAGCTGCCGGTGAAGACCTCCTGGCAGCGTTGGGCGTGGCAGCGGTTCCTCCGCGAAGCGGTGCTCCGCTACGGGCCGGACGGGGAATTCTGGGAAGAGCACACGAAGCTCGACTACCTGCCGATCACCCACTGGGAGATCTGGAACGAGGAGAACATCGTCACCCAGGCCGCTAGACCGGACCCGGCCGAATACGCGAAGCTGATCCGCATCTCCGGCCGCACCTTGCACGCCGTGGACCCCGAATCGAAGGTGCTGATCGGAGGCCTCTTCGGTCGGCCGCTGCAGATCCCGCCGAACGTCGCCTCGGGGGACTATCTGAAGCGCGTCTACCAGGCGGGCCACGTGAAGCCCTACTTCGACGGCGTCGCCCTTCACCCGTACGTCGCCCGGGCCAAGGCGATGGGCCCGGAGCTGAACAACTTCCGCCGCATCATGCGGAATTTCGGCGACACCAGCACGCCGATCTACATCACCGAGCTCGGTTGGGGCTCCCAGAGCGGCCCGACCCGCTGGCAACGCGGGCCCCAGGGACAGGCGAACCAGCTCTACACGGCGCTCGAAATGCTCTCCGAGAACCGGATCCGCTGGAAAGTCGAAGGCGTCTGGTGGTTCACCTGGACCGACGAAGGGGGTACCTGCGTCTTCTGCGGCTCGGCCGGCCTGCTCACCAGCCACTACGAAGCGAAGCCCTCCTGGTACCGCTTCATCGAATGGACGGGCGGCAATCCGGAAGCGGTGCCCTCGGCCGTCGATACCGGATGAGGTAGACCCGGCGGCACCGGGCGTTTCGCGAGGGCGCTCGCTGGATAGGCTCTGAGGGACTCCAGATATTCGGAAGGAAGGGAAACAAAATGGCTTTCGAGGTACCTGATCTGCCGTACGCGTACGACGCGCTCGAGCCCCACATCGACGAGGCGACCATGCGCGTCCACCACGACAAGCACCACCAGGCCTACGTCGACAAAGCGAATGCGGCGCTCGAGGGCACCGAATGGGCCGACCGCGCGGTCGAGGACGTCCTCACCAACCTCTCGAGCCTGCCCGGCGACAAGCAGGGCCCGGTGCGCAACAACGCCGGCGGCCACTACAACCACTCGCTCTTCTGGAAGATGATGAGCCCCGACGGCGGCGGCGAGCCGACCGGCGCGATCGGCGAGGCCATCACCAGCACCTTCGGTTCCTTCGACTCGTTCAAGGACGAGTTCAAAAACGCCGGGATCGCCCGTTTCGGTTCCGGCTGGGCCTGGCTGGTCAAGGACTCCTCGGGCCTCGCGGTCGTCTCCACCCCGAACCAGGACACGCCGCTGTCCGACGGCTCCGCGCCGCTGCTCGGCGTCGACGTCTGGGAGCACGCCTACTACCTGAAATACCAGAACAAACGTCCCGAATACCTCGACGCGTTCTGGAACGTCGTCAACTGGGACTACGTCAACGAGCTGTACGCGGCGGCCTAGTCAGGGAGGCCGGGCCGGGGAGCGCACTCAGGTGCGTGACCCGGCCTGGCCGACCGAGGACTCGGCGCCTCGCCGGTTTGCAGCGTCCGGTATGTGCGACATCGCGTGCTCGGCGAGGGCGGTGATCGTCAGCGACGGGTTGACGCCGACGTTGGCCGGCACCGCGGACCCGTCGCAGACCAGCAGGTTCTCGTAGCCGAAGACCCGCTGGCGGGAGTCGACGACGCCGTCCTCGGGTGAGTGGCCGATCACCGCGCCGCCGAGGATGTGGGCGGTGTTCGGCACGTTGAAGAGTGCCTCCGACATGCTCGACTGGGCGATTCCGCCGGTCCGCTTCGCGAGCCACTCGGCCGCCTCGTTGGCGACCGGGATGAAGGTCGGGTTGGGTTTGGCCGGATCCTGTTCCGTCGACAGCCGCACGCCGCCGTTGCGCTTCACCTTCGGCCGCAGGGCGATCGCGTTGTCGAGCGTCTGCATCACCAGCACGATGATCGTGCGGCTCGACCAGCCCTTCGGCCACATCACCTTGGCGAACCTGCCGGGGTGGCGGACGATCTGCCCGAGCAGCTTCAGCGGCCGGGTCAGTTTCGTCCCGTCGCCGACCAGCAGCGTGTAGAGCGTGTTCATCGAGTCGCCCGCGTGGCCGTAGGTGACGGTCTCGATGTGGGTGTGGGCGTCGGGGTAGATCGACGAGGTGATCGCGACGCGGCGGGTGAGGTCCTCCGGGTAGTCGTCCGGGACCGTGACCGCGAGGATCATCTCGCTGTTCGTGCGGACCAGCTCACCGAGCCGGGCCGAGATCTTCGGCAGAGCGCCGCCGAGCCGGCAGCGCTGCATCAGCTTGTTGGTGCCGAGCGGGCCGGCGGCGAAGACGACCCCGCGGGCCTTGATCGTCCGCCGGCCGCGACCGGGGATGACGCCGGAGCGCTCGCTGGTGATCGCGTAGCCGTCCGAGCCGTCGGCGGCGCCGAGCGGACGCACCTCGGTCACGGTCCGTTCGGCCTCGATCCGCACCCCGCGGCGCTCCGCCAGCCAGAGGTAGTTCTTCACCAGCGTGTTCTTGGCGCCGTGCGGGCAGCCGACCATGCACCTTCCGCACTGCAGGCAGCCGGTGCGGTCGGGGCCCTCGCCGCCGAAGAAGGGGTCGGGGACGGTCACCCCGGGGTTCTCCTGGTAGACCCCGACCGGGGTCTTCTGGTAGGTGTCGCCGACGCCGAGGTGCTCGCCGAGCTCACGAAGGAGCTGGTCGGCCGGGTCGTCCTGCTCGACCTTGGTGACGCCGAGCATCCGCTGCGCTTCGACGTAGTGCGGCGCGAGCGTCCGCTCCCAGTCCTCGAGGTCCGACCACTGTGGGTCGTTGAAGAACTCGGTCGGTGGGACGTAGAGCGTGTTCGCGTACCCCAGGCTGCCGCCACCGACGCCGCAACCGCTGACCACGGCGACGTCCCGGAACTGGGTCAGCCGGAAAATTCCCTTGAGCCCGATCCGCGGCGCCCAGAAATAGCGTTTCAGGTCCCAGGTCGACTTCGGGAAGTCCTCGTCCCGAAACCGCTTCCCGCACTCGAGCACGGCCACCGAGTAGCCCTTCTCGGCAAGGCGCAGCGCGGAGACCGATCCTCCGAACCCGCTTCCGACGACCACCCAATCAACGTCAAACTGGCTCACCAGCCAAACCCTAGAGGTTCTGGGGCCGCGTGGGGGCGCCTCGCGGTGTCCTCGGTCGCTCTCTTCGGGTCACGCACTTGAGTGCGCTCCCCTCAGATCGCTGACCCCCGCCGAAGGCGGGGTGTGAGCCCGAAGGGCGAATTCCTTGCGAGGCTGGCCCACCCGGCCCCAGAACGCGGGCGCGGGGACTGCGTGAGGATCAGGCCTCGCCGGGCTCCAGCGGGCGGAAGTCGGTCGTGCGGGCGCCGCAGACGGGGCAGAACCAGGTGTCGGGGATGTCCTCGAAGGAGGTGCCCGGCGGGATGCCTCCGTCAGGGTCGCCGATCGCGGGGTCGTAGATGAATCCGCAGCTCTCGCAGATCCACATCGTCGCGTCTTTGGTCTCGGTGCTCATCGTTTATTTATCTACCTGGCTATTTGTCGAAGCTGACGGCGACCGGCTCCCGCTCGGATTTGTCTTCGATTTCGAAGTACTGGCGCGCGGTGAAGCCGCCCTGGTTGGCGATGATCGAACCCGGGAACTGCTGGATGTCGGTGTTGTAGGACTGCACGTTGGAGTTGTAGATCCGGCGTGCCGCCTGGATTTCGTCCTCCAGCTCCGACAGGTTGCGGCTCAGCTGCTGGAAGTTTTCCGTGGCCTTGA
Organism: uncultured Actinomycetes bacterium; assembly: GCA_963782515.1. Lineage (GTDB taxonomy): Bacteria > Actinomycetota > Thermoleophilia > Solirubrobacterales > 70-9 > VAYN01. The sequence goes on along the minus strand of CAWAJY010000004.1, from coordinate 2,487,303 downwards.
GATTCGGGTACTGCTCGGCGACGGCGCGCAGGTCGGTCAGCGCCCCGGTCAGCTTGGTCTCCGCGCTGGCGGTGTCCTGGACGCTCTTCGCCGACATCGACTCGGCGCGCGCCTCGGTGACTTTCGTGAACACGGCCTGCTCGTGCGTGGCGTATCCCTTGACCGTCTCGACCAGATTCGGCACGAGGTCGTGGCGACGTTTCAGCTGGACGTCGATGCCGCTCCAGGACTCGTCGACGCGGTTGCGGGCAGAGATGATGCCGTTGCGCTTCGCGATGTAATAAAAGGCCGCGAGCAGGATCAGAACTACGACGACGATGATGACGATGACCATTGATTCTCCCTCGAGGGTTCGAACAGCTTGCGGCGAACCTTAGCGCCGATCGGCGGCGCGGCGGACGGGTCTCTGAGCGGATCGCGGCGCGGGCGTCACTAGGATCACGGCAATGGGCGCCAAGCAGGAAGCGCAGGACTGGGCGGAGATGGTGCGTCGCTACGGCGAACGCCACGAAGTCACCTACGAGCCGGTCGGCGGGATCAACCCCAAAGACGGTCCGGTGGCGCTCTGCGTCGGCGGCGTCAATCGCCTGACCGGGCAGCTGGTCGAAGGCTTCTGGGGCGCCTCCTGTGACGCCGACGAACGCGAAATGGGCGGCTTCCTCAACAAGGCGGTGTTGCCGACGGCGATCCTCGCCAAGGCCCACATGCCCGACCTGGCGCAGGTCGTGCCCGCCTTCAACGTCGAGTCGATCGAGGGTGCCGAGCACGTCACCCAGCGCTTCTCGCGCAAGGTCGAATTCGAGTCGCTCGACTTCAACAAGCGCTTCTGGGCGACGGTGCCGAAGGACTACGACCCGATCGACCTGCGGGAGCTCTTCAGCCCGGGCTTCCTCGCCTGGACGACGACGATGACGGGGGAGATCTCCTTCGGCGTCAACGATCGCCAGCTCTGGTTCCTCTGGCACCTGCGCGAGCGCTCAGAGGAAGAACTGAAACTCGCGCTGAAAAATGCCGGCCAGCTGTTCCGCCGGATCCAGGGCGAGATGGACGAGAGCGGCATCCACACCTACCCGCCCGGGCCGTGGCACGCCGGGCTGGCGCCGTTCCCCGACGCGGTCAGTCCCGCTGCCGCAGCTTCTCCGCGGCCTTCCTGACCCGGAGCTCCTCGGCCAGGTTCTGCATCCCGCCCGAGTCGGCGATGCCGGGGAGGACGACCCTCGTCGCCTCGCCCTCGCCGACGACTTCCGGCATCAGCGGCTCGACCGAGCGGCCGCGATAGGCGTCCAGGGCCTCCTTGGAGGTGGCGTGCTCGGTGAGCCAGCCGAGCTGCACCCGGGTCGGGAAGGCGAGGCTGATCTCGCCCCCGTCGGCGCTGGCGAGGGCGGCGGCTGGCTCGGTCCAGCGGGCGTCGACGATCTCCGAGCCGTCGACCTGGGGCGGCGTGTGGGCGGGGGCGAGGGCCAGGAAGAACCAGGCATCGAAGCGGCGCGGGACCGCTTCGGGGGTCACCCAGCGGCTGAACGGGATCAGCTCCTCGTCGGCGGGCAGCTCGATCCCGGCCTCCTCGCGCAGCTCGCGGATCGCGCAGGCGCGGTAAGCGTCGGGCCCTTCGCCATCCTCGGGGTCGCAGGCGCCGCCGGGGAAGACCCAGGCGCCAGGGAAGAAGGCGGCGTTCGGGTCGCGTTGCAGCAGCAGCACCTCGAGCGCCCGCTGCCCGTGCTTGCCCCCGCGGCGCATCAGCACCACCGACGCGGCAGGCCGGGGCGTCACCGGTTTCCTCTCCTCGGCCATCGCACCACCCTACGCGGTGCTTCCGAGCTTTTAGGCCATACATGGCCTAAAAGCTCGGAAGCACGGTGGACGGGGGGTCAGCCGAGGGTGCGCTCGCGCAGGCGGCGGAGGCGGAAGCGGCGCGCCAGCCAGAAGGCGAGGGCGATGAGGGCGATCGGGCCGAGGATCGCGAGGCCGATCAGGGTGACGCCCGCCGCGATCGTGAGGATGTGACCGGCGTCGTGGAGGGCGTCGCCGACGCCCCAGCTGCCGTCCTTGCTCGGCGGCGTCACCCCGGCGCCGTGGTCGGTGACGATCCGCACCGTCACCTCCGACATCGAGGCGCGGCTTTCGAGGTTGTCGAGACGGGCGCGGATCGCGGCGTGCCGGCGGCGCTCTTCGCGCAGCCGCGCTTCCACCGAATCCCGCTCCGCTTCGGTTTCCGTGTCGCCCAGTTCTTTCAGCAGGCCTTCGATCGAGGCGTTCGAGTCGCGCAGTTCTTCGGCCGCCCCGATGGTTGGCGCGGTGATGTCAGTGGTCGCGTCGTTACGCTCCCGCACTTCGGCGATCTGGGAGAAGGCCGCGAGCGTATCGTCGAGCTTGCTGCTCGGGATCAGCAGGTCGAAGTAGGCCCCGGTCGCCCCGGCGCTGCCGCTCTGCACTTTCGAGTGGAGGACGACCCCGTTCGCCGCGTGCACCGCTTCGAAGACCTTCGCCGCCGCGCCCGAGACCTCGCCCGGCTTGGTGCCGAGGACGACGTAGGCGGAGCGTTCGATGTCGCGATGGCCGCCGCCGACGGCAGGTGCCTTCTCGGCGGGAGCAGCTTCGGCCTGGCGCGGGGTCGCCGGCGCGATCAGGGTTTCGCCGGCTTCTGCACCGGCCGCTTCTTCGTCGCCGCCTTCTTCCGAGCCGAAAGATTCGGTCTGGCTCAGCGCCCGACCACTGGTGTCCAGGTTGAGGCGGGTGGACCGCGAGCCGACGACACCGACGACCACGGTCGCTACGACCAGCACCGCCATCGCGGCCCCGAGCACCGGGATCAGGCGACGGCGCGGGGTCAAGGCGCGCCAGCGGTCGGCGAGCGCCGCGAAGGGCGTCGCGGACGCGCCTGAGCCGCGGGGGAAACCCGCCGCGACGCGCTCGTCGAGCTCGGCCGTGAACTCCGGCCGCGGGGTCGGGCGCAGCTCCCGCAGCTCGGCGAGGAGGGTGTCGTCGTCAAATCGATCCATCGAGGGCCTCCCTCAACTTGGTCACGGCACGGTGGACGCGGGTGCCGGCGTTCGACTCGCTGATCGAGAGGACCGCGGCGATCTCGGCGTTGCCGAGGCCGGCGAAGAATTTGAGCGCGATCAGCTCGCGCTCGCGTGGCTCGAGCTGGGCGAGGGCGGCGCGCAGGGCCAGGCGCTGCTCGGAGCGCTCGGCGCCCGCCTCGACCGCGGCGCCGTCGAGGTCGGCGGGCTCGGCAGCCAGCTCGGCCTGGCGCCCGCGGCGCCGCAGCTCGTCGAGCGCCGCGTTGCGGGCGATCCCGAACAGCCAGGCGCGCGGCTCGCCACGCCGGGGGTCGAACCGACTGCGCTTGCGGTAGGCGCGCTCGAAGGCGCTCGCCGTCACTTCCTCGGCCGCCGGTCCGTCGTGGAGCAGGCTGGCGACGTAGGCGTAGACGTCGTCGCGGCTCGTCCGGTAGAGCCGGTCGAACGCCAGGTCGGCCTCCGCCGGAGCTTCCCTCACCTCTGCGAACGCGGTCTGACTCACGCCCCTACTACGGCGTCGCCACCGATCCATCACAGATGGGATCTTGGCTTACTTCGCGGCCGTCGCGGGGAGCGAGGCGAGAGCGGCGGTGATCGACTCCGCGGTGATGTCGAGGAGGGTTTCCAGCTCCTCCTCGCTGATCGACAAGGGCGGCATCAGGACGACGACGTCGCCGAGGGGGCGGACCAGGGCGCCCCGCTTCCGTGCCTCCAGCGTCACCCGGTGCCCGAGGCGCAGTTCGGGATCGTGCGTGCCGAGGTCGATGCCGATCATCACCCCGCGCGAGCGGACCTCGGCGACGCCCGGCATCTCGGCGATCTCCGCGAGGCGGCGCTCGATCAGCCCGATCTTCGGCTGTAGGCGCTCGATCGTGCGCTCGCGCTCGAAGACGTCAAGGTTCGCCAGGGCGACCGCGCAGGCGACCGGGTTCCCCGTGTAGGTGTGGCCGTGGAAGAAGGTCCTCGCCTCGGCGGGCGCCCCGAGGAAGGCCTCGTAGACCGCCTCGGTCGTGAGCGTCGCCGCCAGCGGCAGGTAACCGCCGGTGATCCCCTTGGCGAGGCACATGAAGTCGGGGACGACGTCCTCCTGTTCGACCGCGAACATCGTCCCGGTGCGGCCGAAGCCGGTCGCGACCTCGTCGCAGATCAGCAGGACCCCGTGGCGGTCGCAGAGCTCCCGCACCGCGCGCAAGTAGCCGTCGGGGTGGAGGAGCATGCCGCCGGCGCCCTGGACCAGCGGCTCCATCATCACCGCCGCGACCTCGCCCTCGTGGGCGCCGAGCAGCCGCTCCATCCCTCCGATGTCCCCGGGCTCCGCCGCCAGGGTCTCGAAGAGGAGCGGTTTGTAGGTCGCGTGGAAGAGGTCGATGCCGCCGACCGAGACCGAGCCGAGCGTGTCCCCGTGGTAGGCCTCGCGCATGCGGATGAAGCGGGTGCGGGCGGTCTCGCCGCGCTGCTGGTGGTACTGGAAGGCCATCTTCAGCGCGATCTCGGCGGCGGTCGAGCCGGAGTCCGAGTAGAAGACGCGCTGGAGGCCGTCCGGGGCGATCTCGATCAGCCGGGCCGCCAGCTCCGTCGCGCCGGGGTGGGAGAGGCCGAGCATGGTCGAGTGGGCGACCTTGCCGAACTGCTCGCGCGCGGCGCGGTCGAGGTCCGGGTGGTGATGCCCGTGGACGTTGCACCAGAGCGAAGAGGTCCCGTCGATGTAGCGGTTGCCCTCGACGTCGAAGAGGTAGACGCCCTCGCCGCGTTCGATCTGCAGCGGCTCTTCCTCGCTCCAACCCTGCTGCTGGGTGAAGGGGTGCCAGGCGAACTCTTGGTCGAGGCGGTTGAGGCGGGCGACGTCGCTCATCGGTGGAAACCCTAATGGGGTGGGGAGGGCCGGCCGTTGTCCCCGCGGTTCTCCCGGCCGCCGCGGCAATCCTAGTTGCGTCCTGGGGCGTCTCATCGCGGTCCTGGCTGGCTGTGACCGCGATGAGACGCCGAGGACGGGAGGGGTTCGACAGGAAGTGGGCACAGGTTCTGGCGAGGTTCGGACTTACGTAGGGGTCCTGCGCGGGAGAAGCCACACCTCGCCCGGATCGTTGACGAAGACGCCGGGAACCCAACACTTCCCGCAGGCTTCGGTCACATTCGGGCGCTTTCCGGGCCTGGAAAGAGGCCCGAGAACCGCGATGCAAGCCTTGAGGTCGCTATAGCGACCTCAAGGCTTGCATCGCGTCCGTGACTGTTGCCCAACACGCACGGAAGCGTGGACTTCTCACGGTCTCTGTGACGAGATGCGCCTTCCGCGACGCATCCGTGTCCCTCCCGTGACGAACCCGTTGCGCCGCGGCGAGAGACCCGCCACTCCCCGCACTCCCCGCACTCCCCGCACTCCCCGCACTCCCCGCACTCCCCGCACTCCCCGCACTCCCCGCACTCCCCGCACTCCCCGCACTCCCCGCACTCCCCGCACTCCCGGCCGCTCTCGCCGACCCCGCCTCGCGTCCCTTTCCCCGGGTGCCAGCTTCAGACGCCCCGAGGCCGCCCGCATCCTCCCACCCGCGCAACAATTGCCCTTGTGGAATAGTTGCGTGCGTGCAACAATTACCGGGATGCAAGCAAGCGATGTCAAAGCGATCGAACAGGCCGACGGTGTCGGAGCGAGCGTGGAGATCGATGCGGGGTCCCGTGACACGGCCGCACGGATCTGCGCGCTGATGCGCCATGTGTTCCTTTACGACCGCGGCAACCAGCTGCGGGTGATCGAGGAGACCGGCCTGACGACGACGCAGTGCAAGGCGCTGCTCGAGCTGGGCGGTCTCGGCAATTGCCCATCGACCTGGCAGGTCACCGACCTTGCCGAGGTCTTCGGTGCGTCGCTGCCCGCGATGAGCCGGGCTGTCGACGGCCTGGTGAAGAAGCAGCTGGCGACCCGGGTCGAGGACCCGACCGACCGCCGCGTCCGCCTCGTGCGGATCACCGCGGCGGGCAAGGACCTGGTCGAGGAGCTGACGACGGTGAAGCGGAACGGCCTCGAGGCCTTCGCCGCCACCCTCACCGCGACGCAGCGCCGCAAGCTCGACGCCGCCGTCGAGTCCCTGATGGATCGCGAGGACATCGCCAAGACGTACGAACATCTTTCGAAGGAGGTTTGATGTCCTGCAGCGATGCTGATTCTGCTGCCCCCATCCGAGGGGAAGACCGCGCCGGAGACGGGCGCACCCGCCGAGCTAGACAAGCTGGTCTACGCCGACGCCTTGACGCCGTCGAGGCAGAAGTTGCTTGGGGCGCTCGCCGGGCTCGTGGAGGTGCCGCTCGAGCGAGCGGTCTCGATGCTCGCGGTGTCGAAGGGCCAGGCGGCCGAGGTCGCCGTTGACGCGGCGCTCGGCTCCGCCCCGGCGGGCCCGGCCGCCGAGATCTACACCGGCGTCCTCTACGACCATCTGAGGCTGCCTGAACTACCCAAACGCGCCCAGGGCCGAGTGCTGATCGCCTCGGCCCTCTGGGGCGTCCTGCGGCCCGCCGACCGCATCCCCTACTACCGGTTCTCGGCGAAAGCGAGGCTGGACGGGATCGGCGGTCTCGCCGCCTTCTGGCGCCCGGCCCTGGCCGGGGCGCTCCCCGACAAACCGGGCACCCTGGTCGTCGACATGCGCTCCGGCGCCTACGCGGCGGCCTGGAAGCCGAAGCGCTCGACCCTGGTCCACGTCCGCGCCTTCTCCGAAGTGAAGGGCAAACGCAAACCGGTGAGCCACATGGCGAAGGCGGTCCGCGGCGAAGTCGCGAGGGCGCTGCTGGAGGCAAAGAAAGCGCCGGAGAGTCCCGAGGCCGCCGCGACCATCGCCGAGGCCGCCGGCTTCACCGTCGAGCTGACCCCCGGCTACCTCGACGTGATCGTCCCCGGCTGACGAGGTTGACGGGCCGAAAACCGGACTATCTGACGGGTTTTCGGCCCGTCAACCTGGAAGTCGCAGCTCGGGCCAGGTGTCGGGTGCGCTCGGGTCGAGCCGCGGCAGCGTCAGCACCTGGACGCCGCTCATCGCGGCGATCGTCTCGCGGTTGTCGGCCTCGATCGGGGTCGGGTCGTCCGGCCACGGGTTGAGGACCACCGCGGCGACTTTGAGACCGACCGAGCGGGCCGATTCGATCGTCAGCAGAGTGTGGTTGATCGTCCCCAGGCCGGGCGGGGCGACGACGACCAGCGGGTAGCCGAGCTCGACCGCGCAGGAGCGCATGGTCCAGGTGGGGGAGAGGGGGACGAGCAGGCCCCCGGCGCCCTCGCAGACAATTGCCTCGACGCCGTCGGCCGCTGCCCGCGCCGCCCTCATCACGCGGTCCGGGTCGATCTCCACACCCGCCAGCCCCGCCGCCAGGTGCGGTGACATCGGCGGGTCGAAGCGGTAGGGGGCGATCTCGTCGTCGGTCTGCGAGGAGCGCGCCGCGACCCGCAGGATCGCGTGGTCGGGCAGGTTCTCGATCGAGGCGTTGGCGCCGCCGGCGGCCACCGCGGCATGCGCCGCCGCCTCGTCGTAATCGGGGAATTCGTCCATCCCGGTCAGCGCGGGCTTGAAGACCGCGACTCTCGCGCCATGGTCGGCGATGCTGCGCGCCAGCACCGCGGCGACCACGGTCTTGCCGATCTCGGTGCCGGTCCCCGTGACGAAGATTCCGCTCGCCGCCGCCGAGCGCGGCGCCTCCTCGCCGACCTCGGCGCTCAGGGGCGCCAGTTTCCACTGTCCGCGGGTGATCCCCATCAGGCGGCGATCGTCGGGGCCTTGAGCAGGCCGATCGAGCGGGCCGCCTCGCCGATCTCGTGCGCGGCGCCGCGCAGCTCGGCCCGCGAATGCGTCGCCATTACCGTGAGGCGCAGGCGTGAGGACCCCTCCGGCACGGTCGGCGGGCGGATGCCCTGGGCGAAGACCCCGCGCTCCAGCACCCGCTCGCAGAGCTCCATCGTCAGCCCGGCCTCACCGACTTCGATCGGCACGATCTGGGTGGTCGACTCGCCCGCGGCCAGGCCCTCGGCGGCGAGCGCGTCGCGGAGCGCCCGCGCGTTGGCCGCCAGCCGGTCGACCCGCTCCGGTTCGGCTTCGAGCACGCCGAGCGCCGCCCGCGCGGCGCCGACGACCGGCGGCGGCGGCGCGGTGGAGAAGACGAAGGAGCGCGCCCGGTTCACCAGGTAATCGACGATCTCGGGACCGGCGCAGACGTAGGCCCCATAGGAGCCGAGCGCCTTGCCCATCGTCCCCATGACCACGTCGACCTCCCCGGAGAGCCCCGCCGCCGAGACGGTCCCACGGCCGCCGGGGCCGACGGCACCGGTCGCGTGCGCCTCGTCGACCATCAACCGCGCGCCGTGGCGGCGTGCCAGCTCCAGGAGCTCCACCAGCGGCGCGATATCGCCGTCCATCGAGAAGACGCCGTCGGTGACGATCAGCGCCGGACGCCCGGCGGCGCCCCGCAGCAGGGACTCCAGGTGCTCGACGTCGCTGTGGCGGTAGACCGCCGTCTCCGCCCGCGCCAGGCGACAGCCGTCGATGATCGAGGCGTGGTTCAGCTCGTCGGAGAAGACGACCTCGCCGGGCCCCGCGAGCGCCGCGATCGTCCCCACGTTGGCCAGGTAGCCGGAGCCGAAGAGGAGGGCCCGCCCGTAGCCCTTGAAGTCCGCCAGCGCCGCCTCCAGTTCGCGGTGCGGCGCCATGTTGCCGCTGATCAGCCGCGAGGCGCCCGCGCCGGCGCCCAAGCGCAGCGCCGCCTCGGCCGCCGCCTCGCGCACCCGCGGATCGGCCGCCAGGCCGAGGTAGTCGTTGGAACAGAGGAGCAGTACCTCGCGCCCGTCGAGCAGGACGCGCGGGCCCTGCGGCCCTTCGATCAGCCGCAGCCGCCGGTGGAGGCCGCGCTCGCGCAGCTCCTCCAGCCGGGCCGCGACGTCGGTCACCGCCGTGTCCCTAGGCCGCGGCCGTCGGGTATTTGGGGACGCGTTTGGCCTTCTTCACGACCCGTAGCTGCGTCGAGGGATCCCACATCGGTGCCTCTTCCTGATGGTCGATCAGCGCTTCCATCGGCGTCGCCGGCGCGTCGCCCTCGAGCCAGCCGGAGCGGTTGTCGGGGCGCGGGTTCGAGCCGTTGTCGGGCTGGCGCGCCACGTTCAGCCCGAGCTCCTCGAACATCGCCCGGTCATCCGCCGGCTCGGCGCCGAGCGTGGTGAGGAAGTTGCCCATCATCACCCCGTTCAGGCCCGCCTTGACGGCGAGCCCGTGCAGGTCCCCGAGGTTCTCGACCCGGCCGCCGCAGAGGCGGAAGAGCGCCCCCGGGATGATCAGCCGGAAGATCGCGATCCACTTCACGACCTCCATCGGCTCCATCACCTCGCGGTCGCCGAATTTGGTTCCCTCCTTGGGGATCAGCAGGTTGATCGGCACCGAGGTCGGGTTGATCGCGGTGAGCTCGAAGGCCATCTCGACCCGCTGCTCCTCGGTCTCGCCGAGGTTCAGGATGCCGCCGACGCAGGTCTCGAGGCCCGCCTCCTTGACCGCCTGGATCGTCCGCAGCCGGCCCTCGTAACGGACCGTGGTGGAGACCTCCGGGTAGTAGGACTCCGCCGACTCGACGTTGTGGTGGACGCGCTGGATCCCCGCGTCCTTCAGCGATTTGGCGCGCTCCGCCGACATGTGGCCGATCGACGCGCAGCGCTTCAGATTCGTCTTCTCGGCCACCAGTTCGGCGCCCTCGAGGATTTTCTGGAAGTCGCGTTTGGAGAGCCCCTGGCCCTGCGTGACCATGCAGAAGCGGTGCGCGCCGGCCGCTTCGGCGGCCTTCGCGTGTTCGAGGATCTGCTCCGGCTCCATCATCGCGTGCATGACGGTGTCGGCATCCGCGTAGCGCGACTGGGCGCAGAAGCCGCAGTCCTCGGCACAGCCGCCGGACTTGGCGTTGACGAGCGAGCACATGTCGGTCGAGTTGCCGAAGTTCTCCTGGCGCACCTCCCAGGCGCGCTCGACCAGCGCTTCGATGTCGGCGGGCTCGGTCAGGCGTCCGAGCTCGAGGGCTTCTTCGTGGGTGATCAGAGAGGGCATAGGGGTCCTTTCAGAGGTGCGACAGGGAAAGGCTATGACGGAATGCGGATATGTGCGCTCCGGGCCGGCTAGCATCGGGGCCATGGGGAGAGCGAAGGCGCGGCGCCGAAGGGTTGCGCTGGTGGTCCTGGGTGCGCTCGCCGCGCTCGGTTTTGCCGCCGGAGCCATGCTCGGTAGCGGCGGGTCGGGTCATTCTGAGGGCGCGGGCGGTCGACTCGATGTCCGGGAGGCGGATCAAAGGACGACCGCGGGGGAGGTCGCCGAAGAGGCGCCCCGACCGGCGCCGGCCGAACGGCTGACCCCCGCCCAACTGGCGGGGGAGAGGATCGTCGTCAGCGTCGACGGCACCGGCCTGACGCCGGGGCTGCGGGGGGCGATCCACGCCGGGAAGGTGGCGGGCGTCGTCCTCTTCGAAGTCGACTTCCCGAGCCGCGCAGCGGGGCGGGAACTGATCGCGGCGCTGCAGGCCGTCCCGCGCCCGCCGGCCCTGCGCCGCTTCCCGCTGCTGGTGATGACCGACCAGGAGGGCGGTCAGGTGAAGCGGGTCGGCGGCGCGCCCGAAGCCTCGGCGGCGACGATGGGGGCCGAAGGCGCGGGCTTCGCGCGACGCGAAGGCACGGCCACGGCGGCGAACCTGCGGAGCCTCGGCGTGAACGTCGACCTCGCCCCGGTCCTCGACGTCGCCCGCCCCGGCGGCGTGATCGCCGACACCGAACGCGGCTTCGGCTCGACCCCAGGTCAGGTCGCGGCCACCGCGGTGTCGTTCGCCACCGGCCTCCAGGATGGCGGGGTCGCGGCGACCGCGAAGCACTTCCCCGGCCTCGGCGCGGCGAGCGAAAACACCGACTTCGAAGCGCAGCGCATCGATCTCTCCAAGGCGGAGCTGCGGGACGTCGACGAGGCGCCCTACCGCGCCTTCGTCAACGAGGGCGGTGAGCTGGTGATGATCTCGACCGCGATCTACCCGGCCTTCGGCAACCGACCCGCCGCCTTCAACCGGCGGATCGCGACGGGGGAGCTGCGCGGGCGACTCGGCTTCCGGGGCGTGACGATCACCGACAGCCTCGGCAGTGCCGCCGTCGCCGAGTTCGGCGGTCAGCGCGAAGCGGCGGTCGACGGCGCGGCCGCCGGCGACGACCTCCTGCTCTTCGACGACCTACCGAGCGCGCTCGCCGGCCACGAGGCGCTGGTCAAGCAGTTGGCCGAGGGTGGCCTGAGGCGACCCCCGTTCCTCGCCGCCGTCGGTCGCGTCCTGCGCCTCCGCGCCGGCCTCCGCTGATGCGGTGCGCCGGTCTAGTTGCCGGGAGTGCTGACCCGGATCGCGTCCGCGTGGAAGACGCGGACCCCGTCGCCGCCGGCGTCCTTCGCCGCGTACATCGCGGTGTCGGCCTCCGACACCAGCGTCGCGTAGCTCATCAGGTGGTCGGTGCCGAAGACGGCGACCCCGACGCTGGCGGTGATCGGCTCGACCTCGGGGTCGGCGGGCCGGTGCTCGCGGATCGCGGCGACGATCGCGTCGGCGACCACGTTCGCCTCGTCGGGTCGGCAGCTTGGCAGCGCGATCGCGAACTCGTCGCCGCCGAGCCGTCCCAGCACGTCGCCTTCACGGGTCCGCCGGCGCAGAACCGCCGCGATCTCCGCGATCAGCTTGTCGCCCGCCGGGTGCCCGTGGGAGTCGTTGACCGACTTGAAGTCGTCGAGGTCCAGCATCAGCAGCGCCCCGGTGCTCCCGTCGCGGCGCGAGCGGGCCATCGCCGCGCGCACCTCCTGCTCGAAGCGGCGCCGCGTCCGCAACCCGCTGAGCGAGTCTTCGTCGGCCACGCGCTGCAGCTTGCGCATCCGCTCCTCGCGGCTCCAGACCCAGACCAGCGAGCCGAGCACGGCGGCCATCGCCAGCCCGGCGGCGCCGAAGAGGATCGGGATGCTGACGTCGGGCCGGTCGGGATCGTGGACGACCAGGACCCAGGTGCGGTCGGCGATCTGGATCCTCGCCTGGGCCGGATCGTCGAGCTCTTCGGTCGGCCCGATCACGGTGTGGTGGGCGACGTTGAGTTGCGCGGTGACGTCGTTCGGGAGCGTCGCGATCGCCGTCGCGGCGAGGTCCTTCAGCAGGAAGCTGCCGGCGGCGAAGCCGATCAGGGCATGGCGCCGCTGGGCCACCGTTTCGGTCGGCTCTCCGTCCTGGTACACCGCTTTGTAGACGTTGATCCCGATGCCGCCGAGGAGCAGCGGGATCACCCCGGTCGCCGTGGCCCGACCGTCGTCGGCGGCCTTCATCAGGTAGGGCGAGCGGGCCGGATCGGTGCCGACGTCGAAGCCGATGGCCGACCCGGTGCGGTGGCGCTCGTTCGACGCCGTGTAGGTGAGCGGGTAGTAGATCCGGCGCTGCTTGGCTTTGACCAGCGTGCCATCAGGTCCGCGTTCGAGGATCGGGAAGCCCTGTTCGCGTTCGTACTCCGCCCGTTCGTCCTGGTGGACGGCGTCGACGAAGGCGGCCGCGTGGAGCACGTTTTCCCTGACCAGGGATTGCCCGACGATGGCGAACTCGTGTTTGGAGACATTGCCGTCCGCCTTGATGAAGGCGCCGGCCGCGGCGAGCTCGCCGACCGAGAGCGCGCCCACCGACTGCGCCTGGCGCGCCGCTCGCGCCGCCTCTTCCTGCTGGCGCGTGTGGAATTCGTGTTCGTTGTGCTTGTAGGTGAGGATCGAGCCGACCACGGCGCCGCCGCCGACCACCAAGGCGGCAAGGATTCCTATCCAAAAACGAAGGCGCACGGGGATATCTTCGGCCATCCGGACAGAAGCATTCGCCCTGGGTGGCGGCTTGCTAATCCGGGACGGCGTGCAGGGACTCCCAGAGGTAGAGGCAGGCGAGGCTGCGCTCGGGGCGCCAAGGCTCGGCGCGCGCCTCCACCGCCTTGGGGGTCGGCATGGAGCCGAGGCCGTACTCGACCATGATCGCCCTCTGGATCCCGAGGTCGCCGGAGACGACCACATCCGGGCGGCCGAGGTGCATGATCAGGAAGATCTCGGCGGTCCAACGGCCAAACCCGCGAACCGCGGTGACCTCGGCGACCACCTCCTCGTCGTCCAGCTCGGCGAGGCGGTCGAGCTCCAGTGAGCCGTCGAGCGCGTGGCGCGCGAGGTCGTGGACGTACTCGACCTTGCGCCGGGAGAAGCCGACGCCGCGGAGGTCCTCCTCGGTGAGGGCGAGCATTGCCTCCGGCGTGGGCGGGCCGTCGAAGAGGTCCAGCATGCGCAGGTAGATCGCCCGGGCGGCTTTGGTGGAGATCTGCTGGCCGACGAGCGGGCGTAGGAGGGCGCCGAAGGCGTCGGCGGGGCGCTCCTCCTTGCGGCGGCGCAGGCGCGTCGCGTAGTCGAGCGGGCCGAGGCGGTCGATCAGGTCCGCCATCACCGGGTCGGCGGCGGCGAGCTCCTCGCGGCGGGCTTTGGCGCTCTTGCGCGCCACGGGCCTACTTCCCTGTCCAGGCGGGGCGGCGCTTCTCGGCGAAGGCGCGGATGCCCTCGCGGAAGTCGGCCGAGCCGAAGCAGGAGCGGCGCAGCTCGACCAGCTCCTCCACCTGGGCGTCGCTCAGCACCGGGTTGGCGGCGAGCACGTCGATCACGCGCTTGTTCCCGCGGGTGGAGAGCGGCGCGGCGGCGGCGATCTCGGCGGCGAGCGCAACCCCCGCCTCGCCGATCCGCTCGTCCTCGACCACTTCGTTGACGAGGCCGATCCGCTCGGCCCGCGCGGCGTCCAGGTTGCGGCCGGTGAAGAACATCTCGCGGGTGCGGGGGAGGCCGATCGTCTCGAGGAAGCGGCGCAGGCCGGTGTGGCCGTAGATCAGGCCGAGCTTCGCGGGCGGCATGCCGAGCTTGGCGCCGGCGGCGGCGATCCGCAGGTCGCAGCTGACCGCCAGCTCGAGCCCGCCGCCGAGGCAGAGCCCGTTGATCGCGGCGACGGTCGGCCAGGGATGGGCGACGATCGCCTCCATCGCCGCCTGGAAGGGATGGGCGACCAGCGCCTCGGTCTCGTCCTCGAAGGCGTCCTCGGTGAAGCCCGCGATGTCGTAGCCGGCGGAGAAGAGCGGCGGTGTGCCGGTGATCAGCACGCAGCGGGTCGCGATCCCGTCGTCGAGTCGCGGCAGCGTCGCCGCGATCGCCCCGAGGATCTCGTGGTCGAGCGCGTTCCGCCGCTCCGGGTTGGCGATGCGCAGGCGCGCGACCGCGTCAGCCGGTCGGTCGAGCAGCAACTTGCCGCCCGCCAGGCGCTCCGGCTCCCCGGCCGCGCCCGCGTACCCTCCGGCGTCGCTCTCGGGCCCCCCGGCCGAGCCCTCCGCCACCGCGGCCTACTCGAGGACGACGAGGACGTCGCCTTCGCTCACGCTCTGGCCCTCCTCGCAGCGGATCTCTTTCACCGTGCCGTCGTCCTCGGCCTCGACCGGGATCTCCATCTTCATCGACTCGAGGATGACGACGGTGTCGCCCTCGCTGATCGAGTCGCCGACCGCGACCTCGATTTTCCAGATGTTGCCGGTGATGTGTGCCTCGACGTTCGGCATCGGCGGGGACAATAGCCGCCGGCGAGGCGAGAATGGGCGCGGATGAGAACTGACGAGTTGGCCGTCGTGGTGGCGGCGCATGAAGAGGCGGAGCGGATCGGGGCGACGGTGACGGCGCTGCGCGGCGCCTTCCCGGGCGCGGCGATCTGGGTCGGCGACGACGCCTCGCGCGACGGCACGGCCGAGCGGGCGATGACGGCGGGCGCGCAGGTGGTGCGGCGAGGACGGTCCCACGGCAAGGGAGGAAACGTGACCGCCGCCTGCGAGGCGGCGCTCTCCGCCGAGCCTGTCCCGCGCCTGTTCCTGCTCTGCGACGGCGACCTGGGCGAGAGCGCGGCGCGGCTCGGCCCGCTCCTCGACGCGGTCGAGGCGGGGGAGTGCGACCTCGCGGTGGCGATGTTCGCCCGGCGGGTCGGCGGCGGCTTCGGCCTCGCGCTCGGCTTCGCCCGCTGGGCGGAGCGGCGCCTCTGCGGCTTCGAGGCGCGCGCCCCGATCTCCGGCCAGCGCGCGATGTCCGCCGCGACGCTCCGCACGGTCCTGCCCTTCGCCCGCGGCTTCGGCATGGAGATCGGGATGACGGTCGACGCGGTCCGCGCCGGCGCGCGGGTGGGGGAGTACGAGATCGACCTCGAGCATCGCGCCACCGGTCGCGACGCCCGCGGCTTCGTCCACCGTGCCGTCCAGCTCCGTGACTTCGCCCTCGTCTTCGCGAGCCGCCTCCGTCCCCGCCGTTCGTCGGGTCACGTCGCCCGCCCGTAACTCGGCCGCGCCGGTCGAGTAGAAACCAGCGCGGACCCGCCGGGCTCGCCCCTTGCCGATGCCCGAGATGAAGCCACAGGTCTACCGCGACGACCGCCCCGCGGAGTACTTCGACCAGTTCTACGAGTCGGCGCGCAAGGGGGCGGGGTGGACCTACACCGCGGCTCGCATCGTGGTCACGCTGCCGACGCTCCTGCTCTACCGGGTCACCGTCCAGGGACGTAAGAACGTGCCGCGGCGCGGCGCCGCCGTCCTCGCCCCGAACCACTTCAGCCAGGCCGACCACTTCTTCGTCGGCCTCTACCTCTGGCGCAAGGTTCGCTTCATGGCCAAGTCCCAGCTCTTCGGCCCGCCCGTCCTCACTTACATCCTGAAGGTCGGCGGCGCGTTCCCGGTGCGGCGCGGGCACCGCGACGAGAAGGCCTTCGAGACCGCCTACGAGCTGATCGCCCAGGGGGAGCTGCTGCTGGTCTACGCCGAGGGCGGTCGCTCGCGGTCGAAGCAGCTCGGCACGGCGAAACCGGGGATCGGGCGGATCGCGCTGGAGACCGGCGTGCCGGTCATCCCGACCGCGATCCACGGCTCGGCCGGCGTCCGCGGCTGGAAGCGGCTGCGCTTCCCGCGCGTCACCGTCGCCTACGGCGAGCAGCTGAGCTTCCCGGTGGAGCGCGAACCGAGCCGTGAGCGCCAGCAGGAGGTCGCCGACCAGATCTTCGCCCGCGTGCGCGAGCTCTACGAAGGGATCGCTACTCGAAGCGAGGAGCGATCCGGGAGTAGAAGTCCGGATCGTGCCCAGGGGTGATCGTCGCGCCGGGGAACTGAGCGTGGAACAGGCGTAGCTCCTGGACCGAGCGGCGCATCATGTGGGCGTCGAAGGGGCGCGGCGCCAGCGGTTCGCGGTTCTCCAGCTGTCCCAGCATGTAGACGGCGTCGCCGCCGATGACGAAGTCGGTTTTCGCCAGTCGGCAGACCACCGAGCAGTGGCCGGCCGAGTGCCCGGGGGTGAACGCGACGCGCACGGAACCGTCACCGAAGAGATCGAACGTGCGGCCGAAGGTCGCGTAGGAGTTGATCGCGTCGCCGCCGAAGTCGATCGTGCGGTACTCGAAGGCGAGGTCGAAGTGGGCGCGGCGGTAGCCGTTCAGCGCCGGTTTGGAGCCGTGCGCGGCCTCCTGCCACTCGGCATCGCTGACGACGAAGGCCGAGTCGGGGAACTCGGAGATCGCCGAGGAGTGGTCGAGGTGCAGGTGGGTCATCACCACGATCGGGACCTGGCGTGAGTCGATCCCCTTGGCGCGCAGCTGCGAGGGGACGTCTTCGCCGGGCTCGAGGCTGGGACGGCCGAAGCGGTTGGCGAGGCCGCCGAAGTTCTCCGAGCCACCGCTCGCGATCGACGGGTGCAGGCCGGTGTCGACGAGGACCGGGCCGACGGTCGGGTGGCGGATCAGAAAGGCGGGGACGGGGACCGATTCCGCCTGCTTGGAGCTCGACATGGCGCGGGCGAGGCGCAGCGTCTTGAAGCTGCCGCCCTGGTCGACCATCGCCGCGCGGGGGAAGTCGACGTGGCCGGCGATCAGCGGTTCGACCACGACGGTCGCGCCGGCGCTGCCGCCGGGAAGGGGACCATCGAGGCTCTGAGGTACGACGTGGACTGCCATAGGGACCCAACATACGCCGCGGATCGCGACTGTAGGCTGGCCGGGGATGGCTGAAAGCTCGCGTTCGCAGGTGTTTCGGGACGGACTGCTCGACGGGCGGGTGGTCGTTGTGTCCGGAGCCGGCAGCGGCCTCGGGCGCGAGACGGCGCTGGAGATGGTGCGGCTGGGCGCGACCGTGGTCGGCTGTGGGCGGCGGGAGGAGCCGCTCGCCGAGACGGCGGCGCTCGCCGATGACCTGCCGGGCACCTTCGAGCACGGCACCCTCGACATCCGCGAAGAGGAGCGGGTCGACGCTTTCTTCGACGAGCTGCTGAAGCGCCACGGGCGCCTCGACGTCCTCGTCAACAACGCCGGCGGCCAGTTCCTCTCGCCCGCCGAGGCGATCTCGCCGAAAGGCTTCCGCACCGTGGTCGAGCTGAACGTCACGGGGACCTGGCTGATGTCCCACGCGGCGGCGACGAAGGCGTTCATCCCGGGCGGCGGCGGCAAGATCCTCAGCGTCACCCTCTCGCCCCATAACGGGATGCCGGGGATGGTGCACTCGGGGGCGGCGCGGGCGGCGGTGGAGAACATGATGCGGACGCTCTCGATCGAGTGGGCGCGCTTCGGCGTCACGACCTGCGCGATCGCCGCCGGCCAGTTCGCGACCGAGACTCTGCTGACCAAGTATCCGCCCGAGGTGGTCGCGAACTTGGAGCGCTCGATCCCGCTCGGGCGGACCGGGCGGCCGGAGGAGATCGCCTGGTTGCTGGCCTACCTCGCCTCCCCGGCGGGGGACTTCTACTC
The DNA here is from genome assembly GCA_963782515.1 of uncultured Actinomycetes bacterium. Classification (GTDB taxonomy): domain Bacteria; phylum Actinomycetota; class Thermoleophilia; order Solirubrobacterales; family 70-9; genus VAYN01. Next base: position 2,469,457 of record CAWAJY010000004.1, on the reverse strand, counting down.
AGGGACGACGATCACGCTCGACGGCGCCCGCGACAACTGGGTCGGCCCCTGGCCGCCAGAGGCTGTCGCGACCGAGAGCGGCGAGCCTCCCGGCCGAGGAGCGCCGCTAGGCCGGGTCAGGCTCGAGCACGACCAGCGGGATCTCGCGGTCGGTTCGCGCCCGGTAGTCGGCGTAGCCGGGCCAGACCGTGTCGGCCTTCTCCCAGAGCCGCGGTCGCTCCTCCGCGGTCGACTCCCGCGCCCGCACCCGGCGCCGCTCCGCGCCGACCTGCACGTAGGTGACCGGGTTCGCGCGCAGGTTGTGGAACCAGGCGGGGTGCTTCGGGAAGCCGCCTTTGGAGGCGACGAGGACGAGGTTCTCGCCGTCCGGGACAAAGAGGAGGGGGGTGGTGCGCAGGACGGCGCTCTTGGCGCCGACGTGGTCCAGCAGCAGCATCCGTCCTTTGCCGCCGGGCACCCGCTCGCCGAGGCGCCCACCCGTCCTCCGATAGAGGAAGGTGTGGGCGCCCGCCAGCCGGTTGGTGAGCGGCCAGAGCTGGTCGGCGTAGCGCAGGTAGAGCGGCTCAGGCTTCCGCCCGGCCGTCGTCGAGCTCAGGTGTACATCCCCCCGAACATGCCGCCGGTGATGTTCAGCACCTGGCCGTGCACGTAGTTGGCGAGCGGCGAGGCGAGGAAAAGGACCGGGCCGGAGGCCTCGGCCGGGGTCGCCGGACGGCCCGAGCGGGATGATCGCCGAGGCCATCGCCCGCATCTGCTCGGGGATGCCGAGCTCCACCTTCTCGCCGCTCGGGGTCGTCATCTCCTCGCCCGCCTCCTTGGCGGCGGTGAGGCGCGTTTCGACGAAGCCGAAGGCGACCGCGTTGACGTTGATCTTGAACTGGCCCCACTCCTTGGCCAGCGTTTTGGTGACGCCGACGACGCCCATCTTGGCGGCCGAGTAGTTGACCTGGCCGGCGTTGCCCATCGTGCCGGAGGTCGAGGAGACGTTGATCAGCTTGCGGAAGACCTCCTGGCCTTCCTCGCGCTCTTTCTTGGCCGCCTCGCGCCAGTGCGGGGCGAGCGCGCGGGCGACGCGGAACGGCACGATCGTGTGGATGTCCAGCATCGCCTGGAACTGCTCGTCGGTCATCCGGTGGGCGACGCCGTCCCAGGTGTAGCCGGCGTTGTTGACGACGATGTCGACGTTGCCGAAGGCGTCGACGCCCGGCGGCGACGAGCTCGTCGGCGGCGCCCTCCTTGGTCAGGTCGCCCGCGAAGACCGCGGTCTCACCGCCGATCTCGGATGCCGTCTGCTGCGCGACGTCTGCGTCGAGGTCGTTGATCAGCACCTTCGCGCCCTCGGCCGCGAAGAGCTCGGCGGTCGCCCGCCCGATGCCGCGTGCCGACCCGGTCACGATCGCGGCTTTGCCGTCCAGAAGTCCCATGTTTCCCCTCTCCTAGCTCGTGAAGTCGGTCGCGAGGCTACACGGACTTGCGCAATCCTGGCTCGCCGGCCAGTTTTGCGTGCCTGCACGGCGGCGCCCCAGGGCGCCCGGGCGATTGCTCCGGACGCCCCGGCATGAGATGAATCCTCCGCCGTGGGCGAAGCCTTCTCCATCTTCCTGCTCTCGCTGCCGGCGATGTTCAACCCGACGCTGCCGGCGGCGGTGACGATCATGATGCTGCTGCCGGAACCGCGGAAACTGGTCACCGGCTACCTCCTCGGCGCGTACCTCACCAGCATCGGGCTGGGGATGGCGATCGTCTTCTCCTTCCACCAGAGCTCCGGCGAGATCGCGAAGCTCGGCTGGCCCTCCGCCACCACCGCCCTCGCCGTCATCGTCTTCTGCCTGATCCAACAGCTCCTCCTCGAGCTGCCCCTCGCCGGCTTCTGGCTGGCCCGGACTGGACCCAAAGGGCCGTCGTCCGCTTCCGCGGCTGGATCGAGAAAAACGCCGCCCGCGCCGCCGGCCACGTCGCCCTGACCCTCGGCGTCCTCCTGATCATCCGCGGCACCGTCTACCTGATCGCCGGCTGACCGCCCCGCGGCGACCGCCTCCGCCCAGCTGTTCCTTATGCCGGTATAGCCCACAAAAAGAACAGCGGGACGAGGCCCTCCGTCAGCCCGCGATCCGCCTGAGCTCTTTGGGACGCAGCAGGGCGACGAGGGTCGACCCGTCGACCACCGCGATCCCACCCTTCTTCATCGCCACGTTCGCCCCAGTCAGCCGCCCGACCTCATGCGAGAAGTCCGGCTCGTGCCCGACCAGCAACACGTCCCCACGCCCCGCCGCGAGGTCGAGCGCGTCGAACGGCCCACCCCGCAGCGCCTCTGTCACCTCCACCTCGACCCCGAGCGCCTCGCAGGCGAGCCGCGCCGTCTCGAGCGCGCGGACCTTGGGACTCGCGAGACAGGCGTCGACCCCGGTGCCCAGCTCCGCGAGCGCGCGCCCCGCGTCGCGAGCCTGCCGTTCCCCCTTCCCGGTCAGCCTGCGGGCGGCATCGTCTCCGGCGCCGTCCTCGGCCTCGCCGTGTCGCAGCAGGTAGATCACAAACCCAAAGTCTTGCCGATGATCTCCTTCATCACCTCGTCGGTGCCGCCGCCGATCGGACCGAGGCGGGCGTCGCGGACGGCCCGCTCGATGCCGTACTCGCGGGTGTAGCCGTAGCCGCCGTGGATCTGGAGGGTCTGGTCGGCGATCTCGAGGACGGCGCGCTGGGTGAGGAGCTTGGCCATCGCGACCTGTGGGATGCACGGTTGGCCGGCGTGGAAGAGGCGGAGGGCGTCGTAGGTGAGGGCGCGGGAGACCTCGGCCTTGGTCGCCATCTCGGCGATCTGGTGGCGGATCGCCTGGAACTTGCCGATCGGGCGGCCGAAGGCTTCGCGGTCTGAGGCATAGGCGACGGCGGTGTCGAGGAGGCGCTGCATCGCGCCGACGGCGCCGATCGCCATGAGGAGTCGCTCCCAGGCGAAGTTGGCCATGATCAGCCGGAAGCCGCCGTTCTCCTCGCCGAGGAGGTTGGCGGCCGGGACCTCGACGTCGGTGAAGGAGAGCTCGCCGGTGTCGGAGGAGTGCCAGCCGAGCTTCTCCAGCTTCCGCGCCACCTCATAACCGGGCATGTCGCGCTCGAGGACGAGGAAGGAGATGCCATCGTGGCCGCCCGCCTCGGTCGTCTTGCAGGCGCAGACGAGGAAGTCGGCGCGGACGCCGTTGGTGATGAAGGTCTTCGAGCCGTTGACAAGGTAGCCGCCGTCGACCTTCCGGGCGGTGGTGGCGATGCCGGCGACGTCGGAGCCGGCGCCGGGCTCGGTGATCCCGAGGGCGCCGATCTTCTCGCCGGCGATCCCGGGGACGAGCCAGCGCTGGTGCTGCTCCTCGGTGCCGAAGTTGAAGATGGGAGGAAGGGCGATCGAGGTGTGGGCGTTCAGGCCGGCGGCGACGCCGCCCGAGCCGCCGGAGCGCGCCAGCTCCTCGACCCACACCGCGTCATGGAGGTGGTCGCCGCCCTGGCCGCCGTAGGCGCTCCGGGAACTTCAGGCCGAGGAAGCCGAGCTCGGCGCAGCGGCGGTAAAGGTCGCGGGGGAACTCTTCGGCGCCGCTCCCACTCGTCGACGTGGGGAGCGATCTCGGCGGTGACGAAGCGCTCGACGGTCTGGCGCAGCTCATCGTGCTCCGCCCCGAACGGCGGCAGCACCGCCCGCGCCCCGCTGTCCCTGACCACGGTCACCCGATGCTTCCCCGCGAGCCGCCGCCTGTCAGCATCGGTGGCATGCGCGCGAGCGCCACACCCGAGTCGGTCTGGGACTATCCGCGCCCGCCCCGGGTCGAGCCGTCCAGCAAGCTCGTCCGCGTCGTCCTCGGCGGCAGCCCGATCGCCGAGAGCAGCCGCGCGCACCGGGTCCTCGAGACGAGCCACCCGCCCGTCTACTACGTCCCGCGCGAGGACGTCGCCGACGGCGCGCTGGCGCCCTCCGGGGGACGCGGCACCCTCTGCGAGTTCAAGGGCGCCGCGTCCTTCCTGGACGTGATCGGCGCCGATGGCACCCGCGTGCCGCGGGCGGCCTGGCTCTACCCCGACCCCTCGCCGGGCTTCGAGGCCATCCGCGACGCCGTCGCCTTCTACCCCGCTCTGATGGACGAGTGCACGCTCGACGGCGAGGTCGTCGTCGCCCAGGCCGGCGACTTCTACGGCGGCTGGATCAGCAGCGAGGTCGCCGGGCCCTTCAAGGGCGGGCCCGGCACCTCCGGCTGGTAGTCGCACCGCGCCGTCTCCTGGCGCCGCCGGCCGCGACCTACAGCCCGTAGCTCCGCCCGATCACGTCGAGCATCACCTCGTCGGTACCGGCGCCGATCCGGTTGAGGCGAACGTCGCGGTAGGCGCGCTCGACCTCGTACTCCTTCATGTAGCCGTAGCCGCCGAAGATCTGGATCGTGTCGTCGGCGACCTCGCAGGCGACCCGGGAGGCGTTGAGCTTGGCCATCGTGATCTCGCGCACCGGGTACTCGCCGTTGGCGAAGCGCCAGGCGGTCGCGTAGGTCATCGCCTTGGCGGCCTCGGTCTTCGTCGCCATCTCCGCGATCTTGTGACGGAGGGCCTGGAACTTGCCGATCGGACGACCGAAGGCTTCACGCTCCTGCGCGTATTCGATCGCTTTCTCGATCATCCGTTCCGCTCCCGCGTGGCAGCCCGCGGCGGCGACCAGGCGCTCGCCCTGGAGCTCCCAGGCGATGTGGTAGAAGCCCTTGCCCTCCTCGCCGAGGATCGAATCGGCCGGGACGCGGACGTCTTCGAAGGCCAGTTCGCCGGTGTCGGAGGCATGCATCCCCATCTTTTCCAGCTCCGCCGAGACGCTGTACCCGGGGACGAGGTTGCCGTCGTCGTCTTTGAGGTCGATGACGAAGAGGGTGATGCCGGCGTGCCGCTCCTCCGGGTCCGTCTTGCAGACGAGGACGATGAAGTCGGCGCGCGGCCCGTTGGTGATGAACGTCTTCGAGCCGTTGATGACGAATTCGTCACCGTCGCGTATGGCGGTCGTGCGGATGCCGGCGACGTCGGACCCGGCGCCCGGCTCGGTGATCCCCAGCGCGCCGACCTTCTGGCCCTTCAACCCCGGTTCGAGATATCGCTTCTTCTGCGCCTCGGTGCCGAGCAGGTGGATCGGCGGCAGCACCATGTCGGACTGCACCGCGAAGGCCATGTTGGTCCCGCCCGAGCCCGAGTAGCTCATGCACTCGGCACGCACCAGCGAGTAGAAGTAATCGCCGCCCTGGCCGCCGTACTCCTCGGGGAAGCAGAGGCCGAGGAAGCCGAGCTCGCCCGCCCGTTCCATCGCCGAGGTCGGCCAGTAGGTGTCCTCCCACTCGTTGCGGTGGGGGTAGAGCTCGTTCTTCACCCAGGCCTGCATCGACTCCCGCAGGTCTTCGTGCTCCTGACTGAAGATGAAGTGCTTACGCCCTGCCGCGTGGTCGGGCTTGATGACGCTGGAGCCGTCTGGGGTGGTGGTCGCCACGGTTCTCTCCTCTGGTGGTTGACCGGGGCGCTCCCGTGCCCGCCCCGAAGGCGAGTAGACAGTAGCACTTCCTACTTTCGACGACACGCGCTATCGTTCGCCACCGCATGGGTGCCGGGAGCTTCGACAAAGTCCTCTACGAGGTCGCCGACGGCGTCGCCACGGTGACGCTGAACGACCCGGAGAAGCGCAACATGCTCTCCGGGCAGATGCTCACCGAGCTCGTCGCCGCGATGGAAATGGCGCGCGACTCCGAAGCGGTGCGCGTGGTCGTCCTCACCGGGGCGGGGGACCGGGTCTTCTGCGCGGGCGCCGACCTCGGAGGCTTCGCCGCCGACGCCGCGCTGATCGAGAAACACTTCGCGTCCGACCTCTTCCTCGAGTTCTTCCGGTTGATGCCGGCGCTCGGCAAGCCCTCGCTCTGCGCCGCCAACGGCCACGTCATGGCGGGCGGCCTGGGACTGGCGCTTTCCTGCGACCTGGTGATCGCCAAGGAGGGCATCTCCTTCGCCACGCCGGAGATCAACGTCGGCGCCTTCCCCTACATGATCATGGCGCTCATCTTCCGCGACGTTCCGCGTAAGAAAGTCAACGAGATGATGCTTCTCGGCGACCGGATGAGCGCCGAGGACGCGGTCACCTTCGGCCTCGCCAACAAGGTGGTCGCGGCCGAGGAGTTCGACGTCGCCGTCGCCGACTGGGCGGCCCGCCTTGCCTCGAAGTCCCCGCTGCTGATGAAGCTCGGCCACGACGCGATGTACCGGCAGGCCGACATGCAGGTCGACGACGCGCTGGAGTTCCTGCGCTCGCAGCTCTCCCTCACCTTCACCACCGAGGACATCCGCGAGGGCGTCCAGGCCTTCTTCGAAAAGCGCGAACCGAAATGGAAGGGTCGATGAGGGCGGTGGGCTCAGCTGTGCGCGGCGATGATCGCGTCGATCTCGTCGAAGACCTTGCGCAGGCGAGCCGGGACGTCGACCTCTTCGAGTTCGAGGTGGCGACCTTCGTAGCGGAGGTTGTAGGCGTAGCAGTCGGCGCAGCCGCCGGGGCCGGGGGGCGGAATCGATCCGAGCCCGGCCTGGGACAGTGCCTTCCGCAGGGAGCGGACCTTGGGTATCGCGAGGCGGAACTGGCTGCGATGGCTGCCAGCCGACGACCCGCTGGTGGTGACCGTGGCGAATCTGCCCTTCCTGACCGCGAGGGTCTGCGTGCTCGCGGCGATGCCCCCGGTCCGCTTGTAGGCGAGCGTGAAGTCGTGCACCGACGCCGGCTCGGCCGAGGCAGCGGTCGTTCCGCCGCCCACGAGGGTCAGCGTGCAGATGATCGGCACCACCAGGAAGCGCATCGGGGTCAGCGTAGAGGACGGGGCGGGGTCTCATGAGCGACGCGCCCCAGCACAAGCTCCCCGGTACCGCGCCGCTCACCGAACTCACCGAGCAGCTGCACGAGCGGCGCGACGCGGCGCTCCTCGGCGGCGGCGAGGAGAAGATCGCCAAGCAGCACGAGCGCGGCAAGCTCACCGCCCGCGAGCGCGTCGACCTGCTCGTCGACGAGGGCACCTTCGTCGAGCTCGGCCTCCACGGCCGCCCGCACTTCGCCCAGCGCGCGATGGACGATGTCGAGGCGCCGGCCGACGGCGTCGTCACCGGCTGGGGAGACATCGACGGCCGCTCCTGCTGCATCGCCGCCTACGACTTCACCGTGATGGCCGGCTCGATGGGGATGACCGGCGAGCTCAAGGTCGGCCGCCTCCGCGAAATCGCGTTGCAGAAGCGCATGCCTTTCGTCTGGCTTCTCGACTCCGCCGGCGCCCGCATCCAGGAGGCGGCCGGGTCGCTCTTCGCCGGCTCCGGCTCCCTCTTCCGCGAGGAGGTCGAAATGTCGGGCGTGGTGCCGATGGTCGCTGCGATGATGGGACCCTGCGCGGCGGGCACCGCCTACATCCCGGCGCTCGCGGACTTCGTGCCGATGGTCGCGGGTCAGGGCGCGATGGCGCTGGCCGGCCCGCACCTCGTGAAAGCCGTGACCGGCGAGGACATCTCGATGGAGGATCTTGGCGGCGCCCGCGTCCACACCCGGATCAGCGGCGTCGGCGACCTCGAAGTGAAGGACGACGAGGAGTGCATCGCCGCGGTGAAGAGCTACCTCTCCTTCTTTCCGCCGAACTGGGAAGAGAAGCCGCCGCTGCGCGAGAGCGCCGAGCCCGATCCGGTCGACCGGATGTCAGAGAAGCTCCTCGAAATCGTCCCCGACTCCTCACGCAAGCCGTACGACATGTACGACGTGATCGCCGAGATCGTCGACGACGGCGAGTACTTCGACCTGAAACCGAAGTTCGCCAAGAGCGTCATCACCTGCTTCGCCCGCTTCGGCGGCCAGCCGGTCGGGATCGTCGCCAACCAGCCCAAGCACCTGGCCGGGATCCTCGACAACGACTCCGCCGACAAGGCCGCCCGCTTCATCAACCTCTGTGATGCCTTCAACATCCCGCTGGTCTTCTTGCAGGACGTGCCCGGCTTCATGGTCGGCTCGAAGGTCGAGCACGCCGGGATCATCCGCCACGGCGCCAAGATGCTCTACGCGGTCAGCCGCGCGACGGTGCCGAAGGTGACCGTGATCGTCCGCAAGGCCTACGGCGCGGGCTACTACGTGATGTGCGGGAAGGCCTACGAGCCGGACCTGATCGTCGCCTGGCCGGGCGCCGAGATCTCGGTGATGGGCGCCGAGGGCGCGGTCAACATCATCGGCCGCTCGGCGATCGAGGCCTCCGACGATCCCGAGGCGACCCGCGAGGCGATGCTGGACGCCGTTCGCCAGAACATCGACCCCTACATCTCGGCCGGCAACGCGATGATCGACGACGTGATCGATCCGCGCGAGACCCGTCCCACGATCGTCAAAGCCCTGCGCATGGCGCGAAACAAACACGTGACGAAGCCGCCGAAACGACACGGCGTCATGCCGGTCTAGGAGGAGGGGACGATGAGCCGCTACGAGGACCCGGTGATCATCAGCTGCTCGATCAGCGGCGTGATCGCCAACCGCGATCAGTGCCCGGCGATCCCCTATACGCCGGAGGAGTACGCCGCCGAGGCGCGGCGCGCGGTCGAGGAGGGGGCGTCCCAGATCCACATCCACGCGCGCAAGCCCGACGGTACCCCTTCGTACGAGGCCGAGGACTTCAAGGCGATCACCGAGGCGATCCGCGGCGCGGTCGACGACGTGATCGTCAACTACTCGACCGGGGCGATCGGGATCTCGGTCGAGAAGCGCCTGGAGTACCTGCGCGAGTGCCGGCCCGAAGTGGCGGCACTGAACATGAGCTCGATGAACTACGCGAAGTACTCGCGGCGGCGCAAAGACTTCGTCTTCAAGACCGTTTTCGAGAACAGCTTCGACACGATCATCGAGTTCCTCACCGCGATGCGCGAGGTCGGCGTCAAGCCCGAGCACGAGTGCTTCGACGCGGGCCACGTCGCCAACCTCGATCCGCTCGATCGACATGGGCCTGCTCGAGCCGCCGCTCCAGATCTCCCTGGTGATGGGCGTGACCGGCGGCATCCGCCCGACCCCGCGCAACGTCACCTTGATGTCGGACCAGATCCCCGGTGGCCCGGAAGGCCCGAACCAGTGGCAGACGATCGGCATCTCCCGCGATCAGTGGAAATTGCTCGGCGCCGCGCTGGTCATCGGCGGCAACGTCCGCGCGGGGGTCGAGGACAACCTCTACCTGCCGGACGGCACGATGGCGCGCTCCAACGGCGACCTGATCGGCAAAGCGCGCGCAGATGGCCGAAGACGTCGGACGGCGCCCGGCGACCGTCGCCGAGGCGCGCGAGCTGCTCGGCATCACCGCCCGCGACGCCGCCGCGGGGTAGGCGAGCCTTCTCCCGTGGCGACCGAAGCGAGCGAGAAGACCGACCTCCTTCGCATGGGCGAGCTGGCCGAGGCCAGCGGCGTCCCGGCGCCGACGATCAAGCACTACCTGCGCGAGGGGCTCCTCCCCGAAGGGGTTAAGACGAGCCGCAACATGGCGTACTACCCGCCCGAGTTCGTCGACCGCATCCGCCTGATCAAGCGCCTGCAGGAGGAGCGCTTCATGCCGCTGAAGGCGATCAAGGGCGTGCTCGACGAGGGCACCGACCGGGCCGAGGCGCTGCTCGCGCTGGAGGACCAGATCCTCGACCGCGCGCTCGCCGGGGAGAAGACCCGCACCAGCGCCGCTGCCGTCCGCAAGGGCTACGGCGTCCCCAGGGAGGTCCTCGACCGGCTCGCCGAGATCGGTGTCTTGACCCCCAACTCTCGCGGGTACTCACCTTCCGATGTCACCATCATCGAGGCGATCAGCCGCTTCCGCGCGGGCGGCTACGACGAGCAGATCGGCTTCACCGTCTACGACACCCTGCGCTACAAGAACGCTTTGGAGGATCTGGTCCGCGAGGAGGTCGACATGGTGATGAACCGCCTCGCCGGCGAGGTGCCGCCGGAGCGCGTCGTCGAGATGCTCGAAGCCGGCGCCCAGCCGCTGAAGGACCTGATCGCCTCGCTCCACACCAAGCTCCTCGTCGCCGAGCTCGAAAGCCGCCGCGGATGAGGACGGCGCTCGTCACCGGTGCCTCGTCCGGGATCGGGCGCGCGACGGTGCGGCGTCTGGACGCGGCGGGCTGGAAGGTCTTCGCCGGGGTGCGCAAGGAGGAGGACGCGGCGGCGCTCTCCGCCGAGGGCTCGGAGCGGCTCGAGCCGCTGCTGCTGGACGTACTCGATGCCGATGCGATCGCCGCGGCGGCGGAGCGGGTCGGGGCGGAGCCGGGCGGGCTCGACGGCCTCGTCGACAACGCCGGCGCCGCGGTGGCCGGGCCGCTGGAGGCGCTGCCGATCGAGGACTTCCGTCGCCAGGTGGAGCTGAACCTGACCGCGCAGCTCGCCGTCACCCAGGCGATGCTCCCCGCGATCCGGGTCGCGCGCGGGCGCGTCGTCCTGATCAGCTCGATGGGCGGCCGGGTGGCGCTGCCGATGACCGGCGCCTACCACGCGGCCAAGTTCGGGCTGGAGGGGCTGGGGGACAGCCTGCGCCAGGAGCTGGCGCCGTGGGGGATCAAGGTGGTGCTGGTCGAGCCGGGCTCGATCGACACGCCGATCTGGTCGAGTGGCGAGAAGGACGCCGAACGGATCTTCGACGACGCGCCGCCGCGCATGCGCGAGCTCTACGAGGCGATGGTCGAGCGCTACCGCCAAGTCGTCAGGGACACCGCCGAGCGGGGCGTTCCGCCGGAGAAGGTCGCGGCACGGATCGAGCAAGCGCTGGTGGCAAAGCGCCCACGCACCCGCTACCTGGTCGGGATGGACGCGCAGGTGATGGCACGCCTCAAGCCCCTGCTCCCGACCCCGGTCTTCGACCGGCTGATCGCCCGCGCGATGGCCTTCCCGAAGCCGCCCGGATCGGACTAGGTTTTCGGCCGTGCTTCGGGGCGGTTGCGGCCGTCCGAGGTCGGTCCTGGACGTGAGGGGTTCGTGAAACATCCGTCACACCTCGCCCCGATCCGTGACGAAGATGCCGGGAACGTCACACCCCCGCGCGCTCCGGGTCACCTCCCGGCACCGGGATCGAGGTCCCCGAGAGTGCGGGCGACCTGAGTGAACCTATGCGTAACCAGGGTCGCCCGCGCCTCCGTGACGGTCGGACGACACGCACGGAAGCGTGGAGTTCCCACGGTCTCCGTGACGAGGTCCGCCTTCGGTGACGAAGATGCCGGGAACGTCACACCCCCGTGCGCTCCGGGCCACCTCCCGGCACCGGGATCGAGGTCCCGGAGAGTGCGGGCGACCTGAGTGAACCTATGCGTAACCAGGGTCGCCCGCGCCTCCGTGACCGTCGGACGACACGCACGGAAGCGTGGAGTTCCCACGGTCTCCGTGACGAGGTACGGCCTCCGTCACGGATCCGTGTCCCTCGCGTGCGCCTTGCGTGACCCGCGTCCCTCTTATGCGCCCGCGTGACCCGCACACGACGATCTCTCGCCACTCCCCACAAGACCCGGCCGTCTCGGCCACGGCCACAGCCGGCCAGGGCCGTGGACGGGACGGCCGCGCTCGCCGCAAGGCCTTGCGTCCCTTGCCTCGGGCGCCAGCCCCCGACGGCCCCGTCCCTAGCCCCAGGCGCCGAATGGCGACGGCCATCCCTTCCGGGTGCCGGCTACTGGCGAAACCCCTTACCGTTCGTGCCTCCCGGCCGGCCGCTTATACTGAGCCCTGATTGACCCGTCAATCGGTTTTCTCTCTCACCGGAGGGACGATCGGAAAGTGCCGGAAAACGCACGAATGCGCGTCGCCGCCGTACAGCTCAACTCTAACGCCGACAAGGCCCGGAACCTGGCGAGCGCCGAGGCGCTGGTCCGCGCCGCCGCGGCCGACGGCGCCGAGCTCGTCGGGCTGCCGGAGAAGTGGAACCTGCTGGCCGCGGGCGAGGATCTCGCCGCGGGCGCCGAGCCGCTCGACGGCCCGAGCCTCACCGCTGCCCGGGGCTGGGGGCGGACGCTCGGCATCCACCTCCTGGCAGGCTCGATCTCCGAGCGCGTCGCCGACGGCAAGAAGCCGTTCAACACCTCCGTCCTGATCGGCCCCGACGGCGAGGACCTCGCGGTCTATCGCAAGATCCACATGTTCGACGTCGACGCGGGCGGGGTCGCCTACCGCGAGTCCGCCCACGAGAACCCGGCGCCGACATCGTCACCGCGCCGGTCGGCGACGTCCTCGCCGGCCTCACGGTCTGTTACGACCTGCGCTTCCCCGAGCTGCACCGGATCCTCGCCGTGCGCGGCGCCCGGTTGATCGCCGCTCCCCGCCGCCTTCACCAGCGCCACCGGCCGCGATCACTGGGAGGTGCTGCTGCGCGCCCGCGCGATCGAGAACGCCGTCCTTCATCCTCGCTCCCGGCCAGATCGGCAAGGCGCCGCCGCACTACGACCGCTATGGCCGCTCGATGATCGTCGACCCCTGGGGCGTGGTGCTGGCGCACCGCCCCCGACGAGGAGTGCTTCGTCGCCGCCGACCTCGACCTCGCCGCCCAGGACCGGCCGCGAGCTGCCGTCACTGCCCGCCCTCGCCAACCGCCGCCCGGCGCGAGGTCTACGCCGACGGCCGCAGCAGCGGCGCGAGCGCCCCGAGCGCTGCCGTGATCCCGTCGACAAACGCCGGCAGATCCTCGACGCCGCCGTCACGGTATTCGCCCGCCAGGGCTTCCACGCCACCCGCGTCTCCGACATCGCCGACGAGGCGGGGGTCGCCTACGGCCTCGTCTACCACTACTTCGACTCCAAGGACCAGGTGCTGAACGACTGTTCCTCGAGCGCTGGTCCGTGCTGCTCGCCGCGATCGAGGAGCCGCGGAAAGGACCGACGCTTCCCACCGCGAGAAGCTGGCGGCCTTCGCCGGCTTCATCTTCGACGTCCTACCGCCACGACCCGGAGCTGATGAAGGTGATCATCGTCGAGGTGACGCGGGCGGCGAACTCGTTCGGCGCACCCACCTGGAGGAGATCCGCGCGCCTACGAAGCGCATCGCGCGGATCGTCGCCGACGGACAGGAGGCGGGCGAGTTCCGCTCCGACATCGACCCGCGTTTTGCCTCCCAGGCCTTCTACGGCGCCGTCGAGCAGCTGCTCACGGAGTGGATCTTCGACGACGTGCAGGTCGCGGATGCTCGTTTCGACGAAGCAAAGAACCTTCTGGTGACGACCATCTGCGACGGGCTCGAGCCGCGGTAACTAGGGTTTGGCCCTCACCCCTACGGGAAAGGTCTTACGAGTGGACAACGAGTTGGCAAAGAGGCTGGTCTGGAGCGGGCTGTTGGCGGCCACGGGGGCGTTGGCGAGCATCGTCGCGGCACGAGTCGCAGGCATCGTCTTCCGCCGCATCTACGGTGAGGACCCGCCGGAGTAACCCGCCGGATCGAGAGGGAGAACACGATGCCCGACAGTCAGACGCCACCCACCCAACCCGCAGACGCCACCGCCGGTCCCACCGCCGAGCGAGCCGAATGACGAGCGCAAGCTCGGCGAGCTCGTCTTCGACGTTACCGAAAGGGTCTCCGGCCTGGTCCGCGAGGAGATCCAGCTCGCCAAGGCCGAGGTCTCCGAGAAGGCGGGCAAGCTCGCCCAAGGCGCGGCCGTCGGCATCTCCGCCGGGGTCTTCGCCTTCCTCGCCCTGATCCTGGTGATGGAGGGGATCGCCTGGCTGCTGAACGAAGAGGTCTTCGACGGCAAGACGTGGCCCGGCTTCTTCATCGAGGCCGCTGTCTTCCTGTTGATCGCCGCGCTCGCCGCGCTGATCGCCTACAGAGCGGTCAAGGCAGGGTCGCCGCCGATGCCCGAACAGGCGATCGAAGAGGCGAAGCTCACCAAGGAGATGCTGACGAAGGAGGACAAATGAGCGTCGATCCCAAACCGGCGCGGCCCTCCACGGCCGGCAAGCCCGGCCGCTCGGCGGATGAGATCCGCCGTGACATCGACATCCAGCGCCGGCAGCTGGGGACGAACGTGGAAGCGCTGCGCGGGAAGGTCACCGAAGTGACCGACTGGCGCCGCCAGGTCGAGGACCACAAACAGCAGCTGATAGTCGGTGCCGCCGCGGTCGGGTTCCTGCTCGGGATCAAACTGATGCGCGGGCGGCGTCGGCGTAAGCGCTCCGGCTTCTAGACCGGCGCATCTCGGCGTCCTCGGTCGCTCGCGTGCCGAGCACGCACGCTCCCTGCGTCTTTGACCTGCTTGGTCTATAAGCCGGAGGGCGCGGCTGCCAGGACAAGCACGGCCCCGACGATCGCCTCGCGCGCTTCGGGCGGGGAGATCAGGCCGTCGGGGCCGACGTCGTCCCGCGCCAGGGGTAGCCGCAGCACGGCGTCCTCGACGATTCGGGCGCCGGTGTAGCCGAGGACTTTGCGGAGGCTCTCGTGGGCGTCGGCGCCGCCGCTCGGGGCCGCGGCGCCGGAGACGTTGATCCAGGCCACCGGCATCCCGTAGGTCTGGCCGCCGCCGACCGTCCAGTCGAGCAGGTTCTTGAACGAACCCGGCATCGCGCCCGCGTACTCGGGCGTGCTGAGGAGGAGCGCGTCGGCCTCCGCGAGCGCCGCCCGGAGCGCCGTGACCTCCGGGTCCAGTCCGACCCCGTCGGCGGGATCGCCGTCGGGGTTGAAGTGGGGGAGGCGGCCCATGCCGTCGTAGATGGTCGCCTCGACCCCGGCGGGCGCGAGGGCCGCCGCCGTCCGCAACGTCGCCGAGTTGGTCGAGCCGCCGCGCAGGCTGCCCGAGACCAGCAGGAGCTTGGCCATCGGGCCCGGGCGCTCAGCCCGCTTCGAGGAGCGACCAGGGCACCGCGCCGACTCCGAGCAGCCCTGGGCCCACGTGAGCGCCGATCACCGGTCCGATCTCGGAGATGAAGGCCGGTTTGCCGCCGAAGATCTCGTGTAGGTCGACGGCCAGTGCCGCCACCGTCTCCGGGTCCTGGATGTGCTGGATGACCCAGGCGTCGGCGCCCGATTCGTGCAGCTGGCGGGCGTAGCCGCGCAGCCGCTCAAGTGAGCGGGCGCGAGTGCGGACCCGTTCGATCGGCTTGATTTCGCGGTCGATCGTGAGGATCGGCTTGATCTTCAGGGCGCCGCCGATCCAGGCGCTCGCGCCGCCGATCCGACCCCCCTTGCGCAGGTACTCGAGGGTGTCGACGGCGAACCACATTTTCAGCGTCTCGCGGACCTCTTTGGCCCGGACCAGCGCCTCGGCCGGCCCGCCGCCGCCTTCGATCGCGGCGTGCGCGGCGAGAACGCAGAGGCCGGTCCCCCCGCAGGCCATTTCGGAGTCGTAGAGGTGGATCCGCTCGCCGTCCTTGCCGTCGTCGATCAGGCGTTGGCGAGCCTGGTTGGCGGCCTCGAAGGTCCCCGAGATCGCCGAGGAGATGTGGATCGAGACGATCTCCTTGCCTTGGTCGAGCAGCGGCTGCCAGACGTCGATGAAATCGCCGAGCGAGGGCTGCGAGGTGGTCGCGCCGCCGCTCGACTGGCGCAGTCGGCTGTAGAAGTCGTCGTAGTCAGTGATCTGCTCCTCGGCTTCCTGCTGCCCGTCGATGGAGACGTAGAGGCTCACCACACCGATGCCCTTGGCGGCGATCACCTCGGGGGGTAGGTACTGGCTGCTGTCGCAGACGACTGCGGTATCGGCGTTGGTGGTCACCGGGGGCGATTCTGCCAAACGCGGCGTCCCGTCAGCTTCGCCGCGCCACGTGGATGATCTTGTGGTCGCGTTCCTCGTCCCAGGCGTCGGCGATGATCATCTCCCCGTCGTCCTCGCACTGTCCCAGTGCCGCGAGCGGCTGGAGGCCCGCGTTCAGCATCGTCCGCTGCACCTCCGGCACCGAGTAATGGCGCTCTTTGTGGATGTGGGTCGCGATCCCCTCGCCGGAGACCTGTGCCTCGTAGACGCCTGCGGTCACGCCGCGGCCCTCCCAGCGCCACCGGGAATCCCGCTCGAGGCCGGCTTCCGGTTCGAAGGAGGCGCGGAACAGCCTCAACGTGTTGCAGTCGAAGACGAGCAGCCCGTCGTCGCCGAGGTTCGCGCCCATCGCTTCCAGGGCGCTCTGCAGGTCACCGTCGCTGACCAGGTAGTTGACCGGGTCGTTCAGGGCCCAGACCAGGTTGAACTCCCCATAGGTCGGCAGCTTCGTCATGTCGGCGACGTCGTAGGCGATCGCCTCGCCCTCGTGTTTCTCCTTCGCCCTGGCGATCATCGAGGGCGAGATGTCGCAGGCCGTTATCTCCCAGCCGCGGCGGAGCATCGGCGCGAAGGCGCGACCCGTCCCGCAGGCGACGTCGAGAAGCTTGCCGGTGTGGAGTCCGCGACTCTCGAGCTCCGGCAGGAGGACGCTGAACCAGAACTCATAGTCGTTCTGGGCGTTGAAGTCGTCGTAGATCGGGGCGAACGCCTCGTAGGCGATCTGGGCGTGGTCGGTGGTCTCCATGGCGGCGACGCTAGCGCTTTTCCCGCGCATTGCGTGAGCCAAGTCTCCCATTCAACAAAGCTACTTCCGCACTTTCCGTCGGCAGGGGAGGCCGCCGACGCGCCCCGCTACACTTTGTGAAGTGACCGACACGCAAACCGCAGCAATCACCCTCTCCGACAAAGCCGCCACCAAGATCGGCGAGTTGCTGGCCGGGCAGGAGGGCAACGAACAGGCCCTTCGCGTCGCCGTCCGCGGTGGTGGATGCTCAGGCTTCCAGTACGCGCTCGCCTTCGACCAGGCCAAGGACGACGACCACGTCTTCACCGTCGACGGGGTCTCCGTCGTCGTCGACAAAGTCTCGATGCAGTTCGTCTTCGGTTCCGAGGTCGACTACGTCGAAGGCCTGCAGGGCGCCGGGTTCCAGGTCAACAACCCGAACGTCGTCGCCGCCTGTGGTTGCGGTTCGTCTTTCCAGGTCAAAGACGACGCCCCCGCGGTCGCCTAGACCGGCGCATTTCGGCGTCCTCAGTCGCTCGCCTTCGGGTCACGCACATGAGTGCGCTCCCCTTGTCTCGCTCCCTGCGTCCTTGAACTGCTTGGTCCAGTACGACCGCGGAACGATTTATTCGATCTGAAGCGGGGGGGACTGTGCGGGAAGATCGTTCGCGGGGGCTGCCGTCGGAGTCGCGGCAACGGCCTCCGGCTGCTCGAGCCCGAGGGCCTCGCCGAGCTCACCCGACTCGTACATCTCCTGGATGATGTCGGCGCCGCCCAGTAGCTCGCCGTTGACGTAGAGCTGCGGGAAGGTCTGCCAGTCGGCGATCTCGGCCGTGACTTCGCGCAGCGGCTGCAGCGCGGGGAGCACGTCGATCGCGCCGTACTCGGCGTCCATCGAGTCGAGGATCTGCACGACGCGCATCGAGAACCCACAGCGCGGCTCCTCCGGCACCCCTTTCATGAAGAGCAGCACGGGGTTGGCTGCGATCAACTCTTCGACTTTGGACTTCAGCTCTTGGTCGGCCATCTCCACAGGGTAACCAAGCGCCCTCGCCGGCTCAGAAGAAGAGCTTCGTCGCGACGATGCCGACCAGGATCGAGAGCAGCACGGTGATGATGCTGATCAAGGCGATCATCCCCTGGAGCATCGTGTGGTTCATCTTGTCGATCCGACCGTTGGTCTCATCGATCCGACCGTTGGTCCCATCGATCCGTCCGTTGGTCTCATCGATCCGACCGTCCAGACGAGCCAGGCCCTCATCGATCCGCCCGTCGAGGCGAGCCAGGCCCTCGTCGATCCGGGCGTCGAGGCGAGCCAGGCCCTCGTCGATCCGGGCGTCGAGGCGCGCGAATCCGTCGTCGACCTTCTTGTCCAGCCCGGTCACCTTCCCGTCGATGACTGCGACCGACCCCTTCAGATCGTCGAGCCGGGAATCGGTCCAGGTCGCTTTCGCTGCCTCCATGAAAAGAAGGCTACGGAAAAAGATGTGACGCGTGGGAAACGGAAGTGTGACTTTTTCCGCTCTGGGAGCGGCCTGGCGACGCTCAGGCGGGCTCGGTCTTCACCGAAAGCGCGTGGACCGTGCCGTCGTCGAAACGCGGCTTCACCGCCGCCTTCACCAGCCGGTGCTGGTCGATCCGGGAGAGGCCCGCGAACTGGGGCGCCTTGACCTCGGCCCGCAGGTGCTGACCGCCGCCGTCTTCGTCGATGACCTCGACCGAGGCGCCCGGCAGGGCCGCCTCGATCATGGTCTTCAGCTCGGCGAGGTCGACCGCCATCTTCAGCCGACCTGCTCGCCGACCGTGTCCAGCATCTCGTCGACGCGGACGAACTTGACCCGGGGACGACCGTGCGGCTCGCCGCGGCCGACCTCGGCCTGGTCGATCGCCTGCCAGTCCTCGAAGGAGATGAAGCGGACGTTCTTCTCGGCGAGCAGCCTCTCGATCGCCTCCGGCGCCGGGTTGGTCGGCTCCAGCAGGGTCTGCGACCCGACGTCGGCGAGCAGGTGCTGCACGGTCTCCAGGGCGTCTTTCTTGTTGGTGCCGATCACGCCCGAGGGGCCGCGCTTGATCCAGCCGGCGGTGTAGTGGCCGACCTTGGGGCCCGCGTCGTGGGAGTCGAGCACCCGGCCGCCCTCGTTGAGGATGAGGCCGCGCTTCTGATCGAAGGGCACGCCTTCGATCGGCACGCCGGTGTAGCCGACCGAGCGCAGGACGAGTCCGCACTCGAGCTCTTCGCGCTCGCCGGTGTCCTTGGCCACCAGCCGCCCGTCCTCTTCGACCAGCTCGTTCTTGCCGATCACGATCGATTCGACCTTGCCGTCGCCCTTGATCTCCACGGGGGAGACGAGGAAGCGCAGGACGATCCGCTGCTTCTTGCCGTCCGGGGATCGTTCGGAGAACTCCTTGAGCGTCTCGACGTTGACCCGCGTGGTCTTGTCGACCTCGTCGGAGGAGAGGAAGGCCTGGCTGGCCGGGTCGAGCTCCATGTCGGCGGGATCGACGATCACGTCGGCGTCCTCCATCACCCCGAGCTCCTTGATCTCCGGGTTGGTGAAGGCGGCCTGGACCGGGCCACGACGACCCAGCACGACGATCTCCTTGACGTTCTTCTTGTCCAGCTCCTCGATCGCGTGATCGGCGGTGTCGGTCTGGCGCAGCTCGTGGTCGGTCAGTGCCAGCATCCGCGCGACGTCCATCGCGACGTTGCCGTTGCCGATCACCACCGCGCGCTCGGCCGAGAGGTCGAAATCGTGATCCGCGTAGTCGGGGTGGGCGTTGTACCAGCCGACGAAGGCGGTGGCGGCATGGCTGCCGGGCAGGTCCTCGCCGGGGACGCCCAGCGAGCGATCGGTCTCGCAGCCGACCGTGAAGACGATCGCGTGGTAGAGCCCTTCGAGCTCCTCGACCTCGATGTCGTGCCCGATCTTCACGTTGCCGAAGAAGCGGAAGCCCTCGCGCGCCGCGGTTTTTTCGTACACCCGGGTCACCGACTTGATCTTCGGATGGTCCGGGGCGACGCCGCCGCGCACCAGCCCGAACGGGGTGGGGAGGCGGTCGAAGAGGTCGACCTGGGCGTGGACGTCGCCGTCTTTCAAGATGTGCTCGGCGGCGTAGAAGCCGGACGGACCGGCGCCGACGATGGCGACGCGAAGCGGGTTCTCAGGGGTACCGATGTTGGGCATCTCTCTCGTTCTTCGGTCTGTGGACGGGACTGGGAAGGATAGGCGAGCCCCGCGCGCGGGTGCGACGAGGGCGGGGCCTACGCGTGGGCACGTGCCGTGGCGGCGCCGGCGACGCCGTCGAGGGCGTCGAGGGCGCGGCCGACGGACATCGACACGCAGGTGAAGATCGGCGTCTCGGACTCGGTGTACTCGCTCGACTCGGTCGGGCGCAGCTCGTTGACGAGTTCGAGGAATTCACCCGGGTCGTCGCCCTCGAAGCAGACGACGAACTCCTGGTCGTCCAGTCCGTACGAATAGGTCGTGTTGACCGTGATCTCGGGGTAGCTGCGGCCGATGTCGATGTGGCTTTTCATGATCCGACCGCGCTCGGCGGGCGGCAGGCCGTACCAGCGGCGCTGCTTCACCATCGGGTAGAGGAAGAGGTACTTGCGGTCGGAGACGGCGATCTCCGGGCGCGCCTTCTCCTCGGAGTACGGCGACTTTTTCGTCATCGAGAGATACGAGTAGGGCGTGGTGCTCCATTTCGCCAGCCCCGACTGCCCGAGCACGACGTGGAAGGTGTGGATGTCCTCGAGGTTCGGACTCTGGCTGAGCAGCACCAGGTCGACATCGCCACGCGTTCCTATGGTTGAGTAGGCGCGCAGCGACCGGTCGATGCCGAAGTCCTCGCAGGCGGCGAGGAATTCCTGCTTGTCGGTGGCGCGAAGCTCGGGGTCGCGACGGCGCCAGGCGGGATCGACTTTGAAGAAACTGAATTTGGCGAAAGTGCGGTCGGCGGGCATGGCGCTGACGATAGCGCTGTCCGTATGTCTGGTTCTGGCTCCAGGGGCGGGCGCGGCGCGGGTGAACTCGCTTGGCGTGAGCGACGGCTCCCCCGTGGTCGTGCTCGACTTCGTGCCGCCTTCGACCACCGTCGCCGAACTGGCACGCGCGGGCTTCTCGCCCGGGTTGATGAGCGCCGGGCTGGGGACGGTGTCCCCGGAACAGACCTACCTGGACATCGGCGCCGGCAACCGGGTCTTCAACTCGCTCTACGACCACGAACTACCGCCGATGCCGCGGCGGAACTGCCTCGGCTGGGTCGAGGAAGCCGAAGAACGGGCCGAATCGGCGCCGGACGAAATCGAACCCGGCCTGCTGCGCCAGGTCGTCCGCGGCAGCGGCTTCGGCGTCTTCACCAAGGGTGCGGCCTCTTGTCCGCTCCTCGGCATGGAAGCGGACACCGGCATATCGGACGGCAGTCCGCTCGGGACCCTCCAAGTCGAAGAAGCGAGGCTCGGGCAGGCTGCCCTGACGGCGAGGTTCCTGGGACGCCGGGGCCTCGTCATCGCGATCGCCATGCCGACCGGGAAGACCGGCGACCCGATCCCGATCGGGATCGCCGGGGCGGGCTTCCACGGCGACCTCACCTCCGACACCACCCGCACGAACGGCTACGTCTCCTCCACCGACGTCGCTCCGACGATCATCGAATTCTTCGGCGCCAAAGTCCCGGACGCGATGATCGGGCAGGCGATCCGCTCGGAGGGCTCGGTCGACCCGGCGGCGATCGAAGCGCGCGGGGCGCGGATGGCGATCGTCTCCTCGCGGCGCGGGCCGGTCGTCGGCTGGTGCCTCCTCGCCTGGGTCCTGGCTCTGGGGCTGGTGGTGCTGGTCGCGCGCCCGCTCGCGCCGGCCGCGGTGCGCCTCACCGGCCTGGCGGTCGTCTACCTGCCGGTGATGCTGCTGGCAGGCGCGGCGCTCGAGCCGGCGCAGTGGCCGGAAACGCTCCTCGTGATGCTCGGCGCGCCGCTGCTCGCGGCCGTCACCCTGGCGGCGCTGCGCGACTACCGGGCCCTCGCCGTGGCCGCCGGGATCACCATCGGCGCCTACGCGCTCGACGCGATCCTCGGCTCACCGCTCTCGGCGCTCTCCCTGCTGGGCCCGAACCCGGGCCTCGGCGTCCGCTTTTACGGCATCGGCAACGAGCTCGAGGCGCTGCTCTCGGTGCTGGTCGTCGGTGGGATCGGTGCCGCGCTGGTGGGCTTCGCGCCGCGCCTCTCGCCGGGACGGTGCGCCGTCGTCTTCCTCCTCGGCGGCCTCGTCTGCGCGGGGATCTTCGCCTCGGGCGAGTTCGGCGCCGACGTCGGCGCGGCGATCGACATCCCGATGGGGGTGGCTGTCGCGGCGCTGGTCGTGACCGGCGGGCGCCGTCGGTGGATCCTCCTGGTCGTCCTCGTGCCGCTCGTCGTCCTCGCGCTGTTGGGGCTGGCCGACCTGCTCACCGGCGCCAACTCCCACTTCACCCGGTCGGTGCTCGACGCGGGCGGCTTGCACTCGCTCGGCGACACCGCCCAGCGGCGGCTCCAGCAGACGGCGCGCAGCTTCGTCCGCCCGGTCCTCCTGGTCGCTCTGCCGATCGTGGCGATCGGGGTGCTCGTCGCCGTCCTGCGGCGGGCCACCCTGGCCAGCTGGGTGCGCGAGGTGCCGGCGATGCGCGCCGCCCTGATCGGCGCCGTGGTCGCGACGATAGTGGCAACTCTTGCAAACGACTCGGGCGCGCTGCTACTCGAGATAGGCGCTGCATATCTGCTGGTTTTCCTCGGTTGGGCGTGGGCCGAGGGAGGTAGATCGACCCGGACCGAGTAATCCTCTCCGTGAGAGCGGGTATTGGTTCTGATGCAGACCGCTCCGTCGTCTACCCTTAGGTACTCGTGCGCATAGGTCTAGTCTCGCCATATTCTTGGTCTTTCCAAGGGGGCGTCAACCGGCACGTCGAAGCGCTTGCCGAGGAGCTCCTCGGTCGGGGCCACGATGTGCGCGTCCTCGCACCGGTCGATCCGCCCGGTGCGATCGGCCGTGCCACGCACCGCTCGGCACCCGGCACGGACCCATTGCCCGAATATCTGACGCCGCTGGGACGGACCGTCGGGTTCGGCGCCAACGGCGCGGTCTCCAACTCCTCGATCCTGCCGATCTCCGGGTACGTGATGCCGCGCAAGGCGGTCCGCGCCGAGGAATTCGACGTCCTCCACGTCCACGAGCCGCTGGCGCCGCTGGTCGGCTGGAACGCCGTGCTCGCGGCGCAGGCGCCGGTGGTCGGCACCTTCCACGCCTACTCGACGAAGCCGTTCCCCAACTACGCCGCCAGCGCGATGGGCGCCCGTCGCATGTTCAACCGCCTCTCCGCCCGGATCGCCGTTTCCGAGGCGGCCGCCTGGACCGGGATGCGCTGGTACGGCGGCGAGTACACGATCATCCCCAACGGCGTCGACGTCGACGCTCCGCCCACGGGCCTCACCATCCCTGGTGACGAGCTGAAGATCCTCTTCGTCGGCCGCCCGGAGGAGCGCAAGGGGCTGCCGATCCTGCTGAGCGCCTTCAACGCCCTGGTCGAGCACGTGCCCTCGCGGCTGACCGTGATCGGCGCCGAGGAGGAGGACGTCAAGCGCTGGCTGACCGATCCCGAGCTGCTCGGCTCGATCGACGTGCGCGGCCGGGTCTCCGAGGAGGAGCTGTGGGCCGAGCTGCACGCGGCCGACGTGCTCTGCGCGCCGTCGCTCTCCGGCGAGAGCTTCGGCATGGTCCTCACCGAGGCGTTCGCCGCCGGCACCCCGGTCATCGCCTCCGGGATCGCGGGCTACAGCGACGTCGTCACCGATGGCGTCGACGGGCTGTTGGTGCCGCCCGGCGACCCGCAGCGCCTCGCCGAGGAGCTGCAGCGCGTCGCCCATGAACCGCAGCGGCTCGCCGCGATGGGCGCCGCCGCCCGCCACAGCGCCAAACGCTACGCCTGGCCGCGGATCGCCGATCAGGTGACGACCGTCTACGAGCGCGCGCTGGCCGTCCCGGCCCCGGTCGGCGCCGCCGCCCGCGTCGCCCACTGGGCGGGCCTGCGCCCGGCCGACGGCAACCGACCGATCCCGCCGCAGAAGCTGCCTTCGCTCGATCCGGCCCCGGTCGCCCAGGGCAAGCGGGGACGCCGCATCGCCCGCCGCGCCGGCCTGGGCCTCGCCAGCGTCCTCGGCGCGTTCCTGACCTGGGAGGCGCTGAAGCGGATCGGCATCAACGAAGTCGCCGAAAGCATCGTCCGCTCGGACCTCAGCTGGGTCATCGTCGCCTTCGCCCTGATGTCGATCTCGATGTTCTTCCGCGCCGCGTCCTGGTACTGGATCGTGCGCGCCGCCCTGCCCGACCGCCCGGTCCGGCGTCGCGACGTCACCTCGGCGACGATGATCGGCGTGCTGATGTCGGCGACCTTGCCGGCCCGCTTGGGCGAGCCCGCGAGGGCGCTCGCCCTCGCCCGTCGAACCGGTCGCATGCGGGAGACCTTCCCGGTGCTGCTCGGCACCCTGGTCTCGCAGACGCTGTTGAACCTGGTGGCGCTGATGCTGCTCGGGGTGATCATCGTCTCGACCACGTCGCTCTTCCACTCGGGCACCGAACACCTCTTCCTGTTCAGCCTGGTGCCGCTGATCTTGCTGGTCGTCGTCTTGATCGCGCCGCTCGTGATGCGCCAGACCGGCAACGGCAGGGTGGCGCGGATCGGCGCCGCCGCGCACCGGGCGATGGTCCAGGTCCGCGCCGGGCTGAAGATCTTCCGTGACCCGCGTGAGGGCACCGCCGCCGCGGCCGCGCAGCTCGGGGCCTGGGCGATCCAGCTCGCGGCCTGCTACGCCCTCCTCTACGCGTTGGGCCTCGACGGTCGGGCGGGGGTCGGTGCCGCCGCCGCGGTGCTCTTCGCGGTCAACGTGACCGCGGTCGTCCCGGCCACCCCGTCCAACATCGGCGTCTTTCAGCTCGCCGTGATCAGCGTCCTCCACACGGGCTTCGGGATCTCGACCGCCGACGCTCTCGCCTACGGCGTGATCCTGCAGGGCGTCGAGATCGCCACCGCGGTGACCCTCGGCCTGCCCGCCCTGGTCCGCGAGGGCCTCACCTGGAGCGACCTGCGCGTCCAGGCCCTCTCGACCGCCCCGGTGCACCTCGATCCGCACCCGCGCCCTCGGCGCCGCTCCGACCGCACGCACAGCACCGCCGCCTGAGCGGGCGTGGGGGCGCCTGGCGGCGTCCTCGGTCGCTCGCCTTCGGGTCACGCACTGGAGTGCGCTCCCCTCGTCTCGCTCCCTGCGTCCTTGCGAGGCTGGCCCACGCCCCCTCGGGTCCAGGGACGCTCCGCCCCGCGGCACCGCTTCGCATGGTTAACACAATGTTCGCTGAGCCCTCAAAATACTTTCGTGTAATGGGCTAGACTGGACAGCGAACGGGGGTGTCGCCACCGATCCCAGGCCGGCTCCCCTGCCACGCCGGGCGGCGAGTGGCCGGCGGCGACGCCATCCTTTCGTCGCCGGCCCGCCCCCCGCGAAGCGATCCTCGTCGGTCGTTGCTAGCCGACGGGCTCGGCGGCGGACTCGGCTTTGGCGGGGTCGCCGTCGCCTTCGTCGGTGCTCTCGGCGGGGTCCGACTCGGGCGGCAGGTCGCCGCCGCGCTCGGTGCCGGCGATGAGTTCGTCCGAGGTCTTCTCCGCCGGGATGAAGCCCGACTTCATGCCGAAGTAGACCGCCTGGGGGTGGTGGGCGATGATCGCCACCGTCGACTGCTCGGGCATCACGGCGTAGCCGCCCGAGAGGGTCATGCCGATCTCCTCGAGGCCGAGCAGGCGCCAGACCTTCTCGTGCTCGGACTGGTCCGGGCAGGCCGGGTAGCCCCAGGAGTAGCGGCGGCCCTGGTCGAGCGGGATCTCGAGGCCGCGGCGCACCTCCGAGTGGAGCCACTCGGCGAGCCCCTCGGCCGACTGGACGCCGAGCCCGTGCACGTAGTACTGCTCGGTCACCTCGCCTTCGGCCCCGAGCCGGTCCATCAGCTCGGTCACCTCGGCACCGACCGTGACGCCCTGCAGGGCGACCACGTCGCGTTCGCCGCTCTCGATCGGGCGGTAGAAGTCGGCCAGGCAGATCCGGTCGTGCTTCGGCTGCCGCGGGAAGACGAGACGCTCCAGCTCGACGTCGGGGTTCTCGGGGTCGAAGACGACCAGCTCGTTCCCGTCGGAGTTGCAGGGGAAGTAGCCGAGGCGGGCCCGCGGGTGGAGGTAGTCCTGCTCGGCCCACATGCGTTCGAGGCGCGGGACGAAGCCCTCCTCGCCGTCGTGACCCTCGACCAGCTGCCGCCAGGCCTCGCCCTTCACGCCTTTGCCGCCCCAGTGGAGCTTGAAGAGGACGTGGCGGTCGAGGTAGGGGTAGATGTCGTCGAAGCCGACCGCGACGTCGCGCACGCCGAGGTAGGGCGCGGTCGGGATCGGGTTGTCGGTGGCGGCCTTGGAGCGAACGCTCGAGTCGGTGACCGGCGGCGAGTCGTCGACGACGACCGGCTTCTCGCGCAGCTTCTTCGCCTCGCCCTTCATCCGCTCGACCAGCGCGGCGCGCGCGTCGGCGTCGACCAGCGCGTCCATCGTGTCGAGGCCCTGGAAAGCGTCCTTGCAGTAGAAGACGCCCGGCTCGTAGACCTCGTCGGATTCACGCCCCTTGGGGTAGAGGACGCGGCGGCCGAAGTCGCGGTTGATCGCGGCGCCGCCGATCAGCACCGGGAATTCGTGCCCGCGCTCGTGCAGCTCGGCGATCGCGGCCGGCATCTGCTTGGAGGTGGAGACGAGCAGCGCCGAGAGGCCGATCGCGTCGGCTTCGTTCTCCACCGCGGCCTCGATGATCGCGTCGACCGGGACCTGCTTGCCCAGGTCGATCACCGTGTAGCCGTTGTTGGTGAGGATCGTGTTGACGAGCGACTTGCCGATGTCGTGGACGTCGCCGAAGACGGTCGCGATCACGACCTTGCCCTTGGTATGGCCGTCGATGCGGTCGAGGTAGTTCTCCAACCGCGCCACTGCGCGCTTCATCACTTCGGCCGACTGCAGGACGAAGGGCAGGATCAGTTCGCCCGCGCCGAATTTGTCGCCGACCTCCTTCATCGCCGGCAGCAGCACCTGGTTCAGCGTCGGGACGGCGCCGATCTTCTCCACCGATTTGTCGATCCACTCCTCGACGCCGTCCTTCTTGCGGCGCAGGATGTGCCAGTGGAGGGCCTCCTCGGGCTCCATCCCGGCGGTCGGGTCGGCGGCCTCGGCCTCCTCGTCCTCGCCCTTCGACTCGAAGTGGGCGATGAAGCGGGCGAGCGCGTCGTCGCGGCGGTTGAACACCAGGTCGTTGGTGAGCTCGCGCTCCTCGTCGTCGATCTCCGAGTAGGGCGTGATGTGGTTCGGGTTGACCATCGCCAGGTCGAGCCCGGCCTCGACGCAGTGGTGCAGGAAGACGGAATTGAGGACGGCCCGCGGCCGCGGGCTGATCCCGAAGGAGACGTTGGAGACGCCGAGCGAGGTCTTCACCCCGGGGATCTCGGCCTTCAGCCGGCGGATGCCCTCGATCGTCTCGACCGCCGAGGGCTTCCACTCCTCGTCGCCGGTGGTCAGCGTGAAGGTGAGCAGGTCGAAGATCAGCGATTCGCGCTCGAGGCCATGCTCGTCGCAGGCGATCTCGACGATCCGCTTGGCGATCTCGACCTTGCGGTCGGCGGTCTTCGCCATCCCGACCTCGTCGATGGTCAGCGCGATCAGCGCCGCGCCGTGTTCCTTCGCCAGCGGCACGACGACGTCGGCCTTGTCGCGGCCCGCCTCGAGGTTGATCGAGTTGACGATCGCCCGGCCGGGGATCGTCTCGAGCGCCGCCTTGATCACCTCGGGCTCGGTCGAGTCGACCTGGATCGGCGACGGTTGCGACAGCGAGATCCGCTTCACCACCGCGCTCATCTGGTCGTCCTCGTCCTGGCGCTCGGTCAGCGCGACGCAGACGTCGAGCACGTGGGCGCCGCCTTCGACCTGGTCTTCGGCGACCTGGGTGAGGCCGTCGTAGTCGTCCGCCAGCAGCAGTTCCTTGGCCTTTTTCGAGCCCTGGGAGTTGACGCGCTCGCCGACCAGGGTCGGGCGCGGCTCCTGCACGAGCGGGGTGGAGGTCATCATCGAGGAGACCTCGATCGGGCCCTTGGCCGGGCGCGGGCCGACCGGGCGGGCGTCGCCGACGCGCTCGCGGATCGCGCGGATGTGGTCCGGGTTCGTGCCGCAGCAACCACCGACGATGCCGACGCCGTAACGCTCGACGAACTCGCCCAGGGTCGCCGCCAGCGGCTCCGGCTTTTCCGGGAAGATCGTCTCGCCATCGGGGCCCTGCAGCGGCAGGCCCGCGTTGGGGATGCAGTGGACCGGCAGCGGCGAGGTCTCGCCGAGGAAGCGGATCGCGTCGCGCATGTCCTCGGGACCGGTCGAGCAGTTGAGGCCGACCACGTCGACCTCGAGCGCGGTCAGCGTGGTGAGCACCGACTGGATGTCGGTGCCGAGGAGCATCTTGCCGCCGTTCGGCAGCAGCGAGACGCTGATCTGCAGCGGCAGCCGCTTGCCGGTCTCCTTGAACGCCTGGCGGGCGCCGAAGATCGCCGCCTTCACCTCGAGGATGTCCTGGGCGGTCTCGATGATGATCAGGTCGGCGCCGCCGTTCACCAGGCCGGTGGCCTGCTCGGCGAAGACCTCCGCCAGGCGGCCGAAGGAGATGTCGCCGAGGGTCGGGTCGGTGGAGGCGGGGAGGAAGCCGGTGGGGCCGATCGAGCCCGCGACGAAGCGGTCCGGGCCCGCCGCCCTGCGGGCGATTTCCGCGGCCTTGACGTTGATCTCCATCGTGTGCTCGCCGAGGCCCCACTCCTCGAGCTTCAGCCGCGAGCCCTGGAAGCTGTCGGTCTCGACCACGTCGGCGCCGGCATCCAGCATCGAGCGGTGGACGCCCTCGATCACGTCGGGCCGGTTCAGCACCAACGCCTCGTGGCATTTGCCCTGCAGGCCGCCGTAGTCCTCCTGGGTCAGGTCGAACTGCTCCAGGGTCGCGCCCATGCCGCCGTCGAAGACGACGACGCGCTCCTTCACCGCCGCTATGTAATCGCGCTCCGCCATGAACCTTCAAGGCTACCGAGCGCGCCAACTGTTCCTTTTGCCGACCCCTTCGGCAAAAGGAACAGTTGGCGGAGGATCTCGTCGGGCTAGCGCTTCAGGCCGAGGCGGCGCTTCCAGTCGCGGGCGTTGATCAGCTTCGCCATCCGCGTGATCAGGCCGCGGCGGCCGCGGGTGTAGGGGTACCAGGTCGGTTCGCGCTTGCCGGCGAAGCGGGTGATCACCAGGGACTCGGTGCGGCAGAACTTGCGGATGCCGGGGGCACCGTGGCGATAGCCGATCCCCGACTCCTTCCAGCCGCCCATCGGCACGTCGGAGGCGAAGTAGTTGACCAGCACGTCGTTGACGTTGACGGCGCCGCACTCGACTCGGCGGGCGACCCGTTCGGCGTTGGCCCGCTCGCCGAAGACCGAGCCGGACAGCCCGTAGCGCGTGTCGTTGGCAAGCCGCAGGGCCTCCTCGGAGTCGCGCACCTTCATCACCCCGACCACCGGGCCGAAGGTCTCGTCGCGCATCACCTTCATCGAGTGGTCGACGTCGACGAGCACGGTCGGTTCGAAGTAGTCGCCGGGGCCGGGGACGCGCCTGCCGCCGGTCAGGGCACGGGCGCCGTTGGCGAGGGCGTCGTCGACCTGGCTCTCGACGATCGCGGTCTGGTTCGGGGACGTCATCGCGCCGACGTCCTTCGGGTCCCGGGCGTTATCGGCGCCTTGGCGGATGCGGCCGACCTCGGCGGCGAGCTTGGCGACGAAGTCGTCGTAGATCGGTTCCTCGACGTAGATCCGCTCGACCGAGATGCAGACCTGGCCGGAGTTGAACATCCCGCCCCAGGCGGCGGCGTTGGCGGCGCGGTCCACGTCGGCGTCGCGGAGGACGATCATCGGGTCCTTGCCGCCGAGCTCGAGGCTGACCGGGGTGAGCGTCTCGGCGGCCCGCGCCATCACCTTGCGGCCGGTTCGGTCGGAGCCGGTGAACTGGATGAAGTCGACGTTGTCGACGAGGGCGCCGCCGGTCTCGCCGATCCCCTGCACCACGTCGAAGACGTCGGGGCCGCCGATCTCCCGCTTCCAGGCCTCGGCGATCTCGGCGATCCCGAGCGGGGTGAACTCGGAGGGCTTGATGACGACCGCGGCACCCGCCATCAGGGCCGGGATCGCGTCGCCGAGCGAGAGGATCAGCGGGAAGTTCCAAGGGCTGATGATCCCGACCACCGGGTGCGGCCGGTACTGGACCCGGAGCTTCTTCGCCGCCAGCAGGGGGGAGTGGGGACGGACGCTCTCCTCGCCGATGAACTTTGCCGCCTGGGTGCCGTAGAAGTTGATCGTGTCGGCGAGGTAGGTGGGCTCGTTCGACGCGTCGGCGCGGACCTTGCCGGTCTCCCGCTGCATCGTGTCGAGGATCCGGTCGGAGTTGTCGAGGATCCAGTCGCGCAGCTTGCCGAGCCAGTGATAGCGCCCCTCGATCCCCATCGCCTCCCAGTCGGGCTGCGCGGCGCGCACCCGCGCAACCGTCTCGGCGACCGCCTCGGGCGGGTCGACCGGCAGCTTCGCGATGACCTCGCCGGTCGCGGGGTTCAGGACCTCGAGCGTCTCCGCCGCGGTGGCGTTCGAGCCGTTGGTGTCGGTGCTGGTCCCCAAGGTGCCGCTCTCCATGCTCACTCCTCCGTCCCCTTTGGCTGACCAGCCAACCTTAGCTGGGTCGGGCGGCCGCGTCACTCTGTTCCGCGGTAAGTGAAGCGCCCCTCCCTGCCGACGCCCGGCGGAACCCAGGCGACGCCGCGATACAGGTCGTCGGCTTCGATGCCTAGCGCCCCGATCAGCTTCATCGTGATCTCGTAGCCGGGATTGCGCTCGCCGCGCTCCAGGAGGCTGACGTAGGTGGGGTGCAGGCCCGCGAGGTAGGCGAGCTGCTCCTGGGTCAGCCCGGCGGCTTTGCGGCACTGGCGGAGGTTCGCGCCGAAGGTTCGGTCGAGCGCGACCATGGGCTTACCCGCCTCGGACTTTTTCTTCTTCCCTGCCACGACGCCGTTGGACGGTTACCGTTCCCAGGCAAAACTCCCACAGACAATTGATCTAGATGGCGCAGAAAAGCAAGGACGTACGCATTCGTCTCGGCGCGAACGTCGAGCGGTTGCGACTGCGGGGCGGCTGGTCCTTGGACGGACTCGCCGAGCGCTCGCTGCTGGGGAAGGATCAGCTCGAGGCCATCGTGCGAGGCGAGGCGGAGCCCGATGTCGACTCGATCTATCGGCTCGCGGGTGCGCTCGAGGTCACTCCGGGGGAGCTCTACGAGGGGGTCGCCTGGGTCCCCGACGGCGAAGGCGGCGGCGAGTACCGGATCGACCAGCACCCCGGCGACTGACCGCCGGCAGGACTATCTCTGGACGAGGCGGTAGACGGGGCCGTCCTGGGAGGCGACGTAGAGGTGGTGGGCTTCGTCTTCGCCGAAGGAGGTGGGGGAGGGGACGGCGAGGCCGAGCTTGCGGTCACCGCTCGCGCGGCGCAGGTGCGGGGTCAGGGCGCGGAGCTGCCCCTCGCAGTAGTCGGCGTAGACGTAGCGCTTGTAGAGAGACGACAGGGACCGGTCGGCGACGACGTAGCCACCGATGACCGAGCAGCTGCCGTCGCGGGAGTGGGGGTAGGCGAAGATCGGCTTCGTCGTGCCGCCGGGGTCAGGCGTCCCGGAGTCTTCTTCTTCGTAGGGCGCGAAGCCCTCGAGGGCGTCCCAGCCGAAGTTGGCGCCGCGCGCGGCGGCGACCGTCAGGTAGTCGATCTCCTCGAAGTCGTTCTGGCCGACGTCGCCGATGACGATCCGCGGCTGCCGGGGATTCGTGACCGAATCGAAGCTGAAGCGGAACGGGTTGCGCAATCCGTAGCTGTAGATCTCGGCGCGGCCGCCGCCGCCGACGAACGGATTCGAGGCGGGAACGGTGTAGGGCTTGCCTGCCGCGGGCAGCGGGTCGATCCGCACCAGCTTGCCGAGCAGCACGTCCTTGTTCTGCGCGTTGTTCGGCGGGTCGCCGCCCGCGCCACCGTCGCCGGTGCCGAAGTAGAGGTCTTCGCCCAGGAACTGCATCTGCCCACCGTTGTGGTTGGCGTTGACCGGGTGCGGGATCGTGATCACGGTGCGACGCGAGGTCGGCGCCGCCCGGGTCGGGCTCTGCCGCTTGTATTCGTCGATCTCGATCGAGCCGCCCTTGTTCACGTAATAGACGTAGAAGCGTCCGCTTTCCTTGTAGTCGGGCGGGAAGGCGATCGAGAGGAGGCCGCGCTCGGCGCCGTCATAGTCGACCAGCGAGCGGATGTCGAGGAACGGTCGACCGACCCGCTTCCCGCCGTTCAGCGCGATCACGCGACCGGCCTGCTCGACCACGAAGAGGAGCCGCGGGTAGCCGGGCGCGCCTGCGACGTAGGTCGGATGTTCGAAGTCGCCGACCTTCTTCAATGCGAGCCTCCCCCCGGGCCGGGCCGCGTCCGGTGCGACCTGGGCGGCGGTCTCGGTTGCCGTCGTCGTCCGTTCCGCGTTTCCGCCCGAACCGCCACAGGCGGTCAGGCCGACCGTCGCGGCGAGCGCGGAGAGGACCACGAGGACGAGGCGCAGGCGCATGGCGTCAGGCTAGCCCGCCGGAGGGTTGGTCAAACCGAAGTCAGCCGAGAAAGTGCGAGACGACCGCTCCGACAAACCCCGTGGCCAACGCTCCGAAGAGGATGTTGAAACGCTGCTCGATCTTCGCTTCGAGGCTCGCGAAGCGCCAGTTCATTTCCGTGCGGAGACCACGTACCTCGTCCATGATCTCGACCCGGACGTCCTTGAAGTTCTCTTCGGTCCGGGCAGCGAATTCGTCCATTCGCTCGTCGTCCCATCTCTGCCGCGTCGACTGCATGAACCGACTGTAGGGGAGGGCGACGTACGCGTGGGAAACAGAACTGTGCCAATTGTGTGCCAATTTGGACCGGCTCCTGATTGCGCCCTCAGTCCGCGGCCTCCTGCTCGGGAACGGCGTAGGTGAAGTGGCCCTGGCCGCTCTCGCTGGGGACGAAGTCGAGGCCTTCGAAGAGGACGACGGGGGAGACGCCGAGGGCGCCCGCCAGCTTCGTGATGATGCCGAGCTTGGGCTCCCGCTCGCCTCGCTCCAGCAGCCCGATCTCGGTCCGGTGCAGGTCCGCCCGCAGGGCCAGCCTCTCCTGTGAGTAGCCCCGCTGGTTGCGCCAGTGCCTCAGGTTGGGACCGAACGACCGGTCCAGGTCTACCGAGGGCTTGGGAACGGTTTCGCTGTTTTTCTTGCGCCCGGCCACCGGTTTGACACGGTCGCGTAACTCAGACATAAAATCTACAGACAAAAAATACCGGGCAATGATGGGGAACAATCCGGACTTTGGACGGGTGAGCTGGGGAAGGGGAGGGGTAAATCCCACTCGGTCAGCCCTTGGAGATCCATGGCCGACACGGACAGAGAGGCACGGGAGCGCTTCGCCGCGAACATCGAGCGGTTGCGCCGCCGCGACGGGTTGTCGGTCGAGGAGCTCGCCGAGCGGTCCGATGTCGACGCGCGGGAGCTGAAGGAGGTCCTGCGCGCGGATCGGGACGCGGCCTACGGGACGATCGCCGCCCTCGCGGGCGCGCTCGGCGTCGCGGTCGGGGAGCTGTTCGAGGGGATCCGCTGGACCCCACCCGGGGAGGTGTGAGCCGCGAGCGCGTCGCGGCTGGACGATCGATTCAACGGCGGGACGGACGTGGACTGGGCCGTGGCGGCCGTCCGAGGTGCGTCCTGGGCGTCTCATGGCGGTCCTGGCTGGCTGTGACCGCCATGAGACGCCCAGGACGTGAGGGGTTCGTGAAACATCCGGCAAAGGGACGACACGAAGGTCGGACCTCCGTGACCGTCCGGCATGAAAGCGGGCCCCCACCAAGGATGAGTTCGCAGTTATGTCCGGATAGCGGCAGAAAGTGCGAACTCACCGGGGGACGGCATGAGGAAGGCGCGCGGAAGCGTGGAGTTCCCGACGTCTCTGTGACGAGGTCCCTCTTCGTGGCGGATCCGTGTCCCTTGCGTGCGCCTCGCGTGACCCCCACCCGACGATCCCTCGTCACTCCCTACATCCCCGGCCGTCTCGGCCACGGCCACAGCCGGCCAGGGCCGTGGCCGAGACGCCGCGCTCGCCGCACGCCCTTGCGTCCCTTTCCTCGGGCGACAGCTTCCCCCAACTATCTAATTGCCGGACTGAGCGCCGCCGCGCTTGATTTCGACGATTTCGCCGGCGGCGTTCACTTCGGTTTCGGGGAGTGCGGTGCTGATGGTCGCGACGAAGGTGCCGCCGGGGCGGACGCCGGAGGACGTCTTGGCTTTCACTTCGTCGGACAGGCCCGCGCCGACTTCGTAGGCGATCGTGAACTTGCCGGCGCGCACGGCGGATAGCTTCCAGACGGCTTCGACCGTCTTGCCCGGCTTCAACGGGCCGAAGGAGTAGGTCCTCGCGTTCGCGGTTTCGGCGCCGCCGGGAGTGGAGGAGCCGGCGCGGCGCGGATAGGTCGCGGCGAGCACCCAGACCGGGCGGTCGGGGCCGGCGAGGCCGGCCTGGGGGTCGTGGATGGCGAACGGGATGCGGGCGTCCTTGCCGTCCTTGCCCTGGAGGTTCACGGTGACCGTGAGCGCGGGCACGGTTTCCTTGCCGGTGTTCTTGATGTCGATCTCCATCAGCGAGGTCTGGCCGACGACCTGCTTCGCCGGGAAGGCGGCGTCGGTCACCGCCACCTTGTAGGTGCCAGGCTTCTCGCTCGAGTCCGAAGAGGACGAGGAACCGCAGGCAGCGACCAGCGCCGCCATGGCCAGGACCGCGGACCCGATCGCGGCGGCTCGAAGGCGGGCACCCCGGCGTGGTGTTCCGGTCCCCCGCAAAGCGAGGCGAATTTAGCACGGGGAATCCCCGCAACCGAGCCATTTTCGGGTCGAGGGCCTGGTTAGCGCGATCTCAATATGCAGCTAACGGAGTGGGCCGACCGATCACATAGACTGCGGCGCGTCGAGTGGGGCTGCCGCGGCCGTGGAGGCGCGGCCTGCTGGAGGAGCAGATGGTCGGAAGCGCAGTGAACAGGGCGTTCCTGCCCGCCAAGTCGGTGTTCGAACAGGTGGGGGAGCTCGTTCTCCTGACCGGTCGCACGATCGCGTCGGCGGTCCGTCCGCCCTATCCCTATGGCGAGGAGTTCATCGGCCAGTTCCTCTTCGCCCTGCAGCTGTGCTGGTTCCCGCTGCTGATCTCCACCGTGGCGATCAACTTCGGCGCCCCCGGCCTCCAGGCCGCCAACTTCCTCACCCTGTTCGGCGCGCTCGACCGGCTCGGTGGCTTCTTCGTCCTCGCCGCGATCCGAGAAATCGGCCCCTTCGTGACCGGTGTCTGCGTGGCCGGGATCGCCGGCACCGCGATCACCGCCGACCTCGGCGCCCGCAAGATCCGCGAGGAGCTCGACGCCCTGCAGGTGCTGGGCGTCGACCCGATCAAGAACCTGGTCGTGCCGCGCTTCCTCGCCCTGATGCTGGTCACCGGGCTGCTCGACATCTTCGCCATCGTCGCCGGCCTCTCCGGCGGCATCTTCACCGAGATCCTCTACCACCAGTCATTGGGCGGCTTCTTCGCGACGCTCTTCGAGCAGGCTTCGGTCACGGACCTCTGGGGATCGGTGCTCAAGTGCACGCTCTTCGGCGCGATCATCGCGATCGTCTGTTGTTACAAAGGCATGACTGCCTCGGGTGGCGCGGCGGGGGTGGGCCGCGCGGTGAACGAGGCAGTGGTCATCTCGTTCCTCGCCTTCTTCGCCTTCAACTACGTCTTCACCCAGACGCTGCTGGCGACCAATCCGGAATTGCAGACGATCCGATGAACGCCTGGTTCGAAGTCCCGCGCGGCTGGCTCGACTCGCTCGGCGAGATCGCCCGCTTCGGCGGCCGCGTCATGGGGATCGTCTACTCCGGCCGCGTCCTGCGCTTCTTCGGCGAGTCGCTGCGCCAGGCCGGGATCCTGATCCTCGGCTCGGCCCTCGTCATCTGGGGCCTGGTCTTCGTGCTCGGGCTGCAGTGCGGGATCGAGGGTGCCTACCTGCTGCGCGCCAACGGCGCGCCTGCCTACGCGGGCGTCTTCTCCGCCTGGTGCGACCTGCGCGAGATCCTTCCGTACGCCTTCGGCTACATGCTCTCGGCGAAGGTCGGGACCGGGATCGTCGCCGAGCTCGGGGCGATGCGGATCTCCGACGAGATCGACGCGCTCGAGGTCATGGGGGTGCCACCGGTCACCTTCCTCTGCGCGACCCGCCTGCTGGCCGCCTGGATCGCCTTCCCCTTCATGTACCTGGTGGCGATCGGCGTCATGTATCTCGCCTCCTACATCGCCGTCGTCAAGCAGATCGGCGACGCGTCATCGGGCGGCTACCTGCTGATCTTCTGGCAGTTCCAGAACCCGCCCGACGTGATCTTCAGCCTGATCAAGGGCATGGTGATGGCCACCGCGATCGTCTTGGTCGGGTGCTACTACGGCTATACGGCCTCGGGCGGACCTGTGGGGGTGGGGACCGCGACGGCAAAGTCGATGGTCTTGAACATCGTCTTAGTCCACATCATCGGAATGCTTGGGACCCTGGTCTTCTGGGGAGCGAATCCACGTGCTCCAATAGGAGGGTGAAACGCGATGCGTAACGACGAGGAAGAGCGCTTCAACGAGCTCGAGGAGGAGCAGCACGAGGCCGAGGCGGAAACGAGCGCCGAGCTGGCCGACGAGGATCCCGCCGTGCTGGCCGGGAGCATGGCGAACGACGCCCCCCGCGCGGCCGGCGAGGAAGGCCCTTACGTGAGCGACGACGGCGCCGTGATGGGCCGCGACTTCGTCATCCCCGGGGTCGATCCGCGCGAGCACGATCCCTACCGCTTCCACACCGGTCGCAAGCGCGACCACGGCGGCACCGACGCGATCGAGGTCATCGACCTGGTCAAGCAGTTCGGCCGCGCCCGCATCCTCAACGGTCTGAACCTGGGGCTGCCGGAGAACCAGGTATCGATGGTGCTGGGCCCGTCGGGTACCGGCAAGAGCGTGCTGATCAAGCACATCGTCGGGCTGCTCTACCCCGACCACGGGGACGTCCTGGTGCACGGCGAATCGATCCCGAACATGACCGACGACGAACTTTTCGAGGTGCGGAAAAAGTTCGGCCTGCTGTTCCAGGACGGCGCGCTCTTCGGCTCGATGAACATCTACGACAACGTCGCCTTCCCGCTGCGCCAGCACACCGACAAAGGCGAGGAGGAGATCGGCGAGATCGTCAACCGCCGGCTCAAAGAGGTGGGCCTCTCCGAGGCGACCTACAAGATGCCGAACGAGCTCTCCGGCGGGATGCGCAAGCGCGCCGGCTTCGCCCGGGCGCTGGTCCTGGAACCGGCGATCGTGATGTTCGACGAGCCCGACTCGGGCCTCGACCCGGTCCGCACCGCCCTGCTGTGCGAGCTGATCCGCGAGATCCACGCGGAGAACGGCGGCTGTTACCTGGTGATC
Organism: uncultured Actinomycetes bacterium; assembly: GCA_963782515.1. Lineage (GTDB taxonomy): Bacteria > Actinomycetota > Thermoleophilia > Solirubrobacterales > 70-9 > VAYN01. Next base: position 2,432,309 of record CAWAJY010000004.1, on the reverse strand, counting down.
AGCCACGACCTCAACACGGCGCGCCGCATCGCCGACTTCATCGCGGTGCTGTGGAGCGGCAAGATCGTCGAGTCGGGTCCCAAAGAAGAAGTCTTCGACTCGTCCAACCCGTTCGTCAACCAGTTCCTCCACGCGGACGTCACCGGCCCGCTCTCGATGGACTGAACGTAGGTGGGGCGCCGCCGCCCGTTCGGGGCGATCGCCGCGTGGTCGGTGCGCCATGCCCGCGCCGTGCTGTTCGTCGCCGGGGTCATCGCCGTCGCGGCCGCCGTCGCCGCCACCCAGGTCGATACCGACGCCGGCCTGAGCACCCTCGTCGACAAGGGCGACCCGACCTACGAAGCGACCCAGCGGGTGCGGCAGGAGTTCGGCGAAGAACCGGTCGTCGTCCTGGTCAAGGGGAGCCTGCCGAAGCTGCTGCTCGGCAAGGACCTCTACAAGCTGCTGCGGCTCGAGGGCTGCCTCTCGGGCAAGGTGCCGAAGGGGGCGAAGCCGCTTCCCGGCGCCTGCGAAGAGCTCGCGGCGATGGAACCGGTCTCCTTCCTCGCCGGCCCGGCGACCTTCCTGAACGAGGCGGTGGTGCAGATCGACGAACAGCTCGAACGCCTCTCGAAGAACCTGCCGGCGGAGAAGTTCAACGAATACTTGCTCGCGGTGGCTTCGAGATACGGCATCACCTCGCTGCCGAGCATCGAAAACGAAGAATTCATCGCCACCGTCGTCTTCGACCTCGCCAAGGCGCGCGGCACGCCGAAGGCGCGCCTCGCCTACCTCTTCCCGAACGCCGACTCGGCGCAGATCGTCATCCGCCTGAAGCCGGACCTCTCCGAAGCCGAGCGCCGGCGCGCGATCGGACTGATCGAAGACGCGGTCGCCGAAACGACCCCGCGTAAGGTCTGCGGCACCGCCGGAAAGGCCGAACCATGCTTCGTCCTGCAGGGCGGCGAATACGTCGTCACCGGTGCGCCGGTGGTCGTCGACGCGATCGCCGGCGCATTGCGCAGCGCGCTGCTCCTGCTCTTCGGCGTCGCGGTCGTGGTGATGGCGATCGTCCTGCTGCTCGCCTTCCGCAGCCGCCTGCGCCTCCTGCCGTTGGCGCTCGCGTTGGCCTCCGCGGCGATCCTCTTCGGCCTGCTCGACCTGGTCGGCGGCTCGCTGACGATGGCCTCGGTGGCAGTGCTGCCGATCCTGATCGGCCTCGCGGTCGATTACGCGATCCAGTTCCAGGCGCGCCTGGACGAGGTGGAATCGACCGGAGCCTCAGGCGCCGAGGCAGCAAGGATTGCCGCCAACCTCTCCGGCCCCACCATCGCGACGGCTTGCCTGGCGACGGCCGCGGGTTTCCTGGTGCTCCTTCTGTCTCCGACCCCGATGGTCCGCGGCTTCGGCGTCCTCCTGTTCGCGGGCGTCCTTCTGGCCTTCGTCCTGGTGATGACCGCGGGGTTCGCGGCCTTGAGCATGCGCCGGTCGGGCGGGTGGCGCCGTGGGGGCCCCCACGGTGACAGGACCCGCCCGTTGCAGACGCTTGTCTCGTTCGCGATAGCTCGGCCAGCCCTCGTCCTTTCCGTCTCGGTGGCGCTCGCCGCGATCGGGTGGGGAGTCGGCACCCAGATCTCCACGGTCAGCGAAGTCCGCCAGCTCGCCCCCCACAACCTCCGCCAGGTCGAAGACCTGAACACCTTCGAGGAAGCGACCGGGACCACCGGTGACCTCGAAGTCCTGGTCGAAGCCCCCGACCTCACCGACCCGGCGACGATCGAATGGATGGCCGGTTTCAAGCGCCGCGTGCTGAAGGAAGACGACGTCACCGCCGGCCCGGCGCTGTCGGATTTCCTCACCCGCGGCGGCAAGGTCACCAGGCCAGGGATCGAAGCGACGCTCGCCGCGATGTCGCCGTACTCGCTGCGCCAGGTCGCCCCGCTCGGCCCGAACGGCAAGGTCGGCCACCTGGCGCTGATCGGGTTCGGGATCAGATCCCAGACTCTGGAGGAACAAGAAGCGCTCTTGGACAGCGTCCGCGCCCAGATCGGCGATCCGCCCGCGGGGGTGACCGTGCACCTCACCGGCCTGCCGGTGATCGCCACCGAAGCGGGCTCGGAGCTCTCCTCGAGTCGCTACTGGCTCGCCCTCGCCGGGCTCGGCGCCGTCGCCCTCGTGCTGTTCGCGTTGTTGCGCTCCTTCCGGCGGGCGCTGGTCCCGTTGCTGCCGACCGTGCTCGCCACCGGCTGGGCCTCGCTGCTGATCTGGCTGACGGGCATGCCGCTGAACCCGATGTCGGCGGCCTTGGGGGCGCTGACGATCGCGATCGCGACCGAGTTCGCGGTGATCCTCTCCGGGCGCTTCGAGCAGGAGCGCTCGGTCGGGCTGGACGTGGCGGCGGCGCTGCACCGCGCCTACGCGCGGACCGGGGCCGCCGTCGTCGCCTCCGGCCTCACCGCGATCGCCGGCTTCGCGGTCCTGATCGCCTCCGACATCCGCATGCTGCAGGACTTCGGCGCGGTCACGGTGATCGACCTCGTGGCGGCGCTCCTCGGCGTCATCGTGATCCTTCCGGCGACGCTCGTCCTGCTGGAGCGTCGACGGCTGTGAAGGGCTTCGCCAACCGCTACTCGCTCCTGGTCGGGCTGATCTTCCTGGCGCTGGTCGTCGTCGCCTCGCTCCACGCGTTGAACGGAGGTGGCGAAGACACGCTCGGGCTCGACAAGCAGCCGACCCGCTGGCCGCTCCCCGAGTTCGCGGTCCCCGCCGCCGCGGGCGGACTGGAAGGCGACGCAAACGTCTACCAGGACGATTGCGAAAGCTCCTCGTTGCCCTGCCCGGACGGCGCGAAGCGCCTTCCCGCCTGCCAGATCACCACGCCCGGCGCGATCCGGGTCTGCGATCTCTTCGACCGCCCGCTGGTGATCTCGTTCTGGTTCGGGACCACCAGCAGCTGCGAGGCGCAACAAAACATCGTCAGCACCGTCGCGGCGCGGTACCGTGGACGGGTGAACTTTCTTTCGCTGGACGTGCGCGATTCGCGCGGGTCCGTTCGCGAATTGGTTCGTGAACGGGGATGGGAGATGCCGGTCGGATTCGACCGGGACGGTGCCGTGGCCGCGCTCTACCGGATCGGCGGTTGCCCGACCTTCGCCTACGCCTATCCCGGCGGCACCCTGCAGAGCGCCTCGATCGGCGAACTTGGCGTCAGGGGGCTCAGCCAACATGTGGATGAACTGCTGAAAGCGACGCGGGTGGCTGAAGGGGGCTAGGTGACATGGCGACCGAAGGTGCACGGGTAGCGATCGGGTGGGAGCCGGCGCCGAGGCCGGGGTGGGTGGCGCCCCATCTGGCGGCTGAGTTTCCGGGGCTCTCGCTCGCGATGGTCGAGGTCGACGGCCGACCCGGGCGCAGTCCGGAGCCGGTGCGCCACCGCCTCCGCGACCTCTCCGATCGGCTCCGCGGCGCCGAGGCGATCCGCCTGCGCGGCCGGCCGATCCCCTGGGCCTACCGGGTCTTCTACCGCCAGATCGGCCTCGATCCGGACCGGGATCGCACCCCGGTCGAGCAGCTGGTCCTCGATCGGCTCCAGGACGGCGGCTTCCGCAGTCGCGGGCTGCCCGCCGACGCGCTGACGATCGCCACGATCGAGACCGGTGTGGCATTGCGCTGCTTCGACGCCGACCGGCTCGTCGGGGAGCTCTGCATCCGCGACGCGGCGCCGGGGGAGCGGCTGCCCGGCAGGGCGAGTGAGCTGGCGACGGGGACGCTGACGATCGCCGACGACACGGGCCCGGTCGGCCTCCTCTTCGGCGCCACCGCGGCGGACCGGGAGGTCGAACGCGACAGCCGCCGGATCGCGATCGCGGCGGTCGCCGTCGGCGCGGTCCCGGCGATCTCTGTTGACGAGGCGTTATGGATTGCCGCGGCGACCCTCGAGGCGGCTTAGAATCTGACTATGCGGGGAGTGCTCGAAAGGGTCGCGGTAGATGAGGGTCTGGCCCGCGCCGAGCTGCGCCGGCAGATCGGGCGGCTGGAACTTGACCTCGGCGGGCTGGTGGCCGATGGCCTCGGGCGGGTCGACGTGCCGCACCGGGTCGCCGCCGCGGGCCCTCCGCGGGTCCTCGACCTCGGTGAGCTCGAGCAGCTTCGCGACGCGCTCATCGGTCGTGTCGCCGATGCGCGCCGCGCCCTCCGCGAGCGCGACGCCGTCGAGGAGGCCAACCGCGGGCTCCTCGACCAGATGCTTGCCGACCCGGCCTCCTATCGCTGGCTGCGGATCAGCCGCGCCGACCTCGGCCTGCCCGGCTGCGGCCACTGGCACTCGCGCCCGGTCCTCGGGCCGCTCGGGATGCTGATGGGCTGGTGGCGGGTCAAGGTCTCCTCCGGATGTCCGACAACCGCGCGGCTCGCGGCCGCTCCACGCACGTCTCCAAATCCGACGAGCGTCCTCCGGCACCGTGGGGCAACGCGCCGCTCGCCGAGCTGGCGATCCTCGCCGGGATCATCTGCCTGGCGATCGGCATCTTCGGCTCGCACGAGACGCTGATCGGCGTCGGCGTCGGCCTCGCCGCGGTGGGCGGCATGGAGGTGGCGATCCGTGAGCACTTCGCCGGCTATCGGTCGCACACGACCCTGCTGGCCGGCTTCGTCTTCGTGGTGGTGACCGGCATCCTCTTCTACGCGGCGGGGCTGGTCCTGGCCTACGCCCTGCCGATCGGCGCCGTCTGCTTCGCGGTCGCGTTCTACCTCGCCCGTCGCGCCTTCCAGCGCGCTTCCGGAGGCCTCAGCTTCCGGGTGGGTGGGATGCGCGGCTGAGGACTGAGGACCTGCCCCGGGGGCAGCCGGGACAGGTCCTGTGTTTCGGGGCCGCCTTGGGGGCTGGCTCAGGCGGTGAGGCTGGGGGCGCCGGAAGTGCGGGCGGCGAGCTCGCCGGCGAGCATCGTGCGCTGACGCGGGGTGAGGGTGCCGAGCTGCTTGTTCTCGCTCATCGAGAGGGGCATGAGGAACTTGCGGGCGCGGGTGCGACCCCAGCGCCGCTGGCTGGTGAGGAGCTCGGAGATCGTCATGCTCTCGGTCTGCCAGGGGCAGTCGCGGACGACGTCGGCAGGATCAAGGTCACCTCGAGCCACCGCGCGCTTCAGCTCGGCGCGAGCGAGCCGCACGGAATTGGCACGTTCGAGTGCCCTCATATGTTGGGGCGGTTCTGGAGATGCGGTCGTCGTTGCGGGTGCCATGGTGGCAGCTTCCACTGGACTCCTCCCTTCAAAAGGAATCGTTAACTGGGTGGTCTCGCCGGCGGTCCACCGTCCAGTTCCCTGCCTTTTTATGTCGGACCTAGGTGGCGGTCCGGCGTTCCCCGTGGGGTGGCGGCGGCGAGGAGACGAAGCTACGTCGTCTGGGTGGTCGGCGTCAACCCGCGCGCGGCGAAACGACGTCCGGCCCGGTCGCTAAGAGCAACAATTTCGCGTGAGCTTCGCGAAGGTCCCTATCCGCACGAGTCTGAACTTACCCCCGCTGGGGGATGTGACCTGGCGGTTAACCAGTCGTTACAACCTGGGGAGGTCTGGGAAGTCTTTGATGACACGCTCGATCGTCCCCAGGGCGGTGTCGAGGTTCTCCCGCGAGTGGGTCGCCATCAGGCTCGTGCGCAGCAGCGCGCCGCTCGGCGGCACCGCCGGATGGATCGCGACGTTGGTGTAGACGCCGGCGTCGTAGAGCGCCTTCCAGAGCAGCACCGCCTGCCAGTCCTCGCCGACCACGACCGGCACCACCGGGGTGGTGGCGACGCTGCCGTCGGGGAGCGTCCCCGGCTCGATCACCTGGAGGCCGAGCGAGCGCAGGCCCTCGCGCAGGTAGTCGGCGTTGCCGAGCAGGCGCTCGAAGAGCTCGGGGCCCTCGGAGCGGATCACACGCAGGGCCGCCAGCGCCGCCCCGACCGCGGCCGGGACCGCCGAGGCGCTGAAGATGAAGGCGCGCGAGGAGACCCGCAGGTACTCGATCACGTCGGCCGGGCCGGCGATGAAGCCGCCGCAGGAAGCGAGGCTCTTGGAGAAGGTGCCCATCCGCAGGTCGACCTCGGCCTCGAGGCCGAACAGCTCGGAGGCGCCGGCCCCGCGGGCGCCCAGCACGCCGGCCCCGTGGGCCTCGTCGACCATCAGCCGGGCGCCGTAGGCGCGGCAGAGCTCGACGATCCGCGGGAGGTTGCAGACGTCGCCCTCCATCGAGAAGACGCCGTCGACGACGACGAGGACGCCGCCGCCGTCCTCCGCGGCCCGGCCCAGCATCTTCTCCAGTTTGTCCATCCGGTTGTGACGGAAGGGGCGCAGTTTCGCGCCGGAGATGCGGACGCCGTCGAGGATCGAAGCGTGGTCCCCGGAATCGCAGATCACCGTGTCGGCCGGGCCGAGGATCGTCCCGATCGCGCCGACGTTCGCCTGGTAGCCGGTGGTGAAGACGATCGCGTCTTCGGTCCCCATCCATTCGGCCAGCTCGCGCTCCAGTTCGAGGTGGAGCGGCGTGGTGCCGTTGAGGAGGCGCGAGCCGGTCACCCCGGTGCCGTAGGTCTCGAGTGCCTCGCGGGCCGCCTCCTTGACCCGCGGGTCACCGGTCAGCCCGAGGTAGTTGTTGGAGCCGAGCATGATCGTCTCCCGGCCCTCCATCTCGACCACCGGACCCGCCTGCGAGGTGAGCAGGCGGAAGTAGGGGAGAAGGTCGTGCTCTTTGGCAGCTTCGAGCTGCTCGAGCCGGTCGTGTTCGCGCGCCTTGGCGAAGACGTCGACCGGCGCCTTGGTGGTCTCGCTCATGTCCCAGAGTCTAGGTAGGGCGAGGATGGAAAGCGGGCAAACTCGCAGTTTGCGGGGTTCCGGAGCGGGCGGAGGGGAGCCGACCTGACCCCTCGTTATCTTGGGTTCAGTGAGCGACCACCACCTTGACGGGGAGATCGTCGCCGAGGAAGACGCGTCCGCCGACGACGCCGTCGCCCCGGTGCGGAGGCTCCCCAGCGTCGAGCCCGAGGCGGGCTCGCTGGTGCTGCGCGGTGAGGTGAAGAGCGCCGCGCTCGCCGCCGCGGGTGGGGTGCTGGCAGGCGCGGCGACCGTCGCCGCGGTGCGGGCGGTGTCCGCGGCCGGCTCGCGGGGGAGCGTCACGCGTCGATTGGGTCGGCGCCGTCGGCCCGGCAAGGTGATCGCCAGCCGCTCCTTCCTGGTCGACGTCCACCTGCTCGACCGATAGGCCCATGGGAGCGCCCGCGCACCTCGAGGTCGAGGTCCGGCCTCCTTCGCCGTTCCGGCTCGGACGCGGCAGCGCCGACCGGACCATGCGGGTGCAGGGCGGGATCGCCACCCGCCTGCTGACCGTCGACCGCGCGCCGGTCCTGGCGCGGGCCTGGATGCGCGGGCCCGGCCGGGTCGCCTTCCGCGCCGATGCGGTCGACCCGGCGCGGCTGACGATCCCGGTGCCGTGCGAGGAGTCGCGGCCCGCGGGGCGGGAGGAGCTGGCGATGGCGATCGAGCGGATGCGCTTCGCGATCGGCGTCGACGAGGACATGTCGGCCTTCCACCAGCGCTTCCGCCGCGACCCGCTGGTCGGTCCGATCATCCGCCGCCGTCCCGACTTCCGGCCGCACCGTCGGCCCTGGCCGTGGGAGGCGCTCGCGCAGGCGGTCTGCGGCCAGCTGATCGAGGCGAGCCGCGCGGCGGTGATCGAGCGCCGCATCGTCGGCCGCTGGGGCGCCCGCCTCGGCGAGGGGAGGGGAGCGCTTCGCGACACTCCACCCGCGGCGCTGATCGCCGGGCGCGCGCCGGCGGAACTGCAGTCGATGGACCTCTCCGGCGGGCGCTCGGTGGCCCTGCGCAAGCTCGCGTCGCTGGCCGCCGCGGGGCGTTGTGACATCTCCTCGCCCGACTCCGACGCGCGCCTCCTCGCGATCCCCGAAATCGGGCCCTGGACGATCCAGTGCCTCGCCCTCTTCGGTCGCGGCGACATGGACTCCCTGCCCGCCGGAGACCTCGGCTACATCAAGTTGGTCGGCCACCTCGCGGACCTCGGCCGCCGCGCGACGGTCCCCGAGGTGGAAGCGTTCTACGCGCCGTACGAGCCCTACCGCGGCCTGGTCGGCTCGATCACCTTGGCCGGTCTCCATCGCATGGTCGCGGACGGTCCGCGGCTTCCGCTGGCGGCCTGACCGTATTCCCTACGGGTGCGTTCGTCGCTTGTGTCGCATAGGACTACAAGCGACGAACGCACCGGGCGCCGGCTGGGTCTAGCCCGCCGCGTTCGCCGCGGCCGTCGTCGCGTAGGCGCGGGCGGCGTCGCGGGCGCGGTGGACGCGCTCGAGGTCGCCGTCGCGCTCGGCGAGTCGGGCGTCGAGCAGCCGGCCGATCCGCTCCTGGGCGGCGGCGGCGCGGTGGAGGGCCGGAGCGGCCTCGGCGGGCGGGGTCCCGGGCAGGGACGCGCGGAGCGCCTCCGCCTCCGTGTAGAGGTCGGCGAGGTCCTCGGGGCGCTCGGCTTCGCAGGCGGCGAGCTCGGCTTCGGCGAGCTCCGCCAGGCACTCGTAGGGCGCAAGGGTCGGCGGCGACTCGCCGGTCGGCGCGTTCGTCGCAGGGTTGTCCGTCGGCGCGCTCACGCCTGTGCTCCGGCGGCACCGAGGGTCGGCCGACCCATCGCGGCCTCCGGCGGCGCCGCGGCGATCGTCGCCCATGCCTCGCGCAGCTCGGCGAGCAGCTTCGCCGTCCGCTCGATCCGCGCCGGGTCGCGCTTCAGTTGCGCGGCGAGGAGCTCGCGCTTGCAGAAGAGGTAGATGTCGGCGAGGCGTTGGGCGACCTCGCCGGCCGCCGGGTCGAGCGTCGCCAGCAGCTCGTCGAGGATCGCCCCGGCGCGGTTCAGCGCCTCTCCGGCGGCGGCGATGTCCTCGCTCCGGATCGCCGCCGCGCCCCTCGCGAGGAAGCGGGCGAGGCCGTCGTAGAGCATCACCACCAGCTTCTCCGGCGCCGCGGTGAGGACGCTGTCCTGGGCGTAGGCCTGGCTGGCGCTGCGGTAGGGGTTCATCGCACGGTGCCCACGGGTCGGGTCAGTTCTTGTTGGAGGAGAGGCCGGCGAGCTGCCCGGCCAGCCATTCCGATTCGGACTTCGACCTGGCGAGCGCGGTTTCCATCGCCGCGAACTGGGCGTGGAGGCGTTCTTCGCGCTGGGTCAGGCGTTCTTCCAGCTTGGACATCTGTTCGCGCAGCTGGGCCGCTTCTTTGGTTGCCGCGCTGACCCGTTCGGAGATGCCGTCGCCGGGTTTGATCGCCGCTTCGACCAGAGGTTCGAGTTCGGTGACGAATCCTTTCGCCCCGCTGATCGCCGCCTTCGCCTGGACCGGGTTTTCCTTCAGCAGCGCCGTCAGCTTCGATTCTTCGAAGGTGAGGAGGCCGCGGACCGAGGCCGAGGTCGAGGTGACCGCGGTGCTGGGGGCGCCGGTGCTGACCCCGAGTTGGCCGAGGCCCGATTCCGAGAGCGTCTGACGCATGCCGCTGAGCAGGAAGTTGAGCGGACCGTCGCCGAAGAGGACGCCCTTGTTGGCTTCTTCCTGGGTCTTCGGTTCTTTCACCGTTTCTTCGTTGACCTTGTTCTGGATCAGTTCGACCGCGGCGTTGTAGGCGCTGACGAAAGCCTTGACCTTGGTCGCGATCGCTTTCGTGTCCGGGGCAGGTTGGGTGACCGAGATCGTCGCCGGGCCGTTCGTGAGCGCGCTCGCGGTGAGGGTCACGCCCGGGATCGCGCCTTCGATCACGTTCGAGGAGGAGTTGCCGGCGACGCCGTCGATCGAGTAGAGGGTGTCCTGACCGACGCGCGCCTTCGCCGCTTCTTCGGCGAGGCCTTCGCCGGCGGCGGTGACCGTCGACCCGGCTCCGGTGGTCCGCGAGGAGAGCACCAGCTTGCCGCCGACCGCGACCGCCGAGACGCCCGTTTCATGGTTGGAGTTGATCGCCGCGACGGCATCGGCGAGCGTCGCGCCCGCTTTCAGTTCGATCGTCTGGCCGCCGACCGTGAGCTGGGAGGCGGCTTCGCTCGGGGTGAATTCGAAGGTGCGCTGGGTGGCGCGCGCGAGCTGGCTGACTTCGACCTGGTAGCCGCCCGGGCCGGCGCCGCCCGACAGTTCGACGGCCACCGCGGTCGAGGACGAGGTGGCGGTCTGCGTGTCGGCCCAGAGGGTCGGCGAGCGCAGCGCTTGCAACGCCGAGCCGACTTCCTTCATCTTGTTCAGGATCCCCTGCAGCGCGGTTTCGCGGGCCTTCACCTGTCCCTGCCGCTTTTCCAGCCGGGTCGCGGGGAGGCGTTCCACCTTCATCAGGCCTTCGATGATCGATTCGGTGTCGAGGCTGGAGCCGAGCCCGCTGATCGTGATCGGGCTCATGTCGTCACCTTGCCCGCGGCGAAGTCGAAGATTTCCGGCGTCGGGACCTGGCGCAGGACGTTGCCGTCGTGGTCGCGCAGCTCGACCCGGAGGCGGCCGTCGTCGCCCTGCTCGAAGCGCAGTTCCCGACCCAGTTCGTGGAGGCGGGCGGCGGCGCGGGCGGCGCCCTGGACCTCGGCGCTCACCTCGGGCGGCGGCGTCGGGACGGCGGAGGCGACGCTCAGATCGCGGGCGAAGTCGGCTCCGCCGGCGCCTTTCCCGTTGCCGTTGCGGTGGGGCTCAGGCATCGGCCGCACCGGCCATGGCCCGTCGATCTTGTCGAAGTTGACGCTCATTCATTCTGGGTAATCGGCCGGGTCAGATGGAACTTGAGGCGAGTTCTCGTGCGCCTTGTTCAAAGATCTCCGCGTCCTCGGCCAGGCCCCGCGCGGCGGCGACGCGGGCGAGGCCACCGAGGGCCTCGGCGTCCGGGCCCTCCTCCTCGCAGCTCGCGGCCCACTCCTCAGCGGCCGATTCGAGGTAGCCGCGGCGGAGGTAGATCTCGGCGAGGATCGAGTGGCGGCGGCGCGCCGGCAGTCCGGTGGCGGCGAGGGCGGGGAGGAGGGCTTCGAAGGCCTCGAACTCCTCGACGCGCAGGAGCGCCTCGAGCATCGTCGCCAGCGGGTCGACGACGGTGGGGTCGAGCGGGGGATAGGGGGTGGCCGAAGACCAGGCGGCGAAGAGGTCGAGCTCGGCCGCCGGGAGGCCGCGGCGGGCGGCGCGGGCGGCGGCATCGGCGGCGCCGATCCCCGCGAGCGTGCGGGCGAACAGTTCGCTGCGCGCCGCCGGGACGGCGAAGGCATCGTCGTCGTCCACCGCCGCGCAGGCCGCCGCGGCCTCGGCGTAGCGACGGGTCGAGAGCAGGGTCTCGGCCAGCGCCAGGCGGGCGCCGCCGTTGGTCGGCTGCGCCTCGACCACAGCCGCGTAGAGCGGTTCGGCCGCCGCCGCCTCGCCCGCCTCATACAGGGCGGTGGCGAGCATGAAGCGGACCGAGGGGGTCGGCTCGGCGACCGCCCCTTCGATGTCGGCGAGGACCTCGCCGACGGGGGCTCCGCGGGCGATCATCGCCGCGGCCAGGGGGAGGACCGGCCCAAAGTAGGAGGGGTGCTCGCGCAGGCAGCGGCGCAGGAGGCCCTCGGCCCGCCGCGGGTCGCGCGTCCGCTCCAGCTCCGCCAGCCGTGCCAGCGCCAGGAAGCTGCCGCTGCCGACCGTCGGCGAGTAGCGGCTCGGCGCCTCGCCGCGCTCGAGGCACTCTTCCAGCAGCGAGGTGGCCCGCTCGGTGTCGCCTTCCGCGGCGGCGACGAGCGCGCGCTCGAAGACCAGGTCGGTGAGGTCGGCGAACATCGCCAGGCCCGCGACCGCGCGCGCGTCGGCCTCGGCGAGCCGGCCGCAGAAGCGCAGCGCCTTCGCCGAGCGCACGGTCAGCGAGGGGGTGAAGGGGCGCTCGTGCCGCGCCGGGTCCTCGGCGAGGAGCGCCCAGGCGCGCTCGAACTGCTCGCAGGCGCCCGCCGAATCGCCCGCGGCGGCGAGCTCGGACCCGAGGTTGAAGTGGAAGAACGGGTTGGCGACGCCCGCCTCGGCCAGCTGGCTGCGCAGGAGCTCGATGTTGCGCCGCGACTTCTCCTTGGCGTCGCGGACGGCGCCGAGGTAGCCGTAGTGGTCGATCCGGATCGGCGTCGGCTCGATCCGCTCCGGCAGGCCGGAGGGCAGGTTGTGCGCGATCTGCTCGTGGACGCGGCCCTCGAAGCGGTACTCGGGACGATTGCGGAAGAGGCGCAGGGCGTTGTGGGTGACCGCGGTGCCATCGCCGAGCTCGCCGGTGTGGTTGGTCTCGACCAGGTAGAAGGCCTCGCGCCAGGTGCGGCCGGTCAGCTCGCGCAGGAGCGGCGCGTCGGCCGGGTCGAGCACCTCGTCGGCGTCGAGGAAGAGGAGCCAGTCGCCGGTGGCGGCCTCGATCGAGGCGTTGCGGGCGTCGGCGAAGGAGCCGGTCCACTCGCGCTCGACGACGTTGGCGCCGAAGGAGCGGGCGATCTCGACGGTGCGATCGCGGGAGCCGGTGTCGACGACGACGATCTCGTCGACCGCGTCGGCGACGGCGGCGAGGGAGCGGGGCAGCATCTCCTCCTCGTCGCGGACGATCATGCAGAGGCTGAGCCGCAGGCCGGCGGCGGGGCGGGCAGCGGCGGCGGCGCGGCGCGCTTCGGCCTCGAGGCCGCGGAGCTGGGCGGCGACGGCGGCAGGGAGGTCCGGCCGGGAACCCTTGCGAGCGCGGGCCGAATTCAGGTTGCGGCCGACGTGCGGGAGCTGCGGGTCCAGGCGCAGGGCGGCCTCGAAGAGCCGCGCGGCACCGTCGCCGGCGCCGAGTTCGTTCAGTCCCACGCCCGCGTGGTTGAGGAGCACCGGCTCGCGCGGCTCGGTGGCGAGGCCGGCGAGCGCTTCGCGGGCGATGCCCAGGTAGAGGGCGGGAAGCTTGCGGGGGGCGGCGCTCGTCGCGGCGGCGAGGCCCGCCTCGATCGCGGCGCGCCGTTGGCGGTAGGGCGCCTCACGGCGGTCGGCGGGAGATTCGGCACGCGGGGTGGCGCCGGCGGGCGCTGCGTTGTCCTCAGCGGAGGACGGGGCGGTGTGCTGGTCGAGGCGGAGGGCCATCGCCCCGGGTCATCGACCGCTACCCAGAAAGACGCAGGAACTGGACGTTCGTTGGGTTACTGGATGGTTCGTTTACCCCAGAGCGGCGATCTAGTCGCGGCCTCGCACGGCCGAAATCTCCTGCGCACCCATCAAACAGCCATACGCAGGGGGAGGACCAGTTCGATGGCAAGTCCGGCCGGTCGAGGCCAAGTAGAGACCGAGCAGCTTTGGCGGCGTTACCGCGAGTCCGGTGATCGCCGGCTGCGCGAACAGCTCGTCCTCACCTACGTGCCGCTCGTCCGTCACCTCGCTTACCGCAAGGTCCGCGAGCTGCCTGCCTGGTGCGAGGTCGACGACCTGGTCTCCAACGGCGTCGAGGGCCTGATCGGCGCGCTCGACCGCTACGACCCCGACAAGGGCGCGACCCTCGAACAGTTCGTCTGGACCCGCATCCAGGGCGCCGTCCTCGACAGCCTCCGTCGCCTCGACTGGGCGCCGCGCAGCTTGCGCCGCTGGGAGCGCGACGCCGAGCGCGCCGGCGACGACTTCTTCCGCGAGCATGGCCGCCGGCCGACCGACCCGGAGCTCGCGACGAAGATGGGGATCGCCGAGGACGAGCTCGCCGCACGCCTCCGCGACCTCGCCACCGCCGAGCTCTCCTCCCTCGACTCCCTCACCTCCGCCGGCGAGGAGGAAGACGGCGTCGCCCTGTCCCAGACCATCCCGGACCTCGACGGCCGCGCCGATCCCGAGGGCGAGGCGACCAAGACGATCGCCCGCGAGCGCTTCCGCCGCGCCTTCTCCCACCTCTCCGAACGCGAGCGCCGCGTCGCGGTGATGCTCTACAGCCAGGGCCGCACCCTCAGTGAGATCGGCGAGGTCATCGGCGTCTCCGAGAGCCGTGTCTGCCAGATCCACGGCGAACTGAAGAAGCGCCTGAAATCCTCCCTGCGCCGCGACGCCGAGCTGTTCACCGCCGCCGGCTGACCGCCGCTTCGCCGACTCGCCTCAAGTCCACGGGCCGGCGGTCGAATACCGGGGCTGGATGGACTCAGGCCTCTACATCGCCGCCTCCGGGATGCTCGCCGAGATGGTGCGGCAGGAACAGATCTCCAACCAGCTGGCGAACGTCAACACGCCGGGTTTCAAGGCGGAACGGGCGACGCAGGAAGGGTTCGGGGAACTGCTGCTGCAGAACACCGCGACCGGGGCTTCGGTCGGGCGGCTGAGCCTCGGGGTGCAGATCGGGGAAACGTCGACCGACCTGACGCCGGCCGGGATCCACGAAACCGGCGAAGCGCTCGACTTCGCGGTCGAAGGCGAAGGGTTCTTCGCGGTGCGCACCAACGCCGGGGTGCGGTACACGCGCAACGGGCAGTTCTCCGTCGATGCCGAAGGGAATCTGACCGACCAGCTCGGCGATCCGGTCCTCGGCGGGAACGGGGCGCCGGTGCGGCTGCGCGCCGACGGGACCGTCGCGCCCGGGGACATCGGCGTCTTCGAAGTCCAGGGGGCCGAAAAGGAGGGCGACAACCTCTACACGGGCAACGCGACCGGGGGGGCGACGGGGAAGGTGCGCGCCGGGTTCCTGGAGGAATCGGCGGTGAATCCGTCGCAGGCGATGGTCGAGATGATCTCCTCGTTCCGCGCGCTCGAAGCCGACCAGAAATCGATCCAGACGATCAACGAAACGCTCGGCGAGTCCGCGGGCCAGGTGGGGGCGATCGGCTGATGTACTCCGCGCTGACCACCGCCGCCGCGGGGATGGAAGCCCAGCAGGCCTGGATGGACGCCCTCTCCGACGACATCGCCAACGTCTCGACCACCGGCTACAAGAGCCTGAGGGTCGGCTTCCGTGACCTGCTCTACCAGTCGCCCGGACGGGGCGGCGGCGAAGGGACGGTGACCGGCTCGGGATCGGCCGCGGAAGTCTTCGGCCGAGATCAGGAACAGGGAGCCCTGGAAGCGACCGAACGGCCGCTCGACGTGGCGCTCACCACGCCCGGCTTCATCCAGGTGCGGAGCGGGAACGGCGGGGTGGCGCTGACCCGCGACGGCAACCTGCAGATCGGCCCCGACGGTCGGCTGCGCACGGCGACGGGGCAGGCGCTCGAGCCGCCGGTCCTGATCCCCAAGGGCGTCGACCCCGAAGGCATCTCGATCGCCCCCGACGGCACGGTCTCCGCCGGCCGACGGAGCTTCGGCAGGATCCCACTGGTCGAGGTCACCAACCCGGACGGCCTGCAGGCCGACGGCGAAGGCGACTACCTGCCGACGGCCGCAAGCGGGGCGGTCAAGGCGGCGCCGAGGGCGCGGTTGCAGCAGGGAGTGCTGGAGGCCTCGAACGTCGACATGGCGAACGTGATGACCGCGATGACCGAAGCCCAGCAGGGCTACGCGCTGGCGGGCAAGGCGATCACCACCCAGGACGAAGTTCTCGCCGTCGCCAACGGGCTGATCCGATGAGTGCGGCGACCGGGATCGCGGCGGCGGTGGCGGGGGCGGCGGTCCCGAGATCGATCCGCGACGAAGGGCCCGACGCGGTGCAGGGATTCCGCGCCGCGCTCTCCTTCGAATCGATGCTGCTGAAGCAGATGCTGGCCGAGGCGCTGCCGGAATCGCCGATCGGCTCGACCGAAGGCGAAGGCTTCGGCGGGGGCGAAGAAGGGAGCGCCTTCGCGGCGACGCCGACCCCGGTCAGCCTTCCGGAAACGGTCGCCGAAGCCATCGTCGGCGCGGGCGGCCTCGGGCTTGCCACCGAGATGTACTCGAACTTCGAGGGGGTCGGCGGGTGAGCGCCGAGATGCTGGTCCAGGACCAGATCCTGCCCGCCGCGGTCGCCCGCCATCTCGAGCTGCAGATCGCCTCCGCGCGGCGGCTGCTCGACCTCGTCCTGCGCCAGGGCGCCGCGATCCGCGAGCGCGACGTGGAGGCGGTCCTCGCCCGCCTCTCCGACATCCAGGTCGAGGTGGCCGCGCGCGAATCGCTGGAGCGCGAACGCACCGAGCTCATCCGTCGTGCCGCGGTGCGCCTCGGCGTGCAGCCGGTCGAGGTCGGGCTTCCGGCCCTCGCCGGGCTCGCCGCGCCGGCCGAGCAGGAGCGCCTCCTCACGCGCAGCGCCGAACTACGTGGGTTGCTTGCCGAGATCGCCCGCGAGCACGGCATCAACCGCGCCCTGATGCGTCAGGAACTCACCTTCCTCGATCACCTGTTGCGGGTCAGCGGCGAAGAATCTCAGCCCGGCGGCCGGCGGCTGATGGACGTGGAGGCCTAGCCGGTGGGGGTCTCGACCTTCATGGGCCTGCAGACCGCGCTGCGTGGGCTGATCGCCCAGCAGCAGGCCCTCGACATCACCGGCCACAACATCGCCAACGCCAACACGCACGGCTACTCGCGCCAGGAAGTGAGGACGAGCGCGAGCCGCGCGCTGCGGATCAACACCGGCTCGAGCGCCGGCAACGGCAAGGCCGAACTGGGGACCGGTGTCGACGTCACCGGTGTCACCCGGGCCCGCGATCGCTTTCTCGACCTCCAGTACCGCGCCCAGGCGATGCGCCTCGGCGGCCTCGCCGCCCGGGTGCGGGGGATGGAAACGATCGAAGGGGCGCTCGCCGAGCCGGGCGAAACCGGGATCTCCAAACAGCTGCAGACCTTCTGGACCGATTGGGAAGGGCTCGCCAACAGCCCCGAAGACTCGGCCGCGCGCCAGGCCGTGATCGAAGCCGGCAAGGCGCTCGGCGTCAGCCTCGCCGAACTGGACCAGCAGCTGACCAACGCCGCCGCGGTGGCGGAAGGCGAATACGCCGCGATCACCGGCAAAGGCGGCGAAGTGGAACAGAAGGCGAAAGAAATCGCGCTGTTGAACGGGGCGATCCGCGCGTCGATGTCCGGGGGCGCCGAACCGAACGACCTGCTCGACCGCCGTGACCTGCTGCTCGACGAACTGTCAGAACTCGGTCAGGTCTCTGTCACTGAATTGAAAGACGGGACGGTCGAAGTCGGCTTCGGCGACGCCGCCGCGCCGCTCGTCTCCGGCACCGAAGTCGACTGGCCCCAGGAACTGAAAGAACCGAAAGGGAAGCTCGGTGCGCTGCTCGAACTGGTCGAACCGGGCGGGACCATCGCATCGTTCCGCGCCGAACTGAACGGGTTCGCCGAAAGCCTCGCCGACGCCGTCAACGCGATCCACACGAAAGGCGGCGGCCCGGCCTTCTTCACCTACGAAGCGGGCAACGGGGCCGCTTCGCTGAGCGTCGCCGTGACCGCCGCCGAAGTCGAGACGGCGAGCGACGGCTCGGCCGGCGGCAACGACATCGCCACCGCGATCGGGGCCCTGCGCGGTGGTGCCGTCGATCGCGCCTACGCCTCCTTCGTCACCCGCGTCGGCACCGAAATGAACGAAGCCAAGAACGGCGAAACGAACGCCCAGGCGTTGTTGAACGCGGTCGAGGAACGGCGCGAATCGACCTCCGGCGTCTCCCTTGACGAAGAAATGACGAATCTGCAGCGTTTCCAGCGTGGCTACGAAGCCTCGGCGCGGGCGATGACCGCGCTCGACGAAGCGCTCGACGTCCTGATCAACCGCACCGGCCGGGTCGGCCTGTGACGAAGAGGGGATGGGACGCGCGATGACGATGCGGATCACCGAGGGGATGACGCGGCGCACGGTCCTCCAGGACCTCGGCGCGACCAAAGGGCGCCTCACCCAGATGCAGCGCGAAATCTCCTCCGGCCACCGGATCACCCGCCCCGCCGACGACCCGTTCGGGGCCGGGCGCACCCTCCAGCTGACCGGCGAGATCGAAGCCTTCAAGCAGTACAAGTCGAACGTCGACGACGGGGTCGGCTGGGTCACGGCGACCGAAACGGCGCTCTCGCGGATCACCTCCACCGTCCAGCGCGCGCGTGAACTCCTGGTCCAGGGCGGCAACGACTCCAACGGCCAGGTCGCCCGCGAAGGGATCGCGGCGGAGATCGAAGCGCTGACCGAAGCGGTGAAGCAGGAAGCGAACGTCACCTACGACGACCGCTACATCTTCGCCGGCACGGCGACCGAAACTCGCCCCTACGAACTCGGTGCGAACGACGCATACGCGGGCGACGAAGGGACGATCCAGCGGGTGATCGGCAAGGGGGTGTCGATCGGGGTCAACGTCGACATCCGAACGGTCCTCGGGAACGGCGCGGGCGCCGGCGACGACAAGCTGCTCGACGTCCTCCGCGACATCGCCGCCGACCTGCGCGGCGGCACCACCGCGAACGCCGAAGCGCTGCGCGGCACCGACCTCGAACGGCTGAGCGCGAACCTGGACGAACTGACCCGGGTGCGGGCCGTCGTCGGCGCCACCACCAACCGGCTGGAGACGGCCGGTACGCGGCTCGAACAGCTGCAGGAAGCGAGCCTCAGCCAGCTGTCCCAGGTCTACAACATCGACATCGCCGAAGCGCTGGTCAACTTCTCCTCCGAACAGACCGCCTACGAAACCGCCCTGCGTGCCGGCGCCAAGCTGATCCAGCCGTCGTTGATGGATTTCCTAAGGTAGGGGCGCGTGACGGGGAGGGACCTGCCAGAGATCGTCAACAGCACCCGCTTCGGGGAGCTCGAGGTTCCGGGCGAGGCGCTGATCGACTTCCCGGAGGGGATGATCGGCGTCGGCGGCCATCGCTTCGCGCTGCTCGAGCGCGAGGAGAGCGGTGCCTTCAAGTGGCTGCAGGAGGCCACCGAGCCCGACCTGGCGCTGCCGGTCACCGACCCCTTCACCTTCTTCCCCGACTACGAGGTAGTCCTCTCCGACGAGGAGGCCGCCCGGATCGGCGTCACCGACCCGGCCGCCGCCCAGGTCCTCGTCGTCGTCCGTGCCGACGAGGACCCGGACCAGATCAGCGCCAACCTGCTGGCCCCGATCCTGATCGCCGCCGGAGTCGGCCACCAGGTGATGAACGAGGCCTCCTGGGCCCCGCTGCGCGAGCCGCTTCTCTCGGGTGGACGGCGCCCGGTCGCGGCCTGAGGTGGCGTGGGGGCGCCTCGCGGCGTCCTCGGTCGCTCGCCTCGGGTCACGCACTTGAGTGCGCTCCCCTCGGCTCGCTCCCTGCGTCCTTGCGAGGCTGGCCCACGCCACCTCAGGTCACGCGTTTCCAGGCCCTCTCCTAACCCGGGACGCACTCGGACGGGCGCACCGGCCTGAACAACGGCCGTCAGCCGCCTCCCTCCGCCTCCGCACCCCCACTACACTCCGCCGATGCTGACGATCAGTCGCCGCCAGGGCGAGCGCATCCTGATCGGCGACGACATCGTGGTCGAGATAGTCGAGGTCAGCGGCGGTTCGGTCCGCCTCGGGATCACCGCGCCGGCGGAGCGGCGGATCTATCGCGAGGAGCTGTGGGAGCAGATCAGGCAGGAGAACGAAGCGGCGGCCCGCGCCGACTTCAGCGCACCGAGCGCGCCGGGAGTGCCACCAGACCCAGAGTGAGGGCCTGGGCGACCGCCTCGGCCGAGGTGCGGGCGCCGAGTTTGCGACGGACGTTCCGCACGTGGGTACGGGCGGTGTGGGGGCTGATGCAGAGCGCCGCGGCGATCTCCTCGACGCCGGCGCCGCGGGCCAGCTCGGCGGTGACGCGGCGCTCGCGGGGCGAGAGCAGCGAGTCGGTCGGGGTGGGGGCGGACGGGTGGGTGTGGCACTCGAAGTAGGTCTCGCCGGCGGCGAGGGCGTGGAGGCTTTCGATCAGGCGCTCCGGTGGGCACTCGCGGCAGACCGCGCCGTGGACTCCCAGCGCATCCAGCGAATCGGCGCCGAGCGCGCCGTCGACCATCAGCAGCACCGGGGCGCCGTGGCGCCTGGTAAGGCTGTCGGCGAGGTGACGCTCCGGGGCGAAGCCGGCGAGCAGGACCACGTCAGGGCGAGTCCCGACGAGCGCGCGTCCCTCCTCTTCGGGGAGGACGACGTCGATCATCTGCGAGCGCAGCAGGGCGCCGAGTCCTGCCCGCGCGATCGCCCGTTCCGCGTAGACGGCTACGAGCGGCAGGCGGATCGGCAGCGGTGTGCGGGCGCGGCCTGCTCTGGGCCCGCCGATCTTCGCGGCCGCGGGGCTCACGGCGGTGTCACTGGAGGGGCTGAAGCTCATCCGAGTCGGACGTATCCGGTCGCACCGCTTTCGCCCGGGCCGTAGCTGCGCTGGGCGACTTCGTCGGAGGAATTGCCCTCGATCGTGTGGATGGTCCCGTCGGGATCGACCGCTTCGATCAGCCCGACGTGGTCGGCGCCCCAGACGATCAGGTCGCCCGGCGCCGGCGAGCCTTCGTCCGCGGGGATCGCACGGCCGCCGGCCTCGGCCCATTCCCAGAGGGCGCCGACCGACTGGAATCCTTCCCCGTTTTCGCCCAGCGGGATGCCCGCCTGGGCGGCGCACCAGGAGGCGAAGTCGGCGCACCAGGGGCCGACGACGGCGCCCTGCACGGCGCCGCGGTATTCCGCGATCCGCGGCGATTCGTTGGAGCCCGGCGGGAACTCGGCCTGACCGACCTGGGAGCGGGCGGCGGCGACCGCGTTCAGGGCCGCGGGGCTCGAAGTGCCGGCCGTGAGCGGCGAGGCGCCGGGCAGGAGGGTCGAGCTCCCGGACGCCTGGTTCAGCAGCCGGGAGAAGGAGGTGGAGGAGGGGGAGGAGACCGCGGAGGCGGTCGAGCCGGACGACGCGGGGGCGGCGGCGCTCTTCGGCTGTGGCGGCGTCAGCGCCGCTTCGATCGCCGAGATCCGGGCGAGCGTCGATTCGAGGGTCATCTCTCATTTGATCGACCCCGCTCAGGACACCTTTAAGCGGATTGGGCGAGTTACCCAAAACTTGATTTGAGTCCTCATACAAAAGGGAACGGTGCGCTGGACGGGACGTTGAGGCGAGCGGCAGGCACTTGGCCCGGCCGCTCGCCTCGGACCCCGCTCGGTATCTAGCCGAGGAGCTTCAGCACCGCCGACCCGGACTGCTGGGCCTGGGCCAGCATCGAGGTGCCGGCCTGCTGCAGGATCTGCAGCTTGGTGAATTCGACCATTTCGGAGGCCATGTCCACATCGCGGATCCGGCTTTCCGAGGCGCTCAGGTTTTCCTGGTAGACGGACAGGTTGTTGAGCGTGTGTTCGAGGCGGTTCTGCACCGCACCGAATTCGGCGCGCTGGCTCGACACCGCTTCGATCGCTTCGTCGATCTGTTTGATGTCTTCTTCGCCTTCCGTGCCCGATTTGAGTTCGAACGCGGCGGCTTTGACCGCTTCGCCGAGGCTGATCGTGGAGACGCTGATCACCTCGCCGTCGTTGGCGCCGACCTGGAACGTGATCGTCGCTTTTTCGTTCAACAGTTTGATCCCGTTGAATTCGGTGTCTTCGCCGATCTGGGCCACCTCGCTGGCGAGCTGGTTGATCTCCGACTGGATCGACGTCTTGTCGCTTTCCGAGAGCGAGCCGTTCTTGAACTGGACGGCGAGTTCCCGGGTGCGCTGCAGCATCGAGTGGACCTCGTTGAGGGCACCTTCTGCGGTCTGCACGACGGAGACGGCGTCCTGGACGTTGCGCTGCGCCTGGCCGATGCCTTTGACCTGGGCTTTCAGCCGTTCGCTGATCGCCAGGCCGGCGGCGTCGTCCGCGGCACGATTGATGCGGTAGCCCGAGGACAGGCGTTCCATCGATTTCGCGATGCCTTCACTCGTCGACACCAGGTTCCGGTGCGCGTTGAAAGCTTCCATGTTGGTCTGGATGCGTAGGGACATTCCGATCTCTCTCCTTGGATCGTCGTGGATTGGTCCCGGGGCGACATCCGTGTCACCCCATGGTTATGTCGTCCCTCTGATCGGCCGCCCCGCGGGAACCTTTAGAGGAATCTTGGGTGGGCGACGAGGAGGTACTGGTAGGCATCGAGGCGCCGGCGGGCGAGTCCCTCGTCGGTGCCGAGGGCGGCGAGGAAGCGGGTCAGGTGGTCGACGGTTGGGGGCGGGGACTGGGCGAGGTTCGTGGCGGCGGCGGACTCGACCGTGAAGCCGCACTCGCGGAGCATCAGCTCGGCCTCGGCGAGGGTGAAGAAGTGGAGGTGGGTGCGGTCGAGGAGGCCGGCGTCGGCGTAGGGCCAGCGGTCCTGGGTGAGGAGGGGGAGGACGACCGACCAGTGGCCGACGTTGGGGATCGAGCAGACGAGGGCGCCGTCGTCGGCGAGCCAGGGGCGGAGGGCGCGGAGGAGGCGGTGGGGGTCGCGGAGGTGCTCGAGGACGTCGCCGAAGACCATCGCGTCGAAGCTACCGCGCTCGAAGGGGAGGTCGTCCAACTCGTCGAGGTCGGCCTCGACCACCGCGTCGAGGCGCTCGCGGGCGCGGGCCGCGGCGTCGGGGGAGAGCTCCAGGCCGATGACCTCTATTCCCCGCTCCTCGCGCAATGCCGCGCCGAGGGCGCCGGCTCCGCAGCCGACGTCGAGGACTCGGCGTGCCTCGCTCGGCACCAGGGCCCGCACCTCGGGGCGGTCGAATTCGAAGTAGGAGTCGTCCTGGGGGCTCACGGCGAGAGGACGGTCGGGTGCTTCCGCGCGAAGGCGGCTTTGTCGGCAGCGATCGTCCGCTCGATCCAGGCGCGCAGCGCCGGATCCTCGGTCCGCACCGTGGTCGAGAGCGCATGGCGGATCCGGGACTCACGGACGAGCTGGGGCGGTCGGCCGATCGCGCGGAGGCGGACGAGGAGGTCGGTGTCCTGGAACCAGACGCGCAGGGCCGGGTCGAAGAACTCGCCGGGGGCGTGGGACATCTCCGCGATCGTCCCGGCGCCGAGCGCGAAGCACCAGGCGGCGAAGTCGTCGCGCATCGCGCCTTCGACGGTCTGCGGAAAGGCGACGGAGGCGCCCTCGTCGAGCGCGGCGCGGAGCGGCTCCCACCAGCCCTCGAGCACCTCGACGTCGTCGTTCATCACCACCGCGTAGGGGGTGTCGACGGCGCGCAGCCCGGCGTTGACCGGAGCGGTGAAGCCCTGCGGCGGCGAGCCGTTGTCGACGACGACGACCTGGTGCGGGGCCGGGGTGCGCGCGGCGATCGCCGCCAGGCAGTCGCGCACCCGCGGCGCGGTGGCGTCGAGGGTGGGGACGACGACGGTGAGCTCGGCGCGCGCGCCGGGGGTCCGGCGCGCGGCGCCGCCGGCGCTCGCCGGGGCGGCGATGGCGTCCGGGACGGTGACGACGTCCCCGCGCCGGGCGAGCTCCGCGCAGACCGCCGCGAGCTCGAAGCCCGGCGCGGCTCCGCCCGCGCGCCGGAGGCAGTCCGCGTCGCGGCGACGCAAGGCGAGTGCGTGCGTGACGGTCGGATGCGCCTCCGGCTCGTCTGGCAACGCAGCCGCCACCCCGCTCGGTTGATGGGCCGAAAACCGGCCTATATGTCCGGTTTTCGGCCCATCAACATCGAGGTGGCGGAGGGCGGTGGGGGTGAGGAGGGCGGGGCCGCGGAGGAGGACCAGGGTTGCGGCCTCGGCTGCGCTCGCGGCGCGGATCGCGGAGGCGATGAAGCCCTCGCGGCACTCGTTGCGCAGCACCTTGACGTCGCCGCTCAGCCCGGCGAGGAGGTCGGCGAGGTCGGGGGAGGCGTCGTCGACGAGGATCGCCTCGAAGGTCGGCTCGTCCTCCAGGGCCGCGAGTGCCTCGAGGCAGCGCAGCGTGCGCTCGCGGCCGCCCTCGAGGTGGACGATCACGCTGACCGCGGCCATCCTCAGCTCACCCGAGAGCGGCGACCGGCTCGCCGAGGCCGGTCACCGCGTCGACGCGGACGGCCCATTCCTCGTCGACGATCTCCAGCTCGCCGTGGCCGAGGCGCAGGCCGTTGACGTAGAGGTCGATCGGGTCTTCGAGCCTGCGGTCCAGCTCGACCACGGCGCCGACGCCGAGCGCGACGACCTCGGCGAGCGACAACCGCGCGCGGCCGAGCTCCGCCCAGACGCGCACCGGCACCTGGCCGAGCGCGCCGCGAAGCGCGGCGTCGCCCTCCCCGGCGCCGTCGGCCTCGGCCGCGCCGCCCGCACGCCCCGCGGTGGTTGCCAGCCGCGCCAGGCCCTCCGCGGCGCTCGGCTCGATCGCCTCCAGCACCTGGACGGCGCGGCGGCTGCCGCTGCGCCCGGGCTTCGCCCGCATCACCCGTACGCCCTCGACGCAGAGCCCGAGCCCTTCGCCGACGCGCCCGCCGAGCCGCAGCGTCGCGCCCGGCGCCAGCCCGAGCACCTCGGCCGCCGGCGTCTGCGGCCCCGTGATCTCCGCCCGCAGGGCGACCTCGATGCCGGCCATCGCCTCGCGCAGCCGCAGGCCCGTCACCGGGTCCGGCGCCTCGTCGCCGGGGCCGCGACGGCCGAGGATGCGGTCCTCGACCGGGGCGATCGCGCGGTGGGGCAGGAGCAGGGTGAGGGCGAACTCGCGGCCCAGCATGCGGGCCCGCATCGCCAGCTCCAGGGTCGGCTCGCTGACCGGCGCGACGCCCGCCGTCTCCAGCTGGGAGTCGATCGCGACCAGCGCCAGCTCGGCACCGGTCAGGTCGCGCCAGACGGCGGTCAGCTGGCCGAGCATGTCGTCGAAGAGCCGGCCGGCGAGGGCGAGGTCGATCTCGGTCAGGCGTCGGTCCGGTGGTGGCTCCTCCGGCGCGCCGCTCAGGAGCGACTCGATCCCGGTGAGGATGAAGCCGGAGTCGGCGGTGAGGAGCACCTGTGTCTCGGTCGGTCGCAGCTCGACCACCGCGCAGAGGGCGGAGGAGGCGAGCCGCTCGTGGGCGTTGGCCCAGGTGAGCTGGGTCGCCTCGACGAACTCGAGCTCGATCGGCAGGCGCAGCTCCGCCGAGAGGCGGGTCGAGCTGGTCCGGCAGAACGCCGCCAGCGCCCGCCCCAGACGCCGCTCGTGGTCGGGCGTGAACTTCGTCGGCCGGGTGAAGTCGATCTTCTTCATCGTGCTCATGAGATGCCCTCCTCCTGCTCGGCGAGCCCGGCGGACCGCCGTTTGATCTCCTCCAGCAGCGCCGACCGACGCTGTTCGGCGAACGCGCGCGCCGCCGCCTCCTCGGCGACCGCGAGGTGGCGCCACACCATCACCGCGAGGAACCAGCAGACCATGTAGCCGACCACCCCGGCGACCAGCGCGCGCAGCCCGATCGTCACCGGCGGCACGCCGGAGGCGAGCCCGAGCAAGGCGACGAGCGCGAAGCAGCCGATGCCGCCCCAGCCGCGCGCCTGCTCGATCTGGCGCAGCGCCCGCGGGTGGGCCGAGAGCCGGATCGCGGCCTCCTCCTGCGGCGCGCCTTCGAGGTTCGCCTCGGGGCTCATGGGACGACCCTCGAGGCGAGGTCACGTGGATCGGCCGGCGCCAGGTCGACGACGGTCTCGGCGACGTAGTGGACCGGCAGCGAGGTGCGGATCGCGACGTCGAGCGCGGCGCCGATGTAGCTGGTGTCGGCGGCGGCGCTGACCAGGATCCGGTTCGGGTCGAGCCCCTTGAGGTTCTCGAACATCTCGACCGCGGCCGGAGACGCCGTGCCGGCGCGCACCGCGAGGTGGGTCTCGTCGACGCCGGCGGCTCCCAGCGTCGCCCCGAGCGACTCGACCGTGACGCCGCTGCTCGGCGCCGCGGCGGGCGTGTCGATCAGGACCAGCTGCGCGGACGCGCCGAGCAGCCCCACGGCGAGGTCCTCGTAGGCGATCGCTTCGACCCCGACCCCGGAGCCCTCGAGCATCGCCCGCAGCGCCGCGCCGCCGTCGGCGGGTTCGAGCGTCAGGCAGGCGACGTCCTGCCCGGCCGCCGCGTGGGCTGCGGCGACCCGGGCGACCGCGGCGGTTTTGCCGGTCCCCGCCGGGCCGACGACGGCGAGGTGGCGCCGCCCGGGCCCCGGGGCGGGGGCGACCGGCAGCCGCAGCGCGAGCTCGTTGCGGACCAGGGTGCGCAGGCGGCTCGGGGTGGCGAAGGGGGCGACGCTGGCGACGACCGCGTCGACGACGTCGTCCGCGAGGTCGGCGCCGAGCCCGGCCGCGACCATGCCCTCGCGCAGCGCCGCGACCCGCCGCGGCTCGGTGGGGTCGGGTTCGGGAAGCGGCTCCGGCTCGGCCTGCGGCGTCATCTCCTGGAGTAGGTCCGCGAATGGCTTCGCTTCGCTGACGAGGCGTTGAACTGCTGGAGTTTCCAGGCCCTCCCGAGTAGCCACGTCATTGCGTACAGGATGGGTTTCAGTGATGAGAGGTGGATCGATCACGGTTTCCCCGCCGTCGTCATAGACATCGATCCGCGGGCCGCCGGGGCGCGCGTCGACCTCCACGCATTTCTTCTGGAAGAAGCCGGCGACGCCGCCGATCAGTCCCTCGCGGCGGGTCACGATCACCGCCTCCGGCCCGAGCTCGGCGCGGATCCGCGGCAGCAGCTCCTCGATCGACGCCCCCCGATAGGTCTTCGTCTCCGTCGCCACGAGTACGTCGCTCATACCTGGACAACCCCCATGTTCTCGACCCGGACTCCGGGCACGATCTCGTTGTAGGAACAGACAGTCAGTTGCGGCAGCGACTGTTCGCACAGTCGCCGCAGGTGGCGGCGGGCGCGGCCCGAGCAGAGCAGCACCGGCCGCGCGCCCTGGGCGAGCGCCGAGCCGAGCTGGTGGTCGAGCGCGGAGACCAGCGCCTGGGCGCGCGAGGGCTCCATCGCCAGCTGCTCGCCGTCGGGCGTCTGCGCCAGCGATTCGCCGATCTCCTGCTCGATCGCCGGATCGAGCGAGATCGCCCGCAGGCGCATCGCCGCGTCGAGGTGCGGCGCCGTGATCGTCCGCCCGAGCGCCGCCCGCGCGTACTCGGCCAGCACCGCCGGATCGCGGGTGAGCCGCGACTTGTCGCCGATCTCCTCGACGATCGCGCCGAGGTCGCGGATCGGCACGCCCTCGCGCAGCAGCGCCTGCAGCACCCGCTGGACCTCGCCGAGCGAGAGCTGCTCCGGCACGACCTCCTCGACCGCCGCCGCGTTCGTCTCCTTCAACCCGTCGAGGAGCTTCTTCGTCTCCTGGCGGGTGAGCAGCTCGGCGGCGTGGCCGCGGATCGTCTCGGTGAGGTGGGTGGCGACCACCGATTCGGGGTCGACGACGGTGTAGCCGAGCGCCTCGGCTTCGGCCCGCGCGGCGTCCGGCACCCAGGTCGCGGGGAGGCCGAAGGCGGGCTCGGTGGTGGGGACGCCGGGGAGCTGGCCCGCCGCCTCGCCGGAGTCCATCGCCAGCTGGTGCCCGGGCAT
Source organism: uncultured Actinomycetes bacterium (assembly GCA_963782515.1). Classification (GTDB taxonomy): domain Bacteria; phylum Actinomycetota; class Thermoleophilia; order Solirubrobacterales; family 70-9; genus VAYN01. Next base: position 2,405,020 of record CAWAJY010000004.1, on the reverse strand, counting down.
GATCTGCCCGCGGGCGACCTCCGAGCCGCGCACCCGCAGCACGTATTCGTGCGAGTCGAGGCCGAGCTCGTCGTGGATGCGGACCGCCGGGATCACCGTCCCCAGCTCGCTCGCGAGCTGCTTGCGCATCGCCCCGACCCGGCCCATCAGGCCGCCGCCCTGGCCCGCTTCGACCAGCGGCACGAGGCCGAAGCCGATCGCCAGCTCGAGCGGGTCGACCGCGGTCGCGGTGTCGGCGGTGGGACCGGCGGGCAGCTCCGGGACGCCGGGACCGAGCTGCGGCGGCCCGCCCGGCCCGCCGGCCAACGCCGGCGCCCCGGCGGGCTGGGGCAGCCCGTCCTTCATCGCGTAGGCGATCCCCGCCAGCGCCCCGCCGATCAGCAGGAACGGGATCTTCGGCAGCCCCGGCACCAGGGCGAACGCGCAGATCACCCCGGCCGCCACCATCGGCGCCTTGCGCTGGGCGAAGATCTGGCCCGCGATGTCGTTGCCGAGGTCCGCTTTCGAGGCCGATCGCGTCACCAGGATCCCCGCCGCGACCGAGATCAGGAGCGCCGGGATCTGCGCCGCCAGCCCGTCGCCGACGGTCAGCAGGGAGTAGTGCTGCACCGCTTCCGGGAAGGACAGATGCTGCTGCATCACCCCGACGACGATCCCGCCGAGGAGGTTGATCATCACGATCAGGATGCCCGCGATCGCGTCGCCTTTGACGAATTTCGAGGCGCCGTCCATGGCCCCGTAGAAGTCGGCTTCGCGGCCGATGTCCTCGCGGCGGTCGTGCGCCTGCTGGTCGTTGATCTGGCCGGCGTTCAGGTCGGCGTCGATCGCCATCTGCTTGCCCGGCATCGCGTCGAGGGTGAAGCGCGCGGCGACCTCGGCGACGCGCCCGGCGCCGTTGGTGACGACGACGAACTGGATCACGACCAGGATCAGGAAGACGACCAGCCCGACGACGACGTTGCCGCCGACGACGAAGGTCCCGAACGCTTCGACCACCGAGCCGCCGTCGCCGTGCAGCAGGATCTGGCGCGTCACCGAGACGTTGATCGCCAGCCGGAACATCGTCGTCAGCAGCAGCAGGGAGGGGAAGGCGGCGAAGTCGAGCGCCCGCGGGACGTAGAGCGTCGCCACCACGATCGTGATCGCGGAGGCGATGTTGAGGGTGATGAAGAGGTCGATCAGGCCCGGCGGCAGCGGGATGATCATCATCACCACGACGAGGACCACCGCGACCGCGGCGACCAGGTCGGCGTGCGCCATGAGCTTCTTCATCGCCCCGCTCACGCGGCGCTCGCGATCGGCGCCCGCCGACGGGCGGTGCGGTAGACGTAGGCGAGGAGCTCGGCGATCGCGCGGTAGAAGTCGGCCGGGATCTCGGCTTCCAGCGGCACCGAGTCGAAGAGCGAGCGGGCCAGCGGCTTGTCCTCGACCACCGGCACGCCCGCCCCTTCGGCGACCTTGCGGATCTCCAGCGCGATCAGGTCCTGCCCCTTGGCGACGACGACCGGCGCCGGCCGCTTGCCGTCGTAGGCGAGGGCGACCGCGAAGTGGGTCGGGTTGGCGACGACGACGTCAGCGCCGAGGACCGCCGACATCATCCGCCCACGCGACATCTGCTGGGCCTTCCGCCGCATCGAGGCGCGCAGTTCGGGGGACAGCTGCTGTTCTTTGTGCTCGCGTTTGACCTCCTCCTTGGTCATCCGCAGCTGTTTCTCGTGTTTGTGGCGCTGCCAGAGGAGGTCGAGCGCGCCGATCAGCAGGTAGGCGGCCGCCGCCTTCCAGGCGATCCCGGCGGAGAGCTTGGCGATCGCGGCGCCGAACGCGGGCGGTTCGATCCCGGTCATCGCGGCGAGCTTCGACATGTTCGGCAGCAGCGCCATCGCCGCGATCGCGCCGACCGCGGTCACCTTCACGATCGCCTTGGCCAGCTCCACCCAGCCGTTCGGCCCGAGCAGGTTCTTCGCCCCCTGGATCGGATCGAGCCGTTTGAAGTCCGGTTTCAACCCGGCCGGGTTCAGGCGCAGGCCGACCTGGCCCAGGTTGACGACCAGCGCCGTCACGAAGCAGGCGAGCGCCACCGGCGCGATCGCCGCCGCCATCGCCATCCCGGCGGTGCCGGCGAGGTTGCCGAGGCCGCCGCCGGTGACCTCCTCCGGGTGCCCGGCGTTGCCGAGCATCCCGCGCATCGTGTCGGCCAGGCCGCTCGCGATCTGGGGGCCGAAGACGGCCAGCGAGCCGAGCGCCGCGACCAGCACGACGGCGCCGTTCAGGTCGGTCGATTTCGCGACCTGACCTTTCTTGCGCGCGTCCTGACGGCGTTTGGGCGTCGCTTTCTCGGTGCGGTCCTCCTTGCCCGGCATGCTCACCCCACCCCGATCCCGGAGAGGCCGGTTTCGACGCTGGACCGCAGCTGGTCGTAGAACCAGGCGCCCATGAAGGGCAGCGCCGCGGCGACGACCAGCAGGCCGACGATGATCTTCACCGGGAAGCCGACCGCGAAGATGTTCAGCTGCGGGACGACGCGGGAGACGACGCCGAAGGCGACGTCGGTGAGGATCAGCGCCAGCAGCACCGGCGCCGCCACCTCGAGCGCCGCGGCGAAGATGCCGACGAATGCCTGGGACACCGCCGCGGTCAGCCTCGCGATCGACGGGAACTCCAGCATCGGCACCAGCTCGTAGGTGCGCGCGAGCCCGCGGATCACCCACGCCTGGCCGTCGATGACGATGAAGACGAGGATCCCGACCATCGCGTAGAGCTGGGACATCGTCCCCGACTGGGTGTTGTCGACGGGGTTGATCAGCGAGCCGAAGTTGAGGCCGATCTGCGTGTCGATCATCGACCCGGCGGTGTTGACGGCGGCGAAGAGGCAGGCGATCGCCATCGCGAAGGCGAGGCCGATGACGATTTCCTTCAGCGCCAGCTCGATGATCCGCATCGCGTCGGCGGGGATCGCCTGGCCGTGCAGGGCGAGCGGCGCGAGGCCGATCGAGATCGCGACGGCGACGATCACCCGCGCCCGCGGCGGCACCATCGAGGAGGAGAACGGCGGCGCCAGCAGGAAGAGCGGCGAGACCCGGGCGAGGACGAGGATGAACCCGACCAGGGTGTTGCGGTCGAGCGTTTCGATCGTCACGCTCATTCTTCGTTCACCAGCCCGGGGATCGAGTGGTAGAGGTCGGTGGTGTAGCCGACGACCTGGTTCAGCATCCACGGCCCGGCGACGATCAGCACCACGGCGACGGCGAGGATCTTGGGGATGAAGGACAGCGTCATCTCCTGGATCTGGGTGACCGCCTGGAAGACCGAGACCAGGAGGCCGACGATCAGCCCGGCGAGGAGCAGGGGCAGGCCGACCTTGAACGCGAGCATCAGCGCGTCCGTCGCGAGCTTCATCACCTCGTCCTGGTTCATCAGCGGAAGCTTTCGACCACCGACTGGAAGACGAGGCTCCACCCGTCGACCAGGACGAAGAGCAGGATCTTGAACGGCAGCGAGATGAACGAGGGGGGCAGCATGATCATCCCCATCGACATCAGGGTCGAGCTGACCACCAGGTCGATGATCAGGAAGGGCAGGAAGATCAGGAAGCCGATCTCGAAGGCCTTCTTCAGCTCGGAGGTGATGAAGGCGGGGATCAGGACGTAGGTCGGCACGTCTTCGCGGGTCTTCGGCTTTTCCACCTTGGCGAGGCCGAGGAAGAGTTCGAGCTCGTCGTTGCCGGTCTGCCTGAACATGAATTCGCGCAGCGGTTCCTGGGCGCGTTCGAGGGCGACCTTGTCGGAGATCTGGTGCGAGGTGAGCGGGTCGATCGCGTCTTCCTTGATCGCTTTCAAGGTCGGCGCCATGACGAAGAGCGTGAGGAAGAAGGCGATCCCGATCAGCACCTGGTTGGGCGGCGCGGTGGGGGTGCCGAGGCCGGTGCGGACGAAGCCGAGGACGATCAGGATGCGGGTGAAGCCGGTGGTGCAGAAGATCAGCGCCGGGATCAGGGTGAGGCCGCCGAGGAGGATCAGCAGCTGGACCGCGTCCCCGCCTTCGACTTTCATCCGCGCACCGTCCAGGCCCGCAGGGTGTCGAGGGCGCGCCGCCCGAGCTCGCTTGCGCCAGGGGGCCCCGCGGCGCCGCTCCGGGTCGGTCCGGCGCTCTCCATCGCGAGCGCCGGTTCCTCCTCTGGCTCCAACAGCCCGAGCGCCCGCGCCTCCTCCTCGGAGTAGCTGCGCACCGGGGTGACGCCGTGCTCGCCGGAGCCGACGACCAGCACCTCGCGGCCGGCCCGCACCACGTGCAGGGACCGGTTGGAGCCGAGCGGCAGCGTCGCCATCGCGGCGAGCCCCGTTCCCGCGGCCTTCTTGTCCCGCCCCGACTTGTACTGCTTCATCACCCAGCGCAGGCCGAAGATGACTGCGAGCACGATCGCCAGGCCGACGATCGTCTTCGCGATCGAGCCACCGCCGGCCGCGTGGGCGCTCGAGGCGGTGCCGCCCAGGTCGAGCGGTTGCGATTCGCTGCCGCCCGAGGCGGCGGCGAGGATGAAGTGTCCGGGCAGATTCATCGGGGAGTGCTCGTTTGAGCACCCCCGGTGATCGGCCCGAACGTCCAGCGCTTTAGCCGGTCATCGCCTCCTCGTCCGGGTTCATCGCCCCGTTGCCTGGTTCTGGATCCTCCGCCTCATCGATTTCGGGTGGAGGGGACGGGGCCTCGACCACCGGGGCGGCGATCTCGGTGATCCGCAGCCCGAGTTCCTCCTCGATCGCGACCACCTCGCCACGGGCGATCACCCGCCCGTTCACCAGCAGGTCGACCGGGTCCCCGGCCAGCCGCCCGACGGTGACGACGCTGCCGATCCCGAGCGCCAGCGCATCCCCGATCGTCATCCGGGTCCGCCCGATCTCGACCGCCAGTTCGACCGGCACGTTCTGCAGCCGGCCGAGGTCGGCGCCGCCGTCGATCGGGGCCGCGGCTCCGTCAAGCTCCTCGTAGATCCGGTCTTGGTGCTCCGCTTTCATCTGCTCTCCCTCCATCACTGCACCACCAGGTCGGTGAAGACGACGCCCTTCACCTTCACGTCGGTGGTCTTGTCGACTTCCTTGCGGATCCGGGCCTGGAAACGGTGGCGCTGCGCGCGCGAGGTGAGCGCGCCCGCCGCCACCCCGGTCAGGTTGTCGGTGACGATCTGGCGCACCAGCGGTTCCTGTTCGAGCGTGCCGAAGCCTTCCGGCGGGGCTGCTGCCCCCTCGCCGCCGCCGGTCGACTGGCCCGGCGCCAACACCAACGCCACGGTCACTTTCGCGTATCGCCCGCCCGCCAGGTTGAGGAGGAATTCTTTCGGCATCACGTAGACGCTGCCTTCCACCTTCACCTTCGACTCCGATTTCGGCGCCAGCACCATTTTGTAGGCGAGGCCGGCGACGACCAGCGCGCCGATCGCGATCAAGATCAATTTTCTTCTACGGCCCTTCATTCAAAAACACCTCCCTCAGGATTGCCGCTGCCGCGGAGCAGGGCGATTTCGACCCGACGGTTGCGGGAACGCCCGCCTTCGGTCGAGTTGGGGGCGATCGGGCGCTCGCCCGCGACGCCGCTCGCTTCGAGCCGGGGCGCCGCCACTCCCTGGCCGATCAGGAAGCGGACGACGCCGGTCGCGCGGGCCACGGAAAGCTCCCAATTGCTGGGGAATCGCGAGGTCGAGATCGGCACGTCGTCAGTGTTGCCCTCGACCGAGATGTCGTGGCTGCGGTCGAGGTTGACGAGGTGGGCGATCTCGCCGAGGAGCGGCGCCGCCTCCGGCTTCAGCGCGGCGCTGCCGGAGTCGAAGAGGACCCGGTCGGTGAGCAGCCGGATGACCAGCCCGCGCCGGGTGATCGTCGTCTCGATCGATTCCGAGAAGCCGTGTTCGCGCGCGTAGGCATCGAGCTGTTCCTTCAGTCGGCGGAACTGTTCCTGTTCGGCGTGCAGGGCGGTGGCGTCCGCCCGCTGGGTGGCCAGGGCGGCGATCGCCGCGGCGGCCTTGTGCGTGGTCGTTTCGCTGCCGCCGTTCGGGACGATCGACCCGCCGCCGCTCAGGATGTGGGGGCTGAAGGCCTGCTCCAAGGTCTGCTTCAGCGTCTTGAATTTGGAGACGTTCACCGCCGAGATCGAGAAGAGCACGACGAAGAGGGCGAGCAGCAGCGTGATCATGTCGGCGTAGGTGAGGAGCCAGCGCTCGCTCGAGCCGCCGCCCTCGCCGCCGGCGTCGCCGCGCCGGGATTGCTGGCGTCGCCGCCGCGAGGAGGGGGGACGCATCAGGCGGCCGCCTTCACCGGCTCGGCCTGCCGCTCGGCGGCGCCTTTGGCGGGCGCCGCGGCGGCCTTCACCGCGCGGCGTTCCTCCGGCGGCACGAAGGCCTCGAGCTTGTCGGCGACGACCCGCGGGTTGTCGCCGGCCTGGATCGCCAGCAGGCCCTCGATCGTCAGTTCGCGCAGCGAGGTCTCGGCGTCGGCGATGTGGTGGAGCTTCGAGGCGACCGGGAGGAAGACGACGTTGGCCGAGGCGACGCCGTAGAGGGTGGCGATGAAGGCGCCGGAGATCGCCGGCCCGAGGGTCGCGGGCTGATCGAGGTTCTGCAGCACGTGGACGAGCCCGAGGACGGTGCCGAGGATCCCCATCGTCGGCGCGAAGCCGCCCGCTTTCTCGAAGATCGCGCGGTCGGCCGCGGCGCGCCCCGAGGCGCCGTCGATCTCGTTCTCCAGCACCTGCAGGATGACCTCCGGTTCGGTGCCGTCGACGACGAGCTGCAGGCCTTTGCGGGTGAACTCGTCGTCGAGGTCGGCGACGCCCGACTCCAGCGCCAGCAGGCCTTCGCGCCGCGCCTTCTCGGCGAGGGAGACGAGCAGGTCCACGGGCCCCGACAGGTCGTGTTGCTCGGCCGACATCGCCCGCTTGTAGAGGCCGGGGATGCGCTTGATCGACTCCAGCGAGGTGGAGGCGAGCGTGGCGCCGAGGGTGCCCCCGAACACGATCAGGAGCGCGGGCGGATCGAGGAAGGAGCCGACCTGGCTGCCCTCCATCGTCGCGCCCAGCAGCAGGCCCACAAAGGCGAGCCCGATTCCTATCGCGGTCGAGGCCTTCATCAGTTCTCCGCCGGGTAATCGACAGCGCGCAGCCTGGCTTCAGCGATCTGCGGGCCGGTCCGCTTGAGGGCCCGCTCGAGGATCCCGACGCGCCACTCGCGGACGGCCGCCGTCACCGAGTCCGGGGACTCGGTGACGACGAGCTTCGTCCCCGTGGTGAGCGTCAGGACGGTGTCCGGCGTCGACTCGACCGTGAGGATGAGGTCAGGGTTCAGGTCGAACTCGTGTTCAGACCCGCCGAGTCGGTGCAGGCGGATCATCGCTTCAGGTTGACCAGGTTCTGCAGCATTTCGTCTGCGGTCGAGATCACCCGCGAGTTGGCTTCGAAGCCGCGCTGCGCGTCGATCATGTTGGTGAATTCGGTGGCCAGTTCGACGTTCGACATCTCCAGCGTGCCGCTGATCGTCAGCCCGAACCCTTCGCCCGGCGTGCCGTCCTGGGCTTTGCCGGAGGCGGCGCTTTCGATCCAGTTGGAGCCGGTGGTGCGCTGCAGGCCGGCCTGGTTCTGGAATTTGGCGATCGAGACGTAGCCCGCGGTGACGCGTTCGCCGCCGCCTTCCGGCACGTAGGAGACCGAGCCGTCCTGGCCGATCGACACGTCCGTGGCGCCTTTCGGCACCTGGATGTAGGTGTCGGGGGCGCCGCCGCCGGCGGCTTTCTTCCCGAGCACGTACTCGCCGCCCTGGGTGGTGAGGAAGCCTTCCTGGTTGAAGGTGAAGTTGCCGGCCCGGGTGTATTCGACCGCTCCCGGCATCGCCGGCGGGGTGCCGTCGGCGACGATGAACATCCCTTCGCCCTCGATCGAGAGGTCGGTCGTTTCGCCGGTCGCCTGCTGGGAGCCTTCGCCCATCAGGTTGTCGATCGAGCCGAGCTTGACGCCGAGCCCGACCTGCGCCGGGTTGCGGCCCGCCTGGCCGTTGCCGGGCGCGGTCGCCCCGATCTCCAGCTGGGAGAGGGAGTCGGCGAAGTTGACCCGGCTCGCCTTGTAGCCGACGGTGTTGACGTTGGCGATGTTGTTCGCCGTGACGTCGAGCAACGTCTGGTGGTTCTTGAGGCCGCTGACAGCGGCGTACATCGCGCGCATCATGGTTGTCTCGTGTCCTTTCTCATGCGATTACTGCGGTGTCGATGTTGGTGAAGACCTGCTCCTTCATCTGGGACTGGTCGACCGCGGTGATCACGGTGCGGTTCTGCGGCGCGACCACGTAGGCGGTCGAGTCGACCAGGACGACGGCGGCGCGGGAGCCCTTCTTGGCGGCGAGTTCGACGCCCTTTTCGAGGCGCGCCGCGGTCGCCGGGTCGTTGGCGCCGATGCCCCGTCGCTGCACCCGTTCGGCGGCGTGCTTGGAGAACTTCAGCTCGTCGGCGAAGGCGGGACCGTTGCCGGGCACCGCCGGTTTCTGGGCCGGTCGGGGTGCCGGCGTGTAGCCGACCTGACCCGCGCCGCCGATGCCGCCCACGCCGCTCATGAGACTTTCGTCACCGCCCCGGCCGGGATCCCGGATTCGCCGTCGATCGTCAGCGCGAAGCCTTCTTCGCCGAAGTCGACCGATTCGACTTTCCCTTCGGCGAGGGTTTCGTCTTCTTTGACGTAGGTGACGTTGTGGCCGACCAGCGACAGCGACTGGTTCACCGCCAGCATGTGGTTCTGTTCTTCGTTGGCGACGGCCATGTTGGTGACCTGCTCGAGGGTCGAGAAGGCCGCCATCTGGCTCATGAATTCCTGGCTGCCGACCGGGGCCATCGGGTCCTGGTTCTTCAGCTGCGCGACCAGGAGCTGGAGGAACTGGTCCTTGTTCAGCCCGTTGCGTTCTGCCTGTTCCTTCACCTTGGCCGCTTCGCCGCCGGTCGCCCCGGTGGCCCCGACCCCGCCTACTGCACCGCTCATCTCAATGCTCCTTTGCTGGTTCCACTCAGGCGAGGACGTCGACGAGGACGCCGCCCCCGAGGTCGATGGTCTGGGTCTCCTCCGCGGTGGCGAGCGCCTCGGTGGCGCCGTCACGCGCCCCGCCGGGCGTCCCCGGCCCGCCCTGCTGGTCGCGGCCGCCGTGCGCAGCGCCCGCCGATTCGCCGCCGACCGAGATCTGCAGCGAGCTCAATTCGAGCCCCTGCGCGGCCAGTCGGCGTTGCAGTTCGTTGGCGGAGCTCTGCAGCAGCTGCGCCGCGTGCGGGGTGTCGGCGACGACGGTCGCGGTCAGCCCCGCGCTCCCCTCGCGGAGGAAGACTTCGACCCCACCGAGCTCCGCCGGCCGCAGCGTCACCCGCGCCCGCGTGAACCCGTTCGCGCCGGCCATCCGCAGCGTCGCTTCGAGCGCCGCGCTCGGCGCGGGCGCGGGGGCGGTGGGGGCGGGGGAGGAGAATGCGCCATTCGCGGTCGGCGAGGAAGGTGCGGAGGGTTGGGCCGGGGTGGCAACGGTCGGCGCGGTGACGACCGGCGCGCGCGGCGTCGGTGCTTCCGGCGAGCGCTCCTGTCCCGCGGGCGGCCGCTCGTCGCTCGAACCCTGCGCGGCCGTTTCCGTCGGCACGTCGTTCCGCTTCTGTCCGGTAGGCGCGGCCGCGCTCGCGGTGGGCGCTTCGGCGTGAACTTCCCTCGACCGGGTCGGCAGCGGAGTGGGGGAGGTCGGTGCCTCCGCCGTGCTTTCGCTCTTCACCGGGACGGGCGTCGGGGTGCTCGACGCCCCCTCTCCTTCGATCGGAACCTCGACCGGCGGCATCGAGACGATCGGCGCCTGGTCCTCCGCGATCGGTTCGGTCGCGCTCTGAGCCGGAGCCGGAGCCGGATCCGGTTCGGGCGCGGTCGTCGTCGGAGTAGCTTCGATTGCCGGGGTGCTCGGAAGGGAGGCGGCCGGCGCCGGGGTCGGCACGATCGCCGACGCCACCGTCGCGACCGCCGCTTCGCCCGCCGGCAGCGTCGCCGTCGGTTCGCTCGGCGGGGCTTCCCCGCCCGTCCCTTCGGCGACCGCCGCTTCACCCGTCGGCGCCGGCGCCGCCCCGTCGGCGGGCATCGCGGTTCCTTCGGCGGGAGCCGCGGGAGTCGCCTGCGGCCCCTTCTTCTTGTCGCCTTCCGCTGGTGCGGTCCGGGCGGTGGATTGTTCTGCCAGCAACCCCGCGAAGGGAGGTGCCGTGCCTGGTGGCCCGGGTTCGGGCGGCGGGGCGCCCGGCGGCGCGGACGGTGGGAAGGCCGCGCTCAGCGGCAGCGGGCGTTGGTAGGTCACGGTGCTCACACCGCTCCCCCGAAGGCGTTCGCGTAGCCCGCCGCGTAGCCGAGCACCTTCTTCACGTATTCCTGGGTTTCCGGGTAAGGCGGGATGCCGTTGTACTGCTGCACGGCGCCGGAGCCGGCGTTGTAGGCCGCCAGGGCAAGTTCGGTATTCCCGCCGAATTCGGCGAGCTTTTCGCTCAGCAGGCGGGCGCCGCCGTCGATCGACTGGGCCGGGTCGTGGGGGTCGGTGACCCCGAGGCTCGCCGCCGTTTCCGGCATCAGCTCGGTCAGGCCCTGGGCGCCGGCGGAGCTGCCGACGGTCGGGTCGAAGTGGGACTCCTGTTCGATCAGCCCGGCGAGCAGCGCCGGGTCGACGCCGTAACGCGCGCACGATTCTTCGATCAGGGACTGGAACGGGACGGTGCCGCCGCCGGACACCGCGCCGGCGTTGCTGATCGCATCGGATTCAGGAGCTGCCACCGCACTCGCTTCGGCGAGGGCGTCTTTGAATGACCCGGCCTTCGAGGGGCTGCCGCTCGGAGGCGTTTCGACGGCCTGGATCATGCTCTGCAGCTGCGCCACCCGCGCGGCCGCCTGGCTCGCCGAAGCGATCCCGCCGACGTCCGGCGCGATCCCCCCCGCGGCGCTCACGCCCGCCTCCGTCGGTGCCCGGCCAGCGCCAGCTCGTCGAGCTGCGCGCTTTCCGCGCGGGCGCTCTCACGATCGTGCTCGGCGCGGCGACGGTCGCGCAGCCGGTCGAGTGCCTGCCGCTCCCGCGCCGCCGCCTCGAGGTCGCTGCGCCGGCGCCCGACCTCGTCCCGGCTCGCGTTCAGGTCGCGGACGGCGACCGCCCGTCGTCCCGCCAGCCGCTCCAGGTAAGCCTGGCTCGCGGCGAGGTCGGGCCCCGACAATGTCTCGCCGTACCCGGCGGCGCCGCGAATGCCCTCCCGCGCGTCGGCGATCGTCGCGTCGACCTCTCCCAGCGCCGCCTCTTCGCCGGCCTGCCGCCCGAGCGCCGCCGCCAGTTCCTCCTGCGCCCCCCGCTCGCGCTGCCGGCGGATGTCATGCACCCGCTCGAGCCTGAACCTGAAGTTCCGTTCCGCCACGCCCCGTTGATCGCCCGGGACGGCCCGGTCTTTAGCCGACTTGCAGGTGCTGCGCGGCGGCCGGCGTTCTCCAGCTCCTGGATGCCCTCGTGGATCCGGAATGTGGCAACTGCCTCTTGAAACGCCTAGGAATTAGGTAATTGGCCTCTAAATCACCTGACTCGCCCTCTCGTTATGCAATTTCGGCGCGTCAGGCCGTGTCGCCACCGGGTTGACTCCGAGGCGCCAGTAAAGCCGTCTCGGATTGGGCCAGCTGTTCTTTATGGCGCTGTGGGGTCCATAAAGAACAGCGGAAGTGGGGTGGGGCGCTAGGCGGTCTGCGGCGGGAGGGCTTCGACGGGGCGCTCGGCGTCTTCGGGTTCGGGGGCGCCGGTCGCGGCCCCGGCGAGGGCCAGGAGGCGGGCGTCGGCTTCGGCGAGGTCGGAGCGCTCGTCGGGGCGCTGGCGGAGGAAGGCATCGAGCTCGGGGCGGAGGGCGATCGCGGTGTCGACGGTGGGATCGCCTCCGGGTTGGTAGGCGCCGATCGCGATCAGGTCCTCCTTGTCGCGGTAGGCGGCCATCAGACCGCGGAGCTCGGCGGCGGCGGCGATCGACTCGGGCGGCTGGATCTCGGTGGTCAGGCGGGAGACGCTCTGGAGGACGTCGATCGCCGGGTAGTGGTTCGCGTGGGCGAGGTCGCGGCTGAGGACGACGTGGCCGTCGAGGATCGAGCGGACCGCGTCGGCGATCGGCTCGTTCATGTCATCGCCGTCGACCAGCACGGTGTAGAGGCCGGTGATCGAGCCCTCGGGGCTGGTGCCGGCGCGCTCCAGCAGGCGGGGGAGGAGGGCGAAGACGCTCGGGGTGTAGCCGCGGGTGGCGGGTGGCTCGCCGATCGCCAGGCCGACCTCGCGCTGGGCCATCGCGAAGCGCGTCACCGAGTCCATCATCAGGAGGACGTCGGCGCCGTCGTCGCGGAAGTGCTCGGCGATCGCGGTCGCCGCGAAGGCGGCCTTGATCCGGACCAGCGCCGGCTGATCGGAGGTGGCGACGACGACGACACTGCGCTCCAGGGCCGCGCCGAGGTCGCGCTCGACGAACTCGCGCACCTCGCGGCCGCGCTCGCCGACCAGGGCGATGACGTTGACGTCGGCCGAGGTCGAGCGGGCGATCGTCCCGAGCAGGGAGGACTTGCCGACGCCGGAGCCGGCGAAGATCCCGAGGCGCTGGCCCTCACCGCAGGGGACGAAAGCGTCGAGAGCGCGGACCCCGAGCGCGAGGCGCTTCTCGATCCGCGGGCGGCCCAGTGGCTCCGGCGGGTCGGCGGCGGCCGAGCGGGTGCTCCCGCCGTGCAGCGCCGAACCGTCCAGCGGCCGCCCGAAGGCGTCGACCACCTGCCCGAGGAGCGCCTCGCCGACCGGCACGCGGAAGGCCTCGCCCTCGGCGGCGACCGGCTTGCCGGGGCCGATCCCGCTCATCTCGCCGAGCGGCATCAGCAGCGTGCGCGAGTCGCGGAAGCCGACCACCTCGGCGGGCACCGGCGGCCGGTCGCGGCCGGTCTCGATCCGGCAGACCTCCCCGACCTCCGCCTCCAGGCCGCTCGCCTCGATGATCAGCCCGATCACGTCCCGGACCCGCCCCCGTCGCACGACGAGGTCGGCCCCCTCGATCGCTGCCCCGGCCGTTGCAAGCGCCCCGTTCACCCCGCCCCTCCCCGCGAGTGCTTCCGACTTTTTAGGCCATATATGGCCTCTAAGCTCGGAAGCAGGTCGATCACGCTGCGCGCCCAGCCTGGGCGACGACCTTCGCCGCGCGCTCGAGCTGTGCGGTGATCTGGGCGTCGATCTCGCCGGCCTGCGTGCGCACGACGCAGCCGCCGCGCTCGACCCGGCGCTCCTCGCGAACGCTCAGCTCGCCGCCGTGCTCGACGCTGAAGTCGGCGATCGACGCGCGCACCAGCTCGGCGTCCTCGGGATTGACGAGCAGGGTGGCGGGGAGGGGCTCGGTGAGTCGACGGAGCGCGCCGCGCACCACGCCGAGGACCAGCTCCGGCCGCGCATCGAGCTCGCCGCCGAGCACCTTCTCGGCGATTCGCAGCGCCAGCTCCACCGCCCGCGGCTCGGCGTCCGCCGCGGCCGTCGCGCTCGCCTCGTCGAGCCGCGCCGCCGCACTCGCCAGCGCCCGCGCCGCGGCGCTCACCTCCGCCCGCCCGGCCGCCAACCCTTCGTCGTAGCCCGCGGCCCGCGCCGCCTCCAGCTCCGCCGCGCGCTCGGCCTCCGCCGCCGCCAGGCGCTCCTCCGCCGGCCGCGGCACCGCCAGCTCGGGGAAATCAAACGACGAGTTCATCGCCGCCCCGATTGCCGACCGTCAGCTCGCCTTCCTCCTCGAGCCTGCGGACCTCGGCGACCACCCGACCCTGCGCTTCCTCGACCACCGACTTGCGCTGCGGCGGCTGGTACTCCATCTCCTCGACCAGCAGCTCGGAGCGCCGTTCGGACACGTTCGCCAGCACTTTCTCGCGCACCTCGTCGGGCACCCCGCGCAGCGCCAGCGTGAGGTCGGCATCCTCGACCCCTTTCAGCACCGACTGCAGCGCCCGGTCGTCCAGCTTCACGATGTCCTCGAAGGTGAAGAGCAGCGCCCGGATCTCCTCCGCCAGGTCCTCGTCGGACTGGGCCAGCGTCTCCAGCACGTTGCGCTCGGTCGGCCGGTCGGCGTGGTTCAGGATGTCGGCCAGCGACTGCACGCCGCCCGAGCTCGCGTACTCCTCGGAGAGCACGTTGGAGAGCTTGCCCCGCATCACCGTCTCCACCTCGCGGATCACCGCCGGGCTGGTCTCGCTCATGCGCGCGATCCGCAGCGACACCTCCGCCTGTTCGCCGGTGTCCAGCAGCGCCAGCGTCTCGGCGGCGAGCGTGGTGTAGAGGCTGGAGATGATCAGCGCCTTGGTCTGCGGCGCCTCGTTGCGCAGGAAGGCGACGATCTGCTCCGGCGGCGTCCGCGCCAGGAACTCGAAGGGCCGCATTTCGATCACCGCCGAGAGGCGGCCGGTGATCTCGGCGGCGCGCTCCGGGCCTAGCGCGCGCTCCAGCACCTCGCGCGCGTAGTCGACCCCGCCGGCGGCGATCGAGCTGAGCGCCAGCGAGTTCTCCGAGACCTCCTCCAGCACCTCCTCGATCTGCTCGCGGGGAATGTCGCCGGCCTTCGCCATCTCCAGCGAGAGCTCCTCGATCTCCCCCTCGGAGAGGTGGCTGAAGACCTCGGCCGCCTTCGCCGGCCCGAGCGCGACCAGCAGCACCGCGGCCTTGCGTCGCCCCCGCAGGCGCGGCGGCTCGGCGGCGCTCCCGGAGCGGATCAGGGAGACGGCGTCGCCGGGGCGCTCGAGCGGGACGAGCTCGTTCGGCGCCGCCATCAGCGGTTCCCGGCGCGGGCGCCCACGCGGTGAGGGGCCACTAGGACTCCTTCATCCAGGCGCGCAGTTGCTGGGCGACTTTGTCGGAGTCCATCGCCGCGACCTCGTCGGCGTTGTTCACGAGCGTCGGTTCGTTTTCCCACTCATCGTCGCCACGGTGCACTTCCAGCTCGGCCAGGGAGGTCGGCGCGTTCAGTTCCTTCAGCCAGATCGGTTCGGCCAGCACTTCGTCCTGTTTCCTGCGCAGGTGGCGCGCGGCGAAGACGAGGAAGGCGATGCCCGCCAGGCCGATCACCCCGTACTTGGCGTAGTCGGTGACGCCCGGGCCGGCCGGGGCCGCCACTTCCGGCGGCTTGGCGAAGGCGATTCGGCTCACGGTCAGCGTGTCGCCGCGTTTCGTTTCGATCCCGGCGGCGCCTTCGACCGCCTTTTCGAGCTGCACGACTTCCGCCGCAGGCACCGTTTTGTCGACGATCAGCGCGACGTGCTGGCGGTTCACCGTGCCCGGCGCCACCTGGGTGTGGGTGACGGTCTTGTTGACGCCGTACTGGGTTTCTTCCTTGGCCCGTTTGTAGTTGGAGTTGCCGCCCGCGGTACCGGTCCCGGCCGCGTAGCTGGGGATGTTCCCCGCGGTCCCGGCCGCGCCGCCCGCCGCCGGCGAGCCGCCGCCTTTCAGCGACTCGTGTTCGGCCTGGCTCGCCAGCGGCGTGCCCTGTTTGGCGTATTCGAGCTTCGACTGCGTGGTGCGGTCGGCATCGACTTCGGCCTGCACCTGCACCCGCCCTTTTTCGGGACCGATCGTCCGCGCCAGGAGAGCGTCGAGCCGGGTTTCCATGTTCTGGTCGTAGCGCGCCTGGATCGCCTGTTTGGAGACGCCGCCACCGAGCGCGCCGCCACCTTCGCCGGCGGGCCAGAGCGTCGCGCCGCTGCCATCGGTGATCGTCACGTCGTTCGGGTTCAGTCCTTCGACGCTGGCCGCGACGAGGTGGGCGATCCCACGCACCGCGCCGGCGCCGAGCCGCCCGCCGGAGTCGCTCGCGATCAGCACCGCCGCCGTCGGCTTGATCGCTTCTTCGGAGAAGAGCTGTTCTTCGGGCAGCGTCAGCTGGACGTTGGAGCTCTTCACCCCTTCGACCTGGTTGACCGTCCGTTCCAGTTCGCCCTCGAGCGCCCGCTGGTAGGTCACCTTCTGCTGGAAGTCCGAGGCGCCGAACTGCTGGGAGTCGAAGAGCTCGAACCCCGGTTTGCTGCCGCCGAGCACGTCGCTTTCGGCCAGCGCGATCCGCGCCTGGGACACGTCGGCGCTGGGCACCCCGACCGCGGTGCCGCTGTCCTGCAGCTGGTAGGGGATGCCCTTCGCCGCCAGCGCTTCGGTGACCTGGCCGGCTTCCGCCGGTTCGATCCCGGTCGCGAGCGTCGTGTAGCTCTGTTTCGTCGCCATCTGGAAGAGGACGAAGGCGAGGATCACGAGCGCCAGCGCGGCACCCCCGAGCGCGAGTTTGCCGCGCATCGAGAGCCGCGAGAGGACGGTTCTTGCCTGGGCCACGTCAGATCTGGGTGTGGAAGATTTCGGTGTACGCTTCCACCGCTTTGTTGCGGACCTGAGAGGCGAGCTGCATCGAGAGCTGCGCTTCCTGGACCGCCGTCACCACCGAGCTGAGGTCGTTCGTCTGCCCGGTGGCGAGCTCCTGCGCCTGCGTCGCCGCCGCGTTCTGGGTCTTCTCCAGGTCGCCGATCGCGTTGGTCAGCATCGATCCGAAGCCGCCCGCGGGGTCGTTCGGGGACGCCGGCGATTTCGTCGGCTCGACCGACTGCTGCGGGCCGAGCGCGATCTGCTCGGCGGCTTTGCTGACGGCTGAGATCGGGATCGTCATCGGCGGCTCACAGCAGTTCGATCGTTTTCGAGAAGACCTGCTTGGTCGTCTGCATCGCGGTGACGTTGGCCTGGTAGGAGCGCGACGCGTCGATCAGGTCGGTCATTTCTTCGACCGGGTTCACGTTCGGCATTTCGACGTAGCCCTGCTGATTGGCTTCGGGATTGCCGGGTTCGTAGACCTGGCGCGGCGGCGTGGTGTCGGGGACGATCGCCGCGACTTCGACCCCCGCCGGTCCGCCGCCCCCGCCGAGCGCGCCGGCCAGAGCACCGGCGAAGCTGCCGGCGCCCGAGGACTCCTGCAGCACCACGTTCTGGCGGCGGTAGGCGCCGCCTTCCGGCGTCCGCGTCGTCTGTGCGTTGGCGAGGTTCGCCGAGGTGACGTTCATCCGCAGCCGCTGCGCGGTCAGCCCGGAGGCGGAGATGTTCAGCGCGTCGAAGAGGGCCATCAGCCGTTCAGCCCCATCGCCGTGCGCATGATCGCGAGCCGCGAGCCGGCGACCTGCTCCAGCGCCTCGATTTCGAGCCCGTTTTCGGCCAGTTTGGCCGCTTCGGCGTCGCTGTCGACGCCGTTGCCGTCCGCTCGCACCGCGCCGGTGCCCAATCGTTCCGGCGCGAAGCCGACGTCCTCCAGCGCTTCCGACCCTTCCCCGAGCGCCCCCGCCAACGCCGCGTGGAAGTCGACGTCCGACGGTTGGAACCCGGGCGTATCCGCGTTCGCGATGTTGTTGGAGAGCACCGTGTTGCGCAGGGTCGCGCCGGAGATGGCGCGCATCAGGGTGAGTTGGGTCGGGTCGAGGATGCTCATCGCGGGCTTCGGCCCGGGTCATCGGCAGGGACGGCCGAAGGTTTAGGCGGAATGCGGGGGGGGTTGCGGGGGACGGGTGTGCTTCGCGGCCGCTCCGCCCGTCCGAGATCGGTCCTGGGCGTCTCATGGCGGTCCTGGCTGGCTGTGACCGCCATGAGACGCCACGCGCTGCACGGGTTTTCCTCGCCATGGGATGGAAAACCCGTGCATCGCGTCCGTGACTGTTGGACAACACGCACGGAAGCGTGGAGTTCCCACGGTCTCTGTGCGTGGTCGGACTTACGTCACGGATCCGTGACCCTCGCGTGACCCGCAGGCGAGGGTCCCTCGTCACTCCCCGAAGACGCGGGCGCCAGCTGCCGTCCCGTGCACGGGAAAGTGCGAATGCCCGCTCGCGAATATGTCCCTGCTACGTCCGAGTATTTAGGTGCAGGAATCCGATCTTTTAACTTGGCGAGTCAAGTGCCAGGCTTCGGTGTCGATAGAGACACGGATGCCGGACAGCTCCGAACAAAACTGGCCTGAAGGACGCATCGTCGATCGCCTTCCGGTGATCGTCTATGCCTCCGAGCTGGGGGAGAACGGGCGCTGGCGTTACGTCAGTCCGCAGGTGGAGGAGATTCTCGGCTTCACGCCCGAGGAGTTCCTTGCCGATGCCGGTCTGTGGGCGCGCATCGTCCACCCCGACGACCGCTTGCGCGCGCTGGCGGTCGAAAGTCGGGACGCGCTCGGCAACCGCGATACCCGGCCGATCGAGTACCGGATGTACACGAAGGCCGGTCGCGTCGTCTGGATGCTCGACGAGGCGGTGCTCGAGGCCGACTCCCACGGCATCCCGGTCTGGCACGGCGTCCTCTACGACATCAGCGAGCGCAAGACGGCCGAGATCGACCTGCAGCGCTCGCTCGCCCAGCAGGCGGTGGTGGCGCGCCTCGGCGAACGGGCGCTGAAAAACGGCGACCCCGAGGCGTTGATGCGCGACGCCGTCGGCCTGATCGGCGATCTCGACGGGGTCGAGTTCGCCTGCATCTGGGAGGTCGGGCGCGACGGGCGTCGGCTCAACCTGCGCGCGGGCCTCGACGAGACCGCGATCGCCTCCGGGCGACGCGTCTCCGCGGGCCGCGAATCGCACGCCGGCGCGGCGCTCGACTCGGGCGTCCCGGTGATCGTCCCCGACTGGACCGAGGAGGAGCGCTTCACGATGCCGCCCGCGGTCCGCGCGCTCGGTGCCGCCAGCTCGCTCGCGGTGATGATCGACGGCAAGGACCGGCCCTTCGGCGTCCTCGACGTGCATTCGGCCGAGTCGGGGCGCTTCGGCCCCAAGGACGTCCCCTTCCTCGAAGCCTCCGCCAACGTCCTGGCCGACGCCTTCGAGCGCCACGCCGCCGACCGGGCGCTCCGCCACCGCGTCCTCCACGACGCCCTCACCGGCCTGCCGAACCGGCTCAGCTTCGTCGACTCGCTCGACGACGCGCTCGGCCGCGCCTCGATCTCCGGCTCGCCGGTCGGGATCCTCTTCCTCGACCTCGACCACTTCAAGCTCATCAACGACAGTCTCGGCCACCACGCCGGCGACGCCCTGCTGCGCGCCGTCGCCCCGCGCCTGCGCGCCCACCTGCGTCCCGGGGACATCGTCGCCCGCTTCGGCGGCGACGAGTTCGGGATCCTGATCGACCGCCTGGCCGACGACACCGAGGCGGTCGCGATCGCCGAGCGGGTCGCCGCCGCCTTCACCCAGCCCTTCTCGATGCAGGGCGTCGACCACTTCGTCAACGCCTCGATCGGGATCGCCGTCGCCCGCCTCGCCTCCGGCCAGACGACCAACGCGGAGCTCCTGATCCGCGACGCCGACGCGGCGATGTACCGGGCGAAGGAGAGCGGCCGCAACCGCTCGGTCCTCTTCGACGCCGAGATGCGGGCGACCGCGGCGCGCCGCCTGGAGACCGAACGCGAGCTGCGCGGCGCGATCGACCGCGACGAGCTGGAGCTGCACTACCAGCCGATCGTCAACCTGCGCACCGGCGAGGTGACGGGACTCGAGGCGCTGGTCCGCTGGCGCCACCGTGAGCGCGGCCTGCTCGAGCCCGCCGACTTCGTCTCGATCGCCGAGGACAGCGGGCTGATCGAGCCGATCGGCCGCTGGGTCCAGGAACGGGCCGCCCGCCAGATCCTCGAATGGCACGAGCTGCGCCCCGACGACCGCCCGCTCGACGTCGCCGTCAACCTTTCCGCCCGCCAGGTCGCCCATCGCGACCTCGCCGCGAGCGTCGCCGAGGTGCTCGCCCGCACCGGTCTCGACCCCCAGCACCTGCGGCTGGAGATCACCGAGACGGTGCTGGTCGACGAGTCCGCCTCGGCGCTCGCCTCGCTGGAGGAGCTGAACGAGCTCGGCGTCCGCCTCGTCCTCGACGACTTCGGCACCGGCTACTCGTCGCTCGCCTACCTCAACCGCTATCCCTTCCACGCGCTGAAGGTGGACCGCTCCTTCGTCGACACTCTCGGCGTCGAACAGGAGGGGACGGCGATCGTCGAGGCGGTGATCGGGATGGCCCGGGCGCTCTCCCTCGACGTGATCGCCGAGGGGATCGAGAACGACGTGCAGCTCGCCGAGCTGCGCCGCCTCGAGTGCGACTACGGCCAGGGCCACCTGTTCCGCGAGGCGCTGCGGCCCGAGGAGATCAGCCGCATGATCGCGGCCGGCTCGCTCGACTATTCCGGGATTTCGTCGACCAGGTAGGCGTTCGACAGCAGTTCGGAGGCTTTCGGCAGGCCTTCGATCAGTTCTTCGTCGCGCATCCAGGCCGCGAACGCTTCCCACTCATCCGGGTTCATCCAGCCGTACGGCTTGCCGGGGGTGCGGGCGCTCAGTAGCGGCAGCGTCGCTTTCACCTGCGCTTCGGCGAGTTTCGGTTCGAGCTGGTCGTTGGCCGCGAGGATCGCTTCGGTCGCCGCCTTCGGGTTCGCCGCCGCCGCTTCGGTCCCGCGCCGCAGCGCGCTGATGAAGAGGCGGATGCGTTCGCCCTCGGCTTCCAGGGTGGAGCGGCGGGCGACCAGCACGAGCTCGTCGTAGGTCGGCACGCCGAGCTGGTCGACCGGGGTGATCACCGGATCTTTGCCCCGCTGCTGCAGGGCGACGCCCTCGACGTTCGAGTAGCCGCCGAGCATCGCCTGGGCAGAGCCGCTGACCAGCGAGGGGATCAGGCCGAAGCCGACGTTGACCGCCTTGACCGAGGACGCGGGGACCTGGGCCCGTCGCAGGATCGTCTTCAGGAAGGCCTGCTGGTACGGGATGCCGGCGTAGGAGACGGTTTTGCCTTTCAGGTCGGCGACGCCTTTGATCCCCGAGCTTTTCAGCCACATCAGCGAGGTCAGCGGCCGGTTCACCAGCGCCGCGACGGCGACCACGTCGAGGCCCTGTTCGCGGGCCAGCGTCACCTCCGGCTCGTAGGTGATCGCCAGGTCCGCCTGTCCCGCCGCGACGTCCTTCAGCGGCGCCGAGGGGTCCGAGGGCGAGTTGATCGCCACTTTCAGGCCCGCTTCGGAGAAGAACCCTTCCTTTTCCGCCATGTAGATCCCGGCGTGGTCGGGGTTGGGGTAGAAGTCGAGGTCGAGCGTCAGCTTTTCGGCTTCGCCCTTCGTGTCGTCGGACTTGGAGCCGCAGGCGGCGAGGCCGACGGCGAGGATCACGAGGGCGAGGGCGACCGCGGTCGCCCGGGCGGCAAAGGGCTTCATCAGGAGAGGTTTTACCGCCAACTGACGACGAGGCGCTGTGCGAGGGCGGTCAGGCCGACCAACAGGACCCCGATCAGGGCCAGGATCACGGCCGAGGCGAAGACCCGCGCCTCCTGGAAGTTGTTGTTGTCTTCGACGATCAGTCGCATCAGGCCCGAGTTGGACCCGGCGAGCTCGGCGAAGAGGGCGACGATCGGGGCGACGGCCACCGCGACCTTGGCGCCGCTGAAGAAGCTCGGCAGCGCGGTCGGCGCTTCGACGCGGCGGAAGATCGCCCAGCGCGAGGCGTCGAGCGTGCGCATCATCTTCACCGCCTCGGGGTCGACCGAGCGCAGCCCGTCCAGCGTGGTGACGGTGATCGGGAAGAAGACCGCGAGCGCGACGACGATCACCTTCGGCCAGATCCCGTAGCCGAACCAGATCACGAGGATCGGCGCGATCACCACGATCGGGACCGCCTGCAGGGCGACGGTGAGCGGGTAGACGGCATCGCGGAGCAAGGTCGAGAAGCGCATCAGGATCGAGAGCGCGATGCCGACCACGACCCCGACGGCCAGCCCGGCGAGGATCTCGCGGAGGGTCACCCAGGCGTTTTCCAGCAGCAGGGCGCGGCTGTTCCAGAGGGCGTCGCCGACTTCGGCGGGGGAGGGGACGAGGAACGGTTCGAGGTTCAAGGCGTCAGCGATCCAGCCCGCCGAGGCGGCGATCTGCCAGAGGCCGATCAGCGCTGCGATCAGGGCGACGGGGAGGAGGACGCGGAGGGCGGCTCTCACCGGGCGCCCTCCCGGAGCGCGACCAGGGCCCGCTCCCGCACGGCGACGAACGCCGCGTCGGTGACCGCGTGATCGCGGTCCTCGGCGCGCGGGTGCGGGGCCCGCAGCTCGGCGACGATCCGGCCGGGGCGGGCGGAGAGGACGACGACGCGATCGGCCAGGTAGAGCGCCTCCTCGATGTCGTGGCTGACCAGCAGGACGGTGCGCGAGTCGGCCCGCAGCGCCCCCGCCAGCCACTCCTGCATCTCGGCGCGGCTGATCGCGTCGAGCGAGGCGAAGGGCTCGTCCAGGGCCAGCACGGGCTTGCCCGCGACGAGCGTGCGCAGGAAGGCGACCCGCTGGCGCATGCCGCCGGAGAGCTCGGTCGGGCGCGCCGCCTCGAAGCCCGCGAGGCCGAAACGCTCGAAGAGCGCGCCCGCTTCGGCGCGCGCCTGCGCCTTGGCGGTCCCGCGATTGCGCAGCGCCAGCGCCGCGTTGTCGAGGGCGGAGTACCAGGGGAGGAGAAGGTCGCGCTGGGGCATGTATGCGCAGTGGCCGAGCCGCCCCGCCGCGTCCGCCGCGCCCGCCACCTCGACCTGGCCCTCGCCCGGTTCCCGCAGTCCGCAGACGATTTCCAGCAGCGTCGACTTGCCGCAGCCGGACGGCCCGACCAGCGCCACGACCTCGCCGTCGCCCACCGTGAGATCGAGGCGTTGCAACGAGCGGAGCTCGCCGTAGGAGTGGGAGAGACCTCGCGCAGCGACGCTCACCCCGCTATCCTGCCGTACTCCGCACTCTCGACCCGCAAGGTCGAGAAAGTCGAGAAGCACCCGTGCGGGGCGCAGTTCCAGAAAATCATGGACCCGGCAATCGTCCTCTTCGGATTCTTCATCGGCCTGCTCGTCGGGATGACGGGCATGGGCGGTGGGTCCTTGATGACCCCGCTCCTGATCCTGATCTTCAACACCTCGCCGACCACCGCGATCGGCACCGACATCGTCTACTCGGCGGTCACCAAGATGGTCGGCAGCTGGCGCCACCTGAAGATCGGCAAAGTCAACATGGAGCTGGTCCGCTGGCTCAGCTTCGGCAGCGTCCCGTCCGCGATCGCCGGGGTGATCCTGGTCTCAGTCCTCGAGCAGCACATCTCCGAGGAACGCCTCAACTCGCTCGTCTACGCGGTGCTCGGCGGCACCCTGCTGATGGTCGGCGTGGTGACGTTGACCCGGGCGCTGATCCTGAAAGGCCTGATCGACGAGCGCGAGCGCTTCGAGATCGAGAAACGCCACAAGGTCGCCGCCATCGTCATCGGCGCCACCACCGGCTTCGTCATCGGGATCACCTCGGCAGGCTCCGGCACGGTGATCGCCATCCTCCTGATCGCCATCTACCGGATGACGCCGAAGAGCGTCGTCGGCACCGACATCGTTCACGCGGCGGTGCTGCTGACCGCCGCCGGGATCGCCCACATCATCGCCGGGAACGTCGATTTCGGCCTCGCCGGGAACATCCTCATCGGCTCGATCCCGGGCGTGATCGTCGGCGCGGCCCTCTCCGACAAGGCTCCACAGGGCTTCATCCGCATCGCCCTCGGCGTCGTCCTGATGGCCTCCGGCATCGTCACCATCCAGAAGGGCGACTCGACCGTCTGGCCGATCGCGGCAGGCGTCGCGGCCCTTCTCCTGGGCGCCGTCCTCTACGCCCCGCACTACATGAATCGCCGCTACCGTCGGGAGAAAGAACGCCTGGAAGCCGCGGCGGAGGACGCGGGTCCGACCACCCAGTCGGCGGCCTGAACGGGCCCGGGGCCCGGCAGGTTGTTTTAATTCGTCACATGCGTGTCTCAGCCAAGGCCGATTACGCCGTCCGCGCCGCCATCGAGCTGGCCGCCGCCGGCGAAGGGGAGCCGGTCAAGGGGGAGCGCCTCGCGACCTCCCAGGACATCCCCCTCCAGTTCCTCGAGCACATCCTGTTGGAGCTGAAGCACCAGGGCCTGGTCCGCGCCCGGCGCGGCGCCAAAGGCGGCTATTGGCTCGCCCGTCCCGCCGCCGAGGTCACCGTCGCCGATGTCGTCCGCGCGGTGGAGGGCCCGATCGCGAACGTCCAGTCGATGCCCCCGGAGTCGATCGAATACGCCGGCAACGCCGAAAGCCTCCGCGAGGTCTGGATCGCCGTCCGCGCCAACATCCGCTCCGTCCTCGAGGAGGTCACCCTGGCCGACCTCGTCTCCGGCGAACTGCCGAAACCGGTCGAGGTCCTGACCGCCGAGCCCGACGCCTGGGCCGCCCGCTAGCTGGTCGCTTCCACGCGGGACGGGCGTGCTTCGGGCCGCGCTCCGTCCGTCCGAGATCGGTCCTGGGCGTCTCATGGCGGTCCTGGCAGGCTGTGACCGCCATGAGACGCCCAGGACGTGAGGGTCTTTCAGGGATGAGGACACAGGTCCGGCGGAGGTCGGACTTACGTGATCGTCCCGCGCGAGAGAAGCCGGGGAGAGCCCACACCTACCCCGACCTCGCCCCGATCGGTGACGAAGATGCCGGGAAGGTCACACCCGCGTGAGCCTCCGGTCTGTCTCCGGGCCCGGGATAAGGGCCCGAGGACTCGATGCAAGCATTGACGTCGTCATGGCGACACCAAAGCTTGCATCGCGGTCGTGACCGTTGTCCGACGCGCGCGGAAGCGTGGAGTTCCCACGGTTTCTGTGACGAGGTGCGTCTTCCGTCACGGATCCGTGTCCCTCCCGTGACGAACCCGGGGCACCGCCGCGAGAGATCCGCCACTCCCCGCACTCCCGGCCGTCTCGGCCACGGCCACAGCCGGCCAGGGCCGTGGCCGAGACGGCCGCGCTCGCCGCCGGCCCTTGCGTCCCTTGTCTCGGGCGCCAGCTTCAGACCGCACCGTCCCCCACCGCAGTCATCCCTACGTCCGTCCCCCGGACCGAAGGACGACCGCGGCAAGTCCGCATGGTCAGAGGTGGTGCTGGAGGAGGAGGCCGGCGAAGCCGAGGATCATCGCCAGGAACGTAGCCAGCTGGATCCCCAGCAGCGTGCGGTAGTCGCTTCGGTGCTCGCTTCGGACCGCGGCGAATTCCCCCCGGACCTCGACGAAGCCGTTGTCCATTTTGGTCTCGAACCGATCTAGCCGTCTCTCTATAGGCGAACGACTTTCTCGTCGAGTCCGTCCACCTTGCCCTCGAGGCGGCTGGTCCGCTGGTCATCAGCGAGCGCTTGCATGGGCCGATGGAAGCACCCGCAGACGCCCATTACAAGCGGCGTCACAGAATTGTTTGAAAGTGGTGCTGGTTAGCGCGCAGGTGCGTGAGTTCTACTTGCCCGACGGCACTGGGACGAGGTCGAACTCGGTCCCCAGGCGCAGCTCCGAGTAGCGCTTCGTCCAGTCGTCGTTGACGCTGTCGGACTGTTTCTTCATCCGCGGCTCCAGCTTGAAGTCGTCGGCGCGCCGAGAGGTCGAGGCGCTCCAGCAGGTTCAGCGTCGAGGTCTCGTAATCGGCGGCGAAGTTCTCGTAGAGGACGAGGACCGGCTTGATCCCGGCGTGCTCGAAGAAGGCGTCCCAGGAGGCCTCCTCGACGATCAGCTGCTGGAGGAGGTGGTCGATCGCCCGGTAGTGGAAGCGGAGCTGGGGGCGATGCTCCTCGATGAAGGCGCGGTAGGGCGGCGCGCCGTCGTCCTCGACCGACGCGGCGCTCGAGGTCGCCTGATCCTCGCGCCAGGTCGCCGTCTGCACCGCCTTCCAGAGGGAGACCGCCTGGCGCACCTTGTTGGCGCGGACGACCCGCACGAAGGTGAGGTTGGGGAAGACGGTGGAGAGGAGCTCGGCCAGGGGCACGTCGCGGTAGGCGGGGATATTGCGGACGAGGCTGACGAAGTCGCCGAAGTAGCCCCACATGAGCTTCGCGCCGAAGACGCCGTTCGGGGTCGTCCCCGCTTCGAAGGTCCATTCGAGATAGCGGTCGTAGGCGGCGCGGCTCCAGAGTGGCGAACGCGGATTCTGCTCGGCGCCGACGCCGCGCTCGCCGAGGTGATCGCGGATCGACTGGTCCTCGACGCCGAGGAAGTACTCCTCCGGGCGGCGCGGCCGGCCGGAGTGCCGGAGGGCCTCGTAGTACTCCTCGGGCCGCCCGGCGACGCCGGTTTCGCCGAGGGCGTGACAGACCAGGGTGGACCCGCTACGGGGCGTGGCGCAGACGATGTAGGAGCGCTCTGGCTTCATTGCTGAGTAAGTTAATCAACAAACGAGCGGAGACATTGTTACGCTCGAAGTCCGGACTCAGTACCCAATCTCCCACCGATCATCCCCCTGGATCAACCGCCCAACATCCTCTACATCCACTCGCACGACACCGGGCGGGTGGTGCAGCCCTACGGGTTCCAGGTCCCGACCCCGAACATCCAGATGCTGGCCGACCAGGGGATCCTCTTCCGCCAGGCCTTCTGCAATGCCCCCACCTGCTCCGGCAGCCGAGCCAGCCTGCTCACCGGCCTCTACTGCCACAACAACGGGATGGAGGGGCTCGCCCACCGCGGCTGGACCCTGAACGACTACGGGCAGCACTGGGTCCACACCCTGCGCCACGCCGGCTACCACTCGATCCTGGTCGGCGAGCAGCACATCTCCAAGGACCCGGCGGTGATCGGCTACGACGAGATCGTCAAGGTCGAGTCGAACAAGGCCGGCGACGTGGCGCCGCTGACGATCGAGGCGCTCCGCGGGGCGAAGAACGCCGGCAAGCCCTGGTTCATGTCGGTCGGCTTCTTCGAGACCCACCGGGACTTCGCCGCGCCGACCTCGGTCCGCGACACGCTCTACTCGCTGGCGCCGAGCAACCTGCCCGACGCCCCGGCGACGCGCCGCGACATGGCCGAGTTCAAGGCCAGCGTGCGCTCGCTCGACCAGGGGATCGGCGCCGTCCTGCACGCCCTCCACGACCTCGGCCTGGTCGACGACACCCTGGTCATCTGCACGACCGACCACGGCGTCGCCTTCCCCGGCTCGAAGGCGACCCTCACCGACCGCGGCACCGGCGTGATGATGATCATGCGCGGCCCCGCCCCCTTCTCCGGCGGCAAGGTGATCGACCAGCCGGTGACCCACCTCGACGTCTTCCCGACCCTCTGCGAGGTGGCGGGGACCGACCCGCCCGACTGGCTCCAGGGCGATTCGCTGGTCCCGCTGCTGAGGGGCGAGGTCGACTCCCTGCACGAGGCGACCTTCGCCGAGATGACCTACCACGCCGCATACGAGCCGCAGCGCTCGGTCCGTACCGAACGCTGGAAGTACATCCGGCGCTTCGACGACTACCCCGGCCCGGTGCTCGCCAACTGCGACGACTCGGCCTCCAAGGAGATCTGGGTGGCGGCCGGATGGGCCGACCGCCGCGTCGCCCGCGAGCAGCTCTACGACCTCGTGCTCGACCCCGCCGAGCAGAGCAACCTCGCCGCCGACCCGGTCGCCCGCGAGGCGCTGGAGGAGATGCGGGCGCGCCTCGCCGACTGGATGCGCGACACCGACGATCCGCTGCTCGACGGCCCGGTCGAACCGCCGCCGGGCGCCGCCGTCAACGAGCAGTGGCAGGTCTCGCCCGACGAGCCGACCCGGATCGTCAGGGGAGATCCCACGGCCGCGCCATCCAGGTGACGCAGGACCAGCCGAGCGACTCGTCCGGTTCGCCGGGCTCCTCGTGGGCGAAGGTCGAGAGCGCGCAGTTGTAGGTCCGCAGCCCCCACATCCGCGGCAGCAGGTCGGCGGTGAAGCCGGCGCCGAGGATCGAGTCGAGCAGGAAGAAGCGCAGCAGGATGCCGTGGGAGACGAGCAGCGGGAGCCCATCGACCGGGTCCTCCTCGAAGTGGCGCTTGATCTGGTGGACGCGCCCCATCGCTTCCTCGAAGGTCTCCTCGCGGTGGTGCTCGAAGGCGTAGGGGAGCGGCTCCGGCGTGAGCCCCAGCGCCTCGCCGACCGCCTCGGCGGTTTCCCTCGCCCGTCGCATCGGGCTGCTGAAGAGGTGGGTGATGCCCTGGTCGCGCAGTGCCGCGCCCGCCGCCGCGGCCTGGGCCCGGCCGCGCTCGGTCAGCAGGTCGCCGAGCTCCTCGGCGAGGCGCTCCTCGCCGGTATGGACGTTGTGCAGGGACTCGCCGTGGCGGAGGAAGAGGACCTCATCGCGTGGCGTCGCTCACTCGGCCGCCGGCGCCGCGCCCGCGACGACGTCGACGAAGTTCTCCAGGTGCCGGGTCGTCCAGCACTCGAAGGTCCCGTCGCAATAGCGTTCGTAGGAGGACATCACCGAGTCGCCGTAGTTCCAGTAGAGCTTCGGCTCCGGGTTCAGCCAGAAGAGGCGCCCGGCCCGCTCTGAGATCCGGGCGAAGACCTCGGCGTGCGGCTCGCGGCCGTTGGTGCGCGCGTCGCCGAGCACGATCACGGTCGATCGCGGGTCGAGGTCCTCGGAGATCTCGGTCAGGAACTCGAGCCACACCCGGCCATAGTCGGTATAGCCGGACACGTCGGCGACGCCGCCCTCGCTGGAGATCTTGCGGGCGACCGCGGCGAAGTCGCGCTCGTGCTCGAAGACGTCGGTCACCTCGCTGATCCGCTCGATGAAGACGAAGCTGCGCAGCTTGCGGAAGGAGTCGTGGAGGGCGTGGAGGACGGAGAGGAAGAAGACGCTGGCCGAGGTCACCGAGGTGGAGACGTCGCAGAGGACGTAGATCTCGGGACGGCGGGGGCGCTTCGGTCGGTAGCGCAGGTGCATCGGCACGCCGCCCGTCTCCAGCGAGGCGCGCATCGTCCGCCGCACGTCCACGGTCCGGCCCTTTTTCACCCCGCGCTGCTCATGGCCGAGGGTGGCGAGCCGCCGCTTCATCTGGGACACGGCGCGGTGGACGGCGGCGAGGTCCTGGGTCGGCGAGGTGGGGAGGGCGCGGTCGAGCTCGGCCAGCGGGCGGGAGGCGGGGAGCGTCTCGGTCCGCTCGATCAGATCACGTTCCAGTTCCCGCCGCAGGTGGCGCTCGAAGCCGGTCAGCTGCCCGCGGTCGATCGGCGGCCGCTCCTCGCCGTCGTCTTTGACCGGCTGGGCGCCGGCGCTGAGCCCGAGCGAGCGGCGGATCCGCTGGACGTCGACGCCGACCACGCCGGAGCCCTCCTCGCGCCCGAAGGCGGCGATCGCCAGGCGGGCGAGATCGCGCAGCGCGTTCTCGTCGCCGCGTTCCATCGCGTCGCGGATCAGCTCCGAGAGCTGCTCGGAGTCGAGCCGCTCGCCGGCATCCATGTCCGGCTGCGCGCCCTGGTTGATCTCACCGTCGCCGAAGCCCTCCCCGATCCCCTGCTGGATCGCGCTCGCCTCGGCGGCGCGGAAGAAGTAACGGTCGAAGACCAGCTCGAAGACGCGGCGGTCGTCCTGGGACTTGGCGATCGTCGTCGCCAGCGCCTCGCGGAAGTCGGGTTGCGACGTCCACGGCACGTGTTCGAGCGCCGCGAAGGCGTCGAGGATCTCCGAGGTCCCGACCGCGACCCCCTCGCCGCGAAGCTCCTCGCAGAAGCCGAGCAGCTTCGGGCCGAACCCCGGCGGGCCGGGGTCCGCCTTGGGACCGTAGGGCGAGGCGGGGCTCACCGCACCGATAATAGGCCGGTGAGCACGGCGGACCAATCGGCAGGGACGGTGCTCGCCGCTCCCGACCCCGTGGCCGCGATGAAGGCGATGCGCTCGGCGCGACGGCGTCGCTACGTGAAGAGGGCGGACGTGATGGAGGTGCTCTACCGGGTCTATCTGGGCGGGATCGCCGCCATCTTTGCCGTCGCCTTCCTCGCCGGCGCCCTCCACGAAGTGCCCGCCGACCCGGCCTCCGTGCGCGGGATCAGCGCCGACGCGCCGACGGTCATCGGCATCGCCGTGGCGGTCCTTCTGCTCGCCGGGCTGCGGGCGGGGGCGCGAGGCGGTCCGTTGGCGATCGAGGCGGCCGAGGTCCGCTACACGCTGCTGGCGCCGATCTCGCGGCGCACGGCCCTGCGCCCGGCGGCGCTCGCGCAGCTGCGCACCGCGACCATCTTCGGCGCCCTGTTCGGGGCGGTCGTCGGCAACTTCGTCTTCCGCCGCTTCCCGGGTAGCGCGGTCGAGTGGATCGGCTCGCTGGCGGCCTTCGGCGCGCTGGTGCCGGTCGCCGTCCTCGGCGCGGCCCTGGTGGCCTCGGGGCGGCGGCTGCGGCTCGGCGTCGCCAGCCTGGTCGGCCTGGTGCTGGTCGCCTGGGCGGCGCTCGACCTGGCGCTCGGCTGGAACAGCTCGCCCGCGACGATGCTCGGGGACCTGGCGACGCTTCCCCTCCAGCACGGCGCGAGCGCCTGGCTCGCGGCCCTGGGCGCCGTCCTCACCCTGGCGCTCCTCGCCGCGGGCCTGCTCGGCCTCGGCGGCCTGGCCCTGGAGGCGGCCCAGCGGCGCGCCCAGCTCGTCGCCGAGATGCGCTTCTCCGCCTCGGTGCAGGACCTCCGCACGGTGATCCTCCTGCGTCGCCAGCTCGCCTCCGAGCGCCCCCGTCGCAAGCCCTGGCTTCGCCTGCGTCTCGGCCGGTCCCCGGGCTCGGCGGTCTGGCGGCGCGACTGGCAGAGCTTCCTCCGCTGGCCGCTGGTCCGGGTCGTGCGCGTCGTCCTGATCGCGGTCGCCGCGGGAGGCATCGCGGTCGGCGGCTTCGACCTCACGCCGGTCCTCTTCGCCCTGCCCGGCCCGCTCCTCTTCGTCGCCGCCCTCGACCTGATCGAGCCGCTCGCCCAGGAGAGCGACCATCCGACCCGCCGCCTGCTGCTGCCGCGCGGCAGCAGCGAGCTCCTGCGCAGCCACCTGCTCGCGCCCGCCGCCGCGATGGCCGTGGTCATCACCCTCGCGTCGGTCGCCGCGGCGGCGATCGGCGGCAACGTCGGCCTCGCCCTCGGCGTCGGCGCGGTCGTCTTCCTCCCCTTGGCGGTGGTGATGATCTGCGCCGCCGCGGTCAGCTCCACCAACGACCCCTACGAGTTCGCCCTCAACCCGCAGCTGGCCCAGACGGTTACCCTCGCTCCGATCGTGATCGTCCTGATCGCCACCTTCTTGCCCCTCTTCGTCGCCTGGAAGGTGCAAGGCGGCGACGGCGCGCGCGTCGGCGCCACGGCCGGCATCGACATCGTCCTCTTCGTCTTCGCCCTGATCGGCATCGCCGCCCTCACCCTGCGCTTCCACAAACGCGAGCGGGAAGCCTTGTGAGCGGCGCGATCGAGGCGACCAGCGCCGCCCCCTCGGAGGCGCCGCTCAGCGCCCACGGGCTCGGGCGCTCCTACGACGGCTACATCGCCCTCGGCTCGTTCGGCCTCGAGGTCCCCGCGGGTGAGCTGGTCGCGCTGATCGGACCCAACGGGGCCGGCAAGACGACCTTCCTCAACCTCGCCGCGGGCCTCCTCGACCCGACCGCGGGCCGGGTCGAAATCGACGGCCACGTCCCCGGCTCGATCGACGCCCGCCGCGCGCTCTCCTACCTGCCCGACACGCCCGTCTTCTACGAAGACCTGAGCGTCGTCGAGCACCTCGAATACGTCGCCGCCCTCCACGAAGCGGCGGACCCCGCGGCGCGGATCGACGAACTCATCTCCCGCCTCGGCCTCGACGGCTGGGAGGACGCCCTCGGCGCCGAACTCTCCAAGGGCATGAAGCAGAAGGCCTCGGTCGCCCTCGCCCTCGTCCGTCCCTTCAAGGTCCTGCTTGCCGACGAGCCCCTCGACGGCCTCGACCCACCGAGCCGCGAGGTCCTCTTCGAACTCCTGTCCGAGACCCAGGCCGCCGGCGCCGCGATCGTCGTCTCCACCCACCGCCCCGACGTCATCGCCGCCGCCGACCGCTGCGTGGCGATCCGCGACGGCCGCCTCGCCTACGACGGCCCCCCGGACCCCAAGGTCCTCAGCGAGATCTTCGACCGCTCAGAGCTCGACGGCGTTTAGGAACCCGGGCAAGGGACGCAAGGGTCTACGCCGCCCGATCCGGCAGTTTCATCCCCACCCGCTCCGCCACCAGGTCGATGTCGGTGCGGTGCTTGACGATGATCGACATCGAGTCCTGGAAGGTCTTGCGGTCGATGTCGTCGACGCCCATCAGGAGGAGGGTGCGGGCCCAGTCGATCGACTCGGCGATCGAGGGGGGCTTCTTCAGGTCGAGGGCGCGGACCATCTCGATCACCTCGACCATCCGCCGGGCCAGCTCGCGCCGCATCTCCGGGGCGTGGAGGAGGACGATTTCCATCTCGCGCTCGATCCCCGGGTAGTCGAGCCAGAGGTAGAGGCAGCGGCGCTTCAGCGCCTCGGTGAGCTCGCGCGAGTCGTTGGAGGTGAGGACGACGATCGGCATCGTGGTCGCCGAGATCTGGCCCAGCTCGGGGATCGTGATCTGGAAGTCGGAGAGGAGCTCCAGCAGCATCGCCTCGAACTCCTGGTCGGTCTTGTCGATCTCGTCGATCAGCAGGACGACCGGCTCCTCGCTGGAGATCGCCTGCATCAGCGGCCGCGTCAGCAGGAACTCGGTGCCGAAGATGTCCTCCTGCACGTCGCCCCAGCCGTCCTCGCCGCCCGCCTGGATCCGCAGCAACTGCTTGCGGTAGTTCCACTCGTACATCGCCTTCGCCTCGTCGAGCCCCTCGTAGCACTGCAGGCGCACCAGTGGGCGGCCGGTCGAGCGCGACAGCGCCTTCGCCAGCTCGGTCTTCCCGACCCCCGCCGGGCCCTCGACAAGGATCGGCTTCCCCAGCCGCTGGGCGAGGAAGGAGACCAGCGCGGCGGGCTCGTCGGCCAGGTAGCCGACCTCGGCAAGTGCGGCCTTAACCGCCTCTACGGACTCATCAGCCATGCGGGCGATGATAATCAGGCGCCCGTGCATGACCTCCTCCCGCCGCTGGCGGCGCTCCCGCACAGCCTCGGCCCCTACATCACCCTGGTGCTGGTCGGCTTCGGCGTCGGCACCCTCGGCCACCTGACCAAGATCCGCTGGCTGGTCGGCGTCGGGATCGCCCTGATCGTGGTCGGCGCGCTGCTCCTGCCTTTTGCCGCGGGCATCCCGAGCGGGGAAAAGACCCCGCCGACGAACGAAGGCTTCGGTTCCGAACTCGGCGAATGACCGACTTCGCGCCGCGTTCGCCGGGTAGCTGCCCTACAGTTGGGTCTCGTCTGTTCGACCGAAGGAGCGCATTTCCCTTGAGCCGCAAACGAACTCTTGCCCTGCTCGCGGTCCTCGCCGCGCTGACGGCCCTCCTCAGCGCCTGTGGGGGCGGTGGCGGCGGTAGCAGTGAAGACCCGCAGAAGGTGATCGAAAGCGCGACCTTCGAAGGGGTCGAAAGCGGGACTGTCGACCTGACGATGAACATCAAGTCGCAGGGCGAAAACAGCGGCGACGTCAAGGTCGACCTCAGCGGTCCCTTCCAGTCGACCGGCAAGGAAAGCCTCCCCGAACTCGCCATGGAAGTGAAGGCGAACGGTGACGCGGGCGGCGAAAACGTCAACTTCGAAGGCGGCCTGACGGTCCTCGGCGACCGCGCCTACGTGAGCTTCGAAGGCAAGAACTACGAAGTCGACCCGACCACCTTCGGCTTCGTCAAGTCGTCGATCGAAAAAGGCGAGCAGGAAGGCGCGAAGGAAAGCGCCGGGGGTCAGCGGACCGCCTGTCAGAAGGCGGCCACCTCGATGAACCTCGAAGAATTCGTCGACAACCTCGAAAACGAGGGCGGCGAAGAAGTCGAAGGCGTGAAGACGACGAAGCTGAGCGGCGACCTCGAACCGAAGGGCGCGATCGACGCGATCGTCAGGCTGATGGAAACCCCGGCCTGCTCCTCGCAGCTGGAAGCTGCCGGCCCGCTCCCGCTCGACGAACTGAAGGCGATGGAGGGCGAAATCACCGGGGCGGTCAAGAAGGCGCACGCCGACATCTACGTCGGCGAAGACGACCACATCGTCCGCAAGGTCTCCGCCGACATGACCGTGGAACCGAAGGGCACCAGCGAAAAGGTCCAGGTCGAATTCGACTTCACGCTCGGCGGCGTCAACGAACAGCAGACGATCAAGGCGCCGGCGAACGCCGAACCGCTGGAAAAGCTCTTCGGCCAGCTGGGCATCAACCCGCTCGAACTGCTGGGGATGATCGAAGGCGGCAGCACCGGTGACATCGGTGGCCTGCTCGAAGGCATCACCGGTGGCGAAACCGCCTCGGGGAGCGGCGCCGAACCCGCCGAAAGCGTCGAAGTGCCCTCGGTCGGGAAGTCGAAGGAATTCACTGAATGCCTGGCGGAAGCGAAGAGCGCCTCCGATGTCCAGGAATGCGCCACGTTGATGGAATAGCGGCCTGACCGCGAACTCGTCCGAGACCATCCACTCCGAGCCTCAACCTCCCGCGGGACCCTCCGGCCCCGCGGGCCGGCCACCGCTGGGCCCCTCGTTCCTGCGCACCCCGCAGGGCTATCCGTACCTGCTGGTGCCGCTGATCCCGCTCGCGGTGGCGCTCGACCTCCTGGGCGCCTCGGCGATCGTCGTCTTCGCCACCTCGGCGCTCGGGATCATCCCCACCGCGGCGCTGATGGGGCGGGCGACGGAGGAGCTGGCGAGCAAGGCCGGCCCGGGGATCGGCGGCCTCCTCAACGTCACCTTCGGCAACGCGCCGGAGCTGATCATCGCCCTCTTCGCCCTCGGCAAGGGGCTGCAGGAGGTGGTGAAGGCTTCGATCGTCGGTTCGATCGTCGGCAACATCCTGCTCGTGCTGGGCGCCGCGATGCTGGCCGGCGGCCTCGGCCGCGACAAGCAGACCTTCAACCGCACCGGTGCGGCAATCCAGACGTCGATGCTGATGCTCGCCGCCGCGGCCCTGATCATGCCCGCGATCTTCGAGCTGGTCGAGGGCCAAGGCCTGCCCCTCCCCGGCTCCGTGTCCACCCACTACGGCAACACGGTCGAGCACCTCTCCCTTGCCGTCGCGGTCGTCCTCATGATCACCTACGTCCTCGGCCTCGTCTTCTCGCTGAAGACCCACCGTGACCTCTTCAACCCCGACTACGAGGAGGAGGATGGGTGGGGCTGGTCGGTGCGCACCTCGATCATCGCGCTGGCCATCGCGGGCGTCCTCGTCGGTGTGATGTCGGAGGTGCTGGTCGGCTCGATCACCGAAGCCTCCGAGTCGGTCGGCCTCTCGGAGTTCTTCATCGGCGTCGTCGTCGTCGCGATCGTCGGCAACGCGGCCGAGCACTGGGTCGCCGTCCTCGTCGCCCGCAAAGACAAGATGGACCTCTCGGTCAACATCGCGATCGGCTCGAGCGCCCAGGTCGCCCTCTTCGTCGCGCCCTTCCTCGTCATCGCCTCCTACTTCGTCGGCCCGTATCCGATGGCGCTCGTCTTCAACGGCTTCGAGCTGGGAGCGATAGTGATCGCGATCATGATCGCCAACTACGTCATCCAGGATGGCGAGTCGACCTGGTTCGAGGGCGTCCAACTGCTTGCCGTCTACCTGGTCTTCGGCCTGGCCTTCTACTTCGCCTGATGGACGAGCTCCTCCTCATCCTCGCCTTCGCCGTCGTCCTCGCGGGAGCGCTGCTCTTCACCAACGCGGTGGAGTGGCTCGGCCACTCGCTGGGCCTGGGGGAGGGGGCGGTCGGCAGCGTCCTCGCCGCGGTCGGCACCGCGGCGCCGGAGACGCTGATCGCGATCGTCGCCCTGCTCGACTCCGACCCCAAGTCCGAAGACGTCGCGATCGGCGCGATCGTCGGTGCCCCGTTCCTCCTCGGCACCCTGGCGATGGGCCTGGTCGGCCTCTTCGCCTACCTCTACCGCGGCCGTCGTCCTCAGGGCGTCAAGCTCGAAGCCCACGCGCCGACGCTGGAGCGGGACCTGATCTTCTTCCTCGTCTTCTTCGGCATCGCCGGCGCGCTCGCCTGGGGACCGCCGGGGCCGGTCCGGATCGTCGCCGGCGTCGTCTTCCTCCTCGCCTACGTCTGGTACGTCCGCCGCACCCTCAGCTCCGGCGGCGAGGTGCAGGGAGAGGAGACCCTGAAGCCGCTCATCTTCGACCGCCGCCGCGGCGCCCACGGCGACCCGCCCGCCTGGCTCACCGTGGTGCAGCTCCTCGTCGGCCTCGGCCTGATGATCTTCGGCGCCCACCTCTTCGTCGAACACCTCCTCGGCATCGCCGACACCCTCGGCGCCGACCCCCTCGTCCTCGCCCTGATCCTC
Organism: uncultured Actinomycetes bacterium; assembly: GCA_963782515.1. Lineage (GTDB taxonomy): Bacteria > Actinomycetota > Thermoleophilia > Solirubrobacterales > 70-9 > VAYN01. The sequence goes on along the minus strand of CAWAJY010000004.1, from coordinate 2,368,820 downwards.
GCCCCGCTGGCGACGGAGCTGCCGGAGAAGGTCAACTCCTTCTTCTGGGTGCGCGAAGGCAAGGACGCCCTCGCCCTCGGCAACATCAGCGGCGCGATGGTCTTCCAGTCGACGATCCCGATCGGCATCGGCCTCCTCTTCACCCAATGGAGCCTCAGCACCAACGCCTTCGTCTCGGTCGTCCTCGGCCTCGCCGGCGGCCTCCTCGCCTACGAGAGCCTCCACCGATCGGGCCGCTTCAAGCTGCCATCCGTGATCGGCTGGTTCGCCCTCTACATCGCCTTCATAGTGATCGTCGTCGTCTAGACGACGCAGCGCTCAGTCGCCGAGTTCGGCGAGAGCTTTCAAGACCAGCGCGTCGTGTGTTTTCGGCTGGACTTTCGGGAAGACCCGGGCGATCTTCCCCTTCGGGTCGATGATGAAGGTCGAGCGCAGCATCCCCATGTACTTCTTGCCGTACATCGACTTCTCGCCCCAGGCGCCGTATTTCTCCGCCACCTTGTGATCGACGTCGCCGAGCAGGGTGAACCCGAGCCCGTATTTGTCGTCGAAGCGCTTGATCTTCTCCGGCTCGTCCGGTGAGACCCCGATGACCTTGACGTCGAGCTTCGCGTACTCGTCGCTCTGATCCCGGATCCCGCAGGCCTGCGTGGTGCAGCCCGGCGTATCGGCACGGGGATAGAAGTAGAGGACGACGGTCTGCCCCTTGAAGTCCGAGAGCTTGACCTTGTCCCCGTTCTGGTCCGGCAGCGTGAAAGCCGGCGCTTTGTCCCCTGGCTCGAGCACGCTCACTCCACGTCCTCGCGGCCGGGATCCTGGCCGTCCTCGTCCTCGTCGAGCTCCTCGTCGCCCTGTTCGAGCGCAGTCGCCGAGACGGAGCCGGTGGACCCGGGGTGGTAGGAGGTCTGGAAGGCCTCGAGGACGCGATCGCGGCCGTCTTCGTCGATCGGGACGTCATCGGAGACGCGCACCCACTCGGCCCCCTCGTAGGCCTCCATGTTGAAGACCTCCTGGTCGATCGAGGCGGAGTCGTCGACGATGACGACCACCTCGGTCTGCGGGTTGAAGTAGGTCCCGGGCTGGTTCAGCAGCTCCTCGACCTCGTAGAGATTCTCCTCGGGATCCGGCGGCATCGGCCGCGATATTAACCGCTCAGATCGGCCAGCTGGCGCTCGGTCTCGGCCTCCACGTCGAGCGGCTCCAGGCCGGCTCTCCGGCGCCGTTCGTTGCGGGCGACGACCAGCTGGCGCACCTCGGCCCGCAACTCGTCGTCGTGGCCTGTCGGCTCCGCCTCCGCGGCCGCCGCCAGGAGGCGTGCCGACTCGGCCTCGACGTCGAGGATCGGCTCGCCCCGCTCCTCCCGCCGCGCCGCCTTCGCCTCGAGCATCTGGCGCACCTCGGCGGCCTGGATCGCCGGGTCCGTCGACTGCGGCGCGGCCCCCTTCCGCTCCGGCTGGTCGCGCAGGATCGCGAACGCGCCGCCCCCGTAGGCGTCCCAGCCGCCGGTCATCCGCTTCAGCCCGATGCCGACCAGCGGGGCCACCACCCCGGTGAAGATCAGCACCGCCGCCGTCTTCGCCCCTACGGAAAGCGCCATCACAAGTCCCACGGACACAGCGTATCCGGTACTCTCCTGTTGGTTGACTGACCAGTCAATCGGGACATCTTCGCAACCGAAAAGGAGCTGCACCCGGTGGTTGACTTCACCCTGACCGACGAACAGAAAGACCTGAAAGAGCTCGCGCACTCCTTCGCCGAGAAAGAGATGCGCCCGGTCGCCTGGGAGTACGACAAGGACGGCACCTGGCCTGACGAGGTCCTGCGCAAGGCATGGGACGTCGGCCTGATGAACACCCACGTCCCGGAGGCCTACGGCGGCCCGGGGCTCGACTACCTCTCCGGCTGCATCATCGAGGAGGAGATCGGCTGGGGCTGCTCCGGCATCGGTACCTCGCTGATGGCGAACGGCCTGGCCGCGGCGCCGGTCGGCCTCGGCGGCTCCGAGGCGACCAAAAAGAAGTACCTCGGCGGCCTCGTCGAAGACTTCAAGCTCGCCTCCTTCTGCCTCACCGAGCCGGACGCCGGCTCCGACGTGGCCGGGATGAAGACCCGCGCCGTCAAGCAGGGCGACAAGTACATCCTGAACGGCTCCAAGTGCTTCATCACCAACGGCACCTACGCCGACTGGTTCACGGTCTACGCCAAGACCGACCCGGACGCCGGTCACCGCGGCATGTCCGCCTTCGTCGTCGACGCGAACTCCCCCGGGGTCACCGTCGACAAGAAGGAGGACAAGATGGGTCAGCGGGCGTCGAACACCGCGACGATCTCCTTCAACGACGTCGAGGTGCCCGCCGAGAACCTGCTCGCCGAAGAAAACAAGGGCTTCAAACTCGCGATGATGACCCTCGACCGCACCCGTCCGGGCGTCGCGGCGATGGCCGTCGGGATCGCCCGCGCGGCGTTCGAGTTCGCCTGCGACTACTCCAAGGAACGGGTCCAGTTCGGCGTGCCGATCGCGATGCACCAGGCGATCCAGTTCATGATCGCCGACATGGCGACCAAGGTCGACGCCGGCCGGCTGCTGACCTGGAACTCGGCCGTCCAGCTCGACCAGGGCCAGCGCAACACGCTGCGCTCCTCGGAGGCCAAGCGGTTCGCCTCCGACTCGGCGATGGAGGTCACCACCGACGCCGTGCAGGTCTACGGCGGGTACGGCTTCATCAAGGAGTACCCGGTCGAGAAACTGATGCGCGACGCGAAGATCATGCAGCTCTACGAGGGGACCAGCCAGATCCAGCGCCTGGTCATCGCCAAAGAGGTGCTGTTGCCGCGCAACATCGACGAGCGCACCCCCGAGGCCCAGGCCAAGGAAGCCGACGCGGCCCGCGACTCCCAGGCCGAGCAGGCGGCCGCCACCGTCTGAGCAGGACCGCTGTCGACGGGCCGAAAACTCAAGCAGGAGTTGAGTTTTCGGCCCGTAGACCTGCTCAGTTCGTCGTGCGCCTGCGGTAGGCGCGGACGGTGAGCGGGACGACGATCGCGAGGATCGCCACGCACCAGGCGACCGAGGCGATCACCGGGTGCTCGAGCGGCCAGGCCGACCCGTCGGGGATCGCGGTCGGGTTGCCGAACAGGGTGCGGACCGCCGCGGCCCAGGCACTGATCGGGTTGTATTCGGCGATCTGACGGAGGCCGTCGGGGAGCCCGCCGATCGGGACGAACGTGTTGGCGACGAAGGTCAGCGGGAAGACCGCGACGAAGGCGACCCCCTGGACCCCGTCGGGCGAGCGGACCAGCACGCCGACCAGCGTTCCCAGCCAGATCATCGCGATCGCGATCAGGAACAGGAGGCCGAAGCAGGCGACCGCTTCGAGGACGGAGGAGGAGATCCCCCAGCCGACGATCAACCCGGCGACGATCATGATCGTCACCGCCAGGATCGTCGCGCAGAACTCCGCCGTGAGGTGGCCGATCAGGTACGCCGGCCGGGACATCGGCAGCGAGCTGAAGCGGTCGATGATCCCCTCGCCGAGGTCGGTCGCGATCGAGACGCCCGGTCCCATCATCCCGAAGGCGAGGGTCTGGACGAGGATCCCGCCGATCAGATATTCGTGGTAGTCGCCGCCGCCCGGGACGTTGATGACGCCGCCGAAGACGAAGGCGAAGAGCAGCACGAACATCAGCGGCTGCAGCGTCACGTCGAACAGCTTCTCCGGGATCTGGCGGATGTGGGCGAACTGCCGCTTGGCCAGGACCCAGGCGTCGGAGGCCAGCCAGCGGAGGCGGGCGGGCCCGGGGGGTGCCTTGGGCAGCGGGGCGGCGGTTATGGCGTCGGCATTCATGCGGCCGCCTCCTCGCGGTCGGTGTCGGTGCTCGCGGCGCGGGCGCGCGGCGAGGTGAGGGAGAAGAAGACGTCGTCGAGCGTCGCCTCGCGGCGGCGTACGTCGTGGGCGTCGACGCCGCCGTCCTCGAGCGCCCGGACGACCTCGATCAGCCGCGTCGATTCGCTCGCCGGGGCGGTGACGAAAAGGCCCTCGCGGTCGATCTCGGCGGTCCCCGCCGCGACCTTCTCGAGCGCCTCCGCCGCCGGGCCGAGGTCATCGCCGGTATCGACGGTGACGACGACCCGTTCGCCCCCGTGCCGCGCCTTCAGTTGGCCCGGGGACCCGGTGGCGACGATCTTCCCGTGATCCAGCAGGACCACGTCGTCCGCCAGCGTGTCGGCCTCCTCCAGGTACTGGGTGGTGAGGATCAGCGTGGTGCCGCCGCCGACCAACCGGCGGAGCATGTCCCACAGCTCGTTGCGGCTTTCCGGGTCGAGGCCGGTGGTCGGCTCGTCCAGGAACAGGACCGGGGGCGAGGCGACGAGACTGGCCGCCAGGTCGAGCCGCCGGCGCATGCCGCCGCTGTAGTCCTTGACCAGGCGGTCGCCGGCGTCCTCGAGCGCCAGTTCGGCGAGCAGTCCCTTCGCCCGCGCCTGCGCGACCTTGCGCGGCAGGTGGTAGAGGCGGCCGATCATCTCGAGGTTGGCCGCGCCGCTCATCAGCCCGTCGACGGTCGCCGCCTGGCTGGTGAGCCCGATGTGCTCGCGGACCTGGTCCGGTTCGGTGACGACGTCGTGCCCCGCCACCTTGGCCGTGCCCTCGGTGGGCGAGGCCAGGGTCGTGAGGATGCGGATCGCCGTCGTCTTGCCCGCGCCGTTGTGGCCGAGCAGGCCCAGCACCGAACCGGTCGGCACCGCGAGATCGAACTCGCGAAGGGCCCACTGCTCGTCGTAGCGCTTGCCGAGGCCTTGCGCCACGACGGCGTGGGAAGTCTGGATGTCTTGTTTCATTTCGTGCCTCGTACGTTGTCGTGGTACAGCGTACGATCACGGTAGCAGTACGATGTACGAAATGTCGGCCGACTCGAAAAAATCCCAGCGCGACGAGGAGCGGGCCCGGCAGAAGGCCGAGCGCGCCCGGGAGAAGGCGGAGCGTGCCGAGGCGCGCGTGCGGGAACACTCCGACCGCGCACAGGAGCAGGTGGCTCGGGCGCTGGCGCGGGTCGTCGAGGCCGAAGAGGGGGCGGGGGAGAAGGTCGCTCGCGCGGTTGACCGGGCCGAACGCGCGGCGGGCGAGGAACCGGGGGTAGGCGGCGAGGCGATGATCTGGTTCCGCCAGGAGCCAACCTCACGCCGACCCGCCCACAGCCGCGCCGACATCGCCCGGGCGGCAATCGAGATCGCCGACTCCGAAGGCTTCGACGCCGTCTCGATGCGCCGCGTCGCGCAGCGTCTCGGCGCCGGGACCATGACGCTCTACCACTACGTCCGCAACAAGGACGAGCTGATCACCTTGATGAGTGACGCGGTGATGGCCGAGGTCGTCGTCCCCGAGGACGAGCTGGCCGAGGACTGGCGCACCGCGCTGACCCAGATCGCGTCCCGCACCCGCGATGCCTTCTCCGCCCACCACTGGATCTTCGAGCGGATGGGCGACGGGCGCCCCGGCCCCAGCGGCATGCGCCACTTCGAGCAGTCGCTCCAAGCGGTCGCACCGCTCGGCCTGGGCCGTTACGAGACCTTCGAACTGATCGGCACGGTCGACGACTACGTCTTCGGCTTTGCGCTGCGCGAGGTGCAGGAGATGGAAGAGCACGAGCGCGGCTGGCCCCCCGAGGTCCTCGACTTCTTCAAGCGCGAACTGGCGAGCGGCCGCTATCCCCTCATCAACGACTTCTTCGGCGGGGACATCGACTCCAGCTTCGACGCCGTCGTCGAGTTCTTCAATCAACCGGGCCGCTTCGAGCGCGGCCTGAACCGCCTCCTCGACGGCATCGAAGCCGAGCTAAAACCCCCCAAATAGCGCCCCAAAGGCACGAAGCGGGGGGTGAATCTGAGGCGCGGGCGACCTTGGTTACGCCATGGAGAGCGCGGGCGACCCTGGTGAACCGATTGATAACGAAGGTCGCCCGCGCTCGCGAGGTCGTAACTCAGGTCGCCCGCACGCGCGGGGGCGGCGGCTTGGGGACCTCGCTCGACGGCAGCACGGCGTCGTTTCGATCCGCCAGCTTCAGCAGCTATTGGGCTACTCGCGCGTCGGCGTCAAGCGGTTGGTCGAAGGGGGGCGTCTACACCGCATCGACTACGGGGTCTACGCGGTCGGACACGCCGATCTCTCGCTGCATGGCGAATGCCTCGCAGCGGTGCTCGCGGTCGGACCGGGGGCATTGCTCAGCTACTACTCGGCCGGATGGTTGTGGGGTCTCTGGACGGGATCGCCGAAGCCGATTCACGTCACCGCGACCGTGTCGAGGCACCACCCGACGCGAAAGGGACTCACCCGGCATCGCGCTCGGAACCTCGATGTCGAGGACCGGGCGCTGGTTGATCGGATCCCGGTCACTTCGGTTGCGCGGACGCTGCTCGACCTGGCGTCGAAGCTGCCGAGCGACCAGTTGCGGCGGGTGCTGGCCCGGGCTGAAGACCTGAAGCTGTTCGACCTCGAGGCGATCGACGATGTGATCGAGCGCAACCGAGGGCATCACGGCGCCAAGCGGCTCCGGTTCGCCCTCGCCACCTACGAGCGGCCGATCTGGTCGCGCTCGGAGTTCGAGCGGCGCTTCGTCGAGCGTCTCGTCGCCGCCGGTCTACCGCGACCCGCGACCGGGTGGAACGAGGTCGGCCACGAGATCGACGTCTATTGGCCGGACCGCCGCTTCGGGGTCGAACTCGATTCCTTCGCGACGCATGGCAATCGTGAGGCGTTCGAGGCCGATCGCGAACGAGACCTCGACTTCGCGCTCGCCCGTATCGAGACGGTTCGGGTGACGGAACTCCAGTTCCACCGCGACCCGGCGACCATCGTCGCCGGGGTGGAGAAGCTACTGGCGCGGCGCTGAGTTGCCGCGCTTGGAGGCCTTGAGGCGGGGGACTTTGTCGAGGATCAGCTTGCGCAGGCGGATCGCGTCGGGGGTCACTTCGACGCACTCGTCCTCGCGCAGGAACTCGAGCGAGGCTTCCAGGGTGAGGCGGGTCGGCGGGGCCAGGCGGACGAGGACGTCGGCGCTCGAGGCGCGCATGTTGGTCTGCTGCTTGGCTTTGGTCGGGTTGACGTCGAGGTCGTCGGCGCGGGCGTTCTCGCCGATGATCATCCCCTCGTAGACGTCCTCGCCGGAGCCGATGAAGAGCGTCCCACGCTCCTGCAGGCCGAAGAGCGAGTAGGCGGCGGTCTGGCCGCGGCGGTCCGCCACCAGTGAGCCGGTCTGCCGCGTGCGCAGCTCTCCCGCCCACGGCTCCCAGCGGTCGAAGACGTGGTGGAGGATGCCGGAGCCGCGGGTCTCGGTGAGGAACTCGGTCCGGAAGCCGATCAGCCCGCGGGCCGGCACGAGGTAGTCCATCCGCACCCAGCCGGTCGAGTGGTTGACCATCTGCTCGAGCCGCCCTTTGCGCCCCGCCAGCATCTGCGTCACCGCGCCGACGTGCTCCTCGGGGACGTCGATCGCCAGGCGCTCGACCGGCTCGTGCACCTTGCCGTCGATCTCCCGGGTGACGACGCGCGGCTGTCCCGCGGTCATCTCGTAGCCCTCGCGACGCATCATCTCCAGCAGCACCACCAGCTGCAGCTCGCCGCGCCCCTGCACCTCCCAGGCGTCGGGACGCTCGGTGTCCTTGACCCGGACCGAGACGTTGCCGACCAGCTCCTGGTCGAGCCGCGTACGGATCTGGCGCGCGGTCAGTTTGGTCCCACCGCCCTGCCCGGCCATCGGCGAGGTGTTGATCCCCAGCACCAGCGACAGCGACGGCTCGTCCACGGTGATCACGGGCAGCGGCTGCGGGTTCTCCGGATCGGCCAGCGTCTCGCCGATCGTCACCTCTTCGAGCCCGGCCACGGCGATGATTTCGCCCGGCCCGGCCTCCTCCGCGGTGACGCGTTCAAGGCCTTGGGTGACGAACAGCTCCGAGACGGCCGCTCGTTTGACCGTGCCGTCGGCCCGGCACCAGGCGATCTGCTGCCCGTTGCGGATCGTCCCCTGGCGCACCCGGCAGACCGCCAGCCGGCCCAGGTAAGGGGAGGCGCCGAGGTTGGTCACGTGCGCCTGCAGCGGCGCGCCCTCGTCGTACTCCGGCGCCGGGATCTTCTCCAGCATCAGGTCGAGCAGCGGCATCAGGTCGGTCCCCTCGACCCCCTCTTCCAGCGCCGCCCAGCCCGCTTTCGCGTTGGTGTAGACGATCGGGAAGTCGATCTGCTCGGAGTCCGCGTCGAGGTCGATGAACAGCTCGTAGACCTCGTCGACGACCTCGGAGATCCGCGCGTCCGGCCGGTCGACCTTGTTGATCACGAGGATGATCGGCAGTCGCCGTTCGAGCGCCTTGCGCAGGACGAAGCGCGTCTGCGGCAGCGGCCCCTCCGACGCGTCGACGAGGAGCAGCGCCCCGTCGACCATCGTCAGCGCCCGCTCGACCTCGCCGCCGAAGTCGGCGTGGCCCGGCGTGTCGACGATGTTGAACTTGACCTCGCCGTGCTGGACCGCCGTGTTCTTGGCGGTGATCGTGATGCCCTTCTCCTTCTCCAGGTCCATCGAGTCCATCACCCGCTCGGCCACGTCCTGGCCTTTGCGGAAGGTCCCGGTCTGCCAGAGCATGGCGTCGACGAGCGTCGTCTTGCCGTGGTCGACGTGGGCGATGATCGCGCAGTTGCGCAGGTCGTTACGTGTTGCAGTCATAAGAAGGAGGGAACCTCAGGGGTGATGGGGAGCGGGGGAGGGTAGCGAGGTGACAATGCGGGCAAACGGCCCCATGCAAGACGAAGCCCGCCAGGTGGCGGGCTTCCCAGACTGTCTATGAGCTAGCGCTCTACGAAGTCTGCTGAACGCTGGCCGCGGCGGGACCCTTAGGGCCTTCCTCGGACTCGTAGCTCACCTTGGCGCCCTCGGTCAGGGACTTGAAGCCCTCACCCAGGATGGCGCTGTGATGAACGAAGACGTCCTTCGAGCCGTCATCGGGCGTGATGAACCCGTAGCCCTTGTCGTCGCTAAACCACTTTACGGTTCCAGTAGGCATGCATTGCCTCCACATCGTGTGCTGCAAACGCTGACGGTGCGGAATGCAACGACATGCGAGCGCTAGACACAAACTTACGGCCGGTGATCCGGCCCTTTCAGGCGGGACCGTAGCAGGATCTCGGGCGTCCGGACGTGAATTTTTGACCCAAACGCGCGACGGGCACCACGTCCGCGGCCGCATCTAGCCTCGTCCCGTGCGCTTCTTGGACCGGATCGACCGTGGCGCGCTGGCCGACCTGCTCGGCCGCGACGAGTTCTTCTGGCTGGATCTGGACGCCCCGAGCGACGACGAGATCGAGACCCTCGACGGTCTCTTCCACTTCCATCCGCTCGCGCTCGAGGACCTGCGCAAGAAAGGCCAGCGGCCGAAGCTCGAGGACTTCGGCGACTACATGTTCCTCGTCTACTACGGGGCGCGGGATCCCGAGCAAGGGGCCGCGATGGCGCTGGAAGAGGTCCACGCGTTCGTCAGCGGCAGCTACCTGGTCACCGTCCACGACGGCGATTGCGGGGCGCTGGACGAAGCGCGCAAGCGGCTCGACGCCCTGCCGCCGAGCTCCGAGCAGTTCGTCGTCTACCGCGTCATCGACGCTCTCACCGACACCTTCTTCCCGCTGCTCGAGAACCTCGAAGAACGCCTCGAAGACCTCGACGAGGAAATCTTCAACCACCCCTCGCCCGATCATCTGGAGCCGCTCACCGAACTGCGCCGGGACCTGGTCCAGCTCGGCCGGGTGGCGACCCCGCAGCGCGACATGCTCGCCCGCCACATCGACGACATCCTTGAATTGCCCGGCCTGGAAGCCGACTCGCGCAACTACTTCCGCGACGTCTACGACCACGCGATCCGCATCTCCGACCAGATCGACTCCTACCGCGACCTGCTGCTCGGGAGCCGCGACGCCTACCTCTCGGTCACCTCCAACCGCCTCAACGAGATCACCAAGCAACTGACCGTGGTGGCGACGATCTTCCTGCCGCTCTCCTTCGTGGTCGGCTTCTTCGGCCAGAACTTCGGCTGGATGGTGCGGAACATCGGCAGCGGCGCGGACTTCTGGGTGATCGGCGGGGGCAGCATGGTGATCTCGCTGCTGATCCTGTTCGTCTGGCTGCGACGCTCCTCGTACGCCTGAGCATCAATGCTTGGAAATATTCGGTACGGGTGCCAGTATCCGGCAATGCCCGGCAAGAAGCTGCTTTCCGTCGCCACCGTCCTCCTCGTCCTTGCCGCCGCCCCGGCCGCCGCGAGCGCCGTCCAGGCCTCGCCGCTCTCGCCGCGACTCGTCGTGCTCTCTGCGCCGAAGGTGCGCTCGCTCGGCGCCGCGCAACAGTCTCGCCGGGTCGGGCTCACCAGGTCCGGCGCGGGAAGTCTCCTGCGGCACGGCAACCGGGTCGTCGTCGACGTCCGCTTCGCCGAAGGCGCCGCGGCGAGCACCGAAGCGCTGAAGGCGGCCGGCGCCGACGTGATCGCGGTCAGCCCCGAATACCAGACGGTCACGGTCGCGGCGCTGCCGGTCCGGCTGCGCCAGATCGCCGCCGTGCCCGGCGTCGAGGGCGTGCGGGAAGAGATCACTCCGTTCACCTCCGCCGTCGCCGCCACCTGCCCGCAGGGCGCGGTGGTCAGCGAGGGCGACCGCCAGCTCGAAGCCGCCCGCGCCCGCAACGACTTCGGCGTCGACGGCTCCGGCGTCACCGTCGGCATCCTCTCCGACTCCTTCAACCAGTGGAAAGGCGCGCCGGCCTCCGAACCGGGCGACGTCGCCACCGGCGATCTGCCCGGCCCCGGCAACCCGTGTGGCTTCGAACGGCCGGTGAAGGTCCTCACGCCGTTCATCCCGGGCGCCTACCCGGAACCGGGTGAGGAACCGGAAAACCCGCCGGAACCGGGCGAAGAATCCGCCGACGAGGGACGCGCCATGGCGCAGATCGTCCACGACCTCGCGCCGGGTGCGGACATCGACTTCGCCTCCGCCTTCAACGGCGAACTCGCCTTCGCCAAAGGCATCCGCGACCTCTACGACGAAGGCGCGCGGGTGATCGCCGACGACGTCGCCTACTTCAACGAGCCGTTCTTCCAGGACGGCCCGATCGCCGACGCGGTGAACGAAGTCGTGGCCGGCGGCGCCAACTACTTCTCCTCGGCCGGCAACGACAACCTGAAGGACGCCAAAGGTCGGAACATCGGCTCGATCGAAGCGCCCGAGTTCCGCGAAATGGGATGCCCGGCGGCGCTCCCGGCGGAGTACGAAACCTGCATGAACTTCAATCCCGAACCCGGGAAAGAAGACAACACCTGGGGCGTGACGCTGGAAGAAGGCGCGCCGCTCTACGTCGACCTGCAGTGGGCGCAGCCCTGGAACGGCGTGACGACCGACCTCGACATGTTCGTGCTGAACGAAAATGGCGAACTCAAAGGCCGCGCCTTCAACACGCCGAACACCGAACCTGGGCGCCGGCAGCCCTACGAGTTCATCCCGTATGAAGGCGGCATCGAAGAAGAAGACGGCGAAGGAAACGAAGAAAAGATGCAGGTCGTGATCGCCCGCTGCGACGTCGCCTGCGGTGAAGAACGCGCCGAAGAAGAAATCGAAGGTGAACTGCCCTACGAAGGGACGGTCGGCGGCGACGACGGCACGCCGCGCCTCAAGGTGGCGATCTTCAACAACGGTGGCGGTGTGACCGCGTCGGAGTATCCGGAATCGAAAGATGGCGACGTCGTCGGCCCGACCATCTTCGGTCACACCGCCGCGGCCGCAGCGATCAGCGTGGCGGCGATCAACGTCGGCACCAACGAAGAACCCGAGCCCTACTCCTCGCGCGGTCCGGTGGTGCACCTCTTCGGCCCGGTGACCGGGACGACGCCGGCGCCGCCGATCGGCGAACAGGTGATCGCGAAGCCGAACGTGACCGCCGGCGACTGTGGCTCGACCACCTTCTTCTACGGGTTCGGCAACGGGGGCTTCCACTTCTGCGGCACCTCGGCCGCGGCTCCGCACGCGGCGGCAGTCGCGGCGCTGATCCGCTCCGCCGACCCGGGCGCGACGAACGCCCAGGTGCGCGCCGACCTCGAAGCGACGGCACGGCCGGTCGGCAGCGTCTCCGGCGGGTTCTTCGGCCCGACCGCGATCGGCGCCGGCCTCCTCGACGCCCACTCCGCGGTCGCCGCGCTGACCCCGTCGCCGGTGGTGACGATCACGACCCCGCCGGCCGCCAAGAGCGATCAGAGGCAGCCCTCGATCGCGTTCGCCGCGAACCGGCGCGCGAGCTTCGCCTGCTCCATGGACGGCGCCTCGGCGACGCCCTGCACCTCGCCCTACGTGCCCGCGCCGCTCGCCGATGGCAACCACGAATTCAGGGTGAGCGCGACCGACGTCGCCGGGCGGAGCAGCACGGCGACCGCGAAGTTCACCGTCGAGACGGCGGCACCGACGCTGCCGGTAGTCAGGTTCGCCCGGCATCCGAGGGCGGTGGTGAAGACGCGCAAGGCCTCGGTGAAGCTGAGCTTCGGGTTGGAGTCAAGCGTCGCGGGCTCGACCTTCCTCTGCCAGATCGACAACAAGGGCGACTTCAAGCCCTGCAAGGCGAGCTTCTCGGCCGTCTTCAGGGTCGGCAGGCACGCCGTCTCGGCCGAGGCGGTCGATCCGGCGGGGACGGTCGGCAAGCCGGTCACCTTCAGGTTCCGGGTCCAGAAGGTCGCGCCGAAGCACAAGAAGCACCACAAGCGCAAGCATCGCCGCCACCGCTAGACGCACGCCCGCGCCCAGATCGGGCGCGGGTCAAAGGACCCGCCTGCGAGGTCGATACGGTCAGTGGATGCCCGGTAGGTCCAGGCGCTCGACATCACCCCTTGCCCTCGCACCGCTTGCCGCGGTGCTGCTCGCCCTTGGCCTTCTGCTGCCCGCGATGGCGGCGGCGCGGGCTCCGGACCTGAACCTGACGAGCTCCTCGGCGCTCTCGCCGGAGCTCGAAACGCTGGCGACCCCCGCGGTGCGCTCGCTCACCCTCGCGGGCCAGGCGGAAGCGCTCGGGTTGCCGCGCGAAAGCGAAGGCGGCATGGTGCGCGACGGCGGTCGGGTCGTGGTCGAAGCCCGCTTCGAAGCGGGGGCGGCCGCCGCGGTGGGAGCCGTGGAGGCGACCGGCGCCAAGCTGCTGAACGTCAGCAGCCGCTACCAGACCCTGGTGCTCTCGGTCGCGCCCGCGGACCTGCCCGCCCTCGCCGCGGTCCCGGGGGTCGCCGGAGTGACCCCGTCATTGGCGCCGGAAGTCGCCGCGCTCGGCGGTGCCGAAACCGCCGCGATCTCCTCCAACGGCCTCTGCGAAGGCGGCTCCGTGATCTCGCAAGGGGTCGCGCAGCTGAACGTCGCCGCCGCCCGCGAAGCGTTCGGCGCGCGCGGCGCGGGGCAGACCATCGGCGTGATCTCCGACTCCTACAACGAGGCGACGACCACCGAAGCCGGCGGCCCGATCCCGACCAAAGCCCATGAAGACGAAGTCACGAACGACCTGCCGGGCAAGGCGAGCACCTGCAGCGGCCAGCAGCTCTCGGTGAACGTGATCGCCGAAGAGCAGATCGTCCCGGAATCGCCGCCGACCGACGAGGGGCGGGCGATGCTCCAGGCCGTCCACGATCTCGCCCCCCACGCGAAGCTCGCCTTCGCCACCGGTGAACCGGCCGAAACCTCCTACGCCGAAAACATCGAAAAGCTGGCAGCGCCGGTCAGCCAGGGCGGTGCCGGGGCCGACGTGATCGTCGACGACCTCGCCTTCCCGACCGAACCGTTCTTCCAGGAAGGCCCGGTCGCCGAGGCGATCCGTCGAGTGACCGAAAAGGGCGTCCTCTACTTCGCCGCGGCCGGCAACGACAACCTGATCAACGCGGCGGGCGACGACATCGCCTCCTGGGAAGCGCCGAAATTCCGCGGTGCCGCGACCTGCGGCACGAACGTCGAAGCGGCGCTGAGCGGCGGCCTCGCCGAAGAAGGCCTCGGCCCCTACGAACCGGACTGCATGGACTTCGACCCCGGCGTCGGCGTCGATACCGACTTCGGGATCACGGTCGAACCGAACCGGACGCTGTCGCTGAACCTGCAGTGGGCCGAACCGTGGCTCGGGGTGAAAACCGCGCTCTTCGCCTTCCTCGTCAGTGGCCCGGCCGGCAGCGAACAGATCCTCGCCGCCGGCGGCTCCACCGACCCGACGGAAAAGCCCCAGATCCGCCTCGGCTGGACGAACCCGAGCGCCACGTCACAAACGGCGCGCCTGGTCATCGCCCGCTGCGCCGGGGCGAAATGCAACCCCAAAGCGAGCCCGACCGCCGATCCGCCGATCAAATTCGCGATCACCCAGGACGGCTCCGGCGTCTCGGAAATCGAGTATCCGAAATCCGCGGGAGGTGACATCGTCGGCCCGGTGATCCTCGGCCACCGCGGCTCCCCGTACGTGACCACGGTCGGCGCGGTCAACTACCAGGAATCGAGCACCGCGCCGAAAGCGCCCGAGGCCTACTCCTCGCGTGGCCCGGTCACCCACTACTTCGGTCCGGTCGCCGGCACCAAACCCGCCGCTCCGCTCGGTGCGCCGGCAGTGATCTCCAAGCCCGACATCGCGGCCACCGATTGCGCCTCGAACACCTTCTTCGGCTTCCTCGGCAAAGAAGGCTGGCACTTCTGCGGCAGCTCGCAGGCGGCCGAGCACGCGGCGACGATCGCCGCCCTGATGCGCCAGACCGCGCCACTCGCGACCCCGGCGAAGATCCTCTCGAGCCTGGAGACCTCGGCGACGAAGTTCACCACCGTGACCTCGCCGAACGCGGTCGGCGCGGGGATGGTGAACGCGCTCGCGGCGATCAAGGCGGTCGGCGGCGCGCCGGTCGAAGACCCGCCCAGCCACGTCGTCGAATCGGTCGAAGAAGAAGAAAAGGCGGGGGCGCCGAGCGTGCGGATCACCAACGGGCCCAGCGCGCTCTCCAGCAACAGCCGCCCGACCTTCGAATTCACCTCGACCCGGCCGGTCGTCTTCACCTGTCAGATCGATGGGGGGACGCCGCAGCCCTGCGCCTCGCCCTACGTGGTCCCGGCGAAGCTCGCCGACGGCAGCCACGGCTTCGTCGTCACCGGCAAGGACGCGCAGGGGCGCACCGGTTCCAGCGGCGTCTACGGCTTCGGCGTCGACACCAAGGTGCCGACCACGAAGTTCGTCGGCCACCCGAAGAAGATCGTGAAGACGCGCAAGCGCAGCGTCGTCGTCACCTTCAGGGTGGCGGCGAGCGAGTCGCCGGTGACCTACTACTGCCAGTTCGACAAAGAACCGCTGCGGATCTGCCCGGCCAAGTTCAAGCACCGGTTCAAGCCGGGCAAGCACGCGGTCCGGGTCCGCGCCAAAGATCAGGTCGGCAATATCGCCGAGGCGCCGACCGTCTTCCACTTCCGCGTCAAGGCGCTTCCTCCGAAGCACTCGGCGAAGAAATCGCCGCGTTCTCGCTGACCGCGTCGTTCCCACCGACAGCGTCGCTTTCGTCCTCGCCTTCCTCGGTCGCCCCGGAGCGCTTGATGATCAGGTGGGCGACGAGGAGAAGGACGATGACGCCGACCACCGCGCCGATCACCGCCGGGTCGGTGAAGCGGATCCCTTCCAGGCGGGTGCCGAGGTAGACGGCCAGGGCGGTGATCGGCAGGAAGCCGACCGCGGTCGTCCAGCAGTAACGACCGAAGGGGACCCGGGCGGCGCCGGCGGCGGCGGAGATCAGGCTGAAGGGGACGATCGGCAGGAGGCGCAGGGCGATCAGGAGGGTGACGCCGCCGCGCTCGACCATGCGCTCGAAGCGGGCGAATCGCTCGGCGCCGAACCAGCGGTCGAGCAGCGGGCGTGCCACGCCGGTGCCGAACCAGTAACAGATGAATGCGGAGATCATCCAGCCGACCGAGACGATCGCGAGCCCGCCCCAGAAGCCGTAGGCGAACCCGGCCGCGGCGTTGACGATCTCGGCCGGGTAGGGGACCACCGAGTGGATGACGGCGAGCCCGGTGATGATCAGCGGCCCGGCGGCGCCGAGCGATTCGATCTGCGAGCGCACCTCCGAGGTTTCCCCGTGGACGGCGGCGACGGCGGCGTGACGCAGGGCGGGGACGGCGAGCACCAGCCCGGCCAGCAACGCGATCCCGACGACGGTCATCCCGATCTCGAGCCAGGGGATTCCGGACCGCTCATGGCGTGCTTCCGGCGCGACCTCGGGCACCTTCTCCACGCCTTTCGTCTCCTCGGTCACGAGTCGCCAATGTGGCAGATGGCGAGGCGCGGCAGGCGAAGGGCGGTCGAGAGCCGCCGGTCCGGTCGGGGAGGGAGGGGACGACACACACGCACCCATCAGGGCCTGTGACGCTTCCGTGCACCTTCCTCCCGCATCCCGCCCGTCCCCTCCGGGTGCGTTCGTCGCTTGTGGGCCTATAGGGGTACAAGCGACGAACGCACTCCGGCGAGGCGACAGCTTCACCCTCGCGCCGACCCCCGAGTGCCGGCGCGGCGCCGGCCCATCAGCCCGGGCCGGCGCCCCGGAGCCGCTCGGCCAGGCCGGAGTGGCGGCTGCTGCCCTCGCCGCGGCCGACCGCCTGGGCCAGCGCTGCCGAGTCGCCGACCAGGACGCAGTCCCGCCGCGCCCGGGTGATCGCCGTGTAGAGCAGCGGCCGGGTCAGCATCCGGGTGTGGGAGCGGTGGCAGACCGCGACGACCACGGGCACCTCGCATCCCTGCGCCTTGTGGACGGAGATCGCGTAGGCCAGTTTCAGCGTCGCCGTCTCCGAGTAGGGCATCACCAGGGTGCCGCCCTCGTCGGTGTCGACGACGATCGCTTCTTCGTCGGGGTCATCGCGGCGCAGGAAGACGATCGAGCCGTTCATCAGTCCCAGCTCGTGGGAGTTGCGCGTCTGGATCAGCCGGTCGCCGATCCGGAAGCGCTCGCCGATCGCCTTCTTGCCGTCGGGATTCAGACGCGCCTGGAGGCGCTCGTTCAGCGCGTCGATCCCGACCGGCCCGCGGTACATCGGCGCCAGGGTCTGCACCTCGCGGATCGGGTCGACGCCGAAGCTCTCCGCCGCCCGCTCGGCGACCACCTCGACCACCGTCTCCAGCGCCCGCTCCGGCGAAGGCCGCTCGATGAAGAAGAAATCCCGTTCCTGGTCGGGGCCGGGCTCGAGGTGGGGCGGGCGCCCCTGGTTGATCTCGTGGGCGGCGGTGGTGATCATCGACTTCGCCGCCTGGCGGAAGATCTGGGTGAGCCGGACGACCGGCGCCGCGCCGGAGGCGATCAGATCCTCGAACGGTTTGCCCGCGCCGATCGGCGGCAGCTGGTCGGCGTCGCCGACGAAGACGACGTGGGTCGTCTCGGCGAGGCCCTCGAGCAGCACCTCGGCGAGGCGCAGGTTCAGCATCGAGGACTCGTCGACGATCACCAGCTCCACCGGCAACGGTCGCCCGGGGCCGAAGCCGGGGTCGCCGCCGGGGATCCATTCGAGCATCCGGTGGATCGTCTGCGCCTCGTGCCCGGTCGTTTCCTGCAGGCGGCGGGCGGCGCGGCCGGTCGGCGCGCAGAGCGCGATCTTCGCCCCGGCGACTTCGGCGGCAGCGACGATCGCGGTCGTGCAGCGGGTCTTGCCGACGCCGGGGCCGCCGGTCAGCACCGAGATCCGCGAGTCGAAGGCGCCGCGCACCGCCGCCCACTGCTCGTCGGTCATCTCGCCCTCGGGGTCGCTTTCGCCGGGGTCGTGGTCGAGGAAGGCCGGCGCCGCGAGCCGCCGCGCCAGCGTCGCCGCCACCGCCCGCTCGCTCTCCAGCGTCAGTTCGCGGTAGAAGCGCCCGTCGTCGTTGACGAGCCCGCGGGCGCTCTCCAACACTGCCGGGTCGGGCACCAGGCCGGTCAGCTTCGCCGTGCGCGCCGCCAGCTCCTCCAGCGGGAGGAAGCTGTTGCCGCCGTTTTCGGCCTCGCGCAGGACGTAGACGGCGGCCGCCTGGGCCCGTTTGTCGGACTCCGGGGGCATGTCGGCGGCGAGCGCGATCTTGTCGGCGCGGGCGAAGCCGACCCCGTCCACCTCGGTCAGCCGGTAGGGGTCCTCGTGCAGGATCACCAGCGAGCGCTCGGCGTAACGGGCGTGGATCGGCGCGGCGAGGTGGGCGAGGCCGTGGGGCGCGAGCTGGACGTGGAGCTCGCGCACGGCGCGGCTCTCGTGCCAGGACTGGGTCGCCGCCGCGGCCTGGTCGACGCTGACGCCCTTCAGCGCCTGGAAGGTCCGCTGCGGATCGGCGGCGATCACCCCCAGGACCTCCTCGCCGTGCTGGTCGACCAGCCGTTCGGCCCGCTTCTTGCCGATGTGGCGGAGGGTGGAGAGGTAGGCGACCTGGCCCTCGCGGTCGGCCGGGTCGAGCGGCAGGGCGCCCTGGGCGCGCAGCTGGCGACCGTAGCGCGAGTGGGTCTGCCACTCGCCGCTCACTTCGGCGCGGTCGCCGGGACCGAGGTGGGCGACCGGGCCGACCAGGGCGAAACCATCCCCGCCGTCGGTCTCCTGCACCTCCAGCACGGCGTAGCCGTCGTCTTCGGCGCGGAAGATCACCCCGAGGACCTCGACCGTGCCGGCGTAGGAGGCGGCGTCGGCATCGAAGAGGGTGGCGGAGCGCATCACCCTCCCAAAGCTAGCCGGCGACGAGGCGGGACCGGGTCGGTGTACGGTCAGGGCCATGTCTGGTTGGGGAGAAATCGAGCAAATTGCGCCGGAGCTGGCGCGCCACGCGCGCGCTCTGCTCGACGCCCACGTCCACAAGACGCTGGCGACGCTCCGTGCCGACGGCTCGCCGCGGGTCAGCGGCATCGAGGCGAAGTTCATCGACGACGAGCTCTGGTTCGGCTCGATGCCGGGCTCGCGCAAGAGCGCCGACCTCGCGCGCGATCCCCGCTTCGCCCTCCACAGCGGCTCGATCGACCCGCCCGACTGGGAGGGGGACGCGAAGGTCGCCGGGGTGGTGGAGGACGTCGACGATCCCGTCCGCAAGCGGGAGATCTTCAATGCGATGGGGGCCGACCCCGAGCAGATCGGGCTTGACTCGAAGCTCTATCGCTGCGACGTCCGCGAGGTCGCGGTGACGCGCCTGACCGAGGCGAAGGACGAACTGGCGGTCGACTTCTGGAGCGAGGCGGGCGGGCTCCGCTCGCTGACGCGGAAATGAGCGACGGGGCCGAGTCGACCGAGCGCGAGCTGCCCTGGATCGACGACCACGCGATCGAGCTCGACGCGACGCCGGCCGTCGTCTGGCCCGCGCTGCTGCGGACGGTGGAGCGGATGACGGCGGGGCGGGCGGCACCGGCCTACGCGCGGGCCGTCGGCTGCGCCGACACCGAGGCGGGCGGGCCGCGGCCGCTCGAGGTCGGCTCGACCGTCCCCGGCTTCCACGTCGCCGAGCTGATCGCGGAGCGGCTGCTCGTCCTGCGCGGCGCCCATCACTTCTCCGAGTACGCGCTGGTCTTTCGACTCGAACCGCTGGGCGGGGTGCGGACGCGCCTCGTCGCCGAGACGCGCGCCGAGTTCCCCGGCCTCAAGGGTCGCGCCTACCGGGCGCTGGTGATCGGCACGCGCATGCACGTGCTCGCCGTGCGGCGCCTGCAGCGGGGGGTGGCGAAGCGGGTGGAGCGCGCCCGCCGGGCCGGCGCCGGCGGCGATGCGTTCGCCCCGGGCGCCTCTGTGCGATGAACGCCCCGCGGCCGTCGCGGCCGCCGGTCGGGCTCTGCGACTCCTGCCGCCACCAGCGACTCGTCCCGAACACGCGCGGCTCGGTCTTCTCCCTCTGCGAGCGCTCCCGCACCGAACCGGAGTTCCCCCGCTACCCCCGCATCCCGGTGGCGAGCTGCCCGGGCTTCCAGCCCCGCGACCCCTCGCCTTAGCTGTTCCTTATGGCGCTCAGGACGCCAAAAGGAACAGCTGGGGACGAGCGCTAGGAGCGGCCGGGCATTTTGGGGTCGGGACCGCCGATCTCGCTTGGCGCCGGCGGGGAGTAGACCCGGCCTGGAGTGCCGCCGAGGACCAGTAGGCGCATCCCGTCGGGTCCGACCCAGACCTTGCGCTGCGCCTCGGGCCCGACCCGCGTGATGTGATCCTGGTCGAGCGGCATCCGCTCGCCGTCGACCTCGAGCTCGCCGCTACCCCGCAGCGCCAGGAAGACCTCCTCCTGGTCGTCATGCGTGTGGTCGTGGCTCGGGTAGCCGTCGAAGGACGGAGGCAGGTCGATCACCTGCATCCCGAACGACTCCACGCCCAGCTCGGCCCGCGCCCGTTTGAAGCTGCCGAACAGTGCCGCGTCCATCTCATCGATCTTCTTCACCGCGTAATCAGCTGCCATCGCGTCCCCTCCTGCTTTGAATACGAACGTTCGTGCTTTTATAATCTCTGGGGATGGCCAACGCAAGTGCGACGAAAGGGGAGAGGACCCGCGCCGCGATCCTCGATCGCGCCGTCGACCTCGCCTCGGTCGAGGGCCTCGAGGGCCTGACGATCGGCCGCCTGGCGAGCGACCTGGGGATGAGCAAGAGCGGTCTCTTCCGTCATTTTGGCTCCAAGCAGGACCTGCAGCTGGCGACGGTTGGTGCCGCCCGCGACCGTTTTGTCGCGATGGTTCTGGAGCCCGCGAGCGCCGCCGCCGACGGCGCGCCCCGCCTGCGGGCGATGTCCGAGCACTACCTCGACTACCTCTACAGCTTCCCCGGCGGCTGCTTCTGGGGCGCCACCGCGAGCGAGTTCGACGACCGCCCGGGCCCGGTCCGCGACGCGATCGCCGCCTCGCTCGACGCCTGGATGGCGGAGCTCGTCCGCCAGGCGACGGTGGCCGGGATCGACGATCCCGACCGCTACGCCTTCGAGCTCTACGCCGTCGTCATGGCCGCCAACGCCCGCTGGCGACTGACCGGCGATCGCCGCACCTTTGACCTCGCCCGCGCCGCCCTGGCCCGCCTGGAGGCCGAACTGCCGGACTGAGCGACGGTCTCGTCGTCCCTACGGGGCGGCGTGGTTCACCTTCTCCGGCTTGATCTTCACGATCACCCGTTCTTCCCCCGGCTGACGGTAGGGGTAGGAGTCGGCGTCGAGGTAGCGCTTGGCGAGCGCGTCGATGTCCGCGTCGGCGCCGTCGTGGGTGATCTCGACGACCTTGCCCTGGATGAGCAGGTTCTCGTAGGGGTTGTCCTCGTTGGTGATCGAGAGCGCCACGGCCGGGTTCGCGTGCAGGTTCTTCGCCTTGACCCGGCCCTCCGCGGTGTTGAAGGTCACGAGATCGCCGTCGATGCCGACCCAGACGGCCGAGACCTGCGGCGTGCCGTCGGGGTTGATCGTCGCCACATGGGCGAAGTGTTTGCCTTCGAGAAGGTGCTTTGCCTCGTCTGGAATCGCAGTCATCCGTCCTCCTGGGTTTGCTGGTTCGTCGTCAATTATCTTTCACTGCCTCCATGGCCGACGAGCTCGAGATCGTTTTGTTCGCGGGCCCCGCGGACATGGAGGAGTGGCTGGAGGCAAACGCCGCCACCTCGCCCGGCCTCTGGCTGAAGATCGCCAAGAAGAGCGCGCCGGAGCCGAGCGTCACCTACGCCGAGGCGCTCGAGCTGGCCCTCTGCTTCGGCTGGATCGACAGTCAGAAGCGCGGCCACGACGACACCCACTTCCTGCAGCGCTTCACGCCCCGCCGGCCCCGCGGGCGCTGGTCGAAGATCAACCGCGAAAGGTGCGAAGCCCTGGAGGCCGCGGGTGCCCTCCGTCCGGCCGGCGCCGCCGAGGTGGAGGCGGCGAAGGCCGACGGACGCTGGGAGGCCGCCTACGAGAGCGCCCGCACCGCCCAGGTCCCGGACGACCTCCAGCGGGAGCTGGACGCCAACCCGGCCGCGGCAGCTTCCTTCGCCGAGCTCGACCGCACCAACCGCTACGCGATCCTCTTCCGCCTCCAGGAGGCGAAACGCCCGGAGACCCGCGAGCGCCGCCTGGCCAAATTCGTCGCCATGCTCGAGCGCGGCGAGAAGATCCACGAGTAGCCGCGTCGCAGCTACCCTCCAAGGTATGAAAACGGGCGACGAGCAGGGATTACGCGCCGAGACGGACAAGGCATGGCGGGACAACGACAAGTCGCGCCGTCGCCAGCTGCGCGAAGACGCCCGCCGCTCCCTCGCCGAGAACCTGGCCGAGGGCCTCGCGCTGAGCGAGTACCTCTCGACCTTCACCGGCGCCGCCCGACCGCGGTGACGCCCCAGCCACTTCGCCTCCAGGTCCTGTTGGAGCGGCTGCACGAGGCCGAGGTCGACTTCGTCCTGGTCGGTGGCCTCGCGGTCAATGCCTGGGGCTACCTGCGGGCGACCCGCGACATCGAACTGGTCCCGAATCCGTCGCCAGAGAACCTGGCGCGCCTGGATGCTCTTCTTGTGCGGCTCGGCGGCAAGGTTGAGGTAGGTGAGCGCCTGTTGGAGTCATCCGCGATCAAGACCTTCCTTCGGGCCGGTGACCGCACCCTGGTCCTCACCGACCTCGGGCGAATCGACGTCCTCCAGGGCTTACCGCAGGTTCCGATATTCAGCGCACTTGACGGGCGGGCGAGTGAGGTCGAGATCGACGGTCTCACCGTCCGGGTCTGCTCACTGGACGACCTGCTGGAGATGAAGCGCGCCAGCGATCGTCCACGCGATCGGGACGACCTCGAAGCGCTTGAAGCCGCACGCGACCAGGACGGTCGGTGACTCCGGCCGGGTCCATGCGTGGCGCGGCTCAGCCAGTGGCGACGGCGTAGGCCTCCTCGGCGCCGAGGAAGGGCGCCAAGGTGACGTAGACGAAGGCAGGCACCAGCGCCGGTAGGCGCTCCGGGCCTTCGGCCTTGACGAAGTCGTAGAGCAGCGCGTAGAGGGCGCCGCCGACGGCCTCGGCGGCGATCGGCGGGACGTCGGGGGCGACCTCGAAGCCCGGCTGCAGGAGGCCCTCCATACCTTCGGTCACCATCTCCCGCTGCTCCAGCGCCCGCGGCCCGGCGGCGTACATCTCGACCGCGCCGAGCCGCCCGTACTCGGGCTCTTCGGCGGCGTAGTGGAGCATCGCCCGCTGAGTGTCCCGGACCGCGCCGGGCCAGTCGCCGCCGCGGCGGAACGCGGGCAGCGCCGCCGCCAGCATCTGCGCCGAGCCACTGTCGAGGGCCGCCACCATCGCGTCCTCCTTGCCCGAGAAGTGCTGGTAGAAGGTGCGACGGGACGTCTTCGCCCGTTCGACGATCTCCGAGATCTTCGCCTCCTGGTAGCCCTTCTCGGAGACGACGGCGGCGAGCGCCCGCAGGAGCCGCTCCGGCGGGGCGGAGGGAAGCTGACGGTCCTCGAAGCTGAGCGCCTTCACCGTCCTGACCCGACTCGGGCGCAGCGGCCCGGGGGGCGGTGGGACCGACAGCAGCCACCGCCAGAGGTCGGGGGCGAGGGCTCCCAGCACGTCCTCTTCGCCGCGCAGCAGCCGCTTGTAGATCACCTTCTGGACACCGCCGATCAGCGCCCGGACGATCTCGACGGGCATGCCCTCGCGACCCTCGATGCGGTCGAAGGTCCGGGCCAGGAGCTCGGCGAAGGTCGACACGGCGCTCTCGAGGAGCCCGACCGCCGCGGGCCCGGCGGCGTAGATGTCGACGAGGCAGAGCCGCGCGGCGGCCGCCTGGGAGGCGATCACGCCGATGCCACGTTCGAACCCCTGCCGGGCCTCCTCCTCGTCGCGCCCGATGCCGTTCCCGGCGGCGAACTCGAGCGAGGGGCCGAGCAGCGCCTCGACCGTCGCCACGACACCCTCCTCCTTGTCGGCGAAGTGGTCGTAATAGCTGCTCTTGGAGACGCCTGAGAGCTCGCTGATGTCGGCGACGGTCGTCGCCTCGTAGCCCTTTTCGGCCACCGCCGCCACGATCGCCCCGAAGATCCGTTCGCGCTGATTGACCGTCGTCTCATCCTCCGTCGACGCGCCGCCCGGCCGCAGCTTTCGGGAGCGCAGTTCGTCGGGATTTCCCCATGGCGTCTCGACCATCGGCGCGACCATATCTTGGTCCGCTGATGTTCCTGAAGGAAGTAGAGGAGCAATCGGCGCGCTGGTACCTATCTGATCCTTTTGGCGAACTCCGATCAATCGCCATATTTGGCTTGAAAACAGAGAAAAAGCCGACTGATAGGCGTGCGATCTCCGGCATCCAGCACTGTTAGATTGACATATTGGTCCCTATATGTTCCTATTCAATCCGTGCCCTGGAGCGCTTCAATCCGGCTTTCCCGACCCTGGCTGTTCCTTGCTGCGGTGGTTTCGATCGCCTTTCTGGGCTGCCTGGGGACGGCTCGCGGCGCGGAGTCGCAGTCGGCCTCGTTCAGCCTCAGGGGGAGCAACGGATTCACCCTGGACGTCGCCGGCGAAAGGGGGGAGGTGACCGTCATCGCTTCCGAAAGTCGGCCTCCGGTGGCGACCTTCGCGTCCTCGGGCCGGCCTCGCTCGGCCGGTACCGGCAACGGCGCCTCCACCGTCTACACCGCGACGGCCAAGGCCGCCGGTCCCGAGGTGGTGGATGCCGGCCTCGGTTCACTCGGGCAGATCGCGGTGCGCTTCCGGCCCTCCGGTCACCGCGTCGTCAGCACCGTGCGGGGAGCGTGCGGGCGGCCGGTGCGTGTCGTCAGGCGGCTCGGCGTCTTCGTCGGCACGATCCGCTTCGATGGGGAGGAGGGCTACACGACCGTCGCCGCGACCAGCGCCCGTGGCTCGGTCGGAACCCCCTTGCCGGCCGACTGCCGCTCGCCGGGCTCGACCTCCGGTGCCGCGGTCGCGTCGTCGACGCTCCCGAGGGCAGCAGAACGAGGCGCGGTCCTGTCCGTCCTCGACCCGCGGACCGGCTCGAGCTTCCGCGCGGCGCCCGGGGCCGGCGGGGTCAGCTTCAGCGCCCGGGTCGAAGAACGGACCGACGAGGGGGTCGCCGTGGTCCGCCACGCACAGGCGGGCGCACCCGCTTCCGCCTTCGCCTTCAACCGCTCCCTCACCTGGGCGGCGGTGACGCCGCCGGCACCCTTCTCGGGCAAAGCCCGGTTCGCCGCCGGCGGTCCGGTCCGCTGGATGGGCAGCCTTCGCGTCACCTTCCCCGGGCTGAGCGTGCCGCTGACCGGCCCCGGCTTTCGGTCGAAGTTGGCGTGGCCTCGATGACGCACTTCGGTCGTTGTCGGCAGCGCCTCGAGGTCGCGATCGCGGAGGCCTGCGAGGGCCACGCGGGTTGGCCCGCCCGGGTCGCGGCCGCGGTCCAGGCCGCCGTCGAGCTCGCCGCTGCCGACCCCGATGCCGGCCGCACGCTCACCGAGGGTGCCGGCCACCGCCACGAGGACAACGAAGAGTTCGTGTCCCTGGTGGAGGACCTCGCGGCGCTCTTCGCGCACGACGCGCCACCTCGCAACCGGCGCCTCCCCGACGCGCCCACGGTCGTGACCCGGATCGCCCGCCAGGTCAACCTCGAGCTCGAAGCCGGCCGCGACCACCGTCTGCCATCGATCGCCCCTGACCTGACCTTCCTCGCCCTGATGCCGTACCTCGGCTTCGCCGACGCCCGACGCTGGTCTCAGCCGACGGCGACGGCGTAGGATTTTCTGGACTCAGGCGTTCGGGAGATTGGCTAGGTCGGCCCGATCTTGCTCTCTTCCCGCCGCCTGCTTCATCGCACGAAGCCGCGCCAGCGAGCAGATCTGCACCGGAACGCCAAGCAGGTCGCTCCCGACCGCGTCTTTCGCCAGCTCGGAATAGCTCGGCACGCCGGCAGCCCGTTGCACGATGTCCAGTCCGCCGAATCTCGTGTTCGCGGTGACGTTGCCACCACGATGGATCACCCGGACATCGGTTGACGGGTCGAATGGCCTGCCGACCGTCGGGAGAGTTGATTCCAGCTCTTCTAGGGCTTCGGTGAGTCGGTTCAAGTTGGACGGGTCGGGATCGGGAACCAAATCCAGGTCCTCGGTACCGCGTACATACCCATGCGCACCGACAGCGACGCCACCGATCACAACGAACCGAATCTCCCGCCGATCTAAGACCTCCAGCAGTGCGCGGAGATCGAATTCGGTCAATGCCCGGCGGCAGCGCCCTTGATGGCGCTCATCTGCTTGCTGATGGTGTGAACTTTGGCCAGTCGCTCACTCATCGAAGCATTTCGGTCGGCGTCCGTTCGCAACGAGCGAGCCAGCTTAAGGTCACCGATATCGGCTTGATCGCGCTTCTTCTTCACCGACGCATCGTAGCGACCGCGTAGGCCTCCTCCGCCCCGAGGAAGGGGGAGAGGGTGATGTAGGCGGCGGCGGGGAGGAGTTCCGGCAGGCGCTCGGGGCCGTGCGCCTTGACGAAGTCGTAGAGCATCGCGTAGAGGGCGCCGCCGATCGCCTCGGGGGCCATCGACGGCGTTCCCGGGGCCAGCTCGAAGCCCGCGGCGAGGAGCCCCTCCATCCCTTCGGTCACCGCCTCCCGCTGCTCCAGCGCCGGCGGTCCCGCGGCGTACATCTCGACCGCGCCGAGCCGGCCGTACTCGGGCTCCAGGGCGGCGAAGCGGAACATCGCCTCCTGGGTGTCCCGCACCGATTCGGCCCAGCCGCGACCGCGCCGGAACGCCGGCAACGCGGCGGCCATCATCTGCGCGGAGGCAGCGTCGAGCGCCGCCACCATCGCCGCCTCCTTGTCCTCGAAGCTCTTGTAGAAGGTGCGCTGAGAGGTGTGGGCGCGGTCGACGATCTCGGCCACCGTCGTGTCCTGGTATCCACGTTCGCCGACCACCGCCGCCAATGCCCGCAGCACCCGATCGGGCGGCGTCGAGGTCGCCTGACGCTCCTCGAAGGAGCGCGGCCGCAGCCATCGCCGCCGTGGCGGTCGCAGCGGGCCCGGGGGCGGGGGGACGGAGAGGACCCACTCCCAGAGGCCCGGCGCCGCCTCCGGCAGCGCCCCTGCTTCTCCCCGCAGCAGCCGCTTGTAGACGGCCTTGTGAACGCCGCCGACTATGCCCCGCACCAGCTCCTCGGGCATCTCCTCGCGCCCCGGGATCCGTTCGAACATCTTCGCCGCGAGCCGAGCGAGGCCGTCGAAGATCGAGTCGTGCAGCGCCGCCGCTTCCGGTCCGGCCGCGTACGTCTCGACCAGGCACATCCGCGCCGCCGCGGGCTGCGCCGCCGCCCACTCGAGCAGCGCGACGAACCCTTCCCGCGCCCGGTCCTCGTCGACCACCACCTCCGGGCTCTCCGTCCACCCCTCCAAGGTCGGCCCCGTCAGCGCGTCGATCGCGGCGACGAAGCAGCTCTGCTTGTCCTCGAAGTGTCGGTAGAAGGAGCTTCGCGAGACCCCCGACAGCGCCACCAGGTCGGCGACCCGGGTCGCCTCGTACCCCTTCTCCGCGACCACCGCCGTCAAGGCCGCGAAGAGTCGTTCCCGCTGGTTCCGCTCGGTCGCCGCCCGCGACCTCCCGACCCCTGGCCGCAGCCGCCTGTCGCGCAGCTCCTCGGACTCGCCCCAGGGGGTCCTCATCGCCGACGAGACTCCAGAATTGGTACGTGATCGACCATTTTTCGGTGCAATGTTCCTATTTGCTTCTCAGCCATATATCCGCATGAACAAGCGATTTACTTTGCGTGATTTCCCGACACCGGTCCTTAGAACCGACTCTACTCTTGACAAGATGGTATTTCTACGTTTCTATTCTGCAGGTCCACTTCGGTCGCTGGAACCGACCGTCGGTGGGGGAGAGAAATAGGTCGAGCGCCTCTGGCCAGGGATCCGCTTTCGGGCGGTGGGGAAAGAGGTCTGACCCGGGACAAGGAGAGCAATACGTGAGAGCCGTTACGACCGCAGCCAGGGGTGGATCGACCGAGGGGCGCGGCGAACGCGATGGGTACGCGCCCGGACCGGCCTTGCTCGCGATCGTTCTGGCGACGATCCTGTTCGCGATCGTGGCGGCGCCGTCCGCCCGCGCGGAAGCGATCCACCCGTTCGAAGGGTACGTCGGTAACGGCGAACTCTTCTCTCCGGCCGGCGTCGCCGTCAGCGACGCGGACGGCAGCCTCTACGTCGCCGACACCGGGTACGGCTCGATCGTGAAATTCGACGCCTCCGGCGCTCCCGCCAACTTCTCCGCGTTGGGCAGCAACCTCCTTCCGGTCTACACCGACGATGTCGCCGTCGACAACTCGGGCGGTCCCAGCGACGGGACCATCTATGTCACCGCGGAAGGCGCCGTGCAGGCTTTCCACCCGGACGGCGAACCGGCCGACTTCTCGGGCTCGGCTCCGTACCTGAGCGGAAACAAGATCACCGGGACCCCGTCGGGGTCGTTCTTCACCACCCTCTACGTCGGGGTCGACGCCGACGGCGCGATCTACGTCTCCGACTACGGCGGGACCAGCGTCTTCAGCCCTTCGGGCGAGTACCTCGCCCGAATCCCGGCCTTCGGCGCCGAATCCTTCGCGATCGACCCCAACGGGCTCGTCTACTCGTCCTACTCGAACCTCGAAACGCAGGTCTTCACCCCCAGCGAGTTCCCGGTGACCGAAGCGACGACCTACACGACCAGCCTGGTCCAGACGATCGCCCCCAAAGGCATCGCGGTCGACAGCGCCACCGACGACCTCTACGTCAACGGCAACGGGACGGTCGCGCAGTACAGATCCGCCGCCGACGGCAATGCCCCGCTTGGGGAGTTCGGGAACAAACAGCTGGGCGGCGCCTCGAAAGCGATCGCGGTCGATCGCTCCGGCGGCGTCAACGACGGCAGCATCTACGTGACCAGCGGCGCTCGCGTCGCCAAGTTCGGGCCGACGCCGCCGCCGGTCGCCCCGGCGATCGAAAGCCAGGCCGCGGTCCCGACCACGAACGAAGTCGAACTGCGGGCCAAGGTCGACCCGGGCCTCGACGCGATCAGATACCGCTTCGAATACGGCACGACGGCGAGCTATGGGCAGAGCACCGCGCCTGTCGAAGCTGAAGCTTCTGAAACGAGCGTTACCGTGCGCAGACAGGTGATCGGGCTGACCCCGAGCACCACTTACCACTACCGGGTCGTGATCGAAAACTCGGTCGGCACCGCGACCGGCGAAGACCGGACCTTCACCACGGCGCCACCCTCGAACGGGCAATCCTGCGCGCCCTCGACGCCGGGTTGCTGGGGCTTCGAGCAGGTCTCCCCGGTGAACAAGGGCGCCGCTTCGATCCAGCCCGTGTTCACCTTTCAGGCGAGGCCGGACGGGAACTCCTTCCTCTACTCGACGACCGGGCCCTTTGACGAAGTGCCGGCCGAATCGAGCCCGGCCTTCGTCCGTTACCTCGGGACCCGGGGAGCGGACAGATGGAGCAACCGAGCGCTCGACGTTCCCTATCGAGGATCGGAACAGCCGAATTTTCAAAACGCCGAAATGTCGGTCGTGGGGGCCTCGGCCAACCTCGCCCACGTGATCGTCGCGTCCAGCCGTGCCCTCACTCCCGGCGCGTTCGAAAACGGCAGCAACCTCTACATGCGGGATACCGCCACCGGCGCGCTCACCTTCGTCGCCGGCAACGCCGACGGCTCCTTCGCGAATCAGTTCACGTACCCGAAGATGAGCTTCGGGATCAAATGGATCGCCGACGACGGACTCTCCGCGTTGTTCACCTTCCCCTCGGCGCTCGTCCCGGGTGCACCAGCCGGTGCGCTCTACGGCTGGACCGCAGCGGGAGGGGTGGATGCGAAGTCTGTGATGCCCGATGCCGAAGGCGGAGAGATCGTTGGTGTTCGTTCCGCCGGCAACGATTCGGAATCCGCACCACGCGATCCCTTCCCGCGGACCGACGCGTTGGATCATGTGTACTTCCAGCAGAACACCCAGGAAGGAACCGGCGAAGGACCCCTCTATGTGCGCAGCGGCAATGAGACGAAACCGGTTTCGGTATCTCAGATTCCCGGCGACCCGAGCACTCCGGTCCCCGCCAAAGTCGTCTCGGTCGCCGATCACGGGCGCTACCTGCTGTTCGAAGCGGGCACCGTTCGCCTGACGACTGACACCCCAGTCGGGCTGAACGGCTATCTCTATCGCTACGACGTCACCGACGGCTCGCTCGTTTATGTCAGCGCGGTGGGCGATGGCTCCGTTCAGAACGTGCTTCAGATGACTCAGGATGGCCAGACGGTGGCGTTCCAGAGCCGGTACGCGTTGGCGCCGGGCGCAGTCGAACGAGAAGAAGAACTGTACTCGGTCAAAAACCTCTACATCTGGCGCGACGGTGTGGTCCATTTCGTGGAGACGAACAACAGTGCGCCGTTCCCGGGCAGCTCGACGATGTCTCCGCCCTCCTTCCTCCACCTGCTGAGTCCGGATGGCCGCTACTTCTCCTTCACCGACAACACGATTGCGGTGGCGGAACAGTTCGGCCAGGACAACGTCAGCCCGGCATGTGCCAACCGCGTCTGGAACGCCTGCGACGTGGTCTACCTGTACGACGCGGTTACCGAAAAGCTGAGCTGCGCCTCGTGCTCTCCCGACGGCTCGCCCAGTCAGGGCAACGCCGGCGACCCGATCGCGACGAACCCTGGCTTAACGGTCCTGGATGCCCACCAGCAGCAGACCGTGACCGATCAGGGGCGGGTGTTCTTCACCACGCCCGATTCGCTCCTGCCGGCCGACAGCAACGGCGCCGATGACGTCTACGAATATTTCAATGGCGACCTGCGCCTGGTCTCGCGGGCGACGCAGGGGACGAGCGCGAAGTTCCTCGACGCGACGCCGGACGGGAAGACGATCTTCTTCTCGACCGACGACGCGATCGTCTCCACCGACAAGGATCGCTCGATCGACGTTTACGCCACCCGCGAAGGTGGCGGCTATCCGCAGTCCCCGGTCGTGACGACGCCGCCCTGCTCCGGCAGCGACTGCCGCGAAGCGACGGCCGCCGCCGCGGCCCCGCCGCGACCGGGCAGCACCGCTTTTGCCGGCCCCGGCAACCCCAAGAGCAGCAAGTCCGGAAGGGTCTCGGTCAAGAGCTCCAAGGCGATCGTCGGCCCGACCGGCGCCCTCAGTGTGTGGGCGCCCGGCAAGGGCAAGCTGACTGCCACGGGGGCCGGCATCAAGTCGTCCTCGAGGCAGGTCGGCAAGGCGGGCCGCTACTCGCTCAGGGTCGCGCTGACGGCGAAGGCGCGGAGCGCACTCTCGAAGCAGGGCAAGACCCGCCAGAAGGTCATGGTCAGCTTCAAGTCGAGTGAAGGTGGCGGCTCGAAGGTGAGCGTGACGCTCACCTTCCGAGCGTCCGCGAGCAAGGGGGGGAAGTAGCGATGCGAACCCGACTCGGCTCACCGGCACTGCTCACTCACGGAAGCGCGGAAGGCGGCACGATGAACAACACGGATAAGAAGAAGGCCGGGAAGGGCCTCCGGCGGCGAGTCGCGCGGTTCGCGGCCACGCTTGGAGCGCTCGTCGCGGTGGCCGCGATCGCGGCGCCCCTCGCCTCGGCCCTGAGTTTCGAAACCCTGGAAGTCTCGACCAGTGACTCCTCCGGCGCCCCGCTGCGCCAGGCCGGCGGTCACCCCGATATTCGGACCGAGTTCAGGGTGCCCCAGATCGATCCGTCCAATCCGCAGACGGGCCCGGTCGAGCAGCCGCACCGGTTCCTGATGGAACTCCCACCCGGCCTGGTCGGCAATCCGACCGCCGTCGCGAGCTGCGCCGAGTCGGGGCTCACGGCCGGCAACGCCGGAGCCAGTGCCATCTGCCCGATCGGGTCGCAGATCGGCATCGCCAAAGTGCTCCTCGCCGGAAACGCGGAATTCTTCTCGGTGCCGGTGTACAACGTGGTCCCCCCAGCGGGCACGCCGGCTCTGTTCGCGTTCAACATCACCGGCGTGGTCGTCCGACTCACCCCCACGGTCAGGCCCGGTGACTACGGCATCACGATCGACAGTGGCGTCGTCTCGACCGGCATCAATCTGGCGGGGTCGGAAGTGACCCTTTGGGGCGTCCCGGCCGATTCGTCGCACGACGCCGCTCGCTTCGGGCCGAGCCAGAGCCCGCGGGTGCCGTTCCTCTCGACGGCGACCTCGTGCTCGGGTCAGCCGCAGACCTTCACCGCCCGGATCGACGGCTGGGAAAGCATCGGCCAGTTCGGCGTCAAATCCCTCGACAGCGACCCCTCGGGCCAGCCGTTCGTGAACGTCGGCTGTGATCGGCTCGCCTTCGAACCGACGATGGTGGTGGCGTCGACGTCCCGCAGCGCAGGCGCCCCGACCGGCGTCGATGTGGAGCTGAAGGTGCCGCAGGGCGAGGCGCCCGGGGGGCTCGCCACGGCCCACGTGCGCGACGTCACCGTCACCCTCCCGCAGGGCATGACGCTTTCGCCTTCCGCGGCCAGCGGCCTTGGTGCCTGCACGGATGCTCAGTTCGCGATGCAGAGCACCGCGCCGGAGAACTGCCCGGAAGCGTCGAAGGTCGGCTCCGCGACGGTCCTCTCTCCGCTCCTCGCCGACCCGCTGCTGGGCTCGCTCTACATCGGCAGCCAGCTCTCGAACGATCCCCAGTCGGGGAAGATGTACCGACTGTTCCTGGTCGTCGCCGGCTCGGGGGTGCGGGTGAAGCTGGAAGGCGCGGTGAAGGTCGACCCGGTCACCGGGCGTCTCACCACGACCTTCGCCGAAAACCCGCAGCTGCCGTTCAGCAGCCTCGCACTCAGCCTGGACTCGGGCCCGGCCTCGCCGCTCAGCAACCCGACCACCTGCGGGACCTACACCACCGAAGCAACGCTCACCTCCTGGAGCGGGAGGACGGTGGAAACGAGCTCCCCGTTCGTGATCAATCGCAACTGCGAAGTCGCGTCCCAGTTCACGCCCAGCCTCGAAGCCGGCGTCGTCAACCCGGCGGCGGGGAAGAGCTCGACCTTCGTGCTCAGCCTCACTCGCCCCGACGGCCAGCAGAACATCGCCGGCCTCACGGTCAACCTTCCGGAAGGCCAGCTGGCGAAGCTGGCCGGGGTCGGGGTCTGCGAAGGCGCCGCCGCCGCGTCGGGGAACTGCCCGGCCAGCAGCCGCGTCGGCAGTGCCGTGGTCGCCGCCGGCCCCGGCAGCAATCCGATCACGGTGCCGCAGCCGGGCCGGCCGCCCACCGCCGTCTATCTGGCCGGTCCATATAAGGGCGCCCCGCTCAGCCTGGTCGTCAACGTGCCCGCTCAGGCCGGCCCGTTCGACCTCGGCACGGTCGTCGTCCGCAACGCGCTCGAGATCGATCCGACCACGGTCAAGGTGACGGCGGTGTCCGATCCGCTGCCGCAGGTCCTCGGTGGGATCCCGATCTCCTATCGGGACATCGAGATCAGCATCGACCGCGCGGGCTTCATGCAGAACCCGACCAGCTGCGAACCGACCAGCGTCGAGTCGACGATCGCCTCGAGCGGGGGCGTGCTCGCCCACCCCTCGAGCCGCTACCAGGTGGGCGATTGCGCCAACCTCGCCTTCAAGCCGAACGTGGCCCTGCGTCTGTTTGGCGCACCGACCAGGCGTGGCGCCACCCCGAAGCTGCAGGCGACGGTGACCGCGGGCCAAGGAGAAGCGAACATCGGCCGTGCGTCGGTGATCCTGCCCGCCACCGAGCTCCTCGAACAGGGGCACATCCGTACGGTCTGCACGCGGGTCCAGTTCGCCGCCGGTCAGTGCCCGGCGGGCTCGATCTACGGCAAGGCGAGGGCGTTCACCCCGTTGCTCGACAAGCCGCTCGAAGGGCCGGTCTACCTGCGCTCGAACGGCGGCGAACGGAAGCTGCCCGACCTGGTCGCCGACCTCAAGGGACAGATCGACGTCCAGCTCGTCGGCTACATCGACTCGGTCAAGCGCAAGGGGGCGCCGCGGATCCGCACGCGCTTCCTCTCGGTGCCGGACGCGCCGGTCAGCAAGTTCGTGCTCGAAATGCAGGGAGGCAAGAAGGGCCTCCTGGTCAACAACACCAACCTCTGCAAGGCGAGCCCGCATGCCGAAGCCACGCTGGCCGGGCACAACGGCAAGGAAAGCGAAACGCAGCCGCTGGTCTCGGTCGACGGCTGCGGCAAGAAGGGCAAGAACAAGAAGAAGTAGGCGAAAGCTTCGCCGGCGCGGAAGCCCGGCCGCTCACCTGAAGCTAAGTTGGTTGGGTGAGCGGTCGGGTTTCTGCACGTTTGAAGCTGATGCAAGTGGCGACCGTGGGGGTGCTGTCGGTCGCGATCGGACTCGCGTTGGTCGGCGGCGCACGCGGGGAGCGGGCACAGCGGGGCAACCTGGTCTTCTCGCTCGAGGGTCGGATCTCGCCGCTGGAGCTGCCGCGCGACCACCTGGCGCCGATCTCGGTGCACCTGGAAGGCGGGTTGCGGACCACCGACGGGTCGACCCTGCCGCGGGTCACCCGGCTCGAACTCGGGCTGCCGCGACAGGGCGTCCTCGACGCTCGAGGGCTGCTGGCCTGCTCGCCCCGGCGGCTGCGTTCGGCCACTACCGCCGGGGCCCTCGCCGCATGCGGTGACGCGCTCGTCGGCCGGGGACGATTGCGCGCCGAGGTCGTCCTGCCCGGCCAGGCGCCCCTCTCGATCGACACCCGACTGCTGGCCTTCAACGCGAGGGTCGACGGCCAACCAGCGGTGATCGTCCACGCTTTCGGCGAAGGGGTGCCGGTCGCGATCGTGATCCGCTTCCTCGTCGAGCACCGGGATTCGCAGCTGGGGACCGTCCTCGTCGCCCGGCTGCCTCGGGCACTGGGACCGTCGCCGCGCCTTGCCGACTTCGACCTGACCCTCTCGCGACGCTTCGCGTTCCAGGGGCGCCTACACAGCTACCTCAGCGCGTCGTGTCCGATCCCCAGGGCACTGACGGCCGGCTTCTTCTCCCTCGCCCGAGCTGGACTACACCTCGCCGGCGGCGGTCAGATCGGCACGGCGATCACCCGCAGTTGCCGCGGCACCTGATCCCGGTAGGCTTCGGACGGTACGTAGGCGATCAGCGGGATCGCCTTTAGACAGCCATAAACGAAGCCGGTTCAGTGTTTGAGCGCACAATGATGGTACGTATATGTACTTAATGGCAGGAGGCGGGAACGAGGCTCGGCGTGGTCGCGGCGAACGAGCCTGACGACGCTCTCCAGGCCTGGGCGGCGGGCGTCGCCACCGCGATCCGGGAGGGGCTGGCCCGGGCGGCGGCGGACCCGGCGACCGCTCGCCGATTGACGCTCCCGGCCTCCGGCCGTCGCGGCGGCGATCCCGACGGCTACGCCGCGGCAGTCGACGAGCTCTCGGCGCGACTGCTCGACGGCGCTCCGCCGCTGCCGGATCCCGAACGGACCGCGCGGAACGTCGTCGTCCGCGTCGCCCGACAGGTGCTCCTGCATCTCGAGACGCGCCCCGATGAGCCGGTGACGGAGATTGCCCCCGACCTGATCGTCTTCGCCCTGACTCCCTATGTCGGCTTGGCCCAGGCACGCCGGCTCGCCGAGTAGCCGGGGCGCAGTTACCCTTTAGGCATGAACTCTGGAGAGAAGCAGGGATCGCCTCGCGCCGCGAAAACGCTGCTTGAGCCCGGCCACGAGGCCGAGTGGGATCGGCTAGGTGCCGAGAAGAGAGCGCTCTTGACGCTCCCTCCAGACACTCCGATCGGGGAGCTATTGCGCCGCGGGCAGCGCCTCTCAGCGCAGGCCGCTCGACTCATGCGGGCGGTAGACAGGGGCAATGGCCTCACCCCGCGACCCTGAGCTCGACGTCGCAGCCGCGGCGATGGTCGCCGCCGGCGCCCGCTTCGTCGTGATCGGTGGCTTCGCGGTGATCGCCAATCGTTTCGTCCGCGCCACCGAGGACGTCGATTTCCTGGTCCCGGACGACCCCGCCAACGACCACCGGGTGCTGGTGGCGCTGCGTGCGCTCAGAGCGGTCCGGCAGCGGGACGACGCTCCACTCCGGGACGAGCATCTGCTCGGCCAAGAGCACCTCCGGGTCATCGGCGATTCCGGGATGATCGACGTGATTCGAGGAGGAGTACCTCCCCTGGACTTCGAGACGGTGGCATCGAATGCGATGCAGGCGGACTACGACGGTCTGGTCTTTCCGGTCGCAAGCTTGCGCAGCATCGTCGGCTTCAAGCGCCTTGCCGGGAGGCCGCAGGATCGCCAAGACCTCGAACGTCTGGCCGAAATCCACGGCCCGCTTCCGGAGGACCCGATTCCCGGCCTCGATTCCTGACCGGACGGGCGAGCTGCCGCCTCAGCCGATCGAGACCTCGTAGGCGTCCTCGGCGTCGAGGAACGGGCCGAGGGTGACGTAGACGAGGATCGGGACGATGTGGGAGTGACGGAGGTGAGGGGCGCGACCAACCAGCATCACATATTCGTTATAATTATCCTATGACTCCCGGTCAGATGATTCGCGAAACCCGTGAGAGGCGCGGCCTCAGTCAGGCGAGACTGGCGCGGCGGGTGGGAACTCGGCAGTCCGCGATCAGTCGGTTGGAGAGCGACGAGATCTCACCTACGGTCGCCACTCTGGACCTCCTCCTTCGAGCGATGGGGGAGAGCCTGCGTCTTGAGTCCATGCCACCTGAGCGCGAGTACGACCTCTTGCACAGGCGGGCGACCGGCGCTCGGCCGCCGGCCGAACGTCTGGCGCTCGGCATTTCGTGGAATCGGATGGCCGGCCGGCTCGCGGCGGCCGGACGCGAGGCGCGAAAGGGTGAGTGAGCCGACGCCCGTCCCGCTCGACGCGGAGCGCATCCTCCGCGCTCTCGCCGAGCACGGAGTCGATTATGTGCTGATCGGCGGCTTGGCGGTACAGACCTACGGTCACGTCAGGGCGAACAATGACGCGGATCTCATTCCCGCCCCGAGCCCCGAGAATCTCGCCCGGCTCGCCGACGCCCTCAGATCGCTGGACGCGCGGGTGATCAACGCCGGCGCGGACGCGGTCGAGATCGACGCGAAGATGCTCGCGCGGGCGACGATCTGGCAGTTCGCCACGCGAGACGGTGGGATCGACATCATGCGCGAGGTCCCGGGAGGAAGGCCTTACGAGGAGCTTCGCGACGGCGCTCTGCTGGTACGCCTGGGCGAGACCGAGGTACCGGTGGTCGGCCTCGACGACCTGATCCACATGAAGCTGTCGCGGGGTAGGCCGGTTGATTTGGCCGACGTGGCCGCTCTCACCGACCCCGAGGCGGATCAGCCGATCGAGACCTCGTAGGCGTCCTCGGCGTCGAGGAACGGGGCGAGGGTGACGTAGACGAGGATCGGGACGATGTGGGGAAGGGTCTCGGGACCTTTGCGGTTGACGTGGTCGTAGAGCAGTGAGTAGAGGGCGCCGCCGACGGCCTCGGCGGCGATCGGCGGAGTGTCGGGTTTGAGCTCGTAACCGGGGGCGAGCAGGCCCTCCATCCCTTCGGTCACGGTCTCGCGCTGCTCGAGCGCCCGTTTGCCCGCCGCGTACATCTCGACCCCGCCCATCCGCGCGTACTCGGGCTCTTCGGCGCCGAAGGCGAACATCGCTTCGATCGTGTCGTGGACCGCGTGCTTCCAGTCGGGAGCGCGACGGAAGGCCGGCAGCGCCGCCGCCAGCATGTGGGCCGAGCCGCTGTCGAGGGCGGCGACGATCGCGTCCTCCTTGTTCTTGAAGTGTTCGTAGAAGGTCCGCTGCGAGGTCCCCGCCTTCTCGACCACGTCGGCGACGGTGGTGTCGGGGTAGCCCTTTTCGGCGACCACCGCGGCAAGCGCGCGGAGGATCCGCTCGGGCGGATTGGCGAGCGCCTGGCGCTGCTCGAAGGGGAGTGCCTTGACGTTCCGCCGCCGCGTCGCTTTCAGTGGTCCGGGGGGGACCGGATAGCTGAAGGCCCATTCCCACAGCTGGTCGACAAGGCCCGGCAGCTCGTCCACCTTGTCGCGCCAGAGCCGCTTGTGGATCACCTTCTGGATGCCGCCGACGATCGCGTGGGCGACCTCCTCCGGCATCCCTTGCTTGTCCGGCACCTGGTCGAGCAGAGCCTTCGCGGCTTTCTCCACCCTCCGCATGGTGCGGTCGATCAGGTCGGCGCCCTCGGGCCCGGCCGCGTACACCTCGACGATGCACATCTTCGCCGCCGCGGGCTGATCGACGATCAGCTCGATGAACGAT
Organism: uncultured Actinomycetes bacterium; assembly: GCA_963782515.1. Classification (GTDB taxonomy): domain Bacteria; phylum Actinomycetota; class Thermoleophilia; order Solirubrobacterales; family 70-9; genus VAYN01. The sequence continues at coordinate 2,330,631 of CAWAJY010000004.1, read as the reverse complement.
GAGAACGCTTCGCGGGCGCCGTCCACCCCGGCTTTCTCCGGTCCCGCCGACAGCGTTTTCAGGGCCGGGCCGACCATCGCTTCGATCGCGGCCAGAAAGCACGCCTGCTTGTCCTCGAAGTGCCGGTAGAAGGCACTCCGGGAGACGCCCGAAAGCCCGACCAGATCCGCCACCGTGGTCGCCTCGTAGCCCTTCTCGGCAACCGTCGCGACCATCGCCGCGAAGAGCCGTTCGCGCTGGTTGCGCTCGGCCTCCTGCCGGTCGGTCCCGCGTCCCGGCCGCAGCTTCCGCTCCCGCAGCGTTGCCGCATCCCCCCAAGGAGTCTTCGTCATCGCGAACGGACGATAACCGGCATCAGGATGTTCCCAAGCCCTCCCGAGTTTTTGGGTAAAACCGGTACGGCAATTACTACTGATATCCAGTTATAGAGCCAAAAAAGCACAGCATCCTGTGGCTCTGCTTGACAAAATGGTCCGCCTATGTTCTTATTGCGTCGGCCTCACAGGATCGACCCGCACGAGTACGGGAGTCGTGGCGTTCCTGAGGGCAGGAGAGAAACAGATGGCCAAGCTTCGGCCAGGGACCCGCGCGAGCGGGAGGGAAGAAGCGACGCCCATGAAGACGAGGAGAGAGATTTAGGTGAGACGTCACGCGAAGGCACCATCCGCGGGATCCGGGAGCGCGACCAGGCGCGGCCACCGTAAGACGGCCGCGTTCATCGCCGTCTTCGCCCTCGTGCTCGGCGTCGGTCTCGGCGCCGCGACGGCGCTGGCGGGAACTGCCCCCACCGTGACGATCGGTGCCCCCGGCGCCGTCTCCTACACCTCCGCCCACTTCAGCGGCACCGTCAACCCCAACGGTGGTCCCGGGCCGATCGAAATGTACGGCGAACACAAGCCGGTCGGGGGCGGCGGTTGGACCTACTCGCTGTTCAGGACGATCAGCGGGGCCGAAGCCGAAGGGACCGACCCGATCGCGGTCGAAGGTGACATCACCGGCCTGCAGCCGGGCACCGAATACGAAGTCCGCCTCGATGCCTACGCGGGCGGCGTCGAAACCTACTCGCCGGAACCCAACCCGACGCTGGCCACCAAAGTCGTCCCTGCTCCCACCGTGACGATGTCCGCGCCCAGTCCGACCCCCTATGCGGCGACCGTCGAAGGTCAGGTGACGGCGCCCGCGGGTGCCGACCCGGCGTTCCTCACGTCGTGGGAATTCGTCTGCGCGCCAGCCTGCTCCTATAAAAGCGGGACCCCCCACACGGGAACGACGCAGCCCGGCCAGATTGAAGTCGTCAAAGCTTATGTCGACTTAGAACCGGGGATGACCTACGAAGTGAGCCTCATCGCCCACAACGCCGGCGGTCAGGTGTCGGCGGGTCCCGAAGTCTTTGCCGCGCCGACCGGGGCGCCGCTCGTGATCTCGACGAGCGGCGGGAGCTCCGGGCGCACCGAAGCGGCCCTGTGGGGTTCCCTGCGCGCCGGAGGTCTCGCCACGACCTACCACTTCGAGTACGGGACGGGCAGTGCCTATGGAGGTGTCACGCCTGAGAAGGCGATCGCTGCCGGTGGCAATCCGGTCAACGTCAGCGCGACGGTGTCGGGCCTGACACCGGGAACCGCCTATCACTATCGCCTGGTTGCGAGCAATTCGCAGGGCACCACCGAAGGCCCGGACCGGACCCTTGTCACCGGGACCGGCGGTGCCGCCGATTCCTGCCCCAACGCGGCCGTTCGCGCCCAGCAGTCGGCCGGCTACCTGCCCAACTGCCGCGCTTACGAGCAGGTCTCCCCAGGCAACAAGGCGGGGGCGGACGTGAACGGTGACGCTGTGTCTGGCGGCAGTTCCGGCGAAGTCCTTGCCGCACCCTCGGGGGCCGCCGCCGCCTACTCCTCGTTCGGGGCCTTCGCAAACGCCCCAAGCGGCGGCTGGCCTTCCTGGTACCGGGCCGTGCGCGGTGCGACGGGCTGGTCCTCTTCGGCACTGACGCCAGCCTCCGTTGCCGGAGGTACTCCGCCCGCGAACACGCCCGCGGTCACCGCGCTGACGAGCGACCTCAGCAAGGCGATCGTCACCACGAACGCACCGCTCACCCCGAATGCGCCTCCCGGCGTCTACAACCTCTTTCTCCAGGACAACAACAGCGGCGCCCACAGCCTGGTGACCAACGTCGGCCCGCCGGAGTCTCTACTGCCACCGCCGGCCCTGGAGATCGGGGCCTCGGATGACCTCAGCCATGTCTTCTTCCTCTCGGAAGCCAACCTGACCCCCGAAGCGACCGGCTTCGGCTGGAAGCTCTACGAGTCGGTGAACGGGGTGACTCGATTGGCCGGCATCGGCCCGGCGCCAGCCAACGAACCGCTCTCGGGCGTCTTTCCGTCGGCGAACAGGAGCAGCGATCGGATGGTTTCGGCCGACGGCTCACGGGTGTACTTCATCGGCCCGGATCAGATCCTCTACATGCGGGAAGGCGGTACGACGACCCGCCGAGTCTCGCCGGAAGACTCTGTCCAGGACAGGTTCTTCACTGCCACGCCGGACGGCTCGTCCGTGCTCTACGAAATGCGGACCGAAGAACCAAATGGCGGTCAAAAGTTAACCCTGGTGCAGACCGATGTCGAAACCGGAGTGACCGAAGCGGTCAGCACTGAAGGTGCGTTCTCGAATGTGCTGAAGGCGAGTGACAACCTCCGGTACGTTTATTACTTTACGGGTAGTCCGGGAAAGGCGGCAACGATCTGGCTTTGGCACGATGGCAGTCATACGCAGGTTGCCGAACTCGACCCCAATGATCAGCTTCTAGGACTCTCGGAACGCACTCCGTACGGGTCTGCGGCAAGCAGCATCAGTCCTGACGGCCAGACCCTTCTCTTCGTCTCCAGCAGCAAGCTGACCGCCTATGACAACGAAGGGCACAGCGAGATCTACCGATACCGGCCGGTGACCGGCGTGCTCGACTGTATCTCCTGCTCACCCTCGGGGGCACCTCCGCGAGGCGACGCGAGCCTGGTCGACTGGTTCTTCCGCAGCACCTCGAACCTGCCGCCAACCTCGATCTGGAACGGTCCGGAACCGTGGCGTCGCTGGCGCAACATCTCCTCCGACCAACAACGGATCTTCTTCAACAGCACCGAAAGCCTCGTCCCCTCCGACGTCAACGGTAAGTCCGACGTCTACATGTGGGAAGACGGCCGCCTGTCGCTCATCTCCAGCGGCACCGGCGGCAACGGCTCTCGCTTCATGAACGCCAGCGCCAACGGCGACGATGTCTTCTTCGTCACCCGCGACCGGCTCGTGCCAGGTGACCGTGACGGCTTGGTTGACGTGTACGACGCTCGGGTCGACGGTGGCTTTTTGGAACCAGAATCGCCAGCACTATGTAAGAGCGAAATCTGTCAACAGCCATCGGCGGCGCCGGCGAGCACGCCCGTCGCTGGCTCGGCCTCGTTAACTGCCGCCAGCAAACAGCGCGCGTCGCGTCCGCGGGTGACGGCTAGTCGATCGGGGAAGGCGGCCGGCCCGCGGGCGACGGTCAAGGTGCACGCCTCGCAACCGGGAACGGTCATCCTCACGGGGCAGGGAATCCGCCGCGTAGTCAAGCGAGCGCCGGCGGCGGCGACCTACCGCCTGGATGCCGTGCTGACCCCGGCGGCGAAGTCGACCCTCGCAAAGCGAGGGAGCCTGAAAGCACGAGTGCAGATCAAGTTCGAGGCCGGCTCGGGTGACAGTGCGCGGACGCGCCTGACGCTCACCTTCCGGCGTAAGGAGGGCCGGTAGATGCAGCGCAGGAACAATCGCCTCTGGAAGTGCCTGGTGATCCCACTCCTCCTCGGCGCGATCGCCGTGAGCGGGGCTCTGCCCGCTACGGCCAGTGCCGACTTCGGTGCCGCCGCCTTCGATGGTCAGGTGAGCACCGCGAGCGGTGAGGCCTACACCCAGGCGGCCGGGCATCCGTTTGCGGCCTCCACCACGATCGTCTTCAACGTCCACCCGGACCCGGAATACGGCATCTTCCAAATCCCAGACGGGGACCCCCGCGACCTCTACGTGGACCTGCCGCCCGGGCTCGTCGGCAATCCGACCGCAGTGGCGAAATGTTCCATGACCGACTTTTATGCCGGCGAAGGCCACCCTACGTGTCAGCCTTCGTCCCAGGTCGGAGAGGCGACGCTAACCGCGACGTTGATCCCCAGTCCGACGGTGATCCCTATCTATTCGCTCGTCCCGCCCCCCGGTGTGCCGGCGACTTTCGGGTTCATGTTCTCGGGCGTGCCGGTGATGCTAAATGCGCGTCTGCGCTCGGACGGCGACTACGGCCTCTCGATCGACTCCGAAGGGATCAGTCAGGGGATGCAGCTGACCAGTGTGTCGGTCGAACTGTGGGGGACGCCCGCCGAATCGGCTCATGACGGTCAGCGAGGCGGGCCTGCCGGGGTCTCCTCGCAGGCCTTCCTCACCAATCCCAGTGCCTGCACGCCCAGCGGGGTCGGCTTGACGACCGTTCTGCGCATGGATTCCTGGCTCAATCCAGGGTCCTTCCAAGAAGCCGGCTTCGTCAGTCACGATCCCCCCGGATACCCTCTGCCTTCGTCCGAATGGGGTCCCGCGCAGGGTCCGACGGGCTGTGAACAGGTTCCGTTCTCTCCCCAGGTCGAACTCAGCCCTACCTCTACCGAAGCCAGCTCACCGACCGGTCTCGAATTCAAGATCTCGGTTCCGACCGGCGGCTTGCTGAACCCCACCGGGGTCGCCCAGTCGGCGCTGAAGAAGACGGAGATGACGTTGCCGGTCGGGATGACTGTGAACCCGGCGACCGCCAACGGGCTTGGCGCCTGCGCGCTTGGTCAGTACGCCGAAGAGCAGGCTGGCTCCGGTCCCCAGGCGGGGTGCCCGAGTGACTCGAAGATCGGCAGCGTGACGATCGACACCCCGCTGCTGGAAGAACCGCTGCAGGGAAGCGTCTACGTCGCCCGGCAAAGGGAAAACCCCTTCGGGTCCCTGCTTGCTCTGTATCTCGTCGCCAAGAACCCTGAACGAGGGATCGTCATCAAGCTGGCGGGGAAGGTTGATCTCGACCCGCAGAGCGGACGCCTCCGGGTCGTCTTCGACGAAAATCCGCAGTTGCCGTTCTCAAGCCTGGCCGTCCGCATCAACTCCGGTCCGACGGCGCCGTTGGTGAACCCACCGGCCTGCGGTACGTACGCGGCCCAGGTTGATCTCACGCCTTGGGCGCGCCCGGACACGCCGGTCTCGTTCGACAACTCGTTCCAGGTCACCGGGTCCTGTCCGGCGAATGGCCGGTTCCAACCGGGCTTCGAAGCCGGCACCGCCAACCCGGTCGGTGGTGCCTACTCGCCGTTCACCTTGCGGGTGACGCGCCCCGATGGCCAGCAGAACGTGCAGACCGTGGGCGCCACCCTCCCCGAGGGCCTGCTGGCCAAGCTGGCCGGGGTGCCGCTCTGCCCCGACTCGCGGGCGGCCTCGGGCGACTGCCCGGCAGCGAGCCAGGTCGGGACCACCACCGTGGCCGCCGGCGCGGGAACGAACCCGATCTACATCCCGCAGCCCGGCAAGGCCTCGACGGCCGTGTACCTGGCGGGCCCTTACAAGGGCGCACCGTACAGCCTCGTGGTCAAGGTCCCTGCCCAGGCGGGTCCGTTCGACCTCGGCACGGTCGCGGTGAGAAACGCGATCAACGTCGATCCCACGACGACGCAGGTAAGCGTCAAGTCCGACCCGTTGCCCCAGATCCTCGAAGGCATCCCAGTCAGCTATCGGGACATCCGGGTCGACGTGAACCGCGGTGAGTTCATGCTGAACCCCACCTCATGTGACCCGACGGAGATCACGGGAACGATCGGCTCGAGCGCCGGCACCAGCGTCAACGTCTCCGACCACTTCCAGGTGGGGTCCTGCGAACGTCTCGGCCTGGAACCGAAGCTGGCGTTCAAGTTCTCCGGCGCCCCGACCCGACGCGGCGGCCACCCGAAGTTGACGGCCACTCTCACGACCGGGAAGAACGAAGCGAACCTGAAGCGGGTCCAGGTGACCCTGCCGAAGACCGAGTACCTGGAGAACGCGCACATCAAAACCGTTTGCACGAGGGTCCAGTATGCGGCGAACCAATGCCCGGCCAAGTCGATCTACGGCTACGCGAAGGCATGGACCCCATTGCTCGACAAGCCGCTGGAAGGACCCGTGTACCTGCGCTCGAGCAGCAACAAGCTGCCCGACCTGGTCGCCTCCCTCGACGGACAGATCCACATCGACCTCGACGGGCGGATCAGTTCGTCGAAGGCGCGGATTCGCAACACGTTCGATCTGGTGCCCGATGCGCCGGTGAGCAAATTCGTGTTGACGATGCAGGGGGGCGGCAAGGGCCTCCTGGTCAACAACACGAACCTCTGCAAGGCGAAGCCGCGGGCGAGCGTCGAATTCAACGGCCAGAACGGCAAGGTCGCGAACACCAACCCGCTGGTTTCGGTCGCCGGCTGCGGCAAAGGCGGCAAGAAGAAGTAGGTCCGATGGCAGGGTCACCGACAGCGGGGGTCGCCGACATCCGCTGTCGGTGACCTCCGCTGCTTAGGGCAGTGGCAGTACGCCGTGCGCCGCGCGCAGGTCACTGAGATCAGCGAGGTCCGCTCCGCCCGACCGAGCGCTTCATCATCACGAGGTCGATCAGCGAACAACGCTGATTGCGCTCGGCTCCTGCCGGTCGGTCCCGCGTCCCGGCCGCAGCTTCCGCTCCCGCAGCGTTGCCGCATCCCCCCAAGGAGTCTTCGTCATCGCGAACGGACGATAACCGGCATCAGGATGTTCCCAAGCCCTCCCGAGTTTTTGGGTAAGACCGGTACGGCAATTACTACTGATATCCAGTTATAGAGCCAAAAAAGCACAGCATCCTGTGGCTCTGCTTGACAAAATGGTCCGCCTATGTTCTTATTGCGTCGGCCTCACAGGATCGACCCGCACGAGTACGGGAGTCGTGGCGTTCCTGAGGGCAGGAGAGAAACAGATGGCCAAGCTTCGGCCAGGGACCCGCGCGAGCGGGAGGGAAGAAGCGACGCCCATGAAGACGAGGAGAGAGATTTACGTGAGACGTCACGCGAAGGCCGTATTCGTCCTTGCCGTGCTGTGTTCGTTCTTCGCGACCGCCGTCACGGCGTCCGCTGCCTACAAGGAAATCGGCAGCTTCGCGGGCAATGGTTCGGGGCCCGGCGGGAGCGGTTCAGAAAACGGTCAGCTCTCCGATCCCGGTGAGGTCGCGGTCGACGACTCGACCGGCAGGATCTACGTCGCCGACACGGGGAACAATCGGGTCGAGACCTTCGCGTCGAATAGCTCCGGGGCCGAATACGAATCCCAGGTCGCGATCACCGCGCCGACCGGGATCGCGGTCGACCAGGCCACCGGCGATGTCTACGTCGCCGGTGCGAGCGGCATCGCCAAGTTCGACTCCTCCCTCACCCCGATCGCCCTCGGCTGGACCGACCCCGGCACCACCGGGGCGCTGGCCGTCGACCCTTCCACCGGAGACCTCCTCGTCGCCGACCAGGGCGCCGACCTCGTGCGCCGCTACAAATCCGACGGCATCGCGGCCGGCAGCTTCGCCGCCGAACGGCCGATCTCCATCGCCGCCGATCCCGCCGGTGAAATCTTCGTCGTCACCTCGACCGGGGACATCAGCCTGAACTGCGGGGCCACTTCGTCGGTTGTGCGCTTCTCGAGTGGGGGCGTGGCGCAAGGCACGATCGGCTCCCTTGAAGCCACCGGCCAGGTTGCCGTCGACCCCGACGACGGCTCGATCGCGGTCGTCGCCCCGGTCAACCAATACAACTGCGGCTCGCAGCGCCTCCAGGTCTCCTACTTCAGCTCGACGGGCACCTTCCGCGAAGCGGTCGAACTGGGTGGGGCAACCCTTTGGGCGACGGTTCCCGGGCTTGCCGTCCAGGGCGACGGCTCGAAGCGCACCTACGTCGTCACCAAGAGCCCACTCAGCGACAGCTACGGGGCGACCCAGGTCACCGCCATCGGCGCTCCGCCGCAGGCCGGTATCGACTCGGTCGACACCGAATCCGTGACCTCCACCGCGGCGAAGTTCTCGGGCACGGTGGAACCGAACGGACAGGCGACGAAGTGGCACTTCGAATACCGGCGTGCGGGTAGCGGAACCTGGGCCCAGACGCCCCTGGTCGACGCCGGTTCCGGCGAAGCCCCGGTGGCCACGGGCAGCGTTTCGGTGACCGGGCTCGAAGCCAAGGCAGGCTACGAAGTGCGCTTGGTCGCCGTCAACGCCGACGGCACCGCCACCAGCAATCCCGAAAGCTTCCAGACCCCCGCCAGCGCGCCGACCGTGACCACGCTCGCGGCAAGCGGGGTCGAAGGCGTCAAGGCGGTGCTGCGGGCCGCGATCAACCCCAACAACCAGGCCACCCATTACCACTTCGAATACGGCACGAGCACCGCCTACGGCAGCATCGCGCCGGCGGCCGGCAACAGTTTCGCCGGTGAAGCGGGTCAGCCGACGACCGTGGTCGCGGCGGTCACCGGCCTGACCCCCTCGACCGGCTACCACTTCCGCATCGTCGCTGAAAACGCGACCGGTACCGCCCGGGGCAACGACGTGAACTTCACCACGGCACCCGCCGCGGCCGCCTGCTCCAACGAAGCGATCCGGATCGAACAGAACGCCACGGCCCTGCCCGAATGCCGCGCCTACGAGATGGTCTCGCCGCTGCAGAAGGGCGGCGCCGACGTCCTCGGCATGACCCAGAGGGCCTTCACCAAGGGCACCGCCGATGGCAATGCGATCGCCTACGGATCATCGGCTGCCTTCGCCGATCCGGTCGGCGCCGCCTTCCCAAGCATCTACCGGGCGGTGCGGGGCGCCGACGGCTGGACCACCAGCCCGATCTCACCCGCGCAGAACGCCAGCGTCTACGGTGGGGGGGATCCGGATTCACCTCGACCGTCGAAGCGGTCAGCGACGATCTCGACAAGGCGATCGTTCTCACCAACCGTTCGCTCTCTCCGGGGGTCGCGGAAGGGACCAGCAACATCTATAGCCGCAACCTCGAAACGGGTTCCTACAGCCTCGTGAGTCGCGGTGGCCCGACCGAAGCCAACTTCGTCAATCCGATCCCGAAGTTCAGCTGGATGACGCCGGACAACTCCAGCGTCGTCTTCGATTCCGAATATGCGCTCACCCCCGAAGCCCCGGTCGGACCGTTCCCGAAGACCTACGTTTTCGACGGCAAATCAGTGCGGTTGGCGAGTGTCCTGCCCGACGGCACGCCTTCCGGTGGCATGACCACTAGACAGGTCTTGGGCATTGGTGGATTCGAAGGTTCCCAGGGTGCGATCTCGGCTGACGGTAATCGGGTCTTCTTCAGCATTCCCAATGTGAACAACCACTCGGCGATTGCAGAAGGACTCTATGTGCGCGATCTCGCAACCGAAACGACCACCGAGATCCATCCCCCGAACTCTCGCGTCGAATTTGTCGCCGCGAGCACGGCGGGTTCGAAGGTCCTCTACGAGCCGGAAGTTCCCGCCTCCGGCTACAGCCTTTATGACACCGGTACCCACTCCACGAAGGCGCTGACCGACGATGTGACTGGTTCAGGGACCCCGGAGCCAACGCCGACCACGTTGGCGGTCAGTGCCGACCTCGACTCGATTTACTTCCTGTCCAGGGGAGGAGAACTGGTGGCGGGACATAACCCAGGTGGGCTGCCCGCGATCTACCGCTGGCAGCCGGGACAGGAAAAGCTCAGCTACGTCGCGACGGTGAAATCCGCTCAAACCATACTGCAAGGTTTCGGCGCTATCTACGACACACTCCCCACGCGTCGGGACACCGCGCAGACTCCGAGCGGCTCCAGCTTCGTCTTCACTACCGATTCTGAACTCGAAACGGCTCACGGCTCGGTCTACCACAACTTGACGAGCTCCAGCGCCTGTCGCACCTCCGTGACGGCCGGAAATTACGAAGGTCGTTGCCCCGAGGTCTATCTCTACGAAGGGGCGACCGAAGAAGTGAGCTGTCTCTCGTGTCCGAATGGGGCCGCCAAGGCGCCGGCCCTGCTCGCCGGACTCTCGAGCGTCGCTCAGACCTCGACGCTCAATCAACGCTCGATAGGCAAGGCCCGCTCGATCAGCGCCGACGGCTCCCGGGTGTTCTTCGAAAGCGGTGAACAGCTCGTTCCCGCCGACACCAATGATCGGACCGATGTCTACATGTGGCAGCGGGCCCAGGGGCTGAAGCTGCTCACGAGCGGTACCAGCCAGTACGACGCCCGCATCCTCGAAGCCAGCGCCGACGGCAAGGACGTCTTCATCGTCACCCGTCAGAGATTGGTCCGCGGCGACACCGACAACCTCGCCGATCTCTACGACGTTCGTGTCGACGGCGGCTTCTCCGAACCGGGCGTCTTGGCCCCGCTGTGCACCGGCGAAGATTGCCACGGTGAACCGACGGCGGCTCCTTCTGCCGTCGCTCCGGCCAGCTCGAGCTTCAGCGGGCCTGGCAACCCGAATCAACACAAGAAGAAGGCACACAAGAAGAAGGCACACAAGAAGAAGGCACACAAGAAGGCCCACGAGACGAAGAAGCACGGCAAGAAGAAGAGCGCGAAGAAGAAGTCACGACACGCCGATGCCAACAGGGGGACCGGTCGATGACCGCCCCAAGGAGTCGAGCCGGGAACCTCGCGAAGACGAAGGGAATCGAGAGCGTGGACAAGCAGCACAGCAACGAGACCCCCCGACGTCATCGCGGGCGCCTTGGCATTCTCATCACCTGTCTGGCCTTCGTCCTGGCGGCGGTTTCACCGGTCGGTGCGCGTGCCGCCTTCGGCGTCGAAGCGTTCGACGGCCAGGTTGCGGGTGATGCCTCCGGTACCCCCTACACCCAGGCGGGCGGGCACCCATTCGGTGCCTCCGCGATCATCGCCTTCAACACCCATGCGGACCCTGGGCTCTTTGGTGCTCAGGTGCCCGACGGCGATCCGAGGAACATCGAAGTCGAACTGCCTCCTGGACTGATCGGTAACCCGGGGGCGGTACCCAAATGCAGCCAGGTCCAGTTTTTCGAATTCATCCCCGTTAGCAACAACGGCACCAACTGCCCCGTTGATAGCCAGATCGGGATCGCCGAAATCGAACTTCTCGAAGGCGTCCATTTCATGAGCGCCGTATGGAACTTGGAGCCGACGCCCGGATCTCCCGCCACCTTCGGCTTCGAGTTCGCCGGGATTCGCCTCCTGGTCGAAGCCGAACTACGCTCGGGGTCGGACTACGGTGTCACCCTCAAGTTCGCGAACATCAGCCAGGGCGTGCAGATCATCAACTCCTCGCTGACCCTGTGGGGAGTGCCCTGGAGCAGCGAACACGACATCCAGCGCTGCGCGGTGCCCTCCGCCACTCCTCCCCACGATTGTGAAAGTGATGTCGGCGATCGCTCGTGGGGTCCCAACCCGGTCAGCGGCGAACCGGTCCCGTTCATCACCAATCCAACTGCCTGCACGGCTCCCGGTGTCGGCCTGGCCACCAACCTCAGTACCAACTCGTGGCAGAACCCGTCCGTCATCGAGCACGCCAGCTTCGTCAGCCATCTGCTCCCGGGGTATCCACTGCCGGAGGAAGGCTGGGGCGCACCGCAGGGCCCGACCGGTTGTGACCGGCTGCCGGTCCGTGTCGACGCCTCCGTTCAGCCCACCTCGAGCCAGGCCGATAGCCCGACCGGTCTCGACGTCACGCTCCACATGCCCCAAGACGGGCTGCGGGATCCCGGTGGCCTCGCTACCGCGCACCTCCGGAGCGCCGTCGTCACCCTGCCGGAAGGGATGTCGGTCAACCCGGCGGCGGCTGATGGCCTCGGCTCCTGCACGGCGGCGCAGATCGCACTGATGAGCCCCGAACCGGCGAACTGCCCTGCCAACTCGAAGATCGGCACGGCCGAAGTGTCGACGCCGCTGCTCGGCCATACCCTCGACGGCTCGGTCTACCTCGCCAAGCAGGGTGAAAACAAGTTCGGTTCGTTGCTGGCCACGTATATCGCGTTCGACGATCCGGCGACCGGCGTCGTCATCAAGCTCCCGGGGAAGATCGAAACGGATCCCAGCACGGGAAGGCTGACCGCCAGCTTCGACGAACAGCCCCAGCTCCCGTTCGAAGATTTCAACGTCGAATTCTTCGGCGGACCGCGGGCGGCGCTGATCAACCCGCCGAGATGCGGTACCTACACGACCGGGCTGCGGTTCACCCCCTGGTCGGGTACCGCGCCGAAGAGCACGACCAGTTCCTTTCAGGTCAGCCGCGGTCCGAACGGCAAGCCCTGTCCGACCGGTGGCTTCGAACCGAAGTTCGCCGCCGGTACCACCAACCCGATGGCGGGCGCCTATGCGCCCTTCCAGCTGTCGCTGAGCCGTGAAGACGGCACCCAGCTGCTCAAGAGCCTCAATGCCACGTTGCCTCCGGGACTGCTCGGCAAGCTCGCGGGCATCCCTTACTGCTCCGACGCGGCGCTGGCAGCAATTCCCGGTGCCGAAGGAACCGGCGCGGCGCAGCTTGGCTCGCCCTCGTGCCCGGCCGCAAGCCAGGTGGGGACGGTGAGCGTCGGCGCTGGTGCGGGTCCCAATCCGTTCTACGTCAACACCGGTCGCGCCTATCTGGCCGGGCCGTACAAGGGCGCCCCGTTGAGCCTGGCGTTTGTCACCCCTGCGGTCGCAGGGCCCTTCGACCTCGGCAACGTCGTCGTCCGGGCAGCTCTTCAGGTCAACCCGGTCAACGCCCAGATCACCGCCGTCAGCGACCCCCTGCCGACGATCCTGCACGGCATCCCGTTGGATCTGCGTGACGTGAGGGTCGAACTCGGCCGGTCCGACTTCACCCTGAACCCGACCAGCTGTGAACCGGGTCAGATCGCCGGGACCGCAGCCTCTCCCGGCGGGTTCTTCGCGCCGATCGCGGCTCGCTTCCAGGTGGGGTCCTGCGAACGTCTCGGCCTGGAACCGAAGCTGGCGTTCAAGTTCTCCGGCGCCCCGACCCGACGCGGCGGCCACCCGAAGTTGACGGCCACTCTCACGACCGGGAAGAACGAAGCGAACCTGAAGCGGGTCCAGGTGACCCTGCCGAAGACCGAGTACCTGGAGAACGCGCACATCAAAACCGTTTGCACGAGGGTCCAGTATGCGGCGAACCAATGCCCGGCCAAGTCGATCTACGGCTACGCGAAGGCATGGACCCCATTGCTCGACAAGCCGCTGGAAGGACCCGTGTACCTGCGCTCGAGCAGCAACAAGCTGCCCGACCTGGTCGCCTCCCTCGACGGACAGATCCACATCGACCTGGCCGGACGGATCAGCTCCTACAAGTCGCGGATCCGCAACACGTTCGAAACGGTCCCGGATGCGCCGGTGAGCAAATTCGTGTTGACGATGCAGGGGGGCGGCAAGGGCCTCCTGGTCAACAACACGAACCTCTGCAAGGCGAAGCCGCGGGCGAGCGTCGAATTCAACGGCCAGAACGGCAAGGTCGCGAACACCAACCCGCTGGTTTCGGTCGCCGGCTGCGGCAAAGGCGGCAAGAAGAAGTAGGTCCGATGGCAGGGTCACCGACAGCGGGGGTCGCCGACATCCGCTGTCGGTGACCTCCGTGGCCGTCGGTTTGGGACACAGGCGTACCGGCCTATGCCGTTGTGCGGCTTAGACTGGGCCGGATGGAGGAATCTGCCCGGTGAGGGAGCGCCGAGCGCTCGTGGGGTTGGCCGCGGTCTTGTTGTGCTGCGCGGTGCTCGGCGTGATCGGGATCGGCGTCGAAGATCGGCTCGATCCGCTGTCGCTGAGCATCCCGGGCACTGCCGCGGCGGAAGCGGAAAAGCTCTCCGAGAGCCACTTTGGGGAGTCTTCGCCGTCGGTCATCCTGCTCCAGGGGCCGGAGGCGGCGGTGAACCGGCAAGGCGTCGCGCTGGTGCGGGAGCTGCGGCGCGAACCGGAGGCGACGGTGATCTCGCCCTGGGATCGGGGGTCGGTGGCCGCGCTGCGTCCGTCCCCGCGCAAGGCAATCCTATTGGTTGACTCGCGCGTACCATTAGCGACCGCGATGCGGGAGACCGTGCCGCGCCTCGAAGCCACCTTGGCCGGGTCGATCCACGCGCCGGTGACGGCGACCCAGTCGGGCTACGCCAGCGTCGCCCGCGCCCTGCAGGAGGAATCGCTCGACGCCGCCGAGCGGGCCGAGCTCCTCGCGGTGCCGCTGCTCCTGATCATCCTCCTGCTGGTCTTCCGCTCGCTCGTCGCCGCCATGATCCCGTTGGCCTTCGGCGCGCTGACCGTGGTCGCCGGCCGCGGCGTCCTCTCGCTGCTCTCCGGGGCGATGACGATCGACGCCCTGTCACTCGTCGTCTGCACGATGATGGGGCTCGCGCTCGGGGTCGACTACTCGCTGCTGGTCGTCTCCCGCTTCCGGGAGGAGCTTGCCGCCGGCCGCTCGCCGGGCGAGGCGGCGCGGATCACCCGTGCCGCCGCGGGCCGCACCACGTTCTTCGCCGGGTCGGTGCTGATCGTCGCCCTGGTCTTCTCGGCCGCCCTGCAGCCCGGTTCGCTGCTGCTCTCGCTGGCGGTGGCGACCGCGGTGGTGACGGTGATCTCGGTGGCGATCTCCACCCTGGCGCTGCCGCCCCTGCTGGCACTGCTCGGCGAGCGCGTCAACCGCGGTGCCGTCCCGCGGCGCTCTGCCGCCGGCTCGCTCTCGGTGGCGCGGGCCGTCACCGCCGCCCTGCGCCGCCCGGCCGTGGCCGCGATCGCAGTCGCCGTGCCGCTCGTCCTGCTCGCCTTGCCCGCCGTCACCTTCAACACCGGGCCGCCGGGGATCGACGAGCTCTCCTCCTCCAACCCCGCCCGCCAGGCCGCGGAGACGATCGACCGCGCCGTCGGCCCCGGTTGGGAGTCGCCCTTCGTCCTGGTCGCCGCCACCGAACGCGGCCCGATCACCGACCGCGAGACGCTCGACCTCCTCGCCCGCACCCAGCGGCGTATCGCCGCCCGCCCCGGCGTCCGGGCTGTGATCGGCCCGGCGCCGATCCTCGCCCAGGCGAAGCCGCTGCGCTCGTTGGGCGCCAAGCTCACCGGGACCGTGGAGGGCTCGGGGGGCGGAGGCAGGGAAGGCTCCTCGCCAGAAGACCTCGAAGAACTCGGGCCCGGGCTGCGCCGCGCGGCGGGCGCGGTCGCCGAACTGCGCACGGGGCTCGCCGACGGGGCGGCCGGCAGTGGCCTTCTCGCCGAGGGCTCCGAACGCGCTGCGAAGGGGGCGGGCGTGATCGCCACCGAGCTCCGCCGCGCCGCCGGCCGCGGGGAAGAAGCGACGAGCGCGATCGAACTGCTCGCCGACGGCAGTCGCAAGCTCGCCGAGGGCCAGCAGCGCACCTCGGTCGGCACGCTGACCCTGGCGCTCGGGCTACGCTCGCTGTTGCCGCGCCTCCGCGGCGGTGAGCTGGCGCGATCCCGCAAGCTCGCCCATCGCCTCGAACGTGCCGCCGCCTCAGACCCCTCGCTGCGCAAGCCGGCGACGGAAGCGCGGACCCTCGCCCGGGAGATCGCCCTCACCCGCACCGAAGTGCGCCGCCTGCGCGAAGTCGCCCGCGAGGTCAACGGTGCCCTCAACCGTCTCGTCCCCGGCGGTCGCAAGCTCGAACATGGGGTGGGGCGGTTGTCCCGGTCGGCCGGTGAGCTGAGCGGGGGGCTGGCCCGGCTCGGCGGCGGCGCCGAACGGCTCTCGCGCGGGCTGAACGAACTCGAGGGCGGCGCCGGCGCCCTGCGCGACGGCCTCGCCGAAGGCGCCGGCCGCACCTATCCGCTGCAGACCGGCCTGCACCGCGCGGGCGTCCGCGTCAGCGCCCTCGCCGCGCCGCTCGCCGAGGGCGCCCGTCGCCTGCAGGAGGACTCGCCTCACATCTTCGATTCCGGCTACTTCGTCCTCTCGGCGCTCGACGGGGCGCCGCCGCGCAGCCGCGAAGCGGCGGGGGAGGCGATCAGCCTCGAAGGCGGCGGCCAGGCGGCCCGGATCCTCGTCGTCTCCACCCAGCCTTTCAACAGCGACGGCTCGCGCGAAGTCGACGCGATGCTGCGCGGCGAAGCGCGGCGGCTCGCGAGCGCGGGCGGCCTGCGGACCGGCGTCGCCGGCGGCGCCGCGACCCTGAACGACTACGGCGCGACCACCGAAGCCCGGCTGCCGCTGGTGATCGGCGCCTTCGTCCTGCTCACCCTGCTGGCCCTCGTCGTCGTCCTGCGGGCGCCGCTGCTGGCCTTGCTCACGGTCGGCCTCAACCTGCTGTCGGTCGGCGCGGCGATCGGGGTCGTGACCCTGGTGTGCAAGCTGCCGGAGGGGACCCCGCTCGGCGGGCACCCGTATATAGACACGGTCGGCGCCGGGGCGATCTTCGGCGTCACGTTCGGCCTCTCGATCGACTATGCGGTGTTCCTCCTCGCCCGGATGCGCGAGCGCTACGACGTCGACGGGGACCACCGCGCGGCGATCGCCTTCGGGATCGAGCGCACGGCCGGCGTCATCACCGGAGCGGCGGCGATCATGGCGGCGGTCTTCATCGCCTTCGCCCTCGCGCCGATCGCGACCGTCAGCCAGATGGGGATCGGGCTGACCGTGGCGATCCTGCTCGACGCGACGGTGGTCCGGATCGTGCTTTTGCCTGCCTTGATGTTGCTGATCGGCGACCGCGTCTGGAAGGTGCCACCGGTGTTGGAAAGGGTGCTGCCACGGCGTAAGGTGCTGACCGAATCGTGAGACCAGGGGGAATGTTGAGGGCACAGGGAATATGAAGCGGATCGGAATCATCGTGGCGCTGCTGGCACTGCTGGGCGCGAGCGTCGCGGCGGCGGACGAAGGGCCGACGCGCACGGAATACGTGCAGCAGCTCGAGGCGATCTGCAAGGCTGATGCCTTGGCGACCCAGACGGCGATGCGCGGCGCTCGCGGCGATCTCCAGGCTGAACGCCTGTCCGTCGCCACCGCGAAGTTCGCCAAGGCGACGGCGATCTTCGGTGGCACCGTCAAGAAGATCGCTGTGGTGCCGCGGCCGCCCGCCGACGAGGCGAAGCTCGCCAAGTGGTTCACCTTGCTGAACCGCCAGGAGTCCTACCTGCAGCAGATCACCGCGCAGCTGCGAGCCGGGCGGGGGATCAAGGCCCAGCGGCTCACCGCCCGCTTCATCCACAGCGGCAACCTCGCCAACAACGTGGTCCTCGCCTTCGGCTTCAACTACTGCAGCTTCAAGTTCTCGCGGTACGGATGAGGGGACGGCGTGGCCGGGCGGCGGGACGGGCGCTCGGCGCGCTCCTCCTCGCCATGGCCATCGTCGCGTTCGCGGCCTCCACGGCCGGGGGCGAGCGTACCCAGGACGGGCACCTGATCGTCTCCCTCGACGGCGGCCTCGCGCCCCTCGCCCTGCCGCGCGACCGACCGGCGCCGGTCGCCGTCCGCCTCGCCGGCGGTCTGCAGACCACGGACGGCACGTTGATCCCACGCGTGACCCGGGTTGAACTGAGCCTGCCGGGGCAGGGCGTCCTCGACACCAAGGGACTGCCGATCTGCCCGGTGCAGAAGCTCCGCAACACCACCTCGGCCGCGGCGATGGACGCCTGTCGCGATGCCCTCGTCGGCCGTGGCCGGTTGGAGGCGCAGGTCCACGTGCCGAACCAGCCGCCGTTCGCGGTCCATGCCGAGCTGCTCGCCTTCAACGGGACGGTGAAGGGCCGGCGCGCGGTGATCTTCCACGGCTTCGCCGCCAACCCGCCGACGGTAGTCGTGCTGCCTTTCCTCCTGCGCCTCGATACGGGGCGGGTGCGCACCAGGCTGGTCGCCGATCTGCCGCCCGAGCTGGGCCCCTGGCCTCACTTCGCCCACTTCGAAGTGAGGCTCTTTCGCCGCTTCGAGTATCGCGGCCGCGAGCGCAGCTATCTGAGTGCCTCGTGTCCCCTTCCGAAACAGTTCACGGCCGGCTTCTTCTCCTTCGCGAAGGCCAGCTTCACCTTCGCCGGGGGCCGTCGTATCGGCACCAGCATCACCCGTTCCTGCCGCGCTCGCGGGTAGCGCCACAGCGCGAACTTGGCGCTCAGTGGTCTGTTAGTGTCCCGAAATATGGCACAGGCTGCAGGGGGCGCTGGAGAGGGTTCAGGGGAGATCTTCGGCAAGTTGATCGGTGACTTCGAGGCCAGCGTCGCCGATGCCTGCGGTGCCGAGGAGCAGTGGCCCGCCCAGATCGCGGCGGGGATCTACGCGGGGGTCGACTATGCGATCGGACACCCCGCCGTGGTCGATGCCCTCCTCGTCATGGAATCGACCGAGAATGGCTCTCCAGGCGGGTATACACGCGCTGTGGAGCGGCTCGCGGCACTTATCTCCCGGGACGCCCCGGATGGCTCGCGGCTGCCCGGCAGCACCGACGAGGCACTGGTGGCGGGCATCATCGGACTCGTCGGCGATCACATCAGGGTGGGGAGGTTCGACGCCCTGCGTGAGCTGCGCCCGGACCTCGTGCTGTTGGCGACGCTTCCGTACCTCGGCTTCGACGAGGCACGAAAGTGGGCTAATCAGCTGGCCTAAGCAAACCGCGGTGTTGCATTGTTGGTCCGTATGTGTTCTCATTCTTCAGGGTCGTCGCCGAACTCGATCGATGGCCGACTCGGAGCGTCCCGCCTTTCCCTGGGCGGCCTCGCTCCACGCGAACGCTTCAACGGCCCAGGGGGACTCCCTGAAACCCCCTGGGCCTGTTTGCGTCGTTCGATCCGGCCGGCGTACTCGGCCAGGCATTCCTCCAGCGAGCGACGGCTGAAGTCGGGCCAGTACTCGTCGCGGAAGATCAGCTCCGATTCCGCCACCTGCCAGAGCAGGTAGTTGGAGAGACGCCGCTCGCCGCTCGTCCGGATCACCAGGTCGGGGTCGTGCATCTCGGGCGCGTAGAGGCCGCGACGGAAGTCCTCCTCGCCGCCCTCCTCGAACGCCGCCGCCGCGCGCACGACCTCGGCCCGACCGCCGTAGTTGAAGGGGACGTAGAAGGTGATCCGCCGGTTGTCGTCGGTGAGGCGCTCGGCCCAGTCCATCCTCTCGACCAGGGTGTCGGGCAGGCGTTCGCCGCGCTCGCCGAGGAAGCGCAGCCGCACGCCCTCCGCGTGGAGCTCCGGGGTGACGCCGTCGATGTACTCGGCGAGCAGCGCCAGCAGGCCGCTCACCTCCTTGTTCGAGCGGTCCCAGTTCTCGGTCGAGAAGGCGTAGATCGTCAGCTCCTCGACGCCGAGCTCGACCGCGTCGCGAAGTCGCGCCCGCACGGTCTCGGCTCCCGCCCGGTGGCCTTCGCCGATCGGGAGGTTCCGCTCGCTTGCCCAGCGGCCGTTGCCGTCGGTGATGATCGCGACGTGGCGGGCGCGGGCCTCGGTCGTCACGCGGCAAGCCTCAGCGCGGTGGCGAGGGTCCGCACCGGGACGCTGTCGGCGCTCGCGGGCCGCCGGTCATCGCCGGAAGTGGGGCGACCCAGGTAGTAGGCGAGGACGCCGTTCAGGATCGCCTCGTGGACGGCGCGGCGGCGGGTCGCGCGCAGCGCCCGGCGGGCGCCGGCGACGAGGAAGTCGATCCTCTCGGGTGCCTCCGGGCCGTAATAGCCGAGGTAGTTGTGGTCGCCGCCGCGCGCGTCTCGCTCGCGGTCGACGAGGTCGTCGAGGATCACGGTGAGCGCCCCGATCCACGGGTCGTAGGCGGCGAGGGTGCGCTCCGCCTCCTCCTCGCTCGACCCTGGGTCGACGGCGAGGGCGATCAGGGCGTGGGCGCCGACCGAGGAGCTCGCTCCCGCCGCCGCCTCCCACCAGCGCAGCCCCGGGGTGGGGGGGAGCGTCGACGCCCAGGCCTCCAGGCCGGCGCCGTGGTCGGCATGGGTGTGGCTCTGCCCTTCGCCGCAGCGGGCGGCGGCGCGACGCGCGGCGGGCAGCGCGGCCTGTCCCGGGAGTACCGCGACGGCCTCCTGGCAGGTCGCCACCAGAGCGTCCAGGTAGCCGCCGTCATCGCCGCGCGGGTGGCGCTCGTACCAGTCGAGCGGCTCCGCTCCCGGGGTCAGCGCGATGGCGAGCGAGCGGTGTAGCCGCAGTCCGTCCTCGAGCGAGTCCGGGCCGGCGGTCTCACCGAGCGTGTCGAGGTAATCGACGGCCACCTGCAGGGCGGTGGACGCGCGGATCGCCGCCAGCCGCCCTCGGCGTGGGGCGAGGGTCGCGAGGGTGGCCGTCGCCTCGACGTTGCCTCGCTTCTCGGTCAGTGCCTCCGCTGCGGAGTGCCGCAGGACCGGATCGGGGATCGCCGCGGCGCGCTCCGCGAGCACCTCCAGCTCGCGAGCGACGACCGGCAGGATCGCGGCGCGGTAGCGGGCCAAAGTGGTCAGCGTGACTGCAACCGGTGCCGGCGAACGCAGGATCTCTGGTACGTCATAGATCTTCATCTCTCCACTTCCCAAGGGTAATCATGGGGCATCCGGCAAGAAAAGCGCTACAGGGCGGTACGTATTTGTCCTCCAGGACCGTGCAGCCGCGGTTCGCGGCACCGGCCGCGCGCCCTCCCCACTAACCTCGTCGGGTGGACACGCAGCGTCTGAACGAGGTCCTCGCCGCCGCCGGCGAGCCTAAGTACCGCGCCTCCCAGGTCTGGGAGTGGGTCGCGCGCGGGGTGGGGGGCTACGAGGAGATGACGAATCTGCCCGCGGGGCTGCGGGGGCGGTTGGAGGCGGACCTGCCGCTGTCGACGCTCTCGGTCCGCGCCGAGGCACGCTCCGACGACGGCACGGTGAAGACGCTCTTCGACACCGCCGACGGGCGCCCGCTGGAGGCGGTGCTGATGCGCTATCGCGACGGGAGGCGCTCGGTCTGCGTCTCATCGCAGTCGGGCTGTCCGCTCACCTGCACCTTCTGCGCCACCGGGAAGATGAAGTTCGGCCGCAACCTGACCGCCGACGAGATCCTCGACCAGGCACTCCACTTCCGTCGCGTCGAAGCTATCGACCACGTCGTCTTCATGGGGATGGGGGAGCCGACGATGAACATCGACAACGTGCTCGCCGCCTGCGAACGCCTTCCCGACCTCGGCGTGACCCACCGCCGCACCGCGATCTCGACGGTCGGTTGGGTGCCGGGGATCGACCGCATCGCCGAATTCGAGAAGCCGATCGGCCTGGCCTTGTCCCTGCACGCGCCCAACGATGCCCTGCGCTCGCAGCTGATGCCGGTGAACGACCGTTATCCGCTGGCCGAGGTGCTGGCCGCCTGCGATCGGTACCGGGCCAAGCGCCGGCGCAAGGTCTTTGTCGAGTACGTGATGCTCGACGGCGTCAACGACCTTCCCGAGCACGCCCGTGAACTCGCCGCCCTGCTGGACCCGCGGATCTACAAGATCAACCTGATCCCCTACAACCCGACGGGCGCCTACGACGGTTCCTCGCCGGAGCGGATCGAGACCTTCCGCGCGATTCTCGCCGAGCACCGCGTCTCCGCGACCGTCCGCCTCACCCGCGGCCGCGACATCGACGCCGCCTGTGGCCAGCTCGCCGCCAAAGCGGCTGCCTGAGGCTCCTGACTGGCCAGCCGGCCAGTTTTGTCGTTAAGCTTCCGCGCCATGGCCACGGTCGACTCGACGGCGCCGATCGCAACGCGCCCGCCGCGCCTTTCCGCGAACCCGGTTCGGCGCGTCTACGAAGACGTTGCGGTCGAGATCCGCGGACGCGGCCAGTACCCGCCTGGTCCACGCGACTTCAACTGGGCGCGGACCAGGCAGGTCGCCCACGATCCGCTGCCGCTGCTGCTCGGCGGCTACGAAGAGTTCGGGCCGATCTTCTCGATGCGCATGCTCCACATCACCGCGGTCTGGATGCTCGGGCCGGAGGCCAACCACTACGTCACGGTCGGCCACCCGGAGAACTTCCACTGGCGCGAGTCGAGCTTCGGCGACCTCATCCCGCTGCTCGGGGATGGCCTGTTGACGGTGGACGACGAGTACCACGACCGCGCCCGGGCGATCATGGTCCCCGCCTTCCACCGTGAACAGGTCGAGGCCTCGACCGCGGCGATGGTCGACGAGGCGGAGGCGGCGATCGCCGCGCTGCGACCCGATTCCGTGGTCGACGTCTACGCCTGGATGCGGGGGCTGGCGATGCGGATCGCGATGCGGGCGCTGCTCGGGCTGGACCCCGACGACGGCGGCAAGGGCCACCTGGCGGCGGAGAAGTTCGAGGAGGCGCTCGGTTACTTCGGCACCGACTTCGCCCTCCGCCTGCTGCGCGGTCCCGGGTCGCCATGGCGCCGCATGATGGTCGCCCGCGCCGTCCTCGACGGCATCGTCTACGGGGAGATCGAGCGCCGCCGCGCCGCGCCTGACGGCGGGCGGCAGGACATCCTCAGCCTGCTCGTCGGCGCCCGCGGCGAGCACGGGGAGCGCTTCTCCGACACCGAGATCCGCGACCAGGTGATGACGCTGATGTTCGCCGGCCACGACACCTCCACCTCGACCGTCACCTTCGCCCTCTGGGAGCTCGCGCACCACCCCGATGCCCTGGAGCGCCTCTGCGAGGAGCAGGACCGGGTGCTCGGCGGCGCCGCGCCGACGATCGACCAGCTGGAGAAGGAGATGCCCTACCTCGACATGGTGGTCGACGAGGTCCTGCGCCTCTATCCGCCTGCCTGGATCGGGCCCCGCCGCGCCGTCCGCGATTTCGAATGGGGCGGCTACCAGGTGCCGAAGGGCGCCTACGTCAACTACTGCTCCTGGGCCAGCCACCGCCTGCCCGAGGTCTTCCCCGAGCCCGAGGCCTTCGTCCCCGAGCGCTTCACCCGCGAGCGCAAAGCCGCCCTGCCGCGCGGCGCCTACGTCCCCTTCGGCGGCGGCCAACGTATCTGCATCGGCAAACGCTTCGGCCTGATCGAGGTGAAGCTGGTGACGACCATGCTGCTGCAGCGCCTCCGCGCCGACGCCCTGCCGGGCCGCACGATGACGGTCCGCCAGATGCCGACGCTCTCGCCCCGGGGCGGCCTGAAGATGCGGCTTAAGTCCCGGGCCTAGCCGGCCGTACTCCAGGCGGTCGCGGCCGTCCGAGATCGGTCCTGGGCGTCTCATGGCGGTCCTGGCTGGCTGTGACCGCCATGAGACGCCCAGGACGTGAGGGTTCGCCAGGAAGTCCAAAGGTTCGTCACCCTTCCGTCGCACCCCCAGGTTGATGGGCCGAAAACCGGACATAAAGGCAAGTTTTCGGCCCATCGACCTGGGGGGTCGCACGGGATGCGCACGAAGCATGAGGAAGACGGGAGGAAACGTGGAGTTCTCACGGTCTTCGTGACGAGGTCGGGCTTCCGTGACCGTCCCGCGCGAGAGAAGCCAGACCTCGGCCCGATCGGTCACAGAGATGCCGGGAACGTCACACTTCGAGGCCCCCAGAGGGCCGAAAACGGAGCCCGGAGACGCGATGTCGACTTTGACCACACCCTGGTGTGGTCAAACCCTGGTCACGTGATTGCAACGTCGCAAGAAGCCGGGAGGAAGAGTGACGTTCCCGGCATCACTGTGACGGGGTGGGACTTCCGTGACGGATCCGTCCCTCTCCCGTGTCTCTCTCGCGAGGATCCCTCCACACTCCCCACATACCCGGCCGTCTCGTCCACGGCCACAGCCTGCCAGGGCCGTGGACGAGACGGCCCTTCCCTTAACCGGGCGCCGGCTTCAAGAGGCCCGGCCTTTGCGGGCGACAGCCGGCAACGGCCCCGTCCCTTCCGAGCGCCAGCCGGCAACGGCTCCGTCCCTTCCGCGGGCGCCAGCTTCAAAGGGCTCCGTCCCTTCCCCGGGCGCCAGCTTTCCCGCGCCCATCCCTTCCCAGCCCCCAGCCCCAGCTCCCCCGAGACCCGCGGGACTCGCCGAATCAGCCATCTAAACTCCCCAGCTTGCGCGCCCTGGTCATCTCCGACACGCACTTCGGCGCCTGGACCGGGCGCGACCTCCTGCGCGAGGAGTTCTTCCTCGAGCGCCTCGCGCCCGCGTTGGACGGTGTCGACGAGGTGATCCTGCTCGGCGACCTCTTCGACTTCCTCTTCGGCTCCGTCGCCGACGCGGTCGATTCCTCGGCGGGTCTGCTGAAGCTGATCGGCGAGAAGCTGTCCGGCAAGCGCTTCGTCTTCCTCGCCGGCAACCACGACCACCACTTCGTCCACCGCGACGAAGAGAACCAGCTGGAGGCGGCGCTGGCCCGCGGCGAGGTGCTCCGTCCCGACGGCTCGGCGATCCACGAGCCGCCCGGCCCGACCTTCTTCCAGAGCTTCCTCGAGACGCGCATGCCCGGGGTGGAGGTCGAGATCGCCTATCCGACCTACGATTTCGCCGGCGTCCTCTGCACGCACGGTCACTACCTCGACCCGCACGCGCGGATGAGCGGCTCGCGCGGATCGCGGCTCCTCACCCGCACCCTCTGGGCGATCGCCTCCGGTGGCCCCGAGGAACCGACCTGCGAGGCGGACTACGAGTCGGTGACGACGCTCCTCACCGAGTGGCTCTACATCGCGGCGCAGATGCCGCATGGCACCCACGCCCAGCAGAACGTCTTCCGCGCCGCCCAGCGGGCGGGCCGCGTCGCCACCGCCGCGGGCGCCCCGGTCCGCCAGGTCCGCCGCGCCGCCGCGAGCCTCCGCGATCGCACCGACGGCGAGGGCGAAAGGCTGCCGAGCGCCGCGCACTTCGACGCCGTCGTCCACGACGAGGTCGAGCGCCAGGCACGCGAGCAGCCGATCGCCGGCCCGCCGCCGGCGGTGCCGAGCTACCCCGAGCCGACCGTCCTCTCGCGCTCGAACCCCACCGAGGGGGCGCTCGAGGCCTTCTCCCAGGTCGTCGCCAACCTGGGCTATGACCAGCAGGCGGACAAGATCGTCTTCGCCCACACCCACCAGCCGCTCGACGACGTCCGCGCCTCGCGCGGCGCCACCCGCTACTGGAACAGCGGCTGCTGGATCTACGAGCCCGACCTCTCCTCGCGCCAGGCCTACGCGCGCTACTGTCGCTATGCCTGGCCGGGGACGGCGATCGTGATCGACGACGACGAGCCGCAGCCCCGCCTGCTCGAGCTTCTTGCCGATCTCAACCCACTGGCCGGTGGACCCGGCCTGCCGAAAGCTCCCCGATGATCCCACCCGACACCCTCACCGCCGGGATCCGCATCGTCCGCGCCGAAGAGGCGTGGCAGCCGGTCCTGTTCGGCGGCATGATCCCGATCCTCGGCGCCGGCGCCGTCTTCGCGCTGATCCGTTACGCGATCAAGGACCCGCCGGAAGACAAAAAAGGGCCCGAGGACGAACTTCCGCCCCCGGGCCCTGAGGACGACGGCCACGAAGGGCCGTTGTCCTGACACACGCGCTCCCCAGCGCAGCTTCACCTACTTGATGAAGAGCATCTCCTCATACTTCGGCAGCGGCCAGAGGTCGTCGGCGACGACGCGCTCCAGCTTGTCGGCCGCCTCGCGGACCCTGTCCATCGAGGCAAGCTGGCTGTCGCGGGCGTAGGTCGCGAGCTCCAGCCCCTCGAGGTCCCCCGGCACCGCGTTCGCCGCTTTCAGCTCGCCGAGGGTGGCGACCAGGTCGTCGACCAGCTCGCGGATCTCGCCCTCGAGGGAGGAGACCCCCGCGTCCGAGATCAGCGCCAGCTGCCGCAGCCCGGAGGGGAGGATCATCGTCTGGCCGATCGAGAAGGTCTCCTCGGCCTCGATGTTCGCCCGCATCGCGTACTGCTCGACCCAGACGTCGTAGCGGGACTCGAGCTCCCGCCTGGAGAGCACGCTGTACTCCTCGAACGCCTTCACGGTCGAGTCCGAGATCACCTCGGGCAGGGCGTCCGGGGTGGTTTTCAGGTTCTTCAGCCCGCGCTGCTCGGCCTCGGTGTGCCACTCGTCGGAGTAGCCGTCGCCGCTGAAGCAGACGACCTTGTTCTCCAGGTAGGAGTCTTTGACGATCTCCATCACGGCCTCGGGCATCCCCGACCCCGCGTCGAGCTTCACCTTCAGCTTGTCTGCGAGGTCGTCGATCGCCTCGGCCGCGATCGTGTTCAGAACCGTGTTCGGGAAGGCGAGCGACATACTCGACCCGAGCGCCCGGAACTCGAATTTGTTGCCGGTGAAGGCGAACGGCGAGGTCCGGTTGCGGTCGCCACCGTCGAGCGGCAGCGGCGGCAGGACGGAGGAGCCGAGGTCGAGGAACGAGGCCGGCGTGTTGGGGTCGCCCTCGCCGGTCGCGATCGCCTCGAACACTTTTTCGAGTTCGGCGCCGAGGAAGATCGAGATGATCGCCGGCGGCGCCTCGTTGGCCCCGAGCCGGTGGTCCTGCCCGATGTTGGCGACGCTCGCCCGCAGGAGGCCCTGGTGCTTGTTGACCGCCTGGATCACCGCCGCGCAGAAGAACAGGAAGTGGATGTTGTCCTGCGGCGTGTCACCCGGATTCAGCAGGTTGGTGCCGGAGTCCGTCCCCATCGACCAGTTGTTGTGCTTGCCCGAGCCGTTGACGCCGGCGAAGGGCTTCTCGTGCAGCAGGCAGACGAGGCCGTAGCGACGGGCGACGTTCTCCAGCGTCCGCATCAGCAGCTGCTGGTGGTCGGAGCCGACGTTCGAGCTCTCGAAGATCGGCGCGATCTCGTACTGCGCCGGCGCCACCTCGTTGTGACGGGTTTTGACCGGGATCCCGAGCTTCCGCATCTCCAGTTCGGAGTCCATCATGAAGGCGAGCACCCGCTCCGGGATCGAGCCGAAGTAGTGGTCGTCGAGCTCGTGGCCCTTCGGCGGCTTGGCTCCGAACAGGGTGCGGCCCGTCGCGATCAGGTCGGGACGCTCGAAGAAGTACTGCTCGTCGATCAGGAAGTACTCCTGCTCCGGGCCGACGGTGGTGAAGACCCGCTCGGTCTCCTGGTCGCCGAGCAGCCGCAGCGCTTTCACCGCGGTCCGGGACAGCGCATCCATCGAGCGCAGCAGCGGGATCTTTCCGTCGAGCGCCTCGCCGGTCCAGCTGGCGAAGGCGGTCGGGATCGCCAGCAGCGTCCCGTTCGGGTTCTCGAGGATGAAGGCCGGGCTGGTCGGGTCCCAGGCGGTGTAGCCGCGGGCCTCGAAGGTGGCGCGGAGGCCGCCGGTCGGGAAGGACGACGCGTCCGGCTCGCCCTGGATCAGCTCCTTGCCGGAGAAGCCGGCGATCAGCTTGCCTTCGCCGGCGGGCTCGAAGAAGGAGTCGTGCTTCTCCGCGGTGGAGCCGGTCAGCGGCTGGAACATGTGGGTGTAGTGGGTCGCACCCTTCTCCAGCGCCCATTCCATCATCGCCTCGGCAACTGCGTCGGCGAGGCTCGCGTCGAGCGGCTCACCGCCCGCGAGCGTGGCCTGCAGCTTCTCGTAGACGTCCTCGGGCAGTCGCTCCTTCTGCACGGCCTCGTCGAAGACGTTGGCGCCGAAGGCGGCGTTCTCGGGCAGGGTCAGATCGAGCGCGCCCAGCGACTCACCATTGGAGCTCCACTGTGCTGCGGTCACGTTCTGCTGGCGGATTCGGCTCATCGCTTGTGCTGTCCCTCACTTGGCGGCGCGTCCGGTGTCCGGCCGCGATCGATTTCGTTGAAAACTTTCCCTAGACAGAGCCAAATCAGCCTACTGGCGATGGCTTAACGCAAGGTTTGTCCACACGTACAGAGTTTGGCGCGGGGCGGTATCCCGTATGTAGAGCGGGGTGGGGGACGCTGTTGCTCCGGCCGCCGCGGCCGTCCTCGATCGGTCCTGGGCGTCTCCTGGCTGTCCTGGCTGGCTGTGACCGCCATGAGACGCCCAGGACGTGAGGGGTTCGTGAAACAACCGGCATAGGGACGGCACGAAGTCGGACTTCCGTGACCTCCTCGACGGCCCGGGACCCAACGGCGGCGATAGATCGTGGAGGAACCCGGGAGGAAGTGTCGAGTTCGTGGCGTCTCCCTCACCGACGTCACGGTTCCTCCGCCGCTTCCATACCGCGCTCGCCGCAAGCCATTGCATCTCTTGCCCCGGGCGCCCGGCCCGAAGCCTCTACGGCCGACGCCGCAGCACGGTGAGATCCCCCACCGTCTCGAAGCCCATCCGGGCGTAGAAGAGCTGGGGCCAGTCGGCGGCCTCGGCGGTCAGGAAGATCGTGTGGTCTCCGGCGGCCTGGGCGGCGGCGACGGCGGCGGCCACGATCGCTTTGGCGTAGCCGCGCTCGCGGGCGGGGGCAAGGGTCCCGACCTCCTCGACCTGGCCGATCCCGCCCGCGCGCAGGAGGCGGCAGGCGGACATCGGGTCGTCGGCCGGGGCGACGAACCAGCGGTCGCCGCCCGGGCCGCTGTAGCGACGGTCGATCTCGGAGAGTTGGTCGACGGCGGCCTGGCCGCCTCCGTCGGGCGGCATCGACTCGCCGATGATCGCCTTGCGGAGGGTCTCTATCTCCCCGAGCCGGACCTCGCGCGCGCCCGCCGCCTCGGCTCCAGGGTCGACCTCGCCGCCGCGCCAGAGCATGTAGCGCGTCCGCTCGACCTCCCAGCGGGGCCAACGCGCCGCCTCCGCTTCGACCTCGGCGCCGACGCGGTGGCCGTCCGCTTCGTCGAGGAGGGCGATCGTGCGGTGGCCGAACCCCTCGCCGCCGAGCGCGTCGTCGGCGATCGCCACCACCTGGTCGAGGCTCAGGCCGACCTTCTCGATCCCGACCCAATTGGCGTCCCAGACCAGCGGCGCCGAGGGGGTGAGGAAGAGCCGTCCCCAGCTCTCCCGGTGCACCTCGTCGCAGACCTCCTCGTCGAGGCCCAACTCGAACGCCAGCAGCGCGTCACGGCCTGATGCCGTCTGGTCCTCCATCCGGATAGCCTCCCAGTTCGCGCGGCCGCCGGCCGCCCAGCCAAAGTCGCACAACGGGAGGAACAGAGCCGAATGTTCGTCAAGAAGGCCGCCGTCGTCGGTGGGGGGACGATGGGTGGGGAGATCGCGCAGGCGATCGCCGCCGCCGACATCCCGGTAGTCGTCAAGGACATCGACCAGAAATTCGTCGACGCCGCGCTGGCGAAGGCCCGTGCCGTCACCCAGGGCCAGCTCGGCGGCCAGGTGAAGAAGGAGCGGATCACCCAGGAGCAGGCCGACGCGCGCCTCGCCGAGGTGATGGGCAACATCACCGGCACCACGAGCTACGCCGAGTTCGGCGACGTCGACTTCGTGATCGAGGCGGTCCCGGAGAAGATGGAGATCAAGCAGGCGGTCTTCCGTGAGATCGACGCGGCCACGCCCGGCCACGCGATCCTCTCCTCCAACACCTCCTCGCTCTCGATCACCGAGATGGGCGAGGCGACGCTGCGCGCCGACAAGGTCTGCGGCTTCCACTTCTTCTACCCGGCGTCGATCATGCCGCTGGTCGAGGTGATCGTCGGTGAGGACACCTCCCAGGAGACCGCCACCGCCGCCTACAACTTCGCCCAGGCGATCAAGAAGCAGCCGATCGTCTGCCGTGAGGTCCCTGGCTTCGTCGTCAACCGCATCCTCATGGCGACGATGGGGGAGGTCTGGCGCGCGCAGGAGGAGAAAGGCCTCAGCCTGAAGGCGATCGACAGCGCGATGGCGGAGGCGAAAGTCGCCCCGATGGGCCCGTTCTTCCTCACCGACCTGCTCGGCCTCGACACCGTCTTCCACGTCGCCGAGCACCTGAACGAGTCCTACGGCGAGAGCTTCTACGTCCACGAGGGCCTGCGCGGCTTGGTCGGCGAAGGCAAGCTGGGGATGAAGAGCGGTGGCGAGGGCTTCTTCAAGGACGGCGAGCAGACGATCCCCGGGGACGCCGAGCCCGACGCCCAGGAGCTGATCGACATGTTCACCTCCCGCGCTTTGATCGAGGCGTGCCTGCTGGTCGAGGAGGGCATCTCCTCGGTCCGGGACATCGACGTCGGCATGATGACCGGCGCCGGCCTCGACCCGCGCAAAGGCCTGCTCCCGCCGTTCTGGAAAGCGGACGTCGAAGGCCTCGACAAGATGCTCGAGAAGATGGAGGGGCTGGAGGAGAAGTACGGGGACCGCTTCGCGCCCCCGATCACCCTCAAGCGCCTCGTCGCCCAGGGCCGTCACGGCATCACCACCGGCCAGGGCTTCTACGCCTACCCCCAGCCCGACGAGGGCGAGCAGGCCGAGAAGGTCCTGCTGGAGACGCGCGGCCCGGTGGCGATCGCCTGGCTCGCGAACGCGCCGATGAACGCGGTCCACCCGCAGATGATCAAGGACCTGAAGACGGTCTGGGACAAGGTCAAGGCCGACGACAGCGTGCACGCGATGGTGATCGCCTCCTCGGTGCCGATCGTCTTCTCCGCCGGCGCCGACATCAAGGCGTTCACGCAGATGGACGAGGCGGGCGGGAAGGAGCTGCTCGACGGCGCCCACGCGCTGTTCCGCGAGTTCGAAACCGAGAACGTGGCGACGATCGCCGCGGTCAACGCGATCGCCTTCGGCGGCGGCTGCGAGATGGCGATGGCCTGCGACTTCCGCATCGCCGGCGAGGCCGCGGTCTTCGGCCAGCCGGAGATCAAGCTGGGGATCATCCCCGGCTTCGGCGGCACCCAGCGCCTGCCGCGTCTGGTGGGCGAGAACAAGGCCCTGGAGATGAACCTGGTCGGCGATGCCGTCCTCTCCGAGGAGGCGCTGGAAATCGGCCTCGTCAACCGCGTCGTGCCAGATCACGAGCTGTTCGAGACGGCGATGATGTGGGCCGACAAGCTGGCCGCCCAGGCGCCGATCGCCCTAGGTCAGATCAAGCAGGTCTCCCACAAGGGCGAAATCGACGCCGGCATCGAGGCCGAGAAGGGTGGCTTCATCGCCGCCTTCTCCAGCGCGGACGCCAAAGAGGGCGTCGGCGCCTTCCTCGCCAAGCGCACGCCGAAGTGGAGCGGTAAGTAGGGACCGCGCCCAGCTGTTCCTTATGGCGCTCAGGGCGCCATAAGGAACAGCCCAGCGGCGCCGTCAGAACTTGACGGCCTGCTGTTCGCAGTTGGCGACGATCGTCTCCGCCCGCGTGCCCGTGTATCCGGACGCGTGTGAGCAGATGTCGACCGCCTCCTGGCCGCAGGCGCTCAGCGTTTCGGCGCCGACGATCCCGGCGACGGTCGGGTTGATGCAACCCATGGCCGGGGCCGGGTTGCTGTTGCTCGCGCCGGTGACCGCGACCATCGCGATCACCGTCACCAGGGTCACCACGATGATGCTGACGGCGACCTTGATCTCCCTCGAACTCAGTTTGTAGAGCGGCGTGGTCTGCCGCTCGTAATGTCCTTCCAATGGCATGGCAGCAACCTACGTGCGTGGGCGGGGGTTGCCTATCTCCCGTTGGGAGAACTTGGTCGACGGATCTTTGGACACTCGTACGTAGTGGCGCCGCTCCCTTCGCGTGAGGGTTACGTCAAGTCCAGACACGCAACGAAAGGGAGTACCTAACCAATGGAATGGTTGAGCGAAGGCGCCAATTCATGGCAGCTCACCGCCGCGACCTTTGTCGGCCTGATGAGCATCCCGGGCCTGGTCGTCCTCTACGGCGGGGTAATGCAGAAACGCTGGTCCGTGAACTCGATGATGATGGCGTTCGTCGCCTTCGCGATCGTGCTCATCCTCTGGGTCCTGGTCGGATTCAAAATGGCCTTCGGGGATCCGGTCCACATATTCGGGGCGACCACCGGCTTCTTCGGGAACTTCATCGGGAAGCCAGGATCGATCCTGAATAGCCACAGCCTGCTCGAACAGGCGCACATCGGGGAGCTACCGGAAGAAGAATTTCTCTTCCCGATGTCGACGCTGGCGTATTTCCAGATCGTCTTCGCCGCGATCACCCCGATCCTGATGCTCGGCTCGGTCCTCGGCCGCTTCAACTTCAAAGCCTGGATCCCGTTCGTCGCCCTCTGGACGCTGCTGATCTACACGGTCAACGCCTTCATGATCTGGGGCGGTGGCTTCTTCGCCCAGCAGGGAGCCATCGACTACTCCGGTGGCTACGTCATCCACCTCGCCGCCGGGATCTCCGGCTTCGTCGCAGCAGCCGTGATCGGACCACGGCTCCAACGCGACCGCGAGGTCGACGCACCGAACAACCTGGCGATGGTGGCGGTCGGCGCCGGCCTCCTCTGGATGGGCTGGAACGGCTTCAACGGCGGTGACTGGTACAGCGCCGGAGAAGTGGCCTCGGCCTCGGTGCTGAACACCAACCTCTGCACCGCGGTGGCCTTCCTCGTCTGGGTCGCCCTCGACTACGCCACCGGCCGCAAGCCGAGCCTGATCGGCAGCGTCAACGGCATGATCGTCGGCCTCGTCGCGATCACCCCCGGTGCCGGTTTCGTCAACGGCTGGGGGGCGATGATCATCGGCGTGATCGCCTCGGCGCTGGTCTACTTCGCGCTCAACTACCTGAGCCGGACGGCGCCCTTCCGCAACGTCGACGACACGCTCGGGGTGGTCTACACCCACGGCTTCGCAGGCGTCGCGGGCGGTCTGCTGACCGGCATCTTCGCCAACAAACTGATGGCGGGAAATCACGAAGGCCTGATCTCCGGCGGCGGGCTGCACCTTCTCTGGGTGCAGGCATACACCGCGGCCTGGGTCATCGCCTTCTCCGCGATCGGAACGTTCATCCTGTTGAAGATCGTCGGCCTGTTCGTGCCGCTGCGGATGAGCGAGGCGGAAATGGAGACCGGCGACATCGCCGTCCACGGGCACGAGGTGTACCCGTCGGACGTGCCGTCGCTGGGCTACCCCGATGGAGTCAAATCGGGAAGCGCTTCGGGGTCGACGGCCCCGGCAGCCGGGACGGCCTGACGCCGCCCGCCTGGAGCCCGAAAGCAATCACGGAGCCGCTCCCCGCTTCCTCCCGGGGGGCGGCTCCGGATTCGGGCACACTAAGACTCCACACCTCAGGGAGATCCACATGGCACTGAAGATCATCGTTTCCTATGACGACACCGACAACGATCGCGACGCGCTCGCGCTCGGTCGGTTGCTCGCCTCCGCCGGCGCCGAGCTCTCGCTCGCCTATGTCCGGCACTCCTTCGGTGAATCGCTCGACCAGCAGGCCGCGGAAGAGCTGTTGGCTCGCGGTGCCGAGTCGGTCGGTACGCCGGACATACCGAAGTACGTCGTGATCAACCCGGCGACGAGCGTCGGGCTCGGCGAACTGGTGGAGCAGGACCACGCCGACGTGCTCGTCTTCGGCTCCGAGTACCGGACCGCGAAAGGGTTGGTGAAGCCCGGCATCTCGGCCCACAAACTGCTGCTTGGCGGCGGTTCGGCGATCGCCGTCGCACCCGCCGGGCTGTGGTCCCAGGGGGAGCTCTCGGTGGGCGCTGTCGGCGTCATCGACGAGGGCGACCCGGCCGCGCGTCAGACCGCCGAGAGCCTCGCCGGGGCGCTCGGGGCGAGTGTGGTCGAGCACGGCTCCGGCAAGCTCGACCTCTTGGTGGTCGGCTCGCGCAAAGAGGCGCCGGAGGGCAAAGTCGTCCTCAGCGCCGCCAGCGACTACGCGGTGGAGGCGGCGAACTACCCGGTGCTCGTCGTCCCCCGCGGGTCCGTGGTGGACTTCTCCTAGTCCTTCTGCACGACCAGGATCACGGCCGCGACCGCCGGGTCGCGGCCGTCGATCCGCTCTCGCGCCGCCTCCAGCGACACGGTTTCGGTCTCGTGGCCGGAGACGATCTCGGCCACCGTCTGCACCGGGGAGTCGGAGGTGATGACGATCGCCGCCGGGCCGCGTTGCGCGCGCCGACCCTCGGTGGCGGACTCGAGCACCGTCGCGGTGACGTCGTCGGAGGAGCGCTGCGCGTTCGCCCAGCCCTGGCTGAAGGCGAGGTCCTGGATCGAGAGCTCCGGCCCCTCGAGGATCCGCAGCCGCGACTCCTCTTCGTCGCGGGTCCAGCGGCGGTCGCCGAGTAAGATCGGGCGACCGGAGAGCCAGGGGTCGAGCACGGTGCGTCCGAGCTCCTCCTCGGTCAGGTTGAACGAGCGCGCGTGGCGCCTGCCGCCGGCGACTTCGATGTGGAAGGGCATCGTGGGGGCGACGCTACCGGGTTCCGCCGTCCTCGGGTTGGCATGATGCGCGCCATGCCTACCCCTCAACGACCCGATGCGGTCGTCTTCGACAACGACGGCCTCCTGCTCGACACGGAGTCGGTCTGGTCGCGCGCCGAGGCCGACCTCTTCGAGCGCTACGACTCCGAGTTCACGACCGCGCACAAGCGCGAGATGATCGGCACCTCCGCCGACGTCGCCGCCGGCCTGCTCGAAGGCTGGCTCGGTCAGACCGGTCGCAAGGCGGAGCTGATGAAGGAGCTGGACGCCCTCGTCGTCGCCGAGCTCGAGCATGGGGTGGAGGCGATGATCGGCGCGCGCGACCTGCTCGAACGTCTGAAGGCGCAGGGCACCCCGATCGGCCTGGTCTCCAACTCGCCGATGCCCTTCGTCCTGCGCTCGCTGGCGATCGTCGGCTTCACCGAGATCTTCGACGTCCTGGTCAGCGGCCACGACGTCGCGGCGCCGAAGCCGGCGCCCGATCCCTACCTCGAGGCCTGTAGGCAGCTCGGGGTCGAGGCGGGCCCGGGAGTGATCGCCCTGGAGGACTCGCCGACCGGCGTCGCCGCGGCACGCGCGGCGGGCCTGACCGTGATCGGGGTGCCCTCGGTCGACGGGATCGAGCTGGCTGAAGCGCACCACATCGCCGACACCCTGCGCGACGAGATCGTCACCGGGTTGACCCTCATTCCGTAAGCAGCCGGCGGCGTCGCAGGATCCGCTCGGCGAGTTCGAGCGCCTCGCGCACCGTCCGCTCCGCTTCGGGGGCCAGGTCGCCCCGCAGCGCCCGTTCGGCGGCCGCCTCGACGGCCGGGCGGCGCTTCTTGAGCGCCTCGACGTCGCGGGCGTGGTCGGCGTCGTCGAGCGCCTCGGAGAGCTCGAACAGCAGCGCCTCGATGCCGACCCGCAACTGCAGCGCCGCCTCGCGCCGCCGGCCCGCGTCGAGGTCGGCGCGGGCGCGCAGCAGGAGCGTCTCGCAGGCATCCGCCCGTTCGCGCCCGCGCAGCAGCCCCGCGACCCGTTCCTGCGGGCGCACCTCTTCCTGGCGGCGGCGCCGCGGCGAGCCACCGGGCGCGTGCACGTCGACCTCGCGCGCCGCGCTGTAGGTGCCCTCGGCGGTCTGCTCGCCGCTCCCGTAGCCGAGCCGCACGGCGACCGCGCGCTCGGGGCTGAGCGCGGCCGGATAGGGGTCCGCGACGGCCACGGCCTGGGCGTGGAGAGCGTGGTTGAGAAGGGCGATCCCGGTCGCGACGGTGGCGTCGATCGAAGCCTCCGCGGCGGTCGCGCCCGCCAGCCAGGCGGCGGCCTCCTCGGGGCCGTCGAAAGGCTCGAAGGCGCGGATCGCGGTGGCGCGGGCGACCGGCATCTCGGGCGGCGTCGGGGCGGCTTCCGCGTCGCGCGGCTTGCGCCGCCGGCGGCTCGGGCGGGGCGGGGCGGCGAGCGTCTGGACGACGAGCACGCTGTCCCCCTCGTCCTCCTCGCGGTCGGCCAGGTAGCGGCCGTCGGCGAGCGGCAGGGTGCCGGCGAAGTCGAACTGCGCGAATCCGAAGAACGGGCTCAGGGCCTGAGCCTAATCTGCGCGGCGCGCGGCACCGGACACGGCGCTCAGTCTTCGCCGTGCGGGTGGCCGCCGAGGATCGCTTCGGCGGAGCTCTTGTGCTTCGGCTTGTCGGGCAGCGAGTACTTCGACGGCTCGATCGGCACGGTCGGGTTTTCGATCTTGCCGAGGCGGTTGATCAGGTGCTCCCACTGGTTCGGCTTGAGCAGTGCTTCGTAGCCCGCTTCCAGCGGGTTGGCCCCGTCGACCGGGCGATAGCCGATGTGGACGTGGTCGTAGTGGGACGGTTCGGCGAAGCTGACTTCGCCGGGGAAGTCTTCCAACGAGATCACCTGGTGGGGCTGCATCGACCCCTGCAGCTGCAGGACGTCTTCGATCAGTTCGTGGACCAGCGTGCCCGGACCCTGGTGCCCGGTGACGTTGACCCCGTCGATTTCGGCGATGTCGACGGCGTCGCCGGTCGAGTGCTCGGAGACGTTGCCGCCTTCGGTGAGGATGCCGTGGCCGCACTCGAGGGAGCTGATCCGCAGCGTGAACCCTTTCGAGCGCAGGTACTCGAGCACCGCGAGGACGCGGCGATCGATCTTGCCGGTTTCGATGTCTTCGCGGCCGCAGGGGTAGATGTCGAGGCCTTCGTCGTGGAGGACCCGCTGCTGCAGGGCTTCCTTGGACAGCAGGAGGACGCCCGCGCCGCTCAGCTTGGCGTTGAACGGGTTCTTGCCCTTGGCCCGGTAGATCGCCGTCGCTTCGAGCAGCTTCCAGCCGTCGAGGATCGGCTTCGGGTCGATCCGCGGCGCGCCTTTGCCCGCCGGGCGGATCGAGAAGTTGATGTGCGGGTCGGCGCCGCTTTCGCCGGCCGGGACGTGCGAGAGGACGGTGCCCGCGATCACCTTCGAGCCCTTCCGGATCGAGCCCTTGCCCGTCGCCTTTTCGAGCAGTGCTTCGGCCTTCACGGCGGCCTTCTGTTCCTTTTCGGTCTTCTTGCCGGAACGGTCCGGCAGGGCGCGCAGCCGCGGCCGCAGGCCTCCGCTTTCGACTTCGGCCGGCAGCTTCTTTTCCTTGCCCTTCGGAGTGACGACCGTGCGGCTGTTCCGCACCAGCTTCCCGAGCTCGGCGTAGGTGTAGCGGTTGCCGAAGCTGTCTTCGAGGACGATGAAGTTGCCGAGCTTGGCGGAGTGGCCGACCTTGCGGATCATCCCGTCGTTGACGGCGACGACCGGGGAGCCCTTCTTGGCGAAGATGTTGATCCCGCGCGGAGTCGGCGAGGAGGAGATGACTTCGGCCGCGTTGCTGGAGATCTTCGCGTCGGCGGCGGAGCCTTCGAGCGAGGCGCGAGCGGCGATTTCGTCGGAGTAGCGGGCGTTGGCGGCGACCGGGAAGTGGGCGCCCTCGGTGAGGCCGGTCAGCGAGCCGACCAGGGTCGAGGGGATGCGGCCGTAGGCGCGGGCGTAGGTCAGCACCTCCTGCGCGTACCAGTCGGCGTGGTTGTAGGCGAGGATCGCGCCGTAGAGGTTCTTCTGGCCGCCCGCGACCTTGAGGTAGTGGGCGGCGGCGCAGATCGCGTCGACCGGGTTGTAGGGGTCTTTGCGACCGTCGCCGTTGGCGTCCAGCCCGTACGCTTCCCAGCTCGACGGCAGGAACTGCATCCAGCCGACGGCGCCGGCGCTGGAGACGTTGAGATTGGTGCCGAAGCCGGTCTCGATTTTGTTGATCGCCGCGAGGACCTCCCACGGGATTCCGTATTCGGTTCCGCAGGCCTGGTAGATCGGCAGCAGGAAGGGTGGGATCTCGAAGGAGTTGATGACGAAGTTCGGCACGCCGATCGGGGCCGGGCCGAACGGGGCGATGGTCGTCGTCGGGTTGGCCAGGGTGGGGGCGCCGCCGGGTTCGAACTGAGCGCCGCCGTCGCCGACTTCGCCGAGCGGCTGATCGCCGCCGCCGGTCGCGTCGGGGGCCTTCACGCCACCGTCGTTCTTGGTGCCGCCGCTCGAATCGCCGAGGCTTTCGTTGTGGGTGACGCCGCCGCGGACTTCGGCTTCCGGTTCTGCTTCGAGCGATTCGCCGCGGCCGAATTCCTTGTGGTGCTTCTTGCCCTTTTCGGACCCGCCTTCTTCCTTCCCTGACCCTGAAGTAGAGGTTGAGCCTGAGTTGTTTTCGCCGGTGGAGGGTGAAGTCGTGGTGCCTTCCGGCGCCTCATTGGTGTCCGAGGGCGAGGAGCAGTTCGGATCTTCCATGTCGATCAGGCCGTCGCCGTCGTTGTCGATCCCGTCCGAGCACTGGGTCGCGCCGGCGGGGGTGATCGGAATCGGGGTGCTCGTGCCGGGCGTGGTCGTCGTGGTCGTCGACGGAGTGGTCGTCGTGGTGCTGCTCGACCCGGTCGAGCCTGACTCCGAGGGGGCGGCGCCGGTGCTCGGGGAGCCGCCGAGGCTGGGGAGGAGCGTTTCGGTGACCGTGGTGAGCGGCGAGGCGGCGGTCGCGCTGCCGACAGCAGCCAGGCCGAGGAATACGGCCAGCGCCAGGGTCAGTAGGAGCTTGCTCTTCATGCGCCTCATATAACGCTGCCACGGACGGTCGCGTTCACGACCTGGTCCCCTCCCAGCAGGTTGGTCGCCACGCTACCGACGACTCCGGTCGTCGGCAACGGATACCGGCGCCCCCAATATGGCCTTAACGATCGTCCACCTCATGCCGCGGCGGCCAGATTGCCATGTTATCCGGATGCGGTCGTTAACCTGCCGTCAACGGCCCAGGAAGATTGGATTTGGCGTGAGCCCTGATGAGTACGCAGATGGCGATGGTATGGGCGGCGACGGCGAGAGCCTGCGCGCCCGCTCCGAGCAGGCGATCGGCGAGATCGCCCAGGCGCTGATCGACAGCCCGACCCTCCATAACGCGCTGCAGGCTGCCTTCGGCGCTCGTGAGAAGGCGCTTGAGGGCCAGCAGGCGGCACTGAGGGCGCTCAACCTGCCCTCCGCGGGGGACGTCGAGCGCCTCGAGCGTCGCCTTCGCTCGTTCTCCCAGCGCCTGGAGGACGTCGAGGAGCAATTGGACGACCTGACCAGAGAGCTCGGCGGCCTCCGCCGCAAAATCACTGCAAAAGAGCAGAAAGCGG
The DNA here is from genome assembly GCA_963782515.1 of uncultured Actinomycetes bacterium. Classification (GTDB taxonomy): domain Bacteria; phylum Actinomycetota; class Thermoleophilia; order Solirubrobacterales; family 70-9; genus VAYN01. The sequence continues at coordinate 2,291,844 of CAWAJY010000004.1, read as the reverse complement.
CCGATAAAGCCGATGCTGCCTAACCCTCAAGTCGAGGGTTAGGCGAGTGCCCTCGAGGCAGCCTGCGAAGCCAAAATCGCGCGTTCGGCGACCGAGTCGTCGTCGAGGTGCTCGTAACCCTCGGCCTCGGTGACGATCAGGACGGCGGCGAGGGTGACGCCGAGCTCGCGCCCCGCGGCGAGCAGCGCGGCGGTCTGCATGTCCGCCACGTCGCCGTCCGGCGCCGGCTGACCCGGCGCAGGGTGGAGGACGTCGAGGCTGGCAGCCCGGCCCGGCCTCGCCTCCTTGCCGAGCTCCGTCGTCAGGCGCGCGGTCAGGGTCTCGTCGGGCAGCGCCGGCGCTCCGGCGCCGCGCCCGTCGCTCGACCCGGTCCGGGCCTCGCCGACGCAGACGAGATCCCCCGGCACGAGCCTCGGCGCCACTGCCGCGCAGGTCCCGATCCGGATCGCGCGCCGCACCCCGAGCTCGGCCAGGTCGCTCAGTACCAACGCCGCGCTCGGACCACCCATCCCGGTCGCCTGCACGGTCAGCCCACGACCCGCGGCGGTCAGCCCCGAGTACCCCCAGAGCCCGCGGGCGTGGTTGCTCATCTTCGGCCCCTCGATCACGACCTGCGCGAGCGCCATCGCCCGCCCGGGGTCGCCGACCAGGATCGCGTCCTCATATATGTCTGCCGTCGGGCGCAGTCGTCGGGGCACGGCCCGCGACCCTAGATGGTTGGTTTCACGCGGGACGGGCGTTGTTCCGGCCGCCCCGTCCGTCCGAGATCGGTCCTGGACGTGAGGGGTTCGTGAAACACCCGGCACAGGGACGTCACGAAGCCCGGACTTCCGTGACCGTCCCCCATGGAAGTGGGCCCTCCCGAAGGATGAGTTCGCAGTTATGTCCGGATAGCGGCAGAAAGTGCGAACTCACCCGAGGTGCGGATGGGGAAGGCGCACGGAAGCGTGGAGTTCCGACGGTCTCTGTGACGATCCCTCCGCACTCCCCGAAGACCCGGCCGTCTCTTACCAGGACCCCGCCGATTGGGAGTAACGGCCGCCGCTGATTTTCTCCAGCCGTCTAAACACGGCCCGCCGGCGCGTCCATAGCTTCCTCTGCAGGCGGAATTCGTCCCTCCGTCTGGTCTCCAATCAGTGTCAATCGTCCAACCGCGCGGCGGTCGAATGCCCGTGGAAAAAAGGGGAGAACGATGAAAAAGAAGCTGGGCTTCGCCGTGTTGGTCACGGCGCTGGCCGCCCTGGTCATACCCGGAGCGGCCTCCGCCGCCTCATTACCCGAAACCGTCGCCGAAAAGACCTCCGAGCTGAACATGGTCTGGGTGGCCGTCGCCTGCGTCCTGGTGTTCCTGATGCAGGCCGGCTTCATGTTCCTCGAGATCGGCTTCTCGCGACAGAAGAACGCCGGCACCGGCGTGGCCAAGATCTTCGTCAACTTCGCGATCGTGACCATCGCCTGGTGGGCGGTCGGCTACGGGATCGCGGAAGGCGGCGGCAACGACTTCTTCGGCGACAGCGGCTTCTTCTTCCACTTCAACCAATCCGTGGCCGGAGAATTGGTCAACGGCGAAACGGCGATGTTGATGCTCTACGGCCTCGCCTTCTGCGCGGTCTCGCTGGCGATCGTCTGGGGCACCACCCTGGAGCGGATCAAGTTCGGCGCCTACGTGGTCTACGCGATCGTCTTCGGTGCCATCGTCTACCCGCTGGTCGCCCACGCGGTCTGGGGCGGCGGCCTGCTCTCCGACATCGGCGGCAAGCCGGTGATGGACTTCGCCGGCTCCTCGGTCGTCCACCTGACCGGTGCGGTCGGCGCCTTCGCGGCGCTCCTCCTGCTCGGCCCGCGTCGCGGCAAGTACGACGCCGAAGGGAACCCGCGGGCGATCCCCGGGCACTCGATGCCGCTGGTCGGCCTCGGCGTGATCATCCTCTGGATCGGCTGGTTCGGCTTCAACGGCGGGTCGACCTTCGAAACGTCGGCCTCCTTCTTCGGCGAGGTGATGCTGAACACCCAGCTCGCCGCGGCCGCCGGGGTGATCGGCGCCTGCATCGCGATCTACATCAAAGGCCGCACCGTCGACGTCGGCATGGCCGGCAACGGCGCGATCGCCGGTCTGGTCGGCATCACCGCCCCGTCCGGCTTCGTCGAGTACTGGGCGGCGCCGATCATCGGCCTCGTCGCCGGGGTTCTCGTCGTCTTCGCCGTCCTGGCGATCGACAAGAAGGTCGACGACCCGGTCGGTGCGCTGTCCGCGCACGGCCTGGCCGGAATCTGGGGCACGCTCGCGGTCGGCATCTTCGCCTCGCCGCGGCTGATCTCCGAAGGCGCCGGATCGGGCATCTGGTACGGCATCTTCGGCGACGCGTCGCTCAGCGCTGCCTTCGGCCAGTTCGGCGTCCAGGCGCTGGCGGTGCTGTTCACGTTCATCGTCGTCTTCGCCATCTCGATCGGCACCTTCTTCGGGATCAAGAAGACGATCGGGCTCCGCGTCCCGGCCGAGGAGGAGGACGCCGGACTCGACATCAGCTCGCACGGCATGTACGGCTACCCGGAGGCGTTCATCCCGCAGCCGGAGTACTCGACCGGCCTGCCGGAACTCACCGCGCGACCGGTGTCCTCGTCCGCAAGCTCGGGGCAACTGGCCCCCGAGGCTGGTTAGGAGGCGACGATGAAAAAGATCGAGGCGTTCATCCGACATGAGGCGTTCGAGCCGATCCGGGCCGAGTTGCTCGACAAGGGGTTCCCGTCCCTGTCGATCCTCGAGGCCAAGGGGTCCGGCCGTCAGAAAGGGATCGTCGAGCGCTATCGCGGCTCGACGCTCACTGTCAACGTGCGACCGAAGGTGAAGCTCGAGGTCGTGGTCGAGGACTCCGACAGTCAGGTGGTGATCGACGCGATCCTCCGCCATGCCCGCACGGGCGAGGTCGGGGACGGGAAGATCTTCGTCCTGCCGGTCGAGGAAGCGATCCGGATCCGGACCGGCGAGTCCGGCCACGAGGTGCTCCAGCTCCACGACGGGGCGGAGGCGTCCGCCTGAAGTCCGCGCTTGTCCACGGGGGCGGTTAGCCTCGCTCCCGTGGACGAGCGAATTTCCCTGTCCGAGGCGGCGAAGCGTTCGGGGGTCCCGGCGGCGACCCTCAAGCGCTGGGCCGAGGAGAAGGTCGTCCCGCTGGAGGGGGGGCGCTGGACGGCCGCCGCCGCCGCGCAGGCGCGGGTCGTCGCCCGGATGCGCGACCGCGGCTACTCGCTGCAGGACCTCAAAGAGGCGGGGCGGGAGGGCCGACTCGCCTTCGGCTTCGCCGAGGAGCTCTTCGCCGAGGACGAGGAGGCCGAGCTGTCGATCGAGACGGTCGCCGCCGAGACCGGCCTCGAGGTCGAGCTGATCGAGCGCATCCTGACCATGATGGGGACGCCGGTCGGCCAGGAGCGCAGCCTGAGCGTCGCCGACGCCGCCGCGATCCGCCTCTGCGCCAAGGTGCTCGACGCGGGCCTACCGCTGGTCGCCTTCCTGCAGCTGATCCGCGTCTACGTGCAGAGCCTGCGGCGGATCGCCGAGGCGGAGATCCGCCTCTTCCACCTCTACGTGCACGAGCCGCTGATCCGCGACGGCGTGCCGGAGCTGCGGATGGCGGAGGCGATGGGCGATCTCGCCGCCCGGGTCATGCCGCTGGCCGCCCCGCTGACCGAGTACCTGCACAACCGCTACCTCGGCTACTACATCGAGCAGGACGTGGTCGGTCATATGGAGACCGGCGGCGAGCAGTCGACCGCCGAAATGGAGCTCGGGCACGTCGCCGTGACGCTCTGCTTCATCGACCTCACCGGCTTCACCCGCTTCACCGAGGAGGAGGGGGACATCGAGGCACTCGACGTGGTCGAGAACTTCGTCGAGACGGTCGAGGCGACGCTGCCGCGGGAGGCGACGATCGTGAAGACGATCGGCGACGAGGTGATGGTGGTGTCCCCGGACGCGGTGGCGCTGACCGAGTGGGCGGTCGCCTTCCTCGAGCGGTTCGATCGCCGGCCGCGGCCCCGGGTCGGGATCCACAGTGGCGACGCGGTCTACCGCGACGGCGATTACTTCGGCAACAGCGTCAACCTCGCCCACCGGATCGTCAACCGGGCGTTGGCGGGGGAGGTGCTGGTGACCGACCGGGTGGCGACGGCGCTCGGCGATCGGTCGACGCTGCGGCTGGAGCCGATCGGCGAGGTCTCGCTCAAAGGCTTCCCGGTGCCGACCGCGCTCTACGCCGTCCGCCCGGCGGATGTCGACTGACCTGATCGCCCGGGTCGAGGCCGGCGGGCTGCTCGCGCCCCCGCGCTCGCTGGTGGTGCTGCTCTCCGGCGGGCGGGATTCGGTCTGCATGCTCGACCTCGCGGTGCGGTCCCGGGGCCCGGCGGCGGTCCTCGCCGTGCACGTCGACTACGGCCTGCGCCCGGAGGCCCACGAGGACGCCGACTTCTGCGCCTCCTTGTGTGAGCGCCTGGGGGTCGAGCTGGTGACCGAGCGGCCGGTGCGCGTCGAGGGTCCCGGCAACTTGCAGGCCTGGGCGCGCGACGTCCGCTACGCCGCCGCGGCGCGCCTCGCCGAGGCGCGCGACGCGACGATCGTCACCGGCCACACCGCCGATGACCAGGTGGAGACGATCCTCTACCGGCTCGCCTCCTCGCCGAGCCGGCGGGCGCTGCTGGGGATGAAGGAGCGCGACGGCCGCCTCGCCCGCCCGCTGCTCGGTACGACCCGGGCGGAGGTCACCGCCTACGACGAGGAGCGCGGGCTGGGATGGCGCGAGGACGCGACCAACGAGGAGGAGGGATACGCCCGCAACCGGGTGCGCCACGGCCTGCTGCCGGAGCTCGAGGCGATCCATCCGGCCGCCCTCGCCAACGTCCTGCGCACCGCGGCGCTGCTGCGCGACGAGGCCGAGATCCTCGACGGGCTCGTCGCCGCCGAGCTCGACGGCTCCGGCGAGGCGCCGCGCGCCCGAATCGCCCAGGCCCGCTTCGTCGCGCTGCCGCCCGCGCTGCGCCGGCTTGTCCTGCAGCGCCTCGCCGACGCGGCCGCGGGGCGGCCGGTCCCCGGCGCCGCGCGTTTCGCCGACCAGGTCGCGGGCCTCACCCGCGGCGGCTCGCGGCTCGATCTCGGCGACGGAGTTCGCGCCGTGCTCGAGGGCGGCGTCCTGCGGGCCGAGCGGGACGCCTAGACTGCGGGCGGTGAACGACCCGGCGATCGGCGCGACCCTCGTCTCGAGCGAGGAACTTCAGCAGCGGATCGCCGAGCTGGGCGCCACGATCTCCCGCGACTACGCGGGGCGGGACCTGTTCATGGTCGGGGTGCTGAAGGGTGCCGTCCTCTTCCTCGCCGACCTGATGCGTCACATCGATGTTCCCTGCGAGATCGACTTCATGGCGGTCTCCAGCTATGGCTCGCAGACCGACAGCTCCGGCGTCGTCCGCATCCTGAAGGACCTGGATGCCCCGATCCAGGGGCGCGACGTGCTGATCGTCGAGGACATCATCGACTCCGGACTCACGCTCCAGTACCTGATGCGAAACCTGGGCGCGCGCGACCCCGCCTCGCTCGAGGTCTGCTCGCTGCTGACCAAGCCGGATCGGCTCCGGGTCGACCTTCCGGCCAAGTACGTGGGCTTCGAGATCCCCGACGAGTTCGCGATCGGCTATGGCCTCGACCACGCGCAGCGGTACCGCAACCTGGATTACGTAGCCGCGTTGGTTCAGTAAGCGACGAAACCGCCCTGGTACGCTCATTTTCTTCCCTTGAGACGGTTCTTCAAAAGCGCGGCATTTCCGATCCTCCTGGTCGTCATCCTGGCGTTCATCGCCCAGCGGGTGATCACCAACGATCCGGGCACGGAAGCGCCTTCCTACACGCAGCTCGTCAACCCGACCACGGGGCTGATCGCCAAGGGCAAGGTCGAATCGGCGACGATCAACAACAAGGACTTCTCGCTCGACATCAAGAAGACCAACGGGGAAAGCTTCTCCACCGGTTATCCGGCGAACACCGAGCAGTCGCTGCTCAACCTCCTCGACGAAAATAACGTCGACACCACCGTCCACGGGACCGGCGGCTCGAGCATCCTCTCGCTGCTCACGTACATCCTCCCGTTCGTCCTCTTCTTCGGCTTCTGGATCTTCCTGATGAACCAGATGCAGGGCGGCGGTAGCCGGGTCATGAACTTCGGCAAATCGAAAGCCAAACGGATGTCGGTGGACGCGCCCAAGATCACCTTCCGCGACGTGGCGGGGGTGGACGAGGCGGTTCAGGAGCTCGAGGAGATCAAGGAATTCCTCGAGAACCCGAAGAAATTCCAGGCGCTCGGCGCGCGGATCCCGAAGGGGGTCCTCCTATATGGACCCCCGGGAACCGGCAAGACCTTGCTCGCGCGCGCCGTCGCCGGCGAGGCGGGGGTGCCGTTCTTCTCGATCTCCGGTTCGGACTTCGTCGAGATGTTCGTCGGCGTCGGCGCCAGTCGCGTCCGCGACCTTTTCGAGCAGGCCAAACAGAACTCCCCCTGCATCATCTTCATGGACGAGATCGACGCCGTCGGCCGCCATCGCGGCGCCGGCATGGGCGGCGGTCACGACGAGCGCGAGCAGACGCTGAACCAGCTGCTGGTCGAGATGGACGGCTTCGAGGGGAAAGACAACATCATCTTGATCGCCGCCACCAACCGTCCCGACGTCCTCGACCCGGCGCTGCTGCGGCCCGGCCGCTTCGACCGCCAGGTCGTCGTCGACCGGCCCGATCGCAAAGGCCGCAAACACATCCTCGAAGTCCATACCCGCGGCAAGCCGCTGGCCCGCGCGATCGACCTCGACACGCTGGCCGGTCAGACCCCGGGCTTCACCGGCGCCGATCTGGCGAACCTGATCAACGAGTCGGCCCTGCTGACGGCCCGCTCGGGCAACCGCGAGATCTCGATGACGGAGCTCGAGGAGGGGATCATGCGCGTGATCGCCGGGCCGGAGAAGAAAACCCGCGTGATGAGCGAAAAGGAGCGGCTCATCACCGCCTACCACGAGGTCGGCCACGCGATCGTCGGGCAGCTGCTCGAGCACACCGACCCGGTCCACAAGATCTCGATCATCAGCCGCGGCCAGGCGCTCGGCTACACGATCAGCCTTCCCACCGAGGACAAGTTCCTCACCACCCGTATGGAGCTGACCGACACCTTGGCGATGACCCTGGGCGGCCGCGCCGCCGAGGAGATCGTCTTCGGCGAAATCACCACCGGGGCGTCCAACGACCTCGAAAAGGTGACCGAGTCGGCGAAGCAGATGGTCATGCGCTTCGGCATGAGTGAGCGCCTCGGCCCGCGCGTCTTCGGCCACGATCGCGGCCAGCCGTTCCTCGGTCGCGAATTCTCCGCCGAACCCGACTACTCCGACGAGATCGCGCGTGAGATCGACGACGAGATCCGCCGCATCGTCGAGAGCGCCCACCAGACCGCGAAGACGCTGCTGAACGACAACCACGAGCAGCTCGAGCGCATCTCCAAGCTGCTGCTGGAACGCGAGACCATCGAGGCCGACGAGTTCGTCGCCCTGCTCGAAGGCAAGCCCGATCACGAGGTCTTCCACGACGACGAGGAGTCGACCCCGCCTGCGGAGCCGACCCCCGAGCCCGAGCGCGCCCCGCGTGAGGCTCGCCCCATGCCGCGCCCCCGCCCCGGCTTCGCCGGCGGCGACGCCTCCTAGCGACGGCGTCTGACCGGCGCAGCTCGGCGTCCTCGGGCGCTCGCTTTCGGGTCACGCACTGGAGTGCGCTCCCCTCATCTCGCTTCCTGCGTCCTTGATCTGCTTGGTCAGTCACCGTCGCTCATACTCGGGGCATGGATGTGAAGCTCATGGGGGTTGTCAACGTGACGCCGGACTCGTTCTCGGACGGGGGGCTCTACCTCGATCCGGAGACGGCGATCGCGCACGGGAGGACGCTGGCCGAGGACGGGGCGGCGATCCTCGACGTCGGCGGCGAGTCGACCCGGCCGGGAGCCGCGCCGGTCCCCGTCGATGAGGAGCTGCGCCGGGTCGAGCCGGTGGTCGCCGCGCTGGCGGGCACCGTCGAGGCGATCTCGGTCGACACCTCGAAGGCGACGGTCGCCGCGGCGGCGCTCGACGCGGGCGCCTCGATCGTCAACGACGTCACCGCCCTGCGCGGCGATCCGGAGATGGCGGCGCTGGTCGCCGACCGTGGGGTGGGCCTGGTCCTGATGCACATGGCAGGCGACCCGCGGACGATGCAGGTCAACCCGGAATACGACGACGTGGTCGCCGAGGTGCGCGACTTCCTCGCCGCGCGCCTCGAGGCAGCGGTCGCTGCCGGGGTCGACGAATCGCGGATCTGGCTCGACCCCGGCATCGGCTTCGGCAAGACCGATCGCCACAACTTCGAACTGCTCCGCGGCCTCCCCGAGCTGGCGACCCTCGGCCGACCGATCCTCCTCGGCACCTCCCGCAAGAGCTTCATCGGCCGCACCGACGGCTCCGATCCCGTCGACCGCCTCGGCGGCACGATCGCCACCTCGATCCTCGCCGCCACCTCCGGCGCGTCCATCCTCCGCGTCCACGATGTCCGGGAGATGTCCCAGGCGTTGAGGATGGTCGACGCCGTCCTTGCCGCCTGAGCCCGCGGCGGCCAGGGCGTGCCTTGAGTAGGTTTCGGGGTGTGTCTGAACCTGAGCCTTCGATGAATCCCGACGCGGGGAACGGTGGCGTGGAGTCGAGCGCCGAAATCGAGATCCGCGGCCTTTCGATCTACACCCACCACGGGGTGAGCGACGCCGAGCAGGAGGTCGGGCAGCGGTTGGAGTTCGACGTCTCCTTCGACGTCCCCGACTGCGACGCGATGTTCACCGATCGCCTCGAGGACACGGTCAACTACGCCGAGGTCTGCGACATCGTCACCTTCGTCGCCACCGAGCGCAGCTACCGCACCCTGGAGCGCCTCGCCCACGTGGTCGGCGAGCGGCTGATCGAGCGCTACGGTTGCGAGTCGGTCCGCGTCCGCGCCGCCAAGCCGGAGCCGCCGCTGCCGCTGGCGATCCAGGAGATCGCCGTCGAGATCACCCAGGAACGGGCGGTCGACGACGACGATCCCTCCGAGGACTAGGCCACCGGGACGCCACCGTGCCTGCGCAGGTCGGCTACCTCGGGTTGGGCTCCAACGTCGGCGATTCGGAGGGCCACCTGCGCGCCGCCCTCCAGCTGCTGCCGACGGAGGGCGTCGAGATCCTCGCCGTCTCCTCGACCTACGTGACCGAGCCCGTCGGCGAGATCCTCGACCAGCCCGATTTCCTCAACGCCGCGGTCCGGATCCGCACCGCCCTCGACCCCGAGGGCCTGCTCGACGCCTGCAAGGCGGTCGAGGCCGAGCGCGGCCGCCACTTCGACCTCCCCCGCCACAGCCCCCGCCCGCTGGACGTCGACCTGCTCCTCCTCGGCGACCTCGAGCTCCAGACCGACCGCCTCACCCTGCCGCACCCCCAGGTCCGCAACCGCCGCTTCGTCCTCGCCCCGCTCTTGGAGCTCGACCCCGACCTGACCCTCCCTGACGGGACGGTGCTTGCCGACGCCCTCGCCGTCCTCCCCGACGACGAGCAGCGCGTCGAGCGCCGCAGCCCGCTCGCCTAGACGTTTATTCCACGGGGGGCGGGCGTGCTTCGGGGCGCGCCCCGGCCGTCCGAGGTGCGTCCTGGGCGTCTCATGGCGCTCCTGGCAGGCTGTGAGCGCCATGAGACGCCCAGGACGTGAGGGTTTCGTGGGGAAGTCCAAGGGTTCGTCACGCTTCCGCCCGGAACTCCACACCCCCGTCACGCTTCTCCAGCACCCCCAGGTTGACGGGCCGAAAACCAGCCCTATAGGAGGGGTTTTCGGCCCATCAACATTTCGGGTCGCACGGAATGCGCACGAAGCATGGGGAACATGCGCGGAAGTGTGGAGTTCGTGGCGTCTCCCTCACATCTCCTGCAACGGCGTCGCACTTTCTCCATCGCTTTCATACCTCGGCCGTCTCACCCACGGCCACAGCCAGCCAGGGCCGTGGGTGAGACGGCCCTCTGGCCGAGACGCCTTGCGTCCCTTTCCTCGGGCGTCCCGCTAGCGCGCCGCGGGCTCCGGCAGCCACGCCGGAGGCAGGATCGGCGGCATATGCCCGGGGTAGTTCGGCACATACCGGCGGGCCAAGTCGGCGCAGGGGCGGGGTTCGATCAGCGGCTTCAGGTCGTCCATGGTGAGGGCGAGGCCGATCGAGGTGGCGATCTGGAAGTCGGCGGCATTCGGTTCGGCGCCGCCGATGGTGCCGTCGGCGATGAAGGCGTCGACGCGGTCGAGAAGGTCGGGCAGGGCGACGAGGGCGGCGCGGGCATTGGCGTCGGTGGCTTCGTTGAAGCGGGCCGAGAGGGCGACGAGGGGGCCGCCGGTCTTCACCGCGAGGCCGACCGGGAGGCCGAGGTGGGCGCCCTCGGAGTATGAGCGCAGGTTCTCCTTTTCGCGCTTGAAGCACCACCAGAGGAGCTGGCGGAACGGGTGCTGAAGCTCCTCGTCGCCGAAGCGCTCGGCGTCCTCGACCGCGGCGCGCTGGTCGGGATCGGCGGGAAAGAGGGGTGGGTCGGGCTTGATCCGGTCGAGGGCGCGGGCGATCTCACGCGAGCCTTGGATCCGCTCGCCGTCGATCTTCAGCGCGGGGACGGTCGCGCGGGGGAAGCCCACGGCGCGCAGGACGCCCTTGGAGACGACCGGGATCAGGTCCGTGCGGCCGTACGGGATGCCCTTGAAATCGAGCATCAGCGCAGCGGTCGTTGCGGGGTGCGATCCCGGGATGACGAAGAGGCGGGCTCCCATGAGACGATCTTATGCGCATGTTGCTTGCCGTGGACATCGGAAATACCCAAACGCACCTGGGCGCGTTCGAAGGGGAGGAGCTGGTCGAGCACTGGCGCTTCCAGACCCGCTCCGGCGCGACCGGCGACGAGTTGGGCGAGCGCATCGCCGGTTTCTTCAACCTCAGCGAGATGAACTTCGGCGACATCGACGCCGTGGTCGTCTCCTCGGTGGTGCCGCCGCTGGGCAGCCAGTTCGAACGGATGACCGAGCGGTATCTCGAAGCCTCGTGCCTGACGATCGGGCCCGGGGTGAAGAGCGGGATGCCGATCCGGATCGACAACCCGCTCGAGGTCGGCGCCGACCGCCTCGTGAACGCGATCGCCGCCTACGAGCGCTTCGGCGAGGCCTGCGTGGTCGTCGACTTCGGCACCGGCATCAACATCGACGCGGTCTCCGCGGACGGTGCCTACCTCGGCGGCGCGATCGGCCCGGGCCTGGAGATCGCGCTGACCGCGCTGATCGACCGCGCCGCCCGCATCACCCGGATCGACCTCGGCGAACCGCAGACGGCGATCGGCCACTCGACCCGCGAGGCGATCAACTCCGGCTTCATCTTCGGCTTCGCCGGGATGATCGACGGGATCGTGCGCCGGTTCGAAACCGAACTGCCGAACCCGAAGCTGCTGGCGACCGGCGGTCTGGCGCCGGCGATCGTCCCCTTCTCCGAGACGATCGACGAGGTCGATGATCTGCTCACCCTGAAGGGACTGCGGCTGATCCATGAGCGCAACGCGTCCTGAGCTGACCGACCCCTTCGAGATCGGCGGTGTGCCGATCGCCAACCGGGTGCTGCTGGCGCCGCTGGCCGGGATCGGCAACTGGTTCGTGCGCCTGCAGGCCAAACGCCACGGTGCCGGGCTGGCGGTCTCGGAGATGGTCTCCAGCTTCGCCCTCCACTACCGCAACGAGCGCACGCTCCGCGAGCTGCTGGTCCTGCACCCGGAGGAGCACCCGGTCTCGATCCAGCTCTTCGGCCACGACGCCGAGGTGATGCGCTCCGGCGCCGCGATCGCCGCCGCCGCGGGCGCCGACCTGATCGACATCAACATGGGCTGCCCGGTGCCGAAGGTGCGCAAGACCGGGGCGGGGGCGCAGCTCCTGCGCGACCCCGACCTGGCGATCGCCCTCGCCGTCGCCGCCCGCGAGGGCAGCGGGCTGCCGGTGACGGTGAAGCTGCGCTCGGGGATCTCGCCCGGGGACCGCTCCGGCTTCGACCTGGCGCTGCGGCTCGCCGAGGAGGCGGGCGTCAGCGCGATCGGCTTCCACCCGCGCGCCGCCACCAAAGGCCACAAAGGGCAGCCGGATTACGCGCTGACCCGCGAACTGGTGGAACGGCTCGAGGTCCCGGTGATCGTCTCCGGGGGCCTCTCCAGTGCCGGGGCGGCCCGCCGCGCCTACGAGGAGTCCGGTGCCGACGCGGTGATGATCGCCCGCGGCAGTCTCGGCAATCCGTGGGTCTTCGAGGAACTGACGGGCCGTCGCGCGGCGCCGCCGAGCCAGGCCGAGATCGCCGGCGAGCTCCTCTGGGTGATCGACCGGGCCGAGGAGCATCTCGGGACGGAGCGCGCTCAGAGATATTTGCGTAAGTTTTACCCGTGGTATTTCGAAGGCATCGGCGCCTCCAGGCGGGTTCGCGACGAACTGCAGCGCACTGCCGACCTGGCGCGGGCCAGGGAGCTGATCGAGGCCGCGCGGACGCCGGTCCCGGTCCCCTAGGCAGGCCGGATTGCCGGGGTAGACGGCGCGCTATACTCCCGCGCTCCCTGATCTGGGCTCAGCGTTTGCGGGGGCCGCATTTCCGGGGTTTTTATCGATCTGGGTTCGGTCTTGGAGTCCCTTCCTTAGGGGCTCTTTCCACGCAAAGCGAGGTTTGTGCAAAGTGAGTCGTCAGGCTGTCATCACCCCCGAGGGGCTCGAGAAGCTGAAAGAGGAAATCGAGTTCCTCTCGACGACGAAACGCCGCGAGGTCGCCGCGCGCATCAAAGAGGCGCGCGAATTCGGCGACATCTCCGAGAACGCCGAATACGACGACGCCAAGAACGAACAGGCGCTGCTCGAGACCCGGATCGCCCAGCTCGAGGAGCGGTTGCGGCGCACCACGGTCATCGACGAGAAATCGATCGGCACCGACGAGGTCGGCTTCGGCTCGATCGTCCACGTCAAAGACCAGAAAACCGGCGACTCGCAGAAATTCCAGATCGTCGGGTCGACCGAGGCCAACCCGCTCGAGCACAAACTCTCCAACGAGTCGCCGATCGGCAAAGCCCTGCTGGGCAAGAAACGGAACGACGTCGTCACCGTCGAGCCGCCGCGCGGCGCCAAGAAAAAACTCAAAATCACGAAGATCGAGCAGCCGTAACAGGCCGCTGGGTCGCGCCGATGAGCGACGAGCCCACCGACCAGCAGGCTGATCTCTCGGCGGTCCTACGCGACCGTCGCGAGAAGCTCGGGCGGATCCGGGACGCGGGGATCGAGCCGTTCCCGCATGAGTTCTCCGGGCGCGAGGAGATCGCGGCGGTGCGGGCCGAGCACGAGGGGCTGCCGCCGGGCGCCGAAACCGACTCGCGCCATCGCGTGGCGGGGCGGATCGCGGCGCGCCGCGGCCACGGCAAGAACGCCTTCATCGACCTCCGCGACGGCAGCGGCCAGATCCAGCTGCACGCCCGCGAGGACCTGCTCGGCGAGGAGGCCTACGGGCTGCTGGTCGACCTCGACCTCGGCGACATCGTCGGCGTCGAGGGCACCGCGATGGCGACCCGGCGTGGGGGAGAGCTGTCGCTGGCGATCGACCACTGGCGGCTGCTGTCGAAGAGCCTGCGCCCGCCGCCCGACAAGGTCCACGGTCTGCAGGACACCGAGACCCGCTTCCGCCGGCGCGAGCTCGACCTGATGGCGAACGAGGACAGCCGCCGGCTCTTCGAGACCCGCGCCAAGATGATCTCCGAGATCCGTCGTTGGCTCGACGAGCGCGGCTTCGTCGAGGTCGAGACGCCGGTGCTCCAGCCGCTCTACGGCGGCGCCCTGGCGCGCCCCTTCACCACCCACCACAACGCGCTCGACCGCGATCTGTACCTGCGGATCGCCACCGAGCTCTACCTCAAGCGCCTGATCGTCGGCGGCATCGACAAGGTCTACGAGCTCGGCAAGGACTTCCGCAACGAGGGCGTGTCCCACAAGCACAACCCCGAGTTCACGATGCTCGAGTGGTACGAGGCCTACGGCGACTACGAGAAGACGGCACACGACCTCGAGCACCTGGTCGCCGAAGTCGCCCAGCGGACGCTGGGGACCACCAAGGTCGCCCGCGGCGAGGTCGAGATCGACTTCGCCCCGCCCTGGCGGCGGATCACCCTGCGCCAGGCGATCCTCGAGCGCTCCGGGATCGACATCGCCGAGCACCCGACCCGCGAGGCGCTGGCCAAGGCGATGGGGACCGAGCCCGATCCGAACGAGGGCTGGGGCAAGCTGGTCGACGGCCTGCTCTCGCGCGACGTCGAGCCGGGGCTGATCCAGCCGACCTTCATCCTCGACTACCCGGTCGAGCTCTCCCCGTTCGCCAAGGCGCATCGCACCGAGCCGGGGCTGGTCGAGCGCTGGGAGGCCTTCGTCGGCGGGGTCGAGATCGCCAACTCCTTCACCGAGCTGAACGACCCCGACGAGCAGCGTCGGCGCTTCGAGCAGCAGGCGGCCGAGATCGCCCGCGGCGACGACGAGGCGCAGCCCTACGACGAGGCGTTCGTCGAGGCGCTCGAACAAGGGATGCCGCCGACCGGCGGCGTCGGCCTCGGCATCGACCGCCTGGTGATGATGTTCACCGGCGCGAAGACGTTGCGGGAAGTGCTGCTCTTCCCGGCGATGCGGACCTGAGCTCGCCGGGGGGTCCGGGAGTTCGGAGGCGGGTTCGGGGCGGGGGCACCCGTCCGAGATCGGTCCTGCAAGGGTTCGTGAAACATCCGGCACAGGGACGTCACGAAGCCCGGACTTCCGTGACCGTCCCGCATGAAAGCGGGCCCCCACGAAGGATGAGTTCGCAGTTATGTCCGGATAGCGGCAGAAAGTGCGAACTCACCGGGGGACGCTCCGACTCACGTGACGGATCCGTGCGCCTCGCGTGACCCGCACCCGAGGATCCCTCGTCACTCCCCACAAGACCCGGCCGTCGCGCTCGCCGCAGACCATTTGCTTCCCTCACCTCGGGCGCCAGCTTCAGACGGTCCGTCCCTTCCCCCGGCACCCTTAAGCCGGCGCCGGCTTCGGGGGACCCTCGGGCGCCGGCGCGTCGCGGTCCTCGCCGGCCAGCTGTTCCAGATAGGTGTCGAGGTCCCTGGTCGTCAGGCCCTGCGGTTCGGCCTCGAGCTCCGATTCGGCGACCGGGCCGGCCGGCCCGGCGACGACGGCGACCCGGTCGGCGCGCTTGGAGCCGTCGCCGAGGATGCAGAAGCAGCCCTCGCCGCCCCCGGGCAGCGGTCCGGCCAGCACCCGGTCGGGACGGAACGGCAGCTTCGCCTCGGCGTGGGTGGCGGCGAAGTGGAGCGGTTCTTCGAGCTTCATCCCGCGCTGCTTGGCGTAGTCGCGCCAGAAGGCCTCGGCCGCGTACTTGCGCGTCGTCGTGCGCAGATCCTTGCGGTAGATGAAGAAGGCGATGATGACCACCAGGCCGAGCTCGATCGCGGCGAGTACGGCCCAGGCCCCCTGTATGCCGAGGAGGATCGGCACGGCCGCCCCGGGGATGTTCAGCAGCAGGGTGAGCGCGATCGCGTAGGAGAAGGCATGGATGAAGGTCACCGGTGAGCGGGCGAGGTGGCGTCGGAAAACGGGTTCGGCGGCGCCGATCGACTCGGGCGGGTCGACCGCGATGGCGCGCAGGGCTTCCTCCATCCGCGGGTCGTTGGCCTTCGGGTCCTTGGCGGCGTTGCCGGCGGCCGTCCCGATGTTGGAGTCCTGGTCGGACTCGGCGGCGATCACCTGGGTCAGGTGGGCTGCCTCTTCGCAGAGGCCGGTCAGGGCGGCGGCGTCGGCCAGGTGACCCCTGCGGCCGCTGGTGAGGACGCCGTCGGCGAGCTCGAAGCCGAAGTCGGGCTCCGAGCGCGCGAGCCAGTCGACCAGCCCGGGGGAGAAGAGGCGCCGGGTCCACATCTCGCTCGCGCCTCGGTAGCGGTAGCAGCGGCTCCCTTTCAGCCCGGCGTGCTCGCCGAGGTCGACCTGGACGACTTCCTCGAGGTCGCCGCTGATCCCGCTCATCTCGCTCTCCGGCCCACGAAATCCGAGCGAGGGCATGAAGCCGATGCTCTGCGGCACTGCGGTGACGACGATCGTGAAGTGGCGCGTGTGGGAGGTCGAGTGCCCGTCGGAGTCGGTCGTCGTATAGGTGTAGGTGAAGTAGGCGAGCGAGCCCTCGATCCCGCCCGGCAACGACCCCTCGATCAGCCCTTCGACCCGGCCGTCGCGGGTGAGAAGATTGCCGTGCGGAGGCAGCGATCCGCCCTCACGGAAGGTGAGATTGCGCGCTTTTGCGAACGCCTCCAACGGCCCGGACGAGGACACGCGGGGATCCTAAACCGGCTACTCAACGGAAATCCGCGCAACTTTCGGGCGGATTCGTCACGAAAGCCCGCTACTACCGTGCGAGACGCACACGAAGCCGGACTGGCGCGCCCGGTAGAGTACGGGGACGAAACGGCGTCATCCGAAGAAGGACAAGGCGTCGCCGTCTTCAACCCGGGTTCTTCCCGGTGCGACCAAGAAGAGGTTTTGGATTTGTTCGAGCGATTCACTGAGCGGGCTCGTCAGGTAGTCGTCCTAGCGCAGGAGGAGGCGCGGACGCTCAAGCACAACTACATCGGCACCGAGCACATCCTGCTCGGCCTCCTCCGTGAGGAGGAGGGGTTGGCTGCCCGCGTCCTCGAGTCCCTCGACATCACCGTGGAAAGGGTGCGCTCGCAGGTCGTCCGCATCGTCGGCTCCGGCGAGGAGGTCACCTCCGGACAGATCCCGTTCACGCCGCGCGCCAAGAAGGTGCTCGAGCTGGCGCTGCGCGAGGCGCTCAGTCTGGGCCACAACTACATCGGCACCGAGCACATCCTGCTCGGCCTGGTCCGCGAGAACGAGGGCGTCGCCGCCCGCATCCTCCTGGACTTCGACGCCGACAGCGACAAGATCCGCAACGAGGTCATCCGGATGCTGTCCGGACCTGGCGGTCGCCGTCAGGGAGGCAGCTCGGGCTCCGGTGGGGCGGAGGGCAAAAAATCTTCCAAACTGCTCGACCAGTTCGGGCGCAACCTGACCCGCCTCGCCGAGGAGGGCAAGCTCGACCCGGTCATCGGTCGCGAAACCGAGATCGAGCGGATCATGCAGATCCTCTCCCGCCGCACCAAGAACAACCCGGTGCTGCTGGGTGAGCCGGGCGTCGGCAAGACCGCCGTCGTCGAGGGTCTCGCCGCCAAGATCAACTCGGGCGAGGTTCCGGAGCTGCTGAAGAACAAACAGATCTACACGCTCGACCTGGCCGCCCTGGTGGCCGGCTCGAAGTACCGCGGTGAGTTCGAGGAGCGCCTCAAGAAGGTGATGAAAGAGATCACCCAGCGCGGCGACATCATCCTGTTCATCGACGAGCTCCACAACCTGGTCGGCGCCGGCGCCGCCGAGGGCGCGATCGACGCCGCCTCGATCCTGAAGCCGGCCCTGGCTCGCGGAGAGCTGCAGACGATCGGCGCGACGACCCTCGACGAGTACCGCAAGTACCTCGAGCGCGACTCGGCGCTGGAGCGCCGCTTCGCCCAGATCCGGGTCGACCAGCCCTCGCCCGAGGATACGGTCCGCATCC
The DNA here is from genome assembly GCA_963782515.1 of uncultured Actinomycetes bacterium. Classification (GTDB taxonomy): domain Bacteria; phylum Actinomycetota; class Thermoleophilia; order Solirubrobacterales; family 70-9; genus VAYN01. The sequence goes on along the minus strand of CAWAJY010000004.1, from coordinate 2,274,116 downwards.
TCGAAGGACTGCGCGAGCGCTACGAACAGCACCACAAGGTGACGATCAACGACGAAGCGCTGGAAGCAGCCGCGGAGCTCGCCGATCGCTACATCTCCGACCGGTTCCTGCCCGACAAGGCGATCGACCTGATCGACGAGGCGGGCTCGCGACTGCGCATCAAGAGCATGTCGACGCCGCCGGTCTACCGTGACCTCGAGGAGGAAATCGAGTCCACGCGGCGCGAAAAGGAGGCCGCGATCGAGGCGCAGGAGTTCGAAAAAGCAGCGAACCTGCGCGATCAGGAGCGTCAGCTGACCACCCGCAAGCGCCAGCTCGAAGACGAGTGGGCCGAGGGTGAGAACGGCGAGCGTCCGGTCGTCGGCGAGGAGGAGATCGCCGACATCGTCTCGATGTGGACCGGCATCCCGGTCTTCAAACTGACCGAGGCCGAGACCAAAAAGCTGATCCGCATGGAGGAGGAACTCCACAAGCGCGTGATCGGCCAGGAGGTCGCGATCACCGCTGTCTCGAAAGCGATCCGCCGCTCCCGTGCCGGGATCAAGGATCCGAAGCGGCCGGCCGGCTCGTTCATCTTCCTCGGCCCCTCCGGGGTCGGCAAGACCGAGCTCGCCCGCACGCTCGCCGACTTCCTGTTCGGCGACGAGGAGGCGATGATCCGGATCGACATGTCCGAGTACATGGAGAAGCACGCGGTCAGCCGTCTGGTCGGCTCGCCCCCGGGCTACATCGGCTACGACGAGGGCGGTCAGCTGACCGAGGCCGTGCGTCGCAAGCCGTACTCGGTGCTGCTCCTGGACGAGATCGAGAAGGCCCATCCCGACGTCTTCAACATCCTGTTGCAGATCCTCGAGGACGGCCGTCTCACCGACAGCCAGGGCCGCACGGTCGACTTCCGCAACGCGATCGTGATCATGACCTCGAACATCGGCGCCGCCGAGATCTCGAAGAACACCTCGATCGGCTTCACCGTCTCCGACGAGACGGGGATGTCCTACGACGACATGAAGAACCGGATCATGGGCGACCTCAAACGGGTCTTCCGTCCCGAGTTCCTCAACCGGATCGACGAGGTCATCGTGTTCCACAAGCTGGCGAAGGAGGAGGTCAAGGAGATCATCGACCTGATGATCAACCGGGTCCGCGTCCAGGTCGCCGAGCACGAACTCCAGCTGGAGCTGACCGACGAGGCCAAGGACCTCCTGGTCGATAAAGGTTGGGATCCGTCGATGGGCGCCCGTCCGTTGCGCCGGGCGATCCAGCGCTACATCGAGGACCCGCTCGCCGACGAAGTTCTGCGGGCCGGCCCGATGACCCCAGGTTCGACGGTCATGGTGACCCGCGACGCCTCCGGCGACGAGAACGACCAACCGTTGCGGCTGGAGATCATCCCGCCGAGCAACAAGTCGCCGCTCGATGAGACGGAGCGTCCCAAGGTCGGCGTCGGGGCGAAAACCGAGGGCGACGGCGTCCACGGCCACGAGGCCGACGCGGGCGACGACGCCTCCGAGCACTGAGTCCAGGGCAGCAAGTGAAGGAACCCGGCCGCAGCGCCATCGGCACCTGGAGCGGCGGCCGGTTCCTACATTTCGGTGAGGCGATCGAGGAGGATCGCCTCACCGCCCTGCTGCGCCCGGGGGAGGGGATCGACACGGTCCTCACCGCCGACGCCTACGGGACCGGTGGGGCCGACAGCCTCCTCGGTCGGGCGCTCGAGGGCGTCGCCCGCGAGGACTACTCGCTGGTCGGCGCGGTCGGACACGACTTCTACGAGGGCGAGCGCAACGGGCCGAAAGGCTTCCCGCGCTTCACCGACCCGGCGCTGCGCGGTCCCGACGACTACGCGTCCTACCTGCGGATGGCGACCGAGAAGAGCCTCGAGCGCGTCGGTGCCTCGCGGTTCGACCTCCTGCTGCTCCACAACCCCGACCGCATCGGCTATTCCTCCGAGGTCGTCTGGGACGGGATGGCGGCGCTGCGCGACGCGGGCCTGGCGGCGAAGATCGGCGTCGCGCCGGGTCCCGCCAACGGCTTCACCCTCGACTTGATCTCCTGCCTCGAGCGCTTCGGCGAGCGGATCGACTGGGCGATGATCATCCTCAACCCGTTGGAGCCCTGGCCGGGCGAGCTGGTGCTCGACGCGGCGGACCGCCACGGGGTCAAGGTGATCACCCGCGTGGCCGATTACGGCGGCCTCTTCTGGGACGACCTGCGCCCCGGCATGCAGCTCTCGAAGACCGATCACCGCGGCTTCCGGCCGCCGGGCTGGATCGAGGCCGGGCTGGAGAAGCTCGATCGACTGCGGCCCTTCGCCGAGAAGGCCGACCTCACCCCGATGGGCCTCGCCTGCCAGTGGAACCTCGCCCACCCGGCGGTCGAGTGCGTCGCCCCGACCTTGATCCAGGAGGTCGATCCCGAGGCGCGGACGATCGAGTCCGAGCGGGCCGAGCTCGCCACCATCCCGGCCGACATCCGCCTCTCCGCCGAGGACGTCGCCGCGATCCGTGAGATCGGCGACAACACCGGCCGCATGGCGCTGAAGGGGGCCAACCCCACCTTCGAGGGCGAGGAGCAGCCCGACCGCTGGCCGCTCAGCCCGGACCTGGCCGAGGTCGGCGGTCGCTGGGGCATCGACCCCGAGCGCGACCTCGTCGGTACCTGAGGCGCCGTGGGGGCGCCTGGCGGCGTCCTCGGTCACTGGCTTCGGGGTCACGCACTGAAGTGCGCTCCCCTCGGCTCGCTTCCCTGCGTCCTTGCCAGGCCGGCCCACGCCGCCTCAGGTCCCACCACTAGGCTCGTGCCATGAGGGGGAAGTGGTGGACGTTGGTCGGCGCCTGCTTCGGGCTGTTCCTGCTCATGCTCGACTCGACCGTGGTCTCGCTGGCGCTGCCGCGGATCCGCGGGGATGTCGGCGCCTCCCCGGAGCAGTTGCAGTGGATGATGAACAGCTACCTGCTGACGATCGCGGTCCTGGCCGTCACCGCCGGGCGGCTCGGGGACATGTTCGGCCGGCGGCGGCTCTTTCTACTCGGGATGTTCGTCTTCGGCATCGGCTCGGTCGTCTCCGGGATGGCATCGGACCCCGACGTCCTGATCCTCGGACGCATCCTGCAAGGCGTCGGTGCGGCGCCGACGCTGACCCTCTCGCTCGCGCTCGTCTGCAACGTCTTCCCCGAAGAGGAGGTCCCGAAGGCGCTCGGGATCTGGGCCGGGGTCTCCGCCTCGGCTCTTGCGGTCGGCCCGTTGGTCGGCGGCGCGCTGGTCGAACTCGACTGGCGGGTGATCTTCCTGATGAATCTGCCGCTGGTCGCCGCCGGGATGCTGATCATCGCGCGCGCCGCCCCGGAGTCGACCGACCCCGGGGCGGGCCGCAGGCTCGACTGGCCGGGTCTTGTCGCGCTCAGCGTCGGCCTCACGTTCGTCGTCCTCGCTCTGGTCCAGTCGGAAGCCTGGTCGGCGCCGACGGTGATCGCCCTGGCCCTGGTCGGGGTCGCCTCCCTCGCCGCCTTCTGGGCGATCGAGCATCGGGTGCGGGCGCCGATCGTCGAGTTCGCCCTCTTTCGCAACGGCCCCTACTTCGGCGCTACCGCGACCGCCTTTTGCCTGGTCGGCGCCTGGTGGGCGGTGATCTACTTCCAGCCCCAGTACCTGCAGGACGTGCGCGGCCACTCGCCGCTGGTCTGCGGCCTCGAGGTGCTCCCGATCACCGTGCCGATGATCGTCGTCTCGCCCTTCTCCGGCCGGCTGATCGCCGAGTTCGGGCCGCGCGCCCTGATGACTGCCGGAATGGCCATCGGCACGGTCGGCATGCTCATCCTCACCCGGATCGACGCGACCACCTCATACCTCGTGCTGCTGATCGGCTACCTGCTGTTCGGGGTCGCCCTGAGCTTCGTCTACGCGCCGATGTCCACCGCCGCGATGGCGGCGATGCCGGGCGACAAGGTCGGGATCGCCTCCGGCGTCCTCTCGATGGTCCGGCTGCTCGCGGGCGCGATCGCGCTGGCCGGGACGGGGGCGATCTTCCACGCCCTACTCGCCTCCGGCCACTCCTATGCCGGCTCGCTGGCCGGCTCTACTTGGCTCCCCGTGGGCCTGATGGCGCTCGGTGCGGTACTTGCGTGGGGGTACGTGCGAGGACCCGAGGAAGAGGGCGCGGACCCGGTGGTGGCGGGAAATCCGGTCCCGGAAACCCTCCACCATCACCTCCACCACCGACGCTTTCACCTCTGAACCGCATTCCAGAGCCGTTTTTGCCATAATTGGGTGGATGGCCTCATTGTCAGGGGATGCGCTACATGAGTTGTCGGAACGGCAGGATCCCCGGCTACTCAGGGCGCTAGACGTTGTTGCCCCCGGTGGCGCACTCCGGGAGGGTATAGACAACATCGTCCATGCCCACACCGGTGCGCTGATCGTCGTCGGCGAGCTCGACGAGATCAGCCATCTGCTGTCCGGAGGTATCCGCCTGGACATCGACTACACGCCCGCGATGCTCTACCAGGTGGCGAAGATGGACGGCGCGATCGTCCTCAACGCCGAGGCCAACACGATCGCCTGGGCGAACGTCCAGCTGATGCCGGATCCGACGATCCTCTCCTCGGAGACCGGCACCCGCCACCGCACCGCCGAGCGCGTCTGCAAACAGACCGACGCGCTGGTGATCGCGGTGTCCCAGCGGCGCGAGGTCGTCTCGCTCTACGTCGAGGGCGCCAAGTACATCCTTCAGGACATCCCCGCGGTGCTCGCCAAGGCCAACCAGGGTCTGGCGACGTTGGAGAAGTACCGGCAGCGGCTCGACGAGGTGTCGACGCGGCTGACCGTGCTCGAGTTCGAGGGTCGCACCGTCCTCCACGACGCGCTCACCGTGCTGCAGCGCGCCGAGCTGGTGACGCGGATGGCGGTCGAGGTCGAGCGCTACATCGTCGAGCTCGGCACCGAGGGTCGCCTGATCGAGATGCAGCTCGAGGAGACGATGGTCGGCGTCGCCGCCGACAAGACCGCCTTGCTCCGCGATTACGCGGTCGAGGACTCCGAGGAAGGCCTGGCGTCGATGCTGCAGGCGCTCTCGCGTCTCCCGCACCAGGACGTCCTCGACTTCGGGCGGCTCGCCGAGCTGCTCGGCTACGACCGCAAGATCAACACCGTCGACTTCCCGGTCTCCCCGCGCGGCTACCGGGTGCTCGGCCGGGTGCCGCGGATCCCCAAGCTTGTCGTCCAGAAGATCACCCACGAGCTGGGCGGGTTGGAGGAGGTCCTCGCGGCCCCCGATGCCGACCTCGCCGCCGTCGACGGAGTCGGCCCTAGCCGGGCCAAGGACATCCGCGAGGGACTGCGCCGGCTCCAAGAGGTCGATCTGGCGGACAGGTACTTACAGAGTTGACGGCGATAAGCGCCGTCGCGTGACGAAAGGAGCCCCCTATTTCCGAGCTAGATGAGGCCACCGTGGAAGAGGTCTTCGAGGAAGACGTCATTTACGTCTGCGACTTCGAGGAGGGCGACAAGGTCGTCTACCCGCACCACGGAGCCGGCTTGGTCATGACCAAGGAAACGCGGGAGCTGATGGGCAGCGAGCGTGAGTACCTCACGATCAAAATCCTCCACAACGAGCTCACCGTGATGGTCCCCACGGAAAACGCCGGCAAGGCCGGCCTGCGCCGCGTGATCGACGAGGAAGAAATCAAGAAGGTCACCTCCGTCCTCACCGACGAGGTCTCCGAGATGCCGAAAAACTGGAACAGGCGCTTCAAGTACAACCGCGAGAAGATCAAGACCGGCGACGTGTTCGAGCTGGCCGAGGTCGTCCGCAACCTCGCCATCCGCGAGATGGAAAAGGGCCTCTCCACCGGCGAGAAGCAGATGTACACGCGGGCGAAGAAGATCCTCGCCTCCGAGTTCATGTACGCCCTTGACAAGGACGAGGACGGCGCCGAGGAATACCTCGACGGGCTCCTGGAGGAGCGCTTCGCCGCCACTGTCTCCGCCTGAGGGCACCAAATCTGAACTGACCGCGGTCATCGCGGCCGCCGGTTCCGGGGAGCGCCTCGGAGCCGGCGGCCCGAAGGCATTCGTGCCGCTCGGGGGCGGCCGATGATCGCCTGGTCTTTGGATGCCTGCGTGGCCTGCGGGTCGGTGGCGGCGATCGTCGTCGCCGTGCCCGCCGGTCACGCGCATCAACTCCAGGACGTGGTGACCGTCGAAGGCGGTGCGACCCGCGCGGAGTCGGTCGCCAATGCCCTGGCGGCGGTGGACACCGAGTACGTCGCGATCCACGACGCGGCGCGCCCGCTCCTGACGCCGGAGCTGCTCGACGACCTCATCGCGGAGCTCATCGCGAACCCCGACGCCGACGCGATCATCGCCGCCTCGCCCGTCGCCGACACGATCAAGAAGGTCCGTGTGGAGTTCCCGTTGGAGGGCAACGGAAAGTCGACGCGCACCATCGTCGACACGCTCGACCGCTCCGAGCTTTGGGCGGCGCAGACGCCTCAGGTCTTCCGCACGGCGGCGCTGCGGAGCGCTCTGCGGTCCGCGGACGCGGTGACCGACGAGGCGATGCTGATCGAGGCGGCCGGGGGAAAGGTGCTGGTCCACGACCCTGGGATCCCGAACCTGAAGGTCACGACCCCGGTCGACCTCCGCGTCGTCGAGCTTCTCCTCGGTCGCTGAGCAGCACGAAGACCAGCGTCACCGCGAAGGTCAGCTGGCCGACGCCGAGCGCGGTACCGAGGTTGTGGGCACCGAGCGCCGGCGCGGCGAGCACGCCGACGAGGAAGCCTCCGACCAGAATGAGGAACTGACGGCCCATCGCGTTCGAAGTTTAGGCTTGTCCCATGCTCACGGACTACCACCTTCACCTCCGTCCCGACGAGGAGGGCACCACCTTCGACCGCTATTTCACCGCCGAGAACGTCGAGCGCTACCGGGTCGCGGCGACCGCGGTCGGGATCGAGGAGCTGGGCGTCGCCGAGCACGTCTACCGCTTCCGCCAGGCGCTCGACCTCTGGCGCCATCCGTTGTGGCTGGAGAACGCGAACGACGATCTCGACGAGTACTGCGAGTTCGTCCGCTCCACCTCGCTGCGGCTCGGCGTCGAGTGCGACTTCGTGCCCGGCGCCGAAGGGCGCACGGCAGCGATGCTGGACGCGCGCGACTTCGACTACGTCGTCGGCTCCGTCCACTTCGTCGGCGAGGGCGACGCGGCGGTCGATCACGACGGCTTCGACGTCTGGGATGCCCCGGACGCGGACGCCGAGGAGGTCTGGACCCGGTACTTCGACCACTTCAACCGCTGCGCCCGCTCCGGCCTCTTCGACATCCTCGCCCACCCGGACCTGGTGAAGGTGTGGGGACGCGACCGGCGCCCGCTACCGGAGGGTGACCTGCGTCGTTTCTACGAGCCCGCCGTGGAGGCGATCGTCGAGGGCGGCTCGGCGGTCGAGATCTCCACCGCGGGCCTGCGCAAGCCGGTCGGTGAGCTCTACCCGGCGCGCGAGTTCGCCGCCCTGGTGGTCGAGGCGGGGGTGCCGTTCGCACTCTCCTCCGATGCCCACGTGCCCGAGCAGATCGGCTTCCGCTACGACGACGCGCTCGCCTTGCTCGAGGACCTCGGAGTGGAGGAGATCGCCGTCTTCGAGGGACGCCAACGGCGCCTCGTGCCGCTCGGCGCCCAGGTCGGCCAGGCGCCGCGATGATCGGCATCGGCTACGACTCCCATCGTTTCGCCGAGGGGCGCAGGCTCGTCCTCGGTGGGGTGGAGGTCGAGCACTCGCACGGCCTCGAGGGCCACTCCGACGCCGACGTCGTCACCCACGCGGTGATCGACGCGATCCTCGGCGCGGCCGGCGGTGGCGACATCGGCACGCTCTTTCCCGCCGACGAACCGCAGTGGCGCGGCGCCGACTCGATCGACCTCCTGCGCACCGCGATCGGCACGATCGCCGGGCGGGTCGTCAACGTCGACGCCACCGTGATCTGCGAGGCGCCGAAGCTCGCCGCCTACAAGCCGCAGATGGAAACGATCCTTGGCGAGGCCACCTCGGCCAAGGTCAGCATCAAGGCGACGACCAACGAGGGCATGGGCTGGATCGGTCGCGGCGAGGGCATCGCCTGCATGGCGGTGGCGCAGGTCGAGGACGACTGAGGCCGGGGCAAGCTGACGCCCGGTATGAAGGCGGCGGAAGAACTGTGACGTCGGCGAGGGAGACGGCGAACCCCACGCTTCCTCCCGACTTCCCCCATGCTTCGTGCGCATCCCGCAGCACCCGAAATGTTGATGGGCCGAAAACTCCAGATATAGAGGAGTTTTCGGCCCATCAACATCGGGGTGCTGCAGAAGCGTGACGGGAGTGTGGAGTTCCTGGCGGAACCGTGACGAACCCTTGGACTTGTTCACGAACCCCTCAGGACGCATCTAGGGTTGCCGCACCGGCCGGAACAACGGTATGGGTACGACACCGGAATGGCCTGCCGGCCGCCCGGCCAATAGTCTTCACGGATCGATGGCTAGTTCGGGGAAAGCGGATGCGCGGGCGGCTGTGTCGGACCTCCTCTTCGAGGGGCGGGTCCTGCGGCGCGCGGGGATCGTCGGGCCGATGCGGCCCGATAAGGCAGTGCGGGTCGGCTCAACCTTCCTGCGCTGGGGGGCGTCGCCGGCGACCGGCGTCACGGTCGCCTCGATCGAGCATCCGCACGAGATCGCGATCCTCGACGAACGCGGGTCGCTGACCTGGCAGCGCCTGCACGAGCGCTCCAACGCGCTCGCCCACTCCTTCGAAGCGCTCGGCATCGGTCCCGGCGACGGGATCGGGGTGATGGCGCGCAACCATCGCGGCTTCCTCGAGACGACGCTGGCGGCGGCCAAGCTCGGTGCCTCGGCGCTCTACCTCAACACGATGTTCGCCGGCCCGCAGCTGGTCGAGGTGATGAAGCGGGAGGGCCCGAAGGCGCTCGTCTTCGACGAAGAGTTCGCCGACCTGCTGGCCGGGGTCGAGCCGGGCGTGAAGCGGATCGTCGCCTGGCACGACGGCGCGCCGCCCGCGGGGTCGACGACGGTCGAGCAGCTGATCGCCGCCGGCGATCCCTCCGACCTCGCGCCGCCGCCCGACAAGGCCCGCTTCGTGATCCTCACCTCGGGCACCACCGGCACGCCGAAGGGCGCCCAGCGCACGAGCCCCGACGGGCTGATGACGCTCGCCTCGCTGCTCGACATGATCCCCTACCGGCGCGGCTCGACGATGATGATCGCGGCGCCGCTCTTCCACTCCTGGGGCTTCCTCCACTTCGTCATGGCCCTGCCGACCACCTCGACGATGGTGCTGCGCCGGCGCTTCGACCCGGAGGAGACGCTGAGGGCGATCGAACGGACGCGCGCCGACGTGCTCGCCGTGGTGCCGGTGATGATCCAGCGGATCCTCGGCCTGCCGGACGAGACGCTGGAGCGCTACAAGCTGCCCTGGCTGAAGATCGCGGCGCTGTCGGGCTCGGCACTGCCGGGCGAGCTGGCGACCCAGTGGATGGACCGCTTCGGCGACAACATCTACAACCTCTACGGCTCGACCGAGGTCTCCTTCGCCACGATCGCCACGCCGACCGACCTGCGCGCCGCCCCCGGGACCGCCGGGCGGCCCCCGCGCGGCACCACCGTCCGCCTCTTCGACGAGCACGGCAAGGACGTCGGGCCGGGCGAGGTGGGGAGGATCTTCGTCGGCAACGACATGAAGATGGAGGGCTACACCGGCGGCGGGAACAAAGAGGCGATCGAGGGCCTGCTCTCCAGCGGCGACGTCGGCCACTTCGACCCGGACGGACGCCTCTTCGTCGACGGGCGCGACGACGAGATGATCGTCTCCGGCGGCGAGAACGTCTTTCCGCGCGAGGTCGAGGACCTGCTCGCCGACCTCGACGGGGTCTCCGAGGTGGCGATCATCGGCATCGAGGACGAGACGTTCGGCCAGCGGTTGAAGGCCTTCGTGGTGCTCGAGGCGGGGGTGTCGCTGACCGACGCCGATCTCAACGCCCACGTCAAGGCGAACCTGGCCTCCTACAAGACGCCGCGCGAGGTCGAGTTTCTGGACGAGCTGCCGCGCAACGCGACCGGCAAGATCCTGAAGCGAGAGCTGAAGGCTCGCGAGACGAGCAGCCGGGACGCCCAGTAGGCTCCACCGGATGACTGAGCCTTCGAGGCAGTTGAAGGCGGTTCGTGAGGCGAACCGCGACATGCATGCCGTCGCGCAGCAGGCACTGGAGTGGGTGAAGGTCTCCGAGGAGCGGGTCACCGCGGCCGAGGGGACCGCGGACAAGGTCCGCGCCGAACTCAAGGAGCGCGCGATGAAGACGCTGCGCGAGATGAGCGCGCAGGCGCGCAAGCAGATCGAAGCCGCCAAGGAGGCACAGGCCGCGGCCGAGGCGAAGCTGGGGGCCGCCGAGAGCGGGCGGGAGCGGGCCGAGAAGTCTTTCGAGGAGCTCCGTCGCACCACGCAGCGGGAGCTGGAGCGGACGCTCGCCAAGGCCTCCGAAGCCAAGGCCGACGCCGACTCCAAGGTCGAAGCGGTCGAATCGCGGGCGCGGCAGGAAATCGAGGAGGCCGAGCGCGAGGTCGAGGCGGCGAAAGCGACCGTGCGGACGGAGATCGACCGTCGGGTCGAGGACGCGCGGCAACGGATCCAGGCCGAGGCCGACAAGCGCGTCGCCGAAGCCGAGCAGCGCGCCGCCGAATCGGAGGCCGCCGCCCAGGCCGCCCACGACACCGCGGTCCAGCTCGAGAAAGAGATCGAAGAGCGGGTCATGCAGGGGACCGAGGAGGTCCGTCGCGAGGCCGAAGAAAGCGTCCGCAAGCTGGTCGAGAAGGTCGAGCGCGAGGCCGAAGATTCTGCCCGCGCGCGCGCCGAGGCGCAGCTGGAGGCGGAGTCCGAGCGGATCAAGCAGCAGGCCCAGCGACGCGAGGAGCGCGCCCGGGCGGCGACCGAGGAAGAGATCCGGGCCAGCGTCAGCAAGGCGCGGCGCGAGGTGCAGGCGGCCGCCGACGACGACGGTCCCACCTGGCTGCGGGGCAGCGCGCAGAAACCGCAGTCGCCCGCCGGCTACCGCACCTACTAGCGCTGACCGGCCTCGGCCGGTTGAGTTAACCTCGCCTGTCCATGAGGGAGGTGCGGATCAGGGACACGCTGAGCGGAGCGGTGCAGACGCTCGATCCCGACCACGAGGTCGGGATCTACGCCTGCGGCCCGACCGTCTACAGCCGCATCCACATCGGCAACGCGCGGCCCTTCGTCGTCTTCTCGCTGTTCGCCCGCTTCCTGCGCTCCGAGGGCTACAAGGCGCGGCTGGTCGTCAATGTCACCGACATCAACGACAAGATCTACACCGCGGCGGCGCGGGCGGGGGAGGGGTCGGCCCAGTTTGCCGAGGAGATGATCGCCGCCTACGTCGAGGACACCGATCGCCTCGGCCTCGGTCGGCCCGACGTCGAGCCGAAGGCGACCGAGACGGTCGACGGGATCATCGAGCTGATCGCCCAGCTGATCGAGAAAGGCAACGCGTATGAGTCGGGCGGCGACGTCTACTTCCGCGTCCGCAGCTTCCCGGGCTACGGCAAGCTCTCCAACCGCCGGCCCGAGGACATGGACCAGGGCGAGGAGGCGGGCTCCTCGAGCCTGAAGGAGGAGCGCCTCGACTTTGCCCTCTGGAAATCGACCAAGGAGGGCGAGGACACCTCCTGGGATTCTCCCTGGGGCCCGGGGCGACCCGCCTGGCACATCGAGTGCTCGGTGATGGCCGAGCGGGAGCTGGGGGCCTCCTTCGCCGTCCACGGCGGCGGCTCCGACCTCGTCTTCCCCCATCACGAGAACGAGATCGCCCAGTCCGAGGCAGCCGGGCGGCCCTTCGCCCACGTCTGGATGCACAACGGGATGGTCGACGCGGCCGGGGAGAAGATGTCGAAATCGGAGGGGAACATCTTCCAGCTGAAGGAGGCGCTCGATCGCTACGGGCGCGAGGCGGTCGTCGCCTACCTGGTCTCCGGGCATTACCGCCAGCCACTGGCCTTCGGCGAGCTGCCGATGGAGGAAGCGGTGGCGCGGGTCGAGCGGCTGCGGAACTTCTTCAGGACGCAGGTGGGCCGGGACCCCGGGGGACCCTCCCGGGAACAACAGCGGGGAGGTTCCGACGAGACCCCCCCGGCGTCCCGTCTCGAGGCGTTCCGGGAGGCTCTTGCCGACGACTTCAATACGCCCAAAGCGATGGCTGAGGTCTTCGAGCTGGTTGGGGAAGCGAATCGGGACGAGGTCCCGGGGGCGGCAGGGGCGGTCGCGGAGATGCTCGACCTGGTCGGCCTCGGGTCGATCGCCGAAGGGCAGGACGATGAGCATCCGGAGGCCGAGCGTCTGATGCAGGAGCGCCAGGAGGCGCGGGCGGCAAAGGACTTCGCTCGTGCCGACGAGATTCGCGATCAGCTCGCGGAGTTGGGCTTCGAGGTCCGCGACTCCGCCGACGGACCGCGGCTCGTGCCGAAGTCCTGATGGCCTCGCAGGTCATCTACGGCGTCCAGCCGGTCCACGAGGCGGAACGGGGGAGGCGACGGGTCCACAAGGTGTGGCGGGCGCCGGAGACCTCGCCGCAGGAGCTGGAGCGGCTCTGTGGGTCGCCCGACCACCAGGGAGTGGTCGCCGAGGTCGATCCGTATCCCTACGGCGACGCCGACGGGATGCTGCGCAGGCCGGACGCGCTGATCGTGGCGCTCGACCAGGTGCAGGACCCGCGGAACCTCGGGGCGGTGTGCCGCTCGGCGGAGTCGGCCGGGGCCGCCGGGGTGATCATCCCCGAGCGGCGGGCGGCGATGGTGACGCCGGTCGCCTGCAAGACGTCGGCGGGCGCGGTCGAGCATCTGGAGGTAGCCCACGTGCGGAATCTGGCCGATTGGCTGGCGGCGGCAAAGGAGGCCGGGTTCTGGATCTGGGGTGCCGACGCCGACGGAGAGGCAGCGCCCTGGGGCGTCGACCTCACCGGCCCCACGGTGCTGGTCCTCGGCGGCGAGGGGAAGGGCCTGCGTCCCCGGGTCGCTTCGAGCTGCGACGGACTGGTCGCTCTGCCGAGCCTCGGTCAGGTCGAATCTTTGAACGTCTCGGCGGCGGCAACGGCACTCCTCTTCGAGTCCGTTCGCCAGCGCTCCTGAGCCCCGCATTTGCAACGGCGGTTGCAGAAACTCGCAATTTGGGGTTGACAGAACTCTGCTCAGCAGTAAGACTGCCGCCTCAATAAAGGGTGAACCTCGACTTGAGGGCTTGAGTCGAGGTGATGCCTTCCGGATAAGTGGGGCGCCTCGGGGGAGGTAAGTGGCGCCACGACCCTTCAGCAAGGAGAAGGATCAGTGGCACTATCGACGCCTAAGCAGGAATTTCGGCCGACCATGGCGGGCCGCGGCAACGCCATGGCAGCACGAGCTAACCCTCAAGCTGAGCTTGATGATCACTATCTGGTCGCCCTGGCCAAGGACGGCAAGACCGACGCTTACGACATGATCGTCAAGCGGTACCGCGGATTCGTCCGCTTGAAGGCCTCCTCGTACTTCCTCCTCGGTGGGGAGTCGGATGACCTGATCCAGGAGGGCCTGCTCGGCCTCTACAAGGCGATCCGCGATTACCGCACCGATCGCGAGTCGAGCTTCCGCAACTTCGCCGAGCTCTGCATCACCCGCCAGATCATCACCGCGGTGAAGACCGCGACCCGCAACAAGCACACGCCGCTGAACCAGTACGTCTCGTTCAGCCAGACCCCCGCCGCCAGCGGCGAGTCGGAAACGACCCTCGACGAGATCCTGCCCGGGCCGACCGTCCACGACCCGGTCAACCAGGTCATCGCCACCGAAGAGCTGGAGAGCCTCGTCTCCTGCCTGTCGGGCGTCTCCGGGGTGCTTTCCGATCTCGAGAGCCGGGTGCTGTCGCTCTACCTCGACGGCCACTCCTACGAGCAGATCGCCGAGCGCCTCGAATGCGACACGAAGACCGTCGACAACGCCCTGCAGCGGGTGAAGCGCAAGGTCGGCGTCCACCTCGCCTCGCGGGAGGTCGCGGTCTGAGGACCTAGTCGGTCCGCTCCAGGTCCGCCAGCACGTAGTCGAGCAGCTCGCGCCCGTGGTCTGAGGCGACGGCAACGTCGTCGGCCTTGACTCGGACCCGGTGCAGCGACTGCATCCGGAGCACGTCGCCGTCCGCCCTGGAGTTGGGGAAGATCCCCGAGTAGGAGACGCCAAGCTCCTCCAGGTGGTCGGCGACGAGGGCGGTCGCCGGCGTGTCGAGCGGTAGGTCGATGTAGATCGCGTCGAGCCCGACCACGCCGAAGAGGCGGCGGCGCTCCTCCCCGAGGACCCGCTCGAGGTCGGCGCCGGGCACCGTGACCGTGATCAGCGCCAGGTTGTGGTCGGCGTCGACGGCGGTCTGCATCTCGGTCCGCTCCGGCAGGTCGAACTCGCCGGGCGGCTGGGCGAGCGTCCCGCGCAGGTTGCAGAGCGCGAGGGTCTGCCCGACGATCTCGTGGTGGCGCTCGGGCGCGTACACGCGCCGCTCGTGCCCGTCGTTCAGCTTCGTGTAGAAGAGCGCCGCTGAGTTGCGCCTCCGCCGCCCGCCCGCGGCCGCGTCGTTCTGCACCGTCGCCGGGATCCAGCCGAGCAGGAACCCGGTCTCGTGCGCCCCGAGCTCGATGTTCGCCTTCTGGCTATATGGATGGGCGGCGGTCGCCTCGCTGTACATGCCCGCCAGCCCACGCTCGCTGCCCCAGTCCATCAGCACCCGCTTGGTGCGGGTGAAGAGGTGCTGACCGCGCGCCGCCTCCAGCGTCACCGCCTGCCCCGAATGGGCGACCGCGTCCCCCGCTGCGGCCAGGCTCATCCCCTCATGGCAGAGCAGCTCGCCCGCCACCGTCTCCGCCACGCACGACACATAACGCCCGTCCGCGAGCCGGGCGCTCACCTCCGCCGGGTCATAGACCCACCGGACGTCATACGTCGTCCCGTAAGCTGCTTCTATCGCCTCGGTCAGGACGCCACCCTCTTCCGGGCCGAGGAATCTGAACGTGACATCCATCTAGCCCCATCATCGGCCACACGCCCGCCTAGCTCAACCTGGGAGAGCACCTGATTTGTAATCAGGAGGTTGCCGGTTCGATCCCGGCGGCGGGCTTTTGAATCTGGCTCTCAGAGCCAGATTTGGTTATTTCCAGGGTTCCAGACCCCCTCGGGGGCAACGCCTAGGGCAACATGGCGCGTAGCCACCGTAAGGAGATGCGGTGCTCCGCTCGCTCCTTGCCGCCGCGAACCGGCTTACCGTGAGCGGAATGCTGCTCGCTCTCATTGGGTTCATCGGAGTCTGTTTCGGAGCGCTTCTGAACGCTGGCTGGAGCTACGCGATGGCTCGTCGCGCCGAGCGTTGCGAGCTTCGGACCGCTGCTCGCCTGTTGCTACCAGAGCTATTGGAGAACAAGGAGCACCTGGAGACGGCCTTCAGAACCGGATCATGGAATTACGCCCGATTCAGCACTGATCGCTGGCAGCGCCATGAAGTTGAATTCGCGCGCTCTCTGAATGGCGAGTGGGTCGATCTGACGAAGGCGTATAAGGCGTTTGATCTCCTCAATCTTGATCGGGAGATCAGGCGGGACGAAGGAAGGACGCAGTGCCTCCTTGATGACGGCGACGACTTCGATTACTGCGACTTGACCCTGGAAGCCGCAGGTCGGGCAGCGACCTCGCTCAGAAAGGTGGCGGGCCTACCGTCCAATGAAGCTCTCCGGATACAGGAATTCTTCTGTGTCTGACATGGGCGACCGAGACGGGAAGCTGGCGGTTCTTCCTTTCGTCAAGGCCTACCCGAATCTGAGTCGCCAGTACGGCGAGGTCTCCTGTGTTGCGGGGATCACGATTCCCGACGACTCGGAGTCCTCGGAGTTGATCCGTATTTACCCCGTGCCTTTCCGTGCTCTCGACGACGCGGCCAAGTTCCACAAGTACCAACCCATCCGCGTAGACGCGCGGCGGCCGAACGGGGACCTCCGTCCAGAGTCACGCAAAGTCGATATCGACACGATCGAGATCATCGGGGCTGTTATCGACACCAAAGGTGGGTGGGCGAAACGTCGGCCGCTGGTAGAGCCCCTGATTGGAGGCTCGATGTGCGGTCTGATCAGGCAGGAGAAGGTGGACAGGACCTCGCTTCGAATACTGCGTCCGGCCGAGGTTCTCGGGATGAGAATCGAAGAGGGCGAGGTGGACCCTCAAAAGGGAAGACGGGCGGAGGCTTGGGCCAGTCAGTCGACCCTCTTGGATCAAGCCGAACGGAAACAGGAACGGAGCGCTCTTGAGCAGATTCCTTACAAATTCAAATACGTCTATCGCTGCTCAGATCCCAAATGCAAAACCCATACGCAATCCGTCGTCGACTGGGAGATCGTGGAGCTTTACCGCAAGGTTCGAGACCGCGAGAACTGGAAGGAACTGATCGAGCAGAAGTGGGTCGGTGAGATGTGTGGCCCAGCGAAAGACACTGCGTTCATCGTTGGTAACCAAAAGCGCTATCGCAACGCCTTCCTCGTATTGGGAGTCTGGCGCCCTCCGAAAGAAGTTCAGCAGCAGCTACCGCTAGGCGAGTTTGGCGATGTCTAATTTGAGGCCTCGTTGAGTCCTCAAGGCGTTGAAGATCACATCGCGATGACAGACCGCTTGATTGGTCTCGACGCACATAAGAGCTGACCGCTTCTCAAAAAGCAACGCCTCGAGATCGGCCAATGCTTCTGAACGCTCGCTGAGCAGGAACCGCTCGTATTGGGAGCGGCCGCCTGCGACATCCCCGGACTTGTAGAGGTCTCGGAACGCCTTCGGATTACCGAGAACCTTCAGATGACGGTATTCGATGCCAGCACGTTCGAGCGCTTCCGAAAGCGCCGTCTTAGCGAATCCTCTCTTCCGTGAGATCGGCAGCTCGCGGACATCGAGAAGGCGCTCTACCCCGGCGCTAGCGAGCGTCATTGCGAAGACATCGACGTCGCGATGACCTTCGTAACCGATGGAGGCGACCCACACCTCATCGGTCTGTCGCGCCCGCCATGGTGGCGTCGTCGATCTCAATCCCCTCAACAAGCTCAACGAGGGACGACATCGACAAGGATCTGCCGAAGACCGCTTGGGTGAGCAGGCGTAGGTCCGTTCCTTTTTGGCCTCCGCCTGGTGCGACCGTTTCCCGACTGCCTATCACCGGACGATCCGTACCTCGGCTTCGACGTCGGCGTTAGCCCAGGCTCGATCAGTCGTGAACGCCGGCACACCCAGCCGCGCCGCCAATACCAGGCAGGCCCGATCGCCCAGGGATAGGCCCTGTCGTTTCGTTAGGAGCCGCAGCCGCGCGACCTCGACGCAGTCTGCCGCCGTCAGCGGCTCGACGGTCAGCGCCCGGCGCGAGCCTTCGGCCCGGCGGAGGTCGGCCGCCGCGGCCGCTGGGTCCATACCGCGCTCGGCCACCTTGGACAAGACCTCGGCCCAGTTCACGATGCTGACTGCCGCGCCGATGGCGATCGCCTCCGTGACGACCTCGGCGCCTTGCTCGTCGTTCAGAACTGCCAGTAAGGCTGAGGCATCGAGGACCGATGCCGGCGCGTCCAGCGTTTGCCACGGAGACGGCGAGCTTCCTCGGCAGCCTCTCGCGTCTCGGCTTCTGCTTCGGCGCGCCGGTCGGCGATCAGCTCGTCGGAGAGTTTCCGTCCCGGGGCCAAGTGGGAGAACATGCCGCGCATTCGTTCGGCGGCTTCCCGCCGGCGCTGCACCTCGGATCGGGCTGATTTCGTAACGTGGGCCACTGGGCTCATCGTACCGCCCGCCTCAGAGCACCTCGAAGGCTCGTACGCATACGCTTGCCTCTCATGGCCGACGACGCGAAGCGGAAAGCCGCCAGCAAGCTGGTCAAGGTCGCCCAGAAGCAGTATGAGCGGGACAGCAAGTCCGCGCGGGAAGCGCGGCGCAAAGCATTTGGCAAGGCGCAAAAGGATGGGCTATCGCTTCGCGAAATCGGCGAGTTGGTTGGCCTAGATCACTCTCGGGTTCGGCAGATCATCCGGGGTGAATAGGAATCAGGTGTGGAGAATTTCTCCACACCTTTGCTAGGCTCTGCGTCGACCACATAGAGCGACGGCCCGCCGCGGTGGAACGCGACGGGCCGTCTAGAGCACAAGGAGGTTTGGCTCCTCATGTCCTGCAAGAACCCTACGCACGGTCCCCGCACCGTGCCCCTGATCTTGTCCGACGAGCACCGCGAAGCGATACGCGAGGACTGCATGAATGGCTTGCAAAGCGTCCTCACCGATCTCGCGACGCCGACACTCGTTCCTGACCCCGCCGCCGTGGCGGTCGAGGGCGAGGTCTTCCGGCGGCTGCTGGAAGCACTGGACGCCGAGGAGATCCAGGTTCCCGACGAGGAGATCCGGGAGCGCATCGGCCGTCTCGCGGCCAGCTACGACAGGATGGAAAACGCCGAGGAAATCATCACCGCCCACGACGCCCACGACCTGCTCCTGGGGGTCCTCGACGGGTCCCGGGAGGAGGGCGAGGGAGTGAGGTCGCCTGGATCCCGTTGGCTCGACGGCGACGACGAGGACTGTCGGCGGGAGATCCTCTCCCTGCTGCTCTCCGAATCGCCCCACTGCCTGGAGTTCGACGACCTGGCCGTGGTGCTGGCGGGCGATCCCGAGAGCCTGCCGGAAAGAAACGTCCTCAAGGACGCGGTCACGGTCCTTCGCGACGCGGGCCTGGTTCGTCGTCAGCGAGGGGCGCTCGCGCCGACGCGCTCCGCCCGTCAGATGGCCGAGCTCGGTTTCGCCATCGGCTGATGGACGACTTCGAGACCCGGCTTACCGGCCGGATCGGTCGATGCTTGAGGCGCCGCCGCCGGGACCTGGGCCTCTCCCAGGAAGACCTCGCCGAACGCACGGGGGTGCACCGCACCCCGATCAGCCTCTTTGAGAACGGGCACCGGCTGCCGCACACCTCCACGCTGATCAAGCTCGCGATCGGCCTGGAGATCCCCGTCTGCCAGATCCTCCTGGACATCGAGTGGCCGGTGCCTGGGTCGCCCCTTCCTGGCACCGACGAGCGGATCTCCCATGATGACCCCGGCTGAACGTTTTGCCGCGAACCTGCGGATGCTCCGCGCCGAGGCCGACCTGAGCCAGGAGGTGTTGGCACTCCGGGCCGACGTCCATAGAAGCCAGATCAGCCTCATGGAGAGTGGTGAACGACTGCCGCGGCTCGACACCTTGGTCAAGCTTGCCGGCGCGCTGGGCGTCACCGTGGCCGACCTGACGGCGGAGATCAGTTGGGATCCCGGCGTGCCCCGGCCGGGCGCCTTCGTCGTCAGGGGCCGAAAGGGCAGCGACGATGCCGCAGAAGAAACGTGACCCTGCGGTCGCCGAACGCTTCGGTTGGAATCTTCGCCGCGTCCGAAGGCGGGCGGACCTCTCCCAGGAGGAGCTGGCGCAGCGGGCGGGACTCCACCGGACCGAGGTCGGCAAGTTGGAGAAGGGCGAACGGGTCCCCGGATCGACACGGTGGTCAGACTCGCCGACTCGGCGAGCGCCCAGCCCGCCGAACTGCTGGAGGGCATCTACTGGATCCCGTCACCCGAGGCAGTGGGCACGTTCACCTTCTCCAGCAGACCCGATCCAGGCAGGAACGAGGAACCCTTCAGGAGGTGAGAGAGAGGAGGCCAAGGGAGTAGGTAAGCGAGTGCCATAGGTCGAGATCGAGTGCACAGCAGAAGGGCGACCTCCAACGCGCAAGAGGCAACGGCACGAGTCCCGGAAGGACGAACAGCAGAACCCTCACGCACTATCACCGCCCCGCCGCGGTGCGTGGAAGGCGATCCAGATCTCTTTACGTCGGAAGGCGAACGTATGCTCGTATGGAAAGTTCATCGACTAAAGGAATCTCATGCCTCGTTCAGGTAAAACCAGCCCTCGCGCCGCCACTGCCGCCTCGAAGACCCTCAGGTCAAAGACCGCCTCGAAATCCGCGCGAAGCGCCGCAGCGTCAGACCTCGCCCAGACCGGCAACTCGAAGCGCACCAGCGCGAATGCGGCTTCTTCTGCCTCGAAGACCCTCCGATCGAAATCCGCATCGAAAGCTGCCCGTAGCGCGGCTGCCTCGGACCTCGCCCAGCGCAAGCGCTGATCGCTTCTTGTTCGATCTCTTCGACGCCCCGTGGGAGCACCTAGACCAGGCTGCCGTCGAACGCTTTCTCCTTGAGGCGGGCGACGAGGGGTCACCTGGGAGGTCAAGGGCGCTGGCGCGAAGGGCGACGGCCGCATCCGGAACCCCTCCGGAAGGCAGCATGCGGCCTTGCCAATCAGATTGGTGGCTACCTGATCGTCGGGGCAAATCAGACCGCCGCGGGATGGCAGCTCGACGGTATTACCCGACCTGCCGAGGAGCCCGTGCTTTGGTTGGGGCAGATTCTTCGCCGGCTTCAACCGGTCCCCCGTTTCGAGGTCGCTGGACCGTTTGCGGTCGGGGAGGAGCGGATCGCTTTGGTGGCTAGGGTCGAACCGGTTGCGATCTCGCCCTGCATGACGCCGAAGGGGCGGATTTACGAGCGCGTGTCAGGGGAGACGCTTCCGGTCGAGGACCCGACGCTGCTGGAGCGGTTGTTCCGTCGCGGCGAACAGGCTCGCTCGCGCACGGAGCACTTCGCTCGGAGAGCGGCGGAGCGCGCCATCGAGCTTCCGGACTGGATCCCGGAGCGCTCCGTTTCACTCTGCGTCGGCCTCGCGAGCGTCGGCCGCGAGACTGAGGACATCTCCTCACGTCTGTTCACCGAGGCTACCCACGACCAGCTCGCCAAAGGCATCTGGGAGCTTCACGGCGACGCCGCAGCCGATCAGACTCGGCGTGGAGCCGACGCAGGATTCCTATGTGGCGTCAATCGACTCTCAGCGACATCAGCACTTTGAAGGCGACGCCGTGACCGACATCTTTCGGACGTCCTACTTCATTCAGGCGAACTGGGACGGCTCCGTGGCTGCTGGGGTTTGGTCGTCTGACGACTTTCCTCCCAGGGTCATCGGAACAGAATCACTGCTTTCAAGTCTCTGGTCGCAGGCGGCAGGAATAAGCGCACAGCTAGGCGGCTACGGCCCCGCTCATCTCAGCACCGTGGTCGTCGTTGCTAAGAGCGGGGAGGTGGAGGTCGTCGGTACCGAGGCCCGTGCTGCCGGACGCCCTCCTCACGGAACCTCCCAGTACGCGCGGCTGCCGGCGCTGACCCGTATCGATCGTGCCCTGGACGCGATCGAGCCCGACACGGCCGTGATCGAGTCGGTCGGCCGCGAGCTTCAGAGGGCTGGCGGAGTTCGAGCCGATGAGCCGAGCTAGTGCGCGTCCTCGACTCGTATGACTTGCGTTGGCTCCGAGTTGACGATCTCGCCGGTTGCAAGCCGAACCCAGGCCACAACGGGTTTGGTGAGG
Organism: uncultured Actinomycetes bacterium; assembly: GCA_963782515.1. Classification (GTDB taxonomy): domain Bacteria; phylum Actinomycetota; class Thermoleophilia; order Solirubrobacterales; family 70-9; genus VAYN01. Next base: position 2,252,620 of record CAWAJY010000004.1, on the reverse strand, counting down.
TCTAAACCTTCGCGTTCGGCGTTCTCACGGTCGATCATGCTGACACCAGCATCGTGGGGTTGGATGATGCCGGGAAGGGTCGCACCGTGGATTGGGGCTGGCTGGTGAAACTGCCAGCCGTCACGGCGATTGAGGTCGACTCCGACTCCGGTGACCCGGACTGCGTGCTCGCTGTTGTTGGTTGCCGTGATGGATAAGGCCTGCACGGACACGCCAGGCGCAGGGGAGGCGATGGCGAGGCGGACCGAAACCGTGACCCGATTCTGCTGTCGATGCCGCCATGCGTACACCTGCCACCCAAGGGAGGCAGTCGCGACGACAGCGGCGTAAGCGGCGACCGCCACCGCGACCGTACTCATAGAGGCAACCCTAGCTACCGCGGGGAGCAACTAGCCGGATACGCGGAGCTTCCTTCTTTGACAACCATGTCGTGGCGCCTGACCGCGACCCGACGCAAACGCCGTCCGATCTCGCCGTACGGGGTATGGCCCCAGACCCGTGACGGATCGGCCCCGCCTCCCGGACGTACCCGGTGATGCTGTCGATCGGGAAGCTCGGCGCCGGCCAGGAGCGCTATTACACGGAGCGGGTCGCCGGCGGCGCCGAGGACTACTACTCGGGCCGGGGCGAGGCGGAGGGCTACTGGCTCGGTTCCGCCGCAACCGACCTGGGCCTCGACGGCAAGGTCGACGCGGACGCGCTCGGCGCGATGCTGACCGGACGCCACCCGGCGACCGGCGAGCCGCTCGGCCTCCGCCACGTCGCCGGGCGTGGCCCGGTCCCCGGCTTCGATCTCACCTTCTCGGCGCCGAAGTCGGTCTCCCTGACCTGGGCATTCGGCGGCGAGGGGCCGGGGCGGAGGTCGCCGCCGCCCACCGCGCCCTCCGTCGCCGCCGCGCTCGACTACATGGAGCGCGAAGCGTGTTGGACGAGGCGCGGCCCACGGCGGGCGCGAGTTCGTCCACGGCAACGGCTTCATCGCCGCCGGCCTACCTCCACCGATCCTCGCGCGCCGGCGACCCCCAGCTCCACACCCACGTCCTCGTCGCCAACGCGACCCGAGGCCCGGACGGCCGCTGGACCCGGCTCTACCACCCGGCGATCTATGACCACGCGAAGACCGCCGGCTACATCTACGAGGCGAACCTTCGCCACGAGCTGACCCGCAGGCTCGGCGTCCGCTGGCAGGAGGTCGAGAACGGGATCGCCGAGATCGAGGGCTTCGACACCCGACCACCTCCGTGCCTTCTCGACCCGGCGCGCGGAGATCCTCGCCGCCACCGGCGCCCGACGCCTCCGCCCGCGCCCGCCAGTCGCCGACGCTGGATGACGCGGAAGGCCAAGGACCGCGACCTGACCGAGGAGAGCCTGCGGGAGCGCTGGCGCTCGACGGCCGAGGAGATCGGGCTCGACCGCGACGCGATCGCGCCGCGACCTTCGATCGCGGGCGGGAGCCGGACCGGGAGCCGGTCGCCGTCTCCGCCGTCGAGGAGGCGCTGCACCGCCGGCGCGCACCCACTTCGACCGCCGCGACGTGATCCAGGCGGTCGCCGACCATCTCCGCGACGGCGCGCCAGCCGCCGAGGTCGAGGGCGTCGCCGACGCCTTCCTCGCCCGCGACTCGGTGATCGCGGTGGGCGAGACGCGCGAAGGGGCCGCGCTTCACCACGCAGCGGGTCTGGGAGATCGAGCGGGACGCGCTCGCCGCCGCCCGGGCAGATGGCGGCGGACGAAGGCCACGGGTGGTGGCCGAAATCGCGGTCGCCCGCGTCCTCGTCGACCCGCTCGACCATCAAGGCCGACCAGCGCGCGATGGTCGAGCGCCTGACGCGCGGCGGCGAGCAGCTCGTCGTCGTGGTCGGCGAGGCGGGGACCGGGAAGACCTTCGCCACGGTCACCGCCGCCGAGGCTGGGCCGGCGCTGGCGTCAGCCTCCGGGTCGCGGCGCCGACCTGGCGCGCCGCCAACGTCCTGCGCTCCGAGGGGCTCGACGCGACCAGCGTCGCGCGGCTGCTCGCCGAGCTTGACGGCGGACGGCGGGAGTTGGCCCGCCGGTCGGTCCTGCTGGTCGACGAGGCGGGGATGGTCGACTCGGCGACGCTCGCGCGACTGATCGACCACGCCCGCGCGCGCCGACGCCAAGCTGGTCCTGGTCGGTGACCCGGCGCAGCTCGGCGAGATCGAGGCCGGCGGCCTCTTCACCGCGATCGTCTCTCCGCACCGAGCCGGTCGTGCTCGACCCGGTGATCCGCCATGAACATGCTCTCGATCGCGAGGGCGCGCGGCGCATCCGCGAGGGACGCGGCGCCGAGGCGATCGAGGTCTACCGCTCCGCCGAGCGCGTGGTCGTCTCGGCCGATCCTGAGACGCGCCGCGAGGAGATGGTCGCGCGACTGGTGGCGCTCCTTCGCCGAGGGCGAGGACGCGGTCATGGTCGCCAAGCGAAACGTGGAGGTCGGGCGGCTGAACGCGCTGGCGCGAGAGGTGATGCGGAGCGAAGGTCGCTCGGTGATCTTGAGATCGAGGTCGGCGAGGCCCGCTTCGCGGTCGGCGATCAGGTCATCACCCGCGTCAACGACCATCGCGCCGCCATTCTACAACCGCGAGCGCTGGCGCGTCGATGCGATCGATCCGTTGCCGGCGGCGTCGAGCTGGTCGGCGTCGATGCCGATCGCCGCGTCGACGGTCGGCGCCGACTACCTGGGCCGCGAGAACCCCAGCGACGGGCGCCGGCGCTCGAGCATGCCTACGCGGCCACCACCTACCAGGCGCAGGGCTCGACGGTCGACCGCGCCTACGTCATGGCCGATCCCTCGATGGACCGGCAGGAGCTTTACGTCGCCGCATCGCGGAGCCGTGGCGAGACGTTCTTCTACGCGACCCCGGAGGTCGACCTCGAGCGCGAGGAGACGCGCCGCACTCGCCGGCTTCGCGAGGGCCTCGCCCACATCGCCGCGGCGGCCGAACGCGACGGCGCCCAGGTCTCAGCGCACGACCAGGCGCTCCGCTCCCGGCTCGACAGGCTCTCCTCCGCCGGAACTGGTCCGGCTCCGCGACGAGCTGCGCTCGGAGGCCGGCGCCGAGGGGCAGGGCGAACGTACGCCGGGAGGAGATCGACGAACGGATCGCACACAGCGAGGAGCTGATCGTCGGCGTCGAGGCCGAGCGTCGGCGCTCGGCTAGGATCCGCCGCGTTGGGGTCGGGACGCGAAGCGCGCCCATCGAGGAGGCCTCGCCGCCGGCTCGACGGCGCGCGAGTCGAGGTCGCGGAGGCGCTCGCGCGGCACGTCGCCGAGCGCGATGAGCTTCCGACCGTCGCTCACGACGCGCGCGCCGAGATGGCGGCGATCGACCGCATCCTTGACCGGCGCGTCGATATGGCGCTCGCCGCTGCCCGTGCTCTCTCCCGGTGCCTACCTCGTCGCCGAGCTGGGGGAGAGGCCCGAGGAGGGACCGGTCGGCTCGCCTGGGACCGTGCGGTGCGCGGAGGTCGAGGACTACCGCCTTCGGAACGGAGTCCGAAGATCGCGAGTCCGCCTTTGGACCGGAGGCCAAGGACAGTCCGAGCGGCAGCATCAGATCGCGGCGGAGCGTTCGATCGAGCAGGCGCGTCGCTTCTTTTCTCGGCCTTGAGCCGACTCGCGCGTTGGAGCGCGGGCAGACTCTATCATCGAGATCGGGCTGTGAACTCGATGGCGGCGCTCCGCCTGGAGATCGACGAGGAGCTGATCGAGCGGATCGCCGAGCGCGCGGCCGAGTTGATCGGCGAGCGTGCCGATCGCCAGTCGAAGGACGGTTGGCTTCGTGGCGCCGACCGGATCGCCGCCTACATCGACGCCCCTCGCTCGCGGGTCTACGCGCTCGCCTCGGCCCGACGGATCCCGGTCCATCGCGACGGGTCGGCGCTGATCGCGAGGCGCTCGGAGTTGGACCGATGGCTGCTTCAGGGTGGCGGACTGCGGACCTGACCGATCGGCCGCTCGACTCGGTGCGCGGGACCGGGCGGTCGGCGGCTTTGGCGACCGCGAGCGTGGCACCGGCTCGGAGGCCTTCAAGCCCCGGCTTCGCCGGGGCTCCTTGCGGCCCTCGCCTTCGGCTCGGGTTCCGGCCTCCTCGTCCGGCGCGGTTCGGCGGTTGTCAAAGCCGGCGGCGGGGAGGGCGTATTCGGACCCGACCGGAGGCGCCGGGACGTAGAGCATCATCAGCGAGAGGAGTGAGGATCACATGGCAAAGCTGACCAAGACCTCGACGCCGGGGATCTTCCGCCGCCACAAGAAGGACTGCGGCGGTGGACGGTGCGACTGCGCGTACGTGGTGATGTGGCGCCACCGGGGTCGCCAGCACAAGGAGACGTTCAGGACGCTCGCGGAGGCGAGGGAGGCTCAGGGCAAGCGGCGCGCGGGCGATGGAATCTCCTTCGTCGAGGGTCACGGTCGACGCTTACTTCTCGGAGTGGATCGAGACTTACGCGGGGCGGACTTCGCAGGGCCTGTCGGAGCGATCCGCAGCCTCTACCACCGGGCGATCAGCGAGCGGGTCATCCCCGAGTGGGGGACGTGGCGGCTCGGCGAGGTCGAACCCGTGGACGTGCGGCGTCTGTACGGCAAGCTGCGTGAGGCCGAAGTCTCGACCTCGGTCCTACGTCTCATCCGCGCGGCGACCTCGGCGATGTTCGCGACCGCGGTCGAGGACGGCATCCTCCGGACGAGTCCCGTCGCCGGCGTCCGTATACCCGCACCGAAGGTCACGGGCGAGGACGACGAGCCGGCCAAGGCACTGACCAAGGAGGAGCTGCGTCTTATCCTCCGCGCGGTCGGCTGACGACTGGGATCTCTTCTTCTGCTTTCTGACCCAGACGGGCCTACGCATCAGCGAGGCGCTCGGTGTCAACTGGGAGCACCTTGACCTGGGGCGTGCGCCGCGCCTGAGGGTCCGTGAACAGGTCTACGAGGGCAAGAGGCAGCGCCTCAAGTCCAAGAGCGGACGGCGCGACCTTCCCCTCTCGCCGGGCATGGCCGAACGGCTGCGGGCCCATCGACGCGATCACTTCACCGAGGAGAAAATGCCTGTCTTCACCACGGCGACTGGGGAGGGTCTACGTCGTTCGAACGTCGCGAATCGCGTTCTCTCTCCTGCATCGAAGGCGGCCGGGCTCGTTGTTGACCGGGACGGCGAAGAGGTGCCCTGGGTCACCTTCCATACCTTCCGGCATACCTGTGCCTCGCTGCTCTTCGAGAACGGCAAGAACGTGAAGCAGGTCTCGGAGTGGCTCGGGCACTCCGACCCGTCCTTCACCCTCTCGACCTATATCCACCTGCTCGATGACGGGATCGGTGGCGCTGATTTCTTCGATGAGGCACTCGGGGGCAACAAAAAGGCAACAGGCGGTCCGCGAAAAGACGAAGATTCGCGAACTGCCGACCTCAAAAAAAGTGCGGATTAGCAGGGATTTCGCGAACAGCCGAAAACAGCCGCAAGCCTCCGAGTCATCAGGAGGTTGCCGGTTCGATCCCGGCGGCGGGCTTTACGCTTCCTAACCCCCGGCAGCGGCTTCTTCGGCCCCTCCGGCAGGCGAGTTGTTGACCAGGAACTGGACCAGTTGTTCGAGTTCTTCCTTGGGGATGGCCTGCCCGTAGTTCTGGGGCATGACGCCGCCTGAATAGCCTTCGGCGATCTCGGCTTCGGGGTCGACGATCATTTCTTCGATCCCGGCGGCGTTGTCATCCGGGGCGAGGTATTCGTTCAGGTTGGGGCCGATGGTGCCGGTGGTTTCGGCCGCGGCGAACGTATGGCAGTTGCCGCAGCCTTCCGCGATGAAGACCTGGGCGCCGGGTTCGGCCGCTTCCGAACCGCCGCCACTCGTTTCCGTGGCCGCGACAGTCGTGGTGCTCGTCCCGCCGGTGAAATGTCCGAGGAGGAAACCGGCGAGAAAGGTGACGCCTAGTCCGAGCACGATCGCGCCAAGGGCGACCACCACCCAGGCAGTCGTCGAGGACCGCTTCTCTTCGTTCATTCGTGACCCACCCCCTCCAGATTGCGAAATCCTGAGATCCGCGATTTCAGCCGGTCCGGCATGCGCAGATGATGGGCGGAAACTGGTGAGGCCACATCGGGGTTATGCCGCACCCAGTTTGGGGGGCAGAGCGGATGGCGGTGGACATGATCGCGGCGACAATCGCAGTCCACGCGAGCCCCGAGCCGAAGGTCTGAGATGAAACCAAGGGTCGTCATCGTCGGAGGTGGGGTGGCGGCGCTGGAGGCAGCGCTCGTCCTCCACGACTTGGCCGGGGATCGGGCAACCGTCGAGATCTGGTCGGCCCGGCAGGACTTTGTCTACCGCCCCTACGCGGTCGGCGGGCCGTTCGGCACCGTGTTGAAAACGTACGAACTCCCGGGGCTGGCGGCGCGCTGCGGCGCCGATTTTCATTCCGACAGCGTTGTGTCGGTGGATGCCGAGGAGCGGATCGTCACCACCTTTCACGGCGACTCCGTCCGCTACGACTACCTCCTCTTTGCCGCAGGCGCCGCGCGGCAGTGGCCGGTTTCCGGCGCCACGACCTTCTGGGGGGTCGGGGACGTCACGGACGTCGAAAGGATCATCGGACGCTTCAAGGCGGGACAGATCCGCCGCTGCGCCTTCACGATGCCAAGCGTCGGCGGCTGGCCGCTGCCGATGTACGAGCTGGCACTGCTGACCGAGGCCGAGCTCTCGCGGGCAGGCGTCGAGGACTACGAGCTGACTATCGTCACCCCCGAGGATGCCCCCTTGCAGCTGTTCGGTGGCGGCGCCGGCAAGGCCGTCGCGACGCTTCTCGAGGAGAGGGGAATCGAGGTGATCTCTGGCACCCGGCCGGTCGGATTCCACGGCGGTCGGCTAGAGGTGGTTCCCGACGGGATCCTGAGCTTCGACGAGGTGATCAGCCTGCCGCGGATCGAGGGCCGGGCCGTGAGCGGGCTGATTCACGACGCCGAGCGTTTCGTGCGCATCGACGACCACTGTCGCGCGTTGCATCGAGAGCGGATCTACGCGGCCGGCGACACCACGAGCTTCCCCGTCAAGCAGGGCGGCATCGCCGCACAGCAGGCGGACGTGGCAGCGGAAGCGATCGCCGCCGAGCTTGGTGTCCCGATCGAGCCGAGCGCGTTCGACCCGATCCTGCGTGGAGTTCTCTGGACGGGCCATGAGCCCGTCTACCTGCAGAATCGGCTGGAGGGAGGGGAGGGCGACACCTCGACCCTCTCGACCGAGCCGCCGTGGAAGGGCGGAACCGAGAAGATCGTCGCGAGGCGGCTCACCTCGTTCCTGGCGGAAATCGACGCAGATCACGACGTCGGAGTCCGTCGATAGGTAGGTTCGCACCGTTCTCTCCGTCCAAGGTGAAAGCAACGACTCACTGGTCCTCGACGACGGGTGGTTCGAAAAGCAGCGTGGGGGCGAGCCCAAGGCCCGCCTCGCCGCGTCCTCCTTCCGCTCGGTCGAGTGGAACGACTTCGAGAAGCGCACGAAGCTATTCGGCGGCAAGAAGCAGGCGATGGTGCAGGTCACGCTGACCTTCGAGACACCGCCCTTCGTCGGCTTCGTCACCGAGGCCGAGAACCGGCCCGCGCTCGAAGGGATCGTCTCCGGCCTCGAAGCCGCACGCGGCTAGCTGCACACGCAGAGGGCGGGGCGCGGGTCAAGGGGTCGGCCTTTGGAAGCTGGCGCCCGGGGGTGCGAGGGACGGGGGGGTTGACGCTGGCGCCCGAAGCAAGGGACGCAAAGGGTGGTGGCGAGCGCGGCCGTCTCGGCCACGGCCCGGGCAGACTGTGGCCGTGGCCGAGACGGCCGGGTCTTCGGGGAGGGGTGAGGGATCGGCGCGTGCGGGTCACGCGGGCGCACGAGAGGGACACGGATCCGTGACGGGAGTCCTACGTCGTCACGAAGACCGTGGCAAGTCCACACTTCCGCGCGTGTTGTCCAACGGTCACGGAGGCGCGGGCGACCTGCGTTACGCATAGGTTCACCAGGGTCGCCCGCACTCTCGGGGACCTCGATCCCGGCGCCGGTATGTGAGGTGGAGCGCACGGAGGTGTGACGTTCCCGACGTCTTCGTCACCGATCCGGGCGAGATACCGGAAGGCCTGGGCTCTTGCCGGCTTCTCTCGCATGGGACGATGACGGAAGTCCGACCTCGGCCCGTCCTGTGTCCTGATCCCTGAGGAATCAGCCGCCGAGAGGCAGTTGCGCAGGTCCTCTTCAGCGGTCGCATCCAGTCGGCCTTCCCCGGTAGGCTCGCAGCGCAGAATTCACTGAACAGGGGGAAGGGTGCGGGCAACGAGGATGGGGGTCGTCGTCGCGTTGGTCGGGCTGGTGTTGGCGACGGCATCGCTATGCGCATCGCCGGCCGGGGCGGAAGTGTTGGTCGATCAGCCACCGGGACCATCCGGCGTCGGCGTGGAGGCCGACTACATCTCGGAATGGAGCGGGACGTACGACGATTTCGTCGTTCCTTACGGGGCCCATTGGCACCCCGAAGCGATTCAGGTGTTCGGCAAGGCGGCGACCGAGCAACCGCGCACGTTCGTCGTGAAGATCCTCTGGGGCGGGGGCGGCACCACCCCGATCGACAATCCCCTCGACCGGCTCGTCAGCGAGCGCGTCACGGTCGCGGGTGGACCTGACTACGTGATCCCCATCGAAGGGGCACCGCGGCTCGACCATCCCCACCAGTACGACGCCGGCAACTACTGGATCTCGGTGCAGGCGATCGGCACCGGCGAAGAAGGCGACTGGGAATGGCTGACGGGTCCGAACACCCCCGGCACCCAGGCCGCACCACATCTCCCGGTGGAAGGCGCCGAACCGGGAATGGCCTTCCAGCTCCTGGGGACCGCGACGCAGATCGTCAAGGCCGGCGTGTCCGGGTCTGGCACGATCACCAGCAACCCACCTGGGATCAGCTGCCCAGGTTCCTGCGAAGGCGAATTCCGGCAGGGGACGACGGTCACGTTCTCCGAGGCCGCCACGAACCCCTCGGTGAAGTTCGTCGAATGGGGGTTCCGGAACACCGGGTTCTCGGGACCGCCCGGCGCGCTGGCCCCGATCGTGATCCCCTCGCCGTGCGGTGGGTCCGCCGGCTGCGCCTTCAAGTTGGAACACGACACCAACGTCGGCGGGGTCTTCGAACCGATCAACGAAGCCATGATCGTCCGGGTCCTGAACGATCGGCGTACGGGCAGGGGCGAACTGCTCGTCTGGGCCCCGGGCGAAGGCGAGCTCAGCATGCTCAGCTCCGGCGTGAGGAGTTACTTTCCCGGCACGGTGCCGGCCGGCCTGGTCCACATCCCCCTGATCCCGAGCAAGAAGATTGCCAGGACGCTGCACCGGAAGGGCCGCGCGACCATCAACGCGGAAGTCCTGTTCCGTGCGGCCGGCCTTCGCGCTCCAGGCGTGACGCAGGTGCCGGTGACCCTCCTTCGGAAGCGCTCCGGGACGCCGTCCCGCAAACATCACCGATGAGCGAGCGATCGACCACCGAGGCGGGCGGGTTCGAGCAGCACCGCTACGTGCCGCCGCCCGATTCGGTGGAGGTCGTCCTCGTCCGCCACGGGGCTTCCGAAGCGGCGTTGCCGGGCAAGAGCTTCCCGCTCATCGACGGACAGGGGGACCCGGCGCTCTCGGAGGTGGGGAGGAGTCAGGCGGAGTCGGTGGCGCGCGAGCTGGCGGACGAGCGCTTCTCCGGCGCGTTCGTGTCGAACTTGCGACGGACGCAGGAAACGGCGGCGCCGCTCGTCGCGAAACTTGGGCTCGAGCCCACCGTGCTGCCGGACCTGCGCGAGGTCTTCCTCGGAGGGCTCGAGGGCGGGGGCTACCGGATCAAGGTCGCCGAAGATGACCCGCTCGTCGCCGAGGTCGCCGCGGCCGAACGCTGGGACGTGATCCCCGGCGCCGAGTCACCGGAGGCCTTCGAGGGTCGGCTCCGCGCCGCGATCGAGACGATCGTCGGTTCGGTCCCGGCCGGGAGCGTCGCCGTCGCCTTCGCCCATGGTGCGGTGATCGGCCAGCTCTGCGCGATGGCGACCGGCAGCCGCCCCTTCGCCTTCATCCACGCCGACAATGGCTCGATCTCCCGCCTGGTCGTCCACGAAGACGGCCGCTGGCTGCTGCGTAGCTTCAACGAGACCCGCCACCTGGACCAGCCGACCGGCCCGGTCGGCTGACCCGAGCGACGGGTCTCGCCGCCGCGCGAGCTGGTTGGCCGATTCCACGACGCCGCGGCCAGATGGGGGCGGGTCCTGTCGCACTCGAGAGCCGGGTGAGCGAGGACGACACAGTTCTTCAACGGGTCCCTGGCCGCTCGCTGAGTTGACGGCGCTATAGGGCGCCTGGCTCAGCGAGCGACGGTTCGGGCAATGAGGAACAGGCGCGCAAGCGTGGAGAAGGACACGGAAGACGAACGATGCGACCCCTCCGTTGACCCCCGGTGCACGTTCCGCCAGGAACCCGCCGTCCCGCCCTGTCGAGTTCGCACTTCTTGCCGCTATGCGGTCATTACTGCGAACGCACCGGCGGTCATCTAGAGACGCTTGCCGTAGAAGTACGGCGCCGGGTTGTCCTCGCAGGCGATGCCGTCGTGGTCGGCGTCGAGGCGGTCGGGGTCGTAGCGGGGGCCGCCATGCTTGAGGAAGAAGATCTGGGCGGACTTCTGGCTGGCGAAGTCGGCGCAATCCATGTCGCGCCGCTGCGCCGATGCCGCCGTCGGCAGCAGGACGACGAGGGCGATCAGCGCGGCCCCTGCGGCCGCGGCGAGGATCCTCCGGGTGGACTTGAACACGTGACGCTCTCCCTTCGATTTCGAGCTGGTTGCTCGGATTGCGGCGGGAGGATAGGTGTCACGAAACCATACGAGTACCGAACAAAAGTCCGGCAAACCTGACGGATTCGACTTCTGAGGAGCCGATCCCCCGACTTTTCGGGGGCGGGCCGTTCGACGCGCGCGACGACCGGGGTCGACGCGCGCGGAACGGGTCGATCAGCCGAGGAGGAGGGTGCCCTCGGTGCGGGTGATGCGGATGTCTTTGATCGCTTCACCGCCGACGTCGGATTTGCCGACCTGCGTGACGACGAGTTTCAGGCTCCCGGGCGTCGCTTCTTCCAGGCGGACGCCGAATTCGCTTTCGGCACCGGGGCCGGGGCCGGGGATGGCGTAGGAGGCGGTATCGGTGATCAGCTGCACCTGGTAGGCACCTTCCTCCCACTCGGCAAGGGTGCCGAGCACGCTGAGCGGCGCCTCGAACTCTTTGTCGACGATGGTGAACTCGAATCCGCCGAGGTTGTAGACGAAAACATCGGCGTTGCCGGGTTCGCCCGGTTCGCCCTTGTCGCCCTTCGCGCCGGTCTCGCCGCGCGAGCCGGTCTCACCCTTCGGGCCCTGGGCGCCGGTCGCGCCGCGGGCGCCGGTGGCGCCTCTCTGGCCCTGCTGGCCCTGGGGACCCTGCGGGCCCTGCATGGTGGCCTTGGCGGCGGCGCTGAGTTTCGCCGGGGTGACAGCCGCCTTCTTCAGCTGGTTGGTGCCGACGCTTTCCTTACCGAGCTGCGAGGCGGCGACGGCGGTGACGGGAGCGGTTCCCAGTACGGGAATGTCTCCTGGGTCCCTTTGTCGGCACCGAGGCGGAGAGGGCTTAGTCGTCGCCTGCTGCCCGGGCCCGGACGGCGGTCAGTCGCAGGGGGTCTTGAGCTTCGTCGGTTCGGTCGGCACGAAGTCGGCCTGCTTCGGCACGCGCGCGATGACCTCGGTGTAGTAGCGCGCGCCTTTGCACGCCTCGGGCGCCGAGGCGACCACGCTGCCGGAGAAGGTGTCGACGAGGCCGCCGGCCGGATGCTCGGCGATCGTGCCGAAGGCGGCCGCCTTCGCTTCGCCCCAGCCGTGCCACGCGAGCTTCGTCGCGGTCAGGTTGCCGTCGCCGCCGAACCCATAGGTGGCGGGCTTGACGAAGTTGCGCCCGGTGACGTCGGGGAGGTAGGTCGTCCCCGACCCCGGGTGCGACTTGCGCATGACCGTCCGCTCGGTGAGCGTCGAGCCGCTCCCGCCACCGCAGGAGGCGAGGACGACGGCGAGCGCGAGCGCCGCCGACAGGGCGAGGACGAGGCGCCGCGGCATCACAGTTTGAGGAGGCGGGCCTTCTCGGCGGCGAACTCCTCGTCGCTGAGGATCCTCTTTTCGTGCAGCGTCGCCAGCCGTTCGAGGCTCGACAGGCGGGCGTCTTCCTCCTGCATCACCTCGGCCCGCGAGGGGGGCGGGGGCGCTGAAGCCTCACCGCGGCCACGGCCCCGCCCGCCCGGCCGGCGCACGTCAGGGATCCCGATCCCACTCGGGCGTTTCACATCCGGGCGTTTGACGTCGGGAAGTTTGATCTTCGACGCGCGCTCGCCGATCTTCGCGTCGGTGACCGCCTTGTCGAACGCCTTGCGGGTCGGCGCCAGCACCTCGCCGAAGGTCAGCCCGGGGAACTCCTCCGCGGTCTGCCGGCTCAGCTCCCGCAGGCCGAAGGCGGCCATGATCCCGATCACGACCACGGTGAGGAAGGTCCGCAGGCCGACCCCGGACGCGCCCAGCAGGTAGAGGCCGAGGATCAGCACGAGGCCGCCGTAGCAGTAGGGCATGTAGCGGTCCAGGGCGGGTGCGATCACCCGCCGCGCGCCGCGCGCGGCCCCGGTCGGCGAGGAGAGCCAGCCGGCCGCCACGAAGAAGACGCCGACGATGACGATCGTCGTCGCGATCGAGACCATCAGCGAGGTGCCGATCGACCAGGCCGCTTCGGCCGCGGGCTTGATGTTCTCCTGCTTCACCAGCTGATCCACCACGATTCCGCCCGCGACCTGTCTCAGCACCAGCACCAAAAGTGCCGCGACGATCAGGGCGACGCCGCTGAACAGCACCGTCACCCAGCGACCGCCCTGGGTCAGGTAGATCGCCAGGCCGAAGACGAGGAAGGTGAGGATCGACAGGAGCAGCGCCAGGCCCTTGATCGCGATCACGATGTCCTGGGCGGTCTTCAGCTGTTCGGACTTGAGGATCGTGATCTGCCCCGCGTCCGGCGGCAGCTTTTCGGCCAGGTCCTTGCCCAGGCCGATCTGTCCGGCAAGGTTCGTGAGCAGGCTCCCGAGGTTCAGCTTCACTTCGCCGTTGGCGGTGCTGACCGCTTCTTTCTTGTTTTCGAGGACCGCCATCAGCTGTTCGTGCGCCGTTCGGTTGGCGGTTTCCCAGAGCGACTGGGCGGTGCCGGTTTCCAGCACCTTTTCGGCCCCCGGCCCGGCCACCTGGCGCAGCCCGCCTGCCGCCGGTCCGGCCAGTTCCTTGGTGTCGCCGGGCAGGATGTCTTCGAGTTCCTTTTCCACGTCGACGTTTTCGTAGAGCTGTTCGACCATGTATTCGCCGATCGCCGCGCGGATCGTCGCGTTGCGGATCAGGTGGCCGGAGGTGTTGACCCACTCACCCGTGTCGAGTGCCTGGCGCTCGACCCAGATCGCGAAGACGCTGAGGAACGCAAGCAGCGCGCCGAGCGCGAGGAGGGCTTTGACGGTCCTCCGTCGCCAGGGCTTCATCGCCCGGATGGTATACGTGGCACATGAAGCTAGAGGGGATCCACCACATCACGGCGATCACCGAGAACGCCCAGCGCAACGTCGACTTCTACGCGGGCGTGATGGGGCTGCGGATGGTCAAGAAAACGGTCAATCAGGACAACCCGACCGTCTACCACCTGTTCTTCGCCGACGAGGAGGGCGACCCCGGCGCCGACCTGACTTTCTTCGAGTACCCCGGCGCGGCGCCCGGCCGGGCGGGGGCGGGGATGGTCCACCTGATCGTCTGGCGGGTCGGGATGCCGGAGGCGCTCGACTTCTGGGAGGGGCGCCTGGGCGTCCTCGGCATCGATGCCCGGCGCGAGGGGGCCGGTCTCATCTTCGCGGATCCGGAGGGTCTCGAACACGAGTTGCTGGTCGCCGACGTCCCCGACGCGCCGCTCATCGCCGACCACCCGGAGATCCCGCGCGAGCTGGCGCTCCAAGGCTTCCATGCGGTGCGCGCCTACGCGGCCGCACCGGAGGCGAGCACCGGCCTGCTGGAAGCGCTCGAGTTCGAGCGGGACGGGGACGCCTGGGAGGCCCGCGGCGCCGAGCGCGGCGGGCGCTACCTCTTCGACACCCCGCCGGCTGAGCGAGGCGTTCAAGGAGCGGGCTCGGTCCACCACGTCGCCTGGGCCTCGACCATCGAGGAGCACATGGACTGGCGCGAGAAGGCGATCTCCGCCGGCGCCCGCCCGACCGCGGAGATCGACCGCTTCTACTTCAAATCGATCTACTTCCGCGAGCCCAGCGGGGTGCTCTTCGAGATCGCCACGCTCGGCCCCGGCTTCACCGTCGACGAGCCGCTCGAGCACCTCGGCGAGAAGCTCTCGCTGCCGCCCGCCTTCGAGCACCTGCGGGACGAGGTCGAACCGAACCTCCGCCCGGTCGTCAACCCGCGCGCGCCGCTCCGCTAGACCCTATGGCCGCCTGACCTGAGCGCCGGCTCGATCCGGAGCGGGTGTGAAGGTCGGCACCCGCGCATGAGATGCGCGGGTTCGCCGCCGAGGGACGGCCTCGGCGGGTACCGCAATCATGGGGGTGCCGACGTGGGTCAGGTTAGGACGTGGGTGGGTCTCGATGTTCACGCCGCGAAGGTCGTGGCTGCGATCGCCGATCAGCAGTCGGGCGAGCTGGCGGTGAGGAAGATGGGTGGAACCACCGGTGAGGTCGCCGACTTCTGCGCCGGGCTGCCGGCGCCGGTGCGGGTGGCCTACGAGGCGGGCCCGACCGGGTTCGGCCTGGCTCGGGCGCTGCAGGAGCGTGGCATCGCCTGCGTGATCGCGGCGCCGGGCAAGATCGAGCGTCCCGCCCAGGACAGGGTGAAGACCGACCGCCGCGACGCCGAACGGCTGGTGCGGCTGCTGATGATCGGCGGCCTGCACCCGGTGCGGGTGCCGACCCCTGCCGCGGAGGCGATGCGCGACCTGGTCCGCGCCCGCGAGGATGTGCGCGGCGATCTGATGCGGGCCCGCCACCGGGTCGGCAAGCTCCTGCTGCGCCACGACCTGCGCTTCGAGGGCAACAACTGGACGGAGCGCCATCGTGAATGGCTGGGTCGGATCGAGCTGCCCGAGCCGGTGGCGCAGTCGGTCCTGCTCGACGGGATCGGCGCGATAGAGGCGCTCGTGGTGCGCCGGGACGATCTCGAGGCCCGGATGGTCGCGCTGGTCCCGGGCTCCCCCTGGGAGCAGGACGTCGCCCGGCTGCGCTGCCTACGCGGCATCGACACCCTCTCGGCGCTGGGCCTTTGCGCCGAGGTCGGCGACTTTCACCGCTTCGAGCGCCCGGCGCAGCTGATGAGCTATCTCGGCCTGGTGCCTTCCGAGAACAGCTCGGGCGAGCGCCGCCGGCAGGGCTCGATCACGAAGTCGGGATCACGCCACGCCCGTCGGCTCCTGGTCGAGGCGGCCTGGCACTACCGTCGGGTGCCACGCAAAGGCCGCGAGCTCGGGCGCCGCCAGGAGGGCCAGCCCCAGGCGGTCTGCGCGATCTCCTGGAAGGCCCAGCAGCGACTTCACCGCAGCTGGGTCCGCCTCGACTCAGAACGTGGCAAGCGCCGCACCGTCTGCGCCGTCGCCGTCGCCCGCGAACTGGCCGGCTTCTGCTGGGCGGTATCCACCGCCGACTGAGCCCGCCGAGCACTGTTTGGTCCAGGAGGCGGCGGGCTCGGCACCTCGCGCAGCGCATCCGCGACACAGCTATGAGCAGCCGCTCCGCGGTCACGCTCGATCCTAGACGGCGGGCGCTATGACGAAATCCGGTCCTGCGGTAGCCAACCCGCGCATATCAGCCTGACCGCGAGTCGCGCACCAGGCCGACCGCCGCCTCCTGGACCAAGAGAAGGGCCCGCTTCGGCGGGCCTTCGGTGGTTGGAGACTTGACAAAACGACGGCCATATCAGCTGTTCTTTTTGGACCCCACGGCGCCATAAAGAACAGCTGGCCGTAACCGGGGCGCCGGACCCGTGTAGCCGACAGCGTGATCCCCGACGAGCGCCTCGCGGCGCTGCACGCCTACACCCGCAAGCACAGCGTCAACTGGCCGCTCTACGTGGTCATCCGGCTGGCCTTCGTCCCCTTCTTCCTCGTCTACTTCCGGCTCTCGCGCACCGGCCGCAAATACGCCCGCCACGTCGACGGCGGCCTGATCGTCGCCGCCAACCACCGCAGCTTCCTCGACCCCTTCATCGTCGGCGCCTGCCTGCCTTGGCGTCGGCCGATGAACTACGTCGCCAAGGTGGAGCTCTTCGACAAGCCGCTGCAGGCCTGGTTCCTCTCGCGGCTCGGCGCCTTCCCGATCCGCCGCGGCGAATCCGACGCGGAGTCGATGGAGACGGCGCGGATGATCGTCGAACGGGGCGGGACGCTCTGCATCTTCCCCGAGGGCACGCGGATCCGCAGCGGCAGCCTGGCCAATCCGAAGCGCGGCGTCGGCCGCCTGGCCCTGCAGACCGGCGCGCCGGTCCTGCCCGCCGCCGTGATCGGCACCGAAGAGGTGCGCCGGGGATGGCGCATCCGGCCGCGCAAGGTGAAGGTCCGCTGCGGCAAGGCGATGACCTTCCCGCGCTCCGAGGAGCCCTCGACGGCGCTCGCCGAATCGGTGACGACGCGGATCTGGCCGAACGTCCTCCTGCAGTGGGAAGACCTGGGCGGCCTGCCGCCGATGCGGCGCGCGGCCGTGATCGGCGCCGGCAGCTGGGGGACGGCGGTCGCCGTGCTGCTGGCCCGCGGCGGGCTCGAGGTCCAGCTCGGCGCGCGCACGGCGGCGAGTGCGGCCGAACTGGTCGAGGAGGGCGAGAACCGTCGCTACCTGCCCGGCGTGGCGCTGCCGGAGACGATCGACGTCCGCCCGGCGAGCGGGATCGAGCTGGCCGGCCTCGACCTGATCGTCCTCGCGATCCCCTCCAAATCGCTGCCCGCCGCGGTCGGCTCGATCGCCGACCGGGCCGGGGAACGGTCCTCGATCCTGTTGCTGACCAAGGGGCTGATCGCCCCACAGGGCCAGCTGCCGTCCGAGTACGTCGGCGAACGGGTGCGGGCGCGGGCGCTCGCCTCGCTCGGCGGGCCGGCCCACGCCGCCGAGGCGGTCTCGGGGTCGGCGGCGCTGGTGCTGGGCTCCGGCGACCCCGACCTGCGCGCCCAGCTCGGCGAGGTCTTCAACCGCGCCGGCCTGGTCTGCGAGCGCACCGCCGACGTGGTCGGGGTGGAGATGGCCGGCGCCGCCAAGAACGCCGCCGCCCTGGCCGCCGCCGCGGCCGAGCCGCACGGGCTGAACGCGGCGGGGATCGCCGTCGCCGAGATCTGGCGCGAGTGCATCGCCTGCGCGGAGGCGCGCGGGGGGGACCCGGAGACCTTCGCCGGCCTCGCCGGGGTCGGCGACCTGACCGCCTCGATGCTGGCGCCGACGGGGCGCAACCGCCGCGCCGGGGAGCTGCTCGGTGCCGGCACGCCCGCGGAGGAGATCCCGGCCCTGATCGGCCAGGCCTCCGAGGGGCTCGACACGACGCCGCTCCTCGCCGACGCGGTGGTCGCCTCCGGCGTCCACGGCGAGGCGCTGGAGGGCCTGGCGAAGCTGATCCGCGGTGAAGTCGCCTGCGAGGACTGGGTGGCCGGGCTGCGCAGTGCCGAGCGGGCGAGGCAGGCGGCATGACCTGGGCTCTAATCTGGGCGGTGAGCGGCCCCGAGGAGAACGTCGAGCCCGCGCAGTTGGCTCCGGCGGCGAAGGCGGAGCTCGACCGCGCCTTCGAGGACTTCTACCGGACCCATCTGCGCGACGTCTATTCCTACGCCTATTACCGGGTGGGGAACCATCACGACGCCGAGGACCTCACCGAGCAGGCGTTCCTGCAGGCATACCGGCACTTCGACCGGGCGCGGCGCGAGTCCGACGGTCGGCCGCTGCGGCCGTGGCTGATCCGCATCGCCCACAACCTCGCCTCGAACTACTACCGCGACCGCTCGCGCCGACCGCAGACGCCGCTGGACAGCGCCGACCCGATCGCGACGAAGCACGACACCGAGGACCTGGTCGCCGGGCGGGAGGAGCTGCGGCAGGTGATGGCCAACCTGGAGCACCTCTCCGACGACCGTCGCGAGGCGCTGATCATGCGCTTCGCCCTGGGCATGGACAACCGCGAGATCGCGCGGGCGCTGGGCCGCTCCGACGGGGCGACCAAGGTCTTGATCCACAGGGCGATAAAACAGCTGCAGGAGGAGATGGGTCGCGATGACACCGACGGGTGAGCAGGGCGAGTCGACCTGGGACGTCGAGGCGCTCCTGAGCGACGCGCTGCGGCCGATCGACCCGCCGGAGCGCCTCTCCGGCCGGATCGAGGACACCTTCACGGCGCTCTCGGCCGCCGCCGCGACCGAGCTCTCCGACTGGGCCGAGGAGCTGACCGACTCCGAGATGCGGGCCCTGCGCGACCCGCGCAACTGGGTGCGGCCGGTGGTCGCGGTCGGCGTCGGCGGGGTGGCTACCGGGGCGCTGGTCCTGTTCGAGCTGCGCCGTCGCGGCAGGCACGAGGCGAACGGGCTGAAGGGCCTGGCCTCAGGCGTCCGCGACCGGTTCTAGGCGCCGCGGCGTCCCGGCGGCGGCGAGCAGTCCCAGAACTCCGAGGACGAGGCTGAGCGCTTCGTTCGCCCCGGCGGCGGGGAGGAAACCGAGGATCGCGGCGCCCGGGTCGAGCGCCAGGCCCCAGACGCCGAGCACGGTCAGGAGCAGTCCTGCGCCGAGCGCGTAGGCGCGGGAGAAGCTTCCGGCGGTGAGGAGGCCGAGAGCCCCGAGCGCCGCCCAGAAGAGGTTCAGCCAGCCGTTCGTCCGGAGCGCTCCGAGGGTGTGGTCGAGGGTCCCGGGGGAGCCGAAGTCCGAGCCGTAGAAGAAGCCGGCGATGCCGATGATCACCAGCAGCGCACCGACCGCGGTCGCGTAGAGACGGGCGGGGCTGGCGGGCTCCATCGGCCGCGATTGTAGGCTGCTTTGCCCGTGGCTCAGACTTGCTACCGACATCCCGACCGCGAGACCGGCGTGTCCTGCTCCTCCTGCGGGCGGCCGATCTGCCCCGAGTGCATGACCCCGACCCCGGTCGGCATGCGCTGTCCGGAGTGCGCGAACCAGCGCACCCGCGTGGTCCGCAACCCGACCGGGACGCCGAGCGCGCTCTCCGCCGGCGGCTTCCCGGCGACGGTGGTGCTGATCGCGATGAACGTGATCGTCTACCTCATCGAGGTCGTCCACGGGTCGGGTGGCACCAGCATCAGCATCGGGACCGCCTATGACCTGGGCGGCCTCTGGGGTCCCGCGGTCCACGAAGGTGGCGATTGGTGGCGGACGATCACCTCCGGCTTCGTCCACTTCAGCATCCTGCACATCGGCTTCAACATGTACCTCCTGTTCATCCTGGGCCGGCTGCTGGAGCCCGCGATCGGGACGCTCCGCTTCGTCGTCCTCTACTTCACCTCGCTGCTGGCGGGCTCGTTCCTGGCCCTGGCGTTCACTCCGGACTCGGTGAGCGCGGGGGCGTCGGGGGCGATCTTCGGCGTCATCGCCGCGACCTTCGTCATCGCCCGGGGACGGAGGCTGGACGCGATCGCGGGCCAGATCGGCATCCTCATCGTGATCAACCTCGTCTTCACCTTCGCCGACACCGGGGTCAGCCTCGGCGCCCATCTTGGTGGCCTCGTCGCCGGCGGCCTTTGCGGCCTCCTGATCGTCGCCGGTGAGCAGGGGCGCTACGGCCGCAACCTCAGCCCCACCAACCGTCGCGCGATCGAGGTCGGCGCGATGGCGGCCCTTGGCGTGCTCAGCTTCGTCCTGGCCCTGGCAGCGGCCGGCTGGGGCGCGCCGTACTTCGTGGGGTAGCGCGAGACGGCGTTGTTCCGGCGGTTGCGGCAGTCCTAGCCCCGTCCCGGGCGTCTCAAGTCCCCGGGTTCGTCACGCTTCCATCGGGGTTCAGACGGGATGCGCACGAAGCATGGTGAACCTGGGAGGAAGTGTGGAGTTCGGGGTGTCTCCCGCACGGGCGTCACAGTTCTTGCGTCGCTTTCATACCCGGCCGTCTCGGCCACGGCCACAGGCTGCCAGGCCCGTGGCCGAGACGGCCAGCGTGCCTTTCCCGGGCGGCCCCGTCCCTTCCCGACTACGTCCGCGTGGTGCGGGGCGCCGGGGAGCGCAACAGGGTGAAGGGGGTGTTCCCCGGATCGTCCATCAGGTCGGGGTGGAGGAGATGGCCGAGCAGCTCGACGCCGTCGATGAGCCGGGGTCCGGGGTCGCTGAAGGCCGACTGGGCGGCGACGGCGTAGACGCGGGGCGCGCCGAGGGATTCGATGTGCTCCCAGACCTCCATCGCCTGGGCCTGGACGTCCTCGAGGTAGCCCTCGACCATGACGATCACGATTTCGGGACGGAGGCCGGCGAGCTCGCCCCAGGAGACCTCGGCGGGAGCCAGGCCGGGGTCGCCGGCGACGTCCTCGCCGCCCGCGATCGCGATCATCTCCGGCACCCAGAGGCCGGCGACGCGGGCCGGCTCGTAGAGGCGCTCGAGGGCGATCACCCGCGGGACGGTGGCCCCTGCGACTGCGGCGCGGACGGTCGCCAGGCGGCCCTCGAGTTCCCCTCGGAGCTCGTGTGCCTGCTCGCCGGTGCCGGTGGTCTCGCCGAGGCGAACCACCTCTTCCAGCATCTCTGAGAGCGTCGCGACCTTCATCGTTCTGCCCCGAAATATGCCGGCTCGGCGTAGATCCGCGGGCCGGCCGGCTATATTCAGAAAGCCGAATGGCCGACGACGTCCCAGCCCGAAGTACCGGGTCACATCGCCGATGAGCATCTTGCTGCTTGTCCTCCTGCTGCTGTTGATCGCGATCAACGGCTTCTTCGTCGCCGCGGAGTTCGCCGTCGTGCGCTCGCGCCGCTCCCGGCTCGAGCAGATGCGGGACGACGGAGTGCGCGGTGCCGGCCGGGCGCTGGAGCAGCTCGACCGGGTCGATGAGTTCGTCGCCACCAGCCAGGTCGGGATCACGCTTGCCTCGCTCGGCATCGGTTTCCTCGGCGAGCCGGCCCTCGCGGAGCTCCTGGAACCGCTCTTCAGCGGCTTCGCCAGCCACGCGATCGCGCTCGCCCTCTCGATCGCCCTCGCCTTCATCATCGTCACCTTCCTGCACGTGATCCTCGGCGAGCAGTCGCCGAAGATGGTCGCGATCGCCACCGCCGAGAAGACCCTGATCCGTGTCACCGGGCCGCTGATCTTCCTCGGCCGGGTGCTGCATCCGTTGATCGTCGCCACCAATGCGCCCGCCAACTTCCTCGTCCACCGGGTGTTCCGGATCAACGTCGAGGACGTCGAGGAGACCTCGCCCGAGGAGCTTCGCCTGATCATCGCCCGCGGCGCCAAGCACGGCGGCCTCGACCCCGACGCGGCGGGCCACCTCGCGGGCGTCTTCCACCTGCACGAACAGGAGGCGCGCGAGGTGATGACGCCGATCCCGGCGGTCGTCACGGTCGACGCCGACGACACGGTGGAGTCGGCGCTGCGGCGCTGCGTCACCTCCGGCCACACCCGCCTGGTCGTGATCGAGGACGACAACGCCGATCGCGTCCGCGGCGTCATCCACAACAACAGCCTCGCCCGGCTCTACATGAGCGAGGGGCCGGAGGCAAAGATCGAGTCGGTGATCCGCGACGCGCTGATCGTCCCCGAGACGCGGCCGATCGACGACCTCCTCCACGATCTGCAGGTGCAGCGCACCTCGCTCTCGGTGGTCGTCGACGAGTACGGCCGCACGGTCGGCATCGTCACCGTCGAGGACATCCTCGAGGAGGTCGTGGGGGAGATCGAGGACGAGACCGACCCCCGCGCCACCGAGGTCCGCCGGCTCACCAACGGCGACTGGTTCGTGCGCGGCCACGTCAGCCTCGGCGACCTCGAGGACGCCGGCATCGATCTGCCCGGCGCGGACTCCGAGACCTACAACTCGGTCGGCGGCTACGTCTTCGGCGAGCTCGGGCGTCTGCCCAAACGCGGCGACTCGGTGACGGTCGACGGCTACACGCTGCGGGTCGAGGCGGTGCGGGACAACCGGATCGAGGCGGTGCGCATCAGCAGCACCTCCGGCAGTTCTTCCGTCCGTCCGGACGCCTAATTTCTCTGAGCAACCCGCGTTCCGCTCAAGCTGGAGGTGCCCCCATGTGGGTTGTTCGCCTGACCGACAAGCAGCTCGAGGTGCTGAGGGCGCTGTTGCGCTCCGAGGAGCACCTCGGCCCAGCACTCCGAGGTTCGATCGAGGCTCTCGACCTCGCACGCTGGGACGATCTCCCCGACGCCCAGCTGCCCTGGGAGGAGATCGAATCCGTCGCCCGCCGTCAGAACATCTCGGAGGCCGACGTGATCTGGGACCTCTCGGGCGGGAAGGGAAAGACGGCGCCGGCGGAATAGCGAGTGCGTCCCTTCCCCGCCGACCCTCTGCTCGCCCGCGCCGGCCGCGGCGGCGTCACACGCCCGCCGCGGGCCGTGACACCCCGGTTCCACTTCCGCCGGGACCTGCGCGCCTTCCGCCGGCGTTTCCCATCCCGCCGCGGTTGATGGGCCGAAAACCCGCCATATAGGCGGGTTTTCGGCCCATCAACATCGTGGTGTGGCGGGCTCAGTCGTAGCTGTAGAAGCCGGCGCCGGACTTACGGCCCAGCTTCTCTTCGCCGATCATCTCGACGATCAGTCCGGGTGGCTTGTGGGCCTGGTCGCCGGAGTCGGCGTAGAGGGCGTCGCCGATCGCCTCGGCGACGTCGAGGCCGACGAAGTCGAGCAGCGCCAGCGGTCCCATCGGGTGGCCGGCCCCGAGCTTCATGCAGGTGTCGACCTCGCCCGCCTCCATGCCGGTCCGCTCCATCATCCGAACGCCGTCGAAGAGGTAGGGGAAGAGCAGGCGGTTGACGACGAAGCCGGCCTGGTCGGGAACCTCGACCGCGGTCTTGCCGAGCGCCGCGCACCAGGCCATCGCCCGCTCGCGCGCGGACTCGGCGCCGTCGGGGATGCAGACCTCGATCAGCGCCATCCGCGGCACCGGATTGAAGACGTGGAGGCCGTAGAGGCGCGGCACCCCCGCCTTGCCGGCGATGTCGCCGATCCCGAGCGAGGACGTGGTCGTCGCCAGGTCGGCATTCGGGCACGCCTCGTCGAGCGTCTTGACCAGCTCGGCCTTGGCGTCCAGCTCCTCGACGATCGCCTCGACGACGACGTCGCAGTGGGACAGGTCCTTGGGGTCGGTGGTGACCCGCAGGCGCGAGGGCTCGGCCCCCTCGATCTTCGCGCAGGCCGCGACGATCCTCTCCTCGGCGCGCCACGCCGAGGCCTCCGACCGCGCCAGCAGGATCGTGTCGGCAGTAGTGGTCGAGACCGCGGCGAGGCCGGTGGCAATGGCGCCGCTCCCCGCGATCCCCGGACTTTCGTACCCCTTCAAATCGCTCATCGGTCGGGTTCCTATCAAGGATTTTCGCGCGACGCGGCGCGGTTGACCGACCCGTCAATCAGGAGGACTATCGTTCTTCGGAACCCCTCATATATTTTGAGGCGAGCAGAACTTCGAGCACGGAGGACGACTGATGGCAGATGGCAGAGGCAGGCTCGGTGGACGCGAGGTCGTGATCGTCGAGGCGGTTCGCACCCCGGTCGGTCGCGGCCATCCCGAGAAGGGCTACTACAAGGATCTCCATCCTTCGAACCTCCTCGCGAGGACCTACTCGGAGCTGATCGATCGTTCCGGGATCGACCCGAACGAGGTCGGCGACGTGATCGCAGGCTGCGTCCAGCAGTGGGGCGAGCAGTCGATCAACATCGGCCGCAACGCCTGGCTCGAGGCGGGCCTGCCGCAGGAGGTCCCGGCGACCACGGTCGACCGCCAGTGCGGCTCCGCCCAGCAGGCGGTGAACTTCGCCGCCACCCTGATCGCCTCCGGCGTCCACGACGTCGCGATCGGCGGCGGGGTCGAGCACATGGGCAAGAACTCCTTCGCCAAGGCGGGGGAGATCATGGGCGAGTACGGCCTGGCCTTCTCGCCGGAGCTGATGGAGCGCTACGACCTGATCCCGCAGGGCCTCTCGGCCGAGATGATCGCCGACAAATGGGAGATCCCACGCTCCGAGCTCGACGAGCTCGGCCTGCGCTCCCAGCAGCTTGCGAGCCAGGCCACCGACGAGGGCCGCTTCGAGCGCGAGATGATCCCGATGCAGGTCAACGGCGACACCTACGTCACCGATCAGGGCCTGCGCGAGACCACCCTCGAGGGGCTGGCGGCGCTGAAGCCCGCCTTCAAGGAGGACGGCAAGATCACCGCCGGCAACTCCTCCCAGGTCTCCGACGGCGCCGCCGCGGTGCTGCTGATGACCCGCGAGAAGGCCGATGCGCTCGGCCTCGAGCCGCGCGCCCGGATCTACGACATCACCACGGTCGGGGTCGACCCGGTGATCATGCTGACCGGCCCGATCCCGGCGACGCGCAAGCTGTTGGAGCGCAACGGGATGACGATCGACGACATCGACCTGATCGAGATCAACGAGGCGTTCGCCTCGGTGATGGCCGCCTGGCAGCGTGAGCTCGAACCCGACATGGACCGCGTCAACGTCAACGGCGGCGCGATCGCGCTCGGCCATCCGCTCGGCTCGACCGGCGCCCGGCTGATCACCACCCTCCTCCACGAGATGGAGCGCACCGACAAGGAGATGGGCCTGGTGACGATGTGCTGCGGCGGCGGGCTCGGCACCGGGACGCTGATCCAGCGGGTGTGATCCGAGCGGTCAGGCCCGGACCCGTCCGGAGGGCGTCGGGACCGGCGAGGTCGCTAGCTTGGCGACCTCGCTCTCGTCCCCTATTCGAGGAGATTTCCTTTGCATAAGTCCAGACTCGCCGCGGCGCTCGTCGCCCTGGTGGCCCTCGTCGCCGTGGTAACCGGGTGCGGCGGCGGAAGCAGCAGCAGCTCCACCGGCGGCGGCTCGACCAGCGGCGGCTCGACCGAAGCCGACTCCTCGGGAGCGGCGCCGACCAAGGCCACCTTCATCGAGGAAGCCGACAAGGTTTGCGGCGACGCGGAAGACGAGCTCACCGAAGAAATCGTCGAATTCGCCGAAGAGCACAACATCCCGATCGAAAAAGGAGAACCGACCGAAGGCCAGCAGACCGAACTGTTCCAGGATGTCGTGCTGCCGAATATCGCCAGGCAGGCTGAAGAACTCGCCGCGCTGACCCCGCCGGAAGGCGACGAGGAAACGATCGAAGACCTCACCTCGACGCTCGAAGGCGAAGTCACCGAAGCCGAAGAAGAAGGTGGCGTCAGCGAGACCGCGCTGCAGGGCGCGACGAAGAAGGCCAAGGCCTACGGGTTCAAGACCTGCGGTAGCTGAGCTCCGATCGGGGCCCCTGGCCGGCCGGCCAGGGGCCGTGTAGGGTGGGCGCCGGATGGACCTGACGCTGTCGCCATCGGAGGAGGGGTTCCGCGACGAGGTCGCGACCTGGCTGCGCGACAACAATCCCGGTCCCGAACCGGAGGGCTCGCTCGACGAGGTCATGTCGTTCCGGCGCGAGTGGCAGCTGAAGCTGCACGCGGCGGGTTGGGCCGGGATCTCCTGGCCGAAGGAGTACGGCGGCCGCGGGGCGACGATGATCGAGCAGGCCATCTTCGTCGGCGAGGCCGCCGCCCAGGAAGCGCCGAGCCCGGCCAACGTGCTCGGCCTGGCGATGGGCGGCCCGGTCGTCATCGCCCACGGCACCGAGGCGCAGAAGGAGCGCTACCTGGAGCCGATCCTGACCGGCGAGGAGATCTGGTGCCAGGGCTTCTCGGAGCCCGAGTCCGGCTCCGACCTCGCCTCGCTGAAGACGCGCGCGGTGAAGGACGGCGACGAATGGGTCGTCACCGGGCAGAAGGTCTGGACCACGTTCGCCCAGTACGCGAAGTGGTGCATGTTGGTCGCCCGCACCGACCCCGACGCGCCCAAGCACCAGGGGCTCACCTACTTCCTGATGGACATGGAGCAGGAGGGGGTCGAAGCCAAACCGCTGGTGCAGATCACCGGCGAGGGCGAGTTCAACGAGGTCTTCATCAACGAGGCGCGGATCCCCGAGGAGAACGTCGTCGGCGGTGTCGGCAACGGCTGGGGCGTGGCGATCACGACGCTGATGAATGAGCGCGCCGGGCTGGCCTTCGGGGCGATCGCCGGGATCCACAACAGCCTCGGGAAACTCGCCGCGCTCGCCCAAGAGGTGCGCGAGGAGGGCGGCTCCTCGGCCGCCGAGGACTCCTACTTCCGCCAGCGCATCGCCCAGCTCTTCATCGAGGCCGAGACGATGCGGCTGAACGCCTACCGCGGGCTGACCAAGACGATGGAGTCCGGCATCCCCGGCCCGGAGGGCTCGCTCGGCAAGTGGCAGTGGGCCGACATCAACCAGGACCTGACCGAGCTGGCGCTGGAGATCGAGGGGACCTGGGCGGCGCTCGGGCGAGGCTCCGACGGAGCGATCGCGAACGGCGCCTGGCAGTACAACTTCCTCCGCTCGCGGGCGAACTCGATCGAGGGCGGCACCACCGACATCCTCAAGAACATCATCGCCGAGCGGGTGCTCGGCCTGCCGCGGATGCGCTGAGGAGGGACCGGCCATGTACTTCGACCTGACCGACGAGCAGGAAGCGATCCGCTCGACCGCCCACGACTTCCTCGCCTCGCGCTTCAAATCCGAGCGGATGCGGGAGATCGCCGGAAGCGACGACGGCACCGACGAGGCGGGCTGGAAGGAGATGGCGGAGCTCGGCTGGGCCGGCCTGGCGCTGCCCGAGGAGTGGGGCGGACAGGGCCTCGGCACCGTCGACCTCGCCGTGCTCTTCGAGGAGATGGGCTACGCGCTCGCGCCCTCGCCGCTCTTCTCCAACACCGTGGTCGGCCTGGCGCTCGCGCAGAGCGGCTCCGACGAGCAGAAGGAGCGCTGGCTGCGCCCGCTCGCCGAGGGCACCGCGCGCGGCACGCAGGCGATGGTCGACGCCGGCTCGACCGGCACCCCGGGCGCCTACCCGATGAAGGACGAGGCCGACGGCGACGGGGTGGTCCTGAACGGGAAGAAGCAGCTCGTCGCCGACGCTGCGGGCGCCGCCTTCTTCCTCGTCGCCACCGCCGACGGTCGCCGCCATATCGTCCCGGCCGACGCCGAGGGCGTGAGCGTTACCCCGGAGATCTCGATCGACACCACCCGCCGCCTGTCCACCGTCACCTTCGAGGGCGTCCGCGTCCCGGCCGACCAGACCCTGCCCGGCCACGGCGCCGAGTTCCAGCGGGTCTACCTGCTCGGCGCGGTGGCGCTCGCCGCCGAGTCCACCGGGGTCGCCCAGCGCACCCTCGAGATGGCCGTCGCCTACGCCAAAGACCGCGAACAGTTCGGCCGGCCGATCGGCACCTACCAGGCGGTCTCGCACCGCTGCGCGCAGATGCTGCTGGAGACCGAGAACTCGCGCTCCGCCGTCTACGGCGCCGCCTGGGCTGCCGACGCCGACCCCGACGCGCTGCCGCTCTCGGCCTCGATGGCGAAGGCCTACGCCTCCGACGCCGGCTGGCGCGTCCCCGACGCCTCGATCCAGGTCCACGGCGGCATCGGCTTCACCTGGGAGCACGACCTGCACTTCTTCCTCAAGCGCGGCCGCGCCAACGCCTCGATGTACGGCGATGCGCGCCGGCACCGCGAGCAGGTCGCCAAGCGAGTCCTCACCCCCGCCGCGTGACCCCCGCCCAGCTGTTCCTTTCTTCGACCTGTCCGGCATAAGGAACAGCGGAGCGAATTGAGCGCGCTCGAGCGGATCTCGGTCGCCGCGATCGGCAACTCGGTCACCGACCTGGAGGCGGAGACGCTGCGCGCCGAGGCCGCCGGGATCGAGTGCGTCTGGGCGCCGGAACTGTTCCGCGCCGCCGACACCCAGGCCGCCTACCTGGCGGCGAAGACCGAGCGGATCGGCGTCGGCACCGGCATCACCTGGGCGTTCACCCGCAGCCCCTTCATCCACGCGATCACCGCGCTGGACATCGACGAGATGTCGGGCGGGCGCTTCCGCCTCGGCCTCGGCTCCGGCGTCAAGCGCCTGAACGAGACCTGGCACAACGCCGACTACGGCCGGCCCGCGCCGCACCTGCGCGAGGCGATCGAGGCGACCCGGCTGATCATGCGCCAGGCCGGCAAGGGCGAACCGATCCGCTACGAGGGCCACTACTACGACATCGACATCAAGGGCTGGGTCCGTCCGCACCCGCCTGGGCGTGAGACACCGCCGCCGATCTACGTCGCCGCCCTCCAGGCGGGGATGTCGCGGATGGCCGGGGACGTCGGCGACGGCCTGATCGGCCATCCGATCCAGAGCCTGATGTGGATCGACGAGGTGGTCCGGCCCGGCTTCGAAGGAGGCCTCCGGCGCTCCGGTCGCAGGCGCGAGGACTTCGACTACATCCCGACCGTCTGCTGCGCGATCGACGAGGACGAGGGCCGCGCGCTCGACATGGCTCGCCGCACGATCGCCTTCTACGCGACGGTGAAAACCTACGCGCCGCTGTGGGAGATGCACGGCTTCGAGTCCGCGGCGGCCGAGGCCGCGAACGCCTTCCGTCGCGGCGACCTCGCCGCGGTCCCGGCGGCGATCCCCGACGCGATGGTCGAGACCTACTGCGCCGCCGGCCCGATCGACAAGGTCCGCGCGCGGGTCGAAGCGACCGCCACCCGCGCCGACGGCCTCTTCCTCACCCCGCCGACCTACTTCATCTCACCCGAGGAGCTGAGCGAGTTCCAAAACCGCATCATCGATGCCTTCGGGTCCTGAGGCGGCGTGGGTGCGCCTCGCGGTGTCCTCGGTCGCTCGCCTCGGGTCACGCACTAGGAGTGCGCTCCCCTCGGCTCGCTTCCCTGCGTCCTTGCGAGGCTGGCCCACGCCGCCTCAGGACGGCAGACCTTGTGACAGAGAGATCGATCTCTCGGGTCAGATGCTGCGGCCCATCTCCCGCTGGACGTCGTCCTCGGTGATCCGGTTGCTCGGGCCGTAGGCCTTCCAACCCTGGCCGACGATGCCGATCGCGGCGCCGAGCATCACCCAGACCGGCCAGAAGTAGCCGCCTCCACCGATCGCCCAGATGACGACGGTGACCACGACGGCGAAGAGGCCGCCGGCGAGGATGCCTTTGAAGTCCTGCTTCATCTTCAGGCGCTGGATCGCGAGTTCTCGCGCGTTGTCCTGCTTGTCGATTCCGGTCTCTGGTGCGAGAGGGGTGTCCATGCGGCGATCGTAGCGGCGGTACTGCCGTCAGTCCACGGGCAGGGCCGCGACAAAGCGTCCGAATTCGTCCATGTCGCTGATCGCCGGACCGTGGCCGGGGAGGATCAGGGAAGGCTCGAGGGCCGCCAGCTTGCGGATCGAGCGGCGGTTCTCCGCCGGGTCGTAGGTCATCTCGTCGGGCGGCTCGAGGATGCTGGGCCTCAGGGTCAGGTAGTTCAGGTTGCGGACCACGTCGCCGCAGATCGCCACCCGGTCGGAGTCGCGGAAGAAGATCACCTCGCCGCGCGCGTGGCCCGGGGCGTGGACGACGCGGAAGCCCGCCACCTCGTCGCCCTCGTTCAGCACCCGGTCGACCTTGTGGGGCGGGCCGGTCCAGATCCTGTCGTAGATGCGGGGGACCAGCGCGGCGCCGGAGCCGACCGGGGCACGTCCCTCCATCGCGTCGACGTCGTCGGCATGGCAGGCGAGCGGCACCTTGCGCGATTCACAGACCCATTTCGCGCAGCCCTGGTGGTCGGGATGGACGTGGGTGAGCGCGACTTCGGCGATCTCGACGCCCTCGAGGTCGGAGAAGATCCGCCGTCGGTCCCATTTGCGCCCGGCGTCGATCAGCACGTTCTCGGCCAGGTAGACGTTGATCGTCGGCCCGGGGAACTCCTTGACGCGCCAGACACCGGGTGCCAGGCGCTTCATCTCAGTGCTCGATCCCGAGCGTGCGGCGGGGCTCGCCGCTGTTGTCGGAGAGCTTCTGCAGGCGGGCGATCTGCCGTTCGCCTTCGAGACGGACGGGATGGCCGGCCGGGAAGGGCTCGATCAGCCGCGCGATCCGGTTGCGGATCTGCAGCGAGAAGTGGGGGGTGGCCGGGCCGGCGAGGGCGCGGATGTCCTCGACCGTGATGCCCTGCTCGCCGCCGAGCAGCTCTGGGTTCTCCGCCTCGCTCATTCTTCGCTCCCGATCTTCGCCAATTCGGCGACTTCGTTGACTTCAGCTTGCTGTCCGACGCTGATCTGCCCGGCGTCGCCGACGATCCAGACGTGGTTATAGAAAGCCCGCGTGGGGTCGCTGGTGTATCCGGGCTTCACGTCGAGAAAGTAGCCGCGCAATTCGGAGGGCAGCGTATCGGCGGAATCCGTGAGCAGCAACGGCCCCCAGGTCCCGGACGCCGAGAGCGGCGCCGCCGCGGCGGCTTCCTGCGGCGAGCCGGAGCGGACGAGGACGAAGCCGTGGCCGGGGTCGGTGACGTGCCAGCCGAACTCGCCGTCGTCGAAGCGGGCGAAGGCGATCGCCGCCGCGACCGGGTTGTTGCCGCTGATCCGCTGCGCCTTGGCGCCGCTCACTTCTTCGACTTCTTTCAGGACCTTGCCGCTGATCGCCGAGCCCGGCCCGAGCGCGTAGACCGGGACGCCTTTGGCGCGGCGCAGCGCGGCGATGGTTTCCTGCGGCAGTTCCTTGGCGTCGGTGAAGAGGACGGGGTCGCCGGACCGGGCGGCATAGGCGGCCGCCGGCGCGGCATAGGCCGGTTCGGAGCTGGAGGCGAGGATGATCGCGTCCGGCTTGGAGCCGGCGACCCGGTCGCGCAGGCGGGCGATCGCGGCGGCCTCGGTGGCGGCGTCGCCGGCGGCAACCTTGGCGGCGCTCATGCCCTGCGGCACCTGGACGTTGCCGATCGCGAAGACCGCGTCACCACCGGAGGCCGCGCCACCGTGTGGCTGCAGGGTTTCGAGGGCTGCGGCGGTCGGGTCGGGGACGCCTTCGGGTTCGCCGAAGAGAAGCGGGGCGTGGATCGGTTCGGCCATCAGCACCGCGGCGGCGATCGCGCCGGCCCAGTCTTCGTTGTCGACGAGAGCGACGGCGACCGGCCGTTGCTTCTCACTGGTCCCGGGGAAGACGGCGAGCGCGGCGGCGGCGGCGTTCGAGGTCGGGTCGGACCCGCCGATCCGGGTCGTGTTGGAGGTCGCGAAGGAGGGATATCCGAGTTCTTCGGCCCCGGCGGCCGCCGCTTCGTCGGATCCTTCGGCTTGGCTTTCCGGTTCTCCTTCGGCCGACGACGGGTCCGATTCGCGGGCGACGGTGGTCGTCACCGTCGGAGCCGCGCTCTCCTTGCCCTTCTTCGAGCCGCCCCCGGCGACGATCGCCAGGACGATGAACCCGATCGCGATCACGACCAAGGCGGTGACGAGCTTGATCGCGCCGGGGATTCCGCCTCGCCGTCGCCGCGGCTCGGGCTTCGACTCCGCCTTCGGCGTCGCCTCGTCGCGGGGCTCCGGTTTCGGCTGCCCCTCGGCTTTTCTCGGGTCCTCGACGGGTTTCGGAGGGTCCTGCCGGCCCTCCACGTCGGCATTGATCGGTCGGTCGGCGCTCACCCGTCCCAAAGCTACAGGCGTCGCGTGCGGCCGGCTGGTCGGCTAATCTTTCGGGACTGGCTGACTGACCAGTCAATCGACCGCTGGGAGGATCAAAGTGGACTTCGGACTCAACGACGAGCAGCTGACCTACCAGGCCGAATGCCGCAAGTTCGCGCGCGAGGTGATCCGCCCTGCGGCGCCCAAGCACGACCGCGAGGAGAGCACTCCCTGGGAGGTCATCAAAGAGGCGCGCAAGCAGGGCTTCGGCGGCCTCGAGGGGATGCAGCGGGCGGCCGAAGACGACCAGGGTCAGATGCAGCCGATCATGGCGGAGGAGTTCCACTGGGGGTGCGCCGGGATCGCGCTGGCGATCAGCGGCTCGGGCCTCGCCGCCGCCGGCATCGCCGCCTCCGGCACGCCTGAGCAGACCATGCGCTGGGTCCCCGAGTGCTTCGGCGACGCCGAGACGGTGAAGCTCGGCGCCTACGCGGTGACCGAGCCGCAGGCCGGCTCCGACGTCAAGAGCCTGAAGACGACCGCCGTCCGCGACGGCGACGAATGGGTCCTGAACGGCACCAAGGTCTTCATCACCAACGGTGGGATCGCCGACGTCCACGTGGTCGTCGCCACCGTCGACCCGACGCTCGGCACCCGCGGTCAGGCCTCCTTCGTGATCGACAAGGGGACGCCGGGGCTGTCCCAGGGCAAGAAGGAGTCGAAGCTCGGGATCCGCGCCTCGCACACCGCCGAGATCGTGCTCGAGGACTGCCGCATCCCCGGCGACCAGCTGCTCGGCGGCGACGAGAAGCTGGAGCGCAAGCTGGAGCGGGGGCGGAGCGGCCAGAAATCGCGGGCGGGAGCCGACGCCCTGGCGACCTTCGAGATCACCCGGCCGATCGTCGGCGCCTCGGCGCTGGGGATCGCCCAGGCCGCGTACGAGTGGACCCTGGAGTACCTCTACGGCCGCGAAGACGGCGGCGTGCAGCTGCTCAGCGCGCAGCGGGTGCAGCAGACGCTGGCCGATGTCGCCACCGAGATCGAGTCGGCGCGCCTGCTGGTCCAGCGGGCCTCGTGGATGGGACGCAACGGGCGGCCGATGACCGGCGGGCAGGGCTCGATGTCGAAGCTGAAGGCGGGGGACGTGACGATGTGGGCGACGACGACGCTGATGGATCTCGTCGGGCCGGCCGCCTGGGACACCGAGCACCCGCTGGAGAAGTTCTTCCGCGACGCGAAGATCTACCAGCTGTTCGAGGGCACGGCCGAGATCCAGCGGATGGTCATCTCGCGGATGCAGGCGCGCGAGTACGCCGAGCGCCTCGGCTTCGCCGCCGAAGTCGCCGCCGAGGCTCAGGCGTCGCCGGCCAAGGAGCCCGTCCCGGCCTGACCTCGAGGTTGATGGGCCGAAACTCAAGACAGGCTTGAGTTTTCGGCCCATCAACATTCGTATCCTGCGCTCGTGGGGCACGACCACGACCACGGCGGCGGGCACGGGCATAGCCATGGCTTCGGCGCGCACGCGCTCGAGGCGCGGCGGGAGGACTCGCGCAAGCGGCTGATCGTCGCGCTGGCGATCAACCTCGTGATGCTGCTCGCCGAGGCGATCGGCGGCGTCATCACCGGGTCGCTGGCGGTCCTCGCCGACGCCGGGCACCTGCTCTCCGACGTCGGCTCGATCGTCCTCGCCCTGATCGCGGCGCGGCTCGCCGCCCGCCCCGCCAGCGGGCGGCGCACCTTCGGCTATCAGCGGTCGGAGGTGCTGGCGGCTCTCGTCAACGGGTTGACCCTGGTCGCGGTCAGCGTCTTCATCGGCGTCGAGGCGATCGGCCGCTTCTCCGACCCGCCGACGATCGCGGGCGGGGGAGTCCTCGCGCTCGGCGTCTTCGGCCTCCTCGGCAACGCCGTGGCGACGGTCTACCTCGCCCGCGGCGGGCGCGAGGACATGAACCTCGAGGGCGTCATCCGCCACTCCTTCGCCGACGCGCTCGGTTCGCTCGGCGTCGTCGTCGCCGGTGCCGTCGTCCTCGCGGGCGGCTCCGACATCGTCGACCCGATCGTCGGCCTGCTGATCTCCCTGCTCGTCCTCGCCTCCTCCTGGCGCCTGCTGAAGGAACCCTTCGACGTGCTGATGGAGGCGGCGCCCGAGGGGATCGACGTCGACACGATGGGAGCGGCGATCTGCCAGGTCCCCGGCGTCCGATCCGTCCACGACCTCCACGTCTGGACGGTGACCGCCGGCTTCCCGGCCCTCGCCGCCCACGTCGTCGTCGCCCGCGGCGCCGACCGCGACCGCGTCCGTCAGCAGCTGGAGATGGAACTGGGGGAGAGCTTCGGTATCGAGCACACCACGCTGCAGATGGAGGAGGAGGCAGAAGGGGGATTGCTGACGGTCGAGAACTCCCCGGCCGGCTGACGGCGTTCGGCGCTGCAAGGGTTTCTGTCGCTCTGGCTACAGCAACCCTTGCAACGAGGATTGCTTCAGGCAATCGCGATTGCAGGGGTATTCGACGGCGGGCGCGGGATCGAGGCCTAGTTAGCCTCGGGGCCGGTGAGTCGTTCCTTTGCAATCGCACTCGCCGCCTTCGCGGCGGCGCTTTCGCTGCTCGCGGTCGGCGTGCCGGGGGCGTCGGCGGAGGATCTGACGAACCAGCTGGAAAGCAAGGAATCGCAGCTGGAAGAAACCAAGGAACGGAAGGGCGTCCTCACCTCGACGATCACGCGCTTCCAGGCGCGGATCCAGAGGCTGACCGGGGCGGTGGAGGCGATCCGCAACCGGGAAGCGGTGACGCAGGCGCGGCTCGACGCCGAACAGGAACGGCTGGTGGCTGCCAACGAGCTGCTCGAACGCAGTCGCGATCACCTCCAGCGGCTGCGGGACCACCTGCGGGTGGCGCTGGCGTCGTTGCGCGAACGGCTGGTCGCGATCTATGAGACGGGCCGCCCCGAACTGCTCGACGTGATCGTCGGCGAAGGCGACCTCGAAGACGTCGAAGCGCAGGCCGAATACCTCAACGCGATCCACAGCGCCGACGAGGCGGTGGCGGGGCGGGTGCGGCAGCTGCGCGACGGGGTGGCGCTGACGGTCGAGCGGCGTGCCGCCGCGAAAGGAGAAATCGAACATGCGCGCAACGTGATCGCCGCGGAAGCCGAGGAACTGGTCGCCACCCGGGGCGCCCTGCAGGGCCGCCAGAGCGAGTTGGTCTCGGCGCGGGGAGCCCGCGAAGCGGCGCTCGCCCAGGTGCGCCACCACGAAACCGAGCTCGACGGGGACGTCGAGGCGATCCAGGGCAAAATCGCCGAAGAGCTGGCGGCGACCGGTTCGATGCCGCTGCCGCTCGGCGCGATCAAACCCGGCAGCGGGTCGATGATCTGGCCGGTCGACGGGCCGATCGCCTCGAACTTCGGCCCGCGCACGCTCGAAGGCTCCTACGAGGACCACCCGGGAATCGACATCGCGGTGCCGGAAGGCACGCCGATCCGCGCTGCCCTCACCGGGACCGTCGCCTTCACCGAGCCGGAGGCCTCCAGCGGCGGCTACGGCAACTACACTTGCATCGATCATGGCGGGGGCCTGTCGACCTGTTACGCCCACCAGTCGGCGTTCGCGGTGAGCGCCGGGGAGTCGGTACAGCAAAGCGAGGTGATCGGGTATTCAGGTTGCACCGGTTACTGCCTTGGTCCTCATGTCCACTTCGAGGTTCGTATAAATGGCGAAGTTGTGGACCCGTTGGGTTATCTTTAGTCACCTCCCTGTCGATAGATACGTGGACGCAAACCCAGTCCACAAGCCAAATCCGCGGTAGTTGGTAAGGCACCAAACGATTTTTAGGTAACCAATTGATTCGTCAGGCACACACCTATCTCGTCGGCGCGCTCTCGGGCGTGGTCGTGATCGGCATCGCGATCGCGGCTTTCGTCGTGCTCGTGTCCGCCCAGGTGTTCCACGACCTGCCGATACCGGCACTTTCGTCCAGTGACCAGAAGGCCGCGGCGCTCTCCCAGGGCAAGGCACTGACCGGGGCGCCGAACAGCGGGGCTGTCGCCACCGCGGCGGGCGCCGGCGCTCCGCAAGCGAGCCAGGGGAGTGCCGACGGCGGTCCGTCGGGCGGGCCGAATGGTCAGGCCGGCGCAGCCGCTCCGGGCGACGGACGTAGTTCCCACGCGAACGCCGGGACTCCGACCTCCACCGCGACCGGGCCTGCCGAAGCCGTCGAAACCGCGCCGAGCACCACGACCACCCCCGGTGCCGACGAAGGATCCTCGACCGGCGGCGGCCGCAACGGCGGCGGCTCCAACGGCTCCCAGCCGTCCTCCACCTCGAAATCGCCGTCCTCGTCGAACTCCGGTTCCGTCGGCGGCAACAACTCGTCTTCTTCCGGGACCTCGGGTGGCAATGGCGGCGCGAACTCGGGCAGCTCGACCGGCACTTCGGGCTCCGGCGGCGGCGCTCCCTCGACCGGCACCAGCGGTGGCGGCTCGACCACGGCCCCGCCGCCCGCCACGCCGGTGACCACCGCGAAGCCCTCCGAAACGGTCACCGAAGCCGTCAACGGCACGGTCGGCACGGTCGACGAAGCGCTTGGCGGGACGCTCAGCGAAAGCGGCGTCTCCAAAGTCACCGAAGAAGTCGTCAACGGCGCCGCCGGGCCCGAATCGGTGGTCGGCAAAACCGTCGACGGGGTGGGCGAAGTCGTCGGCGGCCTGGTCGGCGGCAGCGGCCAGTAAACCCGCGCCTCGATCAACCGTCACAATGCCGCCGATGGCGGAGCAGGTTCAGTCTGGGGCAGTCGCGCGCGATCCGGTCGCGGATTCCCTCGTGCTGCCGATCGGCAGTCGGGTAAACGAGCACGGCCGGCTCGAGGTCGGCGGCTGCGACGTGGTCGAGCTGGCCGAAGAGCACGGCACCCCGGCCTACATCTACGCGGAGGACGACCTGCGCGCCCGCGCCCGGGCCTACCGCGAGGCCTTCGAGCGCCGTGGTGTCGACGGCGAGGTCCTCTTCGCCTCCAAGGCCTTCCCCGCCACCGCCGCCTACAAGCTCTTCGCCGAAGAGGGGCTCTCGGTCGACGTCGCCTCCGGCGGTGAGCTCCACATCGCCCTCGCCGCCGGCTTCGAGCCGTCTCGCATCCACATGCACGGCAACAACAAGTCCGACGAGGAGATCCTGATGGCGGCGCGGGCCGGCATCGGCCACCTGATCCTGGACTCGTTCGACGAGATCGAGCGGGCCGAGCGGCTCCTCGACGAGCCGATGAAGGTGCTGATCCGGGTGACCCCGGGGGTGAAGCCCTCGACCCACGACTTCATCACCACCGGGCAGCTCGACTCGAAGTTCGGCTTCGGCGCCGGCGACGCGAACGGCGCCGCGCGGGCGATCGAGCGCGTCCTCGCCTCCGACAAGCTGGAGCTGGTCGGGCTGCACGCCCACATCGGCTCGCAGATCTTCGAGCTCGAGCCCTACCGCCTGGCGATCGCCGCGCTCGGCGAGCTGGCCGGGGACTGGTGCAAGGTCGTCGACGTCGGCGGCGGGCTCGGCGTCGCCTACACCGAGGAGGATCGCCCGCCCGTGATCGACGACTACGTCGGCACCAAGGTCGCGGGGGTGCGCGAGGTCTTCGGCGACGAGGTGCGGATGCTGATCGAGCCGGGGCGTTCCCTGGTCGCCAACGCCGGGATCACCGCCTACCGCGTCGGCACGGTGAAGGAGATCCCCGGCGTGCGCACCTACATCGCCGTCGACGGCGGCATGTCCGACAACCTGCGGCCGATGCTCTACGGCTCCCGCTACGAGGCGCTGATCGCCGACCGCGTCGAGGCCGAGCCGGACACCACGGTCACCGTCGCCGGGATGCACTGCGAGTCCGGCGACGTGCTCGTCCGCGACGCCCTCCTTGCCGCCCCCGCCGTCGGCGACGTCCTCGTCACCCCGGCGACCGGCGCCTACGGCCACGCGATGGCCAACAACTACAACGGCGTCACCCGGCCGCCGGTGATCTTCTGTCGCGACGGCGAGGCCCGCCTGGTGGTCCGCCGCGAGACCTTCGACGATCTGACGGCGCGCGATGTCTGAGACCGTGGCAGCAGGGGAGGCCGTGGAGGCGGGCGAGGCGCCGAAACCCGTGCGCATCGGCCTGCTCGGTCGCGGCAACGTCGGTGCCGCCTTCGCCGAGCTGCTGGCCGACCGCGCCGAGGCGGTCGAGGCGGCCACTGGCAGGCGGCCGGAGCTGTCCGGGGTCCTGACCCGTAGCGTCGGGGACTTCGAGGAGATCCTCGAGGCGTCCGACCTGATCGTCGAGCTGATGGGCGGCACCGAGCCGGCCCGCGATTACGTGATCGCCGCGATGCGCGCCGGGAAACCGGTCGTCACCGCGAACAAGCAGCTCCTCGCGCAGCATGGCGACGAGCTGTTCGGGATCGCCCGCGAGAACGGCGTCCAGCTGCGCTTCGAGGCAGCGGTCGCGGCGGTGATCCCGATCGTCCGCACGATCCAGGAGGGCTTCGCGGCGACCGAGATCGACAAGGTCTACGGGATCGTCAATGGCACCACCAACTTCATCCTCAGCGAGATGGCGGCGAGTGGGGCGGGCTACGCCGAGACGCTGGCGCGCGCCCAGGAGCTCGGCTACGCCGAGGCCGATCCGACCGACGACGTCTCCGGCGCCGACGCGGCGGCGAAGATGGCGATCCTCGCGCGGCTCGCCTTCCACACTCCGGTGACGCTCTCGGAGGTCGCCTACGAGGGGATCGAGGGGATCACCCCGGACGACCTCGCCTTCGCCAAGGAGCTCGGTCTCTCGCTGAAGCTGCTCGGCGTGGCGGAGCGGCGCGGCGGCGCGATCAGCGTCCGCGTCTTCCCCTGCTTCCTTTACTCCGGCCACCCGCTGGCGCCGATCGAAGGCGCCTTCAACGCGGTGATGATCCAGGCCGACGCGATCAACGAGGTCACGCTTTCGGGACCCGGGGCGGGCGGTCTGCAGACGGCGAGCGCGGTGCTCGGCGACGTCGTCTCGATCCTCGCCGGGGACGCCCCCGTGCACGAGACGCGCACGGAGCTGCCGATCGTCGCCGACGTCCCCTCGAGCTTCTACCTCCACCTGGAGGTCGCCGACCAGCCCGGCGTCCTGGCGCGGATCGCGACGGTCCTCGGCGACCACCAAGTCTCCGTGAAGAGCGTCGTCCAACGCGGGATCGGCGAGGACGCGCGGCTGGTGATGGTCGTGCACGAGTGCGTGGAGTCGCGTTTCGTGCGGGCGGTCGAGGCGCTGAACGAGCTCGGTGAGCTGCGCGGCCCCGCCCGGTCGATCCACGTGATCGAGGAAGACGCCTAGAGCCGGATGGACAACGTGGGGGAGGGGACGAGTTGCCCGAACGTGGGCTGATCGAACGCTATCGGGACCGTTTGAACCTGGAGCCCGACGACCCGATCGTCAGCCTCCAGGAGGGGACGACGCCGTTGATCCCGTCGCCGCGCCTGTCCGAACGGGTCGGTGCCGAGGTCTTCCTCAAGTTCGAGGGGGCGAACCCGACCGGGTCCTTCAAGGACCGCGGAATGACCGTCGCCGTCTCGCGCGCCAAGGGGCGCGGGGTGGAGGCCGTGATCTGCGCCTCGACCGGCAATACTGCGGCGAGTTGCGCGGCCTACGCGGCGCGGGCCGGGCTACGCGGCGCGGTGATCGTGCCGGAGGGGAAGATCGCGATCGGCAAGCTCGCCCAGGCGCTGATGCACGGCGCCCGCGTGGTGGCGCTGAAAGGCAACTTCGACGACGCCCTGCGGATCGTCCGCGAGCTGACCCAGAAGCACCCGATCGAGCTCGTCAACTCGGTCAACCCCTACCGGATCGAAGGGCCAGAAGACCGGCGCGTTCGAGCTGATCGAGGAGCTCGGCAAGGCGCCCGACGCGCTGGCGATCCCGGTCGGCAACGCGGGCAACATCACCGCCTACTGGCGCGGCTTCCAGGAGATGGGCACCGCGCCGATCCTCTACGGCTTCCAGGCGGCCGGCGCGGCGCCGCTGGTGATCGGCAAACCGGTGGAGAAGCCGGAAACGATCGCCTCCGCGATCCGGATCGGAAATCCGGCCCGCTGGGAGGAGGCGATGGCCGCCCTCACCACCTCCCACGGCCGCATCGCCGCGGTCACCGACGAGCAGATCATCGACGCCTACCACTGGCTGGCGAGCTGCGTCGGTGTCTTCTGCGAGCCCGCCTCGGCCGCCTCGGTCGCCGGCCTGCTCGCCCACGGCCTGCCGACCGTGGAGGGCGACGCGAAACCCGAGTCCGTCGTCGCCGTCCTCACCGGTCACGGCCTCAAGGACCCCGACACGGCGCTCGGCAAAGCCCCCGCCGTGATCAGCTGCGAGAACGAGTTGAGCGCGGTCGAGCGCGCGGTTTTCAGCGACTAGTTCGGCTCAGTTCAGTCACACTATACCTTTCTGGTAGAGTGCGACTGAACTTCTGTGGACGCCCTCAATCCCTTCGTCTTCACTCATCCCGTCGATCCCGACGATCTCATCGACCGAGACGAAGAGACGCAGCGACTCCTCGCTCTGGCGGAGGGAGGCCATGCGATCAGGCTGTCGGCCCCGCGTCGCTATGGCAAGACGAGCTTGCTGCGCCGGATCGGTCGTGAGGCGGAAAGGATCGGGATGAACTACGTGGAGGTGGACTTCTACGGCGCCCTCTCGGAGATCGAGGTCGCCGAACGCATGGAAGACGGCTACGCCGTGATCCGCTCACGAGCGGGGGAGCTGGCTCGGTCGGCGATTCGCGCGCTTCGACCGGGGATCAGCGTCGGCGGCGGGCCGGTCAGGGTCGATTCGCGCCCGCGGGTCGAGGAACGGACGAAACGGCTTCTGTCCGGCCTCCTCGACCTGCCGGTCGGCCTCTTCGAACGCACCGGGAAGCGAACCCTCGTCGCCTTCGACGAGTTCCAGGCGCTCCTTGCGGTTGGCCCAGGTATCGACGGGCTTTTCCGTAGCCGTATCCAGCGCCACGGCGACGCCGCGAGCTACATCTTCGCCGGGTCGCATCCCGGTCTGATGAACGAGCTCTTCGGCCGACACGAGCGACCCTTCTTCGGCCAGGCGAGGGCGTTCGACCTACCGCCGCTCGCCGACTTCGACATCGCCGAATATGTGGGGGAGCGGTTCGAAAAGACGCATCGAGGGGTCGGGGCGACACTCGAGCCGTTACTGGATCTGGCCGCGGGGCATCCCCAGCGGGCGATGCTGCTCGCTCATCAATTGTGGGAGCAGACCCCGGTCGACCAGGAGGCCGACGCCGACTCTTGGCAGCGGACCGTGAGCATCGTGTTCGCCGGGCAGGATGAGGCATTTCGGGCGGCCTGGGATTCCCTGGAGACGAAAGAACAGGCTGTCTACGCGGCTCTCGCGGTGGGTGGAGCCGGTCTCTTTGCCGAGCGGACCCTGACCCGGTTCAACCTTTCCAAGAGCAGCGCCCGATATGCCCGTGAAGCACTGGTCCGGGGCGGCCACATCCGCAAGGTCGAAGGGGGATGGCAGCCCGTCGATCCGTTGCTGGCGCGCTGGGCCGTCGAATTGCAACACAATGGCGGCGAGGATCTTCTGCGATGACCAACCGACGCCGACTCGTACGCGTTCCAGCCTCCTCGGCCAATCTCGGGCCGGGGTACGACGCGATGGCGGCGGCGATGGCGCTGCATCTGGAGCTGGAGGTCGAAGAGTCGGGGGAGTTCTCGCTCGATCCGGGCGGGCTCGAGGTCTCGACGGGGCGGGAGAACCTGATCGTGCGGGCCTTCGAGACGTTGCATCCGGCCGACGGGATCGCCTTTCGGCTGCGCTCGGAGATTCCGCTGGCGCGCGGGCTCGGGTCGAGCTCGGCGGCGATCGTCGCCGGGCTGGCGGCGGCGGACCACCTCTTCGAGCTCGCGCTGACGCGCGAGGAGCTGCTGGCGCGGGCGACCGAGATCGAGGGCCATCCGGACAACGTCGCGGCGGCGATCTACGGGGGCTTCGTCGTCTGCGCCGCCGGTGGGGAGGCGTTCGCGGCGCGCTTCGATCCGCCGGAGGGCCTCGAGGGGATCGTCGTGATCCCGGGCGAGGAAGTCTCGACCGAGTTGGCGCGGACGGCGATCCCGGCGGAGTTGCCGCTCGCCGACGCGGTCGCCAACGTGTCGGCCGCCGCGCTCTTGGTCCTGGGACTGCGGAGCGCCGACCTCGACCTCGTGTCCCGCGGCCTCCACGACCGCATCCACCAGGACCGCCGGCGGGAGCTCTACCCGCGCTCGATGGACATCGTCGACACCGCCGGCGAGCTGGGCGCGCTGGGGGCGACGATCTCCGGCGCCGGCCCGACCGTCCTCGTCTGGACGACCTGGGACGAAGCGGGCGGCGTCGCCGCGGCGCTGAAGGAGCGCTGCGAGGGCTGGGCCGAGGTCAAGCGCCTCCCCTTCGAACCCCTCGGCGTCGACGTCCCCGAGCTCTAGGCGCCCGCCGGCTGTTCCTTATGGCGCCGGGAGCGCCATGAGGAACGGTGGACCGTGCGCTGTTCCTTTTGCCGGAGGGGTCGGCAAAAGGAACAGGTGGACGAATGGGTGGGAGATCTTTTCCTACGCCTGTCGCGCGGATAGCATCGCGCGATGCCCAACTTGCCGAAGCTGAAGCTCCTCCCTGTCCTTGTCGCCCTCGTCGCGCTCCTGGCCGTGCCGGCCGCCGCGCAGGCGACGCTCGCCTATACGACGCACCTGTTCCACCCGCACGTCGTGGTCGCGCAGAACAACGGCAAGGGGGCGAAGGCGATCGGCGCGGGGACCAACCCGAAAGTGTCGCCGGACGGGAAGCTCGTCGCCTTCGAACGGGAACCGGGCAACGGCAAGGCGCCGGAAATGAAGCTCTACGACCTCGCGACGGGGAAGACGAAGACGATCTTCTCGCCCTGGCGCGAAAGCTATACGTTCGCCTGGTCCCCGGATTCGACCATGGTGGCGGCGCTGCGCGGCGGTGAGCTGGGTACGCGGACGCTCTGCGTGATCGACGTCGAAACCGGCAAGGTGACGCGGATCGCGAAGGGCTACTTCAACGCCGTCAGCTTCTCCCCGGACTCGAGCGAAGTCGTCTTCGGCCTCGCCTTCGGGGAACGCTACCCGCAGAAGACGAACATCGTGCGCGGCCCGGTCACCGGGGGGCCGACCTCACCGCTGACGCACGACGGCATCTCCGGCTGGCCGCTCTGGGGCCCGCAGGGGCAGATCGTCTTCGTCAAGCAGCTGAACGCGAAGCAGCGCAAGTACGGCCCGAAGAACGACCTCTTCCTGATGGACGCGGACGGCAAGGGCGTCAAGCGGCTCACCCACACCAAGGTCGATCAGCTGACCTCGGGGCTCTTTCCGACCGCGTGGTCGGCCTCCGGCAACCAGCTGCTCGCCGAGTTCGGTGGGCAGGACACGAGCTACGCGGTGGCGGTCGATCCCAAGACCGGCAAGGAAAAGAACCTCAGTCCCGACAACTCCGAGACCGGCTTCGCGGGCGTCGCCTTGACCCCGGACGGCAAGACCGTGCTCGGCTACATCGGCGGCTATGAAGGCGGCAGCAACTCGCTGAAGATCGCCTCGGTCCCCTACAAGGGTGGCAAGCCGAAGGTGATCGTGACCGGCGGGTTCAGCCCGTCCTGGGGAGGTTGAGTCGATGGGTCGCCTGAAGGCGCTCTCCGCCCTCCTCTCGGTGGTCGCGCTGCTGGCCGTGCCCGCCGCCGCGAACGCGACGCTCTCCTACACCAAGGGGTTCCAGAAGCCACGCGTCTACGTCGCCGAAGACAACGGCAAGGGGGCGCGGCAGGTGGGCGTCGGGCGGAACTCGCACGTCTCGCCGGACGGCGAATGGGTCGCCTACGAACGCGAATCGCAGGGCATCAACAGCGAACTCCGGCTCTACCAGGTGAGCGTCCACAAGAGCGAGCGGCTGCTGAACCCGTGGTCGGAAAGCTTCGTCTTCGCCTGGTCGCCGGACTCGACCAAGGTCGCGGCGATCACCGGCGGCCTCATGGGCAAGAAGACCCTGCTGGTGATCGACGTCAAATCGCTGAAGCGCGAAAAGGTGGCGACCGGCTACTTCAACGGCGCCAGCTTCTCGCCCGAAAGCGACGAACTCGTCTACGGCGTCTCACAGACGGAAAACGCGCTGAAAAGTGACGTCTTCCGCTACGCGCTCGGCGGCGCCGCGCCGAAGGCGCTCACCAGCGGCAGGGTCTCGGCCTATCCGCTCTGGGGACCGAAGGAACAGATCGTCTTCTCCCGTTTCAAGCGGACCACGAAGCCCTACGAAGTCCCCGCGGGCCAGCTCTTCACGATGGACCCGGAAGGGCAGCGCATCAGCCAGCTGTCCCACACCAAGCTCGGCCCGCTGTCCCTGGGCCTGATCCCGACGGCCTGGTCGAGCAACGGCGCGCGCCTGCTGACCGAGTTCGCGGGCGAGGACCAGGGCTACGCGGTCGCGCTCAGCACCGTCACCGGGTCCGAAAAGAAGCTGACGAAGAACTCCCAGACCGGCCTCCAGGGCGCCGGGCTGTCACCGGACGGCTCGACCGTCCTCGGCACCGTCGGCCTCGGCTTCGGCGGCAACGTGAAGCCGAAGGTCGTCACCGTCCCCTGGGCCGGCGGGCCCGAAAAGGTGCTCGTTCCAGGGGGTTATGAGCCTTCCTGGGGCGGCTGATCCTGGGGGTTGCATAGCCCCCCTATAATTCTCGGACCCGCAAACCCGTCGCGCGCCCACTCGGAGAAGGCGTGGAACCCGGGAGGTAGATATGTCCAGTCGTGAGTCCGACGCCGTGCGCGTCGAGCGTTCCCAGCCAGTCGAGCGTTACGCGTGGGATCGTCCCTACAAGCCTTTGGTGTCGCCGCCGAGCGTCGAAGAGAACGACGCCTGCGCGATCTACGCGTCCGTGCGCAAGGACGCGACCCCGAGCCACGAACCGATCGAGCTGGCGATCCCGGCGCTGCAGAAGATGCTCCACCGCGCCGGCAACGTCGACGGGGAGGGTGACGGCTGCGGGCTGCTGCTGGACCTGCCGCGGAAGATCTGGGCCGAGGAGGTCCGGGTCGGCGGCCACGATCCGGCG
This sequence comes from uncultured Actinomycetes bacterium, assembly GCA_963782515.1. Taxonomy (GTDB): domain Bacteria; phylum Actinomycetota; class Thermoleophilia; order Solirubrobacterales; family 70-9; genus VAYN01. Next base: position 2,207,795 of record CAWAJY010000004.1, on the reverse strand, counting down.
CTGACGCTCGACGACGCCTTCGCCGTCGCCCACCTCTTCATCGAGCGCTCCCAGGACGTCGAGAAGATCAAGCACGACGCCCGCGAGCTGCTCGCCGAGGGCGGCTTCCGCGTCCTCGCCGAGCGCGAGAACAAGGTCGACTCGACCGCGCTCGGCCCGACCGCGCGCGAGGAGGAGCCGATCTTCTGGCAGATCGCCGGGCTCGTCACCGACGCCGCGCACCGCGACGCCGTCGTCTTCGAGCTGCTGCTGGAGCTGGAGCGCCGCCTCGGCGTCCACGTCCCGTCCTTCTCCGGGACCACCTGCGTCTACAAGGTGATGGGCGCGCCGAACGTGCTCGGCGCCTACTACCCGGACCTCACCGACCCGCGCTTCGAGACGATCGGCGCCTTCGGCCACAACCGCTATTCGACCAACACCTGGCCGTCCTTCAAGCGGGTGCAGCCGTTCTCGGTGCTCGGCCACAACGGCGAGATCAACACGATCGAACAGCTGCGCCAGGAGGCGAAGATGCTGGCCGTCCCGGTCGCCCCCGGTGGCTCGGACTCCCAGGACCTGAACCTGACGATCGACACGATGGTCAGCCGCGAGGGCCTCTCGCTCGCCGAGGCGATGGAGATGGTCCTGCCGCCGATCGTCGAGGAGATCCGCGGGCTGCCGGAGGAGCTGCAGGGCTTCTACATGTACCTGCACCAGACGATGGGGCCGTTCGCCCAGGGCCCGGTCGCGCTGATCGCCCGCCACGACGACGAATGCGTCTTCTCCGCCGACGCGATGGGCCTGCGCCCGCTGTGGAAGGTGGAGACGGAGACCGACTACGTCTTCAGCTCCGAGCCCGGCGTCGTCTCGGTCCACAAGATGGTCTCCGAGCCGCAGCCGATGGCTCCTGGTGAGAAGGCGATGGTGATGATCGACCGCGCCGCCCGCCACTCGTCCCTGCACCCGCACGCGGAGATGCTGCGGACCGTCAAAGACCGCTGGCTGAAGCGCAACGGCGTCGACGCGGTGGCACCGTACGACCGCGCGCTGAACTGCGGCGGCCCGCTCGAGGGCGCCGACGTCCCGGGCTACTCGGAAGCGGGCCCGGCCGAGCCGGTGAAGGTCGAAGACCGCATCCTGGCGGGCTTCGGCTGGCAGCGCGACGACGTGAAACTGGTCCAGCAGATGGCCTCCAACGGGGCCGAGCCGGTCGGCTCGCTGGGCTACGACGGCCCGCTGGCGGCGCTCTCGCCGGAGCGGCAGAACCTCGCCGACTACTTCAAGGAGACGGTCGCCGTGGTCACCAACCCGGCGCTCGACCGCGAACGGGAGCTGGAGCACTTCTCCACCCGCACCCTGTTCGGGCGGCGGCCCTCCTTCGACTCGGCCGCCGAGGACACGGCGACCGTCGAAACCGCCTTCCCGGTGATCCTCGGCGGGCACCACGGCCTCGCGCCGCTCTCCGACAAGACCTACCGGAAGATCGCCCGTGCCCACGACACCTACCTGCTCGAGGACCTCTGGGAGGAGTTCCGCGGCCGCGCCGGCGCGGTCGACATCTCCCTGCTCGAGTCGGAGACGACCTCGGGCGCGATCGAGCGGATCAAGCACGAAGCGGTGAAAAAGGTCCGTAACGGGGCGGAGCTGCTGATCCTCACCGACCGCACCGTCTACGACGGCGAGCGGCGTTACCTCGACCCGCACCTGGCGACCTCGGCGGTCGACCAGGCGCTGAAGCAGTTCAAGGTCGAGCGCGGCGAAGTCAACCTGCGGCGGCGCTGCGGGATCGTCCTGCGCTCGGCGGCGCTGCGGAACGTCCACGACGTGATGCTGGCCCTGGGCCTCGGCGCGAACGGCGTCTGCCCCTACGTGATGATCGAAGTGATCTGCGTCGAGGACTACGAGAAGGACGTCTCCAACCTCTGCGCGGCGCTCACCAAAGGCATCGAGAAAGTCATCTCGACGATCGGCATCCACGAGGTGCGCGGGTACGCGCGGCAGTTCTCCTCGATCGGGGTCAAGCCGGAGCTCGCCGAGATCTTCCAGACCAAAGCGTTCGCCGCGACCGAGAAGGGCGGCACCGGCTTCGCCGAGCTCGACGCCGACACCAACGAGCGCGCCAAGGCGCTCTCCGGGGACGACGCGACGGCCAAACCGGCGAAGACGTTCCGCTTCTACCCGAAGGTCTACAAGTTCGCGATCGCCACGGCGAACGGCACTGGCACCTACGAGGAATACTCGGAGAAGGTCCGGGACCTGGAGAAGCAGAGCCCGATCTCGATGCGCCACATCATGGCGCTGAAGGGCGACCGCCCGGCCGTCGATCCGAGTGAAGTCGACGCCGGCGTCGGCCACCACGATTATCCGATCGTGATCTCCTCGATGAGCTTCGGCTCGCAGTCGGAACCGGCCTTCCGCGCCTACGCCGACGCGGCCAAGGCGACCAACATCCTCTGCATGAACGGCGAGGGTGGCGAGATCAAAGACATGTACGGCAAGTACCGCAACTGGCGCGGGCAGCAGATCGCCTCGGGGCGCTTCGGCGTCTCGGCCGAGATGGTGAACAGCTCCTACGTCGCCGAGATCAAGATCGGCCAGGGCGCGAAGCCCGGCGAGGGCGGCCACCTGCCCGGCAAGAAGGTCTCGGAGAAGGTCGCCGCCGCCCGTAACGCGGCGCCCGGCACCGACCTGATCTCGCCGTCGAACAACCACGACCTGTACTCGATCGAGGACCTCGCCGAGCTGATCGACGAGCTGAAGACCGTGAACCCGGACGTGCGCGTCTCGGTCAAGGTCCCGGTGGTGCCGAACATCGGCACGATCGGCCTCGGCATCGCCAAGGCGGGGGCGGACATCATCACGCTCTCGGGGTTCGAGGGCGGCACCGGTGCGGCGCGCCAGCACGCGCTCCGTCACGTCGGCCTGCCGTCGGACATCGGCACCCGTGCCGTGCACCAGGCGCTGATGGAGGCGGGCCTCCGCAACCGGGTGGAGATCTGGGCCGACGGCGGTTACCGCACCGGCCACGACATCGTGAAGCTCCACTGCCTCGGCGCCAACCGGGTCGGCTTCGGCACCCTGGCGATGGTCAGCCTCGGCTGCACGATCTGCCGCGGCTGCCAGCTGGACACCTGCCACGTCGGCATCGCGACGCAGATCGAGACGACCGAGCAGGCCGCCGAGCACGGGCTGAAGAAGTTCACCCCGCAGGAGGTCGAGCGCTCGGCCGAATCCGCCGCCCGCTTCTTCGCCTCGATGGGCGAGGAGGTCAAGGAGGTGGTGGCGTCGCTCGGCTACACCCGCGCCCAGGACCTCGTCGGCCGCTACGACCTGCTGGAGCAGGTGGCGATGAAGGACAAGATCGACCTGACGCCGCTGATCACGCCGCTGGAGGAGTACCTGGACCTCGAGCCGCTCGACCTGCCGGTGGCGGAGGAGTTCGTCGACACCCGCGCCGAGGCCGGCCTCGTCGTCGCCCGGCCGATCCGGATGGAGGCCAAGGCGGCCTCCGCGGAGATCGCCCGGCTGGCGCCGGAAATCTGCGGTGGGACGACGCTGCGCAGCGAGTTCCCGCGGCCGACCGACGCCAACGACCGCGTGCTCGGCACCGAGCTCTCGGGGGCGATCGCCCGCTCGCGGATCTTCGACGACGGCCCCGCGGCGAGCGACGAGATCCTCGCCAGCCTCGAGTTCAACGGCGGCTCGGTCGCCGGCCAGGGCCTCGGAGCGTTCAACTCCTACGGGGTGGCGCTGCGGGTCGAGGGCGGTGCTCAGGACGGCGTCGGCAAGACGATGCTGGGCGGCTCGATCTCGATCCTGAAGGGCAAGGGAGCGACCGGCAAGCGGGTCAACGGCTCGGTCGGCAAGTCCTTCGCCTACGGCGCCCAGCGCGGCAAGCTCTACGTCCAGGGCTCGGCCGACTCGCGCTTCTGCATCCGGCTCTCCGGCGCCGACGTGGTGCTGGGCGGCGAGCCGCAGCAGGACATCGACGACGCGCGCGGCTGCATCGTCGACCGCGCCAACGTCAAGGGGTTCGCCTTCGAGTACATGACGTCGGGGCGCGCGATCGTGCTCGGCGACATCGGGCCGTGGGCCTGCGCCGGGATGACCGGCGGCCGCGTCTACGTTCGCTTCAACGCCTTCGGGATCGACCCCGAGGCGATCGAACGGCGGCTCGGCCGCGGCGCCAAAGTCGAGCTGAAGGACCTCGACTCGGAGGCCCTGTTCGACATCGAGGAGCTGCTCTCCGGCTACGCCGGGGAGCTACGGGCGACCGGCCAGGACGAGGAGGCGCAGCGGATGCTCGACCTCGCCGAGGACGCGACCTCGAACTTCCTCATGGTCATACCGCGCAAGCTGCAGGCGGACCCGAGCATCTCCACCGAGTAATCGCTCGCCGAGGCAGCGCCCCGATGATCGACATCCTCAAAGGGTTCAGGGATTTCCTCCTCAGAGGGGACCTGATCACGACCGCGGTCGGCCTCGCCATGGGGCTGGTCACGGTCGCCCTGGCCGAGTCCTTGGTCGAAAACCTGATCACGCCGATCGTCGGAGCGATCATCGGCAAGCCCGACTTCGCCGACCTGCACTTCACGATCAACGGCAGCGCGTTCAGATACGGGGCGTTCATCAACTCGCTGGTCGTCTTCATCGGGACCGCGGTGGCGATCTACTTCTTCGTCATCGTCCCGTACCAGAAGTACCAGGAGCTGCGGGGCGCCTCACCGAAATCGCGGCCGTGCCCGGAATGCACGACGCAGATCTCGGTCGCGGCGCGGCGCTGCCCTGCCTGCACCGCGGTGGTCGTCCCGGACGGGGTCTGAGCGGGCGGCAAGATCCGCTGCAGCCGGGCTTTTCCTATCGGAAGGGGCGGCGGGTGCCGATCTTGATCGGGTGACGCCCGGTGTAGAGGCAAGGAATCCCCGCTTCGCCCGTCGACTCCTCCTGATGGGAGCGACCCTCGGCGTGCTCCTGGTCGCCATCGCCGGGTGCGGCAGTTCCTCCGGATCGTCGTCGAGCAGTGCCGGCTCCACCTCGAGCGGGGAAGCGGAGACGAAACAGCGCGAACCGGCCACGACCGGTGAGGTGAAGGCCGTCTGGCAGCGGCCGGTCGGGCAGGCGAACGTGGTCGGCTACGAACTGCTGAAGGCGAGTGAAACCAAATATCTCGCGAAGTCCTTGGTCGCCGCCTTCGAACTGCCCGCCCCGCTGAAGGTCAAGGGGGTGAACGGGTTCGGCGGCGGTCCCTTCTACAACCCGGAAGACAACTCGATCACGCTGCCCTACCAATTCGCCACGGCCGTCCTCGGGGTCATCTCGGAGACGAACCCGGAAGGAAGCGAAACCGAATGGGGCGAATCGGTCGGGGCAGTCAACAGCTTCATCTTCGCCCACGAGTTCGCGCACGCCCTGATCCACAACTTCAACCTGCCGGTACTGGGGCGGGAAGAGGACGCGGCGGACGGCATCGCCACCGTCCTCCTCCTCAAAGCCGAAGAAGGCGCTACCTACGCCGCCGACGCGGCGGAATTCTGGGACGCCTTCTCCGGTCGTCAAAGCCCGCCGAAGCTGGTCGAATACGCCGACAACCACTCCTTCGACCGCCAGCGCGCCTACAACATCCTCTGCTGGGTCGGTGGCTCCGACGAAGCCATCCTCCAGGCCCTCGCCGAAAACGAAATCGTGCCCGAAGAACGGCTCGTGAGCTGCCCGGCGGAATGGGAACTGCTGCGCAAGAGCGCCGAACGGGTGCTGAAGCCGCACCTGCAGAACGGCGCCGACCTTTCGCCTGCTGCCTGAGGGGGTGGGGTGGGGGGTTCCGGGCCGTCGCGGCCGTCTCCGAGGTGCGTCCTGGGCGTCTCATGGCGCTCCTGGCAGGCTGTGAGCGCCATGAGACGCCCAGGACGTAAGGGTCTTTCAGGGATCAGGACACAGGACGGGCGGAGGTCGGACATACGTGATCGTTCCGCGCGAGAGAAGCCGGGGAGAGATCACACCTTGCCCGACATCGGCCCGATCGGTGACGAAGACGTCGGGAACGTCACACCTCCGTGCGCTCCACCTCACATACCGGCGCCGGGATCGAGGTCCCCGAGAGTGCGGGCGACCCTGGTGAACCTATGCGTAACGCAGGTCGCCCGCGCCTCCGTGACCGTTGGACAACACGCGCGGAAGTGTGGACTTGCCACGGTCTTCGTGACGAGGTCCTTCTTCCGTCACGGATCCGTGTCCCTCTCGTGCGCCTTGCGTGATCCGCGTCCCTCTTATGCGCCCGCGTGACCCGCACGCGCCGATCCCTCGTCCCTTCCCGAAGACCCGGCCGTCTCGGCCACGGCCACGGCCTGCCAGGGCCGTGGCCGAGACGGCCGCGCTCGCCGCAGGCCCTTGCGTCCCTTGCCCTCGGGTGCCGGCTTCAGACCGCCCCGGGCCCTGTCCCCGGGCGCCGGCCTCAAGCGGCCGGAACTACTGCGTCGGGCGGCGAGAGAAGAGGTCGGCGATCGAGCGGAGCTCGGCGAGGAGCTCGTCGAGCATCCGCTCGGTCTGGGCGTGGATGCGGATCTCGGCGGCGGCGCGGTCGGCCTCGACCTGCTCGATCCTGGTCTCGAGGCGCTCGGTACGCTGCTCGACGCCGTCGATCCGGCCGTCGAGCTTGCGTTCCACCCGCTTGGTGCGTTTCTTGACGTAGAGGCGGGTGTCCTCGCGCAGGGTGTCGAGCTCCCGCCGCAGCGCCTCGTCCTCGGCGCTGGCGACGCTTTGCTCGGCCAGCATCTCTTCGACGCCGCTGCGGACGCGCTCGATCTCCTCGTGGAGTTGCGCGCGGGCGCGCTCGGCGGCGAGCGAGATCGGAGGCTGGTCGCCCTGGGGCGGTGGATCGAAGGGATTCGGCACGGCGTTCACCCGGGGGGATCCTACGGCGAGCCGAGGCGGCAACCAATAAGATCCCGCCGCGATGGGTCCGATCAGCGCCGAAGTCGAAGTCGACGCCCCGCGTGAGGCGGCGTTCGAGCTGGTCTCCGACCTCGCTCGGCGGCCGAACTACACCGACCATTTCCTCACCGGGCTGCACCTGACCCGGATCGATGCGCGCGGCCTCGGCGCCGGGGCGCGCTTCCGGGTCGAGGCGCCGCTGCGCTCGCCCTGGGAGGACACGACGATCGTCGAGCTCGAGGAGCCGTTCAAGATCGTCGAGCGCGGTGCCGGCGGTCGCACGAATCGGATCCCGAACCACACGGTCTGGGAGTTCGAACCGGGAAAGGCGGGCATGACGCTCCTGCGCGTCACCCACTGGACGACCCCGAAGGAACCCGTCGACAAGCTTGTAGAGGCACTTAGTTTCGGCGCGCACTTTCAGAAAAAGCGCTGGAAAAAGGCAGTAAATAGGCTGCGCGACATCCTCGAGGCGGACGGTCCCGGAGGCGAGCGGATCGCCGTCGCCGGGGGGAACCGCTACGCGACCGGCATCCCCTAATAGACTGCGCGCCGCCCATGATCTCCACTTATCGACGTATCGCCCTGCCCCTGCTCTTCGCCCTCATGGTGGGCCTTCTCGCGGTCGGCGTGTCCGCCTGCGGGTCGGGCGAGCCGCACAAGGTGGAAGAGGGTGAAGTCGTCAAGGTCGGCGGGCTCAAGTACACGGTGATCTTCTCCCGCTACCTGAACGAACACGACAACGAGGACGTCGCCTACCTGAAGGGGCAGAAGCCGGTGAAGAAGGACTCGAACTTCTTCGGCGTCTTCCTCCAGGTCCAGAACCACACCGAAGGCACGCTCAGCCTGGCCAAACGACTGACGATCACCGACGCCGACGGCAACGTCTACAACGCGCTGCCCAGCGAAAGCGAATTCGCCTTCCCGTTCGGCGGTCACGTGGAAGAAAACGAACAGATCCCGGTGGACGACTCGACCGCCCAGATGGGCGCGATCCAAGGCTCCGTGGCGATCTTCGAACTGCCGGAAGCAGTCTCCGCCAACCGCCCGCTGCTGCTCCACATCCCGGGGCCGCTGAGCGAATCCGGCGTCGTCGAGATCGACCTCTAGCCTGGGGCGGCGTGGGGGCGCCTCGCGGTGTCCTCGGTCGCTCCCCTCGGGTCACGCACTGGAGTGCGCTCCCCTCGGCTCGCTTCCTGCGTCCTTGCGAGGCTGGCCCACGCCGCCCCAGGCAGGCGGGGGCTATTCGTAGCCGGCTGAGAGGACCTGAGAGGCGATCGGCGCGGCGACTTCGCCGCCGGCGGCTTCGGCTTCGATCAGTAGGACGCCGATCGCCAGCTTCGGCTTTTCCACCGTGGCGAAGGCGGAGAACCAGGCGTCCTTCTTGTGCTGGGGTTCGACTTCTTCTTCCCCTTCGACCACCACTTCTTCGCCTTCTTCGCTTTCCACCACGGCTCCGAGTTCGGCGGTGCCCGTCTTTCCCGCCACCTGTCCGGCAGCGATCGCGCCCGCGGTCCCGGTCCCTTCGGTGACGACGCCGGTCATCAGCTCGGTCAACTGGTCGGCAGTCTTCTTCGACATCACCCGCACCGGCTTCATCATCGGGCCGAGTTTCCTCGAGTAGACGATCGAGGTCGGCATCCGCACGCCGTCGTTGGCGATGGTCTGGGCGACGCTCGCCATCTGCAGCGGCGTCGCCAGCACCTCGCCCTGGCCGATCGCCGATACCGCGAGGTCGACTTCTTCGCCGATGTCCTTCGGGATCGTCGATTCGGCCGGTTCGACTTCCTTCACGATCGACGGTGAGTAGAGGGTCGGCGGTGAGTTGAAGCCGAAGGCTTCCGCCGTCTCGACCAGCTTCTGGTTGCCGATCTGCGGGCCGAGCGGCAGGAAGTCGGCGTTGCAGGACTCGGCGAAGGCTTCGAGGAAGGTGCCGCCGCAGTACTCGCCGTTGGCGTTCTCGATGAAGCGCCCGCCGACGTTGATCCCGTTGGTGATTTCGAATTCGTCGTCGAGCTTCACCAGGTTCTTCTGCAGCGCGGCGACGGTGGTGATGATCTTGAAGGTCGAGCCGGGCGGCTGGGGGGCGGAGAAGGCCTGGCCGGCGAGCGCGCGTACGTCGCCGTTCTTGGCGTCGAGCACCGCGACCCCGCCGTATCGCCCGGCCAGCGCGGCGACCGCCGCTTCCTGCAGGTGGGGGTCGATAGTCGTCTTCACCGGGGCCCCAGGCTGCGGCTTCGATTCCGCCAGTACCCGGCCTCCCGCTTCCTTCCCCGCCTGGGCGGGAACGGCGAGGAGCTTGCCGCCCGGCTTGCCCGCGAGGCGCCGGTTGAAGGCTCGCTCGAGGCCGCTGATCCCCACCGGCGTTTCCGGCGGGAAGCCCTGTGCCGCCAGCATCGGCTCCTGCGCTTCGGAGGCTTCGCCGATTTCGCCGGTGACGTCGATCGCGGCACTGCCCATCGGGTGTTCGCGTTCGAGGGCCGGGCCTTCGGCGAGCGGCGTGCCGTCGGAGGCGAGGATCGCCGCCCGCGGCGCCAGTTCGGTTTCCGCCTCCAGGCGCTCGCCGTGGCGCAGCCCCGGGAAGACGAGGTTGGCCGCCCACGCGATGCCGCCTTCCGACCAGGGGAGGTCGAGCTCCTCCTTGACCGCGCCGAAGGCGACGGTCTTGATCGTCAGCGGCACCGGCACGACCGTCTCGCCTTCGTCGGAACGGGCGTCTTCGGCCGACTCGGCGACGAATCCGCGCATCGTCGCGATGTCACGCGCTTCGCGGTAGGCGGCGGCGAACCGTTTCGGGCTGATCGATTCCCGCGAGGCATCGTTCAGCTCCGCGTACATCGCCGGGAAGTTCTTCGCCTGCCAGGCTTCGGCGAAGCGGTTCGCGGCGGCCTTTTCGGGCGAGCCGGGGGCGCCCATGGAGGCTCCGACCACGAAGGCGACAAGCGCCAGCGCCCCGAGCGGGAGCGCACGCGTAAGCAGTCGTCTACGACGCTCGGCCTCGGGAGACTGTCTGCTCACTGGTGGAAAGGTAATCGAGCGGTCCGCCGCATGCTTGTATTTGCGTCGTGACCGTTCTTGACTGGGCGATCGTCGCCTTCACCATCGCGCTTGGTTTGTGGGGGTACCGGCAGGGGCTGATCGTCGGCGCGCTGACTCTTGGCGGGTTCGCGATCGGGGCGATCATCGGCAGTCGGCTCGGGCCGCTGGTCCTCTCGCAGGGGGCCGATTCTCCTTACGCGCCGCTCTGCGGGGCGATCGGGGCGCTCGTGGTCGGGGCGCTCGCGGCGGTCGCCCTGGAGGGCCTGGCGCTGGCGCTGCGGCGGCGGCTGATCCGGCGTCCCTTCCTGCACCACGTCGACGGGGCGGGAGGAGCGGCGTTGATCGGCGCGGTGGCACTCGGGATGGCCTGGGTCTTCGGCGCCGTCGCGTTGCACGCGCCGGGGACGATGCAGCTTCGGGCCGACGTCCAGAACTCGGTGATCCTGCGGGAGCTCGACCACGTGCTGCCGCCGACCGGCGGGGTGCTGAACGTCCTCGACCGGGTCGACCCGGCGCCCTCGATCACCGGCCCGGCGACGCCGTTGCGGCGTCCCGACCCGCAGATCGCCACCGACCCCCAGGTGCTCGACGCGGGTGGCTCGGTGGTGCGGGTGCTGAGCACCGCCTGCGGCCTCGGCATCGAGGGCTCGGGCTGGGCGGTGCGGCCGAACCTGATCGTCACCAACGCCCACGTGGTCGCCGGCGCCGACGACACCACGGTGACGACGCAGAGCGGGGTGGAGCTCGACGCGACCGCGGTGCTCTACGAACCCGCAAACGATCTCGCCATCCTGCGCGTGAATGCCGAACTGCCGACGCTGTCGATGGCTTCCGGGAGCCGCGAGGGGTCGGCCGCCGCGGTCCTCGGCTATCCCGAGAACGGTCCCTACACGGTGACCCCGGCGCGGGTCGGGGAGACGCGCCAGACGATCAGCGAGGACTCCTACGGGCGCGGGCCGATCGAGCGGACGATCACCGCGCTCGGCGGCGACGTGCGCAGCGGCAATTCCGGCGGGCCGCTCCTCGGCAAGGACGGCAAGGTGGTCGGGGTCGTCTTCGCGGCGACGACGAGCGGGCCGCGCGGCGGGTTCGCGGTGCCGGTGGACGATGTGCGGAGCGTCCTGGCGCACGTCTCCGACGGCGCCGTCGACACCGGCGCCTGCACGCGCTGAGGCGCCCGGCCGGCCGCGATTCCGCCGGCCGAGGAACTACGTTCAGTAAGGTCGATGGACGTGAATTACGTGCCCCAGACGCAGATCGCGCCCTCGCCCGAGGTCCACTCCCAGCAGGCTCCCTGCGGGGAAGTCTGCCCGAACTTTCACGAGGCGATCGAGCTGATCGGCAAGCGCTGGACGGGGGCGATCCTCTGTGCCCTGATCGAGCGGCCGATGCGCTACGGCGAGCTCGGCAAAGCCGTGCCCGGGCTGTCCGACCGGCTGCTCTCGCAGCGCCTGCGCGAGCTCGAGGACCAGGGCCTGGTCGAACGCGAAGTCGAAGCCGGGACGCCGGTCCGTGTCACCTACTCGCTGACCGGGACCGGGGAGGAGCTCGGCCCCGCGATCCGCGAGCTCAAGGCCTGGGCCAAGCGCTGGAAACAAACCGCCTGACGCGCCTGGACCGCCTGACGCGCCTGGACCGGCGCGCTACGGCGTCCTCGGGCGCTCGCCTTCGGGTCACGCACTTATGTGCGCTCCCCTCGTCTCGCTTCCTGCGTCCTTGTATCGCTTGGTCCAGCCGCGTCAGGTCATCTCTTTAGGCTGATTCTCATGGACGAGCCTCAGATCTCGCCAGGTGTCCCGGCGCGGCCGGGGCCGGACCTGCCTGGGCCGTTCGCGGTCGGGCGCTATGCCAACAAACTGCAGGACTGGATGCGCGAACGGCCGCGAGTGCTGCTGATCGGCGAGGTGACCGGCATGAGCCGCAGCCGGGTCCAGGCCTACTTCGAACTGCGCGACGGCGACGGGGCGGTGCCCTGCGCGATCTGGCTGAACGACCTCGAGCGGGCCGGGCTCCCCGAGGGGGCGCTGCGCGACGGCGCCGAAGTCGTGATCGCCGGGGGCCTCGACTACTACCCGGGCGGCGGCGCCGCGTCGGCGAACTTCTGCTTCCGCGCGACCCACGTGCGGCTTGCCGGGGAAGGCGACCTGATGGCCCGCCTGGAGGCGCTTCGCGTCCAGCTGAGGAGCGAGGGTCTCTTCGATCTGCAGAAGCAGCTGGCGCGGCCGGTGCTGCCGAAGACGATCGGCGTCGTCACCGCGGAAGGCGGCGCGGCGCGGCGCGACCTGCTGGCCGGGCTCGGGCGGCGCGGCTGGGGCGGGACCGTGGTCTGGGCCTTCGCGCCGGTGCAGGACCGACACGCGGCGCCGAAGATCGCGCGGGCGCTGCAGGACCTGGCGGCGCGGCCGGAGGTCGAGGCGATCGTCGTCACCCGTGGCGGCGGCAGCCTCGCCGACCTCTGGGCCTTCTGCGACGAGACCTTGTGCCGGACCGTGGCGATGCTGCGGGTGCCGGTGATCAGCGCGGTCGGGCACGAGCGCGACTCGACCCTGATCGACGACGTCGCCGCGATCTGCTGCTCGACCCCGACCCACGCCGCCGAGGCGGCGGTGCCGCTCGACTGCGACGCGGCGCGGGCGGAGGTGCGGCGGATGGCGCTGGCCCTGCGGCGCGGCGCGGACGGGGCGATCGCGGCGCGCGCGCGTCACCTGGGGTCGCTGGCGCGCGGCCCGGCACGGGCGCTGCAACGACAGCGGACGATCTTGAACCAGAAGACGCGCGAGATCCGCGCCGCCTCCGAACGCGGCATTGCCGAGCGGGCGGCGAGTCAGCGCCGGATCGCGGGGCTCGTCCTCGAACGCGCGCGCCGGCGTGCCCTGGGCCAGGTGGAGCGGGCGACCGACGAGGGCCGCCGGCACGGAGCCTCCCTCGATGCTGCCGCCGCACGCGCCGTGATCCAGCGCCGTGAGGCCCTCCGCAACGCCGCCGTGGCCCTGCGCGCCCACGATCCCGAGCGCACGCTGGAGCGCGGCTACGCCCTCGCCGAGACCCCCGATGGCGAGCCGCTGACGAACGCCGACGCCGCCACCGCCGCCGGGCGCTTTAGCCTCCGTTTCCGCGATGGCCGAATCGACGCCAGAACCCCTGGAGATGACGATGCCTGACGGCGCGCCCGCCAGCTACGAGGCGGCCGTCGAGCGCCTCGAGGAGATCATCGACCGCCTCGACTCCGGCCAGGCGGGCCTCCGCGAGACCCTGGACCTCTGCAAAGAGGGCAAGGGTCTCGTCGACTACTGCGCCGGCGAGCTCGATGCGGTGGGTGAGGGCCTGAAGGAACTGAACCTCGACGACCTCGCGGCGCGGCTGGACTCCTCGGCTGCCCCCGGCGCCGGTTGAGCCACGGTTCGGCTGCCGGCTTGAGGGACGTGGCCGGGTCTGACGAGATGTTGATGGGCCGAAAACCCGCCATATAGGCGGGTTTTCGGCCCATCAACATCGGGGTGGGGCTGCCGCAAGCGCCGGATCAATCCGGCGGCCCCGAGCAGAGGCGGCCTAGGGCCGGGCAGCCGCGGCAGAGGTCCCAGGTGCGGTCGGGCTCGGGGGCGGGGGAGAAGTCGCCGCGGCCGATCGCCTCGACGGCGGACTCGATGTGGGTGCGAGCGCCGGCCATGTCGCCTGCGCTGAGGATCGTGCGGACGGGGGCGTCGGCGCGCTCGAGGAAGACGTAGGCGACCTCGACCTCGCTCGCGCCGAGGCTCTCCGCTGCGGCCATCGCGTAGATCGAGCGCTGCACCTCGTAGTGGGACGCGCGGGCGACCGGGTCCTCGCCGCGGAGGCGGTCGGTCTTGTAGTCGACGACCAGCGGCGGCGCGTCGCCGCGCTCGACCAGGAGGTCGATCGAGCCGCGCAGGACGGTGCCGCCGGCGCCAAGGAGGATCGGCACCTCGGCCCGCACCCGGGTCGCGGCGGCGATCTCCTCGCGCAGCGGCGAGCCGAGCCAGTCCCGGACCGGCCCGAGGAGCTCTTCGGCGCCGCGGGCGTCGAGGTCGAGTCCCGCGGCGAGTGCGTGACGGCGCGCCAGGTCGACGGTCGGCTCCCGCCAGGAGCTCGCCTGGCTCCACTCGAGCAACGCATGGACCGCGGCGCCTCGAGCGCTGCGTTCCTCCCGCGCGGACGGTCCCTCGTCGCCCTCGTTGCCGACCCTCTTCACGCTGTCGGCGCTGGAGGGGAGACCCAGCACGCGCTCCATGTAGAAGCGGTAGGCGCATTCCTCGAAGGCCGAGATCGCGGTGTAGGACAGTGGGCGGCTCGGGACGACCGGCGGCTTGCGCTCGACCAGGGGTGGCGTCCCGGAGCCGAGCTGCCGGTCGGCGGCGGCGTCGAGGTGGAGGTCGCGCAGCTCGGCCGCCCGCTCGGGCGAGGGCAGGTTGAGGTGGACCGCGATCTCGCTCGGGGCGAAGGCCTCCTCGAGACCAGGGCGCGCCTCGGGGGCGGGGACCGGGATCGCGAAGCGGTCCTGCGGCGGCTCGGGCGCGGGGACCTCGGCGTCGCCATCGCCCTTCGCATCGGCCTCGTCCTTCCCCGGACGTGGCGCGCCCAGCGCGTCGACCAGCCGCTCGACAACCGGCGTCCCCGGCTTCGTCTCCTTCGCCGGCTGCGGTTTCACCACGCCGCTGAGGATGAGGCGCTCGCGGGCGCGGGTCGCCGCCACGTGGAAGAGGCGCAGGCCCTCCTCGGAGTCGCGCGACTCGCCCGTTTCGATCAGCTCGCCGTAGTCGTAGAGGTTCACCGCGGCGCGCCCGAGGCGCCGCCACTGCAGGCCCACCCGCGGCGGCTGCTCGCGTCCCAGGGCAAGGACCGGGCGGCGGCCACCGGAGAGGAGGCCGCGCGAGAGGTCGGGGACGGCGACGACCTCGAACTCGAGCCCCTTGGCGTTGTGGACGGTCATGATCCGGACGCCGTCGTGGCCCTCGGCGGCGGTCGCGGCCTGGGCCTCGGTGTCGACCTCGGCGCGGGCGGCGAGGAAGTCGAGCAGGCCACGGAGGTCACGGCCCTCGCGCTCCTCGTAGGCCGCCGCCAGGCGCGAGAGCTTGCGCACGTTCGCGAGGCGCGCCTCGCCCGCCGGTCGCAGAAGGGTCGCCAGGTCGTAGCCGGTCTCGGTCACCGCCGCCTCGACCAGCCCGGCCAGGCCGAGGCGCGGGGCGCGCGCCCGCAGTCCCACGAGCTGGGTGGCGAACTCGGCGAGCAGCTCGCGCTCCCCGGCGGGGATCTGGTCGAGGCGCTCGGGATCGGCGATCTCGACCTCGTCCCGCAGCGCCAGGCGCTCCAGCGCAGGCCAGACGTGGCGGCGGCGCCCGGCCGCGGCGCGCAGCAACCAGAGCGTGTCGGGGGCGACCGCGCAGGCGGGCGAGGCAAGGGCGCCGAAGAGCGCCTCGTCGTCGAGCGGGTTGGCGATCGTCGCCAACAGCCCACAGACGTCGGCGACTTGCTGCTGGGACCAGTAGCCGCGCCCGCCGACCACGTAGGGGCGCAGGCCGGCGCGCGCCAGCGAGTCCTCGTAGGCGTCGAGGTGGGTGAAGGCGCGGAGCAGGACGACCATCGCGCCGCGCTCGACCCCCGCGTCGTGGAGGGCGCGCAGGCGCGCCGCGAGGGTGCGTGCCTCGGCCAGGCAGTTGAGCGGGGTGCGGCCGTCGATCGCCGGGTCGAGGTCGACGCCGTCCTCGTCCCAGCCGTCGCGCGCGGTGAGGTGCAGCTCCACCGAATGCCCGGTGCCGCGCGGGGCCGGTGACGCGGGCGGCGCGCCGACGCGCAGCGGCCGGTAGGTGGCCCCGAGCAGCGCCTCGCCGAAGAGGTTGACCGCGGCGATCACCTCGGGGCGCGAGCGGAAGTTGCCGCTGAGGCGCATCAGCTCGGCCCCGGGGTCGGCGTCGATCTGCTCGCGGCGGCGGCGGAACACGTCGAGGTCGGCGTGGCGGAAGGAATAGATCGACTGGAGCTCGTCCCCGACCACCACCAGCTGGGACTTCGGCCCCTGGAGCGCCTCGATCAGGCGCAGCTGCAGGCGGTTGGTGTCCTGGAACTCGTCGACCAGCAGGTGGGAGAACTTGCCGCGGTAGGACTGGCCCGCGTCGGAGCGCTCGAGCAGCCGCGCGGCGAGGATCAGGAGATCCTCGAAGTCGATCCCGGCGCGGCGTTCCTTTGCCGTCTCGAAGGCCCCGGTGTAGAGGCGCAGCAGCTCGGCGAGATGATCGTAGGTGTGGCCGCCGTCGCCTGCCTCGGCGGTGCTGGAGATCGCGTCGTCCAGGGCTTCGCGGAAGAGCGCCAGGGCTTTGGCGGTGCCGCCGGGGCGGAGCGCTTCCAGCTCCTCCAGCGACGGCGGCGGGCCGGGCTGGGTCAGGCGGGCGAGCGCCTCCTCCAGGACGGTGCGTTTTCCGTTGCCCTCCTTTAGCCCCTCGAGGCATTCGCCGGCCGCCTCGATCGCGCGGGCGATCAACTCGGTGGGGTCGGAGACGGGCGGGTCGGGGAGCGACGGCTCGGCGGTGCCGCGGCTGCGCAGCTCGTCGTGGATGGCGACGATCACCCCGCGGAGGCCTTCGAGGTCGTAGGCGGCCGCCGTCTCCTCGCGCGCCGGATCGCCGCTCGCCAGAAACTCGGCGAGGGCGGCGTCGAAGGCTTCGCGGGCGGCGCGCTCGGCCTCGGGCTGGTCGAGGACGCGGAAGCCGGGGTCGACGCCGGCGGCGACCGGGTGGGCGCCGAGGACGCGGTTGCAGAAGCCGTGGATGGTGGTGATCCAGGCGCCGCCGATGGCCGCGAGGAGGTCGGACGCGCGCGCCGCGGCGGCGCCCGCGCCGGCGGCGCGGCGGGAGAGCTCGGCGCGCACGCGGGCGCGCAGCTCGGCGGCCGCCTTGTCGGTGAAGGTGAAGGCGAGGATGGAGTCGGGGGTGACGCCCTCGTCGACCACGAGGCGGACGTAGCGCTCGACCATGACGCCGGTCTTGCCCGAGCCGGCGCCGGCCTCGAGCAGGACGTCGCGCCCGCGGGCCTCGATCGCGGCGCGCTGCTCGGGGGTGGGGGAGCGCTCGACCGCGGGCTCGGGTGAAGGCGCGGCCGCGCCCGCCTCGCTCGGCGCGCCGGCGTCCGGCGTCACGTCGCTCACCGCTCCCACCCCGCCTCGTTCTCTTCGCGCTCGACGTAGGAGGGCGCGCGGTCGCGGCGGCAGATCGGCGCGAACGAGCACCAGGCCGGGCAGACGTCGTGGCCGCGGAGGCCCTCGCGCGGGCCGGGGTCGCGGCGGATCTCCCCGGCCCGGATGCGGGCGACGATCGCCGCCCCGCGCTCGCGCGTCCTCTCCAGGGTCTCCTCCAGCGCCTCGTCGTCGACCACGTCGGGGCGGTAGAGGTCGTAGCCCGCCAGATCGCCCGCCGAGCCCTTCGCGACGAGCCCGCGGGGCCGCCGGTTCGAGGTCCCGCGCAGCGGGTGGTAGATGCCTCCGACCGGTTCCGCGCCCCAGTGGATCTGCGCCGCGAGGAGGTAGAGCGGCAGCTGCAGCTTCGCCCGCTCCTCGAACTTGTCCCGCGGCGTGACGCTCGACGCCAGCTTGTAGTCGTGGACGACGGCGCGGCCGTCGGGCGCCCGGTCGACCCGGTCGATCGCCCCGTGGAGGCCCCAGCCGCCGAGGTCGAGCGCCGGTCGCTCGGCATCCTCGTGGGCGCCGAAGCGCGCCTCCAGGAGCCACGGCTCGAAGCCGCCGGTGTCACGCGCCGCCTCTTCGCCGAGATAGCGCTCCAGCAGCCGCTCGACCCGGCGCGCCATCGCCCGCTCGGCCGGGTGGCCGCCGATCTCCCGCTCGGCGAGCTGCTCGGCGAGCAGCGTCCGTCCGCGCTCGACCCAGAGGGGCAGGGACGCGGGGCGGGGAAGGGGGTCGCCACCCGGGCGCTCGCGGTAGAGGTGCTCCAGCACGGCGTGGATCAGCCCTCCCTGGACGAGCGGGTCGGGGACCGGGTCGAGTGGCTCCGGGGCCAGCTCGTGGCTCGCGAACCAGCGGTAGGAGCATTCGTCGAAGCCCTCCAAGGTGGTGCCGCCGTAGGCCTCGACGGCGGCGAGCGAGGCGAGCACCGCCGGGTTGGTCAGCGGGCCGGGCGCGCGGGAGGCGGCCTCGGCGCGGCGGGCGCGCCGCAGGCGGGCCTCGAGGGCGGCGACGAGGTCGTCGGCGGGCCTTCCGGCGGCCAGGGTCGACTCGGTGTCTCCGGCGATCCCGACCGCGGCGAGCAGGGCGCGCGGCTCGGCTTTGGGACCGTGCGCCGCCAGCGCTCGCGCCAGCTCGTCGACCGACGCCGCCTCGGCCAGCGGAGCGACCACGTCGGCGAGTCCACGGACGCGGGTGATCGCGGCCTCGATCGGGTCGCCCCCTCCGTCGACCGCGGCGTCCTCGGCAGCAGCCGATGCACCGTCGCTCGGCGCCGGCGCCTCGATCAGCGCCCGCACCTCCTCCAGCAGCGGCGAGCGCGACTCGGCGGCGCCGTTCTCGTCGCTGTCGCGGTAGGAGAGGAAGAGGCGGCGGCGCGGGAGGGCGAGGCAGACGGCGAAGAGGTAGCGCTCCTCGGCTTCGGTGTCCTGCCGCGGGTCGAGCCCGAGGCGCTCCCGCTGGGCCTCCGAGAGGAAGGGGTCGCCGCCGCGGTCGCGGCGCGGGAACTCACCGTCCTGCAGCGAGCCGACGAGGACGTGGTCGAAGCGGGCCGCGCGCAGGCGATAGGGGCTGGCGATCCGCACCCGGCCCTCGACCGGGCCGCTCCAGACGCGGAAGTCGAGCGCGGCGACGGTCTCGGCGAGGCGCTCGGGCGCGGGGGCGAGCGGGCCGAGGGCCGCCAGGTCGCCGAGCGCCGCGGCGATCGCCCCGGCGGCGCGCAGCTCGAGCCCGTCGCCGGGGCCGAGGCGTGGGCCGTCCGCGCCGCTGCGGAACGGTCGCGAGGCCATCGTCGCGGCCAGCCCGCCGACCGCGGCGCAGAGCGCGGCGGGGGACTCGGCGGCGGCCTCGCGCAGGCGCTGGAGGTCGCGCGGGTCCTCGCCGGGGGAGCCGCGTCCGGCGCGCGCGTCGTCTCCGTCGTCTGCCTCAGGGTCGCGGTCGACGTCACGCTCGTCTTCGCCCCGTCCCTCGCCACGCCAGCGCGCCAAGGCCGCCTCGGCGTCGGCGATCCGTTCGCGGCGGATCGCCCGCTCGAGCCAGTCGACCCGGCCGGGGGAGAAGCCCGACGGCCCGCGCAGGTAGCGCAGCAGGTCGGCGGCGCGGCCGGCGCCGAAGGCGGTTTCGAGCAGGGCGACGACGGCGCCGCCGACCGAGGTCGAGGCGACCGGCACCTCGGCCTCGAGCGCGGCGGCGATCCCGTTCGCCTCGAGCGCCGCTTCGACCTCGGGGCCGCGCCGGCCGGGGTCCCGCAGGGCGACCGCGATCTCGTCGGGGGCGGCGCCGCCATGGATCAGGCGCGAGACCTCGGCGGCGATCGCTTCGGCCTCCGACCGGGTCCCGGCCGAGCGCAGGAGGGTCAGGTCCGAGGGGTCGGGGAGGGGCGTCGGCGCCGCGTCTGGCAGGCCGAAGCCGCGGGCGAGGGCGTAGAGCTGGGCGCTGTCGGTGTTCGCCGGGTCGGCCGGGAGGATCGTTTCGTCGAGCGGCCCCAGCGCACTGAGCCGCCCCAGCAGGTCGGCGCGCGCGGCGAGGGCCTCGTTGCCGGGCTCGAAGGGCACCGCGACGGTGACCTCGGTGTGGGCGGTGAGCGCGCCGACGAGGTCGAACTGCGCCGGGGTGAGGTCGTCGAGCCCGTAGAGGAAGACCGGCCGGCCCGCCCACGGCCCAGGGTCCGCGCGCAGGAGCGCGGTGGCCTCGCGGGCGATCCCGGCGGCGTCGAGGCGGCCGCTGCGCTCGCGCGCCGCCTCGTAGCCGGCGAAGAGGGTGGCGACGTCGGCGAGGTAGGCGGAGCCCTCCAGCGTGCCGGCGCTCGCCTCGACGTCGCGCGGCTCGACCCCGGCCGCCTGCAGCTCGTCGAGGAGTCGCGCGAAGGCCGCGGCGAAGCCCGGTCGCCCGGCCGAGCGGCGCAGCGGCCCGAGCCGCGGCGAGAGGTCCTCGACCGCAACCTCGACGCAGCGGCGGCGCTGGGCGGGGGAGAGGACGGCACCGGGTGGGCGGCCCGCGACGGTGGCGATCTGGCCGAAGAGGGCGCCGAAGGTGAGCACGGTGCCGCCCAGGGCCGCGCCCTCGCCGCAGAGCTCGCGCTCGAAGGCGAAGACGTCGTCGACCGTGGGGAGGACGAGCACCGGGTCGCGCTCCAGCACCTCGAGGTAGCGGCGCCGGACGGCGCCCGCGCGGCCCGAGTTCGGTGGTCCGAGGATGAGTTTCAGCGGCACCCGTCCAGACTATGTACAACGGCGGCGCGCGCCCGCGAGGCCGGCGGTGCACTCCCGCGGGGTCGCCCGCCGGTCCCGACCCGCGCCACTTCGCCCCCCACGCCGCAAACTGGGCATTCCCAATGCCGTTTTACCGTCCCCCGACCCCCCTAAATTTGCCTCATCAAATGTCCCTCTGCTTCGTAGACCCAGCCGACGCGATCCGCGCCATATCCGATTCGATCGGCCGCGAGGCCCGTCGTCAGCTCCTCGGCGAGGCGGTGCGCGCCTGGGTCGACGAGATCCCGGACTCCGAGCTCGAGGTGCATTACGCCAAGGCGATCGCCGAGCTCGACGAGCACGACCTCTCGATGCTCGCCGCCTGGCACGGCTCCCTGGAGGTCGGTCAGCCGGTCCCGAACCGCGACTTCCTCATGGGCGCCTTCGGCTCCCTCGGCGAGAATCGCCGCGAGGCCCTCAAGCTCGCCGCCGGCTTCCGCGGCGAGGAGGCAGTCGACGCCGGCGTCACCGAGGACGACGCCCTGGAGCTGGTCCTCGGCCTGCTCTCCCCGCCCCGCCTGATGACGCTCGCGGTCGAGGCCGTCGAGCTCTACATCTGGGACCGGGCGGGAAGCGACAACTAGCGCGGGGGTTGCGCGGGACGGCGTTGTGCCGGCCGCCCCGTCCGTCCGAGATCGGTCCTGGGCGTCTCATGGCGGTCCTGGCAGGCTGTGACCGCCATGAGACGCCCAGGACGGGAGGGTCTTTCAGGGAAGAGGTCACAGGTCCGGCGGAGGTCGGACTCCCGTGACCGTCCCGTGCGAGAGAGGCCGGGGAGAGATCACACCTTGCCCGACATCGGTCCGATCGGTGACGAAGATGCCGGGAACGTCACACCCGCGTGAGCCTCCGGTCTGTCTCCGGGCCCGGGATAAGGGCCCGAGGCCTCGATGCAAGCATTGACGTCGTCATGGCGACACCAAAGCTTGCAGCGCGGTCGTGACCGTTGTCCAACACGCGCGGATGCGTGGAGTTCCCGGCGTCTCTGTGACGAGGACACTCCCGTCACGGATCCGTGTCCCTCGCGTGCGCCCCGCGTGACCCGCACCCGCCGATCCCTCCTCACTCCCCACATCCCCGGCCGTCTCGGCCACGGCCACAGCCTGCCCGGGCCGTGGCCGGGACGGCCGCGCTCGCCGCAAGCCCTTGCGTCCCGTGCCCCGGGCGCCGGCTTCACCCGCCCCGAACCCCCGCCCCCGCCCAGACGCCCAACACAACGGTCACGACTCGCGCGGCGGGGTAGCTACCCTGGGCGCATGGCAGACGGGAATCACAACGGCGTACCGACGACGCATCGGGAGAGTCAGCAGCACATCACGGAAGAAATGGACGCGCGGGTCGTCCAGCCGCTGCCGCCGTATCTGATCGTGATTTTCGGAGCCACCGGGGACCTGGCGAAGCGGAAGCTGCTGCCGGGGATGCTGCGGCTGTTCCAGTCGGAGCTGATGCCGGAATTCCGGGTGCTCGGGACCTCGATCGAGGGGATCGGCAACGAGGAGTTCCGGGAGATCGTGCACGACGCCTGCGAGGAGTTCGCGCGCCACGATTTCACCGAGGCCGACTGGGCTGAATTCTCCCGGCGGATCGTCTACATCCCGGTGGGGGAGGGTCCCGAGAAGCTGAGGGCGGCGGTCGAGCATGAGGTCGAGCTGCTCGGCCCCGACACCCACCTGCTGCATTACCTGAGCGTGCCGCCGGCCGCCGCCACCGATGTCATCCACATGCTTGCCGACGCCGGCTTGACCGAGAACGCGCGGGTGATCATGGAGAAGCCGTTCGGCACCGACCTGAGAAGCTCGCAGAAGCTGAACGACACCCTCCACTCGGTGCTGCGTGAGGAGCAGATCTTCCGCATCGACCATTTTCTCGGCAAGGAGGCGGCGCAGAACATCCTCGCGCTGCGCTTCGCCAACGGCCTCTTCGAGCCGATCTGGAACCGCGACCACATCGATCACATTCAGATCGACGTGCCGGAGACGCTCGGGGTCGGCTCGCGCGCCGCGTTCTACGAGAAAACGGGCGCCTTCCGTGACATGGTCGTCACCCACCTGATGCAGATCCTTGCGTTCGTCGCGATGGAGCCGCCGACCGCGCTGGCCTCGCTGCCGATCACCGAGGAGAAGAACAAGGTCTTCCGCAGTCTCCTGCCGCTGAATCCCGACGAGGTGGTCCGTGGACAGTACGAGGGCTACAAGGACGAACCGGGGGTGAATCCCAACTCCAGCACCGAGACCTTCATCGCGCTGAAATGCGAACTCGACAACTGGCGCTGGAGCGGCGTCCCCTTCTACCTACGCACCGGCAAGCGGATGGGGGAAGGCGCGCGGATCATCTCGATCGCTTTCCGCGAGCCGCCGCAGTCGATGTTCCCCGCCCACTCGCGGGTCGGCCGCTACGGACCCGACCACCTCACCTTCGACCTCGACGAATCCTCTCGGGTCTCGCTCTCCTTCTACGGCAAGCGGCCGGGGATGGGGATGGTCCTCGACAAGGCGAGCATGCAGTTCTCGCTCGAGGAAACCGACTACCGCGACGACACGCTCGAGGCCTACGAGCGGCTGATCCGCGACGCGATGGCGGGCGACCGGACCCTCTTCACCAGCGCCCGCGACATGGAGCGGCTGTGGGAAGTCGCCGAGCCGCTGCTGGAGGACCCGCCCGCGGTGAAACCGTACCCGCCGGGGTCCTGGGGACCGGCCGAGATCGGGGCCCTGATCGCCCCGCACAGCTGGCGCCTGCCGTTCGCCCGCCGCTGGCGCGAGCACCCCAAAGCCCCGATCCCCACCGAGCAAGGCCAGGGACGACGTTGATGGGCCGAAAACCCGTCTATATGACGGGTTTTCGGCCCATCAACATGGAAGTTAGGCGAGGGCGGCGCGGACCTCGGCGATCGCCTGGTCCGCCTCGCGGTACTGCACCGCGGTGAAGCCGAGCTCCCGCGCCGCTTCGCAGTTGACCTCCAGGTCGTCGACGAAGAGGCACGCCGACGCGGGCAGGCCGAGCCGCTCCAGCGTGATCTCGTAGATCTGCGGTTCCGGCTTGCGGTAGCCGACGAAGCCGGAGTCGATCACCGTCTCGAAGATCTCGTCGACCGGGAGCATCGTGCGCCAGAGCGGCTCCCACTCCCGCACGTTGTTGGTGAGCATCGCCATCCGCCGGCCGCCGGCCTTGCACTCGCGCATCAGCTCGATCATCGGCTCGTTCGGGTCGAGCGCCTCGAAGAAGATTTCGCGGAAGCGGTGCAGCTCGGGCCGGTGGCCGGCGGTCACCTCGAATCCGTCACGCAGGATGTCGAGGAACTGCGCTTCGGTGACATCGCCGCGCTCGAGCTTGAACAGCGGGTTTTCGCCGTCGCCCGCCTCGGCGGCCGCGTGCATCGCCTTGCCGAAGTCCTCGGCGGAGACGCCGTGCACGTCCTGCAGCGCCAGGAACGAGTTCATCAGCGGCGTCGTCAGCACCCCGCCGAAGTCGGAGACGACCGCCTCGATCGGACCGCTCACCGCGCCGCCGCCCTCAGCCACGGGCCCGCGCGATCTCGTAGTGCCCGAGCCCCTCGCGACCCTCGACCGACCAGCGGAAGAAGGCGATCCGCGTGTGCAGTCCTTCCACCTCGGCTTCGACCGCGCTGATCAGCGTGCCGCCGCCACGTATCGGCCGGCCGCCCTCGGCGTCCAGCCACAGCTCCAGGGTCGCCCGCCGCTGCACGCCGTTCTCGTCGTATTCGGTCGAGAGCAGTGCCTCCTCGAAGACGACCGGCGCCGCGTCGGGGTCGCAGAGCACCCCCAGCAGCGGCTCGTCGCCGTGGCCGCCTTGCGTCGGCGCGGTCCCGCTCAGGGACAGCAGGCCGCCGTCGGCGAAGACGATCCCGACGGAGCGTCGTATGACCCGGTGCGAGTCCCTGCTCATCGGCGGCAGCCTATTGTGAGCGGCGTCCAGATGACGATCCGCCCCGCCGATCCCGACCGCGACGCCGCCGCCTGCGCGGCGATCTACGCGCCGAGGGTCGAGTCGACTCCGATCTCCTTCGAGCTGACCCCGCCCGACGCCGCCGAGTTCGGCCGTCGCATCGAGAAGTACGGCGCCACCCACCAGTTCCTCGTCGCCGAGGAGGGCGGGGAGGTCGTCGGCTACGCCTACGCGTGTCGCTGGGCCGAGCGCGCCGCCTACGACTGGGCGGTCGAGGTCTCCGTCTACGTCGCCGGCGCCCACGCCGGGAGGGGCATCGGCCGCGCCCTCTACGTCGATCTGCTCGACCGCCTGCGGGCCCAGGGCTTCCGCGTCGCCGTCGCCGGGATCACCCTGCCGAACCCCGCCAGCGTCGCCCTGCACGAGCGCATGGGCTTCGCCTCGATCGGTGCCCTGCGGGAAGTCGGCTGGAAGCTCGGCGGCTGGCACGACGTCGGCTACTGGCAGCTCCTCCTCGCCCCGGACGCCACCGACCCCCCGGCCCCGCCGCTGTCGCCGGGGCCGACCACCTGACCCGGGTACCATCTGCGCATGGCAGATCAAGAGCAGCAGCCAGTCCCAGCGCAGCCGAGCGACGCCGCCCCGGTCACGCACCCCGAAGTGGTCACCGAGGAAGACGTCTACGAGGCGCTCGAGGAGGTCATCGACCCCGAGCTCGGCCTCGACTTCGTCTCGCTGGGCCTCGTCTACGACGTCGCGATCGAGAAAGAGGACGTCTACGTCACCTTCACCCTGACCACTCCCGCCTGCCCGATCGGTCCCCAGGTCTCCGAGCAGATGCGTGAGTTCGTCGGCGACCTCCCCGGCGTCTCGGCGGTCCACCCGAAGATGGTCTTCGACCCCGCCTGGTCCCCGGAAATGATGACCGAGGACGCCAAGTTCGCCCTCGGCTTCTGAGCGCTCCGCAGTCTTGATCGAGCCGATCGACGACATGCCCGCCGGGACGATCGGCTTCCGGGTCACCGGCGAGATGACCGACGCCGACTACGCCGACACGCTGGCGCCTGCGTTGAAGCGGGCGGCGGGCGGCGGCGAGGTGCGCTTGTTGCTGCTCGGAGGGGACGGGTTCGACCTCGGCTCGTTGAAAGAGCGCTTCGAGGCGGCGCGCAAGGACCCGGAGCTCGACCTCGGCCACAGCAAGGACTGGCGCCGCGTCGGCGTCGTTGCCGAGGCGAACTTCTTCGTCCGCAAGCTGTTCCCCGGCCTGGCGAAGGTGATCCCGGTCGAGGTGAAGCTCTTCGACCCGAAGGACGAGGCCGAAGCCCGCACCTGGGTCGCCGGCTGAGCGACTACTCCGCCGCCGGCGGGAGGCGACGATCGATGTCGGCGTCCTCCGATACCTCTTCGGCGTCGACGTCGTAGTCATAGGAGCGCTTCGGACCGGGGCGGCCGCCGAAGCCGCTCATCGTGGCCCCGGCCGGGAAGCCCGCCACCACCACCCGTCCCACGGTAAAGCGGTACAGGATGCGCCTCGCGACGGCGCGGGTGGGCGGGACCAGCAGGAGGATGCCGAAGATGTCGGTGATGAAGCCCGGGGCGATCAGCAGGGAGCCACCGAGGATGACGAGGAAGCCGTCGGCGACCTCCTTGGCCGGAACGCGCCGCTCCGCCAGCGCCTGATTGAAGCGCCGCCAGGCGGCGCGCCCTTGGTGTTTCAGGAGCCAGGAGCCGAGGATCGCGTCGAGCAGGAGGAGGAGCAGGGTCGGCCCGACGCCGATCAGCCCACCCACCTGGATGATCACGTAGAGCTCCGCGATCGGGACGACGATGAACAGCAGGACGAGTAGTAGGCCCATCCACAGAGGGTAGCCGGGCCGCCGTTCGGGCTCGGCCCTACGCCGCCGCGGCGGACTCGCCCGCCGCGGCGAGGAGCTCGTCGAGCGCTTCGTTGATCCCGTCGCCGAGGAGGTTGATGTCCTCCATCGAGTCGTAGTCGGCGAGCAGGCCGAAGCCGATCTTCCCGTGGTAGCTCATGATCGCGATCGCGAGTGCATGGTTCTGCGGCAGGAAGGCGACCGGGAAGACCTCTTCGAGTTCGCGTCCCAGGACGTAGAGCGGGATCTGCGGGCCCGGCACGTTGGTGACGAGCAGGTTGAAGAGGCGGGTGGAGAAGTTGAGGCGGGAGGCCTGGGCGAGCAGCGTCGGCGGCGCGAAGTCGTTGAAGCGGGAGATCATTTCCGCCCCCAGGGCCTGTTTGGATTCCTTCAGCCCCGCCATCTCCTCGCTGATCGTGTGGAGGCGGCGGACCGGATCCTCGATGTAGACCGGGAGGGGGCCGCGCATCAGCGTGATCCGGTTGCCGAGGTTCCCGTGCTCGTCCTCGGCGCGGATCGACACCGGCACCAGCGCCCGCAGCTCCAGACCCTCGGTGCGCACCCCGCGGCTGTGCAGCCAGTTGCGGATCGAGCCGGTGACGGCCGCCAGCACCACGTCGTTGACGGTGCCGCCGAGGCTGTCCTTGATCCGCTTGAAGGTCGCCAGCTCCGAGCGCGCCCAGACGTAGCGCCGATGCGGCCCGATCTCGACGTTCAGCGGCACGTCCGGGGCGGGGTCGGCGAACTGGCTGACGACGGCGCTCAGCGCCTCCAGCGCCTCGACCGCCTTGCGCGCCGCGCCCTCCGGGTGGCGGATCGCCTCGACCGCCTTCTCCGCCGCCTTGATCGGCAGCCCGGCCACGTCGCCGAGCCCGCGCCCGACCAGCTCCGCCGTCGACGGGGGCTTCTGCGGCACCCAGTCGTCCTCCACCGCCGCCGGCCGGGGCACCGGCTCGAGGTCGAACAGCACCGTCCCGATGTCGACGCCGGAGATGCCGTCGACCATCGCGTGGTGGGTCTTGGTCAGGATCGCGAAGCGGTCGCGCTCCAGGCCCTGCACGAGCCACAGCTCCCAGAGCGGCTTGGAGCGATCGAGCTGCTGGGAGAAGACCCGCCCGGTGAGCCGCTTCAGCTGCGCCTCGCCACCCGGCTCGGGCAGCGCGGTGTGGCGGATGTGGTAGCTGAGGTTGAAGTTGACGTCGTCCGCCCAGAGCGGCCGGCCGGTCTCCAGCGGCGGCACGACGAGCTTCTGGCGGAAGCGCGGCACCAAGCTGAGGCGCCCGCGGACGTGCTCGACCAGGTCGACGTAGCGCGGCGGCGGCCCCTCGAAGATCAGGATCGCGCCCACGTGCATGTGGCTGGACGTGCTCTCGTTCGCGAGGAACGAGGCGTCGACGGCCGTCAGTCGGTCGAGGTGGCGTCCCTGCGTGCTCATCGCCGGTCAGGCTATCGGTACCCTGGAGACATGCCAAGCACCGCAACCTTGGGCCCAAAGAAGGTCCTGCTCGCCGCCCCGCGCGGGTACTGCGCCGGAGTCGACCGCGCCGTCCAGACCGTCGAGCGCGCGCTCGAGGTCCACGGCGCCCCCGTCTACGTCCGCAAAGAGATCGTCCACAACAAACACGTGGTCGAGCAGCTGTCCCGAGAGCGGCGCGATCTTCGTCGACCAGGAGAGCGAGGTGCCGGAGGGCGCGATCGTCGTCTTCTCCGCCCACGGCGTCTCCCCGGCGGTCCACGACAACGCCGCCGCCCACAGCCTCCGCACGATCGACGCGACCTGCCCGCTGGTGACGAAGGTCCACGTCTCCGCCCGCCGCTTCGCCGCCCGCGGCTACACGATGGTGATGATCGGCCATGCCGGCCACGAGGAGGTCGAAGGGACGATGGGCGAGGCGCCCGACTCGATCGTCCTGATCGAAACCGCCGAGGAAGTCGACTCGCTCGACGTCCCGGATCCCGACAAGGTCGCCTTCATCACCCAGACGACGCTGTCGGTCGACGAGACGGCGGAGACGATCGCCGCGCTGCGCGCCAAGTTCCCCGCGATCGTCTCCAGCAAGTCCGACGACATCTGTTACGCGACCACCAACCGCCAGATCGCGGTGAAGCAGCTGGCAACCGAGTGCGACCTGGTGCTGGTGATCGGCTCGACCAACTCCTCGAACTCCAATCGCCTGGTCGAGGTCGCCCGCGAACACGGCGCCGACTCCTGGCTGATCGACAACCACACCCAGGTCCGTGACGAGTGGCTCGAGGGCGTCGGAACCGTGGGCATCACCTCCGGCGCGAGCGCGCCCGAGGAGCTGGTCGAGCGCCTCGTCGACTTCTTCCGCGAGCGCGGTGCCGAGGACGTCAGCGAGCTGCGGACCGTCCACGAGGACGTCCGCTTCATGCTGCCGAAGGAGATCCGCCCGGCCGCTCCGGCGGCGCAGGGTTAGGGCCTGGACCGCCGCAGCGCCCGTCCGAGATCGCCCAGGAAGTCGGCCCCCCCCGAAGGATGAGTTCGCAGTTATGTCCGGATAGCGGCAGAAAGTGCGAACTCGCCGGGGGCCGCGCATGAGGAAGGCGCACAGAAGTGTGGAGTTCCCACGGTCTCTGTTACGAGGTCGGACTCCCGTGACGGATCCGTGCGCCTCTCGTGCGCCTAGCGTGACCCGCACGAGAGGGTCCCTCGGCATCCCTTACCTCGGGCGCCGGCCGACGCGCTTAGGGCGTCGGGTTCTCCTGGTCGTCCGCGCCGGCCGGGGCGTAGCGGTTGTGCAGCATCAGGTCGTTGCCGTCGGGGTCGGTGAAGAGCGCCATATGGCAGACGCCGGTGTCGAACGTCTCGCCGAGGAACTCGACGCCTTTGGCTTCGAGCTCGGCGCGCGCGGCGGCGACGTCATCGACGTGGAGCGCCGGGTGGGCGTTTTTCTGCGGCGCAAACTTCCTGCCCTGTTTCTCCGGCTCCCAGATCCCGAAGCAGGTGTCGCCGGCCCAGAACTCGTACTGGCCCTTCGGGTCGGGCCGCAGCCCCAGCGTGTCGACGTAGAAACTCCTCGAGCGCTCGGCGTCGGTGGACGGGACTCCGACGAAGTCAACTTTGGTGATCATCCGCTCCTCCTTCGGGAAGTGGTGGGGGGCCAGACACCATAGAGTGGAGATTGGTGTCAAGTCCGACAGACAGGCTGTTGTCGCCGCGCCTGCGAGCCGCGGCGCTGATGCCGGCCGCGGTGCTCACCGTTCACCAGCTGCGCTACCTCCTCGCCTTCGGCGGCGGGACCGGGCAGGAGCTGGAGAAGGAGGGGCACCAGTACCTGAGCGCGCTGGCCGCGCCGGTCGCGATGTCGGTGGCGATCGTCGTCGGCCTCTTCCTCGCCCGTCTCGCGAGCGCCTGGCGTGAGGGTGGGGACGGGACGAGCGCTTCCGCCGGCGGCACCGGGGAGCGTGCGTCCGAGTGGCGCGCCTTCCTGCGCCTGGCGCTGACGACCGGTGGCGCTCTGCTCGCCATCTACTCCTGCCAGGAGCTGCTCGAGGGGATGCTCTCCAGCGGCCACCCGGGAGGCTTCGAGGGCGTCTTCGGCGACGGCGGCTGGTGGTCGGTGCCGCTCACGCTCGCCTGTGGTTTCGTCGTCGCCGCGGCTCTGCGAGGCGCGCGCGCCGCGATCCGCTGGGCCGCCACCCGGCACCGTCGTCCCCAGACCTCCTACGGGCGCCCGGCACCCGCCTCGCGACCCCGTCGCCTGACCCTGCCGCGGCCCGTGCCGCTGGCGAGCGCCGCGGCCGGCCGCGCCCCGCCGCTCGCGCTCCACACTCTCTAGCGCTCCCGAGCACGCTCCCAGGCGGTTCGGCGCGCGCCAACCGCAATCAAGGAGAAACGATGAGGAGCGTCATCCGGGCGCTGCTGGTCGCCGCGCTCGCCCTCGTGCCGGCGTTGGCGCTGGCACCCGCCCAAGCCCTCGCCCACGGGGGTAACCCGAACTTCAGGTCGGAAATCGACGCGATCCAACCGCCGCTGCCCAGCGGGGTCTCGGTCGAAGTGCTCGACTACGACAGCTACCTGCAGCTCAAGGACATGCAGGGCCACGAAGTCGTCATCGACGGCTACAGCGACGAGCCCTACGTGCGGATCGAGAAAGACGGGACCGTCCAGGTCAACCAGAAATCGCCCGCGACCTTCCTGAACGACAGCCGCTTCGTGACCGGCGTCGCGGTGCCGAAAAGCACCGACGTTCAGGCCCCTCCGGAATGGAAGACGGTCGACGACTCGGGGACGTACATCTGGCACGACCACCGCATGCACTGGATGGTCGCCGGACAGCTACCCCCGCAGGTCAAGGACAAGGGCAAGAAAACGAAGGTCTTCAACTACGAAATCCCGATGACGGTGGACGGTCAGAAGACCACCCTGCACGGGACGCTCTGGTGGGTCGGGAGCACCAGCACCTCGAAGCTGCCGTTCATCGTCGCGGCGATCGTGATCGTCCTCGGCGGCGGCGCGCTGGTGCTGTGGTTGCGGCGGCGCCGGGGTGGGGACGACGACGGAGTCGGGAGCGACCCCGGCGATCGCCGGCCCTCGGGCGAGCCGACGGCGGAGGCCTGGTAGATGAAGCGGTCCCTTCCGATCCTCGCCTGCGCGCTGGCGCTGCTCCTTCCGGCGGCGGCGTCGGCGCACGCGCGCCTGGAAGGGACGAGCCCGCCGCAGGGGGCGGTGGCGAAGCAGGAGCCGAGCGCGGTGATCTTCGAATTCGACGAGCCGGTCGAGGGCAACTTCGGCGCGGTGCGCGTCTACGACGCGGCCGGGGAGCGGGTCGACAAGGGCGACGCCTTCCACCCGGACGGCGAAGGCTCCCGGCTCGGCGTGCACCTGCAGCCCGGCCTGCCCGACGGCACCTACACCGCCACCTACCGGGTCGTCTCCGCCGACGGCCACGTCGTCGCCAGCGGCTACGTCTTCTCGATCGGCAAGGAAGGCAAGGCGCCGACGGAGACGGTCGGCGAACTGATCGGCGGCGCCGGCAACGGGAAGGTGACCGAGCTCGCCTACGGCATCGCCCGCGCGCTCGAGTACCTGGCGATCGCCCTCGCCGTCGGCGGCGTCGCCTTCCTGTTGCTCTGCTGGCTACCGGCCCTCGGTGCCGCGGCGGGCGTGGGGGAGGACTCGCGGCGCGCGGCGGCCCGCGCCTTCGCGAAGCGCCTGCGCCTCGTGCTCTGGATCGCGGCCGGGATCGGGCTCCTTGCGACCGCCGCCCAGATCGTCATGGAGGGCGCCGAGGCCGCCGGCGTCTCCGGCTTCTCCGCGATGACGAAGACGATCATCGAAGGGACCCTCGGAACCCGCTTCGGGACCGTCTGGGGATTCGCCTTCCTCGCCTGGATCGCGGTCGCACTCTTGGTACCGCTCATGAAGCGCCCTCTCGCCACGGTCCTGATCGCTCTCCCTCTCGTCTACCTCTGCCTCTGTCCGGCCCTGTCCGGGCACGGC
The DNA here is from genome assembly GCA_963782515.1 of uncultured Actinomycetes bacterium. Taxonomy (GTDB): domain Bacteria; phylum Actinomycetota; class Thermoleophilia; order Solirubrobacterales; family 70-9; genus VAYN01. Next base: position 2,176,175 of record CAWAJY010000004.1, on the reverse strand, counting down.
TCGAGCCAATCGCCGGTCGCGCTCAACTTCACGACGAACGCGATCCACGTGGGGGCGATGGCGGTCTGGCTCGGTGGACTGGCGGCGCTGCTCCTCGTCCTGCCCTCGGCGACCCGCTCCGCCGCGACGCCCGCCGACCGCGGCCGCCTCCTCGCCGGGCCGCTCGCGCGCTTCTCGACGCTCGCCCTGGCGATGGTCGCGCTGATCATGACCACCGGGCTGATCCAGGCCTACGTCTACGTGCGTCACCTCGGCGATCTCCTCTCGACCGGCTATGGCCGGGCGGTCCTCGCCAAGTTCCTGCTCCTGCTCGTCGTGATGGGCGTCGCCGCCTACAACCGCCGCTCCTCGGTGCCCCAGCTGGAGGCGATCGCCGAGCGCGGCGAGTCCCCGGGTCGTCCCGGCGTCCTCCTGCGCCGCGCGCTGCGCGCCGAGGTGGCGCTGCTCGCCGTGGTGATCGGTGTCACCGCGGCTCTCGCCAGCTACGCGCCGCCGGTCTCCGCCCAGGCCGGACCGTTCGCGATCACCACCGAAGTCGGTCCGACGACCCTGGAGATGGATGTCGACCCCGCCCGCGTCGGCGCCAACGCGATGCACATCTACTTCTTCGACTCGAAAACCGGCGCCCCGTATGAGCAGGGCAAGGAATTGACCGCCACGGCGACCCTCCCCGACAAGGAAATCGGGCCGCTGCCGCTCACGATCCAGAGCGCGGGCCCCGGCCACTACATCGTCCAGGGCGCGGTGCTGAACGCCCCCGGCGACTGGGAGATCGACCTCACCCTGCGCGTCTCGGAATTCGAGCAGTTCGAAGAAACGGTGGAGGTGCCGGTCGAGTGACGATCCTCTTCTACCTCTTCCCGGCGCTGCTCTTGCTCGCCGCCCTGCTGCTCGGACACTACCCGGGGGAGCGGCTCCTGCTCGCTGCCGCCCGTCGCCGCCCGCCGAGCGCCGTGGCCGCCGCGGTGCCGCCGCCGCGCCACCTCCTCTTCGCCCGTCCGCGACTGCCGCGAGGGGGTGCCCTGCTCGGCGCCGCGCTCGCCGGCCGCGCGCCGCCGTCGACGTCCCGCGCCGCCCTCGCGGCGGCGCCGACCGACGCCAATTGCGAAGAAAGGATTCAGATGAAGAAGGCCATGAAGCCGGCCCTGGCGGCGCTGCTCGCGCTGGCCCTGCTCGTCCCCGCGGCGGCGCAGGCCCACGTGACGGTGCAGCCGAGCGAAGCCCCCGAAGGGGCCTACACGGTGCTCGACGTGCGGGTGCCGAACGAGACCGACAGCGAAAACACGACCAAGATCGCCGTGCAGTTCCCGGAAGGGTTCGGCGACGTCTCCTACCAGCCCGTCCCCGGCTGGAAGGTGGAAGTCGTCCACGACAAGCTGGCGAAGCCGATCCAGACCGATGACGGACCGATCACCGAAGGCGTGAAGGAAGTGATCTTCAGCGGCGGGAAGCTGGCGCCGGGGGAGTTCCAGGACTTCCCGCTGTCGGTCCAGATCCCGGGCAACGCCGGCGAAGAGCTGACCTTCAAGGCGGTGCAGACCTATGAAGGCGAAGTCGTCCGCTGGATCGGCGGGCCGGAAGCCGAACACCCGGCGCCGCGGGTGCTGGTGACGCCGCCGCAGGAAGAGGGCCAGGCGACCGCCGCGCAGACGGGCGGTGGAGGTGCGACCGCCGAAGGCTCGGCGGCCTCGGGCTCGACCGAGTCGTCGGACTCCGGCGGCTCGGACGACAACGGCCTGGCGATCGCCGCGCTGATCGTCGCCGTGATCGCGTTGCTCGGCGCGGCCGCGGCGGTGTTCGGCAGCCGCCGGAGGACGGCGTGACGCTAAGGCAGCCCAGGGTCGAAGCTCACCGACCAGACGCTCATCCCCGCTTCGGGGATGAGCGTCACGGCGTGGCTTCCGTGACGCTCGTGCGCGGCCAGCTCGTAGATCCCCGGCCCGGGGATCTCGAGCGCGCCGCGGGGCTCGCCGTCGACCGCGACGGTCAGCGAGCCGAAGCCCTCGACCGTGGCCCAGGCGCCGCCCGCTTCGTACTCGACGACCAGCTCGTCGGCGTCCTCGCCCGCGATCCAGGGACGGTCCCAGCCGCCGCCCGGGAAGACCTCGACGCTCGGCGCGATCACCTGCGCGTTCGGCGCCTCCTCGGGTCGCAGTGGTGCCATCGTCGCGGGCAGCGGGCGCAGGGCGTCGAGCTCGCGCAGCTCCTCCTGGATCGCCATCTCGGTCCCCAGGTATTCGCCCTCGCCGAAGTGGACCCAGCTGAGCGCCCCGCCCATCGCCCAGAGGAAGAGGCTCGGCCAGCCTTCGCAGCCGTAGAGGTGCCAGAGGTCGCGGTCGGCGTCGATCGCCACCGGGAACTCGACGCCGAGGCGCCCGAGGCCCGCCGTGACCGCCTCGCGGTCGGCGCCGAACGGGAAGCGCGGCGTCTGCACGCCGATGACCGAGAGGCCCTGCTCGCGGTAGCGCCGCGCCCACTCGCCGAGGTAGGGGAGGGTGCGCACGCTGTTCAGCTGGGCGAAGTCGATGAAGTGGACGATCGCCGGGCCGCCCGCCGTGAGGGCGGGCATCGAGTCCGGTTCGACGCCGATCCATTCGAGGCCCGTCGGCAGATCGGGGGCGGCGATGTTGTCGCGTCCTGGGCGCACGGGCGCATGACGTTATCCTGGCGCGCCGCGCGCCGGGGCGCCGCCCCTCGCGCTCCTCGCCGCCGGCACCGCGGAGGCCCCGTCCGATGATCTTCTTCCACCTTCCCGAAGCGCACGCCCTGGTCGCCAAGCAGGACCTGCCGCTGCCTGCCTGGCTCTTCGCCTGGGCGGCCTCGATCGTCCTCGTCGTCTCCTTCTTCGCCCTCTCCGCCGCCTGGCGCAAGCCGCAGCTCGAGGAGGAACGCTGGCGCCCTTCGGCCGCCTGGCTGACCACCGTCCTGCGCTCCTGGCCGCTCCAGCTCCTCTGCGGCGGCCTCGGCGTGTTCCTCCTCGGGGTCGGGATCTACTCCGGCATCCACGGCACCGAAGCACCCGACCGCAATTACGCGATCACCTTCTTCTTCGTCACCGTCTGGATCGGCTTCCCGTTCGTCTCGGCGCTCTTCGGCAACGTCTTCCCGATCTTCAATCCGTGGCGGGCGATCGCCCGCGTGGCCGGTGGCGCCTATCGCCTTCTCGCCCGGCGCCCCGTGCGCCACCTCGCCTACCCGGAGCGCCTGGGACGCTGGCCCGCCGCGGCCGGCCTGCTCGGCTTCGTCTGGCTCGAGGTCATCTACGGGTCGAGCGGCGGGCTGGCCGTGGGGCTCGAACCGCACGCCGCGGGCGTCGCCGCCTGCGTCTACACCGGCTACACGCTGGCGATGATGGCCCTCTTCGGACGCGAGACCTGGTGCGCCCGCGGCGAGATCTTCTCGGTCTACTTCGGAATGTTCTCCCAGCTCGCCCCGTTCGGGGTCAAGGACGGCCGCATCGGCCGGCGCCGGCCCCTCGCCGCGGCCACCCATTGGGCGACGAGCGTCAGCGGCTCGACCGCCGTGGTGATCGCCTCGATCGCCACCACCAGCTTCGACGGGGCCGAGGACGGCGCCTACAAGGTGCCGCTCGAACACGTCGAGAAGTGGATCACCGACGCCGGCGTCGGACCGCTGGCGACGATCCGCATCGCCGACACCATCTTCATGGCGGCGACCGTCGCCGGGGTCGCGATCGTCTACCTGCTCGGCGTCAAGGGCATGCGGTCGGTCCCCGGCGCACCGCCCTTCCGGCAGCTGGCGCGCGGCTTCGCCCACAGCCTCATCCCGATCGCCCTCGCCTACCTCGTCGCCCACTACTTCAGCCTCTTCGTCTACCAGGAGCAGGCCCAGTTCACCTACCTCCTCTCAGACCCCCTCGGCACCTCGACCACGAACCTCTTCGGCACCGCCGAATACGGCATCGACTTCAGCGCCCTGAGCCCGAACGTCATCTGGTACGTCCAGGTCGCCGCCCTCCTGGCCGGCCACGTCGCAGGCCTCACCCTGGCCCACGACAAAGCCCTGGTCTACTGGCGCGACTACCGCCGCGCCTCCCGCTCCCAGTACTGGATGCTCGCCGTCATGGTGGCCTTCACCTGCTTCGGCCTCTACCTGCTCTCGGTGGGAGCGAGCTGATGCCGGCCGCCGTCCTCGTCCCCTCCGCCCACATCGGCCACTGGCTCTGGATCTTCTACGTGATCCCGGTCCTGATCGTGATCGCCGGGATCATCCGCTCGACCCGCGCCGAGAAGAAGCGCGAACGCGAAGAGGAGAAGGGCCACCGCCGCTAGGGGGCGGCGTGGGCCAGCCTCGCAAGGACGCAGGGAAGCGAGCCGAGGGGAGCGCACACCAGTGCGTGACCCGAGGCGAGCGACCGAGGACACCGCGAGGCGCCCCCACGCCGCCCCCTAGAGGATCTCGCTGAGGCGGCGCTCGAGGGCGGCGGAGATCTCGTCGCGGACCGGGCCCTCGGCGAGGCGTTCGACCAGGGACTCGAGGAAGCCTTCGATCACCAGGGTCTTCGCGCCGGCTTCGTCGAGCCCGCGGGAGGTGAGGTAGAAGAGCTGGTCCTTGTCGACCTGGGCGATCGCCGCGGCGTGGGTGCAGCGGACGTCGTCGGCGAGGATCTCGAGGCCGGGGATCGCGTCGGCGTGGGCCTCCGGCGAGAGCAGCAGGTTGCGGCTCTCCTGGAAGGCGTCGGTCTGCTGGGCCCCGGGGTCGACTTTGATCATCCCGCGCCAGACCGCCGTCGAACCGCCGGCGAGGACGCCGCGGAAGGCGAGGTCGGAGTTGGTGTTCGGCGCCGCGTGCTCCTGGGTCGTGTCGTAGTCCAGGTGCTGGCCGGGGCCGCCGGCGTAGCCACCGGTGACGCGTGCCTCGGAGCCGGGGCCTGCGAGCTTGGTCTCCATCCGGACCTTGCCGCGCCCCGAGCCGAAGCCGAGGGCCGCCCAGTCGAGGCGGCCGTCGCGCTCCACCTGGGCGCGCTGGGTGGCGAAGATCCACGACTTCTCGGAGAGGTCCTGGGTGTTGATGTAGCGCAGGGTCGCGGCCTGGCCGACGGAGAGCTCGACCACCGAGTTGAGCAGCGCGTCGGTCTCGTCGTCGGGTGAGGACCAGTGCTCCCAGACCTCGGCCTCGGCGCCCTCCTCGAGGACGATCAACGTGCGCCAGCTGACCGCGCTGCCGCTCGCGTCGAGGGGGACCTCGATCCGCACCGGCTCGGTCAGCCGCACGCCCCGCGGGACGTGGACGAGCACTCCGTCGCGCCACGCGGCCTCGTTGCGGGCGACGAAGGGGTCCTCGACGCCGACCAGCGAGCCAAGCGCCGCTCGCAGAAGCTCGGCGTGCGACTCGACCGCCTCGGCCAGGGAGACCACCGTCGCGCCCTCGCCGCCGCTGACCTCGACCGCCGCGTCGGCGCTCTCGTAGGAGTCCAGGTCGAGGCTCGCCAGGTCGGTGAATTCCCAGCCCTTCGACTTGTGGTCGGGGAGGGGAAGGGACTCCACGAGGGACGCCCCCCGCTTACGTCGCTCCTCCAGCCAGGCGGGCTCGGTCGCCAACTCAGCCAATGGAACCCTCCATCTGCAGCTCGATCAGGCGGTTCAGCTCGACCGCGTACTCCATCGGCAGCTCCTTGGTGACCGGCTCGATGAAGCCGTTGACGATCATCTTCGAGGCCTCCTCCTCGTCGAGCCCGCGGCTCTGGAGGTAGAAGAGCTGCTCGTCGCCGATCTTCGACACCGTGGCCTCGTGGCCGACGTCGGCGTCGTTCTCGTCGATCCGGATCGTCGGGTAGGTGTCCGAGCGCGAGTCCTCGTCGAGGAGCAGCGCGTCGCAGACGACCTTCGAGCGCGATTCGCTCGCCCCGTCGGCGATTTCCATCAGGCCGCGGTAGGTCGCCCGGCCGCCGTCCTTGGAGATCGACTTGGAGAAGATCGACGAGGAGGTGCGCGGCGCGGCGTGGATGATCTTGCCGCCCGCGTCCTGGTGCTGGCCGGCGCCCGCGAAGGCGATCGAGAGGATCTCCCCGTGCGCTTCCGGCCCCATCAGGTAGATCGCCGGGTACTTCATCGTCAGTTTCGAGCCGAGGTTGCAGTCGACCCACTCCATCGTCGCCTTTTCGTAGGCGATCGCGCGCTTGGTGACGAGGTTGAAGACGTTCTGCGACCAATTCTGGACCGTCGTGTAACGGACGCGGGCGCTCGGCTTGGCGATGATCTCGACCACCGCGGAGTGCAGCGAGTCGCTCGAGTAGACCGGCGCCGTGCAGCCCTCGATGTAGTGGACGTCGGCGCCCTCCTCGGCGATGATCAGCGTCCGCTCGAACTGGCCCATGTTCTCGGTGTTGATCCGGAAGTAGGCCTGCAGCGGCATGTCGACCTTGACCCCGGCGGGGACGTAGACGAACGACCCGCCCGACCAGACGGCCGAGTTCAGCGCCGCCAGTTTGTTGTCGTTCGGCGGGATCACCGTCGCCCAGTACTCCCGCAGCAGGTCCTCGTGCTCGCGCAGCGCGGTGTCCATGTCGGTGAAGATCACGCCCTGTTCCTCGAGCTTCTCGTTCACCTGGTGGTAGACGACCTCCGACTCGTACTGCGCCCCGACGCCGGAGAGGAATTTGCGCTCCGCCTCCGGGATCCCGAGCCGGTCGAAGGTGTATTTGATGTCCTCCGGCACCTCACTCCAGTCGCGCGAGTTCTTTTCCGAGGCGCGGACGAAGTAGTGGATGTCGTTGAAGTCGATTTGATCGAGGTCGCCGCCCCATTTCGGGGTCGGGCGGTTTTCGAAGTTTTCCAGCGCTTTCAGGCGGAAGTCGCGCATCCACTGCGGCTCTTCCTTGAAGTCGGAGATCGTTTCGACGATCTCCCGGTTCAGTCCCTTCGGCGCTTTGTAGGCGTAGCCGGCCTCCGGGTCGTTGAAGCCGAATTTCTCCTTGTAATCGGAGTTGATCCCGGCGAGACCTTCTTTCTCGGCGATTACCTCAGGCGACGTAGCCATGTTCTATGCGACCTCCAGGGTGACGGTGTCGTCCGCGACGGCCGTCGCAAACGTCTTCACCGGCTTGAATGCGGGGAGCGTCTTCGGCCTGCCGGTGGTCAGGTCGAAGAGCGAGCCGTGGCGGGGACATTCGACGGTGCAGGTGGACGGGTCGAACCCGCCCTCGGCGAGCGGTCCGTCGTCGTGCGAGCAGCGGTCCTCGATCGCGAGGATCGTGCCGTCGCAGTTGAAGACGCCGATCTTCATGCCCTCGTGCTCGACGAGGCGCATCGCGCCGGGCGGCAGCTCCGCCACGGGGCACACTGAGATGGTCGTTCCTGCGGTGTCGGTCAAGAGGGAAGGCTTTCCGGGGCGGCTCACGGCCCCAGGGGGACGGGGTGGATCATTAAACCTACTGCCAGGGTCGGGATTTTAGCGGTCGTGCCCGGCGAGCTTCGTCTTAGGGTTGCCTGAAGCCGACTTTCACAGCCCGGCGATGACTTTCGGCCGCCCGCGTGGTCTTATCGCTTAGAACCCGATCGAAGGAGAGATGCGATGACCGATGTGACGAGCTACGCGCCCGGGACGCCGTGCTGGGTGGACCTCTCGACCGCCGACATCGAGGCTTCGGCCGCCTTCTACGGCGACCTGCTCGGCTGGCAGGTGCCGGAGCGCGAGAACTCGGCCGAAATGGGCGGCTACCGCCGTGCCGAACTGGACGGTCACGACGTCGCCGGGATGGTGCCGCTGATGCAGGAGGGCCAGCCGCCGGCGTGGAGCACCTACGTCGCGGTCGAGGACGCCGCGGCGACCGGCGCCAAGGTGACCGAGGCGGGCGGTGGCGTGCTCTTCGAGCCGATGGACGTGATGGGGCTCGGCAAGATGGCGATCTTCTCCGACCCGGGCGGCGCCGTGTTCGGCATCTGGGAGCCGGGGACCTTCGCCGGCGCCACCCGGGTCAACGAGGCCGGGGCGCTCTGCTGGAACGAGCTGAACACCCGCGACCCGGAGGGGGCCAAGGCGTTCTACGGATCGGTCTTCGGCTGGACCGCCAAGGAGCACGACATGCAGCGCAACGAGGGCCAGCCCGGCCCGCAGACCTACGTCGAGTTCCTCCGTGGGTCCGACGGCCAGTCGATCGGCGGGATGATGGACATCGGCGGGGTCCTGCCCGACGAGGTCCCGGCCAACTGGCTCACCTACTTCGGGGTCGAGGACGCCGACGCCGCGGTGGAGAAGGTGAAGGCCGCGGGCGGCACGGTGAACTTCGGGCCGGTGACGATCGAGGCGGGCCGGTTCGCCGTGGTCAGCGAGCCCAACGCCCCGACCGCTGTCTTCGCCGTGATCGCCCTGCCGCAGAGCTGACGCTCAGCCGAGGTCGGCGACCGCTTCCCCGGGGTTGCCGACCTCGCCCTCGTCCTCCCATTCGGCCGGCTGGCCGAGGGCGGCGGACTTGACGATCTTCAGCCCGAGCATCGCGCACTTCATCCGCGTCGCCGAGATGTCGATCCCGAGCAACTCCAGCACGTAATCCTTCGGTAGCCGCAGCAGCTCCTCGCGGCTCATGCCGATCAGCTCGTCGGTGAGCAGCGAGGTGGCCGCGGTCGAGATCGCGCAGCCTTTCCCCTCGAAGGCGACCTCGCTCACCTTGTCCTCGGCGTCGAGCTTGATCGTCACGTGCTGCTCGTCCCCGCAGAACGGATTGGTGTCCTCGTACTCGAGGTCGGCACCCTCGACGACCCCGAAGTTATGGGGCCGCTTGTAGTGCTCGAGGATCTGGTCGCGGTAGAGCTCGTCCATGTACGACGAGGCTAGCGAAGCGGGCGAGCGGGACTTCCGCCGAGTGGGGGTGTTGGCTCCATATATGGGGAGGATGCGGATCGCGAGGATCGCCGCCGCGGCACTGCTCGCCGTGCTCCTGATGGCCACGTCCGCCCGCGCCGCGCCGCCGCGGATCTTCATCGGCGCCGGCGGCGGCCACGCGATCGCCCTCAAGGTCGAAGGTGCGCGGGTCTCCGTCCTCGCTCTCGCCACCGAGGTCCACTGCGTCGTCCCGGCCGAAGACGCCGAAGGCCCGGCCCTGCAGGAGATCGAAGGCTTCCGCGCGCCGCGGGCGCTGCGCCCGTCGCCGACCGGCCTCGAGGCCGAAGAACGGACCGGCGGGCCCTTCGACTCCGGTTCCGTCGCGGTGAAGGACGTCGTCGTCGGCGCGACGATCGTCGGCGACCTCGAAGCCCACCACTCCGGCGAAGGCGAAGGCAACTGCCAGACCAGCGTGGAGGAAGTGACGAGCGCCGAAGCCAAGGTCCCCCTTCGAAGCGGTCGAATACGTCCCGGCCTCGGACCCGCGCGCGGGGGCGCCGTATCCGGAAGAAGTTCCCTTCTACTACGCGTGGACCCCGACGCTCGAGGCTTACCTGTGGACAACCTCGGAATACGCTCTCGGGATCCGTGGGCGGGCTGCGACCGGATGCAAAGGCTCGGCGCCGAAGGCAAGCCGGCGGCAGGCGTCCCTCTTCGGCCGGATCGGCCACGCGGGGCTGGTCGAACACCGCCGCTTTCGCACCGCCGAGGAATACGCGGGCCGTGGACCCTCACGCCTCCGCCGATCGACCTGGCTCAGCGGCGAGCTCACCGGGGACGCCGTGAGCGGCGCCTACCGTCGCCACGAATCGGGTCGCAACGCCCACGGCCGCTGGAGCTGCGACTTCCCAAGGACGGCCTTCGAAGCGGTCCGTTATGTGCCGGCGCTTGGGGGGACGGGGGGTTAGGGCCTGGACGTGAGGGCTTCGTGGGGAAGTGGGAGGGTTCGTCACGGTTCCGCCCGGAACTCCACACCTCCGTCACGCTTCTACAGCACCCCAATGTTGATGGGCCGAAAACCAGCCCTATAGGAGGGGTTTTCGGCCCATCAACATTTCGGGTCAGACGGAATGCGCACGAAGCATGAGGAACCTGCGCGGAAGTGTGGAGTTCGTGGCGTCTCATCCACGGCCACAGCCAGCCAGGGCCGTGGACGAGACGGCCCTTCCCTTTCCCCGGGCGCGCCAGCTTCAGACGGCCAGTGCCCTTCCCGGGCCGCCTCCTCCCCCGGGCCCGCGGCCCCTGTACCCCTGACCGGCTAAAGGCCGAAGACGCGGCGGGCGTCTTCGAGGCCGTCGACGAGGCGGTCGATCTCCTCGGTCGTCGTGTAGACGCCGAAGCTGGCGCGGGCGGTGGCGGTGATGCCGAGCCGGTCCATGAGGATCTGGGCGCAGTGGTGGCCGGCGCGGACGGCGATGCCGTGGCGGTCGAGGATCTCGGAGACGTCGTGGGCGTGGATGCCCTCGATCTCGAAGGAGACGGGGCCGAGGCGCTCCGGGCCGCGGGGGGGACCGAAGACCTTCAGGCCGGGGACCTCGGCGAGCTTCTCCAGCGTGTAGTCGGCGATCCCGCGCTCGTGGTCGCGCACGGCCTCCATGCCGAGTTCGGTGTCGAGCCATTCGATTGCCGCGCCCATCCCGATCGCCTGGGCGATCGCCGGGGTGCCCGCCTCGAAGCGGGCGGGGACGTCGGCGTACGTCGTCCCCTCGCGCGTCACCTTGCGGATCATCGAGCCGCCTCCGAGGAAGGGCGGCGTCGCCCGCAGGAGGTCGAGCTTGCCCCAGAGGGCGCCGATGCCGGTCGGGGCGTAGAGCTTGTGGCCGGTGATCGCGTAGAAGTCGACGCCGAGGGCGGCCATGTCGAGCGGCAGCTTCGGCGCGCTCTGGGCGCCGTCGGCGACGACGATCGCGCCCGCGTCATGGGCCAACGCCGAGATCTCCGCGAGCGGGTTCTCGGTGCCGAGGACGTTGGAGACGTGGGCGATCGCGAGGATCTTCGGGCCGCGTTCGAGCAGCCCGCGCAGCGCGTCGAGGTCGAGGATCCCCTCGTCGTCGATCGGCGCCCAGTCGATCTCCGCGCCGACCCGCTCGGCCAGCTGCTGCCAGGGGACGATGTTCGAGTGGTGCTCCATCTCGGTGAGCACGATGCGGTCGCCGGCGCCGACGTTGGCATCGCCCCAGGCTCGCGCGACGAGGTTCAGCGCCTCGGTCGCGTTGCGGACGAAGACGACCTCGCGGCGGTCGGCGGCGCCGATGTGGCGGGCGACGATGTCGCGCGCCCCCTCGTAGGCCTGGGTCGCCTCGGCCGAGAGGGTGTGGGACCCGCGGTGGACGTTCGAGTGATGGCGCCGCTCGTAGTCGGCGACCGCCTCGATCGAGGCGAGCACCCGCTCGGAGCTCGCACCGCTGTCGAGGTAGGCGACTGGGAGGCCGTTCACTTCACGGGTGAGCAGCGGGAACTGCTCGCGCACCCGCTCGATCGGGAAGGCGCTCGTGGCCGTCGCCGGCTCCATGACCGCGCGGGGCTAGGCGGCGGCGCCCGCCCCGACCTCCTCGCGGATCCAGCCGTAGCCTTTCTCCTCCAACACGCCGACCAGCTCCGGACCGCCTTCTTTGACGATCCGGCCCTCGAACATGATCGAGACCTGGTCCGGCTTCACCATGCTGAGGATCCGCTGGTAGTGGGTGATGATGAGGACGCCCATGTCGGGGCCGGCGAACTTGTTGACGCCCTCGGCGACCGTGCGCAGCGCGTCGATGTCGAGGCCCGAGTCGGTCTCGTCGAGCACCGCGATCTCCGGCTTCAGCAGGGCCAGCTGCAGCAGCTCCATCCGCTTCTTCTCGCCGCCGGAGAACCCGTCGTTCAGGTAACGGCTGGAGAAGTCTTTCGGGATGTTCGCCAGCTGCATCGCCTCCTGGGCGGTGCGGGCGAAGTCTTTGATCTTGATCTGGTCTTCGCCGCGCGCCTCGCGCTGGGCGTTGATGATCATCCGTAGGTACTTCGAGACGGAGACGCCGGGGATCGCGACCGGGTACTGGAAGGCCATGAAGAGGCCCGCCTGCGAGCGGTCCTCGGGCGCGGCCTCGGTGATGTCCTCACCCTTGAAGGTGATCGTCCCCTCGGTGACCTCGTAGGCGGGGTGGCCCATGATCACGTTGGCGAGCGTCGACTTGCCGGAGCCGTTCGGCCCCATCAGGGCGTGGACGCGCCCCTTCTCGACGTCGAGGTCGAGGCCTTTGAGGATCTGCTTCTCCTCGATCTTGACGTGCAGATTGCGAATCTCCAGCTCAGCCATTTTGCTCCGTTTCTGGGGTCTTTCGGGAAGTTCGGGTGGCCCTCACAGGGCGCTGACGACCGCTGCCTTGGTCCGTCCCGTAGGGGCGGGGGGCACATGCGGGGTCGAGAACTCGACCAGCTCGGCCAGCGTGGTTCCCGCGAGGGCCTTGGTGACGCCGTTCTGGACTCGCGTCCACAGCAACTTGGTCGCGCAGCCGCGATCGCCGACGAGGTCGGCCTCGTGCGAACAGAGCACGCGCCCCTCGGGCGTCTCGTGGAAGCACTCCATCGGGGCGATCTGCCCTTCGAGTGCCTGGACGACCGCGTCCATCGTGATCTCCGCGGCGGGCTTGGCGAGTCGATACCCACCATGGGCGCCGCGGGTCGAGGTGACGAGGCCGGCCTTACGCAGTTTCGCGACCAGGTGCTCCAGATAGGAGAGCGGCAAGCGCTCTGCCTCGGCGACCGAATTCAGCGATACCGGGGTTGACCCAGGCTGACGACCGAGCTCGATCATCAGGCGCACGCCGTACTCGGCTTTGGTCGAGAACAACATCGAGACCAAATCCTATCGGAGAGGTCGGTTTTGCGAGTCAGGGCTCGATCAGCCCGCGGCGGATCGCGTAGCGGACCAGCTCGACCCGGTCGCGCATGCCGAGCTTGCGCATCGCGTTGGCGCGATGGTTCTCCACGGTCTTCTCGGAGAGGTGGAGGAGCTCGGCGATCTGCTTGGTCGTGTTCGCCTCGGCGACCAGCTTCACAACTTCCTCCTCGCGCGGGGTCAGCTCCTCTTGGCCGGAGGACCCACGTTCGAGGACGTCCTTGATCAGCGTCCGCTGGGCCTCGGGGGTGAGGAACGGCTCGCCCCGCTCGACCGCGCGGATCGCCGACAGCAGGTCGGTGTCGGCCTGCGCCTTCAGGACGTAGCCGGAGGCGCCGGCTTTCAGCGCCTCGAAGAGATAGCGCTCGTCGTCGTGCATGGAGAGGATCAGCACCTGGACCTCCGGCGCCTGCCGCTTGATCTCCCGCGTCGCCTGCAGCCCGGTGAGCTTCGGCATTTTCACGTCGAGGATCGCCAGGTCGGGCCGCTCGCGGATCGCCAGGTCCCGCGCCTCGGCCCCGTCGGCCGCCTCGCCCACCACCTCGATGTCCGGCTGGCGCTCCAGCAGCAGCCGCAGCCCGGACCGCACGATCCCATGGTCATCCGCGATCAGCACCCTCATGGCGGACATTGTTGTTGATGGGCCGAAAACTCAACTATGAGTTGAGTTTTCGGCCCATCAACCGGCGGGGATGCTGAGGCGGACGGTGGTGCCGGAGTCGGGGCGGGACTCGATCGTCAGGTCGCCTTCGACCAGCAGCGCGCGCTCGCGCATGCCGCCGATGCCGAGGCCGCGCTCGGACTCGGCGAAGGCGAAGCCGCGACCGTCGTCGGCGACGGTCAACTCGACTCCGCCGGCGTCGCGGCGCAAGGTCACGGCGACGTGGGCGGCTCCGGCGTGGCGCGCGGCGTTCGACAGCGCCTCCTGGGCGACGCGGTAGACGACCAGCTGGGCGTCGTCGGAGAGGTCGGCGAAGTCACCGTCGATCTTGACCGTCCCCGCGATCTCGCCCTCGCCGAGGCGCTCGACCAACCCCGCGATCGCCGCCGCCAGCCCAAGGTCGTCGAGCGCGGTGGGGCGGAGCTGGCGGGCCAGGGAGAGGAGCTCGCGCATCGCCTGGTTGGCGAGCGCCTTGGTCTCGGCGATCTCCGGCTCCAGCTCCGGAGGCGCGGCCTCGCGCGCCGCCTCCAGCCGCAGCAACAGTCCCGTCAGCGACTGGTTGACCTCATCGTGGAGGTCGCGGGCGACCCGCGCCCGCTCCTCCTCCTGGGCGTGCAGCGCCGCCGAGCCGGCCCGCCGCCGCTCCGCTTCCAGCCGCCGCATCATCCGCAGGAAGGCGAGCTCGATCCGCTCGACCTCCTCGGTCTCCCCGACCCCGTCGATGGAGCGGGGGAGCAGGGACCCGGGGCGCGAGAGGTCGACCCGCTCCATCTCGTCGATCAGGTCCTCGAGCGGCGCGAAGCGCTGCCGCAGCAGGAGCGCGTTGGCGGTCGCGCCGACGACCACGGCGAGGGCGGCGATGCCGATGACCTCGAGCGTGGTCAGCCCGGCGATCGCCCCGGCGACGATCGCCACTGCCCCGAGCAGCACCGCGTTGACCACGAGAACCTGGGTGAAGAGGGCGCGCCTTCGCACAGGGCAAGCCTAGGCGGCGTGCCGGGGTGGGGGCGCGGGACGGGCGTTGTCCATTCCGCCCCGGCAGTCCAAGCAACCCCTACGCCCCCGTCGCGCTTCTCCAGCACCCCCAGGTCGACGGGCCGAAAAGTCCTCTATGTCTGGACTTTTCGGCCCACCAACTCCGTCTCCCGGCGGCCGCGATCCCGAGGTCACTAGGGGCTTCCCCGGGCTCCTTCAGGGGCTGGCCCCTATGGTGCAGACGTCCGTCCAGGGGAATACTTCGCCAATCACATTTCTCCATGAGGAGACCTGAAAGATGAAAACCACCAAACAGTCGACTTTCAGCGCGACGCTGCGCACCACGATCCTGATGGCCTCCCTTGGCGGCCTCCTGGTTGTCATCGGCGCGCTCATCGGAGGTCCTCAGGGGGCCGCGGTCTTCCTTGCGATCGCCCTGCTGATCAACCTCGGTTCCTACTTCTTCAGCGACAAACTCGCCCTGGCCGCGAGTCGCGCGAAACCGATCGACGAATCGGAAGCGCCGCGCCTCTACCAGATGATGCGCGAACTGACGACGCGCGCCGGTCTGCCGATGCCGCGCCTCTACATGATCCCGAGCGACCAGCCGAACGCCTTCGCGACCGGCCGCAACCCGAAACACTCGGCGGTGGCGGTCACCCGCGGGATCACCAAACTGCTCTCCGAGGACGAGCTGCGCGGGGTGCTCGCCCACGAGCTCACCCACGTCCGCAACCGGGACATCCTGATCCAGTCGGTCGCCTCGGCGATCGGCACCGCGATCACCTACCTCGCCTACATGCTGATGTGGTTCGGCGACGACGACAACGGGCCGCTCGGCCTGGTCGCGGCGCTGGCGATGGTGATCCTGGCGCCGATCGCCGCGAGCATCATCCAGCTGGCGATCTCGCGGCAGCGCGAGTACGCCGCGGACGCCGGTGGCG
Organism: uncultured Actinomycetes bacterium; assembly: GCA_963782515.1. Lineage (GTDB taxonomy): Bacteria > Actinomycetota > Thermoleophilia > Solirubrobacterales > 70-9 > VAYN01. The sequence continues at coordinate 2,160,877 of CAWAJY010000004.1, read as the reverse complement.
CGGAACTGTGCGGCAACCCGGAGTCCCTGGCGAGCGCGCTCCTGCGCCTCGAGCAGGGCGCCGCGGCGATGCCGATGCAGGTCAACCAGGCCGCCGAGCCGCTGTACATCGTCCGTCCCTTCAAGGGGAAAGGCCTTGCCGGCCTCTTCTCCACCCATCCTCCGATCGAGGAGCGGGTTCGCAGACTTCGTCAGATGCGTCCCTCTATGTAGGGGCGCTCCCGAAGGGCTAGGTCTCGTCCGGTGACCTAAGTCAGCACCCCGGCCGTCTCGTCTGGACGACGGCCGGGGTGCTTTTTCTTTGCCCTTCACGCCCCGGAACGGGCTCGCTATACTTTTTGAAGTAAAGCTGATCCGAATTAGGGGATTTAAAGAAATGGCGACTGGCGCAAGAACCGAGCAGACGCAGGTCATCGAGGAGATCGAACCGTTCGAGGCGGCGCAGGAGATCGAGGGCGGCGACGTCGTCCTGATCGACACCCGCGAGCCCCACGAGTACCAGGAGGCCCACCTCGAGGGCGGCAAGCTGGTGCCCCCGGCGATGGTCGCCGACGAGATCGAGACCGCCGCGCCGGACAAGTCCGCGCGCACCCTCGTCTACTGCCGCTCCGGTAAGCGCTCCGCCCTCGCCACCGCCCAGATGCAGGCGCTGGGGTACACCAACGTCGCTTCCGTCGGCGGGGGGATCATCGCCTGGCAGGAGCAGGGGCTGCCGGTCGTCTCGCCCTCCGGCATGACCACCGAGCAGCGCGAGCGCTACTCCCGCCACACCCTGCTTCCCGAGGTCGGCATCGACGGCCAGCTGAAGCTGCTGAACGCGAAGGTGCTGTTGCTCGGGGCCGGCGGGCTCGGCGCGCCTACCGCGCTCTACCTCGCCGCCGCGGGCGTCGGCACTATCGGCCTCGTCGATGACGACGTGGTCGACGCCTCCAACCTGCAGCGTCAGGTGATCCACAACACCGAGCGGATCGGCATGGCGAAGACCGCCTCGGCGCGGATCTTCATCGAAGGGCTGAACCCCGACGTCAACGTGATCGAGCACAACGGTCGCCTCGACGCGAGCAACATCCTCGAGGTGATGGAGGGCTACGACATCGTCGTCGACGGTGCCGACAACTTTCCCACCCGTTACCTGTTGAACGACGCCTCGGTGCGACTGCGCAAGCCGGTCGTCTCCGCCTCGATCCTCGGCTTCGACGGGCAGATCTCCACCTTCATGCCGTTCGAGGGCCCCTGCTACCGCTGCCTCTTCCCGACGCCGCCGCCGGCCGAGCTGGCCCCGAGCTGCTCGGAGAACGGCGTGCTCGGCGTGATGGCCGGGACGATGGGCACCCTGCAGGCCAACGAGGTCATCAAGCTCATCCTCGGCAAGGGCGAACCGCTGATCGGCCGCCTGCTCCTCTACGAGGCGCTCGGCACCCACTTCACCGAGCTGAAGGTCCGCCGCGATCCCAACTGCCCGATCTGCGGCGAGGGCGCGCCGGAGATCCCGGAGTCGGAGATGAGCCAGTTCCCCGACTACGACCTCTTCTGCGCCGGGGCGGGCGGGGACCGCTAAGCGGTCCTGGCTCGACTAGGATCACCGCCCTATGGCGACCGTACGCATCCCACCAGTCCTGCGGCCGAAAACCGGCGGCTCCCCTGAGGTCGAGGCCGCCGGCGGCAACGTCGGCGAGGTGCTCCGCGCCCTGACCGCCGCGCACCCCGACACCTCGGCCCAGCTCTTCGACGACGAGGGCGAGCTCAACCGCTACGTCAACGTCTACCTGAACGACGAGGACGTCCGCGTCCTCGACGGCCTGGAGACGAGCGTCTCCGACGGCGACACCGTCGTCATCCTGCCGGCAATGGCCGGCGGCGCCGCTTAGCTGGTTGTCTCAGCGGGCCGGAGGAAGCCGGCGCCCGAGGTAAGGGACGCAAGGGCCTGCGGCGAGCGCGGCCGTCTCGGCCACGGCCCGGGCAGGCTGTGGCCGAGACGGCCGTGTCTTGTGGGGAGTGAGGAGGGACCGGCGGGTGCGGGTCACGCGAGGCGCACGAGAGGGACACGGGTCCGTCACGGAAGAAGGACCTCGTCACGAAGACCGTGGCAAGTCCACACTTCCGCGCGTGTTGTCCAACCCTCACCGAGGCGCGGGCGACCTGCGTTACGCATAGGTTCACCAGGGTCGCCCGCGCTCCCGGGGACCTCGATTCCGGCGCCGGTCGGTGACGCGGAGCGCACGGAGGTGTGACGTTCCCGACGTCTTCGTCACCGATCCGGGCCAGATACGGGAAGGCCTGGGCTCCCCCCGGCTTCTCTCGCGCGGAACGGTCACGGAAGTCCGACCTCCGCCCGTCCTGTGTCCTGATCCCTGAAACTCCCTCACGTCCGGGGCGGCCCCCCCGAACAACAGGCGTCCGGGCTAGCGCTCCAGGACGAGACCCAGGAACTTCTGGGTGCGCTCCTCGTGGGGGTTGTCGAGGACCGCGTTCGGCTCGCCCTGCTCGACCACGACGCCGCCGTCCATGAAGACGACCTGATCGGCGACCTCGCGGGCGAAGCCGATCTCGTGGGTGACGACAAGCATGGTCATGCCTTCCTCGGCGAGCTCACGCATCGTGTCGAGGACCTCTTTGACGAGCTCCGGGTCAAGGGCGGAGGTGACCTCGTCGAAGAGCATCACGTGGGGTTCCATGGCGAGGGCGCGGGCGATCGCGACGCGCTGCTGCTGGCCGCCCGAGAGAGTTTCCGGGTACTGGCCGAGCCGGTCGCCGAGGCCGACGCGCTCGAGCAGGGCGCGGCCTTTCTCCTCCGCCTCCTTCTTCGACTTGCCGAGCACCTGCTGCGGGGCGAGGGTGACGTTCGCCAGCACGCTCTTGTGTGGGAAGAGGTTGAACTGCTGGAAGACCATGCCGACCCGCTGACGCACGAAGTCGAGGTTCCAGCTCTGCTCGCCGCTGCCGGAGCCCGGGCCCTTGCAGATGTCCTGGCCCTCGAGGAAGATCTCGCCCTCCTCCGGCGGGGAGAGCAGGTTCACGCAGCGCAGCAGCGTGCTCTTGCCCGAGCCGCTCGGTCCGAGGATGCAGATCACTTCACCTTTGGCGACGTCGAGATCGACGCCTTTCAGCACTTCGAGGTTGCCGAAGCGCTTGTGCACGCCCTTCAGCTGCACCATCGGCTCGGCCATCACGCCACCTCGATGTGGGCGCCGCGGCTCATCCTGCCCTGGTTGCGTTTGATCAGGTAATCGACGAGGCGCGCGCCGGGCAGGCAGATGACGAGGAAGAAGGCGGCGGTGAGGACCAGGGCCGAGCTGTTCAGCTGTTCGGCGAGGATTTCGCGGCTGACGAGCACCGACTCGCTGAAGGCGATGACGCTGACCAGCGTCGTGTCCTTCAGCAGCGAGATCAATTCGTTCAGCATCGGCGCCGGGACCTTGGTCACCGCCTGGGGGACGATGATGTGGCGCATCGACTGAAGGTGGCTCATGCCGAGCGAGCGCGCCGCCTCCATCTGGCCTTTGGGCACCGCTTCGATCCCGGCCCGGTAGACCTCCGCCATGTAGGCGCCGTAGACGAAGACCAGCGCCGAGACGCCGAACCAGAACGGGTCCGGCTTGCCGAGCCACTCGGGGATGCGGAAGCTTTTCGGCAGGAAGGTGAGGAAGGGGACCCCGCCGGAGATCATCAGGATGATGATCAGCAGCGGGACCGCTCGCAGGATGTCGATGTAGGCGATCGTGAGGAAGCGGAGCGGGGCGAACTTTCTGCCCGGCAGTTGCCGCACGAGGGCGAGGACCAATCCCCAGGCGAGGGCGACAAGCGCCGCCACGAAGAAGATCAGCAGGTTCTGGAGGAAGGCTTCGAAGACTTCCCAGAAGTGTTCTCCCATGATGTGGAAGTCGAAGTACTGTTCGAAAAAGACCTTCAAATCTCGCTCCTGGTCCTGCGTTTCCCAATCAAAGAGGGGGCGCCGTCCCCGGCGCCCCCTCCGTTATACGACTTTCTGTTACCGCTCGACCGTCATTTCGATTCGGCTTCTTCGATTGCTTTTTCGAGGCCTTCCAGCGGCGGCGCTTCTTTGAACCATTTTTCGTAGACCTTGGCGTAGCTGCCGTCTTCGATGGTTTTCTTCAGGCCTTCGTTGAGCTGTTCGACGAGTTCGGTGTTTTCTTTCGAGACCGCGATCCCGTACGTTTCGTCGGTCGGGACTTTTTCGACGATTTCGATGCCGCCGAGTTCTTCGGCCTGCTGTTTCGCCACCGGGGCGTCGATGATCACCGCTTCAACCGTCCCCGCCTTCAGCGCGTTGTCGGCGTCCGGGCCTTCCGGGAAGGGCCGGAGTTCGGAGGCTTCGGCTTTTTCCTTGCCGAGTTCGAGCCCGGTGGTGCCCTGCTGGGCGGCGACGACCCTGCCCTTCAGGTCGGACAGGCCGGTGATCGGGCTGCCTTCTTTGACCAGGATCGCCTGTTCGGAGAGGTAGTACGGGTGTGAGAAGGCGACCACCTTTTCGCGTTCTTCGGTGATCGTCGCCGCCGACATCACCGCTTCGAACTTGCCCTGCGCCACGTCGCGGAAGATCGTTTCGAAGGACGAGTCGATGAATTCCGGTTCACGCCCGATCTCTTTGCCGATCGCTTCCATGAGCTCGACGTCGAAGCCGGTGTAGCCCCCGGACTTGCTTTTCTGCTCGAACGGGGGATAGGGGATGTCGGAGCCGACCGTCAGCTTTTCGCCCCCGCCGCCGGATTCTTCGGTCGCCGTCGTTTCGGAGCTCGAGCTGCTGCCGCCGCCTCCGCATCCCGCGACGACCAGTGCCACGCCCCCCACAAGCAATACCGCCAGCCAGGCGGTCAGCCGCGTCTTACTGAACAAACCGTCCTCCGATCAAGATTTTGCTGGACCCGCGCGAACATACACCCGATCTCAGCCGCCGCGTTTATCCATCGGTCCAATCTACCTCGCTACACTTTCTGAAGTAAGGGGTATCGACCACGACCATGGCATCTGATCCAGTTCTCAACCGACCCTGCGGGGGCCGCTTCGGCGACGTCGTCGAATCGATCGGCAATACGCCGCTGGTCGAGCTCAAGCGCCTGTCGCCGAATCCCGACGTCCACATCTACGCGAAGCTCGAGGGCCACAACCCGACCGGCTCGGTGAAGGACCGCGTCGCCCGCTCGATGATCGAGAAGGCGGAGGCCGAAGGGGCGATCCAGCCCGGCCAGACGATCCTCGAACCGACCTCCGGCAACACTGGCATCGCGCTGGCCATGATCTGCCGCCGCAAGGGCTACCCGCTGCAGGTCGTGATGCCCGACAACGTCACCGAGGAGCGCACCCAGCTGCTCCGCATGTACGGCGCCGAGATCGTCTACTCCGAGGGCGCCAAGGGCTCCAACGGCGCGGTCGAGGTGGCGCTGGAGCTGGCCGAGCAACCCGGCTTCTTCATGCCCTACCAGTACGGCAACGACGCCAATCCGCTCGCCCACTACAACGGCACCGCGCTGGAGATCCTCGAGGAGCTCGACTCGGTCGCCGCCTTCGTCGGCGGCCTCGGCACCGGCGGCACCCTGATGGGCAACGGCCGCCGCTTCAAGGAGAACGATCCCGAGACCCTGGTCGTCGCCGCCGAGCCGATGCAGGGGGAGCTGGTCCAGGGCCTCCGCTCCCTCGACGACGGCTTCATCCCGCCGATCATCGACCTCGCCCTGCTCGACCGCAAAATCATGGTCTCCAACCGCGACGCGATCGTCTGGACGAAGAAGCTCCTCGAGGAGGAGGGCGTCTTCTCCGGTGTCTCCGGCGGTGCCGTCGCCCGCGTCGCCGCCCGCATCGCCGGGGAGCTCGACTCCGGCAACGTCGTCTTCCTGATCCCCGACGACGGCTGGAAGTACCTCTCCTCCGGCATCTACACGAAGCCGCTCGAGGAGATCGAGAACCTGGACTCCACCGTCTGGTGGTAATCCTGAGAGCGAGTCTGGCGCGGCGCATCTCGGCGTCCTCGGTCGCTCGCGTGCGGAGCACGCCACGCTCCCTGCGTCCTTGATCTGCCTGGCCAGACTCACTCTCAGGTCGTGCCGATGAGGAAGGTAGGAGCCATCGTCGTGGTCCTGTTGTCGGCGACAGGCTTACTTGCCTCGTCGGCCGGCGCGGCCAAGGCGCCGCCGGGGTTCTTCGGAGTCGTCCCGCAGGCGATGCCGTCGGAGTCGGACCTCGCGCGGATGGCGGGACGGTCGAAACGCTGCGGATGCCGATCTTCTGGTTCGAATGCGAGCCGGGGCGGGGCGAATACGACTTCGAGCAGGCGCGGTTCCTTCGCGACGCCTACGAACGCCTGCAGAGGATGCGCCATCGCCGGCATATTGCGGGCGCCTACTGGTACGCCTGGCAGGACCAGGCCGATGCCGATCCGCACTGCGCCTTCTGTCAGGGCGCCGGCCTCCTCCGGTTGAACGGCACCGCGAAGCCCGCCTGGTACGTCTTCCGGCGGCTCGCCGCCTCCGCGCGCCGACCTTGAGCGGAAGTTTTCCGTCCGCGCAACTTTCATATATAGGAGCGTGTTGCACCAACTGCGAACCGGACAAACGCTTTTCAGACGGAAGGGAAATTGATGCGCAAGGTGGCCTTGCTCTCGATGGTCGCGGTCGGGGTTCTGGGAGTCGTCGGCGCGGGGGTGGCGCAGGCGAAACCGGACCTCTCGTTCGGCGTGGAAGGGGTCGCCACCCTGAACCCGCCGTACCCGCCGGGTTGGCGGAACGAAAAGATCGACGCGACGGCCACCGGGCAGAACGGCGAAACGTACGTCGTCGCCACCCAGGGCAACTGCGTGGACTATCGCTGCTCGGAAGGCGATTTCCTCTTCCGTTACCTCGCCGACGGCTCGCTCGAACCGGCGTTCGCGGGCGGCCGAGGCTACGAAATCCCGCTGGAAGCCACGAGCCACAATGAAGCCGGCGCACCGCTCGTCACCGTCGACTCCGCCGGCCTGCCGATCGTCGGCCGAACGGTCGAACCGCAGGGGTCCGGGTCCGGGGCGGTCGTCGTGCGGCGGCTGCTGCCCGACGGCACCCTCGACACGGGCTGGGCGGCCGGGGGCGCGGTGCGCTTGCCCTGCCCGTGCCTGGGGGGCAGCACGCGACTGCTCGGCGGGCCCGAACAGTCGACCTTCGTCGTCGCCACCTCGACCACGCGGAAGAAGCGCAACGCCGAGAGGAGCGGCGCCACCGCCTCGGCGACCCTGATCAAGCTCGACGACACCGGGCATCGGGCGAAGGGCTTCGGCGCACGCGGCTCGGTGACGGCGAAGATGCCGGGCGAAGGGGAAATCGAATACGAGGCGATCACTCCCGCCGGTGCAACCTTCTTCGGCGGCCGCGGCCTCACCGGACCCACCGTCTCCGGCTTCCTGGTCAAGGTCACCGCGAAGGGGAAGATCGACGGCAAGTTCAAGACCCGCGCCCAGCACGCGCTGAAACGGCTGAAGGGGCTGAAGGGCAACGAAGTCCGGATCACCGCCGCGGTGGCCGGTCGCAGCGGACCGATCGAGCTGTTCGGTACCGCGGGCAGCATCGGCGGCTTCGAGCTGCGGCTCCGCCCGAACGGCACCCTGCTGCGCGGCTGGGGCGACCAGGGGCTGGCGCTGCTGCCGTTCCCGATCTCCGCCGCGGTCCAGGGCCGCGAAGGCTCGACGATGGCCTTGACCGGCGAAGAAGCCGCCCCGCCGCGCCTCCTGCGGATCACCAGCAAGGGAAAGCTCGACCCGGTGTTCGGCAAGACCGGCGAGCTGCTGCCGGGGGCGACCGTGGAAACCGGCTTCTCGCTCTTCCCGGCCGGGCTGGGGCGGGTCGGCGTCTCCGACCTCGGGCTGCGCGAATGCCGTCAGCTCTGCGAAGCCGCGGCGAAGCTCTACCGCTTCCAGGAAGGGAAATAAGTAGCCTCGCGGGCGTGAAGATCTCCCAACAGCTGGTCGATGAGATGGTCGCGCACGCGCGCGAGGATCTGCCGAACGAGTGCTGCGGCATGGTCGGTGGGAAAGACGGCGTGGCGACCAAGGTGGTGCGGGTCATGAACTCCGCCGCCAGCGCGCTGCGCTACGAGATGGACCCGCAGGGCCAGTTCGACGCGCTGAGGGAGATCGAAGCCGACGGCGAGCTGCTGGCGATCTACCACTCGCACACCAAGAGTGCCGCCTATCCGTCCCAGACCGACGTCAACCAGGCGCAGAACTGGCCGGAACCGATCTATGTGATCGTCTCGCTCGCCGACGGGGACAACCCCGACGTGCAGGGTTTCCACCTGGCCGACCTGAAAATCGCCGACGCCGAGCTCGAGATCGGGTAGAAGTAGACATGGCGGAGGCGACGAAACATCGTGGAGGGCACTCGCGCGGCGCGCATCACGGCGCCGGCGGTGGGGGCGACGACGAGGGCGGCGGTGGCGGCGGCGGGGGTGGCGGCAAGCTGGTCAAGGTCGGCTTCGCCCGCAACCAGGCCGAAGCCGAGATGCTGCAGGCGCTGCTGCTCGAGTCCGATATCCCGAGCATCCTCAAACGCTCGGGCGGGTTCGACGCTCCCGAGTTCCTCGCCGCCGGCCCACGTGACATCTGGGTGAACCGGGGCCACGCGGACGAGGCGCGTCGGGTTCTCGCCGAGACGCTCACCGAGTCGGAGACCGAAGAGCGCGAAGAGCTGGAGGACGAAGCGCACCTGCGGGCGACGGGCGGCGATCCGACGAGTCCGGGTCGGCTGGCCGTCTACGTCGTCGCGGGCCTGGTCGTCGCGATCCTGATCGTCTGGGTCGTCTACGAAATCACTGCCTGACGGGGCTCGGTTCGATCGGCCGGCGCCCGCCGGTCAGCTGACGCCCGCCGGACCCTTCACCATCTCCCTGAGGTAGTCGCGCCAGGCCGCTTCGATGTCGCGGAAGCGCGCGTCGAAGGCGTCTTCGAGGGTGACTGCGGGGCCGCCGGGAAGGAGGCCGTTGACGAGGCGCTCGCAGGCCTCGGGGCCGCGCTCGTTCTCCAGCAGGTCGAAGATCGTGCCGCCGAGGATCACCGCGTCCCGTCGCGACGGCGGGAAGGAGACGCGGCCGGAGTTCCGCAGTCGCAGCAGCACCGCGGCGCGGTAGAGGCCGACCTGGCGCGAGAAGTACTGGGCGCCGCCTTCGACCAGCCAGGCCCAGCGCAGGTAACGGGCGAAGCGGCGTGGGGTCCAGGAGGGCGGCAGCGCGGGGTTGTTGGTGGCGAGGACGAGCTGCGCGTAGAGGCGCTCGGAGGTGCCGCGCAGCGCCTCGAGGGAGTCCTCTCCGGCGGCGCGCCGTTCCATGTGGTGGTCGTTGAGGACGTGGAGCTCGGTTTCCATCGGCCAGCCCGCCAGGTAGCGGCGTCCGGCCGGGGCCGCCGCCCAGCGCGCGGCGGGGAGGAAGGGGTGAGCCATCGTCAGCGACACCGGGTTGGTGTGGATGACGACGGTGACGTCGTCCGGCATCTTCTCGAAGCGGTCTTCGAGCCGCAGCCGCAGCGTCTCCAGTCGGTCGAGCGTGCGGTCGGCGAACGCGGCGTCGCCGGAGTCGTGCCGCGCGGTGAAGCTCAACGACTCGGTCTCGACCCAAGGCATGGGCCGAGACTAATACCTGAAGGGGTTCGTCAAACCGGCGCTGGTCAGACCAGCGCCGGTTCGGCGGCGCCGCAAACTTCGCGGATCTCCTGGCGAGCGCGGTCGAACTCTTCGTCCGCCATCACCGGAGTGCCCTCGAAGGGCAGTTCGCGGTCGATCTCGACCCAGGAGCGGCAGCCGTGGTACTCGTCGCGGACCCGCACGGTGACCGGGCGGGGGATGCGATGGACCCGCAGCAGCATGATGTGGAGGGGGTGACGTCGCTTCCAGGCGAGCCGCTTCTCGGCGTAATCGGGAGTCCAGATGTAGTACGGCGAGAGGCAGTCGAGGGTGCGACGGTCTTCGATCGTGACGTGATCGGTGACTTCCGCCCAGGCACGCAACCGCACGCGGTCGGGCTGGGGGATGCCGCCATCCTGGATCAGCGCTTTCGGCGGTGGCTCCTCGTCGGGCCAGACGCCCTCCTCGAGGGCACGACGCAGCTCGGGGTGATGTGATTCCCGGACCAGGTCATTCCGCTGATGGTCGAAGGTCGGATAGAGGAAGAACCGCTCGTGCTCGAGCTCGAAGTGCTTGTTCTCCTCGCGAATTCCGCCCTTGCGGAGCGTGAGCAACTGCTCACCCTCGGCGAGAGCGCGGACGGTTACAGCCCATTCCTTGAGAGCGATTGGCATTTGAAGTCAGTACCTGGGGAGGTCGTGTGCGATTTATAGGGGGCGGGGCGTGAATCAAGGCCGTGGAGGCCGTGTGCCCACCCGAGGGAGCGCATTCTAGGGAACGCGGCGCGAAACACCAAATATTTGCGCCGAAATTTAGGCAGGGCGATGCCCGCCGCCACCCGGCGTTTCAACTCTCAAGCGGCTCCCTGGAGCCAAATCTCCCTCACTCTTGGACGGGATCAGATCCCCGTCCAGGAGGTTTTTACCAGGCGCGCCACTGTGACCGCCGTCACGTCCTCGGGGGGCATGGCGGCGCCGCTCGGTCAGCAGCGTGAACCGCATCGGGGCGAGGGCTTCGAGTTCGCGGACGATCCCCTCGCCGCCGCGGTGGGCTCCGCCGCCGCCGGAGCCGCTTCGGAGGGCCAGTTCCCGGACCCGCAGCGGGAACTCGGTCTCCAGCGCCTCGACCGGCGTGTTCAGCGTGTTCGACATCGCCACGTGGATCGCGCTCGGGCCGTCGGCGTCGGGGCAGGCGCCCTGGCCGCCCGCGAGCGTCTCGTAATAGGTGAAACCCTCGCCCGCGAGGGTCAGGTTGTTCATCGTGCCCTGACCCTGCGCGGGGACCGGGCGAGCGCCCGCGAGCGCCGCGATCACCAGGTCGGCGACGCGGCTCGAGGTCTCGACGTTGCCGGCGACGACCGCGGCGGGCGGCTCGGCGTTCAGCAGGCAGCCGCGCGGCGCGCTCACCTCGATCGGGCGGTGGGCGCCGGCGCAGGGCGGCGCGTCGGGGTCGGTGAGCACGCGGACGGCGAAGAACGCGGCGGATTTCGTCACCGACAGCGGGCAGTTGAGGTTGCCGTCGACCTGGGGGTCGGTGCCGGAGAAGTCGAGGCGCAGGGTCTCGCCGTCGACGGTCGCCGCGACCCGCAGCGCGACGTCGTGCTCGGAGCCGTCCGGCGAGTCGTCCTCGAGGAAGTCTTCGGCCGTATAGGTGCCGTCCGGGAGCGCGGCGAGGGCGGCGCGGGTGCGGCGCTCGGAGTAGGCGAGGATCTCCGCCATCCCGGCGCGCAGCCCGGCGGCGCCGTGGCGCTCGGCGAGCTCCGCCAGCCGCAGGCGCCCGACCCGGTTGGCGGACTGCTGGGCGCGCAGGTCGGCGAGCCGCTGGCGCGGGTTGCGCATCTGGGCGACGAGGTCGTCGAGGGCGCCTGCCGTGGCCCGGGTCGGCACGATCACCACTCCCTCCTCGTCGAGGCGGTGTGAGAAGGCGGGCATCGAGCCCGGGGTCGGCCCGCCGACGTCGGCGTGGTGGGCCCGCGCGGCGGCGAAGCCGAAGAGCTCCCCGGCGACGAAGACGGGGGAGACGAGGGTGATGTCGGGGAGGTGGGTACCGCCGCGGTAGGGGTCGTTGAGGATCCATTCGACCTTCGGTTCGTGGCGCTCGCCGAGCACCGCGGCGACGGCGTCGGGCATCGAGCCAAGGTGGACGGGGATGTGCTCGGCCTGCATCACCAGCTCGCCGGCGGCGTCGAAGAGGGCGGTCGAGCAGTCGTGGCGCTCCTTGATGTTGGCCGAGTAGGCCGAGCGGATCAGGGTCGCGCCCATCTCGTCGCAGGCGGCGCGGAGGCCGCCGATCATCACCTGGAGCGTGATCGGGTCAATGCTCATTCGGGTTCCTCCGAGGCTCGGGCCGGGGGAGGATCGGGGGACTCTTCCCTCACAAAAGGGGAGGTTCGTCCAGGGTCCCCCGATCCTCCCTCTGGCGCGGCTCGGGTCGCGAGGATCGTGCCGTGCCGATCAACCTCGGCGTTCCAGCTGGGAGGCAGGATCAGGGTTGCCTCGGGAAGCTCGAAGACGACGGGGCCCGACGCGGTGCGGCCGGCTTCGGGCTCACCGCGGAGGACGGGGGTGTCGATCCACTCCGAGCCGAAGCGGACCTTGCGGGAGGACTCCTCGACGCTGCCCTCGCCGGCTGCCGCGGGGCGGGGCTCGGGGCCGTCGATCACCAGGGCGAGGCGGACGTCGACGAGGACCACCTCGCCGTCGGGATCGCGGTGGCCGTAGCGGTCTTCGTGAGCGTCCTCGAAGCGGGCGATGAGGTCGGTCGGGTCGGGCTCGGGGTCCCCGGGCACCGGCAGCTCGAAGGCCTGGCCGGAATAGCGCATCCCGTAGACCACCTCGGCGCGGGCGCCGTCGAGGCCGGCGCCCGCCGCGTCGCGCATCTCGGCGACCGCGGCGGCGATCCGCTCGGCGCTCAGGTCCTCGCCGCTCAGCATCACGGTGTGGGCGGTGTCGCGGCGGCGGTCCGAGGCGCAGAGGCCGAAGGCGGAGAGGACGCCCCCGGCGCGCGGGCAGATGAGGCGCTCGATGCCGAGCTCTTCGGCGATGGCCGCCGCGTGCATCGGCCCGGCGCCGCCGAAGGGGAGGAGGGCGAAAGCGCGTGGGTCGACGCCGCGCTCGACGGTGACGACGCGGAGCGCCCGCACCATCTCGCCGTTGGCGACGCGGACGATCCCGGCGGCGGTCTCCAGCGGGTCGAGGCCGAGTTCCTCCGCGAGGGCGCCGACGGCACGCTCGGCCGCCTCGGCGTCGAGCGCGACCCCACCCGCGAGCGTGGAGTCGGCGGCAAGGTTGCCGAGCAGGAGGTTCGCGTCGGTGACGGTCGGCTCGGTGCCGTCGCGCCCGTAACAGGCGGGCCCGGGCTCGGCGCCGGCCGAGCGCGGGCCGACCCGCAGGGCACCGCCGGGGTCGCGCCAGCCGACCGAACCGCCGCCCGCGCCGACGGTGTGGACGTCGACCGTCGGCAGCTGGATCGGGCGGCCGCCGATCGTCCGCGAGTCGGAGCGCCGCACGGCGCCGTCCTCGACCACGCAGACGTCGCAGGAGGTGCCGCCCATGTCGAAGCCGAGCGCGTTGCCGTCGCCGGAGAGGCGGGCGAGGAGCCCGGCGCCGACCGCGCCGCCGGCCGGGCCGGAGAGGACGCTCCAGGCGCCGGCGCGCGCCGCCTCCTCGGCCGGGGCGACGCCGCCGGAGGAGAGCATCACCTGTGGCGCCGGGATGCCCGCCGCGACGGTCGCCTCCTCCAGTCGGCCCAGGTGACGGGCGAGGAGGGGCGAGAGGTAGGCGTCGATCGCGGTGGTCGAGGCGCGCTCGTACTCGCGGAAGCGGGGGAGCACCTCGTGGGAGGCGGAGACGTGGAGGCCGGGGAGGCGCTCGCGCAGGTGCGCGGCGATCCGGCGCTCGTGGGTCGGGTCGAGGTAGCTGAAGAGCAGGCAGATCGCGACCGACTCGGCGCCCGCGTCGGCGAGCGCCGCGGCGAGGCGCTCCTCCTCGCTCTCGGCGAGCGGCTCGACGATCCCCTCCGGCCCGGTCCGCTCGGCCGCCTCGAGCTTCAGCTCCGGGTCGATCAGCGGCGTCGGCTTCGGCGCGCACAGGTGGTAGAGGCTGGGACGGTCCTGGCGGGCGATCTCGAGCAGGTCGGCGAACCCCTTCGTCGCGATCAGCGCCGTGCGCGCGCCGCGTTCCTCAAGCAGCGCGTTGGTCCCGACCGTCATCCCGTGGGAGAACTCCTCCACGTCCCCCGGCGCGGCGCCCGCCGCCCCGAGCACCGCGTCGATAGCCGCCATCACCCCGTCGGACTCCTCCCCCGGCGTGGTCGGCACCTTCGCCGTGAAGACGGTCCCGTCGTCGAGCAGGACGGCGTCGGTGAAGGTCCCGCCGACGTCGACCCCGAGGAGCATGGCCGCGAAGCTACCGCCCCGGGCGTGGGGGTGGCGGCGAGAGCTCCCCCAACGGCACTTAAGGCCGTTTGGTGAGTTGGGGGCGCTGTAGCGCCCACAAAGTGCACGAGCGTCGGATCGGCGTTGTGAAAGGCCCACGAAGTCACGCTTCCGGGCCTCTTCCTCATCACGTCCCCGGACGCTCGCTGAGTTGAGCGCGCTATAGGCGGCCTAACTCAGCGAGCGACGGATCGTCGCCCCAGCTTTCCCGCTGGCTACTCCCAGGCCTCTTGCCGCACCGAGCCGTCGGGGGCGAAGACCACGTGGACGCCGTCGAGTTTTGGGTCGGTGTCGGGGAAGTCGGTGCGCAGGTGGGGGCCGCGGGACTCCTTGCGCTCCAGGGCCGCCAGGGCGATCGCCTTGGCCAGGGGGTAGGGGTCCGGGATCAGGGCGGCGAGGTCGGTCGGGTTGCGCAGGGGGCCGGCGCGGCGCCAGACCGCGTCGCGGGTGGCGCGGGTGGGCGGGGTGAAGCGCCAGTCGGACTCCGCCGGGCGCGTCGCCGGGGCGGGCTCGGCGAGCGCCGCCTGCGCCGCCCGGCCGCCGTAGACGAAGCACTCACTGAGCGAGTTGGAGGCGAGGCGGTTGGCCCCGTGCAGGCCGGTGCAGGAGCACTCGCCGACGGCGTAGAGGCCGGGCAGGGAGGAGCGGCCCTCGAGGTCGGTCGCGATCCCGCCCATCGTGTAGTGGGCGGCGGGGGAGACCGGGATCGGTTCGGCCTGTGGGTCGAGGCCCGCTTCGGCGAGCGAGGCGAAGACGTTGGGGAAGCGGGCCGGGTCGATCGCCCGCAGGTCGAGGCGGACGAAGGCGCTGCCCTCCTCGCGCATCTTGGCGAGGACCGCGGCGCTGACCGAGTCGCGCGGGGCCAGCTCGTCGGTGAAGCGCTCGCCGTCGGCACCGAGCAGCTTGGCGCCCTCGCCGCGGATCGCCTCGGTGATCAGCTGGGCGTCGAAGGGGGTGTCGGGCAGGGCGAGCGCGGTCGGGTGGAACTGGCAGAACTCGAGGTCGGCGAGGTCGGCGCCGGCCGCCGCGCCGAAGACCGGTCCGGCGCCGATCGCGCCGCGCGGGTTGGTCGTCCTTGCCCAGAGGGCCGCGGCGCCGCCGGTCGCCATGACGGTCGCCCGCGAGGCGAGCGCGCCGGCGTCGGTGATCACCCCGAAGCAACGCTCGCCGTCGGACCAGAGCGCGGTCGCCGAGGTGTTCTCGCGGACCTCGATGCGCGCGTCCTTGGCGACCATCGCCGCCAGCTTCGAGGTGATCTCGCGGCCGGTCTGGCTGCCGCCGGAGTGGACGATGCGACGGGCCGAGTGGCCGCCCTCGAGGCCGAGCGCCAGGCGCCCTTCGTGGTCGAGGTCGAAGACGACGCCGCGCGCCTGCAGGTCACGGACCGCGGTCGGCGCCTCCTCGACCAGCGCCCGCACCGCGGCGGGTCGGCAGAGGCCGCGGCCGGCGGCGATCGTGTCCTCGGCGTGGCGCTCCGGCGAGTCGCCCGGTTCCAGCGCCGCAGCGAGGCCGCCCTGGGCCCAGAAGCTGGCGCTCTGGGACAGCGGCGTGCGTGAGACGGCACAGACGCGGCCGCCCTGCTCGGCGGCGCGTAGTGCGGTCCAGAGCCCGGCGGCGCCGCCGCCGATGACGACGACGTCGTACTCGGCGACCGCGGCTATCGCTCGCCACCCTCGCGGCGGATCTGGTCGATCCGCTCGCGCAGCCAGGCGGCGGCGCCTTCGCGGGCACGGGCGCTCTCGGCGGCGATCGCCTTCTCGGCTTCCTCGGCACGGCGCTCGGCGGCGGCGATCCGCTCCTCGGCGGCGTCGGCCTGCGCCTCGATCTCGCTCAGTCGCTCCTCGGCGGCGGCGATCGCCCGCTCCTTCGCCTCGCGCTCCTTCTGCAGCTCTTCCTCGTGGCGAAGTTCCAGCGTCTTCAGGTCGCGGTCCTCGGCGGCCCGATATTTCTCGAGGTCGGCCTCGAGCGCGCGAATCTCCGCCTCGGCGCGTTTTTCAGCCGCCGCGGCCGCTTCGGCGGCAGCCGCGAGCGTGCGCTCGGCCTCGCCGATCCGCGCGCTTACCCCGCCTGCCGCTGCTGAGTGCTCGTCGCTCATCTGGACGTCCGCTTCGCGCTCAAGCGCCAAATCTAACCCGCGCCGACGGTCAGGTGCCGGTAGACCTCGATCACGCGCTCGGCCATCGGCCCCGCGGCGAGGGTCGCGGCGCGGGCGGATCCGGCCACGCGGGGGTCCTTCGCGGCGAGGTGCGGGCGCGCCGCGGCGGCCCACTTCTCGGCGTCGAAGGGGGAGCAGAGACAGCCCTCGATCCCGGCGAGAAGGTACGGCGCGACGCCGACCGGGGTCGAGAGGACGGGCACCTCGCAGGCGAGCGCCTCGATCGCCGCCATGCCGAAACCCTCGTAGTCGGAGGTGACGACGACGGCGTCGGCGGCGTTCATCCAGGTGCCCATCGCCTCGGGCTCGATCGAGCCGCCGGTGAGGAGCGTCGCGTCGGCTGCGGCGGCGAGCGCGGCGGCGCGGTCGTGGCGCTTCTCCGGGCGGGCGGGGTCGGCGGGGAAGAGGAGGTAGCGGCCGTCGGGGTCGAGGCCGAGCGCCTCGCGGGCGGCGTCGCGCGGGACCGGGCCGAAGCGGTCGAGGGCCGGGCCGCAGGGGAGGACGGCGGACCCGGGGACCGGCGGCAGGCCGGGGCGACCGTCCTCCTCGGCGAAGAGGGCACGGGAGACGGCGGAGGCCATGTCGGCCTGCCAGGCGAGCCGCCGCGAGAGCGGTCCGACGACCGGGTGGCGGACGTCGGTGCCGTGGAAGGTGACAAGGAGCGGGCGGGCGCCCGCCGCGCGCGCGACCCAGCCGGCGAGGCCGTAGTGGGCGTGGACGAGGTCGAAGCGCTCGCGGCGGAGCAGCGCGCGCAGCCGCCGCGTCGCCGGCAGGTAGTTGGAGCGGCCGCGCGGGAAGCCGAACTCCTCGACCTCGATCCCGCGGGCGCGGATCGCCGCGGCCTGGTCGCGGACCCAGCGGCCGCGCTGAGGCGTCGCCCGGTCGGGGACGAGATTGGTGACGACGAGGACGCGCATCGCGGCAGGTTATCCGCGCCCCGGTCGGGTACGGGGCAGTCTCGCATGACACGAACAACCGACTCGTCGCCTCTCGGTCTGCTTGAGTGCCCCTTCCCATGCGCCTTCAGCGCCCTCTGATCCCCTTCCTCCTTGCCGGTGCGCTCGCCGTCGCGGCGCTGCTCGCGCCGGCGGCCGGGGCCGCGGTCGGCGCCGTCGGTCCCGAAGCCCCGAGCGCGGGGCGGACCGCCGTCCCGTCCGTCTCCTTCGCCGAGCACGCGGCGCAGGCGCGGCGCTTCTGGACGCCGGAGCGGATGCGCGCGGCGCGCCCGATCGAAGGGACGCCGCCGGCCCACGGCTCGGCGCTCGACCCGGTCCTGACCTCGACCTCGGAGACGATCGCCGACCCGACCGAACCGCGGTACCGGGTGAACGGCGTGATCTTCATCTCCGAAGGCGCCGGGGTCGGCTTCGGCCGCTGCTCGGGCACCTCGGTCCTCTCGCCGCACGGGAACGTCGTCATCACCGCCGGACACTGCGTCTACGACGCGGGCATCTGGGCGGACCGCAAGTGGGTCTTCGTCCCCGGCTATCACCACGGCGAACGCCCCTTCGGCACCTTCACGGCTCATTGGCTGGGGACGACCCCGGCCTGGCACGCCCACGAAAACGAGAACTTCGACGTCGGGGCGGCGGCCGTGGGGCGCAACGAAAAAGGACAGACCTTGGCGGCGGCGGTCGGTGCCGCTCGGCTGAAGACGGGGCTCTCGCCCGATCAGACCTTCGACGTCTACGGCTATCCGGTCGAAAAGCCCTTCAACGGCGGCACCCTGCAGGTCTGTCGCCAAACGCGCTTCATCGGCCACGACTTCGGCTCGCTCTTCGAACCCGGTCCGCTCGACCTGGCGATCAGCTGCGACGACAGCGCCGGGGGGTCGGGCGGGGCCTGGACGATCGAAGGCAACGTCGTCAACAGCGTCACCACCTACGGCTACTCGAGCGACCCGTTCACGAACTTCGGCCCGTACTTCGGGGCGGACGTGGCGAAGCTCTACGCGAGGGCGAAGCAGATCAGATGAGGCGCGGAGCGATCGCAGCCCTCTTCGCCCTGGTCCTGGCGGTCGCCTCCGCCTCGACGGCACTCGCCGACTCCGGCGGGGCCTCGCCGGGCCAGCCCCGCCGTCCGCTCGAAGTCGAACCGCGCTTCCAGTTCATGGGCACGCATGGCTATCGCCTGCTGGTCTCGGCGCGGGCGGCGACGGTGACGATCGGCGTCACCCACAGGAGCAGCACGCCGCACTCGGGTTCCTCGACCACCTACGTCGCCCGCGGCACCGCCGGACCGAACGGCATCCACGCCAACTTCCGCCAGTTCGGCAAGGTCGACGTGAGGTTCCACCCGACCGCGGAAGCGGCGCGCGGCCTGCCGCCCGACTGCTTCGGTGGGACGACCGGGGCGGCGACGATCCCCGGCTACTTCACCGGCACCGTCGACTTCGAAGGGCAGGGCGGCTACACCGTCGGCCGCGCGCACCGGGTGAGGGGCGAGGTCGTCCTGCCGCCGACCGAACAGTGCCCGCTGGTCGCGGGCGGCGCCAACCCGCTGCTCGAAGACCCGAGCGCCGAGCTGCCCCCGGCCCAGACCCGCATGACCCTCTCGGCACTGAACAAAGCCGGCACCGGCGGACTCCTCTTCGTCGCCCGGCGGGCGGGCAAGACCGGCTTCTACGCGGAACGCTTCGGGACGGTCGGGCGGATCGGCCTGCTGAGCTACGCCTACGCCCTAGGCCCGCGCTCGAGCTTCGTCTCCGACCCCCGGGTCTCCTTCGGCACCGTCCGTCCGCCCAAGCCCTTCGTCGGCTCCGCGACCCTGCGCCGCGGCCCGGGCGGCACTCGCAGCTGGACCGGCGATCTCGCCGCCACCTTCCCCGGCGGCGAAACGGTGCCCCTCACCGGCACCCAATTCCACACCACCCTGTCCAGGAGCTTTCCCTAAACGTCACTCGATCGGCACTCGCGCGCCTTGGAGCGCTTCTGGGATTGGTTGACGCGGTCGCTTCGGGACTGACGTCCGCCGACGGCGCAAAGAAGTTTCAAATCGGCGCGTGAACTGGTCCAGACGGGTCTTGAGCCGCGCGCATTTCCTTCAGAGCATCGCCCTCGTCAAACGAGGAAGGGAGCGCGATGTTCTACGCAGTGCTGGGTTACGCCCACGCCGCCCTGTGGCGGATCAACCTTGCCGTCACCCGACGGGTGAAGGCGATCCAAGCCCTCGCCGGCGAGCGCGGTCAGGGGACGGTCGAGTACGTCGGCCTGATCCTGCTCGTCTCGCTGCTGATGGTCGGGATGGTCGCGGCGATGAAGGGGTTCAACGGCAAGCAGGGCACCGAGTTGGCGGACGTCATCGTCGACAAGATCAAGCAGGCCGTCGACAAGGTCGCGTTCAAATGAGCGACCGCCGCTGCCGCCTATCCGGTCGGCGACTTCTGGCAGGGGAGCTTGCCTGCCAGGGATCCTGGGATCGGGGGCGGCAGTGGCTTCGGGCTCGTTTGGTGCACGGTGCGGAGCTGTGCCCCCACTTCGAACGCGAGCTTCTTGGTTTCGGAGCGCGCCTTCAGGTCGCCTTCTTCGACGTAGATCACAACGGTCGTCCGGCCGGTAAAAATTTCGAGCGGCCCCTGTTCGACCAGACCACGACCACTCACCTTGAGGCCCGGGTACCAACTTGCCTGAGCGCCGCGAAAGGAGATCAGGCCCTTCTTCTTCGATCGGTCCGGCCAGCGTCCGCAGATATCGAGAACCTGGATCTGGATCGGCGGCGCGCAGGAGGGATGGTCGCTCCCCGCGAGTTCGCAGCCGCCGTAGAAAAAGGTGAAGCCGTTCCCGGCGCTGATTTCTTCGAGCGGGAACCCCGCGACTTCTTCCCCGGCCCAGTAGACCGGGTAGCGGTGAAACGACTTGGCGGCCCCGAGACCTGGGACCGCGGCGGACGCGTTGCCGGTGAACGCGAGGGTCGTCGTCAAGCCGACGCAGATCGCTATGACGAACCTCCGGAGGGACACGGGCGGAAGGCTACGTGAAAGGATCGCCGGCGATGACCGCCTCACGCAGCTACGACCGCGCCCCTGCCGACATCCGACCGGTGACGATCGACCCTGGGTTCGTCGAAAGCGCCGACGGTTCGGCGCTGATCTCGGTGGGGCGGACGCGGGTGATCTGCACCGCCTCGGTGTCCGAGCAGGTGCCGCGCTGGATGATGGGGCGGGGCAAAGGGTGGGTCACCGCCGAGTACGCGATGCTGCCCGCCTCGACCGGAGACCGCAAGCAGCGCGACATCTCGAAGGGCAAGCAGGACGGTCGCGGGGTGGAGATCCAGCGGCTGATCGGGCGCAGCGCTGCGGGTCGTCTGCGATTTCAAGGCGCTCGGCGAACGGAGCGTCTACGTCGACTGCGACGTGCTCGAAGCCGACGGCGGGACGCGGTGCGCGTCGATCACCGGCGGTTACGTGGCGCTGAAGATCGCGTTCCAGAAACTGCTCGACCGCAAGCTGATCGAGACGATGCCGCTGACCGGATCGATCGCCGCGGTCAGCGTCGGCATGGTCGACGGTCGGGCGCTCTGCGATCTCGACTACAACGAGGACTCGCGTGCCGAGGTCGACGCGAACGTGGTGATGACCGGCGAGGGCGGCCTGGTCGAGGTGCAGGCGACCGCCGAGCGGACGCCACTCTCGCGCGCCTCGCTGGACGAGCTGCTCGGCCTCGCCGAGGGCGGGATCAACCGCCTGCGCGAGGTGCAGGACCGGGTCGCGCCCTGAAGTGAGGGCGGCGCGGTGATCCTCGCGACCTCGAACCTCCACAAGGTGGGGGAGATGCGCGAACTGCTGCCCGGCATCGAGCTCGAGCCGCTGCCGGACGACTACGAGTCCCCGGTCGAGGACGGCGACACCTTCGAGGCCAACGCGCTGATCAAGGCCCGGGCCGCCCACGCGGCGCTCGGCGGTGCGGTGATCGCCGACGACTCGGGGATCGAGTCGTTCGACCTCGGGCGGGCGCCGGGGATCTACTCCGCACGCTACGCGGGCGAGGGCGCGAGCGACGAGGACAACCTCGACAGGCTCCTCCGCGAAGTCGACGCCGCGGGCGGCGGGCGCCGCGCCGCCTACGTCTGCGTCATCGCTCTGGTCGAGGAGGACGGCACCGAGCACGTCTTCGAAGCGAACTGCGAAGGCCGCCTCCTACGCGAGCGCCGCGGCAGCGGCGGCTTCGGCTACGACCCGATCTTCGTCCCCGACGACACCGCCGACGAACGCACGATGTCGGAGCTCTCCCCCGCGGAGAAGAATGCGATCAGCCACCGCGGCCGAGCCGCGAGGCTCGCGGCGGCGTACTTGGGGGGTTAGGGGTCGGGACGTCGTCGTTCCGGGCGCAGCACCCGTCCGAGATCGGTGCTGAGGGAGCTTCAGGGAAGAGGGCGCGGGTCCGGGCGGATCGGGCCCCGAGAACGACTGTTGGACAACACGCACCGAAGCGTGGAGTTCTCACGTTCGGACCCCGGCCCCCTACGCCGGGGGCAGCAGATTCACCGCGGCGGCGGCGGCGACGGCGCACAGGGTGATCGTGTAGCCGGTGTAGCCACTGATCGCGAAGAGGACCGCGGCGATGAGGCAGACGGCGACGGTGATGAGCCAGGATGCCCGGGCGAGTGACACGGTCGGTATCTTCGCCTAAGTGCCTGACGTCGCCGCAACAGCCCCCGCACCGGCGGACGCCGAGGCGACGCTCGCCTTCCTCACCGAGATGTCACCGGACCTGCGGGGCGGGGCGATCCTGACCGTCGATGGGACGGTGCTCGCCGCCTCCGGCGAGGCGGCCGCGTGGGCCGAGGAGGCGGTCGGCCTGCTGCGGGTCGCGGACGCCGCCGGCGACGAGCCGGTCGAGCAGGTCCACGTCGCCACCCAGGCCGGCGAGGTCTTCGCGCTGCGTGCCCACGGGTTCGCGGCCGTCGTCGTGACCGAGCGGTTCGCTCTCTCCTCGCTGACCTTCTTCGACATGCGCAGCGCGCTCCGCGAGCTCGCCGGAGGTTCCGTCTGATGCCGCCTAAGCCGCACCGGGTCCTGCTCGACCGCGTCTCCGGCTATGCCGACGAGGCATCCGCCTACATGCGCCGCCGCCGCATCTCCCGCAAGCCCTTCGCCCGCCTCTACTACGCGGGTGGGCGCGCCACCGAGCTCGCTGCCGACTCGACCACCGGGGCCGAGCTCTTCGTCGCGGCGGCCGCCGTCATCGACCTCACCGCGCCGACGAAGAGAAAGGGGCGGACGTGACCGAGCTGCTCGACCAGGAGGTCGCGGGGCGGGTCCTCTCGCGTGCCCTCGCCAACGGCGGTCGCTTCGCCGAGGTCTTCGCCGAACGGCGCGACGGGATGTCGCTGGCGATCGACGAGTCGCGCATCGAGTCGGTGCAGTCGGGCGCCGAGGAGGGCGCCGGGGTCCGGGTCGTCGACGGCGCCACCACCTACTTCGCCCACGTCGACGGGCTCGAGCCTGCGGAACTCGAACGGGCCGCCGACGAGGCCGCCTCGGCGCTCCGCTCCGCCCGCACCGAGCCGCGCCCGCTGAGCGCCCGACCGGTCACCCCGGTGCCGATCGCGGTCGCCCCCGAAGACGTCCCCGCCGCCCGCAAGGCGGAGCTGCTGCGTGAGCTCGACCAGCGCGGACGCGGCATGGGCGAGGAGATCGCCCAGTTGACCGCCTCCTACGCCGAGGCCCGCCGCATCGTCACGATCGCCAACTCCGACGGTCTCTTCACCGGCGACGACCGCACCCGCACCCGGATCGGCGTCCAGACCGTCGCCCGTCGCGGCGACAAGGTGGAGACCGGCGCCGAGACCCTCGGCGCCCACCGCGGTTTCGAGCTCCTGGAAGACGATCCCGGTCTGATCGCCGAGCAGGCCGCCCAGAAGGCGCTGACGCTGCTCGGCGGCCGCCCGGCGCCCTCCGGCTCGATGCCGGTGGTGGTCGGCGGCGGCTTCGGCGGCGTCCTCTTCCACGAGATGACCGGCCACGGCCTCGAGATCGACCACATCCACAAGGGCGCCTCGGTCTACATCGGCAAGCTCGGCGAGCAGGTCGCCCAGCCGCTCCTGAACGCCTACGACGACGGCCGCCTGCCGAACGAGTGGGGCTCGGACGCGATCGACGACGAGGGGCAGCCCACCCAGCAGACCAAGGTGATCGAGGACGGCCGGCTGATCTCCTACCTCTACGACCACCTCGGGGCCGAGAAAGACGGCGTCGCCTCGACCGGCAACGGCCGCCGTGAGAGCTTCCGCCACCTGCCCCTCCCGCGCATGACCAACACCTACATCGCGCCCGGCGAGTCGACCCCGGAGCAGATGATCGAGGAGGTCAAAAACGGCTTCTACGCAGTGAGTTTCGGCGGCGGGCAGGTCGACCCGGCGACCGGCGACTTCGTCTTCGGCGTGTCCGAGGGCTACCTGATCGAGAACGGCAAGGTGACCGCGCCGTGCACCGGGGCGACGCTGATCGGCAACTGTCTCGACGCCCTGGCGGCGATCGACGCGGTCGGGAACGACTTCTTCATGAAGACCGGGATCTGCGGCAAGGGCGGCCAGAAAGTCCCGGTCGGGACCGGCCAGGGCCACGTGCGGGTGGGAAAGATGACGGTCGGGGGCACTCAGCTATGAGGCCGCGGCGCGGAGCGACGATGGCGCCGAGGAGGAGCGCGCGATGAGCGAGCAGCAACTGCCGAGCGTCGAGCTGAGCCCCGCCGCGCGCCGCGCGGTCGAGGCGGCCCTGGGCGCCGGCGCCTCCGCCGCCGAGGCCTACGCCTCCCGCGACACCGGCCGCGAGGTGCGCGTCCACGGCGGCGAGGTGGAGAGCCTGACCGCCGCCACCCAGACCGGGATCGGCATCCGCGCGTGGGACGGCCACCGCGTCGGCTACGCCTACGGCACCGACCTCTCCGAGTCCGGCGTGGCGGCGCTCGCCGCGCGCGCCGCCGAGATGGCCGCGGCCGCCGACGAGGACGAGTTCGCCGCGCCTCCGGCACCGGCCGAGATCGAGGCGCTACCCGGCATCGACAGCCCCAGCGTCGTCGAGTGGAACGCGGGCCAGGTCGCCGACATCGCGCTGACCGTCGAGCGCACCGCGCTCGCTGCCGACCCTCGGGTCGCCGGGGTCGAGACCGCGGTCTACGCCGACTCCACCGAGCAGGTCGCGATCGCCTCCTCCACCGGCATCGCCGCCTCGTACGAGGCGTCCAACTGCTTCGCCTACCTGCAGGCGCTCGCCGAGGGCGACGGCAGCCGCGAGACCGGCCTCGGCTTCGGCCTCGCCCGCGGGCCCGAGGACCTCGACCCGGAGGCGATCGGCGCCGAGGGAGCCGAGCGGGCGGTTTCGATGATCGGCGCCGGCAAGCCCGCCTCGCGCTCGTGCCCGGTCGTCCTCGACCCGACCGTCGCCGCCAGCTTCGCCGGCCTGATCGGCGGCGCGCTCGGCGCCCGCGCCGTGCAACGCGGCCGCTCGCCCTTCGCGGGCCGGCTCGGTGACGATGTCGCCTCGGGCCACTTCGCCCTCCACGACGACGGCCGCGATCCGGCGGGCGCCGCCTCGGCCCCCTTCGACGGCGAGGGCGTGCCGCGCCGCCGCACCGCGCTGATCGAGGGCGGGACGCTGCGGAGCTACCTCTACGACACCTACACCGGCAACCGCGAGGGGACGACCTCGACCGGTTCCGCGGCGCGAGCGGGTTACCGCTCCCTGCCGTCAGTCTCTGCCTCCAACCTGATCGTCGCCGCCGGCGACCTGTCCACCGCCGAGCTGCTCGCCCAGGCCGGCGACGCCATCTTCGTCACCGACGTCGCCGGCCTCCATTCCGGCGTCAACCCGGTCACCGGCGTCTTCTCCGTCGGCGCCTCCGGCCGGATCATCCGCGACGGAGCGCTGGCCGAGCCGATCCGCGAGTTCACCATCGCCGGCGAGCTGGTGGCGATGCTCCGGGCGGTCGTCGCGGCGGGCTCGGAGGCGCGCTGGGTGCCCTTCGGCGGCTCCGTCTCGACCCCGCCGCTGCTCGTCTCCGAGCTGTCGATCAGCGGAACCTAGGGACGGGGCCTCGCAAAGCCCGTGCCAGGGTCAAAGGGCCCCGAACCCCCCCCACTTCCTCCCGACTTCCCCATGCTTCGTGCGCATCCCGTCTGACCTCCCATGTTGATGGGCCGAAAACCTGCCTATATGTCAGGTTTTCGGCCCATCAACATGGGGGCGCTGCGGAAGCGGGGAGGGGGTGTGGAGTTCCTGGCGGAAACCTCACGGGACGCAGGACTGTCGGGACGGCCCCGAACCACACCCGTCCGCCGCTCACCACCCTCGACGGATAACTGACTGCTCAGGGCCTCTTTTGGCTCCCCGCGCGGTTTCCCGCCGACCGGCGTTGTTAGATTGCGGACCGACTTCAACCCCCGAGGAGGAATCTCGACGTGACCAAGGCAGAGTTTCTGGACCAGCTCGCATCTGACGACCGGCTGGGGAGCAAAAAAGCGGCCAGCGACGCGGTCGACGCTGTTCTCGACGCGATCACCGGCGCCCTGGCCGCAGGCGACGAGGTCAGCTTCACCGGCTTCGGCAAATTCCACGTCGCCGAGCGCGGCCCGCGCCAGGGCGTGAACCCCCGCACCGGCGAGCGGATCACGATCCCGGGCGGCAAAGTCCCGCGCTTCTCCGCCGGCTCGGCGCTGAAGACCAAAGTCAAGGGCTGAGTCGATAACTCAGTTCGCTGACCGACTGACGGCGCTCGTCGAAGAGCGTCGCAGTCAGGTTTGCCTCGGACTCGACCCCGATCCCGCGAAGCTTTCGCCGGGGATCGCGGTCGAATCCGATGGCGACGCCTCGCCCGCGGTCACCGCGGGTCGCGCGGTCGCCCTCCACTGCCGCGAGCTGATCGCGCGCGTGGGCCCGCACTGCGTCGCCGTGAAGCCGCAGCTCGCCTGCTTCGAGCGCCTCGGCGCTCCCGGCTGGGCGGCGCTCGCGGAGGCGCGCGAGGCCGCGCGCGAGGCGGGTCTCCTCTTCCTCGCCGACGGCAAGCGCGGCGACGTGCCGGTCACCGCCGCGGCCTACGCGCAGGCGCTGGTCGGCTCCACGCCGACGCCCTGGGGCGAGGCGCCGGGCCTCGGCGCCGACGCCTTCACCGCCAATCCGCTGCTCGGCCGCGACGCGCTCGAGCCGCTGGTCGCGGCCTGCGAGGAGGCCGGGGCCGGGATCTTCGTCCTCGTGCGCACCAGCAACCCGGGCGCCGCGGACTTCATGGACGTCCCCAGCCCGGAGGCGCCGTTGCACGAGCGGCTCGCCTCTCTGGTCGACGCGCTCTCCGGCCGGCTGCTCGGCGGGGGCGGCCTCAGCGGCCTCGGCGCCGTGGTCGGCGCCACCGAGCCCGAGCACATCGGCCACCTGCGCGAGCTGATGCCGCGCTCGGTCTTCCTGCTTCCCGGAGTCGGCGCCCAGGGGGGCGATCCGAAGCTCCTCGGCCCGGCCTTCGCGCCCGGCCCGGCGGGGGCGATCGTCGCCTCCTCGCGCGGCATCGCGGGCGCCGCCGACCCCGCCGCGGCGGCCGAGGAACTGCGCTCGACTCTCTGGGAGATATCCAACGCCTGACCAAAGCGGCTGGTAATCGCCAATTTCGTCGCTAGGATGCCGCTCCCGACGAAAGCTTGGAACCAGGCCGCGCGGGAACACCCGGACCGATGAAGAAGAAGCGAAGCTGGATAGCCAGGATCCTCGCGATCGTCGCCTTGGCGGCGGCGATCGTCGCGATCGTCGTCGTCGCCAAGAACGCCAACCTGCATTCGGACTCCGGCAACAAGGGCGGCGCCCAGAAGTCCCAGTCCCAGAAGCAGCAGAAGAAGAAGCCGCGCACGAAGGCGAAGACCTACGAAGTGCAGAGCGGCGACACGCTGACCTCGATCGCCCACCAGACGGGCGTGCCGGTCGCCGAACTGCAGGCGCTGAACCCCGAAGTCGACCCGCAGATCCTGGTCGCGGGCGAAGTCCTCAAACTGCAGAAGTGACCTGGCGCCGGATCGGCGCGCTTCTGGGGGTCCTGCTCGTCGCGCTCGCGGCCGTCGCGACCGCCACGGGCGCGGAACCGTCCCATCGAAAGGGCGCCAAGCAACACAAGCACGCGATTGAGGGCCCGCATGTCCTGGCCAAGTCCTGGGCGCTGATCGACGGCCGCACCGGCGAGGTGCTGATCTCCCACGCGGGCGAAGAACGACGGTTGGTCGCCTCGACGACCAAGCTGATGACCGCCTACGTGGCGTTGAAGGATCTCCCTTTATCGAAGGTCGTGGTGGCCCAGCCCTACGAATACGAATACGGCGAGTCGGTGATGGGCCTGCCGGCGGGGCAGAGGATCAGCGTCGAAGACCTGCTCTACGGGCTGATCCTGCTGAGTGCGGGGGACGCCGCCCACACGCTGGCGATCGAGGCGGCGGGCTCGGTGAAGAAGTTCGTCGCCGAGATGAACCGGTACTCCGCGGCACTCGGCCTGACGAACACCCACTTCGAGAACCCGATCGGGCTCGACGCGAAGGGGAACTACTCGAGCGCGCTCGACCTGGCCGCGCTGACGATGGAACTGGAGAAGGACCCGGCCTTCGCGAAGATCGCCGATGCCCGCGAACACACGCTGAAGAGCCTGCGCCCGCCGCGCAAGATCAAGACGATCAACGAGCTGCTGGAAATGGCGCCGTGGGTCACCGGCGTGAAGACCGGACACACCTGGAAGGCGGGCTACGTCCTGGTCGGCTCGGGGGAGAGACGCGGGATCAAGCTGATCTCGGTGGCGATCGACGCGCCGACCGACGAAACCCGCTTCTCCGACAACCTGGAACTGCTCGAATGGGGCTTCCGCCAGTACCACCGGCGCAAGGCCCTGCGGCAGGGGGAAGAGCTCGCGAGTCCCTCGATCCGCTACTCGGGCGGCCAACTGCCGTTGGTCGTCGGACATTCGCTGAAGGTGGCGATGCGCGACGGGCAGAAGGTCGAAGTCGACGTCGACGCGCCCGGCAAGGTGAGCGGCCCGATCCGCCGCGGCGCGCGCCTCGGCACCGCGACGGTGTCGATCGACGGCCTGCGGGCGGGCACCGTCCCGCTCGTCGCGAGCCGCAGGATCCCCGCCGCCAACGCCTTTGACAAGGCCCGCGGCTTCGTCGGCGAACATCCGATCCCCCTGGCGGTCGCGCTGTGCGCGATACTGGGTACTGCGATTCTTCTCGGGCGGTCCGTCCGCCGAATCCGACGGGGAAAGCGGGTAGAGCAGAAGTGATCCTGACGGTGACGCTGAACGCGGCGATCGATCGTACCGTCGCGGTACCGAACTTCAGACTGGGGCGCCGCCACCGCGCGGTGGAGTCGCGCACGGTCGCGGGTGGCAAGGGCATCAACGTGGCGCGGGCGCTGGCGCTGCTCGGGCGCCCGGTGATCGCCACCGGCTTCGTCGGCGGCCCCTCGGGCACCCGCGTGCTCGAACAGCTGCACGAGGAGTCGGTGCTCACCGACTTCATCGAGATCGCCGCCGAGACCCGGATCAACCTGGCCGTGATCGATCCGACCTCGGGCGAGCAGACCGAGATCAACGAGCGCGGCCCGGCGGTCTCCGCCGAGGAGACGAAGCGGCTCTTCGACCGGATCGGCTACCTGGCCGGCGGGGCGAAGATCTGCGTCCTGGCCGGATCGTTGCCGCCCGGCGCCGGGGACGACCTCTACGCGCGGCTGATCGACGACCTGCGCCGGCGTGGCGTGCCCTGCGTGCTCGACGCCGAGGGCGAGGCGATGCTGGCCGGGACGCGGGCGGGAGCCGCGATGGTGACCCCGAACGAGACCGAGGCCGAGGAGCTGGTCGGCCAGGAGTTCGCCGACGGGTCAGACCTTGCCACCGGCCTCCTGGAGATCGTCCGGCTCGGCGCCGAGCAGGCGGCGATCACCCGCCCGGAGGGGTGTGTGGCGACGGTCGGCGAGGGCTCCGAGCGGCGCCTGCTGGAGGTTCGCACCGAGCCGCTCGAGCCGGTTTCCACGGTGGGTTCGGGCGACGCCTTCGTCGCCGGATACGTGGCGGCGCGGTACGAGGGGCGCAGCGAGGAGGAGTGCCTCGCCTACGGGGTTGCGTGTGGGGCGGAGTCGACCCAGCACTTCGGCGCCGGCTTCGTCGACCGCAACCAGGTGGAGCGACTGCTCGGCGGCGTCTCCGTGCACGATTTGGAGGTCCCGGCCGAAGTGTAGGCTGGTTAGTTCAACGCCAGCCCTGGAGGTCACACTTGGAAATCGAAATCGGCCGCGGAAAGAAAGGGCGACGCGCATATGGATTCGACGACGTAGCGATCGTTCCTTCGCGCCGCACGCGGGACCCTGACGACATCGACATCACCTGGACGCTCGGTCCCTACCGATTCGAGTTGCCGCTGCTCGCCTCCGCCATGGACGGCGTGGTCAGTCCCCAGACCGCGGCGCTCACCAACAAGCTGGGCGGCCTCGGCGTGCTCAACCTCGAGGGCATCTGGAGCCGCTTCGAGAACGCCGAAGAGCGCCTCGAGGCGATCTCCGCCGCGCCCAAGCACGAAGCGACCCGGCTCATGCAGGAGATCTACGCGGAGCCGGTCAAGCCGGAGCTGATCGGCCGTCGGGTCGAGGAAATCAAGGCGACCGGCGCGGTCGTCAGCGGCTCGCTCACGCCGCAGAAAGTGCGCGACTACTACGAGGTCGCGATCGAGGCGGGGCTCGACATCCTCGTCGTCCAGGGCACGGTGATCTCGGCCGAGCACGTCTCGACCACGGTCGAGCCGCTGAACCTCAAGGAGTTCATCGCCGAAGTGTCGGTGCCGACGATCGTCGGCGGTTGCGCCTCCTACTCGACCGGCCTGCACCTGATGCGGACCGGCGCGGTCGGGGTCCTGGTCGGGGTCGGCCCGGGCGCCGCCTGCACCACCCGCGGCGTGCTCGGGATCGGTGTCCCGCAGGCGACGGCGATCGCCGACGTGGCGGCCGCCCGTGCCCAGCACATGCTGGAGACCGGCGAGTACGTGAACGTGATCGCCGACGGCGGAATGCGCACCGGTGGCGACGTCTCCAAGGCGATCGCGATGGGCGCCGACGCGGTGATGATCGGCTCGCCGCTCGCCCGCGCCAAGGAGGCGCCCGGTCGCGGCTTCCACTGGGGGATGGCGACCTTCCATCCGTCACTGCCGCGCGGGACCCGCGTCTCGACCAAGCAGGACGGGACGATGGAGCAGATCCTGCTCGGCCCGGCCAAGGAGAACGACGGCACCTTCAACCTGATGGGGGCGTTGAAAACCTCGATGGCCACCTGTGGCTACGAGGACATCCGCAGCTTCCAGCGGGCCGAGGTGATGGTCGCCCCGGCACTGATGAGCGAGGGCAAGAAGCTGCAGAACGAGCAGCACGTCGGGATGGGATCGAACGGACGGGCCGCGGTGTCCGCCGGAGTTGCCGTCTCGGATGACTGAGCAGATCGCCGCCCGGACGGACGTTGAGCCGGGCGGCGCCCTGCCCGCCGACGAGGTCAAGGCCACCGAGGAGGTCCTGGTCCTCGACTTCGGCGGGCAGTACTCGCAGCTGATCGCCCGGCGGATCCGCGAATGCGGCGTCTTCGCCGAGCTGCTGCCGGCGAACGCCGACATCGAGCGGATCCGGGCGCGCAAGCCGAAGGCACTGGTGCTCTCCGGCGGGCCGGCCTCGGTCTACGAGGAGGGAGCGCCGCCCTTCCCGACCCAGCTGCTCGACCTCGAGATCCCGATGCTGGGGATTTGTTACGGGATGCAGGCGATGGCGCTGGGCCTCGGCGGCACGGTCGAAGGCGCCGAGGCGGGGGAGTTCGGACGCACCGAGCTGACCCTGACCGACGGCGGCGGCCGGCTGCTCGGCGGCCTGCCCGAGGAGCAGAACTGCTGGATGAGCCACCGCGACGTGGTCCGCGAGGCGCCTGAGGGCTTCACCGCGCTGGCGTCCTCGCCGAGCTCTCCGGTGGCCGCCTACGAGATGCCCGACCGGGCGCTCTACGGCATCCAGTTTCACCCCGAGGTCGTTCACACGCCCTACGGGACCGAGATCCTCACCCGCTTCCTGCGTGATGTCGCCGGCTGTACGGAGCAGTGGAGCGCGTCCTCGGTGATCGAGGAACAGGTGGAGAAGATCCGCACCCAGGTGGGCGAGGGGAAGGTCATCTGCGGGCTCTCCGGCGGGGTCGACTCCTCGGTCGCGGCGCTGCTCGTCCACAAGGCGGTGGGGGAGCGGCTGACCTGCATCTACGTCGACCACGGGATGATGCGGCAGAACGAGACCGAGCAGGTGGTCGAGACCTTCTCCCAGTTCGGCATCCCGCTGGTCGCGGTCGACGCCGAAGAGCGCTTCCTCGCCAAGCTGAAGGACGTCGACGAGCCGGAGCGCAAGCGCAAGATCATCGGCGAGGAGTTCATCCGCGTCTTCGAGGAGGAGGCGTCGAAGCTCGACGACGTCGGCTATCTCGTGCAGGGGACCCTCTACTCGGACGTGATCGAGTCGGGCGGTACCGACCACGCGGCGACGATCAAGTCCCACCATAACGTCGGTGGGCTGCCCGAGGACTTCGACTTCGACCTGGTCGAGCCGCTGCGCATGCTGTTCAAGGACGAGGTGCGCGCGGTCGGCGTCGAGCTCGGCCTGCCCGAGCGGATGGTCTGGCGTCAGCCCTTCCCGGGGCCCGGCCTGGCGATCCGCATCGTCGGCGGCGAGGTCAACCGCGAGCGCCTCGACATCCTCCGCGCCGCCGACGCGATCCTCCAGGAGGAGATCCGCGCCGTCGAGATGTACCGCGAGCTCTGGCAGTCCTTCTGCGTCCTGCCCGTCGTCCGCTCCGTAGGCGTCCAAGGTGACGGCCGCACCTACGCCTACCCGATCGTGATCCGCGCCGTCACCTCCGACGACGCGATGACCGCCGACTGGGCCCGCCTCCCCTACGACCTCCTGGAGCGCGTCTCCAACCGCATCATCAACGAGATCCGCGGCGTCAACCGCTGCGCGTTGGACATCAGCTCGAAGCCGCCCGCGACTATCGAGTGGGAGTAGGGCTTCCGGCGTTGCTCGGGGCGGTTGCGGCCGTCCGAGGTGCGTCCTGGGCGTCTCATGGCGGTCCTGGCAGGCTGTGACCGCCATGAGACGCCCAGGACGTGAGGGGTTCGTGAAACATCCGTCACCCTCCCGCGCGAGAGAAGCCCGGAAGAGCCCACAGCTCCCCCGACCTCGCCCCGATCGGTGACGGAGATGCCGGGAACGTCACACCCCCGTGCGCTCCGGGTCACCTCCCGGCACCGGGATCGAGGTCCCCGAGAGTGCGGGCGACCTGAGTGAACCTATGCGTAACCAGGGTCGCCCGCGCATCCGTGACGGTCGGACGACACGCACGGAAGCGTGGAGTTCCCACGGTCTCCGTGACGAGGTCGGACTCCCGTCACGGATCCGTGTCCCTCCCGTGCGCCTTGCGTGACCCGCGTCCCTCTTATGCGCCTCGCGTGACCCGCACCCGACGGTCCCTCGTCACCCCCCGCAGACCCGGCCGTCTCGGCCACGGCCACAGCCGGCCAGGGCCGTGGCCGAGACGGCCGCGCTCGCCGCAAGGCCTTGCGTCCCTTCGCCCCGGGCGCCGGCCGGCAACGACTGGGTCCCTCGAGACTGCGTTCGCAGTTATCCGCGGATAGCGCGGGTTTCTGCGAACTCGTCTGAGGGTGGTTGGACGACCGGGGGGTCGTCGGCGCCGGGGCGGTCGCGCTGGGTCCGGAGGAACCAGGCGAAGCCGGCCAGGGTGAGGGCAATGGCGACCCAGAAGTTGAGGCGCTGGCCCAGGATGTAGTGGGCCGGGTCGACGCGGAGGCTCTCCTCGAAGATGCGGAAGGCCGAGTAGCCCATCACGTAGAGAGCGAAGAGGCCGGGTGGGCGGATCTTGCGGTGGTGGCCGAGCCAGACGAGGAAGGCGGCCAGGGCGAGGTTCCAGATGATCTCGTAGAGGAAGGTCGGTTGGAAGGTGGCGAACTGGAGGTAGCCCTCGGGGCGATGGGCGGGTGAGATCTGGAGGCCCCAGGGGAGGGAGGTGGGCCCGCCGAAGAGCTCCTGGTTGAAGTAGTTGCCGACGCGTCCGATCGCCTGGGCGACGAGGAGGGCGGGGGCGGTGCAATCCATGAAGGCGGGGACCGAGACGCCGGCCCGGTGGACGCGCCAGACGCCTACCGCGGCGCCCGCGGCGATGCCGCCCCAGATGCCGAGGCCGCCGTCCCAGACCGCGAACGGACCCCACCAGGTATGGGGCATTTCGTTGAAGCTGGTGATGTCGAAGTAGAGGCGCCCGCCGATGAGGCCGGCGGGGAAGGCCCAGATCGCGACCTGCAGCGGCAGTTCGGGGTCGCCGCCGAGTTTGCTCCACCGCCGCCGCACGATCAGCACCGCGGCGGTCACCGCGAGCGCGTACATCAGCCCGTAGACGTGGATCTCGAACGGCCCGATGCCGAAGCCGCTGCTCGAGGGGCTGGGGATGGAGGCGATCACTCGCGAGGAAACCTAATGGTCGCGGGG
Organism: uncultured Actinomycetes bacterium; assembly: GCA_963782515.1. Classification (GTDB taxonomy): domain Bacteria; phylum Actinomycetota; class Thermoleophilia; order Solirubrobacterales; family 70-9; genus VAYN01. The sequence continues at coordinate 2,127,165 of CAWAJY010000004.1, read as the reverse complement.
CGCCTGCCGCCGGGCCGCGCCGAGGCGGTCTGAGCTTGGGCCTACCGGCGATGGGAACGAGAACGATTCTCAAAGTCATGTTAGGCTGCCGCGTTGATGAGAATCCGTCTCAAAAATTCGGCGTCCGTGCGCGGCGTCTCCGTGCCCGCCGCGGCGCTCCTCCTGCTCGTCGCCGCGCTGCTCGCACTGACCGGCTGTGGCGGCGGCGGTGCGACCGCGGGGTCCGGTGGAAAGCTGAACGTCGTTGCCGCCGAGAACTTCTGGGGCTCGATCGCCGCAGCTCGGCGGGGACCAGGTGGTCGTCACCGACATCATCACCAACCCGGACACCGACCCGCACGACTACGAGGCCGACCCCGTGACGACGCCCGCGCCATCGCCGGCGCGCAGCTGTCTCGATCGTGAACGGCATCGGCTACGACGACTCTGGGCCTCGAAGCTGCTCGCCGCGAACCCGGCCTCCGCGCCGGACGTCCAAGGTCGGCGACGTCGTCGGCCTGGAGGACGGCGACAACCCGCACCAGTGGTACTCGCCCGACACGTGTCCACAGGTGATCGAGGCGATCCGGTCGGAGCTACGAGAAGCTCGATCCCGGCCGACGCCGCCTACTTCGACGAGCGGAGGCAGACTTCGAGAAGACCGAGCTGGCCGCTACAACGCTCTGATCGCGCAGATCAAGGCCAAGTACGCGGGCACCCCGGTCGGGGCCTCGGAGTGCATCTTCTCGCCGCTGGCCGCAGCCCTCGGCCTGAACTGCTGACCCCGGACGCGTTCCTGAACGGACATCGCCGAGGGCACCGACCCGAGCGCTCGCGGACAAGACGACCGATCGACCACGCAGATCGCGGGCAGGCAGATCGAGGTCTAGGTCTACAACACCCAGAACGCGACGCCCGGACGTGAGGCGCAGGTGAACGAGGCCGCCAAGGCCGCCGGGATCCCGGTCGCCACCGTGACCGAGACGCTCGCCCCGGCAGGGGCGCGCTTCCAGGCCTGGATGGTGCGCGAGCTCGAAGGGATCGCAGAAGGCGCTCCGGCGAAGGCGCGGGCGGGTGGCGGATGACCGACGCCGCGAGCTGCGAGCTCGCCGCACGCGCCGCCGCCGTCGCGCGCGCGGCGCTCCGGCGGTGGTGGTCGGACGTCGACCTGCGCGATCCGCCCGCGGCGAGTTCGTCGCCGTGCTCGGTCCCAACGGCGCCGGCAAGTCGACGCTGCCTCGACGTCCTCCTCGGGCTCCTGCCGCCGAGCGCCGGCACGGTCGAGCGTCCTCGGCCAGCGCGCCGCGACGCCGCCCGTGCCCGGATCGGCTACCTGCCGCAGCGGCGCAGCTTCGACGCCTCGACGCCGGATCCGCGGGGTCGACGTGGTGCGGCTCGGCCTCGACGGCGCGCGCTGGGGACTGCCGCTGCCGCCCGCGCTGCAGCGCGTCGGCGCGGGCGGCGCGGGCGAAGGTCGAGGAGGCGATCGAGCTGGTCGGCGCCGCCGCCTACGCGCGCGCGGCCGATCGGCGCGCTGCTCCGGCGGCGAGCAGCAGCGGCTGCTGATCGCCCAGGCGCTGGTCCGCGACCCCGAGCTGCTGCTGCTCGACGAGCCGCTCGACAGCCTCGACCTGCCCAACCAGAGCGCCGTCGCGGCGCTGGTCCAGCGGATCTGCCGCGAGCGCGGCCGTCACCGTCCTGCTCGTCGCCCACGACGTCAACCCGATCCTCGGCTACCTCGACCGGGTCGTGTACTTCGCCGGCGGGCGGCGCGGTGGCGGGGCCGCCGCGCGAGGTGATCACGCGCCGAGACGCTGAGCCGCCTCTACGGCTCGCCGATCGAGGTGCTGGAGACCTCCGACGGCCGCCTGGTCGTGGTCGGGACGCCGGACGCGCGGCCACTGCACCGAGGATCACGAGGAGTTGTCGACGTGAGCCCGCACCTCTCCTGGGACCTGGTCGCCGACTGGGAACAGCTGACGACATACCCGTTCATGGTGCACGCGCTCGAGGCTGGGACGATCGTCGCCGTGATGGCGGGGGCGATCGGCTGGTTCATGGTGCTGCGCCGACAGACCTTCGCCGGCCACACGCTGGCGGTCATCTCCTTCCCCGGCGCGGCGGCGGCGACGCTGGCGGCGATCCCGGTCGCCTTCGGTTACTTCGGCGCCTGTGGGCTGGGCGCGCTGGCGCTGGCGGCGCTCGGGCGCGAGGGGCGCAGCGGACGCTGCCGGCGAGTCGGCGGCGATCGGCACCGTGCAGGCGTTCGCGCTCGGCCTCGGCTTCCTCTTCGTCAGCCTCTACGGCGGCCGTTGGCGGGCCTCGAGGCGCTGCTGTTCGGCACCTTCCTCGGCATCACCGCGGCCCAGGTCACGACCCTCCTCTGCATCGCCGTCGTCGTGCTCGCGGCGCTCGCGGTCCTGGGACGGCCGCTGCTCTTCGCCTCCGTGGACGGCTCGGTGGCGCGGGCAGGCGGGGTGCCGACCCGCTTCCTCGGCGTCGCCTTCCTGCTGCTGCTCGGGCTGGCCGTGGCGGCGACCGCGCAGATCACCGGCGCGCTGCTCGTCTTCGCCCTGCTGGTGACGCCTGCGGCGACGGCCCAGCTGATCACCGCCCGCCCCGGTCGCGGCCTCGTGCTCTCCGTCGTCCTCGCCTTCGGAGTCACCTGGCTCGGCCTCGGCATCGCCTACTTCTCCCCGTATCCGGTCGGCTTCTGCGTCACGAGCCTCGCTTCGGCCTCTACGTCCTCGCCCGCCTCGCCGTCGAGCTCCGCCACCACGACCGCGGTCGTCCTTCGTTAGCCATAGGTAAACGCAGGACGACCGCGCCGGGTGGGCAGGGGGCGCCCGCCTGATGTTCGCCCACGAATTCATGCGCCACGCCTGCCTGGCGGGGACGTTCATCGCGCTCGCCTGCGGGGCGATCGGCTATTTCGTCGTGCTGCGGGCGCAGGTCTTCGCCGGCGACGCGCTCAGCCACGTCGCCTTCACCGGGGCGCTCGGCGCGGCTGCGCTCGGGGTCGACATCCGCCTCGGCCTCTTCGCCGCGACGGTCGTCGTCGGCGCCGGGATCGGTGGTCTCGGCGAGCGCGCCCGCGCCGACGACGTCGTGATCGGCATCGTCTTCGCCTGGATCCTCGGCCTCGGCGCGCTCTTCCTCTCGATCTTCGTCAGCGGCTCGAGCGGCGAAGACGGCACCGCCGCCGTCCGCGTCCTGTTCGGCTCGATCCTGGGACTTTCGGGCGGTGAGGCATGGGTCGCGGTCGCCGTGGCGCTGGCCGCGGTGGCGGCGCTCGCCGCGATCGCCCGCCCGCTGCTGTTCGCGAGCCTCGACCCCGAGGTGGCCGCGGCCTCGGCGTCCCCGTGCGAGCGCTCGGCGTCGGCTTCCTCGTGCTCCTCGGCGCGGTCGCCGCGGAGGCGACCCAGGCCGTCGGCGCCCTGCTGCTGCTGGGACTGTTGGCGGCCCCGGCCGGTGCCGCGCGCCTGCTCACCGACCGGCCCTGGCTCGGCGTCGGCCTCGCCGCCGCGATCGCCGTCGGCTCGATGTGGCTGGGACTGTTCCTCGCCTATGAGATCGACTCCCTCCCGGCGGGCACCGCGGTGATCGGCGTCGCCACCGCCGTCTTCGTCCTCGCCGCCCTCCGCGACCGGGCTCGCGCCATCGGTCCGATCGGCGCGGGGGCGCCGGCACCGGAGGCTAGGATCGAAGGATGAGTACCGAGGCGAAAACGGCGCCGAGCGTGCCGTCGAGCGAGTGGGCCAAGCACGCGCTCGCCGCGCTGGCCGACGCCGGCTACCGTCGCGGCGGGGCGCGGACGGCGGTGGTCGAGGCGCTTGCCGGGCACGACTGCGCGGTCACCGCCCTCGACCTCGAGGAGGAGCTGCGCGGCCGTGACGTCGGGGTGGGCCGCGCCAGCGTCTACCGCGCGCTCGAGCAGCTGGAGCAGCTCGGACTGGCTCAGCGGATCGAGGTCTGCCGCGGCACCGCGGGCTTCGAGCGCATAGATCCGACCGGTAACCACCATCATCACGCGATCTGCCGCGACTGCGGGCGCATGGTCCCGTTCGAGGACAAGAGCCTCGAGAAAGCCCTCGCGCAGGTGGCCGGAGCGATGCCGTTCGACGTCACCGAGCACGACGTCGTCTTGCGCGGCCGCTGCGAGCACTGCGCCCGCTGAAGGATTTCTCTATCATCGACCGGCCGCGTGGGCGAAGCCCGCGCTTTTTTATGACTGAGACCGCCGTGAAAACCTTTGTAGCGAATGCTGAGACCCGCCAGCGCGACTGGTACGTCGTCGACGCCGAGGGCCAGACCCTGGGACGTCTCGCGACGCAGATCGCCGACACGCTGCGCGGCAAGCGCAAGCCGACCTACACCCCGCACGTCGACACCGGCGACTTCGTCGTCGTCGTCAACGCGGAGAAAATTCGCGTCACCGGCAACAAGCTGGCGCAGAAGACCTACTGGCGCCACAGCGGCTATCCGGGTGGGATCAAGTCGCGCAGCCTCCAGGAGATGCTGGACCGCCGTCCCGAGGAAGTCATCCGCAAGGCCGTCAAGGGGATGCTGCCGCGTAACCGGCTCGCCCGCCAGCAGCTGACCAAGCTGAAGGTCTATGCCGGTCCCGAGCATCCGCACGCCGCCCAGCAGCCGAAACCGATGGAGATCCAGCGATAGATGTCTGACGAGACGAACGAGACTTCAGAGCAGCGCCCCGAGGAGACCGCCGAGAGCGCCGAGCCCGCTCCGGTCGCCGAGGAGAACGGCGCCGACGCGCAGCCGGTCGACGCGGCCGCCGCCTCCGGCAGCGAGGGCGACCAGCCCGCCGACGAGCCGCAGCGCGAGGACGCCGCCGCCGCGCTCGCCGAGGACGCCGCCACCGAGGACGAGACTTCCGCCGAGGAGGCCGCGCCGGTCGCCGAGGGTGACGCGCCCGCCGAGGAGCAGCCCGCCGCCGAGGCCGAGGCTGAGGCCCCCGCGCCGCGCCGCGAGGAGCCCAAAAAAGAGGACAAGAAGGACGTCATCCCGGGTGCGAACCTGGAGCCGATCGCGATCGAGCCCGACGGGCCCGAGCTGTCGGCCGAGGAGCGCGCCCGCCTCGAAGCCGAAGAAGAGGAGAAAGCCCGCCGCGAGGCCGAGCTGGCCGCCGCCGAGAGCGACACGGCCCTCGCCGACCGCGCTCCCGCGAAGATGGAGTCCGGCGCCCGCTTCCTCGCCACCGGCAAGCGCAAGAGCTCGATCGCCCGCGTCACGCTGAAACCGGGCGACGGCAAATTCGCCATCAACGGCCGTGAGCTCGCCGAGTTCTTCCCCCGTCCCCTGCACCAGACGATGGTCAAGCAGCCGCTTGTCGTCTCCGGTTACGAGGGCAACGTCGACGTTCGCGTCCGCGTCCACGGCGGCGGTGTCTCCGGCCAGGCCGGGGCGGTCCGCCACGGCATCGCCAAGGCGCTGACCGAGATCGACGCCGAGCTGCGCGGCGACCTCAAGCGCCGCGGCTTCCTCACCCGTGACGCCCGCGTCAAGGAGCGTCGCAAGGCCGGGTTCAAGAAGGCCCGTAAGAAGCCGCAGTTCAGCAAGCGCTGACCCGCCTTCTCTCGCTTTCGCAATAGGCTCACCGGGTGGCTGAGACGAGCAGGAAGCTGTTCGGGACCGATGGTGTCCGCGGCGAGGCGGGGACCTTCCTCACCGCCGAGCTGGCCACCGCGATCGGCCGCGCCGCGACGGCCTCGCTGGACAAGGAGCGCCCGCAGGTCCTGATCGTCCGCGACACTCGTGAGTCGGGCCCGATGCTGGAGTCGGCGCTGGCCGCCGGGATCGCGGCGGCGGGTGGCGACGCGCTCCTTGGCGGCGTCCTGCCGACCCCGGCGGCGGCGATCCTCGTGCGGCGGCTCGGCCTCGACCTGGCGGCGGTCGTCTCGGCGTCCCACAACCCGTACAAGGACAACGGGATCAAGTTCTTCTCCGCCCAGGGCACCAAGCTCCCGGACGAGGTCGAGGCCCGTCTGGAGGCGCTGATGGAGGGCGACGGCCCGTCGCCCGCTGCCGATCCCGGCCGGATCGAAGAGCTGAACGGGGGCGAGGACGATTACCTGCGCGAGCTTCGCGCCGCCTTCCAGATCGACCTCAGCGGCCGCAAGGTGATGCTCGACTGCGCCAACGGCGCGACCTATCGCGTCGCTCCGCGGATCTTCGCCGAGCTGGGGGCGACGGTGGAGACGGTCGGCGTCGATCCCGACGGTCGCAACATCAACGCGGGCGTCGGTTCCACCCATGTCGAGGCGCTGGCCGAGCGGGTCGCCGCCTCCGACACCGCCGAAATCGGCTTCGCCTTCGACGGCGACGGCGACCGGGTGCTGGCGGTCGACGCGTCCGGGCGCGTCCACGACGGCGACGAGCTGATCGCGCTCGCCGCCCGCGGCCTCGCCTCGCGCGGGGAGCTCGGCGGCGGCGTGGTCGTCACCGTGATGACTAACTTCGGCTTCCACCAGGCGATGAAGGAGGACGGGATCGAGGTCGCCATCACCCAGGTGGGCGACCGCTACGTGATCGACGAGATGCTGCGGCGCGAGTGGAAGCTCGGCGGCGAGCAGTCGGGCCACATCATCGCCTCCGACATCGTCGCCACCGGCGACGGGATCGCCGCGGCGCTCCTGACGATGCGCGAGCTGGGCGGCTCGGCGCTCGCCGACGCCCCGGCGATGGCGAAGCTGCCGCAGCGGCTCGTGAACGTCGAGGTCGCCGATCGCGAGAGCCTGGCCGGCGCGACGCTCGTCTGGGACGCCGTGGAGACCGAGAGTGCGGCGCTCGAGGGCCGCGGCCGCGTCCTCCTCCGTCCCTCCGGGACCGAGCCGTTGGTGCGGGTGATGGTCGAGGCACCGGACGCCGCCGAGGCCGACGCGGTTTGCGATCGGCTTGTGGCGCTGGTGCGGCAGGAGCTGGGGTAGCTCTCCCTGCCGTCCCGGCCGCGGCGGCAGTCCTATTTGACGCCCGGGACGTGAAGGTTCCGTGAGGAAGTCCCCAGGGACGTCACGCTTGCGTCGCGCCCCGATGTTGATGGGCCGAAAACCCGCCTATATGACGGGTTTTCGGCCCATCAACATTTCGGGTCCTGCGGGATGCGCACGAAGTGTGAGGAAGTCGGGAGGACGTGTGGGGTTCGGGGCGTCTCCTCACGGGCGTCACGGTTCCTCCGCCGCTTTCATACCCGGCCGTCTCGGCCACGGCCGCAGGCCCTTGCGTCCCCTGTCCGGGGCGCCGGCTTTGCGATCACATTCCTTGCGGGCCACCCGAACCGAAACCCGGCCGCGAGCGCCCGCCACTCAAGTTCCTGGCCGCCGGGTCGAATGAGCCTCTAACCTCTTTCCCCTTCATGTGCGGCATCGTCGGATACGTGGGCGGCCGGCCCTGCGAGGAGATCCTCCTGCAGGGGCTGGAAAAGCTCGAATACCGTGGCTATGACTCCGCGGGCATCAGCCTGCTCGAGAACGGGGAGGTCGAGTCGGTGCACGCGGTCGGCAACCTCGCCAACCTGCGGGCGGCGATCGAGAATGCCGCCAACGGCAACGGGGGGCTCGTGCCCGCCGACACCGGGATCGCCCACACCCGCTGGGCGACCCACGGCCGGGTCACCGAGGAGAACGCCCACCCGCACGACGACAGCTCCGGCAAGGTCCACATCGTCCTCAACGGGATCGTCGAGAACCACGCGGAGCTGCGCAAGCAGCTGATCGCCGAAGGGGAGGACTTCACCTCCGAGACCGACGCCGAGGTGGTCGCCCACCTGATCGCCCGCCACTACGACGGCGACCTCGCCGCTGCCACCCGCGCCGCCTACGCGGAGCTGCGCGGCCACTACGCCTTCGTCGCCATGCACGCCGACGAGCCCGGCCGCCTGCTCGGCGCCCGCAAGGAGTGCCCGCTGGTCGCCGGCGTCGGCGACGGGGAGACGTTCCTCGCCTCCGCGATCCCCGCCTTCCTCGCCGACACCCGCGTCGCGGTGCCGATCGAAAACGGCGAGCTGGTGGAAATCGAAGCCGACGGCGTGCGGATCACCGACACCGAGGGCAACCCGGTCGAGCGCGCCCCCGAAGAGGTCACCTGGGACGCCGAAGCCGCCGAGAAGGGCGGTTATGAGACCTTCATGCTGAAGGAGATCCACGAACAGGCCGACGCGGTCGCCGAGACGATCACCGACCGCCTGCCGGAGGCCGACGGCGTCGACCTCTCCGACGTCGACCTCACCGACGAGTACCTGCGCAACGTCGGCCGGATCGTGATCGTCGCCTGCGGCACCAGCTACCACGCCGGCCTGATCGGCCGCTACGCGATCGAGGAATGGGCGCGGGTGCCGGTCGAAATGGACATCGCCTCCGAGTACCGCTACCGCAACCCGGTGGTCGGCGAGGGCGACCTCGTGATCGGCATCACCCAGTCCGGCGAGACCGCCGACACGCTGGCCGCGATGCGCCTCGCCCGCGAGGCCGGGGCCAAGGTCCTCACCGTCACCAACATCATGGGGAGCCAGGCGACCCGCGATGCCGACGCCGTCCTCTACACCCGTGCCGGCCTCGAGATCGGCGTCGCCGCGACCAAGACCTTCCTCGCCCAGGTGGCGGCGATGTACCTGCTCGGCCTGCGGATCGCGGAGCTGCGCGGGACCCTGCCGACGCCGCGGATCGAAGAGCTGGTCGCCGAGCTGAAGGCGCTGCCGGTGAAGATCGACGAGACCCTGGCGTCCACCCAGGAGGCGGTCCGCGGGGTCGCCGAGACCCACTTCGAGAAGGAGTTCTTCCTCTACCTCGGCCGCCACATCGGCCTGCCGGTCTGCCTCGAGGGCGCCCTGAAGCTGAAGGAGGTCTCCTACATCCCGACCGACGCCTACGCGGCGGGGGAGATGAAGCACGGGCCGATCGCGCTGCTCGACGAGAAGACTCCGGTCGTCTGCGTCGCCACCGACAGCCCGGTGCTGGAGAAGGTCCTCTCCAACGTCGAGGAGGTCCGCGCCCGCGGCGCCCAGACGATCGCGATCGCGACCGCCGGGGACCAACGGGTCCGCGAAGTGGCCGACGCGACGATCGAGGTGGCGTCAAGCGACTGGATCCTGCAGCCGATCCTCGCCGTGCTGCCGCTGCAGCTGCTCGCCTACGACATCGCCCGTGCCCGTGGGCTGAACGTCGATCAGCCCCGAAATCTGGCCAAGACCGTCACCGTCGAGTAGTCCGGTCTTCCGGGACGAGCGATCCGTTCCGGGTCCGGTACTGGTATCAACCAGGCATGCTCGCGCAGCGGAAGTCCCCCAGGCCCCTGTATCTCTCGATCGCTGCGGTCCTTGCCGCGGCGCTCGTCGTCGCCGGTTGCGGTGGCGGGTCCGGCGGCGGGGGTGGTGAACCGGCGGGCTTGGTCCCCAAGTCCGCGCCGGTCTACCTGGAAGCGAACCTGAAGCCGGACGGGAAGACCAGCGAAGCGCTGAACGAAGTGGCGAGCACCGTCCTCGGGATCGACAACGTCGGCGAATTCGTCGCCGAAGAACTCGAAGGGGCGGCGCTCGGCGAAGGCGAAAAGCTGAACTTCGAAGAAGAAATCGAACCGTGGCTGGGCGAAAAGGCGGGCTTGTACCTGGCCGGGTACGACGGCAACGACTTCCACGGCGTCGGCATGGCGCTGGAAACGACGAACTCGGGCGAAGCCGAAGAATTCATCGAAGAACGGGTGGAAAAGAGCGGCGAAGGCGACGAACAGGGCGAATTCGAAGGTAACAAGTACTTCGAAGACGCCGAGGAAGAATCGGTCATCGGGACGATCGGTGACTACATCGTCTTCGGTGAAACCAAAGGCGATTTCGAAGCGATGGCGAAGGCCTTCGAAGGCGAAGGGCTGAACGAATCCGCCAAGTTCAAGGAAGCGATGGATACCGCGCCGGAAGAAGGAATCGGCAACGTCTACGTCGACATCGGCGGCTTGATCGAAGAAACCAGATCCGTGCTGCCGGCCGAAACCGAAGCGTTCTTCGACCTGGTCGGGATCGAACCGAAGCAGGCGACCGCCGTCGCCACCGTGATCCCGCGATCCGATCAGTTGGAGATCGACGTCTCCTCGAACCTGGGCAATACGGTCCCTGAAGCCGGCGACGCCACGGCGGCGCTGGAAGCCCTGCCCGCGAGCGCGACCCTCGGCTTCGCCACCGCCGAATTCGGCAAGAGCTTCAGCGAAGGCCTCGAAGAATTCAGCCAGAAGGGGATCCCCGGACAGATCGAACCGGGCGAACTCGGCGAAGCCTTCCAGGCGATGGGGATCGACGTGAAGACGCTCGGGCAGTCGTTCGGCGACCTCTCCGGTTTCGTCGAAGGCTCCAGCCAGGCCGACCTCGGTGGCGCGGTCGTGATCGAAGCCAAGGACGCGACCGAAGCGAAGAACATGATCGCCAACATCGGCCTCCTGCTGCGGGCGACGAAGACCCCGGGCGTGACCGCGGTCTCCGGCGAAGTCAGCGGCTTCTCGGTCCGCGTGCCGGAACTCGGCACGACCCCGCTGGTCGTCGGCTCGGCGGGCGAAAAGATCGTGATCGCCTACGGGGCCAAGGCGGCGGCCCAGGCGCTGAGGAGCCAGACGAAGACGCTCGGCACCACGCCGGGCTTCGAAGCGGCCAAGAGCTCACTCGGGTCGACCCCGATGAGCGCCTTCGTCGCCGGCGGCCCGATGCTCGGGTTGGTCGAATCGATGCTCGCGCCCGAAGAACTGGCCGACCTCGAAGAAGCGAAACCGTACCTGGACAAGATCGACTATCTCGGGATCGGCGCCGAAGCCGAAGGCGACACGCAGACCGCGAAGCTGATCATCGGCCTGAAGAAGTAGGCCGCCCGGGTAGGTTGGCGCCATGGAAACGTGGCTGCGAGGGCTTTACGACGCCGAGGGGATGCGGTCGGTCGACCACTGGGCGATCTCCGACCAGGGGGTCGACTCGCTGGAGCTGATGGAGAACGCCGGGCGGGCGGTGGCCGAGGCGGTCGCCCGACTGGCTCCAGACGGTCCCGTGCGGGTCGTCTGCGGCAAGGGCAACAACGGCGGCGACGGTCTGGTCGCCGCCCGCCTGCTGCGGGAGATGGGCTTCGCGGCCGAGGTCCTGCTCCTCTGGCCGGCGGATGATCTGACCGAGGACGCGACCGCGAACCTGAAGCGGCTGGGGGAGGGGTTCGCCGAGGTCGCCGACGACGTCGTAGCGCGCCTCGCCGGCTCGGGCGCGATCGTCGATGCGATCTTCGGGACCGGCTTCTCCGGCGCGCCCCGCGAACCAGCCGCGGCGGCGATCGTGGCGATGAACGATTGCGGGGCGCCGGTCGTCGCCTGCGACGTCGCCTCGGGGGTCGACGCGGCGACGGGCGAGGTCGCGGGCGCGGTGGTCGAGTGCGCCGCCACCGTCACCTTCCACGGCGCCAAGGTCGGCCATTACGTCGCCCCCGGCAAGTGGGCGACCGGTGAGCTCCTCGTCGCGCCGATCGGCATCCCACCCGGCGCGCCGCCGCCCGCCGCGGCCGGGGTGATCGAGCCCGCCGTCCTCGACCTGCTGCCGCGCCGCGGCGTCCGGTCCACCAAGTTCAGCTCCGGCCAGGTGACGATCGCCGGCGGGTCGCGCGGCCTCACCGGCGCGGTGCGGATGTCCTCGACCGCGGCGATCCGCGCCGGCGCGGGCTACGCGACCGTCGCCGTCGCCGCCGACCTCGAGCCGGTCTTCGAAGCCGCCGAGGTCGAGGTGATGTCGCGCGGCATCCCCGGGCCGGAGGGACGGCTCGGCACCGCGGGCGTCGACGCTCTGCTCGAAGCTTTCGGGAAAGCCGCCGCCGGCGTCTTCGGCCCGGGCCTCGGCCGCGACGAGGACTCCTTGGCGCTCGCCCGCGCGATCGTCCCCCGCATCGACGCGCCCCTGGTGGTCGACGCCGACGGCCTGAACGCCTTCGCCGGCAGCCTCGCCTACCTTGCCGCCCGCGAGGCGCCGACGGTCCTCACCCCGCACGCGGGTGAGCTCGGTCGGCTGTTGAAGCGCGAGTCCGCGGAGATCGGCGACCACCGCCTCGCCGCCGCGGTCGAAGCGGCCTCGCGCAGCGGTGCCGTCGTCGTCCTCAAGGGCGACGACACGATCGTCACCGACGGCGAGCGGGTCGCGGTCAACGCCGTCGCCGCGCCCGCGCTGGCGACGGCGGGGAGCGGCGACGTCCTCTCGGGGATGACCGCGGCGCTCCTGGCCCGTGGCCTGGAGCCGTTCGCCGCCGCCTGCGCCGCGGTGATCGCCCACGCCCGGGCGGGACAGGAGGCGGCGCGGCGCGTCGGCCTGGCCGAGTCGGTCATCGCGACCGACGTGATCGCCGCGATCCCGGCGGGGCTACGCTCCGCCGGGTCGGTCGAATAACCTCGCGCGACCGATGAAGACCGCCGCCGAGATCATGAGCGCCGAGGTGCCCAGCGTCACGCCCGACGACGAAGCCCGCACCGCGATCGACCTGCTGGCGAAGAGCAACATGGGCGCCATCCCGGTGCTCGACGAGGACCGCAAGGTGGTCGGCATCGTCAGCGAGTCCGACCTGATCCTCGCCGACGAGGAGTCGGACCTGCACCTGCCGCACTACCTCGAAATCATGGGCGGGGTCGTCTTCATCGGCTCGATGAAAGGGTTCGAGAAGCGGCTGGAAAAGGCGTTCGCGACGAAAGTCACGGAGCTGATGACCGCCGACCCGATCACCGTCCACACCTACGAGGCGGCCGACCGGGTGGCGAAGAAAATTGCCGATCACCACCACAACCATCTGCCGGTGATCGACGAGGACGGGCGGTTGGCGGGCATGGTCACGCGGGCCGACGCGCTCGCCGCCGTCGTCGACTCGTAACCATGGAGCGGGCAGTCGCCCGGATCGACCTCGGCGCCCTGCGCGCCAACTGCGAACGCCTGCGGGCCGAGCTGGGGGAGACGCGGCTCTGCGCGGTGGTGAAGGCCGACGGCTACGGGCACGGGGCGGTGGCGTGCGCCGGAGCGGCGGTGGCGGGCGGCGCGACCACGCTCGCGGTGGCGGCGGCGACCGAGGCGGCGGAGGTGGCGGAGGTGGCGCCCGACCTGCTCACGCTCGGCGCGCTCACCGACGCCGAGGTCGACATCGTGCTCGGCGTCGGCTCCGCGATCAGCGTCTGGGCCCCCGGCTTTCTCGAGCTCGTCGCCGCCCGCGCCCGCGCGCTGGGGCGTCCCGCGCGCGTCCACGTCAAGCACGACAGCGGCATGGGCCGGCTCGGCACCTTCGACGGCGAGGAGGTGGTGCGGCTCGCCCGCGCGGTCGCCGCCGATCCCGACCTCGAGCTCGCCGGGGTCTGGACCCACTTCGCCACCGCCGACGAACCCGACGACGACGACGGCTACTTCTTCGAGCAGCTCGCCCGCTTCGAGCCGGTCGCCGAGGCCGTCCACGCCGAGCATCCCGGCGTCACCGTCCACGCCGCCAACAGCGCCGCCGTCTTCCGCTCGGAGCGCTCCCACTTCGACATGGCCCGTTGCGGGGTGGCGATCTACGGCCTCGACCCCTTCCAGCTCGACCCGACCGCGCACGGGCTGGCGCCGGTGCTCTCCTTGCGCTCCCACGTCGCCGCGGTTAAGCGCTTCCCCGCCGGACAGAGCGCCGGCTACGGGCGCCGGTGGCGCGCGCCGGAGGACACCTGGGTCGGGGTCGTGCCGCTCGGCTACGGCGATGGCGTGCGGCGTGCCCTCAGCGACGATTGCGACGTTCTCGTCCAGGGCCGCCGCTGCCCGCTGGTCGGGACCGTGTCGATGGACAACCTGACCGTGGACCTCGGTCCCGAGACCACGGTGGAGCCCGGTGCCGAGGCGGTGCTGATCGGGCGCCAGGGCGAGGGGGAGATCCGCGCCGAGGAGATTGCCGCCCGGCTCGGCACGATCAACTACGAGGTCACCTGCGCGATCTCCCCGCGCGTGCCCCGCAGGGTGGGAGGGGAGGGGTGAGCCTCGCCGACGACCTCCGCGCCGCGCCGCTCCCGGCGGCCGCGATCCGCGCGCTTGGCGGCGGAGAGGGGGTCTGGATCGCCGGCGGGGCGGTCCGTGACGCGGCGCTCGGCCGCGATGTCGCCGACCTCGACCTCGCCGTCGCCGGCGATCCCGGTCAGGTCGCCAAGGCGCTCGGGCGCGAGCTCGGCGAGCACGCCTTCGAGCTCTCCGCCGAGTTCCGTACCTGGCGAGTGGTGGCGCCGTCGCGAGGCTGGCAGGTCGACGTCACCGCGCTCCGCGGCGACTCGATCGAGGCCGACCTCGCCGCCCGCGACTTCACCGTCGGCGCCGTCGCCGTGCCGCTCTCCGGCGGCGCGGTCCTCGACCCGTTCGACGGCCTCGGCGATCTCGAGCGGCGCGTTCTGCGCGCGGTCGGGCCGGAGGGCTTCGAGGAGGACCCGTTGCGGCTCCTGCGCGCCGCGCGGCTCGCGTCGGACCTGGGCCTGCGGATCGACCCCGACACCGTCGCCCTCGCCCGCGCGAGCGTCGCGCGCGCCGCCGAGCCCGCGGGCGAGCGCCAGCTCGCCGAGCTGCGCCAGCTGCTCGGCGGCCCGGCACCGCTGCGCGGCCTCGAGCTCCTCGACGACCTCCAGATCACCGCCGTCGTCCTTCCCGAGCTGGAGGGGACCAAGGGCGTCGAACAGGGCCCAAACCACCACCTGGACGTGCACGGGCACACGCTCGAGGTGCTCGCGCACACGCTGGAGATCGAGGCCGACCTTGCGCGCTTCGTCGGCGAGGAGCGCGCCGCCGAAGCCGCCGCCTTTCTGGCCGAGCCGCTCGCCGATGAGATGGACCGTGCCACGGCGCTGCGCTTCGGCGCCCTCCTCCACGACATCGCCAAGCCCCAGACCCGACAGGAGAAGGACGGCTTCGTCGGCTTCAAAGGCCACGACACCGAGGGCGCGCAGACGATCGGGCAGATCATGGGACGCCTGCGGGCCTCCCGCAAGCTGACCCGGTACCTGCAGGCGCTGACGCTCCACCACCTGGTGCTCGGCTTCATGATCCACGAGGCGCCGCTGCCGCCGCGCCGCGTCCACGACTATCTGCGGCGGACCGAACCGGTGACGATCGACGTCACGCTGCTCACCGTCGCCGACCGCCTCTCGGCCCGCGGCGCGGGCCCGATCGCCGCGCCGGAGATGGTCCAGGCCCACCTCGACCTGGCGCGGGACATGGTCGCCGCGGCCCTCGACTGGCTCCGCGAGGGGCCGCCGAAACCGCTCCTGCGGGGCGACGAGATCGCCGCCGAGCTCGGCATCGAGGGCCCCGAGATCGGCGCCAAGCTGGCCGAGCTGGAGGCGGCCCAGTACGCCGGCGAGGTCACCGACCGCGATGGCGCACTCGGCTTACTGCGCGGTTAGGGTACGCTCTTCGGCCGCATGGCTAAAGAGGAAAAGATCGAAATGGAGGGCGAGATCACCGAGGCCCTCCCGAACACGATGTTCCGGGTCAAACTGGACAACGGGCACGACGTGCTCGGCCACATCTCCGGCAAGATGCGCCGCCACTACATCCGCATCCTGCCCGGCGACCGCGTGAAGATCGAGTTGTCGCCGTACGACTTGGACCGAGGTCGCATCACCTACCGCTACAAATGAACGCCTGAGGGCGTCCTCGGTCGCTCTCCTCAGGTCACGCACTTGAGTGCGCTCCCCTCGGCTCGCTCCCTGCGTCCTTCTCAGCCGCCCATTTGAAGCGATAGGTCAGGCTCGGGCTGCCCAGTGGTCTGCCGCCTCGCAGTGCGGGCGATCCTCGTAACAAACCCAGGGGCGCGGGCGACCCTCGTTACGGATGGGTTTACGAGAGTCGCCCGCGGGATCAGGCGTGTAACGAGGGTCGCCCGCGCCCGGGGCTCAGGTTTGGGTCGGGGTCGGCCAGCTCGGCGATCAGGGCGGACCAGGCGAAGTCCTTGGCGCCCTGACCGGTGCCGTCGCGGGGGTCGTAGTACTCGCGCAGGCCTGATTTGACGACCGCTGCGATGGCGCCGGCCGCGAGGCGCTCGGCCTCCTCCAGGTAGCCGAGGCGGCGCATGCCGAGCCAGACGAGCCAACTGGAGTTGATCCAGGTCGGGCCGCGCCAGTAGCGGCGGATCGGGCCGCGGCCGCCGGTCGGGTCGTAGGTGGGCTCGGAGACGGAGACGGACGGCGGCGCCACCGGGGTGAGGAACTCGCGCCCGTTCAGGAGGTGCTCCTCGACCAGGCGCCGGCCGATCGCCTCCGGCAGGTCCGGGAGCGCCAGCGGTGCCAGGCTCGCCCAGGTGACCGGGGTGGGGCGGAGGCCGCCCGGCTGGGCCTCGTCGACGAAGAGGCCGCGCCGCTCGTCCCAGAGCCGCTCCACCAGCGCCGGCGTCACCGAGGGGCGGCCGAGGCTCTGCAGCGACAGGGACCAGAGCGTGTTGACCAGCGTCTCGCAGAGGACCGGCCCGCCGCGATCGCGAATCCGCCGCGCGTCCCAGTCCAGCCGTCGATTGTGCGCGACAAGGAGGGGAAAACCCGCCCGGCCGTTGGAGCGACGGCCCCAGACCGGTTCGAACTTGGGCGACGCGTCGAGGCCCGACTCGTCGGGCTGGACGATCCAGAGGAGGCCGTCGCCCTCGAGGTCGCGGTTGGCCAGCAGCCAGTCGGCCTGGGCGGCGATGCGCGGCTCCACCGCCGGATCCCCGACCGCGGACCGCCAGGCCCAGGCGAGCAGCGGCGGCTGGATCGTCTCGGTCTGCCGCGCGGTCCGCGAGGCGACGTTGTAGAAGGCGCGCCGCACGCCGTAGACCGGGCGGTGCCAGAAGATCGTGTGGCCGATGAAGCCGTCCGGGCGCTGGGCGGCGAGGAGGCTCTCCAGCTCGGCCCGCGAGCGCTCGGGTCCTGGAGCGCCGATTGGCGATCGCGGCGAAGCACGAGTCCCAGTACCACTGCCAGGGATAGCGGCCGGGGCTCGGCTCGGTGTAGGCGTAGGGGACCCCGCCCGCCTCGCCTTCGCGCCAGTTCTGGTGGAGGACCCGCTCGGCCTCCGCAAGCGCTCGTTGCGCGTCGTCCATGCGCGGCACGCTAGCGAGGCCTGCGTTCGCACTTCTTGCCGCTATGCGGCAAGAAGTGCGAACGCGCCGCCGGCCCAGATCGTGCAAGAGGCACCGCGAGCCCGCATCTCCCGGCGCGGCTCGTAAAGATGGGGCGCCGCAACTGGCCTAGACAGGTCGTGTTAGCGAAGACTCATGCACGAATCGTCCACCCACAGCCGCCGCCCGGCCGCCATCGCTCTCGCCGTCGCGGGTTGCCTCGCGGCGCTCTTCGTCGCGATCAACCCCGGCTCGGCCAATTCGGCGCCGCTCACCGTCACCGTCCTCGGCCAGACCGCGGAAACGCCGCCGGCCTCCTGTCCGGGCAAAATCGTCAACAACGTCGAGGTCCAGCCCTGCCGGGTCGAGGGCCACGTCACCGGCTTCCAGTCGATCGCCGACGGCATCGCGCGCCCCTACGAGGCGCCCTACGACGGCAAGATCGTCGCCTGGTCGATCACCCTCGCCAAGCCCTCGACCACGGAAACCGAAACGACGACCGACGAGGTGAAGTTCTTCGACGAATTCCTCGGCGAACCGTCGGAGGCGCGGATCGGGATCCTCAAGCCGATCGAAGGCACGAACCCGCCGAAATACACGCTCGTCCGCCAGAGCCCCCTCCAGGTTCTGAACCCCTTCTTCGGGACGACGCCGATCTTCGCCCTCAAACACCCTCTGTCGATCCTGCAGGGTCAGGTCGTCGCCCTCACGATCCCGACCTGGGCGCCGATGTTCGCCTTCAACGTATCCAGCGAAAACACCTGGCGCGGCAGCCGCCTGCCGGAACACTGCTCCTCCAAAGAAGACATCCAGGGCGGCCACCCGCAGCAGGGCGTCGGCAAGACGAAGACCTACGGCTGCTACTACTCGAACGCGCGCCTGCTCTACACGGCGACGCTGGTCAAAAGCCCGACGGCCGAATAGCCGACGGGGGCGTGCTTCAGACCGCGCCTTGCCTCAGACCGCAGTAAGGGCAGTCGCTGACGTCGATGCCGATCAGCTGGTCGCAGCGCTTGCAGGCCCGCAGGTTCTCGGGGCTGCGCGGCAGCGTCGACGCGGAGGGGGCCAGGGGGAGGACCTTCGCGACGGGGAACATCTCCTCGCCGGTCTCGCGGTCCCGGTAGATCTGACCCGGTTCGGCGGGTGCGATCGCCTCGCGGCCGGAGGCCGGGGCGCGCATGCGGTAGAGCTGCTTACGGTTCATCGCCGGACAGACTAATAGCTTGGGCGGAACGATATGCGCGTCCTCATCTTCCACGGCTACATGCTGCGCGGCACCGGCAGCAACATCTACAACGTCAACCTGGCGCCGGCCCTGGCGCGCCTCGGCCACGAGGTGCACCTCCTCTGCCAGGACCGCGAGGTGGAGATCCCCGGCGTCCAGATCCACAACCCGGACATCGGCGGCCTGCTGCCGGTCTACGTGAAGGACCCCTATCCGGGTTTCGAGGTGAAGGCCTTCGACGAGCTGACCGAGGCCGAGCTCGACCGCTACATCGATTCCAACGTCGCCGCGGTGCGGGAGGTGGCCGCCCAGGTGGGGGGCTTCGACGCCGCGCTCGCCAACCACCTGGTGATGGGGCCGGCGATCCTCGCCCGCGCCGACGTCGCCCCCTTCGCCGCGAAGATCCACGGCTCGGCGCTCGAGTACACCGTCAAACCTCACCCGCGCTTCCTCCCTTACGCCTACGAGGGGATGAAGGCGGCCCAGGGCGTCCTGGTCGGGTCCGCGCACACCGGGGAATCGCTCTGGACGGCGCTGCCCGATCTCCCCGCCCTGAAGGAGAAGACGCGGCTCGGCCCGCCCGGCGTCGACGTCGAGGAGTTCGCTCCCGGCGAGGCGGGGCGGGACCCGCTGGTGGTCTTCGTCGGCAAGCTGATCGTCTCCAAGGGGGTCGATCTGCTGCTCGCCGCCTGGCCGCTGGTGCGGGCGAGGCACCCGGAGGTGCGGCTGCAGGTGGCTGGCTTCGGCGCCTACGAAGACGGGTTGAAACGCCTCGCGGCGGCGCTCGAACACGGTGACCTCGACGACGCGCGCGCCGTCGCCGCGGCGGGATGGGCACTGGAGGGGGGAGAGGAGAAGCCGCTGTCGATCCTCTCCGCCTTCCTCGCCGACCCGCCCGCGGGCTACGCCGCTTCGGCCCGCGCGGCCGCCGGGTCGGTCGAGTGGATCGGCCGGCTCGAGCATGACCAGGTCGCGGCGCTCTTTCCCAAGGCCGACGCGATGGTGATGCCGAGCACCTTCCCGGAGGCGTTCGGGATGGTCGCGGTCGAGGGGGCCTCCTGCGGGGCGCTGCCGATCTCCGCCGGGCACTCGGGGATGCGCGAGGTCTCCGATCGCCTCGCCGCCGCCCTTCCCGGCGCGGTCGCGCCGCTGGTCAGCTTCCCGGTCGAACCGGGGGCGGTCGAGGCGCTCGCCGACCGTCTCGACCGCTGGCTGGAACTCCCCGAGGAGACCCGCGCGGAGGCCCGCGCGACCCTCGTGGAGACGGTCGCCCGCCTCTGGAGTTGGGAGGGTGTCGCCCGCGGCGTGCTCGATGCCGCCGCCGGAAACCTAGGTGGATTGCCGGTCCCGAGTCCCTAGTGCGGAGCGTCATTTGGGCGGCAAAGCGCGCCGCCGCCGCGCGCCAATAGAATGCCGCGCGGTGTTCACGAACCGCCTCCCGATAGCCAAGATGGCCGGTGCATCCGTCGCGCTCGCGGCGGTCATCTCGGCGGTGATGCTGTCGATCAACTGGAACGGCGCCGAGGACTCCACGGCCGCCCCGAAGATCGACGATCTGATGAACATCATGATCGTCCTCTCGTCGCTCGTCTTCGCGGTCGTGGTGGTCGCCCTGGCCTACGCGCTGATCGCCTTCCGCGCGAAACCCGGCGACGAGTCCGACGGCGAGCCGATCCACGGCAACACGCGCCTCGAGATCGCCTGGACCGTGATTCCGACGATCATCGTCCTCTTCGCCGGTGCCTGGAGCTGGAAAGTGCTGGACGAAATCGAAGAACCCGACCCGAAGCACCTGACGGTCGACGTCTTCTCCCAGCAATACGCCTGGTCCTTCGGGTATCCGGGCAAAGACTATGCCTACTCGCAGGGCATTCTCCACGTCCCGGTGAACCGCCAGATCGTCTTCAAAATGCACTCGCAGGACGTCATCCACTCGTTCTGGGTGCCCCAGTGGCGGATCAAGAAAGACAACGTGCCCGGAATCACGACGACGGCGATCGTCACCCCGACCAAGACCGGGACCTACCAGCTGATCTGCACCGAGCTCTGCGGCTTCGGCCACTCCTCGATGCGGGCGAAAGTCATCGTCCAATCCCAGTCGGCGTTCGACAAATGGGTCGAAGGCATCAAAGAAAAAGTGCCCACCGACATGATGGTGTCGGTCAAAGAGGACACCGAGACCAATCCGGAACCGCTCGAACGGGTAAACGCGGAATAATGGAGGCGAAGTAGATGGTTGCGACGTTCACTCGACCCGGCTGGTATCGCGCTGCTCTCTGCACGGTGCTCGCCGCTGCGTTCGGTGTGGGCATCGTGGTCGTCTTGCGCGCCGTCTCCGGCCTGCCCGTGTTCCAGAGCGAACAGACGGGCTACCCGCAGGTCGTCGTCCCGCTGATCACCGCCCCGCTGGGCTTCCTGCTCGGGATCGGCTGCTTCGACTACTGGCTGCGCTGGGGCTTCGGCGCGCCGACGATCCCGGACGACCACTCGTCCCACGGCGCGTACAGCTGGAAGGACTACTTCAAGGTCAACACCGACCACAAGGTCATCGGCGTCCAGTACGTCGTCACCTCGTTCATCTTCTTCCTGATCGGCGGCCTGATGGCCATGCTGATCCGGGCCGAGCTCGCCCAGCCGGGCACTCAGATCGTCGGCGCGTCGACCTTCAACAGCCTCTTCTCGACGCACGCGGTGCTGATGATCTTCGTCTTCATCATCCCGATGTTCGCCGGGATGGCCAACTACGTCCTGCCGCTGATGATCGGCGCGCCGGACATGGCCTTCCCGCGCCTGAACGCGCTCTCCTACTGGATGCTGCCGCTGGCCGGGATCCTCTTCCTGGCCTCCTTCCTCGCCCCGGGTGGCGCCTTCGACGCCGGCTGGACCGGCTACGCGCCGCTCTCGACCGGCGCCCCGTTAGGGCAGTCCTTCTTCAACATCGGCGTGCAGTTCGCCGGGTTCTCATCGATCTTCACGGCGCTCAACTTCCTGGTCACGATCATCACCATGCGTGCGCCCGGAATGACCTTCTGGCGCATGCCCCTGCTGGTCTGGGCGAACCTCTCGACCTCGCTCCTGGTCGTCGCCGCGACGCCGTTCATCTCCGGCGTCCAGTTCATGGTCCTCTTCGATCGCGTCCTCCACACGAACTTCTTCCAGTTCGGCTCGGGCGGCGACGTGATCAGCTACCAGCACATCTTCTGGTTCTACTCGCACCCGGCGGTGTACATCATGATCTTGCCGGGCTTCGGGATCATCTCCGAGGTCATCTCCGTCCACGCCCGTAAACCGATCTTCGGTTACCGCCTGATGGCGCTGGCGCTGATCGGGATCGTCGTCCTGAGCTACTCGGTCTGGGCGCACCACATGTTCGTGGCGGGCATGTTCAGCTGGCTGCGCGTGCCGATGATGCTGACCACGCTGCTGATCGCCGTGCCGACCGGGATCAAGGTCTTCTCCTGGCTGGGGACGCTCTATTTCGGGAAAATCCACACGAAATCGACGGCGATGCTGTTCGCCTTAGCGATGATCGTGACCTTCACGATCGGCGGGATCTCCGGCGTCATGCTGGGCATGGTGCCGTTCGACATCCACGTCTCGGACACCTACTTCATCGTCGCCCACATCCACTTCGTGCTCTTCGGCGGCTCGGTCTTCACGATCTTCGCCGGCCTCTACCACTGGTTCCCGAAGATGACCGGGCGGATGTACGACGAGAAGCTCGGTCGCGTCCACTTCTGGGGCACCCTGATCGGCACCTGGGGCACCTTCATCCCGATGCACTGGGTGGGTATGGACGGCATGCCGCGACGGGTTGCCGACTACGCGAGCCAGTTCGGCAACTGGAACCTGCTGATCAGCTGCTTCGCCTTCATGCTCGGCGCCGTCCAGATCATCTTCGTCTACAACATGATCGTCTCCTGGCGCTTCGGCCCGAAGGCTCCCGCCAACCCGTGGGGCGGCAAGTCGATCGAGTGGCTGGTTTCCTCGCCGCCGCCGGTCTTCAACTTCGACGAGATCCCGCGCGTCGTCGGCGGTCCGTACGAGTACGGCATCCCCGGCGCGCGCCACGCGATCATGCCCGGTGAAGGGGCCGAGGTTCCGGCCACCCGGCAGACGATGGTGGGCTCGTGACCGACGTCGTCGCGCCTCAGGCCGAGAAGCGACCGCTGCTGGTCTTCCTGAACGAGGTCGCCGGCGGTCGCAAGCTGCTGCAGGCGGTCCGCGATCGTACAGAGGCCGGGACGGTGTCCCAGGTCATCGTCGCCGCGCCGCAGAACCAGCCTACGATCGGCACGCGGATCGACCGCGATGACCTCTATGCCTCGGCTCGCGCCCGGGTCGAGGTGACGATGTCGTTGTTCGCTGCCTTCGGGATCGACTCGGTCGGCCAGGTCCTCGACCCGGCGCCGCAGCTTGCCCTCGATGACGCGATCCGCGCCGACCGGCCCGCCGAGGTTCTCTACTCGGCGCTCTACGACACCCGCTTCGGCTTCGCCCGCAAGGACCTCGTCGAGGTCAGTCGCGAGATCGCCGAGCCGGAGGTGAAGTTCACCCATATCCCGGTGCGGGTCGAAGAGGACGCGATCCGCCTCGACCTCAGCCACGTGCTGGTGGTGGCGACCAAAACGGTGAATGCCACCGACCTCGTCGACCGGTTGAAGGAGCGCGCCCAGACGCGCCCGCACCGCTACACGATCATCTGCCCGCGCAGCGAGGACGTCGCCGAGGAGCAGGTCGTCCGTGACCTCTCCGCGACGCTCGCCGAGCTCTACCGGTCCGACATCGACGCGACCGGCCTGCCGATCTCCGGCGACGACCCCTTCGAGGCGGTCCGCAACGCGATCGAGCACTACCGCATCGACGAGATCTTGATCTCCACCTTCGCCGGCCAGGAGTCGCGCTGGCTGCAGAGCGACCTGATCGGCCGGGTCCGGGAGATCACCGACAAGCCGGTCAGCCACGTCGAGTCCGGTCGCGCGCCCGCGGCCTTCGCCTCGGTCGTGGCAGAGGGAGGTGAGCACTGATGGAGAGCGCGTCCGTACCGCTTCCCCACGGCGCCGGCGGTCACGCCGCCGAGCACGAGCACCACGGTCCGCCGGAGGCCAACAACAGCTCGCGGATCGACCGCCAGACCCTCGGGATCCTGCTTTTCATCGTCTCCGAGGTCATGCTGTTCGGATCCTTCTTCGCCTCGTACTTCTTCCTGCGCGTAGTGGTCAACCCGGAGTCCTGGCCGCCGCACCCGTTCGAACTGCCGGTCGCGGTCGCGGGGATGAACACCGTCATCCTGGTCTCCTCGAGCTTCACGATCCACTACGCCCTGGAGGGCATCCGCAAGGGCAACAAACAGGCGATGAAACTCGGCCTGGTGCTCACCTGGCTGCTCGGCCTCACCTTCCTTTTCGTCCAGATCAACGAGTACGTGCACCTCGGCTTCAGCGATCGCACCGAGGCCTTCGGCACGATCTTCTACTCGCTGACCGGCCTGCACGGCGCCCACGTCTTCATCGGGCTGTGTCTGCTCACCGCGGCGACGGTCCGCGCCTTCCGAGGCCACTTCGACAAAGAGCCCGAGAAGCATCTCGGGGTCGAGGTGCCGGGCATCTACTGGCACTTCGTCGACATCATGTGGATCGTCGTGTTCTTCACCGTCTACATCCTGTAGAGCGCCCTCGGATGGGCGATGTCCGCGGTCTCTGGCTGGCCCTCGCCGCGGCGGGCGGCGTCCTCGACCGCTCGACGTGGCTCTGCCACGCCTTCGGGTCTGCGTCCTTGCCCGCCACGACGATTGCTGCGCCAGAGTCTCGCGTCCGTCGCCCATCCGAGGGCTGATTGGGGTGGGGAGATGAACTACAACGAGGGGGCCGTCTTCAAATGGGTCTTGATCTTTGCCCTTGCGGGCGGCTCGGCTATCGGACTGGCGCTCTTGGCGGGGAGCCTGATCGGTGCGCTCTACGGCCTCGTCCTGGCGATCATCGGGTGCGCCTACGGCTATCGATGGACGCGGGATTGGTGGCACAACGCCCGTAACCGTCCCGGGGGTCCCGACTACAAACCGTAGGCGTCAGCCCGCCCTTGGATTGGCACACAATTGGCACATTTTCCGCGCCACAAAAGGGTTTCCACCCAGTAGCCTCAGACCCGTGGAGGCGATGGGCGCGAGAACCCGCTGGAGCGACGAGCGACTCGACGATCTCAAGGCGAGCGTCGATTCGCTCGGCCTGAGCGTCGAGGGTCTGCGACACGCGATGATCCTCGCCGTCATCGCCATCTGCACGATGATGTTCGCTGGTTTCGGCGCCCTCATCACGCTTTTCGCAACCCACTTCTGAGCTCCCGTTCGCGGCCACGCGAACGGGAGCACAATCGGCACGTTCGCCGTTTCGGACAGGCAGATCTGCGCCTTTGCCTCCCTCGTATGGAGGCGACGATGACCAGGCGAGAGGATGCGGAGATGGCAGAGGTGTCCGACACCCGCTTCGAGGGATTCGCGGCGAGGATGGAGTCACGAGTCGGACCGGGTCGACAACCGCCTCGACGACCTTGTCAAAGTTCTCATCGGCGGGTTCATCGGCTTCACCGGGGCCGTCATGGCGGGCTTCGGCGCGTTGGTTGTGCTCTTCGCGACCGAGCTCTAGGCGCTTGTCGGCTCTCGCCGCCGCCACCGTCCCCACAGCTCGAGCGTCAGCAGGGTGAGGGCGACGGGGACGGTGGCTGGGGTGGTGTCGATCGCGAAGAAGAGGAGATCCCAGGCGCAGCAGAGAAGAGCGGCGAGGATGGCGCCGCGGAGTTGGAGGCGTGGATCGCGGGCAAGTAGGGCGCCGAGGACGGCGGCGATGAAGAGGTCGCCGAAGCCCATCAGTGCTGAGCCCCAGTTCACCAGCTGGAGCTTCGGTAGGTCGGCGGCAGGGGCGGCGGCGTTGAGGACCGAGTTCGGTTCCTGGAGGAGTTCGGTGAAGACGAGGTAGGCGTCGACGACCGCCATCGCGTAGATGCCGAGCTTCACCCAGCGGGTGGGCACGACGCAGACGAGGAGCCAGCCGAGGGTCACGCAGGCGAGGGCCGAGAGGGCCAGGGCGCAGCTCTGGCCGCCGAGTTCGCCCTTTGCCGCCCAGGCGACCGCGAAGAGGGGAATCGCGGCGAGAGCGAACCAGGGCCGTGCCCCGTGGACGATCCAGCCGAGGGCGACCCCCGCCAGTGGGGGGACCGCGATCAGGGCCAGCCAGGTGAGGAAGTCGGCCGAGGCGGAGTCGAGGGCGATCGCGCCGATCGCGACGACGATCGAAAGGGGCAGTACCAGGGCCCACCAGCGTCCCTGAAAGCGGCCCAGGAGGGGGATTGCGACAGGAGGCCCGGGAAGGCCGACAAGAACGCCCTGGACGGCGCTGAGAAAGCCGATCGAGAGCCAAAAGGGGAGCAAGTTGGGGCTCCCCGCGCTCTCAGGCGGGGCCCGCGCCCGCGCCGGCAGGAGCCCCGGCCTGCTCGCCGGACGGCGTCTCGCCACGCGTAAGCTTCGCGGGAGTGCCGGTGCGCGGCTCCAGACGCCCGGCCGCGGCGATCGTCCACAGCATCGCCAGCCAGTTGCAGGTGGCGAGACCGACGTGGACCCAGACGATCGCGGGCGGCAGTTCGAGCTCCCACTGGACGTAGCCGACGACGCCCTGGACAGCGAGCAGGATCAGCACCAGCGTCAGCGGTTTGAGCGCCCGCCGGTCGCCGCTCGGTCGCCGCAGGTAGAACCAGACGCCGATCGCGGCGAAGCCGTAGATCGCCGCGAGGACGGCGTGGCGCTGGACCACCCATTCGAGCGTGTTGTGGCCCGCGAACGTGAAGCGTTCGACGAATTGTCCTTCGAACTCGCCCGCGTGCGGCCCCGAGCCGGTGGCGATCGTCCCGGCGAGGATCGTCAGCTGCCCCAAGGGAATCAGGGCGCGCACCGCCCAGACACCCTTGCGATCCCAGGAGCGCCGCCGGTCCCAGGGCTCGTAGCGCGAGCACCAGAAGAGCGCGAACCCGGCGTCCAGCAGCATCATCGAGAGGATGAAGTGACCCATCACGAGTTCCGGCCGCAGGTCGTACTTCACGACCAGCGCGCCGAGGATCGCCTGGGCCACGACGCCGAGGGGGAGGAGGATCCCGATCCAGGCCAGGTGCTTGCGGTAGGGACGGCGGAAGAAGGAGAGGAGGCAGGCCGCGATCACCGCGACGCCGAGGAGGCCGGTGATGATCCGGTTGGTCATCTCGATGATCGCGTGCGATTCGAGCGCCGGATGTTCGCCGGCGCCGTAGCACTGGGGCCAGTCCGGACAGCCGAGGCCCGAGTCGGTAAGACGCACCGCGGCGCCGCTGAAGACGATCAGCGCCAGCCCGATCAACGCGACGGTGGTGACCTGCGCGTAGCGGTGCGGGGAGATCTCGAAGCGGTTTCGAAGGCTCGCGAACATATTCAGATGATTACCGCCGCGGCCTCGCGGCCGCCCTGGGCTATCAGCCGCCGGATTTTTTCCCGGCGGATTCGCTCAGGTATTCCACCAGCTGCTTCATTTCTTCCGGCTGGATCGTTTCCTTGAAGTTGTTCGGCATGATCCCGCCCTTGTAGCCAGGCTCGAGTTTCGCTTCCGGATTGACGATCGATTCTTCGATTTCCGCGTTGCTCTGGCCGGGCAGGACTTCGTCCAGATCCGGACCGGTGGTGCCGCCCGAATTGGCGGCGGCCAGCGTGTGGCAGCCACCGCAGCCGTTGTTGGCGAAGACCTGGGCGCCGGGGCCACCTTCGACTTCCGGCGGCGCCGCGCCGGGGACGCCCGCGTACTTGCCGACGTAGGCGGCGACATCGTCGAGGTCGGTGCCCTCGACGATGTTGGCGGGCATGGACGCCATCGGGTTGCCGTTGCCGGGGCGCGGGTTCTCCACCTGCGCCTTGACGATGCCTTCGATCGTCGCGGCGTCGAAGCCGCCCGCTTCACGGGCGGCGGCGAACGCGTCGTCGAGATTCGGCCCGACGACTCCCGCGGTACCGGCCTGCGCCATCACGTGACAGGCGCCGCAGTCCTTGGTGAAGATGACGCGACCGCGCGCGATATCGGCGTTCGTCGTGCCGCAGCCGGAGATCACGACGACGGCCGCGAGCAGGGCGACGAGGGGGGCGAGCAGGCGAATGGGCTTAGGAAGGTTGTGCATACTTCTGAGGCGCCGGGGAGTCTATATGTCGGGGCACCCGGCACGACGTTTGCCGGCCGCCGAGGGTGAGGTACATTTGCATCGATCAGCACTAAGGTGGATCTCGTCCGCTAAGGAGGTCGCAAATGCAGGTGAGGGATGGCATGTCCGATGTATCGGTGACGGTGGGTCCATCGCACACGTTGCGCCAGGCGGCCAGGGCGATGGTCGACAGCAATGTCGGCGCCGCGTTGGTGATCGACGACGAGGCGCCGACGCCGGGCATCGTCACCGAGCGTGACCTATTGCTCTCGGTCGGTAGGGGTGAGGATCCCGACGCGGAGACCGTCGGCGCCCACATGGCCGAGTCGGTGCTCACCGCCGCCCCCGACTGGAGCCTCGAGCATGCGGCAGCCGAGATGTCGCGTCGGGGCGTTCGCCATCTGGTGGTCTTCGACGAGGGCCAGGTGGTCGGCATCCTCTCGATGCGCGACATCGTCCGCGTGTGGACCTCCGACGGTGCCACCAGTGAAATGCCGCTGCCCAGCGGTGCGGGCGGTGGCTAGCGCCCCTGAGAGGCGCTGAGAGGCGTTTCTAGCCCTGGGGACGGCCGCTGGAGGGCTGAGACTCGAGGTAGATCTGCTCGACCGGCAGGGTGGCGGGGCGCGCATCCTGTCGGCGGGGCAGGCTGTAGTAGCTGCGGATCGAGCTCCGCACGATCGCCCGGAAGGCGAAGAGCAGCACGACGATCCCGATGTAGGACCAGATGAAGGCGGAGAAGACGAATCCGTTGGCGTAGATCCCCGCCACGGCACCGGTCGCCCCGAGCGCGAAGAACGCGGGGCCCCAGGAAGGCCGGGGCGCCTGGATCGTCTCGCTTGCCTGCGGAATGCGCGTGTGCTCGCTCATCCGTGGGCGATGTAGAGGAGGGCGACGATGAAGCAGAGCGCGAAGACGACGGCCGAGAAGCCTCCGGCGATCAGGCCGGCGGTCATGTTCCTGCGTGCGGTCTCGCGATCCACAGGTCGGATTTCTATCACTCCGGGCGGTCCGAGGGTGTGTTGCGGGCGGTGGCACCCGTCCGAGATCGGACGTGAGGCGTTCGTGAAACATCGGGCACAGGGACGGCACGAACGTCGGACTCCCGCGACCGTCTCGCATGAAAGCGGGCCCCCACGAAGGATGAGTTCGCAGTTATGTCCGGATAGCGGCAGAAAGTGCGAACTCATCGGGGGACGCTCCGACTCACGCGACGGATCCGTGCGCCTCGCGTGACCCGAACCCGACGATCCCTCGTCCCTCCCCACGGACACGGCAGCGCTCGCCGCAAGCCCTTGCGTCCCTGGCCTCAGGCGCCGGCTGTGCCGAGCCCTAGACGTGTGCGGCGATCGCCATCGAGACGAACAGGAGCGCGAGGTAGAGCAGGCTGAAGAGGTAGGTGCGGAGGGCCCAGATGCGCGTCTTGGTGCGCAGGAGCATGTAGGAGAAGCCGATGAAGATGGCGCCGAGGAGCATCGAGGGGACGAGGTAGGCGACGCCGAGGCCGCCGGCGCAGAAGGGCAGCTGGGTGACGGCGTAGAGGAGGACGGTGTAGAGCATGATCTGGCGCCGGGTCTCCTCCTCGCCGGCGACGACCGGGAGCATCGGGATGCGGGCGGCGGCGTAGTCGTCCTTCATCAGGATCGAGAGGGCCCAGAAGTGGGGCGGGGTCCAGAAGAAGACGATGGCGAAGAGGTAGAAGGCCATGCCGCTCAGGGAGCCGGTGGTGGCGGCCCAGGCGACGAGCGGGGGAACGGCGCCCGCGGCGCCGCCGATGACGATGTTCTGTGGCGTCGTCCGCTTCAGCCAGAGCGTGTAGACGAAGACGTAGCCGAGCAGCCCGGAGAGGGAGAGGGAGGCGGCCAGGAGGTTGACCTGGGTCGCCAGCAGGAGGAAGGAGAGGGCTCCGAGGATGCAGCCGAAGGTGATCGCGGCGGTGGGGGACACGCGTCCGGCGGCGACCGGGCGGTCGGCGGTGCGCTTCATCGTGATGTCGATGTCGCGGTCGACGGCGTGGTTGATCGCCCCGGCCCCGCCGGTCGAGAGACTGCCACCGAGGCAGGTCACCAGGATCAGTCGCAGCGACGGGTTTCCGGCCACGTACATCGTCGTCACCGTGGTCAGAAGCAGGAGCGACTGGACCTTCAGCTTGGTCAGCGTCAGGTAGTCGCGAAGGACGGTGAGCGCGCCAGAGTCTGCGCCTGCCGCCTGTGAGGGCGCGGTCTGCGCGCCGGCACCGGAGGGCATCGTGCCGGTCAGGCTACCGGCTGCGAGCCACGGGCCGCGCGCTGCTCGGCCTCGTGGGTGCGAGCGGCGATCGCGGCGCGGATGTCGCGAAGCGGCCGGGCACTGCGGACGTCCGGCTGGACGTCGAAGTTGTGTGCCGGGGGCGGCGAGAAGGCGAACCACTCGAGGGTGTCCCCGCCCCAGGGGTCGTGGCCGGCGCGGGCGCCGCCTTTGACGCTGGCGACCGCGTTGATCAGGATCAGGACGATGCCGATGAAGAGGATCAGCACCCCGATCGAGGAGAGCAGGTTGTAGAAGTTGACGCCGGTGTGGTTGAAGAACTTGTAGGCGTCGACCACCTGGTCCTGTTCCCAGCCCGCCAATGCCATCGGCACGAAGGCCAGCAAGGTGCCGAATGCGGTGGTGAAGAAGGAGAGACGCCCGAGCTGCTCGCCCATGGCGCGGCCGGTGATCTTCGGGTACCAGTAGTGGAGGGCCGCGAAGCCGCCGAAGACGGCGCCGCCGATGAGGGCGAAGCTGGTCGCCGCGGTCGAGGCGGTGGTGTTTTTGAGGTAGAAGGCGGCGCCGACCAGCGACTGCTGCATCTCTGCCGCGAGGCCCAGCGAGATCATCACCAGCGCGCCGATCGAGAAGAGCACCGGCGCCCGCATCCGCAGCGCACCGCCGCCGAGCGTGGCGATCAGGTTGTAGAAGATCAGGCCGACCGGGACGATCAGGGCCAGCGACATCAGCATGCCGAAGTACTTCCAGCCGATCCCGATCGGGGCGGTGTACATGTTCTGCATGTAGGCCAGCGTGCCGATCACCGCGACCGCGACGATCGACGCCATCACCGCGTTGCGGTTGAAGATCTCGTTGCCGGAGAACACCGCGAAGATTTCGGCGATCGCGGCGAAGGCGAAGATCAGCACCAGCATGTAGGCGCCCGAGTAGAAGAGCCAGGTGAAGTGCTGCCAGAGGAGCGGCGCGCCGCCGGCGCCGTCGGCGAAGAAGGTGCCGCCGTAGTTCCGGTCGATCATCAGCATCGTGAAGGCGGCAAGGAGGATCGGGCCGATGAAGAGCATCAGCCAGGAGCCGACGTTGGCGGCCCAGGCGAAGAGCGGGGCGCGCCGCCAGGCCATGCCCGGCGCGCGGTCGACCTGCAGCGTGGTGGCGAGGTCGATGGAGATGAGGACGAAGCCGAGGGTGGCGAATCCACAGGCGGTGAGCCACGCGTCGACCCCGTTATTGCTGAGGAAGGCGGTCTCGGAGAGGGGGGGAAGCGGGTTGACGCCGGCCTCCGACGGGGTCCAGAGGAAGCCCGAATAAAGGGCGACCGCCCCGAAGGCCCAGAGCATCCCGCCGATCTGGCTGAGGCGCGGCAGCGCCGTGCCCCGCGCGCCCACCTGGAGCGGCGCGATGTAGAGGAAGATCCCCATGATCAGCGGCAGGACGAAGAAGAAGATCGAGGTGGCGCCGTAGAGCGACAGCACCCGGTTGAAGGTGTAGGGCTCCATGAAGGTGTTCTCGGGGATCGCCAGCTGCAGGCGCATCAGGAGAAGCTCGAGGGCGGCGAGGAAGAGGAACCCGCCGGAGCCGACCATCAGGACTTTGGCGATGACCTTGTGGTCGGCGTCGGTGACGAAGTCCATCCAAGCCCAGCGGTTACGGCTCGGGAAGCCGTCGACGGCGATCTCGGGACGGGGCTTTTGCGTGGTGCTCATTCTTCTCCGCCTTATTTGCCGCCGACGACGTCTTCGACCACATAGGCCGCGACGTTCTTGATTTCTTCTTCGCTCAGGATGCTGCTGAAGGCCGGCATCCCGCCACCGCCGTTGGTCACCTGTTCTTCGGCGCCGGCCTGTTCCTGGGCTTTCGGCATGGTCGTCAGGTCAGGCCCGCCATTGCCGCCGTGGCCGGTCGAACCGTGGCAGACCGAGCAGTTTTCGGCGAAGACTTCTTTTCCGGCTTCGGCGTTCGGAGCGCCACCGGCTTCGGCTCCTTCTTCGCCGCTTTCTTCGGTGATTTCACCTTCGCCCGCTTCTTCGGATTCTTCGCCTTCGGAACTCGATTCTTCGCTCTTGGAGCCAGATTCTTTGGCTTCTTCCTTTTCCTCTTCGGCGATCCGTACAGACTCGATTTCCTCCGCCGCTTCGTCGCCGGCGCGGATCTCCTTCTGCTGTTCGGTGATGAATTCTTCGAAGCGTTCCGGGCTCACGACTTCGACCGCGATCCGCATCGGCGCGTAAGCCTGGCCGGAGAGGGTGGAGGACTGGCCCAGGAATTCGCCTTCGGTGTCGGCGCGGAAGTAGATCTTCGTGTTCTTGCCCGGCACGGCTTCGACCTTCGGCGTCAGGTCGGGGACGTTCCAGGTGTGGATCACGTCGGTGGAGGCGAGTTTCATCTCGATATCCGTGTGGACCGGGATCACCAGCTTGTAGTAGCTGAAGGAGCCGTTCGGGTAGTTGTAGCGCCAGATCCACTGCTGCCCGGTCGCCTTGATCACCAGCGGGCCGTCCAGCTTTTCCCCGTGGTAGGAGGTGAGTCCACCCGAGGTGGTCTTCGGCTCCGAGGTCGCGTTGGAGGTGAAGATGATCCCGACCACGAAAAGAAGGGCGGCGAACCCTGAGAGCACGCCGGCGACGCGCCACTGCAGGCCGACGGCGCCGCGCGACTGGGTCGCGACGCGACCCCGACCACCGCGGTTGCGGCGGATCGCCCCGAACAGGCCGAGGTTGATCGCGAGAACGACGATCAGGGCGGCGAAGAAGCCGATCCAAACGAGCGTGTTTATCTGGCCGGTGCCAGGCGAGTGCGGCGTCAAGGCGCGGCCATTCTAATCACGGCGAGCGGCGTGGATGCGGTGCGGTCGGTGGGTGCCGCGCAGGCTCGACCTATACTCGCCGACGCATGAGGAGGCGCTCACGGCCACCGAAAGCGGTACGGCTGGCCGTCAGGGCGGGCGCGGCCGCCGTCGTCGGCTCTGCGATCGCCCTGCCGCTGGTGCGCAATCGGCTCCGCATCCCCGGCCCCGTGACCCTTGTCGTCGCCGCCTCGGGACCCCTCGCGGTGGCCGTGCTCGCTCCCCGTTCGCGCAAGCGCGACGTCGCCCTCTTCGCGATGCAGATGTGGGCGTTCACGGTCGTCCACGAGATGCCCTACGACGATCCGGAGGCCCTGCGCCGCCGCCTCTACACCCGGTACCCGATCAAGATCGACTCCGCGATCGGCGCCGGCCGCCTGCCCGGCGCGCGCCTGCAGACCTTCCTCGCCGGCCGCCGCCACATCGCGGTGCTCGACCGTCTCCTCACCGTCACCCACTGGCTCTGGTTTTTCGAGCCCTACGCGGTGCTGTCCTGGATCCTCGTCCGCCATCCGGAGAACTTCCCCCGCGCCGCCCGCCAGATGGCCGCCGTCTTCGACGCCGGCGCCTTCGGCTACTGGGCGGTGCCGACCGCGCCGCCCTGGTGGTCCTCCGAGCAGGGCTACACCAAGGAACCGATGCGCCGGATCATGGTCGAGGTCGGCGAACCCCTCTGGGGCCGCTACTGGGGCCCGCTCTATAAGGCGCTCGGCGGCAATCCCTGGGCGGCGATGCCCTCGCTGCACTTCGCCACCTCGATGCAGGGCGCGGTCTCGCTCACCGAATCGAACCGGCGGGAGGGCGCGGTTGCCTGGGCCTACGCCCTCACCCTCGGCTTCGGCCTCGTCTACCTCGGCGAGCACTACGTGACCGACCTGCTCGCCGGCGCCGGCCTGGTCGGCGCCGTGCGCCGCGCCGACCCCGTGTTCGCCCCGGCGGTCGGCCAGGTCAGCGTGGTGATTCGGCGGCTCGAGGGGATTGCGGAGGGGTAGGCGGTGGGGACGGGGCGCGGGGGGACCTGTGCTTCGGGCGGGGGCGGCCGTCCGAGTTGCAGGACGTGAGGGAGTTTCAGGGATCAGGACACAGGACGGGCGGAGGTCGGACATACGTGATCGTCCCGCGCGAGAGAAGCCGGGGAGAGATCACACCTTGCCCGACATCGGCCCGATCGGTGACGAAGATGCCGGGAACGTCACACCTCCGTGCCCCTTCTGCCGCTCTTCGGGCGAGGTATCCCGGTCCCCGGGAGCGCGGGCGACCCTGGTGAACCTATGCGTAACGCAGGTCGCCCGCGCCTCGGTGAGGGTTGGGGGACACGCGCGGAAGTGTGGACTTGCCACGGTCTTCGTGACGAGGTCCGCCTTCCGTCACGGATCCGCGTCCCTCTCGTGCGCCTTGGGTGATCCGCGTCCCTCTTATGCGCCCGCGTGACCCGCACGCGCCGATCCCTCGTCCCTCCCCGAAGACCCGGCCGTCTCGGCCACGGCCACGGCCTGCCAGGGCCGTGGCCGAGACGGCCGCGCTCGCCGCAGGCCCTTGCGTCCCTCGCCTCCGGGCCCAAGCTTGCGACGGCCCCATCCCTTCCTCGACGCCAGCTTCCCGCGTCACGCCTCGATAGCGTCTCGGGGTAGGTGCCCGACGACGAGAGGCCAGACGAAGAGGAAGGCGGCGGCCCACTGGCCGAACTGCCGATCTTCACCACCAAGCGCCTGCTCCAGACCGGCGCGGTGGTTCTCATCCTGCTGGTCGGGATCTACTTCCTCTTTCCCAAGCTGGTCGGGTTGGGGGACGCGGTGGGCAAGCTCGACGAAGCCGACCCGCTCTGGATCGGTGTCGCGATCGCCTTCTCGATCGCCTCCTATGCCACCTACATCGCCCTCTTCAAAGCCGTGGTGGGCGGCGAGGCGCTGCGGCTGACCTGGTCGGAGACCTACCAGATCAACATGGCCGGGGTGGCGGCGACGCTGCTCTTCTCCGCGGGCGGCGCGGGTGGCGTCGCGCTCACCTACTGGTCACTGCGCAAAGCGGGGATGCGGCGCCGCGAGGTGGCCCGGCGGATGATCGCCTTCGTCAGCCTCCACTACGCCTTCTATCCGCTGGCGCTGATCGTCTTCGGTCTGTTGCTGCGGACCGGCGTCCTGAACGGCGAGAACTCGGTCGAGCTGACGATCATCCCGGCCGCCGTGGCGGGCATCATGATCATGGTCGGCATCCTGATCACGCTGATCCCCGGCGACGTCGAAGGCAAGCTGATGCCGTACGCCCACGGCGCCCACACGCGCAGCTTCGTCGAATGGGCCTCGCGGGTGCCGGAGACGCTCGGCGACGGCTTCCGCTTCGCCCTCAGCCTCTTCACCCACCCGCGCAAAGGCGGGCTCGCGGTGCTCGGCGCGGCGGGGTTCTGGGCGTTCAGCATCGGCGTGCTCTGGGCCTCGTTCCACTCACTCGGAATCCACGTGCCGCTCGCGGTCGTCATCCAGGGCTTCTTCCTCGGCATGGTCGCCAACCTCTTCCCGCTGGCGCCGGCGGGCGTGGGGGCGGTCGATGCGGGGATGATCGGCGCCTTCGTCCTCTTCGGATTGCCCGAGGAGACCGTGTTCCCGGCGATCCTGATCTTCCGCCTGGTCTCCTTCTGGATGCCCATCCCACCCGGCGTCGTCGCCTTCTTCCAACTGCGCAACACTGTCCACCGCTGGGAAGAGGAGGGGCTGCCGATCGACCGCGGCACCGATTTGCGCCCCGCCGCTGCCCGGAGTACACTTCAGAAAGTAAAGTAATGGACTTCAGAGCGACCGAGATTGGGTGCGTGAGATGAGCGAGGACAAGAAGAAAGTCGAGAACGTGATCATCGTCGGCGGTGGTCCCGCCGGCTACACGGCGGCGCTCTACACCGCCCGCGCGAACCTCGAGCCGCTCGTCTTCGAGGGCTTCCAGTGGGGTGGCCAGCTGCAGAACACGACCGACGTCGAGAATTACCCCGGCTACCCCGACGGGATCATGGGCCCGGAGATGATGAGCCAGTTCCGCGCCCAGGCCGAGCGCTTCGGGACCCGCTTCGTCACCGATGACGTCGACCGCGTCGAGCTCTCCGAGGACGGCGGCGTCCACAAGGTCTTCCTCGGCGACGAGGAGCACCGTGCGAAGGCCGTGATCCTGGCGATGGGGGCGGAGCCGAAACGGCTCGGCGTGCCCGGCGAGATGGAGCTCGCGGGCCGCGGCGTCTCCACCTGCGGAGTCTGCGACGGCGCCTTCTTCAAGGGCCACCGCGTGTTGGTGATCGGCGGCGGCGACTCGGCCATGGAGGACTCGGTCTTCATCTCGAAGTTCGCCGACGAGCTGACGATCGTCAATCGCCGCGACGAGTTCCGCGCCTCGAAGATCATGTACGACCGGGCGCTCGGGGTCGAGAACATCGACACCCTCACCCCCTTCACGCCGCTCGAGTTCGTCGCCGGCGAGGACGGCAAGCTGGCCAAGGTGCGGCTGCGCCACTCCGATACCGGCGAGGAGTCCGAGATCGAGGCGACCGGCGCCTTCGTCGCGATCGGCCACGTGCCGCGCAGCGAGGTCGTCAAGGACCAGGTGGACACCGACGAGGACGGCTACATCAAGGTCGAGCCGGGCTCGACCCGCACCAACCTCGACGGAGTCTTCGCGGTCGGCGACGTCGTCGACCACACCTACCGCCAGGCGGTCACCGCCGCCGGCACCGGCTGCATGGGCGCGCTCGACGCCGAGCGCTACCTGCGCGACTCGCCCCCGCCGGTCGAGGCCCACTGGTTCCCCGGCGGCGAGCCCGCCGAGATCGCCCCGACCGCTTAGGGCGGTCCCTCCGGTCGGGGGCCTCATATATCCGTCCAGTCGGGCTGGACCGCTATGTTGACTCCGTGCCCGCCGAATGCTCCCACCTGGATTCCGTCCAGTTCCTCGAGGTCCCCGCGGACGTCGAGGGCTGCGAAGAGTGCCTGGCACTCGGGATGCGGTGGGTCCACCTGCGGATGTGTCAGACCTGCGGCCACGTGGGTTGCTGCGACAACTCCCAGGGCAAGCACGCCACCGCGCACTTCAAGTCGATCGGGCATCCGATCATCCATTCCGCCCAGCCGGGCGAGGACTGGAGCTGGTGCTACGTCGACGAGCTGATGCTGCGGCTCGAGGCCGACTGAGCCCCGCTCCGCGCGCTGCCGGCCCGGACGCTGCCGCTCAGACCAGGTAGCCGCACTTTCGCGCCTCGCGGTGCAGGTCGTCGCGGAAGTCCGGATGGGCGATGTCGATCAGGCGGCGGGTGCGCTCGGCGATCGTGGAGCCGCGCAGCTCGGCGACGCCGTACTCGGTGACCACCTGGTCGACGAGGTTCTTGAAGGTGGTGACGGCGGCGCCGGGATGGAGGCGCGGCACGATCCGCGAGGCGGCGCCGTCGCCGGTGGTCGAGTGGAGGACGATGAACGCCTGGCCGCCCTCCGAGAGGACGGCGCCGCGGGCGAAGTCGGGCTGGCCGCCGGAGGAGGACCAGTAGTCGGAGCCGAGGCTCTCGGAGGCGCACTGGCCGAGGAAGTCGACCTCGATCGTGGCGTTGACGGCGGTGAAGTTCGGCTCCTGGCGGATCCGGGCCGGATCGTTGGTGTGGTCGACCGGCCAGAACTCGACCCCGGGGTTCTCGGCAACGAAGTCGTAGAGGCGAGCGGATCCGAGCGCCGTCGTCGTGATCACCTTGTTGCGGTGGGTCCGCTTGCGCGAGCCGGTGACCACGCCGGCTTCGATCAGGTCGACGAAGCTGGGCCCGAGCAGCTCGGTGTGGACGCCGATCTCGCGGTGGTCGCCGAGCAGTCCCAGCACGAGCTCCGGGACCGCGCCGATCCCGGCCTGGATGGTCGCCCCGTCGGGGATCCGCTCGGCGACCAGCTCGGCGATCCTGCGGTCCTCCGCGCGGCTCGCCCGGGCCGGCATCTCGACCAGCGGATAGTCGGCCTCGCACCAGCCGAGGATCTGGCTGACGTGGATCTGGTTCTCCCCGAAGGTTCGCGGCATCCGCGCGTTCACCTCGACGAAGAACGGCATCTCGCCGATCATCGCCGCGGTGTACTCGGCGTGGGTGCCGAGGCTGAACCAGCCGTGTCGATCGGGTGGGGCCGTGGCCGCGATCACCAGTGGCTCGGTGACGGTGCGTCGCATCAGCGCCGGGATCTCGCTGAAGCTGTTCGGCACCAGGTCGCAGGCGCCACGGTGGAAGGCTTCTTTGTCGTGCGGCGAGAGAAACCAGGAGACGTGGCGCAGTCCCTCGATCTCGCCGTTGAAGTAGGCGCGATCGCGGATCGGCAGCATCTGGTGGAGGCGGACCTGCTCGGGCCAGGCGCCGTGTGCCTCGATCGCGTCGACGACCGTCTTCGGTTCGCCGTTGCCGAGGGCGACGATGACGTCGGCGCCGACCGCGATGTGGCCGAGCACGTCGGCCGCGTCGCGCCGCTTCTCCCGGAGCTGGTCGGCGATCGTCACCGCCACCGCGCCTAGGCCTCGAGCGGCAGCATCGCGTTGATCCCGGTCGCGGCGCGGCCGATGATCAGCTTCTGGATCTGGGACGTGCCCTCGTAGAGCGTCGTCACGCGGGCGTCACGCAAGTAGCGCTCGACCGGATAGTCGTCGACGTAGCCGGAGCCGCCGTGGACCTGGATCGCGAGGTTGGCGCACTCGACCGCCGACTCGGTGGCGAAGACCTTGGCGACCGAGGTCTCGGTCGCGTTCGGCTTGCCTTCGTCCTTCAGCGTCCCGGCGCGGTAGACCAGCATCTGACTGGCGTCGCGCTTCAGGATCATGTCGGCGATCATCTCCTGGACCAGCTGGAAGCGGGCCAGCGGGACGCCGAACTGTTGGCGCTCTTTCGCGTAGGTGACGGACGCGTCGACGCAGCCGTCCATGATCCCGACGCAGCCGGCGGCGACGCTGTAGCGGCCCGATTCGAGTGCGCTCATCGCCACCTTGAAGCCCTCGCCGACCTGGCCGAGCAGGGCGTCGTCGCCGACCTCGACCGAGTCGAGGGAGAGCTCTGCGGTGTCGGAGGAACGCAGGCCGAGCTTGCCGTGGATCTCCTGGCTCGTGAAGCCCTCCGTGGCGGTCGGGACGATGAAGGCGGCGAGGCCCTTGTGCTTCAGCGCCGGGTCGGTCTGGGCGAAGATCAGGGCGAACTCGGCGGCGTTGCCGAGGCTGATCCACATCTTCTGGCCGCTGATCGACCAGCCGCCGTCGGTCTTCGTCGCCCGGGTGCGCAGGTTGGCGGCGTCGGAGCCCGTGTCTGGCTCAGTGAGGCCGAAGCAGCCGAGGCCCTCACCGCTGCAGAGGCCGGGGAGCCAGCGTTCCTTCTGCTCCTCGGTCGCCCACTTTTCGATCGCCGAGCCGACCAGCGAGGTCTGCACCGAGACGACCGTGCGGGCGGAGGAATCGGCGCGGCCGATCTCCTGCACGATCAGGCCGTAGCCGATGTAGTCGAGGTTCCGGCCGCCGTAGGCCTCGTCGAGGATCGGGCCGAGGAAGCCGATCTGGCCGAGCTTGCGCGCCAGCTCGCGGTCGAAGCGTTCGGCGCGGTCGTTCTCACGGACGTTCGGCAGGATCTCGCGGTCGGCGAACTCGCG
Organism: uncultured Actinomycetes bacterium; assembly: GCA_963782515.1. Lineage (GTDB taxonomy): Bacteria > Actinomycetota > Thermoleophilia > Solirubrobacterales > 70-9 > VAYN01. The sequence continues at coordinate 2,087,955 of CAWAJY010000004.1, read as the reverse complement.
CGCGGTTTCGGCGATCAGCTTGTGCTCGTCGCTGAGATTGAAGTCCATTCCCTGCCTCCCTGCTCGTGTGCCGTCGCTGGTGACGGCCTAGTTGACGCTTGCTTCGAGCTCCGCGTCGCGGGCCGCGGCGAAGAGCTCCTGGGCCTCACGCGTGCGCGGACCGGGGGCGTCGGACAGAGCGACGTCGTCGATCTGCGCCACCGCCTGGATCTCGCGAACGGTCGAGGCGAGGAAGGCCTCGGAGGCGCGCTTCACCTCGTCGAGTGTCCAGGCCCCCTCCTCGATGCCGGGGATCGCTTTGAGGATGCGGTCCCGCGTGATCGACGCGAGCACGCCCTCGGCGAGCGCGGTGGTTCGCAGGGCGCCGTCGGCGACCCAGAAGATCGAGGAGGTCGGCGGCTCCAGGACGATGCCGTCGGGGCGGACGAGGAGGGCCTCGTCGGCGCCCCCTTCCTTCGCCAGCCGCGTCGCCAGCATGTTCGCCCCGTAGGAGAGGGACTTGACGCCGTTCAGGACGATCGTCGTCTGGTAGGTGACCGAGCCGACCTTGACCGTCTCCGCGTGGACCGGGACCGGCTCGGTGGCGGCGATGCGGCGGCCGCCGCGGGTGACGATCAGGCGCAGTTGCCCTTCGACCGGGCCCGCGGCCTCGAGCAGCGCGGCGATCTCGGCGCGCAGCGCCATCGCGTCGAACTCGAGGCGCAGCGCGGCGGCGGAGCGCTGCAGCCGCGCGACGTGGTCGTCGAGCGCGTAAGGGCGCCCCGCGTAGAGGCGGATGACCTCGAAGGCGCCGTCGCCACGGTAGAGGCCGTCGTCTTTCAGGCCGATCGTCGCCTCGGCGGTCGGCCCGATCCCCCCGTCGACACTGGCCATCTCGGTGAAGCCGATCATGGGTGGCGAGGCTACCTGACCTGATCCACGGCGTATGCTGGAACGGTGCTGCTTCTGCTGGGGACGGTCGCGGTCTTGGTCTTCATCGTCGGCGTCATCGTCGTCGTCGGTCACGCCTACCCGGGGGACGACGCCGAGCTGCTCGACTGGTTCCCGACCCGCTCGCCCTCGGTCGAGGTGCAGAACGAGATCGACGACGTGCGCCAGATGCTGGAGGCTCAGAACGAGATGCGTCGTCGCCGCGGGGCGCCCGAGCTGACCGAAGCCGACGTCGAAGCGCGCGTCATCGACGACGAGCGCTGGAAGTCGCGGATGCGCGGTCGGGGTTGAGCCCAGCCGAGGGCCGGAGCGGGAAGGGCGGGACGAGGAGGACGACACACTTCCCCATCAGTGCTCCGGCCGCTCGCTGAGTTGGCGGCGCCATAGGGCGCCCAACTCAGCGAGCGACGGATCCGGTGATGAGGAACACGCACCGAAGCGTGGAGAAGGACACGGAACCCGCACGAAGAGAGGCGTCAGCCGGCCGGGCGCCGGCTCCTTCCCGCCGCGGCCCAATCCCTAAGCCGTCGCCGCCGCGGGCTCGCTCGCCGTCGACTTTGCCCGCGCGGGGAGGGAGAACGCGAGGGCAGCGGCGCCGAGGGCGGCGCCGAGGGCGAACCACCAGCCGCTCCGCAGGCCACCGAGAAGGTCGCCGCCGGCCGAGTCGACGAGGGCGACGAGGACGGCGACGCCGATCGCCGAGCCGAGCTGCCGGGCCATGCCGAAGACCGCGGATCCCGTCGCGAATCGTCCCGGCGGCAGGGAGGCGGTCGCCGCGGCGGGGAGCGTCCCCAGGGTCAGCCCGACCCCGATGCCGCCGAGCATGAAGGCGGGCAGGAAGGTCGTCGCGTATTCGGGGTGGGGGCCGATCGCGGCGAGGTTGAAGGCGAAGCTGCCGGCGAAGAGGAGCGCGCCGAGCGTCGCTACCGGCCGCTGGCCGATGCGCGCTCCGAGCCGGCCCGAGGGCGCGGCGAAGATCGCCGCCATCAGTGGTCCGGGGGAGAGGGCGAAGCCCGCGCGGAGCGCCGACCAGCCCCAGACCTCGGTGAGCAGGAGGACGCCGGAGAGGAGCATCGCGCCGAAGCCCATGAAGAAGACCAGGTTCGCCAGGTTGGCGAGGGCGAAGGAGCGGACCCGCAGGAGAGGCAGCTCGATCACCGGCGCGCGGTGGTGGGCGGAGCGCAGCAGGAAGGCGACGACGAGAAGGACCGCGGCGACGAACGAGCCGAGCACGCGGCCGTCGGTCCAGCCCCATTCCGGGCCCTGCACGATGCCGAGGGTGAGGAGGCCGATGCCGAGCGCGAGCATCGCGGCGCCGAGCAGGTCGGGGCGGCCGTCCTCGGGTTCGCGCACCTCGTCGAGGATCCGCATCGCGGCGAAGGCGGTGAGCAGGCCGATCGGCACGTTGACGAGGAAGATCCAGTGCCAGCTGAGCTGGACGAGGAGGCCGCCGATCGGCGGGCCGAGCGCGGCGGCGACGCCGGAGACGGCGGACCAGATGCCGATCGCGACCGGGCGTTGCTCGACCGGGAAGGCGGGGAGGATCAGGCCGAGCGTCGTCGGGATCATCATCGCCGCGCCGACCGCCTGGAGGACGCGGGCGCCGACGAGGAAGGGGATCGAGGGCGCGACCGCGCAGAGGGCGGAGGCGGCGGAGAAGAGGAGGAGGCCGCCGACGAAGACGCGCTTGCGGCCGATCCGGTCGGCGATCCGGCCCGCCGGGACCAGCAGGGCGGCGAAGACGATCGCGTAGCCGTTCAGGACCCAGGAGAGGCTCGACAGTGAGGCGTCGTCGAAGGAGCGGGAGAGGTCCGGGAAGGCGATGTTGACGATGAACAGGTCGAGGCTGGCCATGAAAAGGCCGATCGAGGTGACTGCGAGCACCTTCCAGCGGTGTGCCATTTCGTCGCTCCGGTCCGCCGCGCGTCCGGGGCGCGGCAGGTCGCTTGCATTTCGCAAGTCACGGTAGCAAAGTCACTTGCGAAAAAGAAGTGACTGCTAGGATCAGGGCATGGCCATCGAGGCGTATGCCGAGAAGAACTGCTCGGTCGCGAAACCGCTCTCCTTCCTGGGGGAGCGCTGGACGGTCCTGATCCTGCGCGACCTCTTCCTCGGGCGGCGGCGCTTCGACGAGTTCCAGAGCTCGCTCGGCGTGGCCACCAACGTCCTCAGCCAGAGGCTGGCGACGCTGACCGAGGAAGGTGTCGTCGAGCGGCGCCGCTACAGCGAGCACCCGGAGCGCTTCGAGTACGTCCTCACCGAGAAGGGGCGCGACCTGCAGCCGATGCTGCTCGCGCTGCTCGCCTGGGGTGACAAGTACACGGCCGAGAACGGGCCGCCGCTGGAGGTCGTCCACGGCGACCACGCCTTCCACATGGTCCCGACCTGCTCGGTTTGCGGCGAGCCGGTCGACTCCCACAACATCCACGGACGCCCCGGCCCGGGCGCCGATGAGGAACAGCGCAACGCCAACGGGCGGCGCGCTCCCGAGTGGCTCGCGCACTGATCGTCGGCTGCGGCTGCTCCGGCCGCGCCCTCGGCTCCGAGCTGCTCGAGAAGGGCTGGGCGGTGCGCGGGACGAGCCGCGACGCCGAGAGCCTCGACCCGATCGAGGCGGCGGGAATCGAGGCGGTCCGCGCCGACCCCGAGCAGCCGGGCACGATCCTCGAGCTGGTCGACGACGTCGCGATCCTGATCTGGCTGCTCGGCTCGGCGACCGGCGACGGCGCGAGCGTCGCCGCGATCCACGGCCCGCGCCTCGAATCCCTGCTCGAACGCCTGGTCGAAACTCCCGTGCGCGGCTTCATCTACGAGGGGGTAGGGACGGTGGACGCGAAGCTGCTCGCGGGCGGCGCCGAGTTGGTCCGCAACGCCGAACGCACCTGGCGCATCCCGGTGACGGTGACGGAGACGCCGCGAAGCGACGGCCCGCAATGGGTCGAGGAGCTCGAGAACGGCGTCGTCGAGCTGATCGCCCGGCGCTGAGGGGGTGCGGACGGCGTGCTTCGGGGCGGGAGCGGAAGTCCCAGTTGCCGGGACGTGAGGGCTCAGCGGGGAACTCCTCACTCTCGTCACGCTTCCGCCGCACCCCGATGTCGATGGGCCGAAAACTCCTCTATATCTGGAGTTTTGGCCCATCAACATTTCGGGTCAGACGGAAGACGCACGAAGCGTGAGGAACCTGGGAGGAAGTGTGGAGATCGTGGTCTTTCCCTCACCGCGCGTCACAGTTCTTGCGTCGCTTTCAGACCGCCCTCGCCGCGGACCCTTGCGTCCCTTGACCCCGGCGCCGGCTTGCGATGGCCTCGTCTCTTTCCCGGGCGCCGGCCGGTACCGGCCGCCCTCGGCTGTTCCTTGTGGCGCTCGGGGCGCCACAAGGAACAGCTAACCCAGTCGCCTGAGGAAGTCCCCCAGGATCCTCGCCGTCGCCCCCCAGATCAGCTGGCCTTCGACCTCGTAGGTGGGGGTGTGGATCGCCACGCCACGGCGGATGAGGCGACGCATCTCGTAGCCCTCGCGGAGGCGGTCGAGGGAGAGGGTGAGAACGGTCTCGACCTCGGTCGGGTTCGGCTCGAGGCCGAGGGCGCCGGGGTGGTCGACCAGTCCGACGTAGGGCTGGATCCGGTAGCCGGTGACGAAGGTGGAGACCGGTGGCAGCGCCCCGACCACCTCGACCCCGGCCGGGTCGAGGGCGATCTCCTCGCGCGCCTCGCGCAGCGCGGTCGCCTCGAGGTCGCGGTCGCCCGGGTCCTGCCGACCGCCGGGGAAGGAGACCTCGCCCGCGTGCCGGCGCAGGTCCGCGCGACGCTCGGTGAAGATCAGCCCTGGCTCCTCGGGCCAGCCGTAGAGCGGCAGCAGCACGGCCGACTCGGTGCCGCCCTTCGCCTCCATCGCCTGCGCCTCCTCCGCACTGAGCAGCAGCGCCCCGATGTCCCCGTTCGAGCTCAAGCCCCAATCATCCCCGACCCCCGCGGTCGTAGTTTCCCGCGCCGGTCAGGACGACCGCGGAGCCGGGGTGGCAGGGGCGACGCCCGGGGCGCGGAGCATGGTGGGGGCGATCGCCAGGGTGACGAGGAGGCCGCCGGCCCCGGCGATCAGGAAGGTGGTGCGGGGGGACGTGGCGTCGACGAGGAGGCCGCCGCCGGCCTGGGCGACGCCGATGCCGAGCGAGGTCGCCGAGGAGGTGAAGCCGTAGACGCGGCCGATCAGTCCCCGGGGCACGCGTTGCTGGATGATCGTTTCACTGGCGACGATCTCGATCCCGTTGCCGGCGCCGGCGACCGCCTGGACCGGGGCGAGGGCCCCGAGGCTCGGGGCCACGCCGCTGCCCGCCGAGGCGCCGCTGCTGAGCGCGCAGCTGAGGAGGTACAGGCGGGGCGCGGCCCAGCCGCCGCCGCGGCCGCGCAGGATCCAGAGGGAGCCGACGAGCATGCCGACGCCGAACACCGCCTCGATCAGGCCGTAGGCGAAGGCCGAGCCGCCGAGCGTTTCGCGGACGAGGAAGACGGCGGCGACGTTGTCGACCGAGAGGAAGGCGAGCAGGAGGAAGATCGAGATCGTCACCGTGCGCAGGATCGGGTCGGCCCGGATGAAGCGGGCGGCGGTGCGCATGGCGGGGAGGAGCGGCTCGTGCTCGACGTCCTCCGGCGGCCGGGTCGCCGGCACCCTGGCGGTCAGCGCTGCCGAGCCGAGGAAGGTCGCGGCGTTGACGAGGATCGCCGCGCTCGGGCCGATCGCGGCGAAGAGGAGGCCGCCGACCAGGGGACCGACCGCGACGTAGAGGTTGGTCGCCGTGCCGAGCAGGGCGTTGGCCTGGATCAGCTCCTCCGGCTCGACCAGGTTCGGGACCATCGCCGTACGCGCCGGGCCGAAGGAGGTCTGCAGGACGGTGGTCAGCGCGGTTAGCGCGACGAGCAGGCCGAAGGACGGCAACGTCGCGATCGCGGCGAAGATCGCCGCCTGGCCGATGTCGCAGCCGATCAACACCGTGCGCAGGTCGGTGCGGTCGGCGATGCCGCCGGCGAGCGGGCCGAGCAGGCGCGGCAGTTGCGACGCGATCAGGAAGGCGGCGACCGCGGTGCCGGTGCCATGGGTCTGCTGGACGTAGAGGGTGAGCGCCGTGGTCGCCGCCCCGGAGCCCGCGTAGGAGAGGGCGATGGCTGCCCAGAAGGCGCGGAACTGAGGTCGGCGACGGAGCAGCGCGACGGCGCCGCTCGAATCCATCTCCCCTGCGTAGCCGACCGGCGCGAGGTCCATCAAGACGCGTGGGCGCGTTCCACGACCGTGATCTCGGCGCCCTTCTCCAGCAGCTTGTGCACCGGGCACTTCGCCGCGATCACCATCAGCTTGCGCCGCTGCTCGTCGTCCAGTCCGTCGGGAAGGGCGACCTCGACCTCGAAGTGGGTGGGGACGGCGTGCGGCGGCACGCCCTCGTCCTCGGAGCTCATGTCGACCGCGACCTCGAGCCCGTCCAGCTCCCACCCTTTGCGCTGCGCGTAGAGCTCGATCGTGATCGCGGTGCAGCCCGCGAGGCTCGACGCCAGCAGCTGGCTCGGGCGCGGGCCGGTGTCGGTGCCGCCGTCGGAGGCGGGCTCGTCGACGACGATCTCCCGACCGTCGCCGAAGTCGATCTCGTGGGAGAGGCCCTCGATCCGGCGGGCGACGACGTGGGCGTGCATCAGCGGCCGCGCCCCGCGAAGAGCGCCGGATCGTCGACGTCGGCCCAGCGGGCCATCGCGTAGGCCAGGTCGGAGGCGCGGTTGACGAAGTGGATGAGCGTCATGGAGGCGATCTCGTCTTCCTCGACCAGCGTCGAGACGTGGCGCTCGGCGCGGCGGATCACGGTCCGGGCGACGTCGAGGTGGGCGGAGATCAGGTTGCCGCCGGGGATGACGAACTTCGGCGGCAGCTCCACCTCGGCCATGTAGCGGTCGATCAGCCGCTCGGCCTCCTCGACCATCTCCGGGGTGACGCGGCTGATCCCGTCTTCGAGCCGCTCCGCCGCCTCCGGCGCGGTCGCCAGCTCGGCGCCGGCGACGAAGAGGTCGTCCTGCAGCCGCAGGATGTCGGCGGCCAGCTCGTCCGCACCGGACTCGGTGCAGAGCGCGCGGGCGACGCCGAGCGTCGAGCAGGCCTCGTCGAAGGTGCCGTACGCCTCGGTGCGGGCGCTGTCCTTCGGTACCCGGCCGCCGTACCACAGCGAGGTCGTCCCGTCGTCGCCCTTCTTGGTGTAGATCTTGACCATCTGACGATCCTACGCGGACGGCCCGGCCGGCTCAGCCGACCGGGCTGAAGACGAACCCGGTCATCACCTTGGGGAAGAAGTAGGTCGACTTCGGCGGCATGTTCTCGTCGGTCTCCGCCACCGCCTTCACCTGCTCGATCGGTACCGGGCGCTGGATGAACGCGAGGTCGTAGATGCCGTTCTCGACCATCTCGATCGCGGCCGGCACGCTCTTCGCATATTCGAGGCCGCGGCGCTCGGTGATGTCCTCCTCGCTCATCCCCGCGAGGCCCGTCAGGACCAGCGTCTCGAGGATCGCCGAGTCGAGCCGGCGGTAGGCCTCGGGTTTGCCGGCGAGGCGGCGGTCGAGCTCCTCGGTGTCGCGCAGGCGCAGGCTGCGGGCGGTGCCATCGGCGTCGAAGAGGCCGAAGACGCCGATGCCCGGAGCCCCCGCCGGGTCGAGCTCGACCCGGTCGATCTCGGTCACCTCGAAGAGCTCCTCGAGGCCGGCGAGCAGGCGCTCGCGCCGCTCCGGGTCGTGGGAGAAGCCGCTGAGCAGACGGTGGGTGGGGAAGACCGTGAGCCCGGGGTCGTCGAGACCGGTGAGCGCCATCAGCGTGTAATCCTGCGGTCCCTCGCCGCCGACCTCGTCGCGGTAGGCGCGGGCAGTCTCGTAGCGGTGGTGGCCGTCGGCGATCAGGAGCTGGGCGCCCGCGAGGCGCTCGACCACGGCGGCGACGACGGCGGGGTCGGCCACCCGCCAGACCCGGTTGACCGTGCCGTCCTCGTCGGTCACCTCGCCCCAGGGCTCGGGGGAGAGGGCGGGCTCGACCAGCGGCCAGGGGTCCTCGGTCGAGAGCGAGAAGATCGGCGAGAGGTTCAGGCCCGTGGCGCGCGTCAGTTCGAGGCGATCCTGCAGCGGGCCGGGGTGGGTGCGCTCGTGAGGGCGGACGGTGCCCGTCTCGTAGTCCTCGACCCGCACGCGGACGAGCACGCCGTGGCGGGTATGCCGGGCGCCGTCGGGGGCGGTGTAGTCCTGGGACAGTGCCCAGACCGCGTCCTCGGTGTCGGCCTCGAGCACGCCCTCGGCGCGCCAGGCGTCGATCCGCCGCGCCGTGTCCTCGTAGGGATCGCCGACCGGCCGGCTCGCCGGATCCTCGGGGTCGAACGGCACCGGCAGGTCGATCGCCACCGCGTTGTACGGCGAGCGCTCGAGCAGCCGCGCCCGCTCGGCGGCGTCGATCACGTCATAAGGGGGCGAGGCGACCGCTGCCAGCCCCCCGACCTTGGCGAGGTCGTAGTGGAGCGCCTTCAGTGGCTTTACGTCGGCCATGCCCGCAGACGCTAGATGATCGCGCCCACCCGTCCCGAACCGCCCCCGATTCCGCCACGCCGCCTACACTCCTCCGGGTCGGGGCGTGGCGCAGCCTGGTAGCGCGCCGCCTTTGGGTGGCGGAGGTCCCCGGTTCGAATCCGGGCGCCCCGATAATCGACGGAGCTCGACCCGGGCCTCCGGCCCGCCGTCTCGCCGCTCCTGGTCGCCGTCAGGCCTTGGCGGCCTTGGGAGGGGCGAACCGCTTCTTCGCGCGACGTTCGCAGTGGACCCGCACCTGCTTGGAGTCGGCCTTGCGGCACTGCTTCAGCGCCTTCGACCGCTGCCGGGCGCGCGCCTGTGCCTTCGCGTATTCCTGCTCGCGGGCCTTCTGCGTTTCTTCTTCCTGGCGCCTGAGCGCGGCTTGTTCCTCGTCGTGCTTCTTCGCCGCGGCCGCCTTGGCAGCTTCTTCGTCGTCATGGCGTTGCTTCGCCGCCGCTTCTTCGTCGCGCTGCTCCGCTTCGACCTCCGCCGCAGTGACGGCCCGGACGGCAAGCGGCACGCTCGTGTGGATCGCGAAGCTCAGTTCGACGCCCGTGGTGCCCGCCAAGAGTTCTCGTTCTCCCCTCGGGACCGCCGGGAGCAGTTCGCCGGTCAGGCTTTCGTAGGCGCTCGGAACCTGAGTGGCGCCGGAGCGGGAGAGGCTCGCGGTGAAGGACGTGCCTTCCTGGTTGATCGGGCCGACGGGGGAGATGAACGGGCCGAGCGCCTTGACATCTTGTCCGGCGCACTTGAATTCCATGTAGACGCCGCCGTTCGGAGCGAGAAGCATCCCGACTTCCTTCTTCGCCTGGTCGATGAAGACGAGTTCGGCCCCGATGATCGGCGTGATGATTTCGTTGGCAAGGGCGTTTTCGGACTCGCATTCGTTCCCGGGGTTGCTGCCCTGCGTTTCGCAGCCGGTGAAGCTGTAGCTGGAGGTTGCCGTTCGCGGTCCCACGATCTCACCCGTCCCTCGCGACCCTTCGCAGTGCACCACCGTTTCGAACGCGCTCAGCACCGCGGTCACTTCGCCACCTTCGGCCGTGAAGGCGACCGGGTAGGTCGCGGGCGGAGTCGTGTGGAATTCCAGCACCGGCGAGGCCGCGCTCGCACTACCCGCACCGACCGCGAGCAGCATCGCCGCCATCATCGCCAAAACCCCGCAGACACGTCGTGAATCCACCGTTCGACCCTCCCCCTCGGTCCCCCACTCAACAGTCTCGCGGCGCGATTTTACCGGACACGAACGGACCTAAAGAAAGACCGTCGATTGCGAGGCCGGAGGACCGGCGCCGCGGGGTTCGGGTCCGTCTGAAGCTGGCGGCCGGGTATCAAAGCGACGCAAGAACTGTGACGCCCGTGCGGGAGAAACCCCGAACTCCACACTTCCTCCCAGGTTCCCCATGCTTCGTGCGCATCCCGTCTGAACCCAGATGTTGGAGAAGCGTGACGTCTCTCGAGAGTTCTCCGCGAAACCCTCGCGCCCGGGACAAAACTAGGACTGCCGCGACCGCCGGAACAACGCCGTCCCGACCTGGATCAGACCCTCAGCCCAGCTCGGCGCCGGCAGCGTCGGGCTCCGTCTCGGGCGGCTTGTCCCCGGGCTGCTCCGGGGTGCGTCCGCCGTCGGGGACGGAGACGAGGTGGGAGGCGAAGTCGTCGCGCAGCAGGCACCGCGGACATAGCTCGATGTGTGCAAAGCGGGCGGAATTGAACCGGCTTCCACAACGTTCGCAAACGTAAATCGCTCTCTCCGTTCCGCGCCTCCCTAGCCCTGCGGCTGGAGCCTACCGCTTCAGAGGCGTCGAACGGATGCCGATAGAGAGGGCGATGTACGAGCAGCAGGACTACAGCGCGAAGCGGATCGAGCGGGCCGCCTTCGAAACCGACCGGCTCCTCGTGGTCGGGGACGTGACCCTGCCGCCAGAGGGCTACCAGAGCCGATTTTCGGACTCGCTGAACCGGACCGACCTGGAGTTCCTGCCGCTGACCAACTGCGAGGTCACCTCGCTCGCGGACGGCCGCGTCAAGGAGCACGAGTTCATGATGCTGGCCAAGCGCCACATCCGCGTCGCCTACCCGCTGTAGCCCGCCGCGACGCGCCGGATCGTGCCCTCAGTTCACAGACTTGTCAGACCTTGGGCGTAACGTCTCTCTCACCGAACAGAGAGGAAGACGGATGAGCTCGATTGGAAAGCTGATGATGATGCTGAATGCCGACAAGACCCAGATGGTGAGCGCGGACGACGCCCTGTCAGGCCGCAGCGAGCCGTCGTTCCCGGTGCCGCAGACGCACGCGGTCCTGGGTACGCCGCTACAGCCGCCGTTCCCCGAGGGGATCGAGGTCGCCTACTTTGCGCTGGGCTGCTTCTGGGGCGCCGAGCGGCTGTTCTGGGAAATGGACGGGGTGTACTCGACCGCCGTCGGCTACCAGGAGGGGACGACGCCGAACCCCACCTACGAGGAGGTCTGCTCGGGCCGGACCGGCCACGCCGAGGCGGTGATGGTCGCCTTCGACCCGACCAAGGTCACCTACGAGGACCTGCTGAAGAAGTTCTTCGAGGAGCACGACCCGACCCAGGGCATGCGCCAGGGCAACGACGTCGGCACGCAGTATCGCTCGGGGATCTACTTCGTGAACGACGCGCAAAAGGAGACGGCAGAGCGGGTTCGTGACGCCTATGACGCAGATCTGCGATCCGCCGGCAAGCAGTCGGTGACGACCGAGGTCGCTCCTGCGGGCCCCTTCTACTACGCCGAGGACTACCACCAGCAGTACCTCCAGAAGGTCCCGAACGGCTACTGCGGCCTCAAAGGGACCGGAGTCGCCTGCACCATCCCGGCCGCCGTTTGAGCGGTCGGGACCCCTTGCGGGGTCGCCGGGAGTCGCATCGACGGGCGCGGTGAATAGCATCACGCGACCTTGGCTCCTTCCCTCGGCTCCTACATAGCCGGCAGCCTCGCCGTGATCGGGATCCTCGCCGCGCTCGGGCTCGGCGGGTACTGGTTGCGGCGTTGGATCGTGCCCGAATTCTCCGGGGCGCTCGCGCGCCTGGCCGACGCGACCCTCGCGGTCGCCCTGCTGCTGATCTCGCTGGAGATCCTCGGCACGCTGAGCATCCTCGAGTTCGGCTGGATCATCATCTTCACGATCGCCGTCGGGCTCGGCGCGGCGGGCCTCGGCTACTGGAAGGCGCCGGAGCGCGGCGAGGAAATCAAGGCGCCCCAGGTCACCAAATGGGCGCTGATCCTGGCCGTCGCGGTCGCCTCTTTCACGATGGCCGAGTGGACCTTCCCGTCCCAGCTGAACCTGGACCTCGGCATGTTCGGTGGCGACACCACCTGGTACCACATGCCCTTCGCGGCGACGATGGCGCAGGAGCATTCGACGGTCCATCTGCACTTCACCGATCCGTTGCGCCTCGCCGCCTGGTTCTACCCGCAGAGCTCCGAACTGATCAACGGCGCGGCGATCGTCCTCTTCAAGACCGACTGGCTCTCACCGCTGCTCAACCTCTTCTGGCTGGCGATCGCGCTGCTCGCCTGCTGGTGCGTCGGCCGCCCCTACAAGGTCGGCCCGGCGACCCTGATCGCCGGCGCGATCATCCTCGACTCGGGGGTGATGATCGAAACGCAGCCCGGCGAGGCGCGCAACGACATCATGGGGCTGGCATTCCTGATCGCCTTCGCCGCCTTCCTGATCAACGGACACCAGCGAAGAGCGCCGAAGGAGGGGGCCGCGGTAGAGGACACCCCGGAGCGCGGCGCGCCCCTGCTCGACAAGGGGCCCTTGGTGATGGCCGGCATCGCCGCCGGGCTCGCCGCCTCGGTGAAGACGACGTTCCTCGTCCCGGTGGTGGCGATCGCGATCGGCGTCTTCCTCTTCAGTGGCAAGGGGCGGCGCTGGACGACCGCCTGGATCCTCGGCCTGTCGATCTTCGTCACCGGCGGCTACTGGTACGTGCGGGCGGCGATCAAGACCGGTGGCAACCCGATCCCGATCACCAAGTTCGGGCCGCTGAACCTGCCGGTGCCCGACCAGATGCCGCTCGATCCGCGGCCGCGCTTCGCCGTCGCCCACTACCTCACCGACCCGACGACCTACCGGTTCTGGTTCTTCCCCCAGCTGGAGAACGCGCTCGGCCCGCTCTGGCCGCTGATCTTGATCATGGCCGGCTCCGCCGCGGTCTTCATCGTCTGGCGCTCGAACAACAAGATCCTCCGGGTGATCGCCGCCGCGGCGCTCCTCACCGCGGTCGTCTACGTCTTCACGCCGCTGACCGCGGCAGGCCAGCCAGGCGCCCCGACCGGCTTCTTCACCAACACCAGGTACCTGATCCCCGGGCTGATCCTGGCGATGGTGATGCTGCCTCTTGCGCGCCCCCTGCGGGCGCCGGACAGGCGCGCCTGGATCACGATGTGCTTTCTCGGCGCCGTCTACTGGATCACCGTCCTGACGACGCCGAAGTGGTACTCGACCTACATCTTCGGGGCGATCTTCATCACCCTGGCGCTGGTCTGGGTGCCGACGGCACTGGGGGTGGGACGCTCCCGCGGATTGCTGTCGCGGCGCATCGTGGCCGTGGCGAGCATCGCGGTCCTCCTGTTGGCGGTGGTGCTGGGTCGCGCGCAGGAGACCCAGTACTCCAACCAGCACTACACGAACACGAAACTCTTCCTCCAGGAAGGCGGGCCGCAGGAGGCGTACGCCTTCGCCCAGAAGCTGCAGCACCAGCGGATCGGGATCATCGGCTCGAGCGAGATCATCTTCGGTCAGTACGGGTTCTTCGGCAACCCGCCGACCGACGAAGTCGAATTCATCGGCGTCAACGGCCCGCACGGAGCGCATCGCCTGCCGACCTCCTGCCCGCAGCTGATGGAACGGATCAACGCGGGCAACTACGACTACCTGATCATGTCGCGCGCCACCGAGGACTCACCGGACAGCGAGGAATACGGCGACTACTACTACCCGGTCTTCAACTGGGTGCAGCGCGACCCGGCGCTGAAGAAGGTGATCGAAGAGCCCGACATCGTGCCTCAGCCCGATTACGTCTTCAAGGTGAACGGCGAGGTTTCCGCCAAGTACTGCCCGACCCCGGCGCAGGAAAAGGAATACGAAGAAGAAGTGGAAACCGAAGAAGAAGAAGCGCAGACCGAAGAAGAAGAGGCGCGAGAAGAAGAACGGGCCAAGGAAGGCGAAGGCAGCGGCGAAGAAGGGGTCGAATAGAGGCTTCCCCCTGGGGCTCGGGGCTCTGCCGAGAGCCGCGGATTCCGTCCGGGCCGGCGGAGGTCGGCCCGGAATCCGCGGCAGCCTCGGGCGGTGCGTTCGTCGCTTGTGGGCCTATAGGGGTACAAGCGACGAACGCACCGGCGGCGGGGCCGGGAAGGCGCACGAGACCCGCACCGGACACGCGCACTTACTCACGGATCCGTCCCGACTCCGTCACGGAAGCTACGCGCTGAGCGCGTGGGAGCGGATCAGCTCGGCGGAGCGCTCGGGCTGCTCCCACCAGAACATGTGGCCGACGCCGTCGAGGATCTCGAGGTGGGCGCCGGGGATCAGCGAGGCGATCAGCTCGCCGTTGGCGACCGGGATCATCTTGTCCTCGGTGCCGTGGATGACGAGGGTGGGAGCGGTGATGTCGGCGAGGCGCGCCTGCACGTCGTGGCCACCGATCGCGCCGAGCTGAAGCTGCACGGTCTGCTGGCGGGCGGGGAGCGCCTTCGCCATCGCGGTGAAGTCGACGAAATGTGACTCGTCGGCGCGGAAGTCGGGGGAGAGGTTCACCGCGTACATCGCCTTCAGCATCAGGTCGAGGTTGCCCGAGCCCATCGCCTCCAGCAGCGGCCCGGCGTCCTCCGCCGCGATCAGCGAGGAGCCCGGCCCGCCGGGGAAGGTGCAGCCGAGAGTCAGGCTGCGGATGCGGTCGGGGTGGGTGAGGGTGAGCTCCTGCGCCGTCATCCCGCCCATCGAGATGCCGAGGACGTGGGCGGTCTCCAGGCCTGCCGCGTCCATCACCGCGAGCGCGTCGGCGGCGAGGTCGGCGATCGTGAACGGCGCCTCCACCTCCTCGGAGTCGCCGATGCCGCGGTTGTCGAAGACGACGCAGTCGAAGTCGGGCCGGAGTCCGGAGAGGAAGGGCTCGCCCCAGCTGAGGCGGGTGCCGCTCATGCCTTGGATCAGGAGCAGCGGCTCGCCCGCGCCCGAGCGCTCCCAATACAGCCTCGTCCCTGCTTCCCCCGCCATCGGCACGCGGGCATCGTATCCGGAAGGCCGGCTGCCCGGCCGGCCGGACCGATTTCGACCCATCCATAAATATCCGGTAAAGCCCAGCGGTAGGCTGGCGCCCGAGTGTCCGAATCCTCGCCGGAGCCTTGCCGTCCGGCGGTCCAGACAGGAAGGAGCCCTACGTTGAGAGTGAAACGCCTGTTCTGCGCTCTCCTCGCCTCATTCGTCCTGCTCGCCACGGTGGCGATGCCGGTCGCCGCTGCGGTCAAGCTCCCCGTGAGCACCGCGGCCAGCAAAGCGTTCATCTATGCCAAGCACACCTGTTCGCACGACGTGCACTGCATCAAATACGGCACCACCAACTGCCGTCGCATCAGCCTGCACGTGGTGTTCTGCCGCATGTACGTGGAACGTGACACCGCCGCCCAGGGCCGCTACGCGTGCCGCAAATACGTTCGCGTGGTCCTCGACCCGATCACCTACAAGATCCTCGTCACCGGCACCTCAAACTGGGACTGCCACTGACGCCCTCCTGAGGCGAGCCCCCGGCACCCGCGAGCGGTGCCGGGGCGCCCGCCAAGGCACGCTGCCGCCGGGGGAGCGACAATGCGCCCGAGCCCCCGTAGCTCAGCTGGATAGAGCACCGGACTTCTAATCCGACGGTCGCTGGTTCGAATCCAGCCGGGGGCACTGGAAAGCGTTTTGGCAAGCGAAATCTGAGGAGGCGCGGCTGAGCGCAGACGCGACTTGGTCCCGGAGTTTCCTCGGACGTCCATTGAACTGCCGGGAGGGAGGGGGCGTCGCGATCCGGTCCGTGTACGCCGTGTGCCCTTCCGTGTACCCTCTGAAAATGGCGGAGCGGAACCGCAGGATCAACGTGACCCTTGAGCCCGAGTACGCACGGAAGCTGGCGAACCTGGCCGAGCGCACGCACGTGCAGGAGGGGACCCTTGCTCGCTCGCTTCTTTCCAGCGCGCTCGACGAGGCGGATCCGGGTGCCTCGCGGATCACTGAGATCCTTGACGGAATTCCCGGGGCCTGGGAGCGGGCGCAACAGTCGATCGAGCAGGCCCGGCGCGGGGAGACGGTTCCGCTTTCCGAGCTTTAACCGATGACGGTCGTCGAGGTCACGCGCCAGGCGCGAGAGGAGTTGCGGGAGCTGATCGAGACCCGCCAACTTCCCGCCGGCACGGGGCAGCGCGTCTCGCGGTCGCTCGTCATCCTCGGTGAATTCCCGCGGGCGGGCAAACAGCTGTCGGGGGTGTGGCGGGATTGCCGGGCGCTGATCGGTCCATGGGGCTGGCTGATCGTGGTCTACATGTACATCGAGGCCGAGGATCGAGCCGTAGTCATCGCCTTCCACGACGCCCGTAGCTCCAATGCCGCGATTGCCGGGACCTGACCGCACGGTGAGCGCGAAAACTTGGTCCCGAACTTGGTCCCCGACTCCACCGAACTCAGACGGTCGCTGGTTCGAATCCAGCCGGGGGCGTTCGGCGGAACGCTTGTTACAGTCGCCGCGGTGACGGAGGTCCCGCAGCAACTTCCTGGCGGACTGGGCAACCAAGGGCAAGTCGTGCGCATCGGGGACACGGTGCGTCGCCCCGCCGGCCCTCACTCAGAGGCCGTGAACAACCTCCTCGAGCACCTCCGGACGAGCGGCTTCGACGTCGCCCCGACGGTGCTCGGCAGGGATCCCGAGGGCAGGGACGTCCACAAGTGGATCGACGGTGATGTCCCGATAGCGCCGTTTCCGGCGTGGGCGCTTGCCGACCTCGCGATGGCGGCGCGCATGTGGATCGGGTTGCGCCCAGGCCCCGATGACGACCCGCCCGATGCGACCGCCCTCGCCCGGCGCCTTGGCTGCCTCGTGGCCGGCTACGGACTGGCGTCGGCGGAACACGAGGAGTTCGTGGACGCGATCATCGAAGCCCAGCGGGTGGGAAACGCCTTCGTGCGCGGACGTGTCGAGGCCGGCGAGCCCGGGTTCGTCGCGATGTGGGACGAGCGCGGCGGGGCGGAATGGTTCGATGGGGTGACCGCGTGGATGGAAGCTCAGCGGAGCCCCTGGCTCGAAGCACTGCGCACTTGACCCTCCGCCAGGACCCAGTCGGCCAGCAGGTCGGCGACGCGCTCCCAGCCCGGGTCGAGCATGAGGTCGTGGGCGATGTCCTCGACCATGACCGGCATCGTGCCCCACGCCGCCGCCGTGGCCTCGACGTCGGCCCGCGGGAAGATCGTGTCGCGGCTGCCGCCGACCACGAGGACGGGCTCCTGGACCCGCCGCGGGCGTGGGCGGTCGAGCACGAGCATGTCGAGAAAGGCGAAGAAGGACTCCGACTGGAGGCGGGCCGTCGTCGCGGCGACCAGATCCTCCGGCGCATCGGGGGAGAAGAACAGAGAGCGCACCTGCTCGGGCGTGCGCACCAGCCGGTGGAGGTCGCGGGTCACGTTCCCGATCACGAAGTTCGCGGGGTGATGGCGGGCCTGGTCGAGCGTCACCCCGACCACCCCGCGCGGCGGCATCGAGGCCAACAGCGCGGCTCCGGCGATCGCCGGCCGCTCACGGCGACCCAGGAACATCTGCACGACGCCGCCGCCCATCGAGTGTCCGGCGACGAAGGGCCGGTCGAGACCGGCGACCACCTGCGCCAGGTCGTCGACGTAGTCACGCATCCGCAGGCGGTTGAGGGGTTTCGGGGAGGGCGACCCGGCGTGGCGGCGCAGGCTCGGCGCCACCGTGGAGATCCCGTGGCCGGCCAGACGCTCGGCGAAGCCCTCCTGCCAGCACCAGGCGCTGTGCCAGGCCCCGTGCAGCAGCACGAGGGTGGCTCGTGGCGCCGCGGCGTCCACCCGGATGACCTCTAGATCATGCACGCTTGCGCGCGCGCCAGACTTCCTCGCAGGGGTAACGGCGCGCCCAGTCAAGGGGGATGTGAGGGTCTTTTTTCGTCGCGTCGGCGGGTGGGCGGACTTCGATCAGCTCGGTCACCTCGAGATCGCAGTCGCGGAGGAGGGCGATCATCTTGCCGGGCGGCAGGTGGAATTCGACCGAGTCCTCGCCGGGCCACTGGACGCGGTGCATGCCGAAGAGCGGGCGCAGGAGGCGGTCGCCTGCCGGGATCGTCTCGTCGTCGGGGCCGCAGAGGATCGTGAAGGTCGAGCCGACGAGGAAGACGAGCTCGCCGCCGGGGCGCAGGAGGCGGGCTGCCTCGGGGATCCAGGCGTAGGGGTCGCACCAGATGCTCGCCCCGTACTCGGAGATCGCGATGTCGAAGGAGGCGTCGGGGTAGGGGACGTGCTCGGCGTCGCCGTGGAGGAGGGGGAACTCGATCCCGAACTCCTGCTGGAAGGCGCGCGCGGTGTCCAGCTGCCTGGCGGAGTTGTCGATGCCGACCGGGCGGGCGCCGCGCCGGGCCAGCCAGGCGGAGACGTAGCCGGTGCCGCAGCCGAGCTCGATCGAGTCGCGGCCGTCGATCGCCGCGGGCAGCATTCCGACTTCCGACTCGGGGACCCCGAAGATCCCCCAGACCGGTTCCTCGCTCTTCCAGTTTTCGCGCCCTGGGTCGACGAATTTGTCCGCCAGCTCGTCCCAGAAGGCGCGGTTGGTCGCGACGTGCTCGGGGAGGTCAGCCATGCGCCGAACCTACCGCGCCGTCGCCCGGCGCAGCGCGGTCGCGGCTCGATCGAAGGGCTCGATGCTTCCTGCCGCGCGACAGAGGACGTGGGCGCCCTCGAGGGTCGTCAGGAGGAGCGTCGCCACTTCCTCCGCGCGCTTCTTGCCGGCCCCCGCCCGCATCAGATGGTCGACGAGCGCGGCCTGCCAACCCTCCAGCACTTCGCGCGCGCCGGCTTGGAGGGGGTCCTCCGGGGCACTCTCGGTCACCACCGCCGCCACGGCGCATCCTGCCCCCGCGGCCGACTCCAGGAGTACCGGACGGACGAGTTCGAGGAACGCCTCGACGACCTCCGTCTCGCTGTCGACCTCCGGCAGGGAGGACAGCGCGGCGTCCACGTTGGCACCCGTCAGCACGACCGCGTCCTCCACCAGCTCGGTCTTGCCGCCTGGGAAGTGGTGGTAGATCGCGCCGCGCGCCGCGCCGCTCTCCGTCAACACGTCGGTGAACGAGGTCCCGGCCAGTCCCCTCCGGCGGAGCGACTCGGCCGCCGCGGCGACCATTCGCGCCTTCGTGGTCTTCCGGTCCGTTGACAAGCTAGGACGATCATACTAGTCTCGCACCCGAGCTAGTACGACCGTACTAGTCAGCCTCGAGGAAGGGACCTCCATGCCGATCACAGTCACCGCCCCGCGCGGGCTCCTGACCGCCGCGGGCGCGCGCGAGATCCTGCCCCGCCTGACCGATGCGCTCGCCGAGGCGACCGACTCCTCCGATCGGCCGGAGATCGTCGCCACCATCGGCGGGACCGTGCATCAGCTCGATCCGGCCGATATCTATGCGGGCGGGCAGCCCCGTCCGCTCGTCCTCGTGGAGCTGAAGCTCCCGGCCGTCGCCCTGACCACCCTGGAGCGTCGTGCCCGGTTCATCGCCGCGGCGACCGAGATCGTCGCCGACCTCACCGTCGAGGGCCACGAGGACGCCGACACCTGGATCAACATCCTCCACGCCCAGGACGGTGCCTGGGGGATCGGCGGCCAAAGCCTCACCAACGAGATGCTCTCCGGCGCGGGAGGCTGAACGTCCGGCCTCGAGGACGCGCCGATCGTGCTCACCGCCTGATTCAGCGCGGGGCGAGGTCGAGGCGGTGCGCTCGGCCGATCCGCTCGATCTCGCGATCGGGGATCCCCTCGGCCTCGGCGAACCGCGGCCAGTCGGCGACAGTGCTCGACACCTCGTCGAGGATCGTGGCGGCCCGGCCGCGCTTCATCGAGGCGACCTCGGCGCAGCGCACGAAGTCGTCGCGGTCGAATTCGTCGCGCTTCCCGTTCAGCGACATCTGGTGGACCCGGGTCCAGCGGCGTTTCGGGTTGTAGGCGTAGGTGATGTCGTAGGCGGGGGAGAGCGACCAGCCCCCGCCGCGGTCCATGAGGAAGGCGATGTTCTTCACGTGGTCGTCCTGGTTGCGGGCGACGACGTTGAAGGCCATGCGACGGAACTGCTGCTCGACGGCGTCCATCGGCAGGCCGAGTTCGCGGATCGTCAGCAGGGCCTGCTCGTAGGAATAGGCCCCGTCGAGGTTGAAGTCGAAGTGGCGCAGGCCGCCGAGCGACTGCATGTGCAGCTTCTCCCGTCCGGTCGGCCGGTCGAAGCGCCGCGTCATGAAGTGGCGCCGGCCGCCCTCCTCGAAGAGGCGGCTCGGGGCCATCTCGATACCCGCCGCGAGCGCCATCCGCGAGTAGGCGTACTCGATCGCGCCGTAGCCCCGCGGGCTCTCGAGGCTCTCGCGATCGCCGTCGCCGCTCACCCCGTCGAACTTCAACAGCCAATGCTGGAAGCCGGGCGGCGCCTCGACCTGACCCGAGCGGACCCGGTCGCTCTCCGGCTCCCAGGCGATCATCGCCTTGGCCCGGGCGCCGCCCGCCGACATCCCGACGCTGAGGATCTCGAGCAGCCCGTCTTCCTCTTCGCCCGCGGCGACGGTGGTCTCGAAATCGCCCCGCTCGGAGAGGATCCGAGACGCCAGGCCGACCAGCTCGGCGACCTGGATGTCCTCCTCCTCGCTCGGATCGGGGCCTTTGGTCGGTGCGAACTCGAGCGCGCCCATGCCGCGGATGCCCATGTAGCAGAGGCGCTCGACCGCGCTCGCGCTCTCGGGCGCGCGTCCCTGCCGGGCGAGCCAGCGATTGATCAGGGCGTTGCCGTAGCGGTCGGGGAGGGAGTCGGCGAGCATCCCGGGAAGCCCCTTGAAGGCGTCGTAGGCGAGTGCCGGGAACGCGTAGGGCTCGGGGCGGAGCGGCATCGCGAGCGGGGAGACCTCGATGCCCGCGGCGGCGAACTCGGGGGTGTACTGGAAGATCGCGGTGGCCTCACCGTCTTCGAGCAGGACCGCTCCGATGGTGCTGCCCCAGAGCCGGACCTCGGCCCCCTCGCTCATCGCGACGGTTCGTCGCCGGGCTCGTCACCCCAACGCCACGGCTCGGACGGGGGCGCCTCGCGAGCGGTCCGCGGCGCTCCTGCCCGACGACGACGGCGTCCCTGCAGGCGCAGTCGCTCGACCGGACTCGGCAGTGGCTCCGGCACCAGGCGATCGAGCATCTCCAGATGGCCGAGGCCGCGGAGGACACGGATCAGGCTGTTCGACTTGACCGGCTCACCCGCCTCGACCCGCTCCACGGTCCGCTTGGAGACACCGGCCTCTTGCGCGAGGTCGGCCTGGCTCAGGTTCTTCTCCAGGCGGGTCCGCGCCAGGCGTTCGCCGAGCTCGCGTAGGACGAGGTCGTCGGGGGTGTTCTCTTGGATCAGCATAAGTCTTTCCAACTGGCGAGTTAAGCCAGAAATCGCTTGATATGCGCCACTTAAGCCGAGTAAAGATTATAGCGCGGCGTTCTTCAGGCGCGCTCATAGCTCGTCACTAGTGACGATTAAAAGCGAAAATTGCGCTTAATGCGACACTTGCGGCGAATAAAGAGACGACGGCGCCGCGGCCCCGGCCACCTCACGCGCGACCTGCTTGGCGAAGGCGATGATGGTCATCATCGGGTTGACGCCGAGCGCGGTGGGGAAGAGGGAGGCGTCGGCGACGTACAGGCCGGCGGTGCCGTGGAGTGAGCCGTCGGGGGCGCAGGCGCCCTCGCGGGGATCGGCGGCGATGCGCGCGGTGCCCATCGGGTGGAAGCCCTCGAGGCGAAGCTCGGAGGGCTTGAAGCGGGTCGCCTCGAAGCTCGCCAGGTCGCCGGGGCGCAGGACCTGGACGCGGGCGAGGTTGGGGTAGACCTCGGTGGCACCGGCGGCGAAGTGGATCTCGGCGGCGCGGGCGATGCCGAAGGCGACGCGGGCGGCGTCCTCGCGGTTGAGGTCGTAGGACATGCGGACGCCACCGGACCCGAGGCGGACGCGGCCCTCGGAGCGATCGGTGAGCTGGACGCCGATCGAGCCGACATGGCGCAGGCCGGCCAGCGCCCGTTGGTGGTCGGCGCCGGAGCCCGGGAGCCAGGCGCCGCCGAAGGCCGGCGGCGTGAAGGTGGCCTCGAGCAGAACCCCGCGCGACTCCCACTCGTCGACGTAGTAGCTCTGCATGACGCCGTCCCAGCCGCGCACCTCCTCTTCGTAGCGGGCGCCGACCCAGCAGGCGGGGTGGACGTGGAGGTTGCGGCCGACCGCCGCGTTGCCGAGGCCGGAGCGGTGCAGCAGCTCCGGCGTGCCGAGGGCGCCGCCGGCGGCGATCACGGCCCGGCGCGCGCGGACGGTGAAGGGTCGCCCCGGTCCTTCGGCGTCGCCGACGCGGCATTCGACGCCGACGGCGCGGCCGTCCTCGACCAGGATCCGCCGGGCTTCGACCCCGGCACGCACCCGGGCACCGGCGGCGACCGCTCGCGGCAGATAGGAGACGTGCATGCCGCGCTTCGCGTCGATCGGGCAGCCGAAGGGGCAGGAGCTGCACTGGTCGCAGCTCCCGGCGTTGCGGGCGATCGGCCCGCTGCTGACGCCCAGCGCCGACGCGCCCTCCATCGCGAGCTGCCCGTTGCGGCCCATCGTGGCCGGGTCGAGGGCCTGGACCCGCAGGGACGCCTCGGCCTCGGCGAAGTCGGCGTCGAGGTCGCCTGCCCAGGCGATGCCGAAGCGCTGCGACCAGTCGTCCAGCACCGCCTCGGGGGCGCGGAAGCAGGTGCCCGAGTTGACGACGGTGGTGCCGCCGACGACCCGTCCCACCGGGACGACGATCGGCGGGCGGCCCGCCGCGACGGTGAGGCCGGCGCCACGGTAGAGGGACTTGATCGCGTCGAGGCGGTCGGCGGGATAGGAGTCGCGTTCGTAGTGGGCGCCGGCCTCGAGCACGAGCACGTCGAGGCCCGCCTCGGCCAGCGTCGCCGCGGCGACCGCGCCGCCCGCGCCGGAGCCGACGATGACGACGTCGGCATCCTCGCCGTCGCCGCGGGGCACGGTGTCGCCGAGGGCGCCGGCCGGCTCGGGTCGCTCCCCGCCCGCGAGCGCGCAGCGGATGTCGTTGCCGACCTTCGCCTCGACCTCAGGCGCGATCGTGTAGCCGAGCGTCGAGAACAGCTTCGCCATCAACAGGAGGTCGTGTTTGAGTGCGAGGCGGGAGCCTTCGAGGCGCTTCAGGACGCGTTCGCGGCCGGCCTGGTCGAGGCGGCTGAAGCGACGCGGGAACGGCATCCACTCGAAGGCGCGCAGGCCGAGGCGGAGCTGCAGGAGGAAGCTCGGCGGCACGGAGCCGAGGAAGTCGGCGACGGGGGCGGCGACGGTGACATCGCGTTCGGCCGCGGGAAGGCCGTCGACCCCGGGCGCCATCGCCTCGCAGATCGCCCGCAGGGTGCGGCGTTCAGCCTTGCCGAGGCGGCGGCTCTCGCCGCCCGTCCCAAAAGGGCGGTCTATCCGTCCCACGAGAGTCCAGAGCCAGAGCGCCAGCAGAATCAGCGAGCCGTCGACGAGGAAGCCCAGCAGGTAGCCGAAGACCTGGTCCTGGATCGCGAAGAAGGCGAGGGAGGTGAGCGAGGAGGCGGCCTTGCCCACCGCGAGGAGGAGGATCAGCGGCCGGTAGCGGACGACGTCGGCCTGGGCGATCAGGCAGAGGCCGGTGATCACCGCCATGTAGGCGAAGCCGAGCGAGAGCCACATGAACTCCTGCGTGTGCGGGGCGCGCGTGTGGAAGCCGAAGAGTTCGCCGACGTCCGACATGACGTCGAGCGTCGGGGTCGGCACGAAGAGGTACAGCAGGCCGACCACCGCGAAGCAGATCGCGAGCACGCGCAGCGCGAAGACGACGAATCTCTCGGCGGCCTCTCCCTGCACGGCGCCAGCCTAACTGGCCGGCCGGCCAATCGCCAGTCGCCGAAGGTAGGGTGGGCTCGTGGAGGAACGGGCGCGCTTCGCGGAGGTCGCCGCCAAGGCGGGCCATTACGAGAGCTTCTACCTGAAGGCGTGCGCCCCGGGCGGCGGGCGCGGGGTCTGGATCCGCCACACCGTCCACAAGCGGCCGGGGGCGGAGGCGACCGGCTCGATCTGGTTCACGCTCTTCGATCGCGCCGCGCCCGCGCCACGGGCGACGAAGCTGACCGTGCCCGCGAGCGGGATCTCGGTCCCCGACGGCGGCTGGATCCGCGTCGCCGGGGCGGAGGTCGGGCCGGGGCGCGCGGAGGGCTCGCTCCAGGCCGCCGGGCTCACCGCGTCCTGGTCACTGCGCTTCGGCGGCGACGATCGTCCCTGCCACTACCTGCCGGCCGACTGGCTCTACGAGGCGCCCCTGCCGCGGACCAAGTTCGTCGCCCCGTTCCCGGACGCGGTCTTCGACGGCACCCTGGAGGTCGACGGCGAGACGATCGAGCTCGCCCGCTGGCCCGGGATGATCGGCCACAACTGGGGGACCGAGCACGCCGAGCGCTGGGTCTGGCTCGAGGGCACCGGCTTCGCCGACTCGCCCGACACCTGGTTCGACGCGGGTGCCGCCCGGGTCAAGCTCGGCCGCCGGACCAGCCCGTGGGTGCCGTCCGGCTTCCTCTCGCTCGACGGCGTCCGCCACCGCCTCGGCGGCCTCGGGCAGGTCCGCTCGTCCCAGATCGAGGAGACGCCGACCGGCTGCACCTTCCTGCTGCCGGGGAAGGGCATCGTCGTCCACGGTCGGGTCGAGGCGCCGCGCGAGGCGTTCGTCGGCTGGATCTACGCCGACCCGAACCCGAAGGGTGGCGAGCATCACACCGTGAACTGCTCGGTCGCCGATCTCGAGCTGACCGTCGAACAGCCCGGACGCCCGTCGCGGCGGCTTACCCTGCCGGGCGGCGCCGCCTACGAGCTGGGGATGCGGGAGACCGACCACGGCATCCCGATCCAGTCGTTCGCGGACGGCTAGAGCCCCGGCGGGTGGCGGACGACGAAGCCGGCGGGGTCCGCCGGGGCGAGGTGCCAGCGGGGGCCGGTGCCGCGGGCGTCGCCGACGGTGTCCCAGCGCAGGCCGGCGATCTCCATGAAGGTGTGGCCGGCGTTGGCGTAGACGGTGATCCACTTGCCGGGCCCTGGGGCGCCCCAGCCCTCCAGGGAACCGGAGGTCAGCGGTTCCGGGATCAGGCCGCCGCCGAAGAGGGCGAAGCTGACCGAGCCCGAGCAGTCGTAGCCGTAGGAGTAGAAGGAGGCATGGCCGCCGCCCCACACGTAGGGCCGGCCGACGATGGTGTTCGCGGCGTTGATGACTTTCTGCACCGCTTCCGGGGCGTCGGGCGGGGCGAGGGCGATGCCGGAGAGGAGGATCGCGGTCGAGCCGTCGGCGGTGGCGCGGGTGTGGGCGAACAGGCGGCCGCCGCCGGAGTGGGGGACCGTGGTGCCGTTGCTGCCGGCCGAGGCGGGCGGCATTTCGGAGGGGTCTTTGACTTCTTCGACGACCGGGGCTGCTTCGGCTTCGGCTTCGGCGGCCTTCTCCTCCCGGGCGAGCTTGCGCTCGGTGGCGACGATCCGCTTCTGCGCCTCCATCATCGCCAGGCCGTGGCCGATCGCGTCGACGGCCCGTTCGGCCCGTTCGGCGCCGAGGGCGGCGATCAGGGCCTGGACGGCGTCGAGGCCGGAGGCGTCGGTGGCACCGGATGACCGCGCGCCGCCGGGTGCGCCGGTCTGCCCGCCGCCCGTGGCCGCTACCGCGCCGCTCGCGGTCGGCCCGAGCAGGGCGAGCGCGGCGATGATGCAGGCGAGCGCGGCCGCGAGCGCGTACACGCGCGGCCCGGCCCCGTGCCGGGTCGTCAACTCACCTCTGCCGCTGCTCTCGATCAATCGCTGGGACCGCATCGCTCGTTCCAGACCCGGAAACCTTAGCCCGCGGTGGAGTCGCGGATGTGAAGCGCCCGTTAGCTTCTAGGTCTCGTGAAAGTTCTCTTCGTCCCGATCGTGATCATCGCGTTCATCGTCTTTCTCATCGTCCTCGGGGCGATCGGCCTCGGCGTGGCGTTCATCGTGATCGCGACGATCG
Organism: uncultured Actinomycetes bacterium; assembly: GCA_963782515.1. Lineage (GTDB taxonomy): Bacteria > Actinomycetota > Thermoleophilia > Solirubrobacterales > 70-9 > VAYN01. The sequence continues at coordinate 2,062,128 of CAWAJY010000004.1, read as the reverse complement.
GCAAGTTCTTCAGGCTGCTGGGCGCCGGCGGGCGCCGGGTCAGCAGCGTCGGGCGGCGGCAGCGGACCTGACGACTTCGAAGGCGCTGCCGGGGATCCCCTTCAGCGCGTCGAGTTCTTCGTCGTCCCAGCGCCGGTCGCTGGTGCCGGAGATGTACCAGTTCGACCCGTTGTCGGCGACGATCAGCCCGTATTCCTTCATCGCCACGGCGATCGCGCGGGCGGCGGTGCCCATGCCGCCGAGCGGGTAGCCAACCTTCAGCCGCAGCCGCAGGCCCATCGGCGGCGCGGCGCCGTCGTCGGTGCTCCCTGCGCAGTGGGAGGCGGGGTGGATGAAGGCGTTGCGGGTGCTCTCCATGGTCACGCGGATCGCGTGGTCGACGTGGCCCGCGGCCGCTTCTTCGTAGCGGACCAGGCCGGGGAAGATCGGCAGGCCGGCGGCGTCGGCCGAGGTCCAGCCGTCGGGGCGCAGGGCGGCGGAGCGGAGGTCCCATTCGACGCCCGCGTCGGCGTCCCAGTGCGGCTTCGGCATGGACCTGGGGAAGGCTCGGTAGAGCTCGTAGAGCTTGCAGTTGGAGCGGTCGACGACGAGGACGTGGCGGTCGCCGTCGGAGCCCGCGCCGCCCTCGACCGGGGCGTTCGTCGGGACCGGGAAGGGCCCGGGGAGCTTTCTGACCCGTAGGCGCTGTAGTGGATCGGCAGCTCCTTGGCACCGGTCCCGACCACGGCGTAGGGGAAGCCGTATGCGCGGGGCGAGCCGAAGTCGGGGTGGATCGCGGTGCCGCCATGGGAGTCGATGTAGGCGATGACCTTGGCCGAGTTGGCGGCGCGCGGAGCCTTGGCGATGTTCTGGTTCCAGGCCGCCTCGGTCGGGAGCGAGGGCGCGCGGGGTGAGAGCGACGCGGGCGGTGCCGGGAAGACCGTGCACGAGCCGAGGTCGGGGTACGGGCCGACGGCGCGAGCCGGGCCGGGAAGAGAAGCGCCGCGCCGGTCGCGAGTGCGCCGACCATCAGGACCGCGGCGGCGAGCGCCTCGCGCGGCCACGACCGTCTGCATTTGTTCCCGGATCGCGGGATCAAATGCAGAGGCTCGTCGCTCATGGGCGGCTTTGGTCGGGGAGGCCCTCGCGGACGGTCAGCTTGCCGATCGTGAGGTCGTCGACGAGGAGCTCGTCGATCTCGAGCTTTCCGAAGGTCGCCTCGCCGACCTTCAGGCGACGGACCGAGAGGCGGCCGATGGCGAAGCCGCCGACCGCCGCGGCTCCGACGGCGAGGGCGCCGATCGCCAGCGCGCCGACGGCTTCGGCACCGCGCGCCTCGATCGCGGTCGCGGACGCACCGCGGGCGACCGCGCCCCGCGCAAGCGCCCCGAACGCCTCCGCGGCCTGCGTCCCAGGCTTCGAAGCGCCACGCCGGCTACGACCCATGCCCCAACCGTACCGTGGCCTCGGACCGCGGGCGACCTCCGTTACGCCACACCCGTCGCGGGCGACCTCCGTTATCAATAGGTTCACTCAGGTCGCCCGCGCCCCGGGCCCAGGGCCCGGGGGGACGACGGTGCCTTCGATCCCGTCGAGGAGCCACTCGAGGCCCGGTTCGAAGCCGGAATCGGGCGGGACGCCGAAGGGGTGGTTGCCGCGGCGGCCGGTGATCTTCTTGACGAGCGGGAGCTCGCCCGCGGCGAGCGCGGCGGCGACCTCGGGGTCGGGATCGGCGAAGGAGTGGAGCGCCTCCTTGTCCTCGGGGGCGAGCGAGTCGAGCATCCGCTGTCGCAGCCGCTGCCGGATGCAGTAGCCGATCACGTAGTCGTCGATCGACATCAGGATCGCCCGGCCCGTCGGTGGGGCGACTTCGAGGCGGACCATGATCCCGACCGACTGCTCGATGTGGCGGAGCCGGTTGATGCGGGCGCGCGGTCGGCGCGAGGCGGTGTCGAGGCTCCACGGATGCGCTTCAAGCGCGCCCTTGGTCTTGACGGCGATCGCGCGGAGCGCCGCGCGCCAGTCGGCGGGGATCGGCTCGGGCAGGATCATCTCGGCGGCGACTGCGTCGCGCATCAGGTCGATCAGCTCGTCCTTGGACTCGACGTGGGTGTAGGGGGTCATCGTCGCGACCCCGAGCTCGTCGGCGAGGCGCCGCATCGAGACCGCGTCGACCCCCTCCGCGTCGGCGATCCGCACGGCGGCGGCGACGATCTCCTGGCGGCGGTCGCTGGTCGGCGCGTCGGCCATCGTCCGTACAGTGTACATTCGTACAGCGTATGGAGGCGATCAAGGTCAGGGAGCTGCGCAAATCGTTCGGTGACTTCGAGGCCGTCAAAGGCGTCGACTTCGAGGTCGAGACCGGCGAGGTCTTCGGCTTCCTCGGTCCCAACGGCGCCGGTAAGACGACGACGATCAACATGCTCTGCACGCTGACCAGGCCGACCTCCGGGCACGCCGAGGTCGCCGGCTTCGACATCGTCGGCGCCAAGGACGACGTGCGCCGCCACATCGGCCTCGTCTTCCAGGACCCGACCCTCGACGGCTACCTCTCGGCCGAGCAGAACCTGCGCCTGCACGCCGAGCTTTACGGGGTCGAATCCAAGGTCGTGAAGCCGCGGATGGAGCAGGTGCTGCGCATGGTCGGTCTCTGGGAGCGCCGCGACGGGCAGGTCATGACCTTCTCCGGCGGCATGCGCCGGCGCCTCGAGATCGCCCGCGGCCTGATGCACTCGCCGCGCGTCCTCTTCCTCGACGAGCCGACGATCGGCCTCGACCCGCAGACGCGGGCCTCGATCTGGAGCTACATCCGCCAGCTGCAGCAGCAGGAGGAGATCACGATCTTCATGACCACCCATTACATGGACGAGGCCGAGTTCTGCGGGCGCATCGCGATCATGGACGGCGGCGAGATCGTCGCCCTCGACACGCCGGAGGCGCTGAAAGAGGCGGTCGGGGCGGACCGGATCCGGATCGAGACCGCCGACGACGAGCGGGCGATCGCCGCGCTGGACGAGCGCTTCGGCCTCGAGGCGACGGTGTCGGAGGGCGTCGTCAGCTTCGCCGTCGCCGACGGGGAGGAGTTCGTGCCGCGCCTCTTCGCCGAGCTCGGCGTGCCGATCAGGTCGGTCAGCCTTTCGCGGCCGACGCTCGACGACGTGTTCATGTCCCACACCGGGTCGACGATCCGCGACGCCGAGGAGTCGGGCGCGAAAAACCGCAACCTGGCCGTGATGAAAGCGATGGGGGTCGGCGATGAGCACCGACGCGCTTGCCACGCCGCCGCCGACCGTCGAGGTCCGCGTACCGCCGCGCAGCTGGCGCTCCGAGGTCCGCGCGGTGAAGATCGTCTGGCGCCGCGAGCTGATCCGCTTCCAGAAAGACCGCATGCGGATCGTCACCTCGCTGGTCCAGCCGCTGCTCTTCCTCTTCGTCCTCGGCGCGGGGCTGCAGCAGCTCTCCGCCGCCAGCACCCACGGCGTCGACCTCAAGACCTTCATCTACCCCGGGGTGCTCTGCATCACGGTGATGTTCACCGGGATGTTCTCCGCCGCCTCGATCGTCTGGGACCGCGAGTTCGGCTTCCTCCGGGAGATGATGGTCGCGCCGATCCGGCGCAGCTCGATCGTCATCGGCAAGGTCCTCGGCGGCGCCACCGTCGCCTCGCTGCAGGGCTTGATCCTGCTGGCGCTCGCCTGGGCGGTCGACGTCCCATATAGCGTCGGCCTCGATCCTCGGCGTCTTCGCCCTGCAGCTGCTGCTCGCCTTCAGCATCACCGCGTTCGGCGTGATGATCGCGGCGCGCATCACCCAGATCCAGTCGTTCATGGGCGTGATGCAGATGATCGTCACGCCGATGTTCTTCATCTCCGGCGCTCTCTTCCCGTCCGGCGAACTGCCCGGCTGGCTCGCCTTCCTCAACCGGATCGACCCGATCACCTACGCGGTCTCACCGATGCGCACGCTCGTCTTCCACAACCTGGACCTGAGCGCCGAAGCGAGCCAGACCCTGAACCCGCCGATCACCTGGTTCGGCTGGGCGGTCCCGATCGCGTTGCAGATCTTCATGGTCTTCGCGCTCGGCATGGTGATGCTCGGCATCGCGATCGCCGAGTTCAACGCGGGGGACTAGTCGCCGCGCCCGGGCGCGATCGGGGGAGGTGTGGGCTCTCCCCGGCTTCTCTCGCGCGGGAAACGAACCACTTAGCCTTCGGCGATCGGGAAGCTGTCCTGGAAGACGGTGTAGTTGCCGGTCGAGATGTCGAGCGCCGGGATCGACAGCGTCGCGGTGAGGGAGACCGGCGCGGTCAGCGCCCACGATGGCGTCGGCGCGGTGGTCGCTTCGAGGGCGAGGCCGGCGTTGAAGGTCGCGCTCGGGCCGCCGATGCCGTAGATCAGCAGGTCGATGGTCGGGCTGACCTTCGCTTCGAGACGCGCGGTGCCGTGCGGTTCCGGCGGCGTCCAGCCCCAGGACTTTTCGAATTCGGCGACCGGGTGGATGTTGCCGTGGTCGTATTTGAGGCCCGCCTTGGCGGTCAGCGAGGCGTGCAGCTCGGTCGAGACGGAGGCTTCGACGTCACCTTCGGCGGAGATGTCGGCGGAGAGGACCGGGACGACGACGACCGGGATCGGCCCGACCCAGAACTCGATCGCGTCGAGGCTGCGTTCGAAGAGGGCCTGCGGGCCGACCGCGCAGGCGGCCGCCGCTTCGGCGGATGCTTCGAGCTCGGTGTCCGCCCTGATCGAGCCGATGAACTTCGCGTGCAGGCCGCTGAAGAATCCCCAGCTGCCGCCGATCTCGATCTTCGGGTGGACGGCGACCCGGCCGCGGACGTGGACTTCGGCCCCGGCCGAGCATTCGAGCGCGGCGTCGACGCGCTGGACGACGGCACCGGAGGCGGCGGCGGTCCGCGGTCCGGCTGCCGGGCGGTAGAGCGCCGGGTTGGCGCTGTCGAGTTCGGCCGGTTCGAGTTCCTGGTCGAATTCGCCTTCCGGCAGCGCTTCGGGAAGTTCGGCCGGGACCGTTTCGACGATCAGTTCGGCCCCCAGCTGGGACACCGCGAGGGCTCGACCGAGGAAGCCGGTCGGCGTGCTCGGGCCGATGCCGACCGCGATGACGTCGCCGGGGTTCAGGCCGCTGACGCCGCTCAGTCGCAGGATCCCGGGGGCGCCGGGGGTCGGGGCGGCGAGCACCGAGGAAGGGGAGAGGACCACGGTCTTCGAGCCCGGAGCGGGCGGCGGAGTCGCAGCAGTGGGCGGGACGGCCGCCGTCGGACGGGCGCGGATCGCGAGCTTCCACGGCTTCGTCTGCGCGACCTCGGAGGTGCCGAGGCGGAGGCGGAGGCGAAGGTGGACGCCGTGGAGGCCGGCCGGAACGTCCACGCGGAGGGCGAAGTGGCGGTCCCCGAGGCGGGTCGAGGCGACGGTCGCGAACTTGCCTTTCGCCGTGCTCTGCAGCGTGACCAGGTACCGGGCCGATGGGGCGTCGAGGTGACCCTTCACGCTCCCGGCCAGCCTGACCGCGGTCCCTTCTTCAGCGTCCGCCGGCTTCGCCGCGAGGACGAGGCGCGGGGCCTGGTGTGGCCGGGGCGCGTGGCCGAGATCGTGGCCCGGGCGCGCGGCGGTGGCACTTGCCGCGCCGAGGAGCACGGCCAAGGCGACGACGACCGCCGCGATCGGCGCCACCTCCGCCCGCCTCCTGGTCCGGCGACTATTCGCGGCCCCATCCGGTCTCATGCCGGGGAAATCGGCCCGGAAAAAGGAAAGCTTTAGCTTTTCAATCCGGCCGCCGGACGCCGGCCGCTGACGATACCCTCGTCGCCAAGCCAGTCGAGCGAGAGGAGCGGGGACATGGAGAGCAACGGAATCGAGCGGACGGACGGGCGGATCGCCTTCGTCCAGTCGTTGTGGCATCGCGACATCGTCGACGAGTGCCGGGACTCCTTCCTCGCCGAGGCGGCCGAGCGGGGCGTCCCCGCCGACGAGATCGACCTCTACGAGGTGACCGGCGCCTTCGAGATCCCCCTCCACGCCAAGCGTCTCGCCGAAAGCGGCCGCTATCGCGCCGTGGTCGCCGCCGGCCTGGTGGTCGACGGCGGCATCTACCGGCACGAGTTCGTCGCCGAGGCGGTCATCGACGGCCTCATGCGCGTCCAGCTCGACACCGGCGTCCCGGTCTTCTCCGCCGTCCTCACGCCGCACCACTTCCACGAGCACGCCGAGCACCAGACCTTCTTCCACGATCACTTCCAGGTGAAGGGTCGCGAGGTTGCCAAGGCCTGCACCGAGACGATCGACGCGCTCGATCGGTTGCCCGTCGCCGCGTAGTTCGAGTTCACAGCCGTGCCGCATGACGGCGCGGCCTCCTGGGTAGGGTCCCGATCGTGGAAGTCACCTTGATGATCGAGGGGCAGGAGGACGTCACCTGGGACGACTGGGTGGCGATCGCCGAGGCCTGCGAACGCAGCGGCGTGGGGACGCTTTTCCGCTCCGATCACTACTACTCGGTGGTCGACCGGGCCGAGCGTGGGTCGCTCGACGCGCTGACGACTCTGGGTGCGCTGGCCGCGATCACGGAGAAGCTGCGGCTGGGGACGATGGTCTCGCCGGCGACCTTCCGCCATCCGTCCGTCTTCGCCAAGTCGTTGGTGACGATCGACCGGATCAGCGGCGGCCGGGCCGAACCGGGGCTCGGGGCCGGCTGGTGGGACCGCGAGCACGAGGCCTACGGTTTCGACCTGCCCGAGATCGGGCCGCGGATGGACGCCTTCGAAGAGCAGCTCGAGGTCATCGAGAAGCAGTGGGGGGAGGAGCCGTTCAGCTATGACGGCGAGCACTTCAAGGTCGTCGACCTCGACGCGCAACCGAAGCCGGTGCAGCGGCCGATGCCGTTCATCGTCGGCGGCTCGGGCGGGCCGCGGAGCCTGCGGATCGCGGCCCGTTGGGCCTCCGAGTACAACACCGTCTTCGCCGGTCCCGAGAAGCTGCGCGAGATGCGCGGGAAGCTCGACGCTACCTGCGAGAAGCAGGGCCGTGACCCGGCGACGCTGCCGCTCTCGGTGATGACCGGCTGGATCGTGGGCGCGACCCGCGAGGAGGTCGTCGACCGCGCATCGCGCCTCTCCCGATGGCAGAACATGGGCGACGACGGGGAGAAGTTCCTGGCCGAGGAGACCGAGGACTCCTGGATCGTCGGCACCGTCGCGGAGGCGGTCGAGCAACTGCGTGCCCTGCACGAGGCGGGCTGCCGCCGGATCATGGCCCAGCACCTTCTGCACCGCGACACCGAGGCGATCGAACTGATCGGCCGCGACGTCGCTCCTCTCCTGGAAAGGTTCTAGATGCGCTACACGAAGTTCGGGCCCACCGGCATGGACGTGTCGGTCATCTGCCTCGGTTGCATGTCCTTCGGCGAGCCGGAGCGCGGCAGGCAGCAATGGACCCTTCCCGAGGCCGAGAGCCGCGAGGTCGTCAAGCAGGCGCTCGACGCCGGGATCAACTTCTTCGACACCGCCAACGTCTACTCGGACGGCTCGAGCGAGGAGATCGTCGGTCGCGCGCTTGCCGAGATGGCCGACCGCGACGAGATCGTCCTCGCCACCAAGGTCCACGGCAAGATGCGCTCCGGCCCGAACGGCGGCGGCCTCTCCCGCAAGGCGATCCTCGCCGAGATCGACCACTCGCTCGAACGACTGCGGACCGACCACGTCGACCTCTTCCAGATCCATCTGGGATCACCCGATCGAACCTCGAGGCCTCCCGGTCGTCAAGGCCGGCAAGGCGCGCTACATCGGCGCCTCGTCGATGTTCGCCTGGCAGTTCGCCAAGGCCCTCGCCACCAGCGACCTCAACGGCTGGACCCGCTTCGTCTCGATGCAGGACCACTACAACCTCCTCTACCGCGAGGAGGAGCGCGAGATGCTGCCGCTCTGTGGCGATCAGGAGATCGCCGTGATCCCCTGGAGCCCGCTCGCCCGCGGGCGCCTGACCCGGCCCTGGGACGCGGAGACCGCCCGCACCGCGACCGACGAGTTCGGCGCCGCGCTCTACCGCGACGAGGACGAGCAGATCGTCGCCCGCACCCTCGAGGTGGCCGACCGCCTCGCCCGCCCGCCCGCCCAGGTCGGCCTCGCCTGGCTCCTCTCCAACCCGGTGGTCACCGCCCCGATCGTCGGCGTGACCAAACCGAGGCACCTCGAGGACGCGATCGCCGCCGTCGACCTCGACCTTCCCGACGATGCGGTCACCGCCCTCGAAGAGCCCTACCGACCCCACCCGGTCGCCGGCCACGTCTGAGCGGGAGGCTCCCCGCCGCCTGCCCGCGGCGCGGCCGCCGCTCCCGCGCGCGGCTCGGTAGATTGCGTGGCCGCGCGGTGGCAGTAGCTCAGTTGGTAGAGCTCCGGCTTGTGGTGCCGGCGGTCGCGGGTTCGAATCCCGTCTGCCACCCCTCGATTTGCGGAAAATGCGGCCTTTAGCGGTAGCCGATTTAAATACTCAAACGTAGCCTAGTGATCAGTTCTAGGCTGACGGCATGGCTGAGCCTGATGCAGCGAACATGGCGGTGGGGGCGGAGTTCCTCAAGACCGAGGTGGCGAAGCAAGGCCTGGGAGATGTCGCCGCCCCGGCTCCGGTCGAAATCCCGACGGCAGGGGTCGCGCGGGCGGGCGGCGTCGCCCTGGCGGCCGAACTCGGGGCACTGGCGAAGCTCCCCGGCACCTGGGTCGGCGACGGCTTCAACCTGATCGCCCGTCCCGACAAGCAGGAGGGGCGTGACTTCTTCCTCGAGCTCGACAAGACGAAGGAGACGCTCGAATTCACGCCGATCTCGGGGCCGATCCCGAACCGCGGCTCCAAGCAGGACGACATCTCCTTCCTCGGCCTCACCTACCTGCAACGGGTCAACGACGCCTTCACCAACGGCGGCCTGCACATCGAGCCGGGGATCTGGCTGAGCGTGCCGCCGACCACCGCGCCGCCCGCCGAAACCACCCTGGTCCGCCTCGCGACGGTGCCGCACGGCACCTCGCTGCTCGCCCAGGGACGCGGCTTCACTGTCCAGGGCGGTCCGCAGATCGACCCGGTCAGCTCGACCCCGACGATGGTCGACGGCAAACCGATCGAGCGGATCGGCTACCTCGATCCGTTCCTCAACCCGGCGCTGCCGCAGGGGATCCCGATCGGTGCCGTCGCCAATCCCAACCTGATCCTCACCGAAGCGATCCAGAACCAGAAGATCAGCGAAACCGTGGTCCTGGTCATCTCCAGCGCCCCGAGCGGCGGCCTCGAGAACATCCCCTTCCTGGTCGAAAACGCCAACGCCGTCTCGATGAACGCGATCTTCTGGATCGAGACCGTCCAGCTCGAAAACGGTGGCACCACGCTGCAGCTCCAGTACACGCAGACCGTGGTCCTCCAGTTCGAGGGAATCAACTGGCCGCACATCTCGGTCGGCACCCTGCTCAAGTTCTAGGCGGGCGAGGACGAGATCACCTTCAAGCTGCCGAGATGGGACCCGGCGCTCGAGCCGGCGCCGGCCCTCGATCAGGCGCCGGAGGCGCTCGCCCCCTCGATCCCCATCCCGCCGCCGATCGAGGGCGGGCAGTTCATCTCCCTCTCGGCCGCGCTGACCGGCTTCGGCCCGGTCGAGCTGCAGCAGACGGGGGTTGCCGACGTCTACCTCGCCTTCCTCTCGCGGGTCTTCCCCGACGTCGCCCCGGACCTGCTCGAGGCCTGGCGGGCGATCGAAAGTGCCTTCCCGCCAGGCGAACGCGAAGCCGCCTTGCAGGGGAAGGTCCTCGACGATCCCCGCCTCGGGCCGTTCGCCCGTCGCGTGCTGCGGCTCTGGTACACGGGGAACTGGCAGCCGATGCCGGACGCCTGGTCGCGGGCCTACGGGGAGCACGGCGACGCCTCTGAAAGCTCCTTGCTCGCCGCCGGCTACCCGCACGGACTGATGTGGCAGGCAGCTATCGGTGCCCATCCGCAGGCCGTCCGCGCCACCGGCTTCGCCAGCTGGGCCGACCCGCCGAGGGACGACTGAGCGATGGCCGAGTCCTACGACGTGGTGATCGTCGGCGCCGGGATCACCGGCTCGATCATCGCCAAGCAGGCGGCCACGGCGGGGCTCACCGTGCTCGTCCTCGAGGCCGGGACCGACCAGGCACGGACCTTCCACGGCTACCAGGAACAGGTCCACGACTTCTTCGGCGCTCCGTTCAAGACTCCCGAGTCCCCCTACCCCTTCAACCCCAACTCGCCCGAGCCCGACATCCCCGGGCTGGAAACGCCGGGCGCCAAGTACTTCGTCGAGGAAGGCTCGGTCAAATTCGGCAGCACCTACGCTCGGACCACGGGCGGGACGACGCTGCACTGGCTCGGCACCTGCCTGCGGATGCTGCCCGAGGACTTCGAGTTCCGGAGCCGCTTCGGGCGCGGGCTCGACTGGCCGATCGGCTACGACGACCTCGTCCCCGACTACGAGCGGGCCGAGCTGGAGATCGGCGTCTCGGCCGACGTCGCCGACCAGGAACACCTCGGGGTCAGGTTCCGGCCCGGCTACGACTACCCGATGGAGCGGATCCCGCCGAGCTACTCGGATCGCTGGCTCGGCCGGCGGATCGACGGGATGGAGGTCGAGATCGGCGGCGAGGCCCGCGAGCTGCGCGTCCGCAGCACCCCGGCGGGGCGCAACTCGATCCCGCGCGGTGGCTACGAGCCGGTCGGCGCGGTCGACCACGGCGAGGGGTTCGCGCCGCCGGCCGACGGCCAGGCGCTGGTCCGCGGGATCGGCGAGCGCTGCCAGGGCAACTCCGCGTGCGTGCCGATCTGCCCGATCCAGGCCAAGTACAACGCGCTGAAGACCCTGACCAAGGCGGTCGCCACCGGGGGCGTCACGGTGCAGACGCAGTCGGTCGCCTCGCGGGTGCTGAAAGAGGGCCGACGGGTGACGGGGATCGAGTACCTGCGCTACGACTCGCCGGGCTCGCCCGCGCACACGACCGAGGTCGCCCGCGGGCGCACCTATGTGCTTGCCTGCCACGCGGTCGAGAACGCCAAGGTGCTGCTGATGTCGGAGATCCAGCAGGAGCACCGACAGATCGGCGCCTACCTGCAGGATCACCCGGTCGTGTTGCGCTGGGGCCTCGCGCCGGAGCAGATCGGCGCCTACCGCGGGCCGCTCTCGACCTCGGGGATCGAGGACCTGCGCGGCGGCGATTTCCGCGCCGATCATGCGGCCTTCCGGGTCGAGATCGGCAACGACGGCTGGCTCTGGCCGATGGGGGCGCCCGACACGAACGCGGTCGACGCGATCGAAGCGGGGCGGTTCGGAGCCTCGCTGCGGCTGGCGCTGCGGGCCGAGGTCGGCAGGCAGATCCGGATCGGGATGTTGGTCGAACAGCCGCCGGATCGCGCCAACCGGGTCGACCTCTCGAACCAGCTCGACGCGCTCGGGCTGCCGAAGCCGACGATCACCTACGCGTTCGACCCCTACGTCCTCGAAGGGATGCGGGAGGCGACCGCGGTGGCGCGTGAGCTGTTCGCCCGGGCCGGGATCGAGGACCGGACCGATCCCGCCAAGGGCCTGAACTCGCAGCAGGAGTGGCGGGACGAAACGTTCAGCTGGGGCGGCGCCGGGCACTTCGCCGGGACCCATTGCATGGGCGACGCCAAGGGCATCTCGGTCGTCGACTCCCACCAGCGCTCCTGGGAATACGACAACCTCTTCGTCGCCGGGCCAGGGAGCATGCCCTGCATGGGGACGTCGAACCCGACGCTGACCGTCGCGGCGCTGGCCTTCCGGACCGCCGCGAACCTGGTCGCCCAACCGGAGCGGGCGGGATGAGCGGGCCGGCGGAATGGACGGTGCCGGAGCTCCAGCGGCACCTGATGGGGGCGGTCGAGCTCGAGCTGACGACGATCCCGCCCTACCTCACGGCGCTCTGCTCGCTGCACCCGGGGACCAACGAAACGGCGGCACTGGTGATCCGCTCGGTGGTGATCGAGGAGATGCTGCACCTGACCCTCGCCGCCAACGTCCTCAACGCGATCGGCGGCCGCCCCGACATCACCGGCGGTGGCTACACGCCCCGCTATCCGGCGGCGCTGCCCTTCCATGACCCGGCGACCTTCGAGGTCGGCCTGGTGCCGTTCAGCGACGCGGCGCTCGACGTCTTCCTGGCGGTCGAGAACCCGACCCATCCGGGGGTCGCGCCGCCGGCCGCCTCGGCGGAGGCGGCGACGCCGCGCGTCCTCGAGCTGGCCCGCGAATTCGGCTACCCGACGATCGGCGCCTTCTACGGCGCGGTCGAGGAAGGGCTGAAGGCGCTCGACGGCGGCGGCAAGCTCTTCGTCGGTGACCCGGCGCGACAGGTCCAACCGCAGTACTACTACGGCAGCGGCGGTCGCCTGATCGTCGTCAAGGACCTCGCCACGGCGTTGACCGCGCTGGAGGAGATCGTCGAGCAGGGCGAGGGTGAGGTGACGACGCCGCCGCCCGGCGAGAAGTTCGATCCCGAAGGCGACCTCGCCCACTTCTACCGCTTCAAAGAGCTGCGGCTCGGTCGTCGCTACCTCAAGGAAGACATGCCCGACCGGCCGACCGGCCCGCCGATCGAAATCGACTTCACCGCCGTCTACCCGATGAAGCCGAACCTCCGCGCCGCCGAACTGGACGGAGAACTGCGGGAGTCGGCGGAATCGTTCAATGACCTCTACAGCGGCCTGCTGCGTGAAATCCAGGAAGGGATCGACGGCAGGCCGGAGGCCCTGCAGCCTGCCGTCGCGACGATGTTCAAGTTGCGCGACGCCGCCGAAGGGCTGCTCCGGGTGCCGCTTCCCGACGGCAGCGGCCGCAACGCCGGGCCGACCTTCGAGTACCGCTGAGCCAAAGCGCGCCGGTTCGGGGTTTGCCTATACAGTGCATAGGCATGGCTAAGACGGTCGGAATCGGCGAGGCGGCGAAGATGCTCGGGATCAGCACCGACACCTTGCGCCGGTGGGACAGCGCCGGGAAGGTGCGGACGACGCGCGACGCGCGCAATCGGCGGCGGGTGCCGGTCGCCGAGGTCGAGCGCCTGCGCGAGGCGCCCTCGCGCCACGCGACCGGCGACACCTTCTCCGCCCGCAACCGCTTCCCGGGGACGATCCGGTCGATCGAGGCCGATGGGGTGATGGCGCTGGTCGAGATCGAGGCCGGGCCACACCTGGTGACCGCGGCGATCACGCGCGACTCGGTCGAGGAGCTCGGCCTGGCGCCGGGCATGAAGGCGACCGCGATGGTGAAGGCGACCTCGGTGATGGTGCAGGTGGGCGAGTGAGGGCGCGTTCGCGCGGTGCGGTCCTGACGGGCGCGATCGCGCTGCTCGCGGCACTCGTGGTCGCCGGTTGCGGCGGTGGTGGATCGAACTCGGGATCGGCCGGATCCTCGTCGGGCGGCGGCACGCTGATCGTCCTCGGCGCCTCGTCCCTGACCGAAGCCGTGACGAAGTACGGGGAAAGCTTCGAAGGCGCGACGGTGAAGCCGTCTTTCGCGGGGTCCGACGAACTCGCGGCGCAGATCCAGCAGGGCGCCCCGGCCGACGTCTTCGCTTCCGCCAACACCAGCTATCCGGAGGAACTCTTCGAAGAAGGGCTGGTCGAGAAGCCGCAGGTCTTCTGCCGCAACGAACTCGTGATCGCGGTGCCGGAAGGAAGCGACATCAGGAGCATGGCCGACCTGACGAAGCCGGGGACCAAGATCATCGTCGGTGACGAAAGCGTGCCCGTCGGCGGCTACACGCGCGAAGTGCTCGGCCGCCTGCCGAAGGCCGAAGAGGAAGCGATCATGGGCAACGTCGTCTCCGAAGAGACCGAGGTCGCCTCGATCATCGCCAAGCTGGAACAGGGCGCCGCCGACGCCGGCTTCGTCTACGTCACCGACGAGACGGGCGCCGAAGGCCTCGAACCTGTCGAAATCGCGGCGAAGCTGCAACCGCGGGTGGAATACGGGGTCGCGGTCGTGAAGTCCTCCGACGATAAGGCCGCCGCGGAAGAATTCGTCGCCGGGCTGATCGACGGCGAAGGCCAGGAAGACCTGCGAGAAGCCGGGTTCCTGCCCCCGCCGTGAGGCGCTCGTGGTTCGCCGGGGTGGCTTTCGTGGCCGCGCTCGCGACCATCGCCTTCCTGCTCGTCCCGATCGTCGCCGTCTTCGCCAACGTCAGTCCGGCGCGCCTGCTCGAAGCCCTCGGCGAGGAAGCATCGCGTGAAGCACTGCTGCTGAGCCTGAAGACGACGCTGATCGCGCTGGCGATCGTCATCGTGGTCGGTACGCCGACCGCCTACCTGCTGGCGGCGCGGGACTTCCCGGGGCGCTCGGTGGTCCTGACGATCATCGAGCTGCCGCTGGTGATGCCGCCCGCGGTCGCCGGGATCGCGCTGCTGGCGGCGTTCGGGCCGCACGGGATCCTTGGCGGGTGGGTCGCGGACGCGGGGATCGAACTCGTTTTCCAGACCGCGGGCGTCGTCGTCGCCCTGGTCTTCGTCAGCGCGCCGTTCTTCCTGCGCCAGGCGGTGGCGGCGTTCGCGGCGGTGGACGGGCGGCTGCTGGAGGCGGCGCGGACGCTCGGCGCGGGGCCGTTCCGGGCCTTCGCGACCGTCGCGGTGCCGAGCGCGCGCGCCGGCCTGGCTTCCGGGATCGCCCTGTCCTGGGGACGAGCGCTGGGCGAGTTCGGCGCGACCCTGCTCTTCGCCGGCTCCCTCCAGGGCGTGACCCGCACGGCCCCGCTGGCGATCTTCTCCGACTTCGCCGAACCGGGCGGGTTCGTCGGGGCGTTGGCGCTCTCGGCGGTGCTGATCTTGGTGAGCGCGGCGTTGCTGCTCGGGGTGAAGTTGGTGGGTGGGGATTCGCCTGACGTTGATGAGAGTGCGGCGCGGCTGTGATGGGGGCGTGCTCTTGATCGGGCGGGACCCGGGCGGGCGGGGGCGCGGCGGCTCCTTCCCTCACGAACTGCGGGAGGTTCGTCCAGGAGCCGCCGCGCCCCCGCGACGGGAGTCCCGATGAGCGCTGGGACCCTGGCCGCCAGGGTGCGGACGCCGCTCCGGGGGTTTGAGCTGGGGCTGGAGCTCGAGGCCGTGGCGGGGGTTCCGTTGGCGCTGGTCGGGCGGTCGGGGTCGGGGAAGACGAGCATGTTGCGGGCGATCGCGGGGTTGCTCACGCCGGAGGAGGGGCGGGTCGAGCTGGGGGGCTCGGTCTGGCTCGACACCGACCGGGGGGTGGACCTCGCTCCGGAGCGGCGCGGCTGTGGGTTTCTCTTCCAGGACTACGCGCTCTTCCCGCGGATGAGCGCCTGGCGCAACGTCGCCTACGGGATGGACGGCCCGCGGCGGGAGCGGCGGGAGGCGGCGCTGGCGATGCTCGAGCGCTTCGGGGTGGCGGCGCTCGCCGAGGCGCGGCCTCGGGCGATGTCGGGAGGCGAGCGCCAGCGGGTCGCGTTGGCCCGGGCGCTGGCGGCGCGGCCCCCGGTGCTGCTGCTCGACGAGCCGCTCGCGGCCCTCGATTCGACCACCCGGCGCCAGGCGATCGGTGAGCTCCGCGCGGTCTTCGCCGAGACCGCGACCCCGGTCGTCCTCGTCACCCACTCCTTCGAGGAGGCGGCGGTGCTGGCGGGCGAGCTGGTCGTGGTCGACGCGGGCCGCGAGGTCCAGCGGGGCAGCGCCGCCGCGATCTCTGCCGCGCCCGCCTCGGCCTTCGTCGCCGACTTCGCCGGCGCGGTGGTGCTGCGGGGACAGGCGGACGGGGAGGGCGACCTGACGCTGGTGCGGCTGCCCGGTGGCGCCGAGGTCTGGAGCGCCGACCGCGCCCGCGGCCCGGTGTCCCTGAGCGTCTTCCCCTGGGAGATCTCGATCGAGGCGGGTGGGGCCGCGGCGGGCAGCCCCGCCCCGGCGCCGGGGGGCGACTCGCGGCTCAACCGCCTCGCCTGCGAGGTGACGACGGTGACGACGATCGGCTCGCGCGCCCGGGTCGGCCTCGCCGCCCCCGAGCCCCTGGTCGCCGAGATCACCGCCGCTTCCGCCGCGCGCCTCGACCTCCGTCCCGGCGCCCGCGTCGTCGCCGTCTGGAAGGCGACCGCGACCCGCCTCATCGCGGACGCCTAGCCCGTCGGGCCGAAGCGCTCGGTGCGGATGCGGTCGGGTGAGTAGCCGGCGGCGAGCAGCGCCTGGCTCATCGCCTCGACGAATCCGTTCGAGCCGCATACGAAAGCGAGACCGGAGTCGAACGCCTCCGCGGCGACGAGGCCCGGGAAGATGCGGCCCTGCTGGACTCGTGGGATGCCTTCGATCGGCACGCCCTCGAGCTCACGGGTGAGGGCGACGATCGCGTCGTCCCCGAGCTCGTCGGCGTAGATGACTTCGCGGCGGGTGCGGGCGGAGTAGAGGAGGCGCATCGGCAGGTCGGGGGCGGTGCGCCGACGGTGACGCAACATGGACATCAAGGGCACGACGCCGGAGCCGCCGCCGATCAGGAGCACCGGCTCCTCGCCGCGCCAGACGAAGTAAGAGGCGAAGGGGCCGCGGACCTCGACCTGGTCGCCCTCGGCGAGAACGTCATGGAAGTAGGTCGAGACCTCGCCACCGTCGAGGCGGTCGATGGTCAGCTCGACGGCGCCCTCGTCGATCGGCGAGGAGGCGATCGAGTAGGAGCGCTCGGCCCGATAGCCGTCCGGCGCGGTGAGCCGCACGTCGTAGTGCTGGCCCGGCAGGTGGGGCATCCACATCGGCGGGCGCAGGCGGAAGGTCTTGGTGCGTGGCGTCTCGACCCGGATCTGCTCGAGGTCGGCGATCTGCCAATGGCCCGGCGCGCGCTGCGGAACGGCGCTCAGTCCGTCCAATACCGCTCCTCTTTCCACGGGTCGCCGTGGTTGTTGTAGCCGTTGGCCTCCCAGAAGCCGGGCTCGTCGTGGTCCATGATCCGCAGCCCGCGCACCCACTTCGCGCTCTTCCAGAAGTAGAGGTGGGGGACCAGGAGGCGGGCCGGGCCGCCGTGCTCACGCGGGAGCGGGGCGCCCTCGTGCTCGGTGACGACCCAGGCGCGGCCGCCGGTCAGCTCCTCGAGCGGCAGGTTCGTGGTGTAGCCGCCGAAGGAGTGGGCCATCGAGTAGGCACCCTCGGGCCGGGCCGCTTCGAGCAGCACGTCGACCGGGACGCCGCGGAAGCTCGTGTCGAGCTTCGACCACTTCGTGACGCAGTGGATGTCGCAAGGGATGTCCTCGGCGGGAAGTCGCGCGAATTCCTCCCAGGTCCACTCGAGCTCGTTGCCGACCATGCCGTCGATGCGGAAGCTCCATTCGCTCGGCTCGATCCGTGGGGTCGGGCCGGCAGTCAGGACCGGGAAGCCGCGCTCCAGGTACTGGCCCGGGGGCAGCCGGTCGGCGCCGGGGCCGTGGGGTTTGCCGACGAAGCCGCGCGAGACGAATCCGGGGTCATCACTCGCCATCCGCCGACCCTACCGCGCGCTCGGCGTCCCGCAAGTCCCCCGGCGTGTTGACGTTGAAGAAGGCGCGCGCGGGGTCACCGAACCGTGCGAGCTCCGTGTCGTCGAGGAGCCGCGGGGCGAGTGCCGCCATGGTGCGGCGCAGCGGCTCCTCGTGGGCGAGGGCCTCTTCTAGCCGCGGCAGCAGCTCCGGTGACCAGCGCGCCATCAGCGGTTGCGGGTCGCCGCCGGGGGCGGGGACGACGAGCGGCTCCGGCGCCTCGGCGAGCGCCCGGAGCAGCGCCGGCGGCGCGAAGGGAAAGTCGCAGCCGAGGACGACGAGCGGACGGCCGGCGTGGCCGAGCGCGGCGACGATCCCGGCGAGCGGGTGGGTGGGTTCGGCCGCCTCGGTGACGATCCCCGCGGTAAGCGGTGGCAGCTCGGTGTCAGCCTTGGCGACGACGAAGGCCTCGATCCCGGCCGCGGCGAGGGCGGCGAGCGGGTAGGAGATCAGCGGCCGCCCCGCCAGCTCCGCGGTCGGCTTCGTGCCGCCGAGACGGCTCCCCCGCCCGCCCGCGAGAACCGCGCCGAGCGCGCCGCCACCGCTGCAGCTGTTCCTTTTGCCGGAGGGGTCGGCAAAAGGAACAGCCGGGTGGGGGGCTTGGGGGTGCATCTGGCGAGTGTCGCAGGGGCGAGTACGGCAGGGTGTGGGCATGGCGAGAGCGATCGAGGTCGAGCCGGCGCGGCGCGAGGTCCTCGCGCGGGTGCGGCCGACGGCGGTCGAGCGGGTCGGGCTCGACGAGGCGCTGGGTCGTCGGCTCGCGGTCGACGCGGTCGCCGAGGCGCCCTTCCAGCCCTTCGACAACTCGGCGATGGACGGCTTCGCGGTGCGGGCGGAGGACGTCGCGGGCGCGGGCCCCGACTCGCCGGCGGCGCTGGAGATCGTCGACGAGTCCCGCGCGGGACACCCGGCCGGGCGGGCGCTCGGCGCCGGCGAGGCGATCGCGATCTCGACCGGCGCGGTGCTCCCCGCCGACGCCGACGCCGTGGTCCGGGTCGAGGACACCGAGCGAGATCTGGAGCAGCCGGGCGATCCGGGGAGCACCGACGCGCCGGTCCCGCCCAAGGACGCCGAGCGCGACTCGACCGCGGCGAGGGCGCCCGGTGTCGTCGGAGCGTCCATCCGTCCCCGCGGCGATCGTGTCCTGGTCCGGGCCGCGGTCGCGCCCGGCGCCAACGTCCGTCGCGCCGGCGAGGACATCGCCGCAGGCGAGACCGTGCTGCGGGCGGGGGCGGAGCTGGGGCCGGCGGAGCTCGGCGCGCTGGCGACGATCGGGCTCGATCCGGCGCCAGTCCACCGCCGCCCGCGGGTCGCGGTGGTGACGAGCGGCGACGAGCTGACCCCGCCGGGACGACCGCTCGGGCCGGGGGCGATCCGGGACTCGAACTCGCGGACGGTGCCGGCGCTCGCGCGGCTCGCCGGAGCCGAGGTCGTCTCGGTCGAGTGGACGCCGGACGAGCCGGAGGCGACGCGGGCCGTGCTCGGGCGCGCGCTCGAGGCCGACGTGACGATCGTCTGCGGCGGCGTCTCGGTCGGCGAGCACGACCACGTCAAGGCCGCGCTGGCGGAGCTCGGCGCCGAGGAGGTCTTCTGGCGGGTGGCGCTGAAGCCGGGCGGGCCGACCTGGTTCGGCACCCGGGGGGAGGCGCTGGCCTTCGGGTTGCCGGGTAACCCCGTCTCGGTGATGGTCACCTTCCTCACCTTCGTGCGTCCCGCCCTGATCGCGATGGCCGGGGGCGATCCGGCGACCCGGCGGACGACGGCGCGGCTCGGTGCCGGTTACGAGAAGCCGACCGATCGCGCCCACGCGGTCCGCTGCCGACTGGAGCTGGACGACCGCGGCTGGGTCGCCTGGCCGCTGCCGAAGCAGGGCTCGCACATCCTCACCTCGATGCTTGCCGCCGACGCCCTGGCGCTGATCCCCGCCGCGAGTGCGGGGATCGCGGCGGGGGAGACGGTCGAGGTCGAGCTGCTCGACCGGGTGGGATGAGCGGTGGCGCGGCGGGACCGCTCATCTAGCATGGACCGATGACCGTGACCGTGCGCCTCTTCGCGATCTTGCGCGAGCGCGCCGGGCGCGACTCGGTCGAGATCGAGCTGCCCGAGGGCGCCACTGTCGGCGACGCTTTCGAGCGCCTCGCGGCGGCGCCTGGCCTCGGTGAGCTGGTCGCGCGGATGCCGCTGCGGATGGCCGTGAACCACGAGTACGCGGGGGACGCCACGAGGATCGATCCCGGCGACGAGCTGGCGGTGATCCCGCCGATCTCCGGGGGGGCGTCGGCCCGCACGCGCGTCAGCGTCACGGAGGAGCCGCTTGATGCCGGCGAGCTCTCGCGCTGGGTCGGCGACCCGGGCGCGGGCGCGATCGTCGCTTTCCAGGGGGTGACGCGGGAGGTCGCGAGCCTCGACTACGAGGCATACCGGGAGATGGCGGAGGAGCGGATGGCGGCGATCCTCGAGGAGTGCGCCGCCCGCCACGATCTGCTCGCCGCGGCCGCCGAGCACCGCATCGGCCGGGTGGCGCTCGGCGAGCCCGGAGTGGTCGTCGCCGTCTCCGCCGGTCATCGCGGGGAAGCGTTCGAGGGCGCCCGCGAGGCGATCGACCGGATCAAGGCCGAGGCGCCGATCTGGAAGCGCGAGCTGGACGCCGCCGGCAAGGGCGAGTGGGTCGAGGGCGCCCCCGCGCCGGAGCCTCCATGTTGACGGGCCGAAAACCCGCCTATATGTCCGGTTTTCGGCCCGTCAACATGGAGGTGGTGCGGTGAGTGATCTGACGCATCTCGGCGACGACGGGCGGGCGCGGATGGTCGACGTCGGGGAGAAGCCGACGACCGAGCGGCGCGCCGTCGCGCGGGCGCGGCTGCGGATGGCCGCGGACACCGCCCGGGCGGTGGAGCGCGGGGACGGTCCCAAGGGCGAGGTCCTCGGCGTGGCCCGGATCGCCGGGATCCAGGCGGCGAAGCAGACCTCGACGCTGATCCCGCTCTGCCACCCGCTGCCGCTCTCCTTCGTCGACGTCGTCGCGACGGTCGACGTCGAGGCGGGCCTCGTCGAGCTGCTCGCCGAGGCGCGGACGGTCGGCCAGACCGGGGTCGAGATGGAGGCGATGACCGCCGTTTCGGTCGCCGCGCTCACCATCTATGACATGGTCAAGGGCTTGGAGCGTGGGGTCACGATCGAGTCGGTGGTTCTGGTGTCGAAGAGCGGCGGACGCTCCGGCGAGTGGCGGCTCGACGAGCAGGCCGCGGGTTGATGCGGGCGGCGCTCCTCACCGTCTCCACCTCGAAGGCGCGCGGCGAGGGGGACGACGAGAGCGGCGTGCGCCTCGCCGAGTTCGCCGCGGAGCTTGGGATGGACGTGGTGGCGCGCGAGGTCATCGCCGACGACCAGTGGCGCATCGTGCCCCGTTTGCGCCATTTCTGCGACGACTTGCACGTGGACCTCGTCCTCACCAGCGGCGGAACCGGGTTCTCACCCGACGACGTCACGCCGGAGGCGACCCGCGAGGTCATCGAGCGCGAGGCGCCCGGGATCGCCGAAGCGATGCGCGACGCGTCGCGCCCGCACACCGACAACTGGATGCTCTCGCGCGGCGTCGCCGGCACCCGCGGCCGGACGCTGATCATCAACTTCCCCGGCAACCCCCGAAGCATCGCCCAGTGCAGCGAGGCCCTGGCCACGGCCCTGCCGCACGCGCTGGCGTTGCTGAGAGGCGAGCGGCCCGCGCACGGGGGGTAGGCGGGGGCGCCGGCTGTCGCGGCCGTGTTCCGTGAGGATCTCCACACTCTCGTCACGCTTCCCGCAGCACCCCGATGTTGATGGGCCGAAAACCCGTCTATATGACGGGTTTTCGGCCCATCAACATTTCGAGTTCCGCGGGATGCGCACGAAGCATGGGGAAGCCGGGAGGAAGTGTGGCGTCCCCGGTCCGGCTCGGTCGGAGTCGCTACCGTCCCCTGCATGCCCCTCGAGGACGCCCACGGCAGGCTGATCTCAGACCTGCGGGTCTCGGTCACCGACCGCTGCAACTTCCGCTGCCGGTACTGCATGCCCGCCGAGGGGATGCCGTGGATCCCGCGTGAGGAGATCCTCTCCTTCGAGGAGATCGAGCGGCTGGTGGGGCTGCTGGTCGGCCTCGGGGTCCGGGACGTGCGGCTGACCGGGGGCGAGCCGCTGGTGCGGCGCGAGTTCCCGGCCCTGGTCGGACGGCTGCGGGCGATCGAGGGGATCGAGGACCTCTCGCTGACCACCAACGGCTACCTGCTGGAGGCCCAGGCCGCCGAGCTGGTCGCCGCCGGGATCGACCGGGTGAACGTCTCGATCGACAGTCTCGCCCGTGGCCGCTTCTTCGAGATCACCCGCCGCGACGCGCTCGAGCGGGTGATGGCAGGGCTGGATGCGATCGCCGCCTTCCCCCAGGTGGGTCCGGTGAAGGTGAACGCGGTGCCGATGCCGGGATTCGGCCGCGACGATGTGTTGCGCTTCTGCGCCCTGGCGCGGGAGCGGGGCTTCCAGGTGCGCTTCATCGAGTTCATGCCGCTCGACGGCGACCGCGCCTGGCGCGCCGAGGCGGTGCTCACCGGGGCCGAGGTGCGGGCGATGATCGAGGAGGTCCACCCGCTGGTCGAGCGCCCCCGCGAGGCGCACTCGACCGCCCGGGTCCACGCCTTCGCCGACGGGCGCGGTGAGATCGGCTTCGTCAACCCCGTCTCCGAACCCTTCTGCGCCGACTGCAACCGCCTGCGCCTGACCGCCGACGGGAAACTGCGCACCTGCCTCTTCTCCCTGCACGAGACCGATCTGCGCGCGCCGCTGCGGGCGGGGGCAGACGACGCCGAGCTGGGGCGGATCGTCGGCGAGGCGGTCTGGCGCAAGGAGCTCAAGCACCGGATCGACGAGCCGGGCTTCCGGCCGCCGGGGCGGACGATGAGCGCGATCGGGGGGTGAGCGTGGCGGAGATGGGTCGGGAAGAGTGGGTGCGGGCGTTCTGCGCCGAGATCGGGGTGGACGCCCCGACCGCGGAGGAGGAAGAGCAGCTGCTGGAGCTGGCGTCGATCGCCGCCCACTCCTCCGAGCGTCCCGCGGCGCCGTTGGCCTGCTGGGCGGCGGGCAAGTCCGGGCGCTCCCCGGGCGAGCTCCGGGAGCTCGCCCGCCGCATCAACCCCTGAGGCGCTCCGGGCCCGTGTAGACGTTGGTGGCGCCGCGGCGGGTGAAGCCGGCGAGGGTCATACCGCGATCGGCGGCGAGCTCGATCGCCAGGCTCGACGGAGCGCCGACGCCGACCAGGATCGGGGTGCCGGCGACGGCGGCCTTCTGGACCAGCTCGAAGGAGAGCCGGCCACTGACGCAGAGAATCTTGTCGGCGAGGGGGACGAGGCCGTCGAGCAGCGCTCGTCCCACGACCTTGTCCATGGCGTTGTGGCGGCCGACGTCCTCGCGGGCGATCAGCAGGTGCCCCGCGGGGTCGAAGAGCCCGGTCGCGTGGACGCCGCCGGTCAGCTCGAAGTTCGGCTGCTCGAGGCGGTCGGGGAGGGCCGCGAGCAGGGCGCGGTCGACGACCGGGCCGGGGCCGAGCGGCGCGCTCGCCACCGCGACCTCCTCGAGCGCCCCCTTGCCGCAGACCCCGCACGAGGAGGTGGTGTAGAAGCGGCGCTCGCCGGGGTCGCGGAGGAGCGGGCCGGTGACCTCGATCGTGTTGGCGGCGAAGTCCTCGGTGAGGCCGGCGGGGCGGGGGCCGTCGATCAGCCCCTCGCCGAAGAGGAATCCGAGCGCCAGCTCCTCGTCGTGGCCCGGCGTGCGCATGGTGACGCTGAGCGGCCGGCCGTCGACCCGGATCTCGAGCGGCTCCTCGATCGCGACCGCGTCGCGCTCCCCGTCGCGTTCGACCTCGGTCCAGGCGGGGTGGACGGTGCCGCTCACCGCCATACCGTACTTCGGCCCGGAGCCGCCGGCGGTCTTGGACCTACTCCGGGCGGGGGGCCTCGCCGTCGCTCGTGGCGAGGCCCTCGTCCTCGCCCGCGATCTCCTCGGAGCGCCTTCGCCGAGCCGAAGACCTTGGCGCGCATCTCCTCGTTGGCACCGAGCACCACACGGGCCCCGACGACGCCGGCCCCGACCAGCGTCAGTTTCTCGGCGCTAGGAGCTGGGCGATTCGAATGACAGCAGCCCCCAGGTGAAGGGCGTGGTGGGGACGGGCCCGGCGGCGCGCCCGAGGCGCTCCTCGGCTGTCTCGCGGACCCGTTCCACGTCGTCCATCATCTGGGTGCAGAGCGCACAGAGCTCGTCCCAACCCTGCTCGTCGAGGGACATCTGCGCCCACGCGAGCCAGCGGTTGTCGCGTGCGTCGAAGGTTCTTTCGAGCACCGCACTTTCGGCCCGCGCCATCAAGCCCTGGAGGACGACGCCGCTGATCTCCTCGCGTTGTTCCTGGTCGAGCGCCTTCCATTCCTCCGGTGTGAATCGCGTCCGCGCGACTACTCCGCGGTAGACGTTTTCGACGGCGCCGCGGCGGATGTGGTGCTCGACCACCTCGACGCAGCCCGCCTTCAGCAACTTACGGAAGTGGTAGGCGACCTGGGAGACCGCGGTGCCCTCGTCAAGGTGGTCGAGCAGGACACGGGCGAAACCCCCGCGGACGAAGCTGACCGCGCTCACGTCGACGTCATTGGCGATTTCAAGCATCCTCACCCGCAGCGGGTGGCTGAGGATTTCCGCCCGCGTCTTCTGGAATTCGCGACGCGGTCGACGTTGGTCGAGATCGAGGTCGGTCATGAATCATCCTGAACGTTTGATTTATCCACTTCACTCGATGTGTACCACGTAAATGGGCGGATGTTGGGATGAAATCGAGCTTCGACCCGAAAATGCGCTGGAACGCGCACCCGAATTCGTCTCTCTTTCCGCCGGAAATCGCAAAAAACGAAGGCAGGGAGGGGGTGAAGGCCGATGACGATCTTCGAGATCGAGACGCTGGCTCCGGCGGCAAGCAGCACCAAGGGAAACTAGGGGCACGCGTCTGGCCTCGGCCGGGGACGATCGCCCCGGCCCGGGCCGCCCCCTCGACGGGCTCCTACGTGCGTCGGCGGCCGAGGAGGACGGAGTCGTCGATCTCGATCGTCTTGCCGTCGTGGGAATGGGAACGCGGGCGCTGCTCGACCACGAGCGGCTCGAAATCCTCCGGCAGGCCTGGGAGGAGATCGGCGGCGAGGAACATCGCCCGGTGGCGTGCACTGGGCTCGTGAGCACCGAGGTGGGACGGGTCCGCGGGTGGCGCGTGGCCGACGACCAGCAGATGGCCGCCCGGTGCGACCGCGCCCGCAAGGCGGCCGACCACGTCGACCATGCCG
The DNA here is from genome assembly GCA_963782515.1 of uncultured Actinomycetes bacterium. GTDB lineage: Bacteria > Actinomycetota > Thermoleophilia > Solirubrobacterales > 70-9 > VAYN01. The sequence goes on along the minus strand of CAWAJY010000004.1, from coordinate 2,037,296 downwards.
CCGTCGGGCGGGTGCAGGTACTGGGTCGAGACAAGGTCGAAGGAGCGCCCGTCGGCCTCGAACTCCCGCGCGTCCACCTGCCACCAGTCGATCCGCTCGGCGACGCCCGCCTCCGCGGCGAGCCGCGCCGCCCGCGCCAGGCCGGCGGCCGCGAAGTCCGCCCCGGTGACGGTCCAGCCGCGCCGGGCCAGCCAGATGACGTCGCCGCCCTCACCGCAGCCGACGTCGAGCGCGGTCCCGGAAGGAAGGCCGGCGGTCTCGGCGACCAGTTGGACGTTGGGATCGCCGCTCCAGGTCGTCCCCTCCCCGGAGTAGCGCTCGTCCCAGGCGGGGGGCTCGAAGATCTCGGTGTCCTTGTCGCTCGTCATGCGCCCAGTATGGGACCCTGGCAAAGCGGACCGCATGTGTCAGCATCGCCCCCGATGACCGGTCCGTTCGATCCGCCGCCCTTTCGGCTCGAGGAGTACCTCGGCGTCTGGGAGTTCTCGGCGAAGCACCACCTGACCGCGTCGGATGCCGAGACGCTGACGATCGAAGAGCTGCTGGCCCTCGCGGATCCCGACGAGCGCGAGCGGTTCGAGCGCCTGCCGCTCACCTATGCGCCCACCTGGGGCGGGAAGGAGCTGCGGGCCGCGGTGGCCGGCACCTACGCGGGGCTCGGGCCCGAGCACGTCCTCACCTTCGCGGGCGCCGAGGAGGCGCTCTTCTGGGCGCTGCAGGAGCTGGCCGGGCCGGGCGACCACGCCTTGGTGACGGTGCCGAACTACCAGTCCTTCGAGACGATCCCGCTCACCGCGGGGGCCGAGGTCGAGGGCATCGTGCTCGACCCGGCCGCCGGCTGGGAGCCCGACGTCGAGGAGATCGCGCGCGCCTTGCGGCCGAACACGAAGCTCGTCGCGGTCAACTTCCCCAACAACCCGACCGGGGCGATCTGCTCCCAGGAGACCTGGCGCGCCCTCGTCGCCCTCTGCGACGAGCACGGCGCGACGCTCCTCTCCGACGAGGTCTACCGCGGCCTCGAGACCGACGAGGCCCGGCGCCTCCCGCAAGCTGCCGAGCTCTCCGGCTCCGCCGTCTCCCTCAACGTGATGTCGAAGTCGTACGGGCTGCCGGGGCTGCGGATCGGCTGGCTGGCGACGCGCCGCCGCGACCTGCTCGAGCGGCTGGAGCGCCGCAAGCACTACACCTCGATCTGCAACGCGACGCCGAGCGAGGCGCTGGCGACGATCGCGCTTCGCAACGCGCCCGCGATCCAGGCCCGCAATCGTGACCTGATCGCGACGAACTCGCCGCTCTTCGAGGCGGCTTTCGCCGCCCGCCCGGAGCAGCTCGAGTGGCAGGCACCGGCCGGCGGGTGCGTCTCCTTCCCCCGCTACCTCGGTGCCGACGGCGTGGAGGCCTTCTGCCGCGAGCTGGTCGAGACCGCGGGAGTCGTGCTCCTCCCGGCCTCGATCTACGCCTCCGAGCTCGGCCCGGTCCCCGCCGACAGGTTCCGCATCGGCGTCGGGCGGCGCGACCCGCAGGCCGCGCTGGCTGCCCTCGGCCACTTCCTCGGCGGCTGAGCCGCGCGCGGGCTAGCCGACCCGGCGGGCGCCGACCAGGTGTTCGCCCCAGTAGCCGGTGGCGATCGGGTGTTCCATCACGCCGTGCGTGGTGGCCGAGATCGCCGTTTCCGCGCTGAGCGCGATGCCGACGTGCGAGGCACCCGCTCCGGCGGTGTCGAAGAAGACGAGGTCGCCGGGCTGGATTTCGGTGAGCCCCACTTCGGTGCCGGTCCCGAACTGGGCGAAGCTGGTCCGCGGAAGCGCGATGTCCGCCTGGCCGAAGGCGTAGACCGTGAGGCCGGAGCAGTCGAACGAGGACGGGCCGGTGGCACCGGACGCGTAGGGAGCCCCGATGACGGACCGCGCGGCTTCGATCGCGGGCAGCACGTTGGCCGGAGCGGCGACGGGAGCGGTCGTCGTCGTGGTGGGGGTCGTCGTGCCGCGCACCGGGATCCGCAGCAGGCTGAGGACGCGAAGGTGGGGCCGACCGTCGGCGGTCAGGTTGTGCCGCGCCTGGAAGCGGCGGATGGCGGCGCGGGTGCGCGGGCCGAGGACGCCGTCGGCGGGGCGGACCCGGAGCTTGACCTGGAGCCGCTTGGTCTGGGCGCGGGTGAGCTTGGCGACCGGTTCCGCGGCTTCCGTGGTGGGCGCCGTGGTGGCCGGCGCTTCCGGGGCCGGGGCTTCGGAAGCGGTGGGCGCCGTTTCTGCAGGGGTGGTCGTCGCGGCACCGCCCGTCGCGGGCGCGGCGGCGGCGGAATTCGCGCCCACCAGGGCGAGGAGCATCACCGCGGCGCCGACCAGCGTCGCCAGGGTTCGGTGACCGCCCCGGCCGTTCTGCCGGGCAATCATCTGGGGGTTCATCTGACCTCGTTCCATCTCGTTGACGTGCCTGCGAGGTGAGCTGACGGGCTCGCGCTCAACGTGCGCTACGTCGTGGAAGACGATTCGCCCCAGGCCGATCGGCCGGTGGTTCCCCCGCTCCCCGGTTTCCGAGAACCGAGGACTAGGCAGACGCGGAACTCAAGCACATCGGGCCGACGTCGTCCACTTCCGGCTCCCCAGGCCGGAATCTCCGGGTGTCTTCTTCGACTTTGAGCGGGTCGGACGTGAGATCACCGACTACGCCGTCGTTCTGGTGGTGGCGGGCGCCAGGGGTAACCCGATGATCGAGGGGTGGGAACGATGATTTACCCAGATGGCACGCTTTCTCCCGCGTCGAAGGCTTTTGACGATGCGATCGAACTTTCGCTGGAAGATCGTTCGCCGTACCCGCATTTCGCCGCGTTCGTCGACGCCGACAACCCCTGCTTGCAGCAGGAAATCCAGGAGGCCCTCCTGGAGGGCTACTCGGTGGTGCTCGTCTCTCCGGATGGCAGCTTTCAGGTGCTGCCGGCGACGGCGGCCCGGGCCGCTCCTCGTTGGCGCCGGCGCGCTTCGGCCGCCTCCGGCGGCCGTTCGCCCGGCGACGGCAAGCCGGGCAAGCACGATGCGCTGCGCGGGCGCAAAGGCGGGCGGAACGCGCAGCAGGTCCTCGTGGGGCTCGGGTGGCCCATTTTGGGGCCGGTCCCCTCGGGTACCGAGAAGAAGTGCAAGGAACCATCTGCCTCACCTTCGACGACGGGCCCGACCCGATCTGGACGCCGCGCATCCTCACGGCGTTGCGGCGGCGCGGGGCGCGGGCGACCTTCTTCGCCCAGGCGCGGCGGGCGGAGGAGAACCCCGAGCTGATCGGCGAGATGCTCGCGGCCGGTCATGAGGTCGCCTTCCACTGCCTCGACCACATCCGCCACTCGCGGCGCACCGCTGACGAGGTCGAGGCGGACCTGATCGTCGGCCTCGACATGCTCGCGGGGGCCGGCGTCGAGGCGCGCGCCTGGCGCGCTCCGTGGGGGATCGAGACCGACGCGACCCGGCGGCTCGCCGGCGAGCACGACCTGCGCCTCTGGGGCTGGAACGTCGACACCCACGACTGGCGCGGGGATGACGTGCGCCGCATGTTCGGCTCGTTGGAGGCGCAGGGCGGCCTGCGCGACGGGGACGTGATCCTGATGCACGACGCCTTGGGCCCCGGCGCCCTCCGCGACGGCTGCCCGGAGACGGTGGCGCTGACCGAGCTGCTGCTGGCGACGGCCGAGCGCGCCGAGCTGACGACCGCGACGGTGTCGGAGAGCGAAGGGGTGCTGGCGTGACCGCCACCACGGTGAAGGGCGACGGGGCGCTCGCGGCGATCGCCGCGGCGGCGCCGGAGCTCGACCGCGAGCCGCGCTTCCCCCGCGAGGCGTTCGGGGCGCTCGCGGCGTCCGGCGCCCTCACGGCGACGATCGGCGCCGCCCACGCCGGCGACCCGGTGGCGCCGGAGTGGACGCTGCTGCGGCGGGTCGCCGCCGCCGACGCGTCGGTCGCGCGCATCCTCGACGGCCACCTGAACGCGATCGAGCGGCTCGAAGTCGCGGCCGAGCCGGAGCTGCGCGACCGCGAGCTGGCGGCGGTCGAAGACGGCGGGCGCCTGCTCGGCGTCTGGGGCGCCGACCCGCGCGGCGAGGAGGGCGAGCCGGCCCGCCTGCGCGAGTCCGCCGCCGGCCTCGTCCTGCGCGGCGCGAAGACCTTCTGCTCGGGCGCCGGGGGCGTCGACGCGGCGATGGTGATGGTCGGCTCAGACGACGGCGCCGCGCCCGCGCTGGCCCTGCTCGATTGCGGCGAGGGGGTCGAGGTCGACCGCGACTGGTACCGCGCCGCCGGCCTGCGCGCCTCCGAGAGCCATCGCGTCGTCTTCCGCGACGCCCCGGTCACCGCGGTGCTCGGCGAGCCCGGTGAGCTGGCCCGCGACCCGTGGTTCTCGCGCGACGCGATGCGCACCGCTGCGACCTGGGCCGGGATGGTCGACGCCGCCGCCGAGGCCGCTCTCGACGCGCTGGTCGCCGCGCACCGCGAGGAGGACCCGCTCGCCCAGCTCGCCGTGGGACGGATCGAGGCCGCCCGCGGCACCGTCGACGCCTGGCTCGATCGCGCCGCGCGCGTCGCCGACGCGTCGATCCGGCCGTCCGCCGCCGCCCCGACCCTCGGCGCGCTCGTCGACGGCGAGCACTCGCTCGGCGCGCACCGCGGGGGTGGACCGCGCGCCACCAGCATCGCCATGCGAGCCGAGATCGACCGCGCCGCGAAAGCGATCCTGGAGGCCGCGGCCGCCGCCTGCGGCTCCCATCAGTTCGTCACCGCGGGGCGCCTCGACCGCGCCCGGCGCGACCTCGAGACCTTCCTGCTCCAGCATCGCCTCGACCCGCTACTCGCCCGGTTGGGCGGGGAAAGGCTGGCCCGGTGAACGCCGCGCCGCCGAAGGGGCGCGACCGCGCGCCGGTCGAGCACTTCGAGCGCCTTGCCCGCGAGTCCGAGGACCCCTGGGACTACGCGACCAGCGATTACGAGCAGCGCAAGTACCGCCACACGCTCGAGTACCTGCCCGAGCGGACCGGCCGCACGCTGGAGCTCGGTTGCTCGGTCGGCGTCTTCACCGAGATGCTGGCCCCGCGCGCCTCCCGCCTGCTGGCCGTCGACTTCAGCCCGACCGCGCTGGAGCGCGCCCGCCGCCGCCTGCGCCGCTCCCGCCACCACGTGCAGCTGCTGCGCCGCAACCTCCCCGAGGAGATGCCCGCCGGCCCCTTCGACACGATCGTCTGCGCCGAGATCCTCTACTACTGGAGCGCGCCACTGGTGCGGCTCGGGCTGCGGCGGATGGAAGCGGCGCTGGCGCCCGGCGGGGCCCTGCTCACCGTCCACTGGCGCCATCCCGACCCACGGCGCGAGCTGACCGGGGACGACGTCAACGCGATCATCGACGCCGAGACGCGGCTCGAGCCCGAGGCCCGTTTCGCGACGCCCGACTACCTGCTCGACCGCCGGGTGGCCCGCTGGTGAGCGAGGAGCGGATCGTGAGCGTCGGCGGCGGTCCGGCGGGCCAGGCCGCGGCGGACGCCTACCGCGAGGCCGGGGGAGGCGGGTCGGTGACGATCCTCGCCCGCGAGCCCGACCCGCCCTACGAGCGCCCACCGCTGACCAAGGACTTCCTGCGCGGCGAATCGGGATGCGAGGCGCTGCCGCTGGTCGACGCGGGCTGGTACAGGGAGCGCGGGATCGACCTGCGGACCGGTGCCGAGCCGATCGTGCCGCCCGTTGCCGGCGCCGACGGACCCGCTGTCGGGCCGACGATGGAGTCCGCCGACCCCCGCCTGCTCGCCGCCGGCGACGTCGCTTTCGCCTTCAACAAGGCGGCCGGCCGCCGCCTGCGGGTCGAACACTGGGGCGAGGCGCTGAACATGGGGGCGGTCGCGGGCGCGACGATGGCCGGTGAGGAGGCGGCCTGGGACGTCGCGCCGGGCTTCTGGTCGGAGATCGGAAATCGCACGCTGAAGTACGTCGGCTGGGGCGACGGCCACGAGGATCTGCGTTTCGAGCCCGGTGAAGAAGGTGGCTTCGCCTGCTGGTACGTCCGCGACGGGGAGTTGGTCGGGGTCGTCTCCCACCTGGATGACGCGGCCTACGAGCGGGGTCGCGAACTGATCGAGGAGCGAGCGCCGTGGAGCTGAGCGCCGCCACCACGGAGACCCTGCCCGCGCCGCGCCAGACGGTGCGCGCCGTGGTCGTCGTCCCCGCCCACAACGAGGAGCGGCGGATCGGCCGCTGCCTGGAGGCCCTGGCGACCCAGGTCGAGGTCGCCCCCGAGGAATTCGAGGTCATCGTCGTCCTCGACGCCTGCGAAGACGCCACCGCCGAGCGTGCTTCCGACTTTCAGAGGCCATATATGGCCTCTAAAGTCGGAAGCACCCGGCGCTGGGGGTGGGCCGGAGATCCACACCGTCCTCGGGCCAGGGGAGGGGGCGGGGCAGGCGCGGGCGACGGGGATGGACATCGGCTGCGCGCGGCTCGAAGCTCTGGGACGGCACGGCGGCCTCCTCGCCTCCACCGACGCGGACTCGGTCGTCGCGCCGGACTGGATCGCGCGGCAGCTCGAGGCCGTCGCGGCGGGCGCCGAGGCGATCGGCGGCGAGGTCATCCTCGACCCGACCGAAGCGGCGGCGCTGCCGCCCGCCGTCCTCGCCGACCGTGAGGCGCAGCTGGCCGCCCGCACCCGCGACGCCGCCGCCCGCGGCCCCGCCGAGCACGCCCACTTCTCCGGCGCCAGCCTCGGCGTCACCCCGGATGCCTACCGCCGCGCGGGCGGGATGGCGTGGATGGCGGCGCTCGAGGACCAGGAGCTGGAGGACCGCCTGGTCGCCGCCGGCGTCACCATCCACCGCCTGCGCCCGGTCAGCGTCGTCACCGCCGCGCGTACCGCGGGGCGCGCCGAGCGCGGCCTCGCCCGCGATCTCGAGCTGGCCCGCTGGCTCACCGAGCGCCGCTACTCCGGCGCCGACTTCTCCGCCACGCGCCTGCTGGAGGCGAAGGCGACGACGGTCGCCGCGATCCTGCCGACCCGCGAATGCGCGGGGACGATCGGGCCGATCCTGGAGGTCCTCGCGCCGCTGCGCGAGCTGGGCCTCCTCGACGAGCTGATCGTCGTCGACGCCGACTCGCCCGACGGCACCGCCGCCGTCGCCCGCGATCACGGCGCCCGCGCCCTGCTCGAGTCCGAGCTGCGGCCCGACCTCGGCCCCGGCCGCGGCAAGGGCGACGCGATGTGGCGGGCGGCCGGCGCGACGACCTCCGAGCTGCTCGTCTTCCTCGATGCCGACACCGCGGACTTCCGCCATGGATTCCTCACCGGGCTGCTCGGCCCGGTCCTGCTCGACCCGTCCGTCGACCTCGTGAAGGGCACCTTCCGCCGCCCGTTCGCGCTCGGCCAGGAGGTGCGCGAAGGCGAAGGGGGGAGGGTGACCGAGCTGGTCGCCCGGCCGCTCCTGAACCTGCACTTCCCGGCGCTGTCGGGCTTCGCCCAGCCGCTGGCGGGGGAGATGGCGATCCGCCGGGACCTCTTCGGGCGCCTCTCGGTCCCGGTCGGCTACGGGGTCGAGATCGCGATGCTGATCGACACCCTTCGCCTCGCCGGCCTCGACGGCCTCGCCGAGGTCGACCTCGGCGCCCGCCAGAACCGCCACCAGTCCCTCCGCGCCCTCTCGGCGATGGCCGGCGAGATCATGGTCGCCGTCGAGCGCCGCACCGGAGCCGCCCCGCGCCCGGCCTACCCGTCCTTCCGTCCCCGCCCCGAAGTCGGCACACCGCCCGAGCTCTGGCGCCTGCGGTGCGAGGAACGCCCGCCGCTGAAGCCGCGCTAGGCTGCGCTCACGACAAATCCCGGGGGGTCCCTGTCGAGGGGCTGAGATGGCGCTTCCTAGCTCCACCACCCGCCGAACCTGATCCGGCTCATACCGGCGAAGGGAGAAGATATGACGCAGATGGACCTCGCCCGCAAGGGCACCGTTTCAGCGGCGATGCAGCGGGTCGCCGAGCGTGAGGGGCTCGATGCCGCGACGATCCGCGACGAGGTCGCTAGGGGGCGGATGGTGATCCCGGCGAACCCGGGCCACGGGCGGCTCGACCCGATGGCGATCGGCCTCGCGGCGCGGGTGAAGATCAACGCCAACATCGGCAGCTCGCCGACCACCTCGGGGACCGCCGAGGAGGTGGAGAAGCTGACGTCGGCCGAACGCTGGGGCGCCGACACGGTGATGGACCTCTCCACCGGCAAGCGGATCGACGCGACCCGGGAGGCGATCGTCGCGGCGGCGTCGGTGCCGATCGGCACGGTGCCGATCTACGGCGCGCTGGAGCGCGTCGATCGCATCGAGGACCTGAGCGCGGCGGTGCTGCTGGAGGAGATCGAGCACCAGGCGCGCCAGGGCGTCGACTACATGACGATCCACGCCGGCGTCCTGCTCGCCCACCTGCCGCTCTGCCGGCGGCGGGTGACCGGGATCGTCTCCCGCGGCGGCGGCATCCTCGCCCGCTGGATGGTCGAGCACGAGCGCGAGAACCCGCTGCACGAGGCCTTCGACGAGGTACTCGACGTCTGCGCCGCCCACGACGTGACGATCTCGCTCGGCGACGGGCTGCGGCCCGGCTCGATCGCCGACGCCTCCGACGCGGCGCAGTTCGCCGAGCTGCGCACGCTCGGCAAGCTGACCGAGCGCGCCTGGGAGCGGGGTGTCCAGGTGATGATCGAGGGCCCCGGCCACGTGCCGCTCGACCAGCTCGAGCGCAACGTGAAGAAGCAGCAGCGCCTCTGTCACGAAGCGCCCTTCTACACCCTCGGCCCGCTGGTCACCGACGTCGCGCCGGGCTACGACCACATCACCTCGGCGATCGGCGCCGCCGTGGTCGGCTGGCACGGCACCTCGATGCTCTGTTACGTGACCCCGAAGGAGCACCTCGGCCTGCCCGACGCCGAGGACGTCAAGCAGGGGCTGATCGCCTACCGGATCGCCGCCCACGCGGCGGACCTCGCGCGCGGCAACCGCCGCGCCGCGGCCTGGGATCGCGAGCTCTCCGAAGCGCGTTTCGGCTTCGACTGGAACCGCCAGTTCGAGCTCGCCCTCGATCCCGAGACGGCGCGCCGCATGCACGACGAGACCCTCGCCGACGACTACTTCAAGACGGCCGAGTTCTGCTCGATGTGCGGGCCGAGGTACTGCCCGATGCACAACTTCCGCGAGGTCGACTGGGAGCGGCTGGAGCGGGTGGCGGCGCTCAGTCCTCGCCGAAGCCCTCGGTGACCGCGCGGACGTAGCGTGCGGCGGAGCGGCGGACGGCGTCGTGGCCGTCGGTGTCGATGACGCGGCCGAACCAGGCGCCGTAGACGCGGTCGAACTCCCAGGGCTCGAGCGCCGCGACCATCGCCTCGACCTTGGCGGCCGGGAGCGGGATCAGGTTCGGGTAGGAGCGCATGAAGCTGACCCAGCGCCGGTCGGCGACGACCTGGAGGATGTCCCCGCAGAGGAGGGCGCCGCGGCCTTCGGCCCCGGCCGGCCAGTGGAGGACCGCGCCCCCCGCGAAGTGGCCGCCGAGGCGCAGGAGGGTGAGGCCGCCGAGGAGGTCGAGGCGCCCGCCGTCGAAGAACTCGATCGCCTCGTCGGGGCGCGTCACCCACTCGCGGTCGGCGGCGGGGAGGTGGATCGGCGCGTCGAAGGCGCGGCTCCACTCGACCATCGTCGTGTAGTAGTGCGGATGGGAGATCGCGATCGCCTCGATGCCGCCGCGCGCCCGCACCGCCTCGGCCACCTCGTCGTCGAAGGGGGCGAGACAGTCCCAGAGCACGTTGCCCTCCGCGGTCTCCACCAGCAGCGCCCGCTGGCCGATCGCGAAGGCCGGCGCCGAGCCGATCCCGGTCAGCCCCGGCTCTTCGGCGCGGACGTCGGCGCGGTGGGTGGCCCGGAGGTCCTCGAGCGTCGTCCAGGCCTGCCCGTCCCAACCGACGTACTGACGCTCGTCGAGACAGATCGCGCACCCTGAGGGCGGCTCCGCCGATGGCGGGTACTGCGCGCCGCAGGTGACGCAGATGAAGGCGGTGGGCATCGATTCATTTTCGCACCGGGCAGGAGCCCGAGAAGCTCACCGCCTGGGCCGAGCGCGAGCTGCTGCCCGCCCCGCGCGAGCTCCAGCCGCCCGCACTAGGATTCGCCCCATGCGGGTGACGCAGCTCGACGGGGGTCACTTCACCTCGCCGGCCGGGTTCTGGCGGCGCGGGGAGGACTTGGAGCGCCAGATTCGCTACCCGGTCCCGGCCTATCTGGTCGAGGTGGGGGAGGAGCGGATCCTCGTCGACACCGGCCTCAATCCGGACGCCGCCGCCGACGCGGCGCGCCACTACGAGGGTGCCGAGTCGATGGGCTTCTTCGCGCTCGAGCAGGAGACGCCGGTCGCCGGGCAGGTCGACCTCGACTCGCTGACCAAGGTGGTGCTGACCCACCTGCACTTCGACCACGCCGGCGGCTCGGCGCTCTTGCCGTCCTCGCTGCCGGTCTTCATCCAGCGTCGCGAGTGGGAGGCGGGCGCCGACCCCGAGGCGATCGCCCGCAATTTCTTCCTGCCCCGCGACTACGAAGGCCTGGCCGGCCAGGTCGTCCTCGTCGACGGCGACCACGACCTGCTCGGCGACGGCTCGGTCGAGTTGCTCTCGACCCCGGGCCACACCCCCGGCCACCAGTCGGTCCGCGTCGGCGACGATCTGATCATCGGTGGCGACGTCATCCACTTCGCGACCGGCCTCGACGACCACCGCCTGCCGATCTTCGGCGACGACCTCGACGTCCAGCTCGCGTCCGCCGAACGGCTCTGCGCGCTTCGCGATGCCGGCGCCGAGGTGCGCCCCGGCCACGACCCGGAGGTGCTGGTGCCGGGCCCGGTGCTCAGGTAGGCGTGCCGGGCGTCCGGTCCGAGGACTTCGGGACCCACGGCCCGACGCCGCCGATCCGCTCGACCTCGTAACGGACGACGTAGCCGGGCCCTTGCGGCGCCGGGAACGTGTGCTCGGGCGACATGTAGACCTTGGTGAGGCGATCGAGCAGGTCCCAGGCGCCGTCGCTCGGCTCCACCCTGGCCCGGGCGCGCAGCACGGCGTAAGGGCTGAGGACGGCCCCGTGGTCCCGCGGCGCCTCGAACGACAGCACCACGCGCGGGTCTCTTTCGATGTTGCGCAGCTTCAGGTGATGACTCATGTGGCCGCTGACGATGTCGTCCCCGTCGAGGCCGATCCAGATCACGGTCACCTGCGGTGAGCCGTCCGCGTTCACCGTGCTCAGGTGCGCGAGCGGCCCGCTCTCGATCAGCTCCCGCAGCTCATTCGGCAGGGTGGCCATGCGGCGGAGCCTAAACCTTCGGGTCTATCGTCGAGACAGAATGGGAGCGGAGGCGAGATGAGGCTCGGGGTCGCGGCGGCACTGGTCGATGGCGAGTTGGTCGACGGGGACGTCGAGGTGGACGGCGGGCGCATCGCGGCGGTCGGGGTCGGCGCGCCGGGCGGCTCGGGGATCGCGGCGCCGGGGTTCGTCGACCTGCAGGTGAACGGCTTCGCCGGCGTCGACTTCTCGGCGCCGGGGGAGGACGGGTACGCGGTCGCGGGACCGGCGCTGCTGGCGAGCGGGGTCACCGCCTACCAGCCGACGATCGTCACCGCTCCGGTCGACGCGATGCGCGCTGCCCTCGCGCGGGTGCCGGACGCCGATCGGGTCGGGCAGGTGCCGGACACGGACACCGACCGCGCGCCGAGGCCGCGCGTCATCGGCGCGCACCTCGAGGGGCCCTTCATCTCGCCGCTGCGCCCCGGTGCCCACGATCCGAGCGCGATCCTCCGGCCAAACCTCGAGGCACTCGACGCCCTGCTCGCCGCCGGGCCGGTGTCCCAGGTGACGCTCGCGCCGGAGCTGCCGGGGGCGGCGGCGCTCGTCGACGCGCTGGTCGCGCGCGGTGTCATCGTCTCCTGCGGTCACACCGAGGCCGACGCCGCCACCGCCCACCGCGCCTTCGAGCGCGGCGCGAGTGCCGTCACCCACCTCTTCAACGCGATGCGCCGGCCGGCGCCGCGCGACCCCGGCATCGCCTTCGCCGCCCTCGGCCACGAGCACGCTTTCGTCACGCTGATCGTCGACGGGCGCCATCTCGCCGACGACACCGTCCGCGCCGCCTGGCGCGCCGCCGGCGATCGCCTCGTCCTGATCAGCGACGCCGTCGCCGCGGCCGGCGCCCCCGCCGGCGACTACACCCTTGGCGGCGCCGTCCCGATCCACTCCGAGGGCGACACCGTCCGCACCGCCGACGGCACTCTGGCCGGCTCCGCGCTCACGATGCTCGAGGCCGTCCGCAACCTCCACGCTCTCGGTGTCCCCCTCGCCGCCGCCCTGCGCACCGCCACCGAAGCCCCCGCCGCGATGGCCCGTCGCCCCGATCTCGGCCGACTCGCACCCGGCGCCCGCGCCGACCTCGTCGTCCTCGACCGAGACCTCGGGCTCCACCAGGTCCTCCTCGACGGTGAGCCGGTCGGCTGACCCGTAAACCGAGGCGGCGGGCAAGGACTGGCTGATTGGCCGGCCCGGCCGGCATCATGGGGGCATGAGCTACTTTCCGCCGGGAGAGTCGATGGCGAGGCGCGTGCACGGGGAGCGCTCCGTGGGGCTGCTCTACGGGCAGCGGGCGCTGCTGATCGGCGCGCTCGAACCGCTGACCTATACGGGGACGATGCTGAGCACGAAGGCGGGGGAGTGGCCGTTCAAGCGGCTGGTGCGGACGGCGAAGGCGCAGGAGACGATCTTCCTCGGCAGCAAGGAGGAAGCCGACCGGATCCTCGCCCGCGTGCACAACCAGCACCTGCGGATCAAGGGGTCGCTGCCGGAGGCGGCCGGGCCGCACGCGGCGGGGGCGGAGTACTCGGCCTTCGACCCGGAGCTGATGCTGTGGACGCTGGCGGTGATCGCCGACTCCGGCCGGGCGATGTACGAGGCGATGGTGCGGCCGCTGGCGGTGGCCGAGCGGGAGGCGCTCTGGCAGGACTACCGGCGTTTCGGCGAGCTCTTCGGCATGCCGCTCGACGTCATGCCCTCAACCCACCGCGAGTTCGACGCCTGGTTCGCGGAGAGGATCGCCTCCCCCGACCTGCACGCGACCCCGCACGCGTTCGCCTTCGCCCCGGTGGTCGCCTTCGAGCACCCGGTCCCGCGCGGCGCCCGCCTCAACCTGGCCGCGCAGAACCTCGTCATCAAGGGCACGCTGCCGCCACGCGTCCGCGAGATCTTCGACATCCCCTGGGGCCCTCGTCAGGAGAGCGCCTTCCGGACCCTCGCCGCGAGCCACCGCCGGGCCCATCACCTGATGCCGCGCGCGGTGCGCCGCGGCCGCAACGACCGCTTCTTCGATGTCGTCGCGACCGGCGAGCGCCTTCGCGGCGGCACCCCGACGCCGGAGCTCGGCGCCGGGGTCTCCTGACACCCTCCCTAGGTCTTAGGGCCCGGTGAAGGTCCCCGAGTAGCAGGGACCACCGCAATCGTCGCTGTGGAGGATCGCTCCGTCGAAGAAGTTCGAGACCAGCTGCTGCTCGGCCGCGGTGGCGCGGGGCAGCCCGTGGGGGTCTTCGCCGACGCGGTTGGGGAGGTTTTCGTAGGGCGGCGGTTCGGTGCCGATCGTTTCCGCCGGGTTCGCCGGGTCGGGCTTTCGCACCGGGCCGCCGTCCCAGTAGTAGGCGGCCGAGCCGGTGTACGGATAGCGGCTGATCGTCGGCACGTTCCAGAGCACTTCGGTGTTCGGCCAGCGGCCCGGGTAGAGCACCGGGCGATGGGCCGCTGCGCCGATCGTCCGCGCCTCGACGTCGGCCTGGTAGTCGGTCACCTGATGGTCGCCGAAGGCGATGTCGAGGAGCACCTGATGGGGTGGCGTGTCGGGCAGCGGGTTGGAGGTCATTCGGCTCGCGTAGCCGTCCGGCTCGCCCCGGTCCCACAGCATCTGCATCAGGTCGAGGACCAGCGGCCGCGCCGTTTCGTTCGGGTAGTAGCCGTAGAGGACCTGGGCGAATTCGTCGAAGTCGACCGACCGCGGCAGCAGCACCGAGTAGTTCATCGCCGGGACCCCGAGCGAGGCGCGGGTGAAGTCCGGCGACACCGCGGTCAGCGCGCCGCCCATGATCCCGCCCTGGCTGTTGCCGTTGTAGAAGAGTTCGTGCGTGTCGAGCACCGAAGGCGTGAGCAAGGTGCCGTCCTGGTGGAAGGCCGCATCGGTGGTGAAGCCGCTCGGGCTGATCATCGCCCGCCCGAGGTAGAGCTCGTCGAGCAGGCCCTGCTGCAGGCGGTCGGGGATCGTCGGGAAGGCGGAGACGTTTTTCAGCGCCGCGACGGTCGAGCCCAGGTCGGATTCCGACATCCCGATCTCATCGGTCGCGCACTGGACGATGTCGTGGTTCTGTGACAGTTCCCGCTGGGGGCTCGAGCCGACCTCGGAGGCATCGCCGAACAGGCCGTGCCCGTAGAGCGAGGGCCGCGCCGATCCACCCGGCCCGCTGACCGCCGACTCGGGCACGATGCAGTCGAAGTTCGCCGTCCAGGTGCCGTTCTGTTCCGGTTCTTCGGCCGCGTTCAGCTGCATCAGGCCGCCGGGTCCGCAGTCCGGGAAGAGGTAGCAGGGGACCTCGAACGTGCCTTTCACGCGGCGGGCGATCTGGCCGGGATCCGGTTCGCTTTCGACGCTCGTCACGGTGAAGCTCGGCGAGGTGCCCTGCGGGATGCCGTCGGAGAGGTTCGTGTCACCCAGCTGCGCGAAGGCGTGGTCGCGCATCGAGAGCTCGCGGCCGGTGGTGTTCTGGGTCGAGGCGACGGTGAAGTCCCACGCCAGATAGAGGTTCCGCCGGCTGATCCCGGCCTTCTTCAGCGTCCAGAAGATGCTTTCGAAGCGCGGCCGCTGCGCGTTGATCTGCGGCTGTTCGGACTTGACCTTGTCGCGGTAGTACTGGAAGGCGACCGGCGCTTCGATTTCTTCCCCGGCCGCGTTGTGGAGGCAGCGCAGGGCGACGATGTAGCGATGGCCGGGGGTGAAGTTCACCGCCGGGTGGATCTCGAGGACCGCCTTGGCCGGGTCGGCGGCGGTCGAGTCGATCTCGGTCCAGATCGGCCAGCGCTTCCCGGTCTGGGCGTCGATGACGACCACCGGCGCGTTCGGTTCGGTGTAGCCGGCGAGGTGGTTGATCGGCGTCGCCCCGGTGGCGGCGACGTCGGCCGTCGTCTCGATCCCCGGCACCTTCAGCAGGATCACCGAGCCGGGACTGAAACCGTCGGCTTCGTTGTAGGGCGCGGCTTCGATGCCTTCGCCGAGCACGTTGGTCGGCATCCCCGCGTCCTTGAGGTCGACCCGGCGGCCGGTTTCGGTGGCGGGGTCCGGGACCGTGTAGTAGTCGTCCGGGAAGGGCAGCAGGCAGAGTTCGTTGCCGGGATCGGCGATGAAGTCGCAGCTTTCCGCTTCGCTCATGTCGATCGGCGGCAGTTTTTCCGGCAGGGTCCCACCGCCGCCACCGCCGTGACCGGGGTGGTGGTGATGGTGGTGCCAGTGGTGATGAGGGTGGTCGTGGCCGTGGCCCGGGCCGTGACCGAATCCGCGCCCGCCGTGCTGGGATCCGGCCGCGGCCGTCCCGGCCAGGCACAGCGCCACGATGACGAAAACTGCCGGCGCGGCGACGACGGTGAAGCGTCTCCTCACGTCTTCCTCCTCACTCGGTAAGACCCGAGGTCCACCATACGTCCGCGCGGAGCGCCCGCGCAAGGGGAGGAAAGGACGAAAGCGCGGCGTCCCGCGCGGCGCCTACTTGCCGAGGAGGTCGCAGACCGCTTCGGTCTGCACCTTGCGCAGCTGGGCGAGCAGCGCTCCGGTCGGCGCCGGGATGTTCAGGGACATCGTCACCGCGCCGGATCCGTCGGCGGTCGCGGCGGCGAACTGCGTGTAGCCGGGGAAGTTGCCGGTGTGGCCGTAGACCGTCCCGCACTTGGTCTGGTAGCGGAAGAGTGCCAGCCCGGCGGAGTTCTTGCCCGGCCCCGGCGGGCTCGATTCGCCGCCCGGCCACCACTTCATCTGCTGTTCCTGCTCGGCCTTGTCGAAGAACTTGAGGCCGAGGTCGGCGCGGATGAAGGCGTTCAGGTTCTGTGGCGTCGAGATGATCGCGCCCGAGGCCCAGGCCCCCGACGGGTTGAGGCTTTCGGACACGTCGACCTCTTCTTGTTCCGGCACGTCGGTGTAGCCGTGGATGAAGGGCTTCGGGATCGTGATCTTCGTCGGCAGCGACGTCTGGGTGAGCTTCGCCGGCCCGAGGACGATCTTCTGCAGCTCGTTCGTGTAGCTCTGGTTGGTCACCGCTTCGACCATCAGACCGACCACGATGTTGTCGGTGTTCGAGTACTCGTACTTATTGCCGGGCTTGAAGACCAGCGGTTCCTTGGCGACCCAGCCGATGATCTCCATCGGCGAGACGTAGGCGCGCGGCTTCGTTTCCGCGTGCTTGAAGAAGGCTTCCGACTGCGTGTAGTCGGGGACGCCGCTGGTGTGGTTCAGCAGTTGGCGCAGCGTCACCTTGCCCCAGGCTTTGGGCAGCGTCGGCAGCACCCCTTCGATCGTGTCGTCGAGGCTCAGCTGCCCCGACCGCACGAGGTTAAGCGCGACCGCGCCGCTGAACGCCTTGGCGACGCTGGCGATCCGCATGTGGTCGGTGGCGCGCGGCTTGGCGGACTTCTTGTTGTCGGCCCGACCGGCGCTGAGCGTGGTCAGCTTGCCGTCGCGATAAAGCGTCGCGATCGCCCCGGGAGGCCCGCCTGGCGAGGTGACCAGCCCTTCGAGGCCCTTGAGCACCTGAGCGTCGGTCGTCTTCGCGGCCGCCGACCCGGCGCTGAGCGCGAGGGCGAGGCAGGCGAGGGTGGCAAGGACACTGAGCACGCGGACGGGGCGCATCGGGCCATCCTATGTGGCGCCCGGGCGGGACGACACACTTCCTCATCAGGCCGCCGGCCGCTCGCTGAGTCGGCGGCGCTATAGGGCACTCAACTCAGCGAGCGACGGATCCGGTGATGAGGAACACGCACGCAAGCGTGGAGAAGGACACGGAACCCGCACGAGATGACGCTTCCGTGAATCCCCGGTGCACCTCCCTCCCTCCGACCGGCGGCTGATGGGCGACCGCAGCCGGCCGGGGTCGCCCGTCGATGGACTCAAGCTGATCTTCTTGATAGGCTAACTCAACAATGAGTTTGGCGAACCGAGAGCAGGCGATCGACGTGCACCAGCACCTGCTGGGCGAGGCGCTGGTCGAGGCGCTCGCTCGGCGGACTGCGGCGCCGATGCTGGTCCGCCGGCGTGAGGGCTGGACCTTCAAGGTCGCCGCCGAGCCCGACAGCGTCCTCACCTTCGACGCCACCGACGTGAGGCTGCGGCGCGAGGAGCTGGGGGAGGACGGGTTCGACCGGGCGCTGGTCGCGCTCTCGACCGCGCTCGGGATCGAGACGCTGCCCGGCGAGGAGTCGGTCGCGCTGATCGAGGCCCACCACCAGGGCATCGAGGCGCTGCCGCCCGAGTTCGGCGGCTGGGGCGCGGTGCCACTGGCCGAGTCGGAGCTCGACCCCGCGGACGTCGACCTCGGCCTCGACCGCGGCTGCGTCGGGATCTCCCTGCCCGCCGCCGCCCTCCTCGACCCCGCCGCGGTCGAGCGCCTCCACCCGCTGCTCGCGCGCCTCGAGCTCCGCGACGCACCGCTTTTCGTCCACCCGGGACCGGCGGGCGGCGTCCCGGGCCCCGACGCCGCCCGCCTCCCGCACTGGTGGCCCGCGCTCACCGATTACGTCGCCCAGATGCAGGCTGCCTGGTTCGCCTTCCTGCACGTCGGGCGGCGCGCCCACCCGCGGCTGCGCGTCCTCTTCGCGATGCTCGCCGGCGGTGCGCCGCTGCAGCTCGAGCGCTACGCCGCCCGCCGCGGTGTCCCCGCGCCCGATCCGGACCCGCTGGTCTTCTACGACACCTCCTCCTACGGCCCGCGGACCATCGGCGCCGTCGCCGAGGTCGTCGGCACCGCGCAGATCGTCTACGGCTCCGACCGCCCGGTCGTCGACCCGCGCCGGCCCCAGCTCGACCCCGACCTTCGCCAGGCGCTCGTCGCCACCAATCCCGCCCGACTCTTGAACCCCGACCCGAAAGGAGCCCTCGCGTGATGAATCACGAGGACATCGTGCGGCCGTACGGCCGCGATCTATCCGATGCCGAGCTGGAAGCGGTCGCCACCCAGTTCGCTGCGCGCCCGGAGCTCTGGTCGGAACACGTGTCCCACGACCCGGAGCACCGGACCTACGCGCAGCTCCTGCGCGACGAGCACCTCGACGTCTGGCTGCTCTGCTGGTCGCGCGACCACGACACCGGCTTCCACGACCACGACCTCTCGGCGGGCGCGGTGGCGGTCGCGGCGGGCAGCGTGCGCGAGGACCGGCTGGTGCTCGGGCGCTCGGTCGACGAGCCGATCAGTCGCGTCGCCGCGGCCGGCAGCTCGTTCAGCTTCACCGCCTCCGACATCCACCGCGTCCTGCATGCGGGGGAGGGGCCGGCGGTGACGATCCACGCCTACTCGCCGCCGCTGACGCGGATGGGCAGCTACATGGTCGAGCCGAGCGGCCGGCTGCTCCGGCATCCGGTGACCTACGAGGACGAGCTCCGTCAGCTCGACCCCGCCGAGGTCACCCGGGTCGCCGCGAGCTGACGCCCACCGTCGGGCCGTCGTGCTTCCGAGCTTTTGGGCCATATATGGCCCAAAAGCTCGGAAGCACGACGCGGGCGCGCGCCGCCCCCCGGGGCGGGGCCGCGGGCGGGGCGGCGGGGTGGGGTGCTCCGGTAGGTTTCCTCGCGATGGCTGACCAGCGCCCGATCCTGATTGCCTACGACGGCTCCGACTGCGCGGCCGCGGCAATCGACAAGGTCGCCGAGGAGTTCGGGCCGCGGAAGGTGATCGTCCTGGTCGTCTCCGAGGATCTCGACCGGGTGCCGTTCCTCGGCACCGCCGGGGTGCCGGTCGAGGCGGAGACGATGGAACTGCTCACCGAATCGGCGCAGAAGGGCGCGCGGGAGACGGCCGAGAAAGGGGCCGAGCGAGCGCGCGGCCTCGGCCTCGAGGCGACCACGGCGGTCTACGACGGCGGCCCGGTCTGGAGCGCGATCGTCGAGGCGGCCGAGGCGAACGACGCCGCCCTGATCGTGATCGGCTCGCGCGGACTCTCCGGCGTCAAGCACGTGGTGCTCGGCAGCGTCTCCGGCGCGGTCGCCCACCACAGCCGCCGCAGTGTGTTGATCGTCCACAGCAGCTGAGCCGACGAACTCGCCCTGCAACGATCTGCGGGTGAACGGCACCACGCATCGCAAGCGCATCGGCTTCCTCAGCTTCGGCCACTGGTCCAAAGCGCCCGGCTCGCGGACGCCCACCGCCGCCGACAGCCTCCGCCAGACGGTCGAGCTCGCGGTCGCCGCGGAGGAGCTCGGCATCGACGGCGCTTTCGTCCGCGTCCACCACTTCCAGCGGCAGCTCGCCTCGCCGTTCCCGCTGCTCGCCGCGATCGGCACCGCGACGCGGCGCATCGAGATCGGCACCGGGGTGATCGACATGCGCTACGAGAACGCCCTCTACATGGCCGAGGACGCCGCCGCCGCCGACCTCCTCTCCGGGGGGCGGCTCCAGCTCGGCATCAGCCGCGGGTCGCCGGAGCCGGCCCTGCACGGCTCGCGCGCGTTCGGTTACGTCCCCGGCGAGGGGGAGACCGACGCCGACCTCGCCCGCCGCCACACCGAGCTCTTCCGCGCCGCGATCGCCGGCGAGCCCGTCGTCGCGGCCGACGCGGCGATGGCCGGCGGTATCGGTCGGCTCGCGATCCAGCCGCAGTCCCCGGGCCTGTCCGACCGCATCTGGTGGGGTGCCGGCACCCGCGAGACCGGCGTCTGGACCGCCCGCCAGGGCATGAACCTGATGAGCTCGACCCTGCTCACCGAGGACACCGGCGTGCCTTTCGACCAGCTCCAGGCGCAGCAGATCCAGATGTACCTGGATGCCTGGGCCGAGGCGGGCTGGGAGCGCCGCCCGCGGATCTCGGTCAGCCGCAGCGTGATCCCGATCGTGAGCGACATGGACGACGCCTACTTCGGCGGCGCGCGCGGCGGCGGCGACACGGTCGGCTATCTCGACGGCGGCCTCGCCCGCTTCGGCAAGAGCTACACCGGCGAGCCCGACCGGATCGCCGCCGAGCTCGCCGAGGACGCCGCGGTCGCGATGGCCGACACGATCCTGATGACCGTCCCGAACCAGCTCGGCGTCGACTACAACGCCGAGCTCCTGCGCAACATCGCCGAGCACGTCGCCCCGGCGATCGGCTGGAGCCCGGCCACCGGCGCGGGGACTACCCCGGTCGCCCCAGGGTAGGTCCATAGAATCGCCCCGATCCAGCGCCTGAGGGACAAGTGGCCGAAGGTCGCGCCACTTGTGGCGTTGGTCGCCCTTGCCGCGACCTGGGGGTCGCACCCGGTGGTCGTGGTCGTCGTCATCATCGACCTCTTCCTCGTCGGGGCGGTGCTCGCCGCCGTGCATCATGCCGAGGTGATCGCCCACAAGGTCGGCGAGCCCTACGGCTCGATCGTCCTCGCCGTCGCCGTGACCGTGATCGAGGTCGCCCTGATCGTCACCCTGATGATCTCCGGCGGCTCCCAGGCCGAGTCGCTGGCCCGCGACACGGTGTTCGCGGCGGTGATGATCACCTGCAACGGCATCGTCGGCATCTCGATCCTGACCGCGGCGCTGCGCGGCCGGGTCGCCTCGTTCAACGCCGAGGGGTCGGCGACCGCGTTCGCCACCGTGATCACGCTGACGACCCTCTGCCTGGTCCTGCCGAACTTCACCACCAGCACCAACGGGCCCGAATTCTCCGGCTCCCAACTGGTCTTCGCGGCGCTCGCCTCGCTCAGCCTCTACGTCCTCTTCCTGTTCGTGCAGTCGGTGCGTCACCGGGGGCTCTTCCTGCACGTCGAGGAGGGTGAGGAGCGGACGAACGCGAGCAACGAGAACGTCCCCATCGAGGTCGACGAACACCACGGCGAGCCGCCGACGGGGCGGGAGGCCCTCCAGAGCCTGGCGCTCCTCCTCGTCTCCCTGGTCGCGGTCGTCGGCCTCGCCAAGACCAGCTCCTACGCGATCGAGGAAGGGGTGAAATCGATCGGCGCGCCCGCCTCGGCGGTCGGCGTCGTGATCGCCCTACTCGTCCTGATGCCGGAGACCCTGACCGCCTGGCGAACTCGCTCGCCGCGGTCGCGTCGCAGATCAGCTTCAACCTCGCCTACGGCTCGGCGATGGCCAGCATCGGCCTGACCATCCCGGCGATCGCGGTGGCCTCGATCTGGCTCGACGGCCCGCTCGTCCTCGGCCTCGGCTCGACCCAGATCGGACTCCTCGTCCTCTCCGCCATCGTCGGCGCGCTGACCCTGCTGCCGGGCCGCTCGACCCTGCAGGAGGGCGGCGTGCACCTGATCATCTTCGCCGCGTTCGTGTTCCTGGCGTTCAACCCATAGGGGTGCGGGGGATCTGATCGTTCATTCGTGAGCGGGCGTCCCTCGGTCCCACGACGCACGGAGAAATCGACCATCCGGGCCGGGCCGGTGAGTGCGGCGATAGCCTCCGCGCTCGATGCCCGCCGAGCGCAACCTGCCCAGCCCCGAGGCCGAGGAGATCGTCGCCCTCGCGCGCTCCGTCGCCACCGAGCGGCTGGCGCCGCGGGTCGCCGCGGCCGAGGAGGACGCGGAGTTTCCGCGCGACGTCTTCCGCACGCTCGGGGAGCTCGGGTTCCTGGGGATGCCGTATCCGGAGGAGGTCGGCGGGGCCGGGCAGCCCTACGAGGTCTACCTGCAGGCGCTGGAGGAGATCGCGGCGGCGTGGGCGAGCGTCGGCGTCGGCCTCTCGGTCCACGTGATGTCGTGCTACCCGCTGGCGACCTGGGGGACCGAGGAGCAGCGGGCGAAGTGGCTGCCCGAGATGCTGGCGGGGGACCTGCTCGGCGGTTATTGCCTCTCGGAGGCGGACGCGGGGTCCGACCCGGGCGCGATGCGCACCCGCGCGGTCGCCGCCGAGGACACCGCCGATGCGCACGGCTGGCGCGTCACCGGCTCCAAGGCCTGGGTCACCCACGGCGGCGAGGCCGACTTCTACGCGCTCTTCGCCCGCACCTCCGAGGATCGCTCGCGCGGGGTCTCCTGCTTCCTCGTCCCCGGGGACGCGCCCGGCCTCTCGACCGGCCCGCCGGAGCGCAAGATGGGGCTGACCGGCTCGACCACCGCGACGCTCGACTACGACGCGGTCCCGCTCGAGGCCGACCGGCTGATCGGCGGCGAGGGGCAGGGGCTGCCGATCGCACTGCAGGCGCTCGACTCGGGCCGGCTCGGGATCGCCGCCGTCGCCACCGGCCTCGCGCAGGGCTCCCTCGACGCCGCCGTCGCCTACGCGAAGGAACGCGAAACCTTCGGGCAGCCGATCATCGACCACCAGGGCCTCGGCTTCCTGCTCGCCGACATGGCCGCCGCGGTCGAGTCGGCGCGCGCGGTCACCCTGGAGGCGGCGCGCCGCCGCGACCGCGGACTGCCGTTCGCGCGCCAGGCCTCGATCGCGAAGCTCGTCGCGACCGACGCGGCGATGAAGGTGACCACCGACGCGGTCCAGGTCCTCGGCGGCTTCGGCTACACCAAGGAGTTCCCGGTCGAGCGCTATATGCGGGAGGCCAAGGTCATGCAGATCTTCGAGGGGACCAACCAGATCCAGCGCCTGGTGATCGCCAGGCATCTCGCCCGTTCGGGCTGAGTCAAGGGAGGAACGATGCAGGTAGACGGTGCGGTGGCGGCGGTGTTCGGCGGAGCCTCGGGGCTCGGCGAGGCGACCGCGCGGCGGCTCGCGGCGGGCGGCGCCAAGGTGCTGGTCGCCGACCTGAACGCGGAGCGCGCCGCCGCGGTGGCGGGGGAGATCGACGGCGCCCACGTCGCCTGCGACGTCGCCGACGCCGACTCGGTCGAGGACGCGGTCGCCGCCGCGAGCGAGTTCGGTGACCTCCGCATCGCCGTCGACTGCGCCGGCATCGGCACCCCGACGAAACTGGTCCGCAAGGGCAAGCCGACGCCGCTCGAGGACTTCGCCAAGGTCATCGCCGTCAACCTGCTCGGCACGATCAACGTCCTGCGCTGCGCCGCCGCCGAGATGGCCCGCACCGAGCCGGTCGCCGACGGGGACCGCGGCGTCTGCATCAGCACCGCCTCGATCGCCGCCTACGAGGGGCAGATCGGCCAGGTCGCCTACGCCGCCTCCAAGGCGGGTGTGGTGGGCCTGACGCTTGCCGGTCGCGCGCGAGCTCGCCGCCGCGGCGATCCGCGTCGTCGCCATCGCCCCCGGCCTCTTCGAGACGCCGATGCTGGCCGGCCTCCCGGCTCCGGCGCGCGAATCGCTGATCGGCACGACCCTCCACCCGCGGCGCCTGGGCGACCCGGCCGAGTACGCGGCGCTGGTCGAGCACATCGTCGTCAACCCGATGATCAACGGGGAGACGATCCGCCTCGACGGCGCTCTGCGGATGGGCCCGAGCTAGTTCCGCCGGCCGCGCCGAGGGCGGGGGCCACCGTGGCGACGGAGCTGGTCATCTTCGACTGCGACGGGGTGCTGGTCGACAGCGACCGCATCTCGCTGCGGATCCAGGCCGAGCACATCACCGCGCTCGGGTTGCCGACCACCTACGAGGATTGCGTCCGCGACTTCCTCGGGCTGGGGCGGCCGGGAACGGTGCGGATCCTCGAAGAGCGCTACGGCGGTCCGCTGCCCGCGGGCTGGGAGGAGGACCTCGACGCGGCCGTGCAGGCGGCGTTCCGGCGTGAATTGAAGGCGGTCGAGGGGATCGTCGAGGCGCTGGGCCAGATCACGGCGCCCACCTGCGTCGCCTCCAGCGGCAGCCAGGCGAAGATGGGCCTGACCCTGGGACTGACGGGGCTGCGCGAGCGCTTCGAGGGTCGGATCTTCTGCGCCGACGAAGTCGAGCGGGGCAAGCCCGCCCCCGACCTCTTCCTCTTCGCGGCCGCCCGGATGGGCACCGCGCCGGAGGGCTGCGTCGTGGTCGAGGACAGTCCCTTCGGCGCCGCCGCCGCGAGGGCGGCCGGCATGCGAGCCCTCGGCTACGCCCCCGAGGACGACGGCGCGGCGCTCGTCCGTGAGGGCGCCCAGGTCTTCAGCGCGATGTCCGATCTCCCGGCCCTGGTCGCGCGGTCGTCCTGACCCGCCCTCCGCCGCGCCTATCGCGGCTGGAACGTCGCCAGGTCCTGACCGTAGACCGGGCTGACCACGAGCTTGCCGAGGTCGATGCCGCTGGAGACGAAGGTGATCATCTCGGTGGTGCCGAAGGGGGCCCACGGCGCCTGCCTCATCGCCTGGCGGTCGAGGCGCGCGTAGGCGGCTTCTTGTTCGGGTCCGAGCGGTTCGGTCCCCAGCTTCGCGATCTCGCGGTTGATCGCCGGATCGTCGAAGCGCGAGTAGTTGCTGCTCAGCGTCGGCCGGATGCTTTCACCGGAGAGCTGCGGGGCGAAGTAGTCGTTCGGGTGCGGGTAGTCCATGTACCACGCGGCCCAGCCCGTATCGAGGTCGGGAGTCGATTCGTTGCCGATGATCGTCGTGTAGTTGGCCGCCGGGATCACTTTCAGCGTCGGCTGCAGGCCGATTTCGCGCAGCACGCTTTCGTAGTATTCGCCTGCCTGTTTGTTCGGGCCGTAGTCGTCGGTCCAGACCGTCACTTCGCGTTCGGCCGGATCGGCGGCGGCGATCAGTTCGCGCGCTTTCTCCAGGTCGTGCGGGTAGGGATGGAAGGTCCGGTGGCCCGGCATCGCCTCCGGCAGGATCTGCTGGACGCCTTTCATCATGCCGCCGTAGATGCGTTCGAGCGCTTCCGGATCGACCGCGTAGTTGACCGCCCGCCGCACCCGCGGATCGTCGAACGGCGGCTGCCTGACGTTCATCCAGAAGTAGTAGACGTCGATCTGCGGCGTCACCAGCAGCTGGGTCCCCTTGTAGCGGTCGCTCAGTTCCTGGAAGCGGTCGGGAGGCGGCGGCTCCTCCATCCAGTCGACCTTGCCGTGGATGACTTCGTTGACCGCGGTCTCCGGGTTGTGGATCACGCTCACGTCGATGTCGTCGTAGTGGCCGTCGGGGATCTTCGGCATGAGCTTGCCGTTCGCCTTTGCCCACTCCGGGTTGCGCTGGTAATCCCAGCCGGCGCCGGGCTTCGCGGAGACGATCTCGTACGGGCCGGTGCCGGGCGGCGGGTCGCCCGAGAGGTCCTTGTGCTTGGTGTCGGCGGGGAGCGGCGCGGCGAAGAGCATCGCCAGCTCGTTGCTGAAGGTGCTGCGCGGTTTCACCAGGTGGATGACGATGCGCCCGTTCGCGTCGTCGGTCTGGATCCCGGCGATCCCGCCTTTCTTCGTCTTCGAGAACTCTTCGGCGCCGACGATGTCGGTGTAGAACGGGGTCGCGGGCGAGTTCATCGCGATGACGCGTTCGATCGTCGCGCGGAAGTCGGAGGCGCGCACCGGCGTGCCGTCGGAGTACTTCAGCCCCTTGCGCAGGAACAGGGTGTAGGTGCGGCCGCCGTCGCTGACCCTCGGCATCGC
The DNA here is from genome assembly GCA_963782515.1 of uncultured Actinomycetes bacterium. GTDB lineage: Bacteria > Actinomycetota > Thermoleophilia > Solirubrobacterales > 70-9 > VAYN01. Next base: position 2,011,608 of record CAWAJY010000004.1, on the reverse strand, counting down.
GCGCGCCAGTCCCGGGATGAGTTCGGTGCCCGCCAGGCCGTCGGCGTGACGGTAGGTGAGGAGCGGCACGTAGGTCTCCCACATCGCCGACCAGCCTTCGATCGAGTAGCTGAGGGAGGGATCGAGGTAGTCGGGGAACGAGGCGAAGGTGGCGTCGAGGGTCGAGGAGCTCGGCGAGGACTTGCCGGACCCACCACCGCACCCCGCGACCAGGATCGCCAGCACCGCGACCAGCGCGACCGCGAGCGAGGTTCGCCGGGGCGACCCTGCCAAAAAGCGCTCCCCGGTCTGCATGCGCGACACCCACCCATCATGGCGGGAACGTCCCCGAAGTTCAAAGAAACCTGTCCATATGAACGCGGAATACCTAACGCGGCCTCAGTCCGATGGAGCAGCCGGGCGGGTGGCCCAGAGGGCGAGGCAGGGCGGGATCAGCAGGGAGGCGAGGGCCGCGATCTCCGCCGCCCTGTCGACCGCGCCGAATCCGCCCAGGTGGGTGACGTGGAAGAGCAGGTGGGGGACGGAGACGGTGAGGAAGCCGGCGCAGGCGGCGATCACGAGCAGGCGCTCCGGTCGCCAGGCGGCGATGCCGGTGATGACGGCGAAGCCGACGTAGAGCCCGCCGACATCGGTCACCAGGTGCTCGTTGTAGGGCGGCAGGCGCTCGACCCAGTGGGCCAGGAACGGGAAGTCGGCGTAGAAGGTGTGCGGGACGACCAGCGCCGTGAAGCCGATGAACAGGCAGTAGCCGCAGAGGGCCAGGAGCGCCGCGCGAGCGAGCCTCGGCGAGCGCATCAGCGCGCCTCCTCGGTCAGGCCGCGGAGCTTGTCCGGGTTGCGGACGATGTCGACGGCGGTGATGCGGCCGCGATCGATGGTCAGCGAGACGACGCTGGTCGAGTAGCGGTCGTGGAGCACCAGGCCGGTGGCCCCGTTCACGCGGGCGAAGCGGCCACGGGGCTCTTCGCCGCGGCGGGCGGCGGAGCGGGCGAGGGCGACGAGGGCGCGGCCGATGCGGTCGGCCCCGAGCAGCGGCTTGCCCGCCGTGGGCACCTGGCCACCGCCGTCGGAGCGCATGATCGCGTCCGGGTCGAGCAGTCCCAGCAGCGCCTCGTGGTCGCCCTCCTGCCAGGCGGTGGCGAAGGCGACGACGATCCGCTCCTCGTCGCCGCGGTCGGCGGGGAAGCGCGGCTTGCCCGCCTCGACGTGGCCGCGGGCCCGCGCGGCGAGCCGGCGCACCGCGGCGGGCGAGCGGCCGACCACGGTCGCGACCTTCTCGAACGGCAGGTCGAAGACATCGTGGAGGAGGAAGGCGGTGCGCTCGGCGGGGGAGAGGCGCTCGAGCACGACCAGGAGCGCGGTCGAGACCGACTCGTCGAGCGTCGGGTCGTCCTCGCCGTCGTACTCCTCGACCACCGGCTCCGGCAGCCACTCGCCGACGTAGCTCTCGCGCCGCCGGCGGGCGCTGCCGAGCGCGTCGAGGGAGATCCGGCCCACCACCGTGATCAGCCAGGCGCGCAGGTCCTCGATCGTCGCCGGGTCGGTGCGGCCGAGCCGCAGCCACGCTTCCTGCACGGCGTCTTCGGCTTCGGCGACGCTGCCGAGGATCCCGTAGGCGACGCGGGTCAGCTGGGGGCGAAGCGCCTCGAACTGGGCCGCGAGGTCCTGGCCTGGGTCGCGCCTACCCTCCGGGTCACGTCCCTTACTCATGCGCGAGCCATTCCGCGAAGTCCTCGCCCGGTGCCGCGGCGCGCTCGTCGCAGAGGCCGCCGGCGGCGAGCGCCTTGCCCAGCTTCCCGAGCGCCGGGACGCGGAGCGGCAGGCGATGCTTGCCGCGAGCCGTAGTCCAGGCGGCGCTCAGTTCGCTCAGCGTCTGCACGCGCGGGCCGCCGAGGTCGGGAAGGCGACCGGCGGGGGCCGCGAGCGCCGCCTCGGCGAGCCGCGCGGCGACGACCGCGGGGTCGATCGGCTGCACCTTCGCGATCCCGGTCGGCCGCACCCCGAAGCGTGCCGCCGCGCCGAAGGCGGAGTCGAGCAGCTGGTGGAACTGCGTCGCGCGCAGGAGCGTCCACGGGACCTCGCCCGCCGCGAGCGCCTCCTCCTGGCCGAGCTTCGCCTCGTAGTAGGACATCGGCACCCGGTCGATGCCGACGATCGAGATCGTCACATGGTTGGCGACCCCGGCCCGGGCGCCCGCCGCGACGAGGCGGCGCGTGCCCTCCACCAGCGTCTCCTTCGCGCCTTTCTGGGAGTTGGCGGCGTCGACCACCGCGCGCACGCCGTCGAGGGCGAGGTCGAGGCCCTCACCGCTGGTCAGGTCGACGCGCCGGTGCTCGGCGCCCGCCGGGACGCCCGCGTCGCGCCGGCTCAGCACCGCGACCCGCTCGCCGCGGCCGAGCAGGTCGGCGACGACGAGCGCGCCCAGCGTCCCGGTGCCGCCGACGACCGCTACCGTCATCGCCTGCCTCCGGCGGCGAGCGCCTCGCGGCCCGCTTTCTCGGTGGCGCCGGGAGCCGCTTCGCGTCCGGCCGGGACGTAGTTCCCCGGCAGGGCGCGGGTCGCGATCTGCAGCCGGTTCCAGGCGTTGGTCGCGGCGATCGCGCAGAGGAGCTGGGCCAGCTCGGCCTCATCGAAGTGCGCCTGCGCCACCGCCCAGACGTCGTCGGGGACGCCCTCGCGATCGATCCGCGTGACCGCCTCGCAGAGGTCGAGGGCGGCGCGCTCGCGCTCGTCGTAGAGGGGCGACTCGCGCCACGCGTCGAGGCCGTAGAGGCGCGCCTCCTCCTCGCCGTCGGCTCGCGCGTCGAGCCAGTGCATGTCGATGCAGAAGGCGCAGCCGTTCAGCTGCGAGGCACGCAGCGCGACGAGCTCTTGGATCGTCGGATCGAGGTCGGGGTGATGGCCGAAACGGATCAGCGCCGCGGTCTGTTTCGGCGCGACCGCCGCGATCGAAAAACGCTCCGCCGGATTTCCCTCTGACATGTCGGTCTCCTCTCGTCGAATCTGCTTCTGAAAGGAGGACGAAACGGGGGCCTACTTCTGTGACATCGGCTCGCGCGGGACGATCACCAACTGCTCGCTTTGCGCGAGCACCTCACCGTCGGCGTCGAGGATCGCGGTCGCGGCGAAACCTTTTCGTCCATCGCGTCGGAGTGGCCGGCCGACGACGACGTACTCGACCCCGACACGAACCGGAGTATGCACTTCGGATTGCTGGCGGGCGAGGAAGGCGAGCGCGAGGTCGCTGCCGTGGAGGGCGAAGTAGCCCGGGCAATCGAGCGCCGCGAAGACGAACTCGGGGAGGACCGCTCCACCGGAGTCGGCACTCCAATTCGGCGGCGTCCAGGGCGCGGCGAAGAGGTCGGTGCCGGCGACCGGACCGGGGAAGAGGCCGAAGCCGTCGTGCCGTGCGCGGCCGCAGACGAAGCAGTGGTCGAAGGCTCCATCGGTGAGTGGGGTGAAGTCGTTTTTGGCTCTGCAAGCGGCTTCCAAGCTCACCGGCGGGGCGTCCCAGGGCGCCAGGGGAGGTGCCGAGACGGCCTCGGCGACCAGCTCTCCGGCGCCGTCGAAGGCCCGCGAAACGGCGCCTCCGGCGACGTTTCGGAGACCCTTGTCGGGTCCCTCACCGCGCCCCGATTCGACCCTCACCTCGAGCTCTACGTCGAGCGGGAACGGTCGTCGCAGCGACACCGCGGCGGGCCCTTCGACGTGCGCGGCGAGGACTCCGGAGGAGTAGCCACCCTGGCCGCTCGCGGGCGGTCCGTTGAAGCGAGAGGGGACGGTGACGGTCGCCACGGTGAGTCTCCGATCCTATGCCGGGCACCTCGAGGACGCGGGCGGGGAACTCCAACTTGGCTCTCGGAGCCACATTCCGCCGACCGAACGGTTACGGTGCGACCGCCCCCGGAGACTCCAAGGAGCGAGGTATGCCAAAACAGACGAAATCGACTCGGAAACCTGCCGCGAAAAAAGCGGCGGCGACCCGGACGAAAAAAAGTGCAAAAGCGTCCGCGAAAGGCGCGAAAAAAACGGCGAAAGCCGGCGCTAAAAAAGCCACGAAAGCCGTGAAAAAAGCGGCGAAAACGACGGCGAAAGCGGCGAAAAAAACCGGCAAAGCCACGAAAGTCGCGGCAAAAAAAACCGCGAAAGCCGGCAAAGCCACGGCGAAAGCGAAAGCTCCGTCGAAAGCAAAACCGAAAGCCAAAGCCAAACCGAAAGCGAAAGCCAAAACGGCCAAAGCTAAATCGGCGAAAGCGAAACCCGCCGCGAAATCGAAAGCCAAAACCGGCAAAGCGAAAGCGGCGAAAAAAGGCGCGAAAAAATAGCCCGGCTGTTCTAGACAGCTTCACCGGCAGGGACCACGGCGTCGCGGAGGAGGGTGGCCAGCTCTCGTCCGATCTCGCTCCACGCGTAGCGACCGACGACTTGGCCACGGGCGCGACGCCCGCGCATTCTGCGGCCCTGCGGGTCGGCCACCGCCGCGACCATCGCATCTGCGAGCGCGTCGCGGTCGTCGGGCTCGACCAGCCAACCGGTGTCCGGGTCGTCGACGATCGTCGACGGCCCGGCCCGGTCGACGGCGATGACCGGCAGCCCGCAGGCCATCGCCTCGATCAGCACCTGGCCGAACTGCTCGGCCTCGGCCGCGTGGACGAGCGCGTCGGCCGCGTTCAACAGCTGCGGCAGCTCCTCGTGAGCGTGCCAGCCGGCCAGGTGGACGTCGGCGACCCCGAGCCGCTCGATCGTCCGCTGCGGATGCTCGCCCTCCCACTCGCCGGGATGGCCGCCGACCAGGACCAGTGACATCGCGCCGTCGCCGCGACGGTGCGCGTCGGCGAACGCCTCGATCAGGAAGGGCAGTCTCTTCACCGCGGTGAAGCGGCCGACGTAGACGAAGACGGTGCCGCGTGGCGCCTCGCCGAGCACCCTCTGCCAGACCGCCTCGCGGTCGGTCGGGCGCGGCGCGAAGGTCGGGTCGAAGCCGTTGGGGATCGCGGCGAAGCGCTCGCGCGGGACGTCGAGCAGGCGGGCGGCGCGGGTCAGCCCGGGCTCGTCGTTGACGACGATCCGCTCGCACCGTGCCGCCCAGCGACGCAGCCGCTCGCGCCAGATCGCCGCGTGCGTCCAGCCCTCGGGCGCGCCCGCCTCGATCTGCTCGAGCATCAGGAGCTCGGTGCCGTGGACGTGGCCGATCACCGGCAGGTCGGGCAGCACGCGCGCGGCGGCCTCGTTCAGCGGCGTCAGGTGGTGGAGGTAGAGGCGGTCGACGCCGCCCGCCGCGGCGTGGAGGAGCTCGCGCGACCAGGCCTCGACCTGCAGCTCGAAGTCGTCCTCGCCGATCGAGGCGAGCACCGCGTCGGGCGCGCCGCGCCGGTCCTCGAAGGAGCCGTGCATCGGCGCGGTGCCGGGCGGGCCGGAGAAGCGCAGTGGGGACGGCGTCGCGAGCGCCGGGGTGAAGTCGACCGCGCGCACGTCGAGGCCGCGGTAGAAGTGGGCGGCGTCGCCGGTCGTGCCGAGGTCGGTGCGCGAGCCGCTGAGGAGGGTCACGTCCAGTCCCTGCACCTCGAGCTGCCGCGAGAGCGCCCGCGCCGCCCCCGCCGATCCGCCGCGGGGGTAGAAGTAGACCCCCATCAGCACCTTCTCAACCAAATCGCTGATGGAGATCGCATCGCTCATAGGTCCAAGGTACCCGGCCTCCAAACCGGTCCGGCCGGCGCCTCGGCGCGACACGAAGCCGCGAGGAAGTGCGAACTCGACGGGGAGGGGCGATGGGTTCCCGGCGGAAGGTGCGCCGGGGGTTCACGGAAGCGTCATCTCGTGCGGGTTCCGTGTCCTTCTCCACGCTTCCGTGCGTGTTTCTCATCACCGGATCCGTCGCTCGCTGAGTTAGGCGCCCTATGGCCCCGCCAACTCAGCGAGCGGCCGGAACCCTGTTGGGGAAGTGTGTCGTCCTCTCTCGCGGCTCTCGGCCGACCAAGGACCCGATGCCATCGGGGCCGCGATGCCTTGGGTTGGCGAGTTCAGCGCGGCAGGATGCGCAGGGCGGTGGCGATCTCGCGGCCGCCGACCAGCTCGCGTCCGTGCTCCTCGCGAGGCGTGTTGACCAACGCCCCGTCGATGACCAGGGAGGCCGAGCCGCCGCCGTCGAGGTTCATCGCGTCGACGCAGCCGAGCGCCGCCATCGCCTCGCCGAGCTCGGTCATCGTCATCCCCGCGTCGTCGTCGGCGCGCCCGTCGCAGACGGCGGCGACGAGGTCCTCGGCGTCGACCCCGAGCGCCGCGCGGGGATAGCGGCCCGCGGTGATGTCGGAGTCGAACTGGCGCGAGCCGGCGGAGAAGCCCTCGAGGTCGACGCCGGGCCGCGCCAGGAGCTCGCCGTCTCGGACCAGCATCGGGCCCGCCTGCAGGAGGTCGCCGCGCGGCGGGCCGTCGATCTCCTCGCGGGAGCGCAGCGCGACCTCGCCCGCCTCCGCATGGACGCAGGCGCGGCAGGCGTCCCAGGGCGAGTCGAAGGCGGTGGTGGGGGCGGCTCGGCCGTCGACCCAGAGGTCGCCGAGCGGCGGGCCGCCGGGGCGCAGGTAGAAGCCGCCGACGATCGCGTGGGGCGTGCGCTCGGCGGCGCACCAGGCGGCGAGCGTCGCGCACGGGTCGAGCGCCGCCACCGAGACGGCGAAGGCGTCGCGCCGGAAGCGCGCCACGTGGAGGGTGGTGAGCGCGCCGTCGCCGAGGCGGCGGCGCTCGCGGCTCAGGCGCGGCGCGGAGGCGTCATTGCGCCGGCGGTGAAGGGTGGAGGCGGGCATCGTCGTCGGCCTTCTCCCCGGAATGGAAGCCGAGCGAGGGGACGGATTTGTTGTCGTCCTGGGAACCGGCCCCATTCGTCGGGTCGTCCGGGCCCGACGGATCGGCAGCGGCGGCCTGCATCCGCTCCGCGTTCGCCTTCGCCCGTCGTCGTCCCCAGGCACCGGTGGTGGCCGCGCCGACGCTCAGCGCGACCAGTCCGCAGAGGGCGATGATCGCCCAGCTGACCCGCTGGGCCGAGGTGAAGGCCGGGCCGGGGGCGACGGTGGTGACGTGGTCGGCGATCACCGAGCCGATGATCGCGACGCCGAGTGCCGAGCCGAGCTGGCGCGAGGTCGAGGCGACCGCGGCGGCGACGCCCGCCTGCTCGCGCGGCATCCCGGCGACGGCGGTGTTGGTGATCGCCGCGTTCACCCAGCCGAGGCCGGTGCCGAGCAGCGCGTAGCCGAGGAAGAGGCGCAGGTCGCTCGGGTCCCCCGCGGGGATCGCCGAGACGAGGCCGGCGAGCAGGGTCGCGGTGCCGCCGATGACCAGCGACGGCCGTGGGCCGCGGTGGGCGACCACCCGCCCGGAGAGCGGCGAGAAGAGCATCATCAGCGCCGCCATCGGCAGGATCGCGACGCCGGCGTGGAGCGCCGAGTAGCCGCGGACGTCCTGCAGGTAGAGCGTGTTCAGGAAGAGGAAGCCGCCGAGGGAGAGGAAGGCGCAGATCGAGACGATCGCGGCGCCGCTGAACGGCGGCGAGCGGAAGAAGCGCAGGTCGATCAGCGGCTCGGGGTGGCGGTTCTCCCAGAAGATCAGCCCGATCAGGGCGGCCAGCGCCCCGGCGAAGCAGCCGAGGATGAGGGGCGAGCCCCAGCCGTGGCCCGGCGCCTCGATGATCCCGAAGACGAGGAGGCCGAGGGTGGCGATCATCAGGAGCTGGCCGACCGGATCCACCCGGCGCGGGTGGGGAGCTTTCGATTCGGGGACGAACTTCTGGGTGAGGACGATCGCCGCGATCCCGACCGGGATGTTGATCCAGAAGACGGCCCGCCAGTCGATCGCCTGGACGAGGAGGCCGCCGACCAACGGCCCGGCGGCGATGCTGATCCCGGCGACGCCGCCCCACCAGCCGATCGCGCGCGCCCGTTCCTTGGGCTCGGTGAAGACGTTGGTGACGATCGACATCGCGACCGGGTTGAGCATGCTGCCGCCGACGGCCTGGAGCGCGCGGAACGCGATCAGCCAGCCGAGGCCGGGGGCGATGCTGCAGAGGCCGGAGCCGAGGGTGAAGACGGAGAGCCCGACCTGGAAGGTGCGCCGCCGGCCGAGCCGGTCGCCCATCGACCCCGACAGCATCAGCAGGCAGGCGATCACCAGCGTGTAGGCGTCGATCGTCCACTGGGCACCGGAGACCGAGGCGCCGAAGTCCTGTTGGATCGCGGGCAGCGCGACGTTCAGGATCGTCACGTCGAGGCCGACGATCAGCATGCTCATCGCGCAGATGGCGAGCACCAGCTCGCGGCGCACGTGTCCAGAATTCGCCATCGCGTCCCATCCTTTCAAGTCGGACTCGCCTGCTCCGAGGTCTCTAGGCTGGGACGATGGCCACCGCCGACCTCACCGTGCTCGGGCTGGGGCGACCGGACCCGAGTGCCGGCGCCTACATCGCCGCGATCCAGCGCAAGCTGGCTGAGCAGGACCGGGTCGGGTACCGGATGCACGCGATGGGCACTTCCCTTGAAGGATCGACCGAGGACATCCTTGCCGTGGTCGGCGAGCTGCACGCGGTGCCGTTCGAGCTCGGACTGCCGCGCGTCTACACGGTGCTGAAGCTGGACGAGCGCCGCGATCGTCCCGGGCAGACCCTCGACGACAAGGTCGACTCGGTCGAGCGCCGGCTGGCCGAGGGCGGCGAGGTGGGGTGAGCCTCGAGGCCGCCGGGGTGCGTCGCGCCGCCGTGCTCGGGACGGTCACCGGCGCACGCACCTTCCTGGCGCCGGCGGCGCTGGCACTGCGCGGGCGGCTCGGCAAGGTGGCGAAGTTCACGGTGCCGGTGCTCGCGGCCGGGGAGATCGTCGGCGACAAGCTGCCGATGGCGCCGCCGCGGGTCGAAGGCCCCGGCCTGGTCGGCCGCGTCCTCTCCGGCGCCCTCAGCGGCCGGGTCAGCGGCGGCGCGCGCGGAGCCCGCGTCGGCGCGGCGTTCGCCTTGGCCGCGACCTACCCGTCCCAGTCCCTGCGCTCCCAGATCGTCAGCCGCACCGGCGTCCCCGACATCGCCTGCGCCGTCCCCGAAGACCTCCTCGCCGCCGCCGGCGCAGCCGCCGCCTCCACCGAGCCAAGACCCCATGTCGATGGGCCGAAAACCGGACTATCTGACGGGTTTTCGGCCCATCGACATGGGGTTCTCGCTGCGGCTGGGGTTGGGGCGGTGGCGGCGGTGGTGGGGGTGGCGGCGATGGCCTCGGCGCGGAGGTGGGTCTACGGGTTCACGGGTGGGGAAGGATCGGAAGCGCCGCGGGTGGTGGGGGAGAGGATCCTTTGGGGACTTCCTTTCGGCGTCGCCTTCGGTCGTGGAGGTCCGCCGGGACCGGCGAAGGGCGCGGTCTTCGGGCTGAACGTCTGGCTCGCGAGCTTGGTCGAGACGGCGGCGCTCGGTGAGGCGTCCCCGCCCTGGCAGCAGTCCCCGGCCGCCCTCGCCCAGGGCCTCGGCCTCCACCTCGTCTACGGCACCGCGACCGCGGCCGCCTACGAGGCCTTCTCCGCCTGATAGCCCTTCCCTGGGCGATCAACGCCGCCAACCTCGCCCCAGGTTCTCGAGTCAAGGCGATCCGTGCCGGCTTCTCGGCGCGTGCCAAATCTCGCGCAGGAAGAGGGCGGCCTCGGAGAGTTCACGCATCCTTCACCGGGCCGCCGATCGGCGTGCGCTCGGCGATCGGGTCGAGGACGCCCTCCGGTCTGTAGGCCAAGTGGGGCTGTCGCCGATCACGCCGGGGTGGATGCCGTTGACGCGGATCGGGGCCAGCTCGGTCGAGCCCGTGGGCGAAGATCGCCCGCGCGCCTGAGTCGGTCGAGGACGCGCTCGCGCCGCGGGCCGCGCGCCGGGCAAGATGGTGGTAAAGGTGGCTGTGCGGCGGCCACGAGCTGACCGTCTTCAAGCGGACCGCCTCCCGCTGCGATCCGCTGCGCGACGAGGGCGCCACCGTGGCTACCACCTCCGCCGAGGCCGTCCGCGACGCCGAGGTGCTGGTGACGATGCCGGCCGATCCGGCCGCGGTCGAGGCTGCAGCCGTCGGAGAAGCCCACCGTCAGGCCTCCGCTCGGATGGATATCCGCCCGCAAAACGCCGGGTAGGCTGCGCCGGTGCTGCTCTACGACAATCCGCTCTCGGGCAACTGCTACAAGGTCCGGCTGCTCTTCTCGCTGCTCGGCATCGAGTTCGAGCGGCGGGAGGTCGACGTGTTCGACCGCTCGGATCGGGCGGCGGTGCTGGGGGACCTGAACCCGGGGCTGCGGGTGCCGACGCTGGTGCTCGACGACGGGCGGCCGCTGGCGGAGTCGGACGCGATCCTCGTGTACTTCGCGGAGGGGACCGAGTACCTGCCGGCGGATCGGTACGAACGGGCGCAGGTGCTGCAGTGGATGTTCTTCGAGCAGTACAGCCACGAGCCGAACGTGGCGGTGTTGCGCTTCTGGGCCGAGGCGGGGATCGAGGGGGACCCGCGCGAGGCGGCGGCGAAGCTGGAGGGCGGCTACCGGGCGCTCGAGGCGATGGAGCGACACCTCGCGGCGCGGGAGTTCTTCGTCGGCGAGGGGGCGACGATCGCCGACCTCGCGCTCTTCGCCTACACGCACGTCGCCCACGAGGGCGGCTTCGAGATCGGCCGCTTCACGGCGATCGCGGCCTGGCTGGAGCGCGTCCGCGCGCTCCCGGGTTACGTCTCGATCACGGACTGATCACAAGATCCCGGTTTTTGCGGAATCGGCGCGCGGCGCCCCCTTGCGCGCCGGCGTCCGGCGGGTAAATTGGCTCTTGCGACCGGGAGAGACCGGCGCCCCGCGGAAGCCGAGCGGGGAGGCCGTCTCTTAGGCGACGCAACCGAGCTTCTGAGCGCGAAGGCTACGCGCGCGGCAGGCGACGAGCGTCCCCCCGGTCGCTTTTTCGTGCCCTGACGGGCGCGAAAGCTGCATCGCGGATTCCGCCAAAACCTGGATTACGGATTCAGGGGGGTGGGTAGGACCGGGAGGACGGCGTCAAACCGTCACCTAGAAGTTCCGATCGCCCCGCACGCTTCTCCACTGAGCCTATGGGCGGGCACCGGGAAAACCCCAACGCCCTGTAGTCCCAACCGAATGGAGCAGCGATGAGTGCAGTTGCGAGCGAGCCCCGCAGTCGAGCCTATGAGCAAGACCTTTGGCGTCGGTTCACCGAGCATCGCGATCAGGCGGCCCGGACCGAGCTGGTGGAGCTCTACATGCCGCTGGCGCGCCGGATGGCAAGCCGCTACGCGGGCGTCTCGGAGCCCTATGACGACCTGCTGCAGGTCGCCAGCCTCGGCCTGCTGAACGCCGTCGACCGCTTCGACGCGAGCCGCGGCACGCCCTTCGCGGGCTTCGCCAAGCCGACGATCCTCGGCGAGCTGAAGCGCCACTTCCGCGACAAAGTCTGGACGGTGCGGGTGCCGCGCTCGGTCCACGACCGGATGGGCGAAGTCGACAAGGCGACCGAGAAGCTGACCCTGGAGAAGGGCCGCCCGCCCTCGGTCGAGGAACTGGCCGGACACGTGGGGATCGAGCCCTCCGAGGTGCTCGAGGTCCTCGAGGCCAAGCACAACCGCAAGCCGCTGTCGCTCGACGCGCCGCCGGTCGGCGAGGACCCCGAAGATTCCTCCGGCGCCGAGTGGGTCGGCCGCCCCGACGGCAACTTCGACCTGGTCGAGTACCGCCTCGCGATGGAATCGGTACTCCCGGTCCTGGGCGAGCGCGAACGCGAAGTCCTCCGCCTCCGCTTCGCCGAGGAATTGCCCCAGACCGAGATCGCCCTCCGGATCGGTTGCTCCCAGATGCACATCTCCCGCCTCCTGCGTCGCTCGCTCGACAAGCTGCGCGAGGCCGCCGAGGCGGGGGCGGAGGAGACGCGGGGGTCGGTGGCTGTTTGAGGAACGGCCGTGCTTTCGCAGGGTCGCACCTGTCCGAGGTCGGTCCTGGGCGTGAGGGGTTCGTGAGACATCCGGCACAGGGAAGTCGCGAAGTCGAACTTCCCTGACCCTTCCGCATGAAAGTCAGGTCCACGAAAGGTCGAGTTCGCAGTTCTTGCCGCTATGCGGACAGAAGTGCGAACTCACCGGGGGACCGCATGCGGAACCCGCACGGAAGCGTGGACTTCCCACCGTCCCTGTGACGAGATTGGCGACCGGTGATGGATCCGTGTGACCTGCCTGCTCCCGTGCGAGTGAAGCCACACCTGGCACCGATCGTGACGAAGATGCCGGGAACGTCACGCGTCCGTGCGCCTTGGGTTGGGTTTCGGGGCCGAAATACAAGCCCGAAAACGCCCGTCCGTGACCGTCAGGCGATACGCACCGAAATGTGGAGTTCCCACGGTGACGAGGTCGAGCGTCGACTGGGGACGCAGCGGCGCGACGACCTTCACCTCGAGTTCCTCGCCGGCCGCGATCTCCTCCAGCGGCTCGTGGAGGTTCGTCTGGGCGGACGGATCGTCGGTCAGGATCAACGCGCGCGTGCTCGATCCTGACCAGAAGGGCCCGGGGGGCGGAGTGGTCCGACGTTCGACTCCACCGCCGCGGCGAGGCGGAGCAGCAGCGCCTCGGAGCCCGGCCGGCCGATCAGCTGCAGGCCGACCGGCAGGCCCTCGCGCACGCCGACGGGGACCGCGACCATCGGGCAGTCGAGCTGGCTGAGCGGGGCGACGCAGGAGATGAGGGCGCTACGGACGGGGAGGCGCCTGCCGCGGACCGTCACCTCTTCAGCGGCGAGCGGCGGCGCGAGGACGGGGGAGGCCGGGGCGAGGAGGGCGTCGAATCCGTCCATCGCGGCGGCGAAGGCGCGGGTGAGGAGGCGGCGGTGGCGCTGCGCGCGCAGGTAGGTCTCGGCGGGGAGGCCGTAGCCGGCCTCGATCCGCGCCCGCACCTCCGGCGCGTAGCGGTCGCGCCGGCGCTCGAACCAGGGGGCGTGGGCGGCGGCCACCTCGCAGGCCTGGACGATGCGGTGGATACCCATCGCGCGGTCGAGGTCAGGGAGCGGGCAGTCGAGGACCTCGGCGCCCGCCGCGCGGAGTCCGTCCGCGGCCGTGTCGATCGCCTCGGCCACCGGCTCCTCGGCGAGGGCCGTCAAGGACGAGGCCATCCCGAGGCGCAGGCCGGCGACCATGGGCCGCGGCGCGGGCCCCGGCCGGCGCCCGGCGAGGACGTCGAGGAGGAGTGCCGCGGTGGCGACGTCGCGGGCGAGTGGGCCGACCGCGTCGAGGCTCCAGGCGAGCGGCACGACGCCGTCGGCGGGGACGAGCCCGCGGGTCGGCCGGATGCCGACGACGCCGCAGAGCGCGGCCGGGACGCGGATCGACCCGCTGGTGTCGGAGCCGACCGCGCCGTCGGCCATCCCCGTGGCGACCGCCACTGCCGGGCCCGAGCTCGACCCGCCGGAGAGGCGCCCCGGGTCCCACGGGTTGCGGCAGTCGCCCTTGTGCGGGTTGCGGCCGTCGATGCCGCAGGCGAATTCGTTCGTGTTGCCCTTGCCGACGACGACCGCGCCGGCCACCCGCAGCCGGGCCACCACCGTCGCGTCCTCCTCGGGACGGCGGACCCACCCGGCGCCGCCCGCCGTGGTCGGCATCCCGCCGACGTCGACGATGTCCTTGACGCAGATCGGCATCCCGGCGAGCGGGCCGGGGGCACCGTGGGCGAGCCGGACGGCGTCGACCTCGGCCGCTTGCGCCCGCGCGCCTTCGAAGTCGACGTGGAGGTAGGCGTTCAGCGTCGGATCGAGCCGCTTCGTCGCGGCGATCGCCGCCTCGACTTGCTCGGCCGCCGAGTCGCCCCTGGTCAGTCCCATTCCTGAGGCCCCTCGACCGGCGGCACGCCATCGACCTCCGCCTCGGGAAGCGCCGCGGCGAGCGCCCGCAGCTCCGCCAGTTCGGCCGCCACCAGGGCGTCGGGATCGTCGGGCCGGTCCATCACCCGGGCAAGGCTAGCCCGAACCTGTCCCGGGGTTCGCCGAAGATCGGCGCGTTGGGGTAGAAGGCTTGCCGTGTCCGCGGCGCTCCACCAGTCCTGGCCTCCCTTCGTCCTGATCGCGGGGCTGCTGCTGATCGGCCTGATCGCCAACCGCGACGGCCTCTTCGCCTGGGGTGGGGCGCGGCTGCAGAGCATGCCCGGTGGCGGCGTCGCCCTGCTCGCCGCGGCGCTCCTCCTCGATGCCGTGGTCACCGCCGTCCTCAACCTCGACACCGCGGTCGTCTTCCTCACCCCGGTGCTCGTCTTCGCCGCCCGCCGGCGCCAGGTCGCGGTCGAGCCCTTCCTCTACGGCTGCGTCTTCATGGCCAACGCGTCCTCGCTCTTCCTGCCCGGCTCGAACCTCACCAACCTCCTCGTCCTCGACGGCCATGCCGGCGGTGGCGGCGGTGGCGGCGCGAGTTTCGCGGCGACGATGTTCCCGATCGCGATCACCGCGGCGGTGGTGACCGCGGTGGGGGTGGGGCTGAGCTTTCGCCATCACCTGGCCGCCCGTCCCCTCGCGGGCGACGGCATCGCGAGCGGCGACGTGGAAGTGGAGCTCGGCGCCGGCGCGCTTGCCACCGCCGCGGCGGTGGTCCTCGTCCTCGTCCTGCACCAGCCGGCGCTCGCGGTCTTCGCGGTCGGCGTCCTCGCCACCCTGGTCGAGCTCGCCCGCCGTCGGGTCAGGCTCGCCGACGTCTGGCGCATCGTCGGCCCACCGAGCCTCGCCGCCGCCTTCGTCCTCACCGTCGCCCTCGGTACCCTCGCCCGCCACTGGGACGGCCCCGCCGAACTGATCGACGGGGCGAGCGGCCCGGAGACGGCGGCCATCGCGGCGATCTCGACGGTCTTCGTCAACAACCTCCCCTCGGCGGCGCTCTACTCCGCCCACGCGGTCGACCATTCGCGGATGCTGCTGCTCGGCCTCAACGTCGGGCCGAACCTGGCCGTGACCGGAGCGCTCTCGGCGCTGCTCTGGTACCGCGCCGCCCGCGTGGTCGGGGAGCGTCCCTCGTTCCTCGAATTCTCCCGGCGCGGGATACCCCTGGCGCTGGTTGCGATGGGTGCCGCGATCGTGGTAGGCATGTTGACCTGAAGAGTCGGGAAAGGCGCGAGATGTGCCTCCCGACGCGCGCTTCGCCGGCCGGCCGCCGGACGCCGCGCGCTAATCTACTTAAACCTGATCGGAATTAAGGAAGAGGAGCGAAAATGGCATTGAGACTTGGGGATGAAGCCCCGAACTTCGAGGCGGACACGACCGAGGGACACATCAACTTCCACGACTGGCTGGGCGATTCGTGGGGCGTGCTGTTCTCGCACCCGAAGGCCTTTACGCCGGTCTGCACGACCGAGCTCGGCTACATGGCCTCGATCGAGCCGGAGTTCGCCAAGCGGAACACGAAGATCATCGGCCTCTCGGTCGACCCGCTGGAGAGCAACGAGGGCTGGGCGAAGGACATCGAGGAGACCCAGGGGACGGCGCCGAACTACCCGCTGATCTCCGACGCGGACTTCTCGATCTCGAAGGCCTACGGGATGCTGCCCGCCGAGGTCTCCGGCGACGCCACCGAGCGCACCCCCGCCGACAACCAGACGGTCCGCAACGTCTTCGTCGTCGGCCCCGACAAGAAAGTGAAACTGATCCTCGTCTACCCGATGACCACCGGGCGCAACTTCGACGAGGTGCTGCGCGTCATCGACTCGCTGCAGCTGACCGCCAAGAACAAAGTGGCGACCCCGGCGCAGTGGAAAGCGGCGACGACGTGATCATCGCCGGCTCGGTGAAAGAGGACGAGGCGAAGGAGCTGTTCGGCTCCTGGGAGTCGCCCAAGCCCTACATCCGGATCGTCCCGGACCCCAGCAAGGCCTAGCGACCGTTCCTCAGGCCGGCGGCGGCGAGATCTTCGTCGTCGCCGCCGCGTCGATCAGCGCCCGGGCGGCGTCCGGGTCCTCGCCGGAGGCCTGTAGGAGGTCGAAGGCGAGGGCTCGGGTCTGGCCGAAGATCATCGTCGGCCAGAGCGAGTTGTGGACGTCGGCGGCGCCCGCCAGCTCGACCGCCTGGGAGGCACGTTCGCGGACGTCGGCGCGGCCACCGTGGCGTCCCCGGTCGGCGGCGTCGAGCGCCCGCGCCGTCGCCGCCAGCTCGGCGACCGCCTCGCCGAGGCGCGGGTCGAGGCGGGCTTCGCGGCGGATCGCGGTGGTCGTGGCGCGGGCGAGGACACGCGCGTCGCGGACGGCGTAGTCGATCTGCGGCGCCTCGCCGGCCTGCGGGTCGAGCTCCTCCAGCAGCGCTCGTCGGCGGGGCGAGAAGGCGGCTGCCTCACCGGCTTCACTGACCGCCTCGTAGAGGACGTCGACGCCGCGGTCGAGCTTGCGGGCGCTGGCCAGCGCCGCTTCGGCGGCGGGGAGCTTGCCGGAGGAGAGGGCGTCGGCGATCGCCTCCAGCGTCGCCGCGAGGTCGGCCAGCACGCCGCGCCGCGCTTCCTCCACCCCCGCGAGCGGCTCGTGGAAGGAGAAGAGGAAGCCGAAGGCGATCGCCACGGCGCCGCCGACGCAGGCGTCGAGGAAGCGGTCGATCTCGGCCCCTTGGCCGGGCAGGGTCATGATCAGGAGCGCCGAGACGGCGGCCTGGTTGATCAGGACCTGACTGCCGTTGAGGAGCAGGGAGACCGCCATCACCAGGGCGACGAGGACGGCCACCTGGATCGCGCCGACGCCGATCAGGTAGACGATCGCGGAGGCGATCCCGATGCCGACCGCGACGCCGACCGAGAGCTCGATCGCCCGCCGCCGCGGCTGACCGCGCGAGAGTCCCAGGGAGATGACCGCCGCGGCGGGGGCGAAGAACGGCTCGGGCTGGCCGACCACCAGCTTGGCGATGGCCCAGGCGATCCCGGCGGCGACCGCCGACTGCGCGATCGCGAGCCACGAGCCATGCAGCGCCGCCAGGCGAACCCGCGCCGCGCCGCGCAAACGTTGCTCCAAGGCCCAGTCCCGTGACGACACGCGCCGAGCCTAACCCCGCCGGCCCCGCCGCTCCCGCCCCACGATGTCGATGGGCCGAAAACCTGACTATCTGACCGGTTTTCGGCCCATCAACAGGGGAGTTGGGAGCGGCGGTGGAGGAGCTCTTCGCGCTCGACCGCGTTGGCGCTGAGGGACGCGGCGCGCTCGTAGGCTCGCGCGGCGCCGGCGGCGTCGCCCTGGCGGCGCAGGAGGTCGGCGTGGGTCGCGTGGAGCGGCGGATAGCGCTCCAGCTTCGGATCGCCGAGCAGCGGCTCGAGCAGGGACAGTCCCCGCTCCGGGCCCGCGGCGAAGCCGACCGCGGCGGCGTGGTTGAGGGCGACCACCGGGGACGGGTCGAGCTCCGCCAGGCGCGCGTAGAGCGCCGCGACCTGGGTCCAGTCGGTCTCCTCGGGGTCGGGAGCTTCGACGTGCAGCGCGGTGATCGCCGCCTGCAGCGCGTAGGGGCCGGGCGGGCCGAGCCGGATCGCGCGGGCGAGCGCCTCGTGGCCGCGGGCCAGCTCCGCCTCGTCCCAGCGCGAGCGGTCCTGCTCGCCGAGTGCGACGAACCGACCGGCCGCGTCGGTCCGGGCACCGCGCCGCGCGTCGTGGAGGAGCAGGAGCGCGAGGAGTCCCCAGACCTCGCCCTCGTCGGGCATCAGCTCGCTCAGCAGCGTCGCCAGGCGGACCGCCTCGGCGCAGAGGTCGGCGCGCACCAGCTCCTCGCCGGCGGTCCGCACGTAGCCCTCGTTGAAGATCAGGTAGACGACGCGCAGCACGCCGCGCAGTCGCTCGGGCAGCTCCTCGTCGGGCGGCACGCGGTAGGGGATCCCGGCGTCGGCGATCTTCGCCTTGGCCCGGGACAGGCGCTTGCGCATCGCCGGCTCCTCGACCAGGAAGGCGCGGGCGATCTCGGCCGCGCCGAGGCCGCCCAGCGCGCGGAGGGTGAGCGCCTCGCGGGCCTCGAGGCCGAGCGCCGGGTGGCAGCAGGTGAAGATCAGCCGCAGGCGGTCGTCGCCGATCGCGGTCGGTTCATCCATCTCGTGGTCCTCGTCAGCGGCGGATTCGTCGATGCGCATCAGCTCGGCCAGGCGCTCGGCGCGGCCCGCGGTGGCGCGGGCGCGGCGCAGGCGGTCGATCGCCTTGCGCCGTGCCGCCACCGTGAGCCAGGCGCCCGGACGGGCCGGGACGCCGTCGTCCCGCCAGGCCGCGAGCGCCGCCTCGAAGGCGTCCTGCACCGCGTCTTCGGCCAGGGCGAAGTCGCCGACCTGGCGGATCAGCGCCGCGAGAACGGCGCCGCGCTCCTCGCGGAATGCGGCCTGGACGGCGGCGTCCGCAGTGGCGCCACCGTCCAGGCCCACGGCCGTTCGACGCGCAGCGCTCACGCCTCGGCCGCGGCCTCCGAGGTGTCGCGGTAGCGGAGCATGTCCTCGGGCGGCATCAACGGCCGCACCTCGACCGAGCCGAACCGGGCAACCGGCAGCTTCTCCGCCGCCGCGGTCGCCGCGTCGAGGTCCGCGCAGTCGAGGATGAAGTAGCCGCCGAGGATCTCCTTGGTCACCGCGAAGGGGCCGTCGGTCAGCTCGGTTTCGTGGTCACGGACCCGGACCGTCGTCGCGGTGTCGACCGGGAGCAGCCGACCTGAGCCGATGAACGACCCGTTGGCGTCGAACTCCTCGATCACCCGTTTCCACTCGGGCAGGTTCGCGTCCCGCTCGGCGATCTCCGCCGCGTCGGCCGGCTCGGTCGAATAGAGGAGCAGCATGTAGTTGGGCATCGCCCACCTCCTGTGTCGTGTTCGCCGCCGCTCGGAGCGGGGCCTTTGACGATACGACGCAGCAGCGCGCCCAAATGGGACACCCCAGCCGTTGATGGGCCGAAAACTCAAGTCATGCTTGAGTTTTCGGCCCATCAGCATCGTGGTTCAGCCGCCGTGGCCGGCGAATTTGATCTTCTTGCTGCCTTTCTTGAGCTCTTGGGCGAACAGGCCTTCTTCCTGCAGCTTTTTCGGCAGTTCGTAGTGGGCGGTCACGGACTTCCAACCCGGCAGCGGGTTACCGCCGAGGGCGGCGGCGACGACCGTCGTCACTTCGCCGCAGGTGGCGCCACCTTCGACTTCGACCGCCTTGATCGGATAGCTGAACGGCTTGCCGCCTTCCTGCGGGATCTTCACGACCTTGTTGCCGCACTTGGTGGCGGCGACGGCCGGGGAGATGGGGGCGACGACGATCGCCGTACCGGCCAGGGAGGCGGTGCAGGCGAGGATGGCGGCGCCGCGACCGAGGTGGAGTTTGCTCTTCATCGACTTCCTTTCGGGGATTTGACGCAAACCCGCATCATTCCCCGCGTGGGTCCTCCTGCATAGGAGGAGAAACGTCCCATTGCGTACTTTTTGCGTAGACGTACCGCTTATTAATGCGGTTTCCGAGTGACCTCCTCGGCCTCAGCTACCTTCGGGGTTCGTGGCGAGCACCGTCGAACCGTTGGGGTACCGCCGTCCGACGCCGCCGCGGCGGCGTCGACGGCTCCCGTTGCTGCTGCTGATCGCGGCGGCCGTGCTCGTCGTGCTGATCGCCGCGGCGCTGGTCCGGGCGGAGACGAAGACGACCCCCTACCTGGTCGTCCACCGGGTGGTGCCGAAGACGGTGGCGCTCGAGGGCAAGCCCTTCAAGCCTGCCTGGCCGAGCGAAGGCGAGGCGACGGTGGGGGTCGAGGGCGTCGGCAGCCTCGGCTCGACCGGCGGCCAGGAGCCGGTGCCGATCGCCAGCGTCGCCAAGGTGATGACCGCCTACCTGACCCTGAAGCAGTTCCCGCTGGCGCCGGGCGAGGAAGGCTTCCGCGTGCGGATCACCGACGACCAGGTGGACGAATGGCACGAACGGCTGGCGCTCGACCAGTCGACGGTGGCGGTCCGCAAGGGGGAGACGCTGTCGGAGCGTCAGCTGCTGGAGGCGCTGATGCTGCCCTCGGCCAACAACATCGCGGCGCTCCTCGCCGTCCACAACTCGGGCTCGAGCGAAGCCTTCGTCGCCCAGATGAACGCGACGGCGAAGGAACTGGGGATGACCCAGACCCATTACACCGACCCCAGCGGCTTCGAAGAGTCGACGGTCTCGACCGCTCGCGACCAGGTGAAGCTGGCGCGGGTGGCGATGCGCGATCCGACCTTCGCCGAGATCGTCGCCATGCCCTCGACGGTCCTGCCGGTGGCGGGCCTCGTCCCCAACTACAACGGGCTGGTGGGACACGACGGGTACGTCGGGATCAAGACCGGCTCCGACGAAGCGGCGGGCGGCTGCCTGCTGTTCGCCAAGCGGATGACGGTCGACGGCAAGACCTTCACCGTGCTCGGCGCGATCTTCGGCCAGCGCGAAGGAGAACTCGTGAGCGCGGCGCTGGCGGGCGCCGACGCGCTGGCGGGCTCGGTCGCCGACGCGGTGAAGAATCGCGTCGTGGTCCCGGCGGGGACGCCCGTGATGACTCTGGAAAACGCCGACGGCGACAAGGTCAAGGTGAAGACGAAGCGGCCGCTCCGCGAGGTCGGCTGGCCGGGGAAGAAGACGACCGTCCACCTCAGCATCGGTGAGCCGCGGCGCAGCGCCGACGGGGGTGAACGGTGGGGGACGCTGATGGTGCGCGGGGCGAGCGGCGTCGAGCGGACGCCGGTGGTCGCGGCCGGATCGCTGGGCGAACCGTCGCTCGGCTGGCGCCTCCGGCACCTGCCCTAGTCGGTCTTGTCCTTCCCCTCGAGCTCGCCCTTCCCCTCGAGCGAATCTTTGAAGTGCCGGATGCCGGACCCGAGGGAACGCCCCGCTTCGGGGAGCTTCTTCGGTCCGAGGACGAGGACGGCGATGACCAGAACTACCAACAGGTGCATGGGGCTCTCCAAGC
This sequence comes from uncultured Actinomycetes bacterium, assembly GCA_963782515.1. Taxonomy (GTDB): domain Bacteria; phylum Actinomycetota; class Thermoleophilia; order Solirubrobacterales; family 70-9; genus VAYN01. The sequence continues at coordinate 1,990,703 of CAWAJY010000004.1, read as the reverse complement.
CACTGAACATGCGCGCCTCCTCTATGTCGATTGCGTCGTTTTGTGGGCCACTGGATCCTACGGGCGCGAGAGCCCCGGCGGATCAGTCTTCGGCGCTGTGGCTGCGGGTCCCGTTGCCGTGCGCGGACTTGTTCAGCCCGGCGGTCGGCTTGCTGACCACCACCTTGGCGCAGTACCGCGGTTCGGGGTCGATCGCGTCGACGATCGCGATCCCTTCCGGGTGGCCTTTTTCGCCGCACTGGATGTACCAGTCCTTGACGCTGTCGACGGCGACGATCACGTCGTTGCCGCCGCGGCCGAAGAAGCTGTCGACGCCGGGCTGCCCGAGCAGCACGTTGTCGCGCGAGTCGCCGATCAGGACGTCGTTGTCGAAGGAACCCTCGATGTCCTCGTCGGAGCGGGGGAGGCGGACTTTGTCGCAATGCTTGATCGCGTCGATCCAGGCCCAGCCCTGGGCGAGCGAGACGTAGAGCGTGCCGGGGTGGGCCTGCGTCTCGGCGAACGACGCGTTGTCTTCACCGGTCCCGCCGTCGAGGACACCGCCCGCGCAGCCGCCGCCCGCCGCCAGCAGGTCGCCGCCCCCTTCGCCGTAGAGATAGGTCGGCCCGGGCAGGCCGCCGATCAGCCCGTCGGAGCCGTCGCCGCCGTAGACGTGGTCGGAGCCGGGGCCCGACTGCAGCAGGTCTTCCTCGGGGCCGCCTTTGATCGTGTCGTTGCCGTCGCCGCCGTTGACACGGACGAAGTCGACCTTTTCCAGCGTGCCTTCGACCGTGAGGCTGTCGTTGCCGGGGCCGAGGTCGGCCATCAGCCAGCGGCCCGGGCCGCTGGCCGGGCAGGTGACCTGCTTCGGGTCCCCCGGGGTCCGGGCGCAGTCTTCGCCCGCGGCGAGCGGCGCGGCGGCGGTGACCGTGAAGACACCGGTCGGCTTCGCTTCGACTTCTTCTTCGGCGAAGGAGACGGTGAAGTTGTCGGGGCCCGCGCCGCCGACGATCTGGAGGCCGCCGCCACCCGCCGCGTCGGGGTCGACGGTGACGTAGGCGGAGCCCTTCGGCGCCGCTTCGGGGCCGCAGGAGATGCGCGTCGGGCCGCCCTGGCAGTGGTCGGTCCCCTGGCCGCCGTTCAGCGTGTCGCGCCCGCCGCCGCCTTTGATGGAGTCGTTGCCGGGGCCGCCGAGGATCGTGTTCGGGTGGCCGTCGCCGATCAGCGTGTCGCGGAAGGCCGAGCCTTCGATCGACTCGAAGCGGAAGAGGCGGTCATGGCCGTCCCCGAGCGCCTTGTGGCGGGGGAGGGAGACCCAGACGCCGGCGCCTTTGAGCCCCGCGACGGCGGTGGAGAAGGAGGCGATGTCGCCCTGGCCGGGGCCGCCGTCCATGCGGTCGTAGCCGTAATCGCCGCGGACCAGGTCTTCGTTGCCGGGGCCGCCGCTGACGGTGTCGATGCCGAGGCCGCCGCTCACTTCGTCGCGGTCGCCGGGGCCGCCGCCGACGTGATCGTCGCCGAGGTCGCCGAAGAGGCGATCGGTCCCCGCTTCGCCGAGGAGCCAGTCGTTGCCGCGGCCACCGTGGATCAGATCGTCACCGGCGCCGCCGCAGATGATGTCGTTGCCGAGGCCGCCGTAGATCGTGTCGTTGCCCGGGCCCGCCCAGATCACGTCCGATTTTTCGGTGCCCTGGATGACGTCGTCCCCGCTGGTGCCGACGATCGTCGCGCGCTCCCCGTGGCACATCGGCGCGGCGCCGCTTTCGGCCCCGGAAGCGGCGACGGCGATCGCCGCCACGACCGCGCAGGCGAGCAGGGCGATGGTGGAGAGTCGTCTGCGCACGCGGGGGATTCTGCCGCTTCGGGCGGCGTCGCGGCGGCTCGGGTACGCCACTGGCTAGCTTGGACCGGATGGCGACTACTCCCGACACCGGTGCCCGCTCCGGCGGCGGCATCCGCGGCAACCCTGCCGTGGCGGTGGGGATGGTCGTCGGCTCGATCTCCTCGGTCCAGTGTGGGGCGGCGCTGGCGACGACCCTCTTCGACCGGGTCGGGCCCGCCGGAACGGTCTTCCTGCGCGGCGCGTTCGCGGCGCTCATCCTGGTCGCCGTCGCCCACCGCGACGTGTTCCGACTGCGGCGCGCCGAACTCCGCGACATCGCCCTCTTCGGGGTGACCCTGGCGGCGATGAACCTCTGCTTCTACGAGTCGATCGACCGGTTGCCGCTCGGGATCGCGGTCACGCTCGAGTTCACCGGGCCGCTGGCGGTCGCGGTCTTCGGCTCGCGCCGGCGCCGCGACCTCCTCTGGGTGGGGTTGGCGGCGCTCGGCATCGTCCTCCTGGCGGGGGACTTCGGCGGCAGCCCGATCGACCTCCTCGGCGCCGTCCTGGCGCTGGCCGCCGGTGCCTTCTGGGGCGTCTACATCCTGCTGAGCGCGCGGGTCGGCGGGCGCTCGGAGGGCCTCGGCGGACTGGCGCTGGCGATGGTGATCTCGGCGTTGGTGCTGGCCCCATTGGGAATCGCCGCGGGCGGTGGCGGGTTGGGCTCGGCCGACGTGCTGGCGCGCGGTGCGGCCGTCGGGCTGCTCAGCTCGGCGATGCCCTACACCCTGGAGATCGAGGCGCTGCGGCGCCTGCCGAACGCGGTCTTCGGGGTGATGATGAGCCTCGAGCCGGCGGTCGCGGCCATGGTTGGCTTCATCGCCCTGGGCCAGGGGCTGCACTGGGTCGAAGCCGTGGCGATCGGCCTCGTCGTCGCGGCGACCGCGGGCGCGCTGCGCTCGGCGGCGACTCCGGCGCCGCGAGACGGGTAGAACCTGGGGGTGGCCGGACGCGGCAAAGCCAAGGGGAAGGGCGTGCGGGCGCGGGTGCGCGGGGACGTCCAGGGCGTCGGCTTCCGCTGGGAGACGGTGAAGCGGGCGAACGAGCTCGGCGTCCTGGGCTGGGTCCGCAACGAGGACGACGGCGCCGTGCTGGTCCAGGCCGAGGGCCCTGAGGAGGCGGTCGACGCCCTGCTCGACTGGCTCGGCGAGGGGCCGCGCGGGGCGGCGGTCGCCGACGTCGAGGTCGGCAAGAGCAAGGTCGAAGGCCACGAGCAGTTCGCGATCCGCGGGATCAGCGCCGGGGTCTTCGTCGTCCAGGAGCACCAGGCGACCGCCCACCACTGGGACCTGCGGCTCGAGGTCGACGGCGTCATGCGCTCCTGGGCGGTGCCGAAGGGCCCCTCGATGGACCCGGCGCAGAAACGGCTTGCGGTGCAGGTCGAGGACCACGAGATGTCCCACAACGATTTCGAAGGGCGGGCGGGGGAGGGCGGCGTGATCGTCTGGGACCGCGGCACGTACGAGCAGGGCGGTCGGGTGCCGTGGCCGGAGGCGATCGAACGCGGCCACGCGGTCTTCGTCCTGCATGGCGAGAAGCTCGAGGGCGGCTTCGCCCTGCAGCGGACGCGCCCGGGGGAGAAGCCCCAATGGCTCTTGATCAAGCGCAAAGACGACGCCGCCCGCCCCGGCTCCGACGTCGTCGCCGAATCCCCGGAGTCAGTGTTGAGCGGCAGGACTCTGGGGGACGTTCTGGCGGGGAGTTAGGGGCTGTTGCCCCGGCCGCAGCACCCGTCCGAGATCGGACGTAACGCTTCCGCCAGGATCTTCACACCCCCGTCACCCTTCTCCAACATCTCGGATCGGACGGGAGGGGCACGAAGCTTGGGGGAAGGCGGGAGGAGGTGTGGGGTTCGTGGCGTCTCCCTCACCGACGCTGCGGCAGTCATCCGCCGCGCATGCCTTCCCCGCCCGCCCGCTGTCTGCATTTTTCCTTGCAAATGCGGGTATTTCTCCGCAAGGAGACCCTCTGGAGCACCGAAAACGATGTTTCCGCCGGGACCGGTGCCACACTCGAACATATGTTCGTAGAGACTCATGACATAGACGCAACGGGGCCTCGCGACACTGTCGCGGAGGTGAAACGGAGCGAGCGGCCGGTACTGCGACTCGTTCATGACGCCGATCGGGAGCGGGAGGCGCAGGCGATCATCCTGCGGCTGGTCCTCACCGAACGGCCTTCGGAACTGCGCATCGAGGCGGTTATCGCCCGGATCGGGAACGTCGAGCTCGCCGTGCGGGCGATCACGACCCTGGTCGAAGGCGGTCTGCTGCTGAAGATCGACGAGTACGTGCTGGCGACCGCCGCGGCGGTCAGCTTCCACGACATCAGCCTCGCTGCCTGACGCGACCGCCGCTCGAGCCGCTGCTCGGGCGGGGTCGCTACCGTTTCCGGATGCCTTCACGCGCGAAATCGGCACTCCTGGCGGCAATCGCCTGCGCGCTGGCGGTCGCGCCGCTGGCTGTCATGGCGTACTCCTGGGGCCCGTTCCAGCACGTCGACCTGCGCGGATTCATCCACCTGCGCCACGAGGAAGGGCCGATCCATGGGTTCGCGACGGTCTTCGTCAACTTTGGTGATCTCGCCGCGCTGGTCGTCTTCTTGGTGGCCGCCTGCGTGATCGGCCTCCGCTATGGGCGACGCCGCGAGGCGATCGCCGCGATCGTCGTGGTCGTCGGCGCCAACCTGACCACCCAGCTGCTGAAGACGACCCTGGAACACGCCCGCTACAAGGCCTTCGAACACGGGGTCGAACTCCCTTGGCCAAACTCGTTCCCCAGTGGCCACACCACGGCGGCCGCCTCGATCGCGGTCGCCCTCCTGCTCGTCGTGCCCGCCACCCACCGCCTCGTCGCCGCCGTCCTCGGTCTCGGGCTCACCGCCGCGGTCGGATTCTCGGTCGTGGTTCTCGGCTGGCACTACCCGAGCGACGTTCTCGGCGGCCTGCTCGTGGTCGGCGCCTGGGGTTTCGCGGCGCTGGCCTGGTTGCGCTCGCGCGGCGGCCGCGACCGCGCTCCGAGCACCCAGGAGCACCGCCGTCCGCGGCATCTGGCCGTCTCCACCGACTAGCGCGCTCTAGAGTTCCCTCCCGTTACCGAGCCGGAGTGGCGGAATTGGCATACGCGATCGACTCAAAATCGATTGCCCTTGCGGGCTTGAGGGTTCGAGTCCCTCCTCCGGCATAGACCCCCGCGTCAGCTGTTCTTTATGGCGCTCTGGGCGCCATAAAGAACAGCTGACCGAGGTCGCCGGGTCCTGTGGCGGCCAATCGGAACAGCGGAGTGGCGGCCGCTCAGGCGGGCTGGGGGGCGGTGCCGCCGCCGGAGCCGGCGCCGTAGTTCTCGCCGTTGCCGATCGGGCGCTCCTCCTCGACGTTCCAGGCCTGGTTGAAGCCGTAGAGGGCGACGACGATCACCGCCAGCTGGACCACCGCGAGGATGATCACCAGCATCCCGACCAGCGAGGAGGAGAGGGCCGCTTCGCTGAAGCCCGACTTTTCGCGGGCGAACCAGCTGTCGGCGCCGACAGCGCAGAAGATCGCCAGGATCATCGACAGCGCTGCCGCCAGCGGCAGGATCCCGCGGCGCCACCGGGCCACCAGCAGGGCGAAGCAGAAGTAGAGGATCGCGTAGACGGCGCAGACGATTCCCATGCCGCCGCCGCCCTCGAGCACGTCCCAGCCGCCGATCGTGATCACCGCCGCCAGACCCGCGGTCAGCAGCAAGAGCAGCACGGTCAGCCACTTGGTGGTCACCGAAGCGGGCTTCTCCCGATTCGGTCGCCACAGCTCGTAGCCGGGTCTCACCTCCCCTACAGGCACGCGACGATCATAGAATCTGCGTGCGACGCGGCAGTTGACCGCTCGTTAAGCCGAGAGGTGCCACGCGGGCGTGGCGGAATTGGTATACGCGCCAGGTTTAGGTCCTGGTGGGCGAAAGCCCGTGGGGGTTCAAGTCCCTCCGCCCGCATCCGAAGGTCGCGCCGCTGTCAAGAACGCCCCTGAGAGGATGAACGCGTGTTGGGCGAGGCGATCGGTGGGCTGCTCCCTTCGGCAGTCGCCGTCGCCCTCAGCCCGTTTCCGATTGTCGGTGTCGTGCTCGTCCTCGGCACGCCGCGGGCTCGCCCCGCGGGCGCCGCCTTTGCCGTGGGCTGGATCTTCGGCCTCGCGGCCCTGAGCGCGCTGGTCGTCCTGGTGCTGGGGAGCGGCGTCGACTCCGGGACCGAAAAGGGGATCGAATGGTTCAAGGTGGCGGCGGGAATCCTTCTGCTGGCCATGGCGGCCCGGAAGTGGACCAAGCGCCCGCGGGAGGGGGAGGTCGTCGAGCCGCCGGACTGGATGGCCTCGATCAGCTCGATCACCGCCCCCAGGGCGGCGCTGCTGGGTGCCGGTCTCTCGGGGGCGAATCCGAAGAACCTCGCCCTGACGCTGGCCGCCTCCGCATCGATCTCCGAGGCGGGCCTCGACCCCGCCGACACGGCGCTCGCGATCCTCGTCTACGTGGCCCTGGGCTCGATCACCGTCGCGGGGTCTGTCCTGTTCTTCTTCCTCAGCCCCGGACGGGCGGCAGGGCCGCTCGCGGCCGTCGGGCAGTTCATGTCCGACAACAGCGCGGTGATCATGATGGTCGTCTTGCTCCTGCTGGGCGCGAAACTGCTCGGCGACGGACTCGGTGGGGTGGCATCCCTGTCTTGAGGTGGCGACGATGCCCGCCGGTTCCTCGCATCGCCCTTGCGTTTGGCCGATCCCGGCTTAGTCTCGTAGCGCCAGGGGCACGCGACCGAGGAGGGGACGGATGGGCGGTTTCGGGATGAAGCTCGAGGTTGTGTTGGTGCCGGTGTCCGACGTGGATCGGGCGAAAGCCTTCTACGAAGGGCTCGGCTGGCGGATGGACATCGATTACGTCGGCGACGAGGAGAGCTTCCGGGTGGTGCAGTTCACGCCGCCCGGGTCGGAGTGCTCGATCATCATCGGCGAAGGGATCACCGGGGCCGATCCTGGTTCGTATGAGGGACTGCAGCTGACCGTGACCGACATCGCGGCGGCTCGTGAGGACCTGATCGGGCGCGGGGTCGAGGTGTCGGAGGTCTTTCACGACGCGGGCGGGATCTTCCACCACATCGGCAACGCCAATCGCACGATCGGGCCGGCGCCGGAGAACGCGGACTACGGGTCGTTCGCGTCGTTCAGCGACCCGGACGGCAACGGCTGGCTGCTGCAGGAAATCAACACGCGGGCGCCGGGTCGCTGAGCGGCCCGACCGAGAAGAGGAGAGCGAGATGGCGACTACCTACGAGTCGGCTCCGGAGCTGGCGGAGGCGCTGCGACGCGCCGCTGCCGCCCACGGCGAGCACGAGAAGCGGACCGGCGAAGAGGACGCGAACTGGCCCGACTGGTACGCCGAGTACATGGTGCGCGAGGCCGCCGGCGAGGAGTTGCCGCGGTGAGCGCGGCCAAAGGGCGGACTGGCGAGCGTGAGCCACGAAGGCTGCCGCGATGAGTGAGGCGGCGGGCACGCGGGCCGGGGGCGGGTACGACTACGACGCGATCGTCCTCGGCGGCGGCTCGCCCGGGGAGCACTGCGCCGGGGCGCTGCGGGCGGGCGGCCTGCGGGTCGCGGTGGTGGAGCGCGAGCTGGTCGGCGGCGAGTGCTCCTATTGGGCGTGCATCCCGTCGAAGGCCCTGCTGCGCCCCGGCGAGGCGGTCGCGGGCGCTCGTCAGGCGGCGGCGAGCGCCGAGATCGACGTCGAGGCGGCGCTCGCCTGGCGCGACTACATGGTCAGCGAATGGAAGGACACCGGCCAGGAAAAGTGGCTGGCCGAAAACGACATCGCGCTGATCCGCGGGACCGGGCGGCTGGCGGGGACCGGGGCGGTCGAGGTCGACGGCACCACCTACAGCGCCGGTCACGTGGTGCTGGCCAACGGCGCCGCGCCGTTCGTGCCGCCGGTGCCGGGGCTGCGGGAGCTCGACGGCGTCTGGGGGACGCGCGAGGCGACCAGCATGAAGGCGGTGCCGCGGCACCTGCTCGTGCTCGGTGGCGGCCCGGCCGGGGTGGAGCTGTCCCAGGTCGTGAACCGGCTCGGCGGCAACGCGACGGTGATCGACGGTGCCCCGCACGTCCTCGCCCGCGAACCCGCGCCGCTCGGCGAAGCACTCGGCGCGGAATTGCGGGGCGAGGGGATCGAGCTGGTGCTCGGCGTGAAGGTGACGGGCGCGCGGCGCGACGGGGAGGACTACGTCCTGGCGCTGGACGACGGCCGCGAGCTGCGCGGCGACAAGCTCCTCATCGCCACCGGCCGCCGCCCGCGGGTCGACGCTATCGGCCTGGAGACGGTCGGCATCGAGGTCGATCCCCACGGCGTGAAGGTCGACGATCACCTGCGCGCGGCCGACCGACTCTGGGCGATCGGGGACGTCAACGGCGCCTGGCCGCTCACCCACGTCGGCAAGTACGAGGGCGAGGTCGTCGCCTCCAACATCCTCGGCGAGGACCGGCCGGTGAACTATGACGCGGTGCCGCGGGTCACCTACACCGACCCGCAGGCGGGCGCGGTCGGCGCGAACGAGGCCGAGTTCAGCGGCACGACGCGGCTCTCGGAAGTCGCCAAGACCGCCACCTACACCCACGCCTGGGAGGAGCAGCACGGCTACCTGACCCTGCTCGGCGACGGCGAGCGGATCGTCGGCGCGCACGCGCTCGGGCCGGAGGCGGGGGAGTGGCTCCAGCAGGCGACCCTGGCGATCCGCGCGAAGGTCCCGCTCGACGTCCTCATCGACACGATCCAGCCGTTCCCGAGCTTCTCCGAGATCTACGTCGAGGCGCTGAAAGCGCTGCGCGCGGCGGGCCGCGGCCAGTCGGCCGGGTAAGCGCCGGGGCTCAGGCGGACAGCCAGCTCAGGTCGAGATCGGCCAGGCGGGCCGGGTCGGAGAGGAAGTCGATCTCGACGATCCGGCCCTCGCGGACCCGCATCGCTCCCACCGAGAGGAGCTTGCCGTCGAGGAAGGCGACCGTCCCGAAGCCGTCGTTGACCCGCACCAGGTGGCCGCGCGCGCCCAGCCTGGCGAAGTTGCGCGCCTGGGCGATGACCGCCTCGGCGCCGTGGATCTCGGTCGCGTCGCGGTCGGGCCCGAAGTCGGCGCGCAGGACCACGTCGGGGTGGAGCACGTTGACGAGCCGGTCGAAGTCGCCCTCGCGGGCGGCGGCGATGAACGCCTCGACCACCTCGCGCTGGGTGCCGAGGTCGGGCTCGGGGGTCGGATCGGCGGCGCGCAGCCGGCGCCGACCGCGGCTGGCGAGCTGGCGGGCGGCATCGGGGGTGCGCTCGACGATCGGCGCGATCTCCTCGAACGGCACGCCGAACATGTCGTGCAGGACGAAGGCCAGCCGCTCGGCCGGGCTCAGCTGTTCGAGCACCATCAGCATCGCGATGCCGACCGAGTCGGCGAGCAGCGCCTCGTGTTCGGGGTCGGTGCCGTCGATCGGGTCGACGATCGGATCCGGCACGTGGACGTCGAGCGGCTGCTCACGGCGCGAGTTGCGCGAACGCAGCAGGTTCAGGCAGATCCGCGCGACCACCGTGGTCAGCCAGCCCCCGAGGTTCTCGATCTCCGCCGCATCGGAGCGGCTCAGCCGCAGCCACGCCTCCTGGACCGCGTCGTCCGCCTCCCCGGTCGAGCCCAGCATCCGGTAGGCGACCGCCCGCAGGTGGGGACGCTGCTCCTCGAACGCCTCGACGATCAGCTCGCCATCAGTCATCGGTCCCAAACCCCTTTCACGTCGTGTCATACCAGTGACCCGCCCGAGGCGAGCGATGTGACAGCGATGGCAGTGGCAGTAGCCGGCCGAGGCGAAGGGCTCGGTGACCTGGGAGCGGACGGTGCCGCAGGCGCAGCGGCCGGTCAGGGGGTGCTCGGAAGAGCGCATGGGCTGAGGCTAGCGACGCCGCGGACGGGGTCGTCGCGATAATCCGGCGCATGTGCACGCGCGTCTTCTGGAACGACAACGGGGTGGCGATGGTCGTCGGCCGCACGCTCGACTGGGAGACCAGCGACGCGCCGCGCCTCTGGGTGATCCCGCGCGGGGTCGAGCGCTCCGGCGTCGCCGGGGCCGGCTCGATGGACTGGACTACGAAGTACGGCAGCGTGACGATGCAGGGCTGGGGCGCCGCGACGACCGAGGGCGTCAACGAGGCGGGCTTCTCGGCCCGGATCCTCTACCTCGAGGCGACCGAGTGGGAGGCGCCCGACGAGCGCCCGGTGCTCGCGAACCTCGTCTGGACCCAGTACGCGGTGGACAACTTCGCCACGGTCGAGGAGGCGCTCGCCGGACTGGTGGAGGTGCGGGTCGAGTCGGTGGCGATGCACGGCGCCCACCTCGGCGGTCACCTGCTGCTGGAGGACCCCTCCGGCGACAGCGCGCTGATCGAGATGCTCGGCGGCGTGCCGAGGGTGCACCACGCTCGCGACTGCGCCGTCGTCGCCAACGATCCGCCCTACGACGAGCAGGTCGCCGGCCTCGCGCGCTACCGGCCCTGGGGCGGGGAGCTGGGGATCCCCGGTGACATCGTCTCCGAGGAGCGCTTCGCCCGCGCCACCTACTTCCTCTCCCACCTGCCGAAGCCCGCCGACGAAGCGGAGGCGGTCGCGGGCGTCTTCGGCGTCGTCCGCAACTGCCAGGTGCCCTACGGCGCCCCCGACAACCGCTTCGACACCTACCCGACCTGGTGGGCCTCGGCGACCGACCTCACCAACCGCGTCTACTACTTCCAGTCAACCCGGGCGCCGAACGTGGTCTGGCTGGAGCTGGACGCGCTCGACTTCTCCGAGGGCGCGCCGGTCCTGTCACTCGACCCCCGCGACCCGTCCCTGAGCGGCGCCATCGACGGCGCCCTCACCCCCGCGCCCCTCGACTGGGGCGTCTGAGTGTTGATGGGCCGAAAACCGGACTATCTGACGGGTTTTCGGCCCATCAACATCGGTTAGTCGCGGGACTGGGGGAGCTTGGCGGCGCCCTTGGTGGTGACCGGGCGCGAGGGGGGCGGGACGACGGGGCCGATGTCGCCGTCGGGTGCCTCGTCCAGGTCGACGACGACCGGGGCGTGATCGCTCGGGCCTTTGCCTTTGCGTGCCTTGCGGTCGATCCACGCCGCCTTGACCCTGACCGCGACCGGGTTGCCGGCGAGGATCAGGTCGATCCGCATCCCGAGGTCTTTGTGGAACATCCCGGCGCGGTAGTCCCAGTAACTGAAGACGCGCTCGGTGTTCGGCCAGCGATCCCGCACCACGTCGCGGAGGCCGCCGGCTTCCAGCTCCGCCAGCGCCGCGCGCTCCGGCGCGGTGACGTGGGTGTGGCCCTCGTAGGCGGCGGGGTCGAAGACGTCGGCGTCGGTCGGCGCGATGTTCACGTCGCCGCAGACCATCACCGCTTCGGGTCCGGCGGCGACCTGGTCACGCAGCGCCGCCAGCCACTTCAGCTTGTACTTGTAGTGATCGGATTCGGGCTCACGGCCGTTCGGGACGTAGACCGACCAGACGCGGACGCCGTCGCAGCTCGCCGAGACGGCGCGCGCCTCCTGCTCTGGGAAGCCGGGGCCGTCAGGGAGCCCCGGGACGACGTCCTCGAGCCCGACCCGCGAGAGGATCGCCACCCCGTTCCACGCCCCTTCGCCGTGCGCCGCCCACTCGTACCCGCGCTCGCGCAGCTCGTCGCCGAGCAGCTCCTCGAACCCCGCGTCGGCGAGCTTCGTCTCCTGCAGGCAGACGACATCGGGCGCGCGTTCGTCCAGCCACGGCAGCAGCCGTGGGACGCGCTGCTTGACCGAGTTGACGTTCCAGGTGGCGACGCGCACCGGGCGCTAGACCTCGGTGAGCACGACGGCCTGCATGTTGAGGAACGCCCGCATGCCGAATTCGCCGCCGAGCTCACGCCCGATGCCGCTGCGCTTCACCCCGCCGAAGGGGATGCGCGGGTCCGAGGCGGTCATCGCGTTGACGAAGACCATGCCCGACTCGATGTCGGCGGCGAGGCGCTCGGCGCGCTCGAGGTCCTGGGTCCAGAGGCTCGCGCCGAGCCCGAACTCCGATTCGTTGGCGAGCGCGATCGCCGCCGCCTCGTCGGCGACGCGGGCGACCGCGGCGACCGGGCCGAAGGTCTCTTCGCGCATCACCGGCGCCCGCGAGTCGACGGTCGCCGAGACGACGGTCGGCTCATACCAGGCCCCCTTCTCGTCGGGGGCCTCGCCGCCGGTGAGGATGCGCGCGCCCGCCGCCTCGGAGGCGCGGACGATCCCGGCGAGCTCGTCGCGCAGGTCCTCGCGGGCCATCGGGCCGAGCTGGGTCTCGGGGTCGAGCGGGGCGCCGCGACGCAGCTTCTTGGCCGCCGCCGCGAAGCGCTCCTCGAACTCCTCGGCGACCGCCTCGACGACGATGAAGCGCTTCGCCGCGATGCAGCTCTGGCCGGTGTTCTGGAAGCGTGCGGTGACCGCGACCTCGACCGCCTTCTCCAGCTTCGCGTCGCCCAGCACGATGAACGGGTCGGAGCCGCCGAGCTCCAGGACCGCGGGCTTGATCGCGCGTCCGGCCGCTTCGCCGACGGCGACGCCGGCGGCATCGGACCCGGTCAGCGTCACCCCGGCGATCCGCCGGTCGCCGATCAGCTCGCTCGCTTTGCGACCCGAGGCGATGATCGTCTTGAAGACGCCGGGCGCGGCGCCCGCGCGCTCGAAGGCCTGCTCGAGCAGGAGGGCGCAGCCGGTCACGTTGGAGGCGTGCTTCAGCACGAAGCAGTTGCCCGCCGAGACGATCGGCGCCGCGGCCCGCATCGCCTGCCAGAGCGGGTAGTTCCAGGGCATGATCGCGAGGACCACGCCGAGCGGGCGCTTGTGGACGGCGACCTTGCGCCCGTCGCCGGTGTCGATCGGCTCGGGCGCCGTGAAGCCCTCGCCGTGCTCGGCGTAGTACTCGGCCCCCCAGGCGCACTTCTCGACTTCGGCCCTGGCTTCGGTGATCGGCTTGCCCATCTCGCGGCTGACCGTGTTGGCGAGCTCCTCGCTCATCGCCCGCAGCTCGCGCGCGACCCCGTTCATCAGCTCGGCCCGCTTGCTCCACTCGGCGCGGCGCCAGTCGCCGAAGGCATCGTGGGCGAGATCGAGGGCGGCGTCGATCTGACCCTCGGAGAAGATCTCGTAGGTCTCGACCACCTCGCCGTTGGCCGGGTCGATCGACTCGATGGTGGCGGGGTCTGCGGTTGCGCTCATGGGTTCCTCAAATTCGGTCGTCTTCAGCTTGTCGATGTCGCCCCCCGACGGACAAGACCACCTTAATGACCCGACTCGTTCGACCGTGGGTGGGACGGGGGACCTGGCCGGCCCTCGATACCGACAGCAAAGGGGGCCGGGCGACCGGCTCGACCGCCTAGGATCGGCGCATGAACGAATCGACCCCGGACGGGCCGCGGATCGACCGCGCGAACGCCGACCTCCTGCTCTCGACCACCCGCTCGGTGCGCAAGCGGCTCGACTTCGACCGGCCGGTCGAGCGCGAGATCCTGCTCGAATGCCTGCGGCTCGCCGTCCAGGCGCCGACCGCCTCCAACAGTCAGACCTGGCGCTGGGTGATCGTCACCGAGCCGGACCTGAAGCTGAAGATCGCCGACTTCTACCGCGAGTCCGCGCTTCCCTACCTGCGCGAATCGCAGGCGGCAGCCGCGGATGGCGAGGACTCCCAGGGCAAGCGCGTCTTCGACAGCGCGATGTACCTCGCCGAGAACCTCGAGAAGGTGCCCGTCTTCGTCATCCCCTGCATCGAGGAGGACCTCGGCCAGATGGACGGCAGGGCCGCGATCGCCCCGCTCGGCTCGATCATCCAGGCCGGCTGGAGCTTCCAGCTCGCCCTCCGCGCCCGCGGCCTCGGCTCGACCTGGACCACGCTCCACCTCCGTCGGGCCAAGGAGACCGCCGAGCTCCTCGGCATCCCCGCCGGCGTCACCCAGGTGAGCCTGATCCCGGTCGCCTACACCAAGGGCCTCGACTTCAAGCCGGCCAAGCGGCCGCCGGTCGAGGAGATCACCCACTGGGACGGCTGGTAGGCCGCCTCGGGGAGGGAGGGACGACACACTTCCCCATCAGCGCTCCGGCCGCTCGCTGAGTTGAGGGCGTCATGGCGCCTCTAAATCAGCGAGCGACGGATCGGGGGCGATGAGGAACCCCTCCGACCCGGCGGCCACGAGGCGCTGGCCGGCCGCGCCGCGGAAGGTGCCTAGCGGTCCTCGGAGAGGACTCGCTCGAGGCGGGTGAGGGCCTCGGCGCGGTGGGACTCGAGCTCGGCCGTGAGGCGGTCGGCGTCGTGATCACGGGCGGCGTCCATGATCCGGTCGTGCGCCTCGATCGCCTCGTGGCGCGCCTCGGGCGCGTTGTAGTACATCGCTCGGTACGTTTCGGTCGAGTCCCAGAGCAGGCGGATCACGCGCAGGGTGTGGTTCTGGCCCGGGGACTCGAGCAGGCCGAAGTGGAAGCGGCGGTTGGCCTCGAGCTCGGCGGCGACGTCGCCGCCGTCGACGGCCTCGACGCAGTCGCGGGCGGCGATCGCGACCCGCTCCAGGGCGCCCTCGTCGAGCAGCGGCAGGGCCCGGCGCGCGGCCCGCTCCTCGAGCAGCGCCCGCAGCTCGTAGATCTCCCGCAGGTCGTCCATGTCGAGCTCGGTGACGAAGTAGCCGCGGCGCGGGAGGTAGGTGACCTGGCCCTCCTGCTCGAGGACGGCGAGCGCTTCGCGGACGGGGGAGAGGCTGATCCCGAGCGCGTCGGCGATCTCCTCCTGGCGGACCTTGTCGCCAGGGGAGAGCTCGCCGGAGGTCAGGGCGCGGCGCAGCCCTTCGACCGCGTGCTGGGCGATCGTGCCGGGCCGTGCCGCGCCGACCGTGGGGTTCATCGGAACGCCGAGATCCCGGTGAGGGCCTGGCCGATGGACAGGGCGTGGATGTCCGCCGTCCCCTCGTAGGTGACGACCGACTCGAGGTTGTTCATGTGACGGATCACCGGATACTCGAGCGTGATCCCGTTGGCGCCGAGCACCTGGCGGGCGTTGCGGCAGACCTCGAGCGCGCCGTTGACGTTGCCGAGCTTGCCCATCGAGACGTGCTCGGGGCGGAGGGCCCCTTCGTCCTTCAGCCGGCCGAGCTGCAGCGCCACCAGGGTGCCGCGGTTGACCTCGGTCGCCATGAACGCCAGCTTCTGCTGCTGGATCTGGTAGCTCGCGATCGGCTTGTCGAACTGGGTGCGCTCCTTGGCGTAGGAGAGCGCCGCTTCGAAGCAGGCGCGCGCCGCGCCGACCGCGCCCCAGACGATCCCGTAGCGGGCCTCGTTGAGACAGGAGAGCGGGCCTTTCAGCGAGGAGACGAGCGGCAGGCGGGCCGAGTCGGGGAGGCGCACTTCGTCGAGCAGCAGCTCGGAGGTGATCGAGGCGCGCAGGCTCATCTTCTTGTGGATGTCCTGGGTGGTGAAGCCCTTGGTGCCTTTGGGGACGACGAAGCCGAGCACGCCCTCGTCGCTCTGCGCCCAGACGACGGCGACCGCGGAGGCCGAGCCGTTGGTGATCCACATCTTCTGGCCGCTGATGATCCAGTCGTCACCGTCGCGGCGGGCGCGGGTGCGCATCGAGCCGGGGTCGGATCCCGCGTCGGGCTCGGTCAGGCCGAAGCAGCCGATCGCCTCGCCGGCGGCCATCTGCGGCAGCCACTCCTGTTTCTGCTCCTCCGAGCCCCATTTCCAGATCGCGAACATCGCCAGCGAACCCTGCACGGAGACCAGCGAGCGGATGCCGGAGTCGCCCGCCTCCAGCTCCATGCAGGCGAGGCCGTAGGCGGTGGCGGAGGCGCCGGCGCAGCCGTAGCCCTCGAGGTGCATGCCGAGGACGTTCAGCGAGCCGAGTTCCTTGGCCAGCTCCAGCGGGATCGTGCCCTCCTCGAACCAGTCGCCGACGTAAGGGGTGACCTTGTCACGGACGAATGACCGGACGGTGTCGCGGATGTCGCGCTCTTCGTCGGACAGCATGCGGTCGATGTTCAGAAAGTCCTCCGGCCGGAGGGCGGGGGGAGCGGCGGCGGTGCTGTTCATCGTGTCCTTTCGAATTTCGAAAATCTGCGAGGATTGAATCAGATGACCGCCGACAGGAACAACTCAGGCGCCCTCGGGCCGGTGAAGATCCTCGATTTCTCCCGCGTCCTCGCGGGCCCCTTCGCGACGATGATGCTCGCCGACTTCGGCGCCGAGGTGACGAAGGTCGAGCGCCCGGGCGGCGGCGACGAAACCCGCGCCTGGGGTCCGCCTTATGACGAGCGCGGCGAGGCGACCTACTTCCAGTCGGTGAACCGCAACAAGGCGAGCGTCGTGCTTGACCTGTCGAGTGAGGAGGGGCTCGCGGAGCTGCGGCTGCGCGCCCGCGAGGCCGACGTCCTGGTAGAGAACTTCCGGCCCGGCCTGATGGCCGACAAGGGCCTCGACTACGAGACGCTGCGGGCCGAGAACCCTCGGCTCGTCTACTGCTCGATCACCGGCTTCGGCAGCGGCGAGGGCGGGGCGGCGCTGCCCGGCTACGACCTGCTGATCCAGGCGCTCGGCGGGCTGATGGGCATCACCGGCGCGCCCGATGGCGAACCGATGAAGGTAGGCGTCGCCGTGGTCGACGTGCTCGCGGGCCTCTTCGCCACGGTCGGGATCCTCGTCGCCCTGCGCGCCCGCGAGGAGACTGGCGAGGGCCAGCTGGTCGAGGTCGACCTCTACTCGGCGCTCCTCGCGGCGATGGTCAACCAGGGCTCCGCCTACACGATCGCCGGCGTCGTCCCCGAGCGCCTCGGCAACCGCCACCCGAGCATCTCCCCTTATGAGGTCTACGCCACCGCCGAGGGCGAGCTGGTCCTCGCGGTCGGCAACGACCGTCAGTTCGCGGCGCTCTGCGAGGAGCTCGGCGCACCGGAGCTGGCCACCGACGAGCGCTTCGCCACCAACCCCGACCGGGTCGCCAACCGCGAAGCCCTCGGCGCCGAGCTGGAGCGCCTGCTCGCCGCCCGCCCCGCCGCCGACTGGGCCGCCGCCCTGCTCGCCCGCCGCGTCCCGGCCGGCCAGGTCAACGACCTCGGCGCCGCCTTCGAGTTCGCCGAGCGGATCGGCCTCGATCCGACGGTCGAGATCCCCCGCGAGGACGGCTCCACCGTCAACCTCACCCGCAACCCGATCAAGCTCTCCGCCACCCCCGCGACCTACCGCAGCGCCCCGCCGACCCTGCCGGAGGAGTAGGCGTGGTGACTTAGCGTCGCTATCCGACGGAAAGTCACCACGGCGCGTCGGTCAGGCGAGCGAGCGCTGCTCGTCGGGCTTCTTCTTGCGCGAGAACATCTTGCGCAACACCGAGCGGCGTCGCCAGCCGACGCGTGAGCGGGGGTCCTGCTGGATCCAGCCGGTGCTCTCGGGGTCGAAGGGGAAGGTCGGCTCCCACTGCTCGAGGTCGACGACGCCGACGTTGCTCCACTTCTTGCCGCCCGCGGCGTCGAAGGCGAGCTCCACCACCGCGACTTTGGCAGCGAGGAGCTCCCGGGTGAAGGCATCGTTGTAGGCGTCGACCACCTGCGTCGGCCACTTTTCGTCGTGCTGGCGCCACCAGCGCTTGTGGAAGGCGGTCGTCTGCGCGTGGTGGTCGGCTCCGTCGGCGATCGTCACCACCGGGTACATCTGCCCGCCGGAGCGGGCGAGGTCGATCGCCTCTTTCGAATCCTCGCGGCCAAGCTGAGCCGCTTCGGCGGCGGATGGGTGAGCCACGCGCCCAGCCTAGACGAGCGACCCGGCGTGCGAGAGACTGGCGGCATGAAGCTCGGCCTCCGCCTTCCTCGGTCGCTCCGCCGGTAGGCAGCCGGAGGAGATGGCCACCGGCGGATCCATCGCGGCGGCGGAGGCGCTCGCGGCGCTCGGGCTCGCCGCCGACCTGGCGAGCTGCCGGCGCCCGGCGGAGCTCGAGGAGGCCCTGCTCGGACTACCGGGCCTGATCGGCGCGGAGTACGTCGGCGCGGGCGAACTGCGCCGGCGCGGCGGCGAGGAGGCGATCGGGGTGCTGCCGCAGGTCACCCAGCCCTACGTCTTCGACGCCGACGCCCTCGCGGAGTGGGCGAGCCACCATCACCAGCACCCGGTCCTCGGCCGCCGCCCCGACGCGCAGGTGCTCGGGCCTTCGGACTTCCTCTCCGCCCGCGAGTGGCGCAAGCTCGGCATCTACTCCGCCTACCGGCGCCTCGGCCTCCGCGGCGAGCTCTCGCTGCACCTCGCCTGGGACGCTCGCCGGACCGCCGTCCTCACCGTCCACCGGATCGACCGCGCCTTCGGCGAGCGCGAACGGGCGCTGCTCGAGACGCTGGCGCCGCACCTGCGGGCGGCCTACGCCCGGCTCGAGCAGGGGCAGGAAGCCGAGCGCTGGCGGGAGGCGCTCGAGCGCGGGCTGGGGCACGCCGGCACCTGCGTCGTCACGGCCGATCCCGACGGGAGCATCGTCGGCGCCGACACGGGTGCGGAGGAGGTGCTCGGCCGATGGTTCGGCGGGCGCCCGGATCTCGACGTCCTGCCCGCCGCCCTCGCCGAGCTGGTCGGGGGACCTGCTCGCGGCGCGGCCCCCCGGCGGCTCGTCCGGACCCTCCCCGGCCGCCGCCTCGATGTGCTGATGGCGGACGCCTCCGGGGAGGAGCGGCTCCTCGTGCTGCGGGAGCGGCGCACCGGCCCGCCCGACCCGGCCGAGCTGATGGAGGCGTTGCCGGTCACGCGGCGGCAGGCGGAAGTCCTGGCGTTGCTCGGGGAGGGGTGCTCGGACGCCGCGATCGCGCAGCGGCTCGGGATCAGCGTGCGGACGGTCGGCCACCACGTCGAGTACATCCTCGAGCGCCTCGGGGTCAGCAACCGGACGGCCGCCGCCGGCGTCGCCCACAGCGCCCTCCGCGAAGATCAGCGTCGACCTCCACGTCGACACCTGTAGGTGAGCGCTTAGGACTCGGGGTAGCCCTCGGCATTGCCGGCCTGCTTGCGCTCGCGGTAGAGGGCGATGCCGACCGAGCCCAGCGCGAGGACGGCGATCGCGATCAGGATCAGCAGGACGGGCGAGGACCCGCCGTCGCTGCTCTTGGAGGTGCCGGTCGCGGTCGGCATCGGGTGAGTCTGGGTGTGGGCGACGCTCTTGGTGGCGCCTTCGCTGCTCCCGCCGTCACCGGGAGGACGGCCGCCACCTTTTCCCGAGGGAGCCGCGTGGCCGCGATGGTGTTCCTCTGAGCGAGGTTCACCGCCGGGCCGAGGCACCGATGCGGCGCCTTCTTCACTGCCGGCCGACGGAGCGGGATCCTGGGTGTCGGCGTGGGGCGCAGAGCCGTGCGTGGTCGGCGTAGTGGGGTGGCCCTTCAGTTCCGGTTCGCTTTCGATGCCTTCGATTTCTGGGTGGTAGACCTTGTCGCCGCTGGTTGGTTCCGCGCGGCCGATCGTCGGTGACAGCACCAGCGCCAGCAGTGCGAGCAGCGGCGCAAGCATCAGGCGCGAGCGCATCGAGGTGCCTGCCCATCGTTGTAGGGATCCCATTGCTCCGTCCGGTTAGTTCGAGGTTCGAGGTCGCCCTCCAAACCCGCCACCGGCGGCAATGTTTCGGAGTGCTCAGCGAATCTAGGCCGCGGAGCGCGGCATGAAGACTTGCTGCCAGTCGGGGACGACCCGGTCGATCGCCGACCAGGTGGTCTCTGGATCCACGTCGGGAACGGTGATCAGCCCGCGGTGGCCGCCCTTGAGTCGCAGCGCGTGGGTGAGCGCGAGCTCGGTCGAGAGCTTTTGGAGCGCCTCTTCGACCGCGGTCCGATCCGAATCGGACTCGATCGGGAAGGTGAAGAGATGCGTTCGCGTTTCCATCAGGGCCGAGCGAGCGTAGCAGCGGCGCCACGTCCCGCCCGGATCATGCTTGCCGCCGCGGGGCATACGGGTCGCGCGGCGTGCGGTCCTCCGACAGGGAACGCTGCGATCGCGCGACCAGGCGCTCGATCGCGTCGGCGAGGTGCTCGGGGTCGATGTTGTAGTCCCCGCGCTCGGTGCGGATCAGGTGTGCCTCGAGCAGTACGTCGGCATGGGTGTGCCCGGCGGGCGGCTCGAAGCGGTAGGAGGCGAGCTCGATCAGCAGCCCCAGCGGGTCGCGGAAGTAGATCGAGTCCATGAAGCCGCGGTCCTTGACCCCGCTGTTCTCGATCCCGCGCTCGGCGAGCCGCTCGACCGTCTGGCGGAACGTCGCGTTCGACACCGCGAAGGCGATGTGATGCACGTGGCCGGTGTCCTGCGATCGCGGGGAGGGGTCGGGCGCGCGCCCTTCGTTGGTGAAGATCGTGATCAGCCGTCCGTCGCCCGGGTCGAAGTAGAGGTGGCTCTCCTCGGGGCGGTCGAGGTTGGGCTGCTCGAAGACGAACGGCATGCCGAGGACGCCCTCCCAGAAGTCGATCGACGTCTGGCGGTCGGCGCCGGTCAGGGTGATGTGGTGGACGCCTTGCGTCTGCAGCTTGCGCATGTCGGTCGTCGTCCCTTCGAGGTCGGGGTGCGGGTGGTCGTCATCTTCCCAGAGGTCCTAGAGGCCGAGCCCGCGCACGCCCGGCTCGTCCCAGCCGAGGTGATGGGCCACCTCGTGGAAGACGGTGCGGGCGATCTGGGCGCGCAGCAACTCCGGGTTCCAACCGAAGTCCCGTTCCAGGGTGTCCTGGTAGATGACGATGTGGTCGCGGAAGTTGTCGCGGGCGGCGGTGTCGCCGATGTAGTGGCCGTAGGCACCGAACTCCTCGCCGCGTTGGGAGATCACGATCGGCACGTCGGTGAGCAGGTCCTGGAATTCGATCGGCAGGCGGTCGATCGCCTCGATCACGAGTTCTTCGAATTCGGTCGGCTGCCCTTGGCCGGGCGGCATCCGTGACATCAGTTCGCTCCGCTGGGAGATCCGCCGGAACTCCTCCTCGGGCATCTCACCGTGGCCCAGCAGCATCGCCCCGAGCGCCGCCGCGACGATGACGCCGACCCCGCCGGCGACCCAGGCCAGCAGCCCGGTGACCCGGCCGAACGAGAACGGGTCGAGCAGCATGATCAAGAGGCCGATCAGGAAGCCGACCGCCACCATGATCCGCGCCGCCGGCTCGAGCCGTTCGCTCATCGGACCGAGACCTTCCCGAATGCCGCGCGAATCATTGACCAAAGGTACACAGCGCCCGCCATGAGGCCGGGCTCGGGCGACATCTCGAACGTCCGGTCTCGCGCTCCCGGAGGATCTCGGCGGAGAGCGGGACGTCGGCGAAGGCGGCGGCGATGGGCGGCGAGCGCCGGCAACGCCCGCTGTCCGCTTGGCCGCCCCTCATCTTTCGGTCCACGGAGCCGGCGGTTTCGGACGACACCGCGCCAGCTGCCCGACCCCGCCGGCACCTGAGAGGCGGCGCGTTCGCCTCCACTTGGTTGGTACCCCTGGCTTGGAAGCCGAACCGAAAGATCGAGCCGGGTCGCGACACGCGAGGCGCACGAGAGGGACACGGATCCGTGACGGAAGTCCGACCTCGTCACGAAGACCTTGGGATCTCCACGCTTCCGTGCACCTTCCTCATCAGCACCTCGGGTGAGTTCGCACTTTCTGCCGCTATCCGGACATAACTGCGAACTCGTCCTTCGTGGGGGCTCGCTTTCATGCGGGACGATTACGGAAGTCCGAGCTTCGTGACGTCCCTGTGCCCGGCGTTTCACGAACCCCTCACGTCCTGGGACGGCCGCGACGGCCGCGACGGCCGCGCCCCGCCCAACCCACCCGCCCCTACCGCCCGATGACCTCGGGTCCCGCCGTGACGTCGTCGAAGAGGAAGAAGTGGACCGCGACGTCGAGCGGGACCCTGGTCCGGACGATATGGCTGAGCACCGTGCGGCCGGTCTGGGTCGCGACGATCGATATGCAGCGGCGGTCGATCGCTTCGTTGATCGTCTCGCGGGCCGCCTCGACCTCGGCGCCGTTGCCGTCGTCTAGCAATGACCGCTCGGCGCTGGTGAGGATGTCGCGGAGGACGCAGACGGCGAACTGGGGCTGCACGTAGGTCCGGACCCGGGTGGGCCCGCGGCCGAACGCCTCGAGGTAGAGCTGGACGATCTGCTCCGAGATGGCGACGGTGACGTCCTGACCGGAGTCCTCCCGGGACCCCGAGGGACGGTTGAGGGACATCGGCGACCTCCGTAGCTGGACAACTGGCCGGAAGTCAAGGTCTGCTGCCGGCCGCTCGTGGCCGACCCCATAGGTGCCCTCCTATCGAGGCGAACATTAGCGCCGACAGGGCGCTCGCGGGCCTCCGCTACTCCTCGTCGCGCAGCATGAAGAGCTCGACCTCGATGTCGGGTCCGACGTGCTGGTTGGAGATGAAGGCCAGCACCTCGCGTCCCGAAAGGCGCTCCACCTCGGCGATGAACTTCTGTTGCATCGCGTCCTGGAAGGCGCTGCGCGTTTCCTGGACGACGGTACCGCGCTGGAGCTCGATCATCGTCTTCTCGACGTCGGTGAAGATGCCGCCCAGCACGCAGGCCAGCAGGTCGTCGCCGAGCATCTGGGTCTTGGCGGTGGCCGGCGCCCGGTAATAGCGCTCGTGCAGCGCGACCATCGAGGCGGTGACGGCATCCAGCAGAGCGTCACCATGCAAGGGAGAGTCGCTGGACCGCATGCGGGCTTCTTTCTTCCCTCGAGGCAGAATCGCGCGCGAGGCGGAGGGGAGAAACCCGACGAGCGACCCCGAACGGTACCGCAGTGCCCTGTCACCGGGTAAAGGAGCAAGCGTGACCGCTGCCGCGGGTGCGCTACTTTGGAAGAAGGTCGGCGATGTGCCGGCCCGCCTTTCCGCAGGAGGGCAACACCTGAGGTCGGTCCGCCTGACCGGCAGCAAGCCCTGACTTCCCGCGTCCGATCCGCACGACGATGACGCTGGAGGTCAGCGAGATGACTGCGAGGAGTGAACGGGGCCGGTGGCGCGGTGGGGTGGCCCGATTCGAGCGGGCCGACACCAAGGCGGCGGCGCTCGATCTGGTGAATTCCCTGGGCGCCTACGCAGTGCTGACGATCGCGATGTACCTCGTCCTTGACGTCTCGATCTGGCTGACCCTGGCGCTGGCGATCCCGGCCTCGGGCTTCCTGCTGCGGACGTTCATCGTCTTCCACGACTGCACCCACGGCTCGTTCCTGCCGACCAAGCGAGGCAATCGCTGGGTCGGCAGGATCACCGGCCTGGTCGTCTTCCAGCCCTTCGCCAACTGGCGCCACAACCACGCGGTGCACCACGCGACCAGCGGCGATCTCGACCGTCGCGGCCAGGGCGACGTGGAGACGATCACGGTCGCCGAGTACGCGGCGCGCTCCTGGCGCGGCAAGCTGGCCTACCGCCTGTTCCGCAGCCCGGTGGTGATGTTCGGCATCGGGCCGATCTGGTCGCTGATGATCGGGCCGCGGTTCTGGACCCGGGAGATGCGACCGCGGCAGGTCCACAGCGTCTGGCTGACCGACGCCGCGCTGGCCCTCCTGCTCGGCGCGCTCATCTGGGCGGTCGGCCCCGTGGCCTGGCTCGAGGTGCAGATGCCGACCGCGATCCTCGCCGGCGTCGCCGGCGTCTTCCTCTTCTACGTCCAGCACCAGTTCGAGGACGCCTACTGGGAGTCGGGCGAGCAGTGGAGCTACGCGGACGCCGCGCTCAAGGGCAGCTCCTACCTGAAGCTGCCGAAGGTGCTGCAGTTCTTCAGCGGCAACATCGGACTCCACCACGTCCACCACCTGAGCGCCAAGGTCCCCAACTACAACCTGCAGCGGGCGCACGACGAGATGCCACTCTTTGCCGACGTCCCGGTGCTCAACTTTGCCGACGGTGTGCGCGCGGTGCGGCTCAAGCTGATCGACACCGCCGGCGGACGCCTGGTGACCTGGCGGCAGGCCCGGCGACTCGCCTCGGCCTGGTCGGCCGACCCGGTCAGAGAAGCAGGACTTCGGCGGAGCCGTCGAGCAGCTTGAAGCTGCCGCCGCAGGAGATCAACTCGAGCGCTCCCGCACGCCGCTGCTGAGCGGCGTCGGGCCTCGTCGCCTCACCGGTCTCCTTCGTCCCCGCCTGGTGGTTCACCGGACGGCCACCCGGTCGTTCGTCTCACTCATGCGGCGACCGGCGACCGGTGCTCTCGAAGATCGCTGTCGTCGAGGACCGCCACGCCGGGCGGCGAGCCGACCAGGGCGAGCATCCGGCGGACCTGGCCGCGAGGACCGAGGAGGATCAGCACCGCTCCTTCGGCGCGAGCCCGCCTGGCCGCGGCGAAGACGATCGCGAGGCAGGCGCAATCGATGAAGGTCAGCGCCCTCAGGTCGAGCAGGACCCGGCCCGAGTGTGTTTGGGCTTCAGTGACGTCGCCGTCGAAGTGATGTCGCGAGGAGATGTCGAGCTCCCCGGCGAGCACAAGGCGGATCGAGCCCCCGGATTCGGCCCGGCGACTCAAGATGAAGAATGAGGGCAGCGTCGATTGGTGCACCACCGAAAGCGTCGAGCGGGAGGGCGAAGGTGAAGTGCTCATGTGGGACTCCTCGGACTTGGAAGCTTGTCCGGAAGTCACGTCTTGCTGCCGGCCCCGGGGCCAACCTCAGTGATGCCCTCCTCTGCCCAGGGTAACGAAGTTGCCCGCTGCCGTCGAGGTTTGAGCCATGTCGCCCGGGAGGCGTCCTAGACGGGTGCGCTGGGCAGCGACGGCCGCAGTACGAACAGCTCGATCTCGATGTCCGGGCCGACGTGGGAGTTCGAGACGAAGGCGAGCACCTCGCGGCCGGAGAGCCTTTCGATCGCCTCGATGAAACGCTGTTGCATCGCCTCCTGGAAGGCGCTCCGGGTTTCCTGCACGAGGGTCGAGCGCTGCAGCTCGATCATCGTCTTCTCGACGTCGGTGTAGACGCCGCCCATGACGACGGCGATCAGATCGTCCTCGAGGAGCTGGGTCTTCGCGCTGGCCGGGATCCGGTGGTGGTAGCGCTCGTGAAGGGTGACCATCTCCTCGGTCACGGCGGTCAACAGCTCCTCGCCGTGGAGGGGTGGGGTGGGGGAGGACATAAGGGCTTCCTTCTCGTCCTCTGGTCAGGAACGCCCGAGAGGTAGAGGGTGGAAGAACCCAACGTGCGCTTGTATGAGCGTAGCGGTCGGGTCTACGATGGAGGCATCGCTGGAGTCGAAACCGATCCCGTCAGTCAGGTCGCCGTCGAGGCGAAACGACGTCACGGCAAGGAGCTGACGGAGATCTCGGACGGTCTGGTCGCGTTGCTGAAGGAGTTCTACGGACGCGGTCCGACGCAGGCCAAGTCCTACTATCAGGACGACCTGGTCGTCTGCATCCTCCGCGGCGGTTACACGCAGGTCGAGCAGACCCTCCTCGACGGCGGTCGCGGCTCGGCGGTGATCGAACAGCGGATGCAGTTCCAGGAGTTGATGCGGGAGCGCTTCGAAGCCGTGATCGAAAAGGCGACGGGTCGCAAGGTCATCGGCTTCATGAGCGGCAACCAGCAGGACCCGGACCTGATGTGCGAGGTCTTCGTGCTGGATCCTTCCGACCTCGTCTGAGCGCGAGCCCGGCTCGGAGGCGTGATCGGCGGCGAACTCGGGTAGAGGGTGGGCAGTTGCCCGAGTCGACGGTCGGCCCGGGGGACTGGAGGGCATCACTGCGGTCGGCACGCGGGCCGGCAACAAGACGTGACTTCCGGCTAACTGTCGACCCGCCAGGAGGTCTCCGATGCCGGAGCGGTCAGTCCCTTCAGTCCCAACCACCCTTGTCGTCCGACCCCGTGACGGCGAGCGCGCCGGACGCGGTCCGCCGATCCGGGATCGACTCTCCGGCGCCCGGGAAAAGGAGCTGTGGAGGCGCTTCTCCGAGCAGCGCGATCCGACCGCCCGGAAGGAGCTGGTGGAGGCCCACCTGCCGATGGCGAGACGGATGGCTCGTCGCTACAGCGGCATCTCGGAGCCCTACGACGACCTGCTCCAGGTGGCCAGCCTGGGGCTGGTGAACGCGGTGGATCGGTTCGATCCCGCGCGCGGCACGCCCTTCGCCGGCTTCGCCAAGCCGACGATCCTGGGGGAGCTGAAGCGCCACTTCCGGGACAAGGTCTGGACGATCCGCGTGCCGCGCGCCATCCACGACCGGATGGCGGAGGTGGAGAAGGCGACCGAGGAGCTGTCGCTCGCCTTGCAGCGTCCTCCTTCGGTCGAGGAGCTCACGCGCCACCTCGGGGTCGAGGTCTCTGGTGTCCTCGAGGCCCTCGAGGCGGGGCGCAACCGACGGCCCCTCTCCCTCGACGCCCCGGCCCTGTCCGAGGATGGAGGCGACCCATCCGCGCCCGATTGGATCGGCGAGGAGGACTGGGGCTACGAGTTGATCGAAGACCGCCAGATCCTCGCCAAGGTCCTGGCGGGGATCGACTCCCGCCGGCGGGAGATGCTGACGCTCCGCTTCGTCGACGAACTCCCTCAGTCCCAGATCGCGCTGCGCCTCGGCTGCTCCCAGATGCAGGTTTCGCGAACCCTGAGGCAGACGCTGGTGAGCCTTCGCGAAGCCGTGGAGGGGTAGGGATCGGACGTGACGAAGGATGAGTTCGCAGTTATGTCCGGATAGCGGCAGAAAGTGCGAACTCACCCGGGGGGAGGCATGAGGAAGGCGCACGGAAGCGTGGAGTTCCCACGGTCTCTGTGACGAGGTCCTACTTCGGTGACGGATCCGTGAACCTCTCGTGCGCCTCGCGTGACCCGCACCCGACGATCCCTCGTCACTCCCCACAGACCCGGCCGTCTCGGCCACGGCCACAGCCTGCCAGGGCCGTGGCCGAGACGGCCGCGCTAGCCGCAGACCCTTGCGTCCCGTACCTCGGGCGCCGGCTTCAACCGGCCCGAGCCCTCCCCGCGTCACGCCCCCGGACCGAAGGACGACCGCGCCAGGGGGACGGCTGGTTCCTGGAGATCACGAGGGGGGTTCCGGCGCCGATCCGCCTTGCCAGCCAGGTGATCGCGTGGGTGCTCAGTCGGATGCACCCGTGCGAGGCGGCGGAGCCCAGGGCTCCGGAGAGGTGGTTTCGGCCGTGGAGGGCGACCTGGCCGGGGCCGCCCTCGAATTCTTGAAGGACGTTGGAGCGGGCGCTGGTGGCGAGGGCGTAGGGACCGCCCGCCGCGGAGGGCGACAGCGCCAGGGCCTCTTCGACGAAGAACGAGCCACGGGGGGTCGGCGTCGAGCGCTTGCCGACGACCGCGGGGAACCGACGGACCGGGGTGCCGAAGCGGAAGACCGTCACCCGGCGCGCCGAGAGCGCGACCTGGATGCTCCATTCGGTCATCGTCGACCTGGTGCGGTCGGCGGCGATCCAGCCGGCGTGCCCGTTGGGCCTACCGGGAAGGCGGACGCGGAGCCAGGACCCGTGTCCGGCTTCGCCGAGGACCGGAAGAACCGTCGGCACCCTGGTCAGGGGACGTCGCGGGGCGACCGTTTCGATCCGTGCGGAGTGCGCGTCGGGCTGGACCCGGGCGACGTGTGAGTGGAGCAGGGTCACGAGCTGGTGACCGGAGTCGGACTTGGCCGCCGCCGGGGCCGCCCCGGTTAACGCACAGAGCGCGGCGGCGACGAGCAGCGCCGGCGCTGATCCCCGTACCACCCGGCGGGGGCCGGGTGGTACGGAGACGCGACTCGGGGGACGGGTCATCCGGTGAACGCGGAGGGCCCGGGGTGTGGGGTCAGCGGGGCCGGGGTGGGGACGTGGATGACGAACCTCGTCGTCTTCCCCGGGGTGTGGTCCTTGAAGGTCACGCGGACGGTGACAGTGTGGGCGCCGGGAGTGCCGGTGACACTGGTTTTCAGCGACGGACCCCGTGAGATCTTCACCGTTTTGTTGCCGACTTTGATGACGACCTTGGCGATCTTCTTGCCGCCGACGGTGACCGGGGTGCCGTTCGGTCCCTGTTCACCGTGGGTGACGGTGGCCGAACCGTTGCTGGTCGAGGTGGGGGTGACTTTCTTCTTGGCGACCTTCGGCGCGACCGGGGTGGTCGTGGTCGTCGTGGTGGTGGTGCCGCCGGGTGCCGCGACGGCGCCGGGGGCCGGGGTGACCGGTGAGGTCGGCGTGTCCGACGGGGTCGTTCCGGTTCCCGTCGAGGAGCTGCACTGGGAATTGTCCAGCACGTCGTTGATCAGGCTGATCTGGCCGTTGCGGGCCAGGACCCGTCCCTGCACGTTCACGGCATTGTTGAGGGTGATGTCGGTGAGCGCCATCACGTTGCCCTTGAACTGGGTTCCGCTCCCCAGCGTCGCCGAGCTGCCGATGTGCCAGAAGACGTTGCAGGGCGATGCCCCGTTGATCAAGATCACCGAGCTCGCCGAGGCGGTGGTGAGGGTCGAGCCGATGACGAAGACGAACTGGGCATTGGGGTTGCCCTGGGCGTCGAGCGTCAGCTGGCCGGTGAGCTGGGCCGACGAGCTGTACCCGTAGGCGCCGGACGTCAGCGTCAGGCCACCGAGGTCGGTCCCGGTGAGTTCGTTGCCTGGGGGCACCGGCTGTTCGCCGGCGACGACGAAGGCATTGGTGAGGTCGGCCTGCGCCTGGCTGGCGACAGGGGTGTTTTCCTCGGTAGCGCCGTTGACCACGGCCGGCAGCCCGAACCCGGTCAGCGACGATCCGGGCGAGACGCCAAGGTCGCCGTTGAGCACGGACGGGCCGGTGTTGGTGACCGTCGAGCCGCCGAGCACGACGAACGGGTTCGCGGTGGCGAGGTTGACGGGCGCCGCCTGGGCGGCCGCCGGGACGATCGCCAGGGCGAAGAGCGCGGCGCCGGCGACTATGACTCGTCGCAGCCGCCTTGGACGGAGATGGATGGACATGAAAGTCCCCTTCGAATTGCGCGAGCAGCCTTTGTCGACGGTCCTCTCTCGCCGCCACGCCCGCAGCGGGTGCGGTTGGCGTGGGCGGTATCGGTAGCCCGGCTGACTCCGGCGGAGTCCCGTGGCTTTTGCGGACTCGCCTCGCGACGAGGGTGCCCTGAGTCGAGGGTCTGCTCTGTTCCAGCATCATCGGGCGTCGCCGGCCAAACCTGAGCGAGGGACCCTGGCGCGGACGGATGTTATGTAGATCCCGGGCCGGCCGGCCTGGGCGCGAAGGGGCCGGCGAGGTGGAAGAAGCTCGCGAACTGCTCCGCGGCGGGTCTTTTGACCTGGCGATGTGCAACCTCGACTCAGCGGCCGACCCGGGGCTCGGATCCGCCGCTCTCGGCGAAACAGGGCCCGACGGCACTGCCGACCGGGTCAAGTCGGGCACCATCCCGATCCCGACGGCCTAAGTAGTCGGCCGAGCCCGCCGAGAAATTTGGGCTGGGGCGTGCCCGGCACCCTGAGCCCGCTTCAACCGGCGAGTGAGACCCGCGCTTGCTCGCCGGCCTTCAACCCCGCCGCCTCGCGCCCCGGTGCACAGAGCCGCAGTGCGTGGGACAGCGCTTCGTCGGGTGGGTCACGCCACGGATGCGAAAGCAGAGCTCGACGTCGCGGGACTCGCTCGTGTCCCCTTTCTCCCGCAAGGAGAAATCGAGATCGGGAGGCGCGGCCTCGAGCACGGCGCGAGCGATGCGGCCGGCGTTCTCGCCCGTCGGAATCGCGACGTAGACCGCGTACTCCATGCCGAAATAATCGCACCGTTCGGGCGTGGTCGACTGATCGGTCCGCCTCCTCGACGGATCTCGGCGCCGCGGCTCAGCCGATGGCGCGGCGCTCGCGCAGCAGCCACCAGTCGACGACGTACCCGCCGAAGGGCAGCACCGCGCCGACCAGGATCCAGCCCGTGACCTTGTTGCTCCAGCCCTCCGGCTTGCGCAGGACGAAGACCATGAAGACGTAGGCGAGGAAGAGGGCGCCGTGGATCGGGCCGAGGATCTGGACGCCGGTTTCGCCGCCGTCGCTGTGTTTGACGATCGTGGCGCCGAGCAGGGCCAGGAAGCTGGTGGCCTCGCCGAGGGCGACGTAGCGGAAAGTGTTGAGGTTCACGTGCCGTCGACCGTACCGGGGCCGCGGCGAAAATCGGGTGACGCGCATCACTCAGGCGGTTTCGGTTCGGCTGGATTTTCTGGTTCAGGCTTGAGGAAATCGGGCCGGCGACCGAAATGGGGGAGAGAAAGTCCACGCGCCGCCCGGCGCTCGTCCAAGGAGTGTCCAGATTCCGATGAACTCGTCCCGAAAGGTGCGCCGTTTGGTGTCCGCGATCGGCGCTGCCCTGCTCGCGGTCGCCCTGCTCGTGCCGGCCGCCAGGGCCGCCGAAGCGCCGCCGCTGATTGCGACCGCTCAGTACAAAGCGTTGGTCGGCTTCGTCGACAAGCTCGACGGGCTCTCCCGCACCCCGGCCACGGCTGCCCAGAAGACCGGCTACGAGGACCAGCTGGAGAACAAGCACGACGCCGCGGTGGACAAAGCGACCGCGCTCTTCGATCGCGGCAAGAAGGCGGCGCAGCGCGAATCGCAGCGCGAGATCAAGACGGGCGTGCGGACCATCCGCCAGACCCAGGCCGGCGAACTTGCCGCCCTGCGCCGGGACTACGACGCGCGGATGAACCGGGCTGCCACCAACTACGAGAACTCGGTGGGACGGGTCGAAGACATCTTCGACACCCGCAGTGCGGCCTTGCAAAGGCAGGTCGTCCACCTGCGCAAACAGAAGGCCGAGGCCACGAGCCCGGTCCTGAAAACCACGATCCAGGAAGCGATCGATCGGCGGACCAAGCGTGGGAGTGAAAATCGCAAGCTCCAGGGGGAAGAAATCGCCGACCTGAAAGCCGGCTACGGCCGTGAAAAGGCAGCAATCCGTGAAGGCAAGCAGTCCGCGACGCAGAGCATCCAGCAGAACGACGCCGAAGCGATCGTGACCCTGCGCAATCGCGGCAAGCAGATCTACAACACGACCCTCCGCACCCTCCAGGCCCGGCACGTCAACCAGCTGAACGATCTCGAAGCGAAGCTGAACGCCGGTCGCGCCGCGATCGCGCGGATCCCCGCCAAGAGCTGAGCACCCACCGCTCGCCGGGGGCATGAGCTCCCGGCGAGCGCGGCCGGGGTCTTCGGGGAGCGATGAGGGATCGTCGCGTGCGGGTCACGCGAGGCGCACGGATCCTTCACGGAAGCCGGACCCCGTCACAAAGAGCGTGAGAACTCCACGCTTCCGCGCGCCTTCCTCATCCGCACCTCGGGTGAGTTCGCACTTTCTGCCGCTATCCGGACATAACTGCGAACTCATCCTTCGTGGGGGCCCACTTCCATGCAGGACGTCACGGAGGTCCGGACTCCGTGACGTCCCTGTGCCAACTCTCCCACGAACCCCTCACGTCCCAGGACCGATCTCGGACGGTGCTACGGCCCCGAGCAACGCCGCCCCGGGGCTTCCTCAACCAGCTGCTGCGTCGCGCCGGTCAGACCCCGGCGCCGGCCGGCGTGGCCACACTCCGCGAACTAGCTGCCGAGGACCCGCTCGAGCTGGGCCAGCTGGGTCTCGATGCCGGCGCAGACGCGCTCGCATAGCTCCAGGACCTGGGGGTCGGCGATCCGGTAGAGGGAGCTGGTTCCCTGTTTGCGACGGGCGACGAAGCCACCGGCAAGCAGGGCGGAGAGGTGCTTGGAGACGTTCTGCTGAGAGGCCCCGAGGGCCTCGGTCAGCTCGCCCACCGAAGCCTCCCCCGAGGTCCGGAGAAGATCGATGATCCGCAGCCGGGTCGGGTCGGAGAGGGCGCGAAAGCGGCTCGCGATCAGCTCTGCCGCCTCGGGGGTCAGGGGGTCTTTCATCTCTGGTACACTACTAGACAGTTGTTAAGTTGTGAACTTGTAGACCGACTCGCGGGAGGATAGCCATGCCAGCCATGCTGCGGCGCCACTTCGGCGTCAAGGACGCGCCCGGCCGATGAGCGCGCTCGGTCCCATCGGACGGCTCGGCCGCTATGCCGCCGCGCACCGGCGGACCGTCTTCATCGCCTGGGCGCTGATCGCCGTCGGCCTCGGCGTGCTGGCGCCCCGGGTCGAGACCGCGCTGTCGGGCGCCGGTTGGCAGGCCAACGGCTCGGAGTCGGTCACGGTCCGCGAACAGCTGGACAAGAACTTCGGCGGCGCCGGCGCCTACGCGATCCAGGTAGCCGTCCACTCGCAGGCGCTGACCGTGGCCGACCCCGCGTTCCGGCGCACCGTCGCCCGCACCGAACGCGTCCTCGCGGGCGACCCGGCCGTCGGCGCGGTCGTCTCGCCGCGCCCCGGGGCCTCGATCTCCCGTGACGGCCACACCGCGATCGTCGGCGGCACGGCCGCGAAGAACCCGAACGAGATGGTCGCCGCCGCCAACGGCCTCAAGTCGGAAGTCGCCGCCGCGGCCGCGCCCGGCGTCGAAGCGGACCTCACCGGCGCTCCCGGCATGTGGTCGGACTTCAACGAAGCCAACCGCGAAGCGATGATGAAGTCGGAGCTGATCTCCTGGCCGGTGACGCTGGCGATCCTCGTCCTCGCCTTCGGCTCGCTGGTCGCCGCGGGCCTGCCGCTGATGCTGACGATCGTCGGCCTGATCGCCTCCGCGGGGGTCCTCTACCTCGGCACCAAGCTCGCCCCGATCTCGATCTGGGCGATGAACTTCGCCTTGATGTTCGCGCTGGCGCTGGGGATCGACTACGCGCTCTTCATCGTCATGCGTTTCCGCGGCGCCCTCTTCGGCCGCCACGAGAAGGTCGAGGACGCCGTCGGCGAGACCATGGACACGGCCGGCAAGGCCGTCCTCTTCTCCGGGCTCACCGTGCTGATCTCCCTCTCGGCCGTGATGCTCGTCCCCAGTCCCGCGTTCCGCTCGATGTCCCTGGGGATCATGGTCTCGGTCCTCTTCATCCTCGCCGCGACGATGACCCTGCTGCCCGCCGTCCTCGCCAAGCTCGGCCCGCGGGTCGACAAGCTCTCCCTGCCCTGGGTCCACGGCGGGGAGCACCGCTCGCCGCGCTTCGCCCGTTGGGGCGAGCTGCTCTGGCGGCGCCCGTTCGTCTTCGGCGGCCTCGCCCTCGTCGTCCTGCTCGCCCTGGCGGTGCCTGTCCTCGGGATGAAGACCGGCATGCCGTCGATCAAGGTGGTGCCGAAGGGCGACTCCTCACGCGTCGGCTACCGGCAGATCAGCGCCGCCTTCGGGCCCGGCGCGCCGGGGACGCTGCAGGTGACGGCGCCGCGCTCGGAGGCCAAGGCGACCGCGGCGGTGCTGCGTGGCGATGCCGGGATCGCGATGGTCTCGGCACCGACCGATGGCGCCGGCGGAGCGGTCCTGATCCAGGCGGTCCCGACCACCGGGCCCTCGAGCGAAGCGACCGCGAGCACGATCGACCGGCTGCGCTCCGACCTCCCCACGGCGGCCCTCGTCGGCGGGCCTTCGACCGAAAACCACGACCTCGAAGCCTCGCTCTCGGCGAAGACGCCGCTGGCGATCGGGGTCATCCTGGTGCTCGGCTTCCTGCTCCTGCTGATCGCCTTCCAGGCGCCGCTGGTCGCCGCGATCGGGGTGCTCGCCAACCTGCTCTCGACCGCCGCCGCCTTCGGCGTCGCCACGCTGATCTTCCAGCACGGCCATCTCTCGGGCCTGCTCGGATTCGAATCGCAAGGCTTCCTCGATGCCTGGGGACCGATCTTCTTCTTCGCGATGATCTTCGCGATCGCGATGGACTACACGGTCTTCCTGCTCTCCTCGGCACGCGAGCACTGGGAAGCGACTGGGAGCGCCAAGGAGGCGATGGTCGGCGGCCTCGCCCATTCCGGCCGGGTGATCCTGGCGGCGGGTGGTGTGATGGTCGCCGTCTTCTTCACCTTCGCGCTCTCGGGCCCGCTGCCGCCGAAGGAGATGGGCACGATCCTCGGCGTCGCCGTCCTGCTCGATGCTTTCCTGGTCCGCCTGCTCTTACTGCCGGTCTTCCTCCGGCTCAGCGGCAAGGCGGCCTGGTACCTGCCCGCCTGGCTCGACCGGGTGCTGCCGGACGTCCGCTTCGGCCACGGAGACGGTGCGGCCACTCCGGCGCCTGTCCCCGAGGAGAAGCCCGTTCCCGTCGCGTCCGGCTCCCGCTGAACTACCCGCCTCCTGGATGGTTGGGTTTGCTCGGGACGTGAGGGGTTCGTGAAACACCCGGCACACCTCGCCCGGATCGGTGACGAAGACGCCGGGAACGTCACACCCGCGTGCGCCTTCGGTCTGTTTCCGGGCCTCGAAAGAGGGCCCGAGGCTCGATGCAAGCATTGACGTCGTCATGGCGACACCAAAGCTTGCCTCGTGGTCGTGACCGTTGGACGACACGCACGGAAGCGTGGAGTTCCCGGCGTCTCCGCGACAAGGTCCGACCTCCCTCACGGATCCGTGTCCCTCTCGTGCGCCTCGCGTGACCCGACCGCGAGGGTCCCTGACCTCGGGCACTTTTTCCCTACCGCGCAGGTAGTGGAATCAACCATTTAGGGGTAGATCTGCTCGCGCGAGTCCTCGTCGATCACGGTGATCGCGGCCGCGGGGCAGGCTTCGGCGGCCTTCACCATCAGGTCGCGCGGACCGGTGTCGATCACGGTGGCGACATCGTCGAGGATGAAGATGTCGGGGGCGACGTCGACGCAGTCGCCGTGGCCGGCGCAGGCCGCCTCGTCCACAACGGGTAGGTAGTTCATCGAACTGGTTCCTTTCGGTCGGAGGCGTGCGGGTCGCTTGCCTCGATGAGTTGGCGAAGGGCGGGGATCGCGCGGGGGCGGCCGACGGCGAGGCCGGCGATCGGCACTCCGTCGCGGCTGAGGAGGGCCTCGAAGTCGCGATCGGCGGGTGAGCCGTCGATCTCCACCGAGTCCGCGTGGTGGGGGTGGCCTACACACTGGATGCGGATTCCGTACTGGTCGCTCCAGAAGCTCGGCAACGGTGGCGGGTCGCTTTCCTCGCCCAGCATCGCCTTGGCCGCGGCAGCTCCCTGCCAGGCGGCGGCGCCCCAGTGCTCGGTGCGGCAATGCGAGTCACTCCACGGGTCGAAGGGAGCGCAGACGTCGCCGGCCGCGTATACGTCGGGGACCTCGGTCCGCCCGCCGCCATCGACCCGGACGGCGTCGCCTTCGAGTGGGCTCCCCGCCAACCACGCCGTCGCCGGCGCCGTGCCGATCCCGACCAGGACGGCATCGCAGCGGATGCGACGCCCGTCCCTGAGGATCAGCTGCTCGACCCGACCACGCCCGCGCGCCCCGATCAGTCCCACGCCGGTCAGCATCCGGACTCCTTCCTCGGCGTGGAGGTCGGCGAACCAGGCGCCCAAAGGTGCGCCGAGGATCCGCTCGAGGGGCGTCTCGAGAGCCTCGACGATCGTCACCTCGGCGCCGAGCCGGCGCGCGGTCGCCGCGACCTCCTGGCCGATGAAGCCGGCGCCGACGATCGCCAGGTGGGCGCCGGGCCGGAGCTCGGCGCGCAGCCGGCGCGCGTCCTCCAGGGTGCGCAGGGTGTGGACGTTCTCGTGGTCGAGGATCCGCAGCGGCCGCGGGGCTCCGCCGGTCGCGATCAGGAGGGCGGCGTAGTCGAGCTCCTTGCCCGAGTCGAGCCGGACGCGGCGCGCCTGCGGGTCCAGGCCGACCGCCCGGCGCGAGAGCAAGAGCTCCACCTCCTGCTCCCGGTACCACTCGGGTGCCCGGAAGGCGACGGCATCGTCGGGCGCGGTGCCGGCGAGGACCTCCTTGGAGAGCGGCGGCCGGTCGTAGGGTGGATCGGGCTCGGCGCAGACCATCCGCACGCGTCCCTCGTATCCTCGCCGGCGCAGCGTCTCGGCGGCCCGCTGGGCGGCAAGTCCGCCACCGACCATGACCACACCCGGGCTTGGTGAAGATTCGTTCATCGTCCGGTCATCGTCGGGACGCCCGATGAGGTGACGCTGAAGCGTGGGTAATTCGTTGTTATCGATTCGGCGAGAGAACTCTCACGCTTCGGCCGGAGTGACCGGAAGTTGAGGGGGCCCCGTGAGCGAGCCTCGGGTGAAAGGCACGATGGACCGCTCTCACGAAGTCGGAGGGCGTCCGGTCGGCGAGCGTGGCCCTGGTAGTGGCCGCGTCCGCCGTATTCGCCGGCGGCGTGCAACGCCCGCGCGGCCCGCGTGGCGTCCTCTCGTCGTCGTTCCGCCTGGGACGGGGTGGCCGCGCCGCCGGCCGGTCCCACGAGGCAGAGCTCGGTCCCGTCCCGAGGCGAGGATCGCGATCAAGCGGGTGGTAAGGGTGTCCGGCATGGAGATGACGGAACGCTCGAACGTCGACTCGGTTCCCGTTGTGGGACGTACGCCTACGGCTTCGCGCCACTCCGCGTCCCTTTTCCCGGGGCGCCCGGTTACGTGACCTTCATGGCGGTGGGGGAGGGGCCGCGGTTGGTGTCGGTGGTCTCGTAGAGGTAGGCGCGAACCCAGGCCTCCGTGGGACAGTGGGCGGAGACCAGTTCGGCGCCGCACTCGGGGCAGTGATTCCGTCGGGTGCCCGCTTTGGTGGCGACGAGGCGGCAGCGCGGGCATTCGAGCTCACTGTCGCGTCGCATCTTCAGCTCACTTCTCCCGAGGTCATCGACGCATCCAAGCTACGCCGAGGTCGGCACCCGAACATCCGTGGAAGACCGCAGATCATCGCCGAGCGAGGTGCAGGGTGAGCCGCGCGGCGCGGGCTCGACAGGCGGGGTGGACGGGGGTAGGGTCGGCAGACCGCGTCCGCGGTGATCCGCTCTCCGACGGGGGAGCCTGGGAGAGGACCACAATGCTCGTCGCGGTTTCGTTGTCTCAGCTGGTCTTGGCCGTGGCGTTCGCGGTCGCCGCCGTGGCGAAGCTGGCCGATCTCCCCGGGACCAGGGGGGCGGCCGAAGACTTCGGTGTCCCGCGAGGCCTCTCGCCCGCGGTGGCGGTCCTGTTGCCGGTCGTCGAGCTGACGATCGCCGCGGCACTGGTGCCGGCGGCGACCGCCCACTGGGCCGCCCTGGCGGCGATCGCTCTCCTCTCCCTCTTCTCCGCGGCCGTCGTGCGCGTCCTCCGTCGCGGCGCCACCGTCGACTGCAACTGCTTCGGCGGACTGACGCAGACCGAGGTGGGCCGCGGGACGCTGATCCGCAACCTGGTCCTCGGCCTGCTCGCGGCCTTCGTCGCCGCGGGTGTCGAGACCGTCGGGGCGTTCGGCTGGGTCACGGTGCCTGCCCCGGGAGACCGCCTGGCCATCGTCCTTCTGGTCGGTTCCGTGCTCGGCCTCGCTTGCTTCAGCCGGCAGCTGTTGCGCCAGAACGGCAGGTTGCTCCTGCGGCTCGATGCTTTGGAGGCCGCCGGGGAGCAGCCGCGAGGCGGGGGTGGAAAGGCTCCGGCCTCACTGGCGATCGGATCGACCGCGCCGGAGTTCTCCGGCCGGGACCTCGACGGAGAGCCGGTGTCGCTGGGGTCGCTCCTGACCGAGGGCCGCCCGGTCGCCCTCTTCTTCACGGACCCCGGGTGCGGCGCCTGCGAGCTGGTGCTCGACGTCGTCGCCGACGCCCAGCGCGACCGGACGGAGGACCTGACCGTGGCGGTGCTCAGCACCGGCTCCGTGGAGCGCATCGAGGAGAAGGCCGCCCGGTTCGGTCTCGATCGGGTCGTCCCCCAGGAGGAGTCGGTCCTCGACAGCTACGGCGTGATCGGCTTTCCGGCGATCGTTCTGATCGACGAGCGGGGTCGCGTCGCCCGACCCGCCGCACTCGGAGTCGACGCGGTGCGGGACGTCGTCCTCGCGAGTCCCAGGACGTCTGAGCTGGTCGGGACGGGGATCCGATGAGCCCTCCGACGGCCACCGGGGCGAGCGATGTGGCGGCGGCGATCGACCCTCTCCGCGCCCGCCTGTCCGAGCACACGCGGGACTACACCGTCGCCCTCCTGGCCCTGGCCAAGGCAAACGCGGCGGGGACCGGCGAGTTCAACGCCCCATCGCCGCAGGACGCGCTGGCCCTGCAGGCGTTGGCGCTCTGGCGTCGCGACGCCCAGCGCGCGCTCCGTCGGGTGCATGCCGTGGGGGGCGGTGCGCCGGGGAAGCAGATCGCTGAGAAGTGGCTGAAGACGATGATCGCGGCCTTGAACTTCGAGCGGCAAAGCCTGTCGCTGGTCGATCCGAAATTGGCCGCGGAAGCCGCGGCCTCCGCCCGCAAGCAGGTCGCCCGGTACCACCTGCTCGAAGCCAAGCTCGACGGAGTGCTCGCGTGAGCTGGCTCGACTCCCTGGCGCGGCGGGCCGCCGGCGGGAGGGACGGGGGCGGGCCCGCATCGCCTCGCGAGCTCGCCGGCCCGACGGCGGGAACCACGCGGCGCCGAGCCCTGCGGTTGGCGGCAGGCGGCGCCGGCGCCGTCGCCCTCTCCGGTCCGCTCCAACTCTTCCGACAGCAGCCCGCGCGTGCGGCCACGACCTGCGGGGCGATCAGCTTCGAAAAGGTCTACGACGATTTCCAGGCATGCGTCAAGAGGCCACTCGAAGAACTCGAAGAAACCAACGAACTGATCCAGGAAAAAGAAGAGTTTCTCCGTGTCCAGAAGAAGCCCGCCGCCCGTCGGCGCCTGAAGAAGCTGATCCAGGAATCGACCCGTCGGCGCGACCGCGCGATCAAGAACATCGAGTTCTGCAACGGCGTCTTCGTCCAGGATCGCGCCGAAGGCGAAGCGAAGTGCCAGGCCGCCAACTCGCCCTCCGGGGAAGCGGGCGGCGGAGGCGGGACGGGCGGGGGCGGCGCCGGCTGCGAACCCGGCTTCGTCCTCTGCGGTCCGGAAAACTATTGCTGCAACACCGGCAATGCCTACTGTCAGGGCTGCAACGGCAGGTCGATCTGCTGCCGCATAGAAGCCGATTGCTGCCCGAGCGGATGACCGCTCGGCGGAGCGGCTCGCCCCTTTGTTTCGTCGACTGACAGGCCTCGGGCGGTTCCTCCACGAGTTCGCATTTCTGTCCGCATAGCGGCAAGAAGTGCGAACTCACCCTGGGCCGTGGCCCGGGAAGATGCCGAGGGGGGACCGAAGGCGCGCGGGGGTGTGACGTTCCCGGCATCTTCGTCACCGATCGGGGCGAGGTCGGGCGAGGCATGGGCTCTCCCCAGGACGCACCTCGCCCGGCCGTACCCACCGCGAAGCACGCCCCGATCGCGGCCCTGCCCAGGACCATCACCCGGATCTGGCGCCGGCGCTTCGCACCGCGAGTACCCGGCGAGGATCCCCATGCCCGTCCACGCCGGGCGGGATTCCATCGTGGACGGGATGGCGATCCCACCGCGCTCAGTGGCAGGGCCACCCGAGCTTGTGGGAACGCACGGATGGCGCCGTCGGCGGGCGGGGGTCGTCGGCTACGACTTGATCCAGCGGCGACGCGCGATCCTGCGGCGTCGCCCACCCGGCCCTCGTCGCCCCGGAACACATCGAGATCGTCTCCGGGCACTACGCCTGCGCGACGCTCGCCGACACCTTCGGCTACGCACCGGACTGGCTGCTCCTCTCGGGCGGTCGTCGGCGGGAGATCGAGTCCGCCCTCGGTCTCGACCAGGGGGAGCGCTTGTCAGCCGCCGTTGAGCTGCGCGGCGACCCGCACGGCGGCGGTGCGCTCGTAGAAGTCGACGGCGACGATCGCGCCTTCGAAGCCGCGCTTACGCATGCAGGTGCGGAGACGATGGCGGAGGAACGTGGCCCGGCCGATCGATGCGTTCAGCGGCGGGCTGGGAGGGAACGGCGGAATCCAGTGGTTGATCATCAGCAACGGGCTGTCGGCATCGCCACGGAAGCGTGCGCAGCTGAGCTGACGAGGTCGATTCGCGCCGAGCGGCGTGTCCTGGATGTAGGAGAAGGCGGGCATGTACCAGGGCGGCTCACCGCCGGAGTTCTCCGAGAACACGGCCAGCTGCTTCCCGTCGCCGAGGAGACGGCCGAGGGTCGGCAGCGGCGCCTGGCGCGGCAGCGTCGCGGCGCGCCCCGCCAGGCCGGCGTCGCGGAACGCGGCGGCGATGCTGCCCGCGGGAACGTAGTCCTCGACGACGAGGACCAGGAAGGTGCGCGGGTGGGCGTCGAGGAATGACCCGATCGCCTTCAGTTCGCGTCCGAGCGGCTCGGCCCCGAGCTCACACAGCGTGTGGCACAGGTATAGCCGCGGCTCGGCATTGGGAAGTCCCACACCAAGTGGCCCGGCGAGCCGTTCGGCGACCCGACGTTCCCGGGCCGGGATCGCCGCCGCGACCTTGTTCGCGTCGGCGCCCTCGGCGGCGAAGTCGGTCCGCACCAGATCGCCCCCCGGTTCGGCGACCCCGTAGTGGACGTCCAGCAGCAGCGCCGTGATCCCGTCCTCGAGCTGTCGCGGGATCGCGAACCGCTGGCTCGCGAAGTGCCAGCCCGGCTCCGCGGATGCCGCGTAGGAGTTGTGGGTGCCCGGGAAGACGACCTGGTCGAGCCGCTTCCCGCAAAGGGCCGCCGATCCGTTGCACCCCGGCGCGCCGTCCGTCGTCCCCGACCCCGTCGCGCCGTGCCCGCCCCCGCACCCGGCGAGCGCCACCATTACGGCGAGAAGTGCGATCGCGGCGGGCCTCAAAGCCCCTGCACGTTAGCCGCAGGCGCTACCCCAGTACTCGTACCGTCAGCGCCTTCGTCGTCGCGCCGACCTTGACCGCGACCTTGTAGGCGCCGGGGGCCAGTCGTTTGCCCCCGACGGTCGCGATCTTGCGCTTGGACTTGCCTGCTTTGGCGGTGTAGGTGACCGTGCCGAGCGCTTTCTTCGCGCCTTTGCGGGTGACGGTGACGCGCACCGTGGAAGCCTGTCGGAGCGTCAGCTCGATCGTGAACGCGCCCTTTTCCGCGGTCGCCTTCGCGGTGCTGAAGGCCGTTGGGGACGGCTTCGCCGGCGTGCGCCCGGTGGTCGGCTTCGTCGCCGCGCTGCCCCCGGTCGAGCCGTTCGCCGGTGGGGTCGACGGGGGAGGAGTGGAGCCGCCGGCGGGTGGGGGCGTGAGATCGAAAGCTGCCCAGCGGACTTCGCGCCCGCCGGGGACGACGAGCCTCGGTGCCAGCAGGCAGGTTTCACCCATGGCCACGGGTGCCGGTGAGACGTAGATCCCGGCCGGCCCGTTCCAGGCGATCTGGGACCCGTCCGGCGACCAGGTCGGCTGCCCTCCGCCGGTGTCGTTCGTCACGTAGCCTTCCGCGGCGCAGACGAAGTGCGGCGTCGGATCAGTCGGCGCGGCGGCGCCGACCGAGAGCTCGGTGTAGGTGAGGAGGGCGAGGCTATGCGGCTCCGACCCGCTCGTGGCGGCGTCCGCGAGGTCCAGCAGCAGCTTCGTTTCGGTCGGATGGAAGTCGAAGCCTTCGAGCTCGAGCCCGCCCCCGACGGTGATCCAGTCCTGCATGTGGGCCGCGTCGTTCTGCCACACCTGCAGCGCGTTGCCGCTGATGCCGGCCAATCGCTGTTCGGGGTGCCGGATCCAGTGCGGTTTGCTCAGGTAGTCATAGGACGGGTAGGTGCCGGTTCCGAACGTCGGTTCGTTGCGGTTGGTGAGTCGCACCGACGGCGTATAGGACCCGCCGATGCAGTTGTTCGAGCCTTTCCAGTACGACGCGGCGACGAAGGTGCCGTCCGGCGACGTGGCGGTCGAGAAGGGGCTGAGCCCGCCGCAGAACCCGGACCTCTCGAAGAGGAACGGGCCATTGCGCACGGTCCCGTTCTGATCGAGGACGACGAAGCTGGCGTTGCCGGTGCCGTCCCCTTGGATCAGGTAGGCGGTGATGCCGCCGTCGTCGGCCACCGAGATCGCCTTGTAGCCGTGATCCGGGTCGGTCGCGTGCGTGACCTTGTGGGCGATGCTCCCGTCTGGGCGCGACACCGCGACGTCCCTGTCGGCGTCGAGGTAGACCAGGCTCGCGGCCTGGACGGCGGCCGGCGCGACGGTGAGGCCGCAGAAGGTGGCAAGCAGGAAGCAGATGATTTTGCGCATGCCGCGATGTAACCGACGTGGGTGCCGGGCCGCATCGGGGAAAACACCTGTCTCGTGGTCGGGTCGTCAGCCCGCGAGGCGCTCGCGCAGGGCTCGCTCGAGGCCCGGGACCATCGGCTTGGCCAGGCCCTTGACGTGCATCTTGCCCTCCGGCCAGCTCAGCTTCAGCTCGCGCTTGCCGACCTCGTCGATCGCCATGCCGTCGTAGGGGATCTCGCTGTGGTCGCGCGGGGCGCCGCCGGCTCCGGTGGCGATCAGGAGCAGGCGCCGGTCGGTCGCCGCGAGGACGACGTTGGTGCTTTCGGTCAGCTCGCGGAGGCCGCCGACCAGGGTGACCGAGCGGTGCTCGAAGGTCGGGTTGAGGCCGACGCAGGCGGCGAGCAGCTCCTCCTCGGGGCCGACGACCTCGGCGATCTGGTCGAGCGACTTGCCGAACCTTCCCCAGCCGAAGGGCAAGAGGTCCTTTTCGCGCTCGATCGTGGCGGCGTCCATCCGGATCAGC
Source organism: uncultured Actinomycetes bacterium (assembly GCA_963782515.1). Taxonomy (GTDB): domain Bacteria; phylum Actinomycetota; class Thermoleophilia; order Solirubrobacterales; family 70-9; genus VAYN01. Next base: position 1,948,311 of record CAWAJY010000004.1, on the reverse strand, counting down.
CTAGCCGTCGATCGGCGAACCGAAAACGGCCGCCGAGGAGTTCGGTCACGGTCACCAGGCGGAAGTGACGGGCGTGGAGGCCCGCGATGATGCCGGGCAGGGCGGCGACGGTCTGCGCGTGATGGCCGCCGTCGTGCATCAGCACGATCGAGCCGGGGCGGGCGCGGTGGATGGCGTGGGCTTCGACGGCGCGGGGGCCGCGCCCGTGGTCGTCGCCGGGGTCGATGGTCCAGAGGACGGTCTGTAGGCCTTCGTCGAGCGCCGCCGTTTCGACCGCCGGGTCGAGGAGGCCGTAGGGCGGGCGGAAGAGGCAGGGCCGGAAGCCGGTGGCGGCGCGGATCGCGCGGTCGGTGGCGGACAGCTCGCCGCGCCCGGGGCGCTTCGGGTGGTCGTAGCTGTGGTTCGCGATCTCGCTGCCCGCGGCGAGGATCTCCCGCAGTAAGGCGCCGTTGCCGGCCACGTGGCGTCCCTCGACGAAGAACGTGGCGCTCGCATGCAGCCGCTCGAGCGTCGCCAGGATCGGCGCGGTCTGCCGCGGCTTCGGGCCGTCGTCGAAGGTTAGCGCCACCGCGCGGCCCGCGCCCGGCCCGCGGGACACGGTCGTGCCCGGGGACGAGGTGCAGCCGACCGGCATCGCTTCCGGGCCGACCCCGCCGTCGGGAGCGGCGGCGCTCACCGGCGCGAGGTAGAGGACCGCCGCGGTCCCGACCAACAGCAGGAGGAGTGCGTCGAGCGGCCGCACGGCGCCGCCGCTATTTCCCTCGCGGCGTGAACGCCACCTCATACCGGGTGGTGAGTTCGACCTTCAGCGGCTCTTTCCGCGGCCAGCTCGAGGGGAATTCGCAGCGGTACGTGTAGTTCGCATCGACGTCGAAGGCTTTGCCCTTGTTGAATTCGGAGGCGCTGACGTCGGTGTGCAGCTCCTGCAGGCGCGTGCCTTCGATCCCGCTGACCCGGTTTTTCGGCGTGCAGGATTCTTCCGGGCCGAGCCGCATCCCCTGGTCGAAGACGCCGGGGCAGTCTTCTGAGTATTCGAAGCTCAGGTAGCCGAGCAGGACGAGCGCCCCGGCCGACCAGGAGAGCTGCGGTTCCATGTCGGCCTTCTCCGTTCCGCAGCCGTTGCTTTCGGAGAACTTCGGCAGCGGCGCTGGGTCCTCGGCGCTCGAGTTGCAGGGCATGCCCGGGGTCACCGAGAACTTGCCCTGCTTGGTGAAGACCGCCGGGAGCTCCCAGCCTTCGGTGGCGAAGTCGGAGAGCCGAAGCTTGCTCCCGTTCATGTAGGTCTCGGCCCAGATCCGATTCTTCTTCGGCGTCGTGAACGACAGGTTGACCGTGCCCGATCCCTGGGCCGTTTCGCTCGGCGTCCCGAGGTACTTGCTGCATTCATCCGGCTTTTCGGCGGCGAAGCTCCACCTCACCGTCTGCTTGCCCTCGATCGAGACGTACCAACTGTTGCGATGGTGGATCGTCGCGTCGGCGCTCCCGGCACCGACCACCAGGGCGGTGAGCACGGCGACGAGGACGAGGACGGAGGCGCGGCGGGGCATCGCCGCAAGCCTGACCTAGGCGCGCTCACCCCGCATCGGGGGAAACACTGGTCTGGATGGTTGATTCCATGGGTTCGGGGCCGGTTGAAGCTGGCGCCCGAGACGAAGGGACGCAAGGCCTTGCGGCGAGCGCGGCCGTCTCGGCCACGGCCCTGGCCGGCTGTGGCCGTGGCCGAGACGGCCGGGGATGTGGGGGAGTGACGAGAGACCGTCGCGTGCGGGTCACGCGGGCGCATAAGAGGGACGCGGGTCACGCAAGGCGCACGGCGAGGGACACGGATCCGTGACCGAAGTCGCACCTCGTCACGGAGACCGTGGGAACTCCACGCTTCCGTGCATGTCGTCCGACCGTCACGGAGGCGCGGGCGACCCTGGTTACGCATAGGTTCACTCAGGTCGCCCGCACTCCCGGGGACCTCGATCCCGGTGCCGGGAGGTGACCCGGAGCGCGCGGGGGTGTGACGTTCCCGGCATCTTCGTCACCGAAGCCGGACCTCGTCACGGAGACCGTGGGAACTCCACGCTCCCGTGCGTGTTCTCCAGCACCGACCCCGGTGAGTTCGCACTTCTGTCCGCATAGCGGCAAGAAGTGCGAACTCACCCTGGGCCGTGGCCCGGGAAGATGCCGAGGAGGGACCGAAGGCGCACGGGGGGTGTGACGTTCCCGGCATCTTCGTCACCGATCGGGGCGAGGTCGGGGGAGGTGCCGGCTCTCCCCGGCTTCTCTCGCGCGGGAGGGTGACGGATGTTTCACGAACCCCTCACGTCCTGGGCGTCTCATGACGGTCACAGCCTGCCAGGACCGCCATGAGACGCCCAGGACCGATCTCGGACGGCCGCAACCGCCCCGAAGCACGGCGTCCCGCCACGGAATCAAGCATCTAGCCGCCGGGGAAGCGGGCGGCGAGCTGGGAGCGTGAGCGCACGCCGACCTTGCGGTAGATGCGGTGGAGGTGATGCTCGACGGTGCGCGGCGAGATGAAGAGCGCGGCGGCGACCTCGGCGTTGGTGGCGCCGCCGACGACCAGCGTGCAGACTTCGCGCTCGCGCTCGGTCAGCCCGTCGGTGGGGATGGGACGACCGTTCGTCCGCGGGGTCGACTCACGGAGGGCGCCCGCCCGTATCTCCGCTGCCGCACGATCCGCCCAGCGGACCGCGCCCTGGGCGCGGAAGGCGGCCTCGGCGCCCGCCAGCAAGGGCCGCGCGTCGGCCCGCCGCCGCGCCCGCCGCAGCCTTTCGCCGAAGATCAGCCGCGTGCGCGCCTCCTCGAAGGCGAAGTCGACCCGTTCGTGCGCGGCGCTCGCCTCCTCCAGGTAGGCGTCGATCTCCCCGTCGTCGTCGAGGAGGGCGGCATAGCGGGCGAGCGCCGCCGCGGCCCAGGCGCCCCCGGTCGCCTGCGCACCCGCCCGCAGCTCCGCCAGCGAGCGCTCGGCGTCGTCCAGCCGACCCGCCCTTATATAAGCCTCGGTGAGGTCGCTCTCGTTGAACATGTAGCCGGGATCGCGGATGCCGTAGCGCAGGCGTGACTCACGCCCGCGCTCGAGGTGCTCGATCGCCGCGTCAAGCTCCCCGGCGCCGAGCGCCAGCATCCCCAGCGCCTGCTCTGCCACCGCGCGGTGGGAGTAGATGCCGAGCCGCTCGCAGATCGCCCGTGCGCGGGTGGCGTTGGTGATGCAGACCTCGTCTTCGGCCAGGTAGGCGGCGGCGAAGGCGCGGGTGTTCCAGGTCAGCGCCTGCAGCAGCGGTCCGATCGCCTCCTCGCCGACCGTCGCCGCCTCGCGGGCCAGCTCGCGCGCGCCGAGGAAGTCGCCGCGCCGCATGTGGATACTGGCCAGCGCGACCAGCGGGAAGGCCAGCGGCGTCACCGCGCCGCGGTCGCGCAAGGCCTGCACGTTGGGGGCGATCAGGCCGGTCGCCACGTCCTGTTCCTCGACCCAGTGGAGGGTCATCCCGGCGAGGGCGATCACCTCGTGCCCCGGGCCCGCGGGATCGAGGGCGCGGATCTCCTCGATCCGGGCGCCGATCACCGCACGGGCCGTCGCGTGATCGCCGGCGACGGCCTCGGCGGAGGCCTCGAGGATCGCCGGGACGAGGTCGGCGCCGGGCCCCGCGAGCTCGCGTGCGCCGCCGGCGATCCGCGCGATCTGGTCGACCGGGCCGGAGCCCATCAAGGCGATCGCCGCCTGGGTCAGGAGCCCGGCCGCGAGGGCGGGTTCGGCGGCGGCGATCCGTTCGGCCTCGGCCTCGAGCAGGGCGCGCGCCTCGCCGGTCCGACCGACCTGCGCGGTGGCGGCGCCGACGAGAAGCTGGGTGGCGGCGCGGGCGGCTGCGTCGTCGGTCGGGGGGAGGGCGGCGGCCAGCGCCAGGGCGCTCTCGGGTTGGCCGTTGGTCAGCGCGAGGTGGCCGGCGGCCAGCGTGCGGCCACGGGCGGGGCCGGGCTCGGGGGTCAGCGCGGCCGCCCGCCTCAACGCCTGCAGGGCGGTGCCGGGGGCGCCGCGGGCGACGGCGTCATAGGCGGAGCGCTCGAGCGCCGCGGCGAGCTCCTCGTCGGGCTCCTCGGCGGCGACGGCGAGGTGCCAGGCGCGCTCATGCCGGGGGGAGGGCGGAGGCGAGCTGCCGGTGCGCCGCGCGCCGCTCGCTCGGCGCGGCGGCGTGGTAGACGGCGGCCCGCGCCTCCGGGTGGCTGAAGCGGACGACCCGCTGCCCGATCGCGACGAGGCCGTCGTCCTCGGCCGGCCCGAGCGCGTCGAGTCCGCCGAGTGCGGCCGCGAGCGGCCCGGTCGCCCCGTCGCTGCTGACCGCGGCGAGGAGGAGCGCTGCGCGGGCCGCGTCCGGCAGTCGCTCCAGGCGGGCGGCGTAGGTATCGGTCAGCCGCCTTCCGGTCGGCGGCAGCTCCGGTAGCGCGGCGCTGCCGGCGCGCTGGGCCGCGGTCAGCTCGGCAGGCCCCTCGAGCAGGACCAAGGGGTTGCCGCCGACCGCCTCGACCAGCGCCTCGGCGACCGCGGGAGCGAGCCCGCCGCGCCGGGCAACCGCGACCGCCGCGGGTCGCTCCAGGTCCTCCAGGGCCAGCGTCGGGAGCTCGGGCCAGCCCTCGAGTGGCTGACCGCGCAAGGCGTGGACGACCAGCACCGTCGCCCCGATCCGCTCGGCGCGCCGGGCGAGGAAGGCGACAGCCTCGCGTGAGGAGGCATCGAGCCACTGGACGTCATCGACCGCGATCACGACCGGGACGATCCCGGCGACCAGGGCGGCGAAGGCGTGGAGCACCGCCCCTCGATCGAGCGCCGCCCCGTCATCCAGCGCCAGCGCCGCCCGCAGCGCGCGGCGCTGCGGCGCCGGCAGCTCGTCCACCTCGCCCAGCACCGGCTCGAGCAGGTCGCGCAGCCCGGCGAACGGGAGCGCGATCTCGCTCTGGACTCCGGTGACGGCCAGCATCGGCCCGGCGTCCGCGACCGCCGCCTCGAGAAGCGCGCTCTTGCCTACCCCCGGACGGCCGGCGACGACCAACGTCCCGCCCTGGCCGCCGACCAGCGCCCGCAGGCGTTCGAGCTCTTGGTCCCTTCCGATCAGATCCACCGGATCGCCAACGCTAGATGGTTGATTCCACGGCCGCCGCCGGCCTGGCGAAACCGGCGCCCGAGGCCAAGGGACGCAAGGGCTGACGGCGAGCGCGGCCGTCTCGGCCACGGCCCTGTGGCCGTGGCCGAGACGGCCGGGTCTTCGGGGAGTGACGAGGGATCCTCGCGTGCGGGTCACGCAAGGCGCACGCGAGGGACACGGATCCGTGTCGGAAGCCGTACCTCGTCACGGAGACCGTGGGAACTCCACGCTTCCGTGCGTGTCGTCCGACGGTCACGGATGCGCGGGCGACCCTGGTTACGCATAGGTTCACTCAGGTCGCCCGCACTCTCCGGGACCTCGATCCCGGTGCCGGGAGGTGACCCGGAGCGCGCGGGGGTGTGACGTTCCCGGCATCTTCGTCACCGAAGCCGTACCTCGTCACGGAGACCGTTGGAACTCCACGCTTCCGTGCGTGTCGTCCGACCGTCACGGAGGCGCGGGCGACCCTGGTTACGCATAGGTTCACTCAGGTCGCCCGCACTCTCCGGGACCTCGATCCCGGTGCCGGGAGGTGACCCGGAGCGCACGGGGGTGTGACGTTCCCGGCATCTTCGTCACCGATCCGGGCGAGGTCGGGGGAGCTGTGGGGTCTCCCCGGCTTCTCTCGGGCGGGAGGGTGACGGATGTTTCACGAACCCCTCACGTCCTGGGCGTCTCATGGCGGTCACAGCCTGCCAGGACCGCCATGAGACGCCCAGGACCGATCTCGGACGGGCGGGGCGGCAGCCGCGAGCAACCCCGTCCCGTCCACAACCCCGGCTGCGGAATCAATCATCTAATCGCCCCGTGCGACCCGCGCCAGCGCGAGCGGTGTGTCGACGTCGACGGGGGTCCCGAGATCGCCGCACTCGAGCTCGACGATTCCCGCTTCGCGAAGGATCCGCGCCGGCTTCGTCGAGGTCGGGCCGGCATCGACGAGCCGGCGAAAGAGGGTCCGCTCGATCAGGACCGGATGCCCGGGACGCCCGTGGTAGACGGCGCGGATCCCGGGTCCCCCGGCGCGTCTGCCGGCGAGCAGCCGGCCCGCCGCGCCCGCGGGCACGCCGACCTCGTCGCCGAGCGTCACCAAGGCGGCCGCGGCCGACCCCTCGATCGCGGCGAGTCCGGCCGCCAGCGAGGCCTGGGGTCCGCGCTGCCAGTCCTCGGCGTGGACGACCCGAACGTCGGTCAGGTCGATCGACGATTCGATCCGGCGGGCCCGCGAGCCCAGCACCACCACCACCTCGCTCGTCCCCGCGCCGCGGGCCCCGTCGAGCGCGTGCTCGAGCAGCGGCCGTCCGTCGAGGATCGCGAGCTGCTTGCAACCGCCGAACCTCTGGCCTTCGCCCGCCGCGAGGACCAGCGAGGCCACCCGGTCTCGGTCCTCGTCCACGCTCAGGCTCCGGTCGCGCTCGGGGTCCGTCCAAGGGCCATTCAGGGGACGGTACCGGCGTCTTCTCCCGGCCGGAGTCAGCCCCAGAAAGGCCTCCCGAGCCTTGCCCTGACGCCTTCACCTGCGGATTAGGTGGGATCTGGAGACTGATTCCCATCAGGTTCCATCGGTGGCATGTTTGAAGGCGTCGCTCGCTCGTGCTTACGGTCGGGTCCGCGTCCGCCTGAGGGGGGCGCGGCGGCTCTGGCGTGAGCACCGCTGGGTGCGCTTCGGGGCGCTCGGTGCCCTCGCCGTCGTCTTGGCGGGGATCTTCGTCGCCTACGAACTGCTGAAGCGCCCCGCCGACGTCCACAACGAGGCGGCGATCGAACACTTCGAAGCGCCGCCGAAGCCGACCCCACCACCGCCCAGGCCGAAGACCGTCAGTTGGCCGATGTTCGGGCTCAACCCGGCCCGTACCAAGTACCTGCCGGCGAAGGGGGTGAAGCCGCCGTTCAAACTGCTCTGGCACTACACCGAGCGGCCGCTCCTCGAGTTCCCGCCGGTCTACGCCCGCGGCAAGCTCTACGCGGTCAACAACAGCGGCACCGCCTTCGCGCTCGACGCCCGCAACGGCCACGTCCTCTGGGAACGGCGGATCGGTCGCCTCAGCGCCTCCTCGCCGGCCTATTCCCACGAACGCCTGTACATCGTCAACCTCGTCCCCGGCCACATCGTCAAGCTCGACGCCAGGACCGGCAAGCTGCTCTGGAAGCACTCGCTGCCGGGACGGGCCGAGTCCTCGCCGCTGGTCCTCGGTGGCACGGTCTACTTCGGCTGCGAAAACGGTCAGCTCTTCGCCCTCAGCACCAGCAGCGGCAAGGTGCGGTGGGCGACCCAGCTCGGCGGCCCGGTCAAGTCGGCGCCGGCCTACCGGCATGGCGTGCTCTACGTCGGCGACTACGGCGGCTTCATGAACGCGGTCCGTGCCTCCGACGGCAGGCTGCTCTGGCAGAGCGGCTCACTCGGGCCAGGTTTCGGCGGCTCCGGCGAGTTCTATTCGACTCCGGCCGTGGCGTACGGTCGGGTCTACGCGGGCAACAACGACGGCCGCGTCTACAGCTACGACCTGAGCGACGGCGCTCTCGCCTGGACCCACTCGACCGGGAACTGGGTCTACTCGGGCGTTGCCGTCGCCAGCACCCCGACGACGCCGCCGACCGTCTACGTCGGCTCCTTCGACGGCAACGTCTACGCGCTTGATGCAAAGAACGGCGAAACCCGCTGGCAGGCGGCGGCCGGCGGCCAGGTGGTCGGTTCCGTCTCGGCCGTCGGCAACATCGTCTACGCCGCCGAGTTCACCAACAAAACGACCGTCGGCTTCGACATGAAGACCGGTAAGCGCGTCTTCCGCTACAAGACCGGCACCTACACCCCGGTGATCTCCGACGGGCGCCGGATCTACCTGGTCGGCTACTCGAGCATCAACGCCCTGGAACCGGTGCGCCCGCATGTGACCCGGCAGCGTTCGCGGCCGAAACGGGGCCCGTAACCGGACGCCCCTGGTCCGCGCTGGTAAGGATTCGCCGGCGCGTCCGGGACTTCATCGCCGGGGACGAGCGGCGTCTCGCCGTCGCGTCCGTCTTGGCGCCCCGCCCCGCGGCGCGAGGCGCGCATCCCTCGGCGACCAACGCTTCCAGGACAAGTCCGTAATGGTCGGTTCGGCACATGCCGCCACCGTAGATCGGCTTTCTTCACCCTCGGTGAGCGAGTCCTAAAAAGTTGCCGACGGGGACACGGGGCGCGGTCGTCGGAACTTGACCTAGGGACGCGTGAGAATGTCGATCGTGCCTTCGCCCGAGTGGTCGTTGGCGTCGCCCTCGGGCTCGATCACGTGGCCGTCGACGACGATCGGGCTGTTCCAGTGGCCGGGCGCGCCGGGCAGCTTCGCGATCGGCTTGGCCGAGCCCGGTTGGTAGACCTCGATCCCGCCGTTCTCGGGTTCGTAGACGTAGAGCAGGCCGCCGGCCATGATCGGGCTGGTCCCGGGGGTGTCGTTTTCCCACAGCTTGTGGAGCTTCCCGCCGCGCAGGGCGAAGGCGGCGGTGGCGTTGAAGTCGCCGACGAAGACCGTCGTCTGCTTGCCGTGCCTCCAGACCGCGGGCTGGGTGAAGAGCTGGGTGTCGCCCGGCGTTTCCAGCGTCTGCGCTTCGCCGCCGAGCACCTGCTTACCGCCGGGCGGGTGACCGTCGAGGCCGCCGAGGGCGAGGACGCGCATGACCCCGTCCTTGCCGGCCACGAGCGCGCGGCCTTCGCCGAGCAGGGCCGGAGCGCTCGACCCGAGGTCGAGGTCATTGGCGTTCAGTTCGGCCTGGTTACGCGGGGTGAACGCCTGGCGGAAGCTGAGGCCGGGGACGGTCAGCTCGACCACGCTGTCGCCGAAGTAGCGCCTGCCGTCCCAGGTCCCGTTGCCGGTGTCGAAGAGGAGGCGCTTGTTCCCCGGCTCGACGACGGCACCGCCGCGCGAGAGGACCGCCGAGTCCGACTCCGGGCAGCTGGTGGGGACGATGATCGTGCGGCGCCCGGAGCAGAGGCTGTTGAAGACGGCGTCGACTTTCCCGGACTGCCGTGAGATCAGGACGACGTGGCCTTGGTAGGTCGGCGCGTCGCCGATGTAGCCGCTGGTGGTCGCGATGACGTCGGTCCCGACGATGTTCAGCGCCGAGCCGATCTTCTCCTTGGTCGGGTCGCGGGTGATCACGGCCGGCCAGGCGCCGCCGCGGACCTCGTGTCCGGTGGCCGTCGCCAGCTTGTGGATCTCGCCGTCGGGGGAGGCGGTGAAGACGAAACGGCCGTCGGGTTCGGCGATCGGGCTCGCGTTGGTGATCTGGGCCGAGCCGACCAGGGCCGAGTAATGGGGCGGGGTGTAGGTCCACAGGCGCCTGCCCGAGTCGGCGTCGATCGCGAAGGTGCGCCCGTAGCTGCTGGTGGCGATGACGACGTCGTGTTCGTCGCCGCCGACCGTCGCGCCGTGGAGGTAGATCGGCGAGGAGTCGATCGTTCCCGACAGCTTGACCTGCCGGTCCCTCAGCCTGCCGACGTCGGCCGCGGTGATCCCGGTCGGCCGGTTGGTCGCGTCGGAGCGCTGGGGGTCGAGCCCGAACTCGTTCCAGCTGGTCAGCATCGGGCCTTCGGTCCGCACCGCCGCGGCGGCGGCCCCGCTCGTCCCGCTTGCGCCGCTCGAGTCCGAGCCGCAGGCACCGACAAACAGCACCGTCGCGGCGAGGAGGATCGAGATCGTCGCCGCTCGCATGACCTTGAAGGTTAGGGGTCGTCCTTTCGCCTGCGTGCCGTTGCCGGGTCGCCGTCGCCGGGGACGCGTCCTCAGCCCGTGAACGGATGGGTGGGCGTCGTGCCGTTCGGCGCCAGCAGGTCGAAGCCGTCGGGGATGTGGAGGTGATCGGGCCCGGTTCCCGGCTTGCCGGTCGTGCCGTACTGCCAGACGATCTTCTTCGTCTTCGGGTCGATGATCACGACGCGCTGACGGTAGTCGTCGTTGGCGGCGATCAGGCCGTTCGGCAACCGCTCGGCGAGGCTCGGGTGGTTCAGCATCCCTTCTCCCGATTCCGGCGCATAGGACCAGAGGATCTTGCCCGCGCGATCGAATTCGACGATGCCGCCGGGCTTGGTGTAGTCGGCGACCAGATATCGGTCGGGCCCGAGCTGCTGCGGATCGGAGGGGTATTCGATCGGCAGCTGCACCGTCCACATCAGCTTCCCCTGCGGGGTGATTTCGTCGATGTAGGAGCCGTTGACCTCGGAGACGAGGATGTTGCCGTTCGCCAGCGGGGTGTCGCCGTTCGGCGAGCCGAGGTAGGTCGGCGGTTCGTGCGTGCAGGCTTCGGGGCTGCCGATTTCGTGCAGGACCTTCTTCGCCGGGGAGATCAGGAGGACGCGGCAGTTCTGGGCGTCGGCGACGGAGACGTCACCGTTCTTCAACAGGTAGGCGTCGTCGGGCTCGTGCAGGTAGCCGGGTTCGGACCCGGTGACGCCGGGGTGCCCGTAGGACCAGAGCAGCTTGCCGCCGGGGTAGGAGAGCTGGACGATCCGCTCGTTCTGCTCCTCGTTGGAGATGATCCCGGTGCCGCCGTGGATGAAGAAGGCGTCGTCGGGAAAGTAGAAGCCGCCGGGAGGCGCGGGGTGGGCCTTCGACGGGAATCGCCAGAGGATCTTCTTCTTCGCGTTGACGACGAGGATGCGATCGTTGCCGCGGTCGGCGATCATCAGCTCGCCGGAGAAGGGCCAACCCGTTTCGGCGCTCGCCGCTTTGCCGCCGGCTTCCGCTTCGGGCCGCGGCTTCGGGGCCTTGCTGCGCACGACTTCGACCTGCACGACGCTCGGGAGCGCGGCTCCGGACGTTCCGGTGCCGCCGACCAGGTAGGCGGTCGAGCCGTCGCTCGCCGCCGCCCCGCCGGCGGTCGCCTGCGGTAGACGGCCGGCGGTCACGATGCCTTTGCTCCCCGGTCGGAAGCGCAGGATCTGGTCGGTGGGCTTGCCGTTCGCTTCACCGCCGAGGACGTAGATGGACTTGCCGAGGACGACCGCGCTCGCGTGGTAGATGCCGGTCGGCAGGCGGCCGACGATCCGCGCCGTGCCCGTCTTGGGGTCGACTTCCTGGATCGCGTTGCTTGCCGTCCCGCTCGCGGTCTCGCCGCCGAAGGCGTAGATACGCCCTCCGAGGGTCGCCACCGCCAGGTAGCGCCCGGGGGCCGGCAGCTTCGTGACTTCGGTGAAGCTCGAGCCATCTTCGGTCCCGAGGACGGAGGCGAGCGGTTCGTTGCCGTCGTAGCCACCGAGGACGTACGCGGTGGTCCCGATCGTGACCGCGCTGAGGTCGGACCGCACGCTCGGCAGGTGCCCGACGGGCCGAGCGGTCGAGCCCGCCGGGATCGAACCCTTGGAGATCGGCAGTGCCTGCACTTCGTCGGTGCTCGTTTCGGTGCCGCCGCCGAAGACGAGGATCTGGTTGCCGAGGATCGCTGCCGCGGCGTCGTGGAGGGGACCGGTCAGCGACCCGACCTGCTGAGTGCGCCCGTTCGTCGAGTCGAGCAGGAAGACGCCTTCGACCGAGCTTTCGGCCGAGTCGAGGCCGCCGACGATCAGCGGGCCTCCGGAGGTCCCGACGACCGCCTCCCCGGAGATCGCGGCGGGCAGCGGTCGCGGTGAGTTCTTCGCGACGAGCTTTTCGGTGAACCGCGGCGCACTCGCGCCGCTGCCGCCGCTCTCGCCCCCGCCGCCGGACGTCGCCACCACCAAGCCGACGACGATGATCGCCAGGACGCCGATCGGGACCAGCAGACGCAGCCGGCGACGACGACGGTCGCGACCGCCGGAACCGCGTCGTCTCGGCTCGGGTCGCGACCGCATTGCCTCGATGCTTGAGAACCCGGGTAAACCGACGATGAGACCTCGACCGCGCGGATGGCTCGCGGAGTGCAAGCGTGAGGACATTCTCACCAACCCGCGGCTCGGATCGCCCCCGATCTAATCGTGGTCTTAGGTGGGCGATCCAGCCTCTCGGCATGACTTCAACGCATCGCCCTTCGGTGTCATCCGGGCTGATCGCCGGCGCCAAGCTGACCGGACACGGCGGGAGCAAGGACTGGGACCGGCGGGTACGCCAGGCGGACGAACTGTCCCGCAGTCCCGGCTTTCGCGAGATCCGCGACCGGATCGTCTCGCTGGCGGCCCCGACGGGCGAGGAGCGGGCACTTGACGTCGGCACCGGGACGGGCCTCCTCGCGCTCGCGCTCGCGCCGCGCTGCCGCGGGGTCTGGGCGGTCGACAATGCCGCGGCGATGGTCGAGCACCTGCGCGTGGTCGTGGCGGGCCAGGAGGTAGCCAACGTCTATCCGCTCGTCGCCTCGGCGGTGAGCCTGCCGCTCGAGGACGGCAGCGTCGACATCGTCGTCTCGAACTACTGCTTCCATCACCTGGGCGAGGGCGACAAGGAGGTCGCGATCGCGGAGATGTTCAGGGTGTTGCGCCCTGGCGGTCGCCTCGTCTTCGGCGACATGATGTTCGGCTGGAGTCCCGGCGTCGGGCGCAACCGCGCCATCGTCTGGTCGAAGGTGCGGGCGATCGCGCGCCGCGGTCCCGCCGGCTGGCTCCGGATCCTCTCCAACGCGATCCGCCTGCTCACCGGTCGGGGCGAGCGCCCCGCACCGCCCGATTGGTGGCGGGCGGCCCTGCTCCGGGGCGGGTTCGACGAGGTCCAGGTCGAGCTGCTTCCCCATGAGGGTGGAATCGCCGCCGCGATCAAGCCGGGATGAGCCCGCCCGGGCGACGGTCCACTCACACCTCGCCCACGGTCCGGCGGCGTCGCCTGTTCGCGCTGCCGGCGCTGCTGGTCGCGGTCGTGGCGGTGGTGGTCGGCATCCGGGCGGCCTTCGGTGGCGGCGTCGTCAGCTCGCCGCCGCCACCGCCCGCGATGGTGCAGCTGCGGTTGGGTGAGGCGACCCTTGCCCGAGTCAACGTGAATCTGGCCGGGAACCCCGTCGCGATCCGCACCGCGCTGAGCCGGGTCCCGAACCGGCGCACCGCCCGGATCGGCAAGGCGAAGATCACCTACGCGGTCGATCGCGGGGCCACCGGAGCGGCGCTTCGGCGTGCCCTGCGAGGCGGCGGCGGCACGGTCGCGGTCGTGGAGAGGCCGATCTCCTCCTCGATCGCGGTGCCGCTGATCCCCCAGGTTCTCCAGGACGACTGCGAGGCCACGGCGCTCGCGATGGTGCTCGCCTACAGCGGCAGGTCGATCGACCAGCTCGCGCTCCAGCATCAGGTCGCTCACTCCCCGCCGCTCGACCCGACCACCGGGCCGAACGGGGAAGAGATCTGGGGCGACCCGGCCCGCGGCTTCGTCGGCCGCGCCGACGGCGGCGGCCCGGCGGGCGGCTTCGGCGTCTACCAGGCGCCGATCCGCGCGCTCGCGGGTCAACATGGTCTCGAGATGGCGAACCTGACCGGCGCTCGGCCCGACCGCGTCTACGCCGCCTTGCTCGCGGGGCACCCCGTGCTGGCCTGGGTCGCCCTCTCGGCGGGCCCCTACGCGCAGTGGACTTCTCCGGCGGGGAAGGAGATCCAGGTCAACTACGGCGAGCACGCCGTCGTCCTCACCGGGATCGACCGGGCCGGCGTCCACGTCAACGATCCGCTCTCCGGCGAACGGCTGACCTGGAGCAGGCCGCAGTTCGAAGGGATGTGGGCCGGCCTGGGACATCGCGCTCTCGCTGCCTGACGAGGATTCTCACCGTCTGGCACTCATCGCCGCTCGAGGTGACTCGTCGGGACCAGGACGGAAGGGGGCCCACCGACCAGTGCTCCGTTCTCGAGCCGGCGAAGCGGAACCCGCACGGCACGCGCGGCGCGGAAGCGGGCGAGGGTGAAGTCGTAGGACACCGGGCGCACGCCGACGCGGTGGAACGCACGGGGGAGCAGCCGGCCGGCGCCCCCGACCGCGGCGGCGGACCCGACCAGGACGATTTCCCGCAGCCTCGGCAGCGGGTCGGTGGCGAAGCCGGCCCCGAGGTAGAACCGCAGGGGCTGGTTGGCCGTGTAGCGCTGGGTGACCAAGGCCTTGCCGGGTCGCAGCGGGCCGGCGACGGCGGCGGCGTTGCGGAGGTCCTCGCGCCGCAGTCGGGGCAGGCGGTCGATCTCCAGGGTGAAGAAGAGCGAGCAGAGGCAGAATGCCGCGGCGGCCGCGAGCCCCGCCCGCCCGGCGCGCCTCGCGCCGAAACCGGCGCCGACCACGATCAGGAGCGGCGCGAAGGCGGGGAGCAGGTTGCGGCCGTCGAAGTAGTCGCGCCCGAGGGCCGCGGCCAGCAGCGCCAGGCCGACGGCCGCGCCGCCGACCAACGCGGCCGGCGCCGCCCCTCGTCGCTCCTCCGGGTCCCCGCGCCAGAGGAGCAACGCGACCGCCAGGATCGCCAGCGCGACGGGGACGCCGAGCGGGATCGCGTCGGCCTGGCGGGCCCCGTGTTCGTCGCCGTTGTCGCTGCCGACCAGCTTCGCCCCGGCGCGTTCGAGCCGCGTCCCGATCGGGGTCCGGGAGATCCAGGCCGCGTGAGGGTGTTCGGACTGCCTGATCGCGATCGGGGCGAGCAGTACCGCCATCGCCACGATCGGCAGGCAGGCCAGGATCGCGCCGCGCCGCCGGCTTCCGAGCAGCAGCAGCGCCGCCTCCGGCACGATCACGGCGGCGGCGAAGTAGTGCGTGGCGAGCGCCAGGGCCGAGATCCCGCCCCACCAGGCGAGGTCCCGCGCGGAGCCGTCGCGGCGCGCCCGGGCGAAGAAGAGGAAGGAGAGCGCGGTCAGCAGGACGACCAGCGCGTAGGCGCGGGCGTCCTGGGAGAACCAGATCAGCACCGGGCTGACCGCGACCGCCGCCGCGGCGATCAGGCCGGCGCGCCGGGGCAGCGGCAGCGCCACGGCACCGAGGTAGACGACCGCGATCGAGGCCGTCCCCGCGAGCGCCGAGAGGGACCGCATCCAGACTTCCCCGGTGCCGAACGCCTTCGACCAGGCCCAGGCGACGAGGTAGTAGAGCGGCGGCGTCGACTCGCTGTGGGGGACTTCGGCCAGGGTCGTGAAGAAGCTCGCGTGGAGGACCCGGCCGACGGTCACCGCCTCGTCGTAGCGGTAGCTCTGCAAACCGAGGGTGGAGAAGCGAAGAACGGCGCCGGCCGCGACGATCCCGGCGAGCACGAGAAGGTGTGGAGAATGGACGAGACGGCGGATTGCCGACATTGCCGCGATCTTCGACCGTCCTCATTAAGCGGAGGTGGGATGCGCGACCGTCGGAGGTCGGGCAGGGTTCCAGAGAAAGCGCGTCGGACGTCGCCTGGCGCGATCCCTGGACGTGGGATCGATTACGGGCCGGCCGGCGCTGCGGGGCGGGACCGGCGCGCATACGATCGCGCCGCGCTTTGATCCACGTCGACACGACCTCCTTCTTCCTGATCGTCCTCAGCGCCGCGCTCGCGGCGGTGACGGTGGCCGTCCTGCCCGCGCGACTCGCCCCGCCCGCGGTCGTCTTCGAGCTGCTCTTCGGGATCCTGATCGGCCCCCAGGTACTGGGGATCGCCTCGACCGACGAATTCATCCTCTTCTTCTCGAACCTCGGCCTCGGGATGCTCTTCTACTTCGCCGGCTACGAGATCAACTTCGAGCGCATCCGCGGCACGCCGCTGCGCCTCGGCGGCTGGGGCTGGGGACTCTCCGTCGCGATCGCCTATGCGATCGGCGGGGTCCTGGCGATCCTCGGCGTCGTCGACTCCCTCGTCTACACCGGCTCGGCGATGGCGACGACGGCGATCGGGACGCTGATCCCGATCCTCCGCGACAAGGGGGAGCTGCAGACGCGCTTCGGCACCTACCTCCTCGGCCGCCGGGGCAGTCGGCGAGTTCGGCCCGATCCTCCTGATCACGCTCTTTCTCTCCACCGACCATCCGTTCCGGGAGGCCGTGATCCTGATCGCCTTCGTCCTCCTCGCGGTCGGCATCGCGACGGCCTCGGTGGGGGTGGTGTGGCGGGGATGGTCGACGCTCGAACGGACGATGGAGTCGAGCAGCCAGTTGGCGATCCGGGTGACCGTCGTCCTCATCTTCGGGCTGGTCGGCGTCGCCGGGCACCTCCATCTCGACCTCCTGCTGGGCGGCTTCCTGGCCGGGATGATCACCCGGGCGGTCCTGCGCGGACACGAGGTCGAGGTTTTCGACTCGAAGCTCTCGGCGGTCGGCTTCGGCTTCTTCGTCCCGTTCTTCTTCGTCTACAGCGGCATGACCTTCGACCTCGGGGCGCTCGGGTCGGCCGCGGCGATCGCCAAGCTCATCATGTTCTTCGCCCTCTTCCTGGTGGTCCGCGGCGCGCCGGCGGTCCTGCTCTACCGCAAGGTCCTCCCCTCCAGGCAGCGCGCGGCGCTTGCCTTCTACTCGGCGACCGAGCTGCCGCTCGTCGTCGCGATCACGACGCTCGCGGTCGAAGCCGGCCACATGAAATCCTCGACCGCGGCCGGCCTCGTCGGCGCGGCGATGCTCTCGACGCTCTGCTTCCCCTTCGTCGGCGCGGCGCTGCTCGGGCGAGCGGACGGCGCGGCGCCGTCATCGAGGGACGCCGCGGATCCGGCGGTTATTCCCCCGGCGTGAACCGGGTCGGAGCATTCGCGGCGTCCGCGTCGGCGACCGGGAAGGCGAAGCGACGAAAGCGCCACATCGATACGGACGGGGTGAGCGAGGACCGGATCCGGCTCAGCCCTTCGGGCGACAGGCGCGTGCGTTGGTCGGACTTTCGGGATCCGCCCGTGCGAGAGAGGCCGGGGAGAGATCACACCTTGCCCGACATCGGCCGGATCGGTGACGAAGATGCCGGGAACGTCACACTTCCCGCGGCCTTCCGTCACCTTCGTGCGCTTTCCGGGCCCGAGCAGAGGCCCGAGAAGCGCGATGCAAGCTTTGTGGTGGCCATGGCGACCACAAAGCTTGCATCGTCGCCGTGAATGTTGCCCAACACGCACGGAAGCGTGGAGTTCCCACGGTCTCTGTGACGACGTAGGACTCCCGTCACGGATCCGTGACCCTCCCGTGACGAACCCGTGGCGCTCGCCCGGGCGATCCCGCCACTCCTCACATCCCCGGCCGTCTCGGCCACGGCCACAGCCTGCCCGGGCCGTGGCCGAGACGGCCGCGCTCGCCGACAGCCCTCGCGTCCCGTGTCTCGGGCGCCGGCTTCAACCGCCCCGGCCCGCAGACCCGGAGCCACGATCTACCCTCGGCAGGGGATCCAGGGTTTGGCGAAGAGGTCGTAGGACTTGCGGATCGCGCTGAAACCGATCGCCTCCGCGGTCTTGCAGTACTCCTTCGGCTTCTGTTCGTATTCGGCCTCGAAGACGGCCTTGCCTTCCTCGATGAAGGTGTTCTTGTAATAGCCGCATTCGTGGTACTGGAAGCACTCCTCGACCACCGCGAAGTCGAAGTCGGGCGCGAGTTCCTTCGCCTGGCGACCGTCGTTCTTCAGCGCCACCGACATCCCGCGGGCGTGCACCTGGCGGGCGATCCAGCGGTTGTAGCGCAGCTGGTCGGCGCGGGTGATCTTGAAGCCGGTGTGGTTTTCCTTTTCCCAGCCGGCGATGTTGTCGGGCTCGACCGCGTCGAACCCCTTGTGGGCACACATGTTGAAACGCTGCTTCATCGGCTTCTCGAAGCGATGGAAGTGGGCGACGTCGAGCCAGCGCTCTTCTTCGAAGCCGGCGTAGCGACGGCCGATGACCGAGCGCGGGAACTCCGCCTTGTCGGGCCGGTAGGGCTCCCAGCTGCCGACGTCGATGTAACAGATGACCTTCACGTGCTCGCGGTGGAGCTGCGCCACGGTCTTCTTCGAGGTTTCGAAGCCGTCGACGTCATAGACGCAGGCGGGGACAGTGGTGTCGATCTTCCCTTGGAGCTGCCACTGCCAGGGTGCGGTGGTGGGCGCCGGATGCCAGAGGGCCCGGTGTTGGTTCCCGCTGCGGGCACAGTCGGCGTGACTGCCGTTCCCGGCCTCCGCGGAGCCCGGGGAGAGTATTCCGGCGAGCCCCATCAGCCCCAGCGCCAGCGCGGCGATCGCGACGGCGAGGGGTATGTCTCTTCTCGTTGTGAGCCGTTGTCTTGGGTTCATGCCTTGAGACTTGCCGCGGTCGACGATCGCAAACGATCTGAGAGGTCCGTCCTCATCAAGCCCTCACGAAGCGCGCGTGCGAGCGCCCTAGAGTCAAAGCCGTGCGCGTGCTGGTGGTCGACGACGACGATGGAGTCCGAGAAGGTGTGGTGGTCTCGCTGCGGGCCTCGGGTCTCGCGGCGGACGGCGCGGCCGGCCTCGCCGAGGCAGAAGGCCTCCTCGCGACCCATCGCTACGACTGCATCGTGCTCGACCGGATGCTGCCGGGTGGCGATGGCCTCTCCCTGCTCGGGCACGGCCTCGGGTCGAGGCCGCCGGTCTTGGTCCTGACCGCCCGGGACGCGATCCGGGACCGGGTGGAAGGTTTCGAGCGCGGGGCGGACGACTACCTGGTCAAGCCCTTTGCGATCCCGGAGCTGATCGTCCGGGTGCGGAGCCTCTGCCGCCGCGGCGGACAGATCGCCCCCGCGATCCTGCGTGCCGGCGAGGTGGAGCTCGATGCCGCTCGTCATCAGGTCAGGCGGGCCGGGGTCCTCCTGTCGCTCACCGCCAAGGAGTTCTCCGTCCTGGAGCTTTTGCTGAGGCGGGCCGGGTCTGCCGTGCTCCGAGAGGAGCTGGTCGAGCACTGTTGGGACGAGCTGACCGCGCCGATGTCGAACGCGGTCGACGTCGTGGTCAGCCAGTTGCGGCGCAAGCTCGGCGAGCCTTCGCCGATCGAGACGGTCCGCTCGGTCGGCTACCGGATCGAGGCCTAGGTGGAGCTCCGCGCCCGGGCGCCGGAGCACGAAGGGCCCTCACCGGCCGTGCGCGGTCTGCGACGGCTGCGCCTGACGCTCACCCTGCTCTTCACCGGCGCGATGGCGGTCGGCCTGGCGGCGCTTGCCGTGCTGGTCCTGCACAAGGACTCCGAAGCGCGCCTCGACGATCTGGAAGGGACGATGGGGAGGCGGGTGGCGGGCTCGTCCCGGCTCATCTACTACTCGAACCGGGGGCGGCTACGCCTCGACGGCCTGCGTGACGACGATCTGACGACGGGTTCCCCGGAAGTCCGCGTCTACAACGGGATCGGTCCGCATCCTCGCCTGGTCTTCGCCGGCGCCGAACACCCGCTTCCGCTCACCTACAGCCGGCTTGCCGACATCGCCCACGAGGCCGCCGTCCAGGAAGAACAGGTGGCGACGACGGTGTCCGACCGCGAAGGAACGGCGGTGCGCCTACTCGCCGGGCCGTTCTTTCGCGACCCGAACGGAAACGCGGCGGGCGCGGTCGTCACCGCCGCTTCCCTCGGACCCAGCGAAGCGGCCCACGAGGAACTCGTCGTGACGATGATCGGCGCGTGCGCGGGCCTCCTCCTGCTGGCCGCCGCGACCGGGTACCTCCTCGCCGGACGCAGCCTGAAGCCGGCGGCGCGCAGCCTGGCGCAGCAGGAGACCCTGATCGCCGATGCCGCTCACGAGCTGCGCAACCCGATCGCTTCGATCCGAGCGTCGCTCGAAGCGGCCCGGCTGGACCCGCGCTCGGCGGCCGGCGCGATCGAGAACGCGCGGGCGGCGAGCGCGCGGATGGGCGACACCCTCGACGCGCTGCTCGCCTGGGCGCGGCTCGAAGCGGGAACCGAGTCGGTCGGCATGACCGACCTTCGGCTCGACCAGTTGGTCGACTCCGTCGTCAACGATCTCGATCGCGATGGGCGGGTCGAGCTCGATGCCGAGCCCTCGGTCGTCCACGCCGACGCGGCGCTGGTCAAGATCGCGGTCCGAAACCTCGTGGAGAACGCGCTCGTCCACGGCAGGCCTTCAGACGGACGGGTGCGGGTTCAGGTCTTCGACGGCGTCGTCGCCGTGCGCGACGAAGGTCCCGGTCTGCCGCCGGAGGTATTGGAAGCTGAGCAGGTTTCGCGCTTTCGTCCGGGCCGGGCCGGTGGAACCGGTCTCGGCCTCTCGATGGCGACCCGCGTCGCCGAGCTACACGGCGGCACCCTCAGCGCGCGCAACCTCGATACCGGCGGTGCCGAACTGTGCTTTCGGCTCGGGCGCGGCGGGGCAGCCGACCCATAGCTCAGCCCGCGAAAGGCGCCCTGGTCGGACCGGGCCGCAGGGGTTGGGATCAACCCTGCGGCCGAGTACGTGTCGTGAATTGATGGTTGCCCGACAATCACCCCTGCCGGAACGGGTTCCGTGGTTCCCGGGCGGTCACCCCTGCTTGGCGGTGAACTTCACCCATGGCGAGGAGCAGTGGTGCTTGCCGAGCCGATCCCGGACCCTGATCCAGCCGCGAACGGCATGGGCGTGCAGCCGGCCGCGGATGAGTACTTCGTCGGTCGACCCGTACTGGTGATCGTGAAACTGACCGCTGGGGCTCACGGTCGTCGGGAGGAAGCCGCTCTCCTGATCGACCAACTGGTAGCCGCCCGAGCAGCGGAGTTCGATCGAGAAGCCCCGGAGCTTGATCTGCTTCGGTGAGTCCGCCATCCGGATCGACCGTCCCTGACCGGTCTTTCCTCGTGCCACGCCGTGGTGTCCGGCGGCGATCGCATCGACGGACAGTGCCGCCGCCGCTAGAACGACACACGCTGCGGTAGTGCTCAATTTCTTGAACATGTCTCTCCTCCCTGTAGTAACCCCAGAAGCGCCCCTCCTCCCCGGAGGGGCGTTTTCTGTTGTGGGGCCAAAAATCGGCAGTTCGCCGTCTCGGGCGAGGCACCCGGACAGGCCTGTGCGCCAGTAAATGCGCCAGTGAGCCGGCGCTCAGCCCGCCGGCAACCGCTCGGCGGCGGCCAGGTATTGACAGGAGTCCGAAAAGGAACACGTCCGAGAAGGGTCGGTATTCGCCGCCGTAGTTGCAGCCGTCGTGCCATGTCCATGTGGACCGAGCCCCAGCGGGACGAGCGACATCGCCCAGTCCCGAGCATCCTCTCCCTGGCTTGGTCGAGCGGTTCGACGATGGTGAACCGGCGTTCCGACCTCATCGGCTCGCTCTCGGCGAAGGCGCGAAGCGATAACCGCAGTGGGGACAGACGTTGGCCGACCTCTCTATGCCCTTGGCGCAATCCGGGCATTTCTTCCTCGTCATCAGGAAAAGCTCCCACGCCACCCAGATCACCACCAGGGCGATGGCGACGGCGATGACACCGACTTTCGTCAAGGCGCCGGTTACGAGCGCGTCCCAGACGGTCATTCGTTTTCTTCCATCAGCGCGAACATCGCTTCCCGCTGGGCCGGCGAGTCCTTCACGGCCGCCATGCAGCCCTCTTCGGGCGCGATGTTGAACGGTTCGCGGTATTCCGATCCGTAGGCGTGGCCGATGGCGGCCCAGTTGCGTTCGGTATGGAATTCCGTCGCCAATTGCTTTTCGGGGGTGACGGCACAGACGCTGTAGGCGATTTCCCAGTTGCCGAGGTCGGTCCCCTTGAAGTAGTGGAACTCTTCGGCCGCGATCGGATCGACTTCCGAAGTGGGAGACGGTTCAGGTTCGGGCTTCGGCTTAGGGTGCTTCTTCTTTTCCTTCTGCTCTTTCTTCGCCTCTTCGTCTTCTTCGGCGATCCGCCTCTCTTCGCGTTCCTTGAATTCGCGGTTTTCCTTCCGTTCCCGCCGTTCCTGCTTCGGCGACTCTCGTGCTGCTTCATGCACGGGTCGATGGATCGCCGTCTCCGCCAGCGCAGACTTTTCATCACCGCCGGAGGAACTGCTCCCATCACCGCAGCCGGCCACCATGACTACCGCGACGGCGAGAACGCCGAAGACCCCACCGAGACGCTTCATCGACTCCCCCTACCTCGATTGCGCGAAAAGCCTATAGCGCACTAGGTGAATAAGACATCGACCTCCGTGCCCTCAATCCCGCTTGCGCACACGAAGTACCGACGCGCGCACCACCGCGAGGCCCTCGACCGTAAGGCCCGCCCGCTCTGGGAACTCGTTGAAGGCTTCTCTCCAGGCCGCCGACACGAAGGCGCCCCGGGGACCGATCCACCTCCCGGCATCCATCAGGTAGAGCTTTCGGCGCCGCCACTTGTAGTTGCCACCGGTCCGCCATCGGCTCTCGATCGGCAGGCGATCCGGGCGAGCCTTCTGGGTGAGTGCGACCCAGGTCGTCTCGTCACGATCCTCGGCGGACGACACGCAGACGAAGACGCCGATCCCCATCCGCTCACGATCCGGCGGATTGACGACCCGGGCGTCCCGGAGCAGGAGCAGAGGGTCCATACGGAGGGAGGCGATGCCGGGGACGATCTCCTCCTCGGCAAGCCCCACCTCGGGGGCGGCGGGATGCCCGGCCGGGTCGAAGCCGGTCGGCAGCTGATCTGGCGGCCAGTCGTTCCCTGACGGCCAGCAGAATCCGGCGGTGTCGAGGGCGTCCTTCAGCCGCCACCCCTGTGGGGCCTGTCCTTTCGGCCAGGGCCAGTCGGGGTTGACGATCCTCTGGAGTTTGCCGAGCGCGGCGTTTCGGATCTGGCGGACCCTCTCGCCACTGACCCCCAGTTTCTTGCCGATCTCCGGGTATGAGGCCGGCTCACCGTCGGGGAGTCCGAACGCGAGGCGCACGACTTCGCGCTCGCGCTCGTCGAGGGTGGCGAGGTCCTGCTCGGTGACGTTGGGGACGGTGCGGTAATCGCCGGTGTCGAGGGTGCGGCCGAACCGGGGGAAGACGCCGCCGCCCTCTCCTCCCTGCGCGCCGGCCACCTCTCAAAGCCCTTCCCGGAGGGAGCCGCCCGCGGTGATGCCGCCGAGCATCGAGGCCGCCAGCTCACGCGCCGCGCCGATCGCCTGGTTGATCGCCGCCTGCACCATCTCACCGACCAGCTCGGCGTCCTCCTCCAAGGCGGCCGGGTCGACCGACACCTCGCGTACCACGAGGTCTCCGCCGAGCCTCACAGTCACCAGCCCGCCCCCCGATCTGCCCTCGACCTCGGACTCCCGTAGGCGGACCTTGGCCTCCTCCATCTCCCCCTGGACGGCGACTGCGTTCGCCAGCACCTTGGGGAGGTTGATGCCGGTCCCGGGGGAATGACGGGGCACCTTCAGACCTCTGCGTCGCGTGAGGCGGTGCGGATCGCCGATCCGTCGCGCCGTCTGTCGAGGATCGGAGGGCCTTCGAAGATCCCGGCATCCGTCGAGGGAAGGTCGAGCGAGAGCATCCGGTCCGTGAAGGCGAGCAGGAGCGAGAAGTCGGCGCCCAGCACGTGCTCGTCCGGAGCGCCCTGATCCTCCTCCTCGTCGGCCTCCAACGTCCGGAGTATCGACCCCGGCATGATCGGCAGCCACGCCTCGACAAGCTCGATCGCGGAGCGCTCATCCACCCGTGCCCGCCATTCGTAGCGGAGCATCGCGAGCAGCGAGGAGACGAGGAAGGATTCCGCGGCCCTCTCGTCCTGTCGCGGCGTTGGGGTCCGGCGCGGCGGCGGCGCCGGGTTCGTCGGTTCGGAGAAGTTCTTGCTCTTGCGGTGCCTCCCGCTCAACGTTCCTCACCCCGATCCGAATCGTGCGTCCGCCCGGTCGCCGGCGGCGGCTTGCCGCTAGCGCTCACCGTCGCGCCTTGGGAAGATTCGGTCCAGGATCCGGCGCGGCCCGCGCACCTCCTCGATCCGGAACGGGATCGACTCGCGCACCGCCGCCAGGATCTTCTCCTCATCGAGGTCGCAGGCTCCCGTCCCGAAGACATCGCCCGTCGTCCAGGTGACTTCTCCGGCCGCCCCCTGTCTCTGCGACCACCGACCCACCAGCCCCAGGCCGTCCACGACCACGTCGAAGGCGGCGGTCTCGTCGCGGAAGAGATCGGTCGGCAGGAGGTCGATCCGTGCGGTCCGGCGGGCCCTATCGAGCTCGGCTCTGTTTTTCGGCGTCCGGGTCACGGGGACGCGGTCCCCTCCGTATCGTCGGACCCCGTCCCGCGCTCCTCCAGACCCAGGACCGCAAGTGCCCCGGGATCGTCGACGTTGAAGACGTAGAGGTGCGTGGTCGGGCCGCCGTCGGACTGCTCGACGGGCGCGATCGTGCCGCATTCGTACAGGCGCTGGAGGTGGTAGGAGGTGACCTCAAGGTTCCGCCCGAGGATCTCCGAGAGTTCCCGCGCGCACATGCCGTCGCCCGGCCTCCGGTCGGCCAGATGCCGGAGGATCTCGCGCCGGACCTCACTTCTCAGCGCGTAGGAGATGGAGGTCGTCTGCTCCCTGCTCATGGTCGTCCCGTCCCTCTGTACCCCGGGGGCATCGGCACCGCCGGGACGAGGGCGGTGGCCCAGACCCCGACGCCCGTGAGCCGGCCCAACACAACTAGCCGAAGCCCCTTGCGAAGCCTGTCGCGGTGGGGGTCGGCGACGGGGTCCCCCGCTTCGACTTCGAGACAGGCCGTCTCGTCGCGGTCGCCCACGTCGGAGGCCTTCACGCCGAGGAGAAGGATCGTCACGGGATCTCCGCCCCGGCTCGTGTCTCGGGTCGGCTCTTCGAGGATCGTCCCGGTGACGAGCGCCAGGTTCGCCTCCTCGTCGGGGTGGGGCAAGCTCGGTCCTTCCCTTGGATCGCGTGGGGCCGGCGGGCGAGAGGTGCCCCGGTGAGGTCCACGGTTGCGGCCCGTCACGACTCGCGCTCCAATGCGTCGAGGACACTTGTGCAGGCCTGATCGACCAGCCGGCTGCGCTCTTCGAGTGCGCGGGCTTCGTCCCGGGCCTTCACCTGTGCGTCCCGTTCGGACGCGACCGCTTCGCGGAACCTGCCGAACAGGCGCCGCAGCATCTCGGGTGTGGCGGTCAGCTCGATCACCCCTGACCCCGCTCGGGCGCCCCACCCCAGATCGTCGAACACCAGGCGCAGTTCGTCGGAGTACTCGCGGGCGAGTCGATCGGCCGTCGCGAAATCGTCGGAGCCAGCCGCGACGAAGATGTCCTCGATCCCGCTTAGCCGATCGAGGATGCGGTCGTAGAGTGCGTCCCGCTGGTCGGCCGTAATTTTTACCCCCGCCATCTACGACACGAAGGCCACACCAAGCCGATGCGGAGACGGTGCGGGGGGACGAGCAGATCCGTCAGTCTGAAACTGCTCGTCTCCCATTCCGCCTCTAGAATCGCCGTCCCTGGTCGGCGATGGGGTGGCATTGGGGGCGGAAGTTTGGGTCATCGTGAAAACGCGAAAGCTTCTACGGGGTGGCGCCGCGCGAGCCCGGAAGGCCGGTGGTGACAACCTCTGACTACTTCACGTTTTCAAGTACTTCTGTGTCCGTCAATCGGACACTGCGTGTCACTCACCAAACGCTGACCCAGGAGCGACTGGCGCCTTCCGACCACGCTCGAAGCCGAGCGAGGACACGATGTAGGGGACGGTGGACTCGCCCTCCCGGGCGGCGCGAAGCAGCGACTCCTCCTCAATCTGCGCCAGGCGCTCAAAATGCCGCTCCTGCTCCTTGGTGACTTCGCGGTGTCCCTGCTTGTCGAGATTGAGACGGTCCCAAGCCAGCATGTGATCGGGGTCGTTGCTGATTTTGCCCTCCCACAGGGAGGCCATGATCTCGGCGATCAGTGATTGAGCGGCCAGTCCAACGGTCACCTGTCGCTGGAGCGGATGCATCTCCAGTAGTTCGGCGCCCGAATAATTTGGAATCGAGATCGCTCGGTAGAAGTGCTGAAGGAAGTTGCGACGTTTTTTGGTCTCCGCGATTTCGATGGCTCCGCCGTCAGCGAGTTCCTTTAGGTGGTTGGACACGCTGTTGATCGGCTCGCCGATGATCTCCGAGAGTTCGCTCGCGCAATACGTCCCCTGGTTGAGGATGATCAAGAGCTGCACCCGCGTTCGATGGCTGACGGCGTAACCGACCACGTCCTCGATGCTCTTGCCGCGCTGACCCGGTCGGTCTCGACCCGTCGTCTCTGTAGGCACCCCGCCTGCCTCCTTTTGCATTAGCGAAATACGGCAATCAATAAAAATTTGGGCTTACGGCAAGTCTAGGAGTTCTCCCAAACTCCGCCGCGACGGCTACTCACCAGATGCGGACTAGTTGAACGCGACTTAGCATCGCCTCCGCTCGGCTCGCCTATCGGGGACGGGCCTTTGGGATCAGGGAGGAGGTGCAATGCCATGAAGATGGAGGAGGTTCCGATGGTCGTCAACAGCGTCCAGACCACGAAGGCGATGTAGTCACGGGCTTCGGGGTCTTGTCAATGCTCTTGGAGGGGGATTGGCGAGGCCCCGCGCCACTTTGTTTGCTTTCCACAATGAGAGCAGAGTAATGGAAATTTGTGAAGTTTCCTAGGTTAAGACTTGTGAAGTCCCCTATGGAGCTATTTGCATCGAGCGCCGACGATCCATGCCGTGTGCACACTCGGCTCCAATCTCAAGGCCGCCCGAAAGAAACTGGGCCTCACCCAGGAGCAGGTTGCCGAACGCAGCGGGGTCCATCCGACCGAGGTGAGTCGGATCGAGGCAGGGAAACGAGATCCGCAGGTGTCGACGGTCGAAAAACTCGCTCGGGCGGTCGAGGTTCGTCCCGGCGAACTCTTTGACTGACGGAATAGGACCACCACCTCCGAAAGCCGAGCGTCGTCGCGTGCCGAAAGGCATAGCTGTGCGCCAGTAGTGCGCCAGTGAGGCAAGGAAAACGCCGTAAACAACCGGATGCAACCGGACCGTATTGGGCTTTGCAGAGCCAAACGTCAGGCTGAATCAGGCGGTAGCCAGGTCTCCCTCCCTGGAGTTCGTTTGAACCACCATGAACCCGAAAAAGCCGGCGGCGTACCACGATTGTCAGCTTGCTGACCATCTACCTGTCCGCGCGCGGGCGCTGTCAGTCGTCTGGCAAGCTCGGCGGATCTCCGTCGTCGTCGGCCACCCGGTCGGCGACCCAGCTCGCGCCGATCGTGTCGGTGAGGCCATGGGCGACGATCGAGACGACGATCGCGATCGAGGCGATGTCGAAGACGAGGGTCCGGTCGCCCACCGTCGATTTGAGGACGAGGAGGGCGAAGAGCATCGAGGCCACGCCCTTCGGCCCGAACCAGGCCATGAAGAGCTGCTCGGCGCGGGAGATGCCGGTGCGCAGGAAGGAGAGGAGGATCGCCGCGGGGCGCGCCACCACCAAGGCGAAGGCGATGAAGACGATCAGCGCGAGGACGCTGCCGTGAAAGCCGGTGGTGACGATCAACGCGCCGAAGACGAAGAAGGTGAGGACCTGGAGGATGGTGCTGGCGCTCTCGGCGAAGTCGACGAATCCCTCGGGCACGCGGCGCTCGCCGGCCGCCATCGCGATCCCGCAGACGAAGGCCGCGATCAGGCCGTTGCCCCAGGTCACTTCGGCGAGGCCGAAGGACGCCAGCGCGAAGCCGATCGCATAGATCCCCTCGTAACGGGCGGTGATCCCGCCGCGTGGAAGATGCGGGTGCGCGCGGCCTCCCAGGTAGCCGAGCGCCGCCCCGAGGAAGCCTCCGACCGCCGCTTGTCCGGCAAGCGTCGCCGCTTCGATCCCCGCATTGCCACCGGGCTGGGCCAGGACCAGGAAGAAGAGGACGAAGGGAAGCGCCAGGCCGTCGTTCAGTCCCGACTCGAGGTTGAGCGTGTGGCGAACCGCGGCGGGGACCCGGGTCGAGGTGACCACCGCCGAGGTGACGACCGGATCGGTGGGGGAGAGGACCGCGCCGAGGAGGAATGCCTCCGCCCAGGTCAGCTCGGGGAAGAGCGCTTTGCCCGCGAGCGCGATCAGGAGAAGGGTGATCGGCATCGCGATCGCCAACGCTCTCACCACCGTTCCGCGGTTCTCGCGGAGCAGCTCGCGCTCGACGAACATGCCGTCGGAGAACAGCGTCAGCGCCAGGGCCAGCTCGATCAGCTCGACGACCGATTGGGACTTCGGGTCGACGTCGAGCAGGCCGACCGCCGCGAGGACGATCCCCAGTCCCAACGACAGCACCGAGGCGGAGAGCACCGTGCCGCGCATCACCCCCGAGAGCGCCGCGACGACCGTGAGGAGAGACCCGAATACCAGGAGCGAGGCGCCGAAGGAGAGGCTCAAGTCAGATCGCCGAGGATCGAGGCGAGCGTCCGCTGAAGGTCCTGCGCGGAGGTATCGGAATCGAACAGAGGGCTGTCGCGCTCGTGGACCAGGACGGCTACCCGGGCCATGCTGGTCGACGCGATGGCCTGTCCGTCTTCCAGGCGGCGGACGATCGTCCTGATCTGCGCCGAGTTCGCCTTGATCGCCGCACGGGCGAGAGGGGCGGCCGACTCGAAGGGGCGGGCCGGGCCCTCGGCTTCCCGGCGGGTCCGATCGAGCACCGTGGCGAGGCTGCGCCGCGCCCTGGCTCCGACGAGTTCGGCCGCACGCTCGCGGAGGTCGGGCCTGTCGGCGGGATCGATCCCGGCCGCCAGTTCGCGATCGAGGCGACGGCGGCGCAGATGCACGCGAAGGCGTAGGGCGGTCAACGGAGCCGCATACGTTAGCCTGGGTGACGGTGAGCCGGGAAGCCTGGTCGGCATCGTTTTGTCGAACCTGAAAGGCCTCCATGGCAATCGCCGTAGCCACCTTCGTCATCGCCCTGGCGGCAATCGCCGCCGAGAAGTTGCACCGCACCAACATCGCGCTCCTCGGGGCGGCGATCGTCGTCCTGTTCGTCGGCGAGTTCTCGCAGGAGCAGGCGATCGAGTCGGTCGACTTCAACACCATCGGCCTGCTGGTCGGGATGATGATCCTCGTCTACCTGACCCAGCAGACCGGGATCTACGACTACATCGCGATCCGTGCCGGGCAGCTCTCCGGTGGCCGGTCGTTCGCCCTGACGATGATCCTCGCCGGGATCACGGCGCTGCTCTCCGCCTTCCTCGACAACCTGACGACGATCCTCCTGGTCGCGCCGATCACGTTCCTGCTCGCCGACGCGCTCGACATCGAGGCGGTGCCCCTGCTGATCATCGAGGTGATCGCCTCCAACATAGGTGGCACGGCGACCTTGATCGGGGATCCGCCGAACATCATCATCGCGGGCGCCACCGGGCTCAGCTTCAACGCCTTCATCGTCAACCTGGCGCCGATCGTGATCGTCACGCTGGCCGTGGTCGTGCCGCTTCTCTACCTGGTCTTCCGCGGTCGCCTGCGGATCGAGGAGCGCGACCGGCAGGCGGTGATGGGCCTGAACGCGGTCGCCTCGATCCGCGACAGCGCGGAGCTGAAGCGGACGGGCCCGGTCCTCCTCCTCACGATCCTCGCCTTCTTCGCCCACCAGGCGCTGCACGTCGAGCCCGCCACCGTCGCCCTGACCGGCGCCGCGGTCGGTCTCCTGGTGACCAGGGTCAAGCTCGAGGAGGCCTTGTCGCACATCGAGTGGACGACGCTCTTCTTCTTCATCGGGCTCTTCGTGATGGTCGGGGCGTTGGAGGTCACGGGGGCGATCGATCACGTTGCCGACGCGGTCAAGGACGTGACCGGCGGTGACCGGACCGCCGAGCTTCTGGGGATCGTCTGGGTCTCCGCGCTGGGCTCCGCGGTCGTCGACAACATCCCGTTCACGACGGCGATGGTCCCCGTGGTCAAGGACCTGCAGTCGGCCGCCAATGCCCAGGGCGACGATGCCTACTGGTGGGCGCTTGCCCTCGGCGCCTGCTTCGGCGGCAACGCGACGATGATCGCCGCCGCCGCCAACGTCGCCGCCGCCGGCCTCGCCGAGCGGGCGGGCACGCCGATCGGCTTCGTGACCTTTCTCCGCGTCGGCCTGCCGGTCACCTTGATCTCGATCGCCCTGGCCTCCGCCTACATCGCCATCCGCTACATCGCACTCTGAGGAGAACCGATGCCCGACGAGATCGTCAAAGAGATCCTGCAGGAGATAGAGCCGCTGAAGGCCGACGAAATGATCGGTCCCGCGGCGCGGCGGGTGATCGAAGCCGGAGTGCCGGCCCTGCCCGCCGTCGAGGAGGATGGTCGCTTCGCCGGAATCTTCGGCGAGCGCGAGTTCATGGCCGCCCTCTTTCCCGGGTATGTCGGAGAGCTCGCCTCGGCCGCGATGATCTCCCGCTCGGTCGACGAGACGATCGAGCGCCGCAGCGATTGTGCCGTCGAGCCGATCCGTCGTTACCTGACCACCGATCACATCCTCGTCGAGGACGACTACTCCGACACCCAGTTGGTCGAGATCTTCCTCCACCACCGGGTGCTGATCGTCCCGATCGCCACCGCGGGCAGGGTGCACGCGATCGTCCCTCGCCACACCTTCTTCACCCTGCTGGCCGAGCGCTTCCGCGAGATCGCCGAGGCGGGCGAGGGAAAGGGTTGAGCAGGGCGGGGTCGGCGCTGGTCGAGCCGGGACCCCGGAGGAGAAGCCGGCCGAGGTGACCGGCCTGGCCGCGGCCGCTCAGGACGCGACGAGAAAGTCGAGGGGCTGCTCGACGAGCGGCCGCGGCATCCGCGGTCAGCCGAGCGTCGTCGTCCCCTGGGCGATGAACACGCACGACCCGCCCTCGTCCTGATCGGACACCCAGGCGGTGGCGACCTGATCGGTGCCGTCGTTGTAGGCGGCCTGCCAGGTGACGCTCTGCGGGGTGACCGACGTATGCGTCGCGGTCAGCGCGGTGCCCGCGGTCAAGGCGTTGGCGGTCCCGATGTCGGTGGTGCCGGGTGCGGTGCTCGAAGTGCCGAAGTCGATCGCCGTGTAGAACGCGTTCTCGAGGTTCAGCTCGGCGACGATCGATTGGGTCGGCACCGAACCGCCGCTGCACGTCCCCTCGATGTGGGCGAAGTTCAGCTCGAGCACTTCGGCGCTCTGGCCCGCCGGCACGACCACCCGGGCCGACATGAAGCGAGCCTTGCCACGGACGAATTCGGAGGGCCCGAGGCCATCCAGCGCCGTCGAGTTGACCGCCGTCCCGTTGGCGGCAAGGAAAGTGTTCGGCGCGATGTCGGCGCTCGTCAGCGAGCCATCTTTCACTTTGTCCGAGGTCACTGCGTCATTGGCGAGATTGCCGTTGGCGACCGCACTCCCGGCGAGCTTGGACGTGCCCACCGCCTGGTTGGCGATGCTGCCCGCCGTCACCGCCGCCGGGGCGATGTTGCCGGTGGCGACCGCGCCACCCGCCAACTTGCCCGAGGTGACCGCGCCGTCGGCGAGCGCGTTCGTGCCCACCGCGCCGCCCGCCAGCTTGGTGGCGGTGACGGAGCCCTTCTTCAACTTGGCCGCGGCGACCGCGCCGTTCTTGATCTGCTTGGTGCCGACCGAGCTCTTCGGCAACATCTGCTTGGCCGCGAAGGCGCTTCCGCCCGCGAGGACAAGGAAAAGCGCCAGCGTCGCGACGACGTTGGAGTAGGTGAGTTTGCCGCGGATGCGCTGCATTCGGTTCCTTCCGGAGGATTTGACTGGAAGGACGAGACCGTGGGACCATCTCACGGCCCGGTCACATCGCCAAGCCCTCTCGACCGATGACGTCGGAGGTTCATCGGTAGGGTTCGGCGGGTTCGATGTCTCGTCCGTTTCGCCTGAAGACGTTGCCTCTCCTGCTGGCACTGGTCAGCGGGCTCGTCATCGGCTGCACCTTCCTCGCCGAAGGGCCCGAAGAGATGCTGGCGGCACTGCCGCTCGTCGCGATCTGCCTCGCGCTCTCCTTCGACTTCTACCCGGGCGAGAATCTGATCGCGCGACTGGCGCGGCGTCGTCCGCGCCGGCGGCCTGCTCGCCGTCTTTCGGTCTCTCGCCGTCCCGCCCCCAGGGCCCTGCGCCCTCGCGGCTCGGCCCTGCTGGCGTTCAATCTCGCCACCCGCCCGCCGCCGGTCGCGCTCTCCAGCTGACGCGTTCCACCTCCGTTCGAGGTGCCCCCACGGGCGCCCGTGCCTTGGTGCGCGCCGGCGCGCTCGTCCCCTGACGAGCTGAGAAACGCCATCGGTGCGCGTGGCAGCCGGCCTGGCCTGCCGTCGCGCGACACCACGCTCCCGCCACGACGGCGGGCGCGCCCAGACGACCCAGAGATTGGGGAAAAATGATGAGACTCATCACGCGTTCGCGTGCCGTCGTCGCGACGGCCGCGCTGGCCCTGGCTGCCCTGCCGGGCCTTGCCCTCGCCCACCCCGGGCACCACGATGCCTCCCATGGCGGTAAGCAGTCGACCCAGAAGGTGGCGATCGACTTCGCCGCCGTCGCCGGCACCAAGCCGGTCTCCTGCGGGAGGCCGATCGCCGGCCTCGGCACGACCTCGAGGACCGCGCAGCTGACCGACCTGCGCTTCTACGTCACCGGCGTGGAACTGCTGAAGAAGGGCGGCGGAGCCGTCCCGGTCACGCCGCCGGCCAACTCGAAGTGGAGCTACGCGAAGGGCGACGAAGCGGTCACCCTGATCGACCTCGAGAACGGGACCGGCGGCTGCGCCGCCGAAGGGACCAAGGCGACGAACGCCACGGTCAGCGGCACCGCGCCGAAGGGCAGCTACGTCGGCGTCCGCTACAGCGTCAGCGTGCCGCCGTCGCTGAGCCATACCGACCTGACGGCGATGCCCGCGCCGCTGAACAACACCGCCATGGGTTGGTCCTGGCAGTTCGGCCGCAAGTTCATGAAGATCGAGGTCAGCGAAGACGGTGGCCCGGCGTGGGAATCGAAGACGTTCTTCGTCCACATCGGCAGCACCGACTGCAAGGGCAATCCCGCCACCGGCGGCAAGGTCAGATGCGGCCTGCGCAACGAAAACGAGGTGACGCTGTCGAAGTTCGATCCGGCCAGACAGAAGATCGCCGTCGACCTCGAGGCACTCCTCGCGGGCGATGATCTGGCGAGCAGCGGCGGCGGCATGGAAATGGCCGCGATGGACGGCATGGAGGGCATGAGCCTGACCCCGGGTTGCATGTCGGAGACCAACGACCCGGACTGCCCGTCGATCTTCAAGGCCCTCGGGATGAAGCTCGGGACGAACAAGACGACGGCGCAGAGCACCTTCCGCGTCGTCGGGAAGTAGCAATGGCGCGGGATCGCGGTCGGGACCGTCACGCGGTCCCGCGCCGCCTTGCGCGGAAGGTCGCGGTGTCGGTGGCGGCGATCGTCGTCGTCGGCGCCGCGCTCTTCGGCATGCAGGCCGTTGGCGCGATCGCGCCCCACACGGACGGTGGGTGGACCTGGTCCCTGCCGCCGGGAATGCCACAGCCGCGGGTCCCGGCCGACAATCCGATGACCCGAGGGAAGGTCGCGATCGGGCACCGACTCTTCTACGACGCCCGCCTCTCCGGCAACGGAACCGAGTCGTGCTCCTCGTGCCATCAACCCCAGCTGGCCTTCACCGACGGCAAGACGACCCCGGTCGGCTCGACCGGCGAAACCCTGCCGCGGAACTCGCCCTCGATCGTCAACTCCGCCTACCGCACGACCCTGACCTGGGCCAATCCGGCGCTGACCAGCCTCGAGGACCAGATGGGGGTGCCGCTCTTCGCCACCCACCCGGTCGAGCTGGGCATCAACGACAAGAACAAAGGCAAGGTGCTCGCCCGGATCCGCGGCGACCGCTGGTACGCGAAGCGTTTCCCGCGCGTGTTTCGAAAGTCCAAGCGTCCGGTCAGCTGGACCAACGTGATCGACTCGATCGCCGCGTTCGAGCGCAGCATCGTCTCCGCGAACTCGAAATACGACCGCTACCTACGTGGCAAGGCCGAGCTGAGCGCCGAAGAGACGCGGGGGATGGATCTCTTCATGGGCGAGGAAGGCGAGTGCCACCACTGCCACGGCAGCTTTCTCTTCGACGACCAGGACACCTACGTGGGGTCACCTGCCGAACGGCCGAGATTCCACAACACCGGGCTCTACAACGTCGGCGAAACGGGTGAATATCCGTATCCCAACCGGGGCGTCTACGAAATCACCGGCAAGCCCAAGGACATGGGGGCCTTCCGGGCGCCCTCGCTGCGCAACGTCGCCCGCACCGCTCCCTACATGCACGACGGGTCGGTCGCGACCTTGAAGGAAGTCGTCGACAACTACGCCGCCGGGGGCCGCGTCATCACCGAAGGCCCGTACGCCGGCGACGGGCGCAAGAACCCCCACAAGGACCCGCTGATCTCCGGGATCCGCCTGAGCGAAGAAGACCGTGAAGACCTGGTGGCGTTCCTCACCACGCTCACCGAACCGGATTTCTCCAAGGACCCGCGCTTCGCGGATCCGTTCAAACGGAAGTCACTGAATTCGAACACCAACGAAAGGAAGCGATGAAGGACTCTCGCTGGACCATGCGGCGCGCCGTCGGCGCCGCCCTGCTCTCGGTCGGGCTGATCCTGGCGCTGCCCGCTGCCGCCTCGGCACACGTGGAAATCGTCGCCAAGAGCCCGTCCGGCACCGCGAAGACGACCGTCAAGCGCGTGACCGTCACCCTCAGCGGGCCGATCCGCAGCGGGACCCTCAAGGTCATCGGCCCCGACGGTAGAAAGGTCTCGAAAGGCACGGGTGGCCGCGATCCCCGCAACTTCAGCATGGTGAGCGTCGGGTTGAGGCCGAACCTCGCTCCGGGTTCCTACACCGCGAGCGTGGCGTGGGTAGGTGCCGACGGGCATCGGCAGCAGGCGAGCTTCGGCTTCCGGTTGAAGCGGTGAGGCGGGCCTGGCTGGTCGTGGCGCTCGCCGTCGGATTCTTGGGTGTCACCACCGCGACGGCGGCGGCTCACATCCAGGTCAGTCCGACCTCGGCGGCGCCCGACGACGCCGTCAAGTTCACGGTGCTCGTCCCCGGCGAGCGGGCGCCGCACCGAACGAAGGAAGTCATCCTGAAGGTCCCCGCGGGAGTGTTGCCCTTTTCCTTCGGTTCGACGCCCGGCTGGCGGCGGACGACGCAGACCGTGAAGACCGGGGCGATCGGGACGATCTCCTGGAAGGGGCGCGCCGAGCCCGACGGCTTCGTCGAATTCTCCTTCCTCGCTGCGACTCCACCGAAGCCCGGAGCCATCGCCTGGAAGGCACTTCAGGTCTACGACGACGGCGAGGTGGTGCGGTGGATCGGCGGGCCCGATTCCGAGAGCCCCGCGCCGGTGACCGAGATCGGGGCGGATGCTCCTCTGCAGAACGCCGGCGGCGAGAGTGCCACGGCCGCCGGTTCGACCCCGACAGGCTCACCGGCGAGCGCCGAACCTGCCGCCACGCCGGTCGCGGAGGCGGCCGGCGACGGGGGCGACGATCTGAGTCGCCTGCTCGCGATCGCGGCGCTCGGCCTCGCCGGCGTGGCGACGGCCTTGGCGCTGAGAAGACGCGGATGAGCGATCCCGGCGGGGAATTCGGCATCGAGATCCTCGGCCCCCCTGGGATCCCGTCATGACCGGTTTCCTTCGGGAGATCGACGAAGTCGCGGAATTGATCATCTAGCCTCTGAGCCGATGACCGCAGAGGAAATGGAGCGCCTGCCGGGATCAGAGATCGTCCTGGTCGGAATCGCCGACCTGCGTGCCGGGCGGCGGAGCGTCGAGGCAAGTGCGGTGCAGAGCGCGGCGACGCGCCTACGGCGCCTCGGACTCGAAGCGCCCAGTGCCGGCGGCTCCGTGCCGGCCTCCCACGAGCTCTACCTGCGCCTGCGCGATGAGCTGGGCGACCGCGCCCACTCTCACTACAACGCGATCCTCGCGCGGGTCGCCAGCTTTGCAGGAGCCGCAGAGCGTGCGCGAGCCCGCTGACGCCGAGCGCATCAAGCGCCTGGCCCGTGAGCTCGGTCGTGCGGTGCCGGCAGGCACGCGGATGTATCTGACCGGCGGCGCGACCGCCGCCGGTCTGCGTATGGCGGTCGGTCCGGTCACGGTGTGGGGCCTCGGAGTCACTCGGAGACCAAAGCGTCGAGGGCGAGGATGCCGCCGCGGGTCACGCGCAGGGGGTTGACCTCGATCTCTGCCAGCGCCGGCTCGGCGACCAGCAGGGTGCCGATGGCCACGACGAGCCCGGCCAGCTCTCCCTCGTCGACCGCGGGGCCGCCGCGGAAGCCGCGGAAGCGGTCGGCGGTCTTCAGGTCGCCGAGCATCGAGCGGGCCTCGACGGGGGCGACCGGAGCACGGCGCGTCGTCACGTCGGCGAGCAACTCCGCCTCGACGCCGCCGGCGCCGAGCATCACGATCGGCCCGAAGGTCGGATCGTCGACGGCCGCGAGCAACAGCTCCGGACCGCTCGGTGCCATCTGCTCGACCAGGTAGCGGGCGCCGGCCGGGGCCGGTACGGCGCGGAGCCGACCGAGCGCGTCGGCCAGGTCGTTCGGGGTGGCGAGGCCGAGGTGGACGCCGCCCAGTTCGGTCTTGTGGCGGAGATCGGCATGGAGGAGCTTCACCGCGACCGGGAAGCCGAGGCGCTCGGCGGCGATCAGCACCTCCTCCTCGCTGCCGCAGGCATGGCGCCGGGGACAGGCGATGCCGATCCGTTCCAAGAGGCCCTTGGCCCGGTCCTCGTCCCAACCGGTGGCTCGGGCGGGGCCGAGCAACGCCTCCTCCGGGGACTCGATCGCTTCGCGGCGAGCCGCCGCGCGGGCGTCCGCCGCGCGGGCGTCCTCCACCAGGCTCACGGCGGCGGTGGCGGCGCGCTCGGGCGTGGGGAAGACCTTGACTCCATGCGCCCCGAGCGCTTCCTGGACGGCCGTCATCCGAGCCGATGGGCCCGCGCTGCCGAATACCGCCGGCACGCGGCGCCGGCCACCGAGGAGGGCGACCGGGTCGAGCGCATCCGGCTCGTCGAGGAAGTAGGCGGCGATCAGGTCGACGGCAGTGTCTTCTTCGACCGTTCGCAATGCCTCCTCGAGGGAGGCGCCCGGTCGACCGGTGTCGACCGGATTGCGGACGAAGGTGAGACCGCCCAGCAGCTCCGTCAGCCGTGCCTGGGCGGCCGCGCCGAGGCGCGGCATCGAGACGCCCGAGGCGGCGAGCGCGTCGGCGAGCAGCAGGCCGGGCCCGGCCTGGCCGGTGAAGACCGCGACGCCCGGGTCGAGCTTTGGCTTCAGGCGAGTGCCCGCCAGGGCGCGCGCGGCGTCGAGGAGGGCGGTGGTGTCGTCGACGACCACCGCTCCCGCCTCGCGCAGCAGCGCCCGCGCCGCGGCCCGGCTACCGGTCATGGCCCCGGTGTGGGACCGCGCGAAGTCCGCGATCTTCTCGTTGTGTCCGACCTTGAGCGCGACGACGGGCACGCGTTCGGTCAGCTCGCCGACCGCGTCGAGCAGGTCGCGGCCGTCGTCGATGCCTTCCAGGGCCAAGGCGACGACCCCGACCTCCTCATCGGAGCCGAGGTGCCGCAGGACGTCGGCGACGGTGACATCGGACGCGTTGCCGAGCCCGACCGCGAGGCGCTGGCCCAGCCCTTCGCGGGCGGCGGCGAAGGCCAGCGCATGGTTCACGCCACCGCTCTGGGCGACGATCGCCAGAGGTCCGGCCGGGATCTGCGCGGCGGCGGCGACGAAGGTGGCGAAGAGACCGAGCGGAGGCGCGATGAAGCCCGAGGTGTTCGGCCCGAGCACGCGCATGCCACCGTCGCCGATGGCGGCCTTCAACTCCGCCTGCAGCCGAGCGCCGTCGGGTCCGGTCTCGGCAAAGCCTCCGGCGTGGACGACGACGCCGCCGACCCCCGCCTCACGGCACTCGGCGACCGCGCCGGGCACGCTCCTCGCCGGCAGCGCGATCAGGGCCAGGTCGACCGCCCCGGGGACATCGGCGACGCGTGGATACGCCGGCAGCTCGTTCACGCTCGCCGCCTTCGGATGCACGGGGTAGACGGAGCCCGGGAAGTCGGCCAGCGTCCCCAGCAGGGCGTTGCCCGCCTTGCCGGGCGTGGGCGAGGCCCCGATCACCGCAACCGAGGAAGGTGCGAGGAGTCGCCCCAGCGGACCGCGGCTCATCGTTGCCTCCAGCCGCCGCCCAGCAGTGAGGGCAGGCCCTCGACCACGCTCGCGCGGCCGGCGACGATGGCCGTCCCGGCCTCGTCGTGGCCCGGCGGATCGACCAGCAGCGTCGGCAGCCCGACCTCCTGTCGGATGCGATCGCAGAGCATCAACTGCTCGGTCAGCCCACCCTCGGCCGCCACGACGCGGGCCGCCACGGGCCACCTCGCCGCCATCCCCTCGAGCCGCGTGAGCAGCTCGTCGCCGGCGGCCGAGTCGGGCGCCAGGGGAGCACGCACGGTCGCCAGCAGCGGCCGGTCGGCGGGCCAGCCGGCAGGGTCGCTGCCGGCGGCCGCGATCAGCAGGTCGAACCCCGCGGCGGCGGCTCCCGCCGCGTCGAGCTGCCCGTCGGCGAGATCGAACGCCGCTGCCGCCCCCGTGTGCCGGTGGAGCCAGGCGACGATCTCCAACCACTGCCCGGAGCCGCGGGCGATGACCGCGCCCGCACCGAGCAGGGCGGCGCCGCCGAGGGCGACCAGCGCGTCCGGCCCGGCGGGCGGGGCGGCGACCAGGCGGCTCCGCAGTCGCAGCTCGCCGAGGTCGAAGCCCGCCGCCAGCGGCGTCGCGTCGGGGGCGACTTCGAGGTCGGTCGTCGCCCATCGCTCGGCGGCGCGGGTGAAGCGGCGGTCGCGCAGGCGTAGTCGCTCCAGCGTCACCACCGGGCTGCGGGAGAGGAAGTGCACCCCGAACTGCTCGATCGGCAGCTCACCGAGGTTGCCGAACCGCTCCCACCAGAAGAGGCTGGGCACCGCCGCGGACTGGATCCGCTCGACGCTGGGGCGGGCGGTCTCCTCGTAAGCGGCGAGCGCGGCGGGCAGGTCCTCGGCGTCGGCGATCGCCTCGACCAGGGCCACCGAGTCCTCCATCGCCATCTTGGTGCCGGACCCGACCGAGAAATGCGCGGTGTGGACGGCGTCGCCGAGCAGCACCGTCTTGCCGTCGTGCCAGCGCTCGCAGCTCAACGTGCGGAAGCGCTGCCAGCGCGAGTTGTTGCCGATCAGGCCCGCGCCGCCGAGGTGCTCGGCGAAGATCGCCTCGCAGGCGGCCTGGGACTCCGTGTCCGTCTCGCCATGGCCGAGCTCTGCCCGGGAGTCCATCCCCGCCCGGCGCCACGTCTCCTCGTCGGTCTCGACGATGAAGGTGCTGGTGCCGTCCTCGAAGGGGTAGGCGTGGGCGCCCCACCAGCCGTGCTCGTCCTCGACGAAGATCATCGTCAGGGCGTCGAACGGCTGCGGCGTCGCGAACCAGATGTAGCGGGCCCGGCCGTTTTTCCAGCGCGGCTGAAAAGCGTCGCTGCCCGACTCGCGGAGCCGGGAGTTGACCCCGTCGGCGGCGATCAGCAGATCGTGGTCGTCGAGGCTCTCGGGATCGGCCGGGGATTCGTACCTGATCTCGGCCCCGACCTCTCGCGCCCGTTCCCGCAGCAGCCCCAGGAGGGTCTTGCGGGAGATTGCCGCGAACCCGTTGCCGCCGCAGCGGATCGTGCTGCCGCGATGGCGCAGTTCGATGTCCTTCCAGCTGACTCCGCGCTCCGCCAGCGCCGCGGCGAGACTGGGGTCGGCGGCGGCGATGCCGCCCACCGTGCTCTCCGAGAAGACGACCCCGAAGCCGAAGGTCGCGTCGGGAGCATTGCGCTCGTGGACGACGATCTCGTGCGCGGGGAAGCGCTGCTTGGCCAGCACCGCGTAGAAGAGGCCCGCCGGGCCTCCGCCGATCACCTGGGTGCGCAGCGGACTCTGCGCCGGGCGGGTCATCCGTCGCTCCGGGGCGCGGCGGCGTCACCCAACGAGGCGGCGACGATGGCCGGATCGACGCTGCTGGGGCGTGGAAGCTCGAAGCGATCTCGGCTGGTGCACCAGAGGTCGCCGCCCATGCGGGCGACGAGGTCGAGGACCTCCGGGCGAGGCGCGAAACCGTCGATCGCCTCGTCGTCGACGTAGATCGCGGTCACCCAGGCGACGACCAGGTTGTTGCCGGCCCGGTCGCGCTCGCCGAGCTCGAGGATCTGCCTGACCCGACACTCCAGCGCCGCCGGAGCCTCGGCGACGCGCATCGGGGCGACGGTGCTCGAGGCGACAGGGGTCACCCCGGCGACCTCCCACTCGTCCACCGCGGGATCGAATTCGCCGCTGCAGGCGTTGACCCGCTCGGCCAGCTCGCGGCTGACCATGTTGACGACGAACTCGCCGCCGGCCTTGATGTTGCGCAGCGAGTCCTTGTTGACGCCGGCGCGGCTGCCCGGCGCGACCCCGATCGTCGGCGGGTCGAACGAGAAGGCGCCGAAGAACGAGAACGGCGCCAGGTTGCGGCCGGCGGTCCCGACGGTCGAGACCCAGGCGATCGGCCTTGGGGCGACCAGCCCGTTGATGATTTCCGACCGCTGTCGACGGTCGAGCTCGGCCGGGTCGATCAACATCGTCAAACCTCCCTTCGGAAGGTGTTGCGGAGCGACCCGATCCCGTCGATCGTCACCTCGACGACGTCGCCGTCGGCAAGGAACCGGCCCGCCGCGTCGCCGACGCCGCCGGGGGTGCCGGTCGCGATCAGGTCGCCGGGCCGCAGCTCGACCAGGCGCGAGAGGTCGGCGACCAGGGTGGGCACGTCGAAGACCAGTTCGCCGAGCCGACTGCGCTGGCGCTCCTCGCCGTTGACGCTCAGCGCGATCTCCAGGGGATCGAGATCACCGAGCTCCTCAGGGGTGACGATGACCGGACCGACGGGCGTGCTGGCCTGCAGGGTCTTGCCCGCGAACCACTGGACCGTGCGTCGCTGGAGGTCTCGGGCGGTGACGTCGTTCAGGACGGTGAGGCCGGCGACGTGCTCCCAGGCGGTGGCCGGGTCGACGTCGCGACCGGGCTTGCCGATCACGACCGCCAGCTCGGCCTCGTAGTCGAACTTGTCGCTCACCGACGGCATCGAGACGTCCGCATAGGGATCGGTCAGGGCTCTCGGCAGCTTGCTGAACAGGGTCGGGGCGCTCGGCAGCTCACGTCCCATCTCGAGGATGTGGTTGCGGTAGTTGAGGCCGACGCAGACGACGGCGCCGGGCTCCAGCACGGGCCGCCGCAGGTCCTCGGGCGAGAAGACCTCACCGTCGCCGTGCTCCGTCGCCGCCGCCGCGGCCGCCGAACCCGCGGCGCCCGCCCGCAGGAGAGCGCCGACGTCGCCGAACTCGCCGACCGGGAAGGCACGATCGCCTTCGATCACCACCGCACGGGTGCCCGCCTCCGTCGCCAGGGTCGCCAGGCGCATCAGGCCACCTCGCCGAACTCGGCCGTGACCGTCTGTCGACCGGCGCCCGCCAGGGCCTCGACCCGATACTTGTCGACCGCTTCCAGCAGCGGCGCGTCGTGGACCGAGAAGAGCAGCGCCCGGTCGGACGCGGAGGCGTTCTGATGCTCGTGGGTCGCCCAGCTGGGGACGACGAACATGTCCCCCTGGCTCCAGTTGAAGCGGACGCCGTCGATCACCGTCGCCCCGTCGCCCTCGAAGGCGAGGTAGACGGTGCTGCCCGTGTGCCGGTGGGCCTGCGTATGGATCCCGGGGCGCAGCATCTGCATCCGGCAGCCGAAGGTGCGCATCACCGGGCCGCCGGTGTGTGGGTTGGTGTATTCGAGTGAGACGTCGTCGAAGGGGTCGGCGTCGACCTGGGAGAGGTTCTCCAGCGCTCGCTCCGTGTCCGCCCACTTGTAGGTCGAGAGCGGGGGGTAGGCGGTCGACGGTGGCTCCCAGCTCGGCCGCAACTGTCCCACCCCGTACTTGAGCACGGTGCCGTTGAGCTGCTCGGTGATCTCCTGGCTCTCCGCCGTGTGAGGCTCGAAGAAGCTGGCGTCGAGGTAGTTGTTCAACGGGATGTCGAGGGCGTCCATCCAGATCGCCCGCTCGTCGGATTCGCTGCCGTGGTCGTGCCACAGCCAGGGAGGGGTGAGGACCAGATCGCCGCGCTCGAGGAAGACCTTGTCGCCCTCCACCGTGCTGTAGGAGCCCGCGCCGTCGATGATCAGGCGGATCGCCTGCGAGGTGTGGCGGTGGGCAGGCGCCATCTCGCGGCCGTTCAGCCACTGGACCGCGGCCCACAGGGTCGGCGTCGCGTAGGGAAGGCCGCCGAGGCCCGGATTGGACAGGGCCATGGCGCGGCGATCGCCACCACGCGAGACGGGAACCAGGTCACCGGCGCGCTCGGCGATCTCGTAGAGCTCCCGCCATCGCCACAGCCACGCCTGCGTCCGCGGCGCGGGGGTCAGGGGCATGATCTCGCTCTCCAACTGCCAAAGCGGCGTCAGGTGGGCGTCCCGCATCGACGCGTCGAGGCCCTTCTCAAGCTCGGTGCTGGTCTGCATCGTTGTTTCTCCCTTGGAGATAAAAGAGGACATTTGAAACGTGAACGCGCGCCAACTGTACGCTTTTTGAATGTCCCGCGTCAACTCGAATAGGTTGCGGCCGTGAACGCCGACCTCGCCGTGAAGCCGGGAGGCGAAAGGTCGGGCGGTGGTCCCCCGCGACCACGCTCGATCGTCTTCGACCTCTTCGGCGACTACGTCCGCTACGCGGGCGGCGCCATCCGCCTGCGCACCCTGGCGCGGCTGCTCGGCGCCTTCGACGTCCCGGACGACACCACCCGCGTGGTGATGCAGCGCCTGCGCCGAGAGGGCTGGTTCGAGGGCGAGCGAGTCGGGCGGGAGACCGTCTACGCGCCGACCGCGCGCGCCTGGGAGGTGCTCGACGAGGGCCGCGACCGGATCTTCAACCGTGCCGAGCAGGCCTGGGAGGGCAGCTGGTCCATGGTGGTCCTCAGCGTCCCGGAGACCGAGCGTGGCGTTCGCGACCGACTGCGCCGCCGACTGACCTGGCTTGGCTTCGGCAGCCTCGCGCCGGGTGTCTGGCTGTCCGCGCACGATCGCATCGCGGCGGTCCAGGCGGAGATCGCCGAGGCGGGCGCCGGGGTCCAGGCCGACTTCCTCTACAGCCGCAGCCTCGGGCTGGCGGCGGATCGCGAGATGGCCGGACGCTGCTGGGATCTCGATCGCCTGGACCGCGACTACGCCGCCTTCGCCGGCGAGGTCGGCCGCCGCGTCTCACGCGGGACCTTGGCCAGGCTCCGCGGTGAGCAGGCGCTTATCGAGCGGGTGAAGCTGGTCCACCGCTACCGCATGTTCCCGTTCCGGGACCCGGACCTGCCGGCCGAGCTGCTGCCGGACGACTGGCATGGGCCGGCGGCGCACGAGGCGTTCCTGGCGGCGCACGCGGCGCTGCGCCCCGCCGCCGCGGGCTGGTTCGCGGAGGTCGTCGGCGAGCCCTCAGCGGCGCAGCTGCTGCAGTAGCCGTTGTGTCCCGGGTGACGGCGCCAGGCCGGCGCCCGCGAGCGCCCGCTCGCAGCCGAGGAAGCAGGCCAGGAGGCCGTCGCTGTCGCCGAAGGCGTCGAAGATCCTCATCCGCAGCCGCCATGCCTCCTCGCGGTACGGAT
Source organism: uncultured Actinomycetes bacterium (assembly GCA_963782515.1). Classification (GTDB taxonomy): domain Bacteria; phylum Actinomycetota; class Thermoleophilia; order Solirubrobacterales; family 70-9; genus VAYN01. The sequence continues at coordinate 1,904,797 of CAWAJY010000004.1, read as the reverse complement.
CGTCGTCGAGGACCAGGTCGAGCAGCTCCCGCGCCCGGCCGTAGGCGCCCAGCGCGAAGGCCGCCTCGGCCGTCTGCAGGCGGGCGTCGGTGAGCGTCCCTTGCAGCTCCGTCCGGCACTCGGCCGCCCATTCGCTGCGGGCGCCTTCGAGGAATGCCCCGCGGTCGGCGATCGCCAGGGCCTCCTCGAGCCTGCCCAGCCGCAGTCCCTCGGCGAGGCCCGCCGCCTCGCCGAGCTTCTGGGTGAAGCGCTGTGAGTCGACCGACACCTCGACCTCGTCCAGCCAGACGTCGTGGGCGTCGGAGTGGATCATCGCCGCCTCCGGCAGCGCCTCGCGCAGGCGACCGATCGCCTGTCGCAGGTAGGACCGTGCCGAGGGGTCGGCGCGGCCGTCGAAGAGCGCGCCGAGCAGCTCGGCGCGGCTCGCGCGTCGATCCGGAGCCGTCTGCAGGAAGGCGAGCAGCTCGATGCTCTTGGCGATCCGCGGGCGGACCTCCTCGCCCTCGCAGTAGATCGCCATCGGGCCAAGGTCGTGGAGGTGGAGGTGGGGCGCGACCGGAAGCTCGACGATCGCGCCGCGGCGCAGCAGCGCGCGGCCCAGTCCGTGCCACTCGCCGTCGGGCTGATCCTCGGCGTCGATGCGCCGCGCCGCCACCGCCGGGAAGTCCTCGAGCGCGCAGAGCAGCGGGTGGGTGGAGTCGAGCCGACGGGTGGCTGCCATCGCGGCGTCGGCGGCAGCGTCGCTCGCCTCCTCCTCGCCCAGCCGCCACTCGGCCTCGGCGAGGAAGACGGCGACGGTCGGCACGTGCAGGAGTCGGTCGCGCGCGGTCAGCCGGACCAACGTCTCGCGCAGCAGCTCGGCCGCCTCGCGGTCGCGTCCCTCGCGCAGCAGCACCAGCCCCTTCCAGGCGGCGTGCTCGTCCATCACCTGCAGTACCTGTCGTCCCACCGCCAGCTGCTCGACCCGCTCGAGCACCGCCGCGGCACGGACCGGGTCGTGGTCGAGGCGCAGCGCCAGCTTCGCCTCCAGCAGCAGGTTGAGCGCCTTGAAGTAGCCGGAGCCGGTGGCGACGACCCGGTCGCGTCCGTGCAGGAAGGCGCGCCAGGTGTCGGAGACGCGGCCCGCGGCGAGCAGCAGTTCCGGGCGCACGCAGGCGTCGAAGAAGACCGGGCTCCAGCCGGCCGCGCCGGCCTCGTCGGCAACCGACATCGCCTCGTCGTGACGGCCGAGGGTGATCAACGCCCAGATTCGCCAGGGTCGCTGCACCGCCTCGACCCAGCTCGAGCGTTGCTCCGGCAGCAGGCGTCCGAGGCGCCCGTGGGTCCAGTGCAGGCGCAGTGGGATCGCGTCGACCGCGGCACCGCACGGGGCGGGCTCGTCCTCGTAGCGATGGGTCCAATCGAGCATCTCCACCCCGACGGCCCAGCGGAACATCTCGATCGCCGGCCCCGGCTCGCTGCGGTCCAGGAGCGCCGTGCAGTCGGCGTAGCGCTCGACCAGCCAGTAGCACCAGGCCATCATCGCCCCCAGCTCCGCGGGGATCGGCTCCGCGGGGCCGAGCAGGCGCAGCAGGCGGTCGCTGACGGTGGAAGCCGTCGCGTATTCCTCGCGCGCCACCGCGGCCATGAGCTCGGCCGTGGTGAGCGCCGGCGAGGACTGTGTGGCGGGCGTCGCGAGCCGCTCGATCCAGCTCTCGGCGATGGCGAAGTCCAGCCGCTCGATCACCGCGGGCGCCGCCAGCTCGGCGCAGCGCAGGGCCTCGTCGCGTGCGGCCAGGCCGAGGTACTCCTCGGTGGCGTCCTCGAACTGGCCTTCGGCGGCGAGCAGGGCCGCGTGGGCGGTGCGGACCGGCCTCGAGACGGCGGTCGGTTCGCGGTCCAGTCGCTCGACCAGGTACTCGCGGAAGCGCGGGTGGCAGCTCAAGGTGTGCCCTCCGTCGCTCCAGGTGGCGGGAAGGTGCAGCGTCCGCAGGCGACTGAGCGCCGCCGCGGCCGCGTCCACCCCGAGCCGCTCGGCGCGCGCCGCGTTGACGTCGGCCAGCAGGGACGTGCGGACGAGGAAGTCGCGATCGGCGGTATCGAGGCCGGCGAGGATCTGGCTGGCGAGGTAGCCGTGCAGCGGATCGGCCTCACCGCCCGCCCCGTATACGTGCTCCTCCGAACGCCAGGCCTCGAAGAGGACCCCGGTGACCCAACCCCCCGTCGCCGCGACCGCCTCCGCCGGATCGATCTCCGTGCGACCTTGGCGCTGCAGCGCGCAGCCCGCCTCCTCGACCGTGAAGGCCAGGTCGGGCTCGGCGATCTGGGCGATGCCGGGCCAGCGCCCGGTCGAGCGGATGTCGAGCTCGAGGTCGCGACGGCTGATCAGGACGATGCGCATCTCGGGAGGCGCGTAGTGGAGCAGGGCGCTGATCACCGCCAGCGCCCCCCGTGCCTCGGCCACGCGCTCGAGCTGGTCGAGGACGAGGACGACCTCGGTCCCGGCCATCGCGTTGATCAGCAGGCCGGCCGCCTCGACGTGTTGGGCGCCCGCGGCGAGGGCGCCGGTCCCGACGCCGGCCGCGGCCGGCGCTTGGGCGGCGAGGGTCGCCTCGAGGTAGGCCAGCAGCCGTCCGGGCGCCGTCTCGGTGCCGTCGAGGGTCAGCCAGGCCGTCGGCGCGGACAACAGCTCGGTGGCCTCGCGCACCGCGGTCGTCTTGCCGGACCCGGCCGTCGCGGTGACGCCGACGACGGCCCGCTCGTCGATCAGCGCCGCCAGCGGCGCGGTGAGTCGCGGTCGCGGCACCAGCTCCGGAGGCAGCTCCGGAGGCGTGAGTTTGCGTTGGATGATCAGGCCGTCACTCCGCCACCAACCTAACCCGCGAAACCCCGCTGTAAAGGGGCCGTTTCGCCCTGATTTGCGCTTCCCCGGGGATGGTGCCCGTCGCAATCCGAGGAGAGGAGCGAAGAATGGGCCGCAAGGTCATAGTCACCGTCGCGCCGACTGGCGGCATGGCGGGCAAGAAGCAGAACCCGAGCCTGCCGACGCAGCCGTTGGAGATCGCCGAGACGGTGGCCCGCTGTCACGAGCTGGGAGCAAGCGTCGCCGCGATCCACGCGCGCCGCCCCGGTGATGACCAGGCGACCTGCGATCCGGCGATCTACGCCGAGATCAACGGGCTCGTCCGCGAGCGCTGCGACATCGTCATCAACAACAGCACCGGTGGCGGCATCGACGGCGACCTCATCGCCGACTACTCGCTGCCGGAAATGCAGGTGCAGGACTTCGAGCATCGTCTCGGCGGCGCCGACGCGGCACCGGAGATGGCGACCGCCGACTGCTGGACCGACGTCGCCTCCTTCGGCGGCACCGATCTTCTGATCGAAACGACGCCCGCCAAGAGCGAGCGCCTCGTGCGTCACCTGCGCGAGCGTGGCGTCAAGCCCGAGTGGGAGGTGATGTCCCCGGCGCACATGGTCAAGGACATGGCGCGCCTGCTCGAGGCCGGGCTCGACGAGCCGCCTTACTTCGTCAACATCGTCCTCGGTATCCAGGCGTTCCAGGGCGCGCTTCCCTACACGCCGAGGTTCCTCCAGTCGATGGTCGAGCTGCTGCCCGCCGAGGCGGTCTTCTGCGTCAGCGCGATCGGCACGGCCCAGTTGCCGGCGACGACGATGGGGATCCTGCTCGGCGGCCACGTCCGCGTCGGACTTGAGGACAACCTCTATCTCGAAAAGGGCAGGCTGGCGACCAACGAGGAGCTGGTGGAGCGGACGGTACGGATCATCCGCGAGCTCGGGCACGAGCCGGCCACGCCCGCCGAGGCCCGCGAGATCATGGGACTGCGCGTGCCGGCGGGCCTGCCGTCGTGATCGAGCGCTTCGTCCGGGGCGGCGTCGAGGTGACGGTGGTCGACCTCAGCGACCGGCTGCGCAACGAGACGTCGCCCTTCGAGCCGATGCCGCACCAGATCGACTACACCGGGCACCGGCAGACGCCAGGGCTCTTCGCCGATGCGCTCGGAATCCCGGCGGAGACCTGGCCGGGGGGCCTGATGGCGGCGGTCGAGAGGGTCTCGCTGTCCAGTCACGCGGGCACCCATGTCGACGCGCCCTACCACTACGCGCCCGACTCCGAAGGGAAGCCCGCGCGCACGATCGACGAGGTCCCGCTCGAGTGGTGCTTCGGCGCCGGGGTGCTCCTCGACTTCTCCGACCGCGAGGCCGGCGAGGGGATCGACGCCGACGACGTCGCGAAGGAGCTGGGCCGGATCGGCCACACCCTGGCGCCGTGCGACGTGGTCCTCGTCCGCACCGACGCCTCGCGGGAGTTCGACCGGCCCGGATACGAGAACCGCCATGCCGGCCTACGGGCGTCGGCGGTCGAGTACCTGGTGGAGGCGGGCGTGCGGATGATCGGGATCGACGCCTGGGGGCTGGACCGTCCTTTCGACGTGATGGCGGAGGAGGCCCGGGCAGGCGATGTGGAGCAGCTGTGGGAGGCGCACTTCTACGGCCGCCGTCGTGAGTACTGCCAGATCGAGAAGCTCTGCAATCTCGATCAGCTGCCGGCACCGACCGGATTTCGCGTCTACGCGTTCCCGGTGAACCTCGCCCACGCCAGCGCCGGCTGGGCTCGCGTCGTCGCCGTCTTCGAACACCCCGGCCCCGCTTCGGCGCGGCGTGAAGAACCAACCGAGGAGAGATAGGAATGAACGCAAGCAGGTGGCACCGGCTCGGTGCCGGAACCCTGATGCTGGTGCTGTTGGCGCTGGTCGCCGGATGTGGTGGCGGCGGTGGTGACGAATCGTCTGGGGGGACCACGGCGGGCGGCTCGAGCCCGGGCGTCGCCCGGGCCGAAGCGGTGGTCGCCAAGTACCTGAAGGTGCCGACCGAGATCGGCCCGACCGCGGCGATCAAGCAGATGCCGACCGGCTCGCTGGTCGAGTTCGTCCAGTGCGGGGTGCCGATCTGCGCGGCGATCGGAGATGGCGTCGAAGAAGCGGCCGCCGTCGCCGGGCTGGAATTCAAACGCGTCAACCAGGGCAACACGCCACAGGAAATCGCCCGTGGTTGGGACCAGGTGGTCCAGGACCAGCCCGCGGCGGCGATCTCGGCCGGCGTGCCGGCGGCGCTCTTCCAACCGCAGCTGGAACAGCTGGCGGCGGCGGGCACCAAGGTGATCGGCTGGACCATGCCCGAGGAAGCGGGCAACGGGCTGACGATCAACATGATCGGCCCGAAAGAGAACGAACTGAACGGCAACCTGCTGGCCGACTACGTGACCGCCGACACCGGCGGCAAGGCCGACACGCTGATGGTCAACGCGCCGGTCTACTCGGTGCTGACCAGCATGAAGGAAGGCTTCGAAGAGCGCTACAAGCGCGACTGTCCGGGTTGCGGATACGACTCGCTCGACATCAAGCCGACCGACATCGGCACGAAGGTGCCGGAAAAGATCGTCAGCTACCTGCAGCAGCATCCGCAGACGAACTGGATCGTGATGACCTTCGGCGACCCGGCGCTCGGCGTGCCCGAGGCCGTCCAGGCAGCGGGCCTGGAACTGCCGAAGATCATCACCACCGCCGGTGGCAAGGTCAACTACCAGTACATCGAGAAGGGCGAGCAGACCGCCGACCTCGGCTCCTCGACCGACTTCCTCGGCTGGAAAGCGATCGACGCCGCCTCGCGGGCGATCTCGGGCCAGAGCGTGGCCCCCGACGAAGGGCAGATGCCGACCCAGTTCCTGACCAAGGAGACGATCGACTTCCCGATCGACGAACCGTGGCCTTCGGTGCCTGATTTCAGGCAGCAGTTCGAAGCCCTCTGGGGCGTGGGGAGCTGATCCGGTGACGGGCACGTCGCCGCTCTTGGCGGTCGAGGAGCTGAGCAAGACCTTCCCCGGACAGCGGGCGTTGCGGGACGTGACGCTCGCGGTGCGGCCGGGGGAGGTGCTGGGCCTGCTGGGGCAGAACGGCTCCGGCAAGTCGACCCTGATCAAGGTCCTCGCCGGCTACCACGAGCCCGATCCCGGCTATCGGGCCTGGTTCGCCGGCGAGCCGGTCTCGCTCGACTCCCACGAGACCGCCTGGCGGCGGCGTGCCCACTTCATCCACCAGGAACTGGCGCTGGTCCCGACCCTGGGCGCCACCGAGAACCTCGCCCTCGGGCGCGGTTTCGAGACGGGGAGATTCGGTCGGATCCGCTGGCGCGCCGAGCGCCGGCGGGCGGAGGAGTCGCTGCGGTCCTTCGGCTTCGACATCGATGTCGAGGTGCCCACCGGAGAGCTCGATCCGGCCGAGCGCACCGCGATCGCGATCGCCCGTGTGCTGCAGGGCTGGGACAGCCCGCAGGGCCTGCTCGTTCTCGACGAGGCGACCGCGGCCCTGCCCCGCCCGGAGGTGGATCGGCTGTTCGACGCGGTGCGGCGGCTGGCGGGCGCGGGTGCCGGCGTGATCTTCGTTTCCCATCGTCTCGAGGAGGTCCTCGCCGTCACCGACCGGATCGCCGTACTGCGCGACGGGGAGCTGGTCGCCGAGACGGAGACGGCCTCGGTCGACCACGCGGCACTGGTCGAGCTGATCGTCGGACGTGCGCTCGACCAGCTTTACGTCGCCCCGCCGCCGCCCCGCGACGACGTCCTGCTCAGCGTCCGCGACCTCGAGGGCGAAGGCCTCGAGGGGGTCTCCTTCGACATCCACGCGGGTGAGATCGTCGGTGTCGCCGGGCTCGTCGGCTCCGGTCGCGATCGCCTCTGCGCCGCCCTCTTCGGCGCCGAGCCGGCGACCGGCTCGGTACGTCTCGCGGGCCGCGAGCTGAGCGGTGCCGACCCGCACCGGCGACTCGAGGAGGGCCTGGCGCTCGTACCGGCCAACCGTGGTCGTGACGGCGTCGTCGCGCCACTCTGCTTCCGCGAGAACCTGACCCTTTCGGCGCTCGCGCCGCTGCGCCGGCACGGCCGCATCCGGGCCTCGAGCGAGCGACGCGAGTGTGAGGAGTGGATGGAGCGGATCGACCTCCAGCCACGCCGACCCGAGCGCCCGATCCGCGAGTTCAGCGGCGGCAACCAGCAGAAGGCGGTGATCGCGCGGGCGCTGCGGGCCAAACCGCGGCTGCTTCTGCTCGACGAGCCGACGCAGGGCGTCGACGTCGGCGCCAAGGCGTCGATCTACCGGCTGCTCGCCGAGGCCGCCGCGGCCGGCACGGCGGCGCTGATCTGCTCGTCGGAGCCCGAGGAGCTCGCCGGGATCTGCGATCGGGTCCTCGTCTTCCGGGGCGGCCGGCAATGCGCCGAGCTCACCGCCGAGGGCCTCGCTCCCGATCGGATCGCCACCGAGACCCTGGCCGCCCCGATGGCGAAGGAGGCCGCGTGATGGCCAGGCTGCGTGCGGCGCTCTCGATCCGCCGGGTCAGCGCCCTCTACGTCCTGGTCGCGCTGATCGTCCTCTTCTCGATCTGGGTGCCCGACACGTTCCTGACCACGACGACGCTGAAGACCCTGCTCGCCCAACAGGCGATCACGGCGATGGTTGCGATCGGCCTGGTTCTTCCGCTCGCGGCAGGGGTCTTCGACCTCTCGGTCGGAATGGTGCTCGGGGTCGGCGCGATCGTCTGCGCCTGGATGGTCGGCAAACACGACCAAGGGGTCGTCATCTCGATCGCTGCGGCGTTGTCGGTCGGGCTCGCCATCGGCGTGATCAACGGCCTGCTGGTGACCAAGGCGCGGATCAACTCGTTCATCGCCACGCTCGGCGTCAGCGCCTGCCTCACCGCGGTGGTCACCTGGGTATCGGACGAACAGCTGATCATCGGCCTGCCGGAGGGCTTCCAGGCGATCAGCACGACCGAAATCGCGGGGATCGTGCTGCCGGTCTTCTACCTGTTCGGGCTGGCGGTGGCGCTCTGGTTCGTGCTCGAGCACACGCCGACGGGTCGCCGGATCTACGCGACCGGCGGCGGCGCCGACGCCGCGCGCCTCGCGGGGGTGCGGACGACCAGGGTGATCTTCGGCGCCTTCGTCACCTGCGCCCTGATCGCCTCGCTCGCGGGCGTCCTGCAGACGGCGAGCCTCGGCACCGGCGATCCCAGCATCGGCCCCAGCTACCTGCTGCCCGCCTTCGCCGCCGCCTTCCTCGGCTCGACCCAGGTGCGTCCCGGCCGCTTCAACGTCTGGGGCACGGTGCTTGCCGTCTACGTCCTCGCCACCGGGGTGAAGGGCCTGCAGCTCGCCGGCGCGCCGTTCTGGCTGCCCGATCTCTTCAACGGCGTCGCGCTCCTGCTCGCGGTCGGCATTTCGGGCCTGCCGCGGCGCTCCCGCCACGCCAAGTCCAAGCGCGACAAGCGCGAATCGCAATCCAGCAAGGAGAAAGCAACCGCCACATGTCTGACGAGCGCAAGCTGTTCAAGGGAGGGACCGTGATCTCGATGGTCGCGGGCGAGGAGCCGCGCCCGGCCGACGTGCTCGTCGAGGGTTCGCGGATCGTGCGGGTCGACGCGGGCATCGAGGCCGACGCCGAGGTGATCGATGCCACCGACTGCCTCGTGTCGCCCGGTTTCGTCGACACCCACCGCCACGTCTGGCAGACCCAGTTGCGCGGCGTCACGCACGACTGGTCGCTGAAGGACTACATCCGGAGCGTCCGCTTCCAGGCGGCGGTCCACTACCGGCCGGAGGACATGTACGTCGGCAATTACCTGGGGATGCAGGAGGCGATCAACGCCGGCGTGACCACGGTGCTCGACTTCTCCCACTGCGTCAACACTCCCGACCACGCCTCGGAGGCGATCCGCGGCACCCGCGACAGCGGCATCCGCTCGATGTTCGCGCTCGGCCTCAACGAGGTCCCGGTCGACAACCCGGTGTTCAACACGCTCGAGCACCGGATCGACCACGCGAAGCGCTTGCGGGCGGAGGAGTTCTCGTCCGACGACGCCTTGGTGACGATGGGGATCTCCCTTTCCGACGTCCTCGTGGCCGGGATCGAGCGGGTCACCGACGAGGTCGCGATCTCGCGTGAGCTCGGCCTCCGCGTCACCCTGCACGCGAACGCGGTGATGTTCGCCGAGCACGTCTCCGAGGTCGCCTTCCTCGAGGAGGCGGGGCTGCTCGGCCCCGATCTCGTCTGGGTCCACATGAACCTCACCACCGACGCCGAGCTGCGGCGGGTGGTCGAGACCGGCGGCGCGATCTCCTGCACCCCGGAGACCGAGATGCAGATGGGCATGGGCCATCCCGCCTTCGGTCGGTTCATCGGCGTGGGGGGGCACCCGAGCCTCGGCTGCGACGTGATCTCGAACAACTCCGGCTGTCTCTTCTCGCAGATGCGCCTGGCGTTGCAGGCCGAGCGCATGTTGGCCAACGACGTCGAGCTGGCCCACCACCACGGACCCGACACGATCGGGCCGCCGACCGAGGTCGCCCTCCGTGCCGCCACCCTCTGGGGCGCGGAGGCGATGGGGCTCGACGCGAAGATCGGCACGGTCGAGGTGGGCAAGGAGGCCGACCTCATCATGGTTCGCGGAGACGACATCAACATGCTTCCCGTGAACACGCCGATCGGCGGCCTGGTTCTCCATGCGCACCCGGGGAACGTCGACACCGTGATGGTCGCCGGGCAGATCCTGAAGCGAGATGGCCGCCTCCGCGACGACCGTTCCAAGCTGCGCGAGCAGATGCGCGAGTCCCACGACCACCTGATGAGCTCGATCGAGGCCACCGGCGGCCTGATCCCGCAGCCGCCGGTGTCGCTGCCGTGGTGAGCGAGGCCGGGCAAGGGGGAGACCCTGACCCGCTCTGGCGGCCCTCCGCCGGCAGGGTCGCCGACTCTCGGATGGCCGACTTCATCGGCTGGCTGGAGGCGGAGCGCGGTCTCACCTTCGCCGACTACGGGCAGCTCTGGCAGTGGTCGGTGGACCGGGTCGACGATTTCTGGAGGGCGATCTGGGACTACTTCGACGTCCAGGCCGACGGCGATCCCTCCCTGGTGCTCGGCGACCGCGGGATGCCCGGGGCGGCCTGGTTCCCGAACGCCTCGCTGAACTACGCCGAGCACGTCCTCGCCGCCGATCGGGATCCCGCCGAGGTCGCGATCGCGCACGCCTCCGAGCTGTCCGAGCCGGAGGAGGTCACCTGGGGTGAGCTGCGCTCCCAGGTCGCTGCCGTCGCGGCCGGATTGCGCGGGCTCGGGGTGGGTCGCGGCGACCGGGTCGTCGCCTATCTCCCGAACGTCCCCGAGGCCGTGGTCGGCTTCCTCGCCACGGCCTCGATCGGGGCCGTCTGGTCCTCCTGCTCGCCCGACTTCGGCGCGAGCGGCCGTGGTCGATCGGTTCGCCCAGATCGAGCCCAAGGTGCTCTTGGCGGTGGACGGCTACCGCTATGGCGGGAAGGACTTCGACCGCATCGGGGTGGTGGCGGAACTGCAGCGGTCGATGCCCGCGCTGTCCGCGGTGGTGGTCGTCCCGTATCTCGATCGCGAGCCCGACCTGGACGGGCTGCGCGACGTGCGGAAGTGGGACGAGTTGCTCTCCGCGAACGCCGGCGCAGAGCTCTCGTTCGAGCGCGTCCCGTTCGGCGATCCGCTCTGGATCCTCTATTCCTCGGGCACCACCGGCCTCCCCAAGGCGATCGTCCAGTCGCAGGGCGGGATCCTGCTCGAGCACCTGAAGATGCTCGGCCTGCACGCCGACGCGCGCCCCGGGGATCGACTCTTCTGGTTCACCACGACCGGTTGGATGATGTGGAACTTCCTCGTCTCCGGCCTGCTGACCGAGGCGCGCGATCGTCCTCTACGACGGCAGTCCGGGCCATCCCGACCTCGGCAGGCTCTGGGACCTTGCCGAGGAGGCCGGCGTCACCCTGCTTCGGCACCTCCGCTGCCTACATCGCGGCCTGCATGAAGGCCGGCCTGGAGCCCGGCCGCGGGCGCGACCTCTCTCGACTGACCGCGCTCGGGTCGACGGGATCCCCGCTCGCGCCGGAGGGCTTCGACTGGGTGTACGAGCACGTCGACCCGGATATCTGGCTCTTCTCGATCTCGGGTGGCACGGACCTGTGCACCGCCTTCGTCGGCGGGGTCGCGACCCTTCCCGTCTATCGCGGCGAGCTGCAGGCGCGGGCCCTGGGGGCGGCGGTCGAGAGCTGGGACGAGGAGCGCCGTGCCGTCGTCGGCGAGGTCGGCGAGCTGGTCCTGACGCGAGCCGATGCCGTCGATGCCGATCTACCTTTGGGGCGACCCGGACGGCAGCCGCTACCGCGAGAGCTACTTCGAGATGTTCCCCGGCGTCTGGCGTCACGGGGACTGGATCGAGATCACCGAGCGCGGCACCGCGATCATCTACGGCCGCTCGGACTCGACCATCAACCGCGGTGGGATCCGCATGGGGACGAGCGAGATCTACCGCGCGGTGCTGAGCCTGGAGGAGGTCGTCGACGCTCTCGTCGTCGACGTCCCCCGGCCCGGGACCGAAGGATGGATGCCGCTCTTCGTCGTCCTCCGCGACGGGGTCGAGCTCGGGCCCGAGACATCCGCGGAGATCGCGCGCCAGGTCCGCCGACTCTGCAGCCCGCGGCACGTGCCCGACGAGATCCTCCAGATCGCCGAGGTTCCCCGCACCTTGTCAGGCAAGCTCCTCGAGGTTCCGGTGAAGCGGATCCTGACGGGCACCGACCCGGCCACGGCGGTCAGTCGCGACTCGCTCGCAAACCCGCGGGCACTCGACCACTTCGTCGAGATGGCAGCGCCGTCGGTTCTCGGTCACGGGCTTTCCGCGGGCAGCAGATAGATACCGATCTCTCCCGGTTCGGGCTTACCCGACTCGGAGCCGAAGACGAGCACGTCGAGTTCGCGGCGTTCCCCGCTCTCCCGATCCTCGGCGGTGCATTCGAAGTTGAATTCCCCGGTGCCGTCCAGGCTTTTCGCCCCCGCGCATTCGGGCGATTCGAAGCGATCCCCGTCCTCCTGGGTGATCAGCGCCTCGGCTTCATCCGCCATCTGGGGAGACGGGCGCCCCCAGGTCCATTCCGATGGATCCAGGGTGGCCGGCCGCGGGTCGTAAAGCCAGGCTCCGTGGAGGTTCCGCACGCAGTCAATCCGAGCACAAGGAGCACCGACACGGCTGAGGTGCTCAGGTGGAGGCGGCGCACGCGAGCCGGTTGGCGCTCAGCAGAACACGGCGATGCTGAAGGCCGTCGACACGAAGCTGGCGGGGGAGGGGCTGTAGAACGAGAGAAACACGGTGTTCGTGCCTTCCGCGCCCGGCTGGGACATGGTCATGACAAGTGCGTTCCTCGACGTCACCGAGTAGCTGCATTTTTCGACGTCCCGATTGAAGGCGACGGAGTGACCTTGCTGCGGATGCGACGCATTTGATTCCTTCCGGATGCTTGGACGAGGCGCGGAATACTATGGAACGTTAGAGCGGCTGGATGGTTGATTCCGCGCGGGACGTCCGTGCTCCCGGCCGCAGCGCCCGTCCGAGATCGGTCCTGGGCGTCTCATGGCGGTCCTGGCAGGCTGTGACCGCCATGAGACGCCCAGGACGTGAGGGTCTTTCAGGGATGAGGACACAGGTCCGGCGGAGGTCGGACTTCCGTGATCGTCCCGCGCGAGAGAAGCCGGGGAGAGCCCACACCTCCCCCGACCTCCCCCCGATCGGTGACGAAGATGCCGGGAACGTCACACCCGCGTGAGCCTCCGGTCTGTCTCCGGGCCCGGGACAAGGGCCCGAGGCCTCGATGCAAGCATTGACGTCGTCATGGCGACACCAAAGCTTGCATCGTGGTCGTGACCGTTGGACGGCACGCACGGAAGCGTGGAGTTCCCACCGTCTCTGTGACGAGGTCCGCCTTCCGTGACGGATCCGTGTCCCTCTCGTGCGCCTCGAGGCGTTTCTGCCATGGGTGGTCGGTGAGATCGCTCTTGTGTGAACGCCTCGTTATCGGTATGAATACAATGAATCCGTCGAGTGGACGAGGAGGAACGTGAGCAGGATCAGGGGAGTTCTCGTCGGTCTCGGCGCGATGAACTCGCTTGCGCTGAAACGTTTGCTTGACCGGGACGTCGAGATCGTGGGCGCGGTCGCTCGCAGTCGGGAGAAGGTCGGGAGGGATGTCGGGGTCGTGGCCGGTCTCGACCGCCGCCTCGGGGTGGACGTGACGGACGATCTCGCCGGTCTGCTCGAGGTCGGCCGACCTGACATCGCGGTGATCGCCACGGCGAGCTACCTCTCCGAGGTCGAGGAGCAACTGGCCTGCTGTGCGCGGGCGGGGGTCAATGCGATCACGCTTGCCGAGGAGATGCTCTATCCGTGGCGGACGGCCCCCGAGGCCAGTAGGAGGCTTGACGATCTGGCCCGCGCCAACGGCGTCACCCTCACGGGCGGAGGGTTTCAGGATGCGTATCTCGTCCACCTCGTGTCGGCGCTGCTCGGCTCGGCGCACCGGGTCGACCAGGTCGTCGGCCTCTCGACGTTCGACGTCGACGACTTCGGTCCCGAGATCGCCCGTGATCAGCAGGTCGGCAAGTCGGCGGCCGAGTTCGGCCTCTGGTTACGGGAGACGGAGCGACCCCCCGGTTTCGGCGGCAACGTGCTCGACGCGCTGGCATCGATGTGCCGGCTCACCGTCACCGACGCGGAACGCATGACGCAGCCGATCTTCGCCGAGGAATCGATGCACTGCCGGGCATTGGAGCTGGACATCGCCCCGGGCGAGGTGATCGGCTTCGCCGACACCGACGCTCTGCGCACGGCAGAGGGACCGGTGCTCAAGTTGGGCCTCAGCGGCAGGCTGTTCCGCAAAGGGGAGAAGGACGTGAATGACTGGCGGGTGCTGGGCGACCCGGAACTACGCCTCGTCAACCCTGAGGTCGACACCCGGAGCACGACCTGCACGCAGCTGGTCAATCGCATCCCCGACGTGATCGAAGCCGCGCCAGGTCTGGTCACCATCGCGGAGCTCCCTCCTCCGCGCCTTCGCCTCGGGCAATTCGGTGTCTGACGCCGGGGAGCTGGAGACCCTGCGATGGTCGACGGCCGACCGGGTCGGGCGGGTCGTCTTCTCGCGGCCGCCGATCAACCTCTTCGACCCGACCATGCAAAGGGAGATGGAGCTCTCGTTCACCGAGCTCGAGGACGATCCGGAGGTCCAGGTCGTGATCTTCGAAAGCGACGTCCCGGGATACTTCCTTGCCCACTACGACGTCGGTGCCATCCTCGCCGAGGAAGAGTCGCACCCGCGCGTCGCCCCGGGGTCCTTCAACCGCCTGATGGAGAGGATCGCGGGCTCGGGGATGGCGACGATCGCCAAGATCGACGGTGCTGCGCGTGGTGGCGGTGCCGAGCTGCTGCTCGCCCTGGACATGCGGTTCACCTCGCCCAACTCGGCATTCGGATTTCCGGAGGCCTCGCTGGGGATTCTCGCCGCGGGAGGGGGGACCCAGCGCCTACCGCGGCTGCTGGGCCGATCGCGTGCTCTGGAGCTCCTCCTCGGCAGCGAAGATCTCGACCCCGAGCAGGCCGAGAGATACGGGCTGGTCAACCGCGTCCTGCCCGAGGACCAACTCGATCGATGGGTGGAGCGGCTCGCCGCGCGCATCGCCGCCCGCCCACCCCAGGTCGTGGCGTTGACGAAGCTCGCGACGCGGGCGTCGACCGAGGTCGACGCCGGATACGCGCTCGAGGCGCTCGCCCTCGACCTTCTCAAGACCGCGCCCGCAAGCCGACAGCGGATGGAGCGCTTCCTGGCGGAGGGCGGACAGACCCGTGCGGGGGAGGACGAATTCGGGCGTCTGTTGGCGAAGCTCGACGAGGAGGACCCTGAAGGCGAGGGAAATGTGTAGCCTTTGGATGCAGTGAGTGCAGACACCGGGTTGACGTCAATGGGAAGGAGTTCCACGCGATGGCTGATCGGTTGAACGGGAAGGTGGCTCTGGTATCCGGGGCCGCCCGTGGTCAGGGCGCGTCACACGCACGGCAGTTCGCTCTCGAGGGCGCGAAGGTGGTCCTTGGCGATGTCAGGGACGAGGAGGGTGAGGCGACCGTCGCGCAACTCGTCGAGGATTCCCTCGACGTCAGTTACGTACATCTGGACGTGACCTCCGACGCGGATTGGAAAGCGGCGGTGAGCTTCGCCGAGGACAAGTACGGAAAGCTGGATGTGCTGGTGAACAACGCCGGAATCCTCGGCATGCCGGCGATCCTTGACGAGACCGAGGAGCACTGGAATCAGGTGCTCGCGGTCAACCAGACGGGCGTCTTCCTCGGCATGCGGGCAGCGATCCCGGCCATGCAACGTGCGGGTGGCGGCTCGATCATCAACACCTCATCGATCTGGGGGCTGGTCGGCGCCGAGGAGTACATCTCCTATCAGGCCACCAAGGGTGCGGTCGTGCTGATGACCAAGAGCGTGGCGCTGACCCACGCCGGCGACGGCATCCGCGCCAACAGCGTCTGTCCGGGGCTGGTCCTGACCCCGATGAGCGCCGAAGAGGGCCCCGACGTCGAGCGGGCGGTCGCCGATGCGACCCCGATGAAGCGCGGGGCGGAGCCCGTCGAGATCTCTCATGGCCTCGTCTACCTCGCCTCGGAGGAGTCTTCCTACGTCACCGGCACCGAGCTCGTCATCGACGGCGGATTCCTCGCGCAGTAAGGAGTTTTTGGCTCGTAAAGCGGGAAACTAATTTCCCGATCAGGTATTGCATTCAACGCACACAACGGATATAAGTAGGCGATCCACAGATTGCCTACTGGGTTGGAAGGCTATGGCGAAGAACAAGGTTGCAGTTGTGACTGGAGCTGGATCGGGGATGGGAGCGGCCAGTGCCCTGGCGCTTGCCGAGGCTGGATTCGACCTCATGCTGGCCGGGCGCCGCGAGGAGAAACTGAACGAGACCAAAGCGTCGGTCGATGCCGCGGGCAGCGGAGTCGAAGTTCGGGTCCGGCCGACCGACGTCGCCGACCCGGCCGAATGTGAGGCCCTGATCGCCGACACCGTGAGCGATCTTGGTGGCCCGGATGTGGTCGTCACGGCCGCCGCCACGTTCGCGCCCACCCATACCCTCGACATGACCGCCGAGGCCTGGGACTCCTGCACCGACATCGTTCTCCGAGGCAGCCTCCTGGTGGCGGTCGCGGGTGCCAAACGGATGAAAGTGGCGGGCGGCGGGCGGATCATCTTCGTCTCCTCGATCAACGGCGCTGTCTCGGAGCCGGAGACCGCTCACTACAGCGCCGCGAAGGCCGCCATCAATTCGTTGGCCCGCTCTTTCGCCGTCGATCTCGCCGCTCACAACATCGCGGTCAATGCGGTCTCCCCAGGCTGGGTCGACACGCCGATGATCGCCGAGTTTGTCGCCGAAGCGACCAAGGAGGACCTCGCCCGGGTGAACCCGATGGCACGCCTCGGCAGGCCGGAGGAGATCGCGGGCGTGATCGCCTACCTGGCCGCCGACGCACCTGACTTCCTCACCGGTTCGACCCTGTACGTCGACGGCGGTCAGACCGCCGTCGCTCCGGTGCCCTGAGTCGGCATCGCCCCCTAGCCACCATGCCATGCAGAGACAGACAACCGCCAGCCACAGCACGAGGAGCTGAAACGACATGACTACCCCGGCGTTGCCGCCTTTCAACAAATTCAGTCGTCGGTCCGCCCTTGGGATGGCGGCGCTCGGCGCCGGTGCCCTGGCCGGCCTCCCGGGCTGCGGTGGCGGCGGCTCGAGCTCCGGGTCGAGTGGCACCAGCAGCACGATGAATTCCGACCCCGCCTCGTTCAAAGGCCAGACGCTCAATCTGTTCACCTGGGCCAGCTACCACGAAAAGCAGTGGCTGGCCGAATACGAAAAGCTCCGCGGCGTCAAGATCAACGTCCAGCTGTACGGCTCGGTGCCAGACGGTTTCGCCAAGGTGCAGGCCAATCCGGACGGCTTCGATCTGGTTCTCGCGACCTCTGGATGGCTCGAGACGTACGCCGACGCCGGGTTGATCGTCCCGCTCGACACCGGCCACGTCCCCAACATGAAGAACGTCACGAACGAACTGAAGTGGGAAGAAGCGACGAAGTACAAAAACGAGCTGTACGGCATCATCTATAACTGGGGCGATGAGCCGCTCTGCTGGCTGCCGGAAGAAATGGCGACGCCGGAAAACTCCTGGCGCTCACTGTATGACCCGAGTGTGAAGGGGAAGGTCAGCCTCGTCGACGACCCGACCACGGTCATGCCCTTCATCCCGATCATGCTCGGGTTCGAAGAACCGTACGACTTGAACGAACAGCAGTTCAAGGAAATGAGTGAAGCGCTGCTGGAACTCAAGGGTCAGGTAACGCACGTCTCGGCCTCGATCGAAGACCAGACGACCGACTTTGCCAGCGGCCAGGTCACCACCGGAGTGCTCTACAACGTCTCGACCCAGGTGGCCCTGAAGAAAAACGGGATCAAACTCGAACAGAAGATCCCGAACGAAGGCGCGGCGGCGTGGAGTGACAACTACTCGATGACGAAGGCGGGGGAAGAAAAGGCAGCCCTCTGCTACGACTTCATCAACTACACACTCTCGGTGCCGTGGCAGGCCCGGTTCGCCGCCGAATCCAGCAACACCGGCGTCCTGACCCTCAAGGAGGCCGAATCCAAGGAAGCCGTGGAAGCCGGGCTGACGAAGCAGAAACTTGAAGCGACCCTACTTCCGTACACGGCCGGCGGCCCGGAATTCTTCGACAAGCTGAAGCTCCTCAAGCGGGTCCCGAACCTCGAAGAATGGCTCAACCTCTGGAACGAATTCAAGATCGGCCTGTGAGCGACGCGATCTCAAGCGAGGGCTCGGCCGGTACCGCGGCCGAGCCCGTCGTGCCCCGCCTGCGCGAACCGACCGGCCGAAGCGCCAGTGAGCCCCTGCGGCTGGCGGGGGTCTCGAAGACCTACGCGGGGACGTCGAAGCCGGCGGTGGACGACATCGACCTGTACGTGAAGCCAGGGGAGTTCTTCTCGCTGCTGGGGCCGAGCGGCAGCGGCAAGACGACGACCCTGCGGATGATGGCCGGCTTCGAGCGGCCGAGCCGCGGAACGGTGTGGCTCGGCGACACCGAGATCACGAAGCAGCCGCCGTACCGGCGCCCGATCCACACGGTGTTCCAGAACTACGCGCTGTTTCCGCATATGAACGTGCGCAAGAACGTCGGCTACCCGCTGCGCATGTCCGGTATGAACAAGGCCGAGATCAAGTCCCGGGTCGACGAGTACCTCGAGCGCGTGGGCGTGACCGAGTTCCAGGACCGCCTGCCGCACCAGCTTTCCGGTGGCCAGCGGCAGCGGGTCGCGCTGGCTCGGGCGCTGGCGCCAGAACCGCAGCTGGTCCTGCTCGACGAGCCCCTCGGGGCGCTCGACCTGAAGCTCCGACAGGAGATGCAGCTGGTCCTCCAGCACCTGCAACGGGAGGTCGGCATCACCTTCGTCTACGTCACCCACGACCAGGGTGAGGCGCTGGCGATGTCGGACCACATCGCGATCATGGCCGAGGGCCGAATCCATCAGATCGGCACGCCGGAGGACGTCTACTCGCGGCCGCAGACAACCTTCGTCGCCCGCTTCGTCGGCAGCACCAATCTGCTTCGCTGCACCCGCGACGGGAGCACCGTGCGGGCCGGGGAGATCGAGGTCAGGGTCGCCGACGCTCCGGCCGATCCGGTCTTCCATCTCTCGGTTCGTCCGGAGGCCTTGGAGCTGGGCCCCGACGCCTCCGGCTGCGACAACCGCCATGAGGGCCTGGTCGAGGAGGCGATCTACCAGGGCTCCGAGGTCGAGCTGCGGGTGAGGGTCGGCGGACACCAGATCAAGGCGCGCGGCCCGGTCGGCCGTTTCGGCCCCGGCGAGACGGTCGCCGTCGGCTGGAACACCGCGGACGCGGTCGCGATCCCCGATGACGACGACGCAGTCGAGGGCATGCCCTCGTCCGATCTCTGATGGGCAAGGCGATGCGGCTGCCCGGCGCCTTCGGACGTTGGCTGCTCGCCGTCCCGGTGCTCGCCTGGATCGGCGCCCTGGTGATCGCCCCGAACGCGATCCTCATCATCTACAGCTTCTGGACCAACGAAATCTTCGGCGTCAAACACGAGTTCACCACCGCCAACTACGCGAAAGTCGTCGAATCCGACACCGTCATCACGCTGTTCCTCCGCTCGCTCGCGATCGCTGGAGGCGCCGCGACCCTGGCGACGCTGGTCGCCTTCCCGTTGGCCTACGTGGTGGTCCGTTACTTCGGCCGGTTCAAGTTCTATGCCGCGCTGTTGGTGATCGTGCCGCTCTGGATCAGCTTTCTGATGCGCGTCTACTCGTGGAAAATCATCCTCGGTGACAAAGGGATCCTGAACGGGTTCCTGGAAAGCATCGGGCTGATCGACAAGCCGGTCACGGTCTTCCTCTACTCGCCCTGGGCCGTCGCGATCGTGATGACCTACGTCGGCATCCCCTACGTCTTCCTCAGCGCCTACACGCTCCTCGACCGGATCCCGCCCAATCTCTACGAGGCGGCCGGGGACTGCGGGGCGTCGCCATTTCGGACCTTCTACACCGTGGTCTGGCCGATCGCGCGGCCGGCCGTGGTGATCGGTTTCATGCTGGTCTTCGTCCTCGTCTTCGGCGACTACGTCACCCCGGCCCTGGTCGGTGGGTTCAGCGGGACGATGATCGGGACCGTGGTCCTGCAGGCGTTCGGCGGCCTCAACAACTGGCCCTATGGGGCGGCCCTCGCGATCAGCACCGTGATGGTCACGCTGGTCGTGCTCGGCCTGCTCTCGTTGCTCCTGCGCAAGCGCTACGTGCTCGAAGGAGAGACCGCGTGAGCGACGTGGTCGCCGCCGAGGAGTTGGTGCTCGAGCCCGGGGCGCGCGAGGAGGGGCGGGAAATCGACTGGCGCCGCGTCGCTGCGGTCGTCTTCGCCTGTCTCGTCTACTTCTTCCTCTACGCGCCGATCCTCGTGATGGCCGTCTTCTCCTTCAACGAGGCGTCGGTGCAGAGCCTGCCGATCAAAGGGTTCAGCACGACCTGGTACGACAAACTCTTCCACGACGAAGCGATGAAGGAAGCGCTCTTCTTCAGCCTCAAAGTCTCGCTCGTCGCGGTCGCGATCTCCTGTGTCGCCGGGACCTTCTTCTCGCTGCTGTTCACCCGGGTCCGTGGCCGCGCCTGGCCCTTCCTGCAGGCGTTGATCGGCCTTCCGTTCCTGATGCCGGGGATGGTGCTCGGCATCTCGATGCTCCTCGCCCTGCGCCAGGTCGGCATCGAGCCGGGCTACCTGGCGATCGTGATCGCCCACATCACCTTCATCACCCCGGTGATCATCTTCATCCTGACCGCGCGACTGCGGGCCCTCGACCCGAGCCTCGAACAGGCTTCGATGGACCTCGGCGCCGGGCCGATCCGGACCTTCATCAACGTGATCTTCCCCTCGATCCGCACCTCGCTGATCGCCGCCGCGCTGCTCGGCTTCACGGTGTCTTTCGACGAGATCATCGTCACCTTCTTCGTCAGCGGCTCCGAACAGACGCTTCCGGTCCATATATGGACGCTGCTCCGCCAGGGCTTCTCGCCCGCGGTGAACGCGATCCTCACGATCATCGCCGTCTTCTCGGTGGCCCTGATCACGATCGCAACCGTGGCGCTCCAGCGATCTTCGCGCAGGACGGCGACCTGATGGCGGCCGCGGAGCCGATGCCGCGGGCGCCCCTGGTCCTCTCGGCGGTGCGCACGCCGGTCGGCCGGTTCGGGGGTTCGCTCGCCGGGGTGCGCCCCGACGATCTGCTGGCCGGGATCCTCGATGCCGCCGCCGAGCGGGCCGAGATCGACCGCGGGGCGATCGAGGAGGTCTCGGTCGGGATCGTCAACGCGTCGGGTGAGGCGATGGGGAACGTCGCCCGCTACGCGCTGCTGCTCGCCGGTTATCCGACCAGCGCGACCGGGGTCTCGATGAACCGCTTCTGTGGCTCCGGGCTCGCCGCCTTCAACGCGCTCTCCCACGCCATCGCCGCCGGCGCCGTCGACGTCGGCGTCGCCGCCGGGGTCGAGTCGATGAGCCGCTCGACCTGGCCGGTGCTGAAGCCGCAGGGCGCCAAGTACGTCGGCCCGATCGCCGCTCGCGACGCGATGTTCAGCGGCGCCGGCGGGCCCCAGCACCCCCGGCTGGAGGCGGATGGGACGATGATCGAGATGTCCGAGGGTGCCCAGACGATCGCCGCCGAGTACGGCATCGGTCGCGAGGCGATGGATCTCTTTGCCATGCGCAGCCACGCCCGTGCCGCGGCGGCGGTCGCCGAAGGGCGCTTCGATGCGCAGTTGGTCCCCGTCGACACCGGCGGCGGTCAGATCTTCGACCGGGACGAGACGATCCGCGAGTCCACCCTGGAGAAGCTCTCGAGCCTGAGGCCTTACGACCCGCTGGCCCCCGACATCACCGCGGGCAACGCTTCCTCGATCAACGACGGCGCGAGCGCACTCCTCCTTGCCGCGCCGGACTCGGTCCCGGCCGGGGCGACGCCGATCGCGCGAGTGGTCGGTACCGCCCTGGCCGCGGTCGAGCCCGCCCGCTTCGCGATCGCGCCGGTGCCGGCGATCCGGCGCCTCCTGGAGCGCACCGGGGTCGCTCTGGAGGAGGTCGCGCTGGTCGAGATCAACGAGGCCTTCGCCGTCCAGGTGATCGCCTGCGCGGCGGAGCTCGGCCTCGACGAAGATCGCGTGAACGTGAACGGCGGCGCGCTCGCCCTCGGCCACGCGCTGGGCAACTCGGGCACGCGGATCAGCGTCACCCTCCTGCACGAGATGCAGCGGACCGGCGCCCGTTACGGGATCGCCTCGCTCTGCATCGCCGCCGGGCAGGGGATCGCGACCCTCTTCGAACGGGTCGACCGGTGAGCGTGGAAGCCGCTCAGGATCGACTGGAGTGGCTGCGGGCCGAGGGCGAGCGTGGCGCCCTGCATACGGTGCGGGTGGCCTGGTTCGATCGGCTCGGGGCCTGGCGCGGCAAGCGGCTCCCGCTCGACACCTTCCTCGGTTCGCCGGAGCGGCGGATCAGCTTCTGCGACGGGATGATCGTCGTCGACGTCAACTGCGACGTGATCCAGACGACCCCCTTCTCGAACTTCGATACCGGCTATCCCGACATGTACCTGCGGCCCGACCCTGGCACGCTGCGGCCGGTCGGCTGGTTGCCGGGGGAGGCCTACGTGCTGGGCAGGCTCGAGAACCACGGCGGCGACCCGCTGGCGGTCGCGCCGACGAACGTCATCCGCTCAGTTGAGGAGCGACTGGCGGGCACCGGGTTGGCGCTGCGCGCGACGGTGACGCTGAACGGGAGGCTCTTCGGCGGTCGCGATCGGGCGAGCGCCGCCGGCAACGTCCCCGACGGGCTCGCCTTCCTGCGCGAGGTCGCCGACGGGCTCGCCGCCTCCGAGCTGTCGGTGCGGAGCGTCGCATGCGCGCCCGGCGGAGCCTTCCGGATGTCCCTGGCCCCGAACACCCTGGCCGCCGCCGCCTCGGCGGCGTCGATCGCGAAGGCCGCGCTGAAGGAGTCGGCCGCCCTCGCCGGGCTCCAAGCCGTCTTCATGACCTGCCTGCCGGGAGCGACGCGCCCGGCCCAACTGGAGTTCGACCTCGACCTCGAAGGCGCGGCGATGCCGGCCGAGGAAGCGCTCGAGTCGCTCCTGGCCGAGGCGCGCGGGCTGCTGCAGCCTTCCGTCAACGCTCTGAAGGCGGGGCCGATCCGGATCGAAGGCCGGTCCGACCGTGCCGGCACCTTCCGCGCCGCCGCGGAAGCGGACCCGGCGACCTCGCTGGCGGTCTTCGGCGCGGCGATCGGCGCGGCCTCGAACGGGGGGGAGGTGGATCGCCGGGAGCCGCGGGGACTTGTCGAGGCGGCGGACTTCCTCGCGCGGAGCGGTTGGGCCCGCGAGTGGCTCGGCGGTGCGCTGATCGAGAACGCGGTCCCCCTGTTGGTCCACGAGGCGTCCGCGTTCGGAGCCGCGGTGACCGACTGGGAGCTCGATCGATACTGGAGCGCGGGCTGATGGCGACCACCTGGGTCGATCTGATCTGGACCGATATCGTCGGCCGGCCGCGAATCGTCCGCGCCACTCGCGAGGCGGCGGAGGATGGGGGCCTCACGGTCCGCCGCGGCGAGCTGTTGGGCGGCTTCGCCGGCAGCGACGACGAGGGCCTCCTCGAGCTGGTCCCCGACTGGACGAGCGAGCGCTCGGTCCCCTGGGAGACCGGGCTGGCGGTCTGCTTCGCCGACCTGTCGGAGGACGGCGAGCCGAGTCCACACTGTCCGCGTAGCTTCCTGCGCTCGGTCGCGGCGGGACTCGCCGGAAAGGGCCGTCGGATCGAGGCCGCGGTCGAGCTCGAGTTCTACCTCGTCGATCCGGCGACCGGGCTGCCGGTCTACGAGCAGATCGACAACTACAGCGTCTCGCGGGTCGAGCCGGAGGCCGCGGTGACCGCGATCCGCAACGAATTGCGCGCGATGGCGGTCGGCGTGGAGGCTTCAAACCCTGAGTACGGCGGCGGCCAGTACGAGATCAACATCGCCCGCGCCGACCTCCTCTCGGCGGCCGACCAGGCGGCTCTGGCCCGTCACTTCACCGCGATCCTCGCCCGCCGCGTCGGTCTCGATGCCACCTACCTCTCGAAACCTTGGACGGATCGCTCGACCAGCGGCATCCACGTCCACCAGAGCCTCTGGGAGGGCGACCGAAGCGTCTTCTTCGACGATGCCGACGGCCTCAGCGCCGCGGCGAAGAGCTTCATGGCGGGGCTGCTCGAGGCGATGCCCGAGTTCGCCCTGCTCACCTCGCCGACGCCGAACGGCTTCCACCGGCGCGCGGACGGCTCGTTCGCGCCGACCGGCGCGAGCTGGGCGGTTGACAACCGGACGACGGCGGTCCGCGCGGTCCTCGGCGGCGAGTCGGCGACCCGGGTCGAGCACCGCGACGGCAGCGCCGACTGCAACCTCTACCTGACCATGGGCGCACAGGTCCTGGCCGGGATCGACGGGATCGAACGAGGCGCCGAGCTGCCCGCCGCGATCGTCGGCAACGCCTACGCCCAGGATCTGCCGCTGCTGCCGCGGACCTTCGTCGAGGCCTATGACCGTCTGCGGGCGAGCGAGCTCGCCGCGCGGCTGGTGCCCGGCCCGCTGCTCGAGGCCTACCTGGAGGCCCTTGCTCCCGAGGTCGACCTGGCGATCGTCTCCTCGGCGGACTGGGAGCGGGACCGCTATTCGGAGATCCCGCTCGCGTGAGCGCCGGCCCGCTGACCGCGCTGGTCGATTTCGGCAGCACCTTCACGAAGGTGAAGCTGGTCGACGCCGCCGGCTTCCCGGTCGCCACGGGGCAGCACCGGACGACGATCGAGACCGGCGTGGTCGACGGCCTGGAGGCGGCGTTGGCGGAGCTCGCCGAGCGCACCGGGTTGCGACCCGACCGCACCCTCGCCTGCTCCAGCGCGGGCGGTGGCCTGCGGATGGGCGTCGTCGGGCTGGTCGCCGACCTGACCGCCGAGGCGGCGCGCCAGACCGCGCTCGGCGCCGGTGCCCGGGTCCTCGAGGTGGTGAGCGGTGGTCTCGACGATGGCGCCGCGGCCGGAGCCCTGTTGGCCGCGCGACCCGACATCGTCCTGCTCGCCGGGGGCACCGACGGCGGTGATCGCGAGACCTTGGTCCGCAGCGCCCGGGCGCTGGCCGCGGCCGGCGTCGAGGTGCCCGTCGTGGTCGCCGGCAACAGCGAGGCCCAAGCGGATGCGGTGGCCGCCTTGCGGGCGGGTGGCGCCACGGTCTTCGCCGCCCCGAACGTGATGCCGGGTGTCGATCGGATCTGCCCCGACGACGCCCGCCGGCTGATCCGCGAGCTCTTCATCGAGCACGTGATCGGCGGCAAGCTCGGCGAGTCCGCGGACACGCTGAAGCAGCTGGTCAGGATGGCGACGCCGGACGCCGCCCTGCTCGGGGTCGAGGCACTCGCCGTGGCCTGGGCCGAGAGCGGGGTCGCGGGCGCCGCCGGGGTGCTCGCCGTCGACGTCGGCGGCGCCACCACCGACGTCCATTCCTGGGCCCCGGCGATCGCGCGCCCCGGCTACAAGCGGGAGATGCTGGGCCAGACCGCGGCCGCACGGACCGTCGAGGCCGACCTCGGGATGCGTTGGAACGCCCCCGGCATCGTCGACGCGGGCCTGGCGGAAGGGCTGCTCGACCAGGCCGACGCCGCACGCCTCCGGCCGGCGGCCGATCGTCGCGCCGCCGAACCCGGTCTGATCCCGGGCGACGAGGTCGAGGCCGCGATCGACCGGGAGCTCGCGCGCCTCGCGATCACCGTCGCGCTGCGTCGGCACGGCGGTGAGCGCCGACTCTCGCTGACGCCGGAGGGGGGAGTCCTGGAGCGGCGTGGCCGCGACCTGACCGAGGTCGGCCTCTTGGTCGGCACCGGCGGGGTTCTCGGCGAGATGTCGACCGACGAACTCGAAGCTTGCCTCGCCGCCGCCCACCTCGGCCGCGAGGACCGCCTGTTGCCGACCGAGGTTGCCGTCCAGATCGACGCCGAGGCGACGCTCTCGGCAGCCGGCCTGCTCGACTCGCACGATCGCTCGGCGGCCCGCAATCTGCTGGCCGGCCTGATCGGCCAAACGCGCACGAAGGAGGGTATGGATGCCGCCTGTCAACGCTGACCTGCACGAGTTGGTCCCGGCCGACCTGCCGGACGGCCGCGAGGTCGTCGCCGCCGCGAAGGAGCGGGCGAAGTCGATCCCACTCGGCAAGGCCCGCTACGTGGAGGAACACGGTGCCTCGAGCGACCGCGAGTACAAGGAACGATGCCGCGACGACGGCACGATCACCACCTACATAAACCTCGGCTACAAGACCTGGGACGAGACCCGCGAGGCGATCGACCAGATCGTCGACGCCGGCAAGAGGCGTCACTTTCGCCTCGATCGGGTCTCGCTGATCCCCGACCGCCGGATGGGCCTGCCGCCCGACCTCCGGGAGCAGGCGCTCGCCGAGACCGGAATCATGATGTACAGCGAAAAGGACTGGGTCGGGGCGGCGCGCGACACCACCACGATGCAGGTCTGGAACGACCACGGGGTCGGCTCGCCCGCGGCGATGGTCAACGTCGAGGCCTTGCTGCGGGCCGGCATCGGCTACATCGGTAGCCTCGCCCAGTTCCAGTACGGCTATCCGCTCTGGGACGACGACGTGGCGCAGATGACCGGTTGCGTGGAAGCGGTGGCGACCATCGCCGCCAAGAAGGCCGACGGGGTGGTGCTCGAGTCCTACGTCGAGGACGGGTTCTGCGCCACCTTCCACGACCTCGCGACCTTCCTCGGCTGGAACATCTTCCAGCGCTACATCGCCGAAACGCTGATCGGCGCGGCGCACTCGCAGAGCTTCGGTTCGACCTTCGCCGACCCGGTCCGCAAGCAGGCCCACGGGCTGGCGATGGACGCGATCAACACCTCGCGGGTGCCGCCGTCGTTCACCCACGGCGACACCAACACCTTCGGCATCGAGGAGGACTTCGACCGCAACGCGGTGATCGTCGCGACCGACGTCATGTACACGATCGCCCGCGAGCTGAAGCACCCGACCGGGGGCGCCGTGCACGCCACTCCGGTCTCCGAGGCGACCCGGATCCCGACCGTCGAGGAGCTGATCGAATCGCTGGTGATCGCCGGCGAGGCCGAGCAGCGGGCGCGGGCCTGCCCGGACATCGTCAACTGGGAGCCGATCTACGCGATGCGCGACCGGATCGTCGCCGGCGGCCGCAAGGTGTTCGCGAACATCCTCAAGGGCCTCGCCGAGATCGGCGTCGACACCGAGGACCCCTTGCAGCTGATGATCGCCACCCGCCGCCTCGGCGCGCCGGCGATCGAGGAGCTCTTCCACGCCGGCGAGCCGGATCCGAACTACCCCCGTGGCTTCGCGCCGGTGGAGCCGACCGACACGCTGGTCCGTCTGATGAGCGCCAAGGATGAAGTTCTCGGCAGCCTGCGGGGCCAGGGTGACCTGCCCGATCTACGCGGGATCAGGATCGTCGCCGCCTCCAGCGACGTCCACGAGTACGGCCTCTTCGTCCTGGTGGAGGCGCTGACGGCCTGTGGGGCCAGCGTCACCTCGCTCGGGACCAGCGTCAACTCGCCGGAGATCGCGAAGGTCAGCGTCGAGACCGCCGCCGACGCGGTCGCCGTCTCCACCTACAACGGCATGGCGCTGAGCCTCGGCCGCCAGATTCGCGACACCCTCGCCGATCAAGGCATCCAGCCCTTGATCTTCCTCGGCGGTCGGCTGAACGAGGACATCGGCGAGGACGAGGGAGTCGACGTCCGACCGATGCTGCGTGACGAGGGGATCAACCCGTGCGATTCGGTCGGGGAGATGACCGAACTGCTGCGACGCGAGCTGGCCGCCAAGGCCTGAACTGACAGAGCTGCCCTGGAAACACGCGGAAGGATCAGGACGCGATCAGAATGAATACAGAGAACGCAACGAATAAACCCAAGATCGGCCTGACCACCGGACGCTCCGGGGTGCCGGTGACCGAGGGGGAGCTGAAGGCCTATTACGTCGGCCGCGCCTACGTCCGGGCGGTCGTCCGCGCGGGCGGCATCCCGGTGATCTTCCCGGTCGTCGACGAGGAGGTCGAGGCGATCGTCGAGGGGGCGCTCGGGATGATCGACGGACTCGTCCTGCCGGGTGGTTGCGACCTCTCGCCGACGCTCTACGGCGGCCCTCCGGCGGCGGCGCTGGACGCCGACCCGGTGCGGGACCGCTTCGAGCTGGCGATGCTCGGCGGCGCGCTCGACCGGGGCCTGCCGGTGCTCGGCGTCTGCCGCGGGATGGAGCTGATCAACGTCTCCCGGGGCGGCACGCTGCGCGACGGGGTCGAGCATCCGGGCGCCTCCGACGTCCACATCGACGAGCTCGGCCGGGTGCGCGTGCACGAGGTCGGGGTGCAGGTCGGGAGCCTCGCGCATGAGGTCTTCGGCGCCGACCGGACCGAGGCGACCTGCGTCCACCACCAGGCCCCCGATGTGATCGGCGCGGGCTTGACCGCGAGCGTGCTCGCCGACGACGGCTCGGTCGAGGGGGTCGAGGACCCCGACCACGAACTGCTCGGCCTGATCTGGCATCCGGAGCTGGGGCTCGACCGCACCGACTCCCACCAGCTGCCCTACGACTGGGTGGTCGAGCGGGCTCGTCTCACCGGGGCGGCCCGATGAGTGGGCAGCCCGAGCGGCCGGCGCCGCCGACCGAGCCCGACGGACCCGGCGCGCTCGACGGGATCAAGGTCCTCGACTTCTCGCGCCTCTTCGCCGGGCCGCTGGCGAGCATGACCTTGGCCGACCTCGGTGCCGAGGTGATCAAGATCGAGTCCCCGGGCGGCGACGAGTCGCGGCACTTCGGCCCGCCTTTCCTCGGCGGCGAAGGGATGAACTACATGGCCCTCGGGCGCGGCAAGCGCAGCGTCGTCCTCGACCTCAAGCAGGAAGAGGATCGCGCCAAGGCGCAGCGCCTGGCCGCCGATGCCGACGTGGTGATCGAGAACTTCCGGCCGGGGGTCACCGCCCGGCTCGGGATCGACTACCAGACCCTGGCGGCCGACAACCCCGGTCTCGTCTATTGCTCGGTCACCGGCTTCGACCCCCGCGGGCCCTACCGGGACCGCCCCGCCTTCGACCTGATCCTCCAGGGGATGTCCGGGGTGATGTCCAAACAAGGGGGAGAGGGGAAGCCCCAGCTCCTCGTCGTCACGATCGCCGACACCTACGCCGCGGCCCTGGCCACGCAGGGCATCCTGGCGGCGCTTTACTCGCGCGAGCGAACCGGCGAGGGCCAGCTGGTCGAGGCCGACCTGTTCCGCGGCATCCTCTACGCGCAGGCATACCGGCTGGTCACCGCCGCCGAGGACATCGAGCTGTCGGCGTGGGGGGACGTCGCTCCCTACGGTGCCTACGAGGCGGCCGACGGCTGGTTCACCCTCGCGGTCGCCACCGACCGCAACTTCGTGCGCCTGACCGAAGCGCTGGACCGCGCCGACCTCGCGGCCGACCGGCGGTTCGCGACCAATCCCGATCGCGTCGGGCACACCGACGAGCTGACCGCGGAGCTGAACAAGACGTTCGCCGGCCATCCGGTCGAGTACTGGCTCGACCTGCTCGGCGAGCGCGGGGTCCCCTGCGGCCCGGTGGTGGAGGTCGAGGACCTCTTCACCGATCCCCACCTGGTCGAGACCGGCGGCATCGTCGAGCTCGAACACCCGAGCGCGGGGACGATCTGGTCGGTCGGTTCCCCGTTCAACCTCTCGAAGACGCCGCTGCGCGTCGGTCGCCCGGCTCCGCGGCTCGGTGAAAGCACCGACGAGGTCCTGGCCGAACTCGAGCGGGGGCAGGAGGCGTGAGGGCCGCCGACCGCCGTTCAGTCGGCGTTCTGGAGAGCGGCGATCGTCTCTTTCTCGGCTTTGAGGATGTGGTCCTTCACTCGCTTGACCGTCAGCTTCTGGTCGCCGCTCTCGATCGCCTCGAGGATCGCCCGGTGCTCGAGGCCGCTCTCTCGCATCGCGGCGCCGCTGGAAGCCTGGGCGTGAAACATCCGCAGCGAGGAAGGGGACTGCCAGAGCTGGGTGAGCAGGCGGACGACGACGCGGTTCGGGCTCGGCTCGATGAGCGTCAGGTGGAATTCTCCGTTGATCGTGTAGAGCTCGCTCAGCTGGTCGTCGGAGGCGGAGTCCATCCGGTCGCAAAGGTCACCCAGCTTCGCGATGTCCATCCGCGAGTAGCTGGGGAAGGCCTGCTCGACGGCAAGGGGTTCGAGCGCGAGGCGGACCTGGTAGACGTCGAGGACCTCGCGGGCGGAGAACTCGCTGACCACGAAGCCGCGGAAGGAGACCGCGCGGACGAGGCCCTCCTGGGCAAGGCGCTGGAGCGCGTCGCGGACCGGGGTACGCGAGATGCCGAGGTGATCCGCGAGCGGGATCTGGGGAAGCTTCTGGTTCGGCTCGAGACGCCCGTCGCAGATCGCGTCGCGGAGGGCGGCATAGACGACGTCGACGAGCGGTTCGTCGGCATCGGATCGCCCGCGGGGCAGCTCGATAGCCGCGATCTCAGGTGGACTCGCCTCCATTTCCGGGGGGAGTCTACCAAGGCTGCATTTGATGCATGCAAGGGGATCAAACGGCGGTTTGGTCAGCTCGGCCGCGCGCAACGCACACACTGTATTCAATGTGTTAGGCTCGGATTCGAAGGTACTGCCAGGAAGCATTCGAGGGAGGGACGAAGAACCAGATGAGCGCTGTCTCGAAACCGACACCACGGGTCATCGCCTACGACGCTGGAGGCACGATGACCGACAGCTTCCTGGTGGACGACGTGGGGACCTTCGTCGTCGGCAAGGCGCAGACCACGCCAGAGGACGAGTCGCGGGGACTGCTTGCCTCGACCGCCGACGCGCTCGCCCAATGGGACACGACCGCCGAGGCGGCCTTCCCCTCGATCGTCTCCGGCGTCTTCTCCGGCACCGCGATGCTGAACCGGCTGCTGGAGCGCAAGGGCCTACGGATCGGGTGCATCGTCTCCGGCGGTCTCGAGGACTATCTGCGCCTGGAGCGCGGGCTGCAGACGTGGCTCGGGATGACCTACGCCGACCGCCTTCACGTCACCACGCACTACCACAACGAGCCGCTGGTCCCGCGTGACCGGATGAAGGGAGTACGTGGGCGGATCGACATGTTCGGACGCGAGGTGATCCCGCTCTACGAGGAGGAGGTGCGCGAGGCGACCAACCAGCTTCTCGACGCCGAGGTCGAGGGCATCGTCGTCTGCCTCCTGCAGAGCTTCGTCAACGATCAGCACGAGCGCCGGGTCGGCGAGATCGTGGCCGAGATCCAGGCCGAGCGAGGCAGCTCCGTCCCGGTCTTCCTCTCTTCGCGGCTCTACCCGCTGCGCGGTGACTTCCCGCGCCTCAACTCGACCTTGATCGAGGCCTACGCCGCCGAGCCCTCGCGCCATCAGCTGGGCAAACTCAACAGTGCCGTCGACCAGGCCGGCGCCGGGTTCGACCTGCGGGTGATGGCCGCGCACGGCGGCACGATCTCGATCGACTCCTCCGAGCTGGCACGGACGCTCGTGTCGGGACCGATCGGCGGGGTCGTCGGCGCCCGCTACCTGGCCGACGCGCTCGGCATCGAGCGCGCGGTCTGCTCCGACATCGGTGGTACCAGCTTCGACCTCGCCCTGGTCAACGAGGGCGAGCTCGCGATTCGCCAGACCCCCGACATCGGCCGCTTCCTGCTCAACCTGCCGATGGTCGAGATCGAGTCGATCGGGGCGGGCACCGGCTCCTACGTGCGCATCGATCCGACCTCGAACCGGCCCGAGATCGGCCCCGACTCGGCCGGGTCCCGGATCGGCACCGCCTGGCCGGAGGGCGGCGTCGAGACCGTCTCGGTCACCGACCTGAACCTGATCCTCGGCCGCCTGAACCCCGACAACTTCCTCGGCGGGGCGGTCGACCTCGACATCGAGCGGGCGCGGGATGCGGTCGAACGCCAGATCGCCCGGCCGTTGGGCCTGCCGGTGGAGGACGCGGCGGGCGGCATCGTCGACCTGTTCGAGGAGCAGCTTCGTTACGCGGCGCTGGCCCGGGTCCTCGGCAAGGGCTACTCGGCCTTCGACTACACCCTCTTCTGCTACGGCGGCGGCGGGCCCCTGCACGTCGGCGGCTACACCCGCGGCGCCGGCTACGCGGACGTGATCGTGCCGACCTGGGCGGCGGGCTTCTCCGCCTTCGGCTGCGCCTGCGCGGACTTCTCCTACCGGTTCGACCAGACCTACTCGCTGACGATCAAGCCGGGCGAGGAGGACGCCACCGCGGAACACCTCCGCAACGCCTGGGCCTCGCTCGCCGAGCGAGGCATCAACGCTTTCGCCCGCGGTGGGGTAGGTGCCGATCAGGTGTCCCTGCGGCGCTTGGTGCGGATGCAGTACGCGGGTCAGCTCAACGACATCGAGGTCGCCGCCCCGACCGATCGGCCCGATGACGTCGGCGCCTTGGTCGAGCGCTTCGAGGACCTCTACGCGAAGATCTACGCCGCCGGCGCGAGCTCCCCGGAGCTCGGCTACGCGATCACCTCGGTGGCGGTGGTGGCATCGGCGCCGGTGGAGAAGCCGGCGCTGCCCGACGAGGAGCCGACCGACACGGAGGCCGAGGCGAAGGGCGCCCGGCAGGTCTGGTGGTCGGAGCTCGGCGAGGGAGTCGAGACCCCGATCTACGAGCAGGATGACGTCCGCGCCGGGCAGTCGGTGGTCGGCCCGGCGATCATCGAGGCGCCCTCGACGACGCTGGCGGTCCCACCGGGTCGGACCGCCGAGCTGGACTCACACCGCATCTTCCATCTCCACGAAGTCGGAAGGGACTGACATGAGCACGACGATCGAACCCGCTGCCTCGAGCGCCGACCTCAGCCTCGACGAGGCCCTGGCCCTGCGCGAACGCCAGTTTCGCGAGACCGGCGCCTACGCCGGCCTGACCGGTGAGCTGGCGCTGAAGGAGCAGGAGCCGATCCTCTTCGAGAAGGTCTTCTCGCGTCTGCGCGGCGGGCTCGTGACGGCGCGCGAGACGGCCCTCAACATCTCGGCGAGCCCGATCGTCAAGGAGCTCGGCGAGCTCTGCTTCGCGGTCTACACCCCCGAGGGCGACTCGGTCGCCCTCTCGACCGGGGTGATCGTCCACGTCCACACGATGTCCGACGCGATCAAGTACATGATCCGCTCCGGTTACGAGAACGACCCGGGGATCGAGCCGGGCGACGTCTTCTGCAACAACGACTCGCTGATCGGCGATGTCCACAACGCCGACGTGCAGACGATCGTCCCGATCCACGTCGGCGGTCGGCTGGTCGGCTGGGTCGCGGGAGTCACCCACGTGATCGAGATCGGCGCCAGCACGCCGGGCAGCCTGCCGCTCGGACCGATCTCGCGCTTCGAGGACGGGATCGACATCCCCGCCCGCAAGATCGGTGCCAACGATCGACTCTTCCATGACCACGTCCAGGCGGCGGCGCGCGGCACCAGGCTGCCGAAGTACTGGACCCTCGACGAGCGGACCCGCCTGGCAGGCTGCCTGCTCGCGCGCCGACAGGTGGAAAGCCTGATCGAGGACGTCGGTGTCGACACCTACCTGAAGTTCTGCGCCGAGCTGATCGAGGACGGACGCCGCTCATTTCGCAGCAGCCTGTTCTCGATGACCGTGCCGGGCCGGTACCGCGCCCCGGCCTTCTCCGAGATGACGCTCGGCGACGAGCCGCTGATGCCCGACCGCG
Source organism: uncultured Actinomycetes bacterium (assembly GCA_963782515.1). GTDB lineage: Bacteria > Actinomycetota > Thermoleophilia > Solirubrobacterales > 70-9 > VAYN01. The sequence continues at coordinate 1,871,475 of CAWAJY010000004.1, read as the reverse complement.
CGCGGGTGGATTCGCTCATGCACGCGCCGGTCGAGGTCAGGGTGACCGCCGACGCGAAGCTCGAACTCGACCTGGAGGGAGCTTCGGCGTGGGGCTACCACTCCGCCAACTGCACGACCTCGGCGATGCAGGGCGGGCTCTGGGTCCTGCTGACGCAGACCCTGCTGGCCAACGACAAGATCAACGACGGCGCCTACTACGCCCTCGGCACGAACTTCCCGCCCGGCAGCTGGGCCAACCACCAGAACCCGCAGGCCTCGACCGCCTCGCCTTGGCGTTTCCTGGTCCCGAGCTTCACCGGGGTCCTCAAGTCGCTCTCGCAAAGCCTGCACGCCCGCGGCTTCGTCGAGGAGGTGCTCGCTCCCTACGCGATGTCGGCCAACACCTTCCAGGGCGGTGGCATCGACCACCACGGCCAGCAGGCGGCGATCACGAACTTCTCGATCTCCTGCGTCGGCGGTGGCGGAAAGATGTTCGCCGACGGCCTCGACTACGCGGCGGCGATGTGGAACCCACAGGGTGACATGGGCGACTGCGAGGTCTGGGAGATCAACGAGCCCTTCCTCTATCTGGGCGCCTCGGTCAAGGCCTCGACGGCGGGCTCCGGGCGCTACCGCGGCGGGTCGGGCTGGGAGAGCCTTCGCCTCTGCTGGGGGACCGACTCCTTCGAGACCCAAAACATCGGCAACAGCAAGATGACCATGCAGTCCGGTCTCTGGGGCGGTTACCCGGGGGCGACCAGCTACCGGCACAACGTTCGGGACACCAATTTCTTCGAGCTGGTCGGCGGCGTGCTGCCCTACCCGGTGCGTGACGGCGACCCCGAGAACTCCGAGATCGAGCGGCTTGTCGAAGGGGACGCCGACTTCGACCAGCGCACCCTGACGATGCCCGACCGCATGGGCGACGGCGACCTTTACCTCTCGCCGATGCGCGGTGGGTCCGGCATCGGCGACCCGCTGGAGCGCGACCCCGCCGCGGTGGTCGAGGACCTGCGGGCCGGGTATCTGATCGAGCGCCTCGTGACCTCGGCCTACGGCGTCGTCCTCACCGATGCCGGCGACCTCGACGCCGCGGCGACGACGGCTCGCCGCGACCGGATCCGGGAGGAGCGGCTGGAAGGCTCGAGCTCCTTCGACGATTGGTTCGAGGCCGAGCGGGAGCGGATCCTCGCCCATGCCCGACCCGACGGCGACCGCTTCATCGGGGCCGTGCAAAGGATGTACGCCGAGTCGATGCGCCTCTCGGAGGGCTGGGCGACGGAGTACCGGGAGTTCTGGCGGCTCGAGCCCGACTTCGTCTTCGACGTGCCGACGCCGACGGTCGAGATCAGCGAGCGGCTGCTCGCCGGCCGCGATGCCGAGGAGCTGCAACGCCAGCCGCGCACCGCCGTTGAGGCCGAGCTGCCGCAGCGGGCCCACGGGGGGGCCGAGACCTCGGTCAACAAGGAGACCCTCGAAGCACTGGTCGACGGCGAGCTGCCCGGCACGCAGGTGCGCCAGATCCAGAGCGGCTACAAGGACGGAGACCGCTTCGACACCTACCTGGCCATCCTGCAGGAGCGCTGGCCCTTTCCCGCGGATCGCGTGCTGCTTCCGTTCGGGCTGAATCTCTGCATCGTCGAGTTGCCGACTGGCGAGCAGGTGGTCAAGTCCCGCTCCGGGCACGTCTTCGGCGACTACCGCGAGAACTGGAAGCGCGGCGCCCGGATCCGGGTCCGACGCGATCTCGAGGCCATGCTCGAGATCTACCCGGACAAGATGCACCCCGACCCGGTGTGGAACGAGATCCGGGAGTACTACGACCCGATCGACGGGACCCTGTTGGACGTCGAATCGGTGCCGCCCGGCTACCCCGCCGTTCACGACTTCCTCCCCGACCTGGAGACCTTCTACCGGGACTGGCTCGGGCGCGAGCTGTGAACGGGCCGGGACGGATCGGAGTTCGCTTCGAGCCGGACTGGAGGCCCGAGGAGCTGCCCGAGTTCGCCCGCTGGGCGGAATCGGTGGGCTACGACGAGGTCTGGTTCAGCGAGGACCTGCCCTGGGCCGGTGGCATCGCGATGGCGGCGACCGCGCTCGCCTGTACGGAGCGGCTCGGGGTCGGGATCGGGTTGTTGCCGGCGGGGACCCGCAATGTCGCCACCGCGGCGATGGAGATCGCGGCACTGGCCCGGATCGCGCCCGGGCGGCTCATCGTCGGCCTCGGCCACGGCATCCCCGAGTGGATGGCGCAGATCGGCGCCCCGAGTGGGGCGCGGACCGCGGCGCTGGAGGAGGTGACCCGGACGCTGCGCGCGCTGCTCGCCGGGGAGACGGTGACGATCGACGGCGAGCGGGTGAACCTCGACGGCGTGACGCTCGGCTTCCCGCCCGCCGAGGTGCCGCCGATCCTGCTCGGGACCACGGGCCCGCGCGGTCTGCGCGGCGCCGGCCGAAGCTCGGACGGCGTCGTCCTGCCGGAGATCAGCACGGCCGACGCGATCCGCTGGGCTCGCGCCGAGACGGCAGCCGGCGGGAGCGCCGGCACGACCGTCGTCTTCTGCATGGCGAGCGTCGGCGAGGACGGTGCGGCGGCGCTGGCCGAGGTCCGTCCGCGGATGCAGCGTCTGGTCGATTTCGGCGTCTTCTCCCACCTGACCGTGCAGGCGGGGCTCGGTGCCGCCGCCGAGCTCGACGACGAGTCGCTGCGGGCGCTGGCGGTGGCCGGCACCCCCGCCGAGTGCGCGGCCGCGGTGTCGGGCCGTTTCGCCGCCGGCGCCGACCGCGTCGTCCTGGTCGCCGGCACCGACGATGCCCGCCGCACCTACGCCAACTTCGCCACCGAGTGCCTTCCTCAGATCACCTCACCGAGTCGATAGGAGAGAAACATGCTTGGCAACATCGGACCGCTTGAGATCGGCATCGTCCTGGTCATCGCCCTGCTCGTCTTCGGGCCGAAAAAGCTCCCCGAGCTGGGCAGCTCCCTGGGCCGGGGAATCAGGGAGTTCGGCCACGGCATCAAAGGAGAGGGAGGCGCCGAGAACGCGCTCGAGGCGACGAATCGATCGGCGGAGGCCGAGGCCCCCACGACCACCGAGCACCGCGCGTGAGCCGGTTCTGGCACCCGTTCTCGAACCTCTCGGCCACCGACGACCAGCGACTTGTCATCGTCGCCGGAGACGGCGCGGTCGTCGTCGACGATCACGGTCGGGAGTACTTCGACGCGACCGCGGGCCTCTGGTACTGCGCGGCCGGGCACGGTCGGCAGGAGATCGTCGCGGCGATCGCCGGACAGGCCCAGCGCCTGGCGTCCTATAGCTGCTTCGGCGACTACGCGACCGAGCCGACGCTCGAGCTCGCCGATCGGATCGCGGCGGAGGCGCCGCTTGACGAGCCGCGTGTCTTCTTCACCAGCGGGGGCTCGGACGGAGTCGACACGGCGGGCAAGATGGTCCGCCGGTACTTCGCCCTGCTCGGCAAGCCGGAGAAGACGACGATCATCGCCCGCGAGGGGGCCTACCACGGCACGCATGCCTATGGAACCTCGCTCGGCGGCATCCCCGCCAACCACGATGGGTGGGGGGTGCTCGTCGAGGACGTCGCCCACGTGCCTCCCTTCGACCCCGAGGCGCTGGAGCGCAAGATCCACGAGCTTGGCGCCGATCGGGTCGGCGCGTTCTTCCTCGAGCCGGTGATCGGCGCGGGCGGTGTCCACCCACCGCCGGAGGGCTTCCTGCGGGAGGTCCGCGCGGTCTGCGATCGACACGACGTGCTGCTCGTCTGCGACGAGGTCATCACCGGCGTCGGGCGGACCGGGAGCTGGACCGCCAGTGAGCGCTTCGGCATCCGCCCGGACCTGATGATCCTCGCCAAGGCACTCACCTCCGGCTATCAACCGCTTGGCGCGGTGGTCGCCTCGGACCGGGTCACCGAGCCGTTTCTGGCGGGCGAGGGGGCGGCGTTCAAGCACGGCTACACCTACTCCGGGCACGCCACTGCCTGTGCGGCGGCCCTGGCCAATCTCGACCTGATCGAGGAGGAGGGGCTGATCGGCCGCGCCGGGTCACTCGCGGACCGCCTCCCGAGCCTTCTCGGCCCCCTGGCCGAGGTCGACGGAGTCGCCGAGGTCAGGATGGTCGGGCTCACCGCGGCCATCCAACTGGACTCCGAATTGCTCGCGGAGCGGGGTATCTCACCGGAGGAAGTGGTCATGTCCTGCCGCCGGCAGGGTCAGCTCACCCGTCTGCTGGCGGGTGCCGCCCTTCACTTCTCGCCCCCCTTCGTCGCCACCGAGGACCAGGTCGAGGGCTTCGCCGAAGCGGTCGCCGACTCGGTCTCCAGCCTCGTCTCCTGACGGACAAGCGATGGATCACAACCCTTAACTAATCCCGTCCGCCGGTCGATGAAGACTCCGGCCTTTAAATCGACCCTGGGGAGAAGCAATGTCCGTCGCTCGTTCTGGCGCCACTCGTGAAGGCGCCGCGGTCACCGTTCGCTCACTGGCACTGCTCTTGGCCGCTGGGCTGTTGTGCCTCGCCTTCGCGTTTGCCGGCTCCCCTGCCCGGGCCGAGGCCGCGCCGAGCAGGGGATCGGTCTGCGTCGGGCCCGGGCCTGCCCTCCCGGCTCCTCCGCGGATGGCCACGGGCTCGCGGATCGGTTTCGTCGGGGTCGCCGGATGGCTGGGCGCCAGGGCCGCGACGGCGCTCGCCGAGAAAGGCTTCCTCACCGGGCTCGAGGCGATCATGCGCGCGGCCGGGCACCGCAACGCCGGTGAACAGACGCTCGAGAGGCTGGAGGAGATCAAAGGGCACCTGGACGAGGTCTCGGCCCAACTCGGCCGCGTCGAGGGTCGACTCGACGGGATCGCCGCCGCGGTGCACAACCAGAGCTTCGACAACGTGCTGCGTCCGCTCTGCGCGATCTCCCGCGCCCAGCAGACCCTCTTCGTCGACTTCTACAAGCCGATGATGAATGCCGGATACCGGCTCGCGGAACTCCTCGACAGTGAAAATCCGGGGCAGGCGGACCAGCCCGATCTCAGCGGGGTGTCGCCACGGGAACGGGTCGATCGGCTGGTGGCGGCCTTCCTCGAACGCAGCCGCATCCGCGACGAGCAGGACGATTTCCAGACGCTGCACGCCGCCCTGATGCCGAGCGGACTGGGCACCCCGGTGCTGAAGGCCTACGGCCGCGTCCTGATGGGGAAGCGAACCCTCACCAGGGCCGACTCGAGAAGCCTCCGGGTCCTCTACCAGGAACTCGCCAATCTCCGCGCGGTCGCGACCTGGATGTCAGAAGAATATTGGAGCGCCAAGCCGGCTTTCGAGCACCTGGTGAATCGACGACGGCAGGCCTTGATCCACTACGGCCCCAACGAGGAAGTCAACCTCCCGCCGATGATCCCGCCGGGCGTGGTGATCGACCTTGGCAGCGGTGGGACGGAACGGGTCACCGGTCAGCCGATGTGGTTCGCGCCGGACGCTCACGACGTGGAATGGATGCCGGCGTTCACGGTGGGCCCCCAGTACGGCTCGACGATCCAGAACGACGAATTGAGCCTGAGACTGCAGAGGCTCAACAGCCCCTCGTTCGACCCGGGTGCCGGTTACGGCGGCGGTTGGAACGTCCCGACGCGGCAACAGTTCGAAGCGCTGATCTCGAACGGCTGTGTCGTCAGCCGGACGGACCCCAAAAAATTCCAGGACAACGTGAAGTGCGCCAACGCGGTGACGCCCGAGTCCGGCGGCACCGTCGCGGGCTACCTCTACGAGATGGACGCGGACAACGAGACCTGGCGTCAGCTCTTCTGCACGTCAGGGTGCTCGGCATCGGTGGGGCCGGATCCCGCCAGGTTCCGGCACGCCTTCATCTGGACCAAGGACGTCCACGTCGAGAAGATGACCTGCGGCTGGGACGCACCTTTCTTCAAGACGATCATCTGGAGCCGAGAATTGCGCACCTACACCGGCTTCCGCACGACGGCGAAAAAACCGGACTGGCAGGCGTTCCCACAGCTGACGGGCCGCCCACCCAAGCGGGGCCGCACGGCGCCGGAAGCCTTGAACATCTGCGACGCCTGGGTGACCAAGCTGATCCGCGAGGCGCCGGCCCGGAACATCGAACTCGCCGGCGTCCTCCTCGCCACCCGCTACGCCGGACCCAACGACCTCAACCCGAACAGCAAAATCGACTTCATGGCCCAGGGGTAAGCGCCGAGCGGTGTTTGCCCGGTAGTCCGGTCGCGGCCGCCGTCCGCGGTGTAGCTGAGCGAAAACCCTGGCCGAGGCGGTCTCGCTCTAAGGGACAAACGGGTCTACGCGAGCGCCCGTTCCTGCTCAACGGCTGTATTTCCCGCGATTCCACTTCGCTGGCGTATCTTGTCTGATGATGAAGGCGATTGACGCGCAGGAGCGTCCTCGAAATAGAGTTCGAGCGTCTCACGCAGATTGACTCGGTCGCCAAGGTTGAAGGGCCAGAGGTCCGTCGGCTGACTCTGGAGCGTGCCTAAGCTCTACTCCTCGCGGCAGGTGGTCACGGCGCTTGAGGGCAACGGATTCGATTTCGTTTCCCAGCGAGGCAGTCACGTCAAGTACCGCAAGGACGGATCGCCGATCAGAACGGTCATCGTTCCCGCCGGGCGCCAGCAAATCCCACGCGGGCCCTTCCGATCGATCCTTCGTCAATCGGGCCTCGACGAGAGCGCCTTCGATTGAAGTATCTGGCCGCGCTCGATGAACCCGGTGGGCACGGAGGGAACGCCAGAGCGCGGCGACTCTTGATCTCGGTCGGGCCGATCGAATGAGTTCCGGGAGCGCCGAGACGATGCCTACCGGATGCGGCCCACCGCTTATCTCGGGGGCGGGAATTCGACGATCTGTTCGTCCATCGGGAGCTCGTCACGACGGATGCCGTGGCCCGCAGGGTCGATGACGAGCTCGCTTTCCGGGCGTTCGCCGACCACCTTCCCGACCAGGTTGAATTGGGTGAAGCGATAGGGAATCCCGTTGGAAGCCGCCCAGGCCGGGCCGTTCACCAGGTGGAAGTGGAGATGCACGGCGATGGAGTTGCCGCTGTTGCCGAGCCGGGCGATCGTCTGGCCGACCTTCACCCGATCACCCCGCCGCACGGTGATGCTGCCGTGCTGAAGGTGCCCGTAGAAGGCGTATCGGCCGTGGCCGATCGCCAGGACGATCTGGTCGCCGCCACCTTCTTCCAGGGTCAGTCCGTGAGGGGCGACGCCGGCCGGGGTTTCCGGGATGTCGTCGCGGACGCTGACCACCGTCCCATCGGCGACGGCATGAACTTCGGCACCGTAGGCGGGGGAGCTGGTGAGCTGGTCCGCCGGGCCTTCGACGTAGCGGTTGGCGGCATTGATCTGGGAGAAGTCGATCGCGAAGCGCTCGGCGACGTGGATCTTCCCGTTGACGGGCCAGACGACGGAGCGGTGGGCGTTCAGGTTCGCGCAGCACCCGTTGCCGATGATCCAGCCGGGGCCGTACACCGGCGGGTGGATCACGATCGCCTGGCGCCGGGTCACCTTGACCGGCGCGAATTCGTAGTTCGTGGCGACGGGGATGGGCACCTTCGGCTTCACCGAGATCGCGATCCGGTGGGTGAGTTCGGCCGGGACCTTCGCCGTGCGGGCGAGGCTCACATCCATGAGGACGAAGCCGGTCTGGCCCGGGCCCAGCTTGACCGAGGTGGTCGACTCTCCGAAGGGCTGCATCACGGCTTCGAGCGATTTGCCGGACAGCTTCTCGACGACCTTGCCGCCGGCGAGGGCCTCGATCTTGTGGACCGTCACCGTCGAGGAGAGGCGGTTGGTCAGTTGGATCTCGTAGGCGAGTTCGTTGCGCCCGTTGCTGGTGCGCACCGGTTCCGGCGAGGCGATCACGCTGCCGACGACCGGAGTGGTCTGCTGGTGCGGAACGGTGGGGATGGCGCTCGATCCGGAGGCGGCGATGGCGCCGACGACGAGCGCGCAGGCGAGTGCCAGGAAGCCCAGACGCATGGTCGAGGAAGGCTTCCGGTTCATCGGACGGCGAGGCCGGGGTGGCCCGGGGTGAGGTAGCGGGCGATGCGGTTGAAGAGCTCGGTCGAGTAGGCGGTTTCGGAGGCACCGATGCGCTGCGACAGGGTGGTGACGATCGCGACCGAAATCTGGCGCGAAGGGAGGTAGGCCTCGATCCCGGTGTAGCCGTTCAGGTTCGGGTTCTGCACCCGCCAGCCGTTGCCGACGAGGATGCCGAGGCCGAAGTGGATCCCGGGGGCGACGTGGCCGAGGCCCGAAGGATCGGCGGCGAAGCGTTCGCGGCCGGCGGCGGGGGACAGCAGGGCGCCGGTCCCGATCGCGCGGGCGGATCTCGCGACGTCGGCGATCGTGCCGCTCATCACCGACCCCGCGCCGACCGTCCACGACGGGCTCCAGAAGGTGGAGTCCTCGTAGTCGCCGCGCAGCGCGTTGTAGGAGTGGAGCACCGGGCCCGGCATCGCCGGCAGCCGCGAGATCGCGATCCCGCGCAGGCCGAGCGGTCTCAGCACGCGTCGGGCGATCTCGCTGCCGGCCGAGTGGCCGGTGACCACGCTGATCACTTGGGCGAGGACGGCGTAGTTCGTATGGGCGTAGACGAAGCAGGTGCCCGGCGCGCAGGCCATCCCGCGGGCGAAGGCGATCGAGAGCAGTTCCGGCACGCTCCACTGCTTGAAGACGTTGGCGAAGAGGGCCGTCGCGAAGGCTTCGTTGCCTTGGATCCAGTCGAGGTAGCCGGAGGTGTTCGCGGCCAGCTCGCGGAGGGTGATCTGGTTGGCGTGAGGGAGCTGCGGGCGGTACCGCGAGAGCTTGTCGTCGAGCGAGAGCCGGCCTTCGTCCTGGAGCTGGAGGAGCACCGTGATCAGGTAGGGGATCGCCATCGAGCCGATCCGGAAGTGCATCCGGGTGGTGGCCGGGACACCCGCCATCGACCGGCCGTAGGCACGGCTGAGCAGCGTCTGGGTGCCGGTGTCGACTCGGACTATCGCCGCCTTCAGGCCCTGCCTCGTCATTTCGTCGTCGACGATCGCCTCGACTTGGCGGCGGGCCACGGTGCGGCTGACGCAGCCGTCAGCGGTCTGGAGCCGCGGCGCCTTGCAGGCGGTGGACCCTGACGCGGCGGAGGCCGGCGACGCGACCGCCGTCGAACCGAACGACGCCATCAGGGCGACGAGCGCGAGGAACGAGAGGCGATGGCGGCGGCGGGGAGACAAGGGGCGGCGAAAGAAAGACAAGAGGGCCTATCCAATATATCTTCGGCTTCTGAGAGCGCTCCCGACATCGGTCCTGATGCTGGTCCTCGGCATCGGCGCGGCACTTGCCCAGCCGGTCGGCGCGGCCGCTGCGCCGGGCATCGAATGGCACCACTGCGGGGCGCGGCTGCAATGCGCCCAGGTCCGCGTCCCCTTGAACTGGGATCGCCCGGACGGGCGCCAGATCGAGCTGAAGGTCGCTCGCCACCTCGCCGGTGATCCGAGCCGGCGGATCGGGACCGTGTTCGCCAGTCCGGGAGGGCCGGGGGAGAGCGGCGTCGATCTCGTCACCAACTCGGGGGGCGAACTCGACGCGATCGGACAGGGGCGCTTCGACATCGTCGGCTATGACCCGCGGGGGACGAACGGCAGCACCCGGATCAGGTGCTTCGCCGACCACCAAGGGCTGGTCAAGTTCTGGCAGGGCACGGGCATTCCGGAAACGACCGCCGAGTCGAAGGCCTTCAGTCGCAAGGCGACCGACCTCGCCCGCCGCTGCGGCAGGGTCAGCGGCGCCTTGCTCCGCCACGTCTCGACCGCCGACTCGGCCCGCGATCTCGACTATCTGCGCCGCCTGCTCGGCCTCCGGGAGATCAGCCTCCTCGGCCTCTCCTACGGCACCTACCTGAGCCAGACCTACGCCAACATGTTCCCCAGGCGGGTGCGGGCGATGATCCTCGACGGAGTGGTCGATCCGATCTCCTGGTCGAAGGGGGCCGAAGCGCGCCTCGCCAACACGGTGTCTTCGAGCGACGAGGTCTTCGAACGGTTCGAGTCCCTCTGCCAGGGCGCCGGGCCGTCTCGTTGCGCGCTTGCCGGGCATGGCTCGGTGAAGGCGCGCTTCGAAGGGCTGTTGGATCGGTTGCGCCAAGGCCCGATCCCGGCCCCGACCGCCGAACCGCCCGGGGAGCTGACCTACAACGACTTGAAGCTCTCCCTCTTCGAACCGCTGCGGAGCCCCGAAGAATGGCCGCGGCTGGCCGAAGAAATCGCCACCGCGGAGGGCGGGGACGGCTCAGCGCTGGAGATGCGGGCGCGGCCGATCCGCTCGCCGCGAGGATGGTCGGCGGTGACCACCTCGGCGGCGATCCAGTGTGCTGACGGGTCGGCCCATCGGGGCGCCGCGGCGTGGCCCCGGGTGATCCGCCGACTGGAAGGGGTCAGCCTGCTGCAGGGGGCGGTGCAGGGGTGGTGGGAGTGGGCGCCGTGCGCGTCGTGGCCTGCCACCGACCCGGGTCGCTACACCGGCCCGTGGGATGCGAAGACCCGCAATCCGGTGCTGGTGATCGGCACCCGCCACGACCCGAACACCGGCTATGCGAACGCCCGTCGCGTCGCCGGCCTGCTGGGCAACGCGGTCCTCCTGACCCACGACGGCTACGGGCACCTCAGCTTCAAGGACCCGAGCGCCTGTGTCGAACGGGCCGAGACCGCCTACCTCGTGCATCTGAAAGTTCCGCCGCGGGGAACTGTTTGTCGCTCTGACCTTCGGCCGTTCGAAGGAGAACTTTGATGTCAGTGGCGAAGATCCGCCGCTGGTGATCCAGGGCCTGCGGCCGCCGATCGGTTGCTCGGGACGAGGCCAGTGACTTCAGTGATCTCGACCTGCTGGTCGAGATGGCGCCAGGTCGGAACCTGTTCGACCTGGTGGCACTCGGCGCTGATCTCGAAGACGTACTCGGCGTGGCCGTCGACGTCGTCACGGAGAAGAGTATTGCGCCGTACATTCGGGATCAGGTGCTGGCCGAGGCCGTCTTGCTCTGAAGAAGTCGAAGGCCCGGGCTACGCTGCGAAGCGGTGTCGCCGGATCTTGGTTCGGTACGGAAGGGCAAGGGCTGCCTTCTTTTGGAGAGGTCGCCCTAGCTTCGATGCGTGACACCTGAGATCGATCTTTTCGGGTTGCTGATGGAGCAGCGATCGTAGTAATAGGAAGTGGACTCACTGCACCGCACGCCGAGGCCGAGAGCGCCCTATCATGAGCCTCGGGGGCTTATAAGCCTCAGGTGCAGATGTTCGATCGTTGCCGCCGCCTCAAGAGAGCTGGTCGGCAGCCCATCTCGCGACATCGTCGACCAGTCTGACGGTGACCTGCCGATCGAGTGGCTCCGCATCCAATAGGTCCTCGTAGCGCAGTGGTACCGCGAAGTCGGTGAGCCCGGCGAGGTCAGGGCGCGGGACCGGCGGAGCCAGGCCGTGGTCCTCGAGCGTCCTCACCAACTGGTCAATGTCGTGGGTTCTTTGCTGCGGTAAGCCAACGGTGGCCATCACCGCCTTGAGCCACTTCTCGACCGCCTGCTGGGCGTGGAAGCCGATTATTTCGTCGCTGATCTCAGGGTTGCCGGCGAACTCGCGTGCCGCCGTGGCATCGTTGCGAGCCTTCTTTGCATAGAGGGCGGCTAGGTCTGACGCGTCACGCGGGGACGAGGACACGGCCCTCTCGCAGCGCGTCGTTGAGCATCGTTCCCTCGAAGTGACCCCATTCTTCGACATGCGATTCGGGTACGACGACCAGGTCGATTGGGACACCGAGGTTGCCGAGAGCCTCGCGAAGCCTGACGAACTCCGCGCGGCGACTCTTGAGCGCAGGCTCGATGACCAGCAGGTCCAGATCGCTGTCCGGGCGAGCGTCGCCTCGGGCGTGAGAGCCGAAGAGGATTACCTTCGCATCCGGCGCCGCATCCGCGAGCCGGCGACCGGCCTCGGCGATGAGAGTCTCGTCAGTCGTATTGCCCATGGGGAGAGCGTAGTCGCCGCGCGCGACGACGAGGTCGAGTCGGGGGTCCCTGTTGTTGCGCTGTCAAAGCGGAGGGTGGATGTGGCAATCGACCTGCTCCGGGGAACGGCCGGGGAACGAAAGGGGTAAATCACCCGTTCCGTGCCGCTTGGCAGAGCCAAATGCTTCAGAGAGGCGAGAAGCAAAACCGCAATGCCTTAGGACACGCCGAGAAGCCGACATTCGGCTCCCCATCTGGGATCGCGAGAGGCGTGGCCTGGACCCCGTCGACGTTGTCACCCGAGGCCGCGTGATTTCGTAGACGCTTCCGATTCCCGGGCATCCTCCCAGGTCTCCCTCACCTCCTTCGGGGTGCGGTGGCCGAGCCCCGAATGGGGTCGGTGGTGATAGGTCTCGACGTAGGCGGCGATCGCCGCCCTCGCCTCCTCGAGGGTCTCGAACTCCGAGCGCCAGACCAGGCGCTCCTTGAGCTTCGAGAACCACGACTCGATGAAGGCCTGTGACTCGGGGTCGCGGTAGCCGCCACGGCGGTGGGCGATGCCCAGGTCCTTCAGGTGGGAACGGAAGCCGCGCGATGTGTAGGCGGTCCCATTGTCTGTGCCCAGGGTCAGGCGACCGGGGCCGATTCCGTGGCAGGCGACGGCGGCGTCCACCACGGCCTCGGCCTCCTGGCGACGGCAGCGCAGGTCGAGGGCGAAGCCCGGGATCTCGCGGGTGCAGCAGTCGACGATCGCGTTGAGATAACACCAACCGTGGTCGGCCACCCAGATGCTCGTCATGTCCATGTGCCAGAGCTGGTCTGGCCGCTCGACCCGGAAATAGCCCGGTCGGCGTCGGCGGCCCGAGGGGCGATGACGTTGAAGGAGGCCCTCGGCCCGCATCACCCGCTGGGCGCGCTTGCGGGAGATCGACCGCTCGATCTCGCGGCTCGTGAGCGCCGCGACCATCCGGGTGCCGTCGGTCGGGTTGGCCTTTGCGGTCTCGACGATCGCCCGGTCGATCGTCCCGGTGGCCGGCCGCCTCATGGCGGCCGGCCTTTGCTTCGGGGTGCGGTAGATCGCCTGACGGCTGATCTGCATCACGCGCGCCACGACGGCGACCTTGCGGCCCCCGGCGACGAGTCGGCGGGACCGGGCGACGCGCTCTCCCACTCCCGGCCCCGCAATGCTTCCCCCGCTATGTCGAGCTCGTAGGTCTTTCGCCCGAGGGCCCGCTCCAGCTCGCCGATCTTCTTACGGAGCTCCTTCTCCGCCTGGCGCTCATCCTTGCCCGCCAGGGCGGCCTTGCCGCCCTCGAGGATCTTGTCGCGCCAGGAGTAGTAGAGGCCTCCGCGACGTCGTGCTCCCTGCAGACGTCCCTCACCGATCTGTCGCCGCGCCTCCCGGCGAGGACGATCTCCAGTTTCTGCTGCGCCGTTCGTTGTTTCCGTTGCTCTGCCAACCCGATCTCCTTGGTGGTCGAGCGGCCATCCTGGGTGCCCTCCCGGATGCCTCGTCGGGGCTTCGCCCCTCCTCGGCATCCGGGTCATTCAGCCGAGGTGGGTGTCAACACGGGGGCGGGGTCCAGGCCAGTTCCCTTCGCGATCATCCGAGCCTTGATGCCAGTGTCCGAAACTTCCTCGACTCGCGCCTGGAGGCGGAGATCAATTCGTGGGAGGGAGGGCACGTCGTCAACAATGCCACGCCTGTTGCCTTAGTTGAGGCACTGCAAAGCACCGGTCGCCCCACTCGAGACGCCGCAATCGCCGCCAAGGCTTATCTGCTCGACAACCTCACCGCGATTTACGACTGGGACCAGCTCCAGCGTTTGCGCCGGATCGAACCGAGCCTCTTTCCGAACAAGGGCGATGCCACGCTCCGTACTCGGTTCGGCGAACTTGCGACCGAGATGGCAGCGTCAGGATATGAGGAGTTGGAGGATGTCGATGATCTCCTCCAGATTGAATCGATGGCTCGCGAACTTGAGGTCGATCTGGTCCAGCAGGATTTCGACCGCGCGCACCAGGAGGTCGAACGCTACGCGCGTTCTCGTGAAGAGCAGGTCAAGTCCGCCGACGATGAGAAACGCCTCGCCTCTACCTATGGTTCCGGTGAGGATGAAGCCGGTCAAGTCGACGCGGTCTTCGCGCGCCTCGCTTCTCCGGAGGCCGACTAGGTTGGGCGCACGTGGCTCCGTGGATCATGTCTTCGGATACTTATTTCAAGCAGTCGGTTGCGCGGTCATTTGGGCCAGTAGATCGGAGATGGACCTTCTGGCCCATGGTCGGATCAGCCGTCCTACGGTTGACCACGTCGCACGACCGCTTGCGTATCCTTAGGTAGATGCAAGCAATTGACGTGCAGACCGTTGTCTTCCACGAAGGCGAGCACTATGTGGCCCAGTGCCTCGACGTTGACGTGTCGAGCTTCGGCGATAGCGAGGACGACGCGCTGGCGAATCTGCGCGAGGCGCTCGAGCTCTATTTCGAGGACGCTCCTGCCGATTCGGTCGCCAAGGTCGAAGGGCCAGAGGTCCGTCGGCTGACTCTCGAGCGTGCCTAAGCTCTACTCGTCGCGGCAGGTGATCGCGGCGCTGGAGGGGAACGGATTCGATTTCGTTTCCCAGCGAGGCAGTCACGTCAAGTACCGCAAGAACGGATCGCCGACGAGGACGGTCATCGTCCCGGCCGGGCGCAAGCAAATCCCACGCGGGACGTTCCGATCGATCCTTCGCCAATCGGGCCTCGATGAGAGCGCATTCGACTGAAGTCCCTGGCCGTTCCCGCCTTTCCTAAGCGGAGGATCGGTAGGTCGTCCGGCTTAAGCCGGTGGGCCCGAGGGGAACGCCCGGGGAACGAAACGGGAGGCGGCTTGTTCCGTATTGCTTGCTAGAGCCGTTTTCAGGCAAGCAGGCGAAAGGTGAAGCCGGGACGCCTAAGCCATGTGTTAGGCCGAGATTCGGCTCCACGCCTGGGATCGCGAGACGGGGCAGCCAGGACTCGAACCTGGAATCGCCGGTTTTGGAGACCGGTGCCTTAGAAAAATGCGTCGCTCTAACAAGCCGGATGCGGCGCCGGGACGTCCCAAGGGAAAGGCAAAGGGAAAGAACCGGCGACCAAATTCCAGCAGGGTCGGGCGGAAAGCGGAGGGTCTCTCGGACCCTGTTTGGATGGCGAATTGGTCAGGCGTCGGGCGCCGCCGAAGTGTCGGTCGAAGCCGGCGCCGCTCCTCGATCGCGGCTGCGATCTCCGCCGCCAGCCCACGACCCGGCGAGCTCCGCCGGGTCGTGGGCGAGCAGGATCGTGAACGACGCAGCCGACCAGCGCCAGGTCCGACGTCACCGGAAGTGGTGGGGAGCATCCGTCTGATCTCAGACCGCGCTGCGTCCGCCGTCGACGGGGATGACCGCGCCGTTGATGTAACCGGCTGCCGGGTCGCGAGGAACGTGATGACGTCTGACAGCTCGTGCACGTCGGCGACCCGGCCGAGCGGATCTGCTTTGCGAACTCTTCGGCCATCGCCAACCTCGGCTCCAGGTCGGCGTCAACGTCGGACCGGGAGCGACCGCGTTACCCAGACGTTCTGCGGCCCGAATTCGGCGGCCCACGCTTTGTGAGCGACTCGATCGCCGCGCGCGAGGCGCCGTAGGCACCCAAGCCTGGCTGGCCGTAACGCGCGACCATCGTCGAGACGCTGATGATCGATCCGCCTCCGCGGGCGGCGATCTTCGGTGCGAGTGCCTTGACGAGGAAGAACGGCACCTTCACGTTGAGGAGGAACTGACTGTCGAACGCCGCCTCGTCGATGTCAGCCGTCGCTCCCATGGCGGCGACGCCGGCAAGGTTGACCAGGACGTCGATCTCGCCTGCCTCCTCGCGACGCGGCCCACCTCCGACAGCTCCGAGAGATCGGCGGCTACGAACTGCGCGTCGTGTCCACCAGCCCGGATCTCCTCCACGGCGTTCGCGCCTCGTGTCTCGTCGCGGCCGGTGATGATCACCGTCGCGCCCTTCTCGGCCATGACCGCGCGGTGCCGATGCCCATTCCCGACGTGCCACCGGTGATCAAAGCCCGTTTGTCGTTCAGATCCATCGTCCACTTCCCTCAGTAGTTGGAATATATATGCCACTTTGCTGTCGGCGACCGTAGCAAAAGTGGCCTGTACATTCCAATTGAGGCAGAGACTCCCGACCTTGCCGCACGCACTCCGGGTCGGCTTGCCGCCGCCGTCGACAGTTCAGGAGGGCTCAGCGGTCGAGCGAGTGCTCGTGGTGCTGCTCGAGGGTGGCGATCAGCGTGAGCATCGCGTCGAGCCCGGCCGCAAGTGGCTCGGTGTCGCGCTCGATCTCGGCGAGCAGGAGACCGCCCTCGAGCGCGGCAAGCAGAGCCAGGCTTAGCTGGCGCGGATCAGCGTCCGGTTCGAGTCAGCCGAGGCGTGCATCCGCAGAAGACCCGCCATGATGCTCGGCCTCCCAGCGTTTGAAGGCCGCGGCGACGACCGCCCGGCCTCGGGCTCCGTCTCAGCGAGCTCGGAACCGAGCGAGCCGACCGGACAGCCGCCCAGCCCCCCAGTGTCGCGGTTGTGATCGACGACGAAGTCGCGCCACTCCCGTAGGCCGTCGAGGCTGCTGAGGTCGAATTTCTCCTGCGTGCCGATGGCCCGTTCGGCCTGGCGCTCGATGACCGCGCGGACCAGGTCCGGCTTGTCGTCGAAGTAGTGGTAGAGCTGCGAGTTGCTCACGCGCGCGCCGTCGCGTACCTCCTCGATCGTCGTGCCTGCGACGCCCTGCCGGAAGATCAGTTCCGCCGCAGTGTCGACGATCCGTGCGCGCGTCTCGGCGCCCCTCACGCGTCAACCGCGGCCGACCAGGACTAGTTGAGGACATCGGAGAAGTATAACGACCGAACTGGCGTTGACATGCCAGTGCATCTCTGCAAAAGTGGTGCGCACATGCCAGTCTGGCGCCCAGTGGGACTACCGCCACCGCGGCCCGACCACACCATCCCGCCGACCCCGGCCGGACCCGACAGAAGGTGAGAGCGAATTCAGATGAGCACAACCCCAGGAAAGACCGCGTTGATCACGGGCGCCAACGTCGGGATCGGCGAAGAGGTGGCCCGGCAACTGGCTATGCGGCCCGATTTCGCCCGCATCTACCTGGCGTGTCGGAATGAAGACAAGGCGACGGCGGCGATGGCCGATCTCGAGGCGGCGACCGGCCGGACCATCTTCGACATCGTCCTGATGGACGTCACCGATCTCGACTCGGTCCGTGCCGGGGTCGACGGATCCATCGACGCCTTGGTGATGAATGCCGGTGTCATCGGCCCGCGGTCGATGGAACTGACCGCCGATGGGGTGACCACGGGGTTCGCGACGAACGTCCTCGGCCACGTCGTCCTGCTCGAGACGCTCCTGGCCGAGGACCGACTCGACGAGGTTGCGGTTCTCGCCGGAAGCGAGGCGGCCCGGAGGCTTCCGATGATGGGGATGAAGCGGCCGTCTTTTCCCTCGACCTCTGCCGACGAGCTCGCCACCGCCATCGACGGGACCTACTTCGCAGACAAAAAGGCCGACTTCAACCTGGCCTTCGGGCAGTCCAAGTACATCGGCGCCCTCTGGATGGCCTACCTGGCCCGCCGATACCCCGACCGCCGCTTCATCACCGTGAGTCCCGGCGCCACCACCGGAACCGAAGCCTCCTCCAATGGCCTTGCCCTACCGTTGCGTATCGCGGCCAATTACGTCATGCCCGCCCTCCGGATCTCCCACAAGCTCGACGTGGCGCGAAGCGACTCGTCGACGGCGTCACCGACCCGACCCTGTCCAGCGGTGTGTTCTATGCCAGCTCGGCCAACAAGCTCAAGGGTCCCTTGGTCGACCAGGCGGAGATCTTCCCCGATCTCGCCAACCCGTCGTTTCAGGACCACGCCAACGAGGCCATCCACCGCTTCATCAGCTGAAAGACACTGCGCGTGATCCCTCACCCGGACCGCCTCGACGATTAGGAGAGAACTGAGATGGCACCGTTCCCGGCCCCCGAAACAGGCATCCTGCTCACCCACTTCATCGTCTCGGAGGACATCGCCCGCTCGCGGGACTTCTACGCGAACGTCCTCGGCGGCGAGGTCGTCTCCGAGAGCCCCGCGGTCGTGGCGCTCGCGAACAGCTGGATCATCATCAACACGGGCGGTGGCCCGACCGACGACAAGCCGACCGTTACGCTGACCGCACCCGATCCCGACACGGTGAGCAGCTTCATGAATATCCGTGTCGCCGACATCCAGGAGATCTATGGAGACTGGAGCGCCAAAGGAGCCCGGTTCCTGACCCCGCCGGTCGACCACGGAGTCGAGTTGCGTTGCTACCTGTACGACCCCGACGGTCACCTGATCGAGGTCGGCCAGTCGAACCGTGATTTCCTGGAGGAGCATCGCCTGCTGTAGTCGGCGGGAGCCGAGTAGAACCCGGAGCACCAGGTGACGGGGCCCCACGAAGATCCGTTCCGCGCTGTGGATCCCCTTGGGTTCGCTCGCCGGCTCGAGCGGCTCACCTCTTCGGCGCCGCGCCGCTGGGAGCACGTCGGCAAACTTCTCGAGATCGCCCACACCTCTGCGATCGCCGGCGTCCTGGAGGCCTTCGGGCCCCACGTCGCGCGGGTCGATCCGATCGGGATCGAGCTGACGGCGACGCTGGAGGGTCCCGGTGGATGGCAACGGGCCAGCCTCATCGCCGTTGACGACGGCGCGACGGCCGGCGCCGAGCTCGAGGCGCAGGGATGGACCGTCGTCGCCACGAGGGTGCAGATGGAGGCCGCCGGCCGCCCTGCCGGCGTCGTGGTCTTCACCCTTCGGGTCAACAGCTAGCGATCCAGTATGTCGCTGGCCGCCTGATCAGGCGGAGGCCGCTGTCGCCGGGCGCGAAGCGGACCTGGCGCGCTGGGGCTTTGCGATCGGAGCGGACGACCTGCTCGGCGGATATGTCGGTGCCGGGTTGTGATCGCCTTCTGCCGTAAGAGCTCCTGCGGTGTGGCCTCGGCGTCCTCGCCCGGCCCTCGGCGTCCGCCACCTGGTGCTCGGGCTTGCCCTAGCCCTGGTAGGGCGTCGTGACGCCCAAGCACCAGCGCAGATCGGCGCCTGGACGGCGGTGTCCTCGGCGTCGGGGTCCGAGTCGTGGACGCCCACGTCTACTCGCGCGTGCTGGGACCCTGGATCGAAGGCGAGGCGTCGAGCGCCCTGAGGGTGCGCAAGGTACTCATCCAGGCAGTCGTCGATAGTCAGCGCCCAATTCTTCCTGGGGTCGTCCTGCTCCTGGGCGTTTTGGGGGTGATCTCGGGCCGGGCGGCGATCAGCCTCGCGCTGGGTCTGGCGCTCGCCGACCTCGGCCTGGGCAGGTCAGCCTCGGGGCGTGTCCAGGTGAACAGCGACGCAGAGGTTGGAGAGGCTCCCTCTTGCCGCTGCGATCGTCAGTTCGCCGGGTCACGACGTAGTCGTCGAGAGTCGGCAGTACCTCGGCCACCGAGGGGCAGCCGCCGTCCCTGCGCAACAGTACTCGATCTTCTGTCGGCAGTCCTCGACACCACCATGCCGAGTCGCATCCAGAAGAGGCGGTGTTGAGGAGACCCGTCATCACGCAGGCACCCGTTCATGATCACAGCGCTCGCGGCGGACTTCGTCTACATAACGACCTCGATCATTCGGCCCGCCCGTCAGTCAGCCTCTCTTTCAGCCGCCTCGCCACCTAGGTGTATTAGTTCCACGAATCGTCCGTCCCGGAGCCGCGGCAGGGGTAGCGAGCAACGCAGTTCTAAGTCGGCAGTGTCTCTCCGCCCCGTCGACCCATAGGGCCACGATCTCTCCGCCGACTTCTCGACCTGCTGCTCACTGCGAGATCTTCTGCACCACCAACGATCTCCTGCCCGAAGGAAAGAAGAACGCCCTCGTCGGAGATTGACCAACGCGGAGTTCGTCACCCTCTGCGTCGCCCAGTCAGTCATCAGCATCAGCTCCGACGAGCGATTCGTCGCGGATCGCCGCCGACGTCTGCGCCACCTGTTCCCCGGCCTGACCCTCCGCTTCGGCTTCCACCGCCGCCCTCAGCAGCTGTCGAGCCGATCGGTGGTTGATCAGCTCTTCGCCGCCGGATCCCTGGATTTCCACGACGACCTGCTCCTGCGCCACTCCAGCCCGGTCTAGTGCGCTCGTCACGTGAGACGGTGAAGCGAGTCGGCTCCGAGTTCCCTGCTCCGACATGCTCTCCGACACCGCCGACTATGGCTGTTGCGCCTCGCATTCCCGTCTGTTTCTTCAGCTTCCACCTCCACACCCTGATCTCACCCGACGGGACCCCGCGGTTGATGGCGCTGACCTCCACCAAGGAGGTGAGCGCGTCTGCCTACGAGCTCCTTCGTCGGGTCTACCGTGAAGGCCCGCTGACCGTCCTCGGCGACAGGTCTACTCCGACACCGAGCTCAGGCCGAGGCCGCCGATCTCGGGCGACCATCGTCAGACCTCATCACAAGGACAGCGGACGACGACCCACATGGCCCCGTTGCGCCAACGGTATCGAGGTCGATCTTACTGAACCACCTTGACATCCCTCGCCCTCTAGCGCCACATCTCACACACCCTGCGTTAGAGATTGCGGATCACCGCCCGCTTCCTCGGCCCTGGCAGCGACGATACTCCCCTGAACCACGATCTCGGTCGGCCGTAGCCGGGCGCTGGTGGACTACGTGGCCTGGTCGATCGATGCTCATCTCAGGTCTCAGATTTGTCTCGATCTCGGCGACCATCTAGACGTCGCCGTCGGTATCGAACGACTCGCATCTCCTCGCTCGGGGCCGGGGCTGCCGTCCTCGATCCCGGCGGCGAGCGGCGGTGCGGAGCCGGGCGAGGTCGCGGGAGTAGAGGTCAGAAGAGGACACCCTGCCCCCCCGGCTCGATCAGGTCGCCGTCGAGCGTCAGCATCAGCTCGGCTCCTTCACTCGAGACGGCCACCCAGACCGGCCGGGCCTTGTATTCGTAGGCGCTCTTCACAGTGAACCCGAGGTGCCGATAGAAGTCGACCGAGCGGGCCACGTCTTCGACGTGGACGAACGGCGCCGGCCGGTTCACCCGAGCGGCGAGGTATCGTCATCCTCCACTGCGGGCCAAGGACCCGTCGTCCCGACGACCCTGATCCCGTCGCCGCGCATGTACGAGAGCGCCGAGGGGCGGCCCGCGCGTCCTTTGAGCTCGACGATGCCGATGTCCGCGCATCGTCACGACCACGTACGCGAGGCCGTCGTCGAGTCGGCGCCCGTCGTCACGGGGGAGCTCGGGTCGGAAGGCGACGAGGATTCGGTCGCCGACCGGGAGCATCTCCTCGATCGCCCCCCGCAGGCCGGTATCGAGATTTCGCCAGAACACATCGAGGATCTCCTCGCGTCCTTCGCAGTTCCAGGGGCCGTCGTGTACGGCTCGCCAGGAGGCGTCAGGGTCCAGCGCCTCGGCGACGACACTGAGGTCACCGTCGCTCAACGCCTCCCAGGACCGACGAAGCAATTCAAGATCGAGACTCTCGGCCATCAGACGGATTGTCGCTGACCTCGGCACGTCCGGCTTGCGGACGTCATCGACCCGAGTGGCAACGTCGTCGTTCACGCTCTCCATAAGGGCCGTCCTGCATATCCGGTTAGCTCCGTCCGGGCGCTTTCATCGCTTCGCCAGGGTGACCCGCCCCGACTTCCCGCGCAACATCCTCGAGTTCCAAGCTCGCTTCGCCGACGAGGACGCCTGTCGTCGTTACCTCTTCGAGTCGCGGTGGCCGGACGGCTTCGCCTGTCCTCGCTGTGGCGGTGGGTCGGTCGGCGAGCAGCCGAAACGGCAACTATGGGAGTGTCGAGCGTGCGGGCATCAGACCTCGGTGACCGCGGGCACGGTCATGCACAAGACCCGCACTCCCCTACAGGTGTGGTTCTGGGCGGCCTACCTGGTGGCGACCCATCACCCCGGGATCTCGGCGGTCCAGCTGCAACGACAGCTCGGCATCAGGCGATACGAGACCGTCTGGCTGATCCTCCACAAGCTTCGCCAGGCGATGGTCGCACCAGAGCGGTCCTTGCTGCGCGGACCGGTGGAGGTCGACGAGTTCTACGTCGGCGGAATCGAGCAAGGGCCGCGGTGCAGGGCGGAAATCCGGCTCCACCAAGGCGATCGTGGTGGTCGCGGTCGAGCTCCGCGGGCAAGGCTCCGGGCGCCTGCGACTCGGCGTCGTCCCCGACCTCTCGAACGAGTCTCTGTGTGGCTTCGTCGAGAAGGCCGTCGACCGCGGCGCGACGATCCACACCGACGCCTGGCAGGGCTACCGGCGACTGAGTCGGCTCGGCTACGACCACCGGCCCGCGAGCCAGCGACAGGCCGAGCCCGGCGAATCGCTCCTGCCCCGGGCCCACCGCTCGATCTCCAACCTCAAGGCCTGGCTGCACGGCACCCACCGTGACGTCTCCCGCGAGCACCTGCAGGTCTACCTCGACGAGTTCGTCTTCCGGCACAACCGACGCCGAACCCCGATGGCCGCCTTCCAGACGCTGCTCGGTCTCGGTGCGAACAGAACGCCCGCCACCTACGCCCAGATCACCGCCCGCGCCCCCTGACGCTCCTCACGGAGCTAACCGGATATGCGGGAGGGCCGTTATCGGGCTTCCGTCGGTCGAGTTGCGTACGGCACGCGGCGTACGATGTCCGCATGGCTGACATTCCGCATGGCTCGTCCTCTGTGCTGGCTTCTGGGAAACGTGAGGACATCGATCGGATCGCCGCTGCTCACGGCGCGCGGAACGTCCGCGTGTTCGGGTCGGTCGGTCGCGGCGAGGCGAACAGCTCCAGCGACCTCGATCTGCTTGTCGATATGTCCGAGGGGCGAAGTCTTCTCGACTTGGTGGCGCTCGGTGACGATCTGGAGGATGCGCTCGGAGTCGTCGTCGACGTTGTGACCGAGAAGAGTCTCTCTCCCTACCTGCGGGACCGAATCCTGGCCGAGGCGGTCTCGCTCTGAAGGACGAACGGGTCTACCTGCTTCATATTCGTGACGCCATCGATCGGGCGCTCGCGTATACGGAGTCGGGACGAGACGATTTCTTCGTTTCGTCCTTGATCCAAGACGCTGTCGTCAGGAATCTGGAGATCCTGGGCGAGGCCGCGAAGCGTGTGTCGCCAGCGTTGAGGGACCAGGCGCCGGGGGTGCCTTGGCGCGAGATGGCCGGGATGCGAGACAAGCTCGCTCACGATTACTTCGGCGTGGATCTCGATCTCGTCTGGGACGTCGTGGCGGCTGAGTTGCCGGCAGCGCGGACTCGGATCGTCGTCCTGTTGGGCGAACTCGAAGACGGCAGCGATCCCGGCTGAGTGAGGGGGCGGGCTTGCCGGAGCCTGACCGCCGTCGGATGTCGCCTTCGAAAACGGAGGCTAGACGTCGATTGGCCGCCTTGAAATCGCGCCGAAGGGAAAGCCAAGGGAAAGAAAGCCGGAACTGGGACTGCGCCACCGCATTCCAGAGCGGTTTCGCGGCGGCGCCCAATAGTCAAAACCGGAGCGCTTTAGCCGCCGAATTCAAGCCGCATTTGGCTCTGCGACTAGATTTGCAGAGACGGGGCAGCCAGGACTCGAACCTGGAATCGCCGGTTTTGGAGACCGGTGCCTTAGCCAGTTGGGCCACTGCCCCAGAGGGATCTGGATCGTAACGGGGCTAGGGCTGGGACGACCACTCGTCGGCGAGGACTGCGAAGACGAGTTCATCGCCCCAGGCGCCCTTGAAGATCTCGGCCTCGCGGAAGTGGGCCTCTTGGCGGAGGCCGAGGCGGTGGAGGAGGGCGGCGGAGGGGGTGTTGCGGGCGTCGGTGCGGGCGAAGACGCGGTGGGCGTTGAGGTCGGCGAAGGCGAGGTCGATGAGGGCGCGGGTCGCCTCGGTCGCGTAGCCGTGGCCGCCCGCATCGGGGTGGAAGACGTAGCCGACCTCGACCTGGCGGTGGGTGACGCTGCGGAGGAAGATGGTGGCGTCGCCGAGGAGGAGGCCGTCCTCGCGGCGCTCGACCGCGAGGGTGACGAGATCGTCGTCGTGCTCGAGGCGGGTCTGGGCGATGCGGAGGGCGAGGGCCGGTTCGACCTGGGCCCGGGTGCGCGGCTCCCAGTAGAGGTAGCGGGCTACCTCGGGAAGGGACTGGATCGCGACGAGGCGGTCGAGGTCGTCCTCACGGTAGCGGCGCAGGCGGAGGCGCTCGGTGTGGATCTCGCGCTCGGCGAGGTCCACCATCATCCGCCGGCCGCCAAGTTGCCCGGCACCTACTTCGGGCCCTGGGTGGCCTGGTAGATCTTCCGCAGGTCCTCGTGGACCCGCCATGTGGTGCGGTCTCCGGCATGGAGGAGGCCGACGTCGCCCGGGCCGATCTCGAGGGTGGGACCGTCCTCGACCTCGATCGTCGCCCGCCCCCGCAGGACGACGAAGAGCTCGTCGGCCTCGGTGTCTCGGGAGACGCCGGCGGTGTGCTGCCAGACGCCGCGCTCGATCCGGCCGTCGGCGGAGGTGTCGAGCACGCGGCCGCTCACCTGCGGATCGCCTTCGACGACCTGGTCGGGCTCGAGGGGCCATGGCTGCAGCTCGATCGCCATCGGGTCGAGGGTCTCACTGCGCTCGATCGGCATCGGCGCATCCTAGCTAGGGGGAAACGAGGGCCGTCCGCCGAAGCTTCCGGCGATGAGCACGGACTCCCTCCGGCATCCGCTGACCCGCACGCTGCTGGTGCTGACGCTGACCACGGGGGTGATCGACGCCGCTTGTTACCTGGGGTTGGGACGGGTTTTCGCCGCCAACATGACCGGGAACGTGGTGCTGCTCGGGTTCGGGATCGCGGGCTCGTCGGGACTGCCGGTGGTGGCGCCGCTGGTGTCGCTCGGGGCGTTCCTCCTCGGCGCCGTGGTCGGCGGGCGGATGGGGGCGATGCTGCCGCCAAAAGAGACGCACCTGTCGCGGGCGATGCTGGTGGAGGTCGGGCTGATCGGGTTGGCGACGCTGATCGCGATCGTCTTCGACATCACCCCGGACCACTTCTCCGGCGATCTGATCATCGGGCTGCTCGCCTTCGCGATGGGCCTGCGCAACGCGACCGTCCGCCGACTGAAAATCGCCGACCTCACGACCACGGTGCTGACGATGACGCTGACCGGGCTCGCCGCCGAGTCCCACCTGGCAGGAGGGGAGGGCAACGGAGGCTGGCGCCGGGGCGCCGCGGTCGTGTCGATGCTGGCCGGCGCGGTCATCGGGGCACTGCTGGTGAAGGCCGACCTCGCCTTGGTGCTGCTCGCCGCCGCGGTGCTGGCGCTGGTGACCTGGCTCGTCTTCATGCCCGCCGCGATCACCGCCGCCGAGTAGATGGTCCTCTAGCCTGCCGGAATGCCGACCTACACCGTCACCTGCCGCGGCAAACTCACGCGCGGCGTCATCACGCAGCTGAGCAACGCGGGTGTCTACCTGCAAGAGGAGCCCGAACTGGGCTACGAAGGGGACGGGATGCAGCGCCACCTGCTGAAGATCGAGGCCAGCAGCGCCGACGACGCGATCCTCGTCGCGAAGGGGCGGATGGCCGTTGCCGGCGGCGAAGCGCGGGACTACACGGCGACCGAGGGGGCCGAGCCCGAGTGAGCCCGGCCCGCCGATCGGCCTGACTCAGCTGCAGTTGACGGGAAAGTCCGTGCCGGTGACCCGGAACGAGGCGCCGGGTTTGTACATGATGAAGGCGTAGTTCTGGAGCTTCAGCTTCCAGCCTTCGAATTCGTTCATCTTGAGCACCGGCGTGTGGTTCCCGGGGCCCTTGCACACGTAGAGCTTGCGAATGTTCGAGCTCGTTTCGAGGAACTTGCCCAGCGAGCGCACGACCTTGCACGCTTCCTGCGGCGTCACGCCCTTCGGATTCACGGCCTCCTGGCCGGTGACGAGTGGGTGTTGACACTCGTAGCTCTTGTTCTTCCCCGCGGCCGATGCGGGTGCGGCGGTGAGGGCGAGGAGCGCGAGGAGCGCGGCGGCGGCGAGAGCAGCGGCGGCGAGCGCGGTCTTGAGGGTGGGGGAGTGGCTGTTCATGGCGGCCAGCCTAGATGGTTGGTCGGGGGGTGGGAGGGGGTTTGGGGACGGGACGGCCGCAGCACCCGTCCGAGATCGGTCCTGGGCGTCTCATGGCGGTCCTGGCTGGCTGTGACCGCCATGAGACGCCCAGGACGTGAGGGGTTCGTGAAACACCCGTCACCCTCCCGCGCGAGAGAAGCCCGGAGAGCCGCCACGTTCCCCCGACCTCGCCCCGATCGGTGACGAAGATGCCGGGAACGTCACACCCCCGTGCGCTCCGGGTCACCTCCCGGCACCGGGATCGAGGTCCCCGAGAGTGCGGGCGACCTGAGTGAACCTATGCGTAACCAGGGTCGCCCGCGCCTCCGTGACCGTCGGACGACACGCACGGAAGTGTGGAGTTCCCACGGTCTCCGTGACGAGGTCCGCCTTCGGTCACGGATCCGTGTCCCTCGCGTGCGCCTCGCGTGACCCGCGTCCCTCTTATGCGCCCGCGTGACCCGCACCCGACGATCCCTCGTCACCCCCCGCAGACCCGGCCGTCTCGGCGACGGCCACAGCCGGCCAGGGCCGTGGACGAGACGGCCGCGCTCGCCGCCAGCCCTTGCGTCCCTCGTCTCGGGCGCCGGCTTCAACCGGCCGCGTCCCTCACCCCGCCGGCGTCAGCGAGCGCCGATATGCCGGCCGGAAGGGGACGCTTCAGGCGCTGAGTCTTATCCGACCCTCGCCGGCGCGAAGCGAGTCGGGGGAGGTCTGACGGGCGCGGGCGAGGCGCTTTGCTGCGGTCAGCTCGGCGTCGGCGGCGGCGTGGAGCGCGTTCGGGTCGCTATCTGCGTCGGCGATCCCGAATGACACTCCGAACGAGATCTGGCGCGCGGCCAGGTCGGTGAGGTCGAGCTCGTCGACCATCCGGCGGATCGCCGCCCGCGCCGCGGGCTTGTCGCACCCGGGGAAGATGACGGCGAACTCGTCGCCGCCGATCCGGAAGGCCTCGTCGTGCAGCCGGCGCTTGCGGAAGCCACGGGCGACGGCGCGCAGGACTTCATCCCCGGCGACGTGGCCGAAGCTGTCGTTCACCGACTTGAAGCGGTCGAGGTCGAGCAGGCAGAGCGACAGCTCGAAGTGCCGGCGCGCCGCCTTCGAGGCCTCCAGCTCGAGCCGCGACTCGTAGGCGCGCCGGTTCTGCAGCCCGGTCAGGTGGTCGTGCCGGCTCTGGTGGGAGGCGAGCGAGAAGCCCGCCGCATGATGGAGGTGCGCGGCCAGCGAGCGGCCGAGCAGCCCGATCGCCTCGCGGTCCCCTTCGTCGAAGGCGTCCGGACGAGCGGCGAAGGCGGTCAGCGACCCGAGCTCCTTGTCGCCATGTACGAGCGGCGCGCAGAGCAGCGAACGAGCCCCGAGCCGTCGGCAGGCCTCGGATTCGACCCTCCCGTCGCGCTCGGTGTCGTTGCTGATCAGGACCGTGCGGCGCTCCAGCGCTCGCCCGGAGAGGCTGTCCCCGCGCGAGTAGTCCCAGCCGATCACCCGTCCGTCGATGCCGGAGCCGGCGCGGAAGACGAGGCGGTCGCCGTCGGGCGAGTCGATCAGCGCGCCGTCGGCGCCGATCAGTTCGGGGACCCGGTTGACGATCACCTGCATCGCCCGATCCTGGTCGAGCTCCCCGGCGGCAATCTCCCCCTGTGCCTGGATGATCTTGAGTAGTCGGCGTGACTCTCTGTCGATGTCCGGCATAGGCCGAAGCTACCTGCACCTTGAGTCGGAAATTCGTCGGAGCGCGGGAAGTTTTTTTATTCGCGCTCACGGGTGCCCAAAAGCGTTGATTGGCGCTTCGGCGAGACCCGTTTCGAAAGGACGAACTCGCTTGTGCAACTTGTGCGGGAGGACACTAAGCTCGTCCAATTGCGGTTTTGGACCGCAAACTCGACAAGGCCCGCGCCAAGGACAGCGTGCGGGCACTGCGCAAGCTGACCACGACCGACGCCGACGGGCGGCTGCGGATCGTCGCCGAACCGCCCTTGAAGGTGGTCGGGGTCGGCAGCGTCGGCACCCGCGCCTGGATCATCCTGATGCTCGGCCGCGATTCCGGCGACCCGCTCTTCCTGCAGGCCAAGGAAGCGGGGCCGTCGGTGCTCGAGCCCTACGTCGGGAGAGCGATACGCCAACCACGGCCGCGGCGTGGTCGAGGGGCAGCGGCTGATGCAGGCGGCGAGCGACATCTTCCTCGGCTGGGTCGCGGCCCAGGGGCTCGACTCCCAGGCGCGTTGCTTCTACGTGCGCCAGCTCTGGGACGGGAAGGGCTCGGTCGACGTCGAACGGGTTTCGCCGGAGGAGCTGCGCCTCTATGGGTCGCTCTGCGCCCGCACCCTGGCCCGCGCCCACGCGCGCTCCGGCGACCGCGCCGCGATCGCCGCCTACCTCGGACGCGGCAACGCCTTCGATCGGGCGATCGCCGAGTTCGCCGAGCGCTACGCCGACCAGAACGAACTTGACTACGAGGCGCTGCTGGCGGCGGAGAAAGCCGGTCAGATCGAGGTCGAGCGAGGCCTCTGAGGCGGAGCCGTGGGCAAGCGGGCCGGGCGAAGGCATCCGCTCGGCCGCGCTCGCCTTCCTCTCACGGACTGGGGCCGACGGTGACTCGTTCCGGCCAGGCGCGGGCCTCGGCCTCGGCGCGCGCCGCCGCCGTACGGGCGGCGAGCATGGGCTCCCACGCCAGCAGCACCGTGACACCGTCACGGGACTTGCAGCGAGGGCAATCCCTTCGGCCCGACAAAGCACCGGTGCTGAACCGGATTCCGCACCGTTCGCAGTGGAACATCTCTCTCACTCCTTCTGGCGGGACGCTCTCCTCCTGTCCCGGGGGCGCGAGCTTCCCGCCGGGGCCTTGTGATGTCAAGCACGAACCGTATGAATCCCGCATGACATGCCGAAATTCGTAACGTTCCGGGGCGCGATGTGGTTCCCTTGAGTCAAGAGCGCAGCGACGTACGTCGCAACAAACCAGGGGAGCACCTTCCAAATGCCCCTGAAATGCGCGGACGGCCTCGGCAATCGACATTGTCGGGGCCGTCGGATGTCGTGAGGTATATAAGCGCCGGATGGAATGCGACGTCCTCATCGTCGGCGCCGGGCCGACCGGGCTCACCATGGCGGCGGAGCTGCGCCGCCGCGACGTCGAGGTGCTGCTGATCGACGCCCGCGCGGAGCCGCAGCGTTGGGACCGGGCGACGGTGGTCCATCCGCGCTCGCTGGAGCTCTTCGAGGCGTTCGGCATCGTCGACTGCTTCCTCGCCGCGGGGGTGCCGCAGCGGGCGGCGCGGCTCCACTCGGCGGGCGAGGTGCTGGTGGAGCTGGACTTCAGCCTCTCCGGCGCGCCCTACCCCTACAACCTCGGCCTCTCCGAGGAGGACACCGAGCGCTTCCTCACCGCCTACCTGGAGGCGGCCGGCGGGTCGATCGAGCGCGCGACCACGCTGGTCGGCATGTCCCAGGACTCCGACGGCGTGACGGCGACGGTGGAGCGGGGCGGCCGCGAGGAGCAGGTGCGCTGCCGGTGGCTGGTCGGCTGCGGCGGCTTCCACAGCCCCGTGCGCGACGCGGTCGGGATCGAGCTGGAAGGCCACGACATCGCCGACCCGTGGGCGGTCTTCGACGTCACCCTCGGCGGGCGTACCGAGGACTTCGAGACGACGCTCGTCTACCTCGACCACCCGATGACGATCCTCACCCCGCTGCCCGGTCGGCGCTTCCGCGTCTACACGCGGCCGCGCGGGGAGGACGACGACTTCGTCGCCGCGGCGGCGGCCGTGATCGCGACCTACGAGCCGGGCCAGGAGCTCGTCGACGTCGAGAACCCGACCCGCTTCCTCTGCCACGCCCGGGTGGCGACGCGCTACCGCGAGGGCCGCGCGCTCCTGGCCGGCGACGCCGCCCACGTCTGCTCGCCGGACCAGGGCCACGGGATGAACTCGGGGATCCAGGACGCGGTCAACCTGGCCTGGAAGCTCGCCCTGGTCTGCGAGGGCGATGCCGATCCCGCCCTCCTCGACAGCTACGAAGCCGAGCGCCGCCCGGTCGCGCTGGAGATCGTCGCCGCGGGAGAGGGCATGGAAGCGATGGGGCGATTCGACGGCGAGGAGGAGAGGGCCAGGCGGGACGAGGAGCTCCGTGCCGCCCTCTCGGACCCCGAGACCGCCCACAACGAAGCGGTGGCCGAGGCAGAGCTGAACATCACCTATCGCGGCTCCCCGATCGTCGGCGGCGGCGAGATGGCCGGCGACCGGCTGCCGGACCTCGGGCCGGTCACCGCTGCGCCCGGCGAGCCCGAGGTGCTACTCCATCGGCTCGCTCACCGTCCTGGGCACACGCTGCTGGCGGTCGCCGTCGGGGACGGGGGCGAGGAGCTGGCCCACCTCTTCGCGCAGCTCGATGCCTTGGTCGCCCGCTCACCGCTCTTCGACGCCGCCTTCGCTCTCGCCACCGCCCGCGGTGACGCGCCGGTCGGCACGATCCACCCCGACGCGGCCGCCGCGCTCGGCGTCCGATCCCTCGCCGTCCTCGCGATCCGCCCCGATCGCCACGTCGGCCTCTTCGCCGAGCCCGCGACCCTCGCCGAGGTCGAGCGCTACGCGTCCCTCGTCACCGGCTGACGACGCGGATCGCGGTCGCCTTCGCCGCCTCGGCGGCGGTCAGCTCACCCAGTCGTCCTCGACCCGCTCGCCGTCGCCGGCGAGGTGGGGGCCGAAAGCGAGCAGCTCGAGCCCGTCCGGACCGGCCTCGAAGGCGCGTGGCAACTCCGGGGCGACGCGGATCGCGTCGAGCGGGCGCACCGGCCGGATCTCGTCGCCGAGCTTGGCCAGCCCGGTGCCGGAGAGGACGACGTAGACCTCCTCCGCCTCGCGGTGGCGGTGGTTGAACGGCGAGCGGCGGCCAGGGCGGATGCGGAAGTGGGTGAGGCCGGTCCGCTCGGCGCCGAGCCGGGTGCGGGCAACCCGCGCCTCCCAGCGCTCGCCGAAGCCGTTGCCCGGCGCGACGTCCTCGACCTCGTCGAGATTCAGGTGGGTCCATGGCTCGCTCATCGCACGTTCCTTCCCGCATCTTGACGAGTCCGACCGGGCCGCGATAGTTCGTGCATGCCCGATGATCCCGATCGCCGCACCTCGCTCGCCGGCGAGCGCACGCTGCTCGCCTGGTGGCGGACCGGCTTCACCGCGATCGCCGTCGCCCTCGCGGTCGGCCGGGTGCTTCCGGACCTGGCGCATCACTCGACCCGCTGGCCCTACGTGGTGGTCGGGATCGGCTTCGCCCTCTACGGGATCGTGCTGATCACCTACGGGACGCGACGGATCGAGACGCTGAACAAGGAAATCGGTGTCCCCGAGTCCGAGCGCCCGGCGATGCGCTCGATGTCCGTCCTCGCCGGTGTCGGCGTGATCCTTGGCTTCGCGACGATCGTCCTGATCATCGCCCAGTAGGCCGCCGTCAGCAGTCCGAGCGAGTCGCCGAGTTCCATCACGGCGTTCAGGACGCCCCCGTGCTCGGCTCCGTCACCCGCGTCGCCGGCGGTGAACTCCCGGTCCACCTTCAGCAGGTCGACGGGCAGCTTCTGCAGACGAACGCCCCGGTTTCCTCGGCGATCGGGATGAACTCGGCGGGGCCGATCATGCCGCGGGTCGGGTGGTTCCAGCGCAGCAGCGCCTCCGGCAGCCATGTCCGTGAACGTTTGGCGCTCATACCGTCGCTGTTGCAGGCATTTCGCTCCGGATGGCGCTTTGCGGGCCGACTCACCACCTCGCCGCTCATGCAATTCAAGCCTGGGACGGCCTATCCCGTGGAGGGCATCGCGGCGACCGCGGCGCGGCCCTGTTCCAGCTTCGATTCGAGATAGCCGAGCCGGTTTTCGCGAGTCGCGTTCAGGGTTCCCTTTTGTTGTTCGTACTCCTTGGCCCAGTGCTTGTCGATCTTGCCGACGGTCGCTTCGGCCTTTTCGCCGATCGCGGTTTCTTCTTCCTTCGCCGCGGCTTCGATCGCCACGCGCTTCCGTTCGACCGAATTCTTCAGCTGCCCGCGCTTCGTCTTCTCGTCTTCGCGGGTCGCCTTGATTTCGCCCTGGATCTTTTCGATCCGTTCCTGGATCCTCTCCTTCGGCCGGCCCGGCGCCGCGTTCGACTTCTGGGCGCGCAGCGCGCGGATCTGTTCCTTCAGGATGCCTTCGCGGTTCTTGTGGCTGTTCGCCACGTGTTCGAATTTCGGGTGGAAGGTCGCCTCGTTCGCTTCCAGCTTTCCCCGCGTGGCCGCCGCCAGCGCTTCGAGCTTTTCGCCTTCCTTGGCCCGCACCCGTTCCACCTGTTCCTTGGCCGCGGCGTTGGCTTCTTCCTTGGCTTCCCGCGAGGCCCGGTTGAACAGCGCGTTGGCTTTGTGGGCGGCGGCGGTCTTCTTCGCCGTCAGCTTCGCCTCGAACTTGTTTTTGGTTTCGGTCGAGGTCGGCTGCGAAGACCGTTCTTCCATCTTCTTCACGTATTCGACGAAGGCTTTGTACTGCGCGCTGGAGGCGAGGCTCGGTGCCTTCGCCGCGGGTGCCACGGGGGCGAGAAGGAGGAGGCCGACGACGGCCGCGAGGACGAGGGGCGCGGAGATCCGGCGGCGATCGTGCATGCCGCGAACTTACCCAATCGCCCCCGTTCCTACGCCGCGCCGATCGAGTCCAGCTCCTCCAGGTCCGCGGCCGAGAGCTCCAATCCGGCGCCGGCGACGTTCTCGCGCAGGTGGACGACCGAGGAGGTGCCGGGGATCAGCAGGACGTTCGGGGAGCGCCGGGAAGGGCGTTGGTTCCCATGGCTCGATGGTGCCCGGGTGGCGGCGATCGCAAAAGAGCCTGCCTTGTCGGGGGGGCAGCTCGTCCCGGGATAAGGGGCGGCCGAGTTGCATACTTGTCTGATGGACCGTGATCGCCTCGCCGATTTCCTGCGTCGCCGCCGCGCGCCGGGCCTGCGACGCGAGGAGGTCGCCGCCCGCGCCCACATCTCGACCGACTTCTACACGCGCCTCGAGCAGCGGCGCGGCGCCCGGCCCTCGGAATCGACGGTGGCTCGCTGGCGCGGGCGCGGCGACTGGACGAGATCGAGCGCGACCACCTCTTCGCCCTCGCCGGCCACGCCCGCAGCATGATCTACCGCTGGTTCGCCGAACCGGAGCGCCGCGGGCTGCACCCGACCGAGGACCACGAGCTGCGCGCCCGCGGGCACGTCGCCTCGCTCCGGGCCGACAGCGAGGAGTTCGCGGCGCCCTGGGACCGCCACGAGGTCGGCCGCCGAACGACGCTGGAGAAGCGCTTTCTCCACCCGCTGGTCGGCGAGGCGCGGCTGCGGATGCCGGCCGCGGCCCCGGTGGCCTGAGGTGGGCAAGCTCCTCTACTCCGCGGCGACGTCGCTGGACGGCTTCATCGCCGGGCCCGGCGGCGACATGCAGTGGCTCGGGCGCTTCATGGGCGGTCCCCCGGACGAGGCGGCCGCGGCGCTGCCGGAGAAGGTCGGCGCGCTCCTGGTCGGCAGGCGCACCTGGGGTGGGGACGACCCCAACCGCGGCGACGCGGAGAAGGAAGGGGCGTTCGGCGGCACCTGGCACGGTCCCCAGTTCGTCGTCACCCACGACCCGCCCGCCGAGTCGGAGCCCGAAGTCACCTTCACGGACGACCTGCCGCGGGCGATCGCCGCGGCCCGCGAGGCGGCGGGCGACAAGTACGTCTGCGTACTCGGCGCCAAGGTGGCCCGC
Organism: uncultured Actinomycetes bacterium; assembly: GCA_963782515.1. GTDB lineage: Bacteria > Actinomycetota > Thermoleophilia > Solirubrobacterales > 70-9 > VAYN01. The sequence goes on along the minus strand of CAWAJY010000004.1, from coordinate 1,837,641 downwards.
GGCTGCCTCGAGCTGGGGGAGCTCGACGAGGTCCTCGTCTTCGTCGAGCCGATCATGCTCGGCGACGGCGTCCGCCTCTTCGACCACCCGGGCGGGGCCGAGGTCGTGCTGGAGCGGCTCGAGGTCGAGGTCGGCCCGATCGCCACCCACCTCTGGTTCCGGGTCGCGCGCTGAGTCAGGCTTCGATGTCCGCGGTCGCGCCGCGCAGCACCGAGTCCTGGGAGTGGCCGGTGCCGCCGCTCACCGTCTGGCGGCTGACGTCGAAGTAGGCGTATTCGTGGGGCGCGGCGGGGAGCGGCACCTCGACCGAGGCTTCGCCCGATTCGCCGACCCGGAAGGAGGCGACCGGGACGAGCTTCGAGTCGCTGCTCATCAGCCAGACCTCGTAGTAGTCGTCGGCGCTCGACGGGGGCAGGCCCTGGGCGTGCAGCAGCATGGTGTCCGACTTCGGCATCGAGATGTCCGCACGCGAGTCCTTCGGCGCGTCGAGCGGGTGCAGGACGAGGACGGTCTTCGCGGCCGGGGCGGAGGAGTCGCCGCCGGAGCCGATCAGCGCCCCGGCGACCCCGCCGAGCACGGCGGCGACCAAGATCATCGCCCCGACCGCCAGCGGCCGCAGCGCGAAGCGGCGGCGTGGGGGCGTGGACCGGACGGGGGAGGGTTCGGGCGGAAGGGACTCCGGGACGTCCGCGGGCCACGCGTCTCCCGGCAGCGCCTCCAGCTGGGCCATGGTCCCGCGGGTCGCCTCGACCTCCGCGTGCAGCGTCGGGTCGGCGGCCACCTCGCGCTCGAAGCGCTCCCGCTCTGCCCCCTCGAGCTCCCCGAGGGCGTAGGCGGCGATCAGTTCCTGGCGGTTCACCTGGCCTCTTCCTCCCCGATCAGTTCACGCAGTCTCGCCAACCCGCGGATCATCCGCGTCTTCACCGTCCCCAGCGGGACGCCCGTGCGCGCGGCGATCTCACTCTGCGAGAGCCCCTCGTAGAAGCGCATGCGCAACACCCCGGCCTCGCCGGACGGGATGCGCTCCAGCAGGGCGGCGACCCGCCAGCGGTCGAGCAGCCCGTCGAGCTCCGGGTCCTCGACCGAATCCTCGACGGTCGTCGGGTCGATCGGGGTGGGCCGACGCCGGCGATGCTCGTCGGCGGCGCGCGAGCGGGCGATCATCAGCGCCCAGGTGAGGACCGAGGCCCGTGCCGGGTCGTAGTCGGCGCCGCGCCGCCAGACCTCGGTCAGCACCTGCTGGCGCACTTCTTCGGCGGTCCCGGGATCGGGAAGCGAGTCGCGCAGGAAGCCGGTCAGGACCCGCCCGTAGCGCTCCTCGAAGACGGCGATGGCGCCTTCGTCCTCCCGCTGCAGCCGCGCGACGAGATCGACCTCGGCGGGATCGAGCTCGCGTGGCAGGCGGGGGCGGGTGGGCTCAGGCTTCACGGCTGACACGTCTAAAGGTACGCCAGGGGGACCCCTCTGGATGAACTCCTCATCCGCCGCGCGCCTTTCCCGCGTAACGCAGTGCAACACAACCCCCGACTGAGGAGGAAACATGCTCAAGCGCCTGTTCGCCGTCGTAATGGTGATCGCCGCCCTCGCAGTGCCCGCGTCCGTCGCATCGGCCGCCGGCAGCAAGAACATCGTCGAAACGGCCGCCGGCAACCCGCAGTTCTCGACCCTGGTCAGCCTGGTCGAAAAGGCGGGCCTCGCCGAAACGCTCTCCGGCAAGGGTCCCTACACCGTCTTCGCGCCCACCAACGCCGCCTTCGCCAAGGTTCCGAAGAAGACCCTGAACATGCTGGCGTCGAACAAGGCGATGCTGAAGAAGGTTCTCCTCTACCACGTGCTGCCGGGCCGGGTTCCCGCCGGCAAGGTGGTGAAGATGAAGTCCGCGACCACCGCGGAGGGCGCCAAGGTCCAGTTCAGCGTCCGAGGCAAGAGCGCCTTCGTCAACGAATCGAAGATCGTCAAGACCGACATCAACTGCAGCAACGGGATCATCCACGTCATCAACGCGGTGCTGATCCCGCCGAACCTCTAGCCGGCCTCGCGGCGTAGGCTCGAAGGCGTGTGGCTGCAGCGCACCATCACCTTCGAGCCGCGCCCGCGCGGCATCCATCTGGTCACCGGTGAGGTGCTGGCGGCGCTGCCGGAGCTGGACGACTTCGGCGTCGGCGTCCTTCACCTGCTGATCCAGCACACCTCGGCATCGCTGACCCTGAGCGAGAACGCCTCGCCGGAAGTGCGCGCCGACCTCGACGCCTGGCTCGACCGCGCGGTGCCGGAAGGCGCGCCCTACTGGACCCACACGCTGGAGGGCGACGACGACATGCCCGCCCACGTGAAGGCGGCGCTGATGGGGCCGTCCCTGACCCTGCCGCTGCGCGCCGGCCGCCCGGCCCTCGGCACCTGGCAGGGGATCTACCTGTGCGAGCACCGCGATCGCGGCGGGGCGCGCTCGGTGGTCGCGACCGCCTGGGGCGAGGCGCACCCGGCCTGACGATCAAAGGCCCCGGATCCGGGGTAGGTGGGGACGATGCTCGCCGCCGGGCTGATCGCAGGGATCGTCGCCTCCGTCCTCTTCAACGTCGGGATCGCCCTGCAGGCCCTCGAGGCGCGGCGGGCGCCCACCACGAAGTCGCTGCACGCCTCGCTGATCTGGGACCTCCTCCACCGCCCGCGGTGGGTGGCCGGGCTGGGGGTCGAATGGGCGGGGGTGCCGCTGGAGATCCTCGCCTTCGCCTGGGCGCCCTTCGTCGTCGTCCAGCCGCTCCTGGCCTGCGGGCTCCTGGTGCTGCTGGCGGTGGCCGGGCGGTTGCTCGATGAGCGGCCGGGCCGCGACGCGCTTCTCGGCGTCGGCCTCGTCATCGCCGGCATCGCGCTGATCGCCTGGGGCGCGCCGGGACAGCAGGACACCCACCGTGGCCCGGGGGCGGTGATCGCCGTCGTCGGCGGGCTCGTGCTCGTCTCCTTCATCCCCTTCGCCCTGCGCGGGCGGCGGCTGGACAACGCGATGACCGCGGTGCTGGGCTCGGCGTGCGGCTTCGCCGCGACCAACGTGGCGATGAAGCTGATGGCCGACGATTTCGGCAACGACCACTTCCTGCAGGCGGGGAGCTGGCTGACGGTCGCCGCGGTGGTCGGCTTCGGCGCGACGGTGACCGGGATGACGGCGCTCCAGCGGGCACCGGCGACGACCGTGATCCCGATCTCCACCGCGGTCCAGACCTTCCTGCCGGTGGCGCTCGCGCCGCTCTTCCTGCGCGAGAGCTTCCGCGAAGCGAGCCTCGACGGGATCCCTTTGGTGGTCGGCATCGCGGTGATGCTGGCCGGGATCGTGATGCTGGCGCGAACCCGACACGTGAGTACGCTCGCGGCGGGAGCCGAGGTGGACGCGCCGGGGGCCGCCTCGCCCGGTGGAGCGCGGCCGGACGGCGTCGTACCATCGTCGTCGTGACCTATTCGATCCTTGCCTTCGATCCGGAGAGCGGGCAGTGCGGCGTCGCCGTCCAGTCGCACTATTTCTCGGTCGGCGGGCTGGTCACCTGGGCCGAACCGGGGATCGGCGCGGTCGCGACCCAGGCGGTCGTCGAGCCCGCCTACGGCCCGCGCGGGCTGGAGCGGATGCGGGCGGGGCGGACGGCGCCGGAGGCCCTGGCCGAGCTGATCGCCGCCGATGCGCTGGGGCCGGCGCGGCAGGTGGCGATGGTCGACGCGCGGGGTGGCATCGCCGCCCACACCGGGTCGGAGTGCATGGCGTTCGCCGGGCAGGCGGTCGGCCATCATCACTCCTGCCAGGCGAACCTGATGCGGACCGGGGAGGTCTGGGGCGCGATGTCGGAGGCCTATCTCGGCGGGAACGGCTCACTGGCGGAGCGGCTGCTCGACGCGCTGGACGCCGGCGAGGCGGCGGGCGGCGACCTGCGCGGGCGCCAGTCGGCGGCGATCCTCGTCGTCCCAGGGGAGGGAGAGCCGTGGCAGCGGCTGGTCGACCTGCGGGTGGAGGACGACGAGGACCCACTCGGCGAGCTGCGCCGTATCGCGCGCCTCAACGGCAGCTACCGATTGCTGCGCGAGGCCGACGAAATCTTCACAGCCGGCGATGAGGAGAAGTCCAACGTGCTCTACATCGAGGCCTGGGAACGGGTGCCGGAGAACCACGAGCTGATGTTCTGGGCGTCGCTGGCGATGGTCGAACGCGGCGAAGGGGAGCGCGGCGCGGCCCTCCTGCGCGAGGCGATCGATGAGCACGGCGACTGGCGCCAGGTGGTCGACATGCTGAGTGTCGAGATGTCGCCGGGGATCGAGGAGGCCCGCCGGTTGCTCGGCGACTACGGCGCCGCGGGCGGCGCCGGCCCCACGTAGGACGCCCGCGGCCGAAAGCGCAGCCGGTGCTCGTGCTCCTCGAGCGCGTGCGCCACGATCCCCGCGATCCTGGCGACGGTGAAGATCGTCGCCGCGGAGCCGGGCCGCAGCCCGTGCGCCCGGACGAGCGCTGCCAGCGCGAAGTCGACGTTCGGCGCCGGTAGGCCCCGCTCCGCGGCCGCGTCGAGAAGTGCCGCGGCGAGCGGTTCCGGGGCGAGGCGGTCGAGGATGTGGTCGGCGCGGGGATCGCGGTCGCGGTAGACGCGGTGGCCGAAGCCGGGCGCCGGTCCGGAGGCGAGCCGGGCGTCGAGCGCCGCGCCGGGGCCGGACCCGGCCGCTACCTCGTCGAGCATCTCTTCCACCGCGGCGCCGGCGCCGCCATGAAGCGCGCCGCCGAGCGGCCCGAGCCCCGCGAGGATCACCCGATACGGCCCCGCCCAGGCCGACGCCGCCACCCGCGCGGCGAAGGTCGACGCCGCGAGTTCGTGATCGGCGAGAAGGATGAGCGCCGCCTCGAGCGCCTTCACCCGCTCCGCCCGCGCCTTCGCGTCCCCAGCGCTGAGCGCGACCCACAACCGCTCCGCCACCCCCGCTACCGCGGGCGACCCTCGTAACACCTCCGCTTGCGCGGGCGACCTGAGTGAACCTATTGATAACGAGGGTCGCCCGCGGTGGGTGCCGTGTAACGAGGGTCGCCCGCGGTCGAGGGCGGTGAGGGTTCCGGCGAAGACTTCGGCGCCGGCGCGACGGACCGCGGTCGGGTCGCGGGAGTCGCGCTCGGGGTCGCGGGCCGCGAGGGTGGCGACGACCGCCGCGATGCGCTCGGCGTCGGGGGCGTCGGGACCGAGGGCGGCGTCCAGCGCCTCGACCGCCGCGGCGCGCTCGTCGTCCAGTCCCCAGGGCGTCGGAGGCGCTCCGTCCCACAGCAGGGCCACGACTTCCTCGAAGCTCCGGAAGCGGGCCAGCTCGATCGCGTCCCGGCCCCGGTAGGAGAGTCGCCCGGCCGGGTCGAGCAGCGTCAGCTCGGTCTCGACCACGACCTCCAGTGCGCTCGAGCGGTCCGGACGCCGTGCCCGCGCCGCCAGCCGCTCCACCTCCTGGGGGTCGAACTGGGAGTCGTGCGGGGCGCTCGCCGGGTGGCGCTCCAGGAGTCCGCGACTGACGTAGGCGTAAACCGTCTCCCGCTTCACGCCGAGCCGCCGGCGACCTCCTCGGTGCCGATCCTGTCCTTCGCGTCGCTCACACCGCCAATGCTGACAGCGGGCGCGCCTCCGGTCCCACATATAGGGACGCCGGGCGGATCAGTCGGCCCGTCCGCTTCTGCTCCAGGATGTGCGCGGACCAGCCCGCCGTGCGGGCGCAGACGAAGAGCGGCGTGAAGAGGCTCTGCGGCACGTCCGCGTGGTCGAGCACCACCGCCGACCAGAACTCGACGTTGGTGGCGAGGACGCGGTCGGGCTTGTGCTCGGCGAGCGCCGCCAGCGCCGCCCGCTCCAGCTCCCGCGCGACCTCGAGCCGCGGCGAGCCGAGGCGCTCCGCCATCCCGCGCAGCACCCGGGCGCGCGGGTCCTCGGCGCGGTAGATCCGGTGGCCGAAGCCCATGATGCGCTCGCCTCGGTCGAGGACCCCGCGGACGTAGGCGTCGGCGTCCCCGCTCGCTTCGACCCCGTCGAGCATCCGCAGGACGCGCGCCGGCGCGCCGCCGTGGAGCGGCCCCGACAGCGCGCCGACCGCGGCCGAGAGCGCCGCCGCCACGTCGGCCCCGGTCGAGGCGACGACCCGCGCGGTGAAGGTCGAGGCGTTCATCCCATGCTCGGCGGCGGTGATCCAGTAGGCGTCGATCAGCGCCGCCGCCGCCGGGTCGGCCTCGCCGCGCCAGCGCAGCAGGAAGCGCTCGGCCAGCGTGCGCCCCTCGTCGATCCGGGACTGGGGGACAGGGGCGACGCCGCCCCCGCGCGCGGACTGGGCGACGAAGGAGAGCGTCGTCGACGCGGTGCGGGCGAGCTGATCGCGGGCGACCTCGGGACTGACGTCGACGAGCTGGCCGAAGCCCCACTCGGGCGCCAGCGCGGCGATCGCCGACTGCACGTCGACCCGGGTGTCGCCGGTGCGAAACGCGAGCGGATGCGTCCCCGCGGGCGCCAATGGACGATCCGGGCGACCGTCGACCAAGAGCCCCCAGACTCCCTCGAACGGCACCGTCCCGACCAGCTCCTCGATATCGACGCCGCGGTATCTCAGCGCCCCACCGTCACGGTCCGGCTCGGCGATCTCCGAAGCGAACGCCAGTACCCCCTCGAGTCCGTCGCGCACCTCATCAATAGTCGCCATCGCGTCACCTCCTGTCGGTGTTTCGTCGCAGCCAACCCTGCGCTCGCTCCCCCGCCCGATCAACATTGATCACGATCAACCCTGGGCGGGGAACGCGGCCATCTCGCTAGGGTCGTCTCCATGAGCGAGCAGAGCCAGATCGGGGTCACCGGCCTCGCCGTGATGGGGGCCAACCTGGCCCGGAACATCGGCCGCAACGGCTGGTCGGTCGCGGTCCACAACCGCAGCCCGGAGAAAACCCGCCAGTTCATCGCCGACTACGCCGAGGAGGGGGACTTCACCGGCGCCGAGTCGAACGAGGAGTTCGTCGCCGCCCTGGCGCGCCCGCGGAAGATCATCATCATGGTCAAAGCCGGGGCGCCCGTGGACGCGGTGCTGAACGACCTGGCGCCGCTGCTCGACGACGGCGACATCCTGATCGACGCCGGCAACTCGCACTTCCCGGACACCAAGCGGCGCACCGCCGAGATGGAGGAGCACGGGCTGCGCTTCCTCGGCATCGGCGTCAGCGGCGGGGAGGAGGGCGCGCTCCTCGGGCCGTCGATCATGCCCGGCGGCACCCGCGAGGCCTACGGCGAGGTCGAGGACATCCTCACCAGGATCGCCGCCCAGGTCGACGGCACGCCGTGCTGCACCTTCGTCGGCCCCGACGGCGCCGGCCACTACGTGAAGATGGTCCACAACGGCATCGAGTACGCCGACATCCAGCTGATCACCGAGGCCTACGACCTGATGCGCAACGTCGCCGGGCTGGAAGTCGAGGAGATCGCGAAGACCTTCGAAGAGTGGAACGAAGGCGACCTCGAAAGCTTCCTGATCGAGATCACCGCCAAAGTCCTCGCCAAGCAGGACCCGCAGGGCGACGGGCCGCTGATCGACAAGATCGTCGACCAGGCCGAGCAGAAAGGCACCGGCCGCTGGACCGCCGAGGACGCGCTCGAGCAGGGCGTGCCGCTGACTGCGATCACCGAGGCCGTCTTCGCCCGCGCGCTGTCGTCGCTGAAAGACGAGCGCACCGCCGCCTCGAAGGTGCTGGCCGGCCCCGAGCCCGCGAAGACCGAGGACCGCCGCGAGCTCCTCGACGACATCCAGGCCGCGCTTTACGCGAGCAAGGTCGTCGCCTACGCGCAGGGCTTCCAGCAGATGGCGGCCGCCTCGAAGGCGAACGACTGGGACCTCGACCTCGGCGCGATGGCGACGATCTGGCGCGGTGGCTGCATCATCCGCGCCCGCTTCCTCAACCGGATCAAAGAGGCCTACGACGAGGGCGAGGTCGTCAACCTCCTCACCGTGCCGTACTTCCGCGACGCCGTCGCCGAGGGGGAGGAGGCCTGGCGCCGGGTGATCGTCGCGGCGGTCGAGCAGGGCGTCGCCGTCCCCGCCTTCACCAGCTCCCTCGCCTACTACGACGGTTATCGCCGCGAGCACGGGCCGGCCGGGCTGATCCAGGGCCTGCGCGATTACTTCGGCGCCCACACCTACCGCCGCACCGATGTCGAGGGCTCCTACCACGTGCGCTGGCCCCAGGACGGGTCCGAGGTGCGGACCGACGCCTAGCGCCGAATCCGGAGACGCAGACCATGCCCGAGCCCGACTTCGCCACCTACGCGGTCGCCACCGAGCCGAACGGCCCTGACGCCGAGATCTTCGAGCCGATCCGCCGCCACCTCGGCGCCGAGAGCCTCGGCGTCAACCGGCTCGAGCTGCAGCCGCGCCAGCGGATGCGCGTCCACGTCCACGAGCGCCAGGAAGAGCTCTATTTCGTCCTCTCCGGGACCCTGACCGTGCTCCTCGAGGATGCCGAGCACGAGATCCCGACGGGAACGCTCGCCCGCGTCGGCCCCTCGGTCCGCCGTCAGATCGCGAATCGGGGCGACGTCCCGGTCGTCATCCTCGCCTTCGGCGCCGCCGGGGAGCACGAGTCGCGCGACGCGCTCGCCTGGGGCTCATGGGACGAGGAGGGACTGGGCCGCTCGCCGGCAGAGGTCCCGTATCCGCCGGACTTCGACGACTAGCCCGCGCGCCGGGGGGTAGGGAGAGCGAGCTCCGCAACCCGACCGACGCCCTCGGCGCCGAGCAGCTCGCGGTCCACCTTCCGCTGCGGCGACCACGTCGAGAAGGTCACCGCCCCCGCGGTCGTCCGCCTGTCCTCAGGCACGCCACGCTCGCACCGCAACGAGGGCGAGGAGCCGGTCGAGATCTGGGCCGTCTCCGTCCCCGGCCACCACGACGCGACGAAGATCGACGACTTCTGGGAGCCGTCCCCCGACGCCAAGCAGTCCCGGTAGCCCGCCAGCTGTTCCTTTTGGCGTCCTGGGCGCCATAAGGAACAGCTGGGCGGGGTGCCTACGGGATCAGGACGATCTTGCCGAGCGTGTGGCGGTCTTCGAGCTGTTCGAAGGCCTCGCGGACTTCGTCCAGGGGGTACTCGGCGGCGATCGGGACCTCGATCTTCCCGGCGGCGACCAGTTCGGCCATCTCGAGCAGGATCTCGGGCGTGCTCGCGTCGCTGGACCCTTCGGATTTCGCGCCGACTTCCTGGGCCTTCTCGTAGGCGATGATCGTCTCGATCTTCGCCGGCGGCACGTCGAGCTCGACCGCCAGGTCGACGTACTCGGGGCCGAAGAGGTCGATGAAGGCGTCGATCCCGTCGGGCGTCGCCTCGAGGATCCGCTGCATCGCGCCCTCACCGTAGGTGACCGGGGTGACGCCCTTCTCACGCAGCCAGTCGTGGTGCTCGGAGGAGGCGAGGCCGACCACGTTGGCCCCGTTCAGCTTCAGGAGCTGGACGACGATCGTGCCGACGCCGCCCGCGGCGGCGGAGACGACGACCGTGTCGCCCTCGCCGACGTCGACCGCGCGCACCGCGGCGAAGGCGGTGACGCCGACCACGTAGAGCGCGCCCGCCTCGGGCCAGCCGAGGTCGGCGGCTTTGCGGACCAGCTGTTCGGCGGGGACGACGACTTCCTCAGCCTGGCTCGAGCGCTCCCAGCTCCAGCCGAGCACCTCGTCGCCGACCGCGAAGCCCTCGACGTCGATCCCGACCTCCTTCACCACGCCCGCCAGGTCCGAGCCCTGGCCGGAGGGGAAGCTCGAGGGCCACCGGTCCTTCAGCAGGCCCTTGCGGATCGAGGCCTCGCCGGGGTTGATCCCTGCGGCCTTGACCGCGACCCGGACGTCTTCTTTGCCGAGCTCTTTGAGTTCGACCTCACGGACGGTCAGCACGTCGATCCCGCCGTACTCGTCGAATTGGACCGCGCGTGGCACGAGCGAGAACCTACCCGACGGCCGTCAGCTTGAATCCGGCGCGGGCGAGGACGGCGGCTTCGTCGCGCAGCCGGCGGTCGGACTCCCCGGCCACCGAGATCGTCACCGTCAGCCATCGGTTGCCGCGCACGGCGAGCAACGAGCGCAGGTTGGGGATCCAGCTCGCGGCGGAGTTGTAGGCGGCTTTTTCGCCGACGTGGGGTACGGGGTGGGGCAACTTGTCCGGGTCCGTGGAGTTGAACTGGACCGTCTCCTCGATCCGGTTGTGGTAGCGCCGATTGGCGGCAAAGCCGCTGTCGAGGTAGACGTTGATCGAGGTGCCCGGACCTTCGAGGCGGCAGCGGGAGAGCGGCGGCGTGGGCGTGGAGCGGCCCGACAGCGTCACGCCGAGCCGTTCTTCGGCGAGCTTCCGGAGGGCGGCGCAATCGGCCTGGGAGACGTGCGCGTTCGACGCCGCTTCGGTCGTCGGGTTTTCGCCTTTGATCCCGCGCGAGGCAGGCAGGGACGAGGTCGAGGTCGAGGACCCGCCGCCGCAGCCGACCGCGACCAGGCACACCACCAGTCCCACGCAACCCAAGCGCCGCATGGACCTCTTCCTACCCGCTGCGCCGCCCCGTCAGGCGGTCAGCTCGCCGGCGAACTCGCGCAGGGCGGCGGTGTGGGCGTCGACGTCGGACTCGCTCGTCGCCGGGCACATCAGGGCCATCATGTGGAACGGGGTCATCAGCACGCCCCGGTTCAGCATGTAGAGGTGGAGAAGGGCGTCGAGTGGGGTGTCGAACGCCGCCGCGGCCTCGCCACCGTCCCGCGGTGGCGTCGGGCTGAACATGTACTCGACCCGACAGCCGAGGCGGGTCGCCGTCCAGGGCAGCTCGAACTCCGCGATCACCTCGTCGCAACCCGCGGCGAAGCGCTCGCCGAGGGCGATCATGCGCTCGAAGGCCTCGTCGGTCAGGACCTCGGCGAGCGTCGCCCGCGCCGCCGCCAGCGAGAGCGCGTTGCCCGCCAGCGTGCCGCCGATGCCGCCGACGTCGGCCGCCTCCCAGACGGTCTTCGACAGCACCAGCTCGGCGACCGTGTCGGTCATCCCGTAGGCGCCGATCGGCACGCCACCCGCGATCGCCTTGCCGAGCGTCATCAGGTCCGGCTCGAGCCCCTCGGCGCGCGTATAACCGCCCGGCCCGCAGCAGAGGGTGTGGGTCTCGTCGATGATCAGGAGCGTCCCGGCCGCCCGGGTCAGCTCCCGCATCGCCTCGTGGAAGCCCGGGTCGGCGAGGACGATGCCGACGTTGGTCAGCGCCGGCTCGGCGAGGACGCAGGCGACGTCGCCCGCGGCGAGCTCGCGCTCCAGCCCCGCGAGGTCGTTGAACTGGACGACGCGCGTCGTCTCCGCGAGCGCCACCGGCGGCCCGACGTTGCCGAGCTGGGCGACCGACCACCTGCCCGCCGGCGTCGAGCTCGGCGAAGGTCTCGTCGACGGACCCGTGGTAGCAGTGGTCGAAGACGAGGATCTTGGGACGACCGGTGATCTCCCGGCAGAGGCGGATCGCGAACCGGTTGGCGTCGGTCGCGGTCAGCGTGAACTGCCAGTGGCGCGGGCCGAAGCGCCGCGTCAGCTCGGCCCCGAGCGGCCCGGCGTCCTCGCTCGGCAGCATCGTCGTGATCCCGCGCGCCATTCGGGCGGACGCGGCCGCCACGGTCGGCGCGGGAGAGTGGCCCGCCATCGCCCCGGTGTCGCCGAGGCAGAAGTCGACGTAGGAGTTGCCGTCGACATCGGTCAGTCCGGCGCCCGCGGCGCTCTCGAAGACGACCGGGAAGGCGCCCGGCCAGCGCGTCATCCAATTCATCGGGACGCCCGAGAGGAGCGAGTCGGCGGCCGCGTCGCGGAGCTCGCCGGAGCGCCGGTGTCCGGTGGCGAAGCGCTCGAGCTCCCGTTCGGTCAGCTCCTGCACGCGGGGGTCGGTCATCGAGGCATTCTCGTCGCTCAGTCGGTGCCGCGCCGCTGAAATTGCCGGCTCCGCTGCTCCGCCCAGGCGTGGACCTGAGTCCTGACCGCGGCGCAGAACCTGCTGTCGCGCCGCGAGACCATCGCCGGGGCGGCGAAGCCGGTCGCGGGACTCTCGATCGGCGCGCAGGTGATGGCGGCGACCGGAGCCGACACGGCGCTCGCCCGGCGCGTCCGCGACGTCGCCGGCCCCGCCCACAAGCCCCGGGTACGGGCCGCTGGTCGAACACACCGGAGCTGCATCGTCCTCAACGGAACGCACGGAAACTGCAACGGCGGGCACACACCGTGGGGCTCGTGGCTCTCCTGAGAGCCGGTTCCGATCAAGGCGATGCGGGGCACCCCGCAGGGCCGCAAGCACGGCACGCTGGTCCTGCTCTACGAATCGAAGAGCGGCTAGGTGCTCGACGAACCCGACACGATCACCGTGTACCCCCGCGGCGGCGTCCTCATCTGCGAGGACGGCAACGGCGAGGACGAAGCGGGCGGCGGCAACTCCCTCCGCATCCTCAGCCCGGCGGGCAGGCTGGAAACCTTCTCCCGCACGACACGCCACTGGACCTCCACCGCTGGGAGGAAAACAAGCCCGGCGCGATGGGCCGCAGCGAGTACTCCGGCTCGACCTCCAGCCCCGACGGCCAGTGGCTCTTCGTCCACATCCCCTACCCCGGGCGGACCTTCGCGATCACCGGCCCGTGGGAGAAGGGCTGGGGCTGAGGGGACGAGACGGCCGGGTAATGAAAGCTGAGGAGAAAGTGCGACGCCGTTGTGAGTGACGTGAGGGAGGACCCCGAATGTTGACGGGCCGAAAACCCGTCTATATGGCGGGTTTTCGGCCCGTCAACCTGGGGGTGGATTAGTTCCCGAAACCCTGACGTCCTGGGCGTCTCATCGCGGTCACAGCCAGCCAGGACCGCGATGAGACGTCCAGGACGCACCTCGGACGGCCGCTCCCGCCGCGAAGCACGCCCGTCCCCGCCCACCTACAGCCGCAACGCGAGCACCGCGACCGCCAGCAGCGGGACCGCCACCGAAAGCCCCCGCAGCCCTGCGTCGAGCGGCGCGGTCAGCGAGTCGCGGTCGAGCGCGCGGACGCGGCCGTCGGCGAGCCGCTGCTCCCCGGTGACCGACTCCGTGCGGCGGCGCAGCTCGCGGACCGGGGTGGAGAGGACCCGTTGGACCCGGGTCAGCGTGTAGCAGGCGAGCACCACCGCGGCCGCGGCCACCCCTTCGCGCACCGAGTGGACGCCGAGCGAGTTCACCCACCAGCCGGTCAGCGCCGAGAAGCCTCCCCAGGAGGCGGCCAGCCAGAAGTCGGTGTGGAAGCGGCCGCCGAAGAGCTCGAGGTTGTAGGCGGGGGCGATGAAGGCGCCGAAGATGATCAGCGGGATCAACGTGGGGGAGATGACGAAGACGCCGACGATCCCGATCGCCAACGCCCCGCCGAGGCCGCCCACCGCCATCGCGATCAGGGTGCGCTCCGAGAGTTGCGTCCCCAGCGGCCGGCCGTTCAGCTCGTCGAGGCAGTGGGCGCCGACCCCGACCGCGAGGAAGAAGGCGGCGACCGCGGCGGCGACGCGGACCGGGTAGACGTGGACGGCTACGGCGGCGCCGAGCGCCACGTTGGCGACGTGCCAGACGGTGTAGGGCAGGTGCAGGACGTTGACGACGTCGCGGGCGCCGCCTGGCGCCAGCGCGTAGAAGGCCGGGCGCGGCCGGCGCTCAGCCGCCAACCGTGCCCCAGATGACGACCCCGCCGCCGAGGCTCATCCGCCTCACCTGGACGGCGCCGATCCCCGCCGCTCGCCACATCTCGACCTGGCGCGCGAGCGGATAGGAGCGATAGAGGCCTTCGATGCTCGGGCCGAGGAAGCGCCCAGCCTCGAACCAGCCGCGCGAGTCGAGGCGCGCCAGCGCCGGCAGGCCGATCCGGGTGTAGAGGCGCCAGAGCGGCAGCCAGATCCCCCGCGGCAGGCAGAACTCGAGGCTCGACACGCGCCCGCCCGGTTTCACCACCCGGGCCAGCTCGCGCAGCGTCGCCGCCGGGTCGTCGACGTAGCGGAGCAGGTAGGTGAAGGTGAGGTGGTCGAACTCGGCGTCGGCGAAGGGGAGGGACTCGGCTTCGCCGTCGACCAGCTCGATCCGCTCGCCGAGTCGCGCCGAGGCGCCCACCATCGACCGCGCCCGGCCCAGCATCGCGGGGCTCTGATCGAGCCCGACCACGCGGCATCCCCAGCGCTCGACCAGCGCCCGGCTGACCATCCCGGTCCCGCAGGCGACGTCGAGGACGCGGTCCTGCGGCAGCGCCGCGACCGCCTCGACCGCCGCCCGTCGCCAGCGCGGGTCCTGGCCGAAGCTGAGCACCGTGGCGATCTCGTCGTAGCGCGCCGGCAGCTGCTCGAACATCTCGAGGGCATGCTGCTTGCGCTGCGATTTCTCCTCCGTCACCACGTCAAGCGTCCCAGATGGGTCCAAGTGGCCCGTCCCGGGAAGGCAAGACGGCCGGTGTCGTAGGCTCCGTCGATGCCCACCGACCCGATCCTCGCCGGCACCGTAGCCCTCGTCACCGGCGCCTCCAGCGGCATCGGCGAGGCGACCGCGAGGCGGCTCGCCGCCGAGGGAGCGGCGGTCGCGATCGCGGCGCGTCGGTTCGACCGGCTGGAAGCTCTCGCGCGGGAGATCGAGGGCGCCGGCGGCCGCGCCCTCGCGATCGAGTCCGACGTCACCGACCGCGCCCGGGCCGAGGCGCTGGTCGAGCGCACCGTCGCCGGGCTCGGGCGCCTCGACACCGTCGTCAACAACGCCGGCGTGATGCTGCTCGGCCCCGCCGAGGACGCCGACGTCGAGGAATGGGAGCGGATGGTCGACCTCAACGTCAAAGGCCTCCTCTACGTCGCCAAGGCAGCGCTACCGCACCTGATCGCGGCGGCCGAGCGGGAGCCGCGCCGGGTCACCGACCTCATCAACATCTCCTCCGTCGCCGGCCGCCGCGCCCGCTCCGACAGCGCCGTCTACAACCTGACGAAGCACGGCGTCGGCGCCTTCTCCGAGGCCCTCCGCCAGGAGGTCACCCAGCGCCACGTCCGTGTTTCCCTGGTCGAGCCGGGCGCGGTGAGCACCGAGCTCGCCGGCCACAACCGGCCCGAGGTGCAGGAGGCGATGAAAGGCCGCTTCGCCGACATGGAGCGGCTCGAGGCCGACGACATCGCCGACGCGATCTCCTACATCGTCACCCGGCCGCGCCACGTCGCGATCAACGAGATCCTCGTGCGGCCGACGGAGCAGACCGGCTAGACCCCTCCGCCATGGCCGAGGACCGCCACCAAGCGATCGTCGATGCCATCCGCGAGATCCCGGAGGGCTTCGTCAGGACCTACGGCGACGTCTCACCCGGCGCCCCGCGCCTCAGCGCCCGCTTGCTCTCCACCGAGCAGCATCCCGCCGACCTCCCCTGGTGGCGCGTCGTCCGCGCCGACGGCAGCCTCGCGGTCGGCCAGAGGCAGCGCGAGCACCTGATCGCCGAGGGCGTCCCCTTCAACGGCGACCGCGTCGACATGGACACCGCCCGCATCCCCCACGACCCCTGAAAAGAGCGGCGGACGGGAGTCGAACCCGCGTCATTAGCTTGGAAGGCTAAGGCTCTACCATTGAGCTACCGCCGCGCGCAAAGGGGAGCGTATCTTTCGGCGCCACAATCCGTCAGAATGGCGGAGCACTCCTCGGGGAGTGGCGCAGTCTGGTAGCGCACTCGGCTGGGGGCCGAGCGGTCGCAGGTTCAAATCCTGTCTCCCCGATATCCAACCTGCGACGGTCGCAGGTTGCGGGCCAAGCAAAGGCTCTATGGGTTGACGGTCGCTTGGCCATCGACCACACGCGATCCGAAGGCCCGCCTTCACGCGGAAGCGGGAGACGGGGTGCTGCCCTGCCCTAGCGTGCCCGTGCCAACTACCCCTCCACGAGAACCAGGAGCGTCTCGGGGCGAACGCCATCGAACTTCATGGCCTCTGCCGCGGCCTCGGATTGGAGCGCCTCTTCCAATGCGGCCCTGCTCGGGATCTCAAAGATCAGCCCGACCCGGTTCGAGCCCGCCGGGTCCTTGAAGGTGCGAACCGTCCCTCCGAGCGGCTCCAGGAATTCCTCCCGTTTCGGCGACGAGAGCCAGCGGTCAACGTCGTCTACCTCGTGAAACGCAATCACGGTCTCCATCTCTACGTCCTTCCCAGCGGCCGAGGTGCATGTCTATCGATGGCGACCCGCGCCATCGCGCATCACCGTAGACCGGCAACTTAAGCCCGTTTAAATGGCCGGGAGTGCACGCTTTTCCACCTACCGGCGCTCAGTTGCGGGCATCAAGGGCGGCAGCTTGGCGTGCCTCACTTGGTGAGCGCGGCCATGCCTGCCGTTGTGAGGAGCTTTTGAGGGGTGATCGGCCACCGCAAAGTCCACCAAGCCCGCGGTTACGATCACTCTATGACGAAGGCCGAGTTGCATCGCCAGATCGACTCCATGACCGAGGAGGAAGCCGCGGAGGTGAAGCTGATCTACGCGCCTGACTGGCCCTCAAAGGCGACTTCGATCGAGGAGGTCCGCAGGCGGCTCGGCACCAAGCCGATGAGCCCCGAGAGGTCGGAGGAGTTCTGGCAGGAGTGCGGGCCGCTGATGCAGCCGCCCGACGGCGAGGGATAGCTATCGCTGGCGGGCAGGAGGTCCACGCTCCGACCTCCATGTCGATGACGAGCTTCTGGCCGAGGTCCTCCTGCGTCCTTGCGACGCGTGGGCGACCGGCACCCGGGCCGAGCGTGGAAGATCAGCGTCTACGAGCTGGCCCACCGGCGTCTGCATCGCTGATCTGAGTGTGGTCGCCCAAGGCTGGAACCTGTGACCCATTGGGGCCGTAGGTGATCGACGACGCGGACGTCCCGGCGGGTGCGGGGAGGTGAAGCGCGCGGATGTGGCTCTCTCCACGCGCCGTTACGCCGGCGCCGGTAGTCGATGTGCCGGTGGTGGACCCGCCGCATCCCGCCAGGGACGCCGCGATGGCCACCAGTGCCGCTATCCGCTTCATGCGAGTAGGAACACCGAGGATGCGGACGCGATGCGGGGCGGTTCGCGCCGGGGAGTGGGAGGGACGACTCCGGGGCGATGAGGAGGTCACGGGACACCATCTCCTGTGATCTTTGACCGATGTTGGGTGATGATCTAAGGGCGGTGGATGGCGCGGCGGCTCGGCCGCACCGCTCATCCAGGAATGTAGTGACACCAGATAGTCGGGACCACGGACACCTTCGGGATCCAGGGATCGAAGTGGTCTGGCGACGTCCCGGAACTGGGCGAAATGCCCGTCGAGACCCTCGACCGCCTATGCATGGTCCTCGCCGAATCGAGCCGGACTGATCCTGTCTCCCCGATGTCGATCTAGAGTTCCTGATCAAACCGCACCGCAACGAGCGATTTCGACCAGGACGGAGTGGCCGATCGAGCGGTCCGCCGACCTGCTCAGCCGGCTCGCCTGTTCGATGTTCACCCTCGAACCAGGTGCCGCGAGTAGCGAGGTCGGCTCGCCGACGCAGGGCGCGGCGCTCAGATTGGGGGCGCAGAGACGGGTGCGCGAGCCAAGTCCGTTCCCGACCGGTTCGAGGCCGCCAAGGAACCTTTCACTGAGTTCGCCGGACCAGGTTGCGGGCGCCTGCATCGGTGCCGACGAAAATGAGGGACTCAGGTCCCCTATTCGAGTCTGGAGGTGATGGCTACTTCGGCTTCGCCCCCAACACGTAGGTGGTGCAGCCGTCGAAGGAGATGGTGGCGCTGAGGAGGGAGTGGGCGGGGTCTTGGTAGTTCCAGATCGCGCTGAATTCACCCTTATATGTCTTGCCCCCGGCCTTGACCTTGACGCCGAACGGTTCGGCTTCGCCGCCGACGTTCTTGCCGACGCCCCAGGTGCTGTAGCCGCCGCGGGTGAAGACCTTCAACGCGTAGCTGCCGAGCATGGTCACCTTGGGCGGCTTGTCTTCACATTCCACGGACGTGTGGAAGTTCGTCAGAAGCACCTTGCTGCCACTCTTCTTCAGGGTGAATCCGTCGCTCCCGCTGCCGATCTTCCAGGCGCCGAGCACCGGTTGGGGAATCGTCGCGGTCGCGGCGGCCGGAGCTCCGGCGGCGAGCACCGCCAACAGCGTCGTGAGGGCAAGGATCGATTTCAGCTTCGGCACCAAAGCCTCCTGTTCGTCGGGTCGGGGCGTAAACCTATTCGGCTCCCCGGCCGACAGGAGATCGGGCCTACGTCGAAACCACGTAGACGCGACGTTGCCGCGCCTACGTGTGTCCGGCTGCCGTCGCCCTGGCCGGGAAGCGCTTCGCCCCCTCCGTCCTCGCGGCGGCGAAGGGCAGCGTGGCGATCAGCTTCTCGTCGTGCGCGTGATGAATTCGTGAGGTTGAGCCGCTGAATTCCACTCGTGGAGAGAGATCCAACCTGTCTCCCCGATTCTTCAGAGCCGGCTTGGGAAGCGGGGCATGCGGAAAGCAGGCCACCGCAGGGGCCTTCACTGAGCCGACGCTACGATTCGCGCGAAGTCCCGTCTTGTGTCCGTCCGGGAGGCAATCGCAAGCAACTTCTTCCAACGAGAGGTAGGTGCGCAGTGCTGGGAATAGGCTGGAAGGACGGAGTCGCGACGATCATCGACCGACGCCTGGTCCACAAAAGCTCCGAACCTGACATGGGCGAGTTCGCCGGACAGGGGGTGGAAGCCTTCGAGTTCATCGCCGACGTCGAAACGGACGACGGAAGCACTCGTTTTCGAGCTCCCATCCGGGAACCTTTCAACGCGATCACCTTCAAGCCGCCCGTCATCGGACAGCGGGTGAAGGTCAAGCTCCACGCCAAGGACCAGAAGGTCAAGTTCGACCGCAGCGATGACGGCACGTATCAACACGTGCCGGGAGTGCCTGACTGGCACCGTCATCGGGATCCGCTGAAGAAGGCCGACGAGGCTGCGGTCGCCGATGAGCAATCGGCCGAGGCCCAGTCCCGATGGGAGTCACAGCTCAGCGAAGCCCCCGGTTCGGCGCCTGCGGGCCCGGTTCTCCCCCAGCGGGCCGCCGAGGTCGAGCCCGGCGCTGGAGGACTGTCCGCTCAGAACGAACAGCGGGTCAAGCCGCAGGCCGCCCATCTTTCGATGGCGGAAATCGTCGAACTGAAAAAGAAAGTCGACGCGGGCGAGATCACGGAGGCCGAATTCGAGGCCAGGCGGGCCGGAGCTGATTCGCCGGCAGGCTAAATCCGTTCGACAGTTCCACGGGCTCGACGTGAATTTTGATCGGAGGAGCGGAGTAGACGGCCATCCGCGCCGAGATCGAGCCACGTCGCGAGGTCATTCGGAGCGGGACCTGGCGTCATGTCTCGCATCTTCTCGTCGTCGATGCCGATGACGATGTGGCCGCCATCCCACCTTCGAGAGCAGATGCGAATCGGTTGCTGGGCCTGCGCCCTTGACCTCAAACGGCTGAAGCTCATGGCCGCCCTCGAGCATCGCTTCGATCTCCCCCCTTGTGTCTTCCGTCAATCGTCGGCGGGGCTATTCATTCGGTGACGATGGTGATCAGACCGCGATGGCGAGTGCAGACAAGTGCATGGTACTTCTCGATCGGCGCCGTTTCGCATTGCCACCAGCCGCGCCCGTACACCCGGAACTTCTGGCTCTCCTTGGTGATATGAGGGACCACCTTGCCGACGACGACGTTCGTGACATGGCAACTGACGTTCGAATCGACCGCAGCCGAACCGAAGTCGAGATGGCAGCCTCTCGCGGCTGCACTGCCTGGTAGGAGGAGGGCGAGAGTGACCAGCACGGCGACCACCATCGAGAGGAGCTTCTTCATCGCTTACGAGCCTTCCTCGAATTGAGGACGGTCTTGTTGCGACCGCAGGCAGGACAGATCGACGCTTGGAAGCCCGTGATCCCGTTGTCATGGCCGCAGTGGATGCACTTCGTGGACTTGGCGGTGTTCCACTTCGCGATACCCCACAGTCCGACGAGGACGACGACGATGATGACGCCCACCGCGCCACCGCCGCCGGCCTGCTGCACTTGTTGGAGTGCCAAGATCATCAGCATCCGTACTTCTGCGCGAGCAGGCGGACCTTTTTGCCGACCGGCCGGTACTCGTGGCAGACGGTGTAGTGGGACGGCACGACGATCCCGAACACCGTGTCGGTATTGAAGGGCCTGGGAACCCACCCGTCGTCGCGTAGGCGTTCCTCAGCAACGACCAGGTTCAGACCGACCACGTTCGGCGGCCCGGCCTTCGCAAGCTGCGGCCGGGGCGATGCGGTGGCGATGGAACCGCCGACCAGGCCGAGCGCGAGCACGGTCATGACGACGGGGACAATGGCGAGACGTTTCATCTGGGCCTCCCTTGGCATCCGGATTGATCACGACTGGGTACCAACGGAGTCGATTCATGGGAACTTTTGGGAAACGGAGGTTCTGCCGCGGCGAATGCCCCGAACTGCATCGGCACAGCGACCCGTCGTGACTGAACGGGTAGTCGTTCGCTTCCCTGCCTCCCCGACCTTCAATCTGGAAACGACGGCGAGCGGTGAGGCATGAACCCGCGCGGGTTCATTCGACGTCGCCCAAGGCTGGAACCTATGACCCCTTGGGGCCGTAGGTGATCGACGACGCGGAGGTCCCGGTGTGTTCGGGTAGGTGAAGCGTGCGGATGTGGCTCTCTCCACGCGCCGTGACGCCGGCGCCGGTAGTCGATGTGCCGGAAGAGGACCCGCCGCGGTCCCGCTGGAAAAGGGAGGGACGACTCCGGGGCGATGGGGAGGTCTCGGGACACGATCTCCTGCGATCTTGATCGATGTTGGGTGACGATCTCAGGGCGTGGACGGCGCGGCGGCGGGAGCTTGGGATCAGACCTGGGCTGGATGACGCCGGCGCTGTCGAAGATCTGGTGCCGAAGCTCGGCTGCGCGGTCTTCTGCTCGCCCCGCCGCCCCGCGGCCAACAGCGCAAGCGCGGGCTGGCGACGTAGGGCGCCCCTGCGAGGGCGTGGCCTGGCAACATTGAGGGATGATCAAACCACCCATACGCGTCGGCGGCAAGAACCTGCGGCGGGAGAAGCCCGGCGACTACATCGGCTTCATCGGCTGCGATCAGGTCGGCCTGCTGCCGGTCCGGATGGCTGCGTCGCGGCATTCGATGCGGGTCGTCTGCCCGCACTGCGGCGAGCTCCACGTGACCTCCGATCCGATGCCGCGGCTGCGTCGGCCGGGCGAGATCGTCACGCTCATCGAGGACGGGATGCCGATGGCGGTCACGATGCCGGCGGACGACGGTCCGAGCGAGGACGACGCGGACGAGGAGATCGACGACTAGGTCAGGGTTTCGGGCTCGCCGTGAAGGAGACGATCGCGCCGGTGCAGCCCGGCAGTCCGGTCGATTCCCCGGCCACGATCTTGCCCGTCACCTGTCGAGGTCCGGTGAAGGAGCCTTCCAGTTCCACCCCGCCGTTGGCCGGGTAGACGACGCCGGCGAAATCGCCGGACTCATCGATGCTCAAGCTCGCGTTGCGTTCGTGGATGTTCTCCCTGCCGCAGATCACGTCCTTGTAGCTCAGTCGCACGTTGGTGATCACCCGGCCTTCCCGCACCCCGAAGAAGATCGTCAGGCCCTGGGCGGTCTTGCCCTTCCAGGCGCCGAGGGCCGGTTCCACGCCTTGCACACCGGCCTTGGCCACTCCGCCGATCAGGACGATCGCACAGAAGAGGAGGCTCCCGACCGCGGTCAGGCTCCAGCGGCGAGCCGGCCCAGACTTCCGGCTGTGGATCTTCGCGCTCATCTCCTCGTGCCAGGTTCGCATGATCGACCCGCATCCCCACAGCAGGGCCGTAAGGGTGGAGAATCGGACCATGCCCGAGTTCGCGTCGCCCGCCGAGCACTACGACCGCTTCATGGGTCGTTACACGATCCCGCTCGCGCGCGCCCTGGCGGACGAGGTGGGGGTGGACCGAGGGATGCACGTGCTCGACGTCGGCTGCGGCCCGGGCGGGCTCACCTCCGAGCTGGCCGCCCGCGTCGGGGCCGAGAGCGTCGCCGCGATCGATCCCGCCGAGCAGTTCGTCGCCGCCTGCCGTGAGCGCAACCCGGGAGCGGACGTGCGCCGTGGCGTCGCCGAGGAGCTGCCCTGGGAGGACGACGCCTTCGACGCCGCGCTCTCCAGCCTGGTGATCGCCTTCATGCGGGACGCCGACGCCGGCTTGGGAGAGATGAGGCGGGTGACCAGGCCGGGAGGACGGGTCGGCGTCTGCATGTGGGATATCGCCGGCGGCGGGATGACGATGCTGCGCCTGTTCTGGGACGCGATGAAGACGGTCAAGCCGGAGGTCGAAGGCGAGAGCCTCCGGGTCGGGATCGCCGAGGGCGACATCGCCGAGCGGATGGGGCGCGCCGGGCTTCGCGAGGTTTCCGACGGCGCCCTCGAGGTCAGCGTGGATTACGCGGGGTTCGAGGACTTCTGGCAGCCGTTCACTTTCGGGGTCGGGCCCGCGGGCCAGGCACTTGCCGCCCTCGACGACGACGAAGTGTCCGCGGTGCGAGAGGCGGCCCGGGCGGAGCTGCCGGACGGCTCATTCACCCTTCCCGCCCGCTGCTGGTACTCGACCGCCGTCGTCTAGACCGACGCACTGACCGGAGCGGGCCATGAGGTGGGCGGCTCGCGGAACCCGTCCGCGAGCCGCCCGACCTCCGCCTCAGTGGTGGGTCACCGCGGCGATGAACCCGTCACCCGGGGATCCGATCCCGGTCATCGAGTCGAACCCTGGGGCCGCGGACAGCGACTCGGGTGCTTCTTCGATTTCTTCTTCGCATTCGCCGGTTTCTTCGTTCGGTTTGGGGCAGAAGTACTCGGTCGCCCCTTCCATCCCGAGGATCCTCGCCGAGGTGAGGATGCCCCCTTCGGCGTTTTCACTGTTCAGGTAGTCGTTGCGGGCGACCGCCTGCTTGCCGGCGGGCAGGATGTCGTAGAAGGCCGCCGAACTCTGGCCTCCCGCATCCAGGTGGTAGAGCAGCGGATTCACGAACCCGAGCGAGCCTCGGGCCGCCTGGTCGGCGTCCGCCATCAGACCGGCGAACAGTGGGGACGACAGGCTCGTGCCGCCGATGCGGTACTCGTCGTAGTAGGTGCCGTCGGCGAATACCTGCGTCTCGCCGACCAGCATCCCGGTCGAGGGATCGCCCTCCATCGAGATGTCCGGCACGACGCGGTTCGCCACGCCCGTGCCGGCCTTCGCGGCGAGTTCCGCGGGTACGACCGGCTGTTGGTACCAAGGCTCGGCGTACTGGTTGGTCGTTCCCCCGCCGCCGCCGTAGTCATATTCGCCGGGCGCCGGCGGCTCCCACTGGCCGACTTCGGATTCTTCGCATCCGCCGAGCGTCGCCAGTTCTTCGGTGCAGAGGACGCTGATGCCGGTCGACCAGCCGACCTCGCCGAGGCGGTTGTTCTGCGCGCCGATCTGGACGCTGGTGCCGCCGATCGCGGTCGCCCATGGGCTAGTCCCCGGGAACGACGGTTGCGCTTCGCCGGAGACGATGAAGTTGTCCCCTTCGTCGCCCGATGAGAACTGCACACCGACGCTGGTGCCGGCAGCCATCAACAGCACGTGGTTGAACGCTTCCCGCGATTCGACGGTTTCGCCCGCTTCTTCTTCGGGACCGTTGGACCAGGAGTTGGTGACGATGTTCGCGAAGTGGCCGTCGACCACTTCCTGCACCGCGTTGTAGAGGGAGACGGTGCAGTTTCTGCCACCGACGTAGAGCACCTTCGCTCCCGGTGCCATCGCGTGCACGGCCTCTACATCGAGGGTCTGCTCGCCCGACCAGCCGGACGCTTCGCACTCTTCGGTCTGGGTGAACGGGCGCTGGATCATCTCCTTGAACTGGCCCCGCTTCCACGGCTGCGAGCCCTGGTTGCGCTTCGCGTATTCGACCGCGTCGCTGTAGAGCGTCGGCGAGGCGTAGGCGTCCGTGATCGCGACCGTCACGCCCGAGCCGTCGTTGTGGTGGGCGATCGCGCCGGCCACGTTGTAGGCGCCCTGGAGCTGCGCGGGCTTGTAGCCGCACGGCGTGTACGGCAACGGGTTCGGGAAGCCGTCCCCGTAGGGCGGCAGGGTGCTCGCGGACTTTTCCCCGTAGTAGCTGGAGCAGGGGGTCGCCGGACGGAAGCCGGCGGGCTGTTCGATTTCTTCCGCTTCTTCTTCAGCCGGGGGCGGCCAGTGCCCGTGCCCGTGGCCGGGCCATCCCCAGGGAGGGCCCTGCCCGTGTCCGTGACCCCAGCCGCCTTCGGCGGTCCCGCCGGTGATGTTGGCCGGCTTCGCGCGGACCTCGTTGACGCCTCGCACGCCGGTGATCAGCGGCGCGACACTCGTCGGCGCGCTCAGCGGCGATGACGCCAGGCGCACGGTTTCTTCACCGACTTCGTATTCCGCCAGCTTCGTCCCGAAATACGCTTCGACCTGTTCGGCGGTCCCTTCGGCGATGACCGTCATCCGGTCCGGAGTCACCTTCACGACCTTGAATCCGGCGCTGCGCAGCGACCGCACGACTTCCATGGCCGCCCTGAGGCTCGGCGAGAAGCGGCTCTCCCACCGCTGCGGGCTCAGGTACCTGCGGTAGTTGCGGCTGGTCGGGTCGCTCACTTCCTTCGCGAACGCTTCCGCGCCAGAGGGATCCTTCAGTTCGACGCCGACGTCGAATTCGATCAGTTCACCCGTCGGCGTCGGGCCCGCTTCGTTCGCGGGCACGGCCGCCGGGGCCTTGGCCTGGACCGTCGTAGAGGAGGTCGCCGCAGTGGCGGAGACCGGCGGGATAAGCAAGAACGCGACGCCCGCGAGAAGGGCAGCGAACCAGCCGTGGGGACACAGCTTCTTCATGGATGCACCAGCCGTTTTTCGTGATTGCAGAACCCTCCCGAGGCGCCGGTGTACCGTCCCCAGTCAGCCCACGACCCGCCCGGGATCCCGTGACCTTACCCCGTGCTCGCGATAATCGAACCTGGTCGATCAATCGTGAGGAGCACAGCCACCGAACGCCGGTCGGCCCATCGGGCGGAGGCTGATCCCGGAGAGGAGCTTCACCTGGCTCTTGTCGAAGACGATGAAGTCATTGGTGCTGTGGGCAAGCATCGCGATGACCCAGGCGCCGATCGCCGCGCCGGTGAGGATCGAAGGGCGCCGCCAGGCCGCCTGCCAGGCGACGGCGGCGACGAAGCCGGTGAGCATCGGGTGGAGGAGCTCCATCAGCGGCCGGGCGGGCTGCCAGTTGTCGGGGCCGAAGGCGTACTCGAAGCCCTCCAGCACACCGAAGGAGCAGGCGCAGACGAGCACCAGCAGGTAGCCCTCGCGGGGCAGGCGGAAGCGGCCTCTGAACCAGAGGATCACCGGGATCAGGAGCTTGCCCGTCTCCTCGGCCGGGCCCGCGAGGACCGACCAGCCGCTGTCCTTGGCGCTGCCGCCGAAGAGCGCCGGCAGGCCGATCTCGATGCCGAAGGCGAAGGCGAAGCCGACGACGCCCGAGGCGACGCCCCAGATGACGATCTCCCGGCGCCGCGAGCGGGCGATCCGGTCGAAGCCGACCCGGCGGCCGACGAAGTAGAGGAAGGCGAGCATCGTCGTCGCGGTCGCGCCGAGCGAGAAGACGGGCAGCAGGATCTGGGCACCGCTCACGACACTCGCGTGACGGTCGCTGCTCCAGAGCGCGGCGGCGATCCCGAGGCAGAGCACCAGCGACAGCGCGAGCTTCCAGCCCTGGCCGCGGAGGAAGCCGAAGAGGTGGCGCTTGTGATGCGGCAGCCGCGTCCCGGCAGGGGCGGGGCCGGACTCGGCAAGCCACACGTCCCCGTCCCAGGAGCGCTCGACCACGCTGCCCGGTGATCGCCGGGAACCGGATAGTGGCCGGGGGCCGGCAGGGGACGGCCTCGGTGGGCGGGAGGTGGGGAGGCTGCGGGCGGTGGATGGGGGAGCGGTCGAGGTGGGCACGGACCAGGTATCGGCCGGATCCCGAGATCCACTAGTTGTCAGGGGCGAACCTGTCGGGGTCAGGTTCGTTCCATGGGATAGCTGGCGATGACCGAAGGTCCCTGGCACGCGACGACCTCGGCCGGGCTCCCGGTCAGCTTCGAAGTGAAGGAAGGGCAGGTCGCGAACTTTCGCGATCGCTTCCGATCGGACATACGTGACCCTCCCGCACGAGAGAAGCCGGGGAGAGATCACACCTTGCCCGACATCGGCCCGATCGGTGACGAAGATGCCGGGAACGTCACACCTCCGTGCCCCTTCCGCCGCTCTTCGGGCGAGGTATCCCGGTCCCCGGGAGCGCGGGCGACCCTGGTGAACCTATGCGTAACGCAGGTCGCCCGCGCCTCGGTGAGGGTTGGACAACACGCGCGGAAGTGTGGACTTGCCACCGTCTCTGTGACGAGGTCCGCCTTCCGTGAAGGATCCGTGTCGCTCGCGTGCGCCTCGCGTGTCCCGCCCGCGACGATCCCTCGCTACTCCCCGAAGGCCCGGTCGCGCTCGCCGCAGGACCTTGCGTCCCTTGCCCCGGGTGCCGGCTTCAGACGGCCCGGACCCTCACTGGGCGTCGACATCGAGACCAGGATCCTCGCTCGCCCTCAACTCGCGCCACCTCAGCCGTCGCCAGCCGTAGAGCGCGAGGGTGATGCCGAGTAGGTAGAACGTCGAAACCACGGTCATCGGGATGTGGAGGGCGAGGGTGCCGGTCGCCGAGAGGAGGGTGCCGAGGAGGGCCACGCCGAGGGCGCCGCCGGCTTGGCGAGCCGCGTTCTGGATGCCGGAGGCGAGGCCGATGCGCTCGACCGGGGCGCCCTCCATGGCGAGGGCGGTCATCGCCTGCATCGCGAGGGCGACCGTGCCGAAGGGGATGGTGCAGAGGATCGTGACGGCGGTGGAGTTGCCGCCGAGGACGGCCAGCAGCAGCGCGCCGACGGCGCCGCCGCAGAGGCCGACGAAGACCGCGCGCCACTCGCCGAGCTGGCCGATGAGGCGTGCCGAGGTGAAGGCGATAGTGACGATGACTCCGAGCAGCGGCAGCAGGGCGAGGCCGGTGTGGAACGGGCTGAGGCCGAGCTTCTCGTGGTAGAGCACGGAGAGGCAGAAGAGGGTTCCGTAGACGCCGAAGTTGAAGATGCCGGCGATCGCGACGACGATCGAGAACTGGCGGTTGCGAAAGATCTCGGGCGGGATCATCGGTAGCCGCACGGTGCGCTCGACCCGCCCGAAGGCGACCACGGAGAGGACCCCGAGCACCAGGAGGCCGATCGTCTCCGGCGCGTCCCAGCCCGCCGACCCCGCCGCGATGAAGCCGCCGCTGAGGCCGCCGAGGGCGAGGACGACGAGCGCCTGTCCGGGAAGGTCGAAGGGGTGGCGATGGCGCGGCGTCTCGGCGACGTAGGCCCACATCGCCACCCCCGCGATCAGCGCCACCGGCAGGTTCACGAGAAAGATCGTCCGCCAGCCGACGCTGTCGACAAGCGCCCCGCCGAGGACCGGACCGCCCGCCATGCCGACGCTCGAGATGCCGCCCCAGGCAGCCAGGGCCCTGCGTCGCTCCGGCCCCGCCGGGAACATGTGGGTGATCAGCGCCAGGGAGCAGGGCATCAGGAGCGCCGCGCCGAGCCCCTGCACCGCGCGCGCCGCGATCAGCGCGGGCATCGTCGGCGCCGCCGCGCACGCGGCGCTGGCGGCGGCGAAGATGCCGAGGCCGATGAGGAAGGCGCGCTTGGAGCCGATCCGGTCCGACCACGCCCCCATGGTCAGCAGGAAGGTGGCGAAGATGAGGGTGTAGGCGCTGACGATCCACTGCGCGCCCGAGAGCGAGCCGCCGAGGTCGCTGACGATCGGGCCCAGCGCGACGTTCACGATCGTCGCGTCCACGGTGACGATGAGGAACCCGGAGCAGATCGCCGCCAGCCCGAGTCGCGCCGCGGTCCGACCGGGCGCGGGCGCGGTGTCCGGGGTCAGGAGAGCGTCGCTCACGACCGGATCCTCGCGGTTCCCGGCACCCGGCACTGTGACGTCCGCCGCTGGGCTCCCCTCGGCTTCCCGTGCCGGCCGGGCGATCGGCCGACGGAGGTGGGCGACGGCACTTCGCCGCCGCCCACGGGCTCCGTCGCTCGACGACCTGGCGTCGCTCAGTGACCGGAGAGCGTCGTGAACAGGTCGGTGTGGTCGTTGGTGCCGAGCACCGCGAGCCCACCCGGGCCGGCCGCCCAGACGGGGACGACGGCGCCGGTGTGCTGCTGGCTCGGCGGGGTGGTGGCGGGCGCTTTGCCCGCTTCGTAGCCGGCCGTCCCGTAGGTCAGGCTCAGCGTCTGGCCGTCCTTCGTCGTCAGGTTGGTCGAGTAGCCGGTCGGAAGTCCGGTCCCGCTCGAGTCCTCACCGACGATCTGGCTGGTGTGCGAGTGGTCGGCGGTGACCACGACCAGCGTGTCGGGGTGGTCTTCCTGGTAGTCGAGCGCGACCCCGATCGCCCGGTCGAAGGCGATCGTCTCGCCGATCTGCCCGCAGGCGTTCGTGGCGTGGTCCTGCTTGTCGATCGAGGCACCCTCGACCTGCAGGAAGAACCCCTTGCGGTTGCCGCGCGAGTCGAGCAAGTCGATCGCCCGCCGCGTCATCGCCGCCAGGCTCGGCTCGTTCGCCGGGCGCTGCCCTTCGGTGCACGGCACCGGCGCGTTGCCCTTGCCGAGCGAGGCGGCCGGGCCGGTCCACTCCAGCGACATGTTGGAGTCGTTGAAGAGGCCGAGCACCGGTTTGTTCCCCGCGACGGTGGAGAGGCCGTCGGCGTCGGTGACATAGCGGTAACCCTGTTCGGCCGCCTCTTCGACCACGGTCTTCCCGTCGTAGGGACCGCCCGCGACCTTGGCGGTGAAACGGGCGCGCCCGCCGCCGAGGAGCACGTCCACCTTGTGGTCGACCATCTGCTCGGCGATCGACCCGAGGCCGCCCGCGGCCTTCGTCTCGGTCGGGCAGGCGCCCATGTTCGCCGGGCCCTGGCATCCGCGCAGGGACATATGGGACGCGAGCACGGCCGGGGTGGCGTCGGTGATCTCGGCGGTCGAGACGTCACCGACTTTCTTGCCTTCGGCCTGGGCGATCTCGAGGATCGTCTTCAGGTTCGGGCCGGGAACGGCGAGTTCGGCGCTCGGGCCCTGGGAGATCCGCTCGTCGATCGTTTTCTGCCCGGTCGCCCAGGCGCTCCCGGTGGAGGCCGAGTCGGGGTCGTAGTCGGGCAGGTACGGCGAGGCCGCGCCCGGCTTCACCGACCAGGTGGTGTCGAAGCCGGTGAACGGCATGCGGTCGACGTTCAACGGGTTGGCGACGCCCCGGTAGTAGCGGGCGGCGGTGATCTCCTGGGTGCCCATACCGTCGCCGAGCAGGAAGATCACGTTCTTCGGGTGCTTGTTCTTCAATGCCGACGCCACTGCCCGTTCGGTGGCGTCGTTGTGGGACCAGAACGATCCGCCGGCGGCGGCGGTGCCGGCGATGACCGCCGAGATCGCGAGCATCATCACGCCCGCGACCGTAAGGCGCTTGCCTTTCATTTTCCCTCGTTTCAGTTGATGGACGAAACCGACGAGACTGCGCCGCCAACCCTCTCGATCGACCCGAGGCGAAATGTGGAAATGCCGTGTCGACCCGGTGAAGATTCGGTAACGGGCCGAGAGCCGCCCGGCCGGATTACTGCGAATGAATCCCGACACAGTTCCTCATCGTTCCCTGGCCGCTCAGCGGCGTCGGCGCCGCTGCCGTTCACTCCCGCCCCTAAGCGACGCGCTCGGAGCGATCCGAGGCCGCGCCTCGGGCCCCGTCGGTGCCGGCGGTACCGGATCTTCCGTCGGCACGATCCTCCCGGCGCGGCGGCGTTGGCGTCCCATGTCGGCGAGGCCGAGCGCGCCGAGCAGGAAGGGGACGCCGGCGTGGAAGACGCGGTAGAGGAGGATGCCGCCGACCGCGAGGCTGAGCGAGGAGCCGTAGAGGGTGAAGGCGCCGACCAGGCCGCCCTCGGCGCTGCCGGGGAGGGGGATGATCGCTCCGGCGTGGCCGATCGTGTAGGCGAGGACGAAGAGGCCGAGGGCCGGCCCGCCGCCGCCGAGGGCCTCGAAGGCGGCGCCCATCGAGGCGACGTCGAAGGCGTAGTAGCCGATCGATCCGGCGATCAGGAGCACTTCGCGTCGGCCGAGCACCATCTCGATGCTGGTGTCGACCGTGCCGACCAGCCAGGCCTGGGCGAGGGCGATGGCGCGGCGGATCTTGCCGCCCTTGTCGGCGTCTAGCTGCGGGATCGCGCGCGGCAGGACGATGATCGCGCCGACGATGAAGCACCCCGGCGAGCCCCGGGATCAGGGTCGCGGTGAGGTCGGCGTCGCCGGGGAGGAGGTTGGCCGCCTCGAGCAGCCCGAAGACGATCAGCGCCCCGCCGCTGACGGCGCTGGTGACGAGGAAGAGGACGGCCGAGCGGCTGGCGGCGAAGGCGCTGGGGATGCCGGAGCGGATCAGGATCACGGCGCCGAGCGCGAGGCCGCCGCTGCCGCCGCTGGGCAGGAAGACGTTGGCGCTCTCCTCGACCACGCCGACGTCGAAGGACTCGCGCCAGCCGAGGCGGCGCTCGAAGGCGCCGCGCAGGGCGACGACGAAGCTCAGCACCGAGAGCAGCTGCAGGACGAAGGCGGCGACGACCCAGCCGGGCTCGGTGTTGGCGAAGCGATCGCGGATCGGCTCGAGGAAGGGGACCCAGATGACGGCGGCGGCAGCGAGCACGACGAGGCCTGCCGCGAGCATCCCGTTGACGAAGATCGTGCGACTTTCGGGCGCCTTCTGGCGCGCCGCCTCGACCTCCTCGGTGCAGTCCAGGCCGCGCCGGCGGAGCTCCGCGCAGGGGTCGTCTTTCTGCTCAGGGGAGGTCTCTACGAACTGCAACAAGCGTAGATCCTCTCTTCCCCAATCATTTATGAAACATCAACCATATCGTGCTTCTATGTGGTCGATGACTGTCGAGATACCGACCAACGGAGCGCCGACCGGGGATTCGACCGACGATGACGTGTGCGCCTCGGGGGGCCGGCCTGCGGTCGACCTTCCGGCATCGGTCCTGATCGCCCGCGTGGCCCGGCTGGTGCGCTCGCGCCTCGACGCGTCGCTCGGCCCGAGCGAGCTCCGCCAACGCCAGCTCGTCGCCCTCTCCTACTTGCGCGACCACGGCCCGGCCCGCCAGCAGGCGCTCGCGCAGAGCCTCTGCATGGACGCGTCCAGCCTGGTCTGCCTGCTGAACGACCTCGAGGACCGCGATCTGATCGCCCGCCGGCGCGACCGCGAGGACCGGCGCCGCGGCATCCTCGAACTCACCGACCACGGCCGCGCGGCGCTGGTCGAGAGCGACATCGCCCTGGAGGAGATCGACGCCGAGATCCTCGCCGACCTCGACGAGTCCGAGCGCGCCGACCTCCGCGCCCTCCTCGGCCGCCTCCGCGGGGTCGGCCTCCCCGCCTAGGCCGCCCGCCCGGCGCGGGCCGGCCGGAAAGGTCGACCGCTAACTTGCGCCGATGTCCGTCCTCCTCGGCCTGCTCGCCGCCGCCACCTACGGCAGCTCCGACTTTCTCGCGGGCCTCGCCAGCCGTCGACTGCCGGCGATCGTCGTCACCTCCGGGGTGCAGGCGCTCTGCCTCCTCGTCGGCCTGATCGCGATCGTCTTCTACCCCGGCGACGGAATCGACGGCAAGGTCCTCGCCTGGGGCGCGGTGAGCGGGCTCGGTTCGGCGGGCGGAACCTTCTCGCTCTACCGCGGCCTCGGCGCCGGCGAGATGAGCGTCGTCGCCACCCTCTCGGGTCTCCTCACCGCGGTGATCCCGGTGGTCGTGGGACTGGCGACCGGCGACTCGCTGACCGCCCTGGCGGCGATCGGCATCGTCGCTGCGATCCCGGCGATCGGCCTCGTCTCCTGGTCCGGCGTCGGCGGCGGCGCGCGTGACTCGGGCGCGATCTGGGGGATCCTCGCCGGCGTCGGCTTCGCCCTCCTCTTCGTCGGCTATGACCGCGCCGGATCGCAGGCCGGTGCCTGGCCCTTGGTCGTCGCCGAGGGGGTGGCGACGCTGCTGACCGCCGGCCCGGCCCTGTTCGCGCTGCGGCAGGTCCGCGCGATGACGCCGCGCTTCGCGGGCGCGCGGCACGGAGCCGCCGTCGCTCGCCGCACCCTCGGTCTGCTGCTCGCCGCCGGCCTCCTCGCGGGCGCGGCGAACCTCTCCTTCATCATCGCCAACCACCACGGCGAGCTGGCGATCGTCGCCGTGCTCACCGCGCTCTACCCGGGCTTCACCGTGATCCTCGCCCGCGTCGTCCTCGGCGAGCGCTGGTCCCCGGCCCAGAAGATCGGCCTGGTGACCGCTCTCTTCGCCACCTTGCTGGTCAGCCTCGGCTCCACCTAGCCGCTCGCTGAGTTGAGGGCGCCTGGGCGCCTCCAACTCAGCGAGCGGCGCCTCCCTAGGCCGTCGCCAGCAGTTTCTCCTTCGCCCGGTCGTACTCCGCCTGGGTGAGCGCGCCCTTTTCCACCAGGTCGTGCAGTTTGTGGAGTTCGTCGGCAGGCGAGATGTGGGCCGCGGTGCGGATGTACTGCTCCGCCTCGTGTTTGGCTTCGGCCTGCGCGCGCAGCTGGCGTTCCCGCATGTCGGACCCGTAGACGATCAGGTAGATCAGGGCCGTCAGGTACGGGATGAAGATGAGGAGGACGATCCAGGCCGCCTTCAGCCACCCCGACATCTCATGGTTGCGGAAGAGGTCGGTGAGGATGGTCCAGAGGATCCAGATCCAGACCACGAAGAGGAAGACCTCGAACACCATGAGGAGGACTTCCCCGAAGCTGACATCGGCGAGCGGCAACACGGCGATTCCTTTCTCTCAGGTCCCGCGGAGCTCGTCGAGCGATTTGACCTCGAGGTCGAAAGGCTCGTCGGCGGCGCGGCGGCGGCGGTAGGGCGAGACGGTCACGCGGTGGACCTCACCGCAGGAGCAGGGGACGTTGATCGGACTGGTGTCGGCGGCCGGGTCCGTGTCGACTTTCAGCCGTTTGAGTTCGCCGGTCTCTTTGCAGCCGAACGAGATCGCCCAGCCATAGTCGGGGCGCTCTTCGCGGCGCGATTTCGAGGGACTCATGCGCCCATCCTTCCATGAACTGGACGACGCATGCGACTCATGGACCGAAGCCGACGACCTGGAGGTTCAGCGGCAGCTCGGCGCGCCGGGCCCCGCGCGGCGCGCCCGCCAGCTTGGCCCGGTCGCCGAGGACGAAGAAGCGCGGGAAGTTCGTCAGCGTGCCTTCGGCGGTGAAGGATGAGAAGCGGTAAGGGATACCTTCGGCGCCGAGGGGCGAGGGCCCGTCCATGAGCTGGAAGTGGAGGTGGGGCGCGTTCGAGTTGCCGGAGTTGCCGAGCAGCCCGAGGACCTCGCCGGGGCGCACTCGCTGCCCGACCTTGACCCGGACGCTGCCGGGTTGCAGGTGGGCGTAGAAGGCGTAGCGGCCGCCGCCGATAGCGACGACGACGTGGTTGCCGCCCGCGTCGCCGGCCTCGATCGGCGGGAGTTCGAAATCGATCGGCCCGTCGGGGAGGCGGTCGAGTACTCCGACCACCTTGCCCGCCGTCGCCGAGAGCACTTCGGCGCCGTAGAAGGGGTAGTTCCCGAGCACCTCGTTGGAGCCTTCGGTGATCCTCCCGGCGGGGGTCATCTGGACGAAGTCGATCGCGTAGCGCTCGCCCTCGTGCAGGGCGCCGTCGATCGCCAGCAGGCTGCGTCGGTGCGAGGTGCTTTCGTCGCAGCAGCCGTTGATCACGACCCAGCCGGGACCGCGAAGCGGTGGGGAGACGATCGGCGCGGGGCGCTCGACGACCGGGGTCGGGGCGGCGGTGAAGCGGCGCAGTTCGACCGAGCCGGTCGGGCCGGGGGAGACGACGATCGTGTGGTCGAGTGCCCGCGGCGCCCGCGTCCCCGGCGCGTAGGTGACGTCCATCAGCACCTTCGCGGTGCCGCCGGGCGCGATCGTCGTCCGCGGCGTCTTTTCGCTCGGCTGGGCGCCGAACGGTTCCATCATCTCCTTGAGATGCGCCCCGGCGAGCGTCTCGACCGGCTTGCCGCCCGCCGTCGCGACGACCTTGCGCACGGTGACCGGCCGGGGCGGGAAGGCGGACTCGTTCGACACCACCAGCTCGTAGACGAGGTGCTCGCGGCCGTCGCCCCCGCGCACCGGTTCGGGCGCGTGCAGCACCCGCGCCGAGAGCGGCGTGAAGTGGTCCGCGGCGGCGGCGGGCCCGGCGACGGCGCCGAGCGCGCTCAGCGCCAGCGCCAGCCCGGTGAGCGCCCGCGCTCCCCGCGCAAGGATCGGGATCGTTGATCGGTGGACGATGGCGGCATCGTACGGGCCTTCCCATCGCGCCGCCGTTTGACGTAGGATTCACCGCTTCCGCCCCCGGAATCTCATGCGCCGATCGACCCTTGCCATCCTCTCGCTGCTCGCGCTCGCCCTGGTGCTGGTCGTGGCCGGCTGCGGTGGCAGCAAGTCCAGCTCCTCGTCTGGAGACACGGGTGGCTCCGCCGGAGCGGGCGAAGGCGGCGGCGCAACCGCCGATGCCTCGAAGTGCACGCCGGGCGAAATGGAAACGCACAAGGAAGGCGTGCTGACCATCGCCACCGACAAACCGGCCTACCCGCCCTACTTCGAAAACGACGAACCGGAAAACGGGGAAGGCTTCGAGAGCGCCGTCGCCTACGCGATCGGCAAGCAGCTCGGCTATCCGAAATCGAAGATCGAGTGGACGGTCGAGCCGTTCGACTCCTCCTACGCGCCCGGTCCCAAAAACTTCGACTTCGACGTCAACGAGATCTCGATCACGCCGACCCGCGAAAAGGCCGTCGACTTCTCGGCGCCCTACTACTCGGCCAACCAGGCGGTCGTCGCGCTGGAAGGAACGGAAGCGGCGAAGGCCAAGTCGCTGGCCGACCTGAAGGACACCAAGATCGGCGTCCAGCTCAACACCACCAGCCTCTCGGCCGTCAACGAAGAAATCGAACCGTCGAGCAAACCGGAAGTCTTCAACAGCTCCGGCGACGTGGTGACGGCGCTGAAGAACGGCCAGGTCGAAGCGGTAGTCATCGACCTGCCGACGGCGCTCTACCTGACCGCCGCCCAGGTTGAAAACGCGACCATCGTCGGCCAGTTCGGCAAAGCCGAAGGCGAAGAATGGGGCGCCCTGCTGGCGAAAGAATCGCCGCTGACGGAGTGCGTCTCCGGGGCGGTCGAAGCGCTGAAGAAATCGGGCGAACTGGAAAAGATCACGCAGCGGTGGATGAGCCAGGCCGCGGAAGCACCCGAACTCCACTGAGCCGGTCTGGGCCGCGCGGCGGGTGACCGAGACCGCCGCCACCGCCCCCGGCGAGCGCCGCCTCGAACGCGCGGCGGCGAAACAACGCCGCAATCGCCGCAACGCGCTGATCGCGACGCTCTCCTCGGTCGTCGTCATCGGCGGCCTCGCGACGCTCGTCCTCACCAGCCCGGGCTGGCCGCGGGTCCGCGAAACCTTCTTCTCCTGGACCGAATTCAAGAACGCCTTCCCGGAAGTCCTCAGCGGCTTCTGGCTCGACGTCAAGATCTTCATGGTCGTCGAGGTCGCGGTCCTGGTGATCGCCCTGGTGATCGCGCTGATCCGCGTCAACCGCTCGGCCGGCCTCTTCCCGGTGCGGCTCCTGGCGACGGTCTGGGTCGATCTCTTCCGCGGCATCCCGACCATCCTGCTCGTCTACCTGATCGGCTTCGGCGTCCCGGCGCTCGAACTCGAAGGGCTGCCGACCAACCCGGCCGTCCTCGGTGGCATCGCGCTGACGCTGTCCTACAGCGGCTACGTCTCCGAGGTCTATCGCGCCGGGATCAACTCGGTGCACAAAGGGCAGACCGACGCGGCGCTCTCGGTCGGCCTCACCAGAGCGCAGACGATGCGCCACGTGGTCCTCCCGCAGGCGATCCGCCGCGTCGGCCCGCCGCTACTGAACGACTTCGTCGCCCTGCAGAAGGACGTCGCGCTGATCTCGATCATCGGCCCGCAGGAGGCCTTCCGCGTCGCCCAGATCTTCCAGGGCGAGAACTTCAACTACACGCCGATCATCGCGGCGGCGCTCCTCTATCTGG
This sequence comes from uncultured Actinomycetes bacterium, assembly GCA_963782515.1. GTDB lineage: Bacteria > Actinomycetota > Thermoleophilia > Solirubrobacterales > 70-9 > VAYN01. The sequence goes on along the minus strand of CAWAJY010000004.1, from coordinate 1,801,444 downwards.
CGATCACGGTCCCGCTGGCGCGAGTGGTCGACCGCATGGGCGGCTCGGGAGGCGGTGCGCTGATGGCGGGCGCCCCGGTGATCGAGGTCAAGGGCGTGACCAAGGCCTTCGGCGAGCGCGAGGTCCTGCACGGGGTCGACTTCGACGTCGCCGAGCACGAGGCCGTCGTCCTGATCGGCGCCTCCGGCTCGGGCAAGTCGACGCTCCTGCGCTGCATCGACCTGCTGGAGGAGATCGACGACGGCGACATCTTCCTCGACGGCGAGGTCATCACCGACCCCACCGTCGACACGGTCGCGGTGCGGCGCAGGCTCGGCGTCGTCTTCCAGGCCTACAACCTCTTCCCCCACATGAACGTGCTCCAGAACGTGGTCCTGGGACAGATGCGCGCGCAGAAGGCCCGGCGGCGCGAGGCCGAGGCCGAAGGCCGGGCGCTCCTGGCGCGCTTCGGCCTCGAGGGCCGCGAGGAGGACCGGCCCGACGAGCTCTCCGGCGGCCAGCAGCAGCGCGTCGCCATCGCCCGCGCCTTCGCCGGCAAGCCCCGCGCCCTCCTCCTCGACGAGGTGACGAGCGCCCTCGACCCGGAGCTCGTCGGCGAAGTCCTGGAGGCGGTCAGCGATCTGAAGGCCGCGGGCATGACCATGGTCATCGCCACTCACGAGATGAGCTTCGCCCGCGAGGTCGCCGACGAGGTCTGCTTCCTCCACGAGGGCCGCATCGTCGAGTCCGGTCCCCCGGCCCAGGTGCTCGAGGAACCGCGGGCCGAGGAGACGAAACGCTTCCTCGCGCGGCTCTTGCGGGCGGGGCGGGCGTAGCGGCGAGGGGTCGAGGTTTGCGAGAGCCGCGGCGGGGCTCGGGCGTTTGGTGAGTTGAGTGCGCTATGACGCGCCTAACTCACCAAGCGACGGGATCGGCGTCGCGGAACACGCACCGCCTAACTCGGCGAGCGTCGGATCCGGTGAACCCGTGCTCAAGCGTCGCAGTACGACCGCAGCATCAGCACCGGGACCTTCGCCTTGTGCAGGACCTTCTCGGAGACCGAGCCGAGCAGGGCTCGGTGCACGCGGCTGTGGCCGTGGGAGCCCATGACGAGGAGGTCGTACTGGTCCTCGGCGACGACTTTGAGGATCGTGATCGCGATCTCCCCGTGCTCGAGTCGCGTGGTCACGCCGATGTCGTTTGGGATCTCGGTCAGCGCTTCGCGGATGATCTGGTCGTGGGACTCGTCGGTCTCCGGCGGCGGCGCCACGCCCGGTCCGACCGGGGTCGCCTGGTGGGGGACCACCGAGAGCAGGGTCAGCTTCGCGTTCTGGTCGCGGGCCAGCGTGATCGCGTGACGGAGCGCCGTCTGCGAGTCCGCCGAGCCGTCGAGCGCGACGAGGATGTGGCGGTAGACGCTCACCTCGCGTTGCGCTCTTTGTCATTGCTTGATGACAATCTGCCCCAAATCTACAGGTCGCGCCCCGCGCGTTCGCAGTAATCCCCGGATAGCGAGCATAGATACGAACTCATCCGGACGCCAGCGCCTTGGCAGCTCTGGCTATGCGTGGTTTGCAGGCAATTACTCAAGAGACTTGCGCAAATCAAAACCGGTGTTATGCTGCGCCACGAATCGAGCAATCAGGGAACTCGATGTGCAGTTGTCGAGGGAAATGAAGGCCCGTTTCGCATAGCCAGCACCTGTGCCTTAATCGGTTAAAGGACCGGACTTGTAAGCCGGTGATCCGGGTTCGAGCCCCGGCAGGTGCATTCCACAAATCGGAATCGTCCGGGGGGACGGGGCTATGGCAGGAAATCTTTTCGACAGCATCGACGGGACCGTCAGCGGGGGCGACGACGCCGCACCGTGGGCCGCCCGCTCGCCGTTCCGCCCGGAGGCCGACCGCGACCTGATGCTGGTGCCTCGGGTCCGCGACTGGACGGCGGACGCGGGGGCGCGCGAGGCGCTCGACCGGATCGCCGCCGACCCGGCGGTCGCCGTCGTCCATGAGCACCCCAGGGGAGTCGACGTCCGCCTCGCCGACGACTGGATCGCGGCGCGGGGCGAGGCACTCGAGTCCGGCGTCCCCGACCCGAAGTCGAACGACGACCTCGCCGCCGGCGAGCGCTATGCCGTCTACTTCTGGGGCGCGAACACGACCAAGGCGCTCCACGTCGGCCACCTGCGCAACCTGGCGCTCGGCAACGCGATCGCCGCTGCGCTGCGGGTCGGCGGCGCCAGGGTGGAGAACCGCAGCCTGATCTGCGACGTCGGCCGCAGCATGGGCGAGGCGATGGCGGGGGTCGTCGCCTCCGGGCGCGCCGACGACGACCTCGCCGCGGAGAACGGCAACGGCGAGAAGTCCGACCACTTCGTCGGCCTCTGTTACTCCGAGTACGTCGCCGCGAGCCGCAACGGGACCGGCGAGGGCGACGACGGCGCCGAAGACTCGGTCGCCCGCGAGGCCGCCCTCTACGAAGACAAGGCCGACGAGCTGATGATGCGCGTTCTCGCCGGGGACCAGCGGGCGCTGGAACTGTGGTCGAAGACGCGTGCCTGGGTGATCTCGGGACAGCGCAAGACGCTGTCGCGCCTCGGCGTCCCCTTCGACAAGGTGATCTTCGAGTCCGACTTTCTCCCCGAGGTCGCTGAGCTGACCAACCTCGGCCTGCGCGACGGGACGCTGCGCCGGCGCGAGGACGGGATGGTCTTCTACCCGACCGAACGCGAGGAGCTGGAAGAGATGCCGTTGGTGCGCTCCGACGGGCTGCCGACCCAGCACATGCGGGCGCTCGCCTACTGGTCGGCGGCGCCGGAGCTCGACGACTTCACCTCGCTGCAGGTCTGCGGGACCGAGTGGGTGTCCCACGTGACCTGCCGCCGGCAGTTGCTCGACGTGCTCGCGACCGCGGCTTCGAACGGCCACCCGAACCCGGTCACCAACGGCAACGGCCGTGGCGGCCCGCCGACGCACGACGTCTTCCACGGGATGGTCGCGCGCTCCAACGAAGCGGTGAGCTCCTCCAAGGAAGGCGCGCTCCTGATCGACGACCTGGTCGAGTGGACGGAGGACCAGCTGCTCGCCGACCCGGAGTTCGCGGAGGTGCGCTCGCGCCACCCGCAGCCGGAGCGGATGGCAGCCCGGATCGTCGCTCGCCTTCTTCCTCCTGCAGACGACCTCCAAGCGGGTCGAGTTCGAGCCCGAGCTCCTCTTCGAACCGGAGCGCAGCCTCGGCTGGGACATCGTCACCGCCCAGGCCCGACGTGGGATCGACGGGGCGGCCGACGACCTCGACTATCGCTTCGGGGTCGTCCAGTCGGAGCTATTCCGCCGCCACCTGCGGAGCGCCGTCGCCGACCTCGACCCGGTGCCGTTGCGCCCGTTACCTCTCGCACTTCTCCCGCTGGTACAGCGCGGCGGAGCGCTCGGCGCGGGTCGACGCGGTGGCGCAGGCGGTCCTCGACGAAGGCGTCCGCGGCCTCGGGCTGGAGGCGGTCTGATGCGCACGCTCCTCGTCGACAACCACGACTCCTACACCTACAACGTCTTCCACCTGCTGGCGGCGGCCTCGGGGGAGGAGCCGACCGTGGTCAACAACGACGCGGTCAGCTGGCGGGCCCTGAGTCGCTCGAAGTTCGACGCCTTCGTCCTGTCCCCGGGGCCGGGACGCCCGGAACGCTGGCACGACTTCGGCGTCTGCCGGGACATCCTCCGCTACAGCGAGGTGCCGGTGCTGGGGATCTGCCTCGGCCACCAGGGGATCGGGAACCTGCTCGACGGCGACGTCGCGGGCGCCCCGCAGCCGATGCACGGGCGGCTCAGCCACGTGCGCCACCGCGGCACCGGGATCTTCACCGGCGTCCCGCAGGACTTCTCCGTCGTCCGCTATCACTCGCTCGCGATCACCGGTCCGGTCGGCCCCGAAGGCCACGTCGTCGCCTGGGCCGACGACGGCGTCGTGATGGGGGTCGAGCATGACTCGCGCCCGATCTGGGGCGTCCAGTTCCATCCCGAGTCGATCGCCACCGAGTTCGGCGACCGCATCGCCAAGAACTTTTTCGGGCTCGCCGAGCGTCACTCGCGCTCCGAGTCCCACTCCGTCCCCACTTCCGCGCGCCGTTCCCAGGGCCCCGGTGGTCGACGGGCCGAAAACTCAAGCCAGTCTGGAGTTTCCGGCCCATCAACCGGGGTGGCGCGCGGAAGTGATTCGGGACGGTCCGCGGCGGCGGAGCGCGGCTGGACCGTGCTGTCGCGGACGCTCGAGGGGGCGGCGCCGACCGAGCACCTCTACGAACGCCTCTTCGCCGACGCCGAGACCTCCTTCTGGCTCGACTCCGCTGACGCGCCCACCTGGCTCGCCCAGTGCTCATATATGGGGACGAGCGCCGGGCCGGGCGAGCGCCACCTCTCCTACGACGTCGATGCCGCGACGACGACGATCCGCACGCCCGCCGGCGAGGAGCGCCGCCAGGGCTCGATCTTCGACCTCCTCGACGGTGAGATGCGCGATCTGAGGGCCGAGCCGCCGCTCGGCGTCGACCGGGGACTGATCGGCGGCTACGTCGGCTATCTCGGCTACGAGCTGAAGGCCGACTGCGGCGCGACCAACGTCCACAGCTCTGACCTCCCCGACGCGTCCCTGATGCTCGCCAACCGCGTCGTCGCCGTCGACCACGCCCGCGACCGCACCCACCTCTTCGCCCTCGTCAGCCCCGATGTTGATGGGCCGAAAACCGGACTATCTGACGGGTTTTCGGCCCATCAACACGAGCGGGCGGAGCAGGTGGGGTGGTTGGAGGAGGCGACGCGGGTTGCCGCCGCGGCAATTTGCGATCCGCCGACGCCGCGGCCGCTCGATCCGCCGATCGAGCCCGGGGGACACCTCACGTTCAGGGTCGGGCGTGGGCGGGCGCAGTACCTCGCTGACATCGAACGCTCGCAGGCTGAACTGGCGGCGGGGGAGTCCTATGAGGTCTGCCTGACCGACCAGATCTCGACCGACGCGAGCCCCGATCCGTTCGCGCTCTATCGCCGACTGCGGCGCTCCAACCCGGGTCCCTTCGCCGGCTTCTTGCGCTTCGGCGACACCGCGATCGTCAGCTCCTCGCCGGAGCGCTTCCTCTCGGTCGGCCGCGACGGCGCCGTGCAGGCGCGCCCGATCAAGGGGACGATCTCCCGCGTCGAGGACCCGGAGGAGGACGCCGCCCGCAAGGCCGAGCTCGCCGCCGACGAAAAGACCCGCGCCGAGCACCTGATGATCGTCGACCTGCTGCGCAACGATCTCGGCCGGGTGAGCGAGGTCGACTCGGTCCGCGTCCCCGACCTGATGGTGGTCGAGCCCTACGCGACCGTGCACCAGGTCGTCTCCACCGTGACCGGACAGCTGGAACCGGGCCGCTCGCCGGTCGAGTGCGTGCGCAACTGCTTCCCCGGCGGCTCGATGACCGGCGCCCCGAAGGAGCGCACGATGGAGATCATCGACGAGCTCGAGGACGAGGCGCGCGGCGTCTACTCGGGGGCGATCGGCTATTTCGGCGTGGACGGCGCGGTCGACCTCTCGATCGTCATCCGCACGATCGTCATCCGGCCGGGACGGACCACGATCGGCGCGGGCGGCGCGATCGTCATGCAGTCCGACCCGGTGGAGGAGTTCGACGAGATCCTGCTGAAGGCGCGGGCGCCGATGGCCGCGATCGCCCGCACCGTGACCGGGCGCGCCGACGGGGAGGCGTGGGCCGTGGAGCTGGAGCCGCGGGCGAGGAGCGCGGGGGCCGCATGAGCCACGCGGCGACCCAGGGCCCGGCCGCGGAGCCGGGGGAGATCGGCTGGGAGGTACGGCCCGCACGCACCGATGATGCGCCGGCCGTGGCCGCGGCGGTCGCCGCGCTGCTCGAGGAGCTCGGCGGCAGGCCGCCGTCGATGGACGCGATCGTGGCCGAGGCGCGAGCCCACATCGAGGATCCGAGCCTCGGGATCGTCCTCGTCGCCGCGCCCACCCAGCTGAGTTCACAGAAACCCACGGATAGCGCGGAGAACTGCGAACCCGACGGGGAGGGGCAGGAGCTCGTCGGGGTGCTCACCGCGAGCTGGGCGCGGGCGATCCAGGTCGCGGGGCGGCTGTTGACGATCGAGGTCCTCTGGACGCGGCGCGAGTGGCGCGACCGGGGCGTCGGCGCGGCACTGGTCGAGGCGCTCGCCGTCGCCGCGGCCGCCGAGGGCGCGGGAAGGGTGGAGGTCGGACTCCCGCGCGAAAGCTTCCCGGCCCTGCGCGCCACCGAACGCTTCTACTTCGACAACGGCTTCGAGCGCCTCGGTCCCCGCATGCGGAGGTCAGTGCCGTGACCCGCCCGCGGATCGCCGAAGCACTGTCGGGAGGGGCGTCGTGAGCGAGATGGTGATGGTCGAGCAGCGGACCAACGGGCTCGACACGAGCTCGCTCTGGATCCGCGAAGGGGACGTGCGCCTCGCGGGGCAGGACTCCGACGCCCGCCTCACCGCGCTGCGCAGCGGGCTGCGCCGGCACTTCGGCGTGCGTACGGTCGCCGCGGCGGCAGGGGACGAGGAGGTCGAGCGGGCGCTCGCCGCGCTCCACGGTCCCGATCACATGGCCGCGCTCGACGCCGCGGGCGCGGAGCCGACCGTGCTGCCGGATCTGGCGCCGCCCGGCCTCGAGCCCGACATCCCGGTCAACGCGGCACTGGTCGCCGCCGCCCGCGAGGCGGTCCGCACGGCACTCTCCGCCGCCGGCCACCTCGTCGCCGGGGACCGCTACGCCTATGCCGTCTGCCGGCCGCCCGGCCATCACGCCGGCCGCGACTTCATCGGCGGCTACTGCTACCTGAACAACGCCGCCGCCGCCGTGCAGGCACTCCGCGAAGGAGGCTTCGCCCCGATCGGCGTCCTCGACCTCGACCTCCACTACCCGAATGGCACCTCGGAGCTGGTCGAGCGGATGGACGGCGAGGCGACCCTCCACTCCCTGCACGCCGCGCCGGTCACCAACGTCGCCGCCGGGACCGAGCTGCCCCGCGCGCCGCGCGAACGCGCCCACGCCTTCGCCGCCGCCCCGGACCCGGTCGCCTACCTGGCCGAGGTCGAGGCCTCGCTCGCCGAGCTCGCCGTCGAGTCCGCCGCGCTCGTCGTCTCGCTCGGCTACGACACCGCCGAGGGCGACCCCCACGGCTCCTGGCACTTCGGCCCCGAGGTCTTCGCCGGGATCGGCCGCCTCCTCGCCGCTACCGAGCTGCCGGTTTGCGTCGTCCAGGAGGGCGGCTACTCGCTCGACGCGCTGGCGCCGTGCAGCCACGCCTTCGCCGCCGGGCTGCTGGGGGAGGACCCGGTATGAGCGCCGCCGAGGAGGAGCGGGTGGGGAACGGCCACACCCTGACCCCGGCCGAGCAGGCGGTCGCCGCCGGCCTCGCGCCCTACCGCGCGCGCCTCGACGAGATCGACGCGCAGCTGGTCGACCTGCTCGGCGAGCGTTTCCAGATCTGCCGCGAAGTCGCCATCCACAAGGCCGAGAACGAGATCGACATGATGCAGCCGGGTCGGGTCGAGATCGTCCGCGCCCGCTACCTCCGGCACGGTGCCGAGGTCGACCTCCCCGGCGACTTCACCGCGGGCTTCTTCGACCTGATGATCGAGGCCACCTGCCGCGCCGAGGACGAGCTGATGGAGCGCCTCGCCGCGGGCGAGGGCGGAGCGTCTGCATTAACTCGCCGTGGGGACGAGTTAATGCAGACGGAGTCCCCTGGGGAGGCCGCGTGAGCCTGCCGCCCGGGCCGCGGATGCCGCGGGCGCTGCAGGCGCTCGGCTGGGCGCGGCGCTCGCTGCCCTGGCTGGAGCGCTGCCGCGAACGCTACGGCGACGCCTTCACCCTGCGGATCCGCCACTGGGGCGACTGGGTCGTGCTGGCCGACGAGGCCGACGTCAAAACCGTCTTCACCGCCGGGGACAAGGTCGGCGTCGCGCTCGCCAACCCGCTGCTCGGGCCGGTCCTCGGGCCGCGCTCGGTGATGCTCTCCGAAGAACCCGAGCACATGCGCCGGCGCCGGGTCGTCCTGCCCGCGTTCCACGGCGAGGCGATCGCCAACGACGCGGAGACGATCGGCGAGGTCACCCGCCGCGAGATCGCCGCCTGGCCGGAGGGCGAGCCCTTCGCGCTCTGGCCGCGGATGCAGAAGATCACGCTCGAGGTGGTGATGCGCGCGGTCTTCGGTGAGGGCGCCGACGATCCCCGCCTCGACGACCTACGCCGGCACCTCACCGAGCTGACCGACTACCTCAACCGGCCCGGCAGCCTCGCCGCGCTCACCGTCCTCGGCCCCGAATGGGTGCGCCGCAGCCATGGCTACCGGGCCGCGATGCGCCCGGTCGAGGACGCGGCGCTCGCCGAGGTGCGCCGCCGCCGCGCCGAGCCGATCCCGGCGCGTCCCGACATCGTCTCGATGCTGATCGCCGCCCGCCGCGAGGACGGCTCGCCGCTCGGCGAGGGCGAGCTGCGCGACGAACTCCTCACCCTGCTCACCGACGGCCCGACCTCGACCTCGCTTGCCTGGACCTTCGAGCGCCTGCTGCGCAACCCGGAGACGCTCGCCCGTGCGCGGCGGGAGATCGTCGCCGGGGAGGACGACGCCTACCTCGACGCGGTCGTCAAGGAGACGCTGCGGATGCGCCCGCCGGTCCCGGTCGTCGTCCGCCGCCTGCGGGAGCCGATGCGGATCGCCGGCCGCGACCTCCCCGCGGGCACCGTCGTCGCCCCCTGCATCCACCTCCTGCACCGCGACCCGCGCCACTACCCCGAGCCGCTGCGCTTCCGTCCCGAGCGATTCCTCGAGAAGCCCGCCGGGACCTACACCTGGATCCCCTTCGGCGGCGGCGTGCGCCGCTGCCTCGCCGCCAGCTACGCCGAACTCGAGATGAAGCGGGTCCTACGCGAGGTGCTGGCGACGGTCGAGCTGCGGCCGGTCGACGGTCGTGACGAGCGTGTCCGAAAAGCGTCGATCTCCTTCAGTCCAGGAGAGAAGGGGTTGGTGATGGTGGGATGAGCGAAGAGGTCTGCGATCTCCTGATCGTCGGCGCGGGGGCCAAGGCGGCCGCCATCGCCGCCAAGGTCGACGCGATGAACGGGCTCGGGATGGCCGAGCTGACCGTGACGATCGTCGAGAAAACGCAACCCGCCGCGTCCTGGCTCGGGCTGAACGGGATGACCTCGGGTGAGGAGCCGCTGGCGGTCCCGCCGATCAAGGACATCGGCTTCCCCTACCGCAGCTCGCGCCAGTTTCCCGAGGTCGGCGACAAGCTCGACGCCGCGCTCCTGCCGCTCTCCTGGCAGCGCCACGCGATCGAACGCGGCGAGTACGCGCCGTGGGTGAACTCCGGCGCGCCGCCGATCCTCCACCGCGATTACGGGACCTACCTCGGCTGGGTGCTGGAGCGGGCGACCGAGGGCGTGACGACGATCGCCGGGCGCGTCGTCGCGGTCGAGCTGGACGAGGCGCGCGAGCACTGGGCGGTGCAGGTCGAGGGCGAGGGTGAGCCCCCGCGCCGCCTCCGCGGGCGCGCGCTGCTCCTGACCGGCCCCGGCGTCCACCGCGCGTTCCCGCACGACCCGGCGGCCGAGCCGCGCGTCCTCCACTGCGACTCGCGCCGCGGCGAGTTCGCCCGCCTGCCCGGCGACCGCGAGATCGACGTGGCGATCGTCGGCGGTGGCGAGAGCGCCCTGTCGGCGCTGGTCTTCCTGCGGGCGATGCGGCCGGAGGCGAAGATCACCGTATACACGCCGATGCTGCCGCTCTCCCGCGGCGAGAGCTTCCTCGAGAACCGCGTCTTCGCCGATCCCGACGACGTCGGGTGGGAGCACCTGGACACCGAGACGCGGAGGGACTTCGTCAAGCACTGCGACCGCGGCGTCTTCGACGCGACCGTGATCGCGCGCCTGGCGGGGGAGCAGCGCTGCGCGTTCGAGCTCGGTCGCGCCGTCCACGTGAGCGCCGCGGGGGAGGGCGTCGACCTCGAACTGGAGACCGCCGCCGGGCCGACGCGCGTCCGCCACGACTACGTCGTCAACTGCACCGGCTTCGACCTGTTGGCGCAGCTGCGCGGGCTCTTCGCCGAGCCGGTGCGCGCCGAGCTCGAGGCGCGGGTGGGGCCGATCTGGGACCGCCCGCCGGGCGCCGAGCTGCGCTTCGATCGCTCGCTGGCCCTGGAGGGCACCGAGCCGCGCCTCCACATCCCGGGCCTCGCCGGACTCAGCCAGGGCCCCGGCTTCGCCAACCTCGGCAGCCTCGGCCTGCTCGCCAACCGGGTGATCGCGCCGCTCGTCCCGGCGCTGACCAAGGCGCGGCGCGGCGCCGTCGCGGCGGTGCTGACGGTCCTCGTCGTCGCCCTGCTGGGGGGCTGCGGGGGCGGCGGCTCGTCCTCGTCGTCCACCTCGTCCGACCCGCAAGGGGGCTCCGCCGAAGCCGCCTATCCCGGCATGGACCTCGCGAACACCCGCTTCGCCGAAGGCCCGATCGACAAGTCCTCCGCCGAAGGGCTCGAACTCGCCTGGGAACTGCCGAGCGAAGCGCAGAGCACCTACGGCGCCTACTCGGCCTCGCCGGTCGTCTCCGGCGGCGTCGTCTACATGCAGGACCTCGAATCGAACGTGCAGGCGGTCGACCTCGAATCCGGCGAACTGCTCTGGGAAACGAAGATGGAATCGCCGGACCAGGGGCCGAACGGCGTCGCCGTCGACGAAGGGATGGTCTTCGGGGCGACCGCGACCGGCGCGTTCGCGCTCGATGCCGAAACCGGCGAAGAAGTGTGGGCGACCGAACTGACGACGCAGCCGAAGGAGGCGATCGACATGTCCCCGGGCGTCCACGAAGGGCTCGTCTACGTCTCGACCGTGCCGACCGACGTCACCAGCGCCTACAACGGCGGCGTCGCCGGGATCCTCTACGCGCTCGACGCGAAGACGGGCGCGAAAAAGTGGAGCTTCGACACGGCGCCGAAGGGCCTCTGGTCAAAGCAGCACAAGTCGATCAACGCGGGCGGCGGCCTCTGGTACGCGCCCTCCTTCGACGAAGAAGGCGGGATCTATATGGGGACCGGCAACCCGGTGCCGTTCCCCGGCGCCGAAGGCCTGCCCTGGGGCAAGAGCCGCCCCGGCGCCAACCTCTACACCGACTCGCTGGTGAAGCTGAACGCGAAGACCGGCAAGCTCGAGTGGGCTCATCAAGTCACGCCCCACGATTTATACGATTGGGACTTCCAGGACCCGCCGATCCTGGTCAGCGCGGGCGGCAAGGAGCTCGCGATCGGCGCCGGCAAGTCGGGACAGGTTGTCGCGGTCGACGCGAAGACCGGCAAGGTCGTCTGGCAGACGGCGGTCGGCAAGCACAACGGCCACGACGACGACGGCCTCTTGGCGATGAAGGGCGAATACTCCAAGCTGCCCAAGCAGGCGACGGTCTATCCGGGCCTGCTCGGCGGCGTGATCGCGCCGATGGCAGCCTCGAAGACGACGCTCTTCGTGCCGGTCGTCAACCACCCCCTGACCGTCGAAAACGGCGAAACGATCGGCGAAGGCGAAGAACTGACCGGTGAAATGGTGGCCCTCGACCTCGCCACGGGCAAGAAGAAATGGAGCCAGACCTACGAACATCCCGCTTTTGGCGCGCCGGTAGCAGTCAACGACATGGTCTTCTTCACGACCCTGGAAGGAACCCTCCACGGCCTTGACGCGAGCAACGGCGGCGAAGTCTGGTCGACGGCCCTGCCCTCCGGCTCGAACTCGGGCGTGATCGCCTCCGGCGACAGCCTCGTCGTAGGCGCCGGCATCCCGGTCGCCGAAGGTCAGGCGCCGGCGTTGGTGGCCTATCGGCTCGGGGGGTGAGCGGGCGGACGGCGGTCGTTCGGGGCGGTTGCGGCCGTCCGAGATCGGTCCTGGCGTCTCGGACACGACCCTGGCAGCCTGTGGCCGTGGCCGAGACGCCAGGACGTGAGGGTTCCGCAGGGAACTCCACACCCCCGTCCCGCCTCTCCGGCACCCCGATGTTGATGGGCCGAAAACCCGTCTATATGACGGGTTTTCGGCCCATCAACATTTCGGGTCCTGCGGGAGGCGCACGAAGTTTGGGGAAGTCGGGAGGACGTGTGGGGTTCGGGGCTCTCCCGCACGACGTCACGGATCCTCCACTCCTTTCATACCCGGCCGTCTCGGCCACGGCCACAGCCCGCAAGGGCCGTGGCCGAGACGGCCGCGTTCGCCGGAGACCTTGCGTCCCTTGTCCGGGCGGCAGCTCCTGAACTCACCGCGCCAATGCCCTGAGCCCGTGGTACGGTCTCGGGCGTGTCACCGGTCGGTGACAAGGCGACCGCTACCCGGCGCCCGCATGACGCCGAGGCTTCACGCCGCGCCCTGCTCGAAGCTGCCCAGGAGGTCTTCGAGGCGGTCGGCTATGACCGGGCGACGACGCGGGAGATCGGCGAACGGGCCGGGGTCGATCCGGCACTGATCGCGCGTTACTTCGAGTCCAAGGAAGGCCTCTTCATCGCCGCGATCGCGGCGGGCTCGGCCGAGGAGGAAGGAATCGATTTTGCCCCGCGCGCCCTTGTCTCCTTCCTGCTCGAACGCTGGGACGAACGCGGCCACAGCCCGATCAGTCGGGCGCTCGCCAGCCCGACGCTGACCCCCGACGCACGGAAGAAGATCAGCGCCGTGGTCGAGGATCGCGTGCTCGTCAGCCTGATCGCGGAGCTCCGGGAGCGGGGCGCCTCGAACGCCGAGCTGCGGGCGGAGCTGCTCGTCGCGCTCGCGGTCGGCGTCGCCGTGACCCGCGCCAACGGCACCCTGGAGACGCTCGCCGCGACTCCGCGCGCGGAGGTTCTCGAGACGCTCGCCCCCCTGCTCGAGGCGCTGGAGAGCTGAGTCCGTGGCGACGAAACGCAGCTCCGGAATCCTGCTCTACCGCGATCGCGACGACGGTGAGACCGAGTTTCTGCTCGTCCATCCCGGCGGCCCTTACTGGGCCAAGCGCGACGACGGCGCCTGGTCGATCCCGAAGGGCGGGATCGAGGCCGAGGAGGACTCGCGCGAGGCGGCGCTGCGAGAGCTCGACGAGGAGCTCGGCTCGGGCGCGCCTCAGCTCGAGGCCGAAGAGCTGATCGAGCTCGGTTCGATCCGCCAGCGGGCGGGCAAAGTCGTCGACGCCTGGGCCGCGGAGGGTGACTTCGACCCCGGCGAGCTGGACAGCAACACATTCGAGATGGAGTGGCCGCCGAAGAGCGGTCGCGAAGTCGAGTTCCCCGAGGTCGACCGGGCCGACTGGTTCGAGGTCGAGACAGCCCGCCGCAAGCTGCTCCCCGCCCAGGCCGAGTTCCTCGACCGCCTGCTCGAGCACCTCGGCCGCACCGTCGCCAACTAACGTTCCCGCGGCTAGACTCGGCTGGATGGCCGAGGAGAGCACGCCACTCGCGGCACGCCTGTTGGGAGCCGGTGCGCGTGGAGCCGGGGCCGTCGGCCGTGCCACCGGCATCGACAAAGCGGTCGAGATCGCGGCCGAGGAGGCGATCGTCTCCGCGGTCGAATCGGAGGCGGTGGAGCGGGCGATCGCCCGCGTCCTCGAAGGCCCGGTGATCGAGGAGGCCGTCCAGGGCGCCCTCGACAGCGCCGCGGTGAAGAAAGCGATCGTCGAGACCCTTGACTCGGAGCTGGTGGACGAGGTCTGGCGCCGGCTGCTGGCCGGGCCGCAGGTCCAGCAGATGGTCGAGCGGATCGCCGCTGCCCCCGAGGTGCGCCAGGCGATCGCCTCGCAGAGCGTCGGGCTCCTCGGGGACATCGGCCGCCAGATCGCCAAAATCGCCCGCGACCTCGACAACGCGGTCGAGCGCGTCCTGCGCAAGATCTTCTTCCGGCGCCGCCGGCCACTGCCGACCAACCGCGCCGGCGTCGTCACCCGCGGGGGCGCCATGCTCATCGATGCGGTGATCATCAACCTCTTCTTCACCGTGATCGCCGGCGCCGCGACCTTGCTCGTCACCTTCTTCGGCGGCAGCACCAAGGGCGTGCCGAAGGGCGCGATCGCGGTCGGCTCCTTCACCTGGCTCATCGTCGTCGGCGTCTACCTGTGTGGCTTCTGGGCGCTGGCCGGGCAGACGCCGGGGATGCGCTTCCTCGGCATCCGCATCGACGAACGCCGCCTGCCCCTCCGCCGCGCCTTCCGTCGCCTGGTCGGACTCGGCCTCTCCTTCGTCAGCTTCGGGATCGGCTTCCTCGGCATAGTCTTCGGCGAATCGAGGCGAGGGTGGGCCGATCGGATGGGGCGGACCGAGGTCGTCTACGACGAGCGTCGACCGGCGCCCGCTCCCTGGTCGACCCTGAGCGAACCAACCACGGCCGCGCCGCTGGGGTCCGCGCCTGTCGCGCCCCCGGCGGGGATCGGCCCCGTCCCGTCGCCCACGGATGGTGTGGCGGCCGGCCCCGCGCCGCTGTCCGCCTCCGAGCTCCCGCCTAAACCGGAGCCCCCGACCGGTTCGGCAGGATCCGCTGCACCAGCAGCGTGAGCGACCCGGCGACGATCAGCAGGCCGACGTTCACGATCAGCACCACCAGCGCGCCGAGCGCTTCGTCGATCCCGCCGCCGCCGATCGCGACCCCGAGGTAGGCCGAGGCGGGGATCGTCGTCACCGAGATCGCCACGCCGACCGCGGCGCTCGCCCCGGTCTCGAAGGAAAGCATCGCCGCGACGCCCGCGGCCAGCGCGACCAGCACGGTCGAGTAGTCGGTATGGGCCAGAGCGCTGAGGCCCGACTGCTCGACCGTGAAGCCGTCGGGCAGGATGCCGGTCACTCTGAGGAGATAGGAGAGCACCGCGGCGGTGACCACGACCAGGCCGAGCCCGAGGGTCAGCGTCGCGAACGCCCGTAGCGCCAGGACCCGGCGCCCGCCGACGATGCCGACGCAGGTCGCGCAGATCGGCAGCAGGTCGGGACTGACCGCCATCGCGCCGATGATCAGGACCGAGCTGGAGACGATCACGCCGATCGCACCGATCACCGCGGCCACGTTGATCAGCGCGAGGTAGCGGGCGAGCGGCCAGGAGTTCGCCCGCGCCTGTCCCATCACCTCGACCCAGGCGAGGCCGTCGGTGCCCCGGTGCCCGGTGAAGTGGGTCCGCTGCGGCGCGACCACGTCGATCCGCGCCAGCACGTAGTCGTCGATCGAGATCCCCATCTCGTCGATCGCCTCGATCAGCGCGTCGGCGGCGGCGGGCTCGATGTCGGCGACGAAGACCGTCTGTGCCGGCGAGCACGACTCGTCGGGCTGGCGCAGCACCCGTCGAACTCCCTCGAGCTCACGCAGCAACGACCCCAGCGCCAGCTCGCGGGGCCCGTCGACGGATGCGGTCAGCCGCAGCACCCGCCCATCATGAGCGCCCGTCCGGCGGACGTTCGCTGAGTTGAGGGCGCCAGAGCGCCTCTAAGTCAGCGAGCGTCAGCCGACGAGCTTCAGGACCTTGAAGCTTTTGGTGCCGCGCGGGGTCTCGACGTCGACGGTCGCGCCGACCTCGGTGTCCATCAGCGCCTGGCCGATCGGCGACTCGGCGGAGAGCTTGCCCTCGGCGAGGTTGGCCTCGGTCGAGCCGACCAGGGTCCAGGTGACGGTCTCGCCTTTCGACTGGTCCTCGACCTCGGCGGTGCGACCGAAGGAGAAGGTGCCGTCGCTGCCCTCGTCGGCCTCGACCACGACCGCCATGCGAAGTCGCGCCTGGAGGCGCTTGATCCGCGTCTCCATCAGCGACTGGTCGTCTTTGGCCGTGTGGTAGTCGGCGTTCTCCTTGAGATCGCCGAGCTCACGGGCGACGCGGATTCGCTCCGCCATCTCGATGCGGCGCGGGCCTTCCAGCTCGGCCAGCTCGGCTTTCAGTTCCTCGATGCCGGCAGCGGTGATGGGCTCGCCGCCCGCGTTCTGATTAGCGGGGCTCATCGTCAAGAGGTTGTCAAAAAGAGGTGCGGAGCGGTCAGTGGCCGGCGTTTTCGCCCAGCAGGGCGGGTCCCAAGGTCTTGACCTTCTTCCCGCCGGCTTCCGCCAGATACCCGAGCCCGAACAGTTCCTCGCTCGTGCGCAGCAGCGAGTAGGGGTCGTAGCGCGCGGCGTCGGTGGAGCCCTTGGTGATGAACTTGGAGACGAGGACCGCACCGGTCTTCAGCGGGTTCGCGGGCGGCGGGGGTGCCGTTTCGCCTTCCGCCGGGACGGCCGGCGGGTTGACGCCGCCGAAGGTGACGATCAGCAGGCCGTCCTTCTTGTAGGCGGGGGATTCGAGGATCTGCGGCACCACTTCGGCAAGCCAGGCGTCGGCCGCCGCCGCGCCCGCGGGCGCGCCTTCCGGGCACCCTTCCGCGGCACCGGCCGAGCAGAGGTCGGGGGAGATGTAGGACCAGCTCGCCGTCTTCGCTTCGCTCTTCAGGTCCTTCTTCAGCTCGGAGATCGGCACGTCGTTTTCCGAGCACCCACCGACGTCGAGCAGCGAGTGGAAGTGGGTGAACGGGTTGAGCCGCGCGGAGTAGCCACCGGGTTCGACTTTCTCTTCTTCGGTCCCGGCGGGGTAGACGCAGTTCTGCGGTTCGCCGGTGGTCGGGTCGACCATGCCTTCCATGTAGGCGCGCCAGGTGAAGCCGCCGACTTCCAGCTGCTCGGCGATCGTCGACGTTTCCACCGCATACAGGCATTCTTCTTCGAAGACCGGACACTCGGCTTCGGTCGCCTTGTTCGGTGGCTGGCCGCTGATCGTCGCGATCCCGTTCGGCGTCGTCGCTTCGGTGAGCACCGAGTAGTTCGTCAGCAACAGCCCTTTGGGACGCAGCGTGCCGTTCAGGTAGGGCATCTGGGACGCGGTGCCGGAGCCGAACGCGGCCTGGTAGCCGGAGCTCGTCAAGGAGACGACGAAGACGTGCTTGATCCGGCCCGCTTCGGGTTTCGGCGGCGCTTCCGGCGCTTCGGGTTCTTCGGCCGCGGCTTCTTCAGGCGCCGGTTCGGGCGCGACTTCGGGCGCCGTTTCTTCCGGCACGATCACCGGTTCCGGCGCGCTTTCTTCGGGGACGAACGGTTCCGCTTCCGAGCTCGATTCGTGCGCGACCGGTGCGGCTGCCGCTTCTTCGAGTTCTGGTTCCGCGGTCGGTTCGAGTGGGGTGGGGGTCGGCGCCGCGGTCCGCTCGGCGGCAAGGCTGTGTCCCAGCAACGAGGCCAGCGGGCTCGCTTCCGGCTGGTTGGTCGCCGCCGCGGCGACGATCGCCGAGGTCGCCACCACCGAGGAGGCCACCAGCAGGCCGAAGCGTTTCCCGGTCAGGGTCGCCGCGGCGGCGATCGCCGCCCGCAGCCGGATCGCGATCCAGCCCCTCACGCGCCGGCTCCGGTCGGGACGAGCGGCGTGCCGCACTGGGGGCAGAAGCGAACCGCGGGGCCGTGGGGGGCGCCGCAGCTGGGGCAGAGCCCGGTGGCGTCGGCCCGCTCGAGTTCGAGCAGCCGCTCGACCGCCAGCAGCTCGGCGTCGACCCGCTGCAGCTCGGCCGCTTTCCGGGTCAGCACGTCGAGTCGCACGTGGTCACGGATCGCCATCTCGTAGAAGGCGCCGCCGAGATCGGCCTGCATGACCGTGAACTTCTCCAGCAGCCGGTCGCGCTGGGCGATCAGCTCGGCGCTCTCCTCTTCCTTGCGCTCCGCCTCCTCCGGCGTCTTGGGTTTCGGCGGCGCCGGGTCGCCTTTGCGTTTCCCTGGGAAGGGAAAGCGAGGCGGCCCGACGGGCGGTGCCACCGGGAGCTTCGCCACGCCGTTGGACGGCGGCGGCGGAGGCAGCTTGGTCGTCTGCTGCTGCTCGTCACTCACGGTTCCACCCCCGGCGGGAGTTCTTCTTCGGAGCCGCCGCCGGTGCCTTCGCCGCCGACCACCACCACATCGGGCAGATTCTGCTGGGCCTTGATGTAATTTTCGCCCGTCTGTTCGGGGTTTTCTTCGACCAGTTTCGTGTCCGCTTCTTCGGTTGCCTTGCTCGGCTTGAAGCCCGTGACTTCGTGGACGGTTCCGTTCTTCGTCTTCGCCAGGACCTTGCCGTGCGGTTCGGCTTTCTTGGTGGTTTCTTTCGCCGAGGCCTTCTTGCCTTTCGCCGCGCCTTTGGCGCCTGCCTTGCCATTGGTCGACGCCACCGCCGTGGTCGCTTCTTCTTCGACCGGCGCTGCCGCGACCTGCTGCTTTTCGGCCTGGTGGAGGGCTCGCAGGAGCGCCTCTTCGTTGGAGTCGCCGGAGCCGCTGCGCCCGACGACGACCCCGAGCGCCACCGCGATCGGCAGCAAGGCGAAGAACCCGACCGCGGCGGCGCGGCTGCCGCCGCCCGGCGCCTTCGCCTGCCCCTTGGTCAGCGGCCGGCGCGATTTTTTGCTCATCGCGGCGAAATAGCGGGAGGAGGGGTTCGACCCGTTGCCGCGCCGCGCCGCGCATTCGACGCAATAGCGCTGCTGCGGGTCCATCGGTGCCCCACACTCCTCGCACGGCTCGATTCCCTGCGCTTTCGTCAGCGTCTCCTGGCTCACCGCGACACCTCCTGTCGACGGGCCGATTTCTCAAGCCCTCCTTGAGTTTTCGGCCCATCGACCTTGTGCTTCTGGCGCTCGGCGCGCGCTTTCAGGATGTGTTCGGCTTCCGCCTGTTTGGCGGCGGCCTTTTCCTGGGTCGACGAGCAGCCCGCGGCGCCCGCGCCGAGCAGGCACGCGCAGGCGGCGACGGCCAGCGGCCGCATCGCTTTGGCGCTAACCGAACGCACCGCTCACGTACTCCCGCGTCCGCTCCTGGGCGGGCGTGTTGAAGAGGCGGGTGGCGCTGTTGTACTCGACCAGGTCCCCCAGGTACATGAAGGCGACGTGGTCGGCGATCCGGTAGGCCTGCTGCAGGTTGTGGGTGACGATCACGATCGCGACGTCGTCGCGCAGTTTCACGATCAGGTCCTCGATCACCGCCGTCGATTGCGGGTCGAGCGCCGAGCAAGGCTCGTCGAGCAGCAGGACCTCGGGCTCGGCCGCCAACGCCCGGGCGATGCAGAGCCGCTGCTGCTGGCCGCCCGAGAGCTTCAGCGCCGGATGGTTCAGGTTGTCTTTGACCTCCTCGAACAGGCCGGCCCGCTGCAGCGCCGAGTGGACCTGTGGCTCCAGCACCTTCTTTTTCATCCGGCGCGAGCCCTGCTCGCGCAGCACGTAGGCGATGTTGTCGAACACGCTCATCGGGAACGGGTTCGGCTGCTGGAAGACCATCGTCACGCGCCGGCGCAGCAAGGTCGGCTCGATCAGCCGGATATCGACGTCGTCGAGTCGGATCGACCCGGTCAGTTTCGCCGCCGCGGTCAGCTCGGTGAGGCGGTTGAGCGAGCGCAGCAGCGTCGTCTTGCCGCACCCCGACGGACCGATCAGCGACAGCACCTCGCCCTGCCGGATCGGCAGCGAGACGCTTTTCACCGCTTCTTTGGCGCCGTAGTGGATCGAGACTTGGTCGACCTCCATGCGCCGGATCGAGAACTGCGGTGCGGCGATCGACCGTTTCGCGGCGACGAAGTTCGTCGCCTGCGCGGGTGCCTGCTGGGCCGGGGTCGGATCCTGCGGGTCCAGCCGCCGGATCGGCGGCGGCGTGTTCGAGGTCTGCCGGGTCAGTGACTCCACGTTCCTGCCTTTCGGGCGCGGCTGTGGACGAGGTCGGTCGCTGCGTTCAGCAACAGCACGATGAGCAGCAGGACGAAAGCCGCCGCGTAGGCTTTGTCGGGCTGGTTGAGGTTGCCGGTCGGCGACGCCTCGTAGACGAAGTTGGTCAGCGTGGTGCCGGCGCCGCGCAGGTAGTTCAGCGGGAACGCCGCCCCTTCGACCGGGGAGAAGTTCTGGGTCGCGCCGAGCAGGATGACGATGATCGCGGTGTCGCCGATGATCCGGCCGAGGCCGAGCATCGCGCCGGTGGCGATCTGCGGCCGGCAGGTGGGGAGGAGGATCCGCCGCGTCGTCGCCGCCTTCGTCTTGCCGACCCCGTAGGAGGCCTCGCGCACGTGGCGTGGGATCGCGTTCAGCCCCTCGCGGGTGGAGGCGACGATCAGCGGCAGCGCCTCCAGCGCCAGCATCGAGGCCGCGGCGAAGAAGGAGCGGCCGAAGACGACGCCTTCGTTGGTGCGGCTGAGGAAGCCGAGGGCGGCGCTGGTGAAGATGACCGTGCCGAAGAGGGCGAAGACGACCGAGGGAATGCCGGCGATCGCCTCGATCGTCGATCTCGGTGACCCGGGCGAGCGCTTTGGGACGCCCGTACTCGACCAGCCAGACCGCGATCGCGACCCCGGTCGGCAGGGCCAGGGTGAGCGACATGACGCCGAGGATCAGGGTGCCGAAGAAGGCGTCGGAGAAGCCGCCCGATTCGCCTTCGGTGAAGCCGGCGGCGGCCGGGGTGACCAGCATCGACGGCTTCAGGAACTGGATCCCTTTGATCAGCAGGTAGATGACGATCGCCGCCGCGATCGCGCAGAAGAGCAGGCCCAGGAACCAGCAGAAGGCGAGGCCGAGGCGGTCGAGCAGGCTCCAGGTGGAACTGCCCTCGACCGCGCCGGTCGGCGGCGGCTGGGGCGGGTCGGTGACGCCGCCGGGGGCGCCGACCGGAAGTTCCTCGGACTGCGGCCGCGGGCCGCCGGGAGTGAGGGAGGTGTCGGTCATCGCGCCAGGTACTTGTTCATCGAGCGGCGTGCCGCCCAGCCGGTCAGCGAGAAGATCGCGGCGGAGAAGAGGAGGAACGCGGCGATCGCGAAGAGCGTCGCTTTGGCCGGCGGCGAGCTGAGCTGGTCGCTGCTCTTCACGATCGTCGGCGCCAGCGGCCGCGAGGGCTCGAAGATGAAGATCAGGCCGTCGATCGGGTTGGGGGCGAAGGCGGTCGAGCCGGAGAGCATCGCCAGCATCACCGACTCGCCGATCGCCCGGGCGCAGGCGAGGACGGTGCCGGCGACGATCGCCGGTCGGGCGGCGCGCACGCCGATCTTCCAGATCGTCCGCCAGCGGTTCACCCCGAGCGCCAGGGAGCCCTCGAGCCAGCCCGGTTTGACCGAGTTCAGGGCGTCGGTGAAGATCGACACCATCAGCGGCGCGATCATGATCGTCAGGACGATCACCGCCGCCATCAGCGAGTATCCGGTCAGCGAGATGACCCCCGCGACCGAGGACTTCTGGCCCTCGGTGATCAGGTGGTTGCCGATGAAGGGGACCAGCACCAGGACGCCGAGCAGTCCGTAGATGACCGACGGCACGCTGGCCAGGAACCGCACCACCGGCGCCAGGATCCTGCCCATCCAGGTCGGCGCGAACTCGACCAGGAAGACCGAGATGAACAGGGCCGTGAACAGCGACAGGATCACCGAGCCGCCCGCGATCAGGATCGTCGACCAGATCAGCGGCCAGGCGTGGAAGGTGTAGACGTAGCCGGCGCCCGTTTCGGCCGACTGGGAGATCGCGCTGAGCTCTTCGTCGACGTTGCCGCCGGCGCCGAACCAGGAGAGGCCGTTATGCGCGAACGAAGGCCAGCCTTGGACGAAGACGACCACGATCAGGCCGAGCAGCAACGCCACCACGGCAAGCACCAGCGCGCCGAGCAACCGCCCGACGCGCTGGTCCGACCATTTCGGGCCGTACTCCGGTTGGAACTCTTCTTCCAACCCCGTGCCTTACTTCTTGTTGAAAGCCGCGACGCCGCCGGCCTTGTTGATCACCGCACCGGCTTCGGCGCTGGTGCGAGCCCAGTCGACGAATTTCTGCACCGCCGGGCTCGGGTTTTCGGTCGGTAGGACGACGAAGATGTACCGCGACAGCGGGTACTTCAGCGGTTCGACGCTGATGTTCTTCGGTTCGCATTTGATGCCGTTGACCTTGACCGGCTTGATGCCCTTTTTCTGCCAGGCGAGCCCGGCGTAGCCGATCGCGTTCGGGTCCTGCTTGACCGCGTTGACGACGAGGCCGTCGGCGGTCAGCGCGTTGACGTTCGAGGCCGGCGGTTCGTTGTTGAGCACCGACTGGAGGAAGAAGTTGTAGGTCCCTCCGTTGGTGTCACGCCCGACCGGGTCGATCGTGGTGGTGAGGCCGGATCCGGGGATCTGGCTCCAGTTGGTGAGCAGGCCACGGTAGATGTCGTGGGTCTGTTGGATGCTGATGTTGCTCAGCTTGTTCTTCGGGTTGACGTCCATGCAGAGGCCGTCGAGGTACAGCTTGATGTAGGTCGTCCCGGCATCGCTCGGGAGCGGGGTACGAGCCTGCCCGGCGAACTGGCTGGTGCCGTTCTGGACGTCTTTGATGCCTGCGTTGCCGCCGTCTGCCGTGTAGACGAAGTGGATCTTGGGGTTGACGTTCTTCGAATAGGCGGCGAAGAGGGCCTGCAGCACTGGCTGCGCGGCGACGGAGCCTGACCCGATCAGGGTCTGCGCTCCGGCCGACGCCGGCACGGCAAGCCCCAACAGGGCCAACACCGTGATGGCGAGGGTCTTGATTCTCATGCGGGTGATTCCTCTCTGCCGGGTAGGGGAATGGGTTTCTTGACCAACTTGGTCGCCTTACGCTATCACTTTAGGTAGTTTATTGACGGAGATTGTCAAGAAAGGCCGCCCGGCACGGCCATGAAAGTGAGGAAGAAGTTGCTGAAGAAGAGGCTGTCAACCCCTCGAGCGGCGACCGTCATCGTGCTGGCGGCCGTGGTCGCCCTCTCGGTCACGGTGGCACCGTCGATCGCGGGATCGTTCCTGACCCCGCAGCAGGCGGCGAAAAAATACGTCACCAACCAGAAGGCGGCGAAGACCTACGTCACCAAGAAGCAGGCCAACGCCAAAGCCGCGGACTACCTGACCAAGAAGGCCGCGTCCAACACCTACGTGGCGAAGAAAGGCGCCGGGCTTCCGCCGGTCACCTCGATCGCCGCCAGCAACACGTTGTTCTCGCTCAACTCGGCGACCTCGGGCTACATCCCGACCGCGTTCACGGCGTTCGCCACCAAGGCCAACGTCAGCAGCGTGGTGATCACGTTCTCCGGGGCGGCCAGCTGCACCAACCCGGTGAAAGCGCCGACCGTCGACCAGTCCTGCCCGATCACGATTCTCGTCGACGGCCAGCCCGCGGCGAAAAAAGTGAGCTTCGCGCCGGCGACGGCCGAAGGCACGTCGAGCAAGCCGGCGGCAGCCAACATCCACACGATCGTGCAGACGACGGTGCTGGGTAAAGGCGGCCACACGGTCCAGATCGAATACGCCGGAGCTTCGGGGCTGAACTTCCAGCTCAAGTCCTGGAACCTCGCCGTGCAGGCCTACCCGCAGGCCGAAGAAGTCGAAGAAGAAGCGACGACCACGCCGAGCAAGTAGCAAGCGCACGGGCCGCGCCCCCGGCAGTGGGGGCGCGGCCCGAATGTGTGTGTGGGTTCGCCCGGCCTCAGCGGCCGCGCTGGGGGAGGTTCTCCCCGAGCACGAGCCGGGCGCGATGGAAGATCGCGTCGTCGACGTTGCCCTGCGAATCGTCTCGGTTGGCGGAGCGAGTCGTCCGGTTCTGACCGGTGCCGACGGGCGCTTCGTCGCGGATCAGCCCTGCGATCCGACCTCGAGTGGTGAAGGTGGTCCTTGAGACCTTCTTGCCCATCTCTTCTGCGCTCCTTTCCGTAGTTTCTTGAGCGACTAACTCAACATAGCAGGGCTCCAGAAATTCGCTGAACGGTCTTTCCTATCGCCGCCGGAACAATTCAGCGACGGGGCTCGGACGTTTGGTGAGTTGAGCGCACTAGGGCGCGCCTAACTCACCAAACGACGGGACCGGCGTTTCCGAACACGCACCGAAGCGTGGAGAAGGACACCGAAGGCGCACGAAGTGACGCTTCCGCGCGCCTTCTGTCAGAGACGAACCCGTGACGCTCCCCCGCCGAAATTCCACACGCCCGCCGGGTTATCGGCCACAATGGCGCGATCAGCGGCGAATTGGGCGGGGCGCCACCCGGCAAAGCGCACCCCGCCCGTCGCCTCTTCAAGCGGCTGCGGTTACTTCCGCGTCGCCACCGTCCGTGGGTCCCTGAGGAGTCGAGGCCTCAGGGGTGTTGGGCGGTGGCGAACCGTTGAAGCTTTTTGCGTGGACCGGGCGCAGGTAGGCGATCTGGCCCTCCTGCAGCTCGAGGCGCTGGAGCTCGCCGCGGGTGAGCTGCGCCCACACCTCGGTGCCGTCGCCGAGCACCAGCTCGACCCGGATCTCGAAGCCGAGGGCGACGATCCGCTGGACCATCGCCTCCTCGGTCGACTCGTCGCGGTCCCTGACGATCTCGATGTCGTGCGGTCGCACGTAGTCGTCACCGAGGCGGTTGACCTCGCCGACGAAGCTCATCACGAACTCGTTGGCGGGCTTTTCGTAGAGGTCCTCGGCGCTCCCCGACTGCTCGACCCGCCCGTCGTTCATCACCACGAGCTGGCCGGCGACGTCCATCGCCTCCTCCTGGTCGTGGGTGACGAAGATCGTCGTCACGTTCATCTCCTCGTGGAGGTTGCGCAGCCAGGCGCGGAGGTCCTTGCGGACCTTCGCGTCGAGCGCGCCGAACGGCTCGTCCAGCAGCAGCACCTGCGGCTGGACCGCCAGCGCCCGGGCCAGCGCCATCCGCTGCCGCTGGCCGCCGGAGAGCTGGGACGGATAGCGGTCCGCCGAGCCGCCGCAGCTGCACCAGCGCAAGCAGCTCGTCGACCCGCTCGCGGATCTTGGCCTTCGTCCGCTTGCGGATCTTCAGCCCGAAGCCGACGTTGTCGCAGCACGGTCATGTGCTTGAAGGCGGCGTAGTGCTGGAAGACGAAGCCGACTTCGCGCTTCTGGGTCGGCTTGCTTCGACACGTCCTCGCCGTCGATCAGCACCCGGCCGGTGTCGAGCGTCTCCAGGCCCGCGATCGCCCGCAGCAGGGTCGACTTGCCGCAGCCGCGAGGGCCCGAGCGAGCGCGGTAAGCGACCCGTCCGGGACCTCGATCGATACGTCGTCAAGCGCCTGAAAGCCCCCGAAGCGCTTGTCGCTCCCTCGACTGAGATACCCATCGGTCGCCTCCTTTCGTTTGAGCAGGTTCATCGCCATCAGCACCACCAAGGCAAGGAGGGCCAACAGCACCGCGGCGGCGAAGGCGCCAGGGATGTTGAATTCTCGTAGTTCTTCTCGACGAAGAGGGGCAGCGTCTGGGTCTCCCCGGAGATGTTGCCGGACACGACCGAGACGGCGCCGAACTCGCCGAGCACCCGGGCGGTGCAGAGGACGACGCCGTAGGCGACGCCCCAGCGGATCGCCGGCAGGGTGACCCGCCAGAAGGTCTGCCAGGCGTTGGCGCCGAGCGTCTCCGCCGCCTGCTCCTGTTCGGTGCCGATCTCCTGCAGCACCGGGACCGTCTCCCGGACCACGAAGGGAACCGAGACGAAGATGCAGGCGAGGATGATGCCCGGGGTGGAGAAGAGGATCTTGATCCCGCTTTCGGCGAGCCCCGGTTCGAACCATCCCTGTTTGCCGTAGAGCAGGAACAGGGAGAGGCCGATGACGACCGGGCTGATCGCGAACGGCAGGTTGATCGCCGCGTCGATCAGCCAGTTGCCCTTCCACCTGTGGCGGACCAGCAGCAGCGAGCAGATGACGCCGAAGACCGTGTTCAGCGGCACCGCGATCACCACCGTCAGCAAGGTCAGCTTCAGCGCGTGCAGGCCGTCGGGGGAGGTGATCGCTTCGAAGGGAGCCGCGAGGCCGTCTTCGAAGGTCTTGTAGAAGAGCAGGATCAGCGGCGCGATCAGCAGCACGGCGATGTAGCCGAGCCCGAGGAAGCGCAGCCCCCAGCGGCTGGAGGTGGACCTACTCACGCTCGTCGTCCTTCTCCGGCGTCGCGCCGGTGATCACCGGGTTGGCGACGAGGTTCACCTGGGACCGTTCGTGGCGGCTGCCCCAGCGCTGGATCAAGGTGATGATGAAGAGGCAGGCCAGGGCCATCAGCAGCAGCACGATCGAGATCGCCGAGGCGCCGGTTTCGTTGCCCTGTTCGATCTGCTGGCCGATCAGGATCGAGGCGACCACGGTGTTCGCTTTGCCGCCCGCGAAGAGCAGCACCGAGCCGTACTCGCCGAGCGCGCGGGCGAAGGCCAGGGCGACGCCGGCGGCGAGGCCGGGGAGGAGGTTGGGGAAGATGATGCGACGGAAGATCGTGAAGCCGCCGGCGCCGAGCGAGGCGGCCGCCTCCTCCATCTCGCGGTCCATCTCGATCAGCAGCGGCTGCACCGCGCGGACGACGAAGGGGAGGGTGACGAAGCAGAGGGCGACGACGATCGCCGCGCGGGTCAGCGCGATGTCGATCCCGACCGGGGAGTTCTTGCCCCAGAGCTGGATCAGGATGAGGCTGGCGACGATCGTCGGCAGCGCGAAGGGCAGGTCGATGATCGCGTTGATGATCGACTTGCCGGGGAAGTTGTCACGAACCAGGAGCCAGGCGACGATCGTGCCGAAGACGGCGTTGATCGCGACCACGATCAGCGAGCAGACGAGGATCAGCTTGAGCGACTGCTTGGCCTGCGGCGAGGTGACCTGGCTCCAGAACTCGCCGAGGCCCTGGCTGAGCGATTGGTCGAGCAGCGCCGCCAGCGGCAGCAGCACGATGATGCTCAGCCAGAGGACGACGTAGCCCCGGCCGAGGCCCGCGCCGACCCCGGGCAGGCGGAACTGCCTTGCCCGGGGCGGTGCGACTGGCGATTGTGCGGCGTGGGCCTCCATCGATCAGCCGGAGGTGGAGACGCCGAGTTCCTGCTCGATCTTGGCGACGGATCCTTCTTCTTCGTCGAAGAATTCGTCCTTGACTTTGCCCCAGCCGCCGAACTTGGCGATCTTGAAGAGGCCTTTTTCGGGCGCCGGGAACTCTTTCGGGTCCACCAGCTTCGGGTTGACCGGCCGGTAGCCGTTTTCCGCCCAGATTTCCTGGCCTTCGTTCGACCACATCCACTTGAGGAAGTTTTCGGCCTGCGGCTCGGGAGCTTCCTCGGTCACCGCGATCGGGGTTTCGATCTGCAGCGTGTAGGGCGGGATGACGTATTCGACGTCTTCGCCTTCTTTTTCGGCCTTGATCGCTTCGTTCTCGTAGGTGAGGAGCACGTTGCCCTCGCCCTGGGAGAAGGCCGAGAAGGCGTCGCGACCGCTGCCCGGCTGGGCGGTGGTCTTTTCGAGCACCGTCTTCACCGCTTCCAGCGCTTCGGCTTCATTGGCGCCTTCTTCGATCGCCGAGCCGTAGACGGCCATGATGTTCCAGCGGGCCGAACCGGAGCTGAACGGGTTCGGCGTGATCACTTCGGCTTCTTCGTTTTCCTCCAGGTCCTTGAAGGATTTGATCCCGAGCGGGTTGCCTTTTTCGACCAGGATCACGACGACCGAGTTGGTCGCGTAACCGCCGTAGGGCTCTTTTTCCCAACTCTTGGAGACGATTTCGCCTTCTTCGACCAGCCGTTCCATGTCGGAGCTGACCGAGAAGTGGACGACCGAGGCCGGCTGGCCCGCGGCCACCGCGCGACTCTGGTCACCGGAGGCGCCGAAGGAGTTGCTGAAGCTGACGCCTTCGCCTTCCGGGGTTTTCTCGAAGGCCGGCTCGAGGGCTTCGGCGTAGACCGATTCCGGGGTCGAGTAGCCGACCACGCTGAGCTTGGCGCCTCCCGAGGAGCCTCCGCTCGATTCTTCATTGGTGCCGGTGCCGCCTCCGGAGGAGGAGCTGCTGCCACCGCCACCGCAGCCGGCGACGATCAGTGCGACCAACAGGGTGAGGGCGGCCGTCAGGCCTACCGTCACGCCGCGCCGCCGGGTGGTGCGAGCGTTCCGCATCTAGGTTAATCCTTCCTTTTTCGACTAACTAACTAAGCAATGGAAGGACGGCACCGTAGCACAATGTCGAGCGACAAGGTAGGGAATGATGATCAGGTGCCAGGTTTCCCCTTTCGCCCCCCCCGGATCCCCGGAGATCGTGCCGAGCGCCGCGAGCCTCGACAGCATTCCGACGACTGGTCACTTGACCCCGCCACAAAGGGGTCCAACTGACCAACCGTCGGATCGGTCGATGGGAGATACGCACCGAACCCTGGCCTCAGGCCCCGGGGCGCTCGCTGAGTTGACGGCGTCATAGGGCACCTAACTCAGCGAGCGACGGAACCGGTGATGGGGAAGACGCACGAATGCGGAAGAGGAGTCACGGATGGCGCACGAAGCCATGGTGCCGTGACGCTCCCTCGCGTCCCTCGACACAACCCTCCGACCCCGGCTGCTGATCGGCGACCTTAGCCGGCCGGGGTCGCCGATCAGCAGCCCGAGGCGCCGGCTTTCCAGTCGCACCGGCCCGAGGCGACAGCCCGCCGGGCCCGCCGCGAGCCGGGCCCGCGCCTTCCGCCGACCCGCACCACCTAGCCGGCCGCCCTGCCGGCGGTTATGGTCGCTTACATGGAGGCGGGGGTCTCACGGACGCCGGAGGAGCGCTTGGTCGGGTTGCCCGACTATCCCTTCGACGCCCACTACGAGGAGGTCGACGGGCTGCGGCTCGCCTACGTCGACGAGGGCGAGGGGCCGCCGGTGGTGTTCTTCCATGGCGAGCCGACCTGGTCGTTCCTCTGGCGCAAGGTGATCCCGCCGGTCCGGGACGCGGGCTTCCGCTGTATCGCCCCGGACTTCGTCGGCTTCGGCCGCTCCGACAAGCCGACCGACGTCGGCTTCTACACCTACGACCGTCACGTCGAGCTGATGGCGGAGCTGCTGCGGCGGCTGGACGTGCGCGGCGCGACCGCGGTCGTCCACGACTGGGGCGGGCCGATCGGGCTGCGGCTCGCGGTCGAGCACGCCGAGCGCTTCGATCGCCTGGTGATCATGGAGACCGGCCCGTTCACCGGCCACCAGCGGATGAGCGACACCTGGCTCGCCTTCCGGGACTTCGTCCGCGAGGCCGAGGAGGTGCCGGTCGGGATGCTGGTGCGCGGCGGCTGCAAGCACGACCCCGGTGCCGAGGTGATCGCCGCCTACGAGGCCCCTTATGTGGACGCGGCGTCGAAGGCCGGCGCCCGCGCCTTCCCGCTGATCCTGCCGACCGAGCCCGACGCCCCCGGCGCCGCCGAGGGCAAACGTGTCGCCGACGCGCTGCGCGACGACGAGCGCCCGACCCTGGTCCTGTGGGGCGAGGACGACCCGGTGCTCCCGTTCTCGGTCGGCGAGCGGGTCGCCTCTCAGCTGAACTTCCCGCCGCCGATCCCGATCGCCGACGCCGGCCACTTCCTCCAGGAGGACGCCGGCCCCGAGATCGGCGCGATCATCGCCGACTGGCTCCAGACCTGATGTCGACGGGCCGAAAACCCGTCAGATAGTCCGGTTTTCGGCCCGTCAACCGACTGGCGCCACGTCGAGGCCGCGGGCCCTCGCGGCGAGCTCGACCATGTCCGAGTGCACGCGGTCGCGCAGCAGCTCCACCTGGCGGGGCGGGCCGGAGTCCTCGAGCCAGGTGACGGTCCCCGGCCAGTAGGAGTTCGGCGGGCGCCCGGGGTTGTGGAGCGGGGTGGAGAAGACCCAGTTGCCGGTGTTGTGAAGTTGGCCGCCGCCCGGCAGCGGCCAGGGTGCTTCGCCCTCGCGCGGGCCGCCGCGATGAGTGTGGCCGGTGATCACGTGGCCGCCGTCGACGCCGAGGCGGCGCGCCAGCTCGGCCGCGCCCTCGACCCCGGTGCGGAAGATCATGTCGCCGGAGATCTCCGATTCGAAGTCGGCGCCGAAGAGGCGGTTGACGCCGGCGACGGCGAGCGGGAAGGCGGCGCGGGCGGCGCGGGCCTTGAGGCGACGGGCGCGACTGCGGTCGCGACGGTCGCCGGCGATCAACTCCCAGGCCGCCTCGGAGGGCCCGAGCTCGGCCTGGAGCCGCCGCGCCCGTCCCTGCGCGGCGCCGTAGGCGAGGGTGTAGAGCGGGCGGACGATCCGCTCGTAGTCGGCCGGGGTCGCGTGCTCGGGGAGGAGCGGGCCGCTGAAGCGGCTGACGCCGGCGAGGATCACGCACTCGGCGCGCGGCAGGCGCAGGTGCAGGTCCATGTAGTGGCCGTGGGTCGCGTAGACGTCCTCGCGCAGCCAGATGCCCGGGTAGGCGATCCGCAGGCGCGCGGGGGAGAGGGCGGCCGCGATCGTCGCGGTCGGGCCGGGGGTCGGGTCGTCGATCGCGTCGAGCGGCAGCGGCAGGTCCTCGAGCGAGAGTCGGTCGAGCAGCGGTTCGGCGAGGCGCGCGTCATGGTTGCCGGGGGTGAGGACGACCTCGATGTCGCCGACCGCCGCGCCGAGCTCGGCGAAGAAGGGGAGGGCGTGCTCGAGCGCCGCGCCGAGGGGTCGCTCGCGCAGCTCGACGATGTCCCCGAGCAGGATCAGGCGCTCGGCCCCGCGCAGCTCCTCGAGCAGGGTCGCGCGGATCTCGGGGTCGCGCAGCACGTCGCCGCCGCTCGAGACGCCGAGGTGGAGGTCGGAGATGATCGCCGTCTTCATGTGTGAGCTTCTACCGAACCAAGGTATTGGCCGGCCGGCCAGTCCTCGGTAAGATCGCTTGATGTTCGCATTCGGTGAAGAGCAGATCGCGCCGGCCAATGGGATCGAGCTCTGCTACCAGGAGATGGGGGATCCCGAGGGCGAGCCGTTGCTCCTCGTGATGGGCCTGGCGACGCAGATGATCGCCTGGCAGGAGGGACTCTGCCGCCTCCTCGCCGAGCGCGGGTACCGCGTCATCCGCTTCGACAATCGGGACATCGGCCGCTCCACCAAGATCGACTGGGCCGGGGTGCCGAGCCGGGCCGACCTGCTGCTCGGGCGGCGCGCCACCGCGCCCTACCTGCTGCGGGACATGGCCAAGGACGCGGTCGGCCTGCTCGACCACCTCGGCATCGACCAGGCCCACGTCGTCGGCGCCTCGATGGGCGGGATGATCGTCCAGCAGTTGGCGATCGATCACCAGCGGCGCCTGCGTTCGCTGGTCTCCATCATGTCGACGACCGGCAACCGTCGCAGCGGCCAGCCCAGCCTCAAAACCTTCGGCATCCTGCTCGGCAACCCGCCCAAAGGGCGTGCCCAGGTCATCGAACGCGCCGTCCGCACCTTCAAGGTGATCGGCTCGCCGGGCTTCCCCTTCGAGGAAGACACGGTGCGCGAGATGGCGGCCCTCTCCTACGACCGCGGCCACTCGGCTGCCGGCGTGATGCGCCAGCTCCACGCGATCATCGCCTCCGGCGACCGCACCGAGCAGCTCCACCGAGTCCAGGTCCCGGCCGCCGTCATCCACGGCACCCGCGACCCGCTCGTCAAACCCTCCGGCGGCCGCGCCACCGCGAAGGCGATCCCCGGCGCGCGCCTGATGATGATCGACGGCATGGGCCACGACCTGCCACGCGATCTCTGGCCGACCTTCGCCGAAGCGATCGACACCAACGCCGCCCGCGCCCGCCGCGGCACCCCCGCCGCGACCGTCGCCGACCCGGCCTGACCCGCCGAAGAGACGAGCCGCCGGACGGCGGGAAATGCGGCTGAAAGGAGTCGAACCTTCACGGGCGCTAGCCCACACGGACCTGAACCGTGCGCGTCTACCAGTTCCGCCACAGCCGCAAGACCAGCCAATCTACCGATTAGCGCCCCAAAACCGGTCCGTGACCCACGGCACGCTCATCTCCCTCGCCGCTCGCTAAACTGCTGCTCCCTCGCCGCTATCGTCTAGGGGACTAGGACGCCGGATTCTCAGTCCGGAAACCGGGGTTCGAATCCCCGTAGCGGTACTCGCCGTGTTCGAGTTTTAGTTCAAGAAACTCGGCACGGATCGTGAACTCGGCGCCTTCGGGGCACCTTTTTCATCTCAGGGGTTGGTCAAGGTGGCGCGAGGCTCGTCTCGACGCCTCTAGACGGTCTTCAGACGCAGAAGCGCCCAGGCATGTTCGGGCCGGGCGGGGAGGGTGGATCGAAAGGCTCTACTTCCGGAGAGACCTATCTAAATCCCAACGTCAGGATCCGATTGCCAGGCACCCATTCACCTGACTACGCGACCGATGAGGGGCTGGTCGTCGTGTCCTGGGATCTGGGCCGCGTCAAACAATCCGAGCGTCGGGACGTCCCGGCGTTCTCCCTCAAAGCCGCGCCGCCCGGGCCGTACGACGTCGAATGGGAGATGACGGCCGAGGGGCTTCCGAAGCCTCTCGAAGGCGAGCTGTCGGTCGTCGTCGAACCTCCGATGCAGGCCGATCGATCACCACAGGAGCTTCACGATTCGGTGAGCCACCGACCGTGAGCGGCTCCCTTTGAGGAGCCTTCCGAACCGGTTTGCGTTCGGGGCGCAGGAGGCCTAAGGTCAAGTCACATCTAGAGGAGGTCCAAGATGTGCACTGGCATCCGGTTCAGCGACGGGGAGGATCATCTCTACCTGGCGCGCAACCTCGACTGGACGAGCGGCTATGGAGAGCAGGTCGTCATCACGCCTCGGGGGTACGCACCCAAGTCACCGTTCGATGGGGTGGCCGGCATCCGGCATGCGGTCATCGGAATGGGCATCGTGGAGGAGGACACGCCGCTCTACTTCGACTGCGGCAACGATGCCGGCATCGCCGTGGCGGGCCTCAACTTCCCGGGGTACGCCGAGTACGCCGCTCAGCCTGTCGAGGGGGCGACCAACGTCGCCGCGTTCGAGTTCCCGCTCTGGGTGGCCTCGCAGTTCGAGAGCGTCGACGAGGTCGAAGCGTCGCTACGCGATGTCGCCATCGTCGACCAGCCGATCAATGAGAAGTACCCGAGCTCCCTGCTTCACTGGATCATCGGCGACTCGGAGCGCGCGATCGTGGTGGAGTACACCGCCGGCGGCATGCACGTCTTCGACGACGACGTCGACGTCCTCGCCAACCAGCCGGGCTTTTCCTGGCACCACGAGAACCTGCGGAACTACCTCAACGCGACGCCGGATTTCCCCGAGGACACCGTGCTCGGCCGAGCGCACTTGGAGCCCTTCGGTTCGGGGTCGCACATGCGGGGGATCCCGGGGGACTACTACTCACCGTCTCGGTTCGTGCGTGCGGCGTATGTCAACGCCCACTATCCGCAGAAGTCGACCGAGGAAGAGAACGTCAGCCGTGCGTTCCACACCCTGCAGCAGGTCGCGATGGTGGACGGATGCGCAGCCATGGGCTCGGGCGAGTTCGAGAAGACCATCTACACGGGGCTCTTCTCGTCCCGCACGAACACCTACTACTGGAACACCTACGAGGATCCGGCTATCCAGAGCGTCGCGATGGCCGACCACTCGCCCGACGGGACGGAGCTTGCCGTCGTATAGACGGCCTTGAGCCGATACACGGTCGAAGCGTCCGTGAGGATCGTGCGGACCTATCGGTCGCCGTTCACCCGGTCGAGGACGGCCGCGGGTATCGACCAGGCTCGACGCAGCGCCACCAGGCGTAGCCCGAACGTCAGAAACACCGGGATCCAGAGCGCGGCGACGGGGCCGATCCCGGTATGGAGCAGCAGGACATATGCGACCGCCCCCGCAAGCGCGGCCAGCGCGTAGATCTCACCGGTGAGGACGACGGGCGTCCGGTTCAACAGCAGATCGCGGATGACGCCGCCGGAGATTCCTCCCATCACCCCGAGGATCACGGCGACGACGCTGCTCGTGCCGGCGTGCAAGGCGGTGTCGCAGCCGAGGACGGTGAACAACCCAAGCCCGAGCGCATCGGCGGCCAGGACCATCTGCCATCTGTCGATCGCAGTCCCCCAGCGCCTGGCGGGCGGGATCGTGAGCAGGGCGACAGCAGCGGCGAGGAAGACGGGCCACGGTTCCTCGATCCAGGAGATCGGCAGGTTGAGGAGCCCATCCCTCACCGTCCCGCCACCGACCGCGACGATCACGCCCAGGACCACGACTCCGAACCAGTCGAGCCGGTGGCGCGCCGCCGCCATCGCACCGGATACCGCCCAGGCCCACGGTGCCGAGGACGATGACGATGTTCGTCAGGAGATCGGAGGTCTCTGCCAGCGTTCGCACGGGGCCTCAGACCCCGCGGCTCGGGCAATGCGGGCGTTCGGGCATGGCCCTCCTCGCATGGTTGGTCCGATCTATCGGCGATCTCTTCCTCGGGCCGATCTTCTCATTCCCGTCGAAGCCGCTGTCGCCAACTATTCGAAGCCGCTCAATGGATCGAGCATGCGTCCTCGCGGTCGCGGCTTCGGCTCCTCCCCGCTCGAGGCTTCGGAGAAGACCTTTACCTGAGAACTGTTCTGGAGCTTCTCGGAACTGCCTTGGTCGTATTCCACTTCGGCCAGGAGGAGGTCTCCCTTGGCGCTTTCCTCTCGCCTATCGTCGCCATCGCCATCAGTCAGCGCGGATTGTCAGGAGCGGGCACCCCGAGTTGCCTGCAGATTGCCCGTACCAAGCCGGGGCCGATCTCTTTGTGTCGAGGCAGAGCGGACACGTCGTTCTGCGGCCCGCGCCACTTCGCGTGTTTGGTCCCGCCGACCGCGCGACAACCGTGAGCGACCAGGTGGCGTTCGAGATCGCGACGTTTCACGCCGCAGCGGTGAAGCGCAGATGCTCCCGATCCGCGTCGGGCGTCTGGCCCTCGAGCTCCTCGTCGGGGGTCAGCACGGTGCGCAGTGCATCCAGGGCGTTCTCACGAGCCTCCTCGCGCGTGCGCCCCTGGCTCATCGCTCCGGGGACCTCAAGCACGCGCGCGACGATCCAACCCTGCTCATCCGGCGGATCGAAGGAAATCGTGAAGTCGATAGAAGCTGCCATGCCAAAACGGTACCGCGCCACGCCGCCGGCGGAAGATCGGGTCGTGAGCCGCAACATACGGTGACGGTGCCGGGATACGTCAGGCGAACCATCGAGATTCCCGCACTGCTCCTGGAGACCGCAAGCCTTCTCGGACGCGTGCGGGTTCATCTCTGGATCTTTGGCATGAGTCGGTTGCTTCGGATCTCGGCTCACGACGTGACGCTTCCTTCGGTGGTCGCACTTCCGTTTGAATCCGAGATAGCCCTGCCTACGAGTGGAGAGGAACTCGCTGGGATAGCCCGCGAGGCGGCACGTGCTTACGGCCGGGAAGCCGGCGTCGAAACGTTCGAGTAGATCGGTGAGGGCACCGTCCGTAGAACGTCGCCCGGGTCAAGGAGAGGGTCGAAAACAGCCGAAGACGTCGGCTTCGCGCTCCGCTGAAAACGGCTCTATAGAGCCAAAAACCGGGACAGCCGCAACCAGCCGAAGGCCCTCTGGCAGTTTCTCGGTCCGGAAACCGGGGTTCGAATCCCCGTAGCGGTAGTCCATCTGCAGCACGAATCGACCGCCACCGAGGCGGTGTCAAGGCCTGGGTCAAGGGAGACGCGGGACCAGAAGGGCGCGGCGGCCCGGAGACCGCCGCGACCCCCAACTGCGTCAGTTGAACAGGATCATCACCGGCGACGGGGAGTTCCCGGCGCTGCTCCAGGTTTCATAGCTGACCTGGGTCCCCGTGGGGCACCCGGTGAAGATGCCGACGAACGTGTTCACGCCGCGCTGGAAGCCCTGGGCGTTCGCAACCACGCTCTTGGGTTCGAACGGAAGACCCCTGATGCAGTATTCGCCTGGCCCGGCCAGCGTGACGGTCATCCCACCGATGCCCTTGGACTGGCCGGCGTCGATTTCCCCGCTCTGTCCGATACGGGCGTAGGCGAGGGCGCTTCCGGCGGCTCCGGTTTCGCCCTTTTCGCCGCGGTCGCCCTTGGCCCCCTGTGCGCCGGTGGAACCGGTCTTCCCTTTCTGGCCGGCGGGTCCCGTCAATGCGGCTTTCGAGGCTTTGCTCAGCTTGGCCGGGGTGACGGCTCCCTTGACGAGCTGCTTAGTGCCGACGGAATTCTTCGGCAGCATTCCACTGGCGGCATATGCGGTGCCACCCCCGACCAGCAGTACGAGGCAGAGCGTCGAGATGACGTTCGCGTAGGTGAGCTTGTCGCTCAGGCGTTTCATGGAGATCCTTCCGAGGGGTTGGGTGAGAGATACGAGACCTCTGAAATCTCGCAGGCGGTCGCGTCGCTGCCCAGACCGAAAAGTGGGGTTTCGAGGCGTTTGGCGAAGTGCCCGCAAGTGGCGCGTTCGCCTCGGGCTGCCGAGGCCGACGGTTTCCACAAGCCGGGCGCCCTGGAAACCGAGACTCACCCGCGACGGGCGGGTTGAAGTGACCATGAGGTGGGGAGCGGGACGCTGGGAGCGGCGCCGGCGGGCCTGGTCGCGGCAGGGCCGACGGCAGAAAAGCTGAAGCTCGGCGCCGCGCTGGGCAGACCCGAGGGGTCCTCGCCTACGGCAAGTCACAGCTTCTCCTCCTCGGTGGCTACGACGAAGAAAAATCACCCGAATCGGACTGGACGGGACGGTCGATCGTCGGGACACCGTCGAGGAAGAACACACGGTCACCACCCTCGGCGCTCGGGCCGTGATCATCGGTAAGCAGGGCAAGGGCGAGGGGACCTGGCTGGTCACCGGCCCCCGCTCCTCGGGCGCTAGTAGTGGACCGCGGCTAGGACCCCGGTAGCCCTACCGGCGTCGCGAGTGGCGGCGGGGGAGGATCGTGATCGCGAAGGTGGTGGAGGCCTCGTGGATCAGGTCGACCGGGATGGCCGTCGTCTTCGCGGCGCTCCGCGGCGGTTTGCCCGAGCCGAAGAGGGCGATGGAGACCAGGCGCCCGCGCGGGTCGTGGCGAGCCTTGTAGCGGACGCCGGCGTAGCCGGCGCCTCGCAGGGCACGCGCCCAGCTCTGGGTCAAGCCGTAGTCGGTCGTGGTGTGGATCTCGGCAGTGAGACCGGCGAGGCCGAGGACCCTCGGATCGGTCAAGTCAACGACGCTGACTTTGGGCGGGCGCAGCCTCGACAGGCGCTGGGCGTCGACCAAGGGCTCGGGGATCACGCCGCCTGGCCGCAGCAGCCGCCCGAACTTCTCGACGAAAGCGCCGATCGGCTCCTCGGCGAGATAGCACGTGCCCCTATCGGCGAGGTTGAGCCGGCCGTCGGGCCCGGTGTCGAAGAACCAGGGGGAGACGTCGGCCGGGTGGATCCGCCACAAAGCCTCTGTCCCGAGTTTCGCGCTGGGAAGCTCGGGGAGGTCGTGCGGGGGAGCGGGCAGACCGCGCGGGGTCAACGCGTCAGGTCGGCCACGGCACGCCGGGCCGAGAGCAGCAGGGGCTCGAGGTCGGCGTCGCCGAAGGCTTCGACCGGAGTCCTGTCATCGAGCTCCGGCTGCGGGGCGGTGGCGAACGAGGCGAGGGTCCACGGGTCCAGTCCCGCCTTGCCGAAGATCTCGTTGAGCTTCTTGATCGCCGCGAAGGGAGCGCTGTTCGCCGCATCGAACTGCCATCGCGGATAGCGGATCAGATCGGCGTCATCGCGCAGAGCGATCACTGAGCCACTGAGCACGCGCTTGCGCAGCGCCTCGCGGCTGATGCCGCCGAGCAGAATGCGAGCTTCGGCGCTGGTCAGCAACTCCCCAAGAGCGCGTTCCCAGGCGTCGCCGGCCAGCACGACCATTGCCGCGCGGCGCCCCAGTACCTCGGCATCATCAGGCGAGCTCGGCTGACCGCCGATCTCGGCGAGGGTGCGTCGAAACTCCGCGACGGTGCGATCTAGGAGGCTTGGATTGGCTGCCATCGGAATGCCGACGATAGCGTCAACCCTGTCAACCGTCAAGATGGTGAAGCCCGGCGCCGGCTGGTTCGAGGCGAAGCGGAAGCGCAGGGGCACCGTGGGAAGGCGGGTGCGGACCAGGTTGGGTGGGTGTCGGGTGATGAAGGTGTCTGGAGGGGTCGCCGCGGTGACCGTGGTCGGTTGGGGCGGGGGTCGGCGTGAACGGGGTGCTTCGGGGTGTGCCGCCGGCGGCGTCACGGGCGCGCCGGTATTCCTCCGGCGGCGGGCGGCCCCGGCAGGCTCGCGCGGATCGTCGCCACCGAGGCGGTCGGATCCCGTTGTCGCAGCGAGGCTGCCACGGGCGCGCCGTGCGGGGCTGCCTGTAGCCGCTCGCCGCTAGAAAGATCGCGACAGGAGTCTGCTGGGTCTGTTCGCGCGTTCCTAGGTGAGAAGCCAGCGGATGTTCTTGACCTCGAACTCACCGGCGACGGCGACCGCGTCTTCGAGCTCGACCTCCGCCCACCGCATGCTCTCGACGCCGAGGTCCTCGGGGTCGAGGGCGTAGGCGGCCTGGACCGCGGTCAGCCATTCCAGGGCGACGACGAAGCGCTCCCAGGCGGCCCGCTCGGCCGGCGAGGTCGGCGGGTCGTCTCCGTGCCGGCTCTCCTCCGGGACCACGCGGCCCGGGCCCGTCGCCAGGAGGTCATGCACGCGCCGCCCGGCGCCGTGGATCGCGCTCTTGCTTGCGGCCACGGCCAACTCCATCGCCTGCGCGCGGCCGACCTCCGCGGGCAGCAGGACCACGTCGTAGTCGGCGACGGGCGCGACCAAGGCGGGCCCCCGGGAGCCCGAAGCGTCTTTGACCAGAAGCCGATCGGGCACGCGGCGGCGCCTGGAACCGTCACGCCGCCGCACTGCCCCGACCAGCGATCCGGCCAAGCCGAAGCCGAACCAGTTGACCTTGCGAAGCGTCGGGTTCAGCGATGGCATACCAGGAGGGTTCCCCGGAACGGCCACTCGTACCAGGTGACCCTGCCCTGCCCGAGGTCCTCAGGGTGAACCCGCGGCCTCCTCGGCTCCCGCGTCCCACTCCTTGACCGGGCCGTCCGGCCGCGGGCGGGAGAGGGCGGAGGGCCACCAGAAGCGATCGCCGAGCGTCAGCGCGATCGCCGGGACCAGGACGCTGCGGACGAGGAAGGTGTCCAGCAGCACGCCGAAGGCGACGACGAAGCCGATCTCGGTGAGGAAGGTGAGCGGGAGGACGGCGAGCACCGAGAAGGTGCCGGCGAGGACGATCCCCGCGCTCGAGATCACGCCGCCGGTCACCGCCAGCGCGCGCAGGATCCCCTGCTCTGAGCCGTGCTTCTCGGTCTCCTCGCGGGCCCGGGCGATGAGGAAGATGTTGTAGTCGACGCCCAGCGCGACGAGGAAGACGAAGGCGAAGAGTGGCAGCGAGGGATCCGATCCGGGGAAGCCGAAGAACACGTCGAAGACGAAGTAGCCGACCCCGAGCGCGGCCAGGAAGCTGAGAATGACGGTCGCGATCAGGACCAGCGGGGCGATCACCGCGCGCAGGAGCCCGAGCAGGATCAGGAAGACGACCAGGAGGATCAGCGGCGGGATCACGGTCGAGTCCCAGCCCGCCGCGTCGCGGACGTCGAATTCCACCGCGGTCGGGCCGCCGATCAGGACTTCCGCAGACGCCCCGTGCGCCTCGTCGCGAATCGGTTCGACCAGGTCGAAGGCGGCAGTGGAATAGGGGTTCGGTTCCAGGGTCGCCTGGATCAGCGTGCCCGGCGGCCCTTCGGCGACCGGCGGCGAGACGGCCTCGACGCCGTCGACGCGTTCGACCGCGGCCTTCACCGGCCCGACGTCGTCCTTGTTGGCGACGATGATGTTGGTGGGCGCGGTCGCCCCGGAGGGGAAGCTGCGATCGAGCAGGTGCTGGCCTTCGACCGATTCGACTTCGGTGCGGTAGCTGTCTTCGCTGGTCAGGTCGGTCGAGAAGAAGGCGAAGCCGGCGCAGCAGACGAGCAGCACGCCGACGGTGCCGAACATGATCCGCCGCGGCGAGACCGCGATCCGGTCGCCGACCCGTCGCCAGAAGCCGTGGGTGGCGTCGCTGGTGTGCTCGGACCGATGGCGGCGCACCTCGTACGGGGTGAAGACGGCACGGTCGAGCGGCCCGACGATCAGCGACGGAATCCGCCGGCCGCTGAGCATCCGCAGCACCCAGTTCAGGAGCACCAACGGCAACAGGACCAGGACGGCGAGGCAGGCAAGGGTGACGCGGGCGAAGGCGCCGAAGCCCGAGCCCTCGACGATGGTGCGGCGCGCCCGATCGGAGAGCGCCGCCGCGGTCGGCGCGGTCTCCTCGGTGTGGGGGACGAAGGGCCAGAACGCGCGGCGGCCGAAGATCGTCAGGAGCGCGGGGAGGAGGGTGAGCATCGAGAGCGCCGCCGAGGCGATGCCGATCGCCGCGATCGGCCCGAGGCCGGAGGTGCCGTTGACCTTCGCGATCATCAGGCAGAGCAGCGCCGCGATCACGGTCGCCGCCGAGGCGAGGATCGCCGGGCCGGCCGATTCGAGCGCGGTGCTCATCGCCTCGTACTTGTCGGTGGTGTGGTGGAGCTCCTCCCGGTAGCGGGCGACCAGCAGCAGCGCGTAGTCGGTCCCGGCGCCGAGCACGAGCACGGACATGATCGAGCTCGACTGGCCGTTGACCGCCACGCCCAGCTCGGAGACGCCGTAGCCGATCGAGCGCGAGAGGATCTCGGCGAAGACGACCGCGATCAGCGGGATGAAGAGGAACATCGGCGAGCGGTAGATGACGATCAAGAGGAAGATCACCAGCGCCAGCGCTGCCATCAGCAGGGTCCCGTTGATCCCTTCGAAGACTTCGATCGCGTCGGCGGAGAACCCGGCGCCGCCGGTGATCTTCGCCTCGAGGCCGCCGCTCTGGTCGGCGATCACCTCGCGCCAGTACTTCACCGGATCGATGATTCGTTCGCCCTCGCCTTCGCCGTTGATGTAAGCGGTGACGATCGCCGCCTTGCCGTCCTGCGAGCAGACCGGGCCGACGAAGGGCGCGTAGCCCGCGGGCTGGCCGGGGACCGGGGTGGTCGCGCTGCCGCAGCCGGCCGGGCCACTCGCCTCGAAGGCTTTCTCCTGGCCACCGGGTTTGCCGCCCGAGGCCGCGGTAGCGCCATCGGGGATCACGCCCGGGAACCGCTTGGCGGCCATCTCGGCCACGTCGGCTTCGATCGCCTTGAAGTCGGCGGGCGTGAGCCCGGCCTCGCGGCGGAAGACCACTACCGCCGGGGCGATTTCACCGTCCTGCAGTTCTTCGGTGGCCTGCAGCGCCTTCGTCGATTCGGCCGATTCCGGCAGGTAGGAGGTCGCCTCGTTGCTTTCCGCATCGGCGAACTTTCCGGGCAGGTTCGCCGGACCCGCGGCGATGAATATCGCGAGGAACCAGAGGACGAAGACGACCCACTTCGCTCGCCTGCCTGACGCGAGCGCGAACCACGAACGGTGCATGGCCCCATGCTTTCAACGCGGTCAAATAGGAAAGCGATGCTCTCGGGCCGACGGCAGGATCAGTCGGCGTGGTACCTGCCGCTCCCATCGACGCTGACGCCGATGCAGTGGCCGGTTTTCTCGACCGAGCGGCGCAGGAGCTGGCGCATGGTGACTTCGGCTTCGCCGGGGCCGAAGGTGGCGTTCGGGTGGATCGCGGTTATCCGCGCCAGGTCGACGTAGGCCTTGACCCCCGCCTGGCGCGATTTCTTGCTCGGCTTTTTGCAGGCGCGAGCCATCGCTTCCACGTCCTTGACGATGTTGATCGCGGCGGGGGTGCCCGCCAGCGATTCATGCGTGACTTCGCTGCCGCCGCAGCCGGCGAGGAGCAGGCCGAGGGCCGCGATCGCAGGGAGGAAGAGGCGGAGGCGGGTCAAGGTCTCGCAGCCTACGCCGCCGCCTCGCAGCCTGGCGGGGCGGCGATCTGGACGTGATCGAGGGAAACGTCGGCCACGCCGCAAAGCTACTTGCCGAGCGGTATCCGGAGAGTCGAGGGGAGGCAGAGCGCTCGGAGCGGCGCGACCGCATATTCTTCGCCGCCCCCCGAAGTCCCCGATCCCCAGGAAGTCCCCGGAAGTCCCCACTTGAACGAGCCCGTACAGCAGAACCAGCTACTCGCCTTCATCGAGATCCCGAAGGGGAGCCGCAACAAGTACGAGTACGACGAGGGGCTCGACCGGGTGGTCTTCGACCGCTTCCTGTCCGGCTCGACCGTGTACCCGACGGACTACGGCTTCCTGCCCGGCCATCTCGGCGAGGATGGCGATCCGCTGGACTGCCTCGTGGTCGGCTCCGAGCCGACCTTCCCCGGGTGCGTCACGCCGGTGAAGCCGGTTGCGCTGTTCAAGATGCGCGACGAGGCCGGCGCCGACGACAAGGTGATCTGCGTGCCGACCCGCGACCCGCGCTGGTCCCACATCGACACCCTCGACGACGTGCCCGAGCAGCTCCAGCAGGAAATCGAGCACTTCTTCAACGTGTACAAGAACCTCGAACACAAGCCGGTCGAGACCGACGGCTGGCACCCCCTGAGCGACGCCGAACGGACCATCGAAGAGGCCCGTCGCCGGCAGCTCGAGGCGAACCCCGAGTAACTCTCGGGACCTCCGCCGCACCTTTCTTTCCGACCACGGGTTCTTTGGGCATCTGACGGTGCCGCGAGGTTGGCGGCGCGAAAAACCGACCCATACAGGGAGGGAACAACCATGTCTGCAACCGGACGCAGAGGTGTTGGTAATCGAAGGGGCCGGCGTGCCGGCCGGATCGGGATCCTGGCGATGGCATTGGCCACCGCCTGGGCACTCGTCGCCGCGGTGACGGCAGGGGCGACGACGGTGACGGTGGGAAGTGTGTTGCCGCCGACGTTCAAATCGACGCCGTTCGAAGGTGTGCGTACGCAGTTCAACACGTCACTGCCGGAGACCGGGGCGAACCTCGCCT
The DNA here is from genome assembly GCA_963782515.1 of uncultured Actinomycetes bacterium. Taxonomy (GTDB): domain Bacteria; phylum Actinomycetota; class Thermoleophilia; order Solirubrobacterales; family 70-9; genus VAYN01. The sequence goes on along the minus strand of CAWAJY010000004.1, from coordinate 1,758,774 downwards.
CGCCGGTCAACGGGGCGATCGTGCGGTGGAAGGTGCAGGGCGCGGTGGGCGGACCGTTCACGTTGCGGGTTCTCCACCCGAACGGCACGGGTGCCTTCACCGCGGTCAGCGCGAGCCAGTCGGTGAAGCCGAACGGGACCGGGATCGAAACGTTCCAGACCCAGCTGCCGATCCGCAGCGGCGACCTGATCGCGGTCGACTCCAGCAACCCGACCGATGAAATCGGCGTCGCCGACGCATCGGGTGCCAACTACGGGATCTTCTCGGCGCCGCCGTTCGAAGGTGCGACGCTGGCTCCGTCCCAGACCAAGGCCGGACAGGAGATCGAGCTCGCCGCCGAAGTTCAGCCCGCCCCGGCGATCAAAGGGATCAGCCTGGCCGAAGGCTCCGTCCTCGGCGGTGAAAAGGTGACCATCACCGGTACCAATCTGAACGGTGCGAGCGCGCTGATGTTCGGTGAAGTGCCGGCGGCGAGCTTCACCGTGGTGAACGAAGAAAAGATCACCGCGGTGGCGCCGGCGCAGCCGAAGGTCGGCACCGTCGACATCGTCGCGACGACGCTCGCCGGCGAAAGCCCGACCAGCTCCGCCGACCAGTTCCTCTACCGCGGCTGCACGGTGCCGAACCTGGCGGGCAAGTCGCTCGGTCAGGCGAAGGCAGCGATCCGCAACGGCGGCTGCAAGGTCGGCAAGGTGAGCAAGGTGAAAGGCCCGAAGAAGAAGCAGGGCAAGGTGCTCCACCAGAACCCGAAGGCGGCCCGCGTGCTCGCGCCGGGCGCGAAGGTCGCGATCAAGCTGGCGAAGTAGTCGACGGGGGTCGACGCAGCGCCCCCAGGGCCAAGGTGCGGACCGGAGCCAGGTGAACGCCTGCGCTCCGGTCCGCGCCTTGCGTTCTCGCTCGATTGACGCCCCACCCGCCGGGTATGTGGGCGGCATGAACGAGAACGTCTACTCAGTCTCAGAGATCGTCGGCACCTCCCCGGATGGGGTCGAGGCGGCGGTCAAGAATGCCCTCGCGCGGGCACGCAAGACCCTGCGCAATCTCGACTGGTTCGAGACGACCGAGATCCGCGGTCACCTCGGCGACGACGGGGAGATCAAGCACTGGCAGGTGACGCTGAAGCTCGGCTTCCGCATGGAGTAGCGCGGTCGTCGGATCGCGGGCGAGCGGCTCGCTCGCGGCGTAATACTTTGGGTACCAGTGATCGACGCCGCTGCCGTGATCGAGACCGAGCGCCTGCGCCTCGAGCGTTGGGACGAGCGCCACACCGACTTGTTGGTGCGGCTCTCCTCGACGCCCGCGGTGATGCGCTTCATCGGCACCGGCGATCCTTGGCCGCCACTCCTGGCCCAGGACGTCGCCCGCGCCGAGCGGCGCCACTGGGAAGACCACGGCTTCGGCTGGCGCGCCGCGATCGACCGCGCCACCGGCCGCGGGATCGGCCTCGTCTCGCTCAACTATGCGGGCGAGGGCACCGCCGGGCTCGACCCCGGCGAGCGGGAGATCGGTTGGTGGCTCGAGCCCGAGGCCTGGGGCCGCGGACTCGGCTCCGAGGGCGCTGCCGCACTCCGCGACGAGGCCTTCCAGGCGCTCGAGATGCCCAGCATCATCGCCCGTATCCAACCCCCGAACTCCGCCTCGATCGGAGTCGCGAAGGCACTCGGCATGGAGTTCGACTTCGAGACGACGGGACGCAGCGGCGAGTGTCTGGTGGTCTACCGCATGGATCGTCCTTAGGGCGGTTCGGGACGGCGTGCTTCGGGGCGGGGCGGCCGTCCGAGTTGCGTCCTGGGCGTCTCATGGCGCTCCTGGCAGGCTGTGACCGCCATGAGACGCCCAGGACGTGAGGGGTTCGTGAAACATCCGGCACACCTCGCCCCGATCGGTGAGGAAGATGCCGGGAACGTCACACCCGCGTGGGCCTTCGGTCCGTCTCCGGGCCTCGAGAGAGGGCCCGGAGACGCGCTCATGCATTGACCGTGCCATGGCACGGTCAATGCATGCAGCGCGGTCGTGACCGTCGGACGACACGCGCGGAAGCGTGGAGTTCCCACGGTCTCTGTGACGCCGTGAGCCTCCCGCAACGGATCCGTAACCCTCCCGTGACGAACCCGGGGCGCTCGCCCGGGCGATCCCCGCCACTCCCCACATCCCCGGCCGTCTCGGCCACGGCCACAGCCAGCCAGGGCCGTGGCCGAGACGGCCGCGCCCGCCGTCAGCCCTTGCGTCCCGTGGCTCGGGCGCCAGCTTCAGACCGCCCGTCCCCTCAGAGTCCCTCGCGGACCCCGCCCATCTGGGTGAAGACGGCGCCGCGGCCGCCGGCGTCGCTCTGCTCGTCGGCGATCACGTGGGACACGGCGTTGATCAGCGCCAGGTGGGTGAAGGCCTGGGGGAAGTTGCCGAGGTGGCGGCCTGACTTCGCCTCCAGCTCCTCGGCGTAGAGGTCGAGCCAGCCGGCCATGCCGAGGAGTCGTTCGCAGAGCTGGCGGGCCCGCTCGCGCTCGCCGATCTCCGAGAGCGCCGAGACCAGCCAGAAGGAGCAGATCAGGAAGGTGCCCTCCTTGCCGGAGAGGCCGTCGTCGGTCTCGTCGACCTTGTAGCGGAGGACGAGGCCGTCCTCGGTCAGTTCGTCGGCGATCGCGTTCACGGTCGCCACGATCCGCGGGTCGTCCCCGGGCAGGAAGCGGTAGAGCGGCATCAGGAGGAGCGAGGCGTCGAGCGCGTCGGTGTCGTAGTGCTGGCGGAAGACCCCGTCGCGGCAGCCCTTCTCGCAGATCTCCGCCTTGAAGGCGTCGGACTTCGTGCCCCACGCCTCGGCGATGTCGTCGCGACCCATCTCGCGGGCCAGGCGCGCGCCGCGGTCCGCCGCCACCCACATGCTGACCTTGGAGGAGACGTAGTGCTGCGGCTCGCCGCGCGACTCCCAGATCCCCTGGTCGGGTTCGGGGAAGGACTCGATCGCTTTTTCCACCTGGTGGCGGATCAGATCGCGGTCGGCCTGCGAGCCGGTTCCCCGCAGCGCTTTTTCGTGCAGGTAAACCGAGTCGAGGAGGGCGCCCCAGACGTCGTTCTGGCGCTGGTCGAAGGCACCGTTGCCGATCCGCACCGGCCGCGCCCCGCCGTACCCGCTGAGGTGGTCGAGCGTCGACTCGGTCAGTTCGCGCTCGCCGCCGATCCCGTACATGATCTGCAGTTCGGGATGATCGCGGCAGACCTGGAGGATGAAGCGCATGAAGTCCCGCGCCTCCTGGTCGAAGCCGAGCGTGTGCAGGGCCCAGAGGCTGAAGGTCGAGTCGCGGATCCAGCTGTAGCGGTAGTCCCAGTTGCGTTCGCCGCCGGGCGCCTCCGGCAGCGAAGTGGTCGGGGCGGCCACGATCGCCCCGGTCGGGTGGTAGGTCAGTCCCTTGAGGACGAGTGCTGAGCGCTGCAGGTGGATCCGCCAGGGGTGGTCGGGGAATTCGCCGTGGCGCAACCAGAGGCGCCAGAATTCCTCGGTCGAGGCGATCCGTTCCCGCGCCTCCTCGGCGTCGGCCGGGCCGCCCAGCCCCTTCTCGCCCCAGCTCAGCGCGACGTAGGCGCGTTCGCCCTCGCGCAGGTGCCGGTGGCCGCGGACCGCGCCGTCTCCGGTTGCCAGGTGAAGGTCGGTGCGCAGCTCCAGCGCCGGCCCGTTCTCCCCCCGCGCGACCATTTCGCAGGGCACGTCGTCGCCCTCGGTCCAGGTGGCCGCCCCGCGCCCATAATCGAAGCGGGGCAGGCACTCCATCTCGACGTCAACCTCGCCGTCGATGCAGACGATGCTGCGGAGCAGCGAGTGGTCGGACTCGTGGGAGACGATCGGGGTGCCTTCGCTCGGGTCCCAGGAGGCGATCGAGAGCGCGTCGTTGACGATCATCCAACCGGTGTCGGTGACCCAGGTCGTCTCGACCACCAGCGTCCCCGGGCGATAGCGGCGGCTGATCGGGACGACGACGCCGGGCGGGCGGACGGAGAGGCGCCCGGCGCCGCGGTCGAGCAGCGCGGCGAAGACGCTCGGCGAGTCGAAGCGGGGGAGGCAGAGCCACTCGATCGCGCCGTCGAAGGACACGAGCGCCGAGGTGTGGCAATCGGAGAGGAAGCCGTAGCCGCCGATCGTCGGGAAGCTGTCGCGGGGGCTCTGGGAACTCGACACGGCGGCAAGCTACCACCGGCCGGCGGCGGCCGGGCGGCACGAGAGCCCCGCTACGCTGGGAAATAGTGCACCTCGTCCCCGTCGCCCACGTGAGCGGCATCTTCGGCCCGCTCGAGCTGCTCCCGATGCTGATCGCCGCCGCGCTCTACGCGCGCCGCGCGACGACCCTTGCCACGCGCGGGCGCCGGGTGCCGCTCTGGCGCCAGATCTGCTTCGCCGCCGGCCTCCTGACCATCGCCCTGGCGCTGATCACGCCGCTCTCCGACCTCGCCGACGAACTCGTGATCGCCCACATGATCGAGCACCTCGCGATCGGCGACATCGCCACCCTCCTGATCGTCCTCGGCCTGACCGGCCCGCTGCTGCAGCCGATCCTCGCGATCCGCTTCTTCGACCGCCTGCGGATCCTCTGCCACCCGGTGGTGGCGATGTCGATCTGGGCGTTCTTCATGTTCTTCTGGCACGCGCCGCCGCTGTACGACGCCGCCTACGGCACCTCGGTCATCCACTTCGTCGAGCACGGGACCTTCATCGTCGCCGGGATCCTGCTCTGGATGCCGGTCTTCGGGCCGCTGCCGATGCCGGCCTGGTTCACGGCCGGCTGGAAGGTCGTCTACGTGATCCTGATGCGGCTGATCGCGACCGTCCTGGGCAACGTCCTGATGTGGGACGGGCAGGTGCTCTACGACGTCTACGCGGTGGGGCAGGCGAAGCACCAGATCGACCCGATCACCGACCAGTCGATCGCCGGCGTGGTGATGATGGTGGAGGGGGTCTTCCTCGGCCTCGGCGTCCTCGCCTGGTTCTTCTTCCGTGCCGCGAGCGAGGGGATCGAAAAGCAGCGGCTGCTCGACCTCGCCTACAACAACGGGGTGGACCTCGATCCCGATCGGGCCCAGCGCGCGGTCGCCGCCGGGCACGGGTCGCGGCTGGAGGCGCAGATCCTCAGGGACGCGCAGCCCGGGAAGGAGGCGGTCACGTGAGCGGGCACGGCGGCGAGGGACGCGGCGGCGCGATGGCCCGCCCCGCGGCGCTCGGCGCGCTCGTCTTCGTCGTCGGCGCCGCCAGCCTCGGCGTCGAGATCGCCGCCGCGCGCCTCCTCGCGCCCTATTTCGGCGCCTCGACGATCGTCTGGGCGAACACGATCGGCATCGTCCTCGTCGCCCTCTCGGCGGGCTACTGGTTCGGCGGCCGGGTCGCCGACCGCAACCCCGACCCCTCTCGCCTCGGCGTCCTCGTCCTCGTCGCCGCGGCGCTGATCGCGGTCGTCCCCTTCGCCGCCCGGCCCTTCCTCGGCTTCTCGGTCGACGCCTTCGACTCCCTCTCGATCGCCACCTTCGGCGGCTCGCTCTTCGGCGTGCTGATCCTGGTCGCGCTGCCGGTGGCCCTGCTCGGGGCGGTCGCCCCCTGGGCTGCACGGCTGGCGGTCGGCGACGACGCCCGCGGCGCGGGGGAGGCGGTCGGCCGCCTGTATGCGATCTCGACCGCGGGCTCGCTGGTCGGGACGATGATCTCGGCGCTGGTCGCGATCCCGCTGCTCGGCACCCAGCGCACCTTCATCGCCTTCGCCCTGGCGCTCGCCGCCGTCGCCACCCTGGCGATCGGCCGCCGCGCGCTCCCGGTCGCCGCCGCGCTCGCGCTGGCGCTGGTGATCCCGCCGGGCTCGATCAAGGAGACCGACGACCGCGTCCTCTACGAGGGGGAGACGGTGCAGCAGTACGTGCGGATCGTCGAACGCGAGGACGGCAGCCGGGCGATGGAGCTGAACGAGGGCCAGGCGGTCCACTCGCTGTACAAGCCGGGGAGCTACCTCACCGACGATTACTGGGACGGGATGGTGGTCCTGCCGACGATCGGCCACGTCGAACCGCGGAAGATCGCGATCCTCGGCAACGCCGGCGGCACGGTCGCGCGCGCCTTCGGTCACTACTTCCCGCGGGCCGCGGTCGACGCGGTGGAGATCGACGGCGAGCTGACGACGCTGGGACGCAAGTACCTCGGCCTCGACAACCCGCGCATGGACGTTTTCGCCGAAGACGCGCGGCCCTGGCTCGAGGCCTCCGAGGGCGGCTACGACGCGATCCTCGTCGACGCCTACCGCCAGCCCTACATCCCCTTCTACCTGACCACCGCGGAGTTCTTCGCCCTTGCCGCCGACCGGCTGGCGCCGGGCGGGGTGGTGATCGTGAACGTCGGCCATCCGGAGGGCTCCCAGAAGCTCGAGCAGGTCCTCGGCGCGACGATGGCGACCGCCTTCCCGCGGGTGCTGCGCGATCCGATCGCCGACGTCAACACGCTGCTGGTCGGCGGCGACGCGGATATCTCGGCTGAGCGGCTGGAAGCAGGCGCGCCGCTACTGCCACGGGACCTGCGCCGCGTCGCGCTCGAGTCCTCGGCCCGCATCGCTCCGCGCATCTCCGGCGGCGAGGTCTACACCGACGACCACGCCCCGGTCGAGTGGCTGATCGACGACTCCCTGCTGGAATACGCCGGTGCCGCCGGTGAGTGATCTCTCGCCCCTCGACCGCGCCCGCGCCTGGCTCGTCACCGGCGCCCCGGGCCGCGGCCTCGCGTTCGCGATCGACTTCGCGGCCGCCGCGCGGACGATGCTGCGGGCGCGCCGGTCTCGCTGACAACCGCTCGGAATATCGATTCCTTTAGGGTCCTCCGACGATGCAGACGACTCTGAAAGAGCTTCCCGACTCACGCGTGGAGGTCCAGGCGGAGGTTGCCGCCGAGGACGTCCAGCGCGCCGCCAATCGCACCGCCCGCGCGATGGCGCGCGAACTTCGCCTCCCCGGCTTCCGCAAAGGCAAAGCGCCGCCGAACCTGGTGATCCAGCGGATGGGCTTCGCCGCCGTCCTCTCCGAAGCGGTCCGCGACGCGCTGCCCGAGTGGTACGAAGCGGCGCTGCTCGACGCCGGCGTCACGCCGATCGGGGAACCGGACATCGACCTCGAGTCGACCCCGGAGGCCGAAGGCGAATCGCTCACCTTCAAGTTCACCGTCGGCGTGCGGCCGAAGGCGGAGCTCGGCGAGTACAAGGGCCTCGAGGTCGGCAAGGAGGACAAAGAGGTCGACGAGGAGATCGTCGCCACCGAGGTCGACCGGATCCGCGAGGGCTTCGCGCGCCTCGAGCCGGTCGAGCGCGCCTCCAAGGAGGGCGACGCGGTGCTGATCGACTTCGAGGGCTTCGTCGACGACCAGCCCTTCCAGGGCGGCAAGGCGGACGACTACCTGCTGACGCTCGGCTCCGGCCAGCTGATCGACAACTTCGAGGAGCAGCTGACCGGCGCCGATCCGGGCGACGATGTCGAGGTCGAGGTCACCTTCCCGGACGACTACCAGGAAGAGAACCTTGCCGGCGAAGATGCGGTCTTCAAAGTGACGGTCAAAGAGGTGCGGGAAAAAATCCTTCCCGAGCTCGACGACGACTTCGCCTCCGACGCCACCGAGTTCGAGACGCTGGAGGAGCTCCGCGCCGACATCCGCGAGAAAGTCGGCAGCGCGCTGAACAGCCGCTCCGAGGAAGACTTCCGCATCGCCGCGGTCGACGCCGCGGTGGACAACGCGACCGTCGAGATTCCCGACGAGATCGTCACCGCGCGGGCGACCGAACGCTGGGAGCGGATGGAACGGCAGCTCGCCCAGCAGGGGATGGACCCGAACATGTTCCTGCAGATGCAGGGAAAAACGCGCGACGAGCTGATCGCCGAGTCGAAGCCGGACGCGGAGAAAGAGCTGAAGCGCGAGGCCGTGGTGACGGCGATCGCCGAGGCGGAGAGCCTCGAGGTCTCCGACGAGGAAATGGTCGAGGCGCTCGAGCACTCGGCCGAGCACGAACGGACGACGCCGGAGAAGCTGCTGGAGCGGCTGCGCGAGAACGGGCGCGACGCGGTGATCCGCGAAGACCTGCTGGCGCGCAAGGCGATCGAGCTGGTCGCCGACGAGGCGAAGCCGATCCCGCTCGCGGAGGCCGAAGAGCGCAGAGGCAAAGCCGAGGCGAAAGAGAAGCTCCTGGCCCCCGAGGGTTCCGGGGAGGGCGACGACAAACCGGCCGGGAAACTGTGGACGCCCGGCGACGAGTGATCAGTAGAGTCCCCGCACGATGAGCCCTCTTATCCCCATGGTGGTCGAGCAGACCTCGCGCGGCGAGCGCGCGTTCGACATCTACTCGCGGCTGCTCGGCGAGCGGATCGTCTTCCTCGGCACGCCGGTCACCGATGACATCGCCAACCTGATCGTCGCCCAGCTGCTGCACCTGGAGTCGGAGGATCCCGACAAGGACATCAGCCTCTACATCAACTCGCCCGGCGGTTCGGTGTACGCGGGGCTGGCGATCTACGACACGATGCAGTTCATCAAACCGAACGTGCAGACCATCTGCGTCGGGATCGCGATGAGCATGGGCGCGCTGCTGCTCGCGGGTGGCGCCGCCGGGAAGCGGATGTCGCTGCCCAACTCGAAGATCCTGATCCACCAGGTCTCGGCGGGCTTCCAGGGCCAGGCGACCGACATCGAGATCCACGCCAAGGAGATCATCGACGTGCGGCACAGGCTCGACGAGATCATCGCCCACCACACCGGGCAGACTTTCGAGAAGGTCACGCAAGACACCGAACGTGACTACTTCATGAGCGCGGAGGAGGCGAAGGAGTACAACATCGTCGACCGCGTCATCGCCCACCACTGACGCGGCTCCGGTCCCTCCTCCTAGTCCTCCTGCTGTTCGTCGTTCCCGGGGCGGCCTCCGCGGCGGTCCCGCTCGGGGCGAAGGACGGCGGGATCGAATGGTTCAAGCACGTCTTCCCGGTCCGCGGGCCTCACGGTGAACGCGGGCCGGTGGGTGAATTCCACGCACCCCGCAGCGGCGGCAGGATCCACGAAGGCTTCGACATCCTCGCTGCCTGCGGCACCGAACTCGTCAGCGCCGTCACCGGCAAGGTGCGCGAAGTCGGCTACGACCCGATCCTCTACGGCAACTACCTCCTCATCCACGGGTCCGAAGAACATCGCACCTACATGTACGCGCACATGAAGAAGCCGCCGCGCGTCCACGAGGGCGAACGGGTCTGGGCGGGGGAGAGGGTCGGCGTGGTAGGCAAGACCGGCAACGCCCGCACCGTCGGCTGCCAGCTCCATATCGAGATCCACGTGAACGGCCGCCCGATCGATCCGGCGCCCGAACTGCGGCGCTGGGATCGCGAAAGCTAGGCTGCCGGGCGTGCCCGACCCTTATGAGATCGACGACGAAGGTCGTCCCGTAGCCGAAACCCCCGCCGACGCGGAGGCCGATCCGGCCGCGAAAGGCGAGCTCATCGCCGGGACCGAGCCCGTCGAGGCGACCGAGCCAGTCGCCGACCCGACGGCCGATCAGGCCGCGATGCAGCGTCAGATCGAAACGACGCTCCGCTTCATGCGCCTGCAGACCGCCGTCGGCATCGTCGTGATCCTCCCCCTGATCGCCTTCCTCTCGGACATCCGCGGCGTCCTGATCCTGGTCCTCGTCATCTTCGCCTTCTCCTCGCTCGGCGCCTACTGGTGGCTGCGCCGCAACCTGAACCGTCGCCTCGGCGGGGGCGCCAGCACCAGCTGAGGAGCCCTCGTTGTTCGGGCGGGGGCGGCAGTCCTATGTAGGTCCCGGGCGTCTCATCGCGGTCCTGGCTGGCTGTGACCGCGATGAGACGCCTAGGACGGGAGGAGTTCGTGGGAGAGCGGGTACAGGGACGGCACGAAGTCGGACTTACGTCGCAGGTGAGCGCGAGAGAAGGCACACCTGCCTGAATTCGGTGACGGAGATGCCGGGAACTTCACTCTCCTGCGCACCTTGGCTCTGTTTTCGGGCCGGAAAAGAGGCCCCGAAACAGCGCTGCAGTGGTTACCGAGTGGTTACCGGGGCTATAGCACCGGTAATGCTTGCAGCGCGGAATTGACTGTTGGCCAATACGCACGGAAGCGTGTACTTCCCACGCTCTCCGTCACGAGTTGCGAATCCCGTGACTCTCTCGTGGGACTCGCGTGCGTCCCGCGTCGCGGACCCTCCACGGATCCGACACTCCCCGCAGACCCGCCCTCTCGGCGGCGGCCACGGCCTGCCAGGGCCGCCGCCGAGAGGGCAGCGTCCCTTATCCGTCCTCCCCTATCTGAGAGTGCGGCGCGCTGGCCAGGTGTGCGGCCGACTCGGTCAGACGTCCAGCTCGTACTCGAGCCAGGTGGATTTCTCGTCGGTCATCGAGTCGTACAGGCGCTGGGCGGTGTGGTTGTCGGGGGCGGTGGCCCACTCGAGCCAGCCGGCACCGCGGGCGCGGGCGACGTTGCGGCTCGCCTCGATCAGGGCTCGGCCGATCCCGTGGCCGCGCGCTTCGGGGCTGACGAAAAGGTCGTTCATCAGCACCGTCTCCACCGCCGCCAGCGAGGAGAAGTGCCAGTAAAGGCAGGCGTAGCCCAGGATCCGGCCGCTCTCGTCGCGGGCCGCGAGCAGTTCGCCGTCCTCGCTCGGGGCGAGGAAACGGTGGAAAAAGGAGCGGTTGCGTTCGGCGTCGATGTCGTCGACTTCGTAGAAGCGCTGGTAGGCGGCGATCAGCGGCAGGAGCGCCTCGAACTCGTCCTCCAGCACCGGTCCCGACGGTGGTTCCATCGGCCATCCAGGCAACCTATCGCCGTGCAAGGCGTCCGTCACGCGCAGGGACCTCGGCATCGGCGCGGTAAATCACCCCCTGTAACTGGCAGCGGGGCCTGACTAAGCTGTATGGCCCCCCGAAGGCTCCGATCGTTCGTCCCGTCAGGAGGGGATCCAACTGGCACGTCCAACCGACTCCAACGAGCAGCTCCTCTGCAGCTTCTGCGGGAAGTCGCAGCGCCAGGTCAAGAAGCTGATCGCCGGCCCTGGCGTCTACATCTGCGACGAGTGCATCGACCTCTGCAACGAGATCATCGACGAGGAGCTGACCGCGCCGCCGACCTTCGAGCTGGAGAACCTGCCGAAACCGCGCGAGATCTTCGACGTGCTGCAGGAGTACGTGGTCGGCCAGGACGCCGCCAAGCGCTCGCTCTCGGTCGCCGTCTACAACCACTACAAGCGGGTGCAGATCGGCCAGTCCGACGAGAACGACGTCGAGCTCGGGAAGTCGAACATCATGATGCTGGGGCCGACCGGCTGCGGCAAGACGCTGCTCGCGCAGACCCTGGCGCGGATCCTGAACGTGCCGTTCGCGATCGCCGACGCCACCGCGCTGACCGAGGCCGGCTACGTCGGCGAGGACGTCGAGAACATCCTTCTGAAGCTGATCCAGGCCGCTGACTTCGACGTCAAGAAGGCGGAGACGGGGATCATCTACATCGACGAGATCGACAAGATCGCGCGCAAAGCCGACAACCCGTCGATCACCCGTGACGTCTCCGGCGAAGGCGTGCAGCAGGCGCTGCTGAAGATCCTCGAGGGAACCACCGCGAGCGTTCCGCCGCAGGGCGGGCGCAAGCATCCACACCAGGAGTTCCTGACGATCGACACCACCAACATCCTCTTCATCTGTGGCGGGTCCTTCGCCGAGCTCGACAAGATCATCGAGCGGCGGGTGGGCGACCGCGGCGTCGGCTTCGGCGCGGCGATCTCCTCGCGGACCGAGAAAGACACCGGCGAGTGGTTCGAGAAGGTGCTCCCCGAGGACCTCATCGAATACGGCCTGATCCCCGAGTTCATCGGCCGCCTGCCGGTGATCACGGCGATCCACCAGCTCAGCCGCGATGACCTCACCACGATCCTCACCGAGCCCAAACACGCGCTCACCCGCCAGTTCCAGCGCTTCTTCGAGTTCGACGACATCGAGCTGGTCTTCTCCGAGGACAGCCTCGAGGCGATCGCCGACCGCGCGATCGAGCGCGAGACGGGCGCCCGCGGCCTCCGCTCGATCCTCGAGGAGACCCTGCTCGACGTGCAGTTCGAGTTGCCCTCGCGCCGTGACGTCACCAAGTGCGTCGTCACCCGGGAGACGATCCTCCAAGGCCGCCGCCCGACCCTCGTCACCGAGGCGGCACAGCAGGACATCGGCCCCGCCGACGAGCAGCTCGGCGAGGAAACCGCCTAGCCGGGGGTTGCTCGGCCGGCCCCGCCCGTCCGAGACGCCCAGGACGTGAGGGGTTCGTGGGACATCGGGCACAAGGGGGCCCCCACGAAGGATGAGTTCGCAGTTATGTCCGGATAGCGGCAGAAAGTGCGAACTCACCGGGGGCCGGGCAGGAGGAAGGCGCACGGAAGCGTGGAGCTCCCACCGTCCCTGTGACGAGGTCCGACCTCGGTGACGGATCCGTGTCCCTCTCGTGCGCCTCGCGTGACCTGCACCGAACCAACCGGCCTAACCCAAGAGCGCGTCGGCCTCGATCTCGACCTTCCAGCGAGGGTCGAGAAAGCCGACGACGACCACGGCCGTAGCGGCAGGCGGAGCGTCGCCGAAGAACTCGGCGTGCACGGCCCCGACCCGGTCGATGTCGCCGGCGTCGGTGAGGTAGATCCGCGTACGCACCACGTCCTTCGCGGACGCTCCGAGCCCTTCGAGCGCCGCGACGATGATCTCGAGGCACCTCCGCGCCTGAGCCTCGGCGCTGGGGTCGAAGGACCCGTCGTCCCAGATCGGACCGGTCCCGGACACTTGCACGTGCTCTCCGACCCGCACCGCCCGGGCGAAGCCGATCTTCGGTTCGAATGGCGACCCGCTGCTGACACGCCTGCGCCTTGAAGTCATGCCGTAAGCGTAGGCCGTGGAGGCGCGTCGATATCTAGACTCGCTTCTCCGATGGACGTGGCGAAGCGACAGCAGCTGGAGCAGAACACCCGGTACGCGCCGGGGGAGATCGAGGCGCGCGTCTTCGCCGAATGGATGGAGGGCGGCTACTTCCATCCCGAGCCGACCGGCTCGCCGGAGGAGAACTTCTCCGTCGCCATCCCGCCGCCGAACGTGACCGGCGTCCTCCACATGGGCCACGCGCTGAACGGCTCGATGCAGGACGCGCTGGTGCGGATGAACCGGATGCGCGGGCGCAACACGCTCTGGATCCTCGGCACCGACCATGCCGGCATCGCCACCCAGGCGGTGGTGGAGAAAGGTCTGCGAGCCGAAGGGCAAGAGCCGCCAGGAGCTCGGCCGCGAGGCCTTCGTCGAGCGCGTCTGGGAATGGAGGGAGGAGTACGGCTCCCAGATCGTCGAGCAGTACAAGCGCCTCGGTGCCTCCTGCGACTACGAGCGCGAGCGCTTCACCCTCGACGAGGGCTACGTCCGCGCCGTCCACAGGGTCTTCAAGCAGCTCTACGACAAGGGCTACATCTACCGCGACAACTACATGGTCAACTGGGACCCGGGCACGCGCTCGGCGATCTCCGACCTCGAGGTCGAGAACCGCGAGGTGACCGACTCGCTCTGGTCGATCGACTACCCGGTCGAGGGCACTGACCGCGTGCTCACCGTCGCCACCGTGCGCCCGGAGACGATGCTCGCCGACACCGCCGTCGCCGTGAACCCCGAGGACGAGCGCTACGCGGACCTGGTCGGCAAGTTCTGCACGCTGCCGCTGGTCGGGCGCCGCCTGCCGATCATCGCCGACGCCTACGTCGACCCCGAGTTCGGCACCGGCGCGCTGAAGATCACCCCCGGCCACGACGCCAACGACTTCGAGATCGGCCGCCGTCACGGACTCGAGGAGATCACCGTGATCGGTCCCGACGGCCGCATGAACGAGGAGGCCGGCGCGGACTTCGAGGGCATGAGCGTCGCCGAGGCCCAGCGCGCGGTCGCCGCCCGCCTGCGCGACGAGGGCTTCCTGCGCGACGAGCAGCCCTACACCCACGCGGTGCCGTTCAGCCACCGCTCCGGCGAGCGGATCGAGCCGCTGATCAGCCTCCAGTGGTTCTGCCGCATGGACGAGCTCGCGGCGCCCGCGATCAAGGCGGTCGAAGACGACGAGGTCCGCATCCAGCCGGAGCAGTGGAAGCGCGTCTACCTCAACTGGATGGAGGAGATCCGTCCCTGGTGCATCTCCCGCCAGCTCTGGTGGGGCCACCAGATCCCGGTCTGGTACTGCGGGGACTGCGAGGAGACGATCGTCGCCGAGGTCACCCCGACCCACTGCCCGAACTGCGACGGCACGACGCTGCGCCAGGAGGAGGACGTCCTCGACACCTGGTTCAGCTCGGCGCTCTGGCCGTTCGCCACCCTCGGCTGGCCCGACGACACCCCCGACCTGCGCGCCTTCTACCCGACCAGCTTCCTCACCACGGCGCGGGAGATCCTCTTCCTCTGGGTCGCGCGGATGGTGATGATGGGGATCGAGTTCCCCGGTCAGGTCCCCTTCCGTGACGTCTACGTGCACTCGGTGATCCAGGCCCGCGACGGGCGGCGGATGTCGAAGAGCCTGGGGACCGGGATCGACCCGCTGGAGGAGATCGACGAGCGCGGCGCCGACGCCCTGCGCTTCGGCCTGCTGGCGATGTCCTCGACCCAGGACGTGCGCTACTCCGACGCGAAGGTGGAGCAGGGCTCCGACCTCGCGAACAAGCTCTGGAACGCCTCGCGCCTGATCCTGCTGAACGCCGCCGAGGTCGAGCCCGCCCCCCGCGCGTCCCAGATCGAGGACCGCTGGCTGCTCTCGCGCCTCGAGCGGACGATCGCCTCGGTGACCGAGAAGCTCGAGGCCTACGACTTCGCCCACGCCGTGCAGGAGTGCTACGGCTTCGTCTATGGGGACCTCTGCGACTGGTACCTGGAGATCGTCAAGCCGCGCCTCTACGAGGGCGAGGAGGACGTCTCGGCGACGCTCCTCTACGCGCTGGAGCGCGTGCTGGGGCTGCTGCACCCGACGATGCCGTTCGTCACCGAGGAGCTCTGGTCGTTCCACCCGGCCCGCGACGGTCACCTCGTCGTGCACCCCCTCCCGGTCGCCGACGCCACGCTCTTCGACGCCGCCGCCGAGGCCGAAATCGCCGAAGGCATCGTCCTGACCCGCCGCCTGCGCGCCTGGCGCGACCTCGTCGGCGTCCCGGCCAAAGCGGTGCTCCCGGCAGTCATCGACGGGATGGCGCCGGCGGAGTTCGTCGGCCGCCTCTCGCGCTTCGCCTTCGACGGGGTCGGCTCGGACCCGGTCGCCTCGGTCGGCCCGGTGCGCGTGCTCGCCTCCGAGGAGCTGGACGCCGAGGCCGTCGGCGAGCGGCTCGACAAGCGCCGCGAGGAACTGGAGGCCGAGATCCAGCGCGCCGAGCGCAAACTCGGCAACGAGGGCTTCGTCGCCAAGGCACCGCAGATCGTGGTCGAGGAAGAGCGCGGCAAGCTCGAGCGCTACCGCACGGAACTCGCCGAACTCGGCTAGCGGCGTGCCGCTGCCCGCCGAACCGCTCCCGGACGGTTTCGACCCCGACGCGTACCTCAGCTCCCTGGAGATGGTCGGCTGGAAGCTCGGGCTCGACCGGATGTGGAAGCTGACGACCGCGCTCGGGTTCCCGCAGCAGCGTTTCGCCTCGGTCCACGTCGTCGGCACCAACGGCAAGTCCTCCGTGACCCGCATGGTCGCGGCGCTCCTGGAGGCCCACGGCGTCCCCTCCGGCGCCTGCCTGTCCCCGCACGCGAGCCGCTGGACGGAGCGCACCCTGATCCGCGGCGAGGAGATCGCGCCGCGCGCCTGGGCCGAAGCCGTCGCCCAGGTCGCGGCGGCCGCCGAGGGCGTCAACCGCACGCTGGAGGAGGGCGAGGTGGTGACCGAGTTCGAGGCCGCGACCGCCGCGACCTTCGTCGCCCTGGCCCGCGCCCGGGTGAAGGCGGCGGCGATCGAGGCGGGGCTCGGCGGGCGGCTCGACGCGACCAACACGATCCCCTCGCGGGTCACCGTCCTCACCTCGGTCGGCCTCGACCACACCGAGTGGCTGGGGGAGACCGAGCTGGAGATCGCCGCGGAGAAGCTCGCGGTGCTGAAAGACGCCTCGACGCTGGTCCTGGGACGGGTGTCGGCGCCGGTCCGCGAGCTGGCCGAACGGACCGCCGCGGAGCGCGCTGCGACCCTCGTCGTCGCTCCCGAGGACCCCGGTCCCGACATCGTTCTCGCCGCCACAGGCCCCTTCCAGCGCCGAAACTTCGCCCTCGCGACGGCCGCTGCCGAGGCTTTCCTCGGCGAGCCGCTCGCCCCGGAGCGTGTCGCCGCCGTGGCCGCGAGCGTCCTCGTCCCCGGTCGCCTCGAGCTCGTCGCCGAGAGCCCGCCGACCTACGTCGACGCCGCCCACAACCCCGACGGCGCGGCGGCGCTCGCCGAGGCGCTCCCCGGCCTCGCCCCCGGCCGCCCGGTCGTCGCCTGCCTGGCGATCCTCGCCGACAAGGACGCGCCGGCGATGATCGCGGCGCTCGCCCCGGCGCTGCGGAGCGTCGTCTGCACCGAGATCCCGCCGGCGGCGCTACTCGGCCATGGCCGCCCGGGCGCCCGCTCGCGCCCGGCCCGGGAGCTGGCCGACCTCTGCCAGGCCAACGGCCTCGAGGCGATCGCCGAGCCCGACCTGGACGTCGCCCTGCGTCGCTCCAGGGAGCTCGCCTGTGGGACGACCGCGGGCGTCCTGGTGGTGACCGGATCGCATTACCTGATCGGTCCCGCGGCCGCCGCGGGGGGTGCGGGGGGCTGACTGTGCGAGGATTCCTGCATGGACCGCAGCGCGGGCTCGGAACTGCTGTCGATGATGGGCTTGGTCGCCGCTGTGGTGGCGATAGTGATCCTCGTCTTCTTCGGTGTCGGGTACCTGTTCGGAAGGCTTTTCCTCTGATCGAGAGCCCTCGTCGCGGGGGCGGAACAGGATCAGACGCCAGTACGGCGAATACACTGCGCGATCCCCGTCCCCGGAAAAGGGGGTAGACCCATGGCACTAGCGATCTTCGGAATAACCAACTCTGGCCTCAACCTGGCCGCGACCCTCGTTCTGCTCCTGCTGATCGTGGTCTGGCTGGCGTTGATCGTCTACACGTTCCTCGACGCCCGCCGGCGCATCGGCGATCCGTTCCTGGTCGCCTGCGCGACGATCGCCTCGTTCTTCCCCTACATCGGCACGATCATCTACACGATCGTCCGGCCGCCGGAGTTCCTCGAGGACGCGCACGAGCGCGAACTGGAGATCAAGGCCGCGGAGCTGCGCGTGCGCCACCTGCGCGAGCAGAGCTGCCCGAACTGCGAATACCCGGTCGAGAAAAACTACCTGCGCTGCCCCAACTGCCAGCGCCGGCTGAAGGACCCGTGCCCGACCTGCAGCGAACCGGTCGACCCGCGCTGGAGCCTCTGTCCCTACTGCGAGACCGCGCTCTCCGCCGGCGAGCGCTCGCCGCAACCGCGCCGCCGCGGTCGGCGCCCCGAAGAGGAGCGCGAACGCGAACGCGACCGGGAGCTGGAAGAGACCGGCGCCGAGCGCCGTCGTCCGCGCAGCACCGGGAAACCGGGACAAAAAAAACGCGCGAGCGCCGCCGCCACCGAGGGCGAAGGCTCCACCCCGCAGCCGCGACCCAAATCTTCGGGTGCCCGTAAATCGGGATCCGCCCGCAGCGCCTCCTCGAAAGAGGCGCCGACCACCGAACAAAAACAAAGGAGCCCCCGCCGTGAGCCGGACCCTGATCCTCGTCAAGCCTGACGCCTTCGAGCGCAACCTGACCGGCGAGGTGATCGCCCGCTTCGAGCGTAAGGGGCTGAAGATCTCCGCCCTCAAGCTGCTCACCGCGACCGAGGACATCGCGAACCAGCACTACGCCGAGCACACCGAGAAGCCCTTCTTCGGCGAGCTCGTCAGCTTCATCACCGGCGGCCCGCTGGTGGCGATGGTGCTCGAGGGTCCCGAGGCGGTCCCGGCGGCGCGTCAGCTCATCGGCGCCACCAACCCGGTCGAGGCGGCCCCCGGCTCGATCCGCGGCGACTTCGCCCTCGAGGTGACCTTCAACATGGTCCACGGCTCGGACTCCGACGAGTCGGCCGAGCGCGAGATCGGCATCTGGTTCCCCGAGCTCTAGGCATTTGCCTTCCGTAGTACTCGCCTCGGGCTCGCCCCAGCGCCGCGAGATCCTCGCCAAGCTGGGGCTCGAGTTCGAGGTGATCGTCCCCGGAGTGGAGGAGCTCGACTCCGGGGATCCCGAATTCCTCGTGATCGAGAACGCGCGCCGCAAGGCGCGCGCGGTCGAGCGCCCGCCCGGGGCCCTGGTGATCGCCTGCGACACCGACGTCGTCCTCGACGGCGAGGTGCTCGGCAAGCCGGTCGACGCCGAGGACGCGCGCCGCTACCTCGATCGCATGTCGGGGCGCGCCCACACCGTGATGAGCGGCCTCGTCGTCCTGGGCGAGGACGGCGAGCACAGCGGCCTCGAACGCTCCGAGGTCGTCTTCAAGCAGATCCCCCAAGCGGAGAAGCAGCGCTACGTCGACTTCGGCGAGTGGGAGGGACGCTCGGGCGGCTACGCGATCCAGACCCTCGGCTCGAGCCTGGTCGAGCGCCTGGAGGGAAGCGTCTCCAACGTCGTCGGCCTCCCGGTGGGGCTGCTTGCCGAGCTCGCGCCCGTGTTGTTCGAGCGGTAGCGGCCGTCCGAGGTCGGTACTGGGCGTCTCATCGCGGTCCTGGCCGGCTGTGACCGCGATGAGACGCCCAGGACGTGAGGGGTTCGACAGGATTTGGGCACAGGTTCGGGCGGAGGTCGGACTTACGTTGGAGTTCCGCGCGAGAGAAGCCACGCCTTGGCCCATTCGTTGAGGAAGATGCCGCGAACTCCACAATTCCTGTGGCTTCCGTCACTTTCGTGCGCTTTTCGGGCCTGCAAACAAGGCCCGAAAACGCGCTGCACGGGTTGACCGTGCCATAGCAAGGTCAACCCGTGCAGCGCGATCGTGACTGTTGGACAACACACACGGAAGCGTGGACTTCCCACGCTCCCCCTCACGAGATGCGAGTCCAGTGACGGATCCGTGCCCCTCCCGTGACCCCGCGGCGAGAGACCCGCCACTCCCCGCACTCCCGGCCGTCTCGGGCATGGTCACAGCCAGGCAGGGCCGTGACCGAGACGGCCAG
Source organism: uncultured Actinomycetes bacterium (assembly GCA_963782515.1). Taxonomy (GTDB): domain Bacteria; phylum Actinomycetota; class Thermoleophilia; order Solirubrobacterales; family 70-9; genus VAYN01. Next base: position 1,739,551 of record CAWAJY010000004.1, on the reverse strand, counting down.
CGTCCCTTACCCGTCCCTTTCCCCCCCTTCGCCCCCACCCGCTTTCGTGAGCGTTTACCAACGTCTGGACCCTTGTACCAAGACCTCCGTGAGCCGCGAACGTGGCTTCCGGGACCCCCTTCTTAGCGGCGCATTAGCAGGCCACAAGCGGAAATTAATCCTGCAAGCGACGGATTTTCTGCGTCGTGTGAGGCAGGTCCGGTTCGACTGGACACGTTTGGAATCATGGGTCGTTCTGGCCTACCAACGGACGAACAATTGAGCTGGTTCACGCGCTTGTTCCGCCTTGGCGGACGCGACATGGCGGTGGACCTCGGCACCGCCAACACGCTCGTGTACGTGCGGGGTCGTGGGATCGTGCTTTCGGAGCCATCGGTGGTCGCGATCGACACGAAAACCGGGCAGGTGCACGCGGTCGGGGTGGAAGCGAAGCGGATGATCGGGCGGACGCCCGGCAACATCACCGCGATCCGGCCGCTGAAGGACGGGGTGATCGCCGACTTCGAGGTCACCGAACAGATGCTGCGCCACTTCATCCAGTCGGTGCACTCGAACCGCTTCGCCCATCCGCGGGTCGTCGTCTGCGTGCCCTCCGGGGTGACCGGGGTCGAGAAGCGCGCGGTCGAGGAGGCATGCCTCTCGGCGGGCGCCCGGCAGGCCTATCTGATCGAGGAGCCGATGGCCGCGGCGATCGGCGCGGGGCTGCCGGTGGCGGAGCCGACCGGGTCGATGATCGTCGACATCGGCGGCGGCACCACCGAGGTCGCGGTGATCAGCCTCGGCGGCATCGTCGTCTCCCAGTCGATCCGCGTCGGCGGCGACGAGCTCGACGAAGCGATCGTCGCCCACTGCAAAAGCAAATACAAACTGGCGATCGGCGCGCAGACCGCCGAGGAGGTCAAGCTCGAGGCGGGCTCGGCGGCGCCGCTGCCGACCGAGGTCCGCACCGAGATCCGCGGGCGCGACCTGGTCAGCGGATTGCCGAAGACGATCGAACTGACCTCCGAGGAGGTGCGCGAGGCGCTCTCGGAGCCGGTCGGCCACATCGTCGCCGCGGTGAAGGAGACTCTCGACCAGACGCCGCCGGAGCTGGCCGGTGACATCATGGATCGCGGCATCACCCTGGCGGGCGGAGGCGCGCTGCTGCAAGGACTGGAACAGCGCCTCCACGACGAGTGCCAGATGCCCTGCCAGCTGGCAGAGTCGCCGCTCACCTGCGTCGCGGTCGGCTCGGGCATCTCCCTCGAGGAGTTCGAGACGATCCACCGCAGCGGCAGGAACGGCACGGGAGGCCGCCAGCGTGGTTGACACGTCGGCGTTCATCCAAGCCTTAAGCAAAACCAAGAATCTGGGTCCCCACTGTGTATCGCAAGCAAGTACGCCGCCGTAGGGCGGTGCTCGCACTCCTGATCGTCGGCAGCTTCGCCCTGCTGACGCTTACCTACGGGCAAGGGTCGAACGGCCTGCAACGTGGCGTCACGGCCATCTTCGCGCCGGTCTCCACGGTGTTCGATCGGGCATTGAAGCCCGCCCGCGACCTGATCAACTGGGTCGACGAAACCTTCGACGCGCGCGGCAAGAACCACAAGCTCGAAGAAGAACTGCAGGTCGCCCGCAAGCAGGCGGTCGGCGGCAAGGCGGCTCTCGCGGAAAACGCCGAACTCCACAAGCTGCTGAAGTTCGACAAATCCGGGGCCATCCCGGAAGGCGCCGAACCGGTCACCGGCCGGGTGATCGCCCTCTCGCCGACGGTCTGGTTCAGCGACGTGACGATCGACGTCGGCACCGGCGACGGGGTGGCGGTCAACGACCCGGTCGTGAACGGCGACGGCCTGATCGGCCGGGTGACCGCGGTGACCGGCTCGACTTCCAAGGTCATGCTGCTCTCCGACCACTCCAGCAAAGTCTCGGTCCGGATCGTCCCGGCCGGGGTACAGGGAATCGTCAAGGCGAGCGTCGGCGAACCGGAACGCCTCGTCCTCGGCTTCCTCAACTCCGACAAGAACATCCGCAAGGGCGAATCGGTGGTCACCGCCGGCTGGCACGGCGAAGGGATCGAATCGCGCTTTCCGCCGAACATCCCGGTGGGCGAAGTGACCAAGGCGACGCTGATCGAACAGGAGGCCCAGGAACGCTCGATCGTGCGTCCGTACGCCGACCTGCGCAACCTGGACACGGTTCAGGTGCTGACGAAGGAAGTCCCCTAGTGATCCTCACGCCCAAAATCACGGCTCGCCTGGTGGTCGTAGGGCTGCTCGGCGTGCTGCTGCAGCTGACCTTCTTCTCCCGGGTGGAACTCTTCCACGTCGCCCCCGACGTGCTGCCCGCGCTCGTCGTCTGCTTCGGCCTCCTCGGCGGGTCGCTGACCGGCGCCGTCTCCGGCTTCGCGATCGGCTTCCTGCTCGACTGCCTCCTGATCCAGCCGCTCGGCGGCGCCTCGCTGGTGCTGATCGCGGTCGGCTACGCGGCGGGGACCTTCCGCGAGCGTTTCGAGATCCACAGCCGCCTTGTCGTGCCGCTGATGTGCGCGGTGTTCACCCTGCTGGCCGAGCTCGGCTTCGGCGCGGTCGAGGCGATGTTCGGGATCGAAACCTCGGTCAGCGTGCTGGTGGTCCGCGACATCCTGATCAAGAGCATCTTCGCCTTCTTCCTCGGTTGGGCGATCTACGTCGGGATGCGGCGCCTGGTGCGCCCGGCGCTGGTCGACGAGGCGACGGTGCGGCGGACGCGTCGACCGACGGTGCTGGGAGCGTAGGGCGGTGTACCTGCGACCGGAGGACAGGGCGCGGCCGAATCGAATGGCCCTGCGGATCGCCGTCGTCGGCGGCGTCGGCGTGGCCCTCTTCGCGATCCTCTTCTTCCGGCTCTGGTCCCTGCAGGTCCTCGATGGCTCCGAAAATCTCGCCGAGGCGAAGAACAACCGCACCCGCTCGACCAAAATCGTGGCGCCGCGAGGGAAGATCGTCGCCCGCAACGGACAGGTCCTGGTCGACAACCGGACCAGCCTGGCGCTTCAGGTCGACACCTCGAAACTGCCGGCCGACGAAGCGGCGAGGAACGCCGAGCTGAAGGAAATCGGCGCCCTCGTCCACATGAAGCTGCCGCGGGTCCTCGAACGGATCGAAGAAGAAGAAGGGGTGGTGGCCGCCGGGGCGCCGCTGACGCTGCGGCGGGACGTCGGCTACCACCTCGTCTACTACATCGAAGAACACCCCGGGAAGTTCCCCGGAGTGACCGTGGAAAGGGTCTTCGTCCGCAATTACCCCGAGGAAAGCGAGGCCGCGCAGATCCTCGGCCACGCCGGTGAGGTCTCCGAAGAAGAACTGAAAGAAGGTCCGTACAAGGGTCTCGAACCGGGCGAAATCGTCGGCAAGGAAGGCCTCGAGTACACCTACGACGAAATCCTGCGGGGGACTCCCGGGACCTCGCGCTACCAGGTGAACGCGCTGGGCGAGCCGACCCCCGGCGGCAATCTCACCTCGACCCCGCCGGTCCCCGGCAGGAACCTGAAGCTTTCGATCAACCCGGCGGTCCAGCACGCGGGCGAACAGGCGCTGGCCGAACGCGGCGCGGGCGCCTTCGTCTCGATGAACATCCACACCGGCGAAATCCTCGGGATGGGCTCCTATCCCACCTACGATCCGTCGGTCTGGACCAACCTCAGCACCAAGGAGTACAAAGAACTCTCCTCGGAAGCGAACGGCACCCCGATCTTCAACCGGGCGGTCGAATCGGCGTATCCGACGGGCTCGACGTACAAGGTCATGACCGCGCTGGCCGGGCTGGAAAACGGCTACGTCACCGGCTCGACGGTGGTCGATGACAACGGCTACATCGAACTCGCCGGGCAGAAATTCGAAAACTCAGAAGGCGCGGTCAACGGCCCGATCTCGCTCACCCACGCCTTCGAAGTGTCCTCCGACGTCTACTTCTACAAGCTCGGCGCGCAGATGTGGGACAACAACGACCTGCAGGACTGGTCCCACAAGATGGGGATCGGCGACCCCACCGGGATCGACCTGCCGACCAGCGAATCGGCCAACGGCCTCGTGCCGAGCAAGCAGTGGCGAGATCAGCTCTTCGAAGAAGAACTGACCGAACGGCCCTGGTCCCAGGGTGACGACGTGCAGCTGGCCGTCGGCCAGGGCGACCTGCAGACCAATCCGCTGCAGATGGCGATCGCCTACGCGACGCTCGGCAACGGCGGCACGGTCGTGACCCCGCACCTCGGCATGGAAGTGATGGACCCGGCGGGGAGGGTGCTACGGGAAATCGACCCGGGACCGCGCCGGCACGTCGACATCAAACCGGAAACGCGCCAACTGATCATGGAAGGGCTGCATATGGCGACCTCGGGGCCGGGAGGGACGGCGACGAGCGTCTTCAGTGAATTCTCGATCCCGATCGCGGGTAAGACCGGGACCGCCGAACGCGGAATCTACGATCCGAACCAGTCCTGGTTCATCTCGCTGGCGCCGTACCCCAACCCGAACATCGTCACCGTGGTGACCATCGAGCAGGGTGGCTTCGGCGCCGAATCGGCCGCGCCCGCCAACAAGCAGATCCTCGAAGCGTATTTCCAGAACACGCTGAAAAAGGAAACCGAAAAAGAAACGAAAGAAGCCGAAGCGGGCTACGAAGGCGAAGCCGCGAGCGGCGAAGAAGAAATCCCGTTCGAAGAAGAAACGAGTGAAGGCGGATGATGTACGCGACGCGGGCGCGACAGGCGCGGCCCGAGCTCTTCGACGACCGCCCCTCGATCGGCGAACGCCTCGGCCTCGCCCGGATGGACTGGGTGCTCACCTTCGCCGCCGTCGGCCTGATCGGCTTCAGCGTCCTGACCCTCGGGCAGGCCACCACCCACGACATCCCGGGCAGTCCCAACTACTACGTCGAGCGCCAGGCGATCAACGGGATCGCCGGGATCATCGGCATGTTCGTCCTCTCCCGCATCGACTACTCGCGCTTCCGCGAGCTGCGGGTCGGCATCTACACCTTCCTCTGCGTCTCGATCGCGCTGGTGTTCGTTTTCGGCTTCGCCGCGCGCGGCTCGAGGCGTGCCTTCGAATTCCCGTTCTTCGCCTTCCAGCCCTCGGAGCTGGGCAAGCTTCTGCTCGTATTGTGCCTCGCGGGCTTCGTGATCGACGGTGCACGACGCGGTTCACCGGCCCGTCGAACCATCCGATATCTGGCTCTGGGACTGGCTCCTGACGGCCCTCGTCTTCCTCCAGCCGGACCTCGGTACCTCGATGGTGTTCGCCGTCGGGACGCTCGCCGTGATGTACTTCGGTGGAGTCCCATGGACCCATTTCGCGGTAATCAGCGGCGGACTCGTCGCACTCATAGCTTTAGTCCTTGTGGTGGCGCCTGCCGTCGGCCACCCCGTGCTGCACGGATATCAGGAGCAGAGGCTTACCTCGTTCCTGCATCCCAGCGCGGAACCAGGCGGCGCGGGCTACCAGCAGGACCAATCGATGGTCGCCATCGGCGCCGGTCAGACGACCGGGCGCGGCGACCAAGCCACCCAGACGCGGCTCGACTTCGTGCCCGAGCGCTCGACCGACTTCATCTTTGCGGTGATCGGCGAGCGTTACGGGTTCTTGGGCGCCGCGTTCGTCCTATCCCTGTACGCCCTTCTTTTCTGGCGGGCGCTTCGGATCGTGACGCTCTCGAAGAACAGATACGGAATCTTGATCGCCGGCGGCATCGCCGTCGAGCTCTTGTTCCAGGTGTTCGTCAACGTCGGTATGAATCTCGGCATCATGCCCATCACGGGCATCCCGTTGCCGATGATGAGCTACGGAGGGTCCTCCGTGCTCGCTACCTTCCTGGCGATCGGTGTCCTTCAGAGCATCAACGTCCAGTCGCGCCTCAGCCGGCAGGGAAGGTTCGCGTGGTGACGCCTCTCGAGAGGGCCTGCGCTTGCGTACCTATCCGAACTGAGCTGAACAAATGAAAAAAACGATTCTGGTGTCCGCCGAGCGAGGCGAGACCCGCGTTGCCGTACTCGAGGCCAAGACCAAAGGGGCCAAGCCGAATGTCGCCGAGCTCTACATGGAGCGCCGCGGCCGTCGCTCGATCGTCGGCAACATCTACAAAGGCAAGGTCGACAACGTCCTGCCCGGCATGGAGGCCGCCTTCGTCGACATCGGCCTCGAGCGCAACGGCTTCCTCCACGTCGACGAGATCGTCCTCCCGGATGGCCAGCAGGCCGCGCCGCGGCGCGGCAGCGGCAAGGGCGCGCGGATCAACGAGCTGATCAAGCCGGGCCAGGAGATCCTGGTCCAGGTGGTCAAGGACCCGCTGAAGACGAAGGGCGCGCGGCTCTCGATGAACGTGTCGATCGCCGGGCGCTACCTGGTGTTCGCGCCGCAGGGCTGCGGCGTCGGCGTCCAGCCGCCGGCTCGCCGACAAAGAGCGCGACCGTTTGCGCAAGATGGTCGACCGGACCTACAAAGGCCCGGGCGGGCTGATCGTCCGCACCGCTGCCGCACGGGGCCAAAAAACGGACTTCGTGCGGGAGATCTCCTACCTGCAGAAGCTGAACTCCGTGCTCGACCGGCGCGCCGCGGAAACGAAGGCGCCGTCGATGGTCTTCCAGGAGGCCGACCTCTCGGTCCGCGTCCTGCGCGACGTCTTCCTCAACGAGTTCGAGAAGGCGATCATCGACTCGGAGAAGCAGTTCGAGCGGGTGACGAGCTTCTTCCAGCGGACCGCGCCGGAGCTGGTCGGCGGGGTCGAACTCTATAAGGCGAGAAGAAGCCGCTGTTCGAGAAATATGGGATCGACAAGGAGATCGATTCGACCCTGAACCGGCGGGTCGACCTGCCCTCGGGCGGCTACCTGATCATCGACTACACCGAGGCGCTGACCGTCATCGACGTCAACACGGGCAGCTTCACCGGGCGCGGCAAAGGCGGCCTGGAGGAGACGATCACGAAAGTCAACACCGAGGCCGCCGACGAGGTCGGTACGCCAGCTGCGGCTGCGCGACATCGGCGGGATCATCGTCATCGACTTCATCGACATGGCGCGCGCCTCGAACCGCGACAAAGTCCTGAAGGTGATGCGCAAAGCGCTCGACGCCGACAAGTCGAAGAGCTACGTGGTCGAGGTCTCGCCGCTGGGCCTGGTCGAGATGACGCGTCAGAACGTCACCGACGGGGTGCGCGAGATCCTCACCGAGATCTGTCCGACCTGTCACGGCGAGGGGGTCGTCCTCTCGGCCGAGACCGTGGCGTTGGACGGGTTGCGGAAGATGCGCGAAATCGCGGCCGAAAAATCCGACGAAGCCTTCCTCGTCCGGGTGAACCCGAAAGTCGCGGCGGCGCTGACCGACGCCGACAGCGGGCTGGCCGAGCTCGAGGCCGACACCGGCAAGCGCTTCCACTTCGAGGGCGGCGACGCGAACGCGATCGAGACCTTTGAAGTCGTCGAGTCCGGGAGCCGGGAGAAGATCGAGGAGCGGGCGCTGCCGTTCAAGGTCGGCGAGGAGGTCTTGGTCAAGATCGACGAGCCCCACATGTACAACGACGCCGACGCGGTGGCCCGGATCGACTCCTACATCGTCAGCATCACCGGCGGCGGCCCCTACGTGGGGGAGCGCAAGCTGGTGCGGATCGACGAGGTCGAGCGGGCGGCGGCGATCGCCTCCCTGCTGGGCAGCGAGGCCCCGATCGGCAACGGGAACGGTGCCGGGAATGACGGTGGGAGCGACAACGGTTTAGACTCCGATGCTCCCGCGCGCAAACGCAACCGCGGCCGCCGAGGCGGTCGGGGACGTTCGCGCGCCAAACAAGGTTCGACGGACGAGTAGTCGGAAGAGGAACGAGACAGCATGTACGCGGTGATCGAGAGCGGTGGAAAGCAGTACAAGGTCGAAGAGGGCACGACGCTGCTCGTCGACCGGCTGGACGCCAAAGACGGCGACAAAATTTCCCTGCGCCCGGTGCTCTTCCGTGACGGAGACGTGATCGTCGGGGCGAAAGACCTGGCGAAAGTCAAAGTCGAGGCCAAAGTGGCCGAGCATCTGCGCGGGCCGAAGATCAAAGTCTTCAAATACAAGGCGAAGAAGGGCTACCGCAAACGCGCCGGCCACCGCTCCGAGCTCACCCGGCTCGAGGTGACCAGCCTCAAAGGCGCGAAAGGCGGCTCCTCCAAAAAAGAGCCTGCCGAGAAAGCTCCCGCCAAAGCTGACGGAGAGGAGGCCTAAATGGCTCATAAGAAAGGTCTCGGTTCGTCCCGAAACGGGCGCGAATCCAACCCGAACATGCTCGGCGTCAAGGTTTTCGCCGGCCAGCAGGTCACCGGCGGCGAGATCATCGTGCGCCAGCGCGGCACCCGCTTCTGGCCCGGCGAGGGCGTCGGCATCGGCCGCGACCACACGATCTTCGCGACCAGTGAAGGCAAGGTCTCCTTCCACTCCACGCGCAAGGGCCGCACGATCAGCGTCCTCGCCGACGAGTAACTGAGGTCCTGAGCCGCCGTGGACGACACGGCGAAAATCTGGGTCGAGGGTGGTCGTGGCGGCGACGGGTGCATCTCGTTCCGCCGCGAAGCCCACGTGCCGCGTGGCGGTCCCGATGGCGGTGACGGCGGGAACGGCGGCGACGTCGTGCTGGTCTGCGATCCGTCGCGGCGTGACCTCGGCGCGCTCCGGGGCAGCAAACACTTCCGCGCCCAGAAGGGGCGCCACGGCGAAGGTTCGAACCGGCACGGGGCGCGCGGCGAGACCCGCGAGATCCCGGTGCCGCCCGGCACCCAGGCGGTGACGGTCGAGGGCGCCGCGATCGACCTGGTCGTCCCCGGGCAGACCGCGGTGGTCGCCCACGGTGGCCGCGGGGGCCACGGCAACCGCCGGTTCACGACTTCGGTGCGCCAGGCGCCGCGCTTCGCCGAGAAAGGCACCAAGGGGGAGGCCGACTGGATCGAGCTGCGGCTGAAGCTGCTTGCCGACGTCGGCCTGGTCGGGCTGCCGAACGCGGGCAAGAGCTCGCTGCTCAGCCGGCTCACCAAGGCGACGCCGAAGGTCGCCGACTATCCGTTCACGACGCTGTCGCCGGCGCTGGGGACGATCGAGGGGGAGGACCGCCAGGCGGTGCTCGCCGACATCCCGGGGCTGATCGAAGGGGCGGCGGACGGCGCGGGCCTCGGCCACGAGTTCCTCGCCCACGTGGAGCGCTGCTCGATGCTCGTGCACCTGGTCGAGGTGACGCCACTCGAAGGCGACCCGGTCGGCAACTACGATCTGATCCGGGCTGAGCTCGAGGCCTACGGGGCGGGGCTCGAGCGCCTGCCGGAGCTGGTCGTCCTCTCCAAGCGCGACCTGCTGGCGCCGGAGGCGGTCGAGGCGGCGCTGGCGGAATGGACCGAGCGCCTCGGCGATTCCGTCCTCGGCGTCGTCTCGGTCTCCTCGGCGACCGGGGAGGGGCTCGAAGACCTGCGGCGGCGCATTCTCGCCGAGCTCGCGACCGTCCAGCCGCTCGACGCCGTCCCGGCCGGCGTCCCCGACGCCGAGTTCGAGACCGAGCACCGCGTCTACCGTCCCGCCGGCGAGGGTGGCTACTGGGTCGAGCGCGAGGACGACGGCGCCTTCCGCATCGGCGGCCGCGGCGTCGAGCTCCTCTTCGAACGCCACGACACGAAAAACGAAGAAGCCCTCGCCTACCTGGAGCAGCGCCTCACCGAGATGGGCGTGATCGCGGCGTTGAACAAGGCGGGTTTCGAGGCCGGCGATGACGTCCGCATCGGCGAGCACGAGTTCGAGCTTCACATTTAGGGGTCGGGGGACGGCGTCCTCCCGGCCGCTGCGGCAGTCCTAGCTGCGTCCTGGGCGTCTCGGACACGACCCTGGCAGGCTGTGGCCGTGTCCGAGACGCCCAGGACGTGACGGTTTCGTCAGGAAGTCCAAGGGTTCGTCACGCTTCCGCCCGGAACCCCACACCCCCGTCACGCTTCTCCAGCACCCCCCAGGTTGACGGGCCGAAAACCCGTCATATAGACGGGTTTTCGGCCCGTCAACATTCGGGGTCAGACGGAAGGCGCACGAAGCATGAGGAACCTGCGCGGAAGTGTGGGGTTCGTGGCGTCTCCCTCACGTCTGCCGCAACGGCGTCGTACTTTCTCCGCCGCTTTCATACCCCGGCCGTCTCGGCCACGCCACAGGCAGTCAGGGCCGTGGCCGAGACGGACGCGTCCCCTTCCCGGAGTGGTGCGCGCCTCAGCCCAGCAGCAGCGGCTCGAGGCCCTCGCGGACCTTGTCGGGAATCGGGGACTTTTCCCAGCTCTCCAGGTCGACGAAGACGTAGCGGACATCGGCTTCGACCAGGAGCTCGTCGCCGCGGCGGAACCAGAGCTTCAGCGTCGTGCTGGTCGTCCCCAGGCCGTCGAAGCCGCCTTCGATGCGGAGGACGTCGTCGAAGCGGCCGGGGAGGAGGAAGCGCAGGTTGGCCTCGCCGACCACCGTGTCGACGCCGGTCTCCAGGAGTAGGTCGTAGGAGCCCATCGACTCGCGCCAGATCTCGGTGAGGACGACGTCGACGTAGGCGAGGAAGTTGGCGTTGAAGACGACGCCCTGGGCGTCGCACTCTCCGTACCGCACGCGGAGCTCGTGACTGAATGGCATGTGTTCGCTCGTAGACTTGCCGGCCATGACGCTGGTAGTAAAGCTGGGCAGCTCGGTCGTCGCCAACGACGACGGGTCCCTGCGCACCGAGGTGCTCGACTCGGTGTGCGCGCAGGTGAGCGCGCTGGAGCAAGGCGGGGAGCGGGTCGTGCTCGTCACCTCCGGGGCGATCGCGCGCGGCATGCGGCTGCTCGACCTCGGCGAGCGCCCGCGGGGGATGGACGCGCTGCAGGCCTGCTCGGCGATCGGCCAGGGTGACCTCTTCCGCGCGTATGAGTCACGGCTTGCGACCGGGGGGACGCGTGCGGCGCAGGTGCTGTTGACGCTCTCCGATGTTTCGGAACGCAGTCATTACCTGAACGTCCGCAACACCCTCGACCGCCTGCTCGACTGGAAGGTCGTCCCGGTCATCAACGAGAACGACACGACGGCGACCGACGAAGTCACCTTCGGCGACAACGACTTCCTCGCGGCGCTGGTCGCGGCGCTGCTGAAGGCGCGCCTGCTGGTACTGCTGACGAACACCGACGGGGTCTTCACCGGGGACCCCCGCACGTCCCAGGACGCCGAGCTGGTGTCGAGGATCGAAGACACGCAGGTGCTGGAGACGATCCAGATCGGCGAGTCCTCCGCCCTCGGGCGCGGCGGCATGCAGAGCAAGATCACCTCGGCGCGGATCGCCAGCGAGTCGGGCGTGCCGGTGGTGATCTGCAACGGGACGCGGGTCGACGAGCTGGCGGTGGCGGCCGCGGGCGGCGAGGTCGGCACGCGCTTCACCGCGGCGCAGGTGGAGCGGCGCCTCAGTCCCTACAAGCTCTGGCTGAAATACGCGAAGCAGCCGACCGGGGCCGTCGTCGTCGATCCGGGTGCGGCGGTGCGTCTGCGGGAGAGCGGCTCGAGCCTGCTCGCCGTCGGCGTGACCGGCGCCGACGGCGCCTTCGGGGCGGGCGACGCGGTCTGGGTGCGCGAGCGCGGCGTCGAGAAGCCGTTGGGCAAGGGCATCTCGGAGTACTCCTCCGGCGACGTCGAGCGCACCGCGGGCCATCGCAGCTCCTACCTGCGCGAGCACTTTCCCGAGGTCCCGGACGAGGTCATCCACCGGGACCGCTTCGTGCTGATCTAGGGCCAACTTCGCAACGTTTGCGTGCCGAGCCGAGGCGCGCCGGGCGCGGCCGGTTACCCTTCTCGTCATGGCTGTTGCGACCAGGACCATTCCCGAGAGCTGCCTCGCGGCAAAGCGCACCGCGCGAGCTTTGGCGAGCGCGCCGACGGCCGCCAAGGACGCGGCGCTGGCGGCGACGGCGCGACTGCTCGACGAGCGGGCCGAGGCGATCCTCGAGGCGAACGCCGCCGACCTCGCCGACGAGCGCGCCGTCGGCCTCTCCGAGGCGCTGCGCGACCGCCTGACGCTGACGCCGGACCGGGTGGCGGCGATGGCGGAGGGCGTGCGCGCGGTCGCGGCGCTGGACGATCCGGTCGGCGAGGAGCTCGACCGCCGCACGCTGGACAGCGGGATCGACCTGCGCAAGATCCGCGTGCCGCTCGGTGTGGTCGGGGTGATCTACGAGGCGCGCCCGAACGTGACGATCGACTGCGCGGCGCTGACGATCAAGAGTGGCAACGCGATCGTCCTGCGCGGGTCCAGCTACGCGCAGCACTCCAACGCGGCGCTGGCGGCGATCGTCCGCGAGGGGCTCGCTGAGGCGGGGCTGCCGGAGGACTCGGTGCTGCTGCTCGACTCGGGCGACCGCGACGGGCTGGCCGAGCTGGCGACGCAGGAGGGCGTCGTCGACCTGCTGATCCCGCGCGGGGGAGAGGGCTTGAAGGAGGCGATCAAGGCGGTCGCGACGGTGCCCGTGATGTACGCCGCGGCGGGCAACTGCCACGTCTACGTGCACTCCGACGCCGATCTGGAGATGGCGACCCGGATCGCGGTCAACGCGAAGGTGCAGCGCCCCGGCGTCTGCAACGCGGCCGAGAAGCTGCTGTTGGACGAGGCCGTCGCGGCGAGTCACGGGCCGACGATCCTCGCCGCCCTGGCGGCCGAAGGGGTCGAGCTGGTCGGCGACGCGCGGGCGCGTGCCGTCGCCGGCGAGTCCGTCGCCATGGGTGAGGCCACCGATGAGGATTGGGACACCGAGTACCTGGCGCTGAAGATGGCGGTCGCGGTCGTCGACTCGGTGGATGAGGCGATCGACCACATCAACGCCCACGGGACCGGCCACTCGGAGGCGATCGTCACGGGAGACGCGCGGGCCGCCGACGCCTTCGTCGCCGGAGTCGACGCGGCCGCCGTCTACGTGAACGCTTCGACCCGATTCACCGACGGCTTCGAGTACGGGATGGGCGCCGAGATCGGCAACTCGACCCAGAAGCTGCACGCCCGGGGCCCGATCGGGATGCGCGAGTTGACCACGACGAAGTACGTCGGCCGCGGCAGCGGCCAAGTTCGTGGCTGACAATCCCGGAGCAGGAATCGGGGTCCTCGGGTCGGCTTTCAACCCGCCACACCTCGGTCACCTGGCGCTCGCCCAGGAGGCGCTCTGGCAGCTCGGCCTGTCCGAGGTCATCCTCGTGCCGACCGGCGTGGCCCCGCACAAGCGGATCGCCGACGATCCCGGCAAAGAGCTGCGGATGACGATGTCGCGGCTCGCCGCCGCCGACGACACGCGCTTCTCCGTCTCCTCCCTGGAGGTCGAACGCGATGGGCCGTCCTATACGTATGAGACCTTGGAGCAGCTTGCTGAAGAAAGAGGCGAAAGTGATCTCGTTTTCGTGATGGGGGCCGACGCCGCCGTCGGACTCGAGAGCTGGCGTGAGCCCGAGCGCGTGGTCGGGCTCGCCCGCCTGGCGGTCGCACGGCGTTCGGGCATCTCCGACACGGAGGTGGCGGCGGTGATGCGGAGCCTCGGCGCGGAGGGACGCGCGACGATGCTCGAGATGCCCCAGTTCGGTGTCTCTTCCTCAGCCGTTCGTGAGCGCGCCGCCGCCGGCCGGCCGCTTCGCTATCTCGTCCCGGAGCCGGTAGCCCGATTCATCGAGGAGAAGGGGATCTACGCTTGAATCCGGTCCAGTCAGAGAACCTCGCTCGGCACCTCGCCGAGCTTGCCGATTCGAAAAAAGCCGAGGACATCGTCGCGCTCGACATGCGGGGTCTGGTGGCCTACACCGACTTCCTCGTGATCTGCACGGCGCGCAACGAGCGCCAGGCGCGGGCGATCACCGATGAGGTCCGCATCCGGGTGAAGCACGACTCCGGCCTCTTGCCGGGCGGGGTCGACGGCGGCGGCGACGCAGGGTGGACGATCGTCGACTATCTCGACGTGGTCCTCCACGTCTTCACGCCGGAAGCGCGCGACCGGTTCCAGCTCGAGGACCTCTGGCACGAGGCGCCGCGCCTCGAGCTCGACCTCGACGCCCCCGAAGCGCCTTCCGCCGCCGCCGGCGCGTAGGGGCCGGCCGCCCCGGGGCGGGGTCGCTGCCGGGACGTAACCAAAGTTACGTCCGAGCATCGCTCTACGGTCGCGCCCATGACCAGCTTCAGATGGGCGCTACTGGGTTACCGCCGCTTCGAAGTCGATACCGCCATCGCGGCCCGCGACACCCAGATCGCAGGCCTCGAACAGCACACCGCGACGCTCGGAGAGCGCAACTCGGCGCTGGAAGCGCAGAGCCTGATCCAGGCGCGCGCGATCGCCTCCCACGAGGCCGACCTCTCCTCGCTCTCGGCGATGGTGATCGAACGCGAGCGCACGATCCGCGATCTGACCGAGCGCCTCGAGGAGGCGAATGCCATCCACGACCGCAGTATCGCTTCACTCGACGCGGTCTCGGCGCGGTTGGAGGAGTTGCAGGCGCAAGCGCGCGGCCAGGCCACCCGGATCCGGATGAAAGCGCTGCGCGAGGCGGTCGAGGTCAGCAAACGCGTGCGGGAGGTCGACGAGGCCGAGACCGGTGGGGTGGAGGAGCCCGCCTCCCTCGAACCCGCCGTCCCCGAGCCCGTCATCACCGCGAACGGCAACGGCAATGGAAATGGCCACGTCGCCATCGACCCCGACACTTCCTGGGAGCCCGGCCTGTTCGAAGGCGAGCTGCGCCTCGAGATCGGCCCGCTCGGCGACTTCTCCCAGCTGGTCGGCTTCGAGGAGACCGTGGGCAAGATCGGCGCCACCGACATCTCGGTCGAACGGTTCTCCGAGGGCCGCGCGACCTTCTCGATGCGGCTCGACGAGCCGGTCGACCTCCTGCGTGAGCTGGAGGAGCTCTCGACCATCGATTTCAAGGTCCGCCACACGGCGCCCGACAACCTGATCCTCGACGTCGACGAGGACGGTCCCGAGCGCCACGCCGCGTAGCGGCTCCAGAAGTCACCGAAGATTTTCACTTTCGGCACTGGATTCATACCGCCAGCCCTTGAAGTAGGGCTGTGAAGGTACGAACATATGTTCGTGCCCGCCGATCAGAACATCAAAGGGAACGTCGCCGAGTTGGCGATCGCCGCCGAAGCGGCCCGGCTCGGGCTCACCGTCCTTATGCCGATGACCGAGCACGAGCGCTACGACCTGGTGCTCGGGATCGCCGGTCGCTTGCTGCGGGTGCAGTGCAAGTGGGGGTCGTTGCGGGGCGAGGTGATCAGGGTTCGCTGTGACTGCTCCTATCACTCGCCGACCCGTGGCTACGTCAGGTCGACCTACGGCGTCGAGGAGGTCGATGCCATCGCGATCTACTGCGAGGAAGTCCGCAAGTGCTACTTCCTGCCGATCGCGGACTTCGCCGGGAAGAACATGATCCACCTCCGAGTGGGGCCGGCACGAAACAACCAGCGCGCGTCGGTACACTGGGCGACCGATTACGAGTTTCCCGGGGCTGTAGCTCAGCTGGAAGAGCGCCGCCATGGCATGGCGGAGGTCAGGGGTTCGAGCCCCCTCAGCTCCACTGCGGACGTGTCCGCGCCGACCGAGGCCGTCGGCGCGCACGAGTTCCGCAATCGGTTCGGCCTCTACCTCGAGCGCGCCGCCGCCGGAGCCGAGATCTCGATCAGCCATCGAGGTCGTCCTTATGCCCGCCTGGTTCCCGCCGCCCTCAACCCCTCGACCGGGAGTGCCGATGCATGACCGATGCGCGCCCGCACCGCCAACGAGCACGTGCTGTCCCACGGGATGGAGGACACGCGGGAGGCGCTTGCCGCCTGGCGCGAGGGGCGCTGGAGCGTGTTGCAGGGATGGTTCGCGCTCAGCCTCTGCATCGCGCTGGCCTTGCTTACCGCCACCTGGGTCGTCTCCGGACTGCTGACGCCGGATGTCACGCCGTGGCGGATGCCGGGGCTGACCGAGTCGTCTCACTTCTCCGACCTGCTGCCGATCCTCTACCGCAACGCGCTGGTGCTCGCCCTGCACGCGACTGCCTGCGTAGCGGGGTTCATCGCCGGCGCCTCGATGCCGCTCGCGGCCGAGCAGCGCACCGGATTCTCGCGCTGGGTCCACGTGAAGGCGGGGGAGCTGGCGATCCTCTTCGTCGCCGCGGTGACGATCTTCTCGCTCGCGACGCAGGCGCTGTACCTCGGTTTCCAGGGCGCGACGCTTGCCTACCAGCTGCACATCAGCCGGCTCGAACTGATCCTCAGTGTCCTCCCGCACGCGCTGATCGAGTTGACCGCACTGTTCCTGCCGCTCGCCGCCTGGCTGATCGCCAGCCGTCGCGGAGAGTGGAGGCAGCTGCTCGCGGCGACGGCGGTCACGGTCGCGATCGCGGTGCCGATGCTGATCGTCGCGGCGACGATCGAGGTCTACGTCTGGCCGCACATCCTGCGCTCGCTCAGCGACTACCACTACTCGTTCGCGGGGCAATTCGCGCACTAGCGGGCCGCTCGCGCCCTCGCCTACATAAGATCGCCTGCCCATGAGTGGCTACGAACCGAAAGCGATCGAGAGCAAGTGGCAGGCGGTGTGGGCCGAGGAGCGCACCTGGGAGGTCCCGAACCCGGGGCGGCCCGGTTTCGACTCCGAGAAGCCGAAGGCCTACGTCTGCGAGATGCTCCCCTACCCGTCGGGGGAACCCCACGTCGGCCACCTCAAGTGCTATGCCGTCGGCGACGCGATCGCCCACTTCCGGCGCCGCCAAGGCTTCCAGGTCCTGCACCCGATGGGCTACGACGCCTTCGGCCTGCCGGCCGAGAACAACGCGATCAAAACGGGCGAGCCGCCGCGCGTCGCGACCGAGCGCTCGATCGAGTCGTTCCGCCGCCAGTTTCAGTCGTGGGGAGTCTCGATCGACTGGTCGCGGGAGATCGCCACCCACCAGCCCGAGTACTACCGCTGGACCCAGTGGATCTTCCTGCAACTCTTCGAGCGCGGGCTCGCCTACCGCACCGAGGCGGCGGTCCAGTGGTGCCCGAAGGACGCGACCGTGCTCGCCAACGAGCAGGTGGTCGACGGGCGCTGCGAGCGCTGTGGCACCGAGGTGATCCAGAAAAGCCTCGAGCAGTGGTTCTTCAAGATCACCGACTACGCCGACCGGCTCCTTTCAGATTTCGACGCGCTCGAGTCTTGGCCCGAGCACGTGATCACCATGCAGCGCAACTGGATCGGCCGCTCCGAGGGCGCCGAAGTGGTCTTCCGATGCGACGAAGTCGACCTCGATTTCCCCGTCTTCACCACGCGTCCCGACACGCTCTTCGGGGCGACCTTCTTCGTCCTGGCCCCAGAGCACCCGCAGCTGCAGAAGCTTGTCGCCGGAACGCCCGCCGAGGCGGCGGTGCGCGAGTACGTCGACCGGGTCGGTCGCGAGTCGGCGGAGGAACGCGGCGCCGAGGATCGCGAGAAGACCGGCGTCCCGCTCGGCCGCAGCGTCGTCAACCCGGTGAACGGCGAGGAGATCCCGATGTTCGTCGCCGATTACGTGCTGATGGAGTACGGGACCGGCGCGATCATGGCGGTGCCCGGGCACGACTCCCGCGACTACGACTTCGCCAACGCCTTCGACCTGCCCGTCAAGCGGGTGATCGAAGGGTCTGACCCGGAGGCGCCCGGCGATGCCGAGGGCCTGCCCTACGCCGGCGACGGACCGATGGTGAACTCGGGCCGCTTCGACGGTCAGGGGAACCGCGACGCCTACGCGGCGATGGTCGAGTGGCTGGGCGAGGAGGGGCGGGGGAAGACCGCGGTCAACTACCGCCTGCGCGACTGGCTGCTCTCGCGGCAGCGCTACTGGGGCGCGCCGATCCCGATCGTCTACTGCGACGAATGCGGGACCGTGCCGGTGCCCGAGGACCAGCTGCCGGTCGAGCTACCGGAGATCGAGGACTACGCGCCGCACGGCCAGAGCCCGCTCGCGGCGGCGACCGACTGGGTCAATACCGAGTGCCCGAGGTGCGGCGGCGCGGCGCGGCGGGAGACCGACACGATGGACACCTTCGTCGACTCCTCCTGGTACTACATCCGTTACCTCGATCCACGTAACGAGGAGGCGGCGTGGGACCGCGACGCGGCCAACCACTGGATGCCGGTCGATCAGTACATCGGCGGGGTCGAGCACGCGATCCTGCACCTGATGTATGCGCGGTTCGTGGCCAAGGCGCTTGCCGACCTCGGGCACCTGGACGTGCAGGAGCCGTTCGCGAACCTCTTCGCGCAGGGGATGATCACCCGCGACGGGGCGAAGATGTCGAAGTCCCGGGGCAATACCGTGAGCCCGGCCGAGTACGTGGAGCGCTACGGGGCCGACACCTCCCGCACCTACGTCTGCTTCATGGGCCCGCCGGAGCGCGGCGGTGACTGGACCGACGAGGGCGTCGAGGGCGTCAACCGCTTCCTCTCTCGCCTCTGGCGGCTCTGCGAGGAGGTCGAGGAGCGGGCCGCGGCGGGCGGCGACCCGGCGGCGACCGAGGGCGACGCGCGGGCGCTGGTCGCGAAGGCGCACTGGTCGATCGACAAGGCGACCAAGGATTTCGAACGCGGCTTCCAGTTCAACACCGTGATCTCGGCGGTGATGGAGCTGGTCAACGACGCCTATCGGCTGAAGGACGGCCTCTACGGCGATCCCGGCGGCGAGGCGGCGCTCCGGTTCGCGACCGCCACGGCGGCCTCGCTGATCTTCCCCTTCGCGCCCCACCTGGGCGCGGAGGCCTACGAGCGGATGACCGGCGAGCGGGTCTGGGAGCAGTCCTGGCCGACCGCCGACGAGGCGATGCTGGTGAGCGACACGGTGACGCTCGTGGTCCAGGTGAACGGCAAGGTGCGCGCCCGGATCGAGGCGCCGGCGGAGGCGTCTCAGGACGAGCTTCTGGGGCTCGCGAAAGGCAACGAGAACGTCGCCAAATTCCTTGACGGCAAGGAGATCGTCAAGGAAATCGTCGTCCCCGGCAAGCTCGTGAATCTGGTCGCCAGGTAGCCAACGCGTCCGATCGGCCGCCCCCGGCCGCGGTATTTGGTAGAAACGGCCCGTGCTCGTCAGGCGCCTCTCGGAAAGTTCCGTTCAGGAGTGGCATCGCCTCCGTACCCACATCCTGATGGATGCGGGTGAACTCGGCGCGCGCAATCTCTCCGTGACCTGGCTCGTCCTGCCCGGTGGCTGCGAGCAGCAGCTGCGCTCCCAGGAAGAAGCGGAGCAGGTCTACGTCGTCGTGCGCGGGGAGGGAACGATGTCGGTGGCCGGCGACACCCAGGCGGTCTCGGAGGGCGATCTGATCCTGGTCCCGCCCGCGACCGAACACGCCGTCCGCAACGACGGCAGCGAGGATTTCGCCTGCATCTCGATCCAGTCGCCGCCGGTGGCGGCGGAAGAGCTCTACAGCGATCAGCTCGCCGAGGTGGCGGGCTACGACGACGAGGACGACTACTAGGCGCGGTTTCGCGACGCAGAATTTTCATTCTGCGCGCCACACGTGCGTGATTTCCCGCCAGCGTGGCGGGCATGCCAGAACTGAGCAGGATCCAACTCGCCGTCTACGGTGCGATCGCCGTGGCGCTGTTGTTCATCGGCGCGCGAGCCGTACGTGGGGAGGGAGGGGAAACCAGTCCCGGCTACACGTCCGGCTACGAAGGCGAATCGAGCGTCTCGGTTGAAGAAGGTGGGAGCGATCTGGTCGTGGATGTGACCGGCGCCGTTCGGAAGCCGGGCGTTTACCGAATGCCGGCCGGGAGTCGAGTGAACGACGCGGTGAAACGGGCGGGCGGATCGACCTCCAAGGCTTCGCTGGACGCGATCAACCTCGCGGCTCGCCTGGCTGACGGTCAACAGGTCGTCGTCCCGGAAGAAGGTGCGTCGGTGCCTTCCGCGGAAGCCGAAGACGGCCCGATCAGCCTCGGCACCGCGACCGCGGCCGAACTGGACACCATCGACGGGATCGGCCCGGTCACCGCCGAAGCGATCATCGGGTTCCGCGAAGAACACGGCGGCCTGTCCTCGGTCGACCAGCTCGACCAGGTCTCCGGGATCGGCCCGGCGACGATGGAAGCGCTGCGCGAGCGCCTCCAGCCCTGAGCGGGGAAGTCGTGCGCTCGCCGCATCCCTCATTGCCGGTGTTGGTCGGGATCGCGGTCCTCGTGGCGGTCGCCTTCGTCCGCAACGCGGAGATCCGTGAGCGCGCGCTGGCCGGGCTGGGAGAAGGCATGCCGTCGCGCGAGGCGGCGCTCGCCCGGGGCTTCGTCCTCGGCGAAGACGACGGCCTCGATCAAGGCACCAAGGAAGATTTCGTCCGCGCCGGCCTGAGCCACCTCACCGCCGTCAGCGGCGAGAACGTCACCCTGCTCGCGCTCCTCGCGATGCCGATCCTGGCCGCCTTCGGCATCCCGTTGCGCGAGCGCCTGATCTGGGTGCTCGGCCTGATCGCCGTCTACGTCCCGCTGGCGGGATCCGCTCCCTCGATCCAGCGGGCGGGCGTGATGGGCGCCGCCGGCCTCCTCGCGACCCTGGCCGGCCGCCGTGCTTCCCGTCTCTACGCCCTCGGCCTCGCGCTGGTCGTGACCCTCGCGATCGATCCATCCGTGGCCGGCGACGTCGGTTGGCAGCTGAGCTTCGCCGCCGTCCTCGGCATCCTCCTGCTCGCCGCGCCGATCCGGACCTGGCTGATTGCGCGCCTGGGTCGGGGGAGATGGCGCCGCGCGCTGGCCGAGGGTGTCGCCGTCACGCTTGCCGCCACCCTGGCGACCGGTCCGCTGATCGCCTTCGTCTTCGAAGAAGTCAGCCTGACGAGCCTCGCCGCGAACGTCCTCGCCCTCCCCGCCGTGGCACCCGCGATGTGGCTCGGCATGGTCTCGGCGGCGCTGGCCCAGGTCCCCGGCATCCCCCTCGCGCCGATCAACGGCCTCGACGCCCTGCTCCTCGCCTATATCGCCCAGGTCGCCGCCTGGTGCGGTCGCCCCTCCTGGGCCGTCCTCCACGTCCACATCGACCTGGCGACGATGCTCGGGACCTACGTTGCCATCGCCGCGGCGATCGCGGCGGGCGCGAGCCTCTCCCGCGCCCGTCGTCTCGCCGCCGCCCGCGCATCTTCAGCTGCCACGCTGCATGCCCTTTCCGCCGTATGGCGTGGAAAAGCCATGCAGCGCGGGGTCCGACTCGGCATCGTCGCGTTGGTCGTCCTCCTCGCCCTCGTTTTCGCGCTCCGGCCCCGCGACGCGACTCGCACCATCGGACCACCGCCAGGGCTTCGGATCGAGGTGCTCGACGTCGGCCAGGGGGACGCGATCCTGCTGCAGCCACGGAACGCGCCGGCGGTTCTCGTCGACGGCGGGCCTCCCGGGGATGCACTCGTCGCGGAGCTTCACGCCGAGGGCATCGAGCGGCTCGGCGCGGCGATCGTCACCCACGACCAATCCGACCACGCGGGCGGTCTCGCCGAGGCGCTCGGGCGGGTGCCGATCTCCCGGCTCGTCTACGGGCGCCTCGACCGCCGGTTCCTCGCCGCGGCCCAGGCGGAGGGCGTCCGGCCCGAGCGAGTGGCCGCCGGGGCGACGCTGCGCTCCGGCTCGCTCCTCCTCGAAGTGCTCTGGCCGCCGCCGACCCTGCTCGCAGAAGCCGCCCCCGACACCGACCCGAACGCCCTGGCCCTGGTGATCCGCGCGCGCTGGCACCGCTTCACGATGCTGCTCACCGCCGATGCCGAGGCCGAATCGACGCCGCTCGACCCGGGGCCGGTCGACGTACTGAAGGTCGCCCACCATGGCTCCGACGACGCGGGCCTCGGAGCCCTGCTCGATCGAATCCGTCCGCGCCTCGCGGTGATCTCCGTCGGTGCCGACAACCCGTTCGGACACCCGACCCCCGGCACCCTCGCGACCCTCGCGGCGGGCCGCGTCCCGACCCTGCGGACCGACGAGGACGGGACGATCGAGATCGACGTGACCCGCCGGGGCTTCTCCGTACACTGATCCCGTGCCCGACGAGATGCGCCCGCTCTACCTGATCTCCGGCACCGACGGGGCGAAAATCGAGGCGACGCGGCAGCGCCTGCGGGCCCGCGCCGAACGGGAGGGGGAGACGGGGCGCTCGAGGTGTTCGAGCCGAGCGAGGGCCGCGGCGCGCCCGACCACGAGGCGCTCCTCGCCGCGATCCCGGCGATGTCGTTGATGGGCACGCGGCGCTACCTCCTCGCTGACGGGGTCGAGAAATGGCGCGACAAACAGCAGGCGGCGGTGGCGGAGACGATCGGCACGGCGCTGCCGCCCGACCTCACGCTGGTCCTGATCGCCCGCGCCAAAGCGCCGGCGAAGCTGCTGAAAGCGGTCAAGGCCGCCAAGGGCGAGGTCCACAACTTCGAGGCGCCGAAAGCGCGCGACATGCCGCGCGTCCTCGTCACCGATGCCCAGCGCCTGGGATTCAAGCTCGATCCCGCTGCCGCTCGCCTCCTGGTCGAACGCATGGGACCCGAGCCACTGCGCCTTCGCAACGAGCTCGAGCGGCTCGCGCTCTGGGCCGGGGAATCCGGCCAGGTCACCGCCGCCGACATCGAGGAGATGATCGCCGACACCTCCGAAGCCGCAGTCTGGACTCTCTCCGACGCGGTCGTCGAGGGGGACGCGCGCACCGCACTCCGGGTCGGCGAGCAGCTGATCGAGCAGGGGGAGAACGTCACCGGCCTGATCTACGGCCTCGCGTCCCGCCTGCGCGCCGCCTGCGCCGCCGCCGCGATGCTGGAGGAGGGAATGCCGCCGCGCGAGGTCGAGTCCCAGCTCAAGATGCACCCCTACGCCGCCAAGCAGCTCGTCGCCCGGCTCGGCAACGTCGACGTCGCCGATCTGCGGGTCGCCACCGAGACGCTCGCCCAGCTCGAGCGCTGGTGCCGCGGCGATGCCGACTACGGCGACGAGCTGGCGTTCACCCTGGCGTTGCGCAGGGCGACGGGCGCGACGGCTTAGGTCGCGATCGGGGGCGCCGGTCGGCGCGAGGCAGGGATGGTCCGGGCGAGGGAGGCGCTACTCAGCCGAAGCGCCGGCGCCGGCGGCAATGCGAGCCGCTTTAGCCTTCTTACGCGCACCGGTGTTCTTGTGAAGGGCGCCCTTCTGGACGGCCTTGTCGATCTTCGAGGTCAGCTCGCGCTGCTCTTTCTGGATCGAATCGGAGTCGCCCGACTCGACCGCCGTCTCCAGGCGCCGGAAGTAGGTCTTCACGGTGCTGGTCAGCAGTCGATTCTCGGTGCGCTCGCGCTCGCTGCGAAGTATCCGCTTTTTCTGTGAGGCTATGTTGGCCATGTCGTCAGTGCCCACCGAGGTGATCTCGGCCCTGGGCGGCCGCCGACTATAGCGACTGAGACCGAAGCTTGGAGAGTCCCGAGGCACCCGACACCCCCGTCCATGGCCCGCAGGCCATCAACGCCGATGTGGCCATCGGCGAGGCGGAGGCGTTCTACCCGAGCGAGGAATTCGTCCTGCCGACGCCGCGGGTGGGGCAGGGCGGCCGCATCGCGCGGTCGACCGCGTTCTTCTCGATCGCCACCGGCGCCTCGCGCATCGCCGGCCTCGCCCGCGAAATCGTCGCCGCCGGGTACTACGGCGTCAGCGGCCCGATCTCGGCGTTCACGATCGCCTTCCAGGTCCCCAACCTGGTCCGGGCACTCTTCGCCGACGCCGCCCTGCAGCCCGCCTTCGTCCCGGTTTTCACCGACCTCGTCGGCCGGCGCCAGTTCAAAGAGGCCTTCCGCCTCGCCTCGACCCTGCTGCTGCTGATCACGATGGCGATGGGCGCGCTGACCGCGATCTTCGTCCTCGCCGCCCCGGTGATCGTCCCGATCTTCGCGCCCGGCTTCGAAGGCCACCTCCTCGACCTCACGGTCTCGCTGTCCCGCGTCCTCTTCCCGATCCTGATCCTGCTCGGGGCGAGCGGCATCGTCGTCGGCATCCTCAACAGCTACGACCGCTTCGGCGCCTTCGCGATCTCGCCCCTCTTCTGGAACCTGACGATCATCCTCGTGCTCGTCGTCCTCGAGCCGATGTTCTCGGAGAAGAACCGGATCTACGCCTACGCGATCGGCATCCTGATCGGCACCGCGGTACAGCTGGCGATCCCGGCCTGGGACCTGCGCAACACCCCGTTCCATTTCACCTGGAGCTTCGATTGGCGCAATCCGGGCGTGCGGCGCGTCCTCCTGTTGATGTTGCCGGTGACGATCAGCCTCGGCTTGATCAACTTCAACGCGCTGATCAACAGCCTCTTCGGCAGCCTCGTCTCCGACGAAGCGCCGGCCGCGATCGACAAAGCCTTCCGCCTCTACCAACTACCGCAAGGCATCTTCTCGGTGGCGATCGCGACGGTGCTCTTCCCGACCCTCGCCCGCTTCGCCAACAACAAGGAATTCGTCAACCTGCGAGCGACGCTGGCGAACGGGATGCGCCAGATCCTCTTCGTCCTGATCCCGGCGGCGGTGGTGTTCCTCGCCCTCTCGGACCCGATCATCCGGCTCGTCTACCAGCGCGGCGAATTCAGCGCGACGGATACGACCCTGGTCGGCACCGCCCTCTTCTGGTTCGCCTTCTCCCTGCCGACCAACGGCGTCTACCTGCTCCAGACCCGCACCTTCTTCAGCCTTCAGCGGCCCTGGCAGGCGACGGGGCTGGCGGTGATCGACCTGGTCGTCTCCGCGATCGCCGCGGCTGCCCTCTACAAGCCCTTCGGCGTGGGCGGGATCGTCGCCGGGACCGGCATCGGGACCAGTGCCGCGGTCTTCGCCCAGGCCTACGTCCTGCGCCGCGAGTTCGGTGGCCTGGAGCTGGGACGGCTGCTCTCGACCGTGATCCGCATCTCGATCGCCTCACTCGCCCTCGCCGCGGTGAGCTGGCTGGTCTGGGACGTTCTCGACAGCGTGCTCGGCCGCAGCACCGTCGCCCAGATCATCTCGCTGGGGACGGGGATGGCCGCGGGCGCGGTCGCCTACCTGGGGGCGGCGCGAATGTTGCGGATCGCTGAGCTCGAGCAGATCCTCCGCCTCCTGCGCCGGCGCGGCCGCTAGCCCGGGATGCTCGGGCCGGGGAGATATCTGCTGGGCGTCGTCGAGCTCCTGCTGCTCGTCGGTTTCGCCTGGGTCGGCGCGGCGCGGGTGCGGCGGCGGTGGCTGCCGGAGGTCGGCGGAGAGGTGGGCTTCCTGGCGAGCGCCGTCGTCGCGATCGCGCTGCTCATCTGGGTGGCGGAGGCGCTGGGGACGGTTTCGCTGTTCAAGCCGGTGCCGTACCTGCTCGGGGTGGCGATCGTGGGACTGGTGCTCCGCTTCTCCGTCGACCTCCCGGCACCCACCTCACCTGGCGCCAGCGACTCGCTTCGTGATCGTCCCTCCCTCTGGGCCACCGTCGTCTCCCTGGTGATCGTCGGGATCGCGATCGGGCACTTCGTCACCGGCGTGAAGCTCCGGCTCGGCACCGGCATGACCGGCTTCGATTCCACCTGGTACCACGGCCCGTTCGCGGCCGGCTTCTTCCAGTCCGGCAACACGATCGACCTCCACTTCATCGCCCCCCAGTTCCTCGCCTGGTTCTATCCGGCCAACAGCGAAGTCCTCGGCGCGGTCGGCATGCTCGCCTTCTCCCGGGACCTGCTCTCGCCGCTCATGAACCTCGGTTGGCTCCTGGGATGCCTGCTCGCCTGTTGGTGCATCGGGCGGCCGTTCCGGGTCGCGCCCTGGTCCCTCGCCTTCGGGGCGATCGCGTTGAGCGTCCCGGCGCTCGCCGACCAGGCCGGCGAGGCGAGGAACGACATCATCGGGATCTTCTTCCTGCTCGCCGCGGTGGCGGTCGCCCTGAACGCGGCGGCCGCGGGCAGCGACCGCTCTCGTCGGGCGCTCCCCACCGGCGCGCTTCTCATCGTCGGCCTGGCGGGCGGGCTCGCGGCAGGGACGAAGCTCAACTTCCTGCTGCCGGCTGCGGTGCTCGTCCTGGGACTGACCGCCCTGGCGCCGAGCGGTCGACGGTGGCGGACGCTCCTCGCCTCGGGCGGCATGGCTCTGGCGGGTGGCGGTTACTGGTACCTACGGAACCTGATCCAGTCCGGCAACCCACTGCCCTGGATCCATCATCTGGGCCCGATCGACCTACCGGCCCCCGAACAGGCCCTCGGCGGCCGCGAAGCACACAGCGTCCTCGGCTACCTCACCAACGGCTCGGTCTGGTCGGACTGGTTCCTCCCCGGCCTCCACGGCGGCCTCTGGAGCATCTGGCCCCTCCTCGCGGCCGCCGCCCTGACCGGCCTGCTCCTCGCCGCCACCGCCGCACGACGTTGGTGGGCCGAAAACCCGTCAGATAGTCCGGTTCTCGGCCCATCAACATCGGGGGTCCTGGCGGTGGTGGGGTTGGTGGGGCTCGCGGCGGGACTTTCGTGGCTGGTGTCGCCGACGTCGGCTTCCGGGCCCGACGGGATGCCGCGAGGGTTCGAATCGGGGCTCCGCTACCTGACCCCGGCGCTCATCCTGGGACTTGCCCTGCTGCCGACCGTCCCACCGTTCCGAGCCTTCGCCGCGCGCCTGGCGTCCCTCGGCCCGAAGCTCGGCGAGCGGCCGGGCGCGGACTCGCCCGACCCACTTCCGCGCCGTTGGGTCGCGGGGATCGTCGCGGCGGCGGTGCTCGTGGCCGTCGCCGTCGGCTATCCGGTCGAGCGCCATTACCTGCACGATCGCTACCGGAATCCGAGCTTTACGACGCCGGGGCTGAACGCTGCCTTCGCCTGGGCGGACGACCTCTCAGGCGCGCGGATCGCGACGACCAGCACGCGGCAGTACCCGCTCTTCGGCACCGATCTGTCGAACCGCGTCGCCTACGTCGGCGTCGAGCGACCCCACGGCGGCTTCGAGGAGGCACGGAACTGCCCGGAGTTCCGGCGGCTGATCAACGAAGGCGACTACGACTATGTCGTCGCGACCAGGGACCGGATCGAACCCGGGAGGCCCGCCTTCCCGCAGCAGGCGAAGTGGACCGAAGGCCCGAACGCCGAAGTGGTGCTGAAGAAGAAGCCCACGGTCGTTTTCCGCATCAAGGGGAAACTCGACCCGAAGACCTGCCCGTGAGGGGGGAGAGTTTCAAGTTCCCGGGGCCTTAGGGAACTGCGACCAGCCTAGGCGCCGGCTCCCGGCTTGCTCGGTCTGTGGACAGTGACGAGGGACACGGATCCGTCACGGGAGTCGCACCTCGTCACAGAGACCGTGGGAACTCCAAGCTTCCGTATGCCTTCCTCATACCCACCCCGGGTGAGTACTTTCTGCCGCTATCCGGACATAACTGAGAACTCATCCTTCGTGGGGGCCAACCGCCATGAGACGCCCAGGACCGATCTCGGACGGCCGCCCCCACCGGAACAACGCCCGCCCGCACCGGCCCCGGACCGGCGCGGTGTTCATACTCGTGGATCGCTCATGGACAACATCCGCAACTTCTCGATCATCGCCCACATCGACCACGGCAAGTCGACGCTCGCCGACCGCATCCTCGAGCTCACCGGCGCCGTGGATCCGAAAAAAATGCAGGCGCAGCTGCTCGACTCGATGGACCTCGAGCGGGAGCGGGGGATCACGATCAAGGCACAGGCCGTCCGGGTCGAGTACAAGGCGGACGACGGTCAGGCTTACCACCTGCACCTGATCGACACGCCGGGGCACGTCGACTTCTCGTATGAGGTGTCGCGCAGCCTCGCCGCCTGCGAGGGAGCGCTGCTCGTGGTCGACGCCGCGCAGGGCGTCGAGGCGCAGACCGTCGCCAACACCTACCTGGCGATCGAGAACGGGCTCGAGCTGATCCCGGTGATCAACAAGGTCGACCTCCCCGGCGCCGAGCCGGAGCGGGTAGCCCAGGAGATCGCCGACCTGCTCGGCACCGACCCCGAGGACGCGCTCTGGATCTCCGCCAAGACCGGCAAAGGCGTGCCCGAGGTGCTGGAGGCGATCGTCGCCCGCATCCCGCCGCCGACCGGCGACGTCGACGCGCCCGCCCGCGCCCTGATCTTCGACTCCGAGTTCGACCAGTACCGCGGCGTGATCGCCTACGTGCGGATGTTCGACGGTCGCTTCCGCAAGAACGAGCGGATCCTCGCGATGCAGAACGGGACCCGCGCCGACATCGACGACCTCGGCTTCTTCCGCCCGGCGATGACCGCGGTCAACGACGTCGAGGCAGGTGACGTCGGCTACCTGATCACCGGGATCAAGGACGTGACGATGCTGCGCGTCGGCGACACGCTGACCGCCGACATGGTGCCCGCGACCGAGCCGCTGGAGGGCTACCGCGAGGTCCGCCCGATGGTGTTCTGCGGCCTCTTCCCGATCGACACCGACCGCTTCGAAGAGCTGCGCGACGCACTGGAAAAGCTCTCGCTGAACGACGCCGCGCTCTCCTGGGAGCCGGAGACCTCCGAGGCACTCGGCTTCGGTTTCCGGGTCGGCTTCCTCGGCCTCCTCCACATGGAGATCGTGCGCGAGCGGCTGGAGCGCGAGTACAACCTCGACCTGCTGGCGACGACGCCGAACGTGCGCTACGTCGTCCACCTCACCGACGGCACCGAACGCGAGGTCCACAGCCCGACCGACCTCCCCGACCCGGCCCGCATCGAGAAGATCGAAGAGCCCTACATCCGCGCCACGATCATCTGCCCGAAAGAGCAGGTGGGACCGGTGATGGAGCTCTGCCAGCAGCGTCGCGGGACCCACGTCGACATGAACTACCTGAGCTCGCAGCGGGTGCAGATCCGCTACGACATGCCGCTGGGCGAGATCGTCCTCGACTTCTTCGACCTCTTGAAGAGCAGCACCCGCGGCTACGCCTCGCTCGACTACGAACCGATCGGCAACGAGCCGTCCGACCTGGTGAAGGTCGACATCCTGCTCGCCGGCGAGAAGGTCGACGCCCTCTCGATCATCGTCCACCGCGACTTCTCCTACGACCAGGGCAAGCGGCTCGTAGCGCGACTGCGCAAGACCATCCCGCGCCAGATGTTCGACGTGCCCGTGCAGGCGGCGATCGGCTCCAACATCCTCGCTCGTGAGACGGTCAAGGCGCTCCGCAAGGACGTCACGGCGAAGCTCTACGGCGGTGACGTCACCCGCAAGAACAAGCTGCTGAAGAAGCAGAAAGCGGGCAAGAAACGGATGAAGGCCGTGGGACGCGTGGAAGTGCCGCAGGAGGCGTTCCTCGCGGTCCTCGAGATCGACTGACGCGCGGATCCGTGACTGGCCGGCTGGCCAGTCGCCGTCCTGACCGGTAGGTTGCCCGCCATGGCGATCAAGACCGATGCGGTCGGTAAGTCGTGGCCGTCGACGACCTACCAGGTGGGCCGCGAGAAGATCAAGGAGTACGCGACGGTGCTGGGGATCGAGAACCCGGTCCACTTCGACGTCGGTGCCGCCCGCGAGGCCGGCTTCCGCGACGTCGTCGCCCCGCCGATGTTTGCGGTCGTCTACTCGATGCACGCGCTGGCGCCGGCGATG
Source organism: uncultured Actinomycetes bacterium (assembly GCA_963782515.1). Classification (GTDB taxonomy): domain Bacteria; phylum Actinomycetota; class Thermoleophilia; order Solirubrobacterales; family 70-9; genus VAYN01. The sequence continues at coordinate 1,710,035 of CAWAJY010000004.1, read as the reverse complement.
TTCGACCCCGAGGTGGGGATGAACTTCGCGACGATGGTCCACGGTGGCCAGACCTTCGAGTGGGACGAGCCGGCGTGCTCGGGCGACGAGATCACCACCACGGCGAAGTGCATCTCGATCGAGGAGAAACTCGGCAATGGGTTCTACGTCTTCGAGACGAATTCCGTGAACGGGGCCGGCGCCCAGGTCGTGCGCGGCACCTGGACCAACATCGTCAGGGGGGTTTGAGATGGCCGACTTCAAAGCCGGGGACGCGATCCCGGAGCTGCGCGTCACGCCCGACAAATACCTGACCAACCGTTATGCGGGCGCCTCTGGCGACTTCAACCCGATCCACATCGACGCCGACTTCGCCAAATCCGTGGGACTTCCGGGCAACATCCTCCACGGCCTCTACGGGATGGGCCTGGTCGCCAAAGCGGCAGCCCAAGGCCTCGCGGGCGGCGACCCGCGGGCGCTGAAAAAGCTCACGGTCCAGTTCCGTGGCATGGGGTTGCCGGAGAAGGAGATCGCGGTCACCGGGACCGTCAAGGAGGTCGAGGGGGACCGGGTGACGGTCGACCTCGAGGCGCGGCAGGGCGACAACCGGATCATCCGGAACGCGGTCGCCGAGCTCGAGCTTTGAAGGGGCGGGCCGGGATGGCCCCTTCCCTCACGAACTGCGGGAGGTTCGTCCAGGGGCCATCCCGGCCCGCCTCATGAGGCCCCGGTGAGGCTCCGCGTCGCGGCCTCCTAAGCTTCAAGGATGCTCACGGAGCGCCAGGAACTGATCTTGCGGCTCGTAGTCGATGCCTACCTGGCGTCGGCGCGGCCCGTGCCGTCGAAAGACGTGGCCTCGATGCCGGGGGTGGAGTGGGGGCCGTCGACCGTGCGGGCGGAGCTGGCGCTGCTCGAGACCGAGGGCTACCTGACGCATCCGCACACCTCGGCCGGCCGCGTCCCGACCGACTCCGGTTACCGACGTTATGTAGACCTGCTGCTCGAAGCGGGAGCGGCGCCGGGCGACGCTCGGGTCGAGCTCGAACTGTCCCAGCTGCGTCGTGAGGTCGACGAGGCGATGCGGGAGACGACCGCGGCGCTCGCCCAGGTCACCGATCTGGTCGCGATGGCGACCGCGCCGCAGCTCGCCCCGACGACGACGATCCACCGGGTCGAGGTCCTGCGCCTGCAACCGAACCGCGTCGTCGTGATCGTGATCGCCTCCAGCGGCGACGTCTATCGGCGCGTCTTCGAGTTCCCACGCGAGGTCGACACCGGCCTCGTCGAGTGGGCCTCCAGCTACCTGAACGAGCAGTTGACCGGCCTCGGCCTCGGCGCCCGGATGATCGGCACGCGGCTCGCCGACCCGAGCCTCGACCCGGTCGAGTCCCCCTTCGTGACCACGCTCGCGCCCGCCTTCACCGAGCTCCAGCCGGAGGGCCCCGCCGACCTCTACATGGACGGCGCCGCGCGCCTCCTCTCCGAAGCCCACATCGCCGACCTGCCGCGCGCCGACGAGCTGATGCGCGCCCTGGAGCACCGCGCGGACGTGCTGCAGATGCTGCGCTCCTCACTCGCCGAGCGCTCCGTCTTCCTCTGGATCGGGGACGAGAACCCGCAGCCGACCCTGCGCTCGGCCAGCGTCGTCGGCGCCAACTACGGCCTCGGCCATCGCAACCTCGGCGCGGTCGGCGTGGTCGGCCCGCGCCGGATGGACTACGCGACCGCGATCGCCTCGGTCCGCGTCGCCGCCCGTGAGCTCTCGCGATACTTCGAGACCGTCTACGACGACTAGTCAGCCCTCACACCCAAACAGAACAAGCACTTATGCCAAGCGATTACTACGAGGTTCTGGGCGTCTCCCGTGACGCTTCCGAGACCGAAATCAAGAAAGCGTTCCGCGGCCTCGCCCGCGAACTTCACCCCGACGTCACCGGCCACGATCCGGAGGCCGAAGCCCGCTTCAAGGAGGCGGCCGAGGCCTACGAGGTCCTCTCCGACGCCGAGCGGCGCCGCACCTACGACCAGTACGGGGCCGAGGGCCTGCGTTCCGGCGGCTTCGACCCCGGGGCCGGATTCGGCTCGATCGACGACATCTTCCAATCGCTCTTCGGTCAGGCCTTCGGCGGTGGATTCGGCGGCACCGCGGGGCCGGCCGGCGGCGCCGACCTCCTGATCGAGACCGAGGTGACCCTCGCCGAGGTCGCGACCGGAGTGGAGCGCGAGCTGTCCTACGACGCGGTCGTCGTCTGCTCGCACTGTCGCGGCAACGGCGCCGAGCCGGGGACGCCGATCGAGACCTGTGATCGCTGCGGCGGCACCGGCCAGCTGCGCCAGGTGACCCGCACGCCGTTCGGCCAGATGGTGCGCGGGGTGGTCTGCGATGTCTGCCACGGCTCCGGCAAAGTCCCCGATACGCCATGCGAGGTCTGCGACGGCAGCGGGCGCGACCGCGGCAAGGTGACGAAAACGGTCGAAATCCCGGCCGGGATCGAGGATGGGCAGCGCCTGCGGGTGAGCGGGCTCGGCCACGCCGGCGAGCCGGGCGCGCCCGCGGGCGACCTCTACGTCCAGATCGGCGTGGCGGCGGACGGCCGCTTCGAGCGCAACGGCACCGACCTGATCAGTGCTGTCCGCATCCCGGCGACCGAGGCGATGCTGGGGACGACCGTGACCGTGCCGACGCTCGAGGGCGAGCGGGAGATCGAGCTCGAGGCGGGCGTCCAGCCCGGCCACGAGGAGACGCTGCGCGGCGCGGGCCTGCCACGACTCGGCGCTCGCAAGCGCGGCGACCAGCGGATCGTCGTCGAAGTCGTCGTCCCGACCAACCTCTCCGAGGATCAGCGCGAGATCACCGAGCGGCTCGACGCCACGCTCGAGCCCGACAACCTCGCGCCGCAGCACGGCGACGGACTTTTCGGACGCTTCCGCAAGGCATTCCGGTAGACCCGGACCGTCCGTGATCCGCCTCGCCGTCCGGTGCAGCCCCGACCAGGCCGACCTGGTCCTGGCCGAGCTCACCGTGCTGGCGCCGAACGGGGTCGAGGAGGAGCGCGGTCCGGGCTACGTCGAGTACGCGATCTACGGCGGCGAGGGGGAGCTGCCGGAGCTGGGGCAGATCGACGCGGTCGTCGCCGGGCGACCGATCGAGGTCAGCTCGACCGAGATCCCCGACGACTGGGCCGACCGCTGGCGCGACTTCCACAAACCGCTGCTGGTGGGCGGGCGGCTCTGGCTGCGGCCCAGCTGGGAGTCGGCACGGGAGGGTGCGATCGACCTGATCGTCGACCCCGGCCAGGCCTTCGGCACCGGCGCGCACCCGACCACGCGCCTCTGCCTCGAATACCTGCTGGAGCTGGCGGACGCCGGCCAGGCCGGGGGACCGCTGACGGACCTCGGGACCGGGTCCGGAGTGCTCGCGATCGCGGCGGCGAAGCTGGGCTGGGCCCCGGTCGTCGGCTTTGACCACGAGGCAGCGGCGATCGAGGCCTCGGCCGCGAACGCGACCATCAACGGCGTCGAGGTCGACTTACACCGCCAGAACCTTCGCGAAAGCCTCCCCGACCTCGCGCCGATCTGCGTCGCCAACATGACCTCGCCCATCCTGAAGGCGATCGCGGGCCACCTGGGCGCCGACGCGCCCACGGTGATGGTCCTCTCGGGAATCCTCCCGAACGAGCTCGACGAGGTCGCCGCGTCGTTCGCACCCGCCGGCTTCGCCGAGCAAGATCGCCGTCAGCTGGGCGACTGGGCCGCGCTTTTGCTCCGCCGCCCCCGATAGTCTGCGCGCAGATGCTGCCTTTCGCCGCATATCTGGACGCGGGCTACAAGATCGCCCTGTTCCTCCACATCATCGCCGTGGTGGTCGCCCTCGGGCCGACCTTCGGCTACGGGGTCTTTTTCTCGGTCCTGCCGAAATACCCGCGCGCCGCGCCCGCCCTGATCGAAGGCATGCGCCGCGTCGACCGTTACCTGGTCAACCCGGGAATGATCATCCTGCTGATCGCGGGGATCGTCCTGCTCGCCGACAGCGGCATCGGCGGCCACAACATCTGGAGTGGCAGCGACTTCTTCGTCGTCTGGGGCTTCATCGCGATCATCGGCCTGTTCGGCATCCAGCATGGCTTCTTCGGCCCGCGGATGGCCCAGCTGCAGGAATTTGCCGATCGCGACCTCAAATCCGGGGACAGCTTCAGCGCCGAGTTCGAAGAGAGCAGCAAACTGATCGCTCAGGTCGGCGCCGCCACCGGCATCCTGATCGTGCTGACCGTGTTCTTCATGGTCTACAAGCCCTTCATGTGATCGACGCCGCGCTGCCGGTCGCGATGTTCGACTCCGGCGTCGGCGGCCTCACCGTCTTGCACGAGTGCCTGGTCGCCCTGCCGCAGGAGGACTACGTCTACCTGGGCGACACCGCCTGGTTCCCCTACGGGCCGCGCGATCCCGACGAGCTGCGCGCCCGCATCCGGCTGATCACCGAGAAGCTGCTGGAGCGCGGCGTGAAGCTGGTGGTGATCGCCTGCAACACGGCGACGTCGATCGGCGAGGACGTCGTCCGCGAGGTCGCCGCCGAGCACGGGGTGGAGGTCGTGCCGGTGGTCGCGCCGCAAGCGGAGATCGCCGCCGCGATCACCGAGAACGCCCGCGTCGGTGTGCTGGCGACGACCAACACGGTGGAGAGCGGCGCGTACCGGCAGGCGCTGGAAGCGCAGGGCCGCGGTCTCGACGTGATCGAGGTGGCGGCGCCCCGCCTCGCGCCCTTCATCCAGGAGGGCTCGCTATTTGACGAGGAGACGATGGAGATGGCGCGCGGCTACTGCGCTCCGCTGCGCGAGGCGGAAGTCGACACCCTGATCCTCGGCTGCACCCACTACCCGCTGGTGGCGCCGATGCTCCAACGGATCCTCGGCAGGGACGTGCGGCTGGTGAGCGGCGGCCACGCCGTCGCCGCGGCGATCCAGCGCACCCTGGAGCGCTCCGGCCTCGCCCAGGACCGCAACGAGGAAGGCATCTACGAGTTCTTCTGCACCGGCCCCGTCTCCTCGTTCGGCGAGGTGGCGACCCGCTTCCTCCAGATGCCCCTCGGCGAGGTCCGCCAGGTCGAGTTCACCGTCCCGGCCTAGTTCTTCCCCGGTGAGTCGATAGTCGGTCGGCGGCAGGACCTGGCGGGCCGGCGATGCCGGTCGCAAATTGCGAGAGGGCCATCCTCGACCCTTCGAACGCCGATCGCAGACCGATCAGGCGCCGTCGTGCGGCAGGTTCTTCTTTGCGCCGTAGGAATGGCCGGCGCGGGCGGGCGGCAAACTAGGTTGCGCCGTCGTGCGGCGTGGTCGTATCGCCGTCACCGCCCGCGCCGATGCCGGGTCCGAGCTCGCGCTCCTCGTCCTTGAAGCGACGCGCACCCAGCTGGGTGCGGCGCGGCATGGGTCTCCGAGGACGCGAGGAGACGGGTCGAGCCCGATAGGCGGCGCTAGAGCTCGGCGACCCAGGGAAGGTGCAGCGAGCCGGTCGCCTCGATCGCGATGACCGTCTCGGCCGCGTCGGCCGCCTCCATCAGCTCGCAGAGCCGGTCGACCCCCTCGAGCAGCGTCGGTAGCTCCCCGATCATGCCTCGCTCGCCGTCTGCCAACAGCACCCGGTTGGTGACCTTGCCGGGGTCGACCGCCACCACAGGCGTCCTTGCAGGAAGCTCTCTGCTGACCAGCTCCATCGAACAACCTCCCTCTGTGAGAACTCAGCGAGCGACGGATCCGGTGATGAGGAACACACACCGAAGCGTGGAGAAGGACACCGGTTCCGCGCGAGGAGACGCTTCCGTGAACCCCCGGCGCACCTTCCGCGGGAATCCGCCCGCCACACCGGTGGTGGGGTGGAAGGCGCACCGGATGGGCGACCTTGGCCGGCCGGGGTCGCCCGTCAGCCGCGAGGCGACCGCTTTCCATGTGCAGCCGCCCGAGGCGCAGGCCGAGGAGGCCGCCGCCGTTTCACTTCGACGGCCGAATTGGCACAGAGAATTTGCGTTCTGCGCGCCACGTGTGCGTGTTTCGCTGGCACGGTTTGCCCATGCCACAACTTGCCGTCGGAAATACCGTATATCCTGAGGACGTGCCCAAGGTCCTGATCTCGATGCCCGAGGAGTTGCTCCGTCAGCTCGACGACGCCGCCCAGCGGCGCGGCGAATCGCGCAGCGGCTTCATCCAGCGGATCGCCGAACACGAGATCGTCGAGAGCAACGCGCAGCTGCGGAAGGAAATCGAAGAGCTGCTCGAGCCCCCGTTGGACCTTGGGGGCAGGACCGCGGCCGAACTGGTCCGCGAAGGCCGCGACACCCGATGAGCGCCCCCTCCGCCGCGAAAGCGAGGGCGACCGGCGGCGGTTACCTGCTCGATTCGAGCGTCTGGGTCGCCGCGCGGAGTCCGGAGGAGCCCTTCTCCGAGGCCGCGCGGGAGCTCGTCCTCGACGCCGGGCGTCGTACCGCCGCGCTGGACCTGACGCTGTACGAGGTCGCGAACTCGATCGGCGCCAAGCGGGGCGATGCGGTCGGCGCCGCGCGGGCCTGCCGCTCGATCGAATTACGCTGCGGGCGCGATTTCGTGCGGGTCGATGCCGGGCTGATGGAAGCGACCGCGGATCTGGCGCTCGAGCATGGCCTCACCGCCTATGACGCCGCCTACGTCGGGGTCGCTCGTCGCTATGACTGGACGCTCGTCAGCACCGACATCGAGGACCTCGTCTCCAAGGGGTTCGCGATCACTCCGGACGCCGCCGTCTAACCTTGTCGCCATGAGCGTTCTGGAGCAGGTGCAAGACGACGCGCGGACGGCGCTGAAAGCGCGCGAACGCGAGAAGGCCGCCGCGCTGCGGTTGATCGTCGACGCGCTGCAGCAGGACGCCAAGCTCGGCAAGGGCGACGAGATCGCGGTGCTGCAGCGGGAACGGAAGAAGCGAGTCGAGGCGGCCGAGGCCTACGAGGGCGCCGGGCGGGCCGAGCAGGCGGCCGGCGAGCGCTTCGAGGCCGAGCTGATCCAGGGCTACCTGCCGGCTCAGCTCTCCGACGAGGAGCTGGACGGGCTGGTGGCCGTGGCGGTCGAGGAGACCGGCGCGACGGAACGGAAGCAGATGGGCCAGGTGATGTCGGCGGTGATGCCGAAGGTCGCGGGCCGCGCCGACGGCAAGCGTGTCAGCGCCGCGGTGAGTAAGAGGCTGAGCTAGCTTGGCCCGTCGCCAACTGACTCTCGACAACGACGTCGCGGCCGAGCTCGCGGGCTCCGACGACTCGGTCCTGCGCGGGTTGCGCGATCGGCTGCCGGTGGAGATCCACCTGCGCGGCAACGTCCTGACCTTGGACGGCGACCCGGGCGACCTGCAGGAGGCCGCCACAGTGGTCGACGAGATGGTCGAGCTGATCGAGGGGGGCCACGAGGTCGCTCCCGGCACGGTGGAAGCGGTGGCGGGCGCGCTCGACGCCGAAGAGAGCCCCGCGGCGATCCTCGATGACGTCGTCTGGCGGCATCGCAACACGAAAGTCGCGCCGAAAACGCTGAACCAGAAACGTTATGTCGACGCGATCCGCAAGACCACGATCACCTTCGGCATCGGCCCGGCGGGCACCGGCAAGACCTTCCTCGCGGTCGCGATGGCGGCGGCGGCGCTCACCGAACGCAAGGTCCAGCGGATCATCCTCACCCGCCCCGCGGTCGAGGCCGGCGAGCGCCTCGGCTTCCTGCCCGGTGACATCCAGGCAAAGGTCGATCCCTACCTGCGGCCGCTCTTCGACGCCCTCTACGACATGCTCGACCCCGACCGCGTCAACGGTTACTTCGAACGCAACGTGATCGAGGTGGCGCCGCTGGCCTTCATGCGGGGCCGCACCCTTAACGACTCCTTTGTGATCCTCGACGAGGCGCAGAACACGACGCCGGAGCAGATGAAGATGTTCCTCACGCGGCTCGGATTCAACTCGCGCATGGTGGTGACCGGCGATGTCACCCAGGTCGACCTGCCGACCGATCAGCGCTCCGGCCTGATCGCCGTGCGCGACATCCTCGACGAGGTCAAGGACATCTCCTTCATCGAGTTCGGCGGCGAGGACGTCGTCCGCCACAAACTCGTCCAGCGGATCGTCGCCGCGTATGACCGTCACGGTGCCGGTCGATCTGTCTGACGTGCCCGCCGACCTGCGCGAGCCGGTCGCGGCCGCCCTCGCGGCGGTCGGAGTGGACGACGGCCACCTAGCGGTGGAGATCGTCGACGCCGGGCGCATCCAGGAGCTGAACCGCGATCACCGTGGCAAGGACAAAGCAACCGACGTGCTCTCGTTCCCGATCGACGAACTCGGCCCGGCGGCCGGCCCGCGTGAGCTCGGCGACGTCGCGATCTGTCCCGAGCTCTGCGTCGACATGACCCTGAACGAGACCGTCGTCCACGGCGTCCTCCACCTCTGCGGCTACGACCACGAGACCGACGACGGCGAGATGCTCGCGCTCCAGGACGAGGTCCTGGCGGGGCTGCGATGAGAGGGCCGCGCTGATGCCCACCCGATCCGGATTCATCGGGCTCGCCGGCCGCCCCAACGTCGGCAAGTCGACGCTGGTCAACGCCCTGGTCGGCAGTCACGTCGCGATCGTCTCGATGCGCCCGCAGACGACCCGCCGCGCGATCCGCGGCGTCGCCACCGACCTCGAGGCCGAACGACAGCTCGTTCTCGTCGACCTGCCAGGCGTGCAGCGTCCCCGCGACGCGCTGACCAAACGGATGCAGCACCGGGTCGAGCGCGAGCTGGCCGAGTCCGACGTGGCGCTCCTGGTGATCAACGGCGAGGAGGGGGTCGGGCCCGGCGATCGCTTCATCGCGGGCCTGCTGAAAGCGGCGCGGACCGACATCCCGGTGATCTGCGCGGTCAACAAGTGCGACCAGCTCGCCCGCGCGGGTACCGTCAAGGCGCTCACCGACGCGGCGGATCTACCGGGCGTCGACGAGGTCTTCCCGATCAGCGCCCGCGCCGGCACCGGCCTCGACGAGCTCCTCCATCGTCTCGGCGAGCTGATCCCCGAGGGCCCCTACATGTATCCGCCGGAGGACTCCTCCGACCAGTCGAGCGAGCTGCTGCTCGCCGAGCTGATCCGCGAGCAGGTGCTGAACCGGACCCGCCAGGAGATCCCGCACTCGGTCGAGGTCAAAGTGACCTCGGTCGAGCCGCGCGACGACGGCCTGGTCACCGTGGAAGCCGAGATCTGGGCGGAGACGGAGTCCCAGAAGGGCATCCTGATCGGCCGCGGCGGCGCCAAGGTCGGCGAGATCGGCTTCGCCGCCCGCCGCTCGCTGGAGCGTGAGCTGGAAGCGCAGGTCCACCTCGACCTGCAGGTCCGGGTGAGGCGCAACTGGCGCCGGGACGAGGACATGCTCGACCGCCTCGGCATCGAGTAGGCGTCAAGATGGACCCGAATGTTTGACGAAATCTCCTTCGACGAGCGCGGCCTGGTGCCGTGCGTGGTGCAGGACGAGGCCACCGGCGAGGTGCTGATGCTCGCCTACGCGAACCGGAAAGCCCTGGAGCTGACGCTCGAGACGGGGGAGATGCACTTCTTCAGCCGCTCGCGCGACGAGATCTGGCGCAAAGGCGAAACGTCGGGCGCGACGATGGCCGTGAAACAGCTTCGCTACGACTGTGACGGGGACGCCGTGCTGGCGATCGTCGTGCCCGCCGGAGCCGCCTGCCACACGGGAGAGCGGACCTGCTTCTACCGCGAGTTCGGTGGCGAGCCGCGCCGGGTCGTCCACGAGGCGCTCCCGGCGCTCGAGCGCACGCTGAGGAGCCGGGTCGCCGAGCGCCCCGAGGGCAGCTACACGGTCGAGCTCCTCGACAACCCGACCCTGATCGGCGAAAAGGTGGAGGAGGAGGCCGAGGAGGTCGTCCGCGCCGCCCGCGAGGAGAGCGACGAGCGCGTCGCCGAAGAGGCCGCCGACGTGATCTACCACCTCGCCGTGCTGCTGGCCTCGCGCGGCGTCCCGCAGTCGGCCGTCTTCGAGGAGCTCAATGACCGTAGCCGCTGAGTCCGAGCTGCAGTTGACGCCGACCCTGGAGGAGGCGCGCGAGCTCGCGCGCGAGGGCAACGTCGTCCCGATTCGCGCACGCTTCGTCGAGGACACCGAGACGCCGGTCTCCGCCTTCCTCAAGCTGCGCGCCGGCGAGCCCGAGGGGGCGCCCTGCTTCCTGCTCGAGTCCGCCGAGCAGGGTCAGGTCGGCCGTTACTCCTTCGTCGGCCTTCGTCCACGCGCGGTGCTGCGCTGGAGCGACGGGCAGCTCTCCGAATGGAGCGGCCGCGCCGCCACCCTCGGCGGTGAGCCGACCGCGGTCGAGGCGGTCGAGGATCCCTATGGCGCCGTCGCCGCCCGCTTCGCCGCCTATACGCCCGCGCCGGTCCCCGACCTGCCGCCCTTCACAGGCGGCGCGGTCGGGTTCTTCGGCTACGACCTGGTGCGCACCGTCGAGCCGCTCGGCGAGCCGAATCCCGATGAGCTCGGCCTTCCCGACATGGCCCTGATGGTCACCGACGCGATGCTGGTCTTCGACCACCTGCGCCATGAGCTGACGATCCTCGCCTGTGTCCATGCCGAGGACGGTGACGACTTCGACGCCGAATACGCGCGCGCCGCCGCGACGATCGTCGAGATGCGCGAGCGCCTTCGCGGCGCCGTCCCGCAGCCCGCCGCTCCGAGCATTGCCGAGCCGCCCGAGTTCACCTCGAACTTCGAGCGCGAGGACTTCGAAGCCGCCGTCGCGAGGATCATCGAGTACGTCCGCGCCGGGGACGCCTTCCAGGTCGTCCCGTCGCAGCGCTTCAGCGCCGACGCGCCGGTCGAGGCCTTCTCGCTCTACCGCGGCCTGCGGGCGGTCAACCCCTCGCCGTACATGTACTACCTCGAGTTCGGCGACTTCCAGATCGCCGGCGCCTCGCCGGAGCCGTTGGTGAAAGTCCACGACGGGATCGTCGAGACGCGCCCGATCGCCGGGACCTCGCCGCGCGGCAAGTCCGCCGAGGAGGATCGCCGCCTCGCGGAGCGCCTGATCAACGACCCGAAGGAGCGGGCCGAGCACGTGATGCTGGTCGACCTCGGCCGCAACGACCTCGGCCGCGTCTGCGAGTACGGCACGGTGACCGTCGACGAGCTGATGACGATCGAGACCTACTCGCACGTCCTCCACATCGTCAGCAAGGTCTCCGGGACCCTGCGGGAGGGGGTTTCCGCGATGGACGTGCTGCGCTCGGCGCTCCCCGCCGGGACGCTCTCCGGGGCGCCCAAGGTCCGCGCGATGCAGATCATCGACGAGCTGGAGCCGGTCAAGCGCGGCGGCTACGGCGGCGCGATCGGCTATCTCTCCTGGAACGGGGACCTCGACACCGCGATCCACATCCGCACCGTGGTGGTCAAGGACGGCCGCCTCCACGTCCAGGCCGGCGGCGGCACCGTAGTCGACGCGAAGCCGAACTACGAGTGGAACGAGTCGGTCAACAAGGCCCGCGCGGTTTTCCGCGCGGTCGAGATCGCCTGCGCCCAGCCCGATTGGACCTGATGCGGGTCTTGGTCATCGACAACTACGACTCCTTCACCTACAACCTGGTCCAGTACCTGGGTGAGCTCGGCGCGGAGATCGAGGTGGTCCGCAACGACAAGGCGACGGTCGAGGAGCTGTTGGAGCGGAAGCCCGACCGCCTCGTCGTCTCACCCGGGCCCTGCACGCCTGCCGAGGCGGGGATCTCGGGCGCCGCGATCCGCGCCTTCGCCGAGGCGGGGACGCCGACCCTCGGCGTCTGCCTCGGCCACCAGGCGATGGTGGAGGTCTTCGGCGGCAAGGTCGTCCAGGGCGAGCCGATCCACGGCAAGGACGCCGAGATCCAGCACGACGGCCGCACGATCTTCGCCGGCCTGCCCACGCCGATGGTCGCCGGGCGCTACCACTCGCTGGTCGCCGATCCGGACCTCCCGGACGAGCTCGAGTTGACCGCCCACCTCGGCGACGTCGTGATGGGTGCGCGGCACAAGGAGCTTCCCGCGGAGGGGGTCCAGTTCCACCCCGAGTCGGTGCTCACCCCGCACGGAAAACACCTGCTGGCGAACTTCCTCGGCGAGGAGCGCTAGATGCCCAACGACGTCGTCAGCCGCGCGATCGACGCGGTCTGCGCCGGGGAGAACCTGACCGCCGACCACGCCTCGACCGTCCTCGCGGAGATCATGGAAGGGCGCACCGAGCCGATCCAGACGGCCGCCTTCCTGATCGCGCTGCGGGCGAAGGGGGAGACCGTCTCCGAGCTGGTCGGGCTGGCGCGGACGATGCGCTCGCTCGCCGACTCGGTCCACGCCGAGCGCGCCGACCTGGTCGACACCGCGGGCACCGGCGGCGGCCCGGCGACCTTCAACGTCTCGACCACGGCGGCGCTGGTCGCCGCCGGGGCGGGCTGCGCGATCGCCAAGCACGGCAACCGCTCCGCCACCTCGAGGTCGGGCTCCGCCGACGTCCTGGAGGCGCTCGGCGTCGCGATCGAACTCGGCCCCGAGGACGTCGCCCGCTGCATCGACGAGGTCGGCTTCGGCTTCATGTTCGCGCCGCGCCACCACGCGGCCACGTCCCACGTGCGCCCGGCCCGCGAGGGCCTCGGCGTACGCACCGTCTTCAACTTCCTCGGGCCGCTGACCAACCCGGCGGGCGCCACCCGGCAGCTGGTCGGGGTCGCCGATCGCAAGTACCAGGAGACGATCGCGGAGGCTCTGATCGGGCTCGGCGTGCAGCGGGCGATGGTGGTCAGCGCCGAGGACGGGGTCGACGAGCTGGCGCTCTCGGCGCCGACGAGGGTGATCGAGGTCTTCGAGGGCCGGACCGCCGAGTGGTTCGTCGAGCCCGGCCAGTACGGCCTGGCGCCGCTGGAGATGTCGGAGATCGCCGGCGGCACGCCGGCCGAGAACGCCGCCGTCACCCGTGCCGTGCTGAGCGGTGAGACCGGCCCGCAGCGTGACATCGTCCTGTTGAACGCCGCCGCCGCGATCTACGTCGGTGGGCTCGCCGCAGACCTCGAGGCCGGGGTCGCCAAAGCGGCCGCGGCGATCGACTCGGGCGCGGCAGCAAACGTGCTGGAGAGGCTGATCGCGGCAACGGCCGCGGCGGCCGGATAATCTCTCCTGGTTCAGTGGGAATTATCGAGCAGCTGATCGAGGGCGCCCGGGAGGGGGTGCAAGAGCGCAAGCGCGAGCTGCCGCAGCCCGAGCTGGAGCAACAGCTCTCCGCGCGCGGCGAGGATCGCCCGTTCCAGGAGGCGCTGACGCGTCCCGGCCTCTCCTTGATCGCGGAGTTCAAGCGCCGCTCGCCGAGCAAAGGCGACATCGCCCCTGGTGCCGACGTCGCCTCCCAGGTGGCCGCCTACGAGCGCGGCGGCGCCGCGGCGCTCTCGGTGCTGACCGACGGACCGCACTTCGGTGGCAACCTCGAGGACCTGCGCGCTGCCCGCAAGGCGGCGAGCCTGCCGATCATCCGCAAGGACTTCATCGTCGAGCCCTACCAGCTCTACGAGGCGGCGGTGAACGGTGCCGACGCGGTGCTGCTGATCGTCCGCGCCCTGAACGACCGCGAACTCGCCGCCCTCTACGCGGAGGCCCGGGCGCTCGACCTCGACTGCCTGGTCGAGGTCCACGACGCCGACGAGTTGGAGCGCGCGCTCGAAGTCGACGCCGAGGTGATCGGCATCAACAACCGCGACCTCGACGGCCAAGGGGTGGACATCCAGACCACCTTCGAGCTGATGCCCGACGTTCCCGCCGGGAAGACCGTGGTCGCCGAGAGCGGGATCTCCGGCCGCGAGGAGCTGATGGAGCTCGACCGGGTCGGCGTCGACGCGGTGCTGATCGGCGGCGCGCTGATGACCGCTCCCGATCCGGAGCGCAAGACGCGCGAGCTGACCGGCGCCGACGAGACCCGCGAACACCTCTACTGACCCGCGGCACGTCCGCGGTCTTTAGAAAACCTTTCGACGAGCTTTAGCGCCGCATCAAAGGTTCAAGGCATTCTGACCGGCATGGACTTTCAACCACCGAGCGGCAACGACCCGCAACCTCAACAGCCCGAGCAGCCGCAAGAGCCCCAGAAGAAGGGCTTCTTCCGTTCATCGTTCGGCTCGGCGCTGCTGGGCGGGCTCGTGGTCGCCGTGGTCGGCACCGGCCTCCTGCTGACCGGCGCGGTCAAGTCCAAGGGTGGCGGCACCACCACGATCGAACGGTCGACGAGCGCTCCCATCGCCTCGACCAACTCCGGCGGTGAAGGCGAAGGCGGTGGCAACACGGTCGACGAGATCTACAAGCGCGATGGCAACGGCGTCGCCTTCATCGAATCGACGATCCCGCCTGAAGAATCGTCGGAAAGCTTCAACCCCTTCGGTGAATCCGAATCGCAGGGCGGTGGAACCGCCACCGGCTCGGGAATCGTCATCGACGACAAGGGGCACATCCTCACCAACAACCACGTGATCGAAGGCGCCGACAAGATCTCGGTCAAACTCGGCGAATCCGACCACCACTACACCGCCGAAGTGGTCGGCACGGACCCGGCCACCGACCTGGCGCTGCTCAAGGTGGAAGCGCCGTCGAAGGAACTCGATCCGCTGACCCTCGGCGACTCCTCGAAGATGGAAGTCGGTGACCCGGTGGTCGCGATCGGCAACCCGTTCGGGCTCGACCGCACCGTCACCAGCGGCATCGTCTCGGCGCTGCAGCGGCAGATCGAAGCGCCGAACGGCTTCTCGATCGACAACGTGATCCAGACCGACGCGGCGATCAACCCCGGCAACTCGGGTGGCCCGCTGATCAACGGCAACGGCGAAGTGATCGGCATCAACTCGCAGATCGAGACCGGCGGCGGCAACGACGGTAACGTCGGCATCGGCTTCGCGATCCCGATCAACACCGCCAAAGCGGTGATCCACGAACTGGAAACCAAAGGCAGCGTCGAACACGCCTACCTGGGGATCTCCGGCGGCACGATCACTCCCGAGCTCGCCAAGACCTTCAACCTCCCGGTGAAGGAAGGCGTCCTGATCCAGACGGTCGAAAAGGGCGGGCCCTCGGACAAGGCGGGGCTCGAAGGGGGCAGCACCCCGGTGACGGTCCAGGGTGGCGAAGTGATCGTCGGCGGCGACATCGTCACCGAAGCCGACGGCAAGAAGATCACCTCGATGGAACAGATCATCGAACTCGTCAACGGCAAGAAGCCGGGGGACGACGTCACGCTGAAGTACCTGCGTGACGGCAAGGACAAAGACTGCGACCGTGACGCTGGGCACCAGGCCCGCGAAGGTCGAAGAAGCCTCGCCGTAAGGCTGAGGGAAGCACACCGCCGCCCGGGGGGAGTCCGGCCCCCCGGGCGGTAGATCTTGTTGACGGTCGTCTTGTCGACGATCTGGGTCCCGTACTCTGGACGCATGCGCGTCAAGTTCTGCGGGATAACCGACATCGACGATGCCGCCGAGGCGGTGCGCCTGGGCGCCTGGGCGATCGGGATGATCCACTGGGAGCCGTCGGTGCGCAACGTCGACCCCGGGGTCGCCGCGGAGATCGCCGCCGCCTTTCGCCGCAAGGCCGAGATCGTCGGCGTCTTCGTGAATCCGACGCTCGAGCAGGTGACGCAGGCGGTGGAGAACGAGCAGCTCTCGATGGTCCAGCTGAACGGCGAGGAGGGAGCCTCCTTCTGCGCCGAGGTGGCGCGCCGCGCGGGCGTCAAGGTGATCAAGGCCATCCACGTCGCTTCCGCCGCCGACATCCACGGCGCCGAGGCCTATCGCAGCGTCGACTACCACCTGTTCGACCGCCGCGCCGACGGGCTCCCCGGGGGGACCGGCAAGAGCTTCGACTGGGACCTGCTGCGCGGCCACCGCTCCGAGGTCCCGGCGATCCTGGCCGGGGGGTTGAAGCCGGAGAACGTCGCCGAGGCGGTGGAGATCGTCCGTCCCTACGCGGTCGACGTCGCCAGCGGCGTCGAGGCCGAGCCGGGCCGCAAGGACCACGCCAAGATGGCCGCCTTCTACGAGGCCGCCCAGCCCGCTCTCGCCGAGCCGGATCCCGCCAAGGCATGAGCACGATCGAGCAGCGCTTCGGGCCCTACGGGGGCCGATACGTCCCTGAGACGCTGATCGCGGCCCTCGACGAGCTGACCGAGGCCTGGGAAGCGACCCGCGAGGACCCCGAGTACGTCCGGCGCCTGGACGCGCTGCGTCGCGATTACGTCGGGCGTCCAACGCCCCTCTACCTCGCGCAGCGGCTCTCGGAGCGGGTGGGCTCGCGGGTATACCTGAAGCGCGAGGACCTCGCCCACACCGGGGCGCACAAGATCAACAACGCGCTCGGCCAGACGCTCTTGGCGCAGCGGATGGGGAAGCGCCGGATCATCGCCGAGACCGGGGCGGGGCAGCACGGCGTCGCCACCGCGACGGCCTGCGCGCTGCTGGGGCTCGAATGCATCGTCTACATGGGCACCGAGGACATCCGCCGCCAGGCGCCGAACGTCGAGCGGATGAAGCTGCTGGGCGCCGAGGTGGCGCCGGTCGACGCGGGGGCGCGGACGCTGAAGGAGGCGACCTCGGCGGCGATCCGCGACTGGGTCGCCAACGTGGAGACCACGCACTACGTGATCGGCTCCGCGGTCGGGCCGGCGCCCTACCCGGTGCTGGTGCGGGACCTGCAGCGGGTGATCGGCGACGAGGCGCGCGAGCAGGCGCTGGCGGCCGAGGGCTCGTTGCCGCGCGCGGGTGATCGCCTGCGTCGGCGGTGGCTCCAACGCGATCGGCATCTTCGCCCCGTTCATCGACGACGCCGCGGTCGAGCTGATCGGCGTCGAGGCGGGCGGCGACGGGATCGAGACCGGCCGCCACGGCGCCTCGCTGAACGCCGGGACGACCGGCGTCCTGCATGGCTCGCTCTCGTCGATCGTCGCCGACGAGGACGGCCAGATCCTCGAAGCGCACTCGGTCTCGGCGGGGCTCGACTATCCGGGCGCCGGCCCGCAGCACGCCCACCTGCGCGACATCGGCCGCGCCTCCTACTTCCCGATGACCGACGCTGGCGCGCTCGCGCGCCTGGGCGAGCTGGCCCGCCTCGAGGGGATCATCCCGGCGCTGGAGAGCTCCCACGCGATCGCCTGGCTGCTGGAGAACCCGCTCGAGGGGGAGGGCTTCGACGTGCTCTGTCTCTCCGGGCGCGGCGACAAGGACCTCTCCGAGTACGTGCGCAGGACGAGCGAAGCGTGATCGCGGGCGAGCAGGCGATCCGGGCGGCATTTGAAGCCGCCAAGAGTCAGGGCCGCGCGGCGCTGATGCCGTACATGATGGCCGGTTTCCCCGACCGGGAGTCCGGGCTGGCGGTGGCGGCCGCCTACGCCGACGCGGGGGCCGACCTGGTCGAGCTCGGGGTGCCGTACTCCGATCCGCTCGCCGACGGTCCCACGATCCACTCGGCGGATACGGTGGCGCTCGCCAACGGGGCGACGCTGCGGACCGCGCTCGAGACCTGCGAGACGATCGCCGCCAAGCTCCCGGTGGTGCTGATGGTCTACACGAATATGGTGCTCGCCCACGGCGGCGGGGCGGAGTTCGCGAAGCTGGCCCGCGCCGCGGGCGCCGCGGGCGCGATCATCCCCGACCTGCCGCTGGGCGAGGACGAGGGGATCCGCGAGGCGTTCGGCGCCGAGGGCCTGGCGATGGTGCCCCTGGTGGCGCCGACGACGCCGCCCGAGCGCCGCGCCGCGATCTGCGCCGCCGCCAGGGGCTTCGTCTACGTCGTCTCCACGGTGGGGACGACCGGCGAGCGCGGCGAGCTGCCGCCGGAGCTTGCCGACCTGGTCGCGGCGACGAAGGCCGACGCCGGGGAGACCCCGGTCGCGGTCGGCTTCGGGATCGGGACCCCGGCGCATGCCGCCGAGGTCGGGCAGGGCCGCCGACGGGGTGATCATCGGCAGCCGCCTGGTGCGGGCCGCGGACGAAGGCGGGAGCCCCGCCGGCGCCGCCGAATCGGTCGCCGAATTCCTCGCCGAGGCACGCGTCGCCCTCGCTGGATAGGATTCGCGCGTGTTCATCGCCGTCTGGACCTTCATCGCGCTCGCCATCACGACGATCGTCTACGCCTGGCTCGGCCAGGGCGGTGGCGTCGCCGGCCTGGTCTTCTTCGGGATCCTGCTGATCGCGGTCATCCTGAAGGTCGTGCTCCGCGGCCTCGCTCCCGGCGAATCAAGACGGCGAACGCCTTCAGGGCTGAGTTTCGGCCTCGGGCCTGGCCCGCGCCGCCTCTTTCCGTAACGCTAGGGTCCCGATGCGAATCGGTGTGCTTACCGGTGGTGGGGACTGCCCAGGGCTGAACGCGGTCATCCGCGCCGTCGTCCGCAAGGGTGTCGGCGTCTATGGCCACGAGTTCGTCGGCTACCGCGATGGCTGGCGGGGCCCGCTGGAGGACGACCGCAGGCCGCTCGGCGTGCCCGAGGTCCGCGGCATCCTCCCCCGTGGCGGCACCATCCTCGGCTCCTCGCGGACGAATCCCTTCGCGGGGGGCGGCGGGCCCGAGCGGATCGCCTCGAACGTGGAGGCGGCCGGGGTCGACGGGCTGATCGCGATCGGCGGCGAGGACACGCTTGGTGCCGCCTCCCGGCTGTACTCCGAGCACGGGCTGAACGTGGTCGGCGTGCCGAAGACGATCGACAACGACCTCTCGGCGACCGACTACACCTTCGGCTTCGACACCGCCGTCAACGTCGCGATGGAGGCGATCGACCGCCTGCACACCACCGCCGACAGCCACCACCGGGTGCTGATCGTCGAGGTGATGGGCCGCCACGCGGGCTGGATCGCCGTCCACGCGGGCCTCGCGGGCGGTGCCAACGCGATCCTGATCCCGGAGCGCGAGTTCGACATCGACGCGGTCTGCGAGCTGGTCGGCCGGCGCTTCGCCAGCCATTTCGCCCCGATCATCGTCGTCGCCGAGGGTGCGGCGCCACTCGGCGGCATGCCCGCCGCCGCCGACGCGCCGACGGACGCCTTCGGGCACGTTCGCCTCGGCGGGGTCGGGCATTGGCTGGAGGGCGAGATCGAGCGTCGCACCGGGAAAGAGACCCGGGCGACCGTCCTCGGCCACGTCCAACGTGGCGGCACCCCGACCGCCTTCGACCGCGTCCTCGCCACCCGCTTCGGCCTCCACGCGATCGACGCCGCCCACGAGGGCAACTGGGGGACGATGGCGGCGCTGCGCGGGACCGAGATCAAGCTGGTGGCGCTGACCGAGGCGACGGCGGATCTGAAGACGGTTCCCGAGTCCTTCTACGCCGAATCGGAAGTCTTCTTCGGATGAAGTTGCGGGCGGGTCTCGGCGCGCTCGCGGTCGGGCTCGCCGTCGTCGGTTGCGGAGGTAGCGACTCGGAGGGAGCGACCGTCAGCGTCTACGTCGCGGCGCCGCTCTGCGCGGGAGCGAAGGCGGAGCTTGCTGCGCACGGGGCGAGCGCGGGGCATTTCACCGTCGCCGTTCGGTGCCTGTCATCGAGCGAAAAGAGGGAGGGAGGGGTCGATCTGGCGACCGACGGCGCGAACTCGCGCCGGGCCACCGCCGACTCGAGCGCCGTCGCCACGCTCGAACCACCGGGTCCCGGCACCAGGTTCACCCGCCCGATCCTCGAATCCGCGGAAATCCCCCTCGTCACCTCAGCCTCAGCCGCCAAAGGAATGAAGCGCATCCTCATCGCCATCGAAGGCGCTGGGGACTCGGGAGTCCGCGACGCGGTCGGCGAAGCGCTCGAGCCGAGCTGACGCTCAGCCGACGAGGTTCCGCAACGCCCCGTCGATCTCCGGAAACTTGAACGCGTAGCCGAGCTCCTCGGTCCGCTTCGGCAGCACCCGCTGCCCACCCTGCGCGACCTTGCCGAACTCTTTCCCGAATTTCACCTCGACCGCGATGCCGGGGATCGGCAGCACGGCGGGTCTTCCCAGGGCGCGTCCCAGGGCCTTCGACCAGTCCTTGTTGGTGACCGGGTTCGGTGCCGCGCCGTTCACCACGCCGCTGACCGCATCCGTCTCGAGCGCCCAGATCAAGATGCCGACCTCGTCGGAGAGGTGGATCCACGGCACCCACTGCTTACCTCCCGCCAGCGGGCCGCCGAGGCCGAGCTTGAAGGGGAGGAGGAGCTCGCCGAGGATGCCGCCGCCGGTCTCCATCACCTGGCCGGTGCGGACGATCGCCAGGCGCACGCCCGCCCGCTCGACCTCATGGGCCGCCTTCTCCCACTCGACGCAGACGTTCGCGTCGAAGCCCTCGCCGGGCGCGCTCGACTCGTCGAGGATCTCGTCGCCACGGTTGCCGTAGTAGCCGACCGCCGACTGGCTCACCAGTACCTTCGGCTTCGCGGCCAGGCCCTCGATCGTCCCCACCAGGTTGTGGGTGGCGACCTTGCGCGAGTCCATGATCTTCCGCTTGGCGTCGTCGGACCAGCGCTGGTTGATCTTCTCGCCGACCAGGTTGATCACCCCGTCGACGCCCTCGAAGGCCGCCTCGGTGGGGCGTTCCAGCGTCGGCTCCCAGGCGTGCCAGGTCACCTGCGGCTGCGCGGTCCGCCCTTTGTCGGGATCGCGGGTAAGGCCGACGACCTCCTCGCCGCGCTTCAGCAGCTCGCCACAGAGCGCCTTGCCGATCCTGCCGCTGGCGCCGGTGACGAGGACTTTCATCGGTCCACCTGTACCCGCATCAGGTCGTCTCCACCGCGGCGAAGGTCCCGGTCTCCTCGTTCAGCCTCGCGATGCCGTCGCGCTTGGCCTCCTCGATCACCGCTGCGGCAACCTTCGGGGCGACTTCGCGGTTGAAGACGCTGGGGATGATGTAGTCCTCGCCGAGGTCGTCGTCGGAGACCGTCTCGGCGATCCCGCGCGCGGCGGCGAGCTTCATCGCCTCGGTGATCTGCGGCGCGCCGGCGTCGAGGGCGCCGCGGAAGATGCCGGGGAAGGCGAGGACGTTGTTGATCTGGTTCGGGTAGTCGGAGCGCCCGGTGGCCATGATCCGCACGTGCGGGGCGGCTTCCTCGGGCATCACCTCGGGCGTCGGGTTGGCCATCGCGAAGACCATCGCGTCCTCGTTCATCTTCGCCAGCGAGTCCGCCTGGATGATCCCGGGGCCCGAGAGGCCGATGAAGAGGTCCATACCCTCGATTACGTCGTCGGGCTGCCCGTGGATGTGCTCGGGGTTGGAATGCTCGGCGTACCAGCGCTTGGTCGAGTTCATCTCGCCGCTCACGTAGTCCTCGCGCTCGGTCGAAAGGGCGCCCTTGCGGTCGGCGCCGATGATCTGCGTGATGCCGGCGTTGAGCATCATTTTCGTCACCGCGACGCCCGCCGCGCCGAGGCCGACGACGAGGGCACGGACCTCCTCGATCGGTTTGCCGGTGATCTTCAGCGCGTTGAAGAGCGCCGCCATCGTCACGACCGCGGTGCCGTGCTGGTCGTCGTGGAAGACGGGGATGTCGAGCTTTTCCTTCAGCCGCTCCTCGATCTCGAAGCAGCGCGGGGCGGAGATGTCCTCGAGGTTCACTCCGCCGAAGGTCGGCGCCATCAGTTCGACCGCGCGGATGATCTCCTCGGCATCCTGGGTGTCGAGGCAGATCGGGAAGGCGTCGACCCCGGCGAACTCTTTGAAGAGCATGCACTTGCCCTCCATCACCGGCATCGCCGCCTCGGGGCCGATGTTGCCGAGCCCGAGCACCGCCGAGCCGTCGGAGACGACCGCCACGGTGTTCTTCTTGATCGTGTACTCGAAGGCTTTGGCGCGGTCGGCGTGGATGTCCATGCAGACACGGGCGACGCCGGGCGTGTAGGCCATCGAGAGGTCGTCGCGCGTTTTCACCGGGTACTTGTTGTGCATGTCGATCTTGCCGCCGCGGTGCATCTGCATCGTGCGGTCGACGTAGTCGAGCACCCGCGCGCCCCTGGTCGAGCCGATCGCCCGCAGGATGCGCTCCCAGTGGTCGCGATCCGACGCGTCGATCGTGAACTCCCGAACCCGCTTGCCCTCCGGCCCGGCCCCCGGCACGAGGTCGACGCCCTGCAGCTGCCCACCCGCCTCGGCGATCGCCGCCGTCAATTTCCCGAGCGGCTCCTGCCGCGCATCGAGCTCGACACGGATGGTGACGCTGTACTGCGCTGAGACGGGCATGCGAGGAATCGAATCAGATTCCCACCGCGGACAGGTTGAGCGCCCATCGCGACGGCTGAGGAACCGCTGCCGAGAGGATTCGAGGGGACGTTCCAACTGAAGGGGACGAACGGCTACAAGCTCTGGGGCATCATCGGGTCGACGGGGACCGAAGGGACTCTGGCGCTCATCGTCGCCAAGCACGGCGCCAATGCCGTTTACACCGCGCGCGGCGAGGTGACGAGGGAACATGCTCACTTCGACCTTGGGGACCTCGGGGAGATCGACGTGGCGGTTCAGCCGACGGGGCGTTCCGAAGCCATCGGGTCGAAGTGCGGCAGGCCGAAGACGATCGAAGGGGAGGAATACGTCGGCACGATCGCCTTCCACGGCGAGGAAGGGTTCACGGACGCCGAAGCGATCCAGACGCCGCTGCGGCTGGATCCGATCCTCAACCTCGTCTGCGGCGAAGGTGTCTCGAGTGGAACGGTGTCGGGACGCGGCCTTCCCGGCGTCGAGCTGAAAGTCGTCGCCAAGGACGGCCCGCGGCTGCGGCTCGACCAGAACCACCCCCGCGCACGCGTCTCTTATGAAGCGAAGTTGAACGAAGACGAGGGCGACGTGAAGGTGTATCGGACGATCACCGGACACCTCGGGGACGGAGCGCTCACCTACGCCCCGTCGCTGGAATCCGCGAGCTTCTCCGCCGGCGCTCCGTTCGCCGGCCGGGCGACCTACTCGGGCAAGGCCTCGATGCACGAAGCGCGTCCTGGCCGCGGCACCTGGCGGGGCGACCTCAAGGTCGATTTCCCCGGCCGCGCCGCAGTCCCTCTCGCCGGTCCGGCCTTCTCCGCGTCGATCGTCTCCGCAAAACACAGCGATCTCCACCGCTGACCCCCGCACAAGGGGGGAGAGAACGGGGCCGTGGTGACTTACCGTCGATATGCGACGGCAAACCACCACACGCGGTGTTCGGATCGCGGCGATCGCGGGGCAGCAGCACGGTGTCGTGACGGTCGAGCAGCTCCGGGACGCGGGCCTCGACGAGGCGGCGGTCCGGCGCCAGGTCGCGACGGGGCGGTTGCATCGGCTGCACCGCGGCGTTTACGCGGTGGGTCATCGGAGTCTCTCGTGGCGGGGACGATGGTTGGCGGCGGTGCTCGCCGCGGGGGACGGGGCGGTCTTGAGTCATGTGAGTGCCGCGGCGCTCTGGCAGTTCCTACGGCCGATCCCCGGACCCGTCCACGTCGTCGTCGGTGCGGCTGTTCATCGGACGGCGCGGCCGGGACTGCGGATCCACCGCTCCCGCACCCTCACGTCCCACGAGATCACGCGCCGGCACGGCATCGCGGTCACCACCCCGGCGCGGACCATCGAGGACATCCGTGGCGAAGTCGAGCCCTACCTCTTCCGCCGCGCGCTGCGGCAGGCGGAGCTCGCGGGGTTTCGCGTGCCACATTTGTCCGCCACCAAGAGGACGCGGTCGGACCTCGAGCTGCTGTTTCTTCGGCTCTGCGACGACCACGGGCTGCCGCGGCCGCTCGTGAACCTCAAGGTCCACGGGCGCCGCGTCGATTTCTTCTGGCCCGAGCGGCGGCTCGCGGTGGAGACCGATAGCTGGGAGTACCACCGGGGTTCGGTCTCCTTTGAGGACGACCATGAGCGCGACCTCGAGCTGCGGGCCCAGGGGATCACGACGCGCCGCTACACCGGTGACCAGCTGGAAGCCGCTCCGGAGGCGGTCGCCGCCGACCTGCGGCGGGCACTCGGCGCGGACTCGTAGAGTGCCCGGCATGGCCGACGCACCCGAGCTCTTCCTGATCGACGGCAACAGCCTCGCCTACCGGGCCTTCTTCGCCCTGCCCGAGTCGATCGGGACCAGCGACGGGCGGCCGACCAACGCGATCTTCGGGCTCGCCTCGATGCTGGTGAAAATCATCGACGAGCACCACCCGCAGGGGGTCATCGTCGCCTGGGACGCCGGCTGGAGCGGGCGCGAGAAGACGTACGACCTCTACAAGGCCCAGCGCAAACCGCGGCCCGACCTGCTGAAGGAGCAGTGGCCGCACCTGATGCCCCTGGTCGAGGCCTTCGGCTACACCAACGTGAAGGTCGAAGGCTTCGAGGCCGACGACGTGATCGCCTCGCTCGCCCGGCAGGCGCGTGAGCAGGGCATCGAGGTGATGGTGGTGACCGGCGACCGCGACGCCTACCAGCTGGTCGGCGACGGGATCCGGGTGATGAGCACCTCGCGCGGCATCACCGAGACGAAGATCTACGACGCCGCCGCGGTCGAAGAGCGCTACGGCGTGCCGCCGACGCTGATCACCGACCTGATGGGCCTGCGCGGCGACACCTCCGACAACATTCCCGGCGTCCCCGGCATCGGCGAGAAAACCGCGACCCAGCTGCTGCAGAAATTCGGCTCGCTGGACAAGGTGCTGGAAAGCGTCGACGAGATTTCCGGGGCCAAACGCAAGGAAAACCTGACGAACCACGCCGAGGACGCGCGGATGTCGCGCGCGCTGGCGACCCTCCAGTACGACATCGACACCGGCGTCGACCTTCAGGCCGCGCTGGACTCGGAGCCCGACCGCGGCGCGCTGCGGGAGTTCATGCGCGAGTTCGAGCTCCGCGCCGTACTCGATCGCCTCGAAGAGGCGCTGCCCGAGGGCGACGCCGTCCCCGGCCGCAAGGTGGAGACCGAGCTGGAGATCGAGACGGTGGAGGGGACCCCGGCCGACATCGGCGACGCGCCCCGGATCGCGGTCGCGCTCGACGGCGATCGCTGGGCCGCCGCCGAAGGCGAACGCACCCTCACCGGCGAGAGCTCCCACGACGAGCTCGCCGTCGCCCTCGCCGACAAGCCGCTCGCCGGCCACGACCTGAAGTCCCTCGGCGGCGGCCGCCACGGGCTGCTCGCCGCCGCCGCCCGCGAGGGGGTCGAGCTGGGGCTCGAGCACGACACGATGCTCGCCGCGTACCTGCTGGAGCCGCAGCGGCGCACCTACGACCTGATCGAGCTCGCCGCCGACGCCGGGATCGGCATCGCCGAGGGTGCCGCCGCCGACAACGGCAAAGAGGAGGACGGCCAGCTGTCGCTCGGCGAGGAGGTCGAGGCGGGGCTCGACCCGGCCGAGGAGGCCCGCCTCGTCGCCGCCCTCGCCGAGGACCAGATGCCCCGGGTGCAGGCGCTCGGCCTGGAGCCGCTGATGCGCGAGATCGAGCTGCCGCTGATCGGCGTCCTCGCGGCGATGGAACGCGAGGGTCTGAAGCTCGACGCCGAGCGCCTCGCCGAGGTCGGCGCCGGCTTCGGCGAGCGGATCGACCAGCTGGAGAAAGACATCTACGAGCTGGCCGGCGAGGAGTTCACGATCGGCTCGCCGCAGCAGGTCGGCCGGATCCTCTTCGAGAAACTTGAGCTGACCCGCAAGCGGCGTGGCAAAACCGGCTTCTCGACCGACGCCCGCGTGCTCCAGCAGATCCGTGACGAGCACCCGATCGTGGAGAAGATCGAGTCCTGGCGCGAGCTGACCAAGCTGAAGAACACCTACCTCGACTCGCTCCCCGACCTGATCGACCCCGAGACCGGTCGCGTCCACACCACCTTCAACCAGGCGGCGACGACCACCGGGCGCCTCTCCAGCACCAACCCGAACCTGCAGAACATCCCGATCCGCACCGAGATCGGGCGCCCCGTCCGCGCCTGCTTCGTCGCCGAGGAGGGCATGCGCCTGCTCTCCGCCGACTACAGCCAGGTGGAGCTCCGCGTCCTCGCCCACGTCGCCGACGAGAAAGTCCTCAAGGACGTCTTCCACGCCGGCGAGGACGTCCACTCGGCGACCGCCGCCGAGGTCTTCGAGATCCCACCGGACGAGGTCGACGTCGGCCAGCGCTCGAAAGCCAAGATGGTCAACTTCGGGATCGTCTACGGGCTGACCGGCTTCGGCCTCGCCGACCGCCTCAACATCCCGCGCAAGGAGGCCGAGGAATTCGTCGCCCGCTACCTGGAGCGCTTCCCGGCGGTGCGCGCCTTCCGCGAGAAGGTCGTCGAGCAGGCCCAGGAGGAGGGATACGTCACCACCCTGATGGGACGTCGCCGGCCGATCCCCGAGCTGCGCTCCGGCAACCCCAACACCCGCCGCCTCGGCGAGCGCCTTGCCGTCAACACCGTGATCCAGGGCACCGCCGCCGACATCATCAAGGTGGCGATGGTGCGCTGCTGGGCGCGCCTCCGCGAGGAACGGATGACGACCCGCCTGGTCCTCCAGATCCACGACGAGCTCCTCTTCGAGGGGCCGCCGGAGGAGATGGACGCGGCCCTAGAGCTGGTGAGGCGGGAGATGACCCAGGCCTACGAGCTGGACCCCCCGCTCGAGGTCGACGCCGGGGTGGGGACCGACTGGCTGAACGCCAAGTAGGGACGGGCTCGGGCCTGGTCGATTCGGCGCCCGGCAAGGGACGGGGCCGTCTGAAGCTGGCGCCCGGAGGGCAAGGGACGCAAGGGCTTGCAACGAGCCCGGACGTCTCGGCCACGGCCCTGGCCGAGACGTCCGGGTCTTCGGGGAGTGACGAGGGATCGTCGCCCCACGCCCGTGCGTGTCGTCCAACACCGACCCCGGTGAGTTCGCACTTCTGTCCGCATAGCGGCAAGAAGTGCGAACTCACCCTGGGCCGTGGCCCGGGAAGAGGCCGAGGAGGGACCGAAGGCTCACGGGGGTGTGACGTTCCCGGCATCTTCGTCACCGATCCGGGCTAGGTGTGCCGGTGTTTCACGCACCTCGGACGGCCGCACCGGCCCGGAGCAGCCCCCGACCACCCCTAAGCCGCGGTCGGGACCTCCGACTTCGCCGGCTCCGGCGGTGCCTCGGCGAACGAGGGCGGGGCGATGTTCAGGTAGTGGCCGAATGACCAGTCGACGAAGCGCTTCACGCCGAGGAGGCGGATCAGCGGGCCGAGGAGGCGCGGTGGGACCCGCGGCACGATCTTCTGGGTCCGCAGCATCCACTTGAATTTGACCTCGTGCGAGTCATTGAACTCGGCGTACCTCAGTGCCGCCTGCTCGCGCGTCTGGTGGCCTTCGACGACGCGCGCGCAGCTCACGTCCCAGATCCATGCCGAAGTAGAGCGCGGTGCGGATGCCCTCGGCGGTCAGCGGCAGGCAGTGCCCGGCCGAGTCGCCGGCGAAGAAGACGCCGCGCCCGGTCGCCGCGCGCAGCTTGTGGGGGATCCAGTTGCCCTGGTAGCGGACGCGGTCGCGTTCGAGGTCCTCGGCGAGGAGCTCGGTCGTCTCGCGCACGTGGAACTTCGGGTCGAAGGAGCCGACCCCGATCCGGGTCTCCTCGCCGGCGGGAAAGCTCCAGCCGTAGCCCGCGGGGACGTAACGGCGGTCGATCCAGATCTCGAGGTCCTCGGCGCCGCCGTCGGGGTGCACCTCGAGGCCGCGCGAGAGTGGGGCGTCGGGCGGCTGATAGCCGGCGGGCCCGGCCAGTACGCGGCGCCAGCCGAGCGCGTCGACGACGAGTGGGGCGGAGACGACGCCGCGGTCGGTCTCGACCGCGATCGCGTCGGAGCCGTTGGCTCGCCGCCCCGACCAGCCCCTCGACCTTCGCGGTCTCGAAGCGCGCGTCGCACTTCTCGCCACATCAGCCCGCAAAGCGTGCGGTAGTCGAAGGTGGAGAAGGTCCAGGGCAGCTTGTACCGGGACGCGCCGTGGGGGGTGTTGATCACGAGCGTGTCGAAACGCTGGCGCTCAGCGCCCATCAGGTCGAGGTTCTCCAGCCACTCGGTCGGGATCCCGCAGGCGGAGGTCTGGCGCTCGCCGATCTCGTAGCGGTCGACGATCAGCACGTCGGCGCCGCTTCCGGCCAACTCCCGCGCGACCGCCAGACCGGCGAAACTCGCACCACAGATCAACACGTCATGGGTCCCGGCGAGGGAGGTTCGTTCGTCGCCGCGTTTGGTAGCTCGTTGAGGCATCGGTCAGCAGGGTATAGGCGAGGACTGGTCGCTGACGCGTTTGTGTCATCATCGCCAACCCATGGCTGCGACCGAGACCCTGACCCCTGCGCCCAGCGCCACTCCCGTAGAGGGAAGCGGTGGGCTTCTGCTCAACATAGACGGCAAGATCGTCCCTAACTACGCGGCGACCATGGTGTCGTTCGACGAGGGGGATGTCGTCAACGGCAAAGTTGTCCGTATCGACAAGGACGAGGTCCTGGTCGATATCGGCTACAAGGCCGAGGGGGTCATCCCGAGCAACGAGCTCTCGATCCGCAAGTCGGTCAACCCGGCGGAAGAGGTGGAGCTGGGCGAGGAGGTCGACGCGCTGGTCCTCACCAAGGAGGACGCCGAGGGTCGCCTGATCCTCTCCAAGAAGCGCGCCCGCTTCGAGAAAGCCTGGCGCCGCATCGAGGTCGCCGCCGATTCCGGCGAACCGGTGGAAGGCAGCGTCATCGAGGTCGTCAAGGGCGGCCTCATCCTCGACCTCGGGGTGCGCGGCTTCCTGCCCGCCTCGCTGGTCGACATCCGCCGCGTCCACAACCTTGACGAGTTCATGGGCCAGACGCTCGAGTGCAAAGTCATCGAGCTGAACCGCTCCCGCAACAACGTCGTCCTCTCGCGCCGCGCGGTGCTGGAGGAGGAGCGCAAAGAGGTCCGCGAGCAGATCCTCGGCAAGCTCGAGCCGGGCCTGATCGTCGAAGGCAAGATCTCGAACATCGTCGACTTCGGCGCCTTCGTCGACCTCGACGGGATCGACGGCCTCATCCACATCTCCGAGCTTTCCTGGAGCCACGTCAACCACCCGAGCGAAGTGGTGGCGATCGGCGACACGGTGCGGATCAAAGTCCTCGACATCGACCGCGACCGCCAGCGCATCTCCCTCGGCCTGAAGCAGACCCAGGAGGACCCGTGGCAGCGGGTCATCTCGACCCACCGTCCCGGCGACGTGCTCGAGGGCACGGTCACGAAGGTCGTCGCCTTCGGCGCCTTCGTCGAAATCCTGCCGGGGGTCGAGGGCCTGGTCCACATCTCCGAGCTTGCCGACCACCACGTCGAGAACCCCTCCGAAGTGGTCGAGCCGGGCGCCAAGCTGAACGTCAAGATCCTCGAGATCGACGAAGACCGGCGTCGCCTCTCGCTCTCGATCAAGCGGGTCGAGGGCCAGAACATGCCGATGCAGGACCTCAGCGCGCAGATCGCCGCCGCCAACGCCGCGAACGCGGGCGTCACCGCCGACGGCGGTGCCGAGGAGGCAGCGATCGACCTTGCCGAGGACTCCGCCGTCGAGGATCAGGAAGTCGAGTCGCCCGCGATCGAGACGGAGACCGTCGCCACCGAGGTGCCCGAGGGGGCCACCGCGGAGGCTGCGATCGAGGACGCTGCTCAGGCGGAGGTCGTCGAGGCCGAGCCCGAGGCCGCAACTTCCGAGCCAGAGGCCGCCGCCGAGGCGCCCGCCGCCGAGTCTTCCGGGCCCGAGGCGGGTTCCGAGGGGAATGGCGGGACCGAAGGCGGCGAGCAGGGCGACGGTGGCGAGGCCCAGGAGGGCGAATCGGTATCCGAGCGCCCCGATTCCCCGGACAGCGCCGACGAGGCCGCGTCCGGCGGCGACAGCGAGTCCGAGCAACAGGGCTAGAGGTGAGCGGGGCCGTGTGGCGCCGCTGACGATCGGGCTGACCGGCGGCATCGCCGCGGGCAAGTCCGAGGCACTTGCTGCTTTCGGCCGACTGGGCGCGGCGACGCTCTCCTCGGACGCCGTCGTCCACGACCTGCTCGAAGGGAAGCCGCTGCGCCAGGAGATGGTCGAGCGCTGGGGGCCTGAGGTGGCTCCTGAAGGCGCCCCGACCGACCGCGAACGGATCGGCGACCATCGTCTTCGCCGACCCTGAGGAGCTGACCTGGCTGGAGTCGCGGATCCACCCGGCGGTCGGCGCGCGAGACCGTCGCCTGGATCGCCGGGCTCCCCGAGGACGTGGAGTTCGCCGTGATCGAGGTGCCGCTGCTCTTCGAGGGCGGCCGCGAGAAGGTCTTCGACACGACCGTCTCCGTCGTCGCCGCCGAAGACGTCCGCCGTGAGCGCGCTTCCGCTCGCGGCCACGCGCTGGTCGACGCCCGCGAGGCGCGCCAGCTGACCCAGGAGGAGAAGGCCGAGCGGGCCGAGCACGTGGTCGTCAACGACGGCAGCGTCGAAGATCTCGAGGCGGCCCTGTCCGCACTGCTCGCGAAGCTGAGGGGATGAGCACCAGGGCACGCCCACGTCCCCAGGCACGCCGCCGCCGACCCCGTCGCTGGCCGATCTTCGCCGCCATCGCGGTCTTCCTCGGCCTGGTCGCGAGCGTGATGGTGATCAACGGGACGGTCAACAAGGCGATCGACCAATTCGCCCTACCGCTCGACCACGAGGACATCATCCGCGAGCAGGCCAAGGAAAAGGGGGTCGACGCGGCCTTGATCGCGGCGGTGATCGACACCGAGTCGAAGTTCTCCGCCTCCGCCAGGTCCAGCGCCGGCGCCCGCGGCCTCATGCAGATCACCCCGGAAGCGGCGCAGGACATCGCCCGGCACAGCGGCGCCACGACCTTCCGCACCAGCGACCTCTCGGATCCGGAAATCAACATCAAGTACGGGACCTATCTGCTGGCCGAACGCATCGCGTTCTACGGCGGCGACGTGGTCGCGGCGCTGGCCTCCTACAACGCCGGGCCCGTGCCGGTCGAAAAGTGGGGCGGCAGTGACATGACCATCGAGGACATCACCTATCCCGAAACCCGCGCCTACGTCGAACTCGTACTCGAACGGCAAAAGGAATACCGGGAAAAGTACGCTTCAGAGCTTGGCTATGGAGGGGGCTAGGTCCGAACCCGCGGGCGTGGGCGTTGGCGTTGGCGGTCGGCATCGTGCTGGCCGACTCGTCGATCGTCGTCCTCGCCCTGCCCGATATCTACCGGGACCTCGACACCTCGGTGTTCGGCGTCACCTGGGTCCTCGTCTCCTTCAACTTGGTGATGGCGCTCGCCGCGGTCCCGGCGGCGATGGCGGCACGGCGGGTGGGGCCGGGACGGGCGGCCGCCGTCGGCCTCGCGATCTTCGCCGGGGCAGGGCTCGCCTGCGGCGTCTCCGACCACCTGTCGACGTTGATCGTCGCCCGCTCGGTGCAGGCGCTCGGCGGCGCGCTGGCGGTGACGGCGTCGCTCGAGCTGCTGCCGATGGCGGTCGGCTCGGAGCGCCGCGCGACCGCGGTCTGGGCGACCGCCGGGGCGACCGGCGCCGCGATCGGCCCGGCGGCGGCGGCATCCTCACCCAGCTCGTCTCCTGGCAGTCGATCTTCCTGATCCAGGTGCCGATCGCGTTCGTCGCGGCGGTGCCGATCCTCGCCGTCGCCCGGCACGAGATGTCGACCCGGGTGATCGAGGGGGAGCTGTCGCGCCGTGTCGGCAAGCCGCACCTCTGGGCGAACGTGGCGCTGGCGATGGTCTCCGCCTCGATCGCCGCGGCTCTCTTCCTCCTCGTCCTGCTGCTGATCGAAGGTTGGCGGCTGAGCCCGATCGGCGCCGCGATCGTCGTCTCGGTGATGCCACTGGCGGCCGCCGTCGGGGCCCGCGTATCCGGCCGGGTGGAGGACGAGCAGGGCGCGCGCCGCGGCGGGGGCGCTGCTCCTGGCCGGCGGGCTCGGCGGCCTGGCGCTGCTGCCGAAGGCCGAGGTGGCCCTCACCGTCCCGCCGCAGATCCTCATCGGCATCGGCCTCTCCCTGGTCCTCTCGGCGCTGACCGAGACCGCGCTCTCCGGTCGCGCCCCGCAGGCGATCCACGGCGGCTGGACGATCTCGGCCCGCCACGCCGGCGTCGTCGTCGGCCTGCTGGCGCTCACCCCGGTCTTCACCCACGACATCGCGGTGCAGCAGCAAGCAGGCGATCAACGCCGGCACCTCGGTCATCCTCGATTCGCCGATCCGCCCGACCGTGAAGCTCGGGCTGGCGAAGAAGATCAGCGAACATCTGGAACTGGAGGACGGGAAAGGTGCCGAACCTCGGCCATGTCTTCGATCCCCTGCCCCAAGACGAAGCCGAACGGAGCGAAGTCGTCGATCTGCGTGAAGAACTGCAGGAACAGCTGAACGCGGGGGCGACCCACGCCTTCAGCCTTTCGTTCGGGATCGCCGCGCTGATCGGCCTTCTGGCGCTGATCCCGATCGGCCTGGCGCGGAGGATCGACCTGTGAGCCAAGGGCGCGCACTCGTCGCCGCGGCGCTCGTCCTCTCGCTGGCCCTGGTCGGCGTCTACGCCGCCGCGGGCGGCGCGTCCTACCAGCCGGTGCAGGTCCAGAACCCGTGCGAACCGCGGCCGGAGAAAGAAAACAGCGGCGGCCTCGAAGGCCTGGCCGAGGAATTCACGCTCTCGGCGCTCGATGGCGCGGCCTGCAAGCTCGGCGTGAGCCGCGAGCGCCTCGCCCGCGCGCTCGCCTCGAAGGAGGCTCGCGAACGCTTCACCAAGCGCTTCCACATCGACGACGAGAAACTCACCAACGCCATCCGCGCCGGGCTCGTGCGGGCGGTCGACGATGCCGAAGAACGAGGCAAGATCCCCTCCTTCGTGGCCGGACCGATGCGGAGCGCCGTGGAGAACGTGCCCCTCGAAGAGGGGATCGAACTCGTGCAGGATGCCGAAAAGATCCTGAACGGCGGAAGCTTCCTCAACGGAATCGGTGACGTGCTCGAAAGCTTCATCCCCTGAGAGGGAAATTTCCGACTCAAGTAAGAGGTAGGCCCGTCGATATAGAGGCGATGGGCGAGAACAAGCTGCAGGTACCAATCGTCGTCGGCACCCGACCGGAGGCGATCAAGCTGATCTCGCTGATCCTGGCGCTGCGCGAGAGCGAGCACTACAACCCGATCGTGGTCTCGACCGGTCAGCACAACCGTCTGGTCGAGTACATCTTCGAGCTCGCCGACATCAAGCCGGACGTGACCCTGTGGGCGGGCTCGCGCCGCGCCGCGCTGAACGAGCGGGTCGCCTCGGTGATGCAGCGCTTCGAAGATTTCTGCGTCGAGCGCTTCGACATCGACCCGGACGTGATCCCGACCCGCGAGGACGTGCTCGCCGGGAACCATCCGGCGATGGTCCTGGTCCACGGCGACACCAGTTCGGCGATGGCGGCGGCGCTCTCCTCCTTCCACATGCGGATTCCGGTGATGCACGTGGAGGCGGGCCTGCGCACCGGCGGCTCGAACCTGACGCCGTTCCCGGAGGAGCTGAACCGCCAGGTGATCTCGACGATCGCCGCGCTGCACTTCGCCCCGACCTCGGAGAACCTCGGCAACCTGGTGCGGGAGAACATCCCGGTCGAGCAGGTCTTCGTCACCGGCAACACCGGCATCGACGCGCTGCAGTGGTCCTCGCGGATGGACGTGCGCTTCGCCAATCCCGAGCTGGAGGCGCTCTGCGAATCGGACCGCCGCATCGTCGTCGTCACCGCCCACCGGCGGGAGAACTGGGGCGACGGCCTCCGCGGCATCGCCGAGGGGGTCGCGCGGCTCGCCGACCGCCACCCCGAGCTCGGCTTCGTCCTGCCCGTCCACCCGAACCCGCGGGTGCGCGAGGTGCTGACCGAGCGCCTCCAGGGGCTCGCCAACGTGCTGTTGACCGAGCCGCTCGGCTACGCGACCTTCGCCCGTCTGCTCGGCCGGGCCCACATCGTCATCACCGACTCCGGTGGCATCCAGGAAGAGGCTCCGTCGCTCGGCAAGCCCGTCCTGGTGACGCGGGAGACGACCGAGCGCACCGAGGGTCTCGCCGCCGGCACCCTGCGGCTGGTCGGCACCAATCCGGCGGTGATCTTCGACGAGGCGAACAAGCTGCTGGTGAGCGAGGTCGCCTACCGCGAAATGGCCGACGCCGAGAATCCCTACGGCGACGGGCGCGCCGCCGAGCGGATCTTGGCCTGCCTGGAACACCTGCTCCTCGGCACCGACCCGCCGACCCAGTTCGGCACCGGATACAGCCGGGCCGCGGTCGCGGTCGCCGCCGGGATGCGCTCCGGGCGTGGGGTCGGGGTGGAGCAGCTGCGTCAGGCGATCGACGAGGCGGCGCTGGTCGAGCCCACCGGTATGGACGAAGGCGTCGGCGGGGATACCCTCGAGACCGAGTTGATCGAGCAGCAAGAGGAGGCCGCGAGCATGGGCGGTCTCTCGATGCTGGACTGAGGATGGGCTCTGTGCAGGGGTTCGGCGACCTGGCCCTGGCGACCGCCTCTCCGCAGTGGCCGTTCGAAGGGCTGGCCTGGCCCTGGGTCGCGCTCTTCACCGTCTGCCTGGTGGTGGTCGTCGGGATGTTCCTCTGGACGCTCCTCCTCTTCGTCCGCGGGCACAGTGCGATCCTCCACCCGCCGGAACCGCCGCCGGAGGGCGCCGACGCGTTCACCTGGGTCTTCCTCGTCCCGGCGATGAACGAGGAGGTGGTGATCGCCGACTCGGTGGAGCGGCTGGTGGCGCTGCCGCTGGCGCGCAAGCGGATCGTCGTCATCGACGACGCCTCCGAGGACCGCACGCCGGAGGTGCTCGCCGGCATCCGTCATCCCGACCTCTTCGTCCTGCGCCGCGACAAGCCCGACGCGCAGAAGGGCAAGGCGGCGGGGCTGAACTACGCCTACCGGGCGCTGCGCGGATACGACCGCGAGCGGACGGTCGTCGTCATCGTCGACGCCGACGGGCGGCTCCACTCCGACGCGCCGCACTACGCCTCCGCGCACTTCGCCGATCCCGAGGTCGGCGGGGTGCAGGCGCTGGTGCGGATGTACAACCGCCAGACGCCTCTGGTCTACATGCAGGACGTCGAGTTCGGCGTCTACGGGCACCTCTTCCAGGCGGGGCGCAACCATTGGGGGACGGCGGGGATGGGCGGCAACGGCCAGTTCAACCGGCTGAGCGCGCTCGATTCGGTCGCCGACGAGGAGGGACCTTGGCGCGACAAGCTGACCGAGGACCAGGATCTGGGACTGCGGCTGATCGCGAAAGGGTGGAAGGGGCGCCAGGACCTGCGCGCGACGGTCTCCCAGCAGGGTCTCCCCAAGCCGCGGCCGCTCTTCCGCCAGCGCACCCGCTGGTCGCAGGGGAACCTCCAGGCGATCGGGCTCTGGCGCGAAGTCCTGGGGACGAAGACGCTCGGCATCGGCCCGCGGATCGAGCAGGCGGCCTACCTCTTCATGCCCTTCTGGCAGGGCATCATCGGGCTCGGCCTGGTTGCCGCGGTGCTTCTGGCGATCCTCGGTATCGCCCCGTTCTGGGGCGGCGGCCCGACCTGGCAGCTGCTCTTCTTCTACCTGCTTGCCTTCGGCGGAACCTCGCTGGGGACGATCGCCTCACGCTCCGGACAGGGCCCGGCCGGCTGGGTGATCGGCTTCTTCCTCGGCCAGGTCTACACCCTCTACAGCTGGTTCCTGTGGCCGGTCCTGGTCCGCTCGATCGCGCGCCAACTCAGAGGGCACGGGAGCTGGGCGAAGACCGCACGCGAGCCGATCGACGACGTCCCGCCGCCGCCTTCCGAGGCGAGCGGCGGTTCCACCGCGGTCACCACCCCCACGGGGACCGCCACTGGGACCCGGGAGCCGGTCGGGCGGGTGGCTTAGGGCGGGACGCGGGCCCGGTTCGCGGCGGGACGGCTGTGCTCCCGGCCGCCCCGGCCGTCCGAGATCGGTCCTGGGCGTCTCATGGCGGTCCTGGCAGGCTGTGACCGCCATGAGACGCCCAGGACGTGAGGGGTTCGTGAAACATCCGGCAAAGGGACGTCACGAAGTCCGGACTCCCGTGACCGTCCCGTATGGAAGTGGGCCCCCACCAAGGATGAGTTCGCAGTTACGTCCGGATAGCGGCAGAAAGTGCGAACTCACCCGAGGTGCGGATGAGGAAGACGCACGGAAGCGTGGAGTTCCCGACGTCTCTGTGAGGAGGTAGGACTCCCGTCACAGACCCGTGTCCCTCTCGTGCGCCTTGCGTGACCCGCACCCGGCGATCCCTCGTCACTCCCCGAAGACGCAGGCCCTTTGCGTCCCTTGCCCCCGGCGCCGGCTTGCGAGGCCCGAACCCGCGGTCCCGAGCATCGTCCAGTCGCGCTCAGTCCTGCGTCGCGCGCCAGACCCAGAGCATCGCCAGGGGCTGAAGCGGTAGCCGCGCCCACAAAGCCCAGCGGGGGATCTTGTTCGCGCCTGGGACCTTCTTCCGGGCTGACCGCCATCCAGACGTTGGCGGGGAAGACGGCGAGGAGCAGGGCGATCAGCCACCAGCGGCCGGCGCGACGGGTGGCGGGGTGGAGGACGGCGAGCCCGCCCACGACCTCGGCGATCCCCGAGATCGCCACCGACTCCTTCTTCGGGAACGGTGGCGGCACGATCGCTTCGTAGGGCCGCGGGCGCACCGAAGTGCAGAATCCCGGCGGAGGAGAAGAAAGCAGCGAGTACGGTGCGGGAAAGCTTCATAGACGGCGCAGTCTGCCACGGCCTCCGGCGAGCTGCTCCACCCGGCTCGCTATCTTGGATTTGTGCCCGATTTCAAGCTGAACTCTGCCTACATCCCTACCGCGGACCAGCCGAAGGCGATCGCGGGGCTCGCCGAGGGGCTCGGCAGGGGGAACGCTTCCAGACCCTGCTCGGCGCCACCGGCACCGGCAAGACGTTCACGATGGCCGGAGTGATCGCCGAGATCCAGCGCCCGGCGCTGGTGATCGCGCACAACAAGACGCTTGCCGCGCAGCTCTGCAACGAGTTCCGCGAGTTCTTCCCGGAGAACGCGGTCAACTACTTCGTCTCCTACTACGACTACTACCAGCCCGAGGCCTACGTCCCGGCGCAGGACCTCTACATCGAGAAGGACAGCTCGATCAACGACGAGATCGACCGCCTGCGCCACGCGGCGACGGCGTCGCTGTTCGCGCGCCGCGATGTGATCATCGTCGCCTCGGTCTCCTGCATCTACGGGATCGGCTCGCCGCAGGTCTACAACGAAAAAATGCAGCTGTTCCAGGTCGGCGACGGAGATCGACCGCGACGAAGTGCTGCGCAAGTTGGTCAAGATGCAGTACCAGCGCAACGATGCCGTGCTCGGTCGCGGCCACTTCCGCGTGCGCGGCGAGGTCCTCGAGATCATGCCCTCCTACGCGGAGACCGCCTACCGCATCGCCCTCTTCGGCGACGAGATCGAGGGCATCCAGCACTTCGACCCGCTGACCGGTGAGGTGATCGGACGACGATCGACCACGTCTCCGTCTGGCCGGCATCGCACTACGTCACCAAAGACGAGACGGTCGAGCGTGCGGTCGAGGAGATCCGCGCCGAACTGGAATCGCGCACGGCCGAGCTCGAGAGCGAAGGCAAGCAGCTGGAGGCGCACCGGCTGCGCCAGCGCACCATGTACGACCTGGAGATGATGCAAAGAGCTCGGCTTCACCTCCGGGATCGAGAACTACTCGCGGATCCTCGACGGTCGCGAGCCGGGCAGCCCGCCGCACACCCTGCATCGACTACTTCCCCGACGACTTCATCTGCTTCGTCGACGAGTGCCACCAGACGATCCCGCAGATCGGCGGCATGTACGAGGGCGACCGCTCCCGCAAGAGACCCTGGTCGACTTCGGCTTCCGCCTTCCCTCGGCGATCGACAACCGGCCGCTGAAGTTCGACGAGTTCCTCGAGCGGGTG
The DNA here is from genome assembly GCA_963782515.1 of uncultured Actinomycetes bacterium. Lineage (GTDB taxonomy): Bacteria > Actinomycetota > Thermoleophilia > Solirubrobacterales > 70-9 > VAYN01. The sequence goes on along the minus strand of CAWAJY010000004.1, from coordinate 1,672,181 downwards.
CACTCAGTTGCGTGATGGTCTCGGCGACGCCGGGGCCGTTCGAGCAAGCCGAAGCGTCGCGGACGTCGTCGAGCAGATCGTCCGGCCGACCGGGATCGTCGACCCCGACGATCGAGGTGCGGCCGACCCGCAACCAGATCGACGACCTGATGAACGAGATCGAGAACGGTGGCCGAGACGGGCGAGCGCGTGCTGGTCACGACGCTGACCAAGAAGATGGCCGAGGACCTGACCGCCTACCTGCTCGAGTACGGGGTCAAGGTGCGCTACCTGCACTCGGAGATCGACACGCTCGAGCGGATCCAGATCGTCCGCGACCTGCGCCTCGGCGAGTACGACGTGCTGGTCGGCGTGAACCTGCTGCGCGAGGGGCTTGACCTGCCCGAGGTGTCGCTGGTGGCGATCCTCGACGCCGACAAGGAGGGCTTCCTGCGCGGCGAGACGAGCCTGGTGCAGACGATCGGCCGGGCGGCCCGCAACGTCAACGGGCGGGTGCTGATGTACGCCGACCAGCGAGACCGACGCGATGCGCGCGGCGATCGCGCGAGACCGACCGCCGCCGGCGCGATCCAGATCGCCTACAACGAGGAGCACGGGATCACGCCGACGACGGTCCGCAAGGGCATCTCGGAGATGTCGAGTTGCTGGCGATGGAAGACCGGGCGCCGGCACGCAAACGGCGCAAGCGGACCGAACGCTGGGACAGTCCCGAGGAGCTGGAGAAGCACGATCATCTCGCTCGAGGAGGAGATGCTGGCCGCGGCCGACGACCTGCGCTTCGAGGAGGCAAGCCGGATCCGCGACGAGCTGAGGGAGTTGCGACGCGATTTCGAGGGAATGACGGCGGGGGCCTGACGATGCCGATCGACGCCACCGAAGCCGATTTCGAGCGCGACGTCATCGAGCGCTCCAAGGAAGTGCCCGTGGTGGTCGACTTCTGGGCCGAGTGGTGCGGGCCCTGCCGTCAGCTGAGCCCGGCGCTCGAAGCGGCCGAGAGCAAGCGCGACGGGGAGGTGGTGCTGGCGAAGGTCGACACCGACTCCAACCAGGCGCTGGCGGCCCGCTTCGGCGTCCAGGGCATCCCGGCGGTGAAAGCCTTCCGCGACGGGGAGATCGTCGACGAATTCGTCGGCGCCGTGCCGCCGGCCAAAGTCGAAGACTTCTTCGACGGCCTGGCGCCCTCCCGCGCCGACCAGCTCCTGGCGGCGGGCGACGAGCTCTCGCTCCGCGAGGCGTCCGAACTGGAGCCGCGCCGTGCCGACATCGCCCTGGCGCTCGCCAAGGCGCGCCTGGCGCGCGGCGCCGAACCCGAGGCGGCCGAAGCGGTGGAGGGGTTCCCCGAGAACTTCGGCGCCGCCGGCATCGCGGCCCGGGTGAAGCTGGCGGCGGCGGGCGTCGCCCCCGAGGCGTGGGCATCCCTGGATGCCGGCGAGCGCGCCGTCGCCCTTGACACCCTGCTGGAGACCCTGTCCCAGGACGGCGCCGACAGCGAGCGCCGAGACCAGCTCCGCCGCGCCATCATCGGCATCCTCGCCGACCTCGACCCCGCCGACCCCACGGCCCGCGAGTACCGCCGCAAACTCTCCGCCGCCCTCTAACCCTCCCGGCGCGTTCGCACTTTCCCTTACTGGTTACGGAGAACTGCGAACTCGCCTATGCGGCTTTGTCACGACGCCGCCGATCGAGGTGTTCGGCGATGCGGTTGGCGACTTTCCGCGGTTCGCGCCTGAGGCGGGTTCCGGTGATCCGGATCGTCTCGATGCCCGCCATGGCGAGATTCTCCTGGCGTTCGCGATCCTTCTCGAAGGACTGCCTGGATCGATGGTGCTCCCAACTGTCGAGTTCGATCGCCAGGCGCTCCGGCCCCCAGAAGAAGTCGAGCTCATAGCCCTCGATGAAGCTGTTCACCGCCGGTCTTCTGACCCCGGCATCGCTGAGGGCCGCGAGCATCCGCTTCTCGCCTCCGGACCGCGTGAAGCCCTTCTCGGTGTAGATGACCATCGCGCGGCGCAGCGGGCCGCGGCCTCGGTGGCCCCGGACCTCATCGGTGATGCGACTTACGGCCGCGAGGTCAAGCAGCGCCAGGCGGTCAGCTTTGTCGATCGCGCGTTCGAGCCGCCACCGCTTCGCATCCGCTGCGTAGTCGAGCAGCGCCCGGGGGACCGCGGTCACCGGAAGTCGCTCCGTTTCCGCGACGTCCTCGTCACGAAGTGCGGGGCAGTGATGGAGTCCGATCGCATCCTGGGCGTGCCCGCGCCAGCGCACGCTGACGTGGACCGGGATCTCCAGCTTCGCCTCTAGTCCCCACAGCCAGATCGCCGACTGATGACTGACCAGGGCACCTTGCCCGCGGAACAGCACCGCGGCCATGCAGAGACCGTGGGGACTCAGTCCGCGATGGCCGACGGCGAAGACGGTGCGGTGCCAGGCCTGCAACCGTCCCGTCTCCAGGCCGTGGTCGATCATTTCCTTGGTGTAGCCGAGTTTCGTCAGTTGCCTTCGGGTGACGACGCCGTACTGACGCGCCGCCAGGTCCGCCATCCTTTGATGCGTTCGCAGTTCTCCGTACATGGCACGGCTAAGTGCGAACGCCACCTGAGTTCTCCCCCCTTGGTCGCGGGAAAGGCCGCAAATCGCGCAGTTGTTTCGGCCGTGGGACGGGGTGGCGGGGTGGGAGCCCGTCGAAGGGCGGGGGAACATCTGTTCGCTTGGGTAGACTCGTTATTCGTGCCTGCTTCAGAGAAAATCGTCATCTCCGGCGCCCGTGAGCACAACCTCAAGGACGTCTCGCTCGAGCTGCCCCGTGACGCGCTGATCGTGATCACCGGGCTGTCCGGCTCGGGCAAGTCGAGCCTTGCCTTCGACACGATCTACGCCGAGGGCCAGCGGCGTTATGTCGAGTCGCTGTCGTCCTACGCGCGACAGTTCCTCGGGCTGATGGAGAAGCCCGATGTCGACTCGATCGAGGGCCTGTCGCCGGCGATCTCGATCGACCAGAAGACGACCTCGAGGAACCCGCGCTCGACCGTCGGCACGGTCACCGAGATCTACGACTACCTGCGCCTCCTCTGGGCGCGGATCGGCCACCCGTTCTGCCCGGACTGCGGCGAGGAGATCACCGGCCAGACCCAGGAGCAGATCGTCGATCGGCTGATGACGATCGAGGACGGCAAGAAATTCATGGTGATGGCGCCGGTCGTGCGCGGGCGCAAAGGCGAATACGGGAAATTGCTCGAGCAGATGCGCGCTCGAGGGCTACTCGCGAGCCGAGATCAACGGCGAGCTGCGGCGCCTCGACGAAGACATCGTCCTCGACAAGAAGTTCAAACACGACATCTCGATCGTGGTCGACCGCCTGGTGATGAAGCCGGATCTGCGGCGGCGCCTCAGCGAGTCGGTCGAGGCGGCGGCGGGGATCGCCGCGGGGCTGATCGAAGTCGAGTTCGTCGACTCCGATGAGCCCGAAGATGCTCTTCTCGGAGCAGTTCGCGTGCCTGAACTGCGGCACCTCGATCCCGGAGCTGGAGCCGCGGATCTTCTCCTTCAACTCGCCGCACGGCGCCTGCGACGGGCTGCCACGGGCTCGGCTTCCAGAAAGTGATCGACCCCGAACTCGTCGTCCCCGACCCGACCCTGTCGCTCGGCGAGGGCGCCCTGCAGCCCTGGAACCGCGGCGTCACCGCCTACTGGCGACGGCTGATCGCCTCGGTCGCCGAGGCCTACGACGTCGACGTCGACACGCCCTGGGCGAAGCTGAAGAAAGCCGAGAAAGAGATCTTCCTCTACGGCACCGGCGACGAGCGCCATCAGGTGACCTACACGAATCGCTTCGGCCGGCGCCGCTCCTACAAGGTGCGCTTCGAGGGGATCGTCAACAACCTGCAGCGGCGCTACGAAGAGACCGACTCGGAGACGAACCGGGACCGCATCGAGGGGTACATGGCCGAGCAGGCCTGTCCGGTCTGCCACGGCGCCCGGCTGCGGCCGGAGAGCCTCGCGGTGAAGGTCGGCGGGACTCAGCATCGCCGAGTACTGCGACCTCTCGGCGCGGCGCGCGAAAGAGTGGATCGAAGAGCTGGAGATGACCGAGACCGAGCGGGCGATCGCGCGCCTGATCGTGCGCGAGGTCACCGAACGCGCTCACCTTCCTCGACAACGTCGGCATCGGCTACCTCTCGATGGCGCGCACCGCGCGCGACGCTGTCGGGTGGCGAGGCTCAGCGGATCCGGCTGGCGACGCAGATCGGCTCCAGTCTCGTCGGCGTGATGTACGTGCTCGACGAGCCCTCGATCGGTCTCCACCAGCGCGACAACGAGAAGCTGATCGCGACGCTCGACCGGCTGCGCGACCTCGGCAACACGGTGATCGTGGTCGAGCACGACGCGGGCACGATGATGGCCGCCGACCACCTGGTCGACCTCGGGCCCGGCGCAGGCGAGCACGGCGGGCACGTGATCTCCGCCGGGACGCCGAACGAGGTGTCGACGGACCCGTCCTCGCTGACCGGCCAGTACCTCTCGGGCAAGCACAAGATCGAGGTCCCGGAGCGAGCGCCGTCAGCCGAACGGCGCGCTGGCCGTGCGCGGCGCCCGCGAACACAACCTCAAGGACGTCGACGTGACGGTCCCGCTGGGTGTCTTCTGCTGCGTCACCGGCGTGTCCGGGCTCGGGCAAGTCGACCCTGGTCAACGAGACTCTCTACCCGTCGGTCGCCAACCGCCTGCACCAGGCGAAACTGCGTCCGGGCGCCCACGACGGGATCGACGGGCTTGTCGCAGATCGACAAGATCATCAACATCGACCAGTCGCCGATCGGCCGCACGCCGCGCTCCAACCCGGCCACCTATACGGGCGTCTTCGACCACATCCGCCAGCTCTTCACCCAGACCCAGGAGGCGCGCGCCCGCGGCTACAAGCCGGGTCGCTTCAGCTTCAACGTCAAGGGCGGCCGCTGCGAGGTCTGCAAAGGCGACGGCCAGATCAAGATCGAGATGCACTTCCTGCCCGACGTCTATGTGCCCTGCGAGCAGTGCCACGGCAAGCGCTACAACCGCGAGACGCTCGAGGTCCGCTTCAAGGGCAAGAACATCGCCGACGTGCTCGACATGTCGGTCGAGGAAGCGGTCGAGCTTCTTCGAGAACGTGCCGAAGATCGCCCGCCGGCTGCGCACGCTGCGCGATGTCGGTCTCGACTACATCCGCCTCGGCCAGCCCGCGACGACGCTCTCCGGCGGCGAGGCGCAGCGGATCAAGCTTGCCACCGAGCTCTCCAAAGTCGCCACCGGCGACACGCTCTACATCCTCGACGAGCCGACCACCGGCCTGCACTTCGCCGACGTCCAGCGCTTGCTCGACGTCCTCGGCAGGCTGGTCGACGCGGGCAACACGGTGGTGGTGATCGAGCACAATCTGGACGTGATCAAGACCGCCGACTGGCTCATCGACCTCGGTCCCGAGGGCGGCGAAGGCGGAGGCGAGATCGTCGCCGTCGGCACCCCCGAGGACATCGCCGCAGTCGCGGGCTCCTACACGGGCCGGTTCCTCGCGGAAATGGTGCGTCCGGCCAAGTCCGGAAAGGCGACCAAGCTTCCGGTAGCTGCGTAGTTCGCTTGGACATTACGGCCATGCCACCAGGCGTCCGTTGTCCTTTAGGAGGAAACGTCAGTTATCAGGTATGGCCATCGGGCAGCGGGGGTATGGTCGCCTGGAACGTTGGGGGGAGATCAAAAGGAGGAGTGATGCCCCAGTCAACTTGGATGAAGAGGACTCTCTTCGCAGCCTTTGCGCTGCTCGTGATCGCGGCGGTCGTCGCGGGTTGCGGTGGGGGTGGCAGTAGTTCCAGTAGTAGTGGCAGCGAAGAAGGCACCGAAGCTGCCGGTGAAGAAGAAGGCGGCGGTGAAAGCGGGGGCGGCAGTCTGAAGATCGCCTTGCTCCTGCCGGAAAACGAAACGCCCCGTTACGAAACGAACGACAAACCGTCGTTTGAAAAAGCGGTCGAAGAACAGTGTCCCGGCTGCTCGGTGACGTACTACAACGCCGGCGGCGACGTGGAAAAACAGGCAAGTCAGGGCGAAGCCGCACTGACCCAAGGCGCCGAAGTCATGGTCGTCGACCCGATGGATTCGAAAGCGGCGGCGGTCATCGTCGAAAAAGCCCACGCCCAAGAAGTTCCGGTGGTGAGCTACGACCGACTGATCGAAAACAGCGAAGTCGGCGCGTACGTCTCCTTCGACAACGAACGGGTCGGTGAACAGCAGGCTGAAGCCCTGACGAAAAAACTGAAGGAAATCGGCAAACCGAAGGGCCCGATCATCAAGATCAACGGTGACCCGGCGGACCCGAACGCGAAGCTGTTCAAGGAAGGCTCGAACAAGGTCTTCGAAAAAGAAGGCGTCGCGATCGCGAAGGAATATGACACCCCCGGTTGGACCGCTGAAAACGCCCAGAAGGAGGCGGATCAGGCGATCACCGCTCTCGGCAAGGAAGGCTTCGCCGCCATCTACGCCGCGAACGACGAAACCGGCGGCGGTGCCATCGCGGCTATGAAGGGCGCGGGCATCAACCCGGAAGAAAAGCCGGTCACCGGTCAGGACTCGACCGTCGCGGGGCTGCAGCGCATCCTCAAAGGCGAACAGTTCATGACCATCTTCAAGCCGATCGTCCCGGAGGCGGAAATCGCCGCCGAAATGGCGATCTCGCTTGGTGAAAACGGTGAAGTCGAAACCAAAGAAAAAACCCAAGACATCAACAACGGCAAGACCGAAGTCCCTTCGGTTCTCTTGACCTCGACTCCGGTCACGAAAGAAAACATCAACGAAACGGTTATCGCCGAAGAATTCGTCACTCCGGCGGAACTGTGTGAAGGCGCCTACGCGGCGGCTTGTAAAGAAAACGGGATCAAAGGCGGCTGATGAGCCCGAGTCAGCCCCTCCTCCAGTTGGAGGGGATCAGTAAGCATTTCGGCCCGGTCCACGCGTTGGACCGGGTCGACTTTGCCGTCAGCGCCGGCGAGGTCGTGGGCCTCGTCGGCGACAACGGCGCCGGCAAGTCGACGCTGGTCAAGACCATTGCCGGGATCAACAGCGCCGATGGCGGCAAGATCCTGTTCGAGGGCCAGGAGGTGTCGATCCACAAACCCCAGGACGCGACGAATCTCGGGATCGCGACGGTCTATCAGGACCTCGCACTGTGCGACAACCTCGACGTGGTCGCCAATCTCTTCCTCGGCAGCGAGGAAAGGCTGGGCGGTGCAGGCATCGTCAGCCGTCAGCTCGATGAGGTCAACATGGAGCATCGTGCCGCGGAGCTCCTTTCGAACCTCGCGGTGACGATCCCGAGCCTCCGCAGCGAGGTGGGGACGCTCTCCGGGGGACAGCGCCAACAGGTGGCCGTCGCCCGTTCGCTGCTCGGCAAACCGAAGGTGGTGATGCTGGACGAGCCAACCGCGGCACTGGGTGTGCCGCAGACCAAAAAGGTGCTGGCGCTGATCAAGCGCCTGCGCGAGCGGGATCTCGGCGTCGTCGTGATCAGCCACAACCTGGCCGACGTCTTCGAGGTCTGCGATCGGATCGTCGTACTTCGCCTCGGTCGCTCCGCGGGTGATTTCTCCGCCACGCAAGTGACGGAGGAGCACGTCGTCGCCGCGATCACCGGCCTCGGCAACAACGCCGGGGCGCGGGCCGAGGTCGCCGAGGACAACGCGGAAGCTGCCGAGGGCGGCTCCGAGGGAGAGAGAGCATGAGCGTGACTCCAACTCCGACCGCGCCTCAGTCCGGTGGGGACGCGGAGGAGAAGACCAGCTTCGATCCACGAGCGATGATCAAACGGGTCGTCCAGGGCGACCTCTCCTCGGTCCGGGTCATCCTCGGCCTGGTCGTCATCGCGATCATCTTCCAGGTCCAGGAAAGTCGCTTCCTGTCGGCGGAGAACCTGACCAACCTGATGTTGCAGATCACCACGATCGGTCTGATCTCGGTCGGCATCGTCTACGTGTTGCTGCTCGGCGAGATCGACCTTTCGGTCGGGGCCGTCTCCGGCCTCGGCGGTGCGGTGATGGTCGTGTTGAACGTGAAACACGGCTGGAATCCGTACCTCGCGATGGCCGCGGCGGTCGCCGTCGGCGCCGCGATCGGCTGCACCCAGGGCTTCCTGTTCAGCAAATTCGCGGTGCCGTCGTTCGTCGTCACCTTGGCCGGTTTGTTGATCTGGCAGGGAGCGCTCTTACAGGTCCTCGGGAAGACCGGCTCGTTGAACGTCACCGACCCGAAGATCACCGGCCTTGCCAACATCTTCTACTCGAACTCGACCGGCTGGATCATCGCCATCGTCTGCATCGCCGCGTACGGGCTGGTGCTCGCGATCGGGTATCGACGAAGAGTCGCCGCCGGGTTAGGCGACAAGAACCCGTTGCCCTGATCGCTCGCCTCGTTCTGATGGCGGTCATCGTCCTCGCCGCGGTCGCGATCCTCAACTCGGATCGCGGCGTGCCGCTGGCGGTGCTGATCCTCCTGGGCTTCGTGGTCGGGATGGAGTACGTCGTGCAGAGCACGAGGTTCGGACGTCACGTCTTCGCCGTCGGCGGCAGCGACGAGGCGGCGCGACGGGCGGGCATCCGCGTGAACGGCGTGCGGGTCGCGGTGTTCACGATCTCCGGGTCGATGGCCGCGATCGGCGGCATCATGGCCGCCTCGCGACTCTTCGCCGTCAACCAGAACTCGGGCGGCAACGAATTGCTCCTGCTGGCGATCGCCGGCCCGGTCATCGCGGGCACCAGCCTCTTCGGCGGCCGCGGCTCTGTCTGGACCGCCCTCCTCGGTGCCCTCGTGATCGGCTCGATCTCCAACGGTATGGACCTTCTCGGTCTGGCCTCGCCGATCAAATACATGGTCACCGGCGGCGTGCTGCTGCTGGCGGTCCTGGTCGACGCGATTGCAAAACAGCAGCGCCAGACCAGAGGAAGAGCCTAGGAAGCACCGGCCCTTCGGTCCCTGGCGCCCGAGGAGCAAAGGACGCAAGGGTCTGCGGCAAGCGCGGCCGTCTCGGCCACGGGCCTGGCCGGCTGTGGCCGTGGCCGAGACGGCCGGGGATGTGGGGAGTGGTGAAGGATCGTCGGGTGCGGGACACGCGAGGCACACAGATCCGTCACCGAAGTCCTACGTCGTCACAGAGGCCGTGGGAAGTCCACGCTTCCGTGCGCCTTCCTCATCCGCACCTCGGGTGAGTTCGCACTTTCTGTCGCTATCCGGACATAACTGCGAACTCATCCTTCGTGGGGGCCCACTCCCATACGGGACGGTCACGGAAGCCCTGAGTTCGTGACGTCCCTCCGCCAGGTGTTTCACGAACCCCTCACGTCCTGGGCGTCTCATGGCGGTCACAGCCAGCCAGGACCGCCATGAGGCGCCCAAGACGCACCTCGGACGGGTGCGACGGCCGCGAACGAAGCACGCCCGCAGCCCGCCAACCCTGCCGAGTCGACCTCTACCGCGAGACCAACAGGGAGGCGCCGATGGCGCCGCCCAGGTCGCCCAGGGTGGCGACCTTCACGACCGGCATCGTCTCGAAGAAAACGTGCTTGCGCATCTCGTCGAGGAGCGGCTCCATGAAGCGCTCGCCGAAGCGGATGCCGAGGCCGCCGCCGATCAGGATCGCCTCAGGGTCGAGCAGGTTGATCGCCGAGCCGACGCCGGTGCCGAGGGCCTCGATCGCGCGGTCGATCAGCTCGCTCGCGAGCTTGTCGTCGTGGTCGAGCGCCCGCTCCCAGATGCCGCTGGTGAGCCGCGGTTTGTCGTGCTTCTCCATCAGCTTGAAGAGGTCGGTCTTCTCGCCGTCCTCCTGGCGGCGTCGCGCCTCGGCTTCCATCGCCGCGCGCCCGGCGTAGGCCTCCATGCAGCCACGCCGCCCGCAGGGGCACTTGGCGCCGCCCTGCTTGATCACCATGTGGCCGATCTCGCCGGCTGCGCCGCGGCCGAGCCAGGGCTTGCCGCCGAGGATCAGCCCGCCGCCGACACCGGTGCCCCAGAAGACGCCGATCAGGCTGTCGAAATCTTTGCCCGCGCCGAGGTGGAACTCCGCTTCGGTCGCGACCTGGACGTCGTTGCCGATCCACACCTTCGTCCCGAGGTCGCCTTCGAGCGCCTCGCCGAGCTTGAAGGTGCCTTCCCAGTCGGGCAGGTTGCGGGCACTGGAGACGGTGCCCGCCTTCTCGTCGACATCGCCCGGGGAGCCGACGCCGACGCCCTGCAGCGCGGAGCTCTCGACCCCGGCAGCCGCGGCCGCCTCGGCGAGCGCCTCGGCCATCGCCTTGGCGACGTCCTTCGGCCCGCCCTCGGTCGGCGTGGCCCGGCGCGCTTCGCCCTTGACCTCGCCGGCGGCGTCGATCACCGCGGTCTGGATCTTGGTGCCACCGAGGTCGATACCGCCGCGCAGGTCGCTCATGCGCCGGAGTCTATGTCGATGGGCCGAAAACTCCAGCCAGGCTTGAGTTTTCGGCCCGTCAACACCAGGTACGGTGCCTGGATGGCGCAGACGGGGTGGCGGATCTGGTGGGCGAAGCGGCGCTGGTACGAGCGCAACCGGCGGCTGTCACGGCGCCTGCGGATCGACCGGCATGCCGCCCGCGGCGGCTTCTTCGTCCGCTATCCGGTCGAGGGGGAGATCCTCGAGGCGCTCGACGAGGGCCGCCTGCGGATCGGCGAAGGGACGCTGCTCGAGCCCGGCTGCTGGCTGACGCTGGCGCCCGACGCGGAGATCGAGATCGGCGAGGGCTGCTTCCTCAACCGCGGCACGATGATCGCCGCGCACAAGCGCGTGAAGATCGGCGACCACGTGATGTTCGCCAACGGCTGCTTCGTCGGCGACGCCGACCACCGCTTCGACGACCCGGAGCTGCCGATCACCTGGCAGGGCTTCACCTCGAAGGGCCCGGTCGAGATCGGGGACAACTGCTGGTTCGGCGTCCACTGTGCGGTGTCCGGTGGGGTGACGGTGGGGGAGCGGTGCGTGATCGGCTCGAACTCCGTCGTCAACCGTGACCTCCGGCCCGGACCATCTGCGCCGGGGTCCCGGCGAAGCCGATCAAGCCGATCGCCTACCGCGCTCCTGGCGTAGGCGACGGCGAGGGCGAGGCACACGCTCAGGAGCCCTAGCTAGGAGCCCTGAGGCTCGGCCTCGAAGCGCTCGCGCGGCGTGCCGAACGCCTTTGCCAGCAGGATCGAGATCTCGTAGAGGACGACCAGCGGGGCCATCTCCAGGAGCATTGAGATCGGGTCGACGCCGGGGAGCGCCGCCGCGACCACCGCGCAGACGAGGTAGGCGTATCGCCGGTTCTTCGTCAGCTGTTCGACCTTGACGATCCCGAGGCGCGTCACCGCGAGGATCCCGACCGGGACCTGGAACACGATGCCGGTGGCGAGCAAGGTCATCGAGAAGAACCCGTAGTACTCCTTCGCCTGCACCTGGACGTTGAACTGCGAGTCGTTGAAGTTGAGGAGGAACTTGGCGGCGGCGGGGAGGACGAGGAAGTAGCCGAAGGCGACGCCGGCGATGAAGAGCACCGGGATCATCAGCAACATCGGCAGGATCAGCCGGCCGCTGCTGCTTGCTGAACGCCGGTAGGACGTAGGCGTAGAGCTGGTAGAGCACGAACGGGAGCGCCAGGATGATCGCCGCGTAGGCGCTGACCGTCAGCGTCGTCGGTGAACGGCTCGGTGACGCCGAAGGTGATGAGTTTTTCGTGGCCCGCGGGGAGCGGATCGCCGCCAGTTCGAGCAGCAGGTGGTTCTGCCAGAAGCAGACGGCAAGGGCCGCGCCGAAGATCGCGAGACAGACGATCAGCCGTGCGCGCAACTCGTCGAGATGCTCGACGAGGCTCATTTGATCCTCAAATGACGCTGGTTTTATGCGGCGCACGGCTGATCTCCTTGGGGTGGCGTGGGGGACGGTTAGTGGTGAGTCGGGGTCGGGGCGGCGTCTTCGACGCGGTGGGTCGTGACCGGATGGGTCTCGACCTTGGCGGTCTCGACCTCGGCCGGACCGTCGCTCTCGACCCGTCACCGAGCCTTTGAACTCACGGATCCCCTTGCCGAGTGAGTGCCCGAGGTCGGGCAGCTTTTTCGGCCCGAACACGACGAGCGCCACGATCAGGACGAGGATGATCTCCAGTGGTCCTACGTTGGGCATCATTTGTTGTGCTCTCTTTCTTTCTCTGTTCCGGGGATCCGCGCCTGGCTAGACGAGGAAGCCGGTGCCTTCGACGGCCTTGAGGATTTCAGCCGCGGTGGCGGTCGTCTGGAACGGACCCTTTTCCGGCGAGATGCTGGTCGGCGCTGCCTTGACGAGCAGTCCGGCGACGGACGCGTGACGCGCCTCGACGGCCCAGATCGACAGGGCGGCGGTGATGTAGGCGGGGCTACTGATGTTCAGCGCCTGGCCGCCGTACGCCTTGACGCCGGTGTTCTCCAGCACCATCGAGGTGGGGAGCCACTTGGCCTTGCTGGTGGCGTCGCCGAAGTTGACCTTCGGGGCACCGACGGCCTTTGAGCCGAGGGCCTTCTTGAGGAATGCGACGTGGGCGTTCTCATCGGCGGTGACCGCCTTGAGGAAGGCGCTCTCCTGGGCGCCGCTCGCGACCTTGTTCTTGGTCGCCTCGTTGTAGAAGGCGGCCTCGAGGTACTCGAGCGTCAGCGCGTAGTTGAGGATGCCGATGTCGCCCTTGCCGAATTTCGCCGGCGGACGGCCCTTGCCCTTGGCGGCAGCAGCGCCGGCCGGGGTGAGGGCGGCCAGCAGGGCGCCGGAGCCCATCACGGCCGCGCCACCGAGGCCGGCCTTTTTCAGGAAAGAGCGACGGCTGTCGCCCTCATCGAGCGCCTCGACCGCGTTGTGATGCGTTTCGGCGAGGGCCTCGCTCTGATCGAACTGGCCCAACAGCTTGTGCGAACTCATTCTCAGTCCTCCTGTGGGGGGTGGGGGTAAACGCTGTTGGGTGTCATTGCGAGCCGGCGGCGAGAACGGATCAAAATTCCTGCGAATCCGCTTTCCCATGCGCCTTGTAACCAATCGCGCGCACGTGCCTATAATTCGTCCTACGGCCGTGACCCCTGGAGGCATGGACCTGATGAATCTGAACTCTTCTTTCCCCGGCGACACCGTCACCACCAACGCTGCCGCCCGCGTCCTACGCGGGGTCGACGAGCTGCGCGCTGCCTTGGCCCCGGCCCGGCGGGAAGGCCGCACGATCGGGCTCGTCCCGACGATGGGGTACCTGCACGACGGCCATCTCTCGCTCCTGCGCGCCGCCCGCGCCGAATGCGACGTGGTCGTCATGAGCCTCTTCGTCAATCCGACCCAGTTCGGCCCGGACGAGGACCTCGACCGCTATCCGCGCGACGAGGCGCGCGACCTGCGCCGGGCGGCCGCGGTCGGCACCGATCTCGTCTTCGCCCCCGACGTGGCCGAGCTCTACCCCGACGGCGCCGCCACCGTGGTCGAGGTCACCGGCAACCTCACCTCGGTCCTCGAGGGTGACCCCGGGCGCCGCGGCGCCGCCCATTTCCGCGGCGTCACCACGGTCGTCGCCAAGCTCTTCAGCATCGTCGGCCCCGACGTCGCCTACTTCGGCCAGAAGGACGCCCAGCAGGTCGCGGTGATCAAGCGGATGGTGCGCGACCTCGATTTCCCCCTGCGGGTCGCGGTGATGCCGACCATCCGTGAGGCCGACGGTTTGGCGATGAGCAGCCGCAACGTCTACCTCGAGCCCGCCGACCGCGCCCGCGCCGTCGCCATCTCGCGCGCCCTTGCCGCCTGCGAGCGACAGGCGATCGCTTGTGACTCGCTCGACGCCGGCCTCGATGCGGCCCGCGCCGAGCTTGCCGCGGCCGCGATCGAGCCCGAGTACCTCGAGGCCCGCGACGCCGAGACCCTCGAGCCGGTCGAAGGCCGGACCGACCGCCCGATCCTCGTCGCCATCGCCGCCCGGGTGGGCGGCGCCCGTCTGATCGACAACGTCGTCATCCAGTAAGGGAGAGACCAAACCGTGCAGAGGCAGATGCTGAAGTCGAAGATCCACCGCGCGACGGTGACCGACTGCGACGTCGATTACATCGGCTCGATCACGATCGACACCGAGCTGATGGCGGGCGCCGACCTGCTGACCAACGAGCAGGTTCACGTCTGGGACGTCGACAACGGCGAGCGCTTCGTCACCTACGTCATCGACGGCGAGCCCGGCTCCGGCGCGATGCAGGTCAACGGCGCCGCCGCCCACCTGGTCGAGCCCGGCCACCTGATCATCGTCGCCTCTTTCGGCGCCTACGACGAGGCCGACCTGGAGAAGTACGAGCCGACGGTCGTCCACGTCGACGCCGACAACAAACCGATCGCAATCGACAATCGCCCGGAGGTGTTGGTCGCATGAGCTCAGGAGTCCGTTCCCACACCGTCCCGCAGGCCGACCGCGTCGCGGTCACCCTGCCCCGCCTCGCCGAGATGAAGGAGAACGGCGAACCGATCGTGATGGTCACCGCCTACGACTACCCCTCGGCGACGGTCGCCGAGGCGGCGGGCGTCGACCTCGTCCTGGTCGGCGACTCGGCCGCCAACGTCGTCCTCGGCTACGACCGCACCGACCTGGTCTCGATGGACGAGATGATCATGCTCGGCAAAGCGGTGCGCCGTGGCCTGCGCACGCCGATCATGATCGCCGACATGCCGATGGGCAGCTACGAGGCGAGCGACGAACTCGCCGTGATCAACGCCCAGCGCCTGATCAAGGAGACCGGCGCGCAGACCGTGAAGCTCGAGGCGGGCGGCGTCTCCGCCCAGCGGGCCAAGGCGATCGTCGCGGCGGGCATCCCGGTGATGGGCCACCTCGGCCTCACGCCGCAGACCGCGACCGCCCTCGGCGGCTACAAGGCACAGGGCAAGTCGGCGAAGGCGGCGATCCAGATGTACGACGACGCCTTCGCCCTCCAGGAGGCCGGCTGCTTCGCGATCGTCTTCGAGGCGGTCCCGGCGGAGATCGCGTCGGTCATCGCTGCGCGCCTCGACGTCATCACCATCGGCATCGGCGCCGGCGCCGGCACCTCCGGCCAGGTCCTCGTCTTCCACGACCTACTCGGCATCACCACCGGCCACATGGCGAAATTCGTCAAGCAGTACGCCGACGTGCACGCGGAGATGACCGCCGCGGTCGGCCGCTACGCCGACGAGGTGCGCGGCGGTTCCTTCCCGGGTCCGGAGCACGCCTACGCGATCGAAGATGAGGAGCTGGCCGAATTTCGCCGCTATGTCGACTCCGAGGCCCTGGCCTCGGCGAAGGCATGGGAGTGGGAGCCGCTCAGCTGATTGGTTGATTCCGCGGCCTCCGCGGGCGGGGGAAGCCGGACCTCGTCACAGAGTCCGTGGGAACTCCACGCTTCCGTGCAGGTTGGGCAACAGTCACGACCGCGCTGCAAGCTTTGTGGGCGCCACAGCGACAGAAAGTCTTGCAGCGCTGCTTTCGGCCCTCTTTCCAGTGGCTTCTCTCGCGCGGAACCCGACGTAAGTCCGACCTGGGTCCTCTCCTTGACTCCTCGCGATCTTGGACGGCCGGGACGGCCGGGACGGCCGGGAACTTACTTCGCGGGTTGGCTGGGCGCTATCGGGGCCGGGCGCGAAGGGGAGAGGCTGGCCACTTTCAGCGCCGAAGGCTCGAACAGGCGGAAGCGCAGCTTGCTGTTGACGCCATCGCTTTCCTTGCAACGAGGGCAGTCGCCCGCGGCAGCGGCGACGGTGGCGTTGAATCGGCTTTCGCATCGCTCGCAAAAGAACACGTGAACATCCTTTGGTCGGTGGCGAGACTTTGTCCGGATGGTGGAGCGAGCCTAGTCCCCCTTGGCCATGGGGTCCAAACTTTTTAGGTAACGGAAGAGGGATGCGTCGACCCCGAGCGGAGCCGACGCATCCGCGGGCTCAGCCGGCCTTGTGGACCGAAACGGCCGGAAGGGCGGACTCTGCATTCGAGACCTTCATGCGGCACCTCCTCTCGCGTTCTTAGGCAGGTCGCCCATCTGACCTGACCTCGGCTTGCTTGGGCGCTAATGGGTGAAGGGATTCACGCATAAAGTCGCTCCGAACGCTCTAAAGATGCTTAGTATCCGAATCTATTCTGGTCAGATCGAGAGAAACGAGAACAGGCATGAATCCCGCTCAGCAAGAGAAATCCACGAACCAGATCGAATCGCTGGCGGCGATCGTGACCCACCCTCTTCGGCGCCGCATCTGGTACGCGATGGCGGAGCAACGGCCGATCAGCCCGCGGGAGCTGGCCGACAAGCTGCACGAGCCGGTCAACGACGTCGCCTACCACGTGCGGCGACTGCGCGACCTGGGAATCATCGAGTTGGCAGGCACGCGACCCGTTCGCGGGGCGACCCAGCATTTCTACCGGACGGTGCGGCGGCCATACCTGAGCAACGAGGAGGTCGCGGAGCTCAGTCGTGAGGACGCGGTCGCGAGCGCCGCGAACATCCTTCGGATCGAGTTCGCAGACGCCGCCGGCTCCCTCGAAGCGGACAAGCTGGTCGAGCGACCCGAGCATTACCTGTTCCGGATGCCGGCGAATCTCGACGAGGAGGGGTGGCAGGAATTCCACAAGATCTTCGCCGAGGCCGCCGAGCGCCTCTACGAGGCCGAGGCTCGTTCGGTCGAGCGGCGCGGGAAGAGGGGCGAGGAGTCTGAGACGGTCCAGGTCGTCGCCCACCTGAACCTCTTCGAGCGGGGCTAGAGTAGAGGGTTGATTCCACCTCTCTCCGGCCGGGAGGTCACGAGAGGCGGAAGTCCCGTGGCGAAGGCGCCCCAAAGCCGTGAGGAGGTGCGCGCGTCCGATGCGCCTTCCGCGCACCTTGCCCGCCCCACCACCGGTGAGTTCGCAGTAATGGCCGCATAGCGGCAGTAAGTGCGAACTCGACCGGAGGGAGGGCGGGTCCCCGGCGGGAGCCGGCGCGGCCGCGAACTTCAGCCTCGCGATCCCACCCGCGCTCGGCTCGAAGCTCGGCCGCATCGATCCGGTCGCTGCCCGTCCGGTCCACAACGCGGGACGGCCGCACAGGGATCCCGATCCGGCCACTAGGATCGCGGCCGTGAACGACGCGCTACGTGACCTCGCCGCCGATGCCTACGTATACGGCTTCCCCCTCGTCTTCAACCTCGAGGAGATCGGGCGGGTGACCGAGGCGGGACTCGGGGCCCTGCCCGCGACCCCGCCGAACGAGTTCGGCCACGCCACGAAGCTGGCGGGCCCCGAGGAGAGATTCGTCTCGATCAACAACGACACCGTCTACTCCATTGCGGTGGTCGACCTCTCCGGCGGGCCGCTGCGTCTCGACGTTCCCGACACCGCGGGGCGCTACTACGTCCTCCAGTTCGTCGACGCCTGGACCAACAATTTCGCCTATGTCGGCCATCGCGCCACCGGCACCGAGGCCGACAGCTATCTGCTGGTGCCGCCGCGTTGGGAAGGGCAGGCGCCGGCCGATGTCAGGCTGATCCATTTCCCGACCCGGATCGGCGTGATCGTCGGCCGCTGGGCGGTGGAGGACGAGGCCGACATGCCCGCCGTCCGGCGGTTGCAGTCGGGCCTGACCTTGACCGCGGAAGGCGGACCGGCCGACGGGCTGCCGACGGCCACCGAGGATGTCTCCGAGGATCTCGCCTGGTTCGAGAGGCTGCGGACCTACCTCCATGCCTTCCCGCCGGCAGAGGGCGACCGTCGACACCAGGAGCGCTTCCGGCCGCTCGGCGTCCTCGACGAGGTGTCGCCGTTCGTCTCGCCGGCGCCCGAGGTTGCCGCGGCGCTGCGGTCCGGCCACGCGGTGGGCAGAGAACGACTGGAGCGCGGGCTCCATGATGCCGACGTCCCATCGCAGAACGGCTGGAGCCTCAGCTACCACGCCTTCGACTACAACCTCGACTTCTTCGAGGTGGGAACGCTCGACGACGAGCACTGGAAGCTGCCCGACGGCGAGGGCCGTTACCTGATGCGGGCGCTCGCGGCGCGGGGCGGCCTCTGGGGTAACCACGGCTACGAGGCCGCCTACGCGATGGTCTACCTCGACGGCGACGGCGACCTGCTCGACGGGTCGGGGCGCTACACGCTGACCTTCACCGAGGATCCCCCGTGCGGCGCCTTCTGGTCGGTGACGATGTACGACACCCCGGACTTCTACCTCGTCGCCAATCCGATCGACCGCTATTCGGTCGGCGACCGCACGCCGGGGCTGAGGCGCGGCGAGGACGGCTCGCTGACGATCTACATGCAGGCAGATACCCCAGAGGATCCAGCCGCGCGGGCGAATTGGCTGCCGACCCCGCCAGGGTCGTTCCGCCCGATCCTGCGGATCTACGAGCCCGGCGCGGCGATCTTCGACGGCGACTACGTGCTGCCGCCGATCGTCAAGAGCGCCTAGCCCACCGTGCGCGGCGGACGCGGGGATTCCGAGAATTTGGCAGCCTAGAGCCAGGATGACGATCAGCCGCAAACACCTGTGAGCCCATATGCCGATCTATGAGTTCGAGTGCGAGGAGTGCGGGGTGGGCTTCGAGGAGCTGGTCGCGGTGGGGACCGAGGCGGTCGCCTGTCCGGAGTGCGGGTCGGGGCGGACGCGGCGGCTGATCTCGCCGGTCTCGCCGCCCGGCAGGACGCCCCGGGGGGCGCGGGTGCGCTCGGACGAATCGCGGCGGCGGGAGAAAGTGGCGGCGCGGCAGGACCGGATCACCGAGTCGCGCAAGCGACGGGCGGCGGGGGAGAAACCGTGAGCGCGACGGACGCGGCGGTGCGGCGGGAGGAGCTGGTCTCCCTTTACAAAGAGGTTTCGAAGTGCACGAAGTGCCCGCTGCACGAGACGCGCACGAAGGCGGTCTTCGGGGCGGGCAACGCGGATGCCGACCTGATGTTCGTGGGCGAGGCGCCGGGGGCCGAAGAGGACCGCCAGGGGTTGCCGTTCGTCGGCCGCGCCGGACAATTGCTGAACGAGCTGCTGGTGGAGATCGGGCTCTCGCGCGAGGACGTCTTCATCTGCAACGTCCTGAAGTCCCGGCCACCGAACAACCGCGATCCGCAGCCGACCGAGATCGCCGCCTGCGAGCCCTACCTGTTCGAGCAGGTGCGGCTGATCCAGCCGCGCGTCGTCTGCACGCTGGGCAATTTCGCGACCAAGCTGCTGACCGGCAACCCGACCGGGATCACGCGCGTCCGTGGTACGCCACAGACGCATGAGCTCGGCGGGCGCACCGTCTTCCTGCTGCCACTCTTCCACCCGGCGGCGGCGCTCCGCACCCCGGCGGTGAAGGAACAGCTTCGTGGCGACTTCGCGACGATCCCGGCGCTGATCGAGCAGGCCCTGCCACAGCCGCTGCCGAGCGCGGCGGAGATCGCCGCCGAGACCGCCCCCGAGAACGACGATCCACCGCCGCCGGCCGACCAGCTCGGCTTCTTCGGCGGCGCGGACACCACGTGAGCGACCGGCGCACCGAAACGCGCTCGGCGGCGGAGACGGAAGCGGTCGGCGCCCGACTCGCCGAGCGCCTCGGCCCCGGCGACGTGGTCATCGTCTCCGGGGAGGTCGGGGCGGGGAAGACGACCCTGATCCGCGGTGCCGCCCGGGCCCTCGGCGTGACCGAACCGGTCACCTCGCCGACCTTCACGATCGGACAGCAGTACTCCGGCGGGCGCCACCCGATCTCCCATCTCGACCTCTACCGCCTGGAGGACATGGAGGGCGAGGACCCGGCGCTGCTCGACGACTACATCGGTGGCGACGGTGTCGCCTTCGTCGAGTGGCCGGCCGCCGGCGCCGGGCGCCTCGGCCGCCCCGCCCTCGAGGTCCGCCTCGAACACGCGGGCGAGGAGCGCCGGACGATCGAGATCGTCGACTAGCTACGCTGCGGCGCACCGCATCCGTGGACCCCGGCAGGGGTTAGGGATGGAACGCGGAAGGTTTGTAGATCACGCACAGTCGAGACAGGAGGGTGGTTCGAGGATGAAGAAGGGAATGCTGTCGGTGTTGGCACTGGTCGCCCTGGCTACCGGGATGCTGATCGGCGTGTCCTCGTCCTCGGCGGAGGCCCCGACGCAGGCGAAGGGGGCGCCCAGCTCGGGCCCTGCCTACAAGCACTACATCGCCTGCGGGCTCTCGCGGAACGCGAAACCGGCGACGGTCTGCCCGGTTGCCGGCAAGAAGGGCGCGTTCTTCAAAAGCCTGAAGGCCGACGTGAAATACACGGTCTGCGTCAAGTTCCCGAAAAAGGAACAGCTCTGCACTGAAAAACCGCAGGAAGCCGAACAGGGCACGCTCTACGTGAACAAGATCACCTCGACGACCCCTGGTCGCCATCAAGTGACCTGGTTCGTGAAGGGCAAGAAAGTCGGCACCTCCGTCTTCCGCGTGAAGTAGGGGCGGACCTCCTGGTCGTCGTCGGCTTCGACACCGCGACCCCCGACACGGCCGCCTGCGCCTGGCGCGACGGGGACGTCATCGCCGAGGCGCACCTCGGTCTGTCCGAGCGCGGCCGTCCCTTGCACGCGACCGGGCTCCTCGCCGAGGTCGAGCGTTGCGCCGAGGCCGCCGGGGGCTGGGAGGCGGTCGATCTCGTCGCGGTCGGGCTCGGTCCCGGCTCCTTCACCGGCCTGCGGGTCGGCATCGCCACCGCCAGAGGCCTGATCCTCAGCCTCGGCCTGCGGGGGAGCGGTGTCTCGACTCTCGATGCGCTCGGGGCGGGGATCGGCGCGGCGGGCGCGAGCGGCGATCGGCTCGCGGTGCTCGACGGCTACCGCGGCGAGGTCTTCGTCGCCCTCTACGACGCCGAGGGCGCGACGCTCTGGGAGCCCGCGGTGATGCGCCCGGAGGCGCTGGCGGAGCGGCTGGGCGCCCTGCCGGCTCCCCCATCGGTCGGCGGTTCCGGGGCGGTACGCTTTCGTGACGAGTTGGAAGGAGCCGGCGGCATCCGCATCCCGGAGGACGCCGATCCCATCCACCGGGTCGCGGCGCGCCACATCTGCGCGCCGGCGGCGGCGGGGAAGGGCTCCGACTCGCTCGAACCGATCTACCTCAGACCTCCAGACGCGGAGCGTTGGCGTGAGCGAGATTCTTTCCAGAGAGCAGACTGAACGCCGGACCGGCAACGAGATCGAGGTGCGCCGGCTCGCCTACAGCGACCTGCCGAACGTGATCTCGATCGAGCGCCGCTCCTTCCCGACCCCGTGGTCCCTGGCGATGTTCGTGCTGGAGCTCTCCAAGCCCAGCGGTATCTGCCTGGCGGCGATGCGCGGCGGCGAGATGGCGGGCTACGTCGTCTGCTCTCGCTACGACCAGGTGTGGCATCTCATGAACGTCGCCGTGTCTCCCGACCACCGCGAGTCCGGGGTCGCCGGCGCGCTCCTCCGGCGCCTCTTCGAGGAGGGGCGCAATCAGCTCCCGTTCACGCTCGAGGTGCGCGTCTCCAACCACCGCGCGATCGGGATGTACGAGCACTTCGGCTTCCGCTCCGCCGGCGTCCGTCCCCGCTACTACCACGACAACGGCGAGGACGCGCTGATCATGTGGATGGACTGAAGTGGATGGACTGAGGACCGCGCCGTGCTGCTTGCCATAGAGACCTCCTGCGACGACACCTGCGCCGCCGTCCTCGACGGCGGGCGGATCCTGTCCAACGTGATCTCCTCGCAGGCCGCCGCCCACGCCGGCTTCGGCGGGGTCGTCCCCGAGGTTGCCGCGCGCCATCACCTGGAGCTGGCGGCGCCGGTCGTCGAGGCGGCGCTGGGGGAGGCCGGGGTGACCCTGGACGACATCGAGGCCGTCGCCGCGACGGCCGGGCCGGGCCTGATCGGCGCGCTCCTCGTCGGGGTCTCGACCGCGAAGGCGATCGCCGCCGCCCGCCGACTGCCGCTGATCCCGGTCGACCACCTGCAGGGCCACGTCGCCGCCAACTTCCTCGAGCCCGACCCGCTCGAGCCGCCCTTCCTCTGCCTGGTCGCCTCGGGCGGCCACACGCTGCTTGCCGCCGTCCGCGACCACCGCGGGCACGAGATCCTGGGACAGACGCTCGACGATGCCGCAGGCGAGGCCTTCGACAAGGTCGCTCGCCTGCTCGGCCTCGGCTACCCCGGCGGGCCCGCGGTCCAGAAGGAGGCCGAGAACGGCGACCCGGAGGCCTTCCAGATGCCGGTGGCGATGCAGCGCGACCCCGGCCTCGACTTCTCCTTCTCGGGCCTGAAGACCGCGGTCCTCTACCGCTGCCGCGAGCTCGGCGACGAAGGCGTGCGTGAGCGCCGCGCCGACCTTGCCGCCTCCTTCCAGAAAGCCGTCGTGGACCAGCTCGTGGCGAAGCTGAAGCGGGCGCTGAAGAAGGGCGACTGGGAGGCCGTCGCGCTGGGCGGGGGCGTCGCCGCCAACGGGCCGCTGCGCGCGGCCGTCGCCGAGCTCTGCGAGCGGCAGGGCGTGCGCCTGAAGCTCGTCCCGATCACCCTCTGCACCGACAACGCCGCGATGATCGGCTCGGCAGCCCGCTGGGCGCCGCCCGTCGCCTATCCCGATTACCTCGGCTACGACGCCTTCTCCACCGGCGAAAGGAAGGCCGCGTGAGCGAGGTGGCGGCGCGCCCGGTCGAGGTCGTCGTCTACTCGCGCCCCGGCTGCCACCTCTGCGAACAGGCGATCGAGCGGCTCGTCGCCCTGCACGGCGAGGGGTACCGCTTCGAACTGCACGAGATCGACATCGAGAGCGACGACCTGCTGCTGCGCCGCCACTTGGAGAAGATCCCGGTGGTCGAGGTCGACGGGATCGTCGCCTCCGAGCTCGTCTACGACGACGCAGGCGTGCGCTCCAGGCTCGATACTGTGGGGGCATGGCCGACGTGATCGACGAGATCCAGGCAGCCGGGCTGCCGGTTGAAGGCGAGCGCCTCTCGCTCGGGGTCGCCGCGCGCCTCTCGCGCTACCTGCAGGTGCTGACGCAGGCCCGCAAGATGGGCCGCGAGACGATCTCCTCGCAGGAGCTCTCCGAGTACACCCACATCAACCCGACGCAGATCCGTCGCGACCTCTCCGGCTTCGGCAAGTTCGGCAAGCGCGGGGTCGGTTACAACGTCGACTCGCTGGTCTCGGAGATCCGCAAGATCCTCCGCACCGCGGGCCAGCACAACATCGCCCTCTTCGGTGCCGGCCACCTCGGCCAGGCGATCGCGTCCTCGGCGATCTTCGCCGATCACGGCTTCCAGGTGGTCGCCGTCTTCGACGTCGACGAGGAGAAGGTCGGGACAGAGATCGGCGACGTCGTCGTGCGGCCGCTCGACGGGGACCTGGCGAAGGTGATCGCCGACGAGGAGGTCGTGGTCGGGGTGCTGGCGGTGCCCGCCGATGCCGCGCAGGGAGTCGCCGACCGGCTGGTCGAGGCGGGCGTGAAAATCATCTTCAACTACTCCGAGCAGCTGCTCCAGGTGCCGCCCGAGGTCACGGTCCACACCTCGAGCCCGGCCGTCGACCTGCTCTACGCGCTCTACTTCTACCTGGCCTGACGCCACCCAGATTGCCTTGACGCTCGAACTCGACCGCGCGCGCGAGCGATTCGAGGAGTCGACGGACTTCACCATCGGCCTCGAGGAGGAGTTCGCGATCCTCGACCCGACGACGCTGGAGCTGGCGCACCGCTACGAGGACGTGAAGGCGCGCTGCGACGAGGACGAGGTGCTGGGCGAGGCTGCGGCCGGGGAGCTGATCGCCTCCGAGATCGAGATCCGCTCGGGACGGGGCGATACCTTCGCCGAGGCGGTCGCCGCCCAGCAGGACCGCCGCGATCGGTTGTTCGCGCTGGTCGAGTCGATGGGGCTGGCGCTGGGGGCGATGGGGACGCACCCCTGGGCCAACTATCTCGACCAGACGATCATCGACACGCCCCACTACAACCGGCTGCGCGAGGAACTCGGCTACGTCGCCCAGCGCAACAACACCTGGAGCCTCCACGTCCACGTCGGCGTGCGCGGGGCTGACCGGGCGATCGCCGTCTGCGACCGCCTGCGGGAGCTGCTGCCGCCGCTCCTGGCGCTCTCGGCCAACTCGCCGTTCCTCGATCGCCGCGACACCGGCCTGGCCTCGGTGCGCTCGGAGATCTTCACCCGCACCTTTCCCCGCTGTGGCGTGCCCTCGCCGTTCGTCGACTGGGACACATATGCCGGCTTCGTCGACCTGCTGCAGCGGACGAACTCGGTGATCGAGTCGACCCAGCTCTGGTGGAGCGTGCGCCCGCATCACAGCTTCGGCACGGTCGAGGTACGAATCTGTGACGCCCAGACACGCGGCGAGGAGGCGAGCGCGCTTGCCGGGATGATCTTCGCCTGTATCGCCCAGACGATGGTGGACCTCGACGAACGCGGGGCGGATGCCTGGGTGCCGCAGGCCGACCGCGAGGTCGAGGAGAACCTCTGGCGGGCGATCCGTCACGGGGCCGGCGGCAAGATGATCGACTTCCGTACGGGGGAGGAGGTCGAGACGCGAGCCGTCTTCGAGCGGCTCCTCGCCTGGACCGAGCCCGCCCGCGCGAACCTCGGCATCGATGTCCGGCTACCGGCGGCAAACGGGGCCGAGCGGGCCCGCTCGGAGCTCCAGGCGGGTGCCTCGTTGGAGGACGTATACCGCGCCGCGGTCGCCGAGACGGCCCGCACCTATGCCCCCGGGCACGCCGTCGGCTGATCCGTCACGCGGTCGTCTGAAAACGGCCACAAAAGGCACAGAGCGCTCAAGGCTCCGGCCGCTCGTATAGGCTGCCGCGCGGGAAACACCACCGGAGGAGCAGTGACTTGACCAGCTTTCTTAGTGAATACGGCGTGGTCGTCGCACTCGTTTGTGCTGGGGCCGCAGTTGTCTATGGGTTGTTGATCACGCAGCGGTTGCTGGCGAAATCGCCTGGGAACGACCGCATGCAGGAAATCTCGGGGGCGGTGCAGGAAGGGGCCCAGGCCTACCTGACCCGCCAGTACACGATCATCGCCGCGGTCGCGATCCCGATCGCGGTCCTGCTGTTGGTCCTGCAGGACTACAAGACCGCGATCGGCTTCTTGATCGGGGCGTCGCTGTCGGGCGCCACCGGCTTCATCGGGATGAACGTCTCGGTGCGGGCCAACACGCGCGTGGCCGAGGCCGCCCGCGGCGGTGTGCCGCCGGCGCTCGACGTCGCCTTCAAAGGCGGCTCGGTCACCGGGCTCCTGGTCGTCGGCCTGGCATTGCTGGGGGTCGCCGGCTACTACGGGATCCTCGTGGTCACCGGCTCCACCGACAAGGAGGCTGTCGATGCGCTGATCGGCCTCGGCTTCGGCGGCTCGCTGATCTCCGTCTTCGCCCGACTGGGCGGCGGCATCTTCACCAAGGCGGCCGACGTCGGCGCCGACCTGGTGGGGAAGGTGGAGGCGGGGATCCCGGAGGACGATCCCCGCAACCCGGCGGTGATCGCCGACAACGTGGGCGACAACGTGGGCGACTGTGCCGGCATGGCCGCCGACCTGTTCGAGACCTACGCGGTCACCTCGGTGGCCGTGATGCTGCTCGGCGTCCTCACGTTCAATCCCGAATTCGCCCGTGAGGTGGCGATCTACCCGCTGGTGCTGGGCGGGGTCGCGGTGATCGCCTCGATCATCGGGGCGGTCTGCGTGCGCACGACCACCGACAAAGTCGAGGGCGCGCTCTACCGGGGGCTGCTGATCTCCGCGGTGCTCTCGATCGCGGCGTTCTACCCGATCACCCATTGGATGATGAGCGAACCGCTGCGGGTCGGCTTCGCCTCCGCGGGGGCAAACTCGGTCAGCGTCGGCGACCTCTGGCTCTGCTCGGTGATCGGAGTGGCGGTCACCGCGCTGCTCTTCGGGATCACCGAATTTTATACGGCGACCCGCTTCCGACCGGTGAAGAGCATCGCCGCGGCCTCGGAGACCGGGCACGCGACGAACATCATCGCCGGCCTCGCGCAGGGCTTCCAGTCCACCGCGGCTCCGGCACTGGTGATCGCGCTCGCGATCCTCGCCGCCAACGAGCTCGCAGGCATCTACGGCATCGGCATCGCCGTCGTCGGACAGCTCTCGCTCTGCGGTCTGATCGTGGCGCTCGACGCCTTCGGGCCGATCACCGACAACGCCGGCGGCATCGCCGAGATGGCGGAGCTGCCGGAGGAGGTGCGCAACGTCACCGACCCGCTCGACGCGGTCGGCAACACCACCAAGGCGGTCACCAAGGGATACGCGATCGGCTCGGCGGCACTTGCCGCGCTGGTCCTCTTCGCCGCCTTCCGTAGCGAATTGGCCGACGAGGCTCCACCGGGTTACAACCTCAACCAGCTGTTCCACCTGACCAGCCCCGACGTGCTGATCGGTCTGATCATCGGCGGGATGATGGTCTACCTGTTCGTGGCCCTCTCGATCGAGGCGGTCGGCCGGGCCGGCGGCCAGGTGGTCGAGCAGGTGCGCAAACAGTTCAAAGAGCACCCCGGGATCATGGACGGCACTGAAAAACCCGAGTACGGGGAGACGGTCAGCATCGTCACCCTGGCGGCGCAGAAAGAGATGATCCTGCCCGCCCTGATACCGATCGTGGTGCCGGTGATCGTCGGTCTCCTCAGCGTCGACGCGTTGGGCGGCCTGTTGATCGGCGTGATCGTGGTCGGCCTCTTCGTGGCGATCTCGATGACCGCCGGCGGCGGTGCCTGGGACAACGCGAAGAAGCTGATCGAGGACGGCGCCCACGGCGGGAAGGGCTCGCCGGCGCACGAAGCCTCGGTGACCGGCGACACCGTCGGCGACCCCTACAAGGACACGGCAGGTCCGGCGATCAACCCGATGATCAAGGTCGCCAACATCGTCGCGATCCTGATCATCCCGATAGTCAAGTTCTGAAGCTGACGCCACGGCCGGGCGGGGGTGTCCGCACCCCCGTTCGTAGGTCCCCCGCCCGAACCCTCTGTCCTTGGTCACCCACAGGGTGACCAAGGACAGAGGGTTGCGTCGCGCTCGGTGTTGACGGGCCGAAAACCTGACACATGGTCAGGTTTTCGGCCCGTCAACGTTGGGGTTAGTGGTTGTGGCCGGGGTTTGCTGCGAGTGCGGTCGCCCCGATCACGGCGGCGATCCGCGCCCTCATGTTCGATATCTGATACCCATTTGGGTCGGGTCCGGGGGTCGGCTTGTTAGCCTCAGGGCATGAAGCGGGGACTTTTGAGCGTTTGGCGGGCGTTGACCTGGCCGTGGCGGCGGTTTCCGAAGACCGTCGGCGGGGTGACCGGGCTGTTCGCGCTGCTCTGCTTCATCGTCGTCGGCTCGAACGCCTACGTCCTCTTGACCACCGGCGGTCAGGCGACCGGCGAGGTCGCCGACGTGCCGGCCGCCGAAGTGGCGATCGTCCCCGGCGCCTTGGTCAACGCCAACGGTCACATGAGCGGGATGCTGGCCGACCGGGTCAAGGAGGCCTCGCTGCTCTGGCACGCCGGCAAGGTGCAGAAGATCCTCGTCTCCGGCGACCACCACACCTGGGCCTACGACGAGCCCGACACCATGCGCAAGGCGCTGGTCCGCGACGGAGTGAAGCCGGAAGACATCTTCGAGGACCACGCGGGCTTCGACACCTGGGCGACGATGGTCCGGGCGCGCTCGATCTTCAACGTGCACGACGCGGTCGTCGTCACGCAGGGGTTCCACATGCCCCGCGCCCTCTACCTCGGCGAAGAGGCCGGGATCCACGTCACCGGCCTGCTCGCCGATCAGCACCAGTGGGGCTACCAGGGGGAGCGCAGCGAAATCCGCGAGGTCTTCGCCCGGGTAAAGGCGATCTGGGACACCACCGTCGACACGCCGGCGATGGCCGGACCCTCGATCCCGATCCAGACCGCCGACGGCCGCGAAAGCTGGGGACCGGCGCCACCGCCCGGCACGCCCCCGGCCGGCTCGCCGGATTCGAGCTCCGCCCGGGGCCACACGTTGTAATCTGCCCGCTCTGAATGCGGCAAGATTTGTCGAACAAAATCAGGGGACTGGGTATTTGCGCGGCGATCGCGGTCGGCACCTCGCTCGGCGTCCTCGCCCCGCCCGCCATGGCGGCTCCCGCCAACGACAACTTCGCCGATCGGGCGGTGATGCCGAGCACGCTCCCCGCCGAAGTCGAAGGGTCGAACGTCGGCGCGACCGCGGAGAGCCCCGAGTGGATCAGCGGCCTGCCGTTCGACGGGCACCACTCCGTCTGGTGGGAGTGGCAGGCGCCGGAAACGCGGCTCGTCGCGGTCGGCACCTGCGGCACCGACTTCCGCAGTCGCGTCGGAATCTTCACCGGCGAATCGCTCTCGGAAATACTTCAGCACCGGGTCGTTCCGATCGGTGCGGTCGAATCCTCCGACTGCGCCCAGCGCTACATCTTCCCCGCGGTCGCCGGAACCAGATACGAGCTCGGGGTCGACGGCGACGGTTTCTACATCCCCGGGCCGGAAGGGGAACCGGTCGGCCCGCCCGATGACGAAGGCACGGTCAAGCTGCGGATCGCGCCGGAGCCGGCGCCCGCTAACGATGCCCTCGAAGGCGCGGCACCGCTGAACGAAATCCTCTGGGAACTGCCGGACGGGACCCGCCAGGTCCTCGCCAACGCGCAGGGCTCGAACTGGGGCGCGACCGCGCAGCCCGGCGAGCCTGCCGGGGCGGGGGCCGGCGCCTCGGTCTGGTACCGCTGGACTCCGGTGGAATCCGGCCAGGCCACCTTCAGCGTCATGAGCAGTGGCGGGCAGGCGGTGATGGCGATCTACTCCGGCAGCTCGCTCGGCACCCTGGTGCCCGTCGCGTCGGGATCTGCTCCGTATTCACCCGTCACCTTCGTCGCCGAAGGCGAACGCGAATATCTGATCCAGGTCGACGGCGCCCCGGAAGAAGGCGGCGCGCCCTGGATGGGCACCTTCTCGCTTGTGCTGAGCCAGTTCCTACCGCACGGTCCGGGGATGCTGACCGAAGCGCAGTACTCGCAGCCACACAAGCTGGAAGCGCCCAAGTCGACCGCCTCGGCGCCTGCGACCTCTCCGGTGCCCGCCGCGCCGGTCATTCGCGCTCCGGCGGTCGGCCGCGCCGGAACGGCGACCGTCCGCTTCGGCGACGCCACCCCCGACGTCAGCTTTCGATGCAAGATCGACGACAACGGTTTCCACGGCTGCGCATCGCCACTGAAGCTGCGGGGTCTGAGTGCCGGAGAGCACCGTCTCGAGGTCCGGGCGAACGCCCGGGGAGGCGCCCGCTCGCGCCCCGCCGTGCTCCACTTCCGCGTCCCGGCGCCGCCGCGGCACCGGCACTCGGCCGGCTGAGCGGCTAGCTTCCCGGCCGTGCCGGAGGGCTGGGTCAATGTCTACGACGCGCAGGCCGAGGCCGAGCGCAAGCTCGAGCCCGGGCCGCGGGGGTATTTCTCCGGCGGCGCCGGGGACGAGGTGACGCTGCGCGAGAACGCGGCAACGTGGCGGGGCTGGCGGCTGCGGCCGCGGCAGCTGACCGGTGTGGAGGTGTCCTCGACCGCGGCGACGGTGCTGGGCGGGCCGGTGGCGGCGCCGATTCTGGTCGGGCCGGTCGCCTTCCAGCGGCTGCTCGATCCCGAGGGCGAGGTGGCGATGGCGCGGGCCGCGGCGGCCTTCGGCACCGTGATGTGTCTTTCGACCCTCGCCACCGCGACGCCGACCGAGGTTGCCGCCGCCGCTCCTGGCGCCCGGCGCTGGTTCCAGCTCTATCCGTTCAGGGACGCGGGGGTGACGCGGGCGCTGATGGAGGAGGCCGTCGCGGCGGGCTTCGAGGCGGTGGTTCTGACCGTCGACGCGCCGCCCGCGGGCAACCGGGAGTCGGACGTGCGCGAGGGCTTCGCGATCCCGGCCGAGATCGAGGTCCCGAGCGTCGCCGCCGCCTTCCGCGGCTCGCGGACCGTGACCGTCGAGGAAAGCTTCGATCTGATGACCCGTGCCCTCACCTGGGATGACCTCGGGGAGATCGCCGCTGCGGCGGGCGTGCCGCTCCTCGTCAAGGGGATCGTGACGGCCGAGGACGCGGAGCTGGCGGTGGACCACGGCGCCGCCGGGGTCGTCGTCTCCAACCACGGCGGGCGCCAGCTGGACCGCACGGTCGCCGGCGCCGAGGCGCTGCCGGAGGTGGTCGAGACCATCGCCGGGCGGGCCGCGGTGCTGGTCGACGGGGGTATCCGCCGCGGGGTCGACATCGCCGTCGCGCTGGCCCTGGGCGCCGACGCCGTCCTCCTCGGCCGGCCGACCGCCTGGGGCCTCGCCGCGGGCGGCGCGGCGGGCGTGGAGCGGGTCCTGCGCATCCTCGCCGACGAGCTGGAGCTGACCTTGGCGCTCCTCGGCCTCGCCTCGCCCGCCGGGCTCGGCCCCGAGCACCTGCGGAGAGCGCCCCTCACGCGCGTATATTCGGCACAAGAAGTGTCAGATTCCTTCCCTCCTCCTTCTCTATAGATGGCCCGGCGAGTCCCAAGAGACGAATCGCTGAGTCGCGTCCACGGCGTCGGCGCGCTGTTCTCGGCGGCCTACGGCAACGTCGGCTCGTCGATCTATTACGCCCTCGGCGTGACCGCCGCGTTCGCCCTCGGGCTGACGCCGGTCGCCTTCGTCATCTCCGGGCTGATCTTCGCCGCCACCGCCGCCACCTACGCCGAGGCGACCGTGATGTTCCCCGAGGCCGGTGGCTCCTCCAGCTTCGCCCGCCACGCCTTCAACGAGTTCGTCAGCTTCGTCGCCGCCTGGGGGCAGATGCTGAACTACACGATCACGGTCGCGATCTCGGCCTTCTTCGTGCCCCACTACCTGGCCGTCTTCTGGCCCGCCCTGGGACACAGTCCGGGCGACGTGATCGGGGGCGCGGCGCTGGTCGTCGGGCTCGCGGCGCTGAACATCCGCGGCACCGAGGAGTCCTCGAAACTCAACCTGATCCTCGCCGTCGCCGACCTCGCCACGCAGGTCGTGCTGGTGGGGATCGGCATCGTGCTGGTCCTCTCGCCGCAGATCCTGGTCGACAACATCCACCTCGGCGTCGCCCCGACCTGGAGCAAATTCGCCCTCGGGATCGCGGTCGGGATGATCGCCTACACCGGGATCGAGACGATCTCCAACATGTCCGAGGAGGCCAAGGAAGCGTCGAAGACCGTCCCTCGTGCCGCCGGGCTCGTCGTCGCGGCGGTGCTCGGCCTCTACCTGCTGATCCCGATCGTCGCCCTGTCGGCGATGCCGGTGGTCCAGGATTCCGCCGGGCATTACGTCACGGCGCTCGGCTCGAAGTTCGCCGACGACCCGATCCTCGGCATCGTCGAGAACCTCGGCCTCTCCCACGGCCCGACCGAAGTCCTCCGCTATTACGTCGGCGTGCTGGCCGCGGTGATCCTGCTGATCGCCACCAACGCGGGGCTGATCGGCGTCTCCCGGTTGACCTACTCGATGGGCCAGCACCGGCAGCTGCCCGAGGGCCTGCGTCAGGTCCACCCGAAGTACCGCACGCCCTACATCGCGATCGTCATCTTCGCCGGGGTCGCGATCATCACCATGCTGCCGGGCAAGACGAACTTCCTGGCGACGCTCTACTCCTTCGGCGCGATGCTCAGCTTCACCATCGCCCACGTCGCGGTGATCAAGCTGCGCAAGTCCCAGGCGGATGTGGAGCGGCCCTGGAAGCCGCCGATGAACGTGCGCGCGTTCGGCTTCGACGTGCCGCTCACCGCGGTCTTCGGTGGGCTGGGCACCTTCGCCGCCTGGATCGTGGTGATGGCGCTGAACCCCTCGACGCTCTTCGTCGGGATCGGCTGGATGGTCCTCGGGGTCGCCGTCTACGTCCTCTACCGGCGCAACCAGGGGTTGCCGCTCACCCGCACGGTGAAGGTGCTGACGCCCGAGCCGCTCGGGGTGGAGGAGGTCGAGTACCGGTCGATCCTGGTCGCCTTCGAGGATGACGAAGACTTCTCGCCGGAGATGGTCGCCACCGCGGTCAAGCTCGCCTCCAAACGGCGGCGCGGCATCCACGTCCACTCGATGATGACCGTGCCCACCGACCTGCCGCTGAACGCCGACCTGCCCGACGCCGAACGCGAGGCCCAGCGCCGGGTCGAGGAGGCGAAACTGATCGGCGGCGCCCGTGTCACCGGCCACGTCGCGCGGGTGCGGCCGGGCCAGGCGGGCTACTCGGTGTCCGAGGAGGCGACCGAGATCCAGGCGGCGGCGATCGTCGTCGGCCTCCGCTATCGGAACGGCGTGCCGCAGTACGACAAGACCCTGCAGACGGTGCTCGGCGAGCGGCCGTGCCGGGTGATCGTCGTCTCCGAACCGCCGGACGAACCGGGCATCGTCCCCGGCCCCAGCGGCGCGCTGGTCGAGGCGACCTCTTGAACCGCGAGCGCGCCTACCACGGGGCGATCAAAGTCTCCTCGCTGGCCTTCGCCGTGATCGGCGTGCTGCTGCTCGTCGTCACCCTCGCCAATGGCGGCGGGCCTCTCTCGATCGGCTTCCTGATGGGGATCCTCTTCCTCGTCGTCGGTATCGGCCGCTACTGGATCGCGACGAAGTGGCAATGAAGGTTCCGCAGGCCGCCCGCAAGGGCAAACTGCGCCGCGGGCTGGGGGTGCCGTGGCTCTTCGCCGCCGCCTACTCGGCGGTCGGGTTCTCGATCTACTTCTCGCTCGGGGTGGTCGCCGAGCGCGGCCTCGGCCTGACGCCGCTGATCTTCCTCGTCGCCGGCCTCCTGTTCGGCCTGACCACGCTCTCCTACGTCGAGGGCGGTGCGATGTTCCGCGAGCGCGGCGGCTCCTCGGCCTTCGCCCGCCACGCCTTCAACGAGCTCATCGCCTTCATCGCCGGCTGGGCGATCCTGCTCGACTACCTGATCGTGATCGCCCTGGCGGCGATCAGCGTGCCGCACTACCTGGTGCCGATCTGGGCCGGGTTCGACGACCGCGGCCCCGAACTCGCCGTCGCCGCGGCGGTGATCGTCGGCGCCTGCGTGCTCAATGTCTTCAACGTGACCGGCCGCGGCCGGCAGCGCAGCCTCGCCTTCATCGCGCTCGCCGACCTGGCGCTGCAGCTGGCGGTGATCGCGGTCGGTGTGTTCGTCGTCATGCACCCCGACCGGTTGACCGAACACATCCACCTCTTCGACCAGCCGAGCCTGCGCGACATCATCTACGCCGCGGTCGTCGCGATGCTCGCCTACGCGGGAATCGAGGCCGCCGCCGACCTCGCGCCCGACATCGAAGTGGGGCGGCGCGATCTCAAGCGGATCGCCAGCCTCGGCGCGATCGCGGTGCCGCTCGTCTACGCCGGGATGGCGGCGATCGCCCTGATGGCGGTGCCGGTCGTCACCGGGCCGCACGGCCCGGAAACCGCCCTTGGCGGGCAGTACATCCAGGACCCGGTCCTCGGCGTCGTGTCCGCCTTCCACCCGCACTGGTTATCGGACCTGATGCGGTGGGTCGTTGCCCTGGTCGCCGCGCCGGTCCTCTTCTGGGCGGCGACGACCTCGATGCTCGGCGTCTCCCGCCACACCTACACGCTGGCGATCAATCGCCAGATCCCCAGCTGGCTCGGCAAACTCGAGCGGCGCCGGGCGACGCCCTACGTGGCGATCACGATCTGCGGGCTGATCGCGCTCGGGCTCGTGATCGGGACCAACATCAAGGTGCTGGCGGGCCTCTACGCCTTCGGCGCGACCCTGGCGATCACGATCGCCCACCTCTCGATCATCCGCCTGCGGGTGAAGATGCCGGACGCGCGGCGTCCCTTCCGCATCCCCTGGGGGATGGCCTGGGGGACGGCGGAGCTGCCGATCCCGGCGATGATCGCGGCGCTCGCCAGCGGCGGCGCCTTCCTCAGCGTGCTCGCCTTCCACACGACCGCACGCTGGGTCGGGTTCGGCTGGATGGCGTTCGGGCTCACCTTCTACGTCGTCTACCGCAAGGTCTTCGAGGGGACCTCGCTGACCCGGCGCGTCACCGTCGGCGAGGCGGCGCTGACCAAGCAGATCCCCGAGGTCGAGTTCTCGAACCTCCTGGTGCCGGTCTTCGGGACCAAGCTCGACGACGACATCGTCGCCACCGCCGGGCGCCTCGCGGCGGCCGAGAGCGAGGACGGCGAGGGCGGGGGCGAGTCCCACCTCGAGCTCGTCTACGTGATCGAGGTGCCGCTGTCCCTGCCGCTCGACGCCGCGCTGCCGCCCGAGCGCGAGTCCCAGGCCCGCCGGGCGCTCGACCGGGCCCGCGAGGTGGGGGAAGAGTACGCGGACGTCGACGTTTCCACCGAGGTGATCCGGGCGCGGCGCACCGGCGCCGGGATCGTCGAAGCCGCCCGCCGGGGGAACTCGGAAGCGATCATCATCGGGGGCGAGCCGCCGACCAAGATCCGCGGCGGCGGCAGGTTCGGCGGAATCGGCGCGGCGAAGCCGGCGGAGATCGGCGCGGCGACCGAGTACGTGCTGAAAAAGGCGCCGTGCCGGGTGCTGCTGACGGCGCCGCCGGAGCCGGAGGCGGTGGTCGTCGACGACTTCGGCACCGATGACCGCCTCGAGCTTGATGACTAGTCGCGGCCGCTCGCCTCTAGTATCCGCCGCATGTTCATCTTGATCGTCGGCTGTGGCCGGGTAGGCAGCTCCGTCGCCCGGGCGATGCTCCGTGAGGGGCACACCGTCTCGGCCCTCGACGAGGACCCCGAGTCCCACGCCCGCCTCGAGGTCGGCCTGGAGAAAAGCTGGGAGGACCTCGGCGGCCAGTTCACCGTCGGTGCCGGGCTCGAGGCGGAGGCGCTGGAGGCCGCCGGGATCGACCAGGCCGACGTCTTCATCGCCTCGACCGACGGCGACAACACCAACATCATCATCTCCCAGATCGCCCAGCGCCGGTACGACGTGCCGACCGTGATCGCCCGCGTCCTCGACCCGCTGCGGGCCGAGTGGTACGCCCGGCAGGGCCTGCAGACGGTCTGCCCGACGCGGGTCGCGATCGACATGCTGGAGACGGCGGTGCGCGACAGCACCGGGCGCGGGAACGGTTAGGGGGAGCGGGCGTGTACATCATCGTCGTCGGTGCGGGGAAGGTCGGGTGGAACCTGGCGCGCGAGCTGCTGGAGAAAGACCACGAGGTGACGCTGATCGAGAACGATCGGCGCCGTTATACGACGGTCGAGCAGGAGCTCGAGCACAACGTCAGCTACGGCGACGCCTCCGAGCTCTGGGTGCTCGAGCGGGCCGGGATCCAGCGCGCCGACATGGTGATCGCGGTGACCGGCGACGACGAGGACAACATGCTGATCTGCCAGGTCGCGCGGGAGAAGTACCTCGTCGACCAGATCATCGCCCGCGTCAACAACCCGCGGAACCGTCAGCACTTCGACCTGCTCGGGGTCAAGCCGTCGGTCTCGGCGACCGACCTGATCCTGCGCCTGCTCGAGCATGAGGTGCCCGAGTACGGACTGGTCCACCTGCTCGATCTGCAGGAGGAGCAGTTGGAGATCATCGAGATGCTGCTCGGCAAGGACTCCGGGGTGACCGGCCGCCGGGTCGGCGATCTGCAGATGCCCGAGGGGTCACTGCTGATCTCGGTGCTGCGTTCGGGCAAGGGCTTCGTGCCGACCGCCGACACGGTGCTCGAAGAGGGCGACGAGGTGCTCGCCGTCCTCGACCCGGGCAAAGAGGACGAGTTGAAGGTCCTGTTCGGGCCAGGAGACGGCGGCGGCGTCACCGGTGGCTGAGCGCGAGGTCGACTTCCTGCTCGTCGGCGGCGGCCTGGCCTGCGCGAGCTGCGCGTCGGAGCTGCGCAAGCGCGGGGCGGAGGGGCCGATCCTGTTGGCCGGGCGGGAGCCCGAGCCGCCCTACGAACGTCCGCCGCTCTCCAAGGAGTACCTGCGCGGGGATGCCGGGCGCGCCGAGGCATACGTCAACGAGCCCTCCTGGTACGAGGAGAACGGCGTCGAGCTCTTGACCGGCAAGAACGTGATGTCGATCGACGCCGAGGGAAAGACGGCGAAGCTCCAGGGCGGCGAAGAGGTCGCCTTCGGCCAGGCGCTGCTGGCGACCGGGGCGAACGTGAACATCCTGCGCCTCGAGGGCGCCGAGAACGAGGGCATCCATTACCTGCGCGCCTACGGCAACGCCGACGCGATCCGGGAGGACGCCAAGGCGGCGGAGCGGGTGGTGCTGGTCGGCGGCTCCTACATCGCCGCCGAGGTCGCGGCGTCGCTGGCGGGGACGGGTACGCACTGCACGATGGTCGCGGTCGAGGACGTGCCGCTCTCGCGCACCTTCGGCGACGATGCCGGACGCTTCTTCCAGAAGGGACTGGAAGAGCACGGCGTGACCTTCGTCGGCGGCGAGTCGGTGAGCGCCTACGAGGGCGACGGTCGGGTGAGCGCGGTCCTGACCGAGAGCGGCAAGAGCATCGACTGCGACCTGGTCGTCGTCGGCGCGGGCGTCAAACCGGACACGATGCTGGCCCAGCGCGCCGGCCTCGAGGTCGACAACGGAATCGTCTGCGACGCCCAGCTCCGCACCTCCGCGCCGGGCATCTACGCGGCCGGCGACGTCTGCAACTACGACAGCGTCGTCCACGGTCGGCGGATCCGGGTCGAGCACTGGGACGTGGCGATGCAACAGGGCATGCACGTCGCCAAGAACATGCTGGGTGCCGACGCCGACTACGACGTGGTCCCGTACTTCTTCAGCGACCTTGCCGACTGGGCGAGCCTCGAGTACGTCGGCCCGGCCGCCGACTGGGACGAGGAGATCTGGCGCGGGTCGAGCGCCGACGGCGAGTTCTCGGTCTGGTACCTGAAGGACGGCAGGGTCGCCGGCTGCCTCAGCGTCGGCCGCTCCGAAGACCTCGCCGAGGCCCGCCGGATGATCCACGAGGGCGTGGACGTGGCGGGCGCGACCGACAAGATCGGCGACAGCGACGCCGATCTCTCCTTGCTGGCCTGACCGCACTCCCGCGCCCGCGCCGCCCGCCGCGAATCACGTCGAGCGGCCCCTCATCTATCCTGCGAAGTCGCGTTGCGCCCTGGTGTAATGGCAGCACGCCTCGCTCTGGACGAGGTAGTCGGGGTTCGAGTCCCTGGGGCGCAGTGATCCGACGCCGTTGCTAGCGTCGATCTCCATTATGCGGTCGAAGTGTCTCTTCCTTGCCTTGGCGGCGCTGTCGGCGCTCGTCCTCGCGGTCTCTGGCTGCGGCGGTGGCGGCAGCTCCTCGACCACGGCGACGAAGCCGCCGAAAGAAGAAGTGGCGAAGCTCACCAAGGGCCAGTTCATCAGCCAGGGTGACGCGATCTGCGCCGAGGTGAACACCGCGGTCGGCTCGGTCCAGGCTTCGGCAGCCGAAGCGTCGAGCCAGATGACCCAGATCGCCAACCTCTATTCCGGAATGGTCCAGAGCCTCCAGCGCCTCGGCCAGCCGAGCGAAATCGAGGGTTACTCCGACTTCATGGGGGCGGCCGAACGTCTGGCGATGACCGAGAACGAAGTCAAAGCGGCCGCCGAGAAAGAAAATCCCGCCCTGGTCGAAGAAGCGTCCCAGGCAGCCGCCCCGGCGCTGGAAGAGTTCCAGCAGCAGGCCGCCGTCTACGGCTTCGAAGACTGCAGCGAAGGGCCGCATGCCCCGGCCGCCGCGCCCGAATCCAGCAGCGGCACCGAAGAAGTCGCTCCCGAAGAAGAATCCGGCGGCATCGAAGTGGCCCCCGAAGAAGAATTCGTCCCAGAAGAAGCTGCGCCGGAAGAAGTCGCGCCCGAAGAAGAAGTCGCCCCCGAAACCGGAGGCGCCGGCGGTGGCATCGAAGAAGCCCCGGAAGCCGCACCAGAAGAAGGCGGCGAATCCGGCGGCATCGGCCCGGGCTGAGCCGGGCTCGTAGGTGGCGGCGGGACGGGCGTGCTTCGGGGCGGTTGCGGCCGTCCGAGATCGGTCCTGGGCGTCTCATGGCGGTCCTGGCAGGCTGTGACCGCCATGAGACGCCCAGGACGTGAGGGGTGCGTGAAACATCCGGCACGGGGACGTCACGAACTCCGGACTCCCGTGATTGCCTCGATGGGCCGGAACCCAACCCTTAGACCTTGGTAGCCCACAGGGCTACCAAGGTCTAAGGGTTGCCGGCGGCGGCGTCAGACCGAGGAGGAACCCGGGAGGAAGTGTGGAGTTCGTGGCGTCTCCCTCATCGACGTCACGGTTCCTCCGCCGCTCTCATACCCGGCCGTCTCGGCCACGGCCACAGCCTGCCAGGGCCGTGGCCGAGACGGCCGCGCCCGCCGCAAACCCTTGCGTCCCTTGTCCCGGGCACCGGCTTGGCGAGCTCCCGTCCCTCGCGGCTACCTACGCCGCCGCGTTCTCCTCCCAGGCTCCGTAGAGCCGGGCGTAGACGCCGTTCGCGGCGATGAGGTCGTCGTGGGTGCCTTGCTCGACGACCTTGCCGTGTTCGAGCACGACGATCTTGCCGGCGCGGCGGATCGTGCTCAGGCGGTGGGCGATGACGATCGCGGTGCGTCCGTGGAGCAGGCGTTCGAGGCCTTTCTCGATCGTTTTCTCGGTCCGCACGTCGACGTTTGAGGTCGCCTCGTCGAGGATCAGGATCCGCGGTTCGGCCAGGAGGGCCCTGGCGAAGGCGACGAGCTGGCGTTGTCCGGCCGAGAGCTGGACGCCGCGCTCGCCGACCTCGGTCTCGATCCCGTCCGGCAGGGCGGCGACGAAGTCGGTCGCGCCGACGGTGGCGATCGCGGATTCGATCTCCTCGAGGCTCGCCTCGGGCCGCCCGAAGGCGATGTTTTCGCGCACGCTGCCGCTGAAGAGGAAGCCCTCCTGGGGGACGATGCCGAGTTGGCGCCGGAGCGCCCGCTGCTGCACGCCCCTGAGGTCGTGGCCGTCGACCAGGACGCGGCCCTTCTGCGGGTCGTAGAAGCGCGGCGACGAGCTTGGCGAAGGTCGACTTGCCGGCTCCGGTCGCGCCGACCAGCGCCAGCGTCTGCCCGGGCGGCACGTGAAGGTCGACCCCTTCCATCACCCAGTCGTCGTCCGGCACCGGGTCCTCGTCGGAGTAGGAGAACCAGACGTCGTCGAGCTCGATCTCACCGCGGATCGTCCCCGGAGTCGATCGCCCCCGGAGCGTCGACCATGTCGGGCTCGGTGTCGAGCAGGTCGAAGATCTTGTCCAGCGCGGCCATGCCCTGCTGGTAGGTCGTGTAGAGCTGGGAGAGTTCCTGGATCGGTTCGAAGAAGGTCGAGAGGTAGCCGACGAAGGAGACGATGATGCCGATTTCGATCGCCCCGTTGATCGCCTGCGAGCCGCCGTAGAGAAGGATCACCGAGGTCCCGATCGCGGCCAGCAGTTCGACCGCCGGGAAGTAGGAGGCGTTGAGGTAGACCGTCTTCATGTTGATTTCGCGGTTGGCTTCGTTCAGCGCCGTCATCTCGTCGACGTGGCGCGGCTCCTGGCCGAAGCTGCGCACCACCCGCACGCCGCTGAGGCTCTCCTGCAGATAGGCGGTGACGGCCGCGATCCGCTCCCGCGTCGCCCGGTAGGCACCCGCCGAGACGATGCGGAAGATCAGGCTGGCGATCAGCAGCAGGGGGAAGGTGATGAAGGTGATCAGCGCCAGCTTCAGGTCGAGCAGCAGCAGGATCACGACCACCCCGACCAGGGTCAGCGTGCTGGAGAAGATCGTCACGATGCCGGTGGTGACCAGCTGCTGCAGCGCTTCGACGTCGTTGGTCATCCGCGAGATCAGCACGCCCGGGTTGTTGCGGGTGAAGAAGCCGATCGACATGCGCTGGATGTGGACGAAGATGCGCTCGCGCAGGTCCTGCAGGGCGCGCGTGCCGACCCAGCCGACCAGGTAGGTCTCGGCGTAGGTGGCCAGTGCGTAGACGATCGCGGTGGCGACGAAGGCGCCGACGATCCAGTCGAGCGCCGCCAGGTCCCCGGTGCGGATCCCGGCGTCGATCGCCCGTCCGGCGAGGAACGGCGGGGCCAGCCCGGCGCCGGTCTCGATCAGGAGGAAGACGAGCATCAGCGCCATCCGCCCGCGATAGGGACGGAGCAGGCCGATCATCCAGCGCACCTTGCGGCCGCGCTGGTCCTCGCCGCGGACGAGGCGCCAGAGCGCGCCGAAGAGGAGCGCGATGTTGCGGAGCGGGTTCTCCGAGGCATCCGGAGCCGCCGCTGCCGGTTCCTCCGCCGGTCGTTTCCGGAAGAGCCTCACAGCCGCGCCATCTCCTCGCGGTCCTCGAGGTCGTGCTGCAGGAAGACCGAGTCGGCCAGGCCGTGCTCGGCGATCTCGCGGTAGAAGCCACAGCCCTCCATCAGCTCCTCGTGGGTCCCGCGGTCGACGACCTCGCCGTGGTCGAGCACGATGATCTCGTCGGCCAGCGAGACGGTGGAGAGGCGGTGGGCGATGATGAACGTCGTCCGCCCGGCCATCGCCTCGCGCAGCCCCGATTTGATCGCCCCCTCGGTGGTCGCGTCGACCGAGGAGGTGGCGTCGTCGAGGATCAGGATGCGGGGATCGGCGAGCAGGGCACGGGCGATCGCCACCCGCTGGCGCTGGCCGCCGGAGAGGGTGAGCCCGCGCTCGCCGACCCGGGTGTCGTAGCCGTCGGGCAGTTCCTGGATGAAGGAGTCGGCCTGGGCGAGGCGCGCCGCCGCTTCGATCTCCGCGCGGGTCGCCGCCCCGCGCGCGTAGGCGATGTTGTCGGCGACCGAGGCGGTGAAGAGGAAGCTGTCGTCGGCGACGAAGGCGATCTCGCCGCGCAGCTTCTCCACCTCGACGTCACGGACGTCGACGCCGTCGACCAGCACCGTGCCCGCGGTCGGGTCGTACAGCCGGGCGATCAGGGCGACCAGGCTCGTCTTGCCCGAGCCGGACGGCCCGACCAGCGCCACCGTCTTCCCGGCGTCGACCTCGAGCGAGACGTCGTGGAGGGCGGGCACCGCCTCGTTTTCGGAGCTGGGCGCCGCGGCGTAGGTGAGGGTCACGTCGCGCAGCTCCACCCGGCCACCGCCCGCCGGCAGCTCGACCGGATCGGCCGGGCTCTGGATCGTCGGTTCGCGGTCGATGATCTCGAACATCCGGTTGCCGGAGGCGACCGCGCGCTGGGCCATGCCCATCGCCACGCCGAGCATCCGCAGCGGCCCGGCCAGCATCACCAGGTAGGTGTAGAAGGCGGTGAAGTTGCCCAGGCTGAGGTTGCCTTCGATCACCATCCGGCCGCCGATCAGCAGGACCAGCGCGATGCCGAGCTGCGGCAGCAGGCCGATGAGCGGGCTGAAGAACGCCTGCAGGCGGGTCGAGTAGATCGACTGGTCGAAGACCCGCTTGACCGCGCGCTGGAAGCGGTGCAGCTGGAATTCCTCGCGGGCGAAGGCCTTCACGATGCGGATCCCGGAGACGTTCTCCTCGGCCTCCGCCGTCAGTTCGGCGACCCGCTGGGCGACCTCCTGGACGGCGGGCCGGGAGACCCGGTTGTAGCGCGAGGCGACCCAGACGACGAACGGCGCCGGGATCAGCGCCAGCACCGCCAGCAGCGGGTTGATGACGATCATCACCGCCGAGGCGAGGACGATCGTGAGCAGGTTCTGGGTGATGAAGATGAGGCCGTAGCCGAGGAAGAAGCGGATCGCCCCGAGGTCGACCGTCGCCCGCGACATCAGCTGGCCCGTCTGCTGGGTGTCGAAGAAGCCGAGCTCGAGCTTCTGCAGGTGTGCGTAGAACGCTTGGCGCAGGTCGAATTCGACCGCCAGCGACACCTTGCCCGCGACCAGGCGGCGGACCACGGTGAGGCCCATGCGCAGGATCGCGGCGCCCAGGATCACCAGCGCGAGGGGGAGGAGTTCGGGCTTGTCGCCGGCCTCGATCGCGTTGATCGCGCGACCGACCAGCCACGGGATCAGCACCGTCATCCCCATCGCCGCCCAGGCGAACGCCAGCGACCCCCACAGTTGGAGCCTGTAGGGACGGAGGAAACCCATGAGTCGGCGGTACGTACGCATCCCTACCGACTATACAAAGTGAAGTATTGGACTATTCCAGCTTTTCGGCGGCCTTGGCGCTCGAGACGTAGCCCGCCGGGCATTTTTTCTGATGGTGCCCGGGTTTCTGCAGGATCTGGAAGTTGGTGACCGCGTGGTAGGGCGTCGTCGCCAGGTTGTTCTGGGCGAGCGTGACGGTCAGGCGATAGAAGCCGGGCGGCAGCTCGTGGTAGAAGATCTCCGGCCGGGTGGCGGGGGAGAAGCTGCCGTCGGTCCCCATCTCTTCGGCGAGGATTCCGTTCGGTCCCGCGTATTTCGGGAGGTCCATCGAGGCGCCCTTCAGGCGTTCGTTGCCGAGCGGGTTGTCCAGGGCCCGCTTCAGTTTCACCGGGTCCACGCAGTTGGGGACGCGGTTGAGGCCGAAGCGGATCGCGCCCTCGCCCAGCTGCGGTTCCTTGCCGAAGTTCCGCGGGGCGAGTTCGAAGTTTTCGATGTCGACCTTGACCACCACCGCGTGGTTGGCCTGGACCTCGCCGTTGCGCGGCGAGACGATCGAGACCGTGGGCACGCCCGGCGTCGCTTCCGCCGCCTTGGCGCTTTCGGCTTCCTCATGTCCGCCGAATACGATCGCCAGCGCGACTGCCGCGCCGGCAAGGGCGAGCGCCGCGAACGTTGCCTTCCTCATCCGCATGCGACCCGAACATTACGCGTAAGACCACGGACAGCATCCGCTTCGCCATCGCCCTGGGGCTGGGACTGGTCGCGCTCTGGGCCACCGCAACTCCCGCCGCGGCCGACCTCGCGTCCCAGGTCGACGTCTTCGCCGGGACGCAGCCGGGCGCCCGAACTTTCGGCGGCGGCCACAACTACCCCGGCGCGGCGGCGCCGTTCGGGATGGTCCAGTGGAGCCCCGACACGACCCCGGCGGCCCCGCACTCCGGCGGCTACGACCATCGCGATCACCACATCGCCGGCTTCAGCCTCACGCACCTGAGCGGGGCGGGATGCTCGGTCTACGGCGACTTTCCGTTCATCCCGACCACGGAACCGCTGACCGGATCGCCCACCCCGAACGCCGGGAAAGGCCTGGCGGGTTGGCTCCAGCCGGGCTTCTCCCACCGCGGCGAGAGCGGGGCGCCCGGCTCCTATTCGGTCGAGCTCAAGCCCAAGCGGGGCGGCCGGATCGGGGTGGCGCTGACCGCGACCACGCGGACGGGCTTCGCCCGCTTCACCTTCCCCCGCAATCCCCACGCGAGCGTCCTCATCGATGCCGGTGGCAGCGCCCAGCCCGACGGGGAAGCGACGGTCGCCCTCGATCCGGCGAAGCGCGAAGTCACCGGCAGCGCCGAAAGCGGACTCTTCTGCGGCCAGCGGCCGCGCTACAAGGTCTACTTCGCGGCGCGCTTCGACCGGTCGTTCGCGGCCTCCGGGACCTGGACCGAAGGCCGGCTGGAACCAGGGAGCGAAGCGGCGGCCGACACCGAGGCCCCGCCCGCGAATCCGGCCGTGACGGCGCGGGCGGGCGCCTACGCGACCTTCGACACCCGGGGGAACCGGACGGTCACGGCCCGCGTCGGCATCTCCTTCGTCTCGGTGGCCGGCGCCCGCGCCGCGCTGCGCGCCGAAAGCGACGGCCGCGGCTTCGGCGCCATCCGCGCGGCCGCCCGCAGTCGCTGGGACGCGGAGCTCGGCAAGATCCGCGTGGGGGGTGGGTCGGCCCGCGACGTTCGCACCTTCTACACGGCGCTCTACCACGCGTTGCTGGCCCCGCGGACCTTCGACGACGTCGGCGGCGACTACCTCGGCATGGACGGGGGGATCCACCGGGCCCGCGGCCGCACCCAGTACGCCGACTTCTCCGGCTGGGACATCTAC
Organism: uncultured Actinomycetes bacterium; assembly: GCA_963782515.1. GTDB lineage: Bacteria > Actinomycetota > Thermoleophilia > Solirubrobacterales > 70-9 > VAYN01. The sequence goes on along the minus strand of CAWAJY010000004.1, from coordinate 1,628,300 downwards.
CGCACCGAGATCCCGCTGCTGGCCCTGATCGAGCCCCGCCGTGCCTCCGACATGGTCCAGTCGCTGCTCGCCGACGCCGAACAGACGGGCTGCCTGCCGCGCTGGCCCTACGCCGCCGGGCAGTCGATGACGATGGTCGGGGACTCGGCCGATCCGATCATCGCCGGCGCCGCGGCCTTCGGGGCCGACCACTTCGACCATGCCGGAGCGCTCGCGGCGATGCTCCGCGGGGCGACGGCGCCGTGCGAAAGCGCCGACGGGGAATACCTCGAGCGCCAGGGGCTCGCCTCCTACCTGAAGCTCGGCTGGGTCCCCCTGGACGAAGACGTCGCCAGGCGCAACGCGAACTCGATCTACGGCAGCCCGGGCGCGGTGTGGGGCTCCGCGGCGACGACGCTCGAGTACGCGATCGACGACTTCGCGATCGCCCAGTTCGCCGCCCGCGAGGGAGGCGGGGAAACCTCGACCTATGCCGAATTCATGCGCCGCGCCGCGAACTGGCGCAACCTCTTCGACCCGGCGAGCGGTTACGTCGCACCGCGCTTCTCGAGCGGTGCCTTCCCCGATCCGTACGACCCGCTCGAGGGCGGCGGCTTCGTCGAGGGGAATGCCGCCCAGTACACCTGGATGGTGCCGCAGGACCCGGCCGGGCTCTTCCACCGGCTGGGCGGTCGCGAAAAGGCGGCGGCGCGGCTCGACGGCTTCCTGCGCGTGCTGAACGCGGGCGCCGGAGGGACGCATACCGACCACGCGCTGCTCGGGGACGAGCCGACCCTGGAGACGCCGTGGCTCTACGACTGGCTGCGCCGACCCTGGAAGACCCAGGCGGCGGTGCGCCGGGGCTTGCGCCTCTACGGCCCGACCCCGACGGGATACCCGGGCAACGACGACCTGGGGACGCTCTCGGCCTGGTACGTCTTCGGCGCGCTCGGCCTCTACCCGGCGCAGCCGGGGACCGGAACTCTGGCGCTTTCCAGCCCGCTGTTCGAACGCGCCGAAGTGCGCCTCGCCCACGGCAGGCGACTGACGATCGAAGGGGGCGGGAAGCCCTACGTCGACTCGCTCGGGCTTGGCGGGCAACCCCACGACCGTCCCTGGCTCGACTACTGCGAGATCGCGGCCGGCGGGACTCTTTCGTTCCAGACCGGCGCCCGTCCGACCCGGTGGGGCCAGAACGGCCAACTGCCGCCGTCCTATGGCCCCGGCACGCCCGCTCCGAGCGGTTCCTGTCCCCCTTAAGCGAGGGTTTACCCGGCGGGCGCAAGCTGCCGGCTTGTGAACAATTCCGCGGTCACCGTCCCACCTGCCCCGGGCGCGCCCGCGACCCTGGCCGGGCCGCGCGACGACGCGCCCGCGCGGCGCTGGGTCCTGATCGCCGCCCTGGCCGGGCTGACCGCCGCCGGGGCGGCGATCCGCTTCGCCGGGCTCGGCGTGCAGAGCTTCCACCACGACGAGGTGATCACGGTGATGCGGGTGCTCCCCGGCACCTTCGGCCACATGCTGCACGAGGTGAAGACGAGCGAGTCGAACCCGCCGCTCTACTACGTGTTGGCCTGGGGCTGGGTGAAGGCGTTCGGCCGTGACGAATGGGGCATCCGCTCGCTCTCGGCGCTGGCCGGCGCGCTGACGGTGCCGCTCGGCTATCCGATCGGCCGCCAGCTCGCGAGCCGCCGCGTCGGGCTCGTCCTCACCGGGCTCCTGGCCTTCAACCCGATGCTGATCTGGTACTCGCAGGAGGCCCGCTCCTACGCGTTCCTGGTCTTCTTCGGCGCGCTCTCGTTCCTCTTCTTCGTGCGCGCGCTGGACACCCGCGGAGGCCGCGACCTGGCGCTCTGGGCGGTGACCTCGGCGCTCGCCCTCGGCAGCCACTACTTCGCCTTCTTCGCGGTCGGGATCGAGGCGGTCTGGCTGGCGGTGGCGCTGCGGGACCGCTGGCGGGTCGTCCTCCCGGCCCTGGCCCTGGTCGGCGCCGCGGGGTTGGCGCTCCTGCCGTTGATCGCCGCCCAGACCAACCCGAACCACATCGGCTGGATCGAAGAAAGCCCGCTCAGCGGGCGCTTCTTCCAGACCGGGGTCAGCTTCCTGATCGGCGAAACCGGGCACGTGATCGCCGAGCCGCCGCGGGTCCACTACGCGGTGCTGCCGGCGCTCGGGGTCGCCCTGGCGGCCATCGCGCTGCTCGCGCTCGGCAGCCGTCGGGAGCGTCGCGGGGGCGCGCTCGGCCTCGCGGTGGGGGTTGGTGTCCTGGCCTTGGCCGGTGCCGCGGCGCTGGTCGGCAAGGACTACGTGGTCGAGCGCAACCTGCTGCCCGCGCTGGTCCCGCTCGCCGTCGTCGTCGCCCTCGGCCTCGGCGCCGCTCGCACCCGCCTGGTCGGGATGCTGCTGGCGGTGGCGCTCTGCTCCTACTGGCTCGCCTTCGACATCTACGTCACCCAGACGCCGAACCTGCAGCGGCCCGACTACCGCGGCGTCGCCCGTGCCCTCGGTCCGGCGCGGGTCCCACGGGCGATCGTCAGCTGGCGCCTCGGGGGCGATCCGCTGCGCTGGTATCTGGGCGACGGCGCGCTGCGCTGGTTCGGCGGCGGAGAACGGGTACGGGAAGTGGACCTGGTCGGCAAGCGGATCGTCGCCGAGCGCGCCGCTAAGCTCCCGGCCGCGTTTCGTCCGGCGGGGGTCGTGCGGATGGGCCGTCTCACGATCGCCCGCTACGTCGCTCCTCGTCCCGTCCTGCTCTTCAAACAGGAACTAGACACCTTGCGAACTGGATACGGCGCCGACACGATCGTCCTCGACGGGCCACCTGCCTCGCGCCTGACCCTGGGCGAGAACGCGCGGACGGCGCCGACGATCAAACTGGCGGCGGCGCGGGCACGGGAGGCAGCGAAGTGAGCGACGGCGGCTTGAGCGGAGGTCATTCCAGCCTGGCGGTGCGGCTCCACCACGCGGCCCGTCAGCCGGACAACTGGATCCAGCTGGTCAAATTCGGCGTGGTCGGTGGGTCCGGCTACGTGATCAACCTGATCGTCTTCGCCTTCCTGGTCTCGAACCTCGGCGTCTACCACGCGGCCGCGGCCGTCGGTGCCTTCCTCGTCGCGCTCGGCAACAACTTCTTCTGGAACCGCTATTGGACCTTCGGGCCGGGGGAGGGGCTTGCCCACCGCCAGGCGATCCGCTTCACCGTGGTCAGCGTCGGCGCCTTGGTCATCAACCTCGTCATGCTGGAGATCCTGGTCCAGTCCGCGTCGATGAACGAACTGGCGGCGCAGGCGATCGCGGTCGCCGTCGCGATGCCGTTCAACTTTCTCGGCAACAAGCTCTGGACCTTCACCTGAACGGGCGCCTCGGGCACGCCCTGAGGCCCTTCCCCGCTCAGCTAACGTTGATGGCATGAGCGAGAACGCCCGCAGGAAGCCGCCGTACGAGGCGGCGGAGATAGAGGTCGAGCGCCAGGCCGCCTGGCTGGAGCGGGGCGACTACGAGGCGCCCGTGCCGCCACCGGACGGCGAGCACGGCGTCTACGTCAAGTCCTCGAGCCCGTTCACCTCGGGCAACCTGCACATGGGCCACGTCCGCGACTACACGATCGGCGACGCCTACGCCCGCTTCCGGCGCGCTCGCGGACGCAGCGTGCTGATGGGGTTCGGCTTCGACGCCTTCGGGCTGCCGGCCGAGCTGGCGGCGATCGAGCGCCAGGTTCCGGCCGCCGAGTGGGTCGTCCAGTCCGGTGAGCGGATGCTCGGGCAGATGCAGCGCCTCGGCTACAGCTTCGACTACGACCGCGTCTTCTATAGCTCCGACGAGGGCCAGTACCGCTGGTCCCAGTGGCTCTTCCTGACGCTCTACGACATGGGGCTGATCTACCTCGACGACGCGACCGTCGACTGGTGCGACACCTGTCAGACGACGCTGGCGACGATCCAGGTCGAGGAGGGCGGGACATGCTGGCGCTGCCACAACGAGGTGCGGCTGATCCGGCAGCCGACCTGGTTCCTGAAGATCACGCCCTACCTCGAGGAGAACGACGCCAACATGGCGAAGCTCGAGGCGCAGCCCTGGGACGACATTGCACTCGCCACCCAGCGCTATATCCTCGGCCGCTCCGACGGGGTCGAGTTCGAGCTCGAGGGCGGCCCCGGCGGGCCGCTCACCGTCTTCACGCCGCACGTCGAGGCAGCGGGGCTGGCCGGCTTCGTGCTGCTCTCGCCGCGACACCCGGACATCGAGGCCTGGATCGGCGACGAGGGGGTGCGCGGGGAGCTCGAGCAGCTGCGCTCCGGCGGCTGGGAGCGGAGCGCCCGCGACGCCAAAGAGGTGCCGGTCATCGATACCCGCCGCTCCCTTCCCGGCCCGGACGGCGCGGAGCTGCCGGTCTTGATCTCCCCGCTGGTCGACGCCCGCTTCGGTCCGACCGCGGCGCTCGGCATCCCGGCGGTCGACGAGGCCGACCGCGACGTCGCCACCCGCATCCCCACCCGCATCCCCGGTGTTGACGGGACGAAAACCGGACTATCTGACGGGTTTTCGGCCCATCAACCGGAGGAGGAGGTGCCGAGCGCGCCTGTGGAGGGGGCACGTGCCGCGAAGCGGTATCGGGCGAACGACTTCTCGATCTCGCGGCAGCGCTCCTGGGGGACGCCGATCCCGATCGTCCACTGTCCCGACCATGGGCCGGTGCCGGTCGGAGAGGCCGACCTGCCGGTGGTCCTGCCGCGCGATCTGGTCGCCACCGGTGAAGGGAATCCGCTGGCGGAGCGCCCGGACTTCGTCGACACGGAGTGCCCGAAGTGCGGCAAGCCGGCCAAGCGCGAGACCGACACGCTCGACTGCCATTTCGACGCGCTCTTCCTCTGGGTGCCGGCGACGGTGCCGCCGGAGGACCGCGCGACGCAGATGTTCACCCACCCGGAGAGCCGCAAGTGGCTGCCTGCCGAGAGGCAGGTCGCGGGGGCGGACTCGGGGAACTTCGTCTTCGACCAGCGGATCGTCACCAAGGCGCTCCGCGACCACGGCGAGCTGGACTACATGGTCGACGGCGAGCCGTTCGCGGGCGTCCTCTTCCACGAGATGGTGATCGCGGACGGCCGCAAGATGTCGAAGCACCTCGGCAACGTCGTCGACCCCGATGAGCTGGTCGGCCAGTTCGGCGCCGACACCGTGCGCGTCGCGGTGCTCTGGGCGGCGGGGCCGGCAAAGACCCTGAACTGGTCCGACGCGGCGATCCGCTTCGCGAACAAATTCCTGCGCAGCTTCTGGACCTACGCGCACGACCGCTTCGTCGAGCTCGACGGCGCCAAGCACGATCCGGCGAAAGCGGGGGAGACGGAGAAACAGCGGGAGAAGCTGCGCGGCTGGTGCGAGAACGGGCTGGCCCGGGTCGCCGACGACACCGCCGAGCTCCAGATGCACAAGTCGATCCGCAACCTGACCCGGCTCTTCGAGCGCATCCAGCAGTTCGAGAAACAGCTGAAGAAGCGCGGTCAGCTCGATCGGGTGGACGCCGAGGCCCTGGTCGCCGCGATCCTGTTGCTGGCCCGCGCCCTGCAACCGTTCGCCCCGCACGCGGCGGAGCAGATCCTGATCAACTCCGGACGCTTCACCTCCGACGATCTGCCTGGAGTCTGGCCCGACGCGACGACCATCCCGGTTGCCGTCGACGACGCCCTCTCGGGCGCCCGTTCCTGAGTCCTTTTCCGCGAGCCGGGGTTGAGACTCAGGCCGTCCCCCGAAGCGCTCCGACGGGCGTCAAAAAGGTGCTCTGCACGTACCTAAAGGCAAGGCGATCTTTATGTTCAGGTGGCCTTGATTGGACGAACAGCGTCTGTTATGAATGTCACCCTGTCGGAGGATCAACCGGCAGATGAGGCGGGGCACACTCAGGCAGGGAAACCGCCTTGGGGTGGCAAAGGAGGACCTGACGCTGAGCAAGGGATCGCGTTCGTCACGACCCGGTTCCGATGGCGTCGACGCGCAGTCGGCGCCGCCCCGCCTCACTTTTCTTCTCGTCACGGGACCGGGGCCCCCGTGACGAGAAGTGCCTTGTTCCGGCGACTCCCGCCCGTCCGAGATCGGTCCTGGGCGTCAGGGTTCGTGAGACACCTGGCACAGGGACGTCACGAAGATCGGACCTCCGTGACCGTCCTGCATGGAGTTGGCCCCCACCAAGGATGAGTTTGCAGTTATGTCCGGATAGCGGCAGAAAGTGCGAACTCACCTCGTGCGCCTCGCGTGACCCGCACCCGACGATCCCTCCGCGCTCGCCGCAAGCCCTTGCGTCCCTCGCCTCCGGGCGCCGGCTTGCGACAGACCGAACCCCGCGGACCCGGCCGCCTCAGTCGCCCTTTGGCTCCTCGGCGGTGAAGTGCCGGGCCTTGTGGTCCCAGGCGGTGCCCTCGCAGAGGGCGTCGGGGGTGGTCGACAGCGCGCCGCAGAGCTTAAGCAGCGTCGCGAAGCGGGGTTCGCGTCCCGCCCGCTCGAGGAGGGAGATCTCGGTGCGGTGCAGCTCGGTCCGCTCGCCGAGTTCCTCCTGGGAGATGCCCACGGCGAGGCGGCGGCGGCGCAGGTTGTAGGCGAAGCGCTCCTGCGGGGTCACGGATGGCATGTTCGCGGAGCGCAGACAACCGTTCCACAGACAAAACCCTGCTCCCCTATGAGCGACCCGATGGTTTCGGTACCTTGATAAGCCGAAAGTTGGAGGGAATCGGAATATTTACGTGAATGACGTTGACCGAATTGACCCTTTGTTTCACACTTAGGATCCAGACAAGCGGAGCCCCGGGGTTTCGCGCCATAAGAACAAGCCGCTTCGGCGGTAGCCAAGGAGGAAGTAGATGAGCAACGCGACGCAGCATCTGGAGGGGCCTATCGGCCGTCGAACCAGGTCCTGCGCGACCGAACTCGTCTGTCGTGACTGTGGCTACCGCACCCCGCTGATGGACCAGGCCTTCAAGTGCCCGGCCTGCGGCGAGGGACTCGACATCGACTACGACTACGAGCGCGCCAAGGAGGTAATCGCCGAGCACGGCCTCGCGGACCGACCCTGGAACGTGTGGCGGTTCGAGGAGCTGCTGCCGATCACAGCGGCGGACGCCCAGGCGCGGGTCGCGCAGTTCGCAGGCATGACGCCGCTGATCAAGGCCGATCGGCTCGGCGCCGAGCTCGGGCTGAAGAACCTGTACCTGAAGGACGACTCGACCAACCGCCCGTCGCTCTCTTACAAGGACCGGGTCGTCGGCATGGCGATCGCCCGTCTGCTGGAGCTGGGCAAGGACGAGGTCGGCTGCGTCTCCACCGGCAACGTCGGCTCCGCGGTCGCGGCGCTGGCGGCGAAGGCGGGGGCCCAGGCCTACGTCTTCTACCCCGGCAACATGGAGAAGGGGAAGGCGTTGGCCTGCCGCGCCCTCGGCGCCCAGGTCTGCCAGCTCGACGGCAACTACGACCAGGCCAACCGCGCCTGTCGTGAGCTCTCACTGGCGAGCGGGATCGAGTTCGCCAACATCACTCTGCGCCCGTTCTACGCGGAGGGGGCGAAGACGGTGGCCTTCGAGGTGGTCGAGGAGCTCGGCTGGAAATCGCCCGATCACTTCGTCATCCCGGCGGCCGGCGGCACGCTCTCCTCGCGCGTCCACAAGGGGCTGAACGAGCTGGAGATGATCGGTCTCGCCGAGACCTCGGGCACGAAGATCAACGTCGCCCAGGCGAGTGGCTGCAACCCGATCGCCACCGCGATCCTCGAGGGCGGTGACCTGGAGCCGCAGTCCCCGGACACCGCCGTCCACTCGCTGGCGATCGGCGCGCCGGGCGACGGCCCGCTGGTGATCGACGCGGTGCGCGGCCGCGGCGGCTCGGCGGGGACGGTCACCGACATCGAGGTGTTCGAGGCGATCGACCTGCTCGGCGCCACCGAGGGCATCCTCACCGAGCCCGCCGGCGGCACCACTATCGCCTCGCTCGGCCAGCTGGCCGCGAAGGGCAAGATCGCTCCGGACGAGACGGTGGTCGCGATCATCAGCGGCAACGGGCTGAAGACGATCCAGGACCACCCGGACAAGGCCTGGCCGGAAATGGTCGCCTGCAACCTCGAGTCGATGAGCGAGCAGCTGGACGACTTCCGCCGCATCGCGGCGACGGTCTAGTCGGAGGGCCCAGAAGCATGGGGGCGACGGCGGAGCCGCCGCACGTCGACGGCGTCCGCCACCGCTACGTGGAGGCGCGCGGGCTGCGCTTCCACCTGGCCGAAGCGGGGGAGGGCGACGACGTCGTCCTCTGCCTGCACGGCTGGCCGCAGCACTGGTACGAGTGGCGCTTCCTGTTGCCGGCGCTGGCCGCGGCGGGTCACCGGGCGATCGCGATGGACCTGCGCGGCTTCGGCTGGTCGGACGCGCCGCCGGATGGCTACGAGAAGGAGAACCTCGCCACCGACGTGCTGGCGGTGCTGGACGAGCTCGGCCTCGACCGGGTGAAGCTCGTCGGCCACGACTGGGGCGGCTGGATCGGTTACCTGCTCTGCCTGCGGGCGCCGCAGCGCATCGAGAAGTACCTGGCGCTGAACATCCTCACCCCGTGGGTCGAGCAGCGCGTCGTCTTCCCGGAGATCTGGCGCTTCGCCTACCAACCGCTGGTCGCCTCGCCCTTCCTCGGCTACCGCCTCCACACCAGCGGGCAGCTGGTGCCGAAAGTGCTGGTCGGTGCCTCCGCGGTCCGGGACAACTGGGACTCGGAGACGCTCCGCATCTTCAGCGACAACCTCGCCGAGCCCGATCGCGCCCGTGCCTGCGTGCAGATGTACCGGACCTTCCTCGTCCGTGAGCAGCCGGAGATGATGCGCGGCCGCTACATCCGCGAGCGCCTCGAAGTGCCGACCCTCCACCTCCACGGCACCGCCGACACCGCGCTCCTCCCGAAGATGCTGGCCGGCTGGCAGCGCCATGCCGACGACATGCGGGTCGAGCTGGTCGAGGGCTGCGGCCACTTCATCGCCGACGAGGCCCCGGCCCTGGTCGCCGACCGCGCGACGACCTTCTTCAGCTCCGCCACCTGAGGTCGCGCCATTCGGCCTGCGCGTTCTTCGGCGTCTTGGCCGTCGTCTTGCTCCACTGCGGGTGCTCGCCCGCGTGCCAGTAGCGCATCACCGAAGGCTTGTTCGGATCGACGTACCAGCCGGTCGGGCGGTCGTTGGCCGTCACGTGACGGGAGTGGGTCACTGCCGCTCGACCGATGCGCGCTCCTTCAGGTCGAAGTAGGGCAGCGCCGACGACGAGTGACCCCGCGACGAGCATCCAGAAGGCATGCGAGCGGTGTCCGGAGGTCAGATCCGCGCTGCGTCGCAGGGCGTCGGTCCAGCTCTCCCCCTTCGAGGGCGGCCGTCTGGGAGACGACCACCCACCTCGCCCACAGGAGGATGCCCGGGACCACGAGCGCGAAGAGGCCGATGGTTATCGCGACCCAGGCGGCGCCGGTCGCGAGGGGGACCATCGGTAGCGCCGGGAGGCTCCGGCGAAACGTCGCGACGAAGCCGGGCTGTGTCGCCCCTCGCCGACTTCGCGAATCGCGTGGACGTGGAGGGCCGAGACCAGCGGCGTGACGAGGAAGTAGTCGGGGAGCGAGAGCAACTGGCCGGTGATGAACCGTCGTGTCCATGGGCGAGCGCCCCCTGGCCGGTCACCAGTCGAAGGAGGCGCCGATCAGCTCCGGGATCGAGCGCCGGCGTTCGATCCCGATCGCGGCCTGCCCGTCCACCGGCGGAAAGGTATCCGCTGAGTGTTCGATCCGGGCGGGGCATCCGCGAGGCCTGGTCGGCGCGTCGTAGACTCGGCCCGATGCGGGCGCTCGTCCAACGTTGCAGCCAGGCGGCGGTCGACGTCGAGGGGACGCGGGTGGCGCAGATCAAGGCGGGGATGGTGGTGTTGCTCGGCGTGAAGGTCGGGGACACCGAGGCCGGGTGCGATCGGCTCGCGGAGAAGGTGCTGGCCCTGCGGATCTTCGACGACGCCGAGGGGAAGATGAACGAGCCGCTCGGGCCGGAGCGGGAGATCCTCTGCGTCAGTCAGTTCACCTTGTACGGGGACACGCGCAAGGGCACGCGGCCCAGCTACATCAAGGCAGCGCGGCCCGAGGACGCCGAGCCGCTGTACGACCGATTCTGTGAGCGGACCGGGGCGAAGAAGGGGGTTTTCGGAGCATGCATGGGGGTGGCGTTGATCAACGACGGGCCGGTGACGGTGATGGTGGAGGTCGAGCCGTGAGTGAGGCTTCCGGTGGGAGCGCGGGGGAGGTGGTCGTCGAGGTCCGGCCCGGGCGGACGATCGCCTGGACCGCGGTCGGGGAAGGCCCGCCGCTGCTGCTGCTCAACGGCTACGCGGCGACCGGAGCCGACTGGGACCCGGTGTTTCTCGGCGGCCTCGCGGCGCACTTCCGGGTGATCACGCCTGACAACGTCGGGCTCGGGCGATCCACCCTCGCCGAGGGCGAAGCGGTGGGTGGCGCCGACGGCATGGCGGTGGACTCGATCGCGTTGCTCGACGACCTGGGGATCGAGCGAGCGACCGTCGTCGGCTGGTCGATGGGCGGCTTCGTCGCTCAGTCGCTGGCCCGCGAGGCGCCCGGGCGGATCAGTGCCCTCGGGCTGATCTCGACCCACCCCGGCGGCGCCGACACCGTCGATGCCGCCCCCGGCGTCTTTCAGGTCCTGACCGACCATTCCGGCACGCCGCGTGAGCAGGCGACCCGCCTCATCTCCTTGCTCTTCCCACCCGACCGTGCCGCGGAAGCCGACGAGCGCTTCGGCGATCTGGTTGCCGCCGCCCGGGCAGCCCTTCCCGAGTCGGTGCTCTTCATGCAGGAGGAAGCGATCGTCGACTGGCACAACCGTCCGACCGCGCTCCCGGTGCTCGACCCGGCAGTCCCGACGGCGATCGTCCACGGGGGCAACGACGCCGTGGTGCCGCCCGGCAACGCCGAGGCGCTGGCCCGCTTTCATCCGGGCGCATCGGTGACGCTCCTCCCCGATTGCGCGCACGCGCCGATGGCGCAAGAGCCGGCCGCGGCGGCCGAGGCGATCATCGCGGTCGGTCGCGGTCAGGGGTTGGCTGGGTAGGGGCGGGCGGGGGCGGGACGGCCGTGCTTCCGGCCGCAGCGGCCGTCCGAGATCGGTCCTGGGCGTCTCATGGCGGTCCTGGCTGGCTGTGACCGCCATGAGACGCCCAGGACGTGAGGGGTCCGTGAAACGCCGGGCACAGGGACGGCACGAAGTCCGGACTTCCGTGACCGTCCCGTATGGAAGTGGGCCCCCACCAAGGATGAGTTCGCAGTTATGTCCGGATAGCGGCAGAAAGTGCGAACTCATCGGGGGGAGGCATGGGGAAGGCATACGGAAGCTTGGAGTTCCCACGGTCTCTGTGACGAGGTCCTCTTCCGTCACGGATCCGTGCCCCTCCCGTGACGAACCCGGGGCACCGCCGCGGGAGATCCGTCACTCCCCACAGACCCGGCCGTCTCGGCCACGGCCACGGCCACGGCCTGCCAGGGCCGCGGGCGAGACGGCCGCGCTCGCCGCAGGCCCTTGCGGCCTTTGCGCCTCCGGGCGCCGGCTTCGAGACCGCCCGGACCGGCGAAAGGTCAACTCTGGCCGGGGGCGACGGTCCAGCCGGCCACGAGGATGACGATCCCGACGGCGACGATGGTGATGCCGGCGTACTGGAGGACGCGGGAGATGCGTGGGAGCTCCGCTTGGCCGACCTCCTCGCCGCGGGCTTCGCGGACGTAGCGCTCGTCCCGGTGGTCCTCCTCGAGGCGTCGTTTGATCAGGAGGCCCGCGACGCCGGCGATCACGCCGATCGCCAGGACGACCCCGCCGATGGCGTAGAGGAGCTGGGAGGAGTCGACGTTCTCGGGGATCATCGCCCGGCGACTTTAGCCGCCGGGCGATGTCCGCCGCATCAGTTGCGGCGCGTCATTTTTCGGTCGGCTTCTTGACCGTCTTCTCGAGGATCGCGTCGATCGTGCGGTAGCCGGTGCAGTTCGTCCGTGAGGTGATCAGTTCGCCCTGGAAGCGCCCTTGGAAGAGGCTGCCGACCAAGGTCACCGTCCAGACTTCCGGGCCACTGGTTTCGGTGACGCCGAATACGGTTCCGTCGGGGGCGATCTTCGCGTGCTTCAGCACCGCCGGGATTTCGAGTTTCACGTGCTGGGCCTTGGTCGGGCCCTTGCAGGTCGTTTCCGCTTCGACCTTCAGGTTCTTCAGCACCGTGCCGCCGTCCGCGACGCTCATCTCGATCGGCCATTCTTCACGTTCTTTGGCGTTGGAGGCGACGTATGCCCCGTCGTCGGCGGCGCTCGTGACGCGCACCTTGGACGGCTGGCGGACCACCTTCGCGACGGATTCCAACGGCAGTGGGCCGGCCATGCTGGGCGCGTTCACCACCGGACGGTACAGGTGGCGGCCGGGCTTTTTCGGCTTCACGTAGAAATTGTTTTCGCCGCGATTGCTCCCGGGTGCTTCGGCGACTTTGACCCAGGCGCTGCCGTCCCATTCCTGTAGTTCGACGACGGCGCCTCCCAGTTCGGCTTCGTAGCCGAAGAAGACCTTCGTCAGGTAGCCGGCGAAGACCTGTTCGCGGAAGAGCACTTCCGGTAATTCGATGTGAGGGACGACCTTGAAGGAACGGACGGGGCCGACTTCGATCATGTCCGGGACGACGGTCGATTCGCGATATGCCTGCCAGTAGATCGTGCCTTCGTACAGCGTCGCCGGGGAGGGTTTGGTCGGGAGTTCGAGTTCAGAGGCGCACTGGGCGTTGCTGCCTTTGATCGCTTCCGCTTCGCCTTCCCCGGCTTCGCCGAAGCCGCTGGTGCCCAGCTGCCCGGTGGCCCGGTTCACCGTCGGGCTGGTGGAGAAGTGGACCGCGTAATTTTCCGACCCGCCGAGCGTGGGCGGCCCGATCACGATGACCGGCGGAATGGCTTCTTCTTCTTTTTCTTCGCCTTCGCCTTCTTCTTCTTCTTCTGGCGGCACCGGAGGAGCGACTTCGATTTCTTCTTCTTCGCCCAGTTCGTAGACGAACTGCGGGCAGGTGAAGGTGACCTTCAGCGCTTCCGCGCTCGCTTCGACCGTCGCGGCTTCAGCCGGGCTCTGCGGGTCGATCGGTGGCCCGGTGGCCGGCGAGGCACCCGCCGGGCCGACCTCGAGGACGAGGGCGGCGAGCGCACCCGCGGCGATCAGTAGGAGGACGAGGCGCCGGGAAGAGATGCGAAGGATTCTCATCACCCGACACTAATGCGATTGACCACAAGGTTCAATCACCTTCTGAAACTTTTTGCGGTAATCGTCTCGACCTGGCGGAGCGAACCTGGTCGCGCTCGCTCCCCCGGCGGCCTGCGATCACCGGGGGAGCGAGGGCGCGCGCCTCAGCGCACGCTCACCGGGATCGTCCAGATGCGGTTGCCCGCGGACAGCCGGAGCGTGTAGGAGCCGCGGGCGATGGAGCGGTGGGTGGTCAGGTGCCTGGCCGTGCCGGTCGCGTAGGTGCGACCGTCGCGCACGAGCCGGGCGTTCGCGTGCTTCAGGGCACTCCCGGCGTTCTTGCCGGCGACCCTCACCTTGCACGTGACGTGCTGGGTGCCGTGGACGCCCTTGACCTTGCAGGTCGCGTTGGCATCCCGCCCTGGCGCACCCTTGGCGCCGGTCTTGCCCGCCGTGCCCGCGCTGCCGGCAGCGCCCTTCGGGCCGGTGGTGCCGCCGGAGCCCGCCGGGCCGCCGGGCCCGGTCGCGCCCGGATCGCCCTTCGGGCCGGCGGGGCCCGCTTCCGGGGCTTCGCTGCCGGGCATCGGCACCTGGGGGATCGTGAAGCTGTCGACCGGCCGGCCGGTCGACAGCAGTTCTCCCGTCACCGGATCGAGTGCGTCGGTGCGGACGAACTTGGCGCTGATCGACTTGGCGCCGAACGTGAACAGCAGGACGGTCGGCAGCGTTTCCTCCGACTGCGACCAGGCGACCCAAGGTTCGCTGTCGAGCAGGCCGTCGTAGTTCTTGCCGGTGGTCGACTGCTCGAGGTACGTCGTGCCCTCGCCGGGCGCGACTATCTCCGGCGAGATCGTCGGCTCGCCCGCGGTCAAGTCGGGCGTCGGGGTGCCGACGAGCGGGAAGCTGCGGACATCGTGCGCGTCGTGTCCGGAGACGACCGCCTCGACGCCGTACCTGTCGAGGATCGGCATCACGTCGTCACGGAACTCGGGGTCCGCGTATTCGGGGTAGACCCGGCTCGTCTTCGAGTGGAACGGCGGCTGGTGCATGACCACGATCTGAAAGCGGGTCCGCTGGACGGCGGAGGCGAGATCGCTTTCGAGCCATTCCAGCTCGTGCTTCCAGTATTCCGGGAAGGCAGCCGGATGGACCCCGGGGCTGGCCTCCAGCACCACCCAGTGCACGCCGTTGTAGTCGTAGGAGTAGGAGCGGTTCTCCTGCCCGCTCGGCCCGTTGCCGGGGTTCGGGAAGTGGGCGTAGAAGAGCGGTGAGGCGGTGCCAGGGGTGGCGGTGTTCTTGTACTCGTGGTCGCCCAGCGCGGACATGAACGGCACGCTGCCGGTGAGGGTCGCGATCGACCTCGTGTCCTGGGCTTTGGGTCCGGTCGAAGCCTGGCCGGCGAGGAGCTGGTCGTACTTTTCCTCCATCGTCCCGTCGTTCATGTTGTCGCCCGAGGAGACGACGAACGCGGGCCGCACGGGCTGATTCCAGACGACGTTGTCGGCGGCCCAGAGGCCGATGAGCCCAGGGATCGAGTAGTCGCCGGGGCCGGCGGCGCCGAACGCGGTCACGTCGTCGCCGTCATCGACGTGTATCTCGCCGTAGGTCGCGGCGGTGTACGGGGTGTTGCCGCCGCGCGCGATGGTGAAGGTCCCGGGGGTGGAGCCCGCGGGGGTGACGGTGTCGTCGACGAACCAGTCGTAGGTGGCGCCGGGGGTGAGGCCGGTGAACGTACCGGTGAAGAACGAGTAGACCGTCCCGGTCCCGGCTTTGCCGGTCGCGTCGGTGCGCGTCAGCGGAATCTGGAGACAGCCGGCCGGCGCCGGGGCGACGGCGCAGGCGGCGGCGCCGCCGGAGGCGCCGACCGGGCGCGCGTAGGCGTCCGCGGTGGTGCCGGCGAGGGCGGCATCCTACTTGAAGGTCACGGTCATCGTCGTGGTGGTGTCACCGGTGAGCGCCAGGTGGGCATCGACGATCGCGGCGCTCGCGGGAGCGGTCGGGGGCAACATCGAGGCAAGCAGCCCAGCGGTGATCGCCAGGCCGGCGAACCGGGCTGTGGAGGTGCGACTCATTGAGAGGACTTCCAATCTGTCGGGGGGGTGTGCCCCGGGCAATCAACCGGAGTCGGACGCGCCTCCGGTGAAGATGGAGTGAATGTTGGAGGCCGACCACCTTCCGGGACGGCGGTGGATTCAGAGGGCGCGGGCGCTGATCGGCCCGACCGTCTCGACCCGGCCGTCGTCGTGGACCATGAGGCCGCCGATCTCCGCCAGGGCGGCGCGGCCTCCCTCCGGCCCGGACAGGAGGGCTGCCTTGGCCAGCGTCTCCGCCTCGAGCGCCGTGTCGCCGAGCGCGGTCGCGCCGATCAGCCCGGTCCAGGCAGGCTCGCCGGTGGAAGGATCGAGAAGGTGATGGCGGTAGCTGCCGTCGGCCGCCTTCCAGATCCGTACGTTCAGGCCGGACGTGCCGATCCCGCCGAACCCGAGGCCGATCGCATGGGTCCGCTCTCCGCTCAGCGGATGCTCGACGCCGATCTCATACGGGTGGAGAAGCGCGTCGTTGCCGCCGACCCGGATGTCGCCGCCGCAGTCGACCACGAAGCGCTGGTAGCCGGCCAACCGTCGGGCGATCAGGTCCGCGGCGAGTCCCTTGCCGATGCCCCCGCTGTCGAAGTGGACGCCGCTCGGTCGGCTCACCGTCCCGGCGTCCTCGTCCACCTCGAAGCGAGGCCGGTCGGAGTCGGGTCGAGGGCGCGCCGCGCGTCGCGGCGGCGCCACGGCGAGGGCTGACGCGAGTGGGACGGCGGGCTCCTCCGGCGTCCCCGGGTACCCCGCATCTTCGATCTCGTCGAGCAGCCCGGAGTCGACCAGCCCGCCGCTGCGCTCGGCTGCCCAGATCCCGGCGGAGACCGCGGTCCGCATCAGCTCCGAGGCGGGGACCACCTCGCGCGGGTCCGCATTGAGCGCGCAGAGCTCGCTGTCGGGGCGGAACCGCGACAGCGTCGCCTCGAAGCTCTCGACGAACTCACGGACCCCAGCGGCTGCGACGTCCGCCGGCGGAGCGTCGCCGACCGGTTCGCCGATCACCAGTCGGACCGTCGATCCCATCGCGGTGAAGGCAATGTCGTGTTCGCCCGTCATCTGGAGGTCCTCCGAGCCTGGTTGCGGTGAAACAGCGCGCGGATCGCGGTGAACTGCGGATGCTCGGGTGCGATCCCGCTCCTAGCGTGGCCTCATGATGAATCACGATCGCGAACGACGTGGGAGATGTCTCCGGTGACCGGGGGTGTCGTGATCATCGGCGGCGGCCTGGCCGCCCAGCGGTGCGCCGAGACCCTCCGCGCCCGCGGGTTCGAACGGCAGATCCGGATCGTCGCCGAGGAGGAGAGGCCGCCGTACGACCGGCCGCCGCTTTCCAAGTCGGTGCTGGCCGGCGAGCGCGGCGGCGACCAGATCGGCCTCCGGCCTCCGGAGTGGTACGCCGACCACGAGGTCGAGCTCCTCCTGGGCGATCGCACGGTCGCCCTCGACGCCGGGATCAAGACCGTGACCCTCGCCTCGGGGGCGATCCTCGACTACGACCAGGCGGTCGTCGCGACCGGCAGTCGCCCACGCCACCTCCCCGGCACCGAGTCCTTCTCGAACGCGCACCTGCTTCGCACGATCGAGGACGCCGAGCGCCTTCGCGATGCGCTCAGGCCGGGCACCCGACTGGTGGTGGTCGGCGCCGGCTTCATCGGCCTCGAGGTTGCCTCGACCGCGCGCCGCCTCGGCTGCGAGGTGACGGTCCTCGAGGCGGCCCCGTCCGCCTTGGGCCGCGTCCTGCCGCCCGCACTCGCGGCCTGGTTCGTGGAGCTCCACCGGCGCGAAGGGACCAGGGTGCTGTGCTCGGCCCACGTGGCCCGCTTCGGTGAGGCGCGCGGCGGCGTCGAGTGGGTCCAGCTGACCGACGGCAGCCGCCACTACAGCGACGCGCTCGTGCTGGGGATCGGGATCGAACCGTCCACCGAGTGGCTCGAGGGGAGCGGTCTCGAGACCGACGGCGTCCGCGTCGACGAGCGCGGCCGCAGCCGTGCGCCCGACGTCTTCGCGGCCGGCGATTCCGCCCGGGTCTTCAACCCTGTGACCGGCTCCCACGAGCGCAGCGAGCACTGGGAGGCCGCGACCCGGCAAGGCGCACAGGTGGCGCGCACGATCCTCGGTCTCGATCCGCTCGCCCCGGCGCTGCCCTCCTTCTGGACCGACCAGTTCGGTCATCGCGTCCAGCTCGTCGGCGACGCGAGCGGCGCCGACGACGTCTCGATCTCCGGCGACCCACTCGCCCCCGAATTCACCGCTCAGGTCCGTCGCGACGGGCAGCTCGTCGCGGCGATGGCCGTCAACCAGCCGCGCTCGATTCCCGAGTTGCGTCGGGAGATCGAGTTCGCCGCGCTGCCCGCAATCGAAAGGACCGAACGTGAGATACGTGCCGCAAATTGACGAGAGCTCCTGCGCCGCCCACGGCGACTGCGTCGAGATCGCCCCTACCGTCTTCGAGCTCGACGACACCGCCAGGGTGATCGGTACCGGGCCTCCGGAGCTGATCATGGAGGCCGCCGAAGCCTGCCCGGCGGTCGCGATCAGCGTGATCGACCAGGACACCGGCGAGCAGGTCTACCCCTAGCCGACCGATGACCGCCCGGCTCCCTCCGATCATCCTGTTCGCGATCCTCGTCGCGGCGCTCGTCGGCTGTGGCGGCGACCGGCGCAGAGGGGAGACCGAGGGCAACGAAACGACGAGCCGATCGGGCGCCGTCGCAGAAGCGGAAATGGCGCCACCGACGACTCCGGGCGAATCGGTCCACGTCACCAAGGTCAGCGATCCTGCCCGTCGCGCCTATGTCGCGAAGGTGGACGCGGTCTGCGCTCAGATGGACCCGGAGCGGGCCGAAAGCCAGGACCGGGTCGGCACCTCCGTCGACGTGGCCGAAGCAAGCAACGCCTACGACCAGACGATCGCCCTGGGCCGGCAGGAGCTCCGACGGATCGAAGCGATCCCGCCTCCGCCCGGCGAGGATCGGCTGATGAAGGCCAACGTCTTCGAACCGATCCACGGCCAGCTGGCCCTCCGCGAAAGCGTTGCGAAGGCGCTGGCCGCGACCGACATCCCGCGCCTGCGGCTGCTGCGGGCCGAACTTGACAACTCGACCCGGACGCTGACGGGCTTCGCCCGCGGGTACGGCTTCCGCGTCTGCGGAGAGGGATGAGCAGATGGCCGAGCCCAAAGCCGCCGCGAAGCGCCGCCCCGCGCCGAGTCCCCTGGCCGTCATCACCGGCAGCCTGGGCCTCTTCCTGGTCGTCTTGACGCTGCTCGCGATCCAGGTGCGAAGCGGCCGCGACCCCTCCCTCGGGCCAGGGATCGTCCCGCCCGCGATCTCCCGATCCGGCACGCCCACCGCCGGGACCACGGGTCAGGCGCAGCAGGCGACCTCGATCGTCACCCGGACCTCTCCGGTGCCGCCGCCATGATGCTCCGGATCGCTGCCGTGGCCGTGGTGATCGCCCTGGCCGGAGTTGCCGCCTACGCGATGTTCTCGGGACCGACCGTGGTGCCGGTCCCGGTCCGAGAAAGCCACACGAGCTCCGGCCCGGCCGAAGTCGCGCCGGCCGGGGAGGAGCAATCCCCTGAGGGGGGAGAGGGGGCCGGAGGTGGCTGAGCCGGATCCCGCCAACTATCCGTGGTGGCTGGCGTCGCGCTCGGCGGCGATCGTCGCCTTCGTGCTGATCACCGTGTCGGTCGTGCTGGGACTGCTGATGGCATCGAAAATGATCGCGCGGCCCGGGCTGAAGCGCAACCTGGTGAAAGTCCACGAGCAGGTCGCGCTCGCTGCCCTCGTCGCGATCGGCGCGCACGGCGTGCTGCTGCTCGGCGACGCCTGGCTGAATCCCGGCATCACCGGCATCACGATTCCGTTCACGCTCGAATACCGACCGGTCTGGACCGGGATGGGCATCCTCGCGGGCTACCTTGCGCTTGTCCTCGGGCCGACCTTCTACTGGCGCCGCAAGATCGGCGCCCGGCGGTGGCGCCAGATCCACCGGGCGACCGTCGTCGTATTCGTCCTGGCCGTCGCGCACTCGCTCGGCTCCGGCACCGACGGTGCCTCCACCTGGTTCAGGGTGCTGGTTCTGGGCAGCGCCGCGCTCGTCCTCGTCCTCTTCCTCCTCCGCTACGCGCGGCGCGCGCCGAAGCGCACCGTGCCGGCCCGACCGGCCCCCGACCGGGACGTCCTCGCTACGCCCGGCGGTAGCGGATGTGCGTGGCGAGCGGAGAGTGGAGCACCTCGACCGGCTCGAAGCCGAAGGACTCGATCCCGTCGAAGATCCGCTCGCCGGAACCGAGCAGGACCGGGGACCACGTCGAGCGTGAGTTCGTCGATCACTCCGGCGGCGAGCGCCTGGCGGACGGTCGAGGCGCCGCCCGCGATGTCGATGCCGTCCTCGCCGGCCATCTCACTGTGCCTGCGCGTAGGCGGCGTCGAAGCCCTCGGTGACGAAGTGGAAGCTCGTGCCGCCCTCCATCTCGATCGGCTCGCGGGCATGGTGCGTGAGCACGAATACCGGCGCGTGGTAGGGAGGCTCGGGGCCCCACCATCCATCCCAGTCCTCGTCCCACTCCCCGCGGATCGGCCCGAACATGTTGCGGCCCATCACGTAGGCGCCGCGCGGTCGCATGAGCCAGCCGACTGCCGTCGCGTCGGCCTCGTTCGCGCGCTCGTCGCCGAGGTGCCAGCCATGGACCTCCCTGCCGCGCTTCCCCAGCGGATTCTCCCGGCTCTGGTCCGGCCCGGCGACGAAGCCGTCGAGCGAGATCGACATGTGGCAGGTGGTGTCCGGCATCGGCGTCCTCCGAGTGATTGCGGTCTTTCCCGCGCCGACCGTACCGGACGGGGAACCTCGCTCAGGTCCGCTACCTGACGTCGCCGCAGTTGAAGCGCAGCTTGATCCGTTCCATGCCCTTCGTCTTCGCCGCGGAGTCGAACATCAGCAGGCGGGTGAAGTACATCCGTCCCTGCCGGGGACAGAGCCGCGGTCGGAACAGACGTACCGTCGCCAGGTCCCGCGCCCGCTTGTCGCACTTGAAGAGCGGCACGTTCGGCGCGCAGTTCGGATAGGTGAGGGTCCCCTCCGCGAGCGCTTCCCGCGACTCCCATTGGGTCCAGCCCTGCGCCTTCCAGATGATGCTCGCGTCACCGCAGGCGATCAGGATCCGCGTCGGCTTGAAGCTCCGGTTCGCGCACTGCGTGGAGAAGAGCACCGGCCGTTCCGCCGCCCCGGTCGCGGCGGGGACGAACGCCGCCAGAAGGACCGCCGCCGAGAGGACCGTCACGACCAATCTCCTCATAGATGACGAACCTAACGCGGTCGGGCCCGCCGTGCACAAAAAGCTGTGATTCGGCCGCCCCGGCGCGACTCCCTCAAGGCCCTGGATCCGGAGTCGCGCGCGTTTCTTCGGCGAGCTGCGCGGCCACCGCGCGGTCGACGTTGCCGTGGAGGTGGTCGGTCCCGATCTTGTCGATGAATCCCTGCGATTCCAGAACGGTCCGCACCTTCGGCTTCACCCTCGCCAGGCGCAGCGAGATCCCGTCGAGATGGAGGAACTCCTCGATTTCGGTCAGCTTCGCGGCGCCCTGAGAGTCGACGAAGTTCACACCCTCGAGGTCGAGCACCAGGGCTCGGAGCGGAGGGTCGGCCGCATCCTCGAGTTCCCGGATTCGTTCCTCCAGGGCCTCCGCGGTGGCGAAGAAGAGACCCCCGTCGGGGCGCAGCACGACCACGCCCGGCAGCGTCTCGTCGTCGGGGTTCTCGGCGGTGTCACGGAAGACCTGCGTCTCCGGCTCGCGCCCCAGCATCGGGATCGCCGGGCGCGTCGCGACGTAGATCAGCCAGCCGAGGGAGAGGACGACCCCGATCACGACTCCGGCCAGGACCCCGGCGGAGAGGACCGCGAGGATCGCCGCGACCGCGATCCAATAGTCGAACCGCGACACCCGATGCAACCTGCGCAGCTCGCCGAGATCGATCATCCCGAAGATGACGGCGTCGATGATGATCGCCCCCAGGACGGCGATCGGCAGCGCCGAGAACAGCGGCGCCAGGATGAAGAGGGTCGCCAGGACGAGGGCGCCGGTGACCAGCGACGCGAGGGGCGTCTTTGCACCCGATGCCTCGTTCAGGGAGCTCGCGGAGAGGCTGGTCGAAACCGGCATGCCCTGCAGTACTCCGGCGCCGACGTTCGCCATCCCTTGGGCCACGGACTCCTGATTCACGTCGATGCGGTAGCGGTGCCGCGCCGCGAACGCCCTGGCGTCCCCGGCCGTCTGCGAGAACCCGATCAGCAGGAGGGCGACGGAGGCGATCCCGATCTCCGAGAGGTGGTCGGTCATCACGTCGATGCTCGGTGCCTGCGGGTCGGGGAGTCCCCGCGGCACCGGTCCGACGAGAGCGACCCCGTGCGCGCCCAGGTCGAACAGATGGGATGCGAGCAGCCCACCGACGACGAGCACCAGCGCGCCGGGGATCTTCGGGCGCAGGAAGCGGAGCGCGAGGATCGCCGCGAGCGCCGCCGCACCGAAGACCAACGTCGTCCAATGGATGGCCCCGAGACCGCCCACCCAAGAGCCAAGCTCTCGCCACGCGGTATCCCCATCGGCCGAGGTCCCGGTCAGCTTCGGCAACTCGCCGATGGTCACGCTCAGGGCGGAGCCGGCGAGGAAGCCGGTCACCACCGCCTTCGAGAGGAACTGGGCGATCCACCCCATGCGCAGCAGGGCGAGCAGCAGGAAAAGGACTCCGGTGACGAGGGTGATCCCGGCGACGAGTTCGGCTGCCTCGCCGCCACCGAGTCCGGTCACCAGGACCGCGCCTCCCGCCACGGCTGCGATCGAGGAGCTGGGACCGGTCGAGATCTGACGGGAGGTACAGAAGAGCGCGTAGATGATCGCGCCCGCGGCGGCCGCATAGAGGCCGTTCTGGATCGGCACTTCGGCGATCCCGGCGTAGCCCAGATCCTTGGGCACGATCATCGCGGTGACCGCGACGCCTGCAGCGATGTCGCCGGCGAGCAGCCGCCGGTCGTATCGAGGGAGCCAGCTCGCGATCGGGACGAGGCGCCGCCACGATCGACCGGACGCCTCGCCGGCTCGCTTGGTCATCTGAACCGACCCTGGCGTCGCGCCGGTCAGGCCAGGATCTTGGCCATGGCCTGCTGGTACTCCTCCGCGCTCAGTGCGCCCTTCCCTTTCGGGTCGTTGAGTTTGCGGTCTCGCATCCCGTTGCCGCCGATGATCGTGATCCAGAACCAGGCGACGAGGAGGAAGAACTCGAGGATGAAGAGGAGGCCTTCGCCAAAGTCGATGTCGGCGAGAGGCATCGCGATCACGCCTCCGACCAGTTGATCATCAGCTGGTAGATCAGAAAGATGTCGAGGATGATGATCAGGAAGGCCCACAGTGGCGCTGCCGGGAACCAGACGACCTGAAGAACCGAGTTCAGGCCGATCAGGAACACGCCGGCCCAACGAGCCGCCGTGTTGCCGGTCAGCAGACCGAGCCCGGTAAGGGCGATCAACGCGCCGAGGATGAGCTGGATCCAACCCCAGGCGGTGATGTCGAGGATCAGCGCCCCGTGACCGCCGACGACGACGATTTCATCGTTGAATATCGCGGCAAGTCCCCAGATCACGTCGAGGCAGCCGATGATCAACATCATCACCCCGGCGAACGCGATCCAGGTCGAGCGTTGTCCCCCGACAGGGGGCCTGGAGCCCTGGTGAGCCTCCATCTGTCACTCCTTTGGTCTGCCTCGCAAGGCATTTCCCCGGATGGGACGCCGAGCAGGCCGCCCAAGTGTCAAATGTAACCTGGCGATCGGGTGCAGTAAAGGCCCACAAGTCGGATTGCACGAGCGAGCCCGCCGACCTCCGGGCCTGGTCGCCTGCAGGACATCGCGCACGACCGACCCCCTGCGACTAGGCTCGCCTGGAGGAGATGCCGGTGGCCCTGGTGGAATCCGCGACCGTCGCGTCGAGGCGCGGCCCCGCCTGAACGCGAGCAACCCGAATGGAGGCAGCGATGCTGCGACGGATAGACGACATGCCCGCCGGGACGATCGGCTTCGAGGCGATCGGAGAGGTCGAGGACGACGATTGGGAGCACGAGGTCGAACCGGTTCTTCGGCAGTGGGTGGCCGACGGCGGCAAGGTCCGCTTGCTCTATCTGCTCGGTGCGCGGGCGCGCGAGGTGGAGTCCGATGCGATGGGTGCCGACGTCGGATTCCGTGCTCGCCACGCCGGCTCCTTCGAGCGGGTCGCGGTGGTCAGCGACGAGGATTGGATGAGGCCGGCGCTGACCACGCTCTCGTTCCTGCTGCCTGGCAAGGCGAAAGGTTTCAGGACCGTCGACCTCGAGGGAGCAAAGGCCTGGCTCGCCGAAGACTGAGTGCCGGGCGGGAGCTGCTCGACCGCGGCGCACCACGAAGGCCGATCCGGTCGACCGGCCGGCGTGTGGCATGACCGATGAGTTTTCCGCGCTCGGCTGGTCTGTAGCTTGAATACCGACCTACAGGAGGCCGACCTATGCGAAAACTGACCTTTGCCATGAACGTGAGCCTGGACGGCTACACCGCCGCGCCCGGCGGCGACCTCGGCTGGAGCGTGCCGTGCGACGAGCTGTTCCAGTGGTGGTCCGACCGGGTGGGGGAGACCGACCTGGCGCTCTACGGGCGCAAGCTTTGGGAGGGGATGAGCTCCCACTGGCCGACCGCCGACCAGCAGCCCGACGTCACCCCGGCGGAGATCGAGTTCGCCCGCCGCTGGCAGGACATGCCGAAGGTGGTGTTCTCCTCGACCATCAGCACGGTCGACTGGAACGCCCGCCTGGTCACCGGCGACGCGGTCGCCGAGATCGCCCGCCTCAAGGCCGAGGATGGCGGCCCCATCGACATCGGCGGCGCCACCCTCGCCGCGACGGCCATGCGGGCCGGCCTGATCGACGAGTACGTCCTGGTCACCGCACCGGTCCTGGTGGGCGCCGGCACCCCGTTCTTCACGGCCCTCGACAACTGGGTGAACCTGACCCTGGTGGAGACCCGAGCGTTTCCCGGGGGAGTGCTCCTGACCAGGTACGAGACCAAGCGTTGAGTGTCCGACGTCGAGGTCCTCGCGTGACCTGAGCGTTGCCCTCGGCCCCTCCGGGGGAGGCTTGCGAGCGCAACGTTTTGCGCTCCAAGCCGATGCCGGAGGAGGGACTCGAACCCCCGACACGCGGATTATGATTCCGCTGCTCTAACCAGCTGAGCTACTCCGGCGGGGGAGCGCAGGATAGCGATGCGATGCTGGGGTATGGCTCAAGGTCCCGGAGGGGTCAAGCCGTTGGGGTTCGCGGCGCTGCGGCCGGTGCTGGTGGGATGCCTGCTCGTGGTCGTTGCGGGGATCGTCTTGGTGCTCGGGATCGGGAGGCACAAAGGGTGGTTGCCGCCGTTTGTCGGTTTCGGGATCGTGCTGGTCGGGTTGGTGTGGTTGATGGGCTGGGCGGTCCGCCATCGGCATGACGACGACCCCGAGAGTTAGTCTCCGGTTGTGCCTGGAGCAGACCTGGACAGCGCGGTGCGGACGGTGGTCCGGCAGTGCATGGGCGTCGCCCCCGGCGAGGAGGTGCTGGTCGTCTGCAACCCCGTGACCGAAGAGATCGGGGCGTTGATGCGGATCGAGGCGCAGGGCGACGGGGCGGATGCGACCTTGGCGGTGATCTCGGAGCGGGAGTCCCATGCGGCCGAGCCGCCGCGGCCGGTGGCGGCGGCGATGGCGGCCGCCGATGTGGTGCTGGCGCCGACGATCCAGTCGCTTTCGCACACGGCGGCGCGGAAGGCGGCGAGCGAAGCGGGGGTGAGGATCGCGACGCTGCCCGGGGTGACCGAGGAGATGCTGGCGCGGCTGATGAACGGCGACCTCGAGGAGATGCGGCGACGCGGCTGGGCGATCGTCAACACGATGAACCGCGGCTCGCAGGTGCGGATCGCGGACGCGAACGGCACCGACCTGAGGTTCTCGATCGAGGGGCGCGAGGGAATCGTCGACGCGGGCGAACTGAGTGGCCGGGGCGCGTTCGGGAACCTGCCCTGCGGCGAGGGGTTCATCGCGCCGGTCGAAGGGACCGCGGAGGGCACGCTGGTGGTCGACGGCTCGATCGCCGCGATCGGCCTCGTGGAGTCCCCGGTCCAGCTGGCGATCGAGGGCGGCCACCTGGTCGGGGCGACCGGCGACCAGGGCGCCCAGCTGATGGAACTGCTGACGCCGCACGGTCCTGGCGGGACGAACGTCGCGGAGCTCGGGATCGGCACCAACGAGGAGGCGATCCTCACCGGCAACATCCTCGAGGACGAGAAGATCTTCGGCACCGCCCACGTCGCCTTCGGCGCTTCCGCCGGGATCGGCGGCACCGTGCAGGTCCCCGTCCACCTCGACGTCGTGGTGAAGGAACCGACCGTCGAGATCGACGGCGAGGCGATCCTCGGCGGCGGCGAGCTGCTGATCTGAGCGGCGCGATGCCGACCCTGCTCGCCGTCCCCAACGTCTCGGTGGCCGGCGACGCGGAGGTGCTGCGGCGGCTGGGCGTGGCATTCGGGCGGGCCGCCCGGATCCTCGACCTCCACACCGACGCCGACCACGGCCGCAGCGTCTTCACGCTGGCGGGCGAGCCGGGCGGGCTCGCGGAATCCCTGCTCGCGGGCGCCGAGGAGGCGCTCGAGGCGATCGACATGTCCGCCTACTCGGGCGCCCATCCGGCGATCGGCGCGCTCGACGTCTGCCCGATCGTGTGGCTGCGCGAGGAGGACCGCGGGGCGGCGCGCACCGAGGCGGTCGCGATCGCTGCGCAGATCGGCGGCATCGGCGTCCCCGTCTTCCTCTACGGCGAGCTGGCCCGCGAGCCGGGCCGCGCCGAGCGCGCCTACTTCCGCAACGGCGGCCTCGCGGAGCTGTGGCTGCGGATGGACGGCGGTGAGCTGCGCCCCGATTTCGGGCCGCCCGTCCCGCACCCGCACGGCGGCGCCACCCTCGTCACGGCGCGCGCGCCGCTGGCGGCCTTCAACGTGGAGCTCGATACGGGTGGCCTCGAGGTCGCGCGCGCCGTCGCCGCCGAGCTGCGGGAGGCGGGGGAGGGGCGCCCGGCGTGCGAGCGATCGGCCTCGTGCTGTCGAGCGGCCGCGCCCAGGTGTCGACCAACGTCCACGACCCGCTGAGGACCCCGCTCGCGGCCGTGGTCGAGGAGGTCCGGCGGCTGGCCGAGCCGCTCGGCGCGCGCCCGGTCGAGGCGGAGCTGGTCGGGCTGATCCCGGCCGCCGCCCTCCGCGACTACCCCGCCGACGTACCGATCCGCGGCTTCGATCCCGGCTGGCACGTGATCGAGCGACGCCTCGCGGGTCCCAGCGACTAAATTCTGGGAAGCGATGGCTCAGCCGAAAAACAAAAGACGCCGCAAGCGCCGCGGTACCCAGGGCGGCAGAATCGACAACAAAGGACGTCGCCCGCGCACGCGCGACGAGGCCCGTGCGCGCGCCCGCTCCGGCGGCAGCAGCCGTTCGTCGTCGAAGAAGCCCGACCTGCCGCCGACCTGGAAAAGCGCCGCGATCCGCGGGACCGGCGCCGCCGTCGTCTTCGTCCTGATCCTGCTGATCCTCTTCAAACGACCGGTCGGCGTCTCGCTGATCTTCGGCGTCTTCATGCTCGCCTTCTACATCCCGACCGGCTACTACATCGACCTCACGATGTGGCGCAAACGCGAGCGCCAGCGGATCCGCGATCGCGAAGGGTCGGCGTAGTGGCGCTCGACGTCACGATGCTGACCGTCGGCCAGATCGCCGAGAACACCTTCCTGCTGCGGCCGGAGGGCGGCGAGAAGCTGCTGATCGTCGACCCGGGCGACGAGGCGGACCGGATACTCGCGGCGGTCGAAGAGAGCGGGGCGGAGGTCGAGGCGATCCTCCTCACCCACACGCACTTCGACCACATCGGCGCCGTTGCGCCGGTCGCGCGCGCCACCGGGGCGCCGGTCTACGTCCCCGAGATCGAGAAGGTGGTGCTCGCCGACATCATGGCCTACGTGCCGTGGGAGGGCTTCGGGCCGTACGAGTCCTACGACGCCGACGAGACGCTGGTCGGCGGTGAGACGCTGAGCCTCGCCGGGCTCGAGCTGGACGTCATCTTCACCCCCGGCCACAGCCCCGGCCACGTCACCTACTCGGTCCGCGGCGAGGACGCGATCTTCTCCGGCGACGTCCTCTTCCAGGGCTCGGTCGGTCGCGTCGACCTGCCCGGCGGCGACTGGCCGACCCTGGCGGACTCGATCGCCAGGTTGCTCGACTCGCACTCCGACGAGACCGTCGTCCATCCCGGCCACATGGGGATCACGACGCTCGGCGCCGAGCGGGCGACCAATCCGTTCCTCCAGGCGACCGCCCGCTAACCGCGCGGCCGCGCTCTCAGTAAGGTCGCCACCGATGGCAAGCAAGTTCCAGGCACCCCGCGGGACGTTCGACGTGCTCCCGGCCAACGCCCGCGCACGGGCGCGGCTGCAGGCGATCGCCTCCGGCATCTTCGAGCGCGCCGGCTACGAGACGATCCAGACGCCGATCTTCGAGGACACCGACCTCTTCGAACGCGGGGTCGGTAAATCGACCGACATCGTCCGCAAGGAGATGTTCACCTTCGAGGACAAGGGCGAGCGCAGCCTCACCCTGCGGCCGGAGGGGACGGCGCCGATCTGTCGCGCTTACCTGGAGCACGGCATGCACAAAATGGCGCAGCCGGTGAAGCTTTCCTACTTCGGGCCGTTCTTCCGTCACGAGCGCCCGCAGGCGGGGCGCTACCGCCAGTTCCACCAGCTCGGGATCGAGTCGATCGGCACCGCGTCGCCGCTGGCCGACGCCGAGGTGATCATGCTGCTGTCCGACCTTCTCGGGGAGCTGGGCGTGCCAGGGGTGGTGCTGCGGCTGGGGAGCCTCGGCTCGCTCGACGCGCGCGCCGCCTACCTGGAGGAGCTGAAGGCGCACCTGCACCGCCACGAGGGTGACCTCACCGCCGACGTGCGCGAGCGCATCGACATCAACCCGCTGCGCGCCTTCGACTCCGACGACGAGGGGGTCCAGGGCGTGATGGCGTCGGCGCCGACGATCCTCGACGCGCTCTCCGACGAGGACGCCGAGCACTTCGCCGAGGTCCGTGCACTGCTCGATGCGGCCGGGATCGGCTACGAGATCGACGGCACGCTGGTACGCGGCATCGACTACTACACGCGGACGATCTTCTCCTTCGTCTGCGATGCCCTCGGGGCGCAGTCGGAGATCGGCGGCGGCGGGCGTTACGACGGGCTGATCGAGCAGCTCGGCGGGCCGGCGACGCCGGCGGTCGGCTGGGCGGCGGGGATCGAGCGGATCCTGCTGGCGCTCGACGAGGAGGAGCCGGCGCGCGGCCGCGACGCCTTCGTCGCGATCGCCGATCCGGAGCAGAGCCGCCGCGCGATGGCGCTGGTGACCGAGCTGCGGAACGCCGGGTTCTCGGCCGAGATGGACCTCGGCGGGCGCGGCCTCAAGGGCCAGCTGAAACACGCTGACCGGATCGGCGCCGCGCAGGTGCTGATCCTCGAGGCCGACGGCACCGCACAGCTGCGCGACATGACGAGCGGCGAGCAGCGCGCCGCCGACACGGGCAATCTTCTTGGCGAGATGACGGGAGGCGAAGCATGAGCATCGGCGATCTACCGGATCCCGCCGGGAACGGCTACCGGGACACCTGGTGCGGCCGGGTCCTGCCCGACCGGGTCGACGAGGAGGTCCGGGTCGCGGGCTGGGTCAACCGTCGCCGCGACCATGGCGGGCTGATCTTCATCGACTTGCGCGATCGCACCGGCATCGTCCAGCTCGTCTTCCACCCGGACACCTCCGGCCCGGCGTTCGAGCTCGCCCACAAACTGCGCGCCGAGGACGTGTTGAGCGCCCGCGGCAAGGTCGTGCGCCGCGTTGCGGAGACGATCAACCCGGCGCTGCCGACCGGCGCGGTCGAGATCGCCGTGGCCGAGGCCGAGCTGCTCGCCGACTCCGAGACGCCGCCGTTCCAGATCGAGGGCTACGCCGACGACGTCGGCGAGGACACGCGCCTGCGCTACCGCTACCTGGACCTGCGCCGGGCGCCGATGCGCGAGGCGCTCCTGCTCCGCCACCGCCTGACCGCGGCGATGCGCGACTTCCTCGGCACCGAGGGCTTCGTCGACATCGAAACGCCGGTGCTGACGCGCTCGACCCCGGAGGGCGCGCGCGACTTCCTCGTCCCCAGCCGCCAGCAGCAGGGCTCCTTCTACGCGCTGCCTCAGTCCCCGCAACTCTTCAAGCAGCTGCTGATGGTGAGCGGGTTCGAGCGCTACTTCCAGATCGCCCGCTGCTTCCGCGACGAGGCTACGCGCGCCGACCGCCAGGCGGAGTTCACCCAGCTCGACGTCGAGATGTCCTTCGTCTGTGTCGACGACGTGATCGCGGTCAACGAACGGATGCTGTCCCACGTCTTCAAGGCCGTCGGCGGCCCCGAGCTCGAGGTCCCGATGCAGCGGATGCCCTACGCCGAGGCGCTCGACCGCTTCGGGACCGACCGGCCGGACCTGCGCTTCGGCCTCGAGCTCGTCGACCTCGGCTCGGCGCTGGAGGGGACGGAGTTCAAGGTCTTCAACTCGGTGCTCGCCTCGGGCGGGTCGATCCGCGGCATCAACGCCGGGAAGCGCGAGGTGCCGCGCAAAGACCTCGACGGCTTCATCTCCCGCGCCCAGGAGCTCGGCGCGAAAGGCCTGGTCTGGGCGTTCCGCGAGGGCGACGGCTGGCGCTCGCCGACCGCCAAGTTCCTCAGCGAGGGCGAGCTGGCCGAGCTCAACCGCCTCCTCGGTGCCGAGGAGGGCGACCTCCTCCTGCTGGTCGCCGACAAGCGCCCGGTGGTCGACGCGGTCCTGGGACAGATGCGGCTCGACCTCGGCGAGAAGTTCGGGCTGATCGACGAGAGCGAGAACCGCCTGGTCTGGATCGTCGACTTCCCGCTCTTCCTCTACGACGAGGTGGAGAAGCGCTTCGACGCGATGCACCATCCGTTCACCGCGCCCGCCGGCGAGTTCGACCCGAGCGATCCGGGGTCGGCGTTGTCCCAGGCATACGACGTGGTCTGGAACGGGCAGGAGATCGGCGGCGGCTCGATCCGTATCCACAGCGCCGAGGTCCAGCAGCAGGTCTTCGCCGCGCTGGGGGTCGACGCGGAGACCGCCGAGGCGCGCTTCGGCTTCCTGCTCGAGGCGCTCCGCTACGGGGCGCCCCCGCACGGCGGCATCGCCTACGGCATCGACCGACTTGTCCAGCGCCTCGCGGGCGTCGACACTATCCGCGACGTGATCGCCTTCCCCAAGACCGCCTCCGGCTTCGACCTCATGGTCGGCGCGCCCGCGCCGGTCGACGCCCTGCAGCTGCGCGAGGTCGGCGTCGCCATCCACAAGAGCGGCAAAGCCGGCCACTGAGCATGGGGCTGCGGGACTGGATTCCCCGCAGGTTCCGGTCCGGCGGCGGGCCCGGGCAGACGCCTGTCCACGTCGGCGATCCGCGCTACGAAGGCTGGGAGGTGGTGCGGGAGTTCGGCGATCTGCGGACCGCACGCGCCTGGTACCAGGCGCTGGAAGAGGCCGGGATCGAGGCGGCTCTCACCGCCGACTGGGAGCCCGACCGTTTCGGCCACGGCGAAATCTTCCTCTGCGTGCCCGGCGATCGCTGGAGCGAGGCCGAGATGCACCTCAGCAACCTCGATGTCCCCGATTACTGAGAGTGCTTCCCACCGGTGCGCCGGTGCTACCGTGTGCGCAAGCTCGAGCCCGTGCGAGAGCCGTCTCACCGTTTGACCCAACACAAACGGCTCGGGAGCTTTTGTCTTTCGGTCCCTTGGGATCGCGAGCAGGGCGCCCACCTTCTTATGAAGGGATCAAAGCTAGAGGCGGTACCGGCGGGCTGGAGCTGACTTTCTTCTCGAAGTAGGCACGATCTGCGCGCCACACGCGCGCATTTCTCTGCCAGCGTCGCCCTCATGGAAGACGCGCGTCGACTTTCCGTTGCTCTGCAACGGGAACTAAACACGGAGATCCTTGACCGGCGAGTCTCCGAGTTGGCGGGCGGGCAGCACGGGGTCGTGGGACGGTGGCAGCTCGACGCGATCGGCGTGACCGAACAAATGGTCCGGACGCGGGTGGCCCGCGGCGGACTAAATCCGCTCCATCGTGGGGTCTATGCCGTGGGACACCGGGCGCTGACGATTGAGTCGCGGTGGATGGCGGCGGTGCTTGCGCACGGACCGACAGCGGTTCTGAGTCATCGCTCGGCCGGTCAGCTCTGGGGGCTCTATCCCCGGAGCGAAATCACGCCGGAAGTGACCGCCCCTGGGTCGAAGAAGACGAAGCCCGGGGTCGTCGCTCACCGCGGCTCGCGGCGCCCAGACGAGGTGGGGACGATGTGGGGGATTCCGGTGACCTCGGTGGCGCGGACGATGTTCGACCTCGCGGGGATGCTCGACGAACGGCAAGTCGAGCGGGCTTGGAACGAGATGGAAGTCCGCGAATATCGGACGCGGCTCTCGGTCCCGGACCTGATCGAGCGCTATCCGGGTCGGCCGGGAACCGTTCTTCTCGACCGCCTGACGCGGGGTGACCCGGTGGGGATAACCCGCAATGAGCTCGAGGAGGCGTTCCTCGCCCTGATCGACCGCTTCGGGCTGCCGCGGCCGCGCATGAACGCCCACCTCGCCGTGCGCGATCGCTTCTATGAGGTCGACTGCCTCTGGGAGGACCTCAAGGTGGCGATCGAGCTCGACGGGGGAGGTGCACACGGCACCAAGAAGGCCTTCCAGGACGACCGCGAACGCGATCGCATCCTCACGGCGGAACGCTGGACCACCGCCCGCATCACCTGGCACCAGATCGCCGAAACCCCGTCCGCGGTCGCCGCTGACCTGCACCTGATCCTCACTCCGTACCCTTTGTCCAATGGATCGGGAGCTCTTCGACCACTTTCTCCGCGATGACACTCGCCGCGGCCCCGCGCCCGACGACGCCTTCACCGGCGCCGCCGGCGGTGCCGCGTGCGGCGATCTCTCCCGCCTGTCCCTCACCGTCGCCGGCGGCCGCATCGCCTCCGTCACCTTCGACACCGAGGGCTGCGGCGCCACCCGCGCCGCCACCGCCGCCCTCGCCGAAACCATCGAGGGCGCGACCGTCCTCGAGGCCGCCGAGCTCTCGATCGACGACGCCGAAGACCTCCTGGGCGGCCTACAGCCTGCGAAGCGCCACGCGGCCCAATTGGCAACGGATGCGCTCCACCGCGCCCTGAGCGCCGCTGCGGCGTCGAACCTTCCGCTGGACCCCGCGACGGCTGGCGTGGGACCGGACTCGCCCACCTTGATTGCCAGTGAAGGTGGCCGAGTCCGGTCCCCTGAGCGCGTCGCGGTGGCCGTCAGCGGTGGCGTCGACTCGAGCCGTCGCGGCGCTCCTCGAACGCGAGCGCGGGGTGGAGGTCGTCGCCATCACCGTGAAGCTCTGGGCCGATCCGGAGACGGACGGGACCAAGGCCTGCTGCTCGCCGGAGGCCGTGCTCGGGGCCCGCGCCGTCGCGCACTCGCTTGGACATCCCGCACTTCACGCTCGACCTCGAGGCGGACTTCCGGCGTCGCGTCGTCGATCGGTTCGTCGACGGCTACGCGGAAGGGCAGACGCCGAACCCCTGCATCCTCTGCAACGGGGAAGTGCGTTTGGCGGCGATGCTCGACCTGGCGCAGCGGCTCGGGGCGACGCGGCTCCTCACCGGGCACTACGCGCGGATCGTGGAGGACGCCGAAGGGCCGCTGCTTGCCGCAGGCGTCGACGACGCCAAGGACCAGAGCTACATGCTCGCCGCGCTGCCGCCGGACCTCCTCGGACAGCTCGGCTTCCCGCTCACCGACATGACCAAGGACGAGGTCCGTGCCGTCGCCGCCCGCCACGGCCTCTCGGTCGCCAAGAAGCCGGAGTCCCAGGACCTCTGCTTCCTCGCCGGCCAGGGCAAGACCGGCTTCCTGCGCCGCCACGGCAACCTGGTCGATCGCGAGGGGGCCGTCGTCGACCGCTCCGGCCGCACGCTGGGACGCCATCGCGGGCACCACAACTTCACCGTCGGCCAGCGGCGCGGGATCGGCGTCTCGCTGAACGAGCCGGGGTACGTCGTCGCCACCGATGCCGTCGCCGAACACGGTCACCGTCGGCAGCCGGGAGGACCTCGAGACCCGCCGCATCCGCGTCCGCGACGCGGTGCTGCACCGCGACGGCGCCCGGGTCGACAACGTCCGCCTGCGCTACCACTCGGCCACCCTGCCCGCCACCGTCGGCGCCGCCGCGCCGGGCCGCCACGAGGCCCTGGAGCT
This sequence comes from uncultured Actinomycetes bacterium, assembly GCA_963782515.1. Taxonomy (GTDB): domain Bacteria; phylum Actinomycetota; class Thermoleophilia; order Solirubrobacterales; family 70-9; genus VAYN01. The sequence continues at coordinate 1,594,567 of CAWAJY010000004.1, read as the reverse complement.
GGAGCTGGACGAGCCCTTCACCGCCGCCTCGCCGGGCCAGACCGCGGTGCTGATGGACGGCGAGACGATCGTCGGCCACGGCACGATCACCCGCTGACGCCTGAGCCGCCGGTCGTCCCGCTAGAAACATCCGACACACGAACTGTCAGCAAACCGTAGGCTCTCCCTCATGAAGGCCCAACAAATCCGCGACACCTACCTCGCGTTCTTCGCGGAGCGGGGACATAAGGTCGTCCCCTCGGCCTCGCTGGTGCCCTCGGTGCTCGACCCGACGGTCCTGCTGACGACTGCCGGAATGCAGCCCTTCAAGCCCTACTTCCTCGGTCAGGAGACGCCGCCGGCCTCGCGCCTCACCGACGTGCAGAAATGCTTCCGCACGACCGACATCGAGGAGGTCGGCAACACCGCCCGCCACCTGACCTTCTTCGAGATGCTCGGCAACTGGAGCTTCGGGGACTACTTCAAGGCGGAGTCGATCCCCTGGGGCTGGCAGCTCGCCACCGAAGGCTTCGGCATGGACCCGGAGAAGATCTGGGTGACGGTCTTCGGCGGCGACGAGGAGCTCGGGCTCGGCCCCGACACCGAGGCGATCGAGATCTGGGAAGCGACCGGCGTCCCGCGCCGAGCGGATCGTCCAGCTCGGCCGCGAGGACAACTTCTGGCAGGGCGGGCCGACCGGCCCGTGCGGTCCGTGCTCGGAGCTCTACCTCGACCGCGGTCTCGACTTCGGCACCGCCGAGGAACGCCCCGGCGACGAGGGTGAGCGCTTCCTCGAGTTCTGGAACCACGTCTTCATGTCCTATGACCTGCACGAGGACGGGTCGCTCACCGAGCTGCCGACGAGGAACATCGACACCGGGATGGGGCTCGACCGGATGGCGGCGATCCTCCAGAACGTCGAGTCGGTCTACGACGTCGACCACGTGCGGCCGCTGATCGACCTCGCCGAGGAGCTCTCCGGCCACTCCTACGAGGAGAGCGCGGCGGTGACGCGGGCGATGCGGATCGTCGCCGACCACTCGCGCGGCGCCGCCTTCCTGATCGCCGACGGGGTCGTCCCCTCCAACGAGGACCGCGGCTACATCCTGCGGCGGATCATGCGCCGCGCGATCCAGCAGGGCAACGCGCTGGGACTCGAGGCGCCGTGGCTCGGCAAGTTCTCCGAGCGTGTGATCGAGCTGATGGGCGACGTCTACCCGGAGCTGGTCACCGAGCGGGAGAACATCGCCCGCTGGGTGAACGACGAGGAGGAGAGCTTCGGCCGCACGCTGGTGCGCGGACAGGAGCTGCTGGAGCGCCTGATCGTCGAGGCGCGCGAGGCCGACACCTCCTGGATCGACGCGGCCGACGCCTTCAAGCTGCACGACACCTACGGCTTCCCCTATGACCTGACCAAGGAGCTGCTCGCCGAGCAGGGCCTGGCGGTCGACGACGACGGCTTCGCCGAGCTGATGGAGGAGCAGCGGACCCGCGCCCGCACCGGGGCGGCGACCGCCCACGGCTCCGAGAACACGCACGAGCGGGTCCAGGAATTCGCCGCCGCGACCTCGCCGAGCAACTTCGTCGGCTACGAAACGCTGCGCGCCACGACCGGCGTGGCGGCGATCGAGCCCCAAGGCGAGCACGCGCTGCTGAAGCTGGAGACGAGCCCCTTCTATGCCGAGGGCGGCGGCCAGGTCGCCGACTCGGGCCTGGTGCGCTGGGACGGCGACGAAGCCCAGGTGGTCGACGTCTACCGCGTCGGCGGCGACCAGGTGGTCGCGATCGAGGCCAAGGAGATCCCGCCGGGCGCCGAGGTCGAGGCCGTGGTCGACCGCCGGACCCGCCACGCGACGATGCGCAACCACACGGCGACGCACCTTCTGCACGCGGCGCTGCGCGAGCGTCTTGGCACCCACGTCCGCCAGGCGGGCTCGGCGGTGCGCCCCGACAAACTGCGCTTCGACTTCACCCACGGCCAGTCGCTGAGCCCGGCGGAGCTGCGCGACGTCGAGGACCGCGTCAACGAGTGGATCAGCGCGAGCGCGCCGGTGCGCTGGCTCGAAATGGAGCGGGCCGAGGCCGAAGCGCTCGGCGCGATGGCCCTCTTCGGCGAGAAATACGGCGAGTGGGTGCGGGTGGTGGAGATCGACGGCGTCTCCCGTGAGCTCTGCGGCGGCACGCACGTCGCCAACACCGCCGAGATCGGGATCTTCAAGCTGACCGCCGAGGGCTCGAGCGCCGCCAACGTGCGCCGCATCGAGGCGATCACCGGGCCCGCCGCGACCGACTACTTCCGCGAGCGCGACGCCGCGCTGCGTGAGGTCGGCGAGCTGCTGGGCAACCCGCAGGACCCGCTCGCGGGCGCGCGCCGGGCGGCCGAGCAGCTGAAGGAGGCGAGCGCAGGCGCGCAGAAGGCGCAGGGACAGGCGCTCGGCGAGGAAGCCAAGCGACTGGGCGCGACGGCAAGCGAGGTCGGCGGCGTCCAGGTGCTGGTCGCGGCGAGCGAGCTGGGCGACCAGAAGGCGCTGCTCGAGGTCGCCAACCGCATCCAGTCCTCGCTCGGCGACCCGGTGGTGCAGGTGCTCGGGGGCGGGGCGGAGGACAAAGTCGCGCTGGTGGCCCTGGCGAGCCCGGGAGCGGTGGAGAAGGGACTTTCGGCGGCGGAGCTGGTGCGCGCCGCGGCGGGTGTGGTCGGCGGCGGCGGAGGCGGCCGCGACGACATGGCCCAGGCGGGCGGCAAGGACCCGGCGAAGCTCGACGACGCCCTGGCGGAGGCGCGCGCGATGATCGAGGGGAAGTTGGGGTAGCTAGTTGCGCGTGCTCGCCCTCGACCACGGCACCGTCCGGATCGGCGCCGCGATCTGTGATCCGACCGGAACCCTCTGCACGCCGCTGCCGGTGATCGAACCGCCGGCGCCCGCCGCGGTGGTGGAGCTGGCGCGCGAGCGCGAGGTCGAGCGGGTCGTCGTCGGCCTGCCCGTCCACCTGAGCGGCGAGGAGGGGAGCCAGGCGGCGCTGGCGCGTACCTTCGCCGACGAACTCACCGCGCTTCTCGACATTCCCGTGGACACCTACGACGAGCGGCTGACCAGCCGGATGGCCGACGCGAGCCGGCGCGCCGGTTCGAAGGCGGCGCGCGATTCGCTCGCGGCGACGCACCTGCTCGAGGCCTACCTGACGAGCCTGGCGCGGAAGGACGAATCGTGAGCGACGACAGCGGCCAGGGCGGCATCCCGCCCGGGGGCGACCCACTGTTCGACCCGAACGACCCGGCGGCGGTCGAGCGGGAGGAACGTCGGCGCGAACGGGAAGCCAAGCGGGCGAACAAGCGGGGCAAGAAGAAGGCGAAAGAGCCCGCTCCACCGCCTCCGCCGGCGAAAGAGGCGCCGCCGGCGCCGCCGCGGACGCCCGAGCAGGAGTTCTGGGACGAGCCCGCCGAGCCCGCGCCGCCACCGCCGCCCGCGCCGGAGCCGAGCGGGAAAGCGCCGCTCGACGGCGAAGAGGCCGAGCGGGGACGACGAGGACTCTTGAGGCGACGGAAAGGCAAAGCGGCCGCGGCGGGAGCCGCCGGCGCCGCGGCGGGCGGAGCGGCCGTCGCGGCGAGCGAGCCGCCGCCGACCGGAGAAGTTTCGACTCCGCCGAACCCAGCGCCGCCGACTGCCGAGGCGCCGATCCCGCCGCAGACCGAAGCTCCGCATCGGCCCGCCGCCGAGGCTCCACAGGTCGATCCGGGTGACCACACCGCCGAGGTGCCGCGTCCCGATCCCAGTCAGCCGACCGGGGAGAACCTGGTCCCCGGGGCCGGTCCCGCGACCGGCGAGCACCGGGCCCTGCCGCCGCGGCCGATCGAGGAGACCGGAGCGGGGGACTGGGAGCCACCGCCCCCGCGCGACGACGACTGGTTCGACGAGGACGAACCGTATGACGACGACGAGCTCCACGAGGGCGACCCGCAGATGGCGGGCGCGGCGCGCCACGGCAGACGTCACGGCGACGACGGCGGGCGGCGCGGCGGCTTTTTCGGCTCCCTGCTCCGCCACCCGTTCCGGATCCTCGGCATCGTCGTCCTGATCGTCGTCCTGCTCTTCCTGAACGCTCTCTTCCAGCCGTTCCACGGCGACGGCAGCGGTCGTGTCGCGGTGAACATCCCGAAAGGCTCGAGCGTCGGCGAAGTCGGCGAACTCCTGGAACGGAAGGGCGTCATCTCGAGCGGCTTCATTCTCGACGGCTCGACGCTCTTCCAGGCGCGCGTCACGCTCTCCGGCGACCGTTCCAACCTCATCGCCGGCAAGCACGTGATGGCCAGGGACATGAGCTACGGCGCCGCGATCGACGAGCTGACCAAGGAATCGAAGCCGGTCGAAGCGTCCAGGTCCGGCGTCATCAGCGTCACCATCCCCGAGGGCCAGAGCCGCCCGATCACCGCCAAGCTGGTGAAGGAAGACGGGATCAAGGGCAGCTACATGAAGGCGACGAAGAAGTCGAAGGTCCTCAACCCCGAAGACTACGGCGGCAAGAACGTCAAGTCGCTGGAGGGCTTCCTCTATCCCGACACCTGGGAATACAACACCCGCAAGCCGGTCGCGAACCTCGTCGCGCTCCAGCTCCAGGACTTCAAGAGGAAAATCAAGAAGGTCAAGATGAAGTACGCGAAGTCGAAAAACCTGACGGTGTTCGACGTGGTCACGATCGCCTCGATGATCGAACGCGAGGCGGGAGTGCCGAAGCAGCGCAAACTGGTCGCCTCGGTGATCTACAACCGCCTGCACGAAGGGATGACGCTGGGGATCGACTCGACGATCCGCTTCGCCACCGGCAACTACGAAAAGCCGCTGACCCAGTCGGAGCTGGAAAGCGAATCCCCGTACAACACGCGCACCCATCAGGGCCTGCCGCCCGGTCCGATCAACAGCCCCGGCCTCGCCGCGCTGAACGCCGCCGCGCACCCGGCGAAAACGGACTACCTGTTCTACGTGAACGACCCGAACTCGTGCAACGAACTCGCCTTCGCCAAAACCGAAGAAGAATTCTTCGCCGACGCCGCCCGCTACGAAAAGGCGCGCGAAAAGAACGGCGGCAACGAGCCGAGCACCTGCAAGTGAGCGTCGGCTGACGGTGCCCAGCCTGGCGGTGATCGGCCATCCGGTGGCGCATTCGCGCTCGCCGGACATGCAGACGGCGGCGCTGGCGGAGCTGAAGCTCGCCGGCGAGTGGACCTACGGCGCGCTGGACATCGAGCCGGAGAGCTTCGAGGTCCAGGTCGCCGAACTGGCCGCGGCCGGGGACTACGTGGGCGTGAACGTGACCCTGCCGCACAAGGAGGCGGCGCTGGCGATCGCCGACTCGGCGAGCGAGGCGGCGCGGGCGATCGGCGCGGCGAACACGCTGACCTTCCACGACGGCCGGATCGCGGCGGCGAACACCGACGCGGGCGGGGTGCTGCGTTCGCTGCCGGCGGGGATGGACGGCGGTCGCGCTCTGGTCCTGGGCGCCGGGGGCGCGGCGCGGGCGGCGATCTGGGCGCTCGCCAACGGCGGCGAGGGCGCGCCCGACGAGGAGGGCAACCCGACGCTCGTCCCGGCCTTCGAGGTCGACGTCTGGAACCGCACCCCGGAGCGCGCGGAGACCGTCGCGGGCGAACTCGGTGGCCGCGCGATCGCCGACCCGGTCGGCGCCGACTACGCCTTGATCGTCAACACCACCTCGGTCGGCCTGCACGGGGAAGACCCCTTCGGGCACCTGCCGATCTCCGCTGCCGACTTCCACGCCGACCAGGTCGTCTTCGACATCGTCTACGGCCCCGAGCCGAGCGCGCTGCTGGTGGCGGCGGACGCGGCCGGCGCGACCACGATCGAGGGCCTCGAGATGCTCGTCCAGCAGGGCGCCCTCTCGCTGCGGATCTGGACCGGCGAGGAGCCGTCGATCGAGGCGATGCGGACGGGCGCCCGCCGATAGGGTGGTGCGCTCATGACCGCATTCCGCTTCACCACCGCCGGGGAGTCCCACGGCCCCGGGCTGACCGCGATCGTCGAGGGCATGCCCGCCGGGCTGGAGCTCGACCGCGAGGCGCTCGACCGCGACATGGCGCGCCGTCAGCTCGGCCACGGGCGCGGCGGGCGGATGCGGATCGAGACCGACACGGTCGAGGTGCGTTCCGGCGTCCGCCACGGCCGCACGCTGGGCAGCCCGATCGCGCTGCTGGTCGCCAACCGCGACTACAAGAACTGGGAAGACCGGATGAACCCCTGGCCGGTGGAGGACTTCGAGCCCGAAGAAGTCCACCTGCCGCGCCCCGGCCACGCCGACCTCGTCGGCGCGCAGAAATACGGCCACTCCGACATCCGCAACGTGCTGGAGCGCGCCAGCGCGCGTGAGACCGCCGCCCGCGTCGCCGCCGGCTCCGTCGCCCGCGGCTTCCTGACCGCGCTCGGCGTCGAGGTCCACAGCCACGTGACGTCGATCGCCTCGGTCGTCGCGGCGGAGCGCGAGAACCTCGCGCCGGCCGACTTCGAGGGCATCGACGACGACCCGGTCCGCACCCTGGACCCGGAGGCGAGCAAGGCCATGGTCGCCGAGATCAACCGCCTGCGGAAGGCGAACGAGAGCCTCGGCGGCACCTTCGAGGTGATCGCCTTCGGGCTCGTCCCCGGGCTCGGCTCCCACATCTCCTGGGAGGACCGCCTCGATGGCCGGCTGGCCCAGGCGGTGGCCTCGATCCAGTCGATCAAGGGCGTCTCGATCGGCGAAGCCTGGGACGTGGCGAGCCGCCCCGGCTCGGAAGCCCACGACGAGATCTTCTGGTCGGAGAAGGATGGCTACTTCCGCGAAACGAACCGCGCGGGCGGCCTCGAGGGCGGTATGACGAACGGCTTGCCGCTGTCGGTGCGCGCCGCGATCAAGCCGATCTCGACGCTGACCAAACCGCTGCGCTCGGTCGACACCGTCACCCATCAGCCGGCCCAGGCGCTGCGCGAGCGGACCGATTCGACCGTCGTCCCGGCCGCCGCCGTGGTCGCCGAGGCGATGGTCTGCCTCGCTCTGGCGCGCACCTACCGCGAGAAGTTCGGCGGCGACCACATCGATGACGTGCGCGCCGCGATCGACGCCTATAAGGCGCGGATCGACGCACGGTGAAGCCCTCGATCGTCTTCGTCGGCTTCATGGGAGCCGGGAAGTCGACCGCGCTCCAGGCCGCCCGCGCCGAAGGGCTGTCGACGGTTGAGATCGACCAGCTGATGGAAGAGAGCTTCGGCTCGACCATCCCGGAGGCGTTCGAGGCACACGGTGAGGAGGGCTTCCGGGCGCGCGAGGCCGAGGTCGTCGGCTCGTTGCTGGAGAACGCCGACGACGGCGGCGCGATCGCGCTCGGCGGGGGCAGCGTGCTCGCGCCGCGGATCCGCGAGGCGCTCGGCCGCCACACGGTGGTCTGGCTGCAGGTCGACGCCGCCGAGGCGTGGCGACGGATCGCCCACTCCGACCGGCCGCTGGCGAGCTCCGCCGAGGACGTCTCGGAGCTGCTCGACGAGCGCCTCCCGATCTACGAAGAGCTGGCCGACGCGGTGGTGCCGATGGGCGACCGCCAGATCGTCCGCCGCGCCCTCCCGATGCTGCGCCGGCTCCCCGATCTCCCCGCCGGCACCAAGCTCCTCTGGGCGAGCGCGCCCGGCGGCGAGTACCCGGTGCTGGTCGGCCGCGGCCTGATCGACTGTGGCTGGTGGCCACTGGAGAGCCGCCGCTTCCTGGTGTCGGACCGCTCGGTGGGACCGCTCTACGGTGACCGCGTCGAGCCGCTCGCCGGGCGCGCCGAAATCGAGGCGGGGGAGACGGCCAAGACCCTCGCCAACGCCGAGGCCGTCCTGCGCGCGATGGCCCGCGACGGGGTGACCCGTGGAGATCACGTGGTCGCGCTCGGCGGCGGCGTCGTCGGAGATCTCGCCGGGCTCGTCGCCCACCTCTACCAACGCGGCGTCCCGGTGGTGCAGGTGCCGACCACGCTGGTCGCCCAGGTCGACTCCGCCTACGGCGGCAAGACCGGTGTCGACCTGCCCGAGGGCAAGAACTACGCGGGCGCCTTCCAGCAGCCGGCCGCGGTCATCTCCGACACCGAGACGCTGGCCTCGCTGCCACCCGAGGAGCTCGCCGCGGGCTTCGTCGAGGTGCTGAAGACCGGTCTCCTGGTGGGCGGCCGCCTGTGGGAGCGGGTGCGCGCGATCGACCGCATCGACCCCGCCGACCTCGACGACGTCGTCTTCGCCTGCGCCCGCTACAAGTGCGGGATCGTCGCCGCCGACGAGCTCGACACCGGCCTGCGCAACGTCCTCAACCTCGGCCACACGGTCGGCCACGCGATCGAGTCGGCGACCGGCTACACCGCCTTCCGCCACGGCGAGGCCGTCGGCCTGGGACTGCTCGCCGCGCTCCGCCTCTCCGACGCTCCCGCCCTGCGCGACGAGGTCGAGTCGATCCTCGCCCGCCATGACCTGCCGACCCGCCTCCAGGTGCCGATCGAGGTCGAGGCGGTGATGGACGCCCTCGGCCGCGACAAGAAGCGCACCGCCGCCGGCGTCGGCTTCGTCCTCCTGAACGAGCCCGGCGCCCCCCGCATCGGTCAGCTCGTCGACCCCGCTAAGGTCGAAGCCGCCGTGAAGGAGCTCCAGGCTTGAACGCCACCACCCGCAACCGCGTCGCCGTCCTGCACGGAGTCAACTTCGACGTTCTCGATCGGCGCGATCCGGCGCTCTATGGCGGCGGCTCGTTGTCGGAGCTCGAGCACCAGATCGAAGCGTGGGCACGCGAGGCTGGGCTCGAACTGCTCTTCTTCCAGACCAACCATGAGGGGGAGTTCGTGGAGTACCTGCATCGGCTGCCCGACCTCGCGGACGGGTCGCTGATCAATGCCGGCGCCTGGACCCACTACAGCCGGGCGATCGCCGACGCGCTCGCCGTCAGCGGACTGCCGGCGGTCGAGGTGCACCTCTCCGACGTCGAGGCCCGCGAGGACTGGCGCAAGGTCTCGGTCTTCGACGGGCTGGTCGTGCGGAAGATCTCCGGCAAGGGCGCCGACGGGTACCGCGAGGCGCTCGACGTGCTTGCCCGTGAGCTCGGGGTGACCGGCTGATGCGCGGCCGCGGCGATCGTCTGGAGGCGGCACTGGCGGAGCGCGGCCTCGACCGCATGCTGGTCACCGACCTCACCAACGTCCGCTATCTGACCGGCTTCACCGGCACCAACGGGGCCGTGGTCTGCGGTCCCGGCCTCCGCGTGTTCTTCACCGACTTCCGCTACACCGAGCGCGCCGCGGCCGAGGTCTCGGAGTGGGAGACCGTCACGGTGACCGGGGACTGGCTCGCCGGGATCGCCGAGCGCCTCGCCCGCAAGGTCGGCTTCGAGGACGACCACGTCTCGGTGCGATCGCTGACGAAACTCGAGGAGAAGCTGCCCGAGGGCGCCGAGGCCGTGCCGGCCGGCGGCGCCGTCGAGGCGCTGCGGCGGGTGAAGGACGCGCAGGAGCTGGAGACGATCGCCGAGGCCTCCAAGCTGGCCGACGCGGCGCTGAAGGCGACGCTCGAAGAAGGCTTCGTCGGCAAGACCGAGCGGGCCGTGGCCGACGCGTTCGAGGCGCACGTCCGCGCCGGGGGCGGCACGCTCTCCTTCGACACCATCGTCGCCGCGGGACCGAACGGCGCGCAGCCGCACGCCGAGCCCGGCGACCGCGTGATCCCGACCGGCGAGCTGGTCGTCTTCGACATGGGCGCCAAGCTCGACGGCTACTGCTCCGACGGCACCCGCACCTACGCGACCGGCGACCTCGGCGAAGAAGGGCACAAGGTCTACGAGACCGTGCTCGCCGCGCAGGCGGCATCGCTCGAGGCGATCCGTCCCGGTGAGAAGGGCGAGGACGTGGACGGGGCGGCCCGCAAGGTGATCGACGAAGCCGGCCACGGGGAGCACTTCGGCCACGGCCTGGGGCACGGCGTCGGCCTCGACATCCACGAGGGCCCACGCCTCTCCCTGCGCTCCGACGACATCCTGGCGGTGAACGAAGTCGTCACCGTCGAGCCGGGGATCTACCTGGCCGGGAACCTCGGCGTGCGCATCGAGGACCTGGTCGTCATCACCGACACCGGCCTCCGCAACCTGTCGAGCCTGCCGAAAGAGCTCACCTACGTCGACTGACCCTCCGCCCTAGCGGCTGAGGTCGACGCCGGCTTTCATGCGGGCCCCGAAGGCCGCCAGCAGGGCGATCGTCGACTCGACGTCGGCCAGGTCGACCATCTCGACCGGGGAGTGCATGTAGCGCAGGGGGATCGAGACGAGGCCGGTCGGGACGCCCGAGCGGGCGATCTGGATCGCGTCGGCGTCGGTGCCGGTGCTGCGGCCGCTGGCGCTGATCGAGTACTCGATGCCCTCGGCCTCGGCGGTCTCGACGAGCAGCTCGAAGACCTTGGGCGAGAGGGTCGAGCCGCGGCCGATCACCGGGCCGGAGCCGAGCGGATGCACGCCGTTTTCCTTCTCGTCGACCCCCGGCGCGTCGGTCGCGTGGGTGACGTCGACGGCGATCGCGATGTCGGGGCGCAGCTCGAAGGTCGAGGTGCGGGCGCCGAACAGGCCGATCTCCTCCTGCACCGCGGCGACGCCGGCCATCGAGCCGCCCGGGCCGGCGCCCTCGGCGCAGCGGCGGGTCGATTCGAGCGCGACGTAGGCGCCGAGCCGGTTGTCCATCGACTTGGAGACGAGGCGGCCGCCCAGCACCTGCATCGGTTCGGTGCGGATCACGATCGGGTCGCCGACCCGGACCAGCGCCTCGGCCTCCTCGCGGTCGGCGGCGCCGATGTCGATGTGCATCGATTTCAGTTCGACGACCTTTTTGCGCTGGTCCATCTCCAGCAGGTGGATCGGCTTGCGACCGGCGACGCCGGGGACGATCCCGTCGCGCCCGCGGACCTCGACCCGCTGGCCGACCAGGATCTGCGGATCCCAGCCGCCGATCGGCTCGAACCAGAGGAAGCCCTTCTCGTCGACGTGGGTGATGATCAGGCCGATCTCGTCGATGTGGCCGACGATCGCGACCAGTGGCTCGGCCTCGCCGACCCGGGCGATCGTCGAGCCGATCCCGTCGTATGAGAGCTCGGCGAACGAGGCGGCCTCGCGCCAGATCTCGGCAGCGGGACCCTCGTAGCCGGAGGGCGCGCCGGCGCGCAGCAGTTCGTCTAGCAGCTTCGGAACATCGTTCGAGATCGTCATATGGCGGAGGAGTATGGCGAAGTCGCAATTTCGGCTGCCTGCGCTCGGCCGTAGTCGTGATAGTGAGGAATTCCTGTCCGCCTACTCCTCCTCCGCGGCAGCGACCAGCTCCGCCTCCGCCTCGGTCATCGTGTTCCGCGCGCGGAGCTCGTCGCGCCGCTCGTCGTAGCTGATGTGCTCGCGCGCCACCAGGAGGGCCAGGAGGGCGGTCGCGATCGCCAAGGTGGCCAGCGCCGGGATCTGCGTCGCGATCGGGATCAGGAGCAGGAGCAACGCCGCACACACCGGTTTGGAGCGGTTCCAGTCGCCTTTCTGGCGGTAGCGCAGCGCCACCAGGCCGAGCAGGTAGAGCGCCGGGCCGCCGCAGAGTCCGACCGCCGTCTCCCAGTGCAGGTGCTCGTCGGTGTGGGCGAGCACGCCCTCCAGGCCGAACGCGGTGAGGACGATCCCGGCGACGAGGAAGAGGTGCAGGTAGGTGTAGGAGTCGCGGGCGAGCGCGTTCTGGGTCGGGCCCGGCTCGGCCTCGCCGAGGCGGCGCGCCGAGACCAGCGCGACGACGTCGAAATAGACCCACCAGAACGCGGCGGCGACGGCGACGCCGAGCACCGCGGCGACGGCGACGCCGAGGTCGAGGTGCCCGGCGGCGCCGGTGCCGATCTCGACGATCGACTCGCCGAGCGCGATGATGATGATCAGCCCGTGGCGCTCGGCGAAGTGCCCGGGGACGAGCTCCCAGCCTTCCTCGCCGAAGAAGTAGGGCCCGCCGAAATCGAGCGCCAGCGCCAGCACCCAGAGCGCCGCCTGGGGGAGCCCGTCGAAGGCCGAGGCAGTGGCCAGGATGGTGACCGCCACCGCGGTCGAGATCGCCAGCCCGATCGTCGAGCGGCGTAGGCCCGGGTTGTCGGCGCTGGCGATCATGAACAGGGCGATGTGGGCGACGCGGAAGACGCCGATCGCCAGGGCAAAGGTCAGCGCCAGGCTCCCGAATGCCTCCGGCACCGAGATCGCCGCGATCAGCATCGAGGCCATCGCGGCGAAGAAGACGAGGCGGACCGGCCCGGCCTCCGGGTCGATCACGCTGGTCAGCCAGGCGTAGGAGGCCCAGGCCCACCAGAGGACGCCGAGGACGAGCAGCCCCTGCGCCAGGCCCGACCAGGTCGGGTGGTGCGCCATCAGCGTCGTGCACTCGGTGATGGCGAGGACGAAGACGAGGTCGAAGAAGAGCTCCAGCGGCGTGACCCGCTCGCCTTCGCGGTGGATCGCGTTCAGGTGGGGCGCGTGGGGGCGGTGGGGCTGGTGTTGGCGGTCCTGCCCGGACGGGCCGGACGAGGACGAGGCGTCGGACACGCCCCCAATCCTCTCAAGGCGTGCCGGGACCGGCGACCTTCGCCGTCTCTGGCTCGCCAGATCCAGGCGCCCGTCACCAGTCCCTGCACCAAGAGGAGCGAGAAGAGAATGACGTCGAACGCCGTCGAGGAGCCCCAGCCGAAACGGACGAGGCCGGTCGTCCCCAGGGCGACGAAGAGCGCCAGGTAGAGGAGCGTGCTCGCCACCCCGACCAGGGCGAAGCGGCTGAGCGCGCCGCCAAGCCGGGCGATCCCGCGCAGGTCCTCGGCCGCGGTGCCGACGATGTCGACGCGCGAGTCGGGGTCGTCGACCCAGTCGACCGGCACCTCGTGGATGCGCAGGCCGGAGCGCTCGGCGAGGACGAGAAGCTCGGTGTCGAAGAACCATGCCTGGTCCTCGACCCGCGGGAGGAGCGCCTTGACCGTGCTCGCGCGCCCGGCCTTGAAGCCGCACTGGGCGTCGGAGAAGCGGCTGCGCAGGGTGAGGTGGAGGAGGCGGTTGTAGGTGCGGGAGATCAACTCGCGCCTGGGGCCGCGGACCACCCGCGAGCCGCGGGCGAGGCGCGTGCCGATCGCCAGGTCGGAGTGGCCCGAGACGAGCGGCGCGACGAGGGGGAGGAGGGCCTCGAGCCCGGTCGAGAGGTCGACGTCCATGTAGGCGAGGACGTCGGCGTCGCTGCGCGACCAGACGCGACGGAGCGCCCTCCCGCGTCCCTTCTCGGAGAGCCGCAGGTAGGCGACCGCGTCGAGCTCGGCGGCGAGCCGCTCGCCGATCGCCCGCGTCGCGTCCTCGCTCGCGTTGTCGGCGATCACGATGCGGAAGGACCAGGGGAGGGACTCCGAGCAGAAGGCCTGGAGGCGGCGGACGCTCCCCTCCAGCGCCCGCTCCTCGTTGAAGACGGGGACGGCGATCTCGACGGTGGGGCTCATGCGCCGAGCTTGCGCCGCGACCGTGGGAGCGCCCTCGGCGGAGGCTCAGGATTCCCTGGGAGCGGGGGCTCCGGCCGGACGCGGCGAACTCAGGAAACTCACAGGAAGTTCCGAGACGATGTGCGCGTGATCCCGGCCCAGGAGAAGACCGCCGTCGGCAAGGTCCTGGTCGTCGACGACGAGCCGAACATCGCCGACGTCCTCTCGATCGCGCTGCGCTTCAACGCGTACGAGGTCGAGACCGCTCCCGACGGGCTGACCGCCCTGCAGGCGGTCACCGACTTCCGTCCCGACCTCGTCCTCCTCGACGTGATGCTGCCCGACCTCGACGGCTTCGAGGTGGCACGGCGGATGCGCGAGCGCGCCGACGACACGCCGATCCTCTTCCTCACCGCCCGCGACACCACCGAGGACAAGGTCCGCGGCCTCACGCTCGGCGGCGACGACTACGTCACCAAGCCGTTCTCGGTCGAGGAGCTGCTGGCCCGCGTCGCCTCGGTCCTGCGCCGCTTCGGCAACGCGGGCGGCGGCGAGAGCGTCCTGCGCTTCGCCGACCTCGAGCTCGACGACGACGCCCGCGAGGTCTTCCGCGATGGCGCGCCGATCGAGCTCACCGACACCGAATACCGCCTGCTCCGATACCTGATGACCCATCCCCGGCGCGTACTCACCCGCGCGCAGATCCTCGACCACGTCTGGGACTACGACTTCGGCGGCGACGCCCGGGTCCTGGAGACCTACGTCAGCTACCTGCGCAAGAAGCTCGAGGCGCGCGGGCCCCGCCTGATCCACACGGTCCGGGGAGTCGGCTATGCCCTCCGCCTTCCGCCTGCCTGACTGGTCGCTGCGGGCGCGCCTTTTGGTGCTGCTGGTCGTCCTCGCGACGGTCGGGCTGGCGGCCGCCGACTTCGCCTCCTACCGGGCGCTCCAAAGCTATCTCTACGACCGCGTCGACCAACAGCTCGAATCGGCGGTGGTGCCGATCTCGATCGAACTCGCCCGTGAAACCAACCAGCCCTCTCCGGGGTTGGGGCCCCTTCCAGGGACGGGGGGAGGCCCGGGACCCGCCTCGCAGCTGCCGCCGGGGACCTACGGCCTGCTTCGCTCCGCGGACGGGGAAGTGATCGGCCAGACGATCCTTCGCTTCGGCCGCGAACGGCTTCCGCGACCCGCGATCCCGGCCGGGCTGACCGCGACTTCCGCGCGCTCGATGTCCCCGACCACGGTGGGCGAGCGCGGCGGAGGCTCGGAAACGTTCCGTGCGGCGGCGGTGCAGACCACCGGCGGTGAGGAACTCGTCGTCGCGGTCCCGCTCGGGGAAACCAACGCGACCCTCGGTCGCCTGGCGCTGATCGAGCTCGTCGTCAGTGCCGTGATCATCGTCGCGCTCGGCCTCGCGGCCTGGTGGCTCCTCGGGGTCGGGCTGCGACCGCTGCGGCGGATGGGCGAGGTGGCGGGACAGATCGCCGCGGGCGACCTCTCGCGCCGGGTGGAGCCCGACAACGATCGCACCGAGGTCGGGCGCCTGGGACGGTCCCTGAACGCGATGCTCGGGCAGATCGAGGCGGCGTTCGCCGAGCGCGCCGCGGGGGAGAGGCGGCTGCGGCGCTTCCTCGCCGACGCCTCGCACGAGCTGCGCACGCCGCTGGCGTCGATCCGCGGCTACTCGGAGCTCTACCGGATCGGCGCGACGCTGGACCCGGCCGAGACCGAGCGGGCGATGGCGCGGATCGAGGCCGAGTCGGCGCGCATGGGCGGCCTGGTCGACGACCTCCTGACCCTGGCGCGGGTGGACGAGGTGCGCGAGCAGGCTCGTGAACCGCTCGACCTGCGCGAGCTGCTGGAGGACGTTCGCGACGACGCGCGGGCGGCGGCTCCCGAGCGCGCGATCACCCTCACGCCGACCGGCCCGGTGGCGATCGAGGCCGACGGCGACGCCCTGCACCGTGTCTTCGCCAACCTGTTGCGCAACGCGATCGTCCACACCCCCGACGGCACCCCGATTGAGATCGGGCTGGAGGCGACCGACGCCTGGGCGACGGTCGCCGTGCGCGACCACGGCCCCGGCCTGCCCCCCGGCGACCCGAACGCGGTCTTCGAGCGCTTCTGGCGCGACAGCGAGTCCCGCGGGCGCGACGACGGCGGCGCCGGCCTCGGCCTGGCGATCGTCGCCGCCATCGTGAACGCCCACGGCGGGACGGTCGAGGCGACGAACGCGACCGACGGCGGCGCCCACTTCACCGTCCGCCTCCCGCGGCGGTAGGTCCGGCCGCGCGCGGGCGACCTGAGTGACGTCCCAGCGAGCGCGGGCGACCTGCGTATCGCATGGGTTAACGAGGGTCGCCCGCGCTTCTGTCCGGGTAACGAGGGTCGCCCGCGCTTCCGGCGGCAAGAGGAGTCCCAGGCTCGTCTCAGGGAACTCCGAGGGTCGGGCGCCACCTTGGGGGCATGGAGAGCGCTACGCACCCACACCCACGGTCCTGGAACTCGACCCGGGTGCGCGAGCGGCTGCGGGCCCTGCCGTTGCCACGGCCGGAGCTGGCGGTGCTGCTCGTGCTCGCGGCGCTGCTGTACCTCTGGGGGCTCAGCAAGAACGGCTGGGCGAACGACTACTACAGCGCCGCGGTCCGCTCGATGGCCGGCAGCTGGCACGACTTCCTCTACGGCTCCTTCGACGCGAAGGGGCTGATGACTGTCGACAAGCCGCCGCTCGCCCTCTGGGTCGAGGCGCTCTCGGCCAAAGCTTTCGGCTTCAACTCGCTCGCGATCCTCGTCCCGCAGGCGCTGATGGGCGTCGCCTCGGTCGGGCTCCTCTACGACCTGACCCGCCGTCACTGGGGACGCGCGGCGGGAACGCTCGCGGGTCTGGCGCTGGCACTGACCCCGGTGATCGTCGCGGTCTCGCGCCACAACAACCCCGACGCCTTGCTGGTGCTCTGCAGCGTCGGCGCGCTCTGGTGCTTCGTCCGGGCGCTGGACGGTGGCGCGACGAAGTGGCTCGTCGCGGCCGGCGTCTGCGTCGGCCTCGGCTTCGAGGCGAAGATGGGCGCGGCGCTCATGGTCCTTCCCGGCATGGCCCTCGCCTGGCTCTGGGTGGCGCCGCGCGGCCGCCTCGTCGCGGTGAGGCAACTGGCGATCGCGGGCACCGCTCTGCTCGCGGTGGCGCTCGCCTGGCCGGTCCTTGTCTGGCTCACCCCGGCGGCGAGTCGCCCCTGGATCTCCGGCACCAACGACAACTCGATCTGGTCCCTGATCTGGGAATACAACGGCTTCGGCCGCCTCGAAGGGCAGACCGGCGGGCCGGCCTCGTTCGGCGGCGCGGGCGGCGGCCCGTTCGGCGGTGCGACCGGCGCCTTCCGACTCCTCAACGAAAGCTTGGGCGGCCAGGCAGGGTGGCTGCTCGGCGTCGCCGCGGCGGGCGGCCTGGGCATCGCCGCCCTGTCGCGACTGCGTCGCACCGACCCCCGCACCGGCTGGATCATCGCGGTCGGCGGCGCCTTCGCCGTCACCGCGGTGGCCTTCAGCTTCGCCGGCGGCATCTTCCACCCCTACTACACGTCCCTGCTGGCGCCCTTCGCCGCGGCCCTGGTCGGCGCGACCGCGGGGCAGGTGCCGGCCGGCGAGCGCGGCGCGAAGGCCCGCGGCGCCGCGACCGAGGCGACGAGGGCGGGCAGCGCCGTGAATCCGGCGCTCACCCGCGTGCTCGGCGCGGTCGCGATCGGCATCGGGGCGATCGTCGAGCTCGTCGTCATCGACCACAGCGCCTCGGACCTCGGCTGGCTCGTCGTGCCGCTGGTCGTCGTCGCCGTCGCGGCGGTCTGCGCGCTGCTCTTCGCCGACGCGATCGCGGACCGGATCGGCGGTGACAGGGCGGCCGGCGCGAGCCCGGTCCGCATCCGCCTCGTGGCCCTCGCCTGCGGCTTCGCCATCCTCCTCACGGGTCCCGCGGTCTGGTCGGTGGAGACCCTCGGCCACCCGACCAGCGGCACCTTCCCGACCGGCGGCCCCGAATCGGCCTCGGCGATGGGCGGCCCTGGCGGCGCCATGGGCACCCCGCCAAACGGGAGCGTTCGTACTTTGGGCCACATAGGACGCCAAAGTACGAACGCACCGGCCTTGCCGTTCGGTGAAGGCGGCCCTCCGTCGATGGGCGGAGCCGAAGGCATGGGCGGTGCTCCTTCCGCCGGGGGCATGACCGGCGGCGCGGGAGGGATGTTCGGCGGCGAAGACCTGACCTCGGTCCTCGAATACACCGAAGCCCATGGCGGCGGGGCGATCGCCGTCGACAGCCAGTCGGGCGCGGCCGCCGCGATCATCGAAGAAGGCGCCGAAGTGGCGGGGATCGGCGGCTTTTCCGGCAAAGAGTCCTCGGTCAGCGCCGCCTGGCTCGAACAACGGATCGAGTCCGGCGCGATCGGCTGGATCTACGTCGGCGGATCCGGCACCGGCATGAGCGGCGGACCGGCGGGCGGCGTCTCCAAAGCCGGCGCGGCCGGCGCCCCGACCGGCGGCGAAACCGGCGGTCCCACCGCGGGCGCCGGCGCCGACACCCGCACCGGCTCGGAATCCGCGATCGACACCGTGGTCAAATCGTGCACTGAAGTGTCAGGGGTTGAAGGGAGTGGAACGCTCTATAGGTGCGGTTAGGGTTGCGTCATGCCGACGCAGCCCAAGGTCGCCCTCGTCACCGGTGCCTCCAGCGGGATCGGCGCCGCCACCGCGCGGCGCCTCGCCCATGAGCCCGGGATCGAGCTCGTCCTCATCGCCCGGCGGGGCGAGCTGCTCGCCGAGCTGGCCGGGTCGCTGCCGTGCCCGGCCACCTGGCTAGCCGTCGACCTCACCGAGGAGGATGCCCCGGCGCGGGTCCTGGCCCACGTCGAGGCGCACCACGACCGCCTCGACCTCCTCGTCAACAACGCGGGCGCCGCCTGGCGGGGCACCTTCGGCGAGACCGGCTGGGCCAACGTCCACCGCCATATGGAGTTGAACTTCGACGCCGTCGTCCGCCTCACCGAGGCGCTCCTGCCGCTCGTCCGCCGTTCCGCGCCGAGCGCGATCGTCAACGTCGCCAGCACCGCGGGCCGCATCAGCCGTCCCAACTCCGGCGCCTACTCGGCGAGCAAGTTCGCGCTGATCGGCTGGACCGACGCGCTCTCCCTGGAGGAGGCCCCGCACGGCGTCCACGTCGGCATGGTCCTGCCCGGCTTCGTCCCCACCGAGGGCTTCCCGCAGGCCGAGCTGCGCCAGAAAGCCCTGACGCGCCTCATCCTCTCGAGCCCCGAGAAGGTCGCCGACGCGATCTACGAGGTCGGCCCCGGCGGCAAGGCCGAGCGCTACGTCCCGCGCCCCTACGCGCTCGCCGCCTATCTCCGGATCCTGTCGCCGTGCCTCGTCCGCCGCGTGCTCGGCGGCGGCGCCGCGGCGACCTTCACCCCGTCCACGCCCCGTCGCTAGAGTCCGGGCCAATGACTGTCTCGACCAACCAATTTCGCAACGGAAGCCACATCGAGATCGACGGCAAGATCTGGAAGATCGTCGAATTCCAGCACGTCAAGCCGGGCAAGGGTGGTGCCTTCGTGCGCACGAAACTGCGCCGCATCGAGGACGGCAACGTGATCGACAAAACCTTCCGCGCCGGCGAGAAGTTCCGCCTCGTCCGCACCGAATCGAAAAAGATGCAGTACCTCTACGACCAGGGCGAGTCGGTCGTCTTCATGGACAACCGCGACTACGACCAGATCGAAATCCCCTCGGCGGTGCTCGGCGACTCGATGCAGTGGGTGCTGCCGAACTCCGAGGTCGAGGTGCTCTTCGTCGACGAACAGCCCAGCGATGTCACCGTGCCGGCCTCGGTCGAGATGAAAGTGACGCAGACCGATCCGGGCCTCAAAGGCGACACCGCCTCGGGCGGCGGCAACAAGCCGGCGACGCTGGAGTCCGGCGCGATCGTCCAGGTGCCGCTCTTCATCGAGGAGGGCGAAACGATCAAGGTCGACACCCGCACCGGCGAATACATGTCGCGCGCGTAGCGCTCCGGCGCTGCGTACGATCGCGCCGTGAGCACGGCCTACGCCCCCGAGGAGTGGAAGGACCTCTTCGTCGCGATGGCGGGCGCCTCGGCGGCGCTCGCCGGGCTGCTCTTCGTCGCCGTCTCGATCAACGTCGACCGGATCATCCACTACAAGGGGCTGCCCGAGCGCGGGATCGAGACCCTCGCGCTGCTCTTGACCGCGCTGGTCGTCTCGATCGCCGGGCTGATGCCGGGCCAGGGCCACGTCGCCTTCGGCGTCGAGCTGCTGGTGATCGCGATCGCGCTCTTCGCGATCCTCCTCGCGATGCCGGTCACCCACCAGCTGCCCGACGACGCCGCCCGTCCGCCCGCCTGGCGCCTCAGCCGCTGGTCAGTGCGGCTGACCGGACCGGGCCTGCTGCTGATCGGCGCTCTGGCCGAGCTCTTCGCCTTCGGAGGCGGGCTCTACTGGGTCGCGGCGGCGTTCGTCTTCCTCACGCTCGGGGCGGTCGCCAACGCCTGGGTCCTGCTCGTCGAGATCCTGCGCTGAGCGCGCCGGGCCTCCTGAGTGCACCGCCTGAGAGAATGACCTGATGCGCCGCTCCGACCAACGCCGCGATGCCGTCTTCGCCAGCTATCAGCGGGACGTGACCGGCCGCCCACTGGAGGAGCTCGTGGCCGACGCGAAACCGCTGACCCGCGAGCTCGCCGAAGGGGTCGAGGACGCCCGCGAAGAACTCGACGACACGATCGCCGAGCACCTGCGCAGCGGTTGGACCGTCGACCGGATCGCGCCTCTGGACCTGAACGTGATGCGGGTGGCGCTATTCGAGATCGAGGAGGGGGAGACCCCTTACGAGGTGGCGATCAACGAGGCGATCGAGATCGCCAAGGAGTACTGCGGCGCCGACTCGGCCGGCTTCATCAACGGGGTGCTCGGCGCGATCGTCCGCGAACGGGAGCCGACCGGATGACCCGCCTGCGCGAGATCTCCGAGCGGTTGCGCGCGATCGCCGCCGAGCTCGAGGGCGGCGAGGAGCTCGAGGAGGGGCGCGCCGCGGCGCTCGCCGCCGAGGCGGGCGAGCTCTCGCAGGAGGCGGTCGAGGAGACCAACCGCCGCGCCCGCGAGGCCGCCGCCGCCGATGCGGAATAACCGCGCCGCGCTGCGCGGGTTTTCCACCGTATGGCGTGGAAAAGGCATGCGGCACCGATGACCACCGAGCCCGGCTACCCCGAGGATCTGCGCGACCTGGTCGAGGCGGCACTCGCCGAGCTGCGCTTCTCGCCCGCGCCGCGCACTGCCGGCCTCGAGGAGGCGATGCGCTACTCGCTCCTGGCGGGCGGCAAGCGGGTGCGCCCGGTCCTCGCCCTCGCCACCGCCCGCGCCCTCGGCGCGCCGCCGGAGCGCTTCCTCCCGGTCGCCTCCGCGATCGAGCTCATCCACACCTACTCGCTGATCCACGACGACCTGCCGGCGATGGACGACGACGATCTGCGCCGCGGCAAGCCCACGTCCCACAAGCGATTCGGCGAGGACGTCGCGATCCTCGCCGGCGACGGGCTCTTCGCCGAGGCGGTGCGGGTCTTCTGCGAACAGCCCGGCGACCCGGCCCGCGTGCTCGCCGCGCTGCGCGAGCTGGCCGCCGCGACGGGGGTCGACGGGATGGTCGGGGGCCAATACATCGACGTACTCGGGGAGGACCACGACGCGGCCGGACTGCGTGAGCTGCACGCCCTGAAGACGGGCCGGCTGATCTCCGCCAGCGTCTGCGTGGTGCCGATCCTCGAGGGAACCGGCGAAAGTGAGACAATTATCTACCGCCGTTTCGCCGACGAGCTTGGCGTGCTGTTCCAGATCGTCGACGACATTCTCGACGTGACCGAGAGCGACGAGCGGCTCGGCAAGCCACATGGAAGCGACGAGAGACATGGCAAAACCACGTACGTCAGCCTTTACGGCCTGGAGCGGGCACGCGAGCTCGCCGGCGAATCCCACGCCAAGGCCAGATCGGCCCTCGCCGAGGCGAGTGGCGATACCGATGATCTGCGGCGGGTAGCCGACTACATATTCACCCGGCACGAATGAGCGAAGACCAGAAACAAAAAGGGGATGGCGTCGAGGAAGACGGATCCCTCCTCGACCACGTCGAAGGCCCGCTGGACCTCCACGGCCTCGACGACGAGCAGCTCCAGCAGGTCGCGGAGGAGATGCGCACCTACATCATCGACACGATCGGCCAGATCGGCGGCCACTTCGGCGCCAACCTCGGCACCTGCGAGCTGACCGTCGCCCTGCACAGCCTGCTGGAAAGCCCGACCGACAAGATCCTCTGGGACGTCGGCCACCAGTCCTACCCGCACAAGATCCTCACCGGGCGGCGCGACCAGCTCTCGACGATCCGCCAGTACGACGGCCTCGCCCCGTTCTGCTCGATCGCCGAGTCCGAGCACGACATCATGGGCGCCGGCCACGCCTCGACCTCGATCGGCTATGCGGTCGGCCTCAAGGAGGCGATGCGCAAGGGCATCGGCCCCGACGGGCGGGTCGCCGCGGTGATCGGCGACGGCGCGCTGACCGGCGGCGTCGCCTACGAGGCCCTCCACGCGGCGGGCGGCCTGCAGACGCCGATCGTGATCGTCCTCAATGACAACGGGATGTCGATCTCCCCCAACGTCGGCGCGCTGTCCCGCTATTTCAACCGCATCCGCCTGAACCCGCGGCTCTACCACGCGCGCGAGGACTTCGAGGAGCGGCTGACCAAGCTGCCGCTCGGGGTGGGCCGGCAGATCGAGCGGCTCGGCCCGGAGATCAAGGCGGCGATCAAGGCCTACTGGGCACCGGGGCTCTTCTTCGAGGAGCTCGACCTCGCCTACATGGGCGTGGTCGACGGGCATGACGTGGGGGCGCTCCGCAGCGCCCTGACAGAGGCCTTCGAGGCCGAACGCCCGGTCGTCGTCCACGTCAACACGGTGAAGGGCAAGGGCTTCGCTCCCGCCGAAGCGAACGGCCTCGCCTCGATGGAGGAGTGGCACGCGGCGAAGCCCAACTCGATCGTCAACGGCCTGCCGACATCCAAGGAGAAGCCGGCGGAGAAGCCGGTCCCGGTGCAGGAAACCGACTCGCCGGAGGGCATCGAGCGCCTGGAGAAGCCGCCCGCGCCGGGCTCGCCGCCGCAGTACACCAAGGTCTTCGCCGACGCGCTGGTCGCCGAGGCCGAGCGCGACGACCGGGTGATCGGGATCACCGCGGCGATGGCGGGGGGGACCGGCCTGCAGAAGCTGGCCGACGAGCGCCCCGAGCAGTACTACGACGTCGGCATCGCCGAGCAGAACGCGATCCTGCTCGCCTCCGGGCTCGCGCTGCAGGGCGCCAAACCCGTCGCCGCCATCTACTCGACCTTCCTCCAGCGGGCCTTCGACCAGATCGTCCACGACGTCTGCCTGCAGGAGCTGGACGTCACCTTCGCCATGGACCGGGCCGGGCTGGTCGGTGACGACGGCCCGACCCACCACGGCGCCTTCGACATCTCCTACTTCCGCCCGATCCCGAACGTGGTGCTGATGGCGCCGCGCGACGAGGCGATGCTGGTCCACATGCTGCACACCGCGATCGCCCACGAGGGGCCCGCGGCGCTGCGCTACCCGCGTGGGGCGGGCGAGGGCGTGGCGCTGCCGAGCGAGCCGGAGCTCGTGCCGATCGGCAAGGGCGAGGTCCTCGCCGAGGGGCGCGACGTGGCGCTGCTCGGTTACGGCTACGGGGTCCACGTGGCGCTCGAGGCGGCGTCGATCCTTGCCGACCATGGCCTCCAGGCCACGGTCGCGGACGCCCGCTTCGCCAAGCCGCTCGACGAGGAGCTGACCGAGCGCCTCGCGCGCGAGCACGACCTGGTGGTGACGATCGAGGAGAACGTCCTGCCGGGTGGTTTCGGCGCGGGGGTGCTGGAGCACCTGGAGGACGCCTTCGCGGCCGGGCCGGGGGAGCGGGCGCGGGTTCTGCGCGTCGGCCTGCCGGACCGTTATGTCACCCACGGCAAGCCGGATCTGCTCCGCGCCGAGGTGGGCCTCACCGGGCAGTCGGTCGCCGACCGGGTGCTCGCCGCGATGCCCTCCACGCAGCCGCTCGCACGGTAGTCATTATTAGGTATTGCGTCATTTGACGCAAACCAATAGTTTTCCGGCTGTCTCTTCGGTGAAAGGACGAAGCACCTGCACTTCAGGCGCTTCTGGGGGATCACCACAGGGAGAAGGGATGCGTAGCTCTATATGTGTGGGTCCGTTTGGGGAAACGGACTTCTCGCCACCCGGGAGCCTTATCAGCGCCCCGGGTGGCGAGGCGCGTCCTGAGGGGCGTGGGGCCGCCCCAGGAGCCGGCCCAAAGGCCCGTCGGCCGCTTACTCCTGGTCCTGAGTGGGGTCCTCGGCGAGGATCGCGTAGACCTTGCGACGCGTCTCGTCGAGCAGCTCGGTGACCTGCTTGCGCTGGTCCTCGTCGCCGGCCTGACCGACCTGTTTCACGGCGGCGATCAGCTTGCCGACCGAGTGGCGCAGGGCGATGTGCCCGGTGGGCGCGCCCTCGCGGACGGCGTCCCAGGGGGCGACCTCCTCGGCCTTGCCCTCCCGCTCGACGCGGCCCTCCTCGGTGAGGCTGAAACGGCGTTTGCCGTCGGAGTCCTCGCCGCGGATCAGACCCTCGTCCTCGAGCAACTGGAGCATCGGGTAGATCGAGCCGGCGCTCGGGGTCCAAGCCCCCTCGCTCCGCTCCTCGATCTCCTTGATCATCTCGTACCCGTGCATGGGGCGGTCGGCGAGCAGGGCAAGCACGGCGGCGCGAACGTCACCGCGACGAGCCCGCGGCCCGCCTCGTCCACCGCGGCCGCCGAAGCCGCGACTCCGCGCGAACTCCTCGCGACTCCCGAAGCCGCGGCCCGGCGCGAACTCCTCGCGGCCCCGGCCCGGATGGCGTGGATGGCAGTGTGAGTGATTGCGATACATAACTGTGCCTTTCATAATTTCCTATCGGAACCTAACGCGATATATCGTAACGCGTCGTAACGATATGTCAACCCGGGGGCGCCGAAGGGTGTTCGAGAGCCGCGGAGGGGCACGACACACCGGTCAGGCCGCCGGCCGCTCGACGGATCGGCCGATGAGAAACACGCACGGAAGCGCGGCGAAGGACACCGAAGCCGCACGAGGTGTCGATTCCGTGAACCCCCGGCGCACCTTCTGCCGGCAACTGCCCGCCCCTCCCGGTCGAGTTCGCACTTCTTGCAGTTATGCGGTCACTACTGCGAACTCACCGGTGGTGGGGCGGGGGAGGTGCACGGAAGGCGCATCGGACGCGCGCACTTCCGCACGGCCCTGTGCCGACTTCGTCAAGCAAACATGCGTAGCCGCTCCCCGGTCGGGTAGGTTCCGCCCATGAAGTTTCTCTTCGCACCGGTGGGTATCGCGGCGGGGCTCGTGGCGGGGTTTGCCGCCAAGAAGGCGTTCGAAAAGGCCTGGGCCGTGATCGACGACGAGGATCCGCCGGAGCCGGACGTGCGGGGCGTCCCGACCGGCAAGCTGCTCGCCGCGCTGGCGATCGAGGGCGCGATCTTCCGCGTCACGAAAGGGATCGTCGACCACCAGGCCCGCTCCGCCTTCGCCGGCGCCACCGGCCGCTGGCCGGGCGAGGACCCCGCGCGCGAAGACATCTAAGTACCGCGGGGTCTCAGAAAGGGAAAAGGCGCCCCTCCGGGGCAGTGGAGGGACGCCTTCAGGGAACTGCAGGGGGGAGATCATTTTCATACCCAGGCCCCAAAACCCTAAAACCAGGTAGTCGCAAATTTCTCGGGAGGGTCAGCCGGCGGCGCGCCGGCCGTCGCCACCCTCCTTCTCGTCGCCCTCCTCGACCCACTTCATCAAGGCCCGGAGGACGCCCTCGCAGCGGCGCGAGATGCGCTTGTCGGCCAGGCCCGCGACGGCGACGCTGGCGATCTGGAGCTCGGTCAGCGTGTGGGGCTCCTCGGCGGCACGGCGCTCCTGACCCAGGCGCACCAGCCAGCGCCGCGCCGCCGCCTCGAAGCGCCGGTCGCGCGCCCGCGCCAGCAGGATCAGCAGCTCCAGCGCGCAATGGAGGCTCACCGGGCCCTCCCGCGACATTTCCCGCGCCGCCCGCGAGGCACCCTCGAGGTCGCGCCGCCCGACAGCGGCGTTGAAGCGTCCCAGGGCTTCGGAGTGAGTAGCCACGAACATATGTTCGCATCCCCTTCAAGTAGTTTCCTCTCGACCCCACCCGCGACGAGAGGAGACCGATGACGACGAAGGCAGCTTTCACCGAGGAGGAGTGGGACACGGTCCTCGAGGGTCCGACCAGCGCCGGGATGGTCGTCACCACCGCCGAGCGCGGCGGCACCTTCCGCGAGGTCATGGCGATGGCCAAGGCCTATACCGAGGCGCGCCAGGAGCACGGGGCCTCCGAGCTGCTCGACGAAATCGTGACCCACCGGCCGGAGACCGACCGCGCCAAGGAGCACTCCAAAGAGGAGATGAAGGAGCACTACCTGCAGAACGTGCGGGATGCCGTCGCCCTCGTGGCCGACAAGGCGACCGCGGCCGAGCTCGGCGACTACCGACTCTTCGTCGTCTCCCTCGCCAAGAAGGTCGCGCACGCGAAGAAGGAGAAGGGCTCCGAGGAC
The DNA here is from genome assembly GCA_963782515.1 of uncultured Actinomycetes bacterium. Lineage (GTDB taxonomy): Bacteria > Actinomycetota > Thermoleophilia > Solirubrobacterales > 70-9 > VAYN01. The sequence goes on along the minus strand of CAWAJY010000004.1, from coordinate 1,568,376 downwards.
GGCGTCACCCCGGCCGAGCAGAGCGCGATCGCGGAGATCGAAGCGGCGCTCGGCGCCTGAGGCCATGGCCACCGCGGTCGAGCCCGAGATCCTCGGCAAGAAGGGCTACCAGAAGGAACTGGAGCGCCTGCAGGTCGAACTCGTCCGCCTGCAGGAATGGATCGTCCACGAGGGGCTGAAAGTGGTGGTCCTCTTCGAGGGCCGCGACACCGCGGGCAAGGGCGGCACGATCCGCCGGATCACCGAAAAGACGAACCCGCGGGTGATCCGCAACGTCGCCCTCGGCAAGCCGAACGACCGCGAGCGCACCGAGTGGTACTTCCAGCGCTACGTGGCCCAGCTGCCCGCCGCCGGGGAGATGGTCCTCTTCGACCGCTCCTGGTACAACCGCGCCGGCGTCGAGCGGGTGATGGGCTACTGCTCCAACGACGAGTACGAGGAGTTCATGCACTCCTGCCCGCGCTTCGAGCGGATCATCCAGCGCTCCGGGATCACCCTGATCAAGTACTGGCTCTCCGTCTCCGACGACGAGCAGGAGCGCCGCTTCCAGGCCCGCCTCAACGATCCGGCGAAACGCTGGAAGCTCTCGCCCAACGACGTCGAGGCCCGCGCCCGCTGGGTCGACTACGCCGAGGCCAAGGACGAGATGTTCGCCCGCACCGACACCGAGCACTCGCCCTGGTTCGTGGTCGAGTCAGATGACAAGCGCTCGACCCGCCTCAACCTGATCAGCCATCTGCTCGAACAGATTCCCTACCAGCGGCTCGATCAGGAGCGGATTACCCTGCCGCCGCGCCAGCAGCGGCCCTACAAGCGCCCGCCTAAGTCGAGCGAGAGGGCGGTCCCGGAGCGCTTTCGGGTGGATTAGGGGCCTCGCGCAGGGCCGGGACGACGCGCGGGGCGGCCGCCGGGTGCGGCGCGCGACGCGGACTCGGCAGTGGCCGGGCGGCGCCGCCGTGTGGGCCGCGCTTGCGAGGTCGCAGCTGGTCACCGGGCTCGGGCAGCCGCGGCGGCAGCTTCGCGCGCACCTTGTCGGCGTCGCCCCTCTCCGCCGGTTCCTTCATCAGCCAGTAGACGAAGGTGATCAACCCGACGATCGGGATCTTCAGCGCCAGGATGATGAGGACGGCCTCCAGTACTCCCATACCAAGAGTGTAGGTACCCGGGCCGTCGCAGCGCTAGCGGGCGGAGGTGGGCGCGGCGCCCGCCCGGCGGTCGAGCACCGCGATCACCCGCAGCGCCGCCGCCAGCAGCGCGATCGACACCGCCGAGCCGATCAGCCAGGCGCCGACCATGCCGCCGGTGGGGCTGGCGATTTCGAAGAATTCACGCGCCACGGGGATCGTGCAGGCGCCGAAGAAGAGCAGCGCCATCGCCGCGCAGAGTGCCCCGACGACGAGCCGCCGCGTCCCCGGCTGGTCCTCCAGGGCGAAGACGATCGCGAGGCCCGACACGACCACCGTCGCCGCCGTGGCGCTGCGGGCTTCGGTCAGGTCGACGTCGAAGGCGTGGCGCGCCAGCAGGTAGGTGACGAGGATCCCCAGCCCGGTCGCGAGGCCGGCCGGGATCGAGAAGCGGGCGATCGCCCGCAGAAAGCCCTCCGGCCGCCACGGCCCGCTGGAGGGGGCGAGGGCGAGCAGGAACGCCGGGATGCCGATCGTGAAGGTGGAGGTGAGCGTGAACTGCCGCGGCAGCATCGGGAAGACGCCGCTCGGGATCGCGATCACCAGCACCAGGAACGAGGTGAAGATCGCCTTGGAGATGAAGAGGCGCGCGACCCGCTGGATGTTGCGCAGGATCTGGCGTCCTTCGCCGACCATCGGCGGCACCTCGCCGAATTCCCCGGACACCAGCACCAGATCCGACACCGAGCGCGCCATCTGGGTGCCGGTGCCCTGGGCGATCGCCAGGCGCGCCTGCTTCAGCGCCGGCACGTCGTTGACCCCGTCGCCGAGCATGCCGACGTACTCGCCGCCCTCGCCGAGGACGCGGACGACGCGCTCCTTGCCCTCGGGGGAGATGCGCCCGATCGCCGGCGCCGCCTTCACCGCCTCCAGCAGCTCGGCGTCGTCCTCGGGCAGGTGGCGACCGTCGAGCGCCGGGCCGCTCGCCTCGATCCCGAGGTCCCGCGCGATCGCCCCGACCGTCGCCGGGTTGTCGCCGGAGAGGATCTTCAGGGCGACGCCCTCGCGGGCGAAGAAGGCGATCGTCTCGGCCGCCGAGGCGCGCAGCTCCTCGGCCAGGACGACGATGCCGAGCGGCCGCAGCGGCTCGGTCAGCTCGACTTCGGGGCCGGGCTCGGGGAGCGGCCCGCCGTAGGAGGCGAGGGCGAGCACGCGCCGCCCGGCGGCCGCCTCGCTCGCGGCCCGCTCGGCGAGCGAGGCGTCGATGACGTTGCCGTCCAGTAGCGCCTCCGGCGCGCCGAGCACCAGCCGCCGATCGCCGAGCTCCAGCGCGCTCCAGCGCCGCCGCGAGGAGAACGGGATCGTCGCGGTGGGCTCCTGCGGCGCGGCTCCGTTCCCGAGCCCCGCCTCGTGGATCGCCTCCAGGGTGGAGTTCCGCGTCGGCGCGCTCGCCGCGTAGGCACCGAAGGCGCTCGCCAGGTCGTCGTCCCCGATGCCCTCCGCCGGGATCAGCTCCACCACCCGCAGCGATGCCTCGGTCAGCGTCCCGGTCTTGTCGGTGCACATCACCGAAACCGAGGCCAGCGACTCGATCGCGTTCAGCTGCTGGGCCAGGATGCCCTTGCGCGCCATTTTCGCGGCCGTCACCGCGGCGGTCAGGGACACCAGCAGGATCAGCCCCTCGGGGACGATGTTCACGATCCCCGCGGTGAGCGTCTCGACCGCTTCGGACTGGCTCACGTCGCGCAGCGCCAGCGAGAGGCCGAGGCCGATGCCGAGCGGCGCCATCGTCCCGACCATCACGATCAGCAGGCGGTCCATCGCCTTCTCCAGCGGCGAGCGCGGGTGGCGGAAGCGTTTCGCGGTCGCGGTCAGCTGCGCGGCGTGGCTCTCGGCGCCGACCGCCTTCGCCTCGAGGTCGCCCTCGCCTTCCAGCGCGAAGGTCCCGGAGAAGACCTCGTCGCCGACCCGCCGTACCACCGGCTCGGACTCGCCGGTGAGGTCGGACTCGTCGAGCGCCAGGCCCTCGGCGCGCACCAGCTCGCCGTCGGCGGGGATCTGGTCGCCGCTGCCGACCCGTACGAGGTCCCCGACCACGACGTCGGAGATCGCCACCTGCCGCGGCTCGCCGTCGCGCACGACGGTCGCCTTGGCGACGACCAACGCGGCGAGCCGGTCGAGCGCCCGCTTCGCGCGCACCTCCTGGAAGGTCCCGATCGCGACGTTGGCGACGAGGATGCCGAGGAAGAGCGCGTCTTTGGGATTGCCGAAGACGATCGTCGCGAGCCCGAATCCGGCGAGGATCAGGTTGAAGACCGTGAAGGTGTTCGCGATCGCGATCGAGAGGTAGGAGCGGCTCGTGCGCTCCTGGTGGGGCGGACCGCTCTCCTCGAGGCGCCGCGTGGCCTCGGCCTCGGTCAGTCCGGTCGGGGTGGGAGTTGCCGTCGCCATCGGGGCGAACCCTAAGCCGTCGCCAGGCGACCGGCTCCCGGACGCCGAAGCTCCCCGGCGCCCTCACCGGATGGGGGAGGGCGCCGGGGGTTTCGTGGGTGGCCTCGGAGGTGGGCGCCTTGAAGGAGCGCCCGCCGTCTTATCCCGCCGAGGTGGCGGGGCGTTCGGCGAGCGTCACGCTCACCGTCGCCGTCCTTTCGCCGCGGACCACGGTCACTTCGACCGATTCCCCGGCATGGGCGTCGGAGATCGTCTTCACCAAGTCTTCGGTGGATCCGATCTTTTCCCCGTCGATGGCGGTGATGATGTCGCCGCCGAGGCCGAACTGCCGGCCTTCGACTTCCGCCGCAGTGGTCGCTCCCTGGATACCGGCGGTCGCTGCCGGACCGCCTTCTTCGACCTGCTGCACGAGGACGCCTTCTTCGACCGGCAGGTTGAACGCCTGTGCCAGTTCGGGGGTGATGCTCGCCCCGCTGATCCCGAGGAAGCCGTGTTCGTCGGCGGTCCCGGACTCGAGCTTGGCGATCTGTTCCTTGGCGGTGTTGATCGGGATCGCGAAGCCGATGCCGACGTTCCCCTTGGAGCCTTCGCCGCCGGTGTAGATCTGCGAGTTGATCCCGATGACTTCGCCCTCGGCGTTGATCAGCGGGCCGCCCGAATTGCCCGGGTTGATCGCCGCGTCGGTCTGGATGACGTTGTTGATCGTCACCCCGTCGGGGGCCTGGATTTCACGCTGCAGCGCCGAGACGATGCCGCTGGTCACGGTCCGCTGCAGGTCGAAGGGGTTGCCGATCGCGACCACCGGGTCGCCGACTTCCATCTTCGAGGAGTCGCCCAGCTTCAGCGGGTGGAGCTTGGACGCGGGCGCGTCGACCTTCAGCAGCGCGAGGTCGGAGTTCGGTTCGGTGCCGACCACTTCGGCCGGGTACATCTGGCCTTCCGATTCGAAGGAGACCTGGATCTGTTCGCCGCCTTCGACGACGTGGTTGTTGGTGAGGACGTGGCCTTCCTCGTCGAGCACGACGCCGGAGCCGGAGGCGACCCCTTCGGCCGTCTTGGATTCGATGAAGGCGACGCCGTTCGCGTCGGCCTTGTAGATCTCGTTGACGGTGTTGCCGCCTTCTTCGCTCGAGGTGACGTCGGCGACGGTGTTGGCCCCGGAGGACCGGACGACTTCACGGGTGGTGGTGGAACCGCCGCTCGTGGACACCAGCCCCGTCGCGAAGGCGAGGGTGGCGAAGACGGCGACGACTGCCCCGCCCAGGAGGGCAGAGCCGAACGGATGACTTCTCTTTTGCTTGGGCATGGGGGACAGATTTGCGCCCTCTGCTCGCCGCGGCCTAAACGCTCGCGAACGACTTTCTAAAGAGTTGCGAAGCGCTTTCTAAAGACGTCGATCCGCCGATGCTGCCGAATCGGCGGCACGCCGCCGATTCGGGCGGTCCCTTGACCCGCATCCCTTCGGTGCCTAATCTTTCGGCGCCTCATGTCTTCCGCCACCGACCGCATCGAGCCCTACGTCTGGAAGATCGCCGGCGTCGTGATCCTCGGGATGACGATGTCGATCCTCGACACGACGATCGTCAACGTCGCGCTCGACACCCTGAGCCACGAGCTGCACTCGACGATCGCCCAGATCCAGTGGGTGGCGACCGGTTACCTACTGGCGCTCGCCGCGGTGATCCCGCTGACCGGCTGGGCGGCGCGACGCTTCGGCGCGAAGCGCGTCTACCTCGCCTCGATCGGCCTGTTCACGCTCGGCTCGGCCCTCTGCGGCCTGGCCGAATCGAGCACCTCGTTGATTCTCTTCCGCGTCCTGCAGGGCGTCGGCGGCGGCATGATCATGCCGGTCGCCCAGATGATCATGGCCGAGGTCGCGGGGCCGAAACGGATGGGCCGGGTGATGGGCATCGTGGTGATGCCCGCGATGCTGGCGCCGATCCTCGGCCCGGTGGTCGGCGGCCTGATCCTGCAGAACCTCCACTGGTCCTGGATCTTCTTCGTCAACGTCCCGATCGGCGTGGTCGTCGGCTTCCTCGGCTGGCGGATGCTGCCCGACTCCAACCTCGGCGACGCGGGCAAGCTCGACTGGATCGGCCTGGCGTTGCTCGCGACCAGCATGCCGCTGATCGTCTACGGCCTCTCCGAGATCGCGACGAAGGAAAGCTTCACCGCGCCGAGCGTGATCTGGCCGATCGTCGGCGGCCTCGCCCTCACCGTCGCGTTCGGGTGGCACGCGTTGCGCGCCGAGCGCCCGCTGCTCGACGTGCGTCTCTATAAGAACCGGATCTTCGGCGCGGCCTCGCTCACCACCTTCGGCCTCGGCGCGGCGCTCTTCGGGGCGATGATCCTGATCCCGCTCTACTACCAGCAGGTCCGCCACGAGAGCGTCGTCATGACCGGCCTCCTGGTCGGCCCGCAAGGGCTCGGGATGCTCCTGGTCGCGCCCCGGATCGCGAAGATGACCGACCGTTTCGGCGGTGGCCGCGTCGCCTTCGTCGGCGTCTCCATCCTGACCCTCAGCTCGCTGCCACTGGCCTTCATCGCCGACGACACCTCGATCGCCCTCATCTCGGTCCTGCTGCTGATCCGCGGCGTCGGCATCGGCCTCTCCTTCATCCCGACCACGACCGTTGCCTTCGCCGCGCTGCGCACCGACCAGCTCTCCGACGCGACTCCACAGATGAACGTCCTGCAGCGGATCGGCGGCGCGATCGGCACGGCGGTCCTGGCCGTGGTCCTGCAGCGCGCGAGCGCCGGGGCGCAGGGGAGTGCCGAGCTGGCCGCGGCCTTCGGCACCGCTTTCTGGTGGGCGCTGGGGATCTGCGCCGCCTCGCTGATCCCGGTGCTCTTCCTGTTGCGGGCCGAGGGCCCGAAGGGCGAGCCGCAGAGCGCCGCAGTCGAGGTCGCGGAGGAGTTCGTGGAGCCGATCGGTGCCTGATCTCGGCGCCAAGGGGGAGGTCCCGGTGAGCGCGGAGCGCGAGGCGGCGGTCACCGAGCTGGGACGCGCGTTCCGGGGCGCCTTCCGCAGCCTGCGCAGCCTCCGCGGCCGCGACACCCACCGTGGCGACGAAGTCGGCCACGCCCAGTTCGAGCTGCTGATCGAGCTCTACACCAACGGTCCGATGCACGCGGGGGAGCTGGCCGAGGCGATCGAGGCGAGCCCCGCGACCGTCTCCGGGATGCTCGATGGCCTCGCCGAGGCGGAGCTGATCGAGCGGACCCGCTCCGAGACCGACCGCCGGCTCGTCGTCGTCAAGCTGACCCGGCGCGGACGGCGCAAGGTGGAGGCACGCAAGGCGGTCTGGCACCGGCGCTGGCAGGAGGCGCTCGAGGGCCTCGACGACGAGGAACTCCGCGTCGCCGCCCGCGTGCTGGAGCGGATCAACGGCATCTTCTGCGAGCAGCAGCGCGACAGCTGATATGGCCGTCGTTTTGTCAAGTCTCCAACCACCGAAGGCCCGCCGAAGCGGGCCCTTCTCTTGGTCCAGGAGGCGGCGGTCGGCCTGGTGCGCGACTCGCGGTCAGGCTGATATGCGCGGGTTGGCTACCGCAGGACCGGATTTCGTCATAGCGCCCGCCGTCTAGGATCGAGCGTGACCGCGGAGCGGCTGCTCATAGCTGTGTCGCGGATGCGCTGCGCGAGGTGCCGAGCCCGCCGCCTCCTGGACCAAACAGTGCTCGGCGGGCTCAGTCGGCGGTGGATACCGCCCAGCAGAAGCCGGCCAGTTCGCGGGCGACGGCGACGGCGCAGACGGTGCGGCGCTTGCCACGTTCTGAGTCGAGGCGGACCCAGCTGCGGTGAAGTCGCTGCTGGGCCTTCCAGGAGATCGCGCAGACCGCCTGGGGCTGGCCCTCCTGGCGGCGCCCGAGCTCGCGGCCTTTGCGTGGCACCCGACGGTAGTGCCAGGCCGCCTCGACCAGGAGCCGACGGGCGTGGCGTGATCCCGACTTCGTGATCGAGCCCTGCCGGCGGCGCTCGCCCGAGCTGTTCTCGGAAGGCACCAGGCCGAGATAGCTCATCAGCTGCGCCGGGCGCTCGAAGCGGTGAAAGTCGCCGACCTCGGCGCAAAGGCCCAGCGCCGAGAGGGTGTCGATGCCGCGTAGGCAGCGCAGCCGGGCGACGTCCTGCTCCCAGGGGGAGCCCGGGACCAGCGCGACCATCCGGGCCTCGAGATCGTCCCGGCGCACCACGAGCGCCTCTATCGCGCCGATCCCGTCGAGCAGGACCGACTGCGCCACCGGCTCGGGCAGCTCGATCCGACCCAGCCATTCACGATGGCGCTCCGTCCAGTTGTTGCCCTCGAAGCGCAGGTCGTGGCGCAGCAGGAGCTTGCCGACCCGGTGGCGGGCCCGCATCAGATCGCCGCGCACATCCTCGCGGGCGCGGACCAGGTCGCGCATCGCCTCCGCGGCAGGGGTCGGCACCCGCACCGGGTGCAGGCCGCCGATCATCAGCAGCCGCACCAGCCGTTCGGCGTCGCGGCGGTCGGTCTTCACCCTGTCCTGGGCGGGACGCTCGATCTTGCCCGGCGCCGCGATCACGCAGGCGATGCCACGCTCCTGCAGCGCCCGAGCCAGGCCGAACCCGGTCGGGCCCGCCTCGTAGGCCACCCGCACCGGCGCCGGCAGCCCGGCGCAGAAGTCGGCGACCTCACCGGTGGTTCCACCCATCTTCCTCACCGCCAGCTCGCCCGACTGCTGATCGGCGATCGCAGCCACGACCTTCGCGGCGTGAACATCGAGACCCACCCACGTCCTAACCTGACCCACGTCGGCACCCCCATGATTGCGGTACCCGCCGAGGCCGTCCCTCGGCGGCGAACCCGCGCATCTCATGCGCGGGTGCCGACCTTCACACCCGCTCCGGATCGAGCCGGCGCTCAGGTCAGGCGGCCATAGGGTCTAGCCTCTCCGCCATGGCGCTGAGCGAGGACGACGAACGGCGGGTCGAAGCCGAAGTTTCCGGCATGATCGCCGAACTTCGCGTCAACCCGAACCAGGAAAAGGAGGACCGGGCCGGTCTCGAGATCTCCACGATGCCGGAGGAGGAGCGTGCCTTCGTCCCCACCGTCCTGTTGCGCTTCGTCGCCGCCGAGCGCCGCGGTGAGCCACTCCCGGACCCGGCGCCGTACTCCGGCCCGACGCCCCGTCGCCGTACCCGCTTCGGCTGGAGCCTGCGCTTCCCGAAGGGGTAGGGGGGCTCGGGGCCGTCTGAAGCTGGCGCCCCCGGCAAGGGACGCAAGGGCTTGCGGCACTTCCTCCGGCGACCCCATGCTTCGGCGCATCCCGTGACGGCCCCCGATGTGGATGGGCCCTGCGAACTCCGGACACAACCAGGAGTTTTCGCGCCTCATCGTCCCCAGAACGCAGACGCCCCGCACGGGGGCGGGGCGTCAGGGGGTGTCGAACGGGACTCGAAACCGTCCGACCGCTTGTATACTAGTATTTCTCACGTGGCCGAGCCGATTCCTATCCGCGGTAGTCAGACGTCTGAGGGCGGACGTCGGGCTGGGCGCGCTCCGGCCGGGCCGTACCTCTACGCGGCGCTGCGCGATCAGATCGTCCGCGCCGAGTTGGCTCCCGGCGAACGCCTCTCGGAGACCGAGCTGGGCGAGCGCCTCGGCGTCAGCCGCACGCCGATCCGCGAGGCGCTCGGCCGCCTGCGCGACGACCGCCTGGTCGAAGTTCGTCCCCAGATCGGCACCTTCGTCGCCCGGATCAGCCCGGCGGCGGTCTCCGACGCGCAGTTCATCCGCGAGGCGCTCGAGTGCACCGCGGTCCGCGTCGCCGCCGAACTCGCGGACGTCGAGTCGATGGCGCAGATCGAGGAAAACCTGCGCGCCCAGGAACGGGCGATCGACCGCGTCGACATCGACTCCTGGCAGCTGCTCGACGACACCTTCCATCGCAACCTCTGCGATCTCAGCGGCCATCCGGCCGTCTGGCCCGTGAACGAGCGGGCGAAGTCCCATCTCAACCGGCTGCGGCGGCTCAGCCTCCGCATGCCCGACTACCTGTCGACGATGGTCGTCGACCACCGGGCGATCGCCGACGCGGTCGGCCGCCACGATCCCGACGCCGCCGAGGTCGCCCTGCGCGAGCACCTGCGGGCGGTCCTGCGTGAGGTCCCGCGCATCCGCGAACAACACCCCGACTACTTCGAGGAGCCCTGATGGCCGTAATCGACCGCACCGACGCCCCGTTCGACCTTGACGTCGACGATCTCTTCGGCCAGTACCGCACGATGTTCCTCATCCGCCGCTTCGAGGAGGCCGCGGAGCGCCAGTACAAGGCGGCCCGGATCGGCGGCTACTGCCACCTGTCCTCCGGGCAGGAGGCGGCGACGGTCGGCGCGGTGTCGGCGCTCGAGGAGGACGACCTCCTGATCACCGGCTATCGCTGCCACGGCTTCGCGCTCGCCCGCGGCGTCCCGGCGGACGCGGTGATGGCGGAGCTCTTCGGCCGCGCCAACGGCTGCGCGCACGGGCGGGGCGGCTCGATGCACCTCCTCGACGTCTCGCGCGGCTACTACGGCGGCTGGGGGATCGTCGGCGGCCAGCTGCCGATCGCGACCGGGATGGCGCTCTCGCTCGTCCGCCAGGGCAAGGAGCAGGCCGTCCTCTGCGAGCTCGGCGACGGCGCCGTGAACATGGGCGCCTGGCACGAGTCGCTGAACCTGGCCGCGGTCTGGAACCTGCCGGTCGTCTTCATGGTCGTGAACAACGAGTACGGGATGGGGACGAGCGTCGAGCGCGCCTCGGCCGAGCCCGAGGTCTTCAAGCGCGCGGCCGCCTACCGGATCGAGGGCGAGCGGGTCGACGGCGACGACCTCGAGGAGGTCGAGTGGGCGACGGCACGGCTGCTGCAAGCGGCCCGCGAGGAGCGCAAGCCCGCCGTGCTCGAGGCCCTCACCTACCGCTTCCGCGGCCATTCGGTCGCCGACGCCGGACTCGCCTACCGGACCAAGGAGGAGATCGAGGAGCGCCGCGAGCAGGACCCGCTGGCTGCGCACGCGCGAGTCGCTCGTCGCGCGCGGCGTCCCGCTCGAGGGCATCGAGGCGCTGGAGGCCGAAGTCGAAGCCGAGGTCGAGGCGGCCGTCGCCTTCGCCGAGGCCGACGCGCCGCCGCCGGTCGACCGTCTCGCCGCCGGCGTCTACGCCGCGGGCTCCGACGAGCAGTTCGAGCGCATGCGTCCCGGCAGCCCCGCCGGTGAGGAGGAGTTGGTCTTCGCCGGAGGGCTGGGAGCGTGAGCGGCTCCGGCGTCGCCGAGGCGCCCGCCACCACGGGCGTCGAGACGATGACCTACCGCGAGGCGCTCCGCCTCGCGATGCGCCAGGAGATGGAACGCGACGAGCGCGTCTTCGTCATGGGCGAGGAGGTAGGGCTCTTCGACGGCTCCTACAAGGTGACCGCCGGGCTGATGGACGAATTCGGGCCCGACCGGGTGCGCGACACGCCGATCTCCGAGGAGGGCTTCGTCGGCGCGGGCGTCGGCGCGGCGATGCTGGGCGAGCGGCCGATCGTCGAGATCATGACCCTGAACTTCCTGCTCGTAGCGATGGACCAGGTCGTGAACCACGCGGCCAAGATCGGGGCGATGTTCGGCGGCGAGGTGCGCTGTCCGCTCGTCATCCGCACGCCGAACGGCGCGGGCAACCAGCTGACCGCCCAGCACTCGCAGAGCTTCGACGGCTGGTTCGCCGGGACGCCGGGGCTCAAGGTCGTCGCGCCGGCCAGTCCGGCCGACGCCAAGGGCCTGCTGAAGGCGGCGATCCGCGACGATGACCCGGTGCTGGTGATCGAGAACCTGCCGATCTACAAAGAGAAGGGCGAGGTCGACGTCGACCCGGAGTTGGTGACGCCGATCGGCCGCGCCGCGGTGGCGCGGGAGGGAGGCGATCTGACGATCGTCGCCCATTCCTTCGCGACGGTGCGGGCGCTGAAAGTCGCCGAGAAGCTTGCCGCCGAAAAGGGCGTCTCGATCGAGGTCGTCGACCTGCGCAGCCTGCGGCCGCTCGACGTGGAGACGATCGCGGCTTCGGTCGCGAAGACCAACCGGGTCCTTTGCGTCGAGGAGGGCTGGCCGAGCTACGGGGTCACCGCGGAGATCGCGGCGCGTATCCAGCACGCCTGCTTCGACGACCTCGACGCGCCGGTCGAGCGGGTAGGGATGGCGGAGGTACCGCTGCCCTACGCGAAGGAGCTCGAGCTTGCCGCGATGCCGACCGAAGACCGGATCGAGCGGGCCGCCCTGCAGACCCTCGGGCTGGAGGGCTAGCCGTGGCCGAGATCGTCATGCCGCGCCTCTCCGACTCGATGGAGGAGGGCGTGATCCTGAAGTGGATGAAGCAGGTCGGCGACGAGGTCGCGGTCGGCGAGGAGCTGGTCGAGATCGAGACCGACAAGGCGAACATGGCCTACGAGTCAGACGTCGCCGGGACGCTGACCGAGATCCTCGCCCAGGAGGGCGACACCCTGCCGATCGGCGCGCCGATCGCGGTGGTGGGGGACGCGGGCGAGGCGCCGACGCGCGTGGAATCGCCGAAGAAGGAGCCGGAGGCGGAACCGGAGGCGAGCGAGCCGGAGACCGAAGTCGTGCGCGAAGAACCGGCGCAGGCCGCGCCCGCCGCACCCGTCCCCGCCGGTGAGCGCGTCAAGGCCTCGCCGCTCGCCCGCCGCGTGGCTCGGGACACCGGAGTCGACCTGGCCTCCGTCCAGGGCTCCGGCCCCGGGGGGCGGATCGTCAAGGCCGACGTGGAGAAGGCGCAGGTGCGTCGCCGCATCGACCCTGCGACCAGCCCTGCCGCGGCCAGGAGCTCCCGCGCCCAGGAGACCGCCAAGGGCACCACCACCCACCAGGACCTCACCCGCCTCCAGCAGGTCGTCTCCCGGCGGATGGCGGAGTCGAAGGCCACCGCGCCCCACTTCTACCTGCAGGCCGAGATCGACATGTCGGCCGCGGTGGCGGCCCGCGCCCGACTCAAGGCCATGACCCCGGAGGGAGAGGTTGTCCCCTCCTTCAACGACATGGTGGTCAAGGCCTGTGCCCTTGCGCTGCGCGAGCACCCGCTCGCCAACGGCTCCTACAAGGACGGGCGCTTCGAGCTCTACTCGCGGGTGAACGTCGGTGTGGCGGTCGCCGCCCAGGACGCCCTGGTCGTGCCCACGGTCTTCGACGCCGACCGCAAGGGCCTGCGGGAGATCGCCGGCGACGCCCGCCGGCTCGCCGCCAAGGTCCGCGACGGCTCGATCACCCCGCCCGAGCTCTCCGGCGGCACCTTCACCGTCTCGAACCTCGGGATGTACGGGGTGACGAACTTCTCCGCGGTGATCAACGCCCCCCAGGCGGCGATCCTCGCGGTCGGGGCGATCGCCGAGAAGCCGGTGGTCCGCGACGGTGAGATCACCACCGCCCACCTCCTCGGCGTCACCCTGGCCTGCGACCACCGCATCCTCTACGGCGCCCCCGCCGCCGAGTTCCTGGCGCGGATCCGGGTGCTGCTCGAGGAGCCGCTCTCGCTGGCGCTCTGAGTCGGCCTTCGCCGGGGCGGCCCAGGTCAGTCGCGCTCGAGAAGGCGTGCCTTGGCGGCGGTGAACTCCTCGTCGGTGAGGGCGCCCTCGTCCCGGAGGATGCGGAGGCGCTCGAGCTGGGCGACGAGATCGTCGTCCTTCGTCGCGGTCGCCGAGGCGCTGCGGGCGGCGGCCCCGCTCGGCGTCGCCGACTCTTCGGGGCCCCGCTTCGCTCTGACCGGTGAAGCTCCGCTCCGGGTGCCGGCGGTCGATCCGCTCCATGTCCTCTTTGCTGACGTTCGGCACGTTGGGGCGGAAGAGGCGTCGCTTCGACATGTCGGAGCGGTGCGCCCGCATCTTCACCGACTCATCGAGCCATTCCCTGCACCCCGGGTCCGGATCGGCGCCGCCTTCTCCGTGTAGCGAATAGAGAAGCTGCTCGTAGCACTCGACCCCGCGGGCGATCAGCCCTTCGCGCCCCTCCGGCCCGGGGCCGGGCAACGCCCGGTTCTTGTCCCAGGCCAACAGCTCGATCGCGACGCTGGCCGCGATGAAGTTTCGGTCGGAGAATTCCTTGGGGATCTCCCGGCCGCAGCCGCACACGCATTCCATCCGCGGAGCTTCGCAAATCTGGCGCCGGGGCTACCCGCGCGGGCCTGGGTCCGCCGAAAACGGTCCGGTTCCGTCACCGCTTGTTCACTCCTGATCGGTCGGCCGCACCACAGAATCGAGCGGTCGCGAGACCCCCTGCCCGATGCCCGAGACCGGATATGGAAGCGAGCTGTTTGTGCGCGCGTGCGCGGCGGCCCCGGCCTGTCGTGCGATCGACGGCCGCGGTCCCCACGCCATCGTGGAACGGCTGCGCGCCGGGTCGTTGACGGTGGGGCGCTACGACCGTAGCCTGCCCGCGCTCGAGGTCCGCCTCACCTCGTCACCCGCCGGCCGGATGATCGCCGAGCACCTCGCGATCCGCGAACGCGGTCGCTTCCGCTACCGCACCGCGCAGGGCGTGCTGCCGCTGCCCGCGGATTTCTCCCGCTACCTGCGCGGCCGCCACCGGCAGGCCCTCCGCACCAATCTCGGACACGCGCGGCGCGCGGGATTGACGGTCACCCGCACCGTGATCGAGGACTGGGAGCCGGGGCTCGACGACACCCGCCGCGGTCACCTCACGCCGGGGCCGATCGAGTGGTGGTGCGTCCGCGGCGAGGACGCCGAGGCGCCGCCGGTGGCCGAAGCCATCGTCACCGTCGACGACCAGGTCGCCCTCCTGCATGGCCTCGGCTCGAGCGCGAGATACGCCCGCTGGCTTATCCACACCGCGATCGTCGAGCATCTCTGCGGCCGCTGCGACGTCCTCCTCGTCAACTGCGACGACGCCTACCTGCTCGGCAGCCGGCCACCGGTATTTCCAGCGGCTGCTCGGCTACGAGATCGTCCGCCTCGAGGTCCTGAGGGCGGGGCGGAGGAAACGCATCGCGCCCCGGGTGAAGAACGCGGCGAGGGTGAGGATGGATCCGGCGAATACCTGAGGGCCGAGCGCTGGGCTTTAGAGCGTTGCGCTTAACTCAGGTGCACTCATCTGATGGCCGCACCGCGCCTCATCGTCGTTGTCCTCTGGGTCATCTTCTGTGCCTACTGGTTCCTCTCGGCGTTGCGGGCGAAGCGGGGCACGACGAGCTGGCAAGGGATGCCGCTGCGTGCCCTCCTCGCGATCGCCCTGATCTTCCTGTTCACCCACGTCGATACCGGGGGCCTCGAGGTCCACGGAGTCGTCCTGCCGGTCCTCGGGATCGTCGTCGTCGCCTGTGGCCTCGGCTTCGCCGTCTGGGCGCGCGTCCACATCGGCCGCAACTGGGGCATGCCGATGACGATCAAGGAGGAACCCGAGCTCGTCACCTCGGGCCCGTACCGCCTCGTCCGTCACCCGATCTACACGGGGATCCTCACCGCGGTCATCGGCACCGCCCTCTCCGTCGACCTGCTGGCCCTCGCGGTGGCCGCCGCCCTCACCGTCTTCTTTCTCTACTCGGCGTCGGTGGAGGAAAAGAACCTGGCCGCGATCTTCCCGCTCGCCTATCCCGCCTATCGCGCACGGACGAAGATGCTGATCCCGTTCGTGATCTGAAGGCCGGCTCCGGTGCCTAACCCGCCCGGCCGGCGAGGATCGCCTCGCGCTGCTCGGGCATCGAGTCGGCCCAGCAAGGCGGCATGGCGCACCCAGAAGTCGCGGGCGCCGTGAGCGCTCCTTCGATATCCGCGGCCGAATGCACGCCGGCTGTCTATCGGTGGACGCCGACGGCTCCTAATCGGCCTCGTTCGCGAGGATCTTCTCGCGGTGCTCCCACAGCCACTCGACCGTCTCGCGAAGGGCGTCGTCGGGATCGGGTTCGTGGGATGACGCCACGTCCTTCCGTAGGCGCCGGTCGGAGACGAGTACGGGGTGGGCGGTCGGCCACGGGTGGACGTCCTCATCGATTGGAACCCTCCGGGCTCCCACTCCCAGTCGAGCAGCTCGCCGATCCTGCGTGCCAGCCCGGAGTAGTCGCGGTCCTGGGGGTCGTCGACGTTGCATGCCCAGGGCTCGTCCGTCGCTCTTTCGGCCGCGGCGAGGATCGCCCGGGAGAGTCGGTCGATCGCGACCCGGTGGAAGAGCTGGACGCCGCCGTCGGGTAGCGGCAGGTCGCGATGGCCGAGCGCGACCTTCCGCACCAGCGTCCACTCGCGGGCGGTGGGGTGGGGGCCGTAGATGGCGCCGGGACGCAGGACGACCGCCGCGCACCCCGCCGTCTCGAGCGCGTCCTCCATCGCGACGTTGTCGTGACCGGGCTGGGCGCCCGGGTACGGGGCGACGCGGCGACGCGCGTCTCTCGGGCAGCGGGATCGGATCGACGGTCAGGGTCAGCGTCCCGCTGCCGTCTCCCATGCCGGAGTCGACACCGTGTTGGTAGACGTCGACCGAGCTGATCGCGACGACGCGTGCACCGGTCCGCGCCGCGCAGGCGGCAAGCCCTTGCGCCTTGGCGGCGGTCGCGCCGCCGGCGAAGGTGTCGAGCAGAGCATCGGGCCTCCAGCGCTCGATCGGGCCGCCCGGGGGAAGGAGAGTGTCGCGATCGCCTTGAAAATGCTCGACGGCCTCGACCGAGGGTGCTCATGGGTTCCCGTATGCGCGACCGCGACCTGGTGCCCGGCCGCGACCAGACGACCCACGGCAGCGGGTCCGACGAATCTCGGACCCCCGATGACGACGACTCTCACCGACAGCCCCTTTCCGTCCGAGGTGCAACTGCATAGTTGCACATAACAACGGGACCATGGACCGTGGCGAGCGCCTTGGCGGCGAAGTGAACGATGTGGATAAATGCGGACCAGTACCGATAGATTCCTGTCGATGGATCGAAGTGGCAACGATCCACGGATCCAAGCGTGGGAAGGGACGGCCTCACCGGGCTCGCCAAGTGGCGAATCTGCTCTCCGGGGCGGTAGCGGTTGCCTTCGTGGTCGAGCTGACCCAGTTCGCGGTCGCGCCGACCAATGCCCCCGGCGGCCCCCTCACCGCCACGATGGTCGTCGCGATCCTCCTGCTGCCGGTCCTCTTCTTCTTCCTGTGCGCGGCCGAGCAGCCGGGTCGACGCCTCGGCTGGCTCCTCATCGGCACCGGGCTCGCCTTTAACTCGACCGGCGAGGCCTGGTTCTACTTCGGCCAGCTGACCCTGAGCGACTTCCCGACGGCCGGAGATTGACTCTGTCTCGCCCTCTTCCCGCTGCTCCTTTTCGGGCTGATCCTGCTGGTCCGCAAGGAAAACAGGGGACTGCGCCTTTCGATCGGCCTCGATGCGGTGATCGTCTCACTCTCGGTCGTCGCGCGGCCTGCGTGATCTTCAGCGCGCTGCTGCCCAGCGCTACCGCGTCGCGCGTGCTGGTCGGCGGTGAGCTCGCCTACCCGATCCTCGACCTGGCGATGCTGACGATGCTGGCGGTGATCGCCTTGCCCAGCCGCTTCCGGGTCGGCGGCGCCTATCTCTGGATGATGGCCGGGATGGCCGTCCTGCTGGCCACGTACGTCGTCAACCTGAAGGAGAGACCCAAGGGACGGGCACGCCTGGTGTCGCCCACTATTTCGGTTGGGGCGTGGCGATCGTCCTGCTCGCCTCGTCCTCCCGCTTCAGTTCCGCCTTGGCTCGCGCCGAACCGCTTCGCGGGCGCTCGCGCGGGATCGTGTTGGGGGGAGCGATCCTTCTCTCGCTGGTCCTGCTTTCGATGGAGGCATGGCATGGCCGGAACCTGGTGGTGATCGCCGCCGCCGGGTCGGTCCTGCTGCTCGGTCTGGCCCGGCTCTTCCGGACCCTTACCGAGAACGGCCGCCTGATCGCCGAACGCGACCGGGTGATCGCCGAACAGAAGGTGATGGGGCGGCGGTTGCGCAGCTTGGCAGACCACGATCCGCTCACCGGCCTCTACAACAGGCGGCGCTTCGCCGAGAAGCTCGATGAGCAACTCCGGTACACGCGACGCCATGGCCGCGGCGGCGCCCTGCTCTTCGTCGACCTCGACTCGTTCAAGTTCATCAACGACTCGTTCGGTCATCCGACGGGAGACCGGGTGCTCCGTCGGGTCGCGGAGACGATCGATTCCGGCACCCGGCAACCGACACCGCCGCGCGGCTCGGCGGGGACGAGTTCGCG
Organism: uncultured Actinomycetes bacterium; assembly: GCA_963782515.1. Lineage (GTDB taxonomy): Bacteria > Actinomycetota > Thermoleophilia > Solirubrobacterales > 70-9 > VAYN01. The sequence continues at coordinate 1,550,603 of CAWAJY010000004.1, read as the reverse complement.
GTGCTGCCCCCCGAGACCGACGAGGAGGGCGCGACGAGGGTCGCGGAAGAGGTGTTGCGGGACATCAAGGCCGGTCGCGACCCGATGGTCGTGGCCGGCGTCGGCGTCGTGCTCTATGGCCCCGACCCCGAATTGTCAGCCGAGAATCTGTTGATCGCCGCCGACATCGCCCTGTACGACGCAAAGAGCGCCGGTCACGGCGGGATCTGCGTCTACCGAGGGCAGAAGGGCATGAACCTGATCTGGGTCGAGCAGATTCGCGATGCGATGCGCGAGGGGAGGCTCGCCCTCTACGCACAGCCGATCGTCGACGTCCGCTCTGGTGAGGTGGAGCGGGACGAGCTGCTCGTGAGGATGATCGATCGGGATGGGACCGAGGTCCCGCCGGAATCCTTCCTGCCGACTGCCGAGCGTTTCGGCCTGATCGGCGACTTCGACCGTTTCTCCGTCGATCGAGCGATCGAATCGGCGCGGGAGGTCGCGCTTGGCGGTCAAGATCTCCGAGCCGGCGTCGCCGATCCGAGCCTGATCGAATCCTTGGCCGAGGCGATCCGAGGCGGCATGGACCCGCGGCTGCTCAGCTTCGAGCTGACCGAGACGGCGGGCGTCGCGAACCTCGAGGCGGCCCGTCGCTTCGCGTCGACTCTGGAGGAGATGGGCTGTGACCTCGCGCTGGACGACTTCGGGACCGGCCTCAGCTCGCTCGGCTACCTCAAGCACATCCCGATCCAGGTGCTGAAGATCGATATGGACTTCATCCAGAGCATGAAGACCGACAAGTTCGACCGCTACCTGGTGCAGACGATCGTCGGGCTCGCCCGACGGCTCGGTCAGAAGACCGTCGCCGAGGGGGTCGAGGACGAGGCGACCCTCGCCTTGGTGAAGAGGTTCGGGGTCGATTTCGCGCAGGGCTACCTGCTCGGCGCGCCGGCGCCGATCGATCCCGACGGGCCCGCCCCGGTCGCGACCCGCGTGATCGACGCTCTCCGCGCGGTCGAGGCACCGTAATCCTCTGCCGGGCAGTTGCGACGAGATCCGACGTGCACCACCGGTCGCTTGGCTTCGAATTCGTCGGTCGCGCCGCCGCGGTAAACAGCACTTGCTCCTGGGCCGTGACCGCTCCCTGAGGTCCCCACAACAGAAAACGCCCCTCCGGGGAGGAGGGGCGCTTCTGGGGTTACTACAGGGAGGAGAGATATGTATCTCTATATATGTGGATCCGTGGGAGGTAGGTGAGCCCAGTTGTGTCGTGTGCGCCAGATGTGGGAAGCATCTAGGGCAATAATTACGACGCGGGACTCGACCAAGAAGTTTTCTGTTGTGTTCCTTATCGGTTGCTCCGACTGAATCCTTGAACAGCGTACGAACGTATGTGCTGATTGTCTGTGAGGGGGGTCACAGAGCCTCTTTTTTTGGCGATTTCCCTGCTCTCAGGCCAAATTTGGCTCGGGAGAGGGAAATAGGAGGGCTTCCTTGTATACCAGGCTCGGATGGTCGTCCAGGGGGAAGCGTTAAAAGTCTGTGAACAGGGGGGCTGGGATCGGCGAGGGCACAAAATGATGTCCGCGGCGGCTTTCGGGGTCGCTGTAGCTTTCGGTCGATGAAGAAGGCCCGTATAGACGCTGTCCTGGCCGAGCGAGGGCTGTTTCCGTCGCGCTCCGCCGCGGCGGGCGCGGTCCGGGCCGGAGAAGTGCGCGTCGGGCCCGACGGGCCGGTCGCCCTGCGCCCGAGCCAGCTGGTCGAGCCGGAGGCCGAATTCGTCCTGGAGGCACGGCCGCGGTTCGTCTCGCGCGGCGGGATCAAGTTGGAGAACGCGTTGGAGGGGCTCGGGATCGACGTCGCCGGCCGCGATTGCCTCGACGTCGGCGCCTCGACCGGCGGATTCACCGACTGCATGCTGCAACGGGGCGCCATGCGGGTAGCAGCGGTCGATGTCGCCTACGGCCAGATCGACGCGCGGCTGCGCAAGGACCCGCGGGTGACCGTGATCGAGCGCCTGAACGCCCGCGCCCTCGGCCCCGCCGACCTGCCGTTCCTCGCTTCGCTGGCGACGATCGACGTCTCCTTCATCGGCCTCGCCAAGGTGCTGCCGGCCGTCGCCACCTGCCTGGTCCCGGGTGGCGAGGTGCTGGCGATGGTGAAGCCGCAGTTCGAGCTGGAGAAAGGGCGCGTCGGCCGTGGCGTCGTCCGTGATCCCGCCGACCGCCAGGAGGCGGTGCTGAAGGTGGCGACCGCGGCCCGCGAGCAGGGCTTGCCGATCCGCGGCATCGTCTCGTCCGGGCTGCCGGGTCCGAAGGGCAACCGGGAGACCTTTGTCTGGTGCGGCGGAGAGGGTCCGGTCGTCGACGATCTGGAGGCGGCCATCGCCGCCGCCGATGCGTCGGGAGCCGACGGGGAGGAGGGCGAGGAATGAAGACCGTGGCGCTGATCACCCATTCGCACCCGCCCGCCGCGACCGAGGCGGTGCCGGTCGCCGCCGCGGCCGCCAAGGCGGCGGGCTGGCGACTGGTCGCCGACCAGTCCGAGCTCGACAAGCACGGCGCCGAGGCGGCCGGGGTCGAGCTGGAGAAGCAGGGCGAGACGCCCGACCTGTGCCTCGTCCTCGGCGGCGACGGCACGATCCTGCATGCGCTTGCGTCGCTTCGCCGGCACCGGCGTGCCGGTGTTCGGTGTCAATTTCGGCACGGTCGGCTTCCTCGCTGCGGTCGAGCGTCCGCAAGCCGAGGAAGGGATCGCCCGCGCGCTCGACGGCGAGGTCGAGACGATCGCGCTGCCCGCGATCCGGGTCGAGGCGGGCGGTCGATCCGGCATCGGCTTCAACGACGTGACCCTGCAGCGCCGCCCCCACGACCGTGTCGCCGAGCTGAGCTATCGCGTCGCCTCCGACGAGGTCGGCCACGTGCGCTGCGATGGGCTCGTCGCCGCGACCCCGGTCGGCTCGACCGGCTACAACCTCGCCAACCAGGGCCCGATCCTCGCCTGGGGCGTGAAGGGCTATGTGGTCAGCTACATCGCGCCGCACTCGCTGACCGCCCGGGCGCTGGTCGTCGCGCCCCAGGACATCCTCACCGTCGGCAACGCGCCGGACCGCGAGCCGGTCGAAATCGCCCTCGACGGCACCGAGTTCGGGGAGCTCGAGTCCGGCGACGAGCTCGAGGTGAGCTTCGTCGACTCCGCGGGCTGCCTCGGCCAGCTCCCCGGGACCAGCTTCTACGGGCGCATCCGCGACAAGTTCGGACACCTGGCGGTCTAGATGGAGCGCAAATGGTGGACTCTCACGCTCGTCTCCGTGGCGACTTTCATGCTGCTGCTCGACGTGACGATCGTCAACGTCGCGCTCCCGGACATCCAGCGCTCGCTGCACGCCAGCCTTTCGTCACTCCAGTGGGTGGTCGACGCCTACTCGCTGATGCTCGCCTCCTTCCTGCTCACCGCGGGCAGTCTCGGCGACCGCCTGGACGCCGCCGCGTCTTCACGATCGGCTTCGGCATCTTCACCTTCGCCTCGTTCCTCTGCGGGATCAGCAGCGACCCGACGGTGCTGAACCTCTGCCGCGGCCTCCAGGGCGTCGGCGGCGCCGGCATGTTCGCCACCTCGTTGGCGCTGATCGGCCAGGAGTTCCAGGGCAAAGATCGGGCCACCGCCTTCGGGGTCTGGGGCGCGACGGTCGGCGGCGCGGTCGCGATCGGGCCGCTGATCGGCGGTGTGATCACCGAGAGCCTCGGCTGGGAGTGGATCTTCTTCGTCAACGTCCCGATCGGGATCGGCGCGATGGTCCTGACCGAGCGGAAGGTTCGGAACGTAATCGCGGAGAAACCCGAACCGATCGACGTCCCCGGTCTGGTCACCTTCTCGGCGTCACTTTTCCTTTTCATCTTCGCCCTGATCCGCGGCAACCCTGAAGGCTGGGGGAGCCCGGTGATCCTCGCCTGCCTGATCGGGGCCGCCGTCCTGATGGCGATCTTCATCGCGATCGAGGTCCGCACCCGATACCCGATGCTGGACCTGAACTTGTTCCGCAATCCCGCTTTCAACGGGGTCTCGGCCGTCGCGTTCTGCCTGTCGGGGGGGATGTTCGCGCTCTTCCTCTATCTCACGATCTATTTCCAGGGCGTGCTCGATTACTCGCCATTGGAGGCCGGCCTGCGCTTCCTGCCGCTGACCGTGCTCGGTTTCATCGCGTCGCCGGTGGCGGGGGCGCTCTCGCATCGGGTCGCGATCCGGGTGCTGCTCGGCTGCGGCCTCACCCTGGTCGGGGTCGGGCTCCTGCTCATGCACGGCATCTCGCCCGACTCGGAATGGACGACGCTGCTGGTCGGCTTCCTGCTGGCCGGGGTCGGGATCGGCGTCACCAATCCCGGAATCGGACAGGCGGCGATCGCCGTCGTGCCGGTGGAGAAATCAGGGATGGGCTCGGGGATCAACTCGACCTTCCGCCAGGTGGGAATCGCGACGGGAGTCGCTGGCCTTGGTGCCGTCTTCCAGACGAATGTGAATTCAAAGATCGGCGAACTGCTGCCGCACGCGCCAAAGGGACTCGGCGAAATCGTCGCCTCGAGCGGCTCGCGCGGCGTCGTGGCGCTCCACCTCCCACCGGCGCTCCAAGCGAAGACGGTCCAGGCCGCCGATGTCGCGTTCGTCAGCGGGCTGAACACCGTCATCCTGATCGGCGCGATCCTCTCCTTCGTCGGCGCGATCGCCGGCTTCGTCCTGGTCCGCTCCTCCTCATTCGCGCAGTCGACCGGCGCGTAGCGCCCGGGTCCGCGCAATTTGCGCCCCCGCTGCCGCTGGATCCGCCGGGGCCGGTGCTAAACCGCTTGGGGTGCTGCGCGAGCTGAGGATCGAGAACCTGCTGCTGATCGAACGGGCCGAACTGCGGCTCGGCGAAGGGCTGAACGCGATCACCGGGGAGACCGGGGCGGGGAAGACCGTGCTCGCCCACTCGCTCGACCTGCTGATGGGGGGCAAGGCGAAATCCGGGATCGTGCGACCGGGCGCCGAGGAGGCCTGGGTCGAGGGGGTCTTCGACCTGCCCGCCGGGCTGCTCGACGACCCGGAGCTGGCGGAGCTCGCCGAGCGGCTGCCCGCGGGTGCCGAGGAGGTGGTGCTGGGGCGGCGGGTCTCGGCGGGCGGGCGGACCAGCGCCTTCGTCGCCGGGCGCGCCGCCACGGCGGCCGACCTGAAGGCGCTCGGCGGGCGCCTCGTCGCCTTCTTCGGTCAGCACGAGCACCGCAAGCTGACGATCTCCTCGACCCAGATGGAGGTGCTCGACGGCTTCGCCGGGACGAAGCACCTGGCGCTGCGCGAGGAGTACCGGGAGGCGCACCGCGAGGTCGGCCGCCTCGCCGCCGAGCTGGCCGAGCTGCGCGAGCGCGAGGGCTCGCGGGAGCGCGACCTCGACCTCTATCGCTACGAGCTCTCCGAGATCGAAGAGGTCGAACCCGACCCCGAGGAGCGCGACGCGCTGGCGACCGACCGCGAGCGGCTGCGCCACGCCGAGGGCCTGCACGCCGCGGCGGCGGGCGCCCACGCCGGGCTGGCCGGAACCGACCTCGAAGGCGGCGGCGCGGCGGCGACGTTGGCCGAGGCCGAATCGAAGCTCGCCACGGCGGTCGGGGTGGATCCGACGCTCGATCGAATCGCCGAGCGGGTGGCGGCGCTGAACGTCGAGGTCGGGGACGTGGCGGCGGAGCTGCGCGATTACGCGGAGAGCATCGCCGCCGACCCGGGTGGCCTGGTCGCGGTCGAGGAAAGGCTGGAGGCGCTCGATCGACTCGAACGCAAGCACGGCGGCAGCGTCGAGTCGGTGCTCGAGCACGCCGAGCGCTGCCGCGCCGAGATCGCGCGGCTCGAGGGCGCCGAGGTCCGTGGGGCGGAGGCGACCGCGGCGTTGGCGGAGGCCGAGTCGCGCCGGGCGAAGCTCGGCAAGAAGCTGAGTGCCGGGCGCGAGAAGGCGGCGAGGCCGCTGGAGGAGCGGGTCGCGGCCGAGCTCGCGAGCCTGGCCATGGACGGGGCGCGCCTCGAGGTCGCGCTCGACCCACACCCGGACTCCTTCGGCGCCTCGGGCCGCGAGACGGTCGAGCTGCGGGTCGCTCCGAACCCGGGGATCGAGCCCGCGCCGCTGCGCGATGCCGCCTCCGGCGGCGAGCTCTCGCGGGTGATGCTGGCGCTGAGCGGTCTCGGCCCGGCGGCGGGTGCCGCGACCTTGGTCTTCGACGAGATCGATGCCGGGATCGGCGGTAACACCGCCCGCGTGGTCGGCGAGCGGCTGAAGGCGCTCGGCGCCGAGCATCAGGTCCTCTGCATCACCCACCTGCCGCAGGTCGCCTCGCTCGCCGACGTCCACTTCCGACTGGAAAAGGACACCGACACCGCGCAGGCGGTGGCGAGCGTGGAGCGGCTCGCCGGCGAGGGCGTGGTCGAGGAGATCCGCCGCATGCTCGGCGGCGAGTCCTCCGACGAGGCCGCCACCCAGCACGCGAGAGAGCTCCTCGCCGCGGCTTAGGAGGCCGCGCCCGCCTCGAACGTGTCGAGGTCGACCGCCCATACCTGGGTCTGGCGTTGGCGCAGGGCGACGCGAGGAGCAGCGGCCGATCCCTCGATCTGTCTCGAGGACCGATCCTCGGCGCCGCACCGCCGACGGCCGTCGCTGATGAGCGAGGAGGTGCACGACCGCATCTGCGAGGAGCGTCGACGCACCGGCTGGGGTCCTCGGCTGATCGCCTCCGGAGACCGGCATCCCCCATGCGACCGTCTCGCCGCTGTCTTCTCTCGTCGTGGTCTCTCGCGTCGGCCTACCGCCCCGAAGGAGGCCGTGCGCCGCTTCGAGTGGCCCTGCCCCGGCGACCTCCTCCAGATGGACACCAAGCGCTTCGCCCGCTTCACCCCGCCCGTCCACGCCGTCACCGGCGACCGCTCCACAACCACTGCCCGGATGCGCGAGCGGGTCGGGTACGAGATCGCCCACTCGATGATCGACGACCATTCACGCCGCTCGCCTACACCGAGCTGCATCCCGACGAGACGGGCGGGTCAGGTTAGGACGTGGGTGGGTCTCGATGTTCACGCCGCGAAGGTCGTGGCTGCGATCGCCGATCAGCAGTCGGGCGAGCTGGCGGTGAGGAAGATCGGTGGAACCACCGGTGAGGTCGCCGACTTCTGCGCCGGGCTGCCGGCGCCGGTGCGGGTGGCCTACGAGGCGGGCCCGACCGGGTTCGGCCTGGCTCGGGCGCTGCAGGAGCGTGGCATCGCCTGCGTGATCGCGGCGCCGGGCAAGATCGAGCGTCCCGCCCAGGACAGGGTGAAGACCGACCGCCGCGACGCCGAACGGCTCGTGCGGCTGCTGATGATCGGCGGCCTGCACCCGGTGCGTGTGCCGAGCCCGCTGCGAGGCGATGCGCGACCTCGTCCGCGCCCGCGAGGATGTGCGCGGCGATCTGATGCGGGCCCGTCATCGGGTCGGCAAGTTCCTGCTGCGCCACGACCTGCGCTTCGAGGGCAACAACTGGACGGAGCGCCATCGTGAATGGCTGCGTCGGATCGAGCTGCCCGAGCCGGTGGCGCAGTCGGTCCTGCTCGACGGGATCGGCGCGATAGAGGCGCTCGCTGGTGCGCCGCGACGATCTCGAGGCCCGGATGGTCGCGCTGGTCCCGGCTCGCCCCTGGGAGCAGGACGTCGCCCGGCTTCGCTGCCTACGCGGCATCGACACCCTCTCCGCGCTGGGCCTTTGCGCCGAGGTCGGCGACTTTCACCGCTTCGAGCGCCCGGCGCCGCTCTGAGCTAGCTCGGCCTGGTGCCTTCCGAGAACAGCTCGGGCGAGACGCCGTCGGCAGGCTCGATCACGAAGTCGGGATCACGCCACGCCCGTCGGCTCCTCGTCGAGGCGGCCTGGCACTACCGTCGGGTGCCACGCAGAAGGCCACGAGTTCGGCGCTGCTCAGGCGGGCCTGCTCAGCCGCCTCATCCGCGATCTTCTGGAAGGCCCAGCAGCGACTTCACCGCAGCTGCATCCGCATCGACTCAGAACGTGGCAAGCGCCGCACTCAAGGCCGAGGAACAGCACGGGTGCCCAGGCTCGATTTGGCTCTTCTTAACCACGTCGCATAACCTGAGCGCGTGGCAACCACCAGTCGTCGACGCCTGCCCGCCTTGCTCGGGCGCCGCGGCGGAACCCGGATCAGTCCCGGCCCGATCGAGGGCACGGCGCGTCTCGGCAGCCGCACCAAGCATCTGGTGAAACGCCTGCATCCGGGCGACGTCGCCGTGATCAAACACGTGAACGTCGACCGGATCGCGGCGGAGGAGCTGATCGCGTGCGGGGTCTCGGCGGTGGTGAACGCCGCGTCCTCCTCCGACGGCAAGTACCCGAACGCCGGCCCGCTGATGCTGGCCCGCGCCGGCATCCGCCTCGTCGATGCTCCCGACACACCGGTCTTCGACCTGCTCCGCGACGGCCAGGCCGTCACCGTCACCGGCGAGGGCTCCGTCCAGTCCGCCGGCGTGGAGGTGCTGCGCGGCACCGTGCTCACCGTCCCCGAGCTGGAACGCGAACTTGCCGCCCAGCGCGAGCGGATCGACGAGGTGCTTGCCGAGTTCGCCGAAAACACGGTCGAGCACGTCCGCCAGGAGACCGACATCCTCACCGGGTCGATCGACTTCCCCCCGACCCGCGTCTCCTTCCGCGACCGGCACGTCCTGATCGTCGTCCGCGGCGAGCGCCACCGCCGCGACCTCAAAGCCCTGCGCGCCTACATCCGCAACGTGCGGCCGTTGATCGTCGCCGTCGACGGCGGCGCCGACGGACTGCTGGAGGCGGGCCAGAAGCCGGACGTGATCCTCGGCGACATGGACTCCGCCTCCGACGCGGCGCTCTCCTGCGGCGCCGAGCTGATCGTCCACGCCTATCCCGACGGCCGCGCGCCCGGCCGCGACCGCCTGGTCGAGATGGGCCTCGAGCACAAGGTCGTCCCCGCCGCCGGGACCAGCGAGGACGTGGCGATGCTGATGGCCTTCGAGAAGGGGGCGGACCTGATCGTCAGCGTCGGCGCGCACTTCAACCTGATCGAGTTCCTCGACCGCAAGCGCGGCGGGATGTCCTCGACCTTCCTCACCCGCCTGCGGATCGGCGAGAAACTCGTCGACGCCAAGGGCGTCTCGCGCCTCTACCGGCCGAGCTCGACCCTGATGCCGGTGATCTTCTTCATCGTCGCCTTCCTCGTCCTGCTGACGATCCTGATCATCACCTCGCCCGCGCTGAACGACGTCTTCGAGTTGTTCTGGCTGAAGGTCAGAATCTGGCTGGGGATCTAGCCTTCCCCTCCAGATGGGTTACAGCGCTCGCTACCACGCCACGTCCCTGATCGCGGTCTTCCTCGCGCTCGCGGTCGGCATCCTGATCGGCGCCGAGTTCGGCGGCGGCGCGCTGACCGAAACGCGCAAGAACCTCGAGCAGAGCCTGGTCGGCAACCTCCAAGACGCGCGCTCGCGCGCCGACGACCTCTCCGGCGAACTCGGTCGGGCCAACGAATTCGACGAAAAGGTCTACCCGGTGCTGACCCGCGAAGAGCTGCCGGGGAAACGGATCGCGATCGTCGCGATGGGCGGGCTGCCGAGCGACATCACCTCCGCGGTCGAGGACGCCCTCGGGCCGACCGGGGCGAAACTCGTCGGCGTCGGGGTGGTGCGCGAGCCGGTCGACATGGGCGGGCTCGCCGGCGAACTGGCGGAAACGCGCTTCGCCGAAATTCGTACGGAACCGGAACAGCTCACCGAACTCGGGGTCGGGGTCGGACGGCAGATCGTGATCGGCGGCACGCTGCCGGAACTCGTCCGCGGCCAGCTCTTCTCGCGGGCGAGCGGTGAATTCGGGACGCTCGACGCGGTGATCGTCGTCCGCAGCCAGCCGGAAACCATGGGTCCGGTCCAGCGCTCCACCGCCGCTCAGCTGGAAACGGCGATCCTGAAAGGGATCACGGCGACGCGCGTGCCGGCGATCGGGGTCGAGTCGACGAGCACCGAACCCTCCTCGATCTCCTTCTTCCAGTCCAACGACCTGACCACCGTCGACGACATCGACAACACCGCGGGCCAGCTGGCGCTGGTGCTGGCGATCCGCGGCGCCGAGGGCAGCTTCGGCGTGAAGAGCTCCGCCGACCGCCTGCTGCCCGAGCTGCTCACCCAGGAGGCTGAGTTGCACTGGGTCGGGTTCCCGCTCGCGATCGCGCTGGCGGTGCCGATGCTGCCCGCCGGGGCGGCCGGCCTGCGCGACGCCGGGCTGGTGCGGACGAACTACCGCGGCGCCGCGCTCGCCTTCCCGCTGGGGGCGGTGCTGGCGACGGTCGCGCTCGTCGCCTTGGCCCCGCTGGCGGTCCTGAACGACCGCGCCGGCCTCGACCTCCTGTCACCGGAACTGCGGCGCTGGCTGCCCTACGTGCTGGGGATCGCCTTTCTCGGCTTCCTCGACGACGCGCTCGGCCAGGGCGAGGCGGCGGCGACGCCGCGGGGCTGGCGCGGACACGCGGGGGCGCTGCGCGAAGGACGCCTGTCGACGGGCGCGATCAAGGCGATCGGCGCGGCCGCGCTGGCCGCCTACGTCGTCTCCGGGCAGGGGCTGGCGACCTGGCGCTACCTCGCCGACGTCGTCCTGCTCGTGCTCGCCACGAACCTCTTCAACCTGCTGGACCTCCGGCCCGGGCGGGCGGAGAAGGCGCTGGCCCTGCTCGGCGCGGCGCTATGCCTCTTCGCCTGGACGCTCGCGCCGATCGAACTGCTCGGCATCTTCGCCGGCCCGGCACTGGTCGGCGCCTGGTTGACCCTGGGCGAGCGGGCGATGCTGGGGGACACCGGCTCGAACCTCATCGGGGCGATCGCCGGCGTCTGGCTGCTCACGCGTTTTGTCCCCGGACGGGCGGCTGATCGCCCTCGGCGTGGTGCTCGTTTTGACGGTGTATGGGGAGTTACGGTCGATCTCGGCGACGATCGAGAAGGTTCCGCCCCTCCGCTGGCTAGACTCGATTGGCAGAGCATGAGCCCATCCAACCAAGGCGACACCAGATTCATCTTCGTCACCGGAGGTGTCGTGTCGGCCCTCGGCAAGGGCATCGCCGCCGCGTCGATCGGGCCGCCTGCTCGTCTCGCGCGGCTTCCGGGTCCAGCTGCAGAAGTTCGATCCCTACATCAACGTCGATCCGGGGACGATGAGCCCGTTCCAGCACGGCGAGGTCTTCGTCACCGAGGACGGCGCCGAGACCGACCTCGACCTCGGCCACTACGAGCGCTTCACCGACGAGAACACCTCGCGCGGCGTCGAACGTCACCGCGGGCGGCGTCTACAACTCGGTGATCCGCCGCGAGCGGCGCGGCGATTATCTCGGCGCGACGGTGCAGGTGATCCCGCACATCACCAACGAGATCAAGCAGCGAATCCGCATCGTCGCCGAGTCGCCAGGCGGTCGACTTCGTGATCACCGAGATCGGCGGCACGGTCGGCGACATCGAGTCGCTGCCGTTCCTCGAGGCGATCCGCCAGCTCTACACCGACGCTCGGGCCGAAACGGGCGATGTTCGTGCACCTGACCCTCGTCCCGTACATCGGCCACGCCGGCGAGCTGAAGACGAAGCCGACCCAGCACTCGGTCAACGAGCTGCGCGGGATCGGGATCCAGCCGCACGCGCTGTTCTGCCGCTCCGAATGGCCGGCTCGACCAGGAGATCCGGGAGAAGATCGCGCTCTTCGCCAGCCTCCCGGTCGACGCGGTCATCTCCTCTTACGACGTCGACAACATCTACAAGGTGCCCGCTCGGCTACCGGGCCGAGGGCGTCGACGACCTGGTCCTCGACCACTTCGGACTCGAGCTCCGGCCCGCCGACCTGAGCGACTGGGAAGCGATGGTGCGCCGCGCCGACGCAGCCGCGACCCGCGAGGTGCGGATCGCGATCGTCGGCAAGTACGTGCAGCTGCGCGACGCCTACAAGTCGGTGATCGAGGCGCTCGAGCACGGCGGCATCCACCACGGCGTCGAAGTCGACATCGAACTGGTCGACTCCGAGCACCTCGACCGAGGAGGCGCTCGAAGGCCGTCGACGGGATCCTCATCCCCGGCGGCTTCGGCGAGCGCGGCATCGAGGGCAAGGTCGCGCGCCGCCCAGATCGCCCGCGAGCGGCAAGATCCCGTACCTGGGGATCTGCCTCGGGATGCAGATCGCGGTGGTCGAGTTCGCCCGCCACGTGGCCGGGATGGACGGCGCCAACTCCTCCGAGTTCGATCCCGAGACGCCCTACCCGGTCGTCGACCTGCTGCCCGAACAGAAAGAGATCGCGCGACATGGGCGGCACGATGCGCCTCGGCGCCGACCCCGTGCGCGCTGCACGAGGGCACGCGGGCCCGCGAGATCTTCGGCGAGGCGTCATCTACGAGCGCCACCGCCATCGCTACGAGGTCAATCTCTGCCTGCGGACCGCGGCTCGAAGAGGAGGGCCTGGTCGCCGGCGGTACCTCGCCCGACGGGCGCCTGGTCGAGATGATCGAGCTGCCCGACCACCCGTTCTACGTCGCCTCGCAGTTCCATCCGGAGTTCAACTCGCCGCCCCGACCGGCCCGAGCCGCTGTTCCGCGAGTTCGTCGGCGCCGCCACCGCACACGCGGGCGAAGCAGCGGGCCGACGGTGACGAGCTCTCCGAGCCCAACGGCAACGGCGTCGACATCGGCATCACCCGCTCCTCCGCCGAGCACCGCTAGTCTGTCCCCCGTGGCGGGGAACGGAGGCTCTACGACACCTTCGTCCGGCTCTGCGAGATCCGCTCGCCGACGGGGGAGGAGCGCGAGGTGGCCGACACGCGCTGGCGGCCGAACTGCGGGCGCTCGGGCTGGAAGTGACCGAAGACGACGCCGCCGGGCCCGCCGAAGCGGGGGCGGGCAATCTGCTCGGCGCGGTGGCGGGCGAGCGCGACGAGTACGTCATGTTCTGCGCGCATATGGACACGGTCCCGCACCGGGGCCGGATCGAGGTCGTGAACGACGAAGGGGTCTTCCGCAGCGCCGGCGACACGATCCTCGGCGCCGACAACAAGGCCGCCGTGGCGGTCTTCATGGAGCTGGTGCGGCGCGGGGTGGAGCGCCGTCCGCCGGTCGGGATCGAGCTCGTCCTCACCGTCGCCGAGGAGCAGGGGCTGCGCGGCGCGAAGGCCTTCGACGTCGAGGAGCTGCGCGCCGAGATCGGCTATCGTCCTCGACCATGCCGGCCCGGTCGGCGAGGTCATCACCGCGACGCCGACCCAGCACAAGATCCTCGCCGACTTCGTCGGGGTCGAGGCGCACGCCGGGGTGCGGCCGGAGGACGGTTCCAGCGCGATCGAGGCCGCCGCCGCGGCGATCGGCCGGATGAACCTGGGGCGGCTCGACGAGGGCACGACCGCGAACGTCGGCCTGATCAAGGGCGGCACCTCCGGCAACGTCGTCCCCGGTCACTGCGGCATCCACGCCGAGGCGCGCAGCCTCGACGCCAACCGCGCGGCGGAAGTCGCCGGCCAGATCTCCGACGCCTGCGCCTGGGGCGCGAGCGAGTTCGGCTGCGACGTCGACGTGCGCGTCGAAGAGCTGTTCCGCGGCTACAAGGTGCCGTCGACCTCGACCGCGCTCGACCTCGCCGAGGAGAGCCTGCGCGCCGCCGGGATCGAGCCGCGCCGCGAATCGATCGGCGGCGGCTCGGACGCCAACGTCTTCCGCCTCGCCGGCTTCGACAGCGTCCTGCTCGCGAACGGCCCCGACGCGGTCCATACGAACACCGAGCACGTCGCTGCCGCCGACCTCGACAAGATGCTCGAGGTCTGCGAGGGCATCCTCGCCCGGGCGTGAACGGCCGGCTCGACCTGCGTGAGGGGTCGTCGTCTCGGCCGACCCGCTGGTGGTGGCGGTCGACGGGCGGGAGCGACGCCGCCTGGGCCGACGAGGCGATGCTGGGGGAGATGCGCGAGGGCGACGAGGTGGTCGTCAACGCCGCGGCACTCGATCTCGGCCTCGGGTCGGGCGGCTTCGACATCGTCCACGTGAACCTGACCCGCGGACTGGAGGGCGGGGTGAAGGGAGACGCCCACGTGATGAAGCTGAACTACACGTCGCTGCAACACCCGGTGGCCCCGGTCGAGGCGGCGAGTTCGTGTTGACGGGCCGAAAACCGGACTATCTGACGGGTTTTCGGCCCGTCAACCGCTGGTGCCGGTCGCCGTGCTTCCGCTGCACGGCCATCTGGCGCCGGCGGCGTGGGCGGCGGCGCAGGCCTGGCCCGGGACCGAGTCGGCTACGTGCAGACCGCGGGCGGCGCGTTGCCCGGCTCGCTCTCGCGTGATGTGGCGATGCTCCGGGAGCGCGGCCTGCTCGCCGGCCACGTCACCGCGGCGCCCGCGTATGGCGGTGAGCACGAGGCACTCTCGACTGTTGGCGCCCTCGACGCGGCGGGCGCCCTCGGCTGGGACGTCGTCCTCGTCGGTCCGGGCCCGGGCATCATCGGCTCCGACACCGAGTTCGGCCACGGCGGCATGGAGGCCTTGAGTAGCGCCCACGCGGCGCTGTCCCTGAAGCTGCCGACGATCCTCAGCCCGCGGCTGTCGTCCGGCGACCCGCGCGAGCGCCACCTCGGCCTCAGCCACCACACCGCCACCGTGCTGGAGCTGCTGCTCGCGCCGGTCACCGTGGCGATCCCGGAGGGCGCGCCGGACCTCGCGTCCCAGATCAGCGAGGCCAGCATCGGCCTCCACCGCGCCGAGCCCGTGCCCGTCGATCTCGACGGCTACGCGGCCTCCGGCCTTCCCACGACCACCATGGGACGGACGCTCGCCGAGGACCCGCTCTTCTTCGAAGCCCCCCTCGCCGCCGGCGCACGGATGGTTGCGTCCAGAGGTTTCCCGTAAGGAAGACAGAACAATCGGGCCATGGCCATCGCCGTTCACCACGACGCCCCCGCCGCGCCCGCCGACTCCGGCGCCGACGCGCGCTTCAAATCGCTGACGCTCGACTTCCTCTCCTACCTGGAGCTGGAGCGGGGCCTCTCGCGCAACACCTTGAACGCGTACCGCACCGATCTCTTCCAGTACGGCGAGTACCTCTCCGCCCAGCATCTCGACGCGCTGAAGGCGCGGCCGGCGGAGGTGGGGGAGTTCCTCGCCGAGCTGGCGACCGGCAGTGAGGAGAAACAGCCGTGCTCCTCCTCGACGATCCATCGCAAGGCCGCCTGCCTGCGCTCCTTCTACAAGCACCTGCGGCGCGACGAGCTGATCGGGGACGACCCGACCGCCAGCCTGGCGGCGCCGCGGCGCTCGAAGAAGCTGCCGCACGTCCTCAACTACGCCGAGGTGCAGAAGCTGCTGGACGCGCCGCACGGCTCCGAGCCGACCGCGCTGCGCGACCGGGCGCTGCTCGAGGTGATGTACGCGTGCGGGCTGCGCGCCTCGGAGGTGATCGGGCTGGAGATGGCCGACATCGACATGCACGAGGGATTCGTGCGGGCACGCGGCAAGGGGTCCAAGGAACGGCTGGTGCCGCTGGGCCGCCAGGCGATCGCCGCGATCAAGGCCTACCTGCGCGGTGGTCGGCCCGAGCTCCTCCACGGCCGCGAAGAGCCGCGCCTCTTCCTCAACTTCCGCGGCGGCCCGCTCACCCGCCAGGGCCTCTACAAGATCGTCCAACGCCACGCCCGCTCGGTCGGCCTCGACGGCAAGATGTCCCCGCACACCCTCCGCCACAGCTTCGCCACCCATCTGCTCTCGAACGGCTGCGATCTGCGCGCCGTCCAAGAGATGCTCGGCCACGCCGACATCGCCACGACCCAGATGTACACGCACCTCTCGGGCGAGCGGCTCAAGGAGGTCTACTACGAGTCGCACCCGCGGGCGAAGGAGAACTAGATGATCGGCAGCGCGGCCGGGCGGTAGGAGCTCGGGCGCTTGCGGCCGTCCGAGATCGGTCCTGGGCGTCCCATGGCGGTCCTGGCAGGCTGTGACCGCCATGAGACGCCCAGGACGTGAGGGGTTCGTGAAACATCCGGCACAGGGACGTCACGAAGTCCGGACTCCCGTGACCGTCCCGTATGGAAGTGGGCCCCCACCAAGGATGAGTTCGCAGTTACGTCCGGATAGCGGCAGAAAGTGCGAACTCACCCGGGGTGCGGATGAGGAAGACGCACGGAAGCGTGGACGATCCTTCGCCACTCCCCGAAGACCCGGCCGTCGCGGCCACGGCCATAGCCTGACAGGGCCGTGGCCGAGACGGCCGCGCTCGCCGCAAGCCCTTTGCGTCCCTTGCCCGGGCGCCGGCTTCAGGCGGCCCCGTCCCTCACCCACCCCGGACAGTGATCGCGGAATCAACCATCCGCCCGACTCCTCGCACGGTGGACCCAGGGCTGACCCGAAAGCGAGTTCGCGGTAGTCCGCGGATACCGCGGAGAAGTGCGAACGCTGGTCGGGTAGAACTTCGGGCGTGCCCGAGCTGCCCGAGGTCGAGACCGTCGCACGCCAGCTCGAGCCGGAGCTCGAAGGGCACGCGATCGAGAAGCTTGAAGTTCGTGACAAACGGTGGTCGCGGCCGGTGGGTCCGGCGACGCTCGGTAAGAAGGTCGACGGGCGCACGATCCTGGGGCTGGGACGGCGGGGGAAGTACCTGCTGCTGGCATTGGACGGCGACCAGACGCTGGTGATGCACCTGCGGATGACCGGCAACCTGGTGCTGGTCGAGCCCGAAGGGGAGATCATCGACCCCTCCGAGGGCCGCATCCTCTACCAGGGAGAGCGCACGACGGAGGAGAAGCATCTTCGTGCCCGCTTCGTGCTCGACGACGGACGCGAATTGTGGTTCACGGACCCGCGGCGCTTCGGCGAGGCCTTCCTGATCGACGACGCGAAGCTGCCGGAGCGCTTCTCCCGGCTCGGGGTCGAGCCACTGTCACCCGAGTTCACGCCGGAGAAGCTGGGGGAGATCGCGGCGGGGAAGAAAGCGCCGCTGAAGTCGTTCCTGCTCGACCAGTCGGGAATCGCGGGCGTCGGCAACATCTATGCCGACGAGGCACTCTTCCGCGCACGCCTGCACCCACTTTCGCCCGCCGGGTCCATGAAGCCGGAGCATTGGGCGGCGCTTCGCGACGGGGTGGTCGAGGCGCTCGAAGCAGGGATCGACGCCGGTGGCTCCTCGATCGACGACTATCGCGACGGGCGCGGCGAGAAGGGCCGCATGCAGGAGCGCTTCCTCGTCCACACCCGCGAGGGACAACCGTGTCCCGGCGATTGCGACGGCATCGTCGAGCGGATCGTCGTCTCCGGCCGCTCCACCTACTTCTGTCCGAGCTGCCAGGTGAAACTGCGCCGCAAACCGAAACGACGGAAAGCGAAAGCGAGACGAGCCTGAGTTCCGTCCGGTCCGTCCTGCAAGCTTCTCTCAATGGCGGGATCTACGGTCAAGACGGAAGCGGTGGTCTTGAGGAGCATCCGCTACGGCGAGGCTGACCGGATCCTGCACATGTACTCGCCGACGCTGGGACGGTTCGGGGCGATCGCGAAGGGCGCTCGCAAGCCGAAATCCCGCTTCGGGGGGCGCCTGGAGCCGTTCTTTCGCCTCGATCTCCTCCTCCACCAAGGGCGCAGCGACCTGATGACCGTCACCAGCGTCACCACGCTCGGCGGCTATCCGCGGCTGCGCTCGGACGGGGCCGCGATCGGCTGCGGCGCCCGCGCCTGCGACGCCGTGCTGCGCCTGCTCGACTCGACCGAGCCGAACCTGCCCGCCTACAACCTGCTCTGCCGGTACCTCTCGGTGCTCGACGCGCCGGGCGATCCGCGCTCCATCAGCCTCGAAGTGGCGCTCTCGTTCCGCCTCAAGCTGGCCTTGGTCGCGGGTTTCGCGCCCGAACTCGCCACCTGCGCGAGCTGCGGGGAGGCGGAGCACCTGGCGGGGTTCTCGGGTGCCTCCGGCGGCGTCGTCTGCGCCAGCTGCGAGGCCGGTTCGTTCCCGCTCAGCGAGGAAGCCCACCGCTTCATGGTCGACGCCCTGGCGAAGCCGCTGACCGAGGCGCCCGCCGCCGAGCCGCCCGCCCTGCGCCAGGTCGAGCGCGCGGTGGGAGAGACCCTGGAGCACCACGCCCATGTCCAACTTCGTGCGGCAGCCTGAGGGGGTCCGGCGGACGGCCCGTAAGATCGATGCGATGCCTGCCACCGTCGCATTCGAGGACCGGGTCCGTGCCTGGGAGGACGAGTTCCTCTCCGGCGACGCCACGCGCTCCTATCCCGCCGAGCGCACCGTCGCCGAGCCCGACAGCCCGCTCCGCACGCCCTTCCAGCGCGACCGTGACCGGATCGTGCACTCGAAGTCCTTCCGCCGCCTGAAGCACAAGACCCAGGTCTTCGTCGCCCCCGAGGGGGACCACTACCGGACCCGCCTCAGCCACACCCTGGAGGCGTGCGGGATCGCCCGCACCGTCGCCCGCGCGCTGGGGCTGAACGAGGACCTGACCGAGGCGATCGGGCTCGGCCACGACCTCGGCCATCCGCCGTTCGGCCACGCGGGCGAGGACACGCTCGACGGCTGCCTGCGGCGCGTCCGTCCAGACGGCGGCGGCTTCAAGCACAACGAGCACTCGCTGCGGGTGGTCGACGTGCTGGAGCGCGACGGCGTCGGCCTGAACCTCACGGCGCCGGTCCGCGACGGGATCCTCAATCACACCGGCCCGACCAAGCCGGCGACGCTCGAGGGACGGATCGTCCGCCTCGTCGACCGCGTCGCCTACATCAACCACGACATCGACGACGCGCTGCGCGCCGGGATCCTCCGCCCGGAGGACCTGCCCGCGGCCGAGATCGAGCTGCTCGGCCCGACCGGGTCGATCCGCATCGACACGCTCGTCGCCGACATCGTCGAGCGCTCGCGCGGCGCCGGCGACATCCTCCAGTCCGAGGAGGTCGGGATGGCGATGCTGCGGCTGCGCAAGTTCATGTTCGACCGCGTCTACCTCGGCGAGACGGCGCGCTCCGAGCACGTCCGGGTCGAGCGCACGATGACCGGCCTCTTCGACCACTACCTCGCGCACCCCGAGATGATCCCGGCGCTCGACCCGACCGCCGACCACGCCCAGCGCGTCACCGACTACATCGCCGGGATGACCGACCGCTATTGCATCGCCCGCTTCACCGACCTGGCGATCCCCGAGGCGGCGCGCTTCTAGTGGCCCGGATCTCCTCCGACAGCGTCAACGCCGTCCGCGAAGCCGCCGACATGGCCGCCGAGGTCGGCCGCTATACGGATCTGAAACGAAACGGTGCCCAGATGATGGGCCTCTGCCCGTTCCACGACGAGCGCTCGCCCTCCTTCTCGGTCGACCCGCAGGACAAGCTCTACCACTGCTTCGGCTGCGGAGTCGCGGGGGACGTCTTCGGCTTCGTGATGGAGAAGGAGGGCCTCGGGTTCACCGAGGCGGTCGAGGCCCTGGCCGACCGCTACGGGGTCGAGCTGCAGCGCGAGCAGGAGGACCCGCGGGCGGAGGCGCGGCGCCAGGCCCGGCAGCGCCTGCAGCAGCTGCTGGAGCGCGCGGCGGCCTACTACTCCAACTACCTGTGGGAGTCGAAAGAGGCCGGGAAAGCGCGCGATTACCTCGCCGGGCGCGGGCTCGCCGAGCAGACGCTGCGGGACTTCGGCGTCGGCTTCGCGCCCAGCGCCTGGGACAAGATCCTCGTCGCCGGCCAGCGGGCGGGGTTCACGGTGCCGGAGATGCACAGTGTCGGCCTCGTGCAGCGGAGCCAGAAGGGCGGCGAGTACGACCGCTTCCGCGCGCGCATCATGTTCCCGATCCGTGACCCCCGCGGCCGGGTCCTCGGCTTCGGCGGCCGGGCCACCCGCCCCGACCAGAAACCGAAGTACGTGAACACCGCCGAGACGGACTTCTTCCACAAGTCGGAGATCCTCTACGGCCTCGACCGCGCCCGCGCCGCGATGGCGAAAGAGAATCGGGCGCTCGTGGTCGAGGGCTACACCGACGTACTGGCCCTTCACCAGGCGGGGCTGCAGGAGGCGGTCGGCGTGATGGGCACGGCGATCACGCCCGACCAGGTGAAAACGCTCTCCGGCGTGGTCGACGAGGTGATCCTCGCCCTCGACGCCGACGAAGCCGGCCAGGAGGCGATGCTGCGCGCGCAGCGGGTCGCGGGCGGGCGGCGCATGCGTCTGCGGGTCGCCTCGATGCCGAAGGGCGTCGACCCGGCCGAGCTGATGGCCGAGGCCGACGGCCCCGAGCGCTTCCGCGGCTACGCCCGGGACGCTGCCGAGCTCACCGACTTCCAGGTGACGCGCGTCCTCGACCGCACCGATACCTCCTCGCCGGTCGAGCGCGACCAGGCGCTCGCCGAGATCGCCCCGATCCTCGCCGGGATGGAGGAAGGGGCGAGCCAGTCCGAGCTGGTCCGCAAGGTCGCCGACCGCCTCGACCTCGAGCCGGCGATGGTGATGGGACGGGTCGTCGCCGCCACCCCGGCAACGGGTGGGCCCGGGGCAGCCGAAGCACCCCCGCAGAACCGAGACCGAGGACCCGTTCCCCAGCACCAGCGCCAGGAATCTCCACCACCGCGGCCCGCCGAGCTGACCTCGCGCGAACGTCGCGAGCGGGCGCTCCTGGCGATGTGCGTCGCGCTGCCCGAGCCGGGCGCCGCCTACCTGGACCGACTGGGGGAGAGGCACCTCTCGCGCTCCGGCCAGGCCGCCGCCGCCTTCATCCGCGAGCACCCCAAGGACCTCGCCGAGCACCTGCCGCGCGAAAACGGCGCCCTCGCCGCGCTGATCACCGAACTGGTGATGATGGCCCGCGAGGAGCCCGCCTCGGAGGAGTCGATGGAGCTGAACTTCCTCCTCCTCGACCAGCGCCGATTGGAGGACGAGATCGAGGCGGCGGGGGAGCGGGGCGACTACGAGCGACGCGCCCGCCTCAGCCGCGAGCGCGCCGCCCTGGTGGAACGAATCGCCCACGCCCAACGGGTAGCGGGCTGACCCGCTAAATTCCCCATCCGGCCCAAGCGGGCCTTCGCCGTTCCGGGGTAGCTCAATCGGCAGAGCATTCGACTGTTAATCGAAGGGTTGTGGGTTCGAGTCCCACCCCCGGAGCCTTGACGGCGCCGTACATCGGTGGGAGCTTTGCGCCTCGGGTCCCACCAGGTGATGCGCGAGGGCGGACCTTCCTATTCGCGATGACGAAGGCGAGGTCCTATGAGCACGATCACCGTCGGGCAGGAGAACAGCACTCCGATCGAGATCTATTACGAGGATCACGGGAGTGGCTCGCCGGTCGTGCTGCTGAGCGGCTGGCCGCTCGACAGTCGGTCCTGGGAGCCCCAGCTGCTGCCGCTCCTGCAGGGCGGACATCGCGTCATCCTGCTCGATCGTCGTGGTTTCGGCCAGTCGAGTCGGCCCACCGAGGGCTATGACTTCGACACCCTTGCCGCCGACCTCGACCAGGTGCTCACCCAGCTCGACCTGCGCGACGTCACCCTGGTCGGTTTCTCGCTCGGCACCGGTGAGGTGGCCCGCTACATCGGCGCCTACGGCACCGAGCGGCTGAAGGCCTGCGTCTTCATCGAGAGCCTCGCGCCCTCCTTCGTCAAATCGGAGGAGAACCCGAAAGGGGTGGACCAAGCGGGGGTCGAAGAGGTACGCCAGGCGATCCTCGACGACCGCGCCGCCTGGCTCACCGCCACCCTCGGCGATTTCCTCAACCTCGACGACTACCTCGGCGATCGGGTGAGCAAGAACACCGTGCACACGATCTGGAACGCGGGTGCGGGCGCATCCCCGTACGCGACCTGGGCCTGCCCACTCACCTGGCTCGACGATTACCAGGAGGACATCAAGCGGATCGACATACCGACGCTGATCCTGCACGGGACTGCCGACCGGATCCTCTCGGTCGAGGGCCAGGGACGCCGCCTCCACGCGGCGCTCCCGGACGCCCAGTACGTCGAGATCGAGGGTGGGCCGCACGTCATGTGCGTCACCCACGCCGCCGAGGTCAACCGCGAGCTCCTCGCCTTCCTCGGCGGGGCCGACCAGACCGGGAGGTAGATCCATGTCGACGCCAGACCCACATGACGCGCTTGCGGGCAAGCTCAAGCGCACCGAGCTCCAGCACGCCGCCTCGTCGATCCCGGGCCGGGAGATCGTCCAGGTCCTGACCGAGATCCCGGCGGGAGTCGAGTCCGGTTGGCACATGCACCCGGGCGAGGAGGTCGGCTACATCCTCGCGGGCACCGTCGAAATGTCGATTGAAGGGCAGCCGACGCTGATCCTCAAAGCGGGCGACCCCTTTCTGATGCCACCGCGAACCCCTCACAACGCGCTCGACCTTGGTCCGGAGACGGGAATGATGCTCTCCACCTACATCGTCGAACCCGAGGAGCCGTTGGCGACGTTCACCCGGTCCGAATAAGACAACGAACAACAGAAGGAGCTACGGCATGCCTTACGTCACCACCTCCGACGGCGTCGAGATCTTCTACAAGGACTGGGGCTCGGGGCAGCCGATCGTCTTCAGCCACGGCTGGCCGCTCTCGGCCGACGACTGGGACAACCAGATGCTGTTCTTCCTCGACCAGGGCTACCGCGTCGTCGCCCACGACCGACGCGGCCACGGCCGCTCCACCCAGGTCGGCGAGAACCACGACATGGACCATTACGCCGACGATCTGCGCGCGGTGGTCGAGCACCTCGACCTCCACGACGCGATCCACGTCGGCCACAGCACCGGGGGCGGCGAGGTCGTCCACTACCTCGCGCGGCACGGTGAGGACCGCGTCGCGAAGGCGGCGATCATCTCCGCGGTGCCGCCGCTGATGGTGCGGACCGACGCCAACCCCGAGGGCCTGCCGAAGGAGGTTTTCGACAACTTCATGGTCGAACTCGCCGACAGCCGCTCCGAGTTCTACCGGGCGATCGCCTCGGGCCCGTTCTACAACTACGACAAACACCCGGAGAAGTCATCCGCGCCGGTGATCGAAAACTGGTGGCGCCAGGGCATGATGGGCGGGGCCAAGGCCGGCCACGAAGGCATCGTCGCCTTCTCCCAGACCGACTTCACCGAGGACCTCAAGAAGATCCAGGTCCCGGTCCTGGTGATGCACTCCGAAGACGACCAGATCGTCCCCTACGTGGCGTCCGGCCCGAAGTCGGCCGAGCTGCTGGCGAACGGGACGCTGAAGACCTATCAGGGCTTCCCCCACGGGATGCCGACGACCGAGCACGAGACGATCAACGCGGACCTGCTGGCCTTCCTGCGGAGCTAGGCGACGGCCGGGTCGGCCGGTTACTCGGAGGAGGTCCCGGACGCGGGCGGCACGACCTTGCCGTCCGCGTCGAGGGAGAAGAGGTCCCAGTCTTTCTGGCGACCGCGCGGGCGCGACATGTAACGGCCGGGGGGCAGGCCACCCGCCGTGTTCTCCCTCAGCTTCTCCAGCGCCGTTTCCCAGTCGGCCGCCTTTCGACAACCGACGGCTTCCCATTTTCCGCTGATCTGGCGGAAACGGAAGTCGAAGTCCATGCGGGCAGGCTACCCGTTCGCCGTCGATCAGGCGGGACGCTTGGCGGTCCGGCGCCGTGGAGGGTCAAGATGGGGGACTTGCCCGATCCGAAGGAGCGATGAGAAATGGCCGCACCCAAGCCGATGATGAAAGCCGAGGTGAAGCGACGCGAGGACATGGCCCTGGAAGACGTCGCCGCCACGGCCCGCTACCACGCAGGCCGATTGCCGACGACCTCCAGATGGCATGCATCGCTCGC
Organism: uncultured Actinomycetes bacterium; assembly: GCA_963782515.1. Classification (GTDB taxonomy): domain Bacteria; phylum Actinomycetota; class Thermoleophilia; order Solirubrobacterales; family 70-9; genus VAYN01. Next base: position 1,526,812 of record CAWAJY010000004.1, on the reverse strand, counting down.
CGGCCTCGCCAAGCGGCTCGAACCGGTCCCGGAGGGCGAGGAGGAGTCGGAGGACTGAGGCTCAGGCCGCGGTGCGGCGGATGGCGAGCTGCTCGACCAGTTCCGCGCCGCGCTCGGCACCGTCGTGTTCCCGTCCCCAGGCGGCGATCTCCTCGGCGCGGGCACGGAAGCTCGGATCGGCGAGGAGGCGGCGGGTCGCCCAGCGCAGGGGGCCGGGGCGACAGAGGCGCCAGGGGAGGGAGAGGCCCGCGCCGGCCCAGGCGACGCGCATCGCGGTCTCACCCATGTCGCCGGTGATCGGGGAGATCAGGACCGGGGTCCGCGCGCCGAGGGCGCGGGCGACGGTGCCGTGGCCGCCGTGTGAGACGACCAGGGCGGCGATCGGCATCAGCTGGCTGTAGCTCAGCCAGTCGACGAGAACGGCGTTGGCGGGGACCGCGATCGGCCTCTGCGGGCGCACCCGGTTGGTGGTGGCGACGACCCGCACCGGCTCGTCGGCGAGCGCCGCCAGGGCGGTGCGGACGAGATGGTTCTCGGAGTCGTGGGCGGTGCTCGGGGCGACGAGGACGAGCGGCGCGGCGATGGGCGGGAGCTCGACATCAGGGTGGGGGACCTCGAAGGGCATCGGCCCGGTCACCTGCACCCCGGCGGGCCAGGCGCGCGGGTACTCGAGCTGCGGATAGGTGGCGACCAGCGCCAGGTCGGGGCTGATGCCGCCGTGGAAGCGGTCGAGGGGCGGGAGGTCGAGGCGCTCACGCTGGCCGTTCAGGTCGCGCCGCCCGTGCTCGAGGCCGACGTCGAGCGCCCGCTGTCCCGCCCTCCAGACCGCCCGCCCGACCGGCGTCCGGGGCTTCTTCAGTCCCACGGCGAAGAAGGGGAGGCCCGGCTCGACCACCGGGTAGATATGGGGGATCAGGGTGGCGAGCGGGACCCCGGCCGCCTCGGCGGCGAGGGTCGGGGCGAGGGTGAGGATGTCGGAGACGACCACCGCCGGGTCGAGGCGCTCGATCAGCGGCAGGAGCGCCCGCGCGGCGTCGGCGGCGTGTTGGCCCTCCTCGGTCCCGGGCTCGGGCGGCGGGAAGGTGCGGTATTCCTCGGCGGCGGCGAAGTCGAGCCCGGCGCCCTCCACCGCGGCGCGGCGCTCCTCCCAGGTCTCGATCGTCACCGCGTGCCCGCGGCGCGCCAGCGCTCGTCCCAGTGAGATCGCCGGGAAAACGTGGCCGGGGTCGCCGAAGGCGGCGACCAGCGCCCGCACTACGGCGCGCCGATCGCCTCGCCCGGTCGGGTGAGGACGATCTCCGGGATGTGGCAGTTGGGGGACAGCTTCAGCAGGAAGCGGACCGCCTCGCCGACGTCGGAGGGGCGGATCATCGCCTCGGCCGGCACCGTCCCCTTCACGAAGTCGGTCATGTCGGTGTCGACGAAGGCGGGGGCGAGGGCGGTGCAGGCGATCCCCTCGCCGCCGACCTCGCGCTCGGTGGCCACGCTGAAGTTGAGGACGGCCGCCTTGGTCGCGCCGTAGATCGAGAGCCAGGGCTGCCCGGATTTGCCGGCGATCGAGGCGGTGTTGACGATCAGCGCCTTGCCGTGCTCGGCGCCCGCCTTGCGCAGCAGCGGCAGGCCTTCGCGCGTCCCCAGGATCACCGAGCGCAGGTTGACCGCCAGCTGCATGTCGAGGAATTTGGTCTGGATCTCACCGGCCGCGGCGCCGATCCCGACGCCCGCGTTGTTGACCAGCAGGTCGAGGCGTCCGAAGCGCTCCTCGTGGACGGCGAAGATCGACTTCAGCTGCTCCTCGTCGGCGACGTTGGCGGCGACCGTCTCGACCGCGTGGCCGGCCTCGCGCAGGTGCGCGACGGCGTCCTCCAGTTTCTCCGGGCGCCGCGCCGACAGCGTCAGGCCGTAGCCCTCCTCCGCCAGCACCGCGGCAATGGCCAGGCCGATTCCCCCGGAGGCCCCCGTGATCAACGCAGCTCGCTCTGCCATCCCATCCCCCTCTGCTCGACGACGGCGCCAGCCTACCTGCGAACATGCCGCCGATGCGAGCCCCCCGTCAAGCCCTGGGCCTCATCTGCCTGCTCGCTTGCGGGGTATTCGCGGTCGCGGGGTGCGGCGGTGGCTCCGATTCCGAGACGCACGTGAACAAGGAAGCCGAGGCGGGGAAGAGCAGGCCCGCGCCGCCTAGGAGCGCCTTCCCGGCGCCCGAAGGCCGGACGTTGAAAAAACTCCTCGAAGACGTCGTCGAAGTCCAACCGAAGGCGAAGGTCACCCCCTCGGCGGAAGCCTTCTACCCAGGGCCGAATCGCTATCCGTTCCTGGTCGCCGAAAAAGACACGGCGGCGGGCCGACCCGGCAAGGGGATCCCGGACGCCAAAGTGGCGATCTACTACGCGAAGGCCCCTTCGAAGGCGGAAAAGACGCAGGGGGAATTGTTCAAACAGGTCGCGGTAGGGCCGTTCCCGGCCAGGATCGAATCACTGGCGACCGAGAAGCAGTTCCAGGGCAAGACGACGACCGAAGCCCCCGACGTGGCCAACGTCGTGTATTCCGTCGACCTCGATTTCCCGGGCGTGGGCGAATACCGCCCCGTGGCGCTGGTCAAGGAAAGGGACGGGTGGGCGAAGGTCGGACTTCGAAGCATCAACGTGGGTGAATTCGCGAAGATCCCGCGGCCCGGCGAGAAGGCGCCGGTGATCCAGACGCCGATTGCGAAGGACGACGAAAGCCTCGCGGAAGTGTCGACGAGGGTGCCACCGGACACGCAGAACAAGGTCAACTACGCCGACGTCCTCGGAAAGGAACCGATACTGCTCTTGTTTACGACCCCCAAGTTCTGCCAGAGTCGGGTCTGCGGGCCCGTCGTCGACGTCGCCCAACAGGCCCAGCACAAATTCGAAGGCAAGGCGAACTTCATCCACATGGAGATCTACAACGAAAACGACCCGGCGAACGGAGTGCGTCCGCAGGTGCGTAGATTCCACCTGCCGACCGAACCGTGGCTGTTCGCGATCAACCGCGAAGGGGTCGTGAGCGCGACGATCGAGGGGGGCTTCGGAACCAAGTTGATGGACCAGACCGTTGAAAAGGTGATCGCCGAATGAGCGACAAGACCACGTCCGAGGACGAGCTGCTCGTCTCCTTCGCCGAAGAGGCGCGGCGTCGCTGCGACGTGATCGCGGCGGGGCTGGCGACGGCGACGACCGACTTCGAGACGATGCGGGCCGAAGCCCACGCGCTGCGCGGGACCGCCGGGGTGGTGGGACTGCGCCGGCTGGCGGAGCTCGCCGGGCTGATGGAGTCCGACCTCGCCGAAGCGAAGAAGACGGGGACGATCCGCGGTGGGCGCGATCACCAGATCGCCGACGCGGCCAAGGCGCTCGCCGAGGGTGCCGCGGCGGCGGCGAAGGGCGAAGAAGAGCCGCCCGACGTCGGGCGGAGCCTCGCCCAGCTGTTCAGCGCCTGAGCGGGCGCGATCCCTATCGTCTCCTCCGTGCCCCCGCGCGTCGTCCTTGCCCTGATCGTCGTCGTCCTCGTCGCCGCCGTGTCGGCGGGTTGCGGCGGTGGCGGAGCCTCCGGCGAACAGACTGTCAGCGTCGGCAAGGAGACGATCACGGTGCCGGGAGGCACCCACGGTGTGTACGGCGAACTGGCGGCGATCCTCGACCAGCTTCCTTATCGACCCTGGTACACGAAGTGCGTCATCGGCGAAGTCCAAAAGGTCCTCCGCCCAGGCGAAGCCGAAGAACTCGCCGAACTGCCGGAAGCCGAACGCGAAGAAAAGGTGATGCAGATCACCTCGTCCGCGGGGCCGGCCTGCGAAGCCAGGGGCAACCGCCCGGTGATCGATCCGGACGCCTCTTCCAAGGAACTCGACCTCCTGCGCGCCGGCTACGTCACCTCGATGAAGGCCGTCGCCGAATCGAACGGCGCGAACCCCGAGCAGACCACCTGCATCGAACGCGGCTTCGAAAAGCTCCCGGAGAAGGAACTGGTCGAGATCGGCAACGGCACGAAGAAGGCCCGCGAAGGCATACTTCTCTCGATCTTCAAGCCCTGCGCCACCGGCTAGCCGCCGGGGCCCGGGTGCGAAGCCCGCGGCGGTAGCTCAGTTGGTTAGAGCACGGGACTCATAATCCCTTGGTCGCTGGTTCGAGTCCAGCCCGCCGCATCAAATCGACGGCTAGTGCAGGAGGAGGAAGACGACGAAGGCGATCGCGAGGATGGCCAGGGCGGCGGCCCAACCGCGGGCGTAGGCGCCGAGCACCCCGTAGTCGCGCGGCAGGCGGCCGGCCGCTGCAGCGAGGTAGGTGGCGTTGGCGGGCTCCGGGATCTCCTCCTCCAGCGGGTCTTCGACCATCGTCTCGCCGAGGAGCTTGCGGGCGGCCTCGGCATCGGACGGGCGGACGTAGATCCGTCGGGAGCTGCGGGTCAGGAGGCCGGCGCCGAGGGCCGGGCCGTTGATCGAGCCCTGCTTGGCGAGGCTGCGGATACCCTCTTCGCGCAGCAGGCCGCGCATCAGCGCCGCCTCCTCGCGGGTCTCGGCGAAGGCGATCTGGACGAGACCGTCACGTGACCGTTCGTCCCGATCGATGATCTCCACGCGGACAGCCTAAGGCCGGCGGCCGGCTTGGGAGGCGGGATGCCCGGCTATTCGGTCTCGGCCTGGAGGCGCAGCTGGCGACGGGGCGCCGCGTAGGTGATGCGGAGGTTGAGCTCGGGCTGCTCGGCAGGCCAGGCTTCGTAGACGCCAGGCTGTTCCTCTAGTGGGCGGGAGGAGGCCACGGCGACGATCGCGTGTTCGGCCGTTTCGGCCGTCACTTGATGCAGCTCACGTTCTCGGTGGCGCCGCCGCTCCCACGCGGCTACGACGAAGTTCCGCATTGGCGTGCACTCTACCCGTTGGGGAGGATTATTTAACTGACGTTTGGTCGGTTATTTTCCGCGCGGTCCGGCTTGATCGTCGTCATCTTCGGGTCCGCCGATGCCGAGCATCACGGCAAGGAGCGCGCAGGAGAGGACGAGGACCACGCAGCCGATGGCCACGAAGGCGCCGGTCGCGAAACCGAGAAGGCCGACAGCAGCAAGGACGAGCGCGACAACGATGGTGACGTTGCGACGCATCGGCCGATCCTACGGGTCGGCGATCCTCGGACGCCGTGCGATCGCGCCGGGCCGAGGTCTACCGCGACCGCCGAATCGCCCGCGGCGTCGGCAACGTCAGCGGATAAGTTGGTGGCGATGCGAAGCCGAGCACGCCACGCGATCGCGCTCCTGGCCGTCGTCTTCGCGGCGCTCGCCGCCGCGGCCGGTCCCGCCGCCGCAGGCTCGAGCGTGCCGGTCGCCTCCGAACCGGCGCCGCCGCGCCCGCGGCTCCACCGCTGCGACCTCGGCATGCCGCGTCCCTTCCGCTGCGGTCACATCACGGTGCCGATGGTGCGCTCCGACCCGGCACTCGGCACGACCAAGGTCGCTTTCGCGATCCGCCACCGGGGGGACACGGGCCGACCGAGCCTGGGGACGATCTTCGCGATGGACGGAGGCCCCGGCTACGCCTCGACCGCGAAGCCATACGCGGCCTCGCTGGTCGCCGCGCTCGGGCCGCTCCTCCGTCGCCGCGACCTCGTCCTCTACGACATGCGCGGGACCGGCCTCTCCGACGCGGTCGACTGCCCGGCGCTGCAGGGCGGGCTGATCCAGGAATCGATCGCGATCGGCGAGTGCGCCAACCAGCTCGGCCCGACCTACGCCGGCTACACGTCCGCCGAAGCGGCCGAAGACATGAACCAGCTCCGCCGCGCCCTCGGCCTCGGCAAGATCTTCTTCTACGGCGATTCCTACGGGACGTTCTTCGGTCAGGCCTACGCGGTCCGCCATCCGGGCACGCTGCGCGGCCTGATCCTCGACTCCGCCTATCCGGGCGACGACCCCTACTACCGGACGCTCCTGCCCGCCGGCCGCGACGGCCTGCGCATCGCCTGTCGCCGCTCGCCGACCTGCGCCGGGGACCCGGTGGCCCGCCTCGCCCGCGTCGTCCATGCCTTCCACGCGGCGGGTCGCTCGACCGAGCCGCTGATCGAGTTCCTGCTCGAGGCGGGGACCCTCGCGCCGCGCTCCTACCTCAGCCTTGACGACGGCGATCGCCGCTTCCTCGCCGGCGATCCGCGCCGCCTGAACCGCCTGCTCGCTCCCGGGCCGGCGGGCGAAAAGCTCTCCGAATTCAGCAACGGCCTCGCGATCGCGGTCGAATGCAACGACTACAGGACGCTCTGGAACAAAAGTGCCCCGTTCTCGCAACGGATCGCCGAGCTCTCGGCCGCGGTCCGCAAGTTTCCGCGCGACTTCTTCGCGCCGTTCGGGCGCAAGGAGTACCTGCTCTCGTCGGCGGCGCGCCTGACTCCGTGCCTCTACTGGCCCGCGCCCCCGGCGGGCGGGCTGCCCCCGGCGATCCCGTCGGACTGGCGCGCCCCCCGAAGCTTCCCGACCCTGGTCACCGCCGGCCAGGTCGACGACGTGACCTCGGTCCGCGAGGCCGAGCAGGTTCAGGCGCGCTTCCCCCGCTCAGAGCTCTACGTAGTCCCCGATCGCGGCCACGTCTCGAGCCTCTACTTCCCGTTCCGCTCCCCGGCGGTAGGCGTGATCCGCCAGTTCATCTCGTCCCGCTAGGTGATTGGTTGCGCGGCAGGACGGCTGTGCTTCGGGGCGGTTGCGGCCGTCCGAGGTGCGTCCTGGGCGTCTCATGGCGGTCCTGGCAGGCTGTGACCGCCATGAGACGCCCAGGACGTGAGGGGTTCGTGAAACATCCGTCACCCTCCCGCGCGAGAGAAGCCCGGAAGAGCCCACAGCTCCCCCGACCTCGCCCGGATCGGTGACGAAGATGCCGGGAACGTCACACCCCCGTGCGCTCCGGGTCACCTCCCGGCACCGGGATCGAGGTCCCCGAGAGTGCGGGCGACCTGAGTGAACCTATGCGTAACCAGGGTCGCCCGCGCCTCCGTGACGGTCGGACGACACGCACGGAAGCGTGGAGTTCCCACGGTCTCCGTGACGAGGTACGGCTTCCGTCACGGATCCGTGTCCCTCTCGTGCGCCTTGCGTGACCCGCACCCGACGATCTCTCGCCACTCCCCACAAGACCCGGCCGTCTCGGCCACGGCCACAGCCGGCCAGGGCCGTGGCCGAGACGGCCGCGCTTGCCGCAGGCCCTTGCGTCCCTTGCTCGGGCGCCGGCTTCAGACGCCCCCGCCCGTCACCCGGGGCGGAAGGTGGGGACGGCCTATGACGCCACGACCGGGAGGCCTCCTGGACGAACCTCCCGCGGTTCGTGAGGGAAGGAGGGCTCCCGGTCCGGCCCTTCGCAATGCGTTCGTCTACGGCAGGAGTTCTTCGGCCTTTTCCTTGGCTTCGTCGGCAAGTTCTTCGGCCTTTTCCTTGGCTTCTTCGAGGTTCTTCTTGCCCTTGCCCTTGCTGTTTTCGAACTTTTCCTTCGTTTCTTCGACCGCTTCTTCGGCCTTTTCCTTCGTTTCTTCGATCCCCTTTTCGGCCGATTCCACCCCTTCTTCGGCTTCCTTCTGAGCGTTGTTGACTTCGGTCGAGATTTCTTCGGAGATCGTGCCGCCCCCGCCGGTGCTGCCGCCGCCACCGCCGCAACCGCTGATGAGAGCGCCTCCGCCGATCGCGCAGAGCGCGGCGACGAGCGCCCCCGCGCGGCGAAGTTTGAAGTCGATGTCTTTCATGGGTTCTCCCCTTCTCGGTTGCGTTGACGTGGGTTCGCGTACCCCGCCCGAGCTTACTTTCGAACCTGGCAGCTGCGGCTGAGGGCGGTGTGCATGGTGCGCCCGTCGGAGAAGCTGAAGCTGCTGCGGGCGAACGGGAAGACGGCGCCGGGAAACCCTTCGGGCGCCGCGCAGGCGGCGCTCAGGTAGCTGCGCCGTTCGCCGCCGGCGCTGAAGCGGCGGCCGATCTTCAGCTTCAGCTGGACGATCGAGGCCGACCCGCCTGCCAGCTTCGGCACCGTCGTCGCCAGCACCGTCCCGAACTCGCCTTCCTGGCGGGTGATCTCGATCGGGATCACCAGCGTCAGCCGCACCGGATCGGAGACGTAGATGTGGATCAGCATCCCGGGCCGCCCGCCCACGGTGCCGTTGAAGACGAGGGCGCGACCGCCGACCAGCAGCAGCCGTTCGACCGGCAGCTGGGCGACGAAGGTGCCGTGGCCGACCAATGCCGGGCGGCACCGCGCCAGCGCCTGGTCGGAGCTGGTCGACTGCAGCGCCGCGGTCGGGCAACGCGACAGTCCGCGAGCCTCGATCTCGCCGGCGCTGTTCAGTTCGATCCGCATCTGTCGCAGCGCCGGCGGGTGGGTGCCGTCGGTGGTGGAGATCCGCCCGGCGAAGTCGACCGTGATCGGCGCCGGCCGTTCGCGGGGCAGCGCCGTCGGCGAGAAGCCGGCGTGGAAGCTGACCCGCACGTCGCCGGACTGGATCGTCTCGGCGCGGGCGACTGCGGCCAGGGCGCCCACCGCGGTGAGCAGCAAGACGAGCGTGACAAATCGGCGGCGCGGCCCCATACCCACGACGAGTCTAGGTCGCGCTCGGGCCGACTAAAGTTGAGCGATGGTTGAGCCGGGCTTCGACGGCCCTCTGACCGCCAGGCTCGAGGGCTCCCTGGTCACGCTCGAGCCGTTTGCCGAGGTGCACCGTGACGGCCTCTGGGAAGCCGCTCAACCGGACGAGATCTGGGCCTGGCTGACGAAGCTGAACAAGAGCCGTGGCGACTTCGACGCATGGTTCGACGCGACGCTGGCGACGAATGCGGTGGGGGAGGGAGACCCGCGGGAGAGCGGGGCCTTCGCGGTGCGGCGCAATGCCGACGGCACCGTGGTGGGGTCCACCCGCTACATGAACGTGCGTCGCTGGGACCGCGTGGTCGAGGTCGGTTGGACCTGGTTCAACCCTTCGGTGTGGCAGTCCGGCGTCAACGTCGAGACGAAACTGTTGATCTTCACGCGCGCCTTCGAGACGCTCGGCTGCGTCCGGGTCGAGCTGAAGACCGACGCCCGCAACGAGCGCTCACGCGGCGCGATGACCCGCCTGCCCGCCCGCTTCGAGGGGGTCATGCGCAAGCACATGATCGTCCCCGGCGTGGGCCAACGCGACAGCGCCTACTTCAGCGTCATCGACGCGGAGTGGCCCACCGTCCGCACGACCCTCCAAGAACGACTCACCCCACGTTGACGGGCCGAAAACCCGTCAGATAGTCAGGTTTTCGGCCCGTCAACATCGTCCCTGTCGTCGGAGCGGGTGAGGCGTTCGGCTTTCGCGCGCATTTCTTCGCCCGCCTGGCGGGTCGCGCCGACCGCCTCTTCGGTCGCGTGGGCGAGGCCTTCGCTGGGCTTCCCGCCGACGATGTCCCGAAAGGCTTCCTTGAAGCGGTCGGTGCGGCGACCAGGATGGAAGCGCGCTTCGGCCTTCGCCTGCTTCTTCGGATGCTTGGCGCCGTAGCGGCGGTGGGCCCAGGCGGAGTTCGGCTTGCCGATCCGGCAGGTCGCGTAGATCGCCAGCGGTGGGAAGAAGACCCCGATGATCCCGTGGAGCCGCCGGCCCTTGAGAAAGCTCGCGGCGACGAAGGCGAGGACGAACATCCAGGTGAGGATCGACTCCACCGCGGTCACGCCTTCTTCGCTCTTTTCGAACGGATTCGCGCCGACCACGATCAACCCGATCAGCGCCGCCGCGATCACCGTCGCGTCGATCGAGGTGCGCCCCTCCTCGGCCCAGTAGACGTCTTCGAGGTAGACCCAGAGCGCGAACTCGTCGATCGTCAGGCCGACGCCGACGCCGAAGAAGAACGCACAGATCTCACTCAGCGGGCTATGGCCGAAGGCGGCGAACCCGACGGTCCCGGCGACCATCATCGTGATGATCCCGAAGACGAGGTGATGGACGTGGAGGCCGCTCTCGCTTTCGATGTTGCCCGGCCACCAGCTCACTTCGGCGCGGATCATCCGCGTGCTCATGCGGATGAAGGCGAAGGACCCGACGAAGCCGACCAGCACCAGGAAGACGCCCTGGCGATCGTTCGCGACCAGCTGGTCGTTCCAGAAATCGGTGACGAAGTTGGCGAGCGGGAGCGCGGCGCTCACACCGACTCCGGGGCCGTCATCGCTTCGGGCCGACTCTTGAGCCGCGGCGCCATGCCGTCTCGGTGGTGGATCAGGTCGAGGGTGAGCAGCACGAACGCCACCGAGGCCACCGGCGCGGTGACGATGTTGCCGACCGACTCGCCGAACCAGGCGGCGAGGAGATGGTGGCCGAAGAGGTGATGGGCGCCGCCGACGATCGCGTCGTTGACCGCGTCGCCGACGATCTCGATCGGGATCAGCACGGCGGCCGCCATCCAGAAGTGGCCGCGGACGAGCCGGAAGCTTCGCCGGAAGCCGTCCCAGACCCTCCGCTTCTCCAGCTCGACCACCGGTCCGGCCAGCGACAGGTAGACGAACACGAGGATCCCCGGCACGATCGCCGCGATCGTCCCGAGCACCATCATCAGCACGAAGAGGATGTCGACCGCGATCAGTTTCGCGTAGGAGATGTGACGGGCGAGGCGGATGAAGCCGGGGCTCTCCTCGTCCTCGGGATGAGTGAGCGACGCGGCGATCGCGCCGCTGAAGAACACCTCGCCGAAGAGGCCCGAGGCGGTGATCGCGGCGATCGCGCCCAGCAGGGCCGCAATTTTGAATCCGCCGGTGACGTTCAGCGACGAGGTGTCGACCTGCTCGAGCAGCGCGTCGACGAAGCCGAGCGGGATGAAGACGACCGCGGCCAGCAGCAGCAGACGCGGCCCCCAGGCCAGATAGGTGCGACCGAGGCGCGCGTAGATGCGCACCAGTCGTCGTCGCCGGGTCATCGTCCTCGCGGCCGCCGCCGGCGCCCCGCCGGGACCCGGCCGCGCCGCTCCAGCTTCGCCTGGCTCGACTCTCCGGCCGGCACCTTGCGCAGTTCCCACAGCTCCGGGACCAGGATCTCTTCGGCGCAGCGACGGTGCCAATGGTGATGCTCGGTGCCGCCGAGCCGGTGGACGTACTGGACGATCGTGTGCTCGTCACCGACGTCGATGTCGGAGTGGCAACCGGGGCAGCGGTAGAGCTTGCGGGCGATGCCGCGGATGAGCCAGGCCTCGTCACCCTCTTCGGTGACGCCTTTGAGGCTCCACCGCATACTCGGCAGTCCGTCGAACTGAGACATCAGTGGCCCTCTTTCATCGTGACTTGCAATCCAACCAGAAGGGAAAGCGGGAGGCCCGGCGAAATCCTGCCCCGTGACCAAGACCGCGACGAAATCCCCTCAACTCAAAAGCCTTTCCGACTACATCCAGGAGCGATTCGAAGAGTTCTCGCGCTCCCAGAAAGATGTGGCCCGCTACATCGTCGACCATCTCGACGAGGCTGCGTTCCTCACCGCCGAGGAGCTCGCCCGCCGCGCCAGCACCTCTTCCTCGACCGTCGTCCGCTTCTCGCAGGCGCTCGGCTTCGAGGGGTATCCGGAGCTGCAGCAGGCCGCGATCGAGGAGTACCGGACGACCATCGCCGCGGTCGGCTCGGCCGCCGGCCCGCTCTTCTCCTTCGACCATTCGGAGTTGGAGGGGTCGCTCAGCGCCGACTACTCGAACCTCGAGGAAACCGCGCGCAAGCTCACCACCGACCAGGTGAACGAATCGGTCACCGCGCTCGCCACCGCCCAGCGGATCGTGATCGTCGGCGTCGACCAGATGGCGTTCTTCGCGTCATACCTTCGTCACACCCTCAGCCTTCTGGACATCCGTGCCGAAATCGTCGCCTCGACTGGCGGCGAGAGCCTCCAGCGACTCGGCCGGATCGACGAGAACACGCTCGTCATCACCCTTTCGGCGGGCCGGGCGCATCCGCTGCTGCTGCGGGCGATGAAGCTGGCGCTGCACCGCGGCGCGCGCACCCTGGCGATCTCCGACGCGACCATGTCGGAGGTCGGTGAGCACGCCGAGATGACGCTCTACTTCTCGTCGAACAGCCCTTCCTTCACCCGATCCAACACGGCGCTGATGGCGCTGGTGCAGGCGCTCGCCTACGGGTTGTACGCGAGGGATGAAGACCTGCACCGCGACCGCATCAAGGCGTACAAACTGAAGTAACGAGGGGGCGGGCCGCGCGCTTTGCTCCCTAATATGAGTTGCATGCCCGACCGCGCGACGTTTCGACTGAAGACCGGCCTTGCCGAGATGCTGAAAGGCGGGGTGATCATGGACGTGGTCACCCCCGAGGAGGCGACCATCGCCGAGGAGGCCGGTGCCGTCGCCGTGATGGCGCTGGAGCGCGTCCCAGCCGACATCCGCCGCGACGGCGGGGTGGCGCGGATGTCCGATCCGGCGATGATCAAGGGCATCCAGGAGGCGGTGACGATCCCGGTGATGGCGAAGGCCCGGATCGGCCATTTCGCCGAGGCCCAGGTCCTGCAGGCACTGGAGGTCGACTACATCGACGAGTCCGAGGTGCTGACCCCGGCCGACGAGGTCAACCACATCGACAAGCTCGCCTTCGAGGTGCCGTTCGTCTGTGGCGCAACGAACCTCGGCGAGGCGCTGCGGCGGCTCGGCGAGGGAGCGGCGATGATCCGCTCCAAGGGCGAGGCCGGGACCGGCAACGTGGTCGAGGCGGTCCGCCACATGCGCGAGATCACCTCCGGCATCAAGCGGTTGGCGACGCTGCGCCCGGAGGAGCTCGCCGCCGCCGCCAAAGAACTTCCCGCCCCCCTGGAAGTCGTCCAGGAGGTGGCCGCCGCCGGTCGCCTACCGGTGCCGCTCTTCTGCGCGGGCGGCATCGCGACCCCCGCCGACGCGGCGCTGATGATGCAGCTCGGCGCCGAGGGCAACTTCGTCGGCTCGGGGATCTTCAAGTCGAGCGATCCGGCGCGTCGCGCCAAGGCGATCGTCGAGGCGACCACCCACTACGAGGACCCGGAGCGGGTAGCCGCCGCCTCGATCGGGCTCGGCGAGGCGATGTCGGGCCTGGAGATCGCGCCGCTCGAGGCCGCGGGCGCGCTGCTCCAGCACCGCGGGAGCTGACCTGAAGGTCGGCGTCCTAGCCCTCCAGGGCGACTTCGAAGCGCACGCGCGGGCGCTGCGCAAGCTCGGCGCGGAAGCGGTCGAGGTGCGCACTCCGGAGCAGCTCGAGGATCTCGACGGGCTCGTCATCCCGGGCGGCGAGTCGACGACGATGACCCGGCTGATCGCCTCGGCCGGGATCGAGCCCGCCCTGCGCGCCCATCACGAGACGGGGAAGCCGATCCTCGGCACCTGCGCCGGGATGATCGTCTGCGACGCCGAGCACCTGGGGTTCATCGACGCGACCGCGCGGCGTAATGCCTTCGGTCGCCAGTTGCAGAGCTTCGAGGCTGATCTGGAGGTCACCGGCGCGGGGGAGGAGCCGCTGCGCGCGGTCTTCATCCGGGCGCCGTGGGTGGAGCGGACCGGGGAGGATGTAGAGACCCTCGCGACGTGGGAGGGTCACCCGGTGGCCATTCGGGGCGGCAACGTCCTGGCCTCGTCCTTCCATCCCGAGCTGACCGACGACCCGCGCTTCCACGCGATATTCATGGCGATGATCACGAAAGCCCTAGACCCAAACCAAGACATAGAAAGGGCGGCGAGATGAGCGGCGACCCCAAGGTGCAGAACCTGGCAAAGATCCTGGTCGGCTACTCGACCAAGGTGAAAGAGGGGGAGGTCGTCTCGATCGACGGCGAGAACGCCGCCGCGCCCCTGCTGCTCGCGGTCTACGAGGAGGTTCTGAAGGCCGGTGGCAACCCGGTGCTGAACGTCGCCCTCGACGGCCAGATCGCCGCCTACTTCAAGCACGCCTCCGACAAGCAACTGGAATGGATCTCGCCGTTCGCGGAGTGGATGGTCGACCACGCCGACGTGCGGATCGCGATCGGCGCCTCCACCAACACTCGCGAGCTCTCCGGCGTTCCCCCGGAGCGCCAGTCCCTGCGCCAGTCGGTCACCGGTGACCTGATGCAGCGGGCGATGAAGCGGAGCGCCGACGGTGACTTCCGCTGGGTCTACACGATCTTCCCGACCTCGGCCTACGCCTCGGAGGCGGAGATGAGCCTCGCCGATTACGAAGACTTCTATTACGGCGCCTGCCTCGCCGATTCCGGCGACCCGCTCACCACCTGGAAGAAGGCCTCGGAGGAGACCGAACGCCTGGCCGACTGGATCGAGGGTCACGAGGAGGTGCGGATCACGGCGCCCGGCACCGACATCACGCTCGGCGTCGCGGGCCGCAAGTTCATTCCCTGTGTCGGCGACCACAACATGCCCGACGGCGAGTTCTTCACCGGCCCGATCGAGGACGCCACCGAGGGCGAGGTCAGCTTTCATCTGCCGGCCGTGATCGGCGGCCGCGAGGTCTCCGGCGTCCGCCTCAAGTTCGAGGCGGGCAAGATCGTCGACGCGACCGCCGAGCGCGGCGAGGAGTTCCTGATCGCCCAGCTCGACACCGACGACGGCGCCCGCACCCTGGGTGAGCTCGGCATCGGCACCAACTACGGCATCGATCGCGGCACCCGCGAGGTCCTGCTCGACGAGAAGATCGGCGGCACGATCCACATGGCCTTCGGCCAGGCCTACCCCGAGTCGGGCGGTACCAACGAGTCCGCCGTCCACACCGACCTCGTCTGCGACCTCCGCCTCGGCGGCAGGCTCGAAGTCGACGGCGTGGTGATGCAGGAAGACGGCAAGTTCATCGTCTGACCGCGGGTCAGAGGTGGTGCTGAAGCACGATCCCGGCGAAGCCGAGGACCATGGTCAACCACATCGCCATGATGGTCCGGTTCAGACCGGCAATTTCGCCCTGAAGTTGCTGACGGTCCTCGCGCGCCTCGCTGCGAACGGCCTTGAATTCATCTTTCATCTTCGTGAAGCCGTCATCGACCTTCTTCTCGAGCTTGTCCACCTTGGCCTCCACCGCCGCGATGTGTTGATCGTCGGATAGCGCCTGCATAATTCGATGGAAGCACCCCCAAACCCCCATTACAAGCGGCGTTACAAAGAATTTGCAAAGCGCGCGGGAGTTAGCGCGAAGCGTCAGTGATTCGGCAACGGGGAGCCCGCCAGCAGGAAGAACCAGATCATCAGGGCGAGGCCGGCCAGCAGGACCGAGGACATCATCACGGCCTCGACCACGGTGACCGAGGTCTGGGTCGGGCCGGTGTCGCGCATGCTTTTCAGCCATCCCGGGCGGGTCTGGACCAGGCGATTCGAGCCGGTCACCCGCACGTAGAGGTCGTTGAGGCGGCCGATGACCCAGGCGTCGATGAGGACGGTGACGATGATCCCGACGATCACGATCATGTAGGGGCCGATACTCGGGAACTGGCTTTTGGCCAGCTTCGAGGCGATGTAGACCCAGCCCAGCGGGATCAGCGTCCAGAGCGAGAAGGCGGCCAGGAGCATGGCGAAGAAGACGGCCGTCGCCGCCGCGTTCCGCCCGAAGTTCCTCATCGTCGCTTCCATGGCCTTCCCCCTCTCATACAATGACACCTGATGTCAGGACATTCCAAGTGGTCATCGATCAAACACAAGAAGGGCGCCGCCGACGCGAAACGCGGCAAGCTCTTCTCCAAGCTCGCCCGCGCGATCACGGTCGCCGCGCGTGACGGCGGCGGGGACATCGAGGGGAACCCGGCCCTCGGCACCGCCGTGCAGAAGGCGCGCGAAGCGTCGATGCCCAAAGACAAAATCCAGAAAGCCATCGACACCGGCACCGGGGCCGGCAACGACGGCGCCAACTACGAACACGTGCTCTACGAGGGCTACGGCCCGGCGGGGGTCGCGGTCCTGGTCGAGGCGCTGACCGACAACCGCAACCGCGCCAGCGCCGAGATCCGTCACGCCTTCTCCACCCACGGCGGCGGCCTCGGGGAGCCCGGCTCGGTCGCCTGGAACTTCGAGAAAAAAGGGGTCGTCGTGCTCGACGCCGACCGCTACAGCGAGGACGACGTGATGCCGGCGATCGACGCCGGGGCGGAGGACGTGCAGGAGGAGGGCGACAAAATGCGCATCCTCAGCGAGCCCACCGACCTCACCGCCGTGAAAGCCGCCCTCGAAGAGGCGGGCGTGGAGATCGAGTCCGCCGCCCTCGCCACCGAACCGAAATCGACCGTGGAGCTGAACGGCCGCGACGCCGAGCGCATGATCGACCTGCTCGAGGTCCTCGACGACCAGGACGACGTCGACCAGGTCTACGCCAACTTCGACATCCCCGATTCGGTGATGGAGGAGCTCGCGGCGTAGGCAGGT
Organism: uncultured Actinomycetes bacterium; assembly: GCA_963782515.1. Lineage (GTDB taxonomy): Bacteria > Actinomycetota > Thermoleophilia > Solirubrobacterales > 70-9 > VAYN01. The sequence goes on along the minus strand of CAWAJY010000004.1, from coordinate 1,510,477 downwards.
TGGTGTCCGCGGGGTTCGGGCCGGTGGAAGCTGGCGCCCGAGGTAAGGGACGCAAGGCGTGGCGGCCAGCGCGGCCGTCTCGGCCGCGGCCCGGGCAGGCTGTGGCCGTGGCCGAGACGGCCGGGGTATGAAAGGTGAGGCGGAAGTCCGACGCCGTCCCGGGAGACGTGCGGGAGACGCCACGAACTCCACACTTCCGCCCAGGTCCCTCCACCTTCGTCCGCATCCCGTCCGACCCCCCATGTTGATGGGCCGAAAACCTGCCTATATGTCAGGTTTTCGGCCCATCAACATGGGGGCGTTGGGGAAGCGTCGCGTCTCCCGGGACTTTCACGCGGACCCCTCACGTCCTGGGCGTCTCATCGCGGTCACAGACTGCCAGGAGCGCCATCGGACGCCCGGGACCGATCTCGGACGGCCGCAATCGCCGGAACAACCCCGCTTCCCAAGCCACCTCAGGGGAGGCATCCGACCTCCCGCCCAGAATCAGCTCCTTATGCAGGTAGTGATGGGAATCGACCCTGGCGCGGCGAATCTCGGTTTCGGCATCGTCCGGGTCGAGGGCAACCGCATGATCGCGCTCGACGGCGGCGTCGTCGAGACGGGGCCGGAGCTGCCGATGGAGCGGCGCCTGGAGAAGATCCACGGTGCGCTCGGGGAGTTGATGGCCTGGCACGAGCCTGCAGCCCTGGCGATCGAGCAGGTCTACTTCGGTCGCAACGTCGGCTCGGCGATGGTGGTCGGGCAGGCGAGCGGCGTCGCGATGCTGGCGGCGGCGCAGCGCGGCATCCCCTGCACCGCCTACACCCCGCAGGCGATCAAGATGGCGGTTTGCGGCTCAGGCGCCGCCGACAAGGGCCAGGTCCAGCGAATGGTCGGCACGCTGCTCGGGCTGCCGGAGCCGCCGACGCCCGATCACGCCGCCGACGCGCTCGCGGTCGCGATCTGCCACGGCGGCGGCGAAGGCCGGCGGCAGGCGGTCGCGCGGACCACGGTGGTGACCGGATGATCGCCGCGGTCCGCGGCGAGGTCCTGGTCCGCCGCCCCGACCACGTGGTCATCGACGCCCACGGCGTCGGCTACCGACTGACGGTCTCCTCCGAGAGCCTGAAGGCGGTCCCGGCGGCCGGCTCGGAGACCTTCCTGCACGCCGAGCTGATCGCCCGCGAGGACTCGCTCGCCCTCTATGGCTTCGCCACCGAAGACGAGCGGGAGCTCTTCCGCATGCTGATCTCGGTCAGCGGGGTCGGGCCGAAAGTGGGAATCGCGGCGCTCTCCGGCGGCAGCTCACGCGAGCTCCTGCGCGCGATCGCGGCGGGGGACACCAAACGCTTCCAGGCGGTGCCGGGGATCGGTAAGCGGACCGCCGAACGGATCATCGTCGAGCTTCGCGACAAGGTCACCGGCGCGCTCGAGGTCGAGTCGGCGATCGTCGCCGCAGAGCAAGGCGACGCCCGCTCGCTGGCCCGCGACGGCCTCGTCAACCTCGGCTACCAGCCCCTGGAGGCGGAGCAGCTGCTCGAGGGCCTCGAGGGCGATGACGCCGAGGCGCTCCTGGCCGGGGCGCTCCGCAAGGCCGGGGCGAGCCGATGAGCGATTTCGACCCGACCGGCGACGGGCCGATCGGGGCCAACCGCATCCGCACGCCCGGGATCGGGGAGGAGCCGGTGCCGGTCGACGCAGAGGTCAAGGTCCACGACGCCCGCGTCGACGCCGAAGACCTCGACCGCAGCCTGCGCCCGCCGACCCTGGCGGATTTCGTCAACCAGGTCCAGGTGACCGAGCAGCTCGGGATCTTCATCGAGGCGGCCCGCCGCCGTGGCGAGCCGCTCGACCACGTCCTGCTCGCCGGCCCGCCCGGCCTGGGCAAGACCTCGCTGGCGAACATCGTCGCCGCCGAGCTCGGCGTTCCGCTGGTGCAGACCGCGGGCCCGGCCCTCGAGCGCAAGGCCGACGTCGCCTCCTTCCTCACCGCCCTGGAGCCGGGCAGCGTCTTTTTCATCGACGAGATCCACCGCCTCGGCCGGGCGGTCGAGGAGACCCTCTACCCGGCGATGGAGGACGGCGAGCTGCCGGTCGTCCTCGGCCAGGGAGCGGGCGCGCGCACCGTCACCCTGCCGCTGCCGCCGTTCACGCTGATCGGCGCGACCACCCGCGCGGGGCTCCTGACCACCCCGCTGCGCGACCGCTTCGGCGTCTCCCATCGCCTCGAGCACTACAGCCCCGAGCACCTCGCCCTGATCGTCGAGCGCTCCGCCGGGATCCTCGATGTGGAGATCGACAGCGAGGGCGCGCACACCATCGCCTCCCGCTCCCGCGGCACGCCGCGCGTCGCCAACCGCCTGCTGAAGCGGGTCCGCGACTTCGCCGAGGTGAAGGGGAGAGGCACGATCGACGCCGACGTCGCCGCCGGCGCGCTGGCGATGCTGGAGGTGGACGAGGCGGGCCTCGACCGCGCCGACCGAGCCCTGCTCGACACGGTGGCGACGAAATTCGCCGGCGGCCCGGTCGGCCTCTCGACCCTGGCGATCTCGATCGGCGAGGAGCAGGACACGATCGAGGACGTGCTCGAGCCCTACCTGCTCCAGCAGGGCCTGCTCAAGCGGACCCCTCGCGGCCGCGTCCTCACCCAGCGCGCCTACGACCATCTCGGCCTCCAGGCCCCGGAAGGTGCGGCCAGCCTCTTCTGAAGGCCGGTACCCGCTGGGTCCTCCGCGCTTAACTCGTCCTGAAACCTGATCATCTAGCCTGTCGCAACCATGCCGTTTTTCATCTGCCCCAACTGTGGACATCGCGAGGTCAGCGGCTCCAGGACCGAAGGGTTCAGCCGTCGGCCCAAGGGTTGTTCGAAATGTGGATTCGGATTCGTATTCGAACTACTCGACGATTATTATCCGGCGCCGAACGCGGCGTTCTTCGTCTGCGATCAACAGGAACGGGTTATCGATGCGGGCAAGGGGAGCTACGAGTTGACTGGTTTGACCGATGAGGACGTGATCGGACGTCCGGTGCGCGAGGTGCTGGGTCTGGATTGGATCGACCCGGGCGACGGTGGCCCGGAGGCCGACACGGACAAGGACGGCAAGACCGATCCGATCGAGACCTCGCTCGAGTGGGGCGTCCGCTCCCTGGGTAAGCGCGTCTCGGTCAACGCCGAGGGCGATCTGCCTGCCAAGGCGGTCGCCGATGTCTTCCCCGCCTATGACGACGACGGCGGGCTCTTGCTTGTCCTGACCCCGGAGGGGTAGGAACCGATGGGCTCCCGGCGGCAGCACCTCTTCGTCCTGCTCTTCGTCATCGCGTTGGTCGCCGTCTCGGCGATCGTCATCGCTTCGAAGGAAACGAAGCTCGGCCTCGACCTGCAGGGCGGCCTCCAGCTGGTCTACGAAGGCCAGCCGACGGGCACCGCGACCGAAGTCTCCGGTACGGACATCGAAGACTCGATCAACATCATCGAAAAGCGGATCAACAACCTCGGCGTGTCCGAGGCCGAAGTCGCGCGCCTCGGTGACAAAAACATCACCGTCGGCCTGCCGGGCGTCACCGACGCCAATCGGGCCGCCGAACAGGTGGGGACGACCGCGCAACTCTTCTTCTACGACTGGGAGCCGAACCTGCTCGGACCGCAGCGGATCATCGGCGGGCACCCCGGCCAGCAGCCCCCGGCCGCGGCGGTGAAGAAGCTCGAAAAAGAATGGGAAGAAGCCGGGCGCAACACGAAAAGCTTCGAGAGCGAAGTCCTGATCGCCTCGGGCGCCTACCCGAACGCGTACCAGGCGGCGCTGCTGGCGGAGAAACAGCCGCCCAAATCCAAAGAAGAATGCGAAAAATGCTCGGTCGCCAAGCCGCGCTACTACCTCTTCGAGGACAACGCCAAGCACAAGCTGCTGGCCGGGCCTGAGCTGAGCGAAAAAGACCTCTACGAAACCCCGACCGGCGAAACGCTCTCGAAGAACGGGACGACGGTGGTCGAAATCCCGGCCGGGACCGTCCTCGTCTCCGAACTTCCCACCGACGAAAGCGGCAAGCTCGACGAAACGGCACAGCCCGGTTGGTTCGCCCTGAACGACGAATACGCGCTCTCGGGCAACGAAATCACCGAACCCAAGCAGGAATACGCGCAGGGGACCGGCGAACCGAACGTCGCCTTCAAATTCACCGACAAGGGCCGGGAAAACTTCCAGAACGTCACCCGGAAGATTGCCATCCGAGGCCAGTCGCAATCGATCGGACAGGCATCGGCCGAAACCGCCGCCGCGACCTCCGGCCACTTCGCGGTCATCCTCGACAACGAAGTCCAGAGCCGGCCGATCATCAACTTCGCCGAAAACCCGGACGGGATCGACGGCCGCCAAGGCGCCCAGATCTCCGGCGGTTTCTCCGGCGAACACGGGCTGGAAACGGCGCAGGAACTGGCGACGACGCTGCAGATCGGCGCGCTGCCGATCGAACTGCACCTGATCTCGGAGACGCAGGTCTCGGCGACCCTCGGCTCCCAGGCCCTCCACGACGGCATCAAGGCGGGGATCATCGGCCTCGCGCTCGTCGTCATCTTCCTGCTCGCCTACTACCGCTTCCTCGGGCTCATCGCGGTCATCGCGCTGGCCGCCTACGGGGTGATCTTCTTCGCGATGATCAAACTGATCCCGATCACCCTGACGCTGCCGGGGATCGCGGGTCTGGTGCTGACGATCGGGGTCGCTGCCGACTCCAACATCGTCATCTTCGAGCGAATAAAGGAGGAGGTCCGGGCTGGTCGCTCGATGCAGAGCGCGATCAGCGCTGGGTACAAACGCGGGATCTCGACGATCATCGACGCGAACGTCGTCACGATCCTCACCGCTTTCATCCTCTTCGTCCTGGCCACGGCCGGGGTCAAGGGCTTCGCCTTCACCCTTGGCGTCGGCACGCTCACCTCGCTGCTGACCGCGGTCGTCTTCACCCAGGCCCTGCTCGGCACGATGAGCAACTCGAAGCTGCTGCGGTCACGCAACGCGCTCGGCGCGCGGGGAGAGGGCCAGAGGTGGCACATGGACTTCATGGGCGCCAGCCGCTGGTTCTTCACCTTCTCCGGGATCATCCTGATCATCGGGGCGGTGGCGCTGTCGACGAAGGAGCTGAACTTCGGCATCGACTTCGAGTCCGGCACGCGGATCACGGCAGCGCTGGAAAAGCCGACCGACGAGGAAGGGGTCAAGTCAAGCCTCGAAGAAGCGGGGATCAAGAACGCCGAGGTACAGCAGGTCACGATCCCGCACTTCGGGTCGAACGTCTTCCAGATCGAGTCGGCGCAGCTGCAGCCGGGCAAAGTCCATCAGGCCGAAAAACAGCTGAAAGACGACTACGGGATCGCCAAGGAAGGCTTCGAAAGCACCAGCGTCGGGCCGACCTTCGGCAACCAGGTGGCGGAATCGGCGGTGAAGGCGCTGATCTTCTCGCTGCTGGTGATCTTGATCTACGTCGCGCTGCGATTCGAGCCGAAATTCGCGGTCCCGGTGCTGATCGCGCTGTTCCACGACATCTTGATCACCGGCGGCGTCTATGCGCTGACCGGCAAAGAAGTGTCGAGCGGGACGGTGGCCGCCTTCTTGACCATCTTGGGGTATTCGCTCTACGACACGATCATCGTGTTCGACCGAATACGAGAGAACCTGCCGCGCATGCCGCGCGCTGCGTTCTCGCAGATCGTCAACCGCTCGATGAGCGAGGTCATGACCCGGTCGCTGGCGACCAGCTTCTCGACCCTGCTCGCCGTTCTGGCGCTGCTGGTCTTCGGCACCGCGACGCTGCAGGACTTCGCCTTCGCGATGATGATCGGGATCGCGTCCGGTACCTACTCGTCGATCTTCATCGCCTCGCCGGTGTTGACCGCCTGGAAGGAACGTGAGCCGGGGTACATCCGCCGGCGCCAGCGGATCGCGGAGGTCGAGGGCGGCTTCGTCCCGGCCTTTGCCGACGACGTCCAGGTGACGAAGCTGGCCGACGACAACGAGACCGAAGCGGAGATCGCCGCGGACATCGAGCGCGAAGCGCCGACGGCCGAGGCTCCGCCCGGATCGCGACGTCGTCTCGGCGGGAGCCAGGTGGCGGAGGCCGAGGCGTCCGAGGTGGCCACCGAGCCACGGGGAGTCGAAGCGCCCGAGCCCGACCGGGCCCCGGAGGCGCCGTCCGCGCCGCAAACCGACAAAGCTCCGGCGCCGGCGAGTCGCGGCAACGGCGCGGCGGCCAATCCGGAGTCGGCCCAGCGGCGTAAACGCAACGAGGAACGCCGGGCCAAACGCGCCCAGCGGCGCAAAGGAAAGCGGCGATGAGCGAGGCGACTGACTGATGGCGATTCTTGTCTGGCTCACGATGGGCATCGCCCTCTGGCACTTCACGGTCTTCCTGCCGGACCGCTTCTGGCAGGGCATCGTCGGCGCCTTCGTCGGCGCCGTGCTCGGCGCCGTGGCGATCGGCGCGATCGTCCTGCTGATCGACGGCCAGTCCCTCGGCAACACGACGATCGGCACCGCCCTCTCGGCGGTACCCGGGACCCTGATCGGCCTCGGCGTCGTCTGGCTGATCGGCATGCGCGAACCGCACTACGAGTAGCCCTCCAGCCTCGCGGCGCGGCGCGAAAGCGATGCGCCATTTTGCGCTGGTTGCGGGCGGAAGGCCGGCATTTTCCCGCCGCTTTCCGCCTAGCCTGGAAACGTGCCGGAATCCGCCAAGGCGTTCGCCGCCGACCCATATGACTTCGCCGACGCGCGCGCCGTTGCCGACGAGCTCGGCCTGAGCCGACCCGTCGCCGTGACCTTGGTGCGCCGTGGCTACCGGACCCCCGCGGAGGCCCGGGCCTTCCTCGCCGCGGACGAGTCGCATCCGTACGAGGCGTTCGATGGCATGGACGAGGTCGTCGGTCTGATCTGGGCCGCGATCGAGGCGGGCGAGCGGATCACCGTCCACGGCGATTTCGACGTCGACGGAGTCAGCGCCACGGCCCTGATGATCTCGACCCTCCGCGAGCTCGGCGCCGACTGCGACTGGCTGATCCCGGACCGGATCGCCGACGGCTACGGGCTCAGCTCGGAGAACGTCGTGAAGCTCGCCGAGCGCGGCACGGGGTTGCTCATCACCGTCGACTGCGGAATCACCGCGGTCGAGCAGGTACGCCAGGCGCAGGACCTCGGCATGGAAGTGATCGTCACCGACCACCACCAGCACGACGAGGAGCTGCCGCCGTGCCTGATCCTCCACCCGGAAGTCAGCGGATACCCCTTCGAGTCGCTCTGCGGGACCGCCGTCGCCTGGAAGCTGGCCTGCGCGCTCCGCCAGGGGTCGGCCCAGGCCGATGCCGATCTCGACCTGGTGGCACTGGCGACCGTGGCCGATGTCGTCCCCCTGATCGGGGAGAACCGGTCGCTGGTGAGGCGCGGCCTCGCCGAGCTGCGGCGGACCAAGCGGGTCGGCCTGCGGGCTTTGATGGAGGCCTCGAAATGCGATCCGAGTCGACTCGACGAGGGCGATCTCGGGTTCCGGCTCGCCCCGCGCATCAACGCGGCCGGGCGCCTCTATCGCGCCGACGCCGGGGTGGAGCTGCTGCTCACCGAGGACGAGGAGCGGGCGAAGCAGATTGCCGAGGAGCTGGGCCGCGCCAACGGCGAGCGGCGGGCAACCGAGCGGGAGGTCGACGCGGCCGCCGAAGCGGCGCGACGCGAGCTGCCCGATGAGCTGAAGGAGGCCAACGGGCTGGTGCTGGCGGGGGAGGGCTGGCATCCCGGCGTGGTCGGGATCGTCGCCTCGCGGCTGGTCGAGCGCCACCACCGCCCTGTGGTCGTGATCTCCCTCGACGGAGAGGGGGGAGGGCGTGGCTCGGGTCGCAGCATCCCCGGCTTCGACCTGCACGCGGCCCTCGATGCCTGTTCCGAGCACCTGGAGAGCTTCGGCGGCCACAAGGCGGCCGCGGGATTGTCGCTGCGGGCGGAGAACCTGGACGCGTTCCGCGCCGCGTTCGCCGCCCACGCGGGCGAGGTGCTCGGCCCCGAGGACCTGAAACGGACCGAGCGGATCGACGCGATGGTCGGCGGGGTGGGGCTCGGCCTCGAGCTCGCCGAAGAGCTTGGACAGCTGGCGCCGTTCGGCATGGGCAACCCCGGCGTGCGCCTGATGGTGCCCTCGGCGCGGGTCACCGACGTGCGGACGATGGGCGAGGAGGGCAAGCACTCCCGCTTCAGCCTCCACAGCGGTTCGCACCGCGCGCTCGGCGTCGCCTTCGGCCGGACCAGTTTCGGCGTCGAGGACAAGGACATGCTCGACGCCGCGGTGCGCCTCGAGGTGAACCACTGGAACGGCGCGGTCGAGCCGCGTGTGGTGCTGCGCGAGGTCTACCCGCTCGAGGTCGACGCCGACGCCCTGTCCCCGCACCCGTGCGAGTGCGAGGAAAGCGAGTGGTGGGCGCGCTTCGAGGCCGAGCTCGCCCGCGACCTGAGCGGTCAGGGCGATGCTGTGGAGGGAAACCGTCGGATAGCGACGGTAAGCCACCACGGCAAAGCCGGGGGTGCCCCCCGACACGTGGTCCAAAGCGCAGGTTCGTCCCCGACCGCGACGATCGCGGAGCTCGTGTCGAGCGGCGCCGGGGTGCTCGCGGTCGCCGCCGACGCCTCGCGGCGGGCGGCGCTCGCCAACGGGGCGACCGGGCTCGCGCGGTTCAACGGCGGCGCGGCGCTCGTCGCCTGTCACCGTTGTGGCGCCGAGGCGGTCGCCGGGCTCGCGGCGCGGGCGGACAGCGGGCTCGCGCTCGTCGACTACGCAGCGCTCGCGATGGCGCCTGATCTCGCCGCTTCCTTCGAGCACGTCGTCCTCGTCGACGCCCCGCGAACCCGCCTCGACAAGGTGCGGGTCGCCGCGCCCTTCGGCGATCCGGGCGAGGACGCGGCCCCGGTGGCGACGCCCGGCGCGGACAAGGCGGCGCTCCTCGAGATCGCCCGCGCGGCGATGTTGAGCGCCGGCGATGGCCTCGGCGAAGAGGAGTCCCGGCAGCCCAGCCGGGGCTTCATCCATCCGCTCTACTCCGAGGCCGAGCTGGAGTTCGGGCTCGGTGTCCTGGGTCGGCAGGCGCCCTCACGGGAGACGGTCGCGGGCGTCTTCCGGGCGCTGCGGGCAGCCGATCAGGCGTCCGGCCCCGATCTGCGTGCGGCGCTCGCCGGTCCGGGCCCCCACCGTCTCGATCCTGAGACCGCGGCTCGCGCCTTCCGCGTGTTGCTTGAGCTTGGCCTCGTTGCGGGTGACACGAATGCGGGCACCGGCATCGTCGGCGTCGTATCCTCTGAAGGGACGGACCTGGAGCGCTCGGCGGCATTCCGGGCCTACAGCGAAGAGCATTCGGAGGCACGGTCATTTCTGCAGAACCAAAAACCACGGTAGAGCGTAAAGAGCTGCTCGGCGACCTGTTCGCGGTCATCGAGGAGTTCGATTCTGCGCCCGCGGAGGCTCCAGGCGCCCTCGGCGGCGCCGCGGTCGCGGTAGCGGCGATCGACCGTGAGAAGGTCGAGCGGGCCTTCGACTTCGCCTGCGATCACCACGGCGATCAGAAGCGGTATTCGGGCGACGAGTTCATCACCCATCCGGTCGGGGTCGCCCAGATCTGCGCCGGGATGCGCCTCGACACGGACACGCTCTGCGCGGCGCTCCTGCACGACACGGTCGAGGACACGAGCGCGACGCTGGACGAGGTCCGGGAGGAGTTCGGCGAGGAAATCGCCGCGCTGGTCGACGGCGTCACCAAGTTGACCGGGATGAACTTCGAGAGCCGCGACGAGCGGCAGGCCGAGAACTACCGCAAGATGATGGTGGCGATGGCCACCGACGTCAGGGTGATCCTGATCAAGCTGGCCGATCGTCTCCACAACATGCGCACGCTCGGCGCCCTGCCGAAGCAGAAACAGACGCTGAAGTCCCACGAGACGCTGGAGATCTACGCGCCGCTCGCACACCGACTTGGGATCCACGCGATCAAGTGGGAGCTCGAGGACCTTGCCTTCGCGACCCTCCACCCGCGCAAGTACGCGGAAATCAAACAGCTCGTCGCCCAGCAGCGCGACGAGCGCGAGAACTACGTGGCCGAGGCGGGCGACTTCCTTGCCGAAGAGCTGGACGAGGTCGGCATCCGGGCGGAGATCTCCGGCCGCGCCAAGCACTTCTACTCGATCTACACGAAGATGGCGAAAAAGGGGCGCGAGTTCAACGAGATCTTCGACCTCACCGCGATGCGGGTGATCGTCGGCTCGGTGAAGGACTGCTATGGCGCGATCGGGGTCATCCACTCGCTCTGGAAGCCGCTGCCCGGACGCTTCAAGGACTTCGTCGCGATGCCGAAGGCCAACATGTACCAGGCGCTCCACACGACCGTGATCGGGCCCGAGGGCAAGCCGCTCGAGATCCAGATCCGGACCGAGGAGATGCACAAACTGGCCGAGTACGGGATCGCCGCCCACGTCGCCTACAAAGAGGGCGGCCAGGGCGACCCGCAGCGGGAGAAGATGACCTGGCTGCGCCAGCTGGTCGAGGCCGAGGGCGAACAGGACCCGGCCGAGTTCCTCGAATCGCTGAAGGTCGACCTCTTCGAGGACGAGGTCTTCGTCTTCACCCCGAAGGGCGAGGTGAAGAGCCTCTCGGCGGGTTCGACCCCGCTCGACTTCGCCTACGCGGTCCACACCGACGTCGGCCACAGCTGCGTCGGCGCCAAGGTGAACGGCGCGATCGTGCCACTCCACTACCAGCTGCGCTCGGGCGACATCGTCGAGGTCCTGACCGCGAAGCAGAAAAGGGCCCCGTCGCTGGACTGGCTGAAACTGGTCCGCACCAGCCGCGCCCGCAACAAGATCCGCGCCTGGTTCAAAGAGGAGCGCCGCGAGGATGCGGAGCGCGACGGCCGCGAGGGCCTCGAGGAGGCGCTGAAGAAGCGCGGCGTGCCGATGCAGAAAATCTCCGGCTCGGCGCTGCTCGCGGACGTCATCCGCGAGATGGGCTTCCGCAAAGCGAGCGAGTTCTACATCGCCCTCGGCCAGGGGAAAATCTCCACCAAGGCCGCGGTCAACAAGATCCTGCAGCGGCTGAAAGCCGGGGAGGCGGTCGACGACGCCGTGCTGCCGGCGACCGAGCACTCAGACCGCGCCCGCCGCACCAAGGACGCCTCCAACTACGGGATCGTGGTGAAGGGGGTGGAGGACGTCGCAGTGCGGCTCGCCAAGTGCTGCCGGCCGGTCCCCGGCGACGAGATCGCCGGCTACGTCAGCCTCGGCCGCGGGATCACCATCCACCGCACCGACTGCAAGAACGTGAAGGCGCTGAAACGGGCGCCGGAGCGCTTCGTCGACGTCGGCTGGGAAGGCGACAACGAGGCCTCCTACCGGGTGGAAATCCAGATCGACGCCTACGATCGCACTCGCCTGCTCGAGGACCTCTCGCGGACGTTCTCGGAGGGCGGCATCAACATCATCGGCGCCTCCTGCACGACCAACCCGCCGATGGTGAAAAACAAGTTCGTGATCGAGGTCGGCGACACCGAGCAGCTCAAACACTGCATCACCCGCCTGCGCAACGTGGAGTCGGTCTTCGACGCCTACCGAATCACCCCTACGGCCTGATATTCGGCGCCTGGGGGTGTCCTCGGTCGGTTGCCTTCGGGTCACGCACGATCGTGCGCTCCCCTCGTCGCCCTCCCTGCGTCCTACCCACGCTTGACTCTCAGGCCGTAGGCCGGAGACTGTGGCGATGGGACTGACTGTCGCGGTAACGGGGCCGACGGGGGAGATCGGCGGCTCGCTGATCGACGCGCTCGAGGCGAGCGAGACGGTCGGCGCGGTGCGAGGGATGGCGCGCCGGCCCTTCGACCCAGCCGCCGCGGGCTGGCGCAAGGCGACCTACCAACGCGGCGACATCCTGGACCGCGGCCACCTCGCCGAGCTCTTCGCCGGGGCCGATGTCGCCGTCCACCTGGCCTTCGCGATCTTCGGCGACCGTGAGGAGACGCGGCGCATCAACCTCGAGGGGAGCCGCAACGTCTTCGAAACCGCGGTCGAGGCCGGGGTGGACCGGCTCGTCTACGCCTCCTCGGTCGCCGCCTACGGCTTCCACCCCGAGAACCCCCAGCCGCTGACCGAGGAGACGCCCGCCATCGGCTCCTCCCGCTTCTATTACTCCGAGCAGAAGGCGGAGCTGGAGGAGTCGCTCGACGAGATCCTCGCGGGCACCGAGATGGACGCCTACGTCTTTCGTCCCTGCATCGTGGCCGGACCGCGGGCGACGATGCTGATCGAGCAGACGGTCGGCGCGGCCCGCCTCGGCGATCCGACGCCGCGCTTGCGTCGCCACGTCCTCGACCGGATCCCGTTGCTGCGTCCGATCCTCCCCGACGCCGGCGTGCCGCTCCAGCTCGTCCACCACGACGACGTCGCCGCGGCCCTCGCCGCCGCGGTCGAGGGCAAGGGCGAGCCAGGCGCCTACAACCTCGCCGGCAACGGCGAGATCACCATCTCCGACATCGCCCGCGCCCTCGGCTGGCGCTCCATCCGCGTCCCCCGTCCGGCCCTCGGCGTCGGCACCAGCGTCGCCGGCCGCCTCTCCTTCATCAACCCCCAGCTCGAGTGGGCGACCGCCCTCGCCACCCCGGTGATCATGGACACCATGAAGGCCCGCGACCAGCTCGGCTGGGCACCCCGATTCGATGCTTCGGAGACCCTGATGCAGACCGCGGTCTCGGCCCGCGAAACGGGCCTGCTGGATTAAGGGAAAGGACGAGGCCGTTCTCGGCCACGGCAACCCTTCAGGCCACGATCGTCAGCGCGCCGGGCTCGATGCCGACCTCGACTCTTGTGCGCTCGCCGATGTAATCCCCGTCCACCTGGAGCTGGAAGGAGCGAGGGGCACCGGAGCGGTCCTCGGAGATCGACTCGATCACGGCTTTCGTCGCCCCGTCGAAGCTGATGATCTGGCGGTGGCGGACGGCCGGCTTCTTCTCGGAGAAGAGCTTCGGGAGGAGGGTCGGCATGTCGCGCTGGGCGGCCCGCTTCAGGACCGCGAACGAGAGGGTGCCGCTGTCGATCGCGACGTTCTCGTTGACGTAGACCGGTTTGGTCGAGAAGTAGGTGAAGGGATCGGAGTTCTGGGCGATGGCGGTGACGCCCTCGACCGGCGAGCGGTCGTCGACCGCGACGCGCAGGCGCACCGGGTTCACGAGGTAGCTGCGGTAGAAGGCCGAGACACCGGCCCAGCTGTAGAACCAGGGGCCGAAGCGCGCCTTCAGCTTCGGGCGGGAATCGACCCGTTTGACCACGGTCGCATCGATCCCGGCGCCGCAGGCGAACACGAAGTAGCGCCCGTCCACCCGCCCGAGGTCGATCTTGCGCGGCTCCCACTCGTCGGCAAGGGAGAGCAGGTGCTCGGTCGCGTCGACCACGTCGTTGGGGATGCCGAGGCTCCGCGCCACCACATTGGCCGAGCCGCCCGGCAGGATCGCCATCGGCATATCGGTCCCGGCGAGCCCGTTGGCGACCTCGTTCAGGGTGCCGTCGCCGCCGAAGGAGACCACCACGTCGTAGCCGCCCTCACGGGCTTCGCGGCCGATCTCGGTCGCGTGGTTCTGCGCCTCGGTCGCCACCGCCTCGACCTCGTAGCGTCCCTGGAGTGCGTAGACGACAAGGTTCCGCAGGCGATCCGACACCGTCGTCGCATACGGATTGACGATGATCAGCATCCGTTTCTTGCCGGACCTACCGGACCTTCGCGCGCCGAATGAGACCATCTGAAGGCAGCCTACGCGACCGCTTCGTAGCGGATCACACCGCCGTCGTCGACCTCGCGCACCCGCCCTTCGACTTCGAGCAGGTCCATGTGGCCGATCACCTCGGAGAGGGTGAGGAACGCTTGGGTGACGGCGATGTTCCCCCACATCGACTGGGCCAGCTCGTAGCCGGAGCGCGGGCCGTCGGAGATCAGGCGCAGGAGCTTCTCCTTGCGGCGCTCGGTAGAGGCGAAGCGGGTGTCGATCAGGGACCGATGGTCGTCGATCGGCTCCCCGTGGCCGCCGAAGAGGAGGCTGTCCTCGGGCAGCTCCCGGGTCTTCGCCATCGAGTCGAGGTAGGCGATCAGCGAGCGTGTGCGCCCCGGCGAGCCGTCGAGCGGGCGACTGATCAGCGGGTTGGAGGAGATGTGGGGGAGGAGGTGGTCGCCGACGAAGCCGAACTGGTGCTCGGCGTCCCAGAAGACGGTGTCCATGACGCTGTGGCCGGGACGGTGCTGGACCTCGAGCGTGCGCCCTGCCAGCTCGATCACGTCGCCGTCCGCCAAGGCCCGGGTGACCTGCACCGGGGCTCCCCAACCGCGGTAGGAGGAGGAGACCGACTGCAGGGCGAGGGCGATCTCCTCCGGGATCCCGCTGCTCAGCATCAGCTCCACCGCCATCGCGTCGTCCGCCTCGGCTTCGGCGGTGTAGTTGGCAAGGCGCTCGGCCGCCACGCCCAGCGCCCCGACCTCGGCTCCCGAGTGCTCGACCAGGATCTCGGCCAGGCCGATGTGGTCGGAGTGGTTGTGGGTCAGGAGGATGAGGCCGATGTCCTCGATCGAATGGCCGTGCGCGGAGATCGCCTCGGTGAGTACGTCGAGACCGCGACCGTAGTTCGGCCCGGTGTCGATCAGGGTCAGCGGGTCGTCCTCGATCAGGTAGGCGTTCATCTTCCCGACCGCAAAGGGGGTGGGGACGGGGATCCGGTGCACACCCGCCAGGGCCGCCTGCTCCAGCGCCTCCTCGGGAGTGGTCGTCACCCGCGGATCAACCCCAGGAGCTCGTCGCGGCGGCGCTCCATGTCGTCGCGGGAGACCAGGGACTCGAGGTTCAAACGCAGCAGCGGCTCGGTGTTGGACGGGCGCACGTTGAAGTGCCAGTCCTCGTAGTCGACCGAGACGCCATCGAGTTCGGCGATCTTCCCGTCGGAATAGCGCTCGCGGATCTCGTCGAGTTTGCCCGCCTGGTCGGCGACCTCCGAGTTGATCTCGCCGGAGATGAAGTACTTGGAGCGGAACTCGTCCATCAGCTCGCCGATCGTCCGCCCGTCCCTGGAGAGCAGCTCCAGCATCAGCAGCGCCGGGATCGTCCCCGAGTCGGCGTTCCAAAAGTCGCGGAAGTAGTAGTGGCCGGAGACCTCGCCGCCGAACGCCGCCTTCTCCTCGCGCATCCGCGCCTTGAAGAAGGCGTGGCCGACGCGCGAGAGGTCCGAGCGGCCCCCTTCGGCGGCGACCAGATCGGGGACGGCGCGGCTCGAGCGCGGGTCGTAGAGGATCGTCGCGCCGGGGTTCTTGGCCAGGATCGAGCGCGCCAGCAGCGCGCAGATGAAGTCGCCGTCGCAGAACTCGCCGGAGCCGTCGATGAAGAAGCAGCGGTCGGCGTCGCCGTCCCAGGCGATGCCGAGGTCGGCGCCGGTCGAGCGGACCCGGTCCATGATCATCCGCCGGTTCTCCTCCAGCAGCGGGTTCGGCTCGTGGTCGGGGAACTCGCCGTTCGGCTCGAAGTACATCTTCTCCAGCTCCAGCGGCATCTTTTCCAGGATCGGCCCGACCATCGGCCCGCCCATCCCGTTGCCGCCGTCGACCACGACCTTCATCGGCTTGACCGCGGCCGGGTCGATGAAGCCGAGCGCGTGGGCGCGGAATTCGTCCCAGATGTCGACCTCCTCGAGCTCGCCGCCGCCCGGCGCCTCGCCGAGGCCCGCCTCGATCTCCGCCTTCACTTCGCCGATCCCGGCGTCGCCGGAGAGCGGCAGCGCGCCCTCGCGGACGAGCTTCACGCCGGTGTAGGCCTTGGGATTGTGGGACGCGGTGACCATCGCGCCGCCGTCGAGCTCCCGCGAGCCGACCAGGTGGTAGAGCATCTCGGTCGCGACCATTCCCGCATCGAGGACGTGGGCGCCCTCGAAGATCATCCCGTCGCGCAGTTCCGCCGCCATCTTCGGTGCGGTCAGGCGCATGTCGCGGCCGAGGCCGACGCGCAACTCCCCGGCGGGCTTGTCGCGAAGGCGTGCCAGGACCCGCACGAAAGCCCGTCCGATGGCGTGGGCGGTGTCCTCGTCCATCTCCTTGCCGTAGATGCCGCGGATGTCGTACGCCTTGAAGATCCCTGGGTTCAGCTCCATGACGCTCCTTTCAAGGCGGAGAAGCTCTGCTCGATCGTCTGCGGCATCACTTTGGTGTCGGCGATCACCGGCATGAAGTTGTTGTCGCCCGACCAGCGCGGCACCACGTGCATGTGGATGTGGTGCTCGACCCCGGCGCCGGCGATCCGGCCCTGGTTGAAGCCGACGTTGTAGCCGTGCGGTGAGTAGACGTCCTCGAGCCGCCGGATCCCGGTCTGGGCGAGCGCCATCATCTCGGCGGTCGTCTCCGCCGGGATCTCCTGGATCGCGCCGATGTGCTCATACGGCGCCACCATCAGGTGCCCGTTCGTGTACGGGTAGAGGTTGAGGATCACGAAGGCGCGCTCGCCGCGATGGACGATGAGGTTGCCCTCGTCATCGTCCTGCGCGGGCTTCGCGCAGAAGATGCACTCCTCCTCGATGTCCTTGGCCGCGTCTGACACGTAAGCGAGGCGCCACGGCGCCCAGATCCTGAAGTTAGCCACTGGGCGTGGAGGCTATAGCCAACCGCGTCGCTTGAACCAGACGACCATCCCGATGAGGATCACCAACATGCCGCCGAGCACGACGAAGAAGGCGCCGAGGTTGTCCTGTCCCGGCACCTTCGAGTTCATCCCCCAGATGCTCGCGATCAGGGTCAGCGGCAGGATCACGACGCTGATCGAGGTCAGGACGCGGAGGATGTCGTTGAGGCGGTGCGAGATCACCGACTCGTTGGTCTCCTCGAGCGCCTCGATCACCTCTTTGTAGTTTTCGAGCATGTCCCAGATCCGCTCGTGCGAGTCGACGATGTCGTCGAAGTAGATCTCGAGGTCGAAATCGGGGGAGAGGTAGCGCGATTTCACTTTCTCCAGGTCGCGCAGCACCGGGCGCTGCGGCCGGATGACCTTGCGGAAGTTGATGATCTCCTGCTTGGCGTTCGAGATGTCGCGCACGATGTCCTCGGAGCGGCCCTCGAAGATGTCGTCCTCCAGCGCGTCCAGCTTGTTGCCGATCTTGCGCAGCATCGGGAAGCAGTAGTCGAAGCAGTCGTCGACGAGGCGGTAGAGGAGGTAGCCGGAGCCACGCGAGAAGAGCTGCTCGCGGAGCTCCTCTTTGGTGCGACAGCGCTCGAAGAGGTACTCGACCGGCTGCAGCGGCTGGTTCGGGATCGTGACGAGGAAGTCGGGGCCGACGAAGAGGTCGAGCTCACCCGCGCCGAGACGCTTGGCGGCGCGGTCGAAGACGGGCAGGTTCAGGATGCTGAACAGATACTCGTCGTAGATGTCGATCTTCGGACGCTGGTTCCGCGAGAGGACGTCCTCGAGGTCGAGGGCGTGGAAGTCGAAGTGCTCCTCGAGCCAGGCGCGCTCGAGCGCGCCTGCGTGCTCGATGTTGACCCAGCGGAAGCCACCCCACTCGATTACCTCGACCCGCGGGGCCTGTGGCTCAGCGGTCTCGACCGGCGCGACGAGCTCGCCACGCCGCGTTCGGCGCAGGCGTGGTTTCGGGAGGTTCGGCATCGGCCGGGCCCGTCTCGTCGTGGGTGAGAATCGCGATCACAGGGGTAGGTTAGCCGTCGGCGGAGCATCAGAAACGTCTTCTGGTTCGTGGTAGGCTTCGCCCAGTACATAAGCGCCACATCTAGAGGGGTGGAGGGACTGGCCCAGTGAAGCCCCGGCAACCATCTCGGACTTAGCGGTCCGAGGCAGGTGCCAACTCCAGCAGATCTAAGTGATCTGACAGATGTGGGGGATGTCCGATCGGACCTCGCCCCACGTGGCGGAGGTCTTTTTCACATAAGGGACGTGATCGGATGTCAGTCGAAGGTTTGAAGTGCAAGGAGTGCGGCACCAAGTACGAAGAGAGTGCCGCCTATTTCTGCGAACACTGCTTCGGCCCGCTGGAGGTCAGCTACGACCACTCGGGCCTGGACGCGGCGGAGGCCAAGCGGCGGATCCAGGCCGGGTCCCACGGGATCTGGCGCTACAGCGACTTCCTGCCGACCTCGGGCAAGCCCGGCGGTGACCCGCTGGAGCCTGGCCTGACGCCGCTGGTGCGCGCCGACCGGCTGGCGGAGCTGATCGGCACCGAAGCCGAGATCTACATCAAGAACGACGCCGCCAACCCGACCCACTCGTTCAAGGACCGGGTCGTCGCGGTCGCCGTCGCCAAGGCGAAGGAGCTCGGCTTCACCACGATCGCCTGCGCCTCGACCGGCAACCTCGCCAACGCGGTGGCCGCCCGCGCCGCCGCCGAGGGCCTCGAGTCCTACGTGCTCGTCCCGGCCGACCTGGAGGAGCAGAAGCTGCTCGCCTCCGATGTCTACGGCACCAACCTGGTCGGTGTCCGCGGCAACTACGACGCCGTCAACCGGCTCTGCACCGAACTCGTCGACACCCAGCCCTGGGCCTTCGTGAACGTCAACCTGCGGCCCTACTACGCCGAGGGCTCGAAGACGCTCGCCTTCGAGACGGTCGAGCAGCTCGGCTGGGAACTGCCCGACCGGGTGGTCGCGCCGATCGGCTCCGGCTCGCTCTTCACCAAGCTGGGCCGTGGCTTCCAGGAATGGATCGACCTCGGCCTGGTCGAAGGCGACCAGCCGGCCTTCCACGGCGCCCAGGCCGAGGGCTGCAGCCCGGTCGCGACCGCCTTCGCCGAAGGCCTCGACGTGGTCAAGCCGCAACGCCCCGACACGATCGCCAAGAGCCTCGCGATCGGCGACCCGGCCGACGGCCCCTACGCGATCGAGCACGCCCGGGCGACCGGCGGCAACATCAGCGCCGTCTCCGACGACGAGATCCGCGAAGGGATCAAGCTGCTGGCGGAAAGCACCGGCATCTTCACCGAGACCGCCGGCGGCGTGACGATCAGCGTCCTGCGCAAGCTGGCCCGGCGAGGTGAGTTCAAGGCCGGCGAGAAGGTCGTCGCCTACATCACCGGCGAGGGTCTGAAGACGCTCGACGCCACTCGCGATACGTTCTCCATGCACGAGATCGACCCGAGTCTCGACGCATTCGATGCCGAGTTCGCCGCCCAGGAGGTAAGTGCCTAGATGAGCGTCACCGTCAAGATCCCGACCCAGCTCCGCGTCGCCACCGGCGGCCAGGCCGAGGTCGAGGTTGAAGGGTCCAACGTCGGCGAGGCGCTCGACGCGGTCTTCGCCGCCTACGGCGACCTGCGCGAGCGGATCACCCAGGACGGCACCCTGCGCCGCTTCGTCAACGTCTACGTCTCCGGCGAGGACATCCGCTTCCAGCAGGGCCTCGAGACTCGGGTCAACGAGGGCGACGAGGTAACCATCCTTCCGGCCGTAGCCGGAGGGTGAGCAGGCCGCCGGTCGTCGTCCTCTGCGGAGGGCGTGGGACCAGGCTGCGCGAGAAGACCGAGTCGATCCCGAAGCCGTTGGTCGAGATCGGCGGGCGGCCGATCGTCTGGCACGTGATCGGGATCTACGCCGCGCAGGGCTTCGACCGCTTCCTCCTCGCCACCGGCTATCTCGGCGAGCAGGTCGAGCGCTTCGCCGCCGCCGAGCGCTGGCCGGAGGGCGTCTCGGTCGAGTGTGTCGATACGGGGCTCGACACGCCGACCGGCGGGCGGATCGCGGCGCTCGGCGAGCGCCTCGCCGGCGGGACCTTCTGTGCGACCTACGCCGACGGGGTCGCCGACGTCGACCTCGGCGCGATCCTGGACGGACACCGTGACGCAGGGACGGCGGCGACGGTGACCGTCGTGCGGCCGAACCTCCAGTGGGGAGTGGCGGAGCTCGACGGGGACCGCGTCAGCGGCTTCGTCGAGAAGCCGCGCTCCGAGCACTGGATCAACGGCGGCTTCTTCTGCTTCGAGCCCGCGGCGCTCGACTACATCGGCGCCGACTCGGTGCTGGAGCGCGAGCCGCTCGAGCGCCTCGCGGCCGTGGGCCAACTGCACGCACACCGCCACGAGGGCTTCTGGGACTGCATGGACACCTACAAGGACGCGGTGACCCTCGACGACCTCTGGCGCAGCGGCACCGCCCCCTGGCGGGTCCCGAATGTTGATGGGCCGAAAACCCGTCAGATAGTCCGGTTTTCGGCCCGTCAACATCGTGGTTCGGCGGGGGCGGCACGTGGCTAGCCCGGCGGGATCGCTCGCGCTCGTCACCGGGGGCCACGGTTTTGTCGGCTCGCACCTCGCCGCGGGGCTTCTCGCGGCCGGGACCGCGGTGCGCGTCCTCGACCGCCCCGGTCCCCGTCAGACCGACCTCGGCGGGCCGCGCGCCTCTGGGCTCGACCTGCTCGGCGTGCGCGAGGAGGTCGAGCTGGTCGAGGCGGACCTGCTGGACGCCGAAAGCGTCGCCGCGGCGGCGGCGGGCTGCGACTCGGTCTTCCACCTCGCGGCGCAGACGATCGTCGGCGTCGCCAGTCGCTCCCCGCACGAGACGGTCGACGTGAACGTGCGCGGCTCCTGGAACGTCTTTCTGGCGTGCCGCGACGCGGGCGTCGGGAAGGTCGTCTTCGCCTCCTCCGACAAGGCCTACGGCACCGCGCCGGAGCTGCCCTACCGCGAGGACTTCCCGCTGCGCGCCGACCATCCCTACGACTCCTCGAAGGCGGCCGCCGACGTGATGGCGCGCGGGCTGGCGCGGGAGTGGGGGTTGCCGCTCGCGGTCAGCCGCTTCGCCAACGTCTACGGCGGCGGCGACCTCAACTTCACCCGGCTGGTGCCGGAGACTGCGATCGCGGTGGCCGACGGCCGCGCCCCGAAGATCCGCTCCGACGGGGCGCCGCGGCGCGACTTTCTCCACGTCGACGACGCGGTCTCCGCCTACCTGGCGATCGCGGACGCGCTCGACCGCGAGGGCGCGGCGGGCGAGGCCTTCAACGCGGG
Organism: uncultured Actinomycetes bacterium; assembly: GCA_963782515.1. Taxonomy (GTDB): domain Bacteria; phylum Actinomycetota; class Thermoleophilia; order Solirubrobacterales; family 70-9; genus VAYN01. Next base: position 1,489,466 of record CAWAJY010000004.1, on the reverse strand, counting down.
CGGCGATCAACCGCACTCGGTGCGCGAGGTCGTCGACCTGACCGCCGAGGTGGGCGGGGGAGAGGTCGAGCCCGAGTACGGCCCGGGGTTGCCCGCGGGCGAGATCCTCGACCAGTTCCTCGACTCGACCAAGCTGCGCAAGCTGACCGGCTGGGCACCCGCGGTCGATCTGCGGACCGGGCTAGGTCGTACGGTTGAGTGGTACCGCGAGCACGAGGAGGTGCGTCCCTGATGTGCGGACGCTTCACGGTCACCACCAAGGACACGAAGAAGATCGCCGACCGCTTCCAGGTCGAACTTGAGAAAGCGCTCGAACAGGGTGGGGCGGGCGGCGGCGCCAAAGAGTCGACCAAGGACGGCGCCGAGGCGAAGGAGAAATCCCCGCCCGGGATGGGCCGCTTCAACGTCGCGCCGACGCAGGAGATCCTCGTCGTGCGCTCCTCGCCTGACGAGAAGGAAGCCGAGGACGGCGAGCGCGAGGCACGGCTGATGCGCTGGGGACTGATCCCGGTCTGGTCGAAGGACCTGAAGGTCGGCTACCGGATGATCAACGCGAAAAAAGAGAACCTGACGAAAAGTCGCGCCTACGGGCCGCTGGTCGGCAAGTTCCGCCATCGCTGCCTGATCGTCGCCGACGGCTTCTACGAGTGGATGAAGGCGGAGGACCCGAAGCAGCCGCGCCAGCCGTGGCGCTTCACCGTCGACGGCGGCGAGCCGTTCGCCTTCGCCGGCCTCTGCACGCGCAAGGAGTGGGACGACCCCGACGAGCGCGGCGTCGACCCCGACGGCTTCCTCTACAGCGCGACGCTGATCACGACGACGCCAAACGCGGTCGTCAAACCGGTCCACGACCGGATGCCGTCGATCCTGCCGAGCGCCGAGGCCGAGGCGGCGTGGCTCGACCCGCGGCTCTCGACCGAGGAGGCGATCGCCCTGTGCGGGCCGCTCGACCCGGCGCGCATGGAAGGCGCGCCCGCCAATCCGGCGCTGAACAAAGTGGGAAAAGGGACGGCCGAAGGGCCGGAGCTGCTGGTCGCGCCGACCTCCTGAGGGTGGCGCGGGGCGGGCGAGGGGCTATTCGCCTTCCGCTTCTTCGGACCCTTCTTCTTCCGTTTCCCGTTCTTCCTGTTTGAGTTCTTCGGCTTCTTCGTCGATCGGCGGGGAGACCCGCGGCAGCGATCCTTCGGTTTCCACCGTCGCCTTGCCGAGCTTGGTTTCGAGCGTGCAGGAGATCTTCGCCGCGGGTGCCTTCTTGGTTTTCCAGATCGTGTAGAAGGGGAGTTCGACCGTTTTCGGGGTTTTGCCGTGCGGCAGGTGGTAGAGGATGTGCTCGGTGCCTTCCTCGTATTCGGGCCAGCCCACCTTGACGCCCTGGATCGTGGTGAAGCTTTCCGGCATGTCTTCGGTGATTTCTTCCAGGACCGCCAGCAGGTGACCGTGGGAGGCGAATCGGGCGAGGACCGTCGCCGGGACTTCCTGCCCGGAGACGCCTTCTTCGGAAGAACGCGGGTAGAGCATGCGCAGACCGTTGGAGCTCTGGGCGATCAGAGTGCCCGTGCGCGGCGCGTTGACCGCGCAGAGCATTTCGCCGCCGATCCGCCCACCCGCGTCGATCCTCACGGTCGAGAGGACCCGGAAGAGCTCGTAGCCCGCGACGTTCGTGCCGGTCGCCTTGATCGTCCCGCCGACCAGCTGGATCTTCGCCTTCTTGCTGCCGGGGACGGCGACCTTCTTGGAGTCCGGGATCTTCCCCTTCCGGACGAATTCGAGATGCGCCGCTTCGCCGCTGTTGGAGCCGGAGTTGGAGAGCAGGGCGGCGGCAAGCGTGGCGAGCAGCCCGATCGCGACGATGATGATCGCCCCGCGCGGGATGCGTTCGTCGGCGGGGACCGTGGATCGCTTGATCGAAGGGAGCTTCACTGCGCCGCGACAGTATTGAAATCGTCCGACGTGGTGTCACGTCCGCCGTCGTTTGGGGTACGAATGTGAACGTGCCACCAATCGATGCAAGCTTCCCGACCGTTCAGACCATCTCCGTCCACGGCCGCTCGATCAGCTACCTGAAGGCGGGCGAAGGCCCCCTGGTGCTGCTCATCCACGGCATGGCGGGGACCGCGCACAATTGGGACCCGGTGATCGAGCCCCTGGCGCTCCGCAACACCGTGGTCGCGCCTGACTTCCCCGGCCACGGCGAGTCCGAGCCAGGCGGCGGCGACTACAGCCTCGGCAGCCTGGCGAGCGGGCTGCGGGACCTGATGATCGCCCTCGGCCACGACCGCGCGACGCTGGTCGGCCATAGCCTCGGCGGCGGCGTCGCCCTGCAGTTCGCCTACCAGTTCCCGGAGATGGTCGAACGGCTGGTGCTGGTCTCCAGCGGCGGCCTCGGGCCCGAGGTCGGAGCGGTCCTCCGCGCCGCCGCGCTGCCCGGCGCCGATCTCTTCATCCGCGCCACGGCGGCGCCCGGCGCCCTCGCGGGCAGCTGGCTCACCGGGGCGCTCGGCAAGCTGGGCCTGCGGCCGAATACCGACCTGGCCGAGGTCGGCCGTGCCTACGCCGCCCTCGCCGACACAGATCGCCGCAAGGCCTTCCTCTCGACCCTCCACGCGGTGGTCGGCACCGAGGGCCAGCGAGTGGCCGCCCTCGATCGCCTCTACCTCGCCGAGTCCCTGCCGATGCTGATCATCTGGGGAGAGCGCGACCCGATCATCCCGGTCGCCCACGGCCGCGCCGCCCACGCCCAACTACCCGGCAGTCACCTCGAGATCTTCTCCGACGCGGGCCACATCCCCCAGTTGGAGTGCCCGGGCCGCTTCGCCGCCACCCTGCAGCGCTTCCTCGACGAGACCGAGCCCGCCGAATTCGACGGCGCCGAGTGGCGCGCGAGGCTCAGCGGGGGGTAGGTCGCGGTTACTCCGGACTTCCGTGACCGTCCCGTATGGAAGTGGCCCCCCACGAAGGATGAGTTCGCAGTTATGTCCGCATGGCGGTCGAAAGTGCGAACTCACCCGGGGTGCGGATGGGGAAGGCGCACGGATGGCTGACGTTCCCGTCTTCTCCGTGACGACGTCGGCCTCCCGTGACGGATCCGTGGCTCTCGCGTGACCCGCACCCTCGGGGGCGCCGGGCCCCGGCCACGCCCGTGGAATCTGCCTAGCCCTCCCGCACGTACATCTGCCATATCTCGCCGTAGACCTCGTGGGCCTCGGTGAATGGCGCCAGGTCCTCGGCGTCGCCCCAGCCGTACGCATCGAGGGCCCGGCGGACGAAGGTGGCGTCGGCGCCGGCGAATTCGAGGGCCATCGCGTAGCCGGCCACGTCCCAGTGGACCGGGCCGCACAGGACATCCTCGAAGTCGTTCCAGAGGAGGCCGAGTGGGGTGCGCAGGAGGTTGCTCAATGATGCGTCGCCGTGGAGGGCCTGCGTCGGCAGCGGGGTGTCGAAGACGGAGTCGGTCAGGGCGAAGAGCCGCTCGCCGAGCAGGTCGGCCTCCGGGCTCGGTGGGAGTTGCAGGCGCAGGCGCTCGATGTCCTCGAGGAGGTCGAGCATGCCGCCCAGCTCTCCTCGGAACCCCGCCAGTGCCTCGTGCAGGCGCCGCAGGGCGAGGCCGAGCTCTTCTGCGTCCCACGGTTCGGTCGGGCCCGCGACGTCCACCCAGGAGGAGAACGTCAACCACAGCCCTTGGAAGTGATGGGGACCGGGGTCGATCATCGAGGACGGGGCGACCGCCAATCCGGTGGGGGCGAGGAAGCTCGCCACCTCGATCTCGCGGCCCAGCCAGAGGCGTGGGTCGTCGTGCAGCGCGACCGTCCCGCTCATTACCCGGACGACGACGGGCGAGGGCGACAGGTGCACCAGGACGTTGCTGCCGGAGTAGATGACGGCCGCGTCACCGCACGGCAACCCGTGGTCGACGGCTACCTCGCAGGCCGACGCCAGCGCCTCCTCCTCGATCCCAAGACCCAACGCGCCCGGCAGGATTCGAACCTGCGACCTCTTCCTCCGGAGGGAAGCGCTCTATCCAGCTGAGCTACGGGCGCTCGCGATGCAGCTTAGGCCGTCCGAGCGCGTGGTGCGTTCGTCGCTTGTTGTCGTATGCGGGACAAGCGACGAACGCGTAGCCTCGTCCGGTCATGGATCTCGAGGTGACGTTTCTGGGGACCGGCGCCTCGGCGCCGTCGGCACGCCGTTCGACCGCGGCGGTGTTGATCGCGCGCGGCGGGGACCGGCTGCTGTTCGACTGCGGCGAAGGCACCCAGCGCCAGATGCAGAAGTCGCTGGGGCTGACGCAGGTCGACGAGCTCTACCTCACCCACTTCCACGGCGATCACATGCTGGGCCTGCCCGGCCTGCTGAAAACGTATGACCTGACCGACCGCGAGGCGCCGCTGCGGGTGTTCGGGCCGCCGGGGCTGAAGGAGCTGTTCACGATCCTGCGGCCGCTGATCGGGCGGCTGCGCTATCCGCTGGAGCTGGAAGAGCTGAGACCGGGGGAGAGGGTCGACCACGACGACTACGTCGTCGAGTCCTTCGAAGCGGCCCACAACGTTCGCGCCTCGGGCTGGGCGCTGGTCGAGGACAACCGGCCGGGACGCTTCGACCCGGAGACGGCGAAGGCGCTCGGGGTGCGCGAAGGGCCCGACTTCGCCCGACTGCAGCGCGGTGCGGAGGTCGAGGGGTCGAAGGGGACCGTGACGCCCGATCAGGTGATGGGGGAGTCACGCGACGGTCGGATCGTCGTCGTCACCGGGGACACGGCGCCCTCACCGCAGACCGTGGCCGCCGCGGCCGACGCCGACCTCCTCATCCACGACGCCAGCTTCATGGAGGAGGACGCCCAGCGGGCCGCCGAAACCGGCCACTCGACCGTCGGCCAGGCCGCCGCGGTCGCCGTGGAGGCGCACGTGAAGCTGCTCGCGCTCGTCCACATCTCGGCCCGCTACCACGTCGGCAAGGTCCTCGAGGAGGCCCGCGAGGTCTGCGCGAACTGCGTCGCCCCCCGCGATTTCGACCAGATCGTGATCCCCCTTCCGGAGCGAGGTGCGCCCCAGCTGGTCCCGAACGGAGCCCGCGAGCGAGGTGGGGCAGCCGAGCTCCCGAGCGACGCCCCGTGACGAGGCGGATCGGATGGCCTCCTGGACGAACCTCCGCTGTTCGTGAGGGAAGGAGGCCATCCGATCCGCCTCCGCCCTTGCTACGGTGAAGCAGTCCTTTAACCAGGTCCCGAGAGGCCAGGAAGGCAGCCAAAAGTGAGTGAGAAGGTCGTCCTCGAGCACGAGGACCTGAGGCGAACGCTGCGGCGGATCGCCCACGAGATCGCCGAGAAGAACCCGGAGCCCGCGCGGCTCGCCCTCATCGGCATCCACACCAGGGGCGCGGTGCTGGCCCGCCGCCTGCACGACGTCCTCGGCGAGCTGATCGGGACCGACCTGCCGATCGGCGACATCGACATCAGCTTCTACCGCGACGACGTCGGCGCCCACGCGCCGTCCAAGCAGCCGGTCGTCCACGCCTCCCACATCGACTTCGACCTCTCCGGCCGCACCGTCGTCCTCGTCGACGACGTCCTCTTCACCGGCCGCACGGTCCGCGCCGCGATCGAGGCCCTCTTCGACTACGGCCGCCCGCAGCGGGTCCAGCTCGCCGTCCTCTGCGACCGCGGCCACCGCGAGCTGCCGATCCGCCCCGACTACGTCGGCAAGAACCTTCCCACGGCCCGCGAGGAGCGGGTGAACGTCCGCCTCGAGGAGACCGACGGGGTGGACCAGGTGACGATCTCCGAACCCCGACTGACGGAGGCGCCGGCATGAGAAACCTGCTCTCGATCGAGGAGGTCGACCGCGATGCGATGGAGGCGATCCTCGATCGCGCCGAGAGCTTCGCCGAGGTCGGCCGCCGCGACATCAAGAAAGTGCCGACCCTGCGCGGCCGCACCGTCGTGACGCTCTTCTACGAGTCCAGCACCCGCACCTCGAGCTCCTTCGAGCTCGCCGCGAAGCGCCTCTCCGCCGACCTCGTCTCGGTGAAGGCCGCCGGCTCCAGCGTCGACAAGGGCGAGTCGCTGAAGGACACCGTCGCCACGCTCTCCGCCTACGACCCGGCCGCGATCGTCATCCGCCATCCCTACGCGGGCGCCGCCCAGATGGTCGCCGGCTGGACCTCCGCGGCGGTCGTCAACGCGGGCGACGGCAAGCACGAGCACCCGAGCCAGGCGCTGCTCGACGTCTACACGCTGCGCCGCCGGCTCGGCTCGCTGGAGGGCAAGCGGATCTGGATCGTCGGGGACGTCCTCCACAGCCGCGTCGCCCGCTCCAACCTGATCGCCTTCCAGCGGATGGGCGCCGAGGTGACCCTCTGCGGCCCGCCGACGCTGATCCCGCGCGGGATCGAGGAACTCGGCTGCGAGGTCACCTACTCGCTCGACCGACTGGAGGAGGCCGACGTCGTCTACGCCCTCCGCATGCAGCTGGAGCGCATGCAGGGCAGCTTCGTCCCCAGCCTGAGCGAGTACGCCGCCAACTTCCAGATCGACACGCGGCGGCTCGGCCCGCGCCAGCTCCTGATGCACCCGGGGCCGGTGAATCGCGGGGTCGAGATCTCCGGCGAGGCGATCGACTCGCCGCAGTCGCTGATCGGCGAGCAGGTCGCCGCCGGCCTGGTGGTGCGGATGGCGATCCTCTACGAGCTGCTCGCCGGGCAGCCGGAGCGCCCGACCGCGATCGGCGACGGACCCGTGGCCGCCGCAGCCGCCGCGCCCACGATCGGACAGCCGGCGTGAACCCAGATAAGAACAGCATCGAGAACCTCACCGACCTGCTCGACGTGCGGGCGGGGCAGCCGGCCGACCTCGTCCTGCGCCGGGCGACCCTGCTCGACCCGGTCGCCGGGATCGACGGCGTCCACGACCTCGTCATCCGCGGCGGGCGCATCGCCGAGATCGCCGCGCCCGGCGAGGCCGCCGCCGACGGACTCGAGGAGCTCGACGCCGAGGGCCTGCACGCCTTCCCCGCCTTCTTCGACCCGCACGTGCACCTGCGCACGCCCGGCCAGGAGCACAAGGAGGACGTCGAAACCGGCAGCCGCGCCGCCGCCGCGGGCGGTTACTGCGGGATCATCGCGATGGCGAACACCTCGCCGCCGATCTCCACGGCCGCCGATATCACCGCCCTGCGCGAGCAGGCGCGAGCCGGGGCCTCGGTCCCGGTCGGCTTCGTCGCCACCGTGACGGTCGGGATGAAGGGTGAGGAGCTGACCGAGATGGTCGAACTCCGCGACGCCGGCGCGATCGGCTTCTCCGACGACGGCCTGCCGATCCGCAACGCCCAGGTGATGCTGCGCGCGCTGCGGTACCAGCGCCTCTGCGGCGGTCAGATCGCGCTCCACGAGGAGGATCCCGACCTCTCCGGCGACGGCGTCATGCACGAAGGCGCGGTCTCCGCGGCGATCGGCCTGGCCGGCGTCCCCTCGGTCTCGGAGTCGACGATGATCGCCCGCGACGCCGCCCTCGCCGCCTACGAGGAGGCCCGTATCCACGTCCAGCACCTTTCGGCCAAGGAGTCGGTCGAAGTGGTCCGCGCCGCCAAGGCGGCAGGGGTGCGGATCAGCGCCGAGGCCAGCCCGCACCACCTCGTCCTCACCGACGAGGAGGTCCGCAGCCTCGACCCGCGGCGCTTCAAGATGAACCCGCCGCTGCGCCACGAGTCCGACCGCCAGGCGCTGATCGCGGCACTGCGCGACGGCACGATCGAGTGCATCGCCACCGACCACGCGCCGCACCACGCCGACGAAAAGGAAGTCCCCTACGAGCAGGCGGCGATGGGCGTGACCGGCCTCGAGACCGCCTTCGCCGCGCTCCACACCGAGCTGGTGATGCCCGGCATCATCGACCTTGGCCTTCTGGTCGAGCGGATGGCCGGCGGGGCGGAGCCCTTCGACGTGCCGCGGCCGACCCTCGCGGTCGGTGCGGAGGCCAACGTGGCCCTCTGTGATCTCGCCGCCGAATGGACGGTGGGCGAGGACGGCTACGAGAGCCGCTCGTCGAACTCCTGGGCCGAGGGCCGCACGCTGACCGGGCGAGTCCTGGTCACCGTCGCCGCCGGCCAGGTTGCTTTCCGTCTCCGTTCCTTCTCCCTGGGGGTTGCATGATCAGCCAGCTGTTCCTTTCTTCAACCTGTCCGGCAAAAGGAACAGCTCGATGAGCGCGTACCTGCTGCTCGAGGACGGGCTCCGTTTCGACGGCGATCTCGTCGGCCACCCTGGCGAGACGATCGGCGAGGTCGTCTTCAACACCGCGATGACCGGCTATCAGGAGTCGGTCACCGACCCCTCCTACGCGGGCCAGATCATCGTCTTCACCTACCCGCTGATCGGCAACTACGGGGTGAGTGGGGCGGCGATGGAGTCCGAAGCCGTCCACGCCCGCGGGGTCGTCATGCGCGACGCCAAGAACCGCGAGGACGCCGCCACCGCCGAGGGCGGCTGGCTCGACTGGCTGGACATGACCGGCACGCCGGGGATCAGCGGGATCGACACCCGCGCCCTGGTCCGTCACCTACGCGACCGCGGCGCGATGCGCGGCGGCATCTTCCCGACCTCGGTCCCCGAGGGGGAGGCGCGCGAGCGGATCGCCGCCGAGCCCTCGATGGCGGGCGCCGACCTCGCCCGCACCGTGACGCCACCGGAAATCGTCCGCTTCGACGGCGATGGCCCGCACGTGGTCGGGATCGACACCGGGATCAAGCTCTCGATCGTCCGCCAGCTGCGCGAGCACGGCGCCAAGCTGACCCTGATGCGCTGCGACTCGACGCCCGAGCAGGTGCTCGCCGAGGATCCCGACATCGTCTTCCTCGCCAACGGCCCCGGCGACCCGGCGGCGCTCGACTACGTCGTCGACACGGTCCGGGGGATCGTCGGCAAGAAGCCGGTCTTCGGCATCTGTCTCGGCCACCAGTTGCTCTGCCGCGCGGTCGGCCTGCAGACCTACAAGCTGCCCTTCGGCCACCGCGGCGCCAACCACCCGGTCAAGGACCTCGCCACCGGGCGGATCGACATCACCTCGCAGAACCACGGCTTCGCGGTCGAGGGCCCCGGCGGCGAGCCGCGGATCGAGGGCGACGAGCCGGTGAGGTGGGACACGGACTTCGGGGTGGCGGAGCTTTCGCAGTTGAACTTGTACGACAGAACGGTGGAGGGATTGGTCTTGCGGGACGTGGCTGGAGCAACGGTTCAGTACCACCCAGAGGCGGGGCCTGGACCCCATGACGCCCGCCACCTATTCGAGAGGTTCCTGGCCCTTGCCGCGTAGAGACGACATCCAGAAGATCCTGCTGATCGGCTCCGGACCGATCGTGATCGGCCAGGCCGCCGAGTTCGACTACTCCGGCGTGCAGGCCTGCAAGGTGCTGCTCGAGGAGGGCTACGAAGTCGTCCTCGTGAACTCGAACCCGGCGACGATCATGACCGACCCGGAGTTCGCCACCGCCACCTACATCGAGCCGCTCCTGCCCGGTCCGGTCACGAAGATCCTCGAAAAGGAGCGCCCCGACGCGCTGCTGCCGACGCTCGGCGGCCAGACCGCCCTGAACCTGGCGATGACGCTCGACCAGGACGGCACCCTGGAGCGCCTCGGGGTGGAGCTGATCGGCGCCAATGCCGAGGCGATCGCCAAGGCCGAGGACCGGGAGAAGTTCCGCGCGACGATGAACGAGTCGGGCATCCGGATCCCTTGGTCGATCACCGTGGAATCGCTCAAAGAGGTGGAGGAGGGACTCGCGAACGGCGAGATCACGCTGCCGGCGATCGTCCGCCCGGCCTTCACCATGGGCGGCCAGGGGGGAGGGGTCGGCCATACCGAGACCGAGCTGCGTCAGGTCGTCTCCGAGGGGCTCGCGGCGAGCCCGATCAACCAGGTGCTGGTCGAGGAGTCGGTGATCGGCTGGGGCGAGTTCGAGCTCGAGGTGATGCGCGATCGCAACGACAACGTGGTGATCATCTGCTCGATCGAGAACGTCGACCCGATGGGCGTCCACACCGGTGACTCGGTCACCGTCGCGCCCGCCCAGACCCTCACCGACCCGCTCTACCAGGAGCTGCGCGACATCGCGATCAAGGTGATCCGCGCGATCGGGGTGGAAACCGGCGGCTCCAACGTGCAGTTCGGGGTCGACCCCGAGAGCGGCGCGGTGGTCGTGATCGAGATGAACCCGCGGGTCAGCCGCTCCTCGGCGCTCGCCTCCAAGGCGACCGGGTTCCCGATCGCGAAGATGGCGGCGAAACTGGCCGTCGGCTACGCGCTGGAGGAGATCCCCAACGACATCACCCAGGCGACGCCCGCCTCCTTCGAGCCGACGATCGACTACGTCGTCACGAAGATCCCGCGCTTCGCTTTCGAGAAGTTCCCCGGGGCCGAGGGCCGGCTCTCGACCTACATGCAGTCGGTCGGTGAGGCGATGTCGATCGGGCGCACCTTCCGCGAATCCTTCGCCAAGGCGATGCGCTCGCGCGAGCTCGACGCGACCCCTGAATTCCCCGCCGACGACGCCGAGCTGATCGCCGCGCTCGGCGTGCCGACCGCGGAGCGCTTCGACCAGGTGCTGGAGGCGCTGCGGCGCGGCCTCGGGGTCGAGGCGGTCCACGAGTCCAGCCTGATCGACCGCTGGTTCCTGCGTGAGTTGGAGGCGCTCGCCCTCGAAGGCGACGGCACCGAGGGCCTCGCCCGCACCTACAAGTCGGTCGACACCTGCGCGGCCGAGTTCGAGGCGGCGACGCCCTACTACTACTCCGCCCACGAGCGGCGCGGCGCCGACGGCGCCCCGCCCGCCTCCGAGGTCCGCCGTGGCGAGCGCGAGTCGGTCGTCATCCTCGGCGCCGGCCCCAACCGGATCGGGCAAGGGATCGAGTTCGATTACTGCTGCGTCCACGCCGCGATGACCGCGCGCGAGCTGGGCCGCGACGCGGTGATGATCAACTGCAACCCGGAGACGGTCTCGACCGACTACGACACCTCCGACCGCCTCTACTTCGAGCCGCTGACCGCCGAGGACGTGCTCGCGGTGTGCGCGGTGGAGAAGCCGGAGGGCGTGATCGTCCAGTTCGGCGGCCAGACGCCGCTGAAGCTGGCGCGGACGCTGGAAGAGGCGGGCGTGCCGCTGCTCGGCACCCCGGTCGACGCGATCGACCTGGCCGAGGATCGCGGCCGCTTCGGCGCCCTGCTGCGCAAGCTCGGGATCGCCCACCCGCCCTACGGCACCGCGCACTCGGCCGAGGAAGCGGAGGAGATCGCGACCCAGGTCGGGTTCCCGCTGCTGGTGCGGCCGAGCTACGTGCTCGGCGGCCGGGCGATGGAGATCTGTTACTCGACCGAGGACCTCCGCACCTACCTCGACAAGCACGTCAAGGCCGACCAGGAACACCCGCTGCTGCTCGACCGCTTCCTCGAGAACGCGATCGAGGTCGATGTCGACGCGCTCGGCGACGGGACTTCGGTCCACGTCGCCGGGATCATGCAGCACGTCGAGGAGGCGGGCGTCCACTCCGGCGACTCGGCCTGCGTGATCCCGCCGCTCAGCCTCGGCGAGGAGATGCTCGACGAGATCCGCGGGACCACCGAGCGGCTGGCGCTCGAACTCGGCGTGATCGGCCTGATCAACATCCAGTACGCGATCGCCGAGGGGCGCCTCTACGTGATCGAGGCCAACCCGCGTGCCTCGCGCACCGTCCCCTTCGTCTCCAAGGCGATCGGGGTGCCGCTGGCGAAGGTCGCCGCGCGGCTGATGCTGGGGGAGAAGCTGGCCGACATGGACCTGCCGGCGGGGCTGCCCGAGCACGTCAGCGTGAAGGAGGCGGTGCTGCCGTTCGCCCGCTTCGCCGGCGCCGATTCGGTGCTCGGGCCGGAGATGAAGTCGACCGGCGAGGTGATGGGCATCGCCGCCGACTTCCCGACCGCCTTCGGCAAGGCCCAGGCCGCCGCCGGGGTGGTCCTGCCGCGCGAGGGCACCGTCTTCATCACCGTCACCGACACCGACAAGGCGGCGGCGACCCAGCTGGCGGCGCGTCTCCACGACTCCGGCTTCCAGATCGTCGCCACCGGCGGCACGGCGATGGCGATCGAGCGGATGGGGGTGCCGGTGCGGCGGATCAACAAGCTGAACGAGGGCTCGCCGCACGTCCTCGACCTGATCCGCAAGCGCGAATGCGACCTGGTGATCAACACCCCGAGCGGCTCCGGCGCGCGCGCCGACGGCTACGAGATCCGCACCGCGGCGGTGAAGCACGGGATCCCCTCGATCACGACGATGACCGCCGCGACGGCGGCGGTGCGAGCGATCGCCTCGGGCGGCGGGATCGACGACGAAGTGCGCAGCCTCCAGGAGATCCACCGGGCGGCGCAGGAGGCGGCGAGCCGCTCGTGAGCGCCCCCTTCGGCCGCAGGCTCACCGAGGTGGCCGCCGTCCGCGAGTCGGGCGGCTACCGGATCGTCTCGGTGGTCGACCGCGAGGGGCCCGAGCCGCAGGCGGGCCAGTTCTACATGCTCGCCGCGGCCGAGGGCTGGGGCGCGCGCGACGGCCGCGCCTTCCTGCCGCGGGCGATCTCCGTCGCCGAGACGGCGCCCGCCGCGGGCGGCGGCGTGCGGCTCGATTTCCTGCTCGACGCGGTCGGACCGGGGACGGAGCGGCTCGGCGCGCTGGTCGAGCGCGACGGGGTCTGGATCGTCGGCCCGCTCGGCAACTCCTTCGCCTCCCCACGCGAGGTCGCGGACGGCGCCGCCGGAGCGGTACTCGTCGGCGGCGGGGTGGGGGTCGCGCCGCTCGCCCTCCTGCGCAAGCGCTTCACCGAGCGGGGCGTCGCGCACCGCGTCCTGCTCGGCTTCCGCGACCGCGCCCACACCGGCGGCCTCGACCTCTTCTGCGGCTCCTCGGGGGCGCTCTGCCCGGAGGTGAGGCTTGCCACCGAGGATGGCCACGCCGGCGTCCAGGGCCGTGTCACGGACCTCCTGCTGCCGATCCTGGTCGGGGACGACGCCGCCTCCGGGGTCGTCTACTCCTGCGGGCCCCCGGCGATGCTGGAGGCGGTGCGGACGCTCTGCGCCGAGCACGGGGTCGCCGTCCAGCTGGCGCTCGAGTCGCCGATGGCCTGCGGCTTCGGTGCCTGCTTCGGCTGCGCGGTGCCGAAGCCCGGCGGCGGCTTCCTGCGCCTCTGCGTCGACGGGCCGGTCCTGCGCGGGGACCAGGTCGAGGGGGTGAGCCACGCGTATGCCTGAGCTCTGCGGGATCGAGCTGGCCCACCCGGTGCTGAACGCGAGCGGGACCTACGACGCGATCGCCGCGCGCCAGGTCTTCGGCGACGCCGTGCTCGAAGACTTCCCCTTCGCCGCCTTCGTCTCGAAGACGATCACGCCGGAGCCGCGCGCGGGCAACGTCCCGCGGCGGATCTGGGAGACGCCGAGCGGGATGATCAACTCGATCGGCCTGCCGAACAAGGGGCTCGAGGGCTTCCTCGCCGAGGACCTGCCGCAGCTGCGCGAGCTGCCGGTGCCGCTGATCGTCTCGGTGATGGCGACCACCCGCGAGGAGTTCTCCCGCTGCGTCGAGCGGATCGCGAGGCGCCGCGAGGTGGCCGCGATCGAGCTGAACGTCTCCTGCCCGAACGTGCACTCGGGGTTGATCGTCGGCGAGAACCCGAGTGAGACCGAGGCGCTGCTGGAGACGCTGCGCCCGCTCAGCGAGAAGCCGCTGATCGTGAAGCTGACGCCGAACGTCGCCGACCCGGCGGCGGTCGCGGGCGGCGCCGAGCGGGGCGGTGCCGACGCGGTCTCGCTGATCAACACGCTGAAGGGGACCGCGATCGATCCGGCAACCGGAGCGCCGGCGCTCGGCAACGGCTACGGCGGGCTCTCGGGGCCGGCGGTGCGACCGGTCGCGCTCGAGCAGACGCGCTCGGTGCGCGCCGCGGTCGACCTGCCGATCATCGGCATGGGAGGGATCTCGAAAGGAGCCGACGCAGCTGAATTCATCTCGGTCGGAGCCTCGGTGGTGGCCGTCGGCACCGAGAACTTCCGCGATCCGCGAGCCGGCTCCCGGGTGGCGCAAGAACTGGAGTCCTCACTCCGCCCAGAGCGAATATCCGAGCCCGCGCTGGACCTCGACTAGAGGTTGAGATGAATTTGGGCTCAAATCGGTGAGGTCGGCTTGCGCACCCCCGAGCCACGGCTATACTCGCCGCCGCATGACGACCTCTTCTGTGAAGACCTCCCTCGCGGCCCCGGAAAGGTCCCTCGATCAGAGGATGGAGGCACTCAAACGGGCCAACGACATCCGGACCGCCCGGGCAAAATTGAAGAAGGACCTGAAGGCCGGGCGCTCCAACATCCACACGGTTCTTCTCGACCCGCCGGAGTACGTGATGACCGCCAAGGTCTTCGACATGCTCCTCGCCGTCCCCAAGTACGGCCGGGTGAAGACCAACCGGATCCTGAACCAGTGTCGGATCTCGCCGTCGAAGACGATCGGCGGCCTCTCCGAGCGCCAGCGCACCGAGCTCGTCTCGCTGCTGCGTCGATAACCCGACCGACCTCTTCGGCAGTATCGGCGCCCGCATGAGCGCCAAGGTCTTCGTCATCACCGGCCCCTCTGGAGTGGGCAAGGGCACGCTGATCAAGCAGCTGCTCGATCGCGTGCCCGGCCTCGCGCTCTCGGTCTCGGCCACGACCCGTGACCCGCGCGAGGGCGAGATCGACGGCGTCGACTACCACTTCCTCACCGAGGAGCAATTCCAGCAGCGCCGTGACGCCGGTGACTTTCTCGAGTTCGCCAGCTACAGCGGCAACCACTACGGAACCCTCAACTCGGAGTTGGACCGCTGCCTCGAGAAGGGCCGGTCGGTCGTCCTCGAGATCGAGGTCCAAGGCGCCCAACAGGTCCGCCAGAGTCGACCCGACTCGGTCCAGATCTTCATCGCCCCACCCGACGAGTCGGTCCTCCGCGAACGCCTCACCGGACGAGGCACCGACTCTGCAGAGGCGATCGACAAACGCCTGAAGGTCGCCGAACAGGAGCTCGGCGCCCAGGACGACTTCGACCACCGCGTCGTCAACGACGACCTCGACCAGGCCGCCGACAAGCTCGAGTCGATCGTCCGCGAGGCAACCGCCCTCGATTCGTAGGTCTAGTAGACCCGCCCATAAATACGTTCAGGCGGATCGGCAGGATCTCGGCGGCTGGCGGCGAACCTCACCGCAGCGGCGGGCAAGATCGAGTTGAGCGAGGAGGAGCGCGGCGAGCTGGAACGCATCGCCCGCTCGGAGACCCGCCCCTTCCGCGAGGTCCAGCGGGCCCGGATGATCCTCTACTCCGCGGCCGGTGAGACCGACGGGTGGATCGCCGAGCGCCTGGACTGCACCCCGGAGTGCGTCGGCAAGTGGCGACGAAGATTCGGCGCAGCGCGGATCGAGGGGCTCACCGATCTCAAGCGCGCGGGGCGCCCGCGCCGTTTCCCCCCGGAGCAGGTCGCCGAGGTCAAGGCGATCGCCTGCGAGCTGCCAGGCGCCCAAGGGCTGCCGCTCTCGCGCTTCACCCGCACTGAGCTGCACCGCCTGGTGATCGAGCGCGGCGTCACCGACGCTTCGGCGACGACGATCTGGCGCTGGCTGCACGATGCGGCGATCAAGCCCTGGCAGGTGCGCTCCTGGCTCTTTGCCCGCGATCCCGACTTCGCCCGCAAGGCAGCCCGCGTGCTCGACCTCTATCAGCGGCGCTTCGAGGGCAGGCGCCTGCGCCCCGACGAGTACGTGATCTCGGCCGACGAGAAGTCCCAGTTGCAGGCGCTCGGTCGGCGGCACCCGACCCTGCCGCCGGCACCGGGACGTCCGTCGCTATGCGAGTTCGAGTACCGCCGCGGCGGCACCCTCGCCTATCTGGCCGGCTGGGACGTCCACCACGCCAACCTCTTCGGCCGAGTCGAGGAGAAGACCGGGATCGAGCCCTTCGGGCGCCTGGTGGAGGAAGTCATGACCAGTGAGCCCTACGCCTCGGCCCGCCGGGTGTTCTGGATCGTGGACAACGGCTCCTCCCACGCCGGGCAGGGCTCGATCGAGCGGCTCGAGGGCGCCTACGAGAACCTGCGGCTGATCCACCTGCCGATCCACGCTTCCTGGCTCAACCAGATCGAGCTCTGGTTCTCGATCGTGCAGCGCAAGGCGCTCACCCCCAACGACTTCGGCTCCCTGGGGGAACTCTCCGACCGGCTCCTCGCCTTCCAGGCGCGCTACGCCGAGATCGCCCGACCGTTCGAGTGGACGTTCACACGTTCTGACCTGGAGCGGGTGTTGGCCAGGATCGCCGACCGCGAGCCGGAGCTGAGGCTCGCGGCCTGAGCGAACTTGCGGATGGGTCTACTAGCGAGGGGCACGCCTCCGGCCCAACCGAGCCGTCGCTCGAGTCCGCGTGGACCGTCTGCACTTGACCGTCCCATAGCCGGTGAAACGCAGACCGACCGCCCCGCCGGTTGCATTACCCCCGCTGCGGAGGGGTAAATGCAGAATGAGGGCCCGCCGGTTGCATTAACTCGCCGCTGGGACGACTTAAAGCAGACGCTGATGGCGAACGTCTGCATCTAGGACCGCATAGCGGGCTCAAACGCAGACGCAGACATGAAGCTTTGTCACGCGACCGCGGCTTGCCTCCCCCGCAAAGCCCCGCCCCGCCATGCCCTACAATCCGCCGCCGATGATCAAACCACGCGTAGACAAGCTTCTGAATCACTCCGACTCCCATTACGCCGCCGTCGTCGTCTCGGCGAAGCGGGCGCGGCAGATCAACAGCTACTTCCACAATCTCGGTGAGGGCGGATTCGGCGAGTACCCGCCCCCGATGGTGGAGACCAACGCCGAGGGCAACTACCTGACGATGGCGCTGGAAGAGTTGGCCGAGGGCAAACTCAAATACGAGTACCGCAGCTAGGCGCGTAGCGCCCGGCTCGTCAGGAGCTCTTATATGGCCCGGTTGTTGCTGGGTGTGAGCGGCGGGATAGCGGCCTACAAGTCGCTCGAGTTCGCGCGCCTGGCGACGCTGGCCGGGCACGGCGTCCGGGTCCTGATGACCGAGAACGCCGGCCGCTTCGTCGGCGCGGCCTCCTTCGAGGGCATCGTCGGCGCGCCCGTGCTCATCTCGGAGTACGACCGCGATCCGATGCGCGGCGCCTTCCCCGGTGAAGAGCGGGAGGGGTCCCACGACCCGATCGGCCACCTCGAGCTGGCCGCCAACTGCGACGCCTTCCTGGTCGCGCCCGCCTCGGCGAACACGATCGCGAAGCTGGCGGGCGGCTTCGCCGACTCGATGCTGACCACGTCGTTCCTCGCCTGTGCGACGCCCCGGCTGATCGCGCCGGCGATGAACGACCGCATGTACGCCGACGCCGCCACGCAGGCCAATCTGGCGACGCTGCGCGAGCGCGGGGTGGAGGTGATCGAGCCCGAGGAGGGCCTCCTGGCGTCGCGCGGCGAGCGCGGCCGCGGTCGGCTCCCCGACCCCGAGCGCCTGCTGGCGCGGATCGAGGCGCGCCTGTCCGGCGGCGAGCAATCGACTGTCGGGGCCACGAGAACCGCTGACGCGGGCGCTCCGGTGAGCGAAGCACCCCCGACGCCGCGCGAGCGCGGTCCCTGGAGTGGCCTGCGGGTGATGGTCACCGCCGGCGGCACCCGCGAGCCGATCGACTCGGTGCGCTTCATCGGCAACCGCTCCAGCGGGCGGATGGGGATGGCGCTCGCCGACGCCGCGGCGAAGCGCGGGGCGGAGGTGACGGTGATCGCCGCCAATGTCGCCGTGGCCGAGCCTGCCGGGGTCAAGCGGATCGACGTGGAGACCACCGCCGAGCTCGCCCACGCGACGATCGAACGGTTCGAGACCCAGCACGTGCTGCTGATGGCCGCCGCGCCGGCCGATTTCCGGACCGAGCCGATCACCGGCAAGATCAAGCGACAGGACCGGCTCAACCTGAACCTGCAGCCGACCGAGGACATCCTCGCCGCGATCGCCGCGCAGCGGGGCGAGGATCAGACGATCGTCGGCTTCGCCGCCGAGCACGGGGGGGACGCGATCGGCCGGGCCCGCGCGAAGCTCGAGCGCAAGGGTGCCGACCTGATCGTCCTGAACGACGTCTCCGACCCGACGATCGGCTTCGAGAGCGCCGAGAACGCGGTCACGCTGGTCACCGCCGGGGACGAGATCGAGGTTCCGAAGGCCGCCAAGGACGCCGTCGCCGAGGCGATCCTCGACCGGGTCGAGCGCCTCCGCACGGCCACCCAGACCGCCAAGTAGCCCGCAAACAGCCGTTTTCGCTGAGCACGCAGGCCAGCTATACTGGCCTCAAGCTTTTCTGTCCCTATCTGTATCGCGCAGTCGAGAAGTGGGCCTGGCCCACTTTTTTTACGGCCCGAATCGGGCATCACGGAGCGGGAGCCGCCCCCAATGAGTGACCTTCAAATCGAGATCCAGAGCCAACTATCCGAGCTTGACCCGGAAATCGACCTGCTTGCCGTCGAGCAGCCGGGAGGCGACCTGCTGCGGCTATTCGTCGACCATCCCGGTGGAGTCGACCTGGCGCTCTGTGAACGGGTCACCCAGCACCTGAACTACCTGCGCGCCGATTACGCGCTCGAGGTCTCCTCGCCCGGGGAGAAGTACCGTCTTAAGAGCGCGACCAGCGCGTCCGAGAAAGAGGAGTCGTCCCAGTGAGTAAAGAGATCGTCGACGCAGTCAAAGGGCTCGAGCAGGAGAAGGGGATCTCGGCCGACAAGCTGATGGACGCTCTCGAGGACGCCCTGCTCTCGGCCTACAAGAAGACCCCCGGCGCGGCCAAGTACGCGCGGGTGGACCTCGACCACGAAACCGGTGATTTCCGCGTCTTCGAACTGATCCTGCCCGCCGAGCTGGAGGAGAAACTCCTCGCCGAGGCCGCCGAGCAACAGGAGGAGCCGGAAGTCGACCCGGAGACCGGCGAACTGAAAGAGCCGGAGGACCCGGAGCTCGACCCGGAGATGATCGCCCCTTATGAGGACCAGATCACGACCCGCGACGTCACTCCCGAAGACTTCGGGCGGATCGCCGCGCAGACCGCCAAGCAGGTGATCCTCCAGCGGATCCGCGAGGCCGAGCGGCAGATGATGTACGACGAGTACCAGGACCGGGTCGGCGAGCTGATCACCGGGATCATCCAGCAGTCCGACAAGCGCTACACGCTCGTCCAGCTGCGGGAGCGGGTCGAGGCGCTGCTGCCGAAGTCGGAGCAGGTATACAACGAGCGCTACGACCACGGGATGCGGGTCAAGGCCGTCATCACCGACGTCTCCGACTCGACCAAAGGCCCGGCGATCGTCGTCTCGCGCCGCAGCCCGGAGCTGATCAAATCGCTGTTCGAGCTCGAGGTTCCCGAGATCGCCGACCGCCTGGTCGAAATCGTCGGCGTCGCCCGTGAGCCCGGCTACCGCTCGAAGATCGCCGTCGTCTCCCACGCCGACGGCGTCGACCCGGTGGGCGCCTGCGTCGGCCCACGTGGCTCGCGCGTCCGCATGGTCGTCTCGGAGCTGCGCGGCGAGAAGATCGACATCATCCCTTACAACGAGGAGCCCGCCCGGTTCGTCGCCAAAGCGCTCTCCCCGGCCCGCGTCCGCGAGGTGATCGTCGACGACGAGGAGCGCCAGGCGACCGTGATCGTGCCCGACGACCAGCTGTCGCTGGCGATCGGCCGTGACGGCCAGAACGCCCGCCTCGCCGCCCGCCTCACCGGCTGGCGCGTCGACATCAAGTCGGAGACGGAGTTCGCCTCGGAGGAAACCGACGTCGAGTACGAGGGCGAAGAAACCTTCGACGGCCGCTGCATGGCGGTGCTCTCGAACGGCCGCCGGTGCCCGAACGCGGCGATCCCCGGTTCGACCTACTGCGGCCTGCCCCAGCACCAGGCGCTCTCGCGCTTCGACACCAGCCAGGTGGCGGTGCTCGGCGACCTGTCGGAGGCCGAGGTCGAGATCCTCGCCGACCCCGACGCCGACCAGGGCCAGGTCGACGAGATCGTCGCCCGTGCGGCGGCGAACTTCGTCGAGGAAGCCGAAGAGGTGGCCGCCGAGGAGACGGTGCTGGACGAGATCGTCGACGAGGCGATCGCCGAGGTGGAGGCCGAGGAGGCCTCCGAGGATCCGGTCGAGGCCGAGATCACCGAGGAGATCGCCGACGAGGAGGCGACCGAGGCCGAAGCGGCCGGAGATGCCGCCACCAATGGAGCAACGGAGGACGCCGGCGAGCCGGTGGCCGAGGAGGCTGAGCAAGCCTAGTGGCAAAGAAGCGGGTTCACGAGATCGCGAAAGCGAATGGCATCAGCTCCAAAGAAGTCCTGAAAGCGCTGCAAGCAGCCGGGCTCAACGTGAAAGTGGCGGCGTCGAGCGTCGATGAGGACGCCGCCAAACAGGCCCTCGCCGCCGCGGCCAACGGGGGCGGAGGTGCCACCACTCAGGCGCCGCCGAAGCCGCAAGAGGCTCCGGCGGCCCCGGCTCCGCAGAGCGCGGCACCGGCGGCACCGAAAGCCGCGGCCCCCGCGCAGGCTCAATCCGCGGGCGGAGCCAAACCGGCTCCGGCGCAGCCGGCGAAATCTTCGACGTCGAACAAACCTGTCCGTCCCGGCGGTCCCGCCGCCGGCGGTGGCGCGGGTGGCGGTGGAGCCGCGGGCAAAAAACGCCGCGTCGTGATCGACTCGCAGGCCGCCCGACGCGACCAGATGGGCGGCCCGCCGCCGCAGCGTCCGCCGCGCCGCCGCGGTGGCCGTCGCCGTCGCCCGCTGCTGGAGGAGCCGCCGATGGGTCCGCAGACCCCGGTCGAGCCCGAGGCCACCAAGGTCAACTCCGGCGCCACCGTGCGGGAGCTCGGTGAGGCGATCGGCCTCGCCCCGGCCGAGGTGATCAAAAAACTGATGATGATGGGCGAGATGGCGACGCTCACCCAGACGCTCACCGACGAGTCGATCCGGGCGATCGCCGACGAGTACGACCGCAAGATCGAAATCGTCAGCGCCGCCGACGAGGGCCCCGAGGAACCGGAATTCTCCGACACCGACGAGGAGCTCGTCGACCGGCCGCCGGTGGTCACGATCATGGGCCATGTCGACCACGGCAAGACCTCGCTGCTGGACGCGATCCGGGAGACCGAGGTCGCCGCCGGCGAGGCCGGTGGCATCACCCAGCACATCGGCGCCTACCAGGTGCACCACGAGGACAAGACGATCACCTTCCTCGACACCCCGGGCCACGCCGCCTTCACCGCGATGCGCGCCCGCGGCGCCAAGGTCACCGACGTGGTCGTCGTGGTCGTCGCCGCCGACGACGGCGTCATGCCGCAGACCAAAGAGGCGATCGACCACGCCCGCGCGGCCGACGTGCCGATGATCATCGCGGTCAACAAGATCGACAAAGAGGGTGCCAACCCGGAACGCGTCCGCACCGAGCTGACCCAAGAGGGGATCCAACCGGAGGAGTGGGGCGGCGACACGATCTTCTGCGACGTCTCGGCAAAGTCCCACGAAGGCCTCGACAACCTGCTCGAGAACATCCTGCTGGTCACCGAGCTCGAGGAACTCGCGGCCAATCCGGACGCGCCTGCCTCGGGCAACGTGATCGAGTCCCAGCTCGACCCGGGCCGCGGCCCGGTCGTCACCGTGCTGGTCTCTCGCGGCACGCTCCGGGTCGGCGACTCGCTGGTCGCCGGTCCACAATGGGGCCGGGTCCGCGCGATGCACGACTTCCGCGGCCAGGTCGTCGCGGAGGCCGTCCCCGGGATGCCGGTGGAGGTGCTCGGTTTCGACGGCGTCGTCGACGCAGGTGAATTCGTGCAGACGGTCTCCAACGACCGTGAGGCACGCCGCCAGGCCCAGGAGCGCGCCGACCGGCTCCAGCGGGAGCAGCTGGCCCGCCGCAACGCCCGCAAGCTCAGCCTCGAGGAGGTCTTCTCCCGCGCCCAGTCGGGAGACATCAAGGAGCTCAACATCGTCCTCAAGGCCGATGTCGCCGGCTCCCTGGAGGCGCTCCAGGACGAGCTCGCGAAAGTGCCGCAGGAGCGGGTGGCGATCAACATCATCCACTCGCAGACCGGTGGCATCAACGAGTCCGACGTGATGCTGGCCTCGGCCTCCGAAGCGATCATCATCGGCTTCAACGTGCGGCCGCTGGCCGACGCGCGCCGGGCCGCCAACCGCGAGGGCGTGGACGTCCGGACGTACTCGGTCATCTACAAAATCACGGAAGACCTGCGCAACGCGATGGAAGGACTGCTGGATTCGATCGACGTCGAGGAGACCGTCGGCGAGGTCGTCGTCAAAGAGACCTTCAAAGCGTCCAAAGTGGGCCGGATCGCGGGCTGTCAGGTGGCCGAGGGCAAGGCGGTGCGCGCCGCCAGCGTGCGCCTGCTGCGCGACGGGACCGTGGTCTGGACCGGCAAACTCGCCTCGCTGCGTCGCTTCAAAGACGACGTCGCCGAAGTCGAGGAGGGCCAGGAGTGCGGCATCGTGCTCGACGGGTACGCCGACGTCAAAGAGGGTGACGTGATCGAGTTCTTCCAGACCAAACAGGTCGAGCAGACCCTCGAGTAGGAGGTAGCGCTAATGGCCGGCGCGCGCATGCGGCGGATCGACGAGGCGCTACGCGAGGTCGTCGCCGCGACCATCGTCGAACTCGCCGATCCCCGGGTTGGATTCGTCACCGTGACCGGCGTGGACACAAGCGCGGATCTGCGGACTGCCAAGGTCTTCGTGAGCGTTCTGGGCGACTCGACTGAGCGCGACGATACGCTGGAAGCCTTGCGTTCCTCGCACGGTGTGATCCAATCCCGGATCGCGTCCGAGATGCGAATGAAACGCACGCCGACCTTGACCTTCCACTACGACGACACGATCGAGAAGGGAGTGCGGATCTCCCACCTGCTCGACGAGGGCGAGGAGGACGACGCGCGATGACCGGCGCCACCACCACCGCTCCGACCTCGGTCGGCACCGTCGGTGTCGACTTCGAGTCGATGCTCGCCGAGATCCGGGACCACGACCGCTTCCTGCTCACCGCCCACGAGGGCCCCGACGGGGACGCGCTCGGCTCGCTGCTCGGCATGCACCGCCTGCTGCAGAAGCTCGGCAAGGACTCGGTGATGTTCCTCGCGGCGAAGGAGTTCCCGCTGCCGATCGAGTACCGCTTCCTGCCGCTGGAGGAGGTCTTCCACGAGGCCCCCGCCGACATGGCGGACCGGGTGATCGTCTTCCTCGACTGCGGCAACATCGACCGCATGCCGGTCGAGTTCCTCACCGAGGGCGGCCACCGCAAGCTGAACATCGACCACCACCACGACAACACCCGCTTCGGCGACGTCAACCTCGTCTGCCCGGGGGCGTCGTGCACCGCCGAGATCGTCTACGACCTCGCCCACGTGCTCGGGGTGCGGATCGACGCCGAGATGGCGATGCCGCTCTACGTCGGGATCATCACCGACACCGGCAAATTCATGTACGAGAACACGAACGCCCACACTCATCGGGTGGCGGCGGAGCTGATCGACGCCGGGGTCGACGTGGACGACACCTACCGGCGGCTCTACGAGCACGTGCCGATCGAGAAGCTGCGGTTGGTGGCGCGGGCGCTGGACGGGATCGGCCGGCATTGCGACAACCGCCTCGTGGTCAGCTACATCACCGCCGAGGACTACGCCGCGACCGGCGCCGGCGAGGAGATGACCGAGGGCGTGATCGACCACCTGCGCTCGATCGAGGGGACCAAGGTCGCCGCCGTCATCCGTGATCTCGGCAACCGCGGCCGCGCCGCCCGCAAGGTGAGCCTGCGCTCCTCGGAGGGGGACGTGGACGTCTCCGCGGTCGCCCGCAAGCAGGGGGGAGGCGGCCACAAACGCGCCGCCGGCTTCTCCACCGACGACGATCTGCCGACACTCGTCGAATTCCTCTGCGACGAGGTCAAGGCCCAGCTCGGCGACTGAGTGCCCGGAGGGGAGTAGGCATGGCGCAGATCGACACCGCCGGGGCGGTGCTGCTCCTCGACAAGCCGGCCGGGAAGACCTCGCACGACGTCGTCGCCGAGGTACGTCGCGAACGCGGCGTGAAGGCGGGTCACGCAGGCACGCTCGATCCCTTCGCCACCGGGCTGCTCCTGGTCCTGCTCGGGACGGCGACCCGGCTGCAGCGCTTCCTCGTCGGGCTGCCGAAGACCTACCTGGCGACCGCGCGGCCGGGATGGACCTCGACTACCGGCGACCCCGACGGGGAGCTGACGGAGACCGGGGTGATCCCGGCGTCGCTGGAGCTGCCGACCGGCACGGTGCGCCAAAGGGTGCCGATGACCTCGGCGGTCCGGGTCGGCGGCGAGCGGCTCTACAAGAAGGCCCACCGGGGCGAGACGGTCGAGACGCCGGTGCGCGACGTCGAGGTCCACCGGGCCGAGCTGCTCTCCTCGACCGGCGGCTACGCGCACTACGAGATCGAGTGCAGCGCCGGTACCTACGTGCGGACGCTGATCGAGACGCTCGGCGACGCCTACTGCTCGGATCTGCGCCGCGTCGCGGTCGGCCCGTTCCGGGTCGAGGAGGCCGGGCGGGAGGTCTCGGTGACCGAGGTGGCGAGCCTGGTGCCGGCCGTGGGCGACGCACTGCGATGATCCCCCGCTGATGTCGATCAAGGTCACCTCGCTCGATGACGCGCAGCCGCGCGCCCGCAACGTCGCCATCGGCACCTTCGACGGCGTCCACCTCGGCCACCGCGCGGTGATCGAGGGCATGGACACCGTGCTCACCTTCGAGCCCCACCCGATGGAGGTGCTGCGGCCCGACAAGGCGCCGAAGCTGATCAACTCGCTGGAGATCAAGCGCGACGTGCTCGACGGTCTCGGGATCGAGGAGCTGGTCGTCGTCCACTTCGACGAGGAGTTCTCCCGGCGCAGCGCCGAGGACTTCATCGAGCACGCCCTGATCGAGAAGCTCGGCGCGCGTCGGGTCGCGGTCGGGGAGAACTTCCACTTCGGCGCCAAGGCGCGGGGGACGGCCGCGATGCTGGCGTCGCACTCCGAGTTCGAGACCCGGGTCCAGAAGCTGGTCGAGGTGGACGGCGAGACCGTTTCCTCCTCGCGCATCCGGGCCGAGGTCGCGGCGGGGGACATGACGGAGGCGCGCAAGTGCCTCGGCACGCCCTACATGCTCGAGGGCGAGGTCGTCGGCGGCGAGAAGCGCGGGCGGGAGCTCGGCTTCCCGACCGCCAACATCGTCCCCGACCCGCGCCTCGTCACGCCCGGCCACGGCGTCTACGCCGCCTTCGCCAACGGCCACCCGGCGGCGGTCAACGTCGGCACCCGCCCGACCTTCGACTCCGCCCTCGGCGTCCTCATCGAGACCTACCTGATCGACTTCTCCGGCGACCTCTACGGCCAGAACCTGCGGGTTGCCTTCGTCGAGAAGCTGCGCGACGAGATCGCCTACGAAGGCGTCGATCCCTTGATCAAGCAGATGCGCAGCGACGTCGAGGAAGCCCGTCGCATCTGTGCCGACTTCACCGAGGCGGCCGCACGCGGCGGCTGACCGGGACGCTGTGCTACCTTGCTGCGAGCCGCGACCCGAGAGGGCCGCGCTTTTTACGAGATGAGCCTGACCAAAGAGAAAAAAAGCGAGCTGATCGGCAAGTACGGCCGCGGCGATGGTGACACCGGTTCCGCCGAGGTCCAGGTCGCGCTGCTGACCGAGCGGATCAACGAACTCACCGATCACCTGCGTACGCACGCCAAGGATCACCACTCGCGCCGCGGCCTGCTGATGCTGGTCGGCAAGCGTCGCCGCATGCTCCGCTACCTCGAACGGACTGACCTGGAGCGTTACCGCGCCCTGGTCGCCGACCTCGGCCTGCGTCGCTAGCGATGATCGCCGTCGGCGACGCCGCTCCCGACTTCACCGTCAAAGACCAGGACGGGGAAGAGGTCTCCCTCGCCGACTTCAAGGGCCGCAAGGTCCTGATCGCCTTCTACCCGCTCGACTTCAGCCCCGTCTGCTCGGACCAGCTCTCGATCTACCAGGAAGGCGTCAAGGGCGAGCTTGCCGACGCGGGCATCACGCTCGTCGGCCTCAGCGTCGACAGCCCCTTCGCCCACAAGGCCTTCCAGGAGAAGCTCGGCATCGACACCGTCCTGCTCTCCGACTTCGAGCCCAAGGGCGCGACCGCCAAGGCCTACGGCTCCTACATCGACGGCGCCGGCATCGCCAACCGCACCTTGGTCCTCATCGACGAGGACGGCAAGGTCGCCTGGACCTACGAGTCCCCGAGTCCGGGCGAGTTCCCCGGCCCGGACATCGTCCGCCAGGCCATCACCGCCTCCTGAGGAGGCGTGGGGGCGCCTCGCGGCGTCCTCGGTCATTCGGCTCGGGTCACGCACTGAAGTGCGCTCCCCTCGACTCATTTCCTGCGTCCTTGCGAGGCTGGCCCACGTCGCCTCAGGACCGGCTCTCCCTATGCAGGAAGCGCCCCGTGCTGCCGCGTTCCGCCCCATACGCGAGGGGTTGTACTCTTCCAGGGGAATAGGAACGAGAGTTCTGTAAGAAAGCTATGGCCGTCATCCGGATGGCCGGAGGTAAAAATACGAATGAGCAGGTTTAACGTGACCCGCGTCACGGCAGAGATCGGCGACAGCACGATCTCCTTCGAGACCGGGAAACTCGCGAAGCAGGCGAGCGGTGCCGTCGTCGTCCGCAGTGGCGACACGATGGTCCTCAACACCGCCACGATCGGCGGCCTTCGCGATGTCGACTTCCTTCCGCTCACCGTCGACGTCGAGGAGCGCATGTACGCCGCGGGCAAAATCCCCGGCTCGTTCTTCCGTCGCGAGGGCAAATCGTCAGAGAAAGCGACGCTGACGGCGCGCATGATCGATCGCCCGATCCGTCCGCTCTTCCCCAAGGGCTGGCACTACGAGACCCAGCTGGTCGCGATGCCGATGTCGGTCGACGGCGTGAACCCGTACGACATCCTGGCGATGAACGGCGCCTCCGCGGCGCTGGCGATCTCGCCGGTCCCGGTCGCCAAGCACGTCGGCGCGGTCCGCATCGGCAAACTCGACGGGGACTTCGTCATCAACCCGCCGGAGGAGACGCATGAGGAGCTGGACCTCGATCTGATCGTCGCCGGCACCGACGAGGCGATCCTGATGGTCGAGGCGGGCGCCCAGGGCGTCACCGAGGCCGAGATCCTCGACGCCCTCGACATCGCCCACGGCGAGATCAAGAAGCTCACCGCCGCGATGCAGGAGCTGCAGGACAAAGCGGGCAAAGAGAAGCTTCAGGTCGACGTGCCGACGATCGACGAGGGCCTGCTGAGCAGCATCCGCGAGTCGCATGGCCAGGCACTGGTCGACGCGATCGCGACCGAGGGCAAGCTCGAGCGCTACGAGGCGATCGATCAGGTCAAGGAGCAGGTCATCGCCCACTACGCGCCGGAGTCCGGCGACGAGGACGCCGTCGCGGCCCGCAAGAGCGAGGTCGGCACTGCCTTCGACTCGATCGAGAAGGACACGATCCGCAAGGCGATCGCGGTCGAAAAGAAGCGCCCCGACGGTCGCGCCCAGGACGAGATCCGGCCGATCGAGACCGAGGTCGACATCTCCCCGCGCGTCCACGGCTCCGCCCTCTTCACCCGCGGCGAGACGCAGGTCCTCTCCAACGTCGCCCTCGGGACGACGCGGATGGACATGCGGATCGACACGCTCGGGCTGGTGACCACGAAGCGCTTCTGGCACCACTACAACTTCCCGCCCTACTCGGTGGGAGAGGCCGGCTTCATGCGCGGCCCGAAGCGGCGTGACATCGGTCACGGCGCGCTCGCCGAGCGGGCCCTGGCGGCGACCATCCCGGACGCGGAGACCTTCCCGTACGTGATCCGAGTCGTCTCCGAGACGCTCGAGTCCAACGGGTCCTCCTCGATGGGCTCCGTCTGCGCCTCCTCGATGGCCCTCCAGGCCGCGGGTGTCCCGGTCACCGCACCGGTCGCCGGCGTCGCCATGGGCCTGATCAAGGAGGGCGACGACTACATCGTCCTCACCGACATCGCCGGCGTCGAGGACCACCTCGGCGACATGGACTTCAAGGTCGCCGGCACCGCGGAGGGCATCACCGCCCTGCAGATGGACATCAAGATCACCGGCGTGACTTTTGACATTTTGCGTGACGCCTTGGACCAGGCCCACAAGGGCCGCCAGTTCATCCTCGGCAAGATGGCCGAATCGATCGACGGTCCGCGCGAGAAGCTCTCGCCGCACGCCCCGGCGATCGAGTCGATCAAGATCGACCCGGAGAAGATCGGGGCCGTGATCGGCAAAGGCGGCGAAACGATCCGCGGGATGTGCGAGGAGTTCGAAGCCGAGATCGACGTCGAGGACGACGGCACGATCCGCGTCTACGCGCCGACCGGCGAACTGGTCGACGGCGTGGTCCAGCGGATCACCTCGATGACCAAGGAGGCCGAAATCGGCGACCGCTACGAGTCCGCCAAAGTCGTCAAGACGACGACCTTCGGCGCCTTCGTCGAGCTGGTCAAGGGCACCGACGGCCTGCTCCACATCTCCAACGTGAAGCCGGGGGAGAGGGTGGACTCGGTCGACGACGTCCTCTCCAGCGGCGACCTGATCGACGTCACCGTGGTCGAGGTCGACAAGGAGCGTGGCCGGATCGGCCTGCGCCTCACCGAGGACCCCTCGGTCGCGGGTAAAAGCCCGGAGGAACTGGCGAGCGTCGGCTCCGGCGACGGCGGTCGGCGCGGCGGCGGCGACCGTGGCGGCGATCGCGGTGGACGCGGCGGTCGTGACCGTGATCGCGGTGGCCGTGGCGGCCGCGAACGCGAGCGCCGCAATTGAGCGCTCGCGTCACCACCCTGGACTCGGGCGTCCGGGTCGTCACCGAAGAGGTTCCTTCGGTGCGATCCGTGGCGCTCGGCCTCTGGGTTCGCACCGGAAGCCGTAACGAGACCCCGGCACAGGCCGGGGTCTCGCACTTCCTCGAGCACCTCCTGTTCAAGGGGACCAAGCGCTACTCGGCGATCGAGATCTCCGAGCTCTTCGACGGGCTCGGCGCCTCGGTCAACGCGGCGACGGGCAAGGAGACCACGCACCTCCACGCCCGCTTCCTCGACGAGCACACCGAGGAGGTCTTCGACCTCTTCGCGGAGATGCTGCTGGCGCCGACCTACCCCGAAATCGACTCGGAGCGCCAGGTCGTGATCGAGGAGATCGCGATGTACGACGACGAGCCGCAGGACCGCGTCCATGATGTGCTCGCCGACGCCGTATTCGGCTCGCACCCGCTCGGCCGCCGCGTGCTCGGCGAGGCCGAGGTGATCGCGAACGTCCCGATCCCCGACATCGAGGCCTACCGCTCGAGCCGCTACACCGCTTCGGAGATCGTCGTCGGCGCCGCCGGCCACCTGGAGCACGACGCGATCGTCGCCCTGGCGGAAAAGTTCGTGAACCCGCCGACCGAGGGTGGCGGCGTCGCCCCCGCGACGGCCTTGACCGAGCCGCCGCGCCTCTGCTTCCTCAGCAAGGAGACCGAGCAGTACCACATCTGCTTCGGCGCGCCCGGCATCGACCGGCACGACGAGCGTCGCTTCCCGCTGGCGGTGCTCGACTCGATCTTCGGCGGCTCGACCTCCTCGCGGCTCTTCCGCGAGGTGCGCGAGAAGCGCGGCCTCGCCTACTCGGTGGGCTCCTACAACGAGCAGTTCACCGACCAGGGCCTGGTCGCCACCTACGTCGGCACCCGCGAGGACAACGTCGAGGAGGCCTGCGCGATCATCGGCACCGAGCTGGCGCGACTGCGTTCCGAGCCGGTCTCGGCGGATGAGCTCCACCGGGCCAAGGAGAGCGTCAAGGGGAGGCTCGTCCTCTCCTCCGAGTCGACCGCGGCGCGGATGACCCGGATCTCCCGCTCGGTCCTGTTCGGCCTGCCGATCGAAGAGCTGGACGAGATGCTGGCGAAGGTCGACGCGGTCGAGGTCGACCAGCTGACCGAGCTGGCTGCCGAGCTCTACGCCGCCGACCGCCTCTCGGCGGCCTGCGTCGGCGCCGACGAAGACCGCTTCCGGGCGGCCCTGGCGCCGGTCTCGGAGGCCTTGGTCGCGGCATGATCAAGGTCGCCGTCTCCGGCGCCGCCGGACGGATGGGCGCGACGGTCTGTGAAGCGGTCGAAGGGGCCGAGGACCTCGAGCTGAGCGGGCGCGCCGATCCGAGCCTCGGCGTCGCGCTCACCGACGTGCTCGGCGACGCCGACGTCGTCGTCGACTTCTCGATCCCCGACACGGCTCTCGCCAACGTGGAGGAGTGCCTGGCGGCGGGCGTCCACGTCGTCGTCGGCACTACCGGCTTCGACCTCGGACGCGCGAAGGCCGCCGCCGAGGCGTCGCAGGCCAACTGCTTCGTCGCGCCCAACTTCGCGATCGGCGCGGTGCTGATGATGATCGTCTCCCAGACGATCGCGAAGCACATGCCGGAGACCGAGATCATCGAGCTCCACCACGACAAGAAGCTCGACGCGCCCTCGGGCACCGCGGCCCGCACCGCAGATCTGATCGACGCCGCGGGGGGCCACGTCCACCGGCCGATCCACTCGGTGCGACTGCCCGGCCTCGTCGCCCACCAGGAAGTGATCTTCGGCGGGCCGGGGCAGACCCTGGCTATCCGCCACGACTCGATCGACCGCCAGTCCTTCATGCCAGGCGTCCTGCTTGCCGTCCGCAAGGTCCCGACCTTGCCGGACCGCTTCACGGTCGGGCTGGAGAAGCTACTCTGAGGGCGATGAAGCAGCTTCGGGGAGTCCTCACCGCCATAGCGACCCCGTTCGACGAGTCGGGCAGGGTCGACAGTGACGGCGCGCGCCGGCTGGCCGCGCACCTACTCGAGCACGGCTCGCACGGGCTCGTGCTCGCCGGTTCGACCGGCGAGGGCCCGACCCTGACCGACGGGGAGACGATCGATCTTCTCCGGGCCGTGCGCCGCGAGGTCGGCGGCGACGTTCCGCTGGTCGTCGGCACCGGCACCAACGACACGCGCCACTCCTCCGAACTGACCAAGATGGCCGCCGACGGGGGCGCCGATGCCTCTCTGGTGGTCGTCCCGTACTACAACAAGCCCAACCCGGCCGGGATCCGCGCGCACTTCGAAACGGTCGCCGCGGCCGTCCCGGACCTGCCGATGGTGATGTACAACATCCCCTCGCGGGTGATCGTCAATGCCGACACGTCGCTCCTCGGCGAACTCGCCGCGGTCGACAACATCGTCGCGGTGAAGCAGGCCAACGATGATGAACTGGGCCCGATCGAGGGTCTCGAGATCCTGGCCGGAAACGACAACACCTTCCTGCGCGTCCTCGAGTTCGGCGGCGCGGGCGTGATCGCCGTCGCCACCCACGTGGTCGGCGACCAGATGCGCGCGATGTGGGACGCGGCGCAGGAAAGCAACTTGGACCGGGCGCGGGCGATCGACGCCGAACTGACCCCGATCTACCAGGGTCTCTCGGTGACGACCAACCCGATCCCGCTGAAGGCCGCGCTCGAGATGCTCGGCCTCGCCCCCGACCGGCTGCGTCTGCCGCTGGTCTCCGCCGACCCCGAGCAGCGGGCGTCGGTGCGGGCAGCGCTGGAGGGCATCGGGCTCTCCGTCGCCGCCGGCTGAAGAACTTCGAAAGAAAGAGATTGATCAGTGCCTAGCAAGAAGCTCCGAGTGCTGCCCCTTGGCGGCCTCGGCGAGATCGGCAAGAACATGACGGTCGTCGAATACGACGGCCGCATCATCATCGTCGACACCGGATTGATGTTCCCCACCGCGGAGATGCACGGCATCGACCTCGTCCTGCCCGATTTCTCCTACCTGCGCGGGCGGATCGACGACGTCGAGGCGATCGTGCTCACGCACGGCCACGAGGACCACGTTGGTGCGCTGCCCTACGTGCTGCGCGAGATCGGCATGCCGCCGAAGATCTACGGCGGCATGCTGACGATCGGCATGGTCCGCTCGAAGCTCGACGAGCACAAGCTCGGCGACAAGGCGCCGCTGCAGGAGCTGCCCGCGGGGGAGAAGGTGAAAGCGGGGCCGTTCTCGCTGGAGCTCGTTCACCTCGCCCACTCGATTCCCGACATGCGCGGCGTCCTGATCGGCACCGAGCTGGGTCAGATGCTGATGACCGGCGACTACAAGTTCGACCAGACCCCGGTCGACGGTCGTCCCGCCGACATCGCGCGCCTGGCCGCGATCGGCAGCGAAGGGCTCCTGCTCCTCGCCGGCGACTCGACCAACGCCGACCGGCCGGGCGTCGCCCCGTCGGAGTCGAGCGTCGGCCCGGCGCTGCTGCAGCAGTTCGGGCTCTGCGAGGGCCGGATCATCGTCACCTCGTTCGCGTCCAACATCCACCGCGTGCAACAGGTGATCGACGCCGCCGTGGCGCTCGACCGCAAGGTCGCGCTGGTCGGCCGCTCGATGCGCAAGAACTTCAACATCGCCTCCAACCTGGGGATGGCGCGGGTGCCGCAGGGCACCTTCATCCAGCCGCGGGAGATCTCGAACTTCCCCGACGAGAAGGTCGTCGTGATCTCCACCGGCAGCCAGGGCGAGCCGCTCTCGGCGCTGCGCCGGATGGCGAACAACGACCATCGCGACGTGCAGCTGCACGCCGGGGACACGGTGATCTTCTCGGCGAGCCCGGTGCCCGGCAACGAGCGCGCCGTCAACGACACCATCGACCGCATCTACGAGATCGGGGCCTCCGTGATCACGGCGAAGGACGCGCCGATCCACGCCTCCGGCCACGGTTATCGGGAGGAGCTGAAGCTCATGCTCAACCTGACCAAACCGCGATACGTGATGCCGGTCCACGGTGACTTCCAGCGGATCCGACTGCACTCCGAGCTGGCCGAAATGGTCGGGATCGACAAGAAGAACATCTTCAAGGGCCGCAACGGGCTGCCGCTGGAGATCGACGAGTCGGGCGCCCGCTTCGGCGAGGACATGCACGTCGGCACGATGTACGTCGATGGTGTCAACATCGGCGATCCCGACGACGCCGCCCTGCGCGACCGCCGCGAGATCTCCGCCGACGGCATCTTCATCGTCGTCGTCACGGTCTCCGGCGACGACGGTTCGATCGTCGCCGACCCCGAGGTGATCCTCCGCGGTGTCGCCTTCCTCGACGACGCCGAGGGCATCCTCGAAGACCTGAAGGACCTGGTCGAAGACTCCCTCGAGGATGCCGCCGACAACGGCACCCGCGAGTCCGACCTGATCCAAGAGGACCTGCACGACGCGATCGGCAAGTTCGTCTGGCAGCGCCTGAGGCGCCGCCCGATGATCCTGCCGGTGGTCATCCAGGTCTGACCAGGGCTCCGGCCGGCTGAAGCTGGCGCCCGGGGCACGGGGGGACGCGAGGCGGTTGCGGCGAGCGCCGTCTCGTCCACGGCCCTGGCCGGCAGTGGCCGTGGCCGAGACGGCCGGGGTATGAAAGGTGAGTAGGAAGTGCGACGCGTCCCGGGAGACGTGCGGGAGATGTCGCGAAGTCCACGCCTCCGTGCGTGTTGCACAACACCGACTTCCGCGCTGCAGCTATTTCGGTCGCTATGACGACTACAAAAGCTGCAGCGCGACCTGAGCCCCTACGAGACCGTCACGGAAGGGTGGGGAAACCGACCGAAGGCGCAAGGAAGTGTGGAGTTCCCGGCGTCTTCGTCAACGATCACGGCCGGGCGTGGCATCTCATGCACGAACCCTCGGAAAAACACGTACTCCTTCACGTCCTGGGCGTCTCGGACACGGTCACAGCCAGCCAGGACCGTGTCCGAGACGCCCAGGACCGATCTCGGACGGCCGCAACCGCCGGAGCCCACTGTCCTACCTATAGCGCCTGAAAAACGGCAATAAAAAAGCCCGCCGGGACAGTGTCTGGGGAGAATCCCGGCGGGCTAGTGTCTCGTCCGCAGACGAATCTACGCACGAGAACTAAAGCCGTCCTAAAAGATTGAGGTTGAATGCTTCCTGGCGGCCGTCTCCTCTGCCGCGAGCGGGATGCGGGCGCGGAAGAGGGCTCCACCGGAGGGCGATTCGGTCGCCTCGACGGTGCCGCCATGGGAGGCGGCGACGGCGCTGACGATGGCCAGGCCGAGCCCGGTGCCGGTGCCGCGGGCGGTGTCGGCGGGGCCTTCGCCGCGCACGAAGCGGTCGAAGATCTGGGTCCGCATGGCCGGCGGGATCCCCGGCCCGTCGTCGGCGACCTCGACGACCGCGTCCTCGTCCTGCCGGGAGAGCCGCAGTTCGATCGTCGCCCCGTCCGGGGTGTGGCGGGCGGCGTTGTCGAGCAGGTTGAGGATCATCCGGTGGAGCTCGTCGGCGCTCCCTTCGACCAGCAGCGGCCGCTCGTTGTCGATGACGAACTGGCGGCCGCCCATCAGCGGCGCCTCCTCGAGGGCAGCGTCGCCGGCTATTTCGGCAAGATCGCAGCGTTTGTGGGCGGCGAGGCGCCCCGCGTCGGCACGCGCCAGCAGCAGGAGGTCGGAGACCAGGCGGCTCATCCGCCGTGACGAGCGCAGCGCCGAGTCGACCACCTCGCGGTCTTCGGCCTGTCCCGGACCCCCGAGCGAGGCCTGCAGCAGCTCCAGGTTGGCCAGCACACTGGTCAGCGGCGTCCGCAGCTCATGGGAGGCGTCGGCGACGAACTCGCGCTGCTGCTGCATCGCTTGCTCGCTCTCCGCCCGCGCCGCATCGAGCGAGCGCAGCATCTGCTCCAGCGTGTCGGCAAGTTCGCCGACCTCGTCTTCGGCGGGCGGACGAGGCATGTGATGGGAAGGATCGCGCGTCGCGGCGACCTCCTTCGCGCTCGCCGTGAGCGCCGCGATCGGCCGCATCGCGCGCGCCGCGATCGCCACTCCGGCGAGTGAGGCGAGCGCCGTCCCGCCGAGGATCCCGGCGACGATCAGCAGCCAGATCCGGTCGATCGTGTCATCGACGTGAGCGGTGCTGCGCCCGTACTGGACGTAGCCGGTGGCGACGCCTTCCTTGGAGAGCACCGCGGTCACCACCCGCAGCCCGTTTTCTTCTTTGATCCCGAGTTCGGGTTTACCGAGCTTGCCGGAGTTTTTCGAGTGTTCGAGTTCGCGACCGCCGCGATCGAAGATGCGGACGGCGGCGTCATCGGGGAGGACGTATGGACCGACTTTGGGCCCCTGCACCTGCGGTTCGCCGACGAGCGGGTATTCGACCCGGAATTCGCTCGAGAGGATTTCGACCGCGTTGTTCACCTCGGCGTTGAAGTCGTCGCGGATCCGGCTGGTCGCGATCTGGCCGATCACGCCGCCGAAGACCATCAGGATCACCAGGGTGAGGCCGGAGGAGACGGCGGCGATCCGCCAGCGGACCGGCCAGGCGCGGGGGTGCACGACTCGCCGCAGCCAGGCGGCGGTGCTGGTGCGCGCCGTGGCGACCATCAGTCTTTGAGGACGTACCCCGCGCCGCGTTTGGTGTGCAGGAGGCGCGGCTCGCCGCCGGCCTCGAGCTTGCGGCGCAGATTGGAGATGAAGACGTCGATGGTGTTCGTGGCCGCCATCGGGTCATAGCCCCAGACTTCGTCGAGCAGGCGCTCGCGGGAGACGACCAGGCGCTCGTTGCGCATCAGGAACTCGAGCAGCTCGAACTCGCGGTTCGTCAGCTCGATTTCGCGGTCGCCGCGGTGGACCTCACGGGTGTCGGGGTTCAGCTGTAGGTCGCCGACCTCCAGCGAGGCGGCGCCGCGAGGCGGCCGGCGGCGCAGCAGGGCGCGGATCCGCGCCAGCAGCTCCTTGCGCTCGAAGGGCTTGACCAGATAATCGTCGGCGCCAGAGTCAAGGCCGGCGACCCGGTCCTCGGTCTCGGCGCGGGCGGTCAGCATCAGGATCGGCACGTCGCCCTCCTGGCGCAACCGCCGGCAGACCTCGATCCCGTCCAGCCCGGGCAGTCCCAGGTCGAGGACGACCAGGTCGGGGACGAACCCGACCGCAAGGTCGAGCGCCTCGACGCCGTCGGCGGAGGTGCGGACCTCGTAGCCCTCGTTGCGCAGGGAGCGGCGCAGAACGTCGGCGATGTCGGCGTCGTCCTCGACGACGAGGACGCGACCGCCTTGCTGGACCTCTGGATCGGTGCTGAGCATGAAGCCGATGTTAAACCGCTTCCAGTGCGTTTTGCGGTGGTTTTACGCCGAATTTAGAGCGGCTTCGCCCTCTGGACCAAAAGATCCGAAGGGGTTGCAGGACGGGCGTCGAAATCGGACCCGTGTTCGTCAGACAGAAGCGCGCCCCTGCCCGTAAAGCCCCGGCCCGTAAAACCAAAGCCAAAGCCAAACGCGGCAAAGCCGCCAAGTCCCACGGCCGGCTCCACCTTTTCGACGGCCTCGAGCAGCGCCATCTCGACCTGATCGGCCTCTTCCTCGTCGCCGCGGGCGTCTACCTGCTCTTCGTGCTCTTCTTCGGCTGGGAAGGCGGCAAGGTCGGCTACGGGATCGAAACCGCGCTGGTCTACCTCTTCGGGTCGGTCGGCGCGCGAATCTTCACGCTGCTGATGATGGTCGCCGGGGGAATGATCCTCACCGGCACCTCGATCTCGGCGCTGGCGCGCGGGATCGGCCGCGGCCTGCGGGCGATCTTCGTCGGCGGCGCCAAGGGGGGCGAGGCGACCGCGCGCACGGTCAAGCAGAACTCCGAGGAGTGGCGCCGCCGCCGCGACGAACGCACCGCCGAGACCAAGGCGGCGAAGACCGATGTGATGAGCGACTACCCGGACGAGGACGACGAGAGCTTCGCCCCGACCGTGGCGCTGGCGGACGATAAGGACGACGACATCTTCGCTCCGGGGCTCTTCAACCTCGACGACGAGGCCGACACGGCTGAAACCCAGGTCGTCCGCGAGCCCGAGCCCGAGCCCGAACCAGATCCTGAGCCCGCCCCTGACCCGGTTCAGCGGGAACTCATGCCCGAGCCCGAGGACGAAGCCGACGCTCCGAAACCCACCCCGATGGGCAACCTGCGCGGCGTCACCACCTCCGAGGAGATCGACTACCGCCTGCCGTCCCCGCGCGTGCTCGAGCGCGGCAAAGGCGACAAAGGCCCCGACCCGAAAGACCAGCAGGCGACCGGCCGCAAGCTGATCGAAGCGCTCGGCCACTTCGGGGTCGACGCGAAGATCGTCGGCGTCGTCAGCGGCCCGCACGTCTCCCTGTACGAACTGCGCCTCGCTCCCGGCATCAAAGTCAAGAAAGTCACCGAGCTGGCGAACGACCTCGCCTACGCGCTGGCCTCGACCGACATCCGCATCCTTGCCCCGATCCCCGGCAAACAGGCCGTCGGGGTGGAGGTGCCGAACGCGAAGCGCCGCATGGTCCGCCTCGGCGACATCTACGCGGGCCGCCCGCAGAAGGCCTCGCCGCTGGTCGCCTGGCTCGGCAAGGGCATCGACGGCAACGCGGTCTGGACCGACATCGCGAAGATGCCGCACGTCCTCGTCGCCGGCACCACCGGCTCGGGCAAGAGCGCCTGCGTCAACGCGATGCTCTCCTCGATCCTGATGTCGTGCTCACCGAACGAAGTGCGCCTGGTGCTGGTCGACCCCAAGCAGGTCGAGCTCAACCACTACGAGAACGTCCCGCACCTGCTGACGCCGGTGGTGACCTCGCCGCGGCTCGCCGCTAACGTCCTCGCCAACCTGATCACCGAGATGGAGACGCGCTACGGCGTGATGTCACAGGCCCGCGCCCGCAATCTCGAGGAGTTGAACCGGATCCGCCGCAAGGCCGGCGAGGCCCCGCTGCCGCACATCCTCTGCGTGATCGACGAGCTCGCGGACCTGATGATGGTCGCCCCCGCCGAAGTGGAGGACTCGATCATCAGGCTCGCCCAGAAGTCCCGCGCCACCGGCATCCACCTGGTGCTGGCGACCCAGCGCCCCTCGACCGACATCATCACCGGCACGATCAAGGTGAACATCCCCAGCCGGATCGCCTTCGCGGTCTCCTCGCAGACCGATTCGCGGGTGATCCTCGACCAGGGTGGCGCCGAGTCGCTGCTGGGACAGGGGGACATGCTCTTCCGCGGTGCCGGGACCTCGAAGCTGGCGCGCGTCCAGGGCGCCTTCATCACCGAGGACGAGATCGCCTCGATCACCAACCACTGGGCGAAACAGGGCGAACCCGAGTTCGAGGAGGAGCTGCTGGAGACGCCGGAGGCCGCCGAGGGCGAGGGCGGACGCGGGGAGGACGACTTCGATCCGGACTCCGACGACCTGCTGGACGAGGCGATCCGCCTGGTCGTGCAGACGGAAACCGCTTCGGTGTCGATGATCCAGCGGCGCCTGCGGGTCGGTTACACGCGGGCCGGGCGCCTGATCGACATGCTCGAGCGGCGCGGCGTCATCTCCGGCTACGAGGGCTCCAAACCGCGCCAGGTGCTGATCACGCAGGCCGACCTGGCGCGCGTCGTCGGCGGCCCGGGGTCCGGCGGCGGTGGCGGCGGCGCGAGCGCCGAGCCTTCCCGGTCGGGGCCGACGCCGACAGCGACGCTTCCTGACCGACGCGGTCCGGTAGTTTCGGCCCCGTGAAGGACGGGGTAGTCAGGGCAGGGATCGTGGTCACCGGGACCGAGGTGATCACCGGTCGCATCAGCGACGCCAACGGGCCGTGGGTGAGCGAACGGCTCGCCGACCTCGGCGTCGAGGTCGCCCACATCATCGTCGTGGCCGATCGTCCCGACGACCTCGAGGACGCGCTGGGGTTCCTGGCGGCCGAGGAGATGGACCTGATCGTCACCAGCGGCGGGCTCGGACCGACCGCGGACGACCTGACGGCAGAGATCGTCGGGCGCT
Organism: uncultured Actinomycetes bacterium; assembly: GCA_963782515.1. GTDB lineage: Bacteria > Actinomycetota > Thermoleophilia > Solirubrobacterales > 70-9 > VAYN01. Next base: position 1,450,555 of record CAWAJY010000004.1, on the reverse strand, counting down.
TCGCCGGGCGGCCGATGTCGCTGGACGCGGACATGGAGGCGAAGATCCGCGAGATCCTGCGCCGCTTCGCCCGCAATCGCAGCTTCAAATTCGACGAAGAGGCCGTGATGGAGGCCAACCGCAAGCAGGCGATGGTGCCGGAGGGGGCGGTGGCGCTCGATCCGATCGGGACCGCGCCGGGGCTCGTGGTGCCGGCCGGGGAGCGGGTCGTGATCGTCCTGCCGGGGCCGCCGCGCGAGCTGCAGCCGATGTGGCCGCGGGCGCTGGAGACCGACGCGGTGAAGGCGATCCTGGCCCAGGCGACTCCGCTGCACGGGCTGACGATGCGGATGTTCGGCGTACCGGAGTCGGAAATCGCCAAAAGCCTGCGCGAGATCGCCGCTGACGACGGGGTGGACGTGGACGCGGTCGAGATCACCACCTGCCTGCGGCGCGGGGAGATCGAGATCGACGTGCGCTGGCGCGAGGAGACCGAGGCGACCGCGATGGCCGTGCGCGACGGGCTGCGGCGGCGCCACGAGCGCGAGACCTTCAGCCTCGACGGCTCGACGATCGACGAGCAGGTGGCGAAGCTGCTGAAGGGCCACAGGCTGGGGCTGGCGGAGTCATGCAGCGGCGGCCTGCTGGCGGCGCGGATCACGAGCGTTCCGGGGGCGTCGGACTATTTCGCCGGCAGCGCCGTCACCTATTCGTACGAGGCCAAAGAAGAGCTTCTCGGGGTTCCGAAGGAGCTGCTGGAGGAGTTCGGCGCGGTCTCGCCGGAGTGCGCGGAGGCGATGGCCAAGGGCGCGTTGGCGGCGTTCGGGGCCGACGTGGCGGTCTCGATCACCGGGATCGCCGGTCCGGGGGGCGCGCTGCCGGACAAGCCGGTCGGCTTCGTCTGCTTCCACGCGATGCTGGCCGACGGGACCCAGGTCGCCCGCTCGCCGGTCATCCCGGGCGACCGGGCCGACATCCGCGAACGCTCCGGCCTCGTCGCGATGCACCTGTTGCGCGATCTGCTCTCCTAAATTCACAGAGATGTTGCGGAGCGGTGTTGAGCCGCGCGTATTCCCTCCTAGCTTGGCCCCATGGCAACTCAAGAGCTGAAGGGGAGGCGACAGCGGCTGTTCGTCGCGGTCGACCTCCCGGAGGAGATCCGAGACGGGCTGAGAGCGTGGGGGGAGACCGAGCTGGTCGATCCGGCGCTGCGGCCGGTGCGACCGGAGGCGCTGCACGTGACGTTGGTCTTCCTCGGGCACCGGCAGGCGCACGAGGTGGAGGAGATCGCCGAGGCGGTAAGGGAGGTGAGCGCCCCGGCGGCGCTGATGAAGCTCGAGGATCCGATCACGCTGCCGCGCCGGCGACGGGCGGCGCTCTTCGCCCTCCCGGCGCCGTCCCCGGCCACCACCGACCTCCATCATGCGGTGGCGGACAAGCTGGTCGCGGAGGGCCTGCACGAGCCCGACGATCGCGATTTCTGGCCCCACGTGACGGTCGGGCGGGTGCGGTCGGAGGGTCGCGGATCGCGTCGTCCGGCGGCCGTCACGAGGCGGCCCGGAGACCTCCCGGAGCGGCTCAAAGAACCGTTCTATGCCGTCCGATTGACGCTCTACCGTTCTGTACTCCAGCCGGGGGGCTCTCGATACGTCCCGCTGGCCCAAGTCGAGCTGTCCTAAAGGGGACAGCAGTGAGGTGATGATCAGAGATGGCGGATGAGAAAGTGAACCTGAAGGGCCTGACGGCGAAGGAGGCCAAAGCGAAAGACGCGGCCCTCGAGGCTGCCGTCACCCAGATCGAGCGTGACTTCGGCGTCGGCTCGCTGATGCGCCTCGGCGACAAAGGCACGATCAAGGTCGCCTCGATCCCGACCGGCTCGCTGGCCCTCGACCTCGCCTTGGGGATCGGCGGCGTGCCGCGCGGCCGGATCGTCGAGATCTTCGGTCCCGAGTCCTCGGGTAAGACGACGCTGGTCAACCACATCATCGCCCAGGCCCAGGCCCTCGGTGGCGTCTGCGCCTTCATCGACACCGAGCACGCGATCGACCCGGTCTACTCGCGGGCGATCGGCGTCGACACCGACGAGCTTCTGGTCTCGCAGCCGGACTACGGCGAGCAGGCCCTGCAGATCGCCGACCGCCTGATCGCCTCGGCGGCGGTCGACGTGGTGGCGATCGACTCGGTCGCGGCGCTGACCCCGAAAGCGGAGCTCGACGGGCAGATCGGCGACACCACGGTCGGCCTGCAGGCGCGGCTGATGTCGCAGGCTCTGCGCAAACTTGCCGGCAGCCTCAACCGGACCAACACGGTCTGCATCTTCACGAACCAGATCCGCGAAAAAGTCGGCGTCCAGTTCGGCTCGCCGGAGACCCAGCCGGGCGGTAGGGCGCTGAAGTTCTACGCGTCGCAGCGGCTCGACATCCGCCGCATCGAGACCTTGAAGGAAGGGACCGAAGCGGTCGGCAACCGGGTCCGCGTGAAAGTCGTGAAGAACAAGGTCGCGTCACCGTTCCGCCAGGCCGAGTTCGACATCGAGTACGGGGTCGGCATCTCCCGCGAGGGAGGTCTGATCGACTTCGGGATCGAGCAGGACCTGGTGCAGAAATCGGGTTCGTTCTTTTCCTACGGCGAAGTCCGCCTCGGACAGGGACGAAACAACGCCAAGCAGTTCCTGAAAGATAATCCGGAGCTGTCCCTGGAGATCGAAACGAAGGTGCGCACGGCGCTCGGGATCGGCGCTACCGCGCCCGACGAGGCCGCTACCAGCACCCCACCGGTGGCCGAGGCCCAGGCCGCCTAGTGCGGCCTGGAATCGCCAGCAACGCACCGGTCCCTCCGCACCAATAGGATTCGCGCCGCGCGATGCACCAAACGCTCTTTTTCATCTGTGGCGGCGTCCTTGCCGCCTCCGCCGTCCTTGTCAGCCTCTTCGGGCTGAAAAACGACAATTTCCCGGGCAAGTTCATGCCCGTGATCATCGTTTGGTTCGCCGTCTTCGCCGTCGGCGCCGGGACCTTCGCCGTCCTTCACGGTAAGGACGAGTCGAAGGAGCACGACAAGGAGTACGGCAAGGCGAGCGAAGAGCTTCAGAAAGCCAGCACCAGCGGGCCGTTCGAAGAAGCGCTGGCCGAAGAATCCGAAAAGGCCTCCGGCGAAGAAGGCGAAGCGGAAACCGGCAATGAAGAAGCCGAAGCCGAAGAATCCTCCGGCGGCGAAGGGGAATCGGAGGCCGAAGAAGCCGGCACGGCGGCCAGTGGCAGCCCGGAAGCCGGCGCGGCGGTCTTCTCCGAAAACTGCTCGACCTGCCACGGCGCCACCGGCGAAGGCGGTAACGGCGGTCCCGACCTGAAAACTATGCCGCTGGCGCAGACCGAAGAAGGCACGATCCAGCAGGTCACCAACGGCGGCGGCGGGATGCCCCCATTCGGCGGCACCCTGTCCGAAAATGAAATCAAGGACGTCGCCGCCTACGTCGTCCAAGAAATCACCCACGGCGAATAGCGCCGGTTCGAGGCGCCCACCGGCGCCTCGCTCGGTACCCTGAGCGCGTGAAGCGCTTCCACGTCACCACCTTCGGGTGCCAGATGAACGTGCACGACTCCGAGCGGATGCGAGGCATGCTCACCTCGCTCGGATATGAGGAGGCTCCGGAGCGCTCCGAAGCCGACCTGATCCTCTTCAACACCTGCTCGATCCGGGAGTCCGCCGACAGCCGATTCGTCGCCCATCTGGGCGAGGCGAAGCGGCTGAAGAGCGAAGATCCGGCCCGCACGGTCGGCGTCGGCGGCTGCTGGGCCCAGTCGGTCAAGGAGGAGGTCTTCGAGCGCTTCCCGTTTGTCGACGTGGCCTTCGGCCCCGGCCAGATCCACAAGCTGGCCGAGTTCCTGAACTCCGACTCGCTGAGCGCGCAGGGATATTTCGAGTTCGAGGACTTCGCCGGCCACCTGCCGACCCGCCGCGAGCGCGAGTTCCAGGGATGGCTGCAGATCGCCCAGGGCTGCAACTGCGTCTGCTCGTATTGCATCGTGCCGACGACCCGCGGCCGCGAGGTGAGCCGCGACCCGGCCGAGCTGCTGACCGAGGCCGAGGCGCTGGCTGCCGACGGTGTGCGCGAGGTGACGCTGCTGGGACAGAACGTGAACAGCTACGGGCGCGACCTGCCGAAAGACTCGCGGATCACCTTCGCCGAGCTCCTGACCCGCGTCGACGCGGTCCCCGGGATCGACCGCATCCGCTACACGAGCCCGCATCCCAAGGACATGAAGGAGGACGTGATCCGCGCCCACGCGGAGCTGCCCTCGCTGTGCGAGCAGATCCACCTGCCGCTCCAGTCGGGCTCGAGCGCGGTGCTGAAACGGATGCGTCGCACCTACGACCGCGAGCGCTACATGGACCGCGTGGCGCTGATCCGCGAGCACGTCCCCGACTGCGCGATCACCACCGACATCATCGTCGGCTTCCCCGGCGAGACCGAGCGGGACTTCGCCGAGACCCTCGAGGTGGCGGAGGAAGTCGCCTACGACGGCGCCTTCACCTTCATCTTCAGCCCGCGCCGCGAAACCGAGGCGGCGACGATGGACGGGCAGTTGCCGCACCCGATCAAGGTCGAGCGGATGCAACGGCTGATCGAGGTGGTCCAGCGGCGCGCAACCGAGCGCTCCCAGCGCTTCGTCGGCCGCACGATGGAGGTGCTGGTCGAGGGCCCGAGCCGTACCGACCCGACCCGCCTGCGCGGCCGCACCCGCCACAACAAGGCGGTCAACTTCGAAGGAATCGCGAATCCGGGCGATTTTGTCGACGTGGAGATCGAGGCTGCGACTTCCCAGACGCTGGCGGGCGTCTCGGTAAGGCCCCTCACTCAAATTTCTCGGTGAGAAATCACAAGCCGTTCGGGGCCTTACCGAGACGCCCTTGAAGGTTCTGGCCATATTCGGACCCACCGGGGTCGGGAAGACCGGCGTCGCGGTGGAGCTGGCGAGGCTGCTGCGCGAGCAGGGCGAGGACCCGGTGGCGATCAACTGCGACGCGCTGCAGGTCTACAAGGGCCTCGACGTCCTCACCGGGACGGCGAGCGCGGCGGAGCAGGAGATCTTGCCGCACGAGCTGCTCGGGATCGTGCCGGTGACCGAGGACTTCTCGATCCACGAGTACATGCCACTGGCGCACGAGGCGATCGACGCCGCGCTGGCGGCGGGACGGACGCCGATCGTGGTCGGCGGCACCGGCCTCTACCTGCGCGCCGCGCTCGCCGACCTCTCGCTGCGCAAGGTGCCCGCCTTCGACGGGGAGTCGGAGCTCTGGTCCGGCGTCACCCGCCACCCGACCCGGATCTTCGGCCTCGACATGGACCGGGGCAAGCTCTACGAGCGGATCGACGCCAGGGTGGACGCGATCGTCGCCGGGGGCGGGGAGGAGGAGGCGCGCCGCGCCGACGCGCTCGGCCCCGGCCGCACCGCCCGCAAGGCCCTCGGCCTGAACGAAATCCTCGCCGGCGACCTGGAGACGATGAAGCGCCGCTCCCGCAACTACGCCCGCCGCCAACTCACCTGGATGCGCAAAATCCCCAACCTGACGACGATCGACCGCACCGACCTCACCGACGCCGAAACCGCCGTGTCGATGGGCCGAAAACCTGACTATATGTCAGGTTTTCGGCCCATCAACATCGGCGGTAGGGTTCGCGCCGTGAAATTCGAGAAGTGGCAAGCGCTGGGGAACGACTATCTGATCCTCGAGGAGGCGAACCTTCCTTGGGATCTGACCGAGGCACGGGTCGAGTGGCTCTGCGATCCGCATTTCGGGATCGGCGCCGATGGCGTGCTGCTGCTCTCGCGCTCCGATGACCCGGAGTTCGTCGCGAAGCTGCGGATCTTCAACCCGGACGGCTCGGAGGCCGAGCTGTCGGGCAACGGCGCCCGCGAGGCGATCCTCTACCTGCGCCGCCACGGCTGGACCGACGCCGAGGAGTTCGCGATCTCCACCGTCGCCGGGCCGATCCGCCCGACGATCACCGGCGAGCTGACCTGCTCGGTCGACATGGGCAAGGCCTCGACGGCCTCGAAGGACTTCCCCTCCGGCGAGGCCGACGGCCGCGGCACGGTGCGCTCGGCGGGCCGCGAGTGGGAGTTCCAGCACGTCTCGATCGGCAACCCGCAGTGCGCGATCGTCGTCGACCCGGTCGAGCTTGCCGACCTCGACCTGGAGCTGGTCGGCCCCGAGATCGAAGGCTCGACGCTCTTCCCGAACCGCACCAACGTCAGCTTCCTCACCATCGACGGCTCGAACGTCCGCGCCCGGATCTTCGAGCGCGGGGTGGGGGAGACGCTTTCCTCCGGTACCGGTGCCTCGGGTGCCGCGATCACCGCCTTCCTGCGCGGCGCGGCGAGCCCGATCACGGTCGAGCTCGACGGCGGAGAGCTGACCGTGGCGATCGGTGAGGACCTCTCGGTGCGGCTCGACGGCTGGGCAGAGCCGGTCTACGCCGGCGAGGCGACGCCGGAGCTGCTCGCCGCCCTCGCCGAGCAGGACTGAACGGCCCGGCTTCCCGCCCGGGCTTTCGTTAGCTTTCCGCGCCATGCCTATCGCCGAGCCTTCCAAGCGCCTCCAGCAGATCCCGCCCTACATGTTCCAGGAACTGGAGCGCCGGATCGCGGAGAAGAAAGCCGCCGGAATCGACGTGATCAGCCTCGGGATCGGCGATCCCGACATGCCGACCTACGACTACATCGTCGAGGCGATGCAGAAGGCGGTCGCCGATCCGGCCACGCACCAGTACCCGTCGAACCGGGGCCGTGAGGATTTCCGCCAGGCGTTCGCCGATTTCTACGACCGCCGCTTCGGCGTCGAGATCGACCCGGCGAACGAGGTCATCCCGGCGATCGGCGCCAAGGAGTGCATCTACAACCTCTGCAACGCCTTCCTCGACCCGGGTGACGTAGCGCTCGCCTCGGACCCCGGCTACCCGGTCTACACCGGCGGCCCGCTGCTCCACGGGGCGACCGCCGAGCTGATGCCGCTGGTGCCGGAGAAGGGCTTCGCGCCCGATCTGTCGGCGATCTCTCCCGAGGTCGCCGCCAAGGCGCGCCTGATGTTCATCAACTTCCCTAACAACCCGACCGGCGCGATCGTCCCCGACGGCTTCTTCGAGGAGGTCATCGAGTTCGCCCGCGAGCACGAGATCCTCGTCGTCCACGACAACGCCTACTCGGAGACCACCTACGACGGCTACGTGGCGCCGAGCTTCCTGGCGACGCCGGGGGCCAAGGAGGTCGGGGTCGAGGTCTTCTCCGTCTCCAAGGGCTACAACATGACCGGCTGGCGCTGCGCCGCGATCCTCGGCCACGCCGACGCGATCCAGAGCTACTGGCGCCTGAAGACGAACGTCGACTCGGGCCTCTTCGAGGCGGTCCAGATCGCCGGCGCCACCGCGATCTCCGGCTCGCAGGAGCCGCTGGCCGAGATGAACGCGACCTACCAGCGCCGCCGCGATCTCGTCGTCTCCGCCCTCGGCGCGATCGGCGTCGACGTCACCCCGCCGAAGGGCACGATCTACGTCTGGGCCCCGGTCCCGAGCGGCCACACCTCCACGTCCTTTGCCGAGACCGTCCTCGAAGAGGCCGCGGTCGTCGTCTCACCGGGCTCGATGTACGGGCCCAGCGGCGAGGGCTTCTTCCGCATCTCCCTCACCACGCCCGACGACCGGATCGAAGAGGCCGTCGAGCGCATGCGCGAGCACTTGGCCTGAGGTGGCGTGGGGGCGCCTCACGGTGTCCTCGGTCGTTCGGCTCGGGTCACGCACCTGAGTGCGCTCCCCTCACCTCACTGCCCTGCGTCCTTGCGAGGCTGGCCCACTCCACATCAGGCGGTTGCACGTGAGCAGAGCGTAGGCTACCCGGCTTCGCGCTCGGCTTTCTTGCGCCAGTAGCGGTCGAGGCCGGACCACTGGTAGGCGGTCGGGACGGCCTGGAACATCTCCTCGGTCGCCTCGGAGTCGGCGAGGTGGGCGGCGATGCGGTTCTGGAGATCGGCCTCGTAGGTCGCCTCGTCCATCCGGTGGGCGAGCTCGGCCTCTTCGCGTAGGCGACTCTTCGCCGTGGCGAGGTGGGTGGCCGGGTCGTCGACCGGGCCGAAGTGGGTGAGGGCGAGCTTGGTGGGCTGCCAGGCCTCGAGCAGGGCGATCGAGTCTTCCCAGAGCTCGACATCGATGTCCGGCGGTGGGGTCGGGGGGATGACGAGGTCGGTGTCGGGGAGGCGACAGGCGGCGACATCGCCGACGAAGGCGGTGCCGGAGTCCTCGTGGAGGTAGGCGACGTGGTGGGAGGCGTGGCCGGGGGTGTAGGCGACGCGCATACCGCGGACGGTCTCGCCGCCGGCAAGGGTGGTGACGTTGGCCTCCGGGACCGGCTGGATCCTCCCCCAGAGGTACTCGAGCTTGTCGCCGTAGAGGCGCTCCGCCGAGGCCAACAGGCGGGAGGGGTCGATGACGTGGGGGGCGCCGCGCTCGTGGACGTAGACCGGCAGGTCCGGCCACCGGGCCACCATCGCGCCGGTCGCGGCGGCATGGTCGAGGTGGATGTGGGTGAGGAGGATGGCCTCGGGTCGCTGATCTCCGATCTTCTCCAGCAGGGTGTGGAGGGAGGACTCGGGACCGGGGTCGACGAGCATGCCGTCGACCTCCCAGCAGCCGATGACGTGCGGACGGCCGAGGTGTTCAACGTCGATCACGCGCATGGGCGCGAAGACTATGCGGCAGGGGCGCTCGGCAGCTTGCCGTCGGCCTCGAGCATCGCCCGGAGGCCCTCCTCGAGGCCGCGTGGCTCGTAGCCGAGCTCCCGGGACGCCTTGTCGTAGGTCGCCCAGAAGGTGACGCCATCGGCGGAGGCGATCATCTCGCGCAGATTGGGCGGCTGCCCCATCAACTTGCCGACCAGCGGGCCGATCGGGGTCAACGCCTTCATCAGTCCCGTCGGCAGGGCGTGCTTCGGCGGCTTCTTGCCGGTCGCGGCGGCGACGACGCCGATCGCCTCGCGGACCGTCGTCACCGGGCCGCTGATGATGTAGGTCTCGCCGGCACGGCCTTTGTCGAGCCCGAGGATGATCCCGCCGGCGATGTCCTCGACGTGGGTGAGGCAGATGCCGAGGTCGGGGAAGGGGATCAGCGGCATCTTCCCGGCCAGGAACTGGTCGAGCATGACGCCGATCGAGGAGGTGTCGCCGGGGCCGTAGACGCCGCCCGGCTGCACGATCACGCAGGGGAGCCCCTCACCGATCAGCCGCTTGGCGACCTGATGGGCTTCCCACTTCGTCTTCTCGTACTCGGAGAGGAACTCGCCCTGGTGTTCGTAGGTCTCGTCGACGATCTGCCCGTTGGTGTTGCCGAAGATGCCGACGGTGGAGACGTAGACGACCTTGGGGACCTTGGCCTCGAGCGCCGCGCCCAGCACCCGTTCGGTGCCGCCGACGTTCGCCTCCTGCATCGGCTTGCGCTCGCTCGCGGGGATGCCGACCTCGTAGACGGCGGCGGCGTGGACGACGGCGTCGACCCCCTCCATGCCGGCGCGGATCGCCCGTTCGTCACCCAGGTCCCCGGCGACCGACGAGCAGCCGAGGTCCTCCAGCGGAGCCCCCTTGGCGGGATTGCGGACGAGGGCCACGACATCGTCGCCGCGGGCGCGCAATTGGCGCACAACGGCGCCGCCGATGAAACCCGTCCCTCCCGTGACGAAGACCTTCACAGGGACCTACCCTAGACGCCCGCGGCGGCGCCGTACAATGGGAGAGGTGAGTGAATCGAGAAGCGGTCGCAAGACCGAGACGCGGTACGCCGCGCAAAACGGGAACGGGGCGGGGGTCGTCAACCGGCGGGCGCGTCAGCGCGCGCTCGCGATCGGGGTCGTCGACGGCCACGAGCACGGCGAGCCCCTCGCCGAGCTGAAAGAGCTTCTGCGGACCGCCGGCGTCGCCACCGCGGGCGTCGCCACCCAGCAGCGCCAGAAACCGGACCCCGACCGCTATTTCGGCCGCGGCCGCCTGGAGGAGCTGAAAGTGCAGATCGCCGCCGACGGCGCCAACCTCGTCGCCTGCGACGACGAACTGCTGCCGCGCCAGGAGCGCAACCTCGAGTCGGCGCTCGGCGTCCCGGTGATCGACCGCACCGCCGTGATCCTCGACATCTTCGCCGACCACGCCCACTCCGCCGAGGGCAAGCTGCAGGTCGAGCTGGCCCAGCTCGAATACAACATGGCCCGCATGCGTGGCCTCTGGACCCACCTCGAGCGCCTCGGTGCCGGGCGCATCGACGGCGGCATCGGCACCAGGGGTCCGGGAGAGAGCCAGATCGAGACTGACCGGCGCCTCGCCCGCGACCGGATCGCGGCGCTGCGCCGGCGGCTCCGGCAGACCGAAAAAAACCGTGACGTGATGCGCGCCGAGCGCGAACGCTCGCAGATCCCCAGGGTTGCCCTCGCCGGCTACACGAACGCCGGCAAGTCGACGCTGCTGAACGCGCTCACCGGCGCCGAGGTCGGCGTCGCCAACCGTCTCTTCGAGACGCTCGACCCGACCACGCGGAACTTCGAGCTCTCCGGCCGCGAGTACCTCCTGACCGACACGGTCGGCTTCATCGAGAAGCTGCCCCACCAGCTGGTCGAGGCGTTCAAGGCGACGCTCGAGGAGACCACGCTCGCCGACCTCATCGTCCACGTCGTCGACGCCTCCGAGACCGAAGAGCGGCGGATGCTCCACATGCACGCGGTCGACGAGGTCCTGGAGGAGATCGGGGCGGGGGAGAAGCCGCGCCTACTCGTCCTCAACAAGGCCGACCTGCTGAACGAGGAGGATCGCCACGAGGTCACACTCGCCCACCCCGACGCGGTCTTGGCCTCGGCGCTCGCGGGCGAGGGCCTCGATGAGCTGCGCGAGCAGATCGAGACGGCCTTCGCCGAGACGCTCACCGAGGTCGAGCTGCTGATCCCCTACAGCCAGGGCGGCCGCCTGCACGAGCTGCACGAAGTGGCGGGGGAGCTGGAGCGCACCGACCGCCCCGACGGCGTCCTCGTCCACGCCCGGGTCCCCTCGGCGGAGCTCCACCGCTTCACCGACCTGGCAACCGCCTGAGCCGTCCGGCGGCCGGATCCCGTCCCGAGCCTCTAGGCTGACGCGCCATGGACCTCAAGGTCACGAAGCTGCACATCTCCGCCGTGGTCCCGACCCGCGCCCATCCGGGCGACGCCGGCCTCGACCTCTACTCGATCGAGGCGGCCCACATCGGCCCCGGCGAGCGCTGGAGCGTCGGTACCGGGATCGCGATCGAGGTTCCCGAGGGGCACGCCGGACTCGTCCTCCCGCGCTCCGGCCTCGCCCGCGAGCACGGGATCACGCTGGTCAACAGTCCCGGGCTGATCGACGCGGGCTACCGCGGCGAAGTGCGGGTGCTGCTGCTGAACACCGATCCGGCGGAAGTCGTCCGGATCGAGCCTGGCGCCCGGATCGCCCAGCTCGTCATCGCGCCGGTCGCGCTCCCCGAGCCGGTCGAGGTGGCCGAGCTCAGCGACACCGCCCGCGGCGACGGCGGCTTCGGCTCGACGGGGCAATAAAGGTTTGGGGGTTCCGTCCCGCGAGGGACGGGGGCGTTTGAAGCTGGCGCCCGAGATCGCGGCCGCCGGCCGCCACCCGTGCTGAAAGGCGCGGCCGTCTCGGCCACGGCCCCCTGGCTGGCTGTGGCCGTGGCCGAGACGGCCGGGGGTGCGGGTGGGGCCGGGGACCCTCCAGGCGAGCTCCCAGGGCTCGTCACGGGAGGATCGCGACGCGGGACGCACGAGAGTCCCACGGAGGTGTCACGAGACTCGCATCTCGTCACGGAGAGCGTGGGAAGTCCACGCTTCCGTGCGTGTTGGGCAACAGTCACTTCCGCGCTGCAGCCATTTCCGTCGCTATGGCGACAGAAAGGGCTGCAGCGCTGTTTCCGGCCCTGTCCCCAGGCCCGGAAAGCGCCCGGATGTATCCGAAGGCCGCGGGAAGTGTGGAGTTCCCGGCGTCTTCGTCAACGAATGAGCCGAAGTGCGGCATCTCTCGCACGGACCTTCGACGTAAGTCCGACCTCCGCCCGCACCCTGTGCCGTCCCGCACCGACCCGGCCGGACCTGTGCCGACTTCCCGGCGTTTCTTTCACGAACCCCTCACCTAGGACTGCCGGAGCGGCCGGCACAACGGCCGTCCCTCCCGCCCCAACCACCCGTCGACTCAAACGTCCGCGTCCGCCAAGCGGTTCAACAGCTCCACCGACCTCTCGATCGTCTCCCGGTCCGAATCGGGGAGCTCTTCGAGGGCCTTCACCAGCCAGCCCTCGCGGGCGGCGCGATCGGCCTCGATGCGGGCCTGGCCGGCAGCGGTGAGGCTGACCAGGGCGCGGCGGCGGTCATCGGGGTCGGGATTGCGCTCGACCATGCCCTCCGCCTCGAGATCGCCGACCGTCTGCGCCATCGACTGCGGGCGCACCCGCAGGGCCTGGGCGAGGTCGGAGACGCTGGCGGGGCCTTCGCGGTCGAGCCGCCCGAGCACCCAGGTCTGGGTCAGCGGGAAGAGGTTCTCCGAGCGCAGCCGTCGCACCAGCTGACCCACCGCGACCCGCAGGTCGGCGGCGAGGGGGGCGATGTCGGTCTGCGTCGGCACCCGTCCACCTTAACGCATTGGGCAGGCAAACTGCACAGGTTGCCTGTGTATTATGTAGCCATGGTCTCAGCGGCAACCGCCAACGGAAACGGGGCCGCCCACGACGACAAGTACAAGTGGGTGGCGCTCTCCAACACCACCCTGGCGATCCTGCTGGCGACCCTCGACGCCTCGATCACGATCATCGCGATGCCGGACATCTTCCGCGGCATCCACCTCGACCCGCTGCTGCCCTCCAACAGCTTCTACCTGCTCTGGATGATCCTCGGCTACCTGGTCGTCACCAGCGTGCTGATCGTCAGCCTCGGGCGCCTGGGGGACATGTACGGGCGGGTGAGGATCTACACCCTCGGCTTCGTCATCTACACCGTCGCCTCACTGATGCTGGCGATCGACTGGCTGACCGGGACGGACGGCGCCCTCTTCCTGATCGGCTTCCGGATCGTCCAGGGGATCGGCGGCGCCTGCCTGCTCGCCAACTCGGCGGCGATCCTGACCGACGCCTTCCCCGCCAACCAGCGCGGCATGGCGCTGGGGATCAACAACATCGTCGGCGTCAGCGGCATGTTCGTCGGCCTTGTCCTCGGCGGCCTGCTCGCCCCGATCGACTGGCGCCTCGTCTTCCTGATCTCGGTCCCGGTCGGCCTCTTCGGCACCGTCTGGGCCTTCCTCAAGCTCAAAGAGCTCTCGACCCCGCACCCGGGCAAGATCGATTGGTGGGGAAACGTCACCTTCGGCCTCGGCCTGATCCTGGCGATGGTCGCGGTCACCTTCGGGATCCGCCCATACGGCGGCTCGCCGACCGGCTGGGGCAGCCCCCTGGTCCTCGGCCTGCTCGCCCTGGCGGCGATGTCGCTGGTCGCCTTCGTCCAGATCGAGCGCCGGGTCGAGGAACCGATGTTCCGACTGCCGCTCTTCAAGATCCGCGCCTTCACCTTCGGCACCCTCTCGACCTTCCTCGCGGCGGTCGCCCGCGGCGGGCTGATGTTCATGCTGATCATCTGGCTGCAGGGCATCTGGCTGCCGCTGCACGGCTACGACTACACCGAAGCGCCGCTGCTCGCGGGCATCTACATGCTGCCGCTGACGATCGGGATGCTGATCGCCGGGCCGACCTCGGGCTACCTGTCGGATCGCTTCGGGGCACGCGGGTTCGCGACCGGCGGGATGGTCGCGGCCGCCGCCAGCTTCGCCGCCCTGACGCTGCTGCCGGTCGACTTCTCGTACCCCGTCTTCGCCGCGATCCTCGCCTTCAACGGGATCTCGATGGGGATGTTCGCCTCGCCGAACCGCGCCGCGGTGATGAACAGCCTGCCCGCCGACGCGCGCGGGGCCGGCGGTGGCATGAACCAGACCTTCCAGAACTCGGCCCAGGTGATCTCGATGGGGATCTTCTTCACCCTGCTGATCATCGGGCTGGCCGCGAGCCTGCCGCACGTGCTCTCGAGCGGCCTCGAAGCGCACGGCGTCAGTCCCGCGAAGGCCCACGAAGTCGGCGAAACCCCACCGATCTCGGTCCTCTTCGCCGCCTTCCTCGGCTACAACCCGATCGAACACCTGATCGGCACCGGGACCCTGCACGAACTCCCGCAACACGCCCAGGCGGCACTCACCGGCCACAGCTTCTTCCCGAGCCTGATCTCGAAGCCCTTCAGCAACGGCCTCGACACCGCCTTCGGCTTCGCGATCGTCGCCTGCCTGATCGCCGCCGTCGCGTCACTGGCGCGCGGCGGGCGCTACACCCACGGCGAGCAGGAGGAGGTGCCCGGCGAAGCGCCGACCCGCACCATCCGAGAACTGGAGGAGTCACATGCGAGTTGATTGGCACGGGCAGTCGGCGTTCACGCTCGACGGCGAGGTGGCGACCGTCTTCATCGACCCCTGGGGCGACATGTCGGGCGCCGCGGCAAGAGGCATCACCTGGGGCTACCCACCGATCGCGGCGCCGGATTCGGTCGACCTGCTGATTGTCACCCACGAGCACTCTGACCACAACGGGGTGGAGGTCATCGACGGCGAGCCGACCCTGGTCCGCTCGCAGCCTGGGACCCACGAGTCACCCCTCGGCGACGTCGTCGCGATCGCCTCCGAGCACGACGACGCCGCCGGCACCGAACGGGGCCCGAACACGATCGTCGTCTTCACCCTCGACAGCCTCCGAGTCGCCCACTTCGGCGACTTCGGCCAGGCGGCCCTGCGCCCCGAGCAGCGCGCCCACCTCACCGGCATCGATCTCCTCTTCGTCCCGGTCGGCGGCGGCTTCACGATCGACGGCGCCACCGCGGCGGCGATCGCCAAGGACCTCGCCCCGTCCTGGGTCGTGCCGATGCACTACAGGACCGACAGGATCAACTTCCTCGAGACCGAGGAGGCGTTCCTCGACGCGATGCCGGAGGCCGAGCGCCTGACGTCGGCCTCGTTCGACACCGGGGAGCTGCCGAACGGCGACGGCACGCTGGTCGTCGTCCCGGCGGTGCCTTAAGGCGTTGTTCCGGCCGCTCCGGCAGTCCTAGATCGGTCCTGGGCGTCTCATCGCGGTCCTGGCTGGCTGTGACCGCGATGAGACGCCCAGGACGTGAGGGGTTCGTGGGACATCTGGCGCAGGGACGGCACGAAGTCGGACTTTCGTGACCCCTGGGACCCGATCGGGGACGTCACGAAAGGTGCGCGTCGAGTTTCGGTTGCTATAGACCCGAAACTAAACACGGAGATCTTTGCCTAATGAGGAAGGCGCACGGAAGTGTGGGGTTCGTGGCGTCTCCCTCACATATCCCGCACGGCGCCGGAGTTCCTTCGCACCTTTCATACCTCGGCCGTCTCACCCACGGGCACAGCCAGCCAGGGCCGTGGGTGAGACGGCCCTCTCGCCAATACGCCTTGCGTCCCTTTCTTCGGGCGCCAGCTTGAACTGGCCCCGTCCTAGACGCCGGCCGCCGCTCGCGCACTGGCGTGCGCCGCGCGCTCCAGCTCGTCGGGGAGCGGCTCCAGGTTGGGGCGCTCGCCGTAGCGGCGCTCAAGCGCCAGCGCGATCAGGTGGTCGGCGAGCCAGGCGTTCTTGGGGAGGAGGGGGCCGTGAAGGTAGGTGCCGACCATGTTCTTGTCCCACACGCCCTCGAGGCCGTCGCCGCCGTTGTTCCCGAAGCCGTGGCCTTTGACGACGCGGCCGAGGGGGCGGGCACTGCTGCCGAGATAGGTGCGGCCACCGTGGTTCTCGAAGCCCGCCAGGACGCGCTTCTCGCCGCCGAGCTCGGTCTCGATCGCGACGTTGCCGATCAGCCGCGGGCCCTCCTCGCGGACCGTGCGCAGGTCGGCGATGCCGAGGCCGGGGAGGGTCTCCTCTCCCAGCTGGTAGCTCTCGCCGAGCAGCTGGTAGCCGCCGCAGACGGCCAGCAGGGCGGCGCCGTCGTCGACCGCGGAGGCCAGGGCGGAGCGCTTCGTCGCGACCATGTCGGCGGCGACGGCGCGCTGGTCGCGGTCCTGGCCGCCGCCGATGTAGAAGAGGTCGTACGCGAACGGGTCGATCGACTCGCCTGGTCCGGCGCCGTCCCACTTGAAGTCGATGCCCCGCCACTCGCAGCGCCGCTGCAGGAAGAGGATGTTGCCGCGATCGGCGTAGATGTTCATCTGCTCGGGATAGAGGCTGAGGACGCGGAGCTCCATCTACGCCTCCTCTCCGAGGACGACGACGGTGGAGCCGACGTGGTCCTCGGTCGGCTCGATGTATAGGCGTTCGATCGGCACCAGGCCCACTTCGGCCGCCTCCGCCTCGAGGTCGTCGGCGGTCATCGTGCAGATCGTGACTTCGTCGGGGAAGTCGGTCAGCTCTCCGCTCGGCGAGACCTTCTGGCGCAGCCGGTGGACGACGATGTGCTCGGGGCCGACGCTCGCCTCCAGCGGCAGGCTCGAGTAGACCCAGCCGTCGACCTCGCGCACGTCGGGGAGGAGCGGCTCGCCCTCTTCGGGCTCCGGCATGCCCTCGACCATCGCCGCGGCGAAGCGACCGCCGGGGAGGAGCTGGGCGGCGATCGAGTCCATGCAGGTGAGGCGCTCGTCGCGGTCGGCCAGCATCTGCAGGAGCTGCATCGGGGCGAGGACCAGGGCCGCCGGCTCGGGCAGCACGAAGCCGCGCGCGTCGGCGAGCAGCGGCGTTACCGGGAGGCCGGCTGCGCGTTCGCCCTGGGCCTCGATCAGCACCGGGTCGCTGTCGAGGCCGATCACGCGGTGGCCTCGGCGGGCGAGGTGGATGGCGAGTCGGCCGGTTCCGGCGCCGAGCTCGACCACCGGGTCGCCGCAGCGGTCGGCGAGGTCGTCCCAGACCGGGAAGTCGGCGGCGTAGGCCCCGCACTCGACGTCGTGCCAGATCGCGGCTTCGCTCGTCGACGCGCTCACGTGGTCCTCCTCGCTCATTGCCAGAACTCCTTCGCGAGCCCGCGGTCGGCGAGCAGCTTGCGCAGTTCGAGGAGCGCGGTGTAGGTAGGGAGGGCGAAGAGCCGACCCTCGGCGGCGGAGACCGCGGCGTCGAGCGAGGCCGCGATGTCGGGCTCGACCACGATCCGGTCCTCCGGCCAGCCCGCGTACTTCAGACGTAGCGCCATCTCCGGCGCCCGCGTCCCGGCACAGGTGACGTGGAGCACCGAGTCGGTCAGCACCTCGAAGTCGGCGTCCCAGACCCAGGAGACGTCGCGCCCGTCCGCGATCCGGTCATTCAGGGCGACCCAGAGGTCGATCCCGTCGGCGTGATCGGAGGCCTCGAGCTTGAGAGTACGCAGGACCTCGTTGGCGCCGGCCGGGTTCTTGATCAGGAGGATGGACACCTCGCCGTCGCCGATCGGGATCGTCTCCACCCGGCCGAAGGCGGCGCGCATGTCGCGCAGGGCCGCCGCGACCCGGCGCGGCTCGACCCCGAGTTTGATGGCCGCCGCGATCGCCGCCAGGGCGTTGTAGACGTTGTAGAGGCCGGGGAGGGGCAGCTCGACCTCGATCTCGTCGCCCGGCACGCGCACCGTCGCCGCCGAGCCCTCCATCCCGCGCAGCTCGATCCGCGTCGCCGCTACGTCGGGCCGCGGCCGCTGCGCCCCACAGTTCGGGCACGAGTAGTGGCCGAGGTGCCCGACGAAGGCCACCTCGTAGGCGTAGGGGTGCCCGCAGCGGCGGCAGTGCTTGGCGTCGAAGGCATGCTGCAGCTCCGACAGTGCCTGGGAGTGGTCCTCGATGCCGAAGTAGAGCGTGCCCTCGCGGGGGCGCTCGGTGTCGGGGTCGCGGCCGAGATCGGCGATCAGCGGGTCGTCGGCGTTCAGCGCCAGGCCGGTCCCCGCGGGTGCCGCGCCCACGGCCGTCGCCCACTCCTCGGCCAGGGCCTCCATCTCGCCGTAGCGGTCGAGCTGGTCCCGGAAGAGGTTGCCGAGCACGATCAGCCGCGGGTGCAGCTGCTGGGCCACCCGCGGCAGCCAGGCCTCGTCGACCTCGAAGAGCCCCTCGATCCCGCGCTGCTCGAGCAGCGCCGTGGCCACGCCCCAGGTCATGTTCGAGCCCGCCCGGTTGTGGACCGGCTCGCGCCCCTCGGCGGTGAGGATCGCGGCGAGCATCCCGGCGGTCGTCGTCTTGCCGTTGGTGGCGGAGATGATCGTCGAACCCCCGGTGAGCCCGGCGCCCAGCTTCGCGATCGCCTCCGGCTCCATCCGCAGCAGCACCCGCCCGGGCAGGGTCGTCCCACCGCCGCGCCCGGAGCGCCGGCTCGCCGCGCCGATGCCCCGCGCCAGCGCGCGCTTGGCCCCGAAGGCGCTCAAGCGGCGGCCGGCGGGACCAGCACGCGCAGCGCGTGCGGGATCACCCGCAGGTCGGCGGGGAGGTCGGTCAGGTGCTCCCCGTCGGCGTAGACCGCGAAGGGGCGACTGGCGCTGAGGGAAAGCCGGGAGGCGCGGATGACCTGGACCTCGTCGTTGTTGACGTGGGTGCCCTTGAACACCTTCGGCAGGTTACCCAGGAAGCGGAGCTTGCCGACCTTGGCGATCGTCACCACGTCGAACTCGCCGTCTTCGAGGTCGGCGTCCGGCGCCACGTACATGCCGCCACCGTAGGCGCTGTTGTTGGCGACGATGACCGAGTAGCCCTCGACGCGGGTGCGCTTCTCCCCGATCGCGATCGTGAAGCGCGCGGACTTCCAGGCGACCAGGGCGCGCAGCGCCGCGTAGGCGTAGACGAGGTTCCCGCCCAGTCGACTCGCGTTGGCGATCCGGTTGGCATCGGAGTCGAAGCCGGCGCTGGCGATACCGAGGAAGCGGTGCCCGTTCGCCTCGCCGACGTCGATCGTGCGGGTGTTCCCGGCGAGGACGATCTCGATCGCCGCCTCCGGCTCGGTCGGGATGCCGAGCACGCGGGCGAGGTCGTTGCCGCGACCGACCGGGACGATCCCGAGCGGGGTGTCGCCGCCCGCCATCGCGCCGCCGATCGCGCCGATCATCCCGTCGCCGCTGACCACCACCGGCAGCTCACCGGCCTCGACCGCCGCGAGCGCCTTGGCGACGCCGTGCTCGAGGCTCTTGGTGCGGACGACGCGGAAGGGGACGCGGCGCGCGTCGAGGACCGCCTCGATCCGCGGCAGCAGCTTCATCGCCCGGCCGCCGCCCGAGGACGGGTTGGCCAGCAGGACGAGCGGGCGCCGCCCGTCGTCCTCGTACCCCAGGTCCCCACCGCCCGTCGCCTCCATCGGGCTCACCCTACGTGGCGAGGTGGCGCAGGACCACGAAGCTGCCGTCGCCCGCGAGCTCGGCGGCGACCTCCTCGAAGCCACGGGCGCGCAGGCCGCGGGACAGGAGCCATGCGGAGAGGCCGCTGCCGGTGGCGGCACCGCGTGTCGCGGCGAGGATCAGGTGCCCGTCGGAGCGCAGGACGCGGGCGACCTCGGCCGGGGACGGGCGCGCGCCGAGGGCCGCGACCAGGTCGAAGTGGTCCGCCGGGTAGGGGAGGCGGCGCGGCCCGCCGACCTTGAAGGCGACCCGGCCCTCGGGATCGAGCCCGACCCGCGCGGTCGCCGCGGCCACCGCCTCGGGGTCGGCGTCGATCCCCCGGACCCGCGCGGTCGGGAACTCGCGAGCGAGGAAGAGCGCGGCCTCGCCGTCGCCGCAGCCGATCTGGAGGACCCGCTCCGGCCTGCCGACATGGAGCGCCGCGGCGGCCAGGGGCGTAAGCGGCGGGGGGCTCGACATCGCGAGCACATCGTATTTGCTCTAATCTCCCGGACCGAATGGGTGGGGACCAGTTCGACAAACGGTGGTACATCCTGGGCGGTTTCGCCCTGCTCGCGATCGTGATCGTCGGGATCATCGTCGTCTCGCGTAGCGGCGGCGGCAGCTCCAGCGACGAACCGAAGACCACCGCGAGCACGGAAAAGGGCGCCAAGGGCTGCACGAAGGTGGCCCAGCCGAAGCCGAAGGAAGTGAGCCTGCCGAAGCCGAAGCTGACGACCAAGAAGGGCGAAAAGGTCACCGCGATCGTCGCAACGAACTGCGGCACCTTCGACATCGAACTTGCGACGACCGAAGCCCTGACGATCGCCAACTCCTTCGCCTATCTCGCCGAAGAAGGCTTCTACGACGACCTGACCTTCCACCGGATCGTCCCCGAATTCGTCATTCAGGGCGGCGACCCGACCGGCACCGGCAGCGGTGGGCCCGGCTACGAAGTGGTCCAGGCGCCGCCGAAAAACCTGAAATACACGCTCGGCACGGTGGCGATGGCGAAGACCTCGACCGCCCCCGCGGGCGCCGCCGGCAGCCAGTTCTACGTGGTCAGCGGCCCGCAGGGCGAAACGTTGCCACCGGAATATGCCCTGGCCGGCAAAGTCACCAAGGGCCTCGACGTGGTCGAACGGATCGGCGAACTGGGCGGCCCGGAAGAAAAACCGACGCAGCCCGTGGTCATCGAAAAGATGACGATCGAACGCGGCTGAGTCCCGCTACGTAAGCTCTGGCAGTGGCCAAGCTTGACGTTGGAGACATCGCGCCGGAGTTCGAGCTTCCCGGCACGGGCGGGCGCACCTATCGCCTGGCCGATTACCGCGGCCGCAAGGTCGTGCTCGCGTTCTATCCCGGCGACTTCACCGCGGTCTGCACGAAACAGTTCTGCTCCTACCGCGACGAAAGCGAGCGGCTCGATGGGATCGGCGCCGAGGTGCTCGGGATCTCCCCGCAGGGCATCGACTCGCACGAGCGCTTCGCCGAGGAGAAGAAGCTGAACGTGCCGCTGCTGGCCGACGAGGACAAGGCGGTCGCGAAGGCCTACGGCATCGTCGCCGGGCCGCTGGTCCGGCGGGCGATCTTCGTGATCGACGAGGAGGGCCGGATCGGCTACCGCAAGGTGAGCCTCGCGGGCCTCACCTACGAGTCGGTCGCCGACCTCGAGCGCGCGGTCGCGGGAGTCGGCTGATGCCCGCCGCGAGCGCGGACGCCGAGTTCGCGGTCGGCCCGGCGCCCGTCCTCCGTGGTTCCGCCGCGGGGGAGGGGTCGCCGATCGTCCTCTGTCATGGGCTGACGGCTAGCCGCCGGTATGTCGTCCACGGTTCGCGCTTCCTCGAGCGCGACGGACACCGTGTCATCACCTACGACGCGCGCGGGCACGGCGAGTCCGACCCGGCCAAGCCGGGGCAGAGTTATGGATACCCGGAGCTGATCGAGGACCTCGAGCGGCTGGTCGACGCCGAGGTCGGCGACGGACGGTTCCTGCTCGGCGGACACTCGATGGGCGCCCACACCGCGGTCGGGTACGCGCTTGCCCACCCGGAGCGGTTGAGCGGGCTGGTGATCGCCGGGCCGACCTACAAGGGGGGCCCGCCCGCGGCTTCGACGCTCGCCTACTGGGATGGGCTGGCGGCGGCGCTGGAAGCGGGCGGGATCGACGGTTTCGTCGAGTACCTGATGCGCGAGAGCGGCGTCGCGGAGGCTTGGCGGGACGGAGTGGCGAAAGCCAGTCGCCAGCGGATGGAACTGCACCGGAACCTTGGCGAGATGGCGCGGGCGCTGCGCGAGACGCCGGTGTCGCAGCCCTTCGGGTCGCTGGAGGACCTGGCTCGGCTCGAGGTCCCGGCGCTGGTGGTCGCGTCCCACGACGAGGCCGATCCGGGGCATCCTTACGCGGTGGCCGAGGCCTACGCGGCAACCTTGCCCAACGCCCGACTGGTCAGCGAGGATGAGGGCCAGTCGCCGTTGGTCTGGCAGGGTGGGCGTCTTTCACGGGAGATTTCCTTATTCGCCCTTGAGCCAGACGTGGCACTATCCAGCTAGAGGATTGGTATGAGCTTTCCGAGTGAACGAATTCTTCGGACCGCAATCGCGATAATCGCCGCGATCGGAATCGGGGTGGCCACGTACATCTTCATCGCCGACTCCACCGCGGGCTCGCCGGCGTGCCTGGTGGGCGGCGGTGGCTGCGAGACCGTCGCCAAGAGCTCGTACTCCCACATCGCCGGCATCAACATCGCGATCTTCGGGATCATCGGCTGGCTCCTCATCCTCGCGACCACTCTCTTCGGCAACGACTACGCACGCCTCGGCGGGTTCCTGATCGCGCTTGGCGGCTTCGGCTTCAGCATCTACCTGACCTACCTGCAGATCTGGAACATCGAAGCGATCTGCCCTTGGTGCGTAAGCGACGCCGTGCTGATGACGATCGTCTTCATCCTGAACGTGACCCGACTGCTCGGCTACGTCGGCACGCCCGAAGGCGGGAACGTCCTGGGTGGCAGGGGAGGACCGACCGCGAGGCCGATCGCCGAAGACGGCTGAGCACGGCCGCGGCGCGGACGACTAGGGTCGCGGGCAGGGCAGTACCGATTCCGCAAGAAACGACACGGAGGACTGATGAGTAACCAGCGCGACAGGGAGAAACGCCGAGAAGAACGCATCGCGGCCGAATCGCAAGCGGCCAGCGGCGATCGGCGGACGCGCCTGCTCCAACTCGCCGCGGGCGGGGTGTTCCTGGCGATCATCGTCGTCGTCGCCGTGATCATCATCGCGGGCTCGGGAAGCGAAGAAAAGGGCGGCGACTCCGCGAACCTGGTCGAAAAAGAGCACGTCGAAGAACTGCTCGCCGGGATCCCGCAGAACGCGACGATCCTCGGCAAAGCGAGCGCGCCGGTGAAGCTCTACGAGTACGGGGACCTGCAGTGCCCGGTCTGCAAAGACTATTCGGAAGAAATCCTGCCGAAGATCATCGAAAACCAGGTGAAGAACGGCAAAGTCAGCATCACCTTCCGCAACTTCATCATCATCGGCCCGCAGTCGATTCCGGCCGGCGAAGCCGCGCTTGCCGCCGGTGCCCAGGGCAAAGGCTGGAGCTTCATCGAGACCTGGTATCGCAACCAGGGCGAGGAGAACTCGGGCTACGCGACCGACGAATTCATCGAATCGATGGCGAAATACGTGGGCGTGCCCGACTTCGCCAAGTGGAAAGAAGAATGGCAGGGCAAGAAGTACAAAAAACAGGTCGAAGACACGACCCAGCAGGCCGAAAAAATCGGCTTTACGGGCACGCCGTCGTTCTCGATCGAAGGGCCTAACTCCAAAGGGCTCGAATTGCTCGGCACGCCCGGCTCGACCGAAGCGATCGAAGAAGCGATCGAAAAGGCCAGCTGATCCACCGTGGATGACGCCCGGCGGCAGCGGCTGCTGCAGCTCGCCGCCGGGGGCGTCTTCCTGGCGATCATCGCGGTCGTGGTCGTGATCATCGTCGTCAGCTCGGGGAGCGACAAGGGCGGTGACCCGCCGAGCCGCTCAGAACAGGGCGAGGTCGGAAAGCTGCTCAGCGGGACCCCGCAGGACGGGATGCTGCTTGGCAGGCCCGACGCACCGGTGAAGATCTCCGAGTTCGGGGACCTTCAGTGCCCGTTCTGCAAGGCGAACGCCGAAGAAGTGACGCCGGAAGTCATCGAAAACCAGGTTCGCAACGGCGAAGCCAACATCACCTTCAACCAATTCATCATCATCGGCCCGGACTCGATCCCGGCCGGGGAAGCTGCCCTGGCCGCAGGCGCCCAGGACAAGGCCTGGAACTTCGTCGAGCTCTTCTACCGCAATCAAGGGGAGGAGAACTCCGGCTACGTGACCGAAGCGTTCATCGAATCCATCGGCAGGAGCGCCGGCATCCCCGATCTGAAACAGTGGAACAAGGAACGCAAAAGCGGCAAGTACAAAAAGCAGCTCGAAGCCCAGACCAAAGAAGCCGAAAAGCTCGGCTTCGGAGGCACGCCGTCATTTGCGATCGAAGGCCCCGGCACCAAGGGCCTGGAAAAGCTCAGCACCCCGGAAACGCCGGGTCAGCTCGAAGAAGCGATCGAAAAGTCCGCCTGACCAGGTTCCGCGGTCCCCGCGCGGTGGAGGCCGAGACCACCTTCCGTCCCAGGTTTACATAACCAAGATTATCGTGCGTTGGATCTGAATCTGAGGCCGGTCCTCTGATCTGAGAGCCGTTCTAAGCCCCTGGAATCCCGAAATGCCCCAAGGGACGTAACGCTGTCGTGACCTTTTTTGCGCTGCGCGGGCCGAATCTCAGAGTCGAAGCGTCGTCGAGGTTTTGAGCGATTCGAACTCCCAGCGGTCCTGAAAACGTCGTGTCGAGGCCTTCGGGCTACCAGTTCAGTGGCTCGAGCTCGGTTTGTCGGCGACCGAACGGGCGGATGCGGGCGGATGAGCTGGTCACGGCTCCGTTCGCCTCTCTTTCGGCCTCCTCCAGGGCTCACTTCGAGGGCGAATCTTGCGGAGTCGACATAACTCCGGATATGCCTCGCGGGGCGCCAGCTTCAAAACCACCCCGTCCTTACGGGACCACCGCAACCCCACGTATCAGCGGCCGCACGATCGGCATCGATTTCGGGAGCTTGCCCTGGTCGATCGACTTGATCTCGAACGCCGAGGCCCTCAGTGTCCCCGCCGTGTCGCGGTTGCAGTGGCAGCCGTCAGCCATGAAGCGCCAGGGCTTCTCGAGGCGGTCCTGCCAGCGGGCGGTGCCGGGGTCTTCGGCGCGGACGTGCTCGATGAACAAAAGGCGGCCGTCGGGTTTGAGGACGCGGGCCAGCTCGTCGATCGCGGCGACCGGGTCGGGGACGGTGCAGAGGACGAGGGTCGCGACGGCGGTGTCGAAGGTGTCGTCGTCGAACGGGATCGCTTCGGCCGGTGCGCTGACCAGACGGGCAGGTGGCGTCGAATCGTGGGCGCTTCGCTCCGCCAGCCGCTCCCGCAGCTTCGCGCCCATGTGCGGATCGGGCTCGATCAGGGTCAGGTCCTCGACGCCGGGCCCGTAGAGGTCGAGGTTGGCCCCGGTCCCGGCGCCGATCTCGACTACGCGGCCGCGCGCCTCGGCGAGGAGGGCCCGGCGCATGTCGCCGAGGCCGTTCTCCTCACTCGCCTTCAGCGCGCGATCGTAGAAGGACGCGAACAGGCGTCCCCAGGTGGCGTCGTAGGCCTTGCCCATGGCTCCGGCGGCCATGGGTCAGTGCGCGGCGGAGTCCCGATCGCCGGTGCTGTGGGCGGCGCGCTCCTCGTAGGCCGCGCGGGCGCCATGGTCGACCTCGGTCATCAGCTTGTCGGTGCCCATTTTCCGCGCGACCCACTCGGCCGCGGAGCGCGGCATCAGGGCGGCTCCGCGCAGGAGGGCGCCGTTGGACTTCGGCACGTAGACGTCGAAGCGCGGCACCTGGAGGGCCTCGGCGATCGCCTCGGCGACATCGGTCGCCTCGACCGGTTTCACCCATTTCTGGCCGACACCCGCGGTGAGTTCGGTGTTGACGACGGTCGGCATCACGCAGGAGATCTCGACGTTGCGGCCGCGGAGCTCGCCGCGGACCGACTCGCTGAGCCCGACCACCGCGTGCTTGGTCGCCGAGTAGGTAGCGATTCCCGGCACGCCCGTTTTGCCCGCCTGGGAGGCGATGTTGACGATGTGGCCGCTGTCGCGGGGCAACATCCGCGCCATCGCCAGCTGGGTGCCGTGGATGACGCCGATCAGGTTGATCTCGATCTGGCGCCGGAACGAGTCCTCGGACTCCTCGACAAACGG
Source organism: uncultured Actinomycetes bacterium (assembly GCA_963782515.1). GTDB lineage: Bacteria > Actinomycetota > Thermoleophilia > Solirubrobacterales > 70-9 > VAYN01. The sequence goes on along the minus strand of CAWAJY010000004.1, from coordinate 1,424,860 downwards.
CGTCGTCGGCATGATCCCGGCATTGTTGATCACCACGTCGATGGGGCCGAGCTGGCGCTCCGCCTCGTCGAGGAACGCCTCGAAGGAGCCGCGGTCCGACACGTCGAGCGCGAGCGCCACGCTGCCGCCGCCGAGCCCGGCCGCCGTTTGCTCGGCCAGCGCCAGGTCGAGGTCGCCGATCGCCACCCGGGCGCCGCGCCGCACCAGCGCCTCCGCCGTCGCCTTGCCGATCCCGCGCGCGCCGCCGGTGATCGCCACCACCCTGCCGTTCAAGGACCGCCGCTGCTTCGCCATCTCCTGACCCCTCTTCCCCGCGCCGCTCAGGACGCCGGCTTGTAGACGGTGACCACGGCGGCACCGCCGAGGCCGATGTTGTGCTGCAGAGCTACCTTCGCACCTTCGACCTGCCGGCGCCCGGATTCGCCGCGCAACTGCCAGGTGAGTTCCGAGCACTGCGCGAGGCCGGTCGCCCCGAGCGGGTGCCCCTTGGAGATCAGCCCGCCCGACGGGTTGACCACGACCTGGCCGCCGAAGGTCGTCGCCTCCGCCTCGACCAGCTTGTGCGCCTCGCCCTCCGCGGCGAACCCGAGCGCTTCATAGGTGATGAGCTCGTTGGCGCTGAAGCAGTCGTGAAGCTCGCAGACGTCGACCTCGTGCGGCGCCACCTGCGCCTCCTCGTAGGCCGCGGCCGCCGCGGTCCGCGACATCTCCGAGCCGACGATCGTCATGCAGTCGGCGCTCTCGTCGAAGGTCGAGCTGAGGTCAGTCACCATCGACTGCCCGGCGATCTCGACCGCTTTGTCCCAGAGGTCGTGCGAGTCGACATAACTCTCGGAGGCGACGATCGCGCAGGCCGCCCCGTCGGAGGTCGGCGAGCACTGCAGCTTGGTCAGCGGATCGTGGATCATCTTCGCCGCCTTGATGTCCTCGAGCGAGTACTCATCCTGGAACTGGGCGTACGGGTTGTTGACCGAGTGCTTGTGGTTCTTCCAGCCGATCCAGGCGAAGTGGTCGGGCGTCGAGCCGTACTTCTGCATGTGATCACGGCCGGCATTGCCGAACATCTGCGGCGCCGGCGGCGACTGCTCCGGGTCACGGATCTCGAACATCCGCATCGCGTGTTTGTCGAGCGCGTTGGTGCGGTCGGTGTACTTGACGCCGAGGCTGCCCGGCTCCATCTTCTCGAAGCCGACCGCGAGCGCGCAGTCGACGAGGCCGCCCTTGACAGCCTGGCGCGCCAGGAACAGCGCCGAGGAGCCGGTCGAGCAGTTGTTGTTGACGTTGACCACCGGGATGCCGGTCAGGCCGAGGCCGTAGAGCGCGCGCTGGCCGTAGGTCGAGTCGCCGTAGCAGTAGCCCGCATAGGCCTGCTCGACGTCCTCATAAGGGACGCCCGCGTCGGCGAGCGCCTTCTCCCCCGCCTCGCACCGCCCAGTCCGGATAGTCGCCCTCCTTGGTCCCGGGCTTCTCGAACTTGGTCATCCCGACCCCGATCACGAACGTGCGGTTGCTCAAAGCGTCTCCCTCTCCCGGGGGCCGTCCCGCGACTCCCTCAATTGGCTGGCTGGCCAGAAAGTTAGCGGAGCGAACGCTATTCGCCCGGTCCCGGATAGATCCGGAAGGCGACATAGGCGATCACGATCCCTGCCGCGGTGCCGATCACGCGCTGGCCGGCGGCTTCGAAGCGGGCCTCGCCGAGGGTGTCGGAGAGGAGCACGACGTAGGTCGTGATCGCCGCGGTGAAGAGCGCGTACTGGACCGTGATCAGCCCGAAGGAGAGCGCCGCGGTGATGCTGAGGACGATCGCGATCGGGACCTCGGCACCGTCGAAGGCGAAGGCGAGGCCGGTGGCGAGCGCCAGCCCGACGAGGGTGCCGACCGCGCGCAGGATCAGGCGGCGGTCGGTCTCGTCGCGTTCGGGGCGCAGGACGAAGAGGATCGTCAGCGGGATCCAGTAGCCGTGCTCCCGCATCCCGGCGATGCGGTAGGCGGCGACGCCGACCGCCAGGGCGATGCCAAAGCGGATCGAGTGGCGGGCGATCGGCGAGTCGAGGGTGAGGTTCGCGCGCAGGCGCGCCTTGGTGCGTCCCCAGTCCCAGCCGCTCTCGCCGTCCGAGTCACGGTCGTAGAAGAGCCAGACGAGCGCCGCCCAGGCCGCCTGGGTCAAACCGCCGAGGGTGCCGTAGAGGAGCGCGGGAAGGGCGTCGTGGGCAGGCAGGAAGAGGCCCTCGGCGATCATCAGCGCGACCGAGCAGCCGAAGCCGGCAAAGGCCAGCCGCAGCGTGTCGGCGAAGCAGTAGCCCGAGGCGGCCGCCATCAACCCCATCGCGACCACCGCCGCGGGGGCCCACTGGCTCGCCAGGACGCCGATCGCCGCCGCCGCGCCGACGAACGGCGCGACCGTGAGCTGCCAGATGGCGCGCGGACCGGCCGGCGCGTCGAGGCCGGTGAAGCCGCAGACCAAGGCGGCGGTCGCGATCGCGCCGCGCGAAGGCCAGTCGAAGGCGAACTCGAAGATCAGCGCCAGCGCGATCGGCACCGCGATCAGAGCGCCGCGCCGCAGCGCCGGGCCGGGCGCGGCGGGCCCGATCTCGAAGAGCGGCGAGGCGCGCAGCTGCCGCATCTGCCCCGAGGCGTCGTAGAGCTTTGACGTCCTCTGGGCGGGCATCGCCGAGAAGTATCCTTGGGGGTCGTGATTCTTGCCGACATAGGCGGTAACCCCGCGGCCGGGGTGGGTATCCTCGCGGCGCTCGCGGCCGGGATCGTCTCCTTCCTCTCGCCTTGCGTGCTGCCACTCGTCCCCGGCTACCTCTCGGCCGTGACCGGGGTCTCCGCCGCCGAGCTCGAGGACGCCGACTGGCGCCGAGTCCTCGGTCCCAGTCTGATTTTCGTCGCCAGCTTCTCGTCGATCTTCATCCTGCTCGGGCTGACCGCGACCGGCCTCGGCTCCTTCCTCTTCGACAACAAGCCGCTGCTGACCAAGATCTCGGGCTGGCTGATCATCGCCATGGGCGTGCTCTTCGTCGCCTCGCTCTTCATCACCCGGCTGAACCGGGAGTGGCACGTCGACGCGCTGCTCTCGCGCGCGGGCAAGGGAGGCCCGATCATCGCCGGCGCCGCCTTCGCGATCGCCTGGACGCCCTGCATCGGCCCCACCCTCGGCGCGATCCTCTCCGCCGCCGCCGCGTCAGGCTCGGCGGGCCGCGGCGCCTTCCTGCTGGCGGTCTACTCGGCGGGCCTGGCGATCCCCTTCCTCGCCACCGCCCTCGCCTTCTCCCGGATGACCACCGCGTTCACCGTGGTAAAGCGCCATTACCAGGCGATCGTTGCCGTCGGCGGCCTCATCCTGATCGTGATGGGAATCCTGATCGTCACCGGCGAATTCAAGCAGCTGAACATCGAAGCCCAGAACTGGCTCTCAAGCCTTGGACTCGACTTCTGGAACCAGGTCTGAGCGGACCTCAGGTCGGCCCATCTTGGCGTCCTCGCTCGTTCACGTGCACAGCACGCTTCGCTCACTGCGTCCTTGACCTGCTTGACCTGACGCCCGCTCAGTTGTGGGTCGCGGGCTCCACCGTCACGAGCTCTTTGCCGACCGCCTCGGTGATCTCGAGGCCGTCGTCCTCGAGATCGCGCGAGCAGACGATGCGGAAGCGGCCGGTCCCGATCTCGCCGTCGGGCACGACCGGCAGGCCGCGGATCGTGTCCCAGCCGAGGCGCTCGACCTCGAACGGGTTCATCCGCACCTCCGCCGCCGGGAAGGGGCAGTTGGCGTTGTGCTGGTCGATCGCCTTGGAGATCGCCTCGAGGTTCTTCGACTCGGGGGAGGCCATGCCCAGAGGATAAGGGGCCGGCTCAGCCGAGGGCGGTCGCGCCCGCGGGAGTCAGCTCGGCGGCCTCGATCCCGCGCCAGCTCCCCCGCGCCGCCTCGATCGCAAAGCGGGCGAACCACGATTCGCTGAACCAGCCGCCGTCGCGCTGCGCCTTGACCGCGTTCTGGTGGACGCCGGGACGGTAGGCGAAGGCGGTCGCGGCGGCGGTGTCGCGCCAGATGGACAGCGTGCCGGAGTCGAGGCGCGCCAGGTCGTCGAAGAAGCCGTCGGACCAGAGGCGGCCCTCGGCGCCCTCCAGCGCCCGCACCACCGGCCCGTCGGCGAGGAAGAAGCGTGCCGCCTTGCTCGGCCGGGTGCGCGAGTGGGTGATGAGGACCACCGGGCCGGGACGGGGCTCGGAGCGCTCGCCGCCGAGCGGGTCCTCCCCGTCCCAGGTGCCGAAGCTCTGCACCGGACGCAAGGTGAGCGCCAGGCGCTCGCGGGCGCCGTCCCAGCGGCGCAACGGGCGGGCGCGAAAGCGCTCGAGCGCCGCCTCGTCCCGCCACAGGGCGAAGTGGCAGGCGACGGTCATCTGTGGGACGGGGACCGGCATCGAGCGCAGCCGCATCCCGAGCAGCAGGCGGGCGAAATGCGCGTCCGAGCGGCGGCCCGCGCGGCGCGCCGCCAGCGCCTCCCGCTCCGCCACCCCGAGCGGGAACCGGGCCAGGTCGAGCGACGCGATCACGCCGGGAACGCTAGAGGACCCAAAGCCATCCTGCCGAAACTCAGGAGGTGAGTACCAACCGGCTGGAGGCCTTCTCGGATGGCGTCTTCGCGATCGCGATCACGCTGCTCGTCCTCGACATCCATGTGCCTGAGCCCGGCTCCGGCGACCTCGGGCACGAGCTGCTGACCCAATGGCCGAGCTATGCCGCCTACGTCATCTCCTTCATCACGATCGGGATCATCTGGATCAACCACCACGCCGCCTTCAGCCGACTGCGCGCGGTCGATCACTCGATCCTGATCTGGAACCTCCTGCTGCTGCTCAGCGTCGGCGTCCTCCCCTTCACCACCTCGCTGATGGCGACCTATCTGAAGGAGGACAGCGGGGAGAGCCTCGCGGCGGCGATCTACGGCGCCTCCTACCTGCTCATGGGCCTCATCTTCGTGATGACCAACCGCCAGATCCTCTTCGGCCGCCCGCGGTTGCTACGCGAGCCGATCGATCCGGAGGCGGCGCGCGACATCCTCACCTTCGCGGCGCTCGGGCAGATCCCCTACGCCCTGGCGGTCGTGCTGGCGTTCGTCTCCCCCTACATCACCCTGGGGATCTGCGCCGCCTGCGCGATCTACTACGCGCTGCCGGTCGCCTCGCGCGGGCCCGGCGACCACTCCGACGCCAGCATCGCGTAGAGCACGGCGTCCTCGTAGCGGCCGCCGATCAGCTTCGCTTCGCGCAGCCGCGGCTCCTCGCGGAAGCCGAGTCGCTCCGGGATCGCGCGGCTGCGGGCGTTGTCGACGACCGCTTCGATGATCACCCGGTGCAGGTCCCAGGTGCCGAAAGCGTGGTCGAGGAGCGCCCGCACCGCCCCACTCATCAGGCCGCGGCCGACCACGTCGGCGGCGAGCCAATAGCCGATCGAGCTCGACCGGTTGATCCAGTCGACGGCGTGGAAACCGGCCCCGCCGACGATCCGCCCGTCCAGCAAGATCGCCCCCTCGAACCCGTCGTTCGCCTCGATCTGGGCCCGTTTGCGGTCCAGGTAGGCGACGCTGTCCTCGAAGCCGTACGTTTCCGCCCACGGCAGCCAACGTGCGAGGTGCTCACGGTTCGCCGCGACGACCTCGGTCAGCTCTCCGGCGTCAGAAGATCTGAAAGGACGCAGGACGGCGCCGGGCGCGATCGGCAGCGGCTCGATCCTCTCCATCTCTCGATTCTGGCCGATCGGCCGGCAAGCTTGCGCGATGACACCGCTACCCGACGAACTGCACCTCGAGTCCGACCGGGTCGTCCTACGCGATTGGCGCGACGAGGACGCTCCGGCCCTGGAGCCCGTCTGCGGTGAGCGGGACGTCTGCGCGTTCACCTCGGTTCCGTGGGCCTACTCGAAGGCCGGTGCGCTCGCGTGGATCGAGCGACAGCGGCGCAAACGCGCCGCCGGGACGGTGCTTGCCCTGGCGATCCAGGCCCCCGGGGAGGACCGCGCGCTCGGCAACGTGAACTTGGCCGGACTCGCCGACGGCGGCCGCGTGGCGGAGATCGGCTACTGGCTCCTCCCCGTGGCGCGCGGCCGCGGCCTCGCCACCGACGCCGCGTCCCTGCTCGTCGACTGGGGATTCGACCGCCTCGGCCTCGACCGGGTCGAGTTCGCGATCCTCCCCGAGAACCTCGCGTCCCAACGCGTCGCCGAACGCCTCGGCGCCACCCCCGAGGGCCTCCGCAAACGCAGCCACGAAGCCGAAGGCCGCCACTGGGACATGACGATCTGGTCCCTCACGCGACCACGACGTTGATGGGCCGAAAACCAGTCAGATAGTCCGGTTTTAGGCCCATCAACATCGGAGTGCGAGGGGGTCAGGCGGGGAAGCGGGCGGTCAGCCAGGACTCGATGTCCTCCCAGGCGGCGCGGGCCATCGCGGTCGGAAAGCCGAGGAAGCCGTGGGGCGACTCGGGGTAGACGCGGAGGTCGGGATCGGCGCCGGCCGCGGCGAGGCGCATCGCCATCAGCAGACTGTCCTCGAGCACAGGATCCAAGGTCCCGATCGTGAGCAGAGCCGGAGGCAGGTCGTGGAGGTCGGCGAAGAGCGGGGAGATGTCGGGATTCGTGCGGTCCTCGACGCCGCCGACGTAGGCCTCGAGGTAGTACTCGTCGGCGAACTGCCGGGCGGCGGGCGTCTGCAGGCTGAGGTCGAAGGCGCCGTACTGGAGCGCCGCGCCGACGAACGGGCCGAGGAGGCCCTTGGCGCGGAGACGCAGCAGGGTCGTCATCGCCAGGTTTGCACCCGCCGAACCGCCGCCGATCGCAAGGCGCGAAGCTCCGAACCGGGCGGCCGCTTCCTCGAGGAGCCAGAGCGCCGCGGTCTCGCAGTCGTCGGGAGCGGCGGGCCAGGGGTGCTCAGGGGCGAGCCGGTAATCGACGCTGACCACCACGATCCCGGCGGCATCGGCCAGCTGTCGGTTGCGGAGGTCGCTCCGTGCCGCCCACCCCATGTAGAAGCCGCCGCCATGGATCTCCAGGTAGACGCCGCGGGGAGAGCCGCCCTGCGGATGCGTGACCCGCACCGGCACATGGCGACCGCCCGCCTCCGCGACGACCGCCTCGGCCGGTGGCCCGTCCGGAGTCGGCCGCACCGACAGGCCCGTGCGGTGTGCCTCGAGACCCTCAGGCGTGCTCGGGTCGACCTCCGTGAACGTGTTCTTCGCGCCCGCCGCGGCGGCGTTGAACTCGCGCGCCTCCTCGACGTAGGCGGCAAGCTTCGGGTCGGTCAGGCTCTCCAGCCCGACCTCCATCAGGCGTTCTCCGCCCCTACCGACCAACAGCGGGCCGTGAAGCGGACCTCCTCGCCGATGACGAACGGCTGGTAGGCGGCGCGGGCGGCGCGGAGGACCTCGGCGCGCTTGGCGTCGTCGGCCTCACGGAGCGCCGAGCCGACCGGCCCGATCCGCGCCAGGTAACGGGGCAGGTCCGACACCGGGAAGGCGCACGGGAAGTCGACCGGCTCGACCTCGACGCCCTGCCAGCCGGCGCCGCTGAGGATCTCGTCGATCCGCGCCTTCTCGGCGAAGGCGAACGGGCCCGGCGCGCCCGGCTCGCGCGGCGGCATCTCCGGCAGCAGGTGGGCGGTCGCCTGTGCCCCGGTCGTCAGGAAGGAGTTCTCCTCCGGCGAGCGCCAGCAGACGAAGCGCAGACCGCCCCCGGGCGCGATCGCCTCGCGCAGCCGGGCGAAGGCGGCGACCGGATCGGCGAAGAACATCACCCCGAAGCGGGAGACGAGCAGGTCGAACTCGCCGTCCTCGAAGGAGTGCGCGGCCGCGTCGGCCAGCAGGAACCGCGGCGGGTGGTCATCGAAGGCGACGCGCTCCCTGGCGGCCTCGACCATCGGCCCCGAGATGTCGACGCCGGTGCAGCCGGCATCGGACCCGAGCCGCCGGGCGATCGCCACCGTCGTCGCCCCCACCCCGCACCCCACGTCGAGTACGCGCTCCGCCCCGCGCTCGGCGGCCGCGTCGGCGAGCAGCTCCGCGATGGCCTCGAACATCCGGTCGAGGACCGGTTGCATCGCGACCCAGGCGTCCCCACCCACGCCGTTCCAGAAGTCCGACTGCTCGTCGCTCACGGCGAGCGAAGCTATCACGCGAACGTGCGTTCGCTCCGCCGCCGCTCACGCTAACTTCCTGGTGTGTCGATCGCAGGTTGGCAGCGCACGATCGCGCACCTCGACATGGACGCGTTCTACGCGTCCGTCGAGCTGCGACGCCACCCCGAGCTGAGGGGCAAGCCGGTGGTCGTCTGCGGCTCCGGGCCGCGGGCGGTGGTGACGACGGCAAGCTACGAGGCACGCAAGCTGGCCGGGATCCACTCGGCGATGCCGGCCGCGGTCGCCCGGCGGCGGCTGCCGGACGCGATCTACCTGCCGCCCGACTTCCCCGCCTACCGCGAGGCCTCGGCGGTGGTGATGGAAGTTCTGCGCTCCAACGCGGAGATCGTCGAGGTCGTCGGGCTCGACGAGGCCTACCTGGACCTGACCGGGATCTTCTCCCCGAAGGCGACGATGCGCCGGATCAAGGCGGAGATCCGCGAACTGACCGGCCTGACCTGCTCGGTGGGGATCGCCGAGTCGCGGCTGCTGGCGAAGATGACGAGCGAGCTCGGCAAGCCGAACGGGATGGTCGTCGTCTCCCGCGAGGACGCGCTCGCCCGCTTCGGCGGCGGCCCGCCGGGCGTCGTCCCCGGGATCGGGCCGAAGACGGTCGAACGGCTGGAGAAGCTCGGCATCACGACCCTCGCTGAGCTCGGCGCCTGGGACCGCGGGGACCTCGAAGCCCGTTTCGGCCCCCGTTCGGGGGCCTGGCTCCACGCGCGCGGCAACCTGCTCGACAACACGCCGATCAACGTCACCCGCGAGACCAAATCGCAGTCGGTGGAGACGACCTTCGACGAGGACGTGGCGGAGCTCGGGGCGCTCGAGCGGACGCTCTACGAGCAGACCGAGGAGCTCTGCCGGAGGCTCAAGAAGAAGGACCTGGAGGGGCGCTCGATCGGGATCAAGGTGCGCCTCGACGACTGGACCAACGTGACGCGGTCCCAATCGGTCGAGAGCGCGACCAACGACCCGGAGGTCGTCTGGCCGATCGCCCTCGACCTGCTGCGGGCCTACGACCCGCCGCGACCGGTGCGGCTGCTCGGCGTCCGCCTCGCGTCGTTCACGGGAGAGGTGGACGCCGCCGCCGAGGAGGACGAGCCGCAGCTACGGCTCGCACTTCCCGGCTAAGGCAGGGCCGACCGGCACTTCAGAAGGGGTCCTGGCTTCGGAAGCTTGCGCCCGAGCCAAGGGACGCAAGGGCCTGCGGCGAGCACGTCCGTCTCGGCCACGGCCCTGGCCGGCTGTGGCCGGCACAACGCCGACCGCCGCTCGCCGCCGAGGCGGCGCAGGCGCCTAGTGATTCGCCTGCACGTAGCCGACGCCCGGGAAGCCGAGTCGGTCCTTCGTCGCTTCGGTCAGGTCGTAGTCGCGACCGGCGACGTAGGGGCCGCGGTCGATCACGGGGACGGTGATCGAGTGGCCGTTGTAGCGCAGCTTCACCATCGTCCCGCAGGGCAGCGTCTTGTTGGCGACGCCGAGGGTCCCCGGCTCCAGGGTGCCGCCACAGGCGACGCCGTTGCCGTAGAGCCCGGGGCCGTAGTAGGAGGCGCCCGCCAGGCGGTAGGAGGTCAGATGGCGGACCTTGCTCTCCGAGCCGCGCACCCGCTGGTCGTGGACGCCGAACGCGCGCACGTCGTAGTTGCCGATCCCTTCGGGGTCCCAGGTGGTCTTGAAGGTCCCGTTGGATTTCGTGTGGAGGGCGAGAACCTCGCTGTCGCTGCCGCCGAAGACGACCTTGACCTGGTGGCCGCCGCTCGGGCGGACCTTGCCTCGTACGGTCACGCTGTCGCCGCTCAGCACGGAGTGCTGGGAGATGTGCAGCGCGACGTGTGACTTGACCCGCTTATGCGTCTTGTGGTGCTGGTGCCGGTGGTGGGCCCCGTTGTCCTGGTGCTGCTGGGCGACCGCCGGCGACGCGCCGACCGACAACGCCAAGGCGGTGCCGATCACGGGCAGGGTGAATCGCATCGTGTAATCACTCGCTTTCTGCTGCCTACGGGGTTAGCTGACGGGCTCGCGGACCCCGGCGCTCTGGCCGACGTCCGTTACGGGCGATGAGTCGCCCGATTCGCCCCGTGCCGCGGACAGATGGTCGCCGCGGCATTTGGGTCCCCCGCTCCCCGTCGCGCTGTGGCGAGGGGACTCGGCAGATGGGTTCTTTCCTTTAGGGACTTAACACGCTATGGAGGCGAACGGATCGCCCGTGTGAGCAGCCGCACACAGATCCCTAATCGCACGAAAACCTGCAACCGCACTCAAACCGCGGTGGCAAGCCAAGCAATTGCCCTCACATGGCCTTAACCCCGTGTGCGAAGATGGCCGCGTGCCCAATAACGACCGGCTTTCAGGCCTCGACTCGTCGTTTCTGCATATGGAGCGCGAGGGCGCCCATATGCATGTCGCCTCGACGATCATCTTCGAAGGGCCGCCGCCCACGCATGAGGAATTCCGCGACCACATCGCCTCGAGGCTGCACCTCGTGCCCCGGTTCCGACAGAAGCTGCGCGAGGTCCCGCTCGGCCAGGGACGTCCGGTCTGGGTCGACGACCCACACCTGAACCTCGAGTACCACGTCCGCCAGACCGCCCTCCCCGTGCCCGGCTCCGACGAGCAGCTGCGCAACCTGGCGGCACGGATCTTCTCCCAGCAGCTCGATCGCTCCAAGCCCCTCTGGGAGCTCTGGCTGGTCGAGGGGATGGCCGACGGCCGCTTCGCCGTGATCGGCAAGAGCCACCACGCGCTGGTCGACGGCGTCTCCGGCGTCGACATCACGACCGTCCTCTACGACCTCGAGCGCGAACCGAAGGGCAGGCCCTCGACCCCGCCGCCCTGGCTCGCCCGTCCCGAGCCGACCAGCACCCAGCTCCTCGCCGACGCGCTGAAGGAGCGGCTGACGAGCCCGCGGGAGATCGTCCGCGGCGTCCGCCATGCCCTGCGTGGGCCGCGGCAGGTGGTGAACGGCGCGGTGGCGACCTCGAAGATGGCCGCGGCGAGCGTCCGCGCTCCCTCCACTCCCTTCAACGTCGAGATCGGCCCCCACCGTCGCTTCCAGATGACGCAGGCGCAGCTCGCCGATCTGAAGCGCGTCAAGGACGCCCACGGCGGCACGGTCAACGACGTGATCCTCGCGATCGTCTCCGGCGCGATCGGCCGCTATCTCCGCGCCCGCGGCCACGACACTGAGGGGATGACGCTGCGGGCCCTGGTGCCGGTCTCGATCCGCGAGGCCGAGGAGCACGGCGCGCTCGGCAACCGGATCACGGCGATGATGGCGCCGCTGCCGGTGTGGTGCGAGGACCCGGTCGAGCGCCTCCACACGGTCACCGAGGAGATGGGCGACCTGAAGGCCTCGGGCCAGGCGGTGGGCGCCGAAATCCTCACCCGCCTCACCGACTTCGCGCCGACCACGATCGTCTCCCAGGCGGCCCGCCTGCAGCCCGCCCAGCGCTTCTTCAACCTCGTCGTCACCAACGTGCCGGGGCCGCAGTTCCCGCTCTACGTGCTGGGACGACAGATGGAGTCGATCTTCCCGATGGTCCCGCTGGCCCGCAAGCAGGCGCTCTGCATCGGGATCATGTCCTACAACGGGCAGGTCAACTTCGGCCTGATCGGCGATTACGACGCGATGGCCGACCTCGACAGCTTCGCGCTCGACCTCGAGGCCGCGACCGAAGAGGCGATCGCCACCGCCCCACCTGCGGCGGTGCCCCCGGTGAAAGCGGTCACGTCGAGCAACGGCGCCTCGGCGACCCCTAGCGGTCGATCCGCCCGCTGACCACGAACGGCGTTTCTTCGGTCAGGTAGTTCCAGTCGATGTTCCGGGCGCTGTAGCCCGAGGCGCTCGTGTCGGCGTTGACGACGACCGCGGTGATGCGCTGGAAGTGGGCCGGATCGAACAGGCGCGCGGTGAGGGTGCCTCCGGCCGCCGAGTAGGCGACGGCTTTGACCGTGCGACCGTGGCGTTCCGAGCCGAGCCGCCCGACCAGCGCCAGCCCCGCGGCGACCCCTTCCGGCACGGTGACCTGGACTTCCACCGCGCTCCCGCTCCGCGCCGGGACCCGGAGCAGGCTGAAGGTCGTGTGGTTCAGGTGCCGGGTGACCGGCGGTGCGCCGAGCGCCAGGGTGCCCTGGCGCGGGACGTCCGGGTAGAGGTCGCTCTCGCGGAAGCCGATCCCGGTGCGCCACTCGGCGACGTCGGCGGCGAAGCGGGTGAAGTCGTGGCCGAACCCGGCGCCCCCGGCGGCGTGGATCGCGCGTTCGTAGGCGGCCACGGCAAAGCCGTCGGGACGGGCCCTGGCGGCGCCCGCCCAGGCCTCGCGGATCAGCGCCCGGCCGTAGTGGTGGGCGAGCCACTGGCTCCAGACCGCGGTGCCGTACATCTTCAGCGAGCTCGCGGTCAGCGGCGTGTCCCAGAGCCGGACCCAGCGGCGGAGGTAGCGGAGATAGTCGTCGATCCCGTTGTAGACCTGGTCCTCCATCCAGACTGCGGTGGACTCGGCGAACCAGGCGTCCTGGTAGGCGTCGTAGCCGAACTGGAGGATGTGGTTGTACTCGTGGGCGAGCGTCACCTTGAGGTCGCGGCCCTGCGTGGTGTGGGGGAACTCGAACGGTTCGTAGTCGTTGTCGAGGACGAGGTAGCCGTGGAGGTGGCGCGAGGTGCGGCCGCCGGGGCCGGTCTGGCCGGGGTCCGGCGCGGCGTAGCCGAAGAGCTGCGGCCCGATCTCGGCGAGGTAGACGTCGGTCTGCCCGTCCCCACCGCCCAGCGTGCCGTCGGAGAGCGGCTCGCGCCAGCCGAGCTTCCCGTTCTCGATTTCGTGCACGTGTTCGGCCACCGCGAGGACCCGTTCGACGTAGTCCGGGACGCCGTCGCCGTTCGTGTCCTTGTGCCGCGGGGCGTCCAGACCCTGGTCGACCCAGTGGACGCAGAAATGGGCGCCGCAGGCCGGCGAGCTCGGCGCCTCGGGGACGGTGTAGGAGTCGCGGCCCGGTGGGACGTCCGTCGCGGGCCGTTCGAGCGCCGCGGTCGGCCGGGGCGATGCCTTCAGGAATGGCCGCGACGCCGCGGCCGCCGAGTTCGCGGTGAGCAGCACGGCGAGGAGGGCCGCGACGGCGATGGCAAGGCGGCCCGAGCGCACCGGAAGCACCCTAGCGGCGCCCCTTAAGCGGTTCGATAAGGGCTCCGGCGGCAAAAACGAGCCAGGTGGGGGCCGGTCCGCCCCCTCGCCGGGGATACTTCGGTGTTCGACCGTGCGCATCGCCCTCTGCCAGATCAACCCGACCGTCGGCGACGTCGACGGCAACGCCGCCAAGATCGCCGCCTGGATCGACCGTGCCCGCGCGGCCGGGGCCGAGCTGGCGATCTTCCCGGAGCTCTGCGTGCCCGGCTATCCGGCCGAGGACCTCTACCTTAAGCGCCACTTCCTCGCCGCGAACGTGGCGGCGGTGGAGGAGCTGGCGCGGGGGCTCGAGCCAGGGATCACGACGATGGTCGGCTTCGCCGAGCCGGTCGAGGGCGGCGGCGACCATCGCCACGCCTACAACTCGCTCGCGGTCCTCGCCGACGGCGCGGTGCGACGCGTCTACCGCAAGAACCGCCTCCCCAACTACTCAGTCTTCGACGAGCAGCGCTACTTCATCCCCGGGGACGACCCCGACGCGATCGAGGTGGCCGGGACGAGCGTCGGCCTGACCATCTGCGAGGACGTCTGGGCCCCCGGCGGCCCCGGCCAGGCCGAGGCGGATACGGGCGCGCGCCTCGTCGCCAACCCCTCGGGCTCGCCCTACCACCGTGGCAAGGGGCAGGAGCGCGAAGAGATGTTCGGCGAGCGGGCGCGCGAATACGACGCCTATCTTGCCTTCGTCAACCTGGTCGGCGGCCAGGACGAACTGGTCTTCGACGGGCAGAGCCTGCTCCTCGGGCCCGACGGGAGCGTGCTGGCCCGGGCCGCGCAGTTCGAGGAGGACCTGGTGGTCGTCGACGTCCCCGCCGAGGACGGCGCTCCGGCGCCGCTCGCCGACCCCCTGCCGGACCTCGACGAGGTCTACGGCGCCCTCCAGCTCGGCCTCCACGACTACGTCGAGAAGAACGGCTTCGGCCACGTCGGCCTGGGGATCTCGGGCGGCATCGACTCCGCCCTGGTCGCGATGCTCGCGGTCGACGCCCTCGGCCCCGAGCGGGTCACCCTGGTCGTCATGCCCTCCCCGCACTCCAGCGACGCGACCCAGGACGACGCGCGGCAGATCGCCCGCAACCTGGGGACGGAGCTGATCGACATCCCGATCGAGCCGATGATGGACGGCTACCGCGACGCCTTGGCCCGGCACCTGCGGCCCGCCGCGGGGGATTCCCAGGCATCCCCGACCGACCCGACGCGGCCCTCCGAGCCCGACCTCGCCGCCGAGAACATCCAGGCGCGGATCCGCGGCAACCTGATGATGGCCCTCTCCAATCGCCACGGCTGGCTGGTGCTGACGACCGGCAACAAGAGCGAGATGTCGGTCGGCTACGCGACCCTCTACGGCGACATGGCGGGCGGCTTCGCGGTGATCAAGGACGTGCCGAAGACGCTCGTCTACCAGCTGGTCGAACGGCGCAACGAACGGGCGGGGCGCGACCTGGTCCCCGCCGCGGTGATCGAGCGCCCGCCCTCCGCCGAGCTCCGCCCCGATCAACTCGACAGCGACTCACTGCCCGACTACGACCTGCTCGACCGCATCCTCGAGGCCTACGTGGAGCGCGACGAGGGCCGCGACGAGATGGTCGCCGCCGGCCTGCCCGGCGAGGTCGTCGACGAAGTGATCCGCCTGGTCGACCGCTCCGAGTACAAGCGCCGCCAGGCCGCCCCCGGCATCCGCATCACCCCCCGCGCCTTCGGCCGCGACCGCCGCCTCCCGATCACCAACCGCTTCGGCGGCTGAAACTTCGCCCGGCCGCCGTCAGGCGCCGGTCGGAGCGGGCCTGACGGCCATGGTCATCTTGGCGAGGGCACAGAGGCGCTCCTCGTCGTCGAGGACTTCGACGGTCCAGATCCAGGTCGTGCGGCCGCGGTGGCGGGCGACGGCGCGGAATTCGGCGTGACCGGAGGTGACGGGACGGATGAAGCTGACCTCGATCGACTGGCCGACGGCGATGTTGCCGTCATCGTGGACGGCGACCGCGGTGGCGTAGGAGCAGAGGCTCTCGACGACGCTGGAGTAGACGCCGCCGTGCATGAGGCCGTACGGTTGACGCAGCTCGTCGCGGAGCTCGATGCGCGCGCGGGCATCGTCCGGATCGAGCCGTATCCACTCGGTACCGATGTAATCGTCGAAGTTCGAGGGCTTCTTAATCGTTTCCTCGCTCCCCATCGCCGGGCACCCTATTAGGGTTCCGCGGGGTGGCGCTGAGCGACGAGCAAAATGCGATGCTGCGCCTGCTGGCCTCCGGCGAGCAAGGATACGCGGACATCGCCGCCCTTCTGGGCCAGAGCGAGGACGAGGTGCGGGCCAAAGTGGTCGGTGCCCTGGCCCAGCTGCAGGCCGAAGGCAAGCCCGCCCCGGACGTGCCGCCGCCGATCGCGGGTGGCGCGAAGCCCGCCGCCGAAGTGACGCCACCGGAGCCCGAGCCGGTCGCGGAGACCCCGAAGGCGACTCCAGAGCCTGAGCCCGTGGTCGCCGATGCGGTGGCCCCGAGCGCCGACGCCGCGGCGGCCGCGCCGGCATCCCCTCCCCCATCCAGCCTTCCACCCTCCGGTGGTCGAACCATCACGCTTCCCAGCGGGCGGAAAGCCTGGCTGCTCGCCGGCGGGGTCCTCGCGGCGATCGCGGCGATCGTCGTCGTCATCGTCCTGGTCTCCGGCGGCGGGGACGGCAGCTCCTCGACCGCGTCGAGCGAAGGAACCGCGAACGTCGCCGAAGAAGGCAAGGACGAATCCGAAGCGGGCGCCAAACCGGCGACCGAAGCCAAGCTGGAAGCGGTCGACGGGTCGGAAGCCAAAGGTCTCGCCTCCTTCGGCCGGGTGAAGAACAAGCTGGCCCTACAGGTCGAAGCGACCGGGCTCACCCCGACCGAAGAAGGCAAGACCTCCTACGCGATCTGGCTCGCCCAGAGCCCGCGGAAAATGATCCCGCTCGCCTCCACCGGGGTGAAAGCGAGCGGCAAGGGCGCGGGCATGATCGCGGCGCAGTTCGAAGTGCCTATCGAAGTCCTCGGCTACCTGGCGAGCGGGACCTTCGACCAGATCGCGATCACGAAAGTCGACAACCAACGCTTCGAAGCGGGCATCGAAGCGGCGCGGAAACAGAAGAAAACGCCGACCTACCTCGGCGAAGAAGTCCTGCGCGGCACCGTCACCGGCCCGATCGTCGGCCTCGCGACCCGCGAAGAAGAAGCGAAGAAGGCCGAAGAAAAAGGCAAGTAGGCCCCGGCCCTAGGGCAGGAGCTTGCCCGGGTTCATGATCCCGGTCGGGTCGAGGCGCTCCTTCACCGCGCGCAGCACCTCGAGGCCCGCCTCCCCCACCTCCGCCTCCATGTAGGGGGCGTGATCGCGGCCGACCGCGTGGTGGTGGGTGATCGTGGCGCCGTTGGCGACGATCGCCTCGCTCGCCGCCCTTTTCACCGCCGCCCACTGCTCGAGCTCGGCACCGCGGCGGGCGCGCGAGATGAAGGTGAAGTAGAGCGAGGCACCGTCGGCGTAGGCGTGGGAGAGGTGGCAGAAGACGAGCCCCGGCGTGCCCTGGCCCTCGAGCGCGCGGCCGATCGCGGCGCCGACCGCGCGGTGGAGCTCACCGAGGCGGGTCCAGGTGTGGGAGGTCTCGAGCGTCTCGACCATCGCGCCCATCCCCATCAGCAGGTCACGCTGGTAGGGCCCGCCGTAACGGCCGTGCTCCCAGGAGCGCCCGCCGGCACGGCCGAGGTAGACCGCGCCTCCCTCCCGCAGGGCCCGCACCGTGAGCGCCCGGCGCCGGGTCAGCGCCTCCTCGGCGCCCTCGTAGCCGACGATCATCAGCGCGCCGCCGGCCCGGCGCCGCGCCTTGAGGTAGCCACCGAAGGCCTTCCCGGCCGCCCCGCGCGGTCCCGAGAGCGCCAGCGAGCCGATCGTCTCCTCCTCGTCGGAGACGCGGATCACGGTCGGCAGGCCCGGTCCCTGGGCGAGGTTGCGGACGATGTTCGCCCCCGCCTCGAAGCTCTCCGCGATCCAGGCCTCGTAGCGGCGCTGCGGCGGCGCCGGGCGCACCCGCACGGTCACGTCCGGGATCACGCCGAGCGCCCCCTCGGAGCCGATCACAAGCTCCCGCAGGGCGGGCCCGGCGGCGGTGTGCGGCGTATCGAGCGTGCGGAGGTTCCCGGCGGGCGCGAGCAGCCGCACGGAGCTGACCAGCGAGTCAAAGCGCCCGTAGCCGCTCGATGCCTGGCCCGCCGAGCGGGTGGCGGCGAAGCCGCCGATCGTCGCGTACTCGAAGGACTGGGGGAAGTGGCCGAGGGTGAGGCCCTGGGCGCCGAGCGCCGCCTCCGCCTCCGGGCCGCGCAGGCCGGCGCCGAGCCGCGCCGTCAGCGAGGTCTCGTCGACGCTGACTTCGCGGAGCGCGGCAAGGTCGAGGCTGATCAACGCCTCGTGCGGGCCGCGCAACGGCTCCACGCCGCCGACCACGCTCGTCCCGCCACCGAACGGCACCACGGCCACTCCGGCTCCCGCGCAGGCGTCGATCAGTCGTCCCACGGCGCCCGCGTCGGCGGGCACCACCACCGCGTCGGGCGCGTTCTCGAGCCGTCCCGAGCGCATCCGCGCCAGGTCGACATAACCGCTCCCGCGGGCGTGGCGCAGCCGGTCCTCCTTGGAGTCGAAGACCGCGTCGACGCCGACCGCGCCGACCACCGCCCGCGGCAGCGGCCGCGCCGGCGGCAGCTCGAAGTCCTCGATGCGGGAGGCGAGCGGCCACGGCTCCAGCTCGCCGATCCGTTCGCGGAGCACGCCGAGGGCGGTCGCGTCGAGCTCGGCGCGGTGCATCGGGTCGCCCCAGCCCCACCAGTTGGTGTCGCGGCGCGGCTCAGTCACGCGGCCCCCCGTGGAGCCTTTCCGCCGCATAGGGACGGTTTCGCTCCACGCCCCTCACGCCAGCGTCTCCTCGAGCCCGTCCAGCGCCGAGTCGAGGATGTCGCGCTGGCCCTTCCGCATCATCCAGCCGCCAAGCCGTGACATCCCGCGCATCGTCTGGGACGAAGTCAGCACGACCCGCGTCTCGCTCTCCCCCGCCGGGTGCAGCTCGACATCGACGCGCGAGTCCTTCAGGTGTTTCGCGAACGGCGAGCCCTCCAGCTGCTGCTCCCAGACATAACGTTCCGGCTCCGCCGAGGACACGCACCGATAGTCGGCCCGCACGCCGCGCCCGTGCTGGGTCTCCAGCACCTTCGTCCACTGGCTGCGACGGCCGCCGCGCGCGTCCACGTCCTCCACCCGCGAGACCCGCGGCCACCAGCGCGGCAGCGCGTAGGGGTCGGAGACGACCTTCCAGACGTCGGCGATCGGCGCCCCCACCGTCCGCCTGCGGGTCACCCGCGGCATCCGCGCGCCGGCACTCAGTCGCCGGCGAGACGGCGCAGGTCGCGGACCAGCAGCAGGTGCTTCAGGTGGCTGACGGTCGCGGCGAGGCTTTCCAGGCTCTGCAGCGCCTCTTTGCGCCGCTCCGGGTTGCGCGAGCGCAGGGACGGTCCCAGGAGCGCTTCCAGAAGCTGTGACTCGCGGTCGGCGGAGGAACGGAAGATGCGCAGGTTGCGCGCGCCGACGCCGACCCGTGACAGTTCGTTGGCGGCGCGGACGATCTCGCGGTCGGTCTCGTCGTAGACGGTCCGCCCCTCGCGTTTCTCCGGCTGCACGATCCCGTAGCCCTCGAGCTCGGAGACGAGCTCTTCGCGGGCGCCGGTCTCCTCGAGGATCTCTTCCAGGCTCAGGTAGGTGCGCGAGGTGTCGACGAGGATCGCCCGCCGCACCGCGCCGGGGGTCGCTTTGCGGTCTCCCCCGTCGGCGCCCCCACCGCCGAAGCCGATGTCGTTGCCGGCGGCGAGCTCCTGGCGGATCACCCGCAAGGGCAGGAACTCGTCGCGCTGCAGGCGCAGGATCGTGCGCAGCCGCTCGACGTCGGACTGGCTGTAGAGGCGGTAGCCGCCGGAGGTCCGCCGCGGGTTCAGCAGCTTCTGGTCCTCGAGGTAGCGGATCTTCGAGATCGAGACGTCGTCGAATTCGCTCTGCAGGATCTTGCAGACGGCGCCGATCGTCAGCGCCTTGCGGGGACGGGACGCGGAATCCGGCGTGCGCCGGGCGGAATCCGGGACGGAGGCCATCAGCGCTCGAGATAGGAGAGCTTGTACTTGCCGATCTGGATCTCGTCGCCGTCGGCAAGCCGGTGGGACTCGATCCGGCGGCGGTTCACGTAGGTGCCGTTCAGGGAGCCGAGGTCGTCGATGTAGAGGCCGTCGCGGCGGCGTACCAGCAGCGCGTGGTTGCGGGACACGGTGACGTCGTCGAGGAAGACGCCGGCATCGGGGCTGCGGCCGATCGAGGTGCGGTCCTCATCGATCGAGAAGCTCTCTCCCGCGCGGCCGCCGCCGGCGCGGATCACCAGGGCCGCGCCCGACTCCTCGACCACGTCCTCGATGTCGACGGGCTTCATGTCGCCCGTCTCGTCGACCCGGTAGGTCATCGTCGTCGGGTCCTCGCCGCTCTCCGCCGGCCCGCCCAGGTAGGCGCCACATTTCTGGCAGTAGTTGGCGCCCTCGGGATTCGCGAACCCGCACTCGGGGCAGTGCACGGCGGACATCGGCAGATCCTCCGTCAGGCGGCCGGGTCCTCGCCCTGGGCCTTGCCCGCGAGGATGTTGGTCAGCTGCTCGACGTCATCCCCGGAGATGAGCGAATCGCCGCGCTCGCGCTTCTGGCGGAGACGGTTCACGAGCTCGGCCCGCAGGATGTCGATTTTCCCGTGCAGGACGCGGCGCTTGTAGGAGATCTCGTTCTCCTCCGCGGTCAGGTTGTCGATCAGGTCCTTCAGCTCCTTGTCGCTGAGCGAACCAAGATCGGGAAAGGTGTCCTCCATCGTTCTCCTTGTCGGGCGAGTTGGGCCGGTCCGCCGCCAGATAGTCGCGGGAGGGCAGTATAGATCGGCCGACCAAAAGGTTCAACCGTAGGTTGAAGGTTTTTTGAGACCTGCGGTCGCCTAGGAGGCGACGGGGGCTTCAACCCTCATGCTCGACCGAGCGTTGCGCCCGCACCCCCCGCACGCCGTCGCGGGCGTAGAGGACGGTGGCGATCAGCGACATCACGAGGCCGAAGTAGAAGAACGCGACCGGCACCCAGCCGGCGAAGACCATCGCGAAGAAGATCCCGGCCATGATCCAGAAGACGCCGATGCGGCCCGGCCAGTTGATCTGGATGTCGACACCGTGTTTCAGCCCGTACTCGCCGAGGAACAGCATCACGATCTCGCGCAGGGCGAGAACGATCAGGGCCCAGCGTGGCAGCAGCTCGAAGCTCCAGCAGACGACCGCGCCCGAGATCACGGTCAGCCGGTCGATGAAGGGATCCATCAGCGCGCCCATGCGGCTGTACTGACCGGTGACGCGGGCGAGGAACCCGTCGAGATAGTCGCCCGCGGCGATCAGCCAGAAGATCGTCGCGGCAGCGGCCGAACGCCCGTCATCCGAGGAATAGGCCAGAACCAGGAAGACCGGAATCCCCGCCAGGCGCAGATAGCCCACGAAGTTGGGGATCGTCCAAGGATTGAGCGGCTCCCCTTTGCGGGTCTGGCGAGGTTTGGGGCCACTCCGATCGAGCCCGAACAGCCGGCGAACCCGCCCGCGCCCAAACGGATCGACGTCAGTCATCGCCCAAACTCGCGGGCCGGGGGCGATTCTGCGAAAGGCGAGTCACGCCGAAAACCTATCCGTCGCGGGAATGTCCGGCTGGTTGTCCGGCGACTTGGGCGGCGACAAGGGTTCGAGCCGTCCCAAGCCGGCGCCCGGGTCTTCGGGGAGTGACGAGGGACCCTCGCCCGCGGGTCACGCGAGGCGCACGCGAGGGACACGGATCCGTGACGGAAGCCGTACCTCGTCACGGAGACCGTGGGAACTCCACGCTTCCGTGCGTGTCGTCCGACCGTCACGGAGGCGCGGGCGACCCTGGTTACGCATAGGTTCACTCAGGTCGCCCGCGCCTCGGGGACCTCGATCCCGGTGCCGGGAGGTGACCCGGAGCGCATGGGGGTGTGACGTTCCCGGCATCTTCGTCACCGATCGGGGCGAGGTCGGGGGAGGTGCCGGCTCTCCCTGGCTTCTCTCGCGCGGGAGGGTGACGGATGTTTCACGAACCCCTCACGTCCTGGGCGTCTCATGGCGGTCACAGCCTGCCAGGACCGCCATGAGACGCCCAGGACCGATCTCGGACGGCCGGGGCGGCCGAGATCGCCCCGCACCGAAGCCAACCTCCAGCTACGCCCTCGTAAAGCGGCGGCCCGCCGTAGGCGAGGCCTCCTCGTCGAGCAGGACTTTGTCCGACTCGCCTTTTTCGACCGCTTCCTTCTCCATCGCGGCGATCTTCTCCGGCGTCAGGTCGCCGGCGTTCTCCTCCTCGATCTTGGCCAGCCAGGCGGCGCCTTCCTGGGCCTCGGCCTCGTCGACCTCGACCGTGCCGCGGTCGAGCGACTTGTCGATCTCTTCGAAGAGGGTGTCGACGAGCTTCGCCTGTGGGACCTTGCGGAGCGGTTTGCCGCCGGCGAAGATCAGGCCCTCGTTCTTGGCCCCGGCGATGCCGAAATCGGCGTGGCTGGCCTCGCCGATGCCGTTCACCGCACAGCCGAGGACGGCAACCTCGACCGCCTCCTCGTAGCCTTCGAGCCGCTGCTCGATTTCGGCGACGACCGAGTCCATGTCGAACTGCAGGCGGCCGCAGGTCGGGCAGGCGATCAGCACCGGGCCGCGCTCGCGCAGTCCCAGCGCCTTGAGGATCTCCCAGGCGACCTTGACCTCCTCCTCGGCGTGGAAGGTCGAGAGGCTGACCCGGATCGTGTCCCCTACCCCATCGGCGAGCAGCGTCCCCAGCCCGACCGCCGATTTCAGCGCGCCGGACCATTTCGTCCCCGCCTCGGTGATGCCGAGGTGCAGCGGATAGGGGATCTTCTCCGCCAGCTGGCGATTTGCGGCGATCGTGTACGGCACGTTGGTCGACTTGATCGAGACTTTGAAGTTCCTGAAGTCGAGGTTCTCCATCAGCTCGACGAACTCGACCGCGGCGGCGACCAGCGCCTCGACCGGCGCCTCGCGCTCCAGCTCGTGCAGATGCTTGGGCAACGATCCCGAGTTGACGCCGATCCGCATCGGCACCTTCTTCAGGTTGGCCAGCTGCGCCACCTCGGCGACTTTGTCCCGTCCCCCGATGTTCCCCGGATTGAGACGGATCGCGTGCGCCCCGGCTTCGATCGCTTTCAGCGCCAGCGTGTGGTTGAAGTGGATGTCGGCGATCACCGGGATCGGCGACTCGGCGACGATCGTCCGCAGCGCCTCGGCGTCCTGCTCCCGCGGCACCGCGCACCGCACCACATCGGCGCCCGCGTCGGCAACCTTGCGGATCTGATCCAGCGTCGCGGTCAGGTTCGCCGTCTCGGTCTTGGTCATCGTCTGCACCGCGACCGGCGCCCCACCGCCGATCGGCAGGCTGCCGACGAAGATCTGCCGCTTAGAAGCCATCCATGAAGGTTATCCGGGACGGCCCATGGGCCCGTGACCGGCTCACTTACGGGCGCTTTCGCCTATTTCGAGACGTTGAAGCCTTCGCCGGTGATGCGGCCGATGTCATTGGAGACGCCGATCACCATCAGCATCAGGACCAGGGCGAAACCGATGATCGTTGCGCGCTCCATGACTTTGATCGAGACCGGCTTGCCACGGCGCAGTTTCTCGACGATCGCCCAGAAGATGTGACCGCCGTCGAGGGGCAAGATCGGGACCAGGTTGATCAGGCCGAGCGAGAGGCTGACCAGGGCCAGGAGCAGGAAGGACTCGCGCCAACCTTTGTCGACCGCTTCATGACCCACATCGCTGATCCCGACGACGCTGGAGATTTCCTTGCGCTTCTCCGCTTCGAAGATGTGCGCGAAGACGGAGCCCGTGCGGCTGATGACTTCGCCCATCACGTTGGACGACTTGTCGACCGCTTCAGAGGCGGTGATCGGGCCGAATTCGCCACCGTAGGAGAAGCCGATGAGGGGACGCTTCGCTTCGGCGTTGTAGCGAGGCTTGACCGAGATCGTCTGCAGTTGGCCATCGCGGCGGATCGTCAGTTCGACCGGGGTCTGGGCGACGCAACCGTTCTTCTGTTCCCCCGCGCATTTGTGGGCAGCCACCAGTTTGCCGAAGTGTTCGATCTTCTTTTCGGCCGGGAGCCCGGCGAAGCGCCGACCTTCGATCGCGACGATCTCGTCACCCGGCTGCAGCACCTTCGAGGCCGGGGTCTTCGACTGGATTTCGCCCACCTGCGGCTTGATCTCTTCCAGCCCGCCGATCTTGAAGACGGCAAAGAGGATCACGAAGGCGAGCACGATGTTCACCGCCGGGCCGGCCGCGGCGACGACGATCCGCTTCCAGACCTTCTGGCGGTGGTAGGCGCGGTGATCTTCCCCGGGAGGCATCTCTTCCTCCGGGTTCATGCCGTTGATTTTCACGTAGCCGCCGAGGGGGATCGACTTGATCCCGTACTCGGTCTCGCCGCGCTTGAACGACCAGAGGGTCGGCCCGAAGAAGAGGAAGAAGCCTTCGACCCGCATGCCGGTCGCCTTGGCCGCGACGAAGTGGCCCGCCTCGTGGAGCAGGATCAGGGCGCAGAAGCCGAGGAAGACGTAGACCCAGCTCACGCGGGGGCCAGCTCCTTGGCGAGGATGGCGGCGCGCCGGCGCGCCTCGGCGTCGGCGGCGAAGAGGTCGTCGAAGTGGGTGACCGGTTGGCCGGGCATCTCTTCGAGCGTACTCTCGATCACCGCGGCGATCCCGGTGAAGGGGATCGCGCCCGCGAGGAAGGCGGCGACCGCGACCTCGTCGGCGGCGTTCAGCACGGTCGGCGCGGTGCCCCCGGCGCGTCCGGCCTCGAGCGCCAGGCGCAGGCAGGCGAAGGTTTCGGGGTCAGGCTCCTCGAAGGTCAGCGCGCCGACCGCGGCGAGATCCAGTCGCGGCAGGTCGACCGGCGCCCGGTCGGGGAAGTGCAGGGCGTAGGAGATCGGCACCCGCATGTCGGGATAGCCGAGGTGGGCGAGGGTCGAGCCGTCGATCAGCTGGATCAGCGAGTGGACCAGCGACTGCGGGTGGACCACCACCTCGATCCGTTCGAAAGGGACGCCGAAGAGGTGGTGGGCCTCGATCACCTCGAAGCCCTTGTTCATCAGCGTCGCCGAGTCGACCGTGATCCGGCCGCCCATCTTCCAGGTCGGGTGGTCGAGCGCGTCGGCGACCGAGACGCCGCTGAGGTCTTCGCGGCCGCGGAAGGGACCGCCGGAGGCGGTGACGACGAGCCGTTCGACCGTGCCGGGGGCCTCGGCGCCGATCAGCTGATGGAGGGCCGAATGCTCGGAGTCGACCGGCAACAAGCGCGCTCCGGTCGCCTCGGCAAGTGCCATCACCAGTTCGCCGCCCAACACCAGGCTCTCCTTGTTGGCGAGCGCGACGTCGATCCCCGCGGTCAGCGCGACCACGGTCGAGGCGAGTCCGGCGGCGCCGACGATCCCGTTCAGGACGAGGTCGGGTTCGACCGCGCCGATCAGCTCCCGCACGCCCTCCTCCCCCGCCAGGACGCGCCCGTCCCAGGCCTCCCCGGCAAGCGCCGCCGCGTCGCGATCGGCCAGGGCGATGACCTCCACCCCGTGCTCGCGTGCCTGCGCCACGGTCGTCTCCCAGCCGCGCCCGGCGGCCAGGCCGACGGCCCGCAGCTCCGGCGAAGCCGAGATCACCTCGAGCGCCTGCGTCCCGATCGACCCCGTCGAGCCCAGTATCAGCACCTTCTTCATCTGCTCAGAAGGATACGGAGCGCACCTTCCGACTCTTTAAAAACGACTGGGTGGCCCCTCGTCGGGAGGCAGACGGCCTTCCGCACGCAACCTGTCGACATACGCCTTCTTCCTGACGAGGGACGCCCGCACCTTTTCGGCCAGGTAGTCGATTCGTTCGCGTCGAACCCGCGCCTCTTCAGGGGTCGCGCGCCGCCTCTCAATTTCCATCTCCGCCCCCTTTCAACGGGTCGGTGGATTCATGAAATTCGTCTATGAACTCAAGAACCATTTCTTCGAAGTACGCGTCTTCCGCCACCACCAGATCCCGCGCCCTGACGCCACCGGTTCCAAGTTCGGTGAAGGCGCGATTGTGCATCGCCAGGACGAGCGCCATCGCCCCGAGATAGAGGCCGAAAAACACGGCCGCGCCGACCTCCACTCGGTAGACGGGCACCGCTCGCAGGGCGACTGACGGGAGATCGGCCGGGATTGCGACGGTTGCGGCCGCGAAGACTCCCACGGCGATCGCCACCGCGACCATCGCGGCGAATCCCCATCTGACCACCAGCAGTTCGATCAGCCTCCGGCGCCTCATGGCGGCGACGGTACGACGGGGTCTTCGCTAGGTCAAGAAATGTGACAGGACTCAGTACACGAGGGCGACGGCCAGGTAATAGCCGACCACGACGGTGAAGAGGACGGCGTCGAGGCGGTCGAGGATGCCGCCGTGGGGGCCGAAGAGGGTGCCGGTGTCCTTTTTGCCGAGATCGCGCTTCAGCATCGACTCGAAGAGATCGCCGACCGGGCCGATGGCGGCGACCGCGGCACCGATGATCAGGGCGTCGGTTCCGGAGAGCCAGTTCTGGTAGAGGCCGGCGAACCAGAAGCCCATGGTGCCGATGACGAAGCCGCCGATGAGGCCCTCGACGGTCTTGTTCGGTGAGAGGGACGGGGCGAATTTGTGGCTGCCGAACATGCGGCCGGTGGCATAGGCGGCGGTGTCGGTGACGAAGGTGCCGACGAGGACGTCGATCAGGAGGGCCGCGCCGTGGTCGGGAAGGTCCCGGAGGAAGACGGCGTGGGCCAGCGGGATGCCGATCCAGACGACGCCGAGCATCGTCACCCCCATCGAGACCGTCGACCCCTCGCGGTGGCGGGCATCGGCGGCGAAGGCGAACAGGACGGGGAACGACGCGGCGAAGATCAGCAACACGGTGTAGGAGGTGCCGAAGTGGGCGGCGACGACCAGCGCCGCGACCGTCGCGTAGGCGGGGATCGCCAGCGGCCGGGTCGAGTTCGCCATCTCGAGGTACTCGCGCAAACAGAGGATCCCGATCGCGATCGCCGCCAGCATGAAGACGATGCTCGGCGTGACGATGATCGCGATCGCGATCGCGATCGCCGGCACCGCGACGAGGATCCGTTTCGCGGTCTCCCCTCCACCACGACCGCGCTTCGGCTTCTTGGGCGGCTCGCCGCCGCCACGCCGCCGCTTGCTAGCTTTGCGGCCACCGCGGCGGGGGCGCTCGCGACGACGCTCCGGCACCTCCTCCACGGGATCAGGCTCCGGCGTCCGTTCTTCGAACATCTCTTCTTCGAAGAAGTCGCTCATCACCGCCCCCCGAAGCGCCGCTGGCGCTCCGTGAACGCCTCCAGGGCCCGCTCGAACGCCGCCCGGTCGAATTCCGGCCACAGCTCCTCGGCGAACACCAGCTCCGAGTAGGCGCACTGCCACAGCAGGTAGTTCGAGATCCGCTGCTCGCCGCTGGTCCGGATCAGGAGGTCGGGGTCGTGCATGTCAGGGGCGTAGAGGTGACGGCGGAAGTCCTCCTCCGAGCCGCCCTCGAAGCTGCGCGCCGCGTCGAGGATCTCCGCCCGTCCGCCGTAGTTGAAGGCGACGAAGAGGGTGATCCGCTCGTTCCCGGCCGTCTTCGCTTCCGCCCACTCCATCCGCTCGATCAGGTCCGGCGCGACGCCCTCGCGGCGACCGATGAAGCGCAACCGCACGCCCTCTTCGTCCAGCTCCGGCGTCTCACCGAGGATCCGTTCGCCCATCATCCTCATCAGGCCGCTCACCTCCTCGTCGGAGCGCGACCAGTTCTCGGTCGAGAAGGAGAAGACGGTCAGCTCCTCGATCCCGAGGTCGACCGCGTCGCGCAGCCGGGCCTTCACCACGTCGGCGCCCGCCTGGTGTCCGGCGATCGTCGGCAGCCCACGCCGCTGCGCCCAGCGGCCGTTGCCGTCGGTGATGATCGCTACGTACTTGGCGGCGCCACTCAACGTTGTGCGCCGCCCTCGGTGATCCCTCAAACCTCGAGGATTTCGGCTTCCTTGCCCTTGAGCAGCGCGTCGATCTCGGCGATCGCCTCGTCGGTCTGCTTCTGCAGCGTCGTCTCGGCGCGGCGCTCGTCGTCCTCGCCGACTTCGCCCTCGTTCTTCAGCTCGCGGAGGTCGCTCATCACGTCGCGCCGCACGTTGCGGATCGCGACGCGCCCGTCCTCGGCCACCCCGTTGACGACCTTCACCATCTCGCGCCGCCGCTCCTCGGTCATTTCCGGGATCGCAAGGCGGATGACGTTGCCGTCGTTGGACGGGGTAAGGCCGACGTCGGACTCCTGGATCGACTTCTCGATCGCCCCGATCGCGCTCTTGTCGAACGGGGTCACGGTGAGCAGGCGGGCGTCCGACGCAGCGACGTTCGCAAGCTGTTTCAAAGGCGTCTGGGAGCCGTAGTAATCGACCGAGATCCGGTCGAGCAGGTGTGGGCTGGCGCGCCCCGTGCGCACGGTCGCGAGCTCTCCACGGCTCGATTCGACCGATTTGGCCATGCGCTCTTTGGCGTCTGCAAGCAGTTCGTCGGTGATTGCCACGGTCGCTCCTCTCTAGGCGGAGGGGTTACCCGACACCAAGGTGCCGACCGTCTCGCCGCTGACGATCCTATCTATGTTCAGCTCGTCCGCCATGTTGAAGACGTAGATGGGAAGGTCGTTGTCCATGCAGAGGCTGAGCGCGGTGGAATCCATCACCTTCAGCCCCTGCTCGATCGCTTCCCGATGCGTGATCTTGGGGATGAACTTGGCGTCCGGATTGGTCGCCGGGTCGGAGTCGTAGACCCCCTCCACCCCGTTCTTGGCCATCAGGATCGCCTCGGCGTGAATCTCCAGCGCCCGCAGCGCGGCCGCCGTGTCGGTGGTGAAGAACGGGTTGCCCGTGCCGGCAGCGAAGATCACGATCCGCCCCTTCTCCAGGTGGCGCATCGCCCGCCGGCGGATGTAGGGCTCGGCCACCTCCTTCACGTCGATCGCCGACATCACCCGCGTGTGCTGACCCAGCCGCTCCAGCGCGTCCTGCAGCGTCAGCGC
Source organism: uncultured Actinomycetes bacterium (assembly GCA_963782515.1). Taxonomy (GTDB): domain Bacteria; phylum Actinomycetota; class Thermoleophilia; order Solirubrobacterales; family 70-9; genus VAYN01. Next base: position 1,396,319 of record CAWAJY010000004.1, on the reverse strand, counting down.
GTTCAGCACCGTCGCCAGCATCCCCATGTAGTCACCGGTCGCCCGGTCCATGCCGGCAGCGGCGCCGGCGAGGCCGCGGTAGATGTTCCCGGCCCCGACGACGATCGCCACCTCCACCCCGCGCTCGCGCACGGAGGAGATCTGGGTCGCGATCCGGTCGACCTCGGCACCGTCGGTGCCGTAGGACTGGCTGCCCATCAGGGCCTCTCCCGAGAGCTTCAGGAGAATGCGACCGAACCGCTCCCCGGCCATATGGCTAGTGCCCGTCCCCTGATCCGCGCGTGTGGCTGGCGAGGGCCGCACCAAGCGGGGCTAGGACGCAGGGAGGCCTAATGGCAGCGCCATTCGGCCGACCGAGGACACCGCCCCGCGCAGTGTGTGCGGCACCGCCAGGCGCGCGTGGGGGCCAGGGGACGGGCACTCACTCGCCTCCGACTTTGAAGTAGCTGAAGCGGGCGATGCGGATGTTCTCGCCGGTCTTCGCCGCCAGCTCCTGGCGCAGCTCCTCGATCGTCTTCGAGTCGTGTTTCTCGGCGTTGACGTGCTGCTGGTCGAGCAGCGCGACTTCGGCGGCCCACTTGCTCAGCTGCCCCTCGACGATCTTCTCGACGATGTTGTCCGGTTTGCCTTCTTCCTTCGCCTTCTCTTCGAAGACGCGCTTTTCGGCCTCACGGGCGTCGGCGTCGATTTCATCGGTCGACACGTACTGCGGCGCGGTCGCCGCGACGTGCAGGGCGACCTGGTAGGCGAAGACCTGGAAGTCCTCGTTGCGGGATACGAAGTCGGTCTCGCACTGCACCTCGACCATCGCGCCGACGCTGGCGTTGGCGTGGATGTAGGAGGAGATGACCCCCTCGTTGGTGCCGCGACCTTCGCGCTTGGCGGCGGACGCCTGACCCTTCACGCGCAGCAGCTCGATCGCCCGGTCGATGTCGCCATCGGCCTCGACCAGCGCGGCTTTGCTGTCCATCATCGCGGCCCCGGTGCGGTCCCGGAGCGCTTTCACGTCGGCGGCGGTGACCTGCGCCATCACGAATCCCCTTTCTGGGTGTCGGTCTCTTTGGTCTCGGCGGCCGGGGCGGCGTCGGCTTTCGGAGCCTCGGCCTGCGACGTGGCGGGAGCGGCCTCGGCCGGAGCCGGAGCGGCTTTCGGCGCCTCGGGCTGCGCCGGGGCCGCGGGCTGCTGCGGGGCGCTCTGCTGGGCCGGAGCGGCCTGCTGCGGCTGCTCGGCTTTGGGAGCCGCGGGCGCCGGCTGCCCACCCTCGGGCGCTGCCGGAGCCGGTGCGGCTTTCGCGGCCTGCGCGGCAGCTGCTTTCTGTTTCTCGGCGTCGGCTTTCGCGGCGGCCTGTTTGGCCGCTTCTTCCTCGGCTTCTTTGGCCTGCTGCGCCTGGATGCGAGCTTTCTCTTCCTCCTCGCGTTTCTTGCGCTCTTCCTCGTCGCGTTTGCGCCGCTCCATCTCTTCGGCGATCCGCTTTTCCTCCTGCACGCGCCAGGCCGAGGAACCTTCCTCGACCGCGCCGCCGATCGTGCCGATGATCAGCTGGCAGGAGCGGATCGCGTCGTCGTTCCCCGGGATCACGTAATCGACCGGGGTCGGGTCGCAGTTGGTGTCGACCAGGCCGATGATCGGGATCCGCAGGCGGGCCGCCTCGTGGACCGCGATCTCCTCGGTTTTCAGGTCGGTGACGAAGACCGCGTCGGGCAGGCGCTCCATGTCGCGGACGCCGCCGAGGTTGAACTCGAGCTTCGCGAGTTCGGCCTCCATGTTCATCCGCTCCTTGGTCGGCAGGAGGTCGAGTTTGCCCTCCTCTTTCCAGCCGTTCAGCTCGTGGAGGCGGGCGATCCGGCCCGACATCGTCTGGAAGTTGGTCAGCAGCCCGCCCAGCCAACGCTTGTTGACGTAGGGCATCTTGCAGCGATCGGCCCATTCCTGGACCACGTCGCTCGCCTGCTTCTTGGTGCCGACGAAGAGGATGGTGCCGCCGCCGGAGGCGAGCTCACCGGCGAAGCGGCGGGCGTTCTCCAGCAATGCCTCGGTCTGGAGGAGGTCGATGATGTGGATCCCGTCGAGCTCGCCGAAGATGAAACGGCGCATGTTCGGGTTCCAACGGCGCGTCTGGTGGCCGAAGTGGACTCCGGCCTCGAGCAGTTCTTGCAGGCCTGCCTGGGGCATGTGCTTCTCCTTGATTCGGTTACGTTGCGCCCGCCCCGCTCGCCGGGACCCGGTGCGGCCTTCTTGGCCTCCGGGCAGGATCCGGTCCGCTTCTGGACGGGGGTAGAAGTGACTTGGATTACTTGAGGGCGATTGTAGAGGGGTGGCCGTGGCGGCGGCTACTCCCTGTGCGCCGACTCCAGCGCCGCGGCGAGATCCTCGGGGAGCGGCGAGGAGAAGTCGAGCGGCTCGCCGGTCCGCGGGTGGCGGAAAGCCAGCCGGTGGGCGTGCAGGAACTGGCGTCCCAGGCCGCATCGGTCCTTGCCTCCGTAGGTGGCGTCGCCGACGAGCGGATGGCCGATCGCGGCGAAATGCGCGCGGATCTGGTGCGTGCGGCCGGTCTCCAGACGGGCCTCGAGGTAGGTCTCGCGCGGCAGCAGCTCCAGCACCTCGAAGTGGGTGCGGGCCTCGCGCGAGGCGGCGCCGGCGACCGCCATGCGGGTGCGGCGCTTCGTCGCCCGCCCGATCGGCGCGTCGATCGTCCCGGTCCGGGACGACAGGCGCCCGCCCGCCAGGGCCAGGTAGCGGCGCTCGACCGCGCGCTCCCGGACCGCCTCCTGCAGCGCCGCCAGCGCCTCCGGAACGCGGGCGACGACCATCAGCCCGCTGGTGTCCTTGTCGAGGCGGTGGACGATCCCCGGCCGCTCCGGATCGCCGCCGCCGAGCAGGTCTCCGAGCTCCGAGACCAGGGTCGGGCCGCTGTGCGAGGGCGCCGGGTGGACGACGAGCCCGGCCGGCTTGTCGATCACCGCGAAATCCTCGTCGAGGCGGATGATCTTCAGCTCAGGAGTCACGCTCGGCTTCGCGCACGTAGATGACGAGCAGGATCACCACCCCGCAGGTGATCCCGCAGTCGGCCAGGTTGAACGGCGGCCAGTGCGGCAGATCGATGAAGTCGGTGACGTGGCCGTGGCGGAGGCGGTCGATCAGGTTGCCGATCGCCCCGCCGGTCAGGAGCCCCGTCGCCACCCACATCCCCGGTCGCGCCGGATCGCGCGAGAAGAGCCAGAGGACGACGCCGAGCGCGATCAGCGTCACCACGATCAGCCCGACCCCGCTCCCCGAGGCGAGCCCGAAGGCGACCCCTTCGTTGTGCGAGAGGGTCAGCTTCAGCGGCCCCAGCAGGTCGACCTTTTCGCCGAGGACGATGTTGTGTTCAACGATCGACTTCGCCACCTGGTCGAGGACCAGGAGGACGACACAGAGGGCTGCCGCGAGCCACGAGGCCCGGACGCGACGGTCGCTCACCTGAGGATGCTGAGGACGATCCCCTCGACGATCCCGAGCGCGATCAGGGCGATGATCGGGCTGGGGTCGAAGGCGAGGTTGCCGCCGCCGATCGGCCGGATGAAGCTGCGGAAGATGTTCAGGTAGGGGTCGGTCGATTCGGTGATGAAGTCGAGGACGGCGCGCAGCCAGGGCGAGTAGGGCATCCGCGGCACGAACGAGATCAGGATGTTCAGCAGGATCAGGATCGTGTAGACGATGAAGAGCGCCGATACGTAGCCGGCGATGTCGCCCTTCGAGAGGGCGAGCGGGAGCGCGGCGAGGGCGGTCGTCATTCGCGCATCCTCCGCAGCGATCCGTCCACCGCGGCGACGAAGGCGGCGCGCGCGTCCAGGCGGTCCAGTTCCTCGAGGCCCGCCTCGGTGCTGCCGCCGGGGGAGGCGACCGCGCGGCGGACGTCGGCGGGGTGGCGGCGGCGCAGCAGCTCGGCGGTGCCCGCGGCGGTCTCGACGATCAGCTCGCGGGCGAGCTCGCCGTCGAGCCCGTCGGCGGTGCCCGCGTCGCCGATCGCTTCCACCGCCAGCGCCAGGTAGGCGGGCGCGCAGCCCATCACCGCGGTGGCAGCGTCAAAGTCCTTCTCCTCGATCTCCACCACGTGGGCGATCTTGCCGAGCGTGGCGCGGACCTCCGGCGCCAAGTCATCGCCGGCGACGCAGATCACGCCCTGGCGCACCTCGACGCCGACGTTCGGCATCGTCCGCAGGATCCGCGCGCCGGGGAGCGCGGTGCGGAGGCGCTCGAGCGGCGTCGCGGCGAGGACCGAGACGATCTCCTTCGCCGCGCCGATCGAGGGTGCGACGGCGTCGAGCGCGGCGGGCTTCACGGCGAGGACGACGACGTCGGCGCGCTCGGCGACCTCCTGGTTGGGGAGCGCCTCGCCGCCGAGCTCCTCGGCGAGCGCCGCGGCCCGCCCGGAGCCGGAATCGGAGAAGAGCATCCCGTCGACCTCGCCCGCGAGCCCGCGGGCGATCGCCGCCGCCATGCTGCCCGATCCGACGAAGCCGATGATCACGCCGCCCAGATTACCCGCGCGGCGGTGCGGCTCAGGCGACGGGCGGCGGCTTGGCTTCGGCGGTCGCCGCCAGCTCCGGGTCCCAACCACAGGTGGCGCAGGCGTGACGGAAGGCTGCGCGGGCGAACTCGAGGGCGCGCGCGTGCGGGTCCCCGGCCCTCACCAGGTCCTCCCACTCGAGCACGTACTCGCCCAGATCGCCGTCCCAGCGGGACCCGGGGACGCCCAGGTCGCCGCCGGCGAAGCTTGGCTGCGCGGGGTGGGCGTAGGCGTAGAAGGCGGCGCCGCCGTGTTTCGGGTCGCCGGGCCACCAGCCGACCGCGACCTCCTGGGCATCCATCGCGTTGCGCATGATGAAGTCGTCGGAGGGCGGCGTCGCCGGGTCGCCGGAGAAGAGGTTGACGGCGAGGTCGAAGGATCCCCACCAGGCGTTCACCGGGGTCGAGCGGCCCCGCCAGGGCGCCCGGAAGGCGGCCAGGACCTGCGCCGCGCGGGTCGCCATGCCGAAGTACTCGGCGATCGCCTGAGTGTCGTAGGTCGCGTGTTCTTCGTCCTGGTCCAGCGGGACCGTCCAGCCGACCTCCTGCGGTTCGAAGTCGACCTTCGCCTCCCCGGCCACGTCGGCGACCGTCGCCATCACGTCCTCGGTCACCTCGCCGACCGGTCGGTTCGGGATCAGCGGCACCGCCTGGCGCAGGCCGTCGGAGGTTTCGACGAAGGTCTCGTGGCGGTGGAGGTCGAGGGCGACGACGAAGGCGCCGTTCCCGTCAGGCGACGGCAGCGGCGCCGTCTCCCAGCCACGCGCGGTGAGGCGCAGGGCGGCGTGCTGGAGTTGCGGCTCCGGCGGCGCGAGCTCGGCGGCCAGCTTGCCCAGCACCTGCGTGTGGGCGTGCAACGTGTCGCAGGTCTCGCTCCACTCCGGATAGGAGATGGAGGGCCAGGCCATCAGGACTGGTTGAAGAAGCCCTTGTCGAGCAGGCGCGCTTTTTCCTCCGCCGAGACCTCGACGTTGCGCGGCGTCAACAGGAACATTTTCTCGGCGATCCGCTGCATGCCGCCGTCGAGCGCGTAGGTGAGGCCCGAGCAGAAGTCGATCAGACGTTTGGAGAGCTCGTGGTCGGCGGTCTGGAGGTTCAGGATCACCGGGACCTGCCGTTTGAACTGGTCGGCCACCTGCTGGGCGTCGTTGAAGTTGCGCGGGATGACCAGGTGGACCTGGACGTCGCCACCGGCGGCGCCGTTGTCGACCGGACGCAGGGTGCGCGTGCGGCTCGCGGCGATCGGTTCGTCGTCACCGAAGATGTCGTCGATCTCGTCGCGGCGGGCGCGCCGCGAGGTCGGCAGTCGGCGGACCGAGGCCGGCTCGCGGTCCCGCTCGCGGTCGCGCCGCGATTCGAAGGCTTCTTCCGTGCCGGTTTCCGGCTCGTAGTCTTCTTCGTAGTCGGTGCCGTAGTCGTGTTCCTCGGCGAGACCGAAGTAGACAAGTGCTTTATGCCAGCTATCCCTCAAGGCCATGACGCCTGTTTCGGCTTAAGAACGCCGACTCCTCTCGGTGAGTTTCCTGAATTCCGTCGAGGGTCAGGTTAGCGCTGAATCACACAAAGAGTGCGGATCCGAGCCGGATGATCGTCGCCCCCTCCTCGAGCGCGATCCGCCAGTCCTGCGAAGTTCCCATGGACAATCGGGGTAAACCGTTGGCGGCGGCGAGCTCGGCAAGGCGGGCGAAATGGGGGCGCGATGCCTCGGGGTCCGCGGCGAACGGCGGCATCGTCATCAGGCCGGAGACGCGGACCGGGCAGCGGGCGATGAAGTCGGCGAGCGCGGCGGGCGCGACGCCCCCCTTCCCCTCCTCTTCGGCGACGTTGACCTCGATCAGCACCTCGGTGTCGGGGGTGCCGTGGCGGCCGAGCTGCTCCAGCGCCGAATCGGTCGCGACCGAGTGGATCAGCCGCACCAACGGCACGATCTGGCGGACCTTGCGGCTCTGCAGGTTGCCGATGAAGTCCCAGGTGAAGCTCTCGGCGTAGGCGTCGTGCTTGAAGGCCAGGTCCTGCTGGCGGTTCTCCCCGACCAGGGCGACACCGGCCTCGGCCAGCGCTCCCATTTCCTCCAGCGGCACGTACTTGCAGGCGACGAGGACCTCGGCGCGGCCCGCCGCCTCGGTGGTCGCCTCCTCGAGGTTGGCGCGGACGCGGGCGGGGTCGATGTCGTGAAAGAGGGTGCGCGGCATCGGTCAGGTCCTCCCCGCGGCCGCTACGTCCGGCGGATCGATCCAGGCGAGGCTGCCCATCCGCCCGGTGACGCCCTTGTCCCGGCGGTGGGAGAAGAAGAGATCGGCCTCGCAGAAGGTGCAGAGCCCGGCGGACTCGACCTGCTCGACCCCGGCCCGGGCCAGCCGGCGGCGGGCGACCTCGGGGAGGTCGAGCATCCGACCTTCCGCGATCCCGTCGCCGAGGTCGGCGAAGGCCCCGAGCACCTCGGGGCCGACCTCGAAGCAGCAGGGGCCGATCCCCGGTCCGATCGCGGCGGAGGTCGCTTCGACCGCGGTCGCGCCGCGGCCGATGATTCCCGCCGCGAGCCCGCGCCAGCCGCAGTGGAGCATCGCCACGCCGCCCGGGCCGGCGAGCGCCACCGGCAGGCAGTCGGCGGTGAGGACGAGCGGCGCCAGGCCGGGACGGCGGACGACGTGTCCATCGACCTCCTGCAGCGCGGTGCCCGGTTCGGCGTAGGGGCTCGGCTCCTGCGGCGCGTCGTGGAGCGCGATCTCTGCCCCGTGGACCTGTAGCCCGATCGGCACGCTGCGCGGCTCGACCCCGACCGCCGCTGCCAGCCGCGTCCGGTTCACGACCACCGCAGCGTCCGCGTCGTCGGTGAGCACGCCGATATTCAGCGAGTCGTAGGGAGCCTCGGAGACCCCACCGACCCGCGAGCCGAACCCCGCGCGCCCGGTCCCCGGCCCCGCGGGCCCAAGCGTGGCCTCGAGCCACCGCACCCCATCCGTCTCACGCCACTCCATCCCCCCAGACCCAAGCAGATCCCGTGTTGATGGGCCGAAAACCGGACTATCTGACGGGTTTTCGGCCCATCAACGTGGGGGTTCGAGGGCGAGGCGGAGCTCGTCGGCGCGGGTGGGGGCGTTGCCGTCGAGCTTCGCGGACAGGGCTCGGTTCAGGGCCTCGCCGACCTCGGGGCCCCTCAGGCCTGCCGCGGTCAGGTCGGCGCCGGTGGTCTCCAGGGACACCTCGCGCCACCGCAGCCAGTCGTCCAGCCACTCGGCGCCGGCGGCGCGGGCGAGGACGAGCTCGATCGGGTCGTGGCCGCGGGCCAGGCGCACCCCCTCCGAGGGGCGCGAGGGTGCCTCTCCCGCGAGGGAGTCGGACCACGGGCCCAGCGCCGCGGCGAGGATCGCCCCGGCCCGGTCGGCCTCCTCCGACCAGGGCGGCCCGGCCATCAGGCGGTTCACCTCGCGCGCCAGGGCGAAGGACTCGCCGCCCTCGCGCGGCTCGATCAGCCCCCAGCCCGCCAGCAGTTCGAGCGCCCGGACCGCGCTCGGTTCCTCGGCCAGCTTGCGCAGCTCCGCCCCCCGCCGCTCCGGGGTGACCGTGCCCAGGTCGGTCGCCTCGAGCAGCTCCCGCGTCCCGGGCTCGATCCCGAAGCCGAACCGCGCCCCGTAGCGGGCCGCGCGGATCGCGCGGGTCGGGTCGTCGACGAACGAGCCGGCGTGGATGACCCGCAGGACGCCCGCCGCGAGGTCGACCTGGCCGTCGTAAGGGTCGACCAGCTCTCGGGGGTCGGCCAGCGGCACCGCCATCGCGTTGACGGTGAAGTCGCGGCGGGCCAGGTCGGTGCGGACCGGCGCCCCGAGCTCGACCGTCGGCAGCGCCCCTGGCCTCGCGTAGCTCTCGCGCCGGGCCGCTGCGACGTCGATGACCTCCTCGCGCGCGTCGATCCCGGCGCCCTCGAGCGCCAGCTTCATGGTCCCGAAGCGGGAGTGCGACTCGACGATCTCCGCACCGAGCGCGGCGGCGAGATCGCGCGGGTCACCCTCGACCACGAGGTCGATGTCGGCGCGGCCCCGTCCCAACAGCAGATCGCGCACCGCACCGCCGACCAGGTAGACGGGGTCGGGCGCGGCCGCGGCGACGTCGGCCAGCTCCGGGTAGGCGGCGGCGAGTGCCTCGGCGAGCTGCTCTCCACTGATCATCGCGCCCACATCATCGCTTGCCCCCTACGATGATCGGCGACGCGGATGGCGAGTGACTGGCAAGACGACGAGGGACTGCCGGAGGACCGTCCCGACCCTGCCCGCCGCCGGGGGCCGACGCGGGGCCAGATCGTGCGCCGCAGGCTCGTCGCGCTGGCGTCGCTGGTCGTCGTGGCCGTCGCCGTCGTGATCGTCCTGACCCGCGCCGGCGACGCCGAAGACGAAGGCACCGGGAATGCCCCGCCCGCGAAGGACGCTGCTCCGACGACGAAGACGAAGGCGTCGAAGGCCGACGCCGAAAAGTCGGGCAAGGTTCGCAACGCCACCCCCCGGGCGAACTGGAAGCCCTACAAGGGCCCGGTCCCGATCCTCGAGTACCACGTCCTCGGCAGCCCGCCCGAAGGCGCCCCCTACCCCGAACTCTACGTCGGCCGCACCGACTTCGAAAAGCAGATGGACTGGCTGGAACAGCAGGGCTACGAGGCGGTGACGCTCGAACAAGTCCAGGAATCCTGGTACGGCGACGGCACCCTGCCGCCCAAGCCGGTGGTCATCTCCTTCGACGATGGCTATCGCCCCCAGTTCACCTTCGCCCTGCCGACCTTGCGCAAGCACGGCTGGGCGGGCGTCCTCAACCTCAAGGCCGAAGGCTCGGAACTGTACGAATCAAACGTCGAAGCGATGATCGCGGCGGGCTGGGAGCTCGCCGCCCACACCATCCACCACCTGGACCTGACCGAACTCGGCCCCGAAGAACTGAAAGAAGAAGTGGCGGGCTCACGGAAGATCCTCCAGGAAACCTTCAAGGTCCCGGTCAACAACTTCTGTTATCCCGCCGGGCAATATGACGAAACGGTGATCAAGGCCGTCGAAGCGGCGGGCTACACCGGCGCCACCACCGAGATCTCCGCGTTCGCCGAGAAGGGCAAACCGTTCGAACTCGCCCGCTTCGAGATCCTGCGCGAATCCCACATCGCCGGGCTGGCCGAAGACCTGAGGAACGGTCGCGGCGCGACGACGGAAGGCGGCGGCTGACCCGTTCCGCTGTTCCTCATGGTCCTGTGGGGCCCATAAGGAACAGCTAGCGGCGGACCTCGATGCCGTCGGCGGCGAGGCGCTCCTTGGCCTCCGCCACCGTGTGCTGCCCGTAGTGGAAGATCGAGGCGCAGAGGACGGCGTCGGCGCCGCCCTCCGCGATCGCGTCGGAGAGGTGGGAGAGCTCGCCGGCACCGCCTGAGGCGATCACCGGGACCGGGACGGCGTCGGCGACCGCACGGGTCAGCTCGAGGTCGTAGCCGTCGTTCGTGCCGTCGCGGTCCATGCTGGTGAGGAGGACCTCCCCCGCGCCGCGCTCGACCGCCTCGCGGGCCCAGGAGACGGCGTCGCGTCCCGGCACCCGCTCGCGACCGCCCTTCACGTAGACGCCCCAGGTGCCGCCGAACCAGCCGGCGGGCGCAGCGCAGGTCGGCGAAGTCGTCGGCGGCTCCTCGGCATCGCGCTTGGCGTCGATCGCGATCACCACGCACTGGGCGCCGAAATGGTCGGCGAGCTCGGTCAGGAGCTCCGGTCGGGCCAGCGCCGCGGAGTTGACGGAGACCTTGTCGGCGCCCGCGTCGAGCACCGCCTGGGCGTCCTCGACCGAGCGGATGCCCCCGCCGATGGTGAACGGGATGAAGACGTTGTCGGCGGTGCGACGGGCCAGCTCGACGATGGTCTCGCGCCGCTCGTGCGAGGCGGTGATGTCGAGGAAGACGAGCTCGTCGGCCCCCTCGGCGTCATAACGCTCGGCCAGCTCGACCGGGTCCCCCGCGTCGCGCAGGCCGACGAAGTTGGTGCCCTTGACGACGCGCCCGGCGTCGACGTCAAGGCAAGGGATGACGCGCTTCAACGGCATGGACCCAGGCTAGCCCAGCGCGTTGACGGGCCGAAAACCAGCCATATAGTCTGGTTTTCGGCCCGTCAACACGTCAGGCGAGGGCGGCGACGGCCTCGCCGACCGTGAAGCGCTTGTCGTAGAGGGCGCGGCCGACGATCACGCCCTCCACGTTCAGCGCCGCCTCGGCGCGCAGGCGCACCAGGTCCTCGAGGGTGCCGACGCCGCCCGAGTAGATGACCGAGGCCGTGGTCGCCGCCGCCACCTTCGCCAGCTGCTCGAAGCCCGGCCCGGCGAGCGTCCCGTCGACCTCGATCGGCGTGAAGAGGAAGCGCTGAACCCCACGCGCGGTGAGGTCGGCGACCGCGTCGGCGGCCTCGACGTCGGAGGTCTCGGTCCAGCCCGCCAGCGAGACCTTGCCGTCGCGCGCGTCGACCGAGACGACGATCCGCTCACCGTGCGCCTTCAGCATCGCCGCCAGGAAGTCGGGATCGCGCATCGCCGCGGTCCCGATCACCACGTGTTCGGCACCCGCCCGCAGCACGTTGGCGACGCAATCGGCGTCGCGCAGCCCGCCACCGACCTGGATCGGGAAGGGAACCGCGTCGGCGATCCGCCGGACCGTCTTCAGGTTCTTCGGTTCACCCGCTTTCGCCCCGTCGAGGTCGACCACGTGGAGGACGTGCACGCCCGCGTCGGCAAAGCGCAGCGCCGCGTCGACCGGGTCGGCGTCGAAGACCGTCTCGCGGTCGTAGTCGCCCTCGACCAGCCGCACCGCGTGGCCGTCGCGGATATCGATCGCCGGGTAGAGGATCACGCGGTCGCTGGTGCCTTCGCGCAGATGCCGCTGAAGTTGGCAAGCAGGCGCAGCCCGGCGGCGCTTGACTTCTCGGGGTGGAACTGGACGCCGAAGACGTTGTCGCGCTCGGCCGCGCAGGCGAAGCGCTCGCCGTAGGAGGCGGTGCCGAGCGTGTCCTCCCCGGCGGGTCGGGCGACGAAGGAGTGGACGAGGTAGAAGGGCGTCTCCGACGGGATGCCCTCGACCAGGCGCGACTCGCGCTCCCAGCGGACCGGTGCCCAGCCGATGTTCGGGACCTTCAGCCCGGGCGCGTCCAGCATCGTCACCGCGCCGGGCAGCAGGCCGAGGCCCGCGGCGCCGCCGAGCTCCTCGGAGTGCTCGAAGAGCAGCTGCAGGCCGAGACAGATGCCGAGGACCGGCGTCCCCCCCGCGGCCCGCTCGGCGATCAGCTCGTCGAGGCCGGTCGCGCGGATTCGCTCCATCGCCCGCGGGAACGCGCCGACGCCGGGCAGGATGAGCCCGTCGGCGGCGCGGATCTCGTCCGGGTCGGCGCCGATCGCGGCGTGCGCGCCGACGTGCTCGAGCGCCTTCTCGACCGAGCGCAGATTTCCCATCCCATAGTCAAGGACAAGGATGCTGGGCCCGTCACTCATGGAGCGTGCCCTTCGTCGAAGGGACACCCGTCTCCTCCGGGTCGATCGACACCGCGACGCGGAGCGCCCGGGCGAACGCCTTGAAGGCCGCCTCGATCATGTGGTGGACGTTGGAGCCGTAACGGACTTCGACGTGCAGGGTCAGCTTCGCCGAGTTGGCGACCGCGTTGAAGAACTCCTCGGCGAGCTCGGTTTCGAAACCCGCGATCGAGGCCTTCGGGAGGTCGGCGCGGAAGACGCAGTGCGGGCGGCCGGAGATGTCGATCGCGCACTCGGCCAGGGCCTCGTCCATCGCCACCAGCGCCGAGCCGTAGCGGCGGATCCCGGCGCGGTCGCCGAGCGCCTCGTCGAGCGCCTGACCGAGCACGATGCCGACGTCCTCGACCGTGTGGTGGGCGCCGGTCTCGGTGTCCCCCGCGGCGTTCACCTTCAGGCCGAAGCGGCCGTGCCGGGCGAAGAGGTCGAGCATGTGGTCGAAGAAGCCGACCCCGGTCGAGTTCTCGTAGGAGCTCTCCCCGTCGAGGAAGAGCTCGAGGGAGATGTCGGTCTCCCCGGTGGTACGGCTTCTCTTGGCGGATCTTTTACTCATGTGGTCCGGATCATGGCCGATTCGCCGTGAACGGGGAAGCCCTCGGCGCGGGCGATCTTGTCGACGACGGGCGCGAGCGCCGCGGCGGCGGCAGCGTCGAACTCCACCGTGGAGATGCGTCGGCGGAACGCACCGGGGCCGAGCGGCCCGGTGAAACGGCCCGAGCCGCCGGTCGGCAGCACGTGGTTCGAGCCCGCCGCGTAATCCCCGAACGCGGTCGCCCCCCAGCGGCCGGCAAAGACGCATCCCGCGGTCGTGATCCGCTCGGCAAGCAGGCTCGCGTCCTCCTCGAAGATCTCGACGTGCTCCGGCGCGAAGGCGTTGCAGAGGTCGGCCGCGTCGGTCGAGTCGGGGACGTGGACGAGCGCCAGCGGCGCCGCGCCGGAGACGCCGGGACGCTCGGCGGCGAGCCGCTCCGTCGCCTCCGCGACCGCATCGAGGACGTGCTCCTCCACCGCGGCGACCAGTAGCGCGCCATCGCCGTGCTCGGCCTGCGCGCAGAGGTCGAGCGCCGCCCACCCCGGCTCGGTGTCGTGGCCGGCGATCACCATCAGCTCCGAGGGCCCGGCGAGGCTGTCGATCCCGACCGTCCCGTACACCGCCCGCTTGGCCTCCTGCACCCAGGGGTTGCCGGGGCCGGCGATCACGTCGACCGGCTCGATCGTCTCGGTGCCGAAGGCGAGCGCGAAGACGGCCTGGGCGCCGCCCACCGCGTAGATCTCCTCGATCCCGCAGAGCGCCGCGGCGGCGAGCGTCACCTCGTGGACCCTGCCGTCGGGGCCGGGCGGCGTCGCCATGGCGATCCGCCCCACCCCGGCGGCCTGCGCGGGCAGCGCGGTCATCAGGACGCTCGAGGGGTAGGCGGCGCGGCCGCCCGGCGCGTAGAGCCCGGCCGCGCCGACCGGGACCTCACGGAGGCGCACCGAGTGGCCCTGGGGCAGCTCGACGATGCGCTCCTCGTGAAGTTGGGCCGCGGCGACGGCACGGATGTTGGCGGCGGCCGTCTCCAGCGCCTCGCGCAGCCCTCCGTCGATCGCGTTCAGCGCCGCGGCGGCCTCCTCCGGCTCGACCCGCAGGCGCGTGATCTCGGCATCGGGCGCGTCGTAGCGTTTGGTCAGCGCCAGGAGCGCCGCGTCGCCCCCCTCGCGGACCAGCGAGCCGATCGAGTCGACCTCGACCGGCGGCGCCGCCTCGGCGCTCCAGTCGCGCACCGCGCTCGCCGTGGCGCTCGCCCCGGCCCACTCGAAGCGTTGGATCTTCACCGCGCGGCCCTCACGCCCGGCTCGCCACCCGCAGGCGCGCGGTCAGGTCGTCGACCTCGGTGGCGCGCAGCTTGTGGGCGACGCGGTTGGCGACCAGGCGGGCGGTGCAGTCGACGATCTCCTCGCGCACCTCGAGATCGTTCTCGGCCAGCGTGCGGCCGGTGGCGACGAGGTCGACGATGCCGTCGCCGAGCCCGATCAGCGGCGCCAGCTCGACCGATCCCTTCACCTCGATCAGTTCGATCTGGCGGCCGGTGTCCTCGAAATAGCGTTCGGCGATCCGCGGGTACTTGGTCGCGATCCGCATCATCCCCAGCCGGCGGAAGCTTTCGCCGAGGCGCTCGTCCCCGCGCCGCCCGGCCAGCACCATGCGGCACTTGCCGTAGCCGAGGTCGAGCAGCTCGTAGACGACCCGGTCGGACTGCTCGAGCAGCACGTCCTTGCCGGTGATGCCGACGTCGGCGGCGCCCGCCTCGACGTAGGTCGGCACGTCGGAGGGCCGCATCGTCACCAGGGTCATCTCGTCGGTGTGGAAGATCAGCGAGCGCGAGTCGCCCCGCGCCGGCGCCGTGTCGACACCCGCCGCGTCGAGCAGGTCGAGCGTTTCGCCGAAGAGCGCGCCGCGCGGCACCGCCAGGGTGAGCGGCCCCTCCGGGTGGCTCGGGCCGCCGATGATGCCGGGCCCGCTAGACATCGGCCGCCGCCCTCTGGCGCCGCCGCGACTCCTCCTCCATCTGGGCGACGTGGACGCGCTCCAGGTAGAGGGAGAAGCCCGCCGCCGGCAAGTCGACGCCGAAGCTGGCGAGGAAGCCGTCGTAGCGGCCGCCGCCGCCGAGCACGTGGCCGACGGCCGGGTCGTAGACCTCGAAGATGGCGCCGCTGTAGTAGCCGAGGTCGCGCAGCAGCCCGAAATCGATCTGGACGCGCTCGGCGGTGCCGCGGGCGACCAACGTCTCGTAGGTCTCCTGCAGGCGGGTCGCGGTGCGTTCGACCGCCTCGCCACCGAGCTCACGGGCGCGGTCGAGGACCTCGCTGCCGCCGCGTAGCTGCGAGAGCGCGACGCAGGTCTCCGCCGCCTTGGCGCCGATCCCCGCGTCTTCCAGCGCCGTCCCGAGACCGACGAGGTCGTGGGTGGCGAGCCGGTCGAGGACGGCGTCGCGCGCCTCCCCCTCGACCCCGAACTCGGTCAGCAGGCCGCGGTAGAGATCGGCGTCGCCGAGACCGATCACGGCGCGGTCGAGACCCGCCGCGTCGAGCGCCGCCTCGAGCACGCCGATGACCTCGGCGGTCCCCTCCGGGCCGGGCTCGCCGATGAGCTCGATCCCGGCCTGCACGTATTCGCGCATCTCACCCCGCTGAGGCAGCACGGCGCGGTAGGCGGAGGCCAGGTAACAGAGACGCAGCGGCAGCGGCGCGTCGGCGAAGCGGGTGGCGACGAGGCGGGCGATCGGCACCGTCATGTCGCTGCGCAGCGCCAGCAGGTCGCCGTTCTCGTCGAAGAAGCGGTAGGGCGATGCCGAAGAGGGCCGGTCGCCGCGCGAGAGCACCTCGTCGTATTCGATCGCCGGGGTGGCGACCTCGCCGTAGCCCGCGCCTTCGAAAACCTCGATCAGGCGCCGGTTGAGACGGCGCAGCTCGCGCATCTCGTCGGGCAGCACGTCACGCGTGCCGGGTGGGATCGGGTGGATCATGCGCCGGACCTTACGAGAACCGGCGGTGTCAGCGGGTTAATCCACCGCGAGGGGTCGACCGACGGACGCGTCGGCGGAGACGCGCTCGATCCGGGCGCCGAGACCGCGCAGGCGCTCGTCGATCTGCTCGTAGCCGCGGTCGATCTGGTGGATGTCGCCGATTTCCGAGGTGCCTTCGGCGGCCAGGGCGGCGATGAGGATCGCCATGCCGGCGCGGATGTCGGGACTGGCAGCGCGCTCGCCGTGAAGCCGGCTCGGACCGCTGACGATCGCCCGGTGGGGATCGCAGAGCGTGATCCGAGCGCCCATCGCGACGAGTTTGTCGACGAAGAACAAGCGGTTCTCGAACATCTTCTCGAAGATCAGGATCTCGCCGTCGGCTTGGGTGGCGAGCGCCAGCGCGATCGAGGTGAGGTCGGCCGGGAACGCGGGCCAGGGGCCGTCCTCGATCTTCGGGATCGCGCCGCCGAGGTCGGGTTCGATCTCCAGGTGCTGACCGGCGGGGACGAACACGTCCTCGCCCCGGACCTCTGAGCGCAGGCCGAGGCGGCGGAACTGGCGGCGCACGTTGCGGAGGTCGCTCGGGCCGGCATCACGGATCGTCAGCTCTCCCCCGGTCGCCGCAGCAAGGGCCATGAAGCTGCCGACTTCGATGTGGTCGGGGCAGATCGTGAACTCGGCGCCGCGCAGGGTCTCCCGGCCGTTGACCGTCATCACGTTGGAACCGACCCCTTCGACCTCGGCGCCCATCACGGTGAGCAGGCGGGCCAGGTCCTGGACGTGGGGCTCGGAGGCGGCGTTGGAGATCTGCGTCTGGCCAGGGGTGAGCGCGGCCGCCATCAGCGCGTTCTCGGTTCCCATGACTGAGGGCTCGTCCATGAAGATCTGGCAGGCGCAGAGGCCGGTCGGGGCGCTCAGCTCGATCCAGCGGGCGCCGTCGACGCGGGCACCGAGGTCCTTGAAGGCGTCCAGATGGGCGTCGAGGCGACGCCGGCCGATGAAGTCGCCACCGGGCGGCGGCATCTTGGCGGCGCCGAAGCGCGCAAGCAATGGGCCGGCAAGGAGGAACGAAGCCCGGATCCGTGCCGAGAGCTCCTCGTCGACCACCGGATCGGTGACGTTCGCTGCACAGAGCTTCACGCTGTTGTCGGCGACCCAGGCCACCTCCACCCCGAGCTGTTCGAGCAGCGCGATCTGCGCCTCCGTGTCGCGAATCCGCGGGACACGATGCAGCAGCACCTCCTCCTCGGTCAGGAGGCAGGCGGCGAGGATCGGCAGGGCGGCATTCTTGTTCCCGGCGACGGTCACCTCGCCGGAGAGCGGCACGCCGCCTTCGATGACGAATTTCTCCATCGGCAGGAGGGTAACGACCGGTAGCCCCGACCCCGAGCGCGACCTCCCCCAGCGTCCCATCGACTATCCGCCGGTGCCCCCATCCCTGAATTCGCGGAGCGGCGTGCAAAGTGACGGCCGTCACGCTACGATCCAGCCCGCGAGACGCAAGGAGCGTGGCGATAGCCACAGCAGATGCTCCGGGGAAGAACGTTTCGCACTGCGCTTCTGGGGGTTCGCGGCGCTGCCAAAGTCAGGCGGCGACCGCGACGTGTCCGCAACCGAATGTCTACGTCTCCTCATATCCGTCCCAACCGGGAACACCTGTTCGACTGCTGCGATTAAACCCCGCGATTTGCGGGTACTTTTTGGCTTGTGTGCAAGCCTCGTTGCAAAACGTCAAAGCCGTCCGGACGCCTCCCTATCTTAGGAACACATGTTCGATTCTAAGCAAACGCTAACAGCACGGCTGACCGACGCAGTCGACCTGATGATCGACTTCGCCACGCTCGGCGAGTACGGGCTCGAGCCCGTTGGGAGAACTTCTCCGAGCTGCGAGACACGCCACCGCCGCCCGGCCCCGGATCCTTGCCCGGGGCCGCGGCGGCAACGCGGCGATCGTCTCTTCGACCGCGTCTCCAGCCGCTACAGCTTCTAAACGGGGCGCGCCAAGAGGGGATCCCGGTAGGGGCCTCACTCCACCCTCCGCGCGCGACGGATTGCGGCTGTCGCCCAGCGGCTTTGAAGCTCCGGGTACAAGCCGTTCGACCCCTAACGGGATCCCCTCCCCGAGGAACGCTCTACAGGGACGGCTGGACCCGCGGCCTCTTCAGGAGCTTCTACACCGAACTCCGGGGGTCCATCCCCATCACCATTCCCAGGCAGCCCGCAACCGAAATGGGCGTGGAGCGAGCGCGTTCAGGGGCAAGTAGCGCGGTGCGGACAGACGGCGCCGTGTAGCAGCGCCACACAAGCCGGCCGATCGTGGCCTCAGGCGCCGCCCATAAACGAGCGCAGCCCGCGCCCATTGAGGGCGCGGGCTGCGAAAAAGAACCGGCGGCGACCTACTCTCCCAGGGGGTTGCCCCCCAAGTACCATCGGCGCTGAAAGGCTTAACTGCTCTGTTCGGAATGGGAAGAGGTGTCTCCCTTTCGCTATGCACCACCGGAATTTTGCGAGACGCCCGGTGGAGCTTGAAAACTGCACACGCCAAGTGTGGGATCGAGATAAAAATATCCGTCAAGCCCTCGAACCATTAGTACCGGTCAGCTACATCCATTGCTGGACTTCCACCGCCGGCCTATCAACCTGGTGGTCTACCAGGGGTCTTACTCCCTTAAAGGGATGGGAGAGTTCATCTCGAGGACGGCTTCCCGCTTAGATGCTTTCAGCGGTTATCCGTTCCGTGCGTAGCTAAGCTGCGGTGCCCTTGGCAGGACAACAGCTACACCAGAGGCACGTTCATCCCGGTCCTCTCGTACTAGGGATGACTCCTCTCAACTCTCCAACGCCCACAGCAGATAGGGACCGAACTGTCTCACGACGTTCTGAACCCAGCTCGCGTACCGCTTTAATGGGCGAACAGCCCAACCCTTGGGACCTACTCCAGCCCCAGGATGCGACGAGCCGACATCGAGGTGCCAAACCGGTTCGTCGATGTGGACTCTTGGAACCGATAAGCCTGTTATCCCCGGAGTACCTTTTATCCGTTGAGCGACGGCGCTTCCACTTGCTACCGCCGGATCACTAAGCCCAACTTTCGTTCCTGCTCGACCTGTCGGTCTCGCAGTCAAGCTCCCTTATTGCCTTTACACTCTACGCACGATTTCCAACCGTGCTGAGGGAACCTTTGGGCGCCTCCGTTACATTTTAGGAGGCGACCGCCCCAGTCAAACTGCCCACCTGACACTGTTCACCGCCCGGATCACGGCGCGGTGTTAGAAGCTCAGAGCACCAAGGGTGGTATCTCAAGGGTGACTCCCCAGCAGCCAAAGCCGCTGGTTCAAAGTCTCCCACCTATCCTGAGCGAGATACCCCAAACTCCAATATCAAGTTGCAGTAAAGGTTCACGGGGTCTTTCCGTCTAGCTGCGGGTACTCGGCATCTTCACCGAGACTTTAATTTCACCGAGCCTCTCGTTGAGACAGCGTCCAACTCGTTACGCCATTCGTGCAGGTCGGAACTTACCCGACAAGGAATTTCGCTACCTTAGGACCGTTATAGTTACGGCCGCCGTTTACCGGGGCTTAGTTTCATTGCTTCGCTCCGAAGAGCTAACAAGTCCACGTAACCTTCCGGCACCGGGCAGGCGTCAGACCCTATACGTCGTCTTACGACTTAGCAGAGCCCTGTGTTTTTGGTAAACAGTCGGTTGGACCAATTCACTGCGGCCCCCTCGAGCTCCATCCGTGTGGATTTCACTCTAACGGGGCGTCCCTTCTCCCGAAGTTACGGGACGATTTTGCCGAGTTCCTTAACGAGAGTTAGCTCGCTCACCTTAGTATTTTCTACTTGTCCACCTGTGTCGGTTATCGGTACGGGCACGCGAATCCTGCCTAGAGGCTTTTCTCGGAGGCATGGGATCAGGGACTTGCCGGCATACGCCAGCTGGCATCGCACCTCGCGTCAAAACGCCACCACGGATTTTCCTATGGCGACTAGCTACGTACTTGCCCCAGGACTACCATCGCCTGGGTTCCCTTACCCTTCCCCGTCCCCCCATCGGTCATAACGGAAGCAACGTGGTACAGGAATATCAACCTGTTGGCCATCGGCTACGCCTTTCGGCCTCGCCTTAGGTCCCGACTAACCCTGAGCAGACGAACTTTACTCAGGAAACCTTGGACTATCGGTGGTGGAGATTCTCACTCCACTTTCGTTACTCATGCCAGCATTCTCACTTCCAATCAGTCCACGGAGCCTTACGACGCCGCTTCACCCAATTGGAACGCTCTCCTACCGCGTACAGAGCCCGCAGGCCTGCACACCCATAGCTTCGGAGGTTAACTTGAGCCCCGTTGAATTATCCGCGCCCGAACACTTGACCAGTGAGCTGTTACGCACTCTTTTAAGGGTGGCTGCTTCTAAGCCAACCTCTTGGTTGTCTCTGCATTCGGACATCGTTTGCCACTTAGTTAACACTTAGGGTCCTTAGCTGATGGTCTGGGTTGTTTCCCTCTCGCGTACGAAGTTTATCCCCCGCACACTGACTGCCGATCTAACCGTAACGGTCTTCGGAGTTTGCCTGAAGTCGGTAACCTGGTAGGGCCCCTAATCCAAACAGTGCTCTACGGCCGAAACGCAATCAATCGACGCTATACCTAAATATATTTCGGAGAGAACCAGATATCTCTGAGCTTGATTAGCCTTTCACTCCGATCCACAGGTCATCCGCCCAGTTTTCAACCTAGGTCGGTTCGGCCCTCCACGAGGTCTTACCCCCGCTTCAGCCTGCCCATGGATAGCTCGCTCAGTTTCGGGTCTACCGCTGGTGACTATGTCGCCCTATTCAGACTCGCTTTCGCTGCGGCTCCGCTCATCGCTTAACCTTGCCACCAACGAGTAACTCGCTGGCTCGTGATGCAAAAAGCACGCCGTCACACCCGAAGGTGCTCCGACCACTTGTAAGTCTACGGTTTCAGGTACTATTTCACTCCCCTTCTGGGGTGCTTTTCACCTTTCCCTCACGGTACTAGTTCACTATCGGTCACCAGGTAGTACTTAGCCTTGGAGGGTGGTCCCCCCAGATTCAGACCACGTTTCACGGGTGTGGTCTTACTCAGGAACATCAATCGACAGATCAGTGCGTTTTCACCTACGGGACGATTGCCCTCTGTGGTGCGAGGTTCCACTCGCTTCGGTTAACACCTGATTTGGTAACTGCCGCCAGGCCGGCACGGCCTGGACATGATGTCCTACAACCCCCAATCGACAACGCGTGCCGCTTACATCGATCAGGTTTGGGCTGATCCCTTTTCGCTCGCCACTACTCAGGGAGTCTCGGTTGATTTCTTTTCCTCGGGCTACTTAGATGTTTCAGTTCGCCCGGTTACCCTCTACAGGCTATGTATTCACCTGCAGATGACGCCGCATTACCGACGCCGGGTTTTCCCATTCGGAGATCCGCGGGTCAAAGGCTGTTCAGCGCCTCACCGCGGCTTATCGCAGCCGTCCACGTCCTTCATCGACTCCTGGTGCCAAGGCATCCACCGTAAACTCTTACTATCTTGACGGTGAGCGATCCACTCCTACAAGAGGTGTGAATCGTTTTAAATCAATTACCCACAGAATCCACGTCGCGTGGATTCTGTTACTTGGCTTGTGCAGTTTTCAAGGTCCACCGAGGCGCACCTCCGGGTTCTCCGGAGGTGGTCTCTCAAAACTGAGCAGCGTTCAAGGCCTACGAATAGGCCGACCAGCCCGGTCGACGTTCTAGAGAAATCTCCCTAGAAAGGAGGTGATCCAGCCGCAGCTTCCGCTACGGCTACCTTGTTACGACTTCACCCCAATCACGGGCCCCACCTTCGACGGCTCCCTCCTTGCGGTTAGGCCACCGGCTTCGGGTGTTGCTCGCTTTCGTGGTGTGACGGGCGGTGTGTACAAGGCCCGGGAACGTATTCACCGCAGCATTGCTGATCTGCGATTACTAGCAACTCCACCTTCATGGAGGCGAGTTTCAGCCTCCAATCCGAACCGAGGCGCACTTTATGGGATTTGCTCCACCTCACGGTATTGCTGCCCTTTGTATGCGCCAATGTAGCACGTGTGTAGCCCTGGACATAAGGGGCATGATGACTTGACGTCATCCCCACCTTCCTCCGGTTTGTCACCGGCAGTCTCCTATGAGTCCCCAACTAAATGATGGCAACATAGGACGGGGGTTGCGCTCGTTGCGGGACTTAACCCAACATCTCACGACACGAGCTGACGACAGCCATGCACCACCTGTGACAGTGTCCCGAAGGAAAACCGTGTTTCCACGGCGGTCACTGACATGTCAAGCCCAGGTAAGGTTCTTCGCGTTGCGTCGAATTAAACCACATGCTCCGCTGCTTGTGCGGGCCCCCGTCAATTCCTTTGAGTTTTAGCCTTGCGGCCGTACTCCCCAGGCGGGGTACTTAGTGCGTTAGCGACGGCACGGGAGGAGTCGACACCTCCCACACCTAGTACCCATCGTTTACGGCGTGGACTACCAGGGTATCTAATCCTGTTCGCTCCCCACGCTTTCGCGCCTCAGTGTCAGTAACGTCCCAGCGAGCTGCCTTCGCTATTGGTGTTCCTCCTGATATCTGCGCATTCCACCGCTACACCAGGAATTCCACTCGCCTCTTCCGTACTCTAGCTTCGCAGTATCCATCGGCTTTCAAAGGTTGAGCCTTTGACTTTCACAACGGACTTACGAAGCCACCTACGCGCGCTTTACGCCCAATGATTCCGGACAACGCTTGGTCCCTACGTATTACCGCGGCTGCTGGCACGTAGTTAGCCGGACCTTCTTGTGGAGGTACCGTCAATCCACACGGCTATTCACCGGTGAACCTTCGTCCCTCCTGAAAGGGGTTTACAACCCGAAGGCCGTCTTCCCCCACGCGGCGTTGCTGCGTCACGCTTTCGCGCATTGCGCAAGATTCCCCACTGCTGCCTCCCGTAGGAGTCTGGACCGTGTCTCAGTTCCAGTGTGGCTGATCGTCCTCTCAGACCAGCTACCCATCGTTGCCTTGGTAGGCCATTACCCCACCAACAAGCTAATGGGCCGCGAGCTCCTCCCGATGCGGAGGCCGAAGCTACCTTTAGAGACAAGGCTTACGCCAAGGCTCATCATCCGGTATTAGCCCGAGTTTCCTCGGGTTGTCCCGGTCATCGGGGCAGATTACTCACGTGTTACTCACCCGTTCGCGGCTTTGCCCCAGGCCGAAGCCTGGTTCGTCGCACCACTTGCATGTGTTAAGCACGCCGCCAGCGTTCGTCCTGAGCCAGGATCAAACTCTCCGTGAAATTTACTCACTGAGAGCCTGTCAATGACTACAAATGGCCGCCGAGTACACAAGTACGGCGACCGTCATGACGAGGTACTTCAACTTCTAATCATTCTTGAACCATCCGGCACGCTGGCGCACCGAATGGGTCGGGCTGAACATTCCGCGGATCGATTGGAAGATCCACGGAGATGCACGCTGCTCAGTTTTCAAAGACCATTGCGCCTCCGAGACGGGACTCGTCTCTCTCAGACGCCGGGGCCCCACAAGGGAGCCCCAGAGGGCGACGGAATATAGCGCTCCGTCAGGCGTTTGTCTAGTCCAAATCGGAAAGTTTTGCGAAACGCCGCTTTCCGACCTGGATAACCCGCCCGGCAAGTTCCCGGGCGGCGACGTCGAGAGTTGTACCAGAAAGCGGCTCGCCGTCCAGCTTGACCCCCCCGGCCGCGAGCAGACGGCGTCCCTCGCTAGTGCTCATGCCGAATGCGCCCGCGATCAGTCGCGGCAGATGGATCTGCTCCGCGTCGTCGCCCACGTATTCGGAAAGGTCCACCTCTGGTATGTCGTCGGGGACGGCGTGCTGGACGAAGACTTTGTCGAAGGCCTGTTCCGCCGCCGCGCCGGCACCGGCACCGTGGAAGCGGTCGACGATCTGGGTCGCCAGGAAGCGCTTTTGACGGACCGGCTCGGCCTCCGGCTTCTCGACCCCGGGCAGCAGCAGGCGGAAGTATTCGTCCATCGCCTCGTCGGGAATCGACATCAGCTTGCCGAACATCTCCGCGGGTGGGTCGGTCACCCCGACGTAATTGCCAAGGCTCTTGCTCATCTTCTGCACGCCATCGAGCCCGACCAGGATCGGAAGGGTCATCACCGACTGCTGGGGCCTGCCGTAGGCGCTTTGCACGTCACGGCCGAAGAGGAGGTTGAACTTCTGATCGGTGCCTCCGAGCTCGACGTCCGCGTCGACGGCCACGGAGTCGTAGCCCTGTAGCAGCGGATAGAGCAGCTCGTGACCGGCGATCGGCGCGTTCTCGGACATTCGCTTCTGGAAGTCGTCGCGCTCGAGCAGGCGTGCCACCGTCGTCGTCCCCATCAGCCGCAGGAGGTCGGCGAGGTTCATGTCCAGCCACTCGCCGTTGCGCCGCACCTCGGTCTTCGCCGGGTCGAGGATCTTGTAGGCCTGCTCCTGATAGGTCGTGGCATTCGCCTCGATCTCCTCCGGCGTCGGGACCGGACGTGAGGCCGAGCGCCCGCTCGGATCGCCGACCCGGGCGGTGAAGTCGCCGACGATCAGCACGACCGTGTGCCCGGCCGCCTGGAATTCGGCCAGCTTGCCCAGCACCACCGTGTGGCCGAGGTGGATGTCGGCCGTGGTCGGGTCGATCCCGAGCTTCACGCGGAGCGGTCGGTCAAGCTTCAATTGCTCGGCGAGCCGCCCCTCCGGGAGCACCTCGACGGCGTTGGACGTCAGATCGGACACCGGCGCAATGCTAGACTCCGCGCCTCGCTCGACGGGTCCAGGTGCCCGGTCGGGCGCGTTTTTTTGCGCCTGGGCGTGTTCCTTCCTGTATGGCCGCCTCCTTCCTCAAGCGTCGAAATGGCGACGGCGGTGAGTTTCCGCCGAAGCCGACCAAACCGCGCCTCAAGAAACTGCGGTTCCTCTTCGTGCTGCTCGGACTCGGCATCCTCGCCGTGATCTCGATGGTCTTCGGGATGATGGCCGCGGTCTCCCAGGATCTGCCGGCGATCTACAACTTCGCCCAGTACAAGGCGGAGAAGAACAGCAAGGTGGTCGACTCGAGCGGGCGGACGATCGGCACGCTCTCCTCCGATCAGAACAAAATCCTCCTCAGCCCGGCGCAGATCGGTCCCAACATCAAGAATGCGGTGGTCTCGATCGAGGACGCCCGCTTCTACGAGCACGACGGCGTGGACTTCCGCGGGATCGCCCGCGCGCTCGTCGCCGACGTCCTCAGCGGCTCCGCCCAGCAGGGCGCCTCGACGATCACCGAGCAGTTCGTCAAAAACGCGCTCGAAGCGGAAGGCAGCCGCACCATGCTGGAGAAGTTCCGCGAGGCGGCGCTCGCCTACAAACTCGAGAAGCACTGGTCGAAGGAGAAAATCCTCACCGAGTACCTGAACACCATCTACTTCGGCGAGGGCGCCTACGGGATCGAGTCCGCCGCCGAGACCTACTTCGGCGCCGCGCATCCGGGCTGCGGCGGCGAAGCCGAACCCTGCGCCTCGGTGCTGGAGCCCTGGGAGGCGGCGATGATCGCCGGGATCATCGCCTCCCCCTCGGCCTTCGACCCCAAGGTCAACCCCGAAGCCGCGCTCTCGCGCCGCAACCTGGTGCTGGAAAAGATGGTCCAGCAGGGCTACATCACGCGCCAGCAATACAAGGAAGGCATCCACAAGGCGCTCCCCGCCCCCGCCGACATCAAGCCACCCACGCTGCAGTCGAAAGCCCCCTACTTCACCGCCTTCCTGCGCCAGCAGCTGGTCGAACGCTACGGCGCCGAGAAGGCCTACTTCGGCGGGCTCGAAGTCCACTCGACGCTCGACCTGCAGCTCCAGGAAGCAGCCGAAGAAGCGGTCAACTCATACCTCGGCTACTCCCCCGCCACCGCCTCGGTCGTGGTCATCGACAACCACACCGGCGGGATCAAGGCGATGGTCGGCGGGCCCGACTTCGAAACCGCGCCCTTCAACCTGGCGACCCAGGGACGCCGCCAACCGGGCTCCTCGATCAAGCCCTTCACGCTGCTGACGGCGCTCGAAGCCGGGATCTCGCCGGAAACCGAATTCCCCTCCGAACAGCGGACCTTCCACTTCGGCAAGAAGGGCCAGGAAGCCTTCACCGTCCACAACGACGAAGAAGGCTATCTGGGGTCCTGCTCGATCGCCTGCGGTCTCACCTACTCCGACAACTCGATCTACGCCGCGCTCGCCCTCGAAGGTCTGCCGGGCAAGACGATCGAGGACCGCACCCGCTCGATCGCGAAGACGATCCACAAGGCGGGCTACGCCGACCCGATCTCGACCAACCCGGCGATGGCGCTCGGTGGCCTGAAGGAAGGCGTCTCGCCGCTCGGCTGGGCCTACGCCTACTCGACGATCGGCAACAACGGCGACCGCATCTCCGGCAGCCTCGCGCCACGCCCCGGCGACAGCCCGCTCACCTTCGAGGAAGTGACGAAGAACGGCAAGCCGATCAAGGGCGGCGAGAACAAGCCGATCCACCACCAGGTCTTCAACCAGGAAACCGTCGAAGAGCAGAAGTCGATCATGGAAACGGTCATCTCGCAGGGCACCGGGACCGCGGCCAACACCGGCGCCTCAGAAGAGTGGGGCAAGACCGGCACGACCGAGGAAGAGGGCGACGCCTGGTTCTGCGGCGGAGTGGCCGCCGAAGTGACCGCCTGCGTCTGGGTCGGCTACCCCGACACGACGACGCCGATGCTGACGCTCTTCAACGGCGGCCCGGTGATGGGCGGCACCTACCCGGCGATGATCTGGGCCCGCGTCATCACCGCCTGGGAAGAAATCAAGAAACAGCACCTGGCCGAAAAGAAGGCGAAGGAAAAGGCCAAGGAAGAAAAGGAAAACGAAGGCAAGTCCGGCGACGAAGCCGAAGAAGAAATCGAAGCCGGCGAATACGAAGAAGCCGAATACGAAGCGCCGGCGGAAGAAAGCTACGAAGGCGGATACGAAGAAGAAGCGCCGGCGGAAGAAGCCGTTGAACCGGTGGAAGAAGAACCGCAAGCGCCGGTCGAAGAAGGGACCGAAGAAGCCGCGCCGCCGGCGGAAGAAGCCCCGCCGCCGGAAGGCGGCGCCGCGGCCGGGGGCGGCGTTACCGCGGGGTAGGTGCCGCTCCGGGGGGTGCAAGGGACGCCGGCCGTCGGGAGTGACGAGTGATCGTCGCCCGGGGATCACGGGAGGGACACGGATCCGTCACCGAGGTCGGACCTCGTCACGGAGACGTCGGGATCTCCACGCTTCCGTGCGCCTTCCTTAGCCGCACCTCGGATGAGTTCGCACTTTCTGCCGCTATCCGGACATAACTGCGAACTCATCCTTCGTGGGGGCCCGCTTTCATGCGGGACGGTCACGGGAGTACGGACTTCGTGACGTCCATGTGCCGGGTGTTTCACGAACCCCTCACGCCCAGGAGCGATCTCGGACGGGTGGTGCGGCCGGGACAACCGCCCTCACGGCCGAGGCCGGGACACATACCTGCTCCCGACCGCCGAGAAACGCCAGGGACGCTCCACCGCTTTCGTGATCCCGACCCGCGGGCTCGTCACCACCGCGGGGGGCTCGCCCTCCGGCGGGAGGAGCAGGAACGGGTCCCGGTCCAGGCGGCTGCCGTTCTGGGCGAGGGTCACGCCGATCGCCTCGGTCAGCTTGCCGGGGCCTGAGCAGAGGTCCAGGTCGGTGCGGGCCTTGACGCGGCGGGATCGCATGGTGGCCGGCTCCGTGGTCGGTTCGAGGGCGCGGATCAGGACGGCGGCCGCCTCGTCTTCGGGTTCGCAGACGAAGTTGAGGAGGCTGTGGATGCCGTAGGAGAGGTAGACGTAGGCGCGGCCGGGCGGGCCGAACATCACCTTCGTGCGGTCGGTCAGGCCGACGTAGGAGTGGCTCGCCGGGTCTTCGCGTTCGTAGGCCTCGGTCTCGACGATGACGCCGCCGACGCCTTCGTAGAGGAGGGTGCAGCCGACGAGATCGCGGGCGACGTCGTGGACTCGCCGATCGAAGAAGTCGACGCCAAGAGCTTCAGCTGTTCCTTTTGCCGGAGTGTCTGGCATAAGGAACAGCTGGGCGCGGGGCTCAGGCGCCGGCGCTCTCGCGGACGGCCGCGAGAGCCGTGCGCGCTTCGGTGATCTGGGCCGCGAGCGGCTCCGAGCCGGTGCCGCCGGCGATCTGCTTCGACTCCAGCCACGATCCGCGCTGGAGCACCGCGTAGTACTCGTCGGCGGCGTCGCCGCCGAGGGCATCGGACACCTTCGCGATCTCCTCACGGCCGAGGCCCGAGAGTGGCACGTCGGCGGCGATCGCGGCGCGGACCAGCTCGCCGACGATCCCGTGGGCATCGCGGAAGGTCACGCCCTGGCGGACGAGGAGGTCGGCGACCTCGGTCGCGGCCAGCATCTCGTCGCCGGAGGCCTCCTCCAGTCGCTCGCGGTCGAAGACGATGCCCTCGAGGATTCCGGCCGTCACCTCGAGGCTCGCCTCGACCGTGTCGATCGCGTCCCAGAGCGGCTCCTTGTCCTCCTGCATGTCCTTGCCGTAGGTGAGCGGCAGCGCGTGCATCACCCCGAGCAGCGTCTGGTGGGCGGCCATCACCCGCGGGCTCTTCGCCCGCAGGAGCTCGGCCGAATCGGGGTTCTTCTTCTGCGGCATGATCGAGGAGCCCGAGGAGAAGCCCTCGTCGAGCTCGACGAAGCCGAACTCGCTGCTCGACCAGATCACCAGCTCCGAGCCGAGCCGCGAGAGGTGCATCGAGCAGGTCGCCGCGGCGCTCAGATAATCGATGACGAAATCGCGGTTGGAGGTGCCGTCGAGGGAGTTCGGGGTGATCTCGGCGAAGCCGAGCTCGGCGGCGACGATGCGGCGGTCGATCGGCCAGTTGACGCCGGCGAGGGCGCCCGAGCCGAGCGGCATCACGCTGGCCGAATCGGCGGCGAAGGCGAAGCGCCGGGCGTCGCGGGAGAGCATCCAGAAGTAGGCGAGCAGGTGGTGGCCGAGGTAGACGGGCTGCGCGCGCTGCAGGTGGGTGTAGCCGGGCATCGGCCAGTCCTTGTGCGTCTCGGCGAGGGCGAGCAGGCCCTCCATCGCGGCCGCGCAGAGGCGCATCGCCCGGTGCGAGGCGGCCTTGACGACCATCGCGATGTCGGTGGCGACCTGGTCGTTGCGCGAGCGCCCCGTGTGGAGCTTGCCCGCGACCGCGCCGACCTCCTCGCCGAGCAGGCGCTCGATCGCCATGTGGATGTCCTCGTCGGACTCCTCGAAGGCGAAGCCGGGCGCTTCGATGCGCCCCAGTACCCGGTCGAGGCCCGCGGCGATCTCCTCCGCCTCGGCCTCGCTCATCACGCCGATCCGGGCGAGCCCGCGCGCGTGCGCTTGGGACTGCAGGACGTCGTAGGGCGCCAGCTGCCAGTCGAAGGGCAGCGAGCGGTTCATCCGCCAGAAGCGCGGGTCAGGCTCCTTGCGGAACCGGGCGGGCGCGTCGCCGTCGTCGGTGCCTTTGCCTGGGAAGCGTGCCATCGGGCGCCTAAGTTAGCCGGGAGGCGTCGACGGCGGCCGCCAGCTCCGTGCACACCCGCTCGACCTGCGCCTCGCTCATCGCGGGGAAGAACGGCAGCGCCATCGAGTGGGCCGAGGCGGCCTCGGCGACCGGGAACTGGCCCTCGCGGTAACCGAGCTCACGGATGTGCGGGAAGAGGTGGATGCTCGGCAGGTAATCCTTGGAGTCGATGCCGCGCTCGCGCAGGCGGTCGATCACCGCGTTGCGATCGATCTCGTCGGCGAGCCTCACGACGTAGACGAACCAGCTGCGAACCTCGCGCCCCCGCGCCGCCATCGGCGCCGCGACGCCGGGCACACCGGCCAGCCGCTCCCCGTACATCGCCGCGACCGCCGCGCGCTCCTCCAGCAGCCTCGGCAGCTTCTCCACCTGGGCGAGGCCGATCGCCGCCGCCACGTCGGAGAGCCGGTAGTTGAAGCCGAGCCGGTCGTGGTCGAGCCAGCCCATGTCGACGGCGCGGCCCTGGTTGCGCTCGCTGCGCAGGCGCGCCGCCGCGTCGGCGTCGGGAGGGACGATCATCCCGCCCTCACCCGTGGTCATCTGCTTGTTGGCGTAGAAGGCAAAGGTGGCGAAGTTGCCCCGGGTGCCGACCATCCGGCCCTCCGAATCGATCGCGCCGAGCGCCTCGCAGGAGTCCTCGAGGATGCCGAGGCCGTGCTTTGCGGCCAACGCCTCCAGCTCCGGCCAGGCGGCGGGCCAGCCGAAGATGTCGATCGGCAGCAGGCCCCGGGTCTTGTCCGTGACCGCGGCCGCGGTGGCATCGGGGTCGATGTCCAGCGTCTCGGGATCGACGTCGACGAAGACCGGCTTGGCCCCCTCGTAGAGGAGCGAGTTCGCCGAGGCGACGAAGGTGAACGGGCTGGTCACGACCTCGTCCCCGGGTCCCCAGCCGAGCTGGCGCACCCCGAGGTGCAGCGCCGCCGTGCCGCTCGACACCGCGACGGCATCGTCGACCCCGAGGAAGTCGGCGAAGGCGCGCTCGAAGCGCTGTCCCATGGGTCCCAGGGAGAGGCGACCGGAGCGCAGGACCTCGAGCACGAGTTCCTCCTCGCGCTCCCCGAGGTCCGGGCGCGCCAGCCCGATCGGCTCGAAGTCCGCGCTCACTGGAACGCGTACTCCAGCGAGTCGACCAACGCCTGCCAGGAGGCCTCGATCACGTTCCCGGACACCCCGATCGTCCCCCACTCCCGCTCGCCGTCGGCGGAATCGAGCAGCACCCGGGTGACCGCGTCGGTGCCGCGGTCCTGGTCGAGGATCCGCACCTTGTAGTTGGTCAGCTCGATGTCGGAGAGGTGCGGATGGCGGCTCGTGATCGCCTTGCGCAGCGCCTTGTCGAGCGCGCTCACGGGCCCGTTTCCCTCGGCGATCTCGACGTAGCGCTCGCCGTCCACGTGGACCTTGACCGTCGCCTCGGTTTCCACCTCTCCCCCGGCCCGCCGCTGGGTCACGACCCGGTAGCTCTCGAGCGTGAAGAGCGGCTTGTAGACGCCCGCCTCGTGGCGCAACAGCAGCTCGAAGGAGGCCGGCGCCGCCTCGTAGTGGAAGCCGCGGTGCTCGCGCTCCTTCAGCACCTCGATCGCGCGGGACGCGGTCGCGTCGTCGATCTCGAGGCCCGCCGCGGCTGCCTGGTCGCGGATCGTCGCCTTGCCGGAGAGCTCGGAGGGCAGGATCGCCCGCTCGTTGCCGACCGCCGCCGGCTCGATGTGCTCGAAGGTCCGTGCGTCCGCCTCCACCCCGGCGACGTGCATCCCGCCCTTGTGGGCGAAGGCGTTGCGGCCGACGTAGGGCGCGTTCGGGTTCGGCGTCAGGTTGCAGAGCTCGTCGATGAAGTGGACCGTCTCGGTCAGCGTCTCGAGGTTCTCGGGCGGCACCACGTCGAAGCCCATCTTCAGCTGCAGCGCGGGCAGGATCGTGGTCAGGTTGGCGTTGCCGCAGCGCTCGCCGTAGCCGTTGACGGTCCCCTGCACCATCCGCGCGCCGGCGTCGACCGCGGCGAGGCTGTTGGCGACCCCGCAGCCCGCGTCGTCGTGGGCGTGGATGCCGACTTCGGCGCGCTCGCCGAAGCGGCCGACCACGACCTCGGTAGCCGCCGCGACCTGGTTCGGCAGGCTCGCCCCGTTGGTGTCGCAGAGGGTGACGTTCTCGGCCCCCGCGTCGATCGCCGCCTCCAGGCAGGAGAGCGCGTAGCCCGGGTCCTCGCGGTAGGAGTCGAAGAAGTGCTCGGCGTCGTAGACGACCCGTTTGCCGCGCTCGTGGCAGAAGGCGACCGACTCGGCGATCATCGCCAGGTTCTCCTCGCGCGACACCTTCGTGACCTTCTCCAGGTGGAGTCCCCAGGTCTTGCCGACCAGGGTGACGACCGGGGCGAAGGAGTCGACAAGGGTCATCAGCGCCGGGTCTTCGGCGGCCTCGGTCCCACGCCGCCTGGTCATGCCGAAGCCGCAGACGACCGCGTGCTCAAGGTCGACCGCGGCGAGCGCGTCGAAGAGCTCCTCTTCCTTCGGGTTGGAGCTCGGGAAGCCCGCCTCGATCATCTGCACGCCGAGGGCATCGAGGGCCCTCACGACCCGCACCTTCTCCGGTGCCGACAGCGACATCCCCTCGCCCTGCATACCGTCCCGCAGGGTGGTGTCGTAAAGCTTCACCTGTTCCATCTGAGTACTGCCTTTCGCGTCCATGAGAGTTCGGGTGGGTCTCTCGGATGAGACCCGGGACGCGCGACCGCACCCGGACGCGCCTGCCGCTAGGCGGCAGGGGTAATTCGCGCGCTCCCGACGTCGACGAAGTCGAGCCACTCGAGGTACTCGTCGGCGCGCCCGTGCAGGGCGTCCATGAATTTCGCCTGGATGTGGCGCGTGATCTCCCCAGGGCCGCCGATCGCGTGATCGTCGATCTCCCGTACCGGGACCATCTCGGCCGCGGTGCCGGTCAGGAAGACCTCCTCGGCGAGGTAGAGCTCGGCCCGGGCGATGTCGCGCTCGATCACGGTGTAGCCAAGATCGCGGGCGATCTGGATCACCGACTTGCGGTTGATCCCGTCGAGGATCGAGGCGGTGTGCGGGGGCGTCAGGATCTCCCCCTCCCGCACGACGAAGATGTTCTCTCCCGAGCCCTCGGAGACGAAGCCGCGCTCGTCGAGCAGGATCGCCTCGTCGTAACCGGCGTTGGCCGATTCGGTCTTGGCGAGGATCGAGTTGAGGTATGAACCCGACGCCTTGGCGTGCGGGATCGCGCCGCCGGGGCTGTTGCGCCGCCAGCTCGAGACCTTGGCGCGGATGCCTTTACCCGCGCTCTCGTCGCCGAGGTAGGCGCCCCAGGGCCAGACCGCGATGATCACGTCGACCGGCGCCGAGTTGGCGTAGAGGCCCATCTCGCCGTAGCCGCGGAAGGCGAGCGGGCGGATGTAGCAGGAGGAGAGCCCGTTGCGAGCGATCAGCTCCTTGGTCGCGGCGCGTAGCTCCTCGACGCTGTAGGGGATCTCCAGGTAGTAGAGCCCCGCCGACTTATGGAGGCGGTCCAGATGCTCAGGCAGGCGGAAGACGGCCGGACCGCGGTCGGTCTCGTAGGCGCGGATGCCCTCGAACACGCCGGTTCCGTAGTGCAGGCCGTGCGAGAGCACGTGCACCTTGGCGTCGTCCCAAGGGACAAACTCGCCGTTCTTCCAAATCAAATCGACCTGATCCATGTTGGGGGGATTATGCCCGATGGATCGAAGGTGTTGAAACCAAGCAATTGAGAGCACTTTCGAGAAACCCCAAAGGAGGAGCAGCATGAAGCGTTTTCTGCCCCGGCTGACCTACGCGAACGTGATCGCGTCGTTGGCCTTGTTCATCGCCCTGGGAGGCGCGGCGGTGGCAGCGGGGCTGCCCAAGAACAGCGTCGGCCCCAATCAGATCAAGAAGGGCGCGGTGACCGGTAAAGCGATCCGCAAGGGAGCCGTGACCAGCGGCAAGATCGCGCCCAAGGCGGTGACCGCGGGCAAGCTCGGCGCCAACGCCGTGCTGCCGGGCAACCTCGGCGCCGGGATCATCAACACCAGCAAGATCGCGGCGAGCGCCGTCAACGCGGAAAAGATCGCGAACAACGTCGTCACCACGAACAAAATCAACAACAAGGCCGTGACCGCGGCGAAAATCGCCGAAAAAGGCGTCGCCACCGGAAACCTCGCCGACGAAGCGGTGACCGGCAGCAAGATCGCCAAAGAAACGATCACCGCCGAAAAACTCGCGAAAGGCGTGCTCGGCAACGTCGAAACCCTGAAGAGCGGCCAGACCGAGCGCGGCGTGTTCAGCGTCGGCGGCTACGACCCGAAAGAAACGACCGAATCGCCCAACGCGTACGGCTCGATCAGCTTCCAGCTCCCGCTGGCGGCCAATCCGTCGACGGTCATCGTGGTCCCGAAAGGCACCACCCAGGCTCCGTACTGCCCGGGGCTGGGCGGCGGCGGCACCACGCCGGAAGCCCTCGGCAACGTCGTCTGCATCTACCTGACGACCGAAACCAATCTGGAAGGCGTCGGCGCGGCCGCGCTGACCACGGAAGCCAACCGCCTCGGCGTCAACCTGACGGCGAAAGGCAAAAAAGGCCTGACGGCGGAGGGCAACTTCGTCGCCTCCGGCGTCTGGGCGGCGACCGCGCCCTAGCGCAGCGCCTCGATCACCGCGGAGGTCATCTCCGCGGTGCCGACCTCGACCTCGGGGGGAACGTCCACCATCGGTGGTGCGGCGGGCCCCCCGGCGAGGTCCGGGGTGCGCAGGCCGGCTTCGAGGGCCTTGTCGACGGCCACCTCGATCCGCGCCGCCTCCTCGGGCATGCCGAGGCCGTGGCGCAGCATCATCGCCGCCGAGAGAAAGGTGGCGAGCGGGTTGGCGATGCCTTTGCCGGCGATGTCGGGGGCGGAGCCGTGGACCGGCTCGAAGAGGCCGGGGGCGCCATCGGCACCGAGGCTGGCCGAGGGAAGCATCCCGAGGCTGCCGGTGAGCATCGCCGCCTCGTCGCTGAGGATGTCGCCGAACAGGTTCTCGGCGACGATCACGTCGAAGTCGGCGGGGCGCGAGACCAGCTGCATCGCGGCGTTGTCGACCAGCAGGTGATCGAGCTTGACGTCGGCGTAGTCGGGGGCGACGCGCGTGACGACCTCGCGCCAGAGGCGTGACGTCTCCATCACGTTGGCCTTGTCGATCGAGGTGACCTTTGGTTTCGCGCCGGAGCTCTCGGCGCGGCGGCGGGCGGCCTCGAAGGCGGCGCGGGCGATCCGTTCGATTTCGAAGGCCTCGTACTCGCAGGTGTCGAAGGCGGCGTCGCCGTCACGACCCGACTTGCCGAAGTAGATGCCGCCGGTGAGCTCGCGGACGACCAGCAGGTCGGTGCCGGAGATGCGGTCTTCGCGCAGCGGGCTCGCCCCCATCAGCGCCGGGCTCGGGCGCACCGGACGGAGGTTCGCGTAGAGGCCCATGCCCTTGCGCAGACCGAGGAGGCCCTGCTCGGGGCGCGGGTCGTCGGGATTGGTGGTGTCCCATCTGGGACCGCCGACCGCGCCCAGCAGCACCGCGTCGGAGGCCTTGCAGGCCTCCAGCACCTCATCGGTGAGGGCGACGCCATGGGCGTCGATCGAGCAGCCGCCCATCAGGCGCTCGTCGTAGGAGAACTCGCCGAGGGTGTCGAGAAGCTCGCGGGTGGCCGCGACGATCTCGGGGCCGATCCCGTCGCCCGGCAGGACAACGATCTTGGGTGCGTCAGGCATGGGGCGCGACTCTACTCAGACGGCCGTGGCTTCGATGTTCAGGCGCACGTATCCGAGCCGCAACGGGCTGGGCTGCGCGGCGAGGACGTCGGCGACGAACCGGTCCCGCAGGTCCTCCGGCAGGCGCTCGACGTGGGCGCCGAGGCAGATCGTGCGGGCGAAGGCCTCGGGCTCGGGCGGGTCGACCGGCCAGGGCTCGAGCCGGCACCGCACCTCGGCGAAGCCCGCGGCGCGCAGGCGCGCTTCGGTCTCCTCCGGCCCCGCGTAGTTCCAGAGCTTCTCGATCCCCTCCAGGTAGGGCGCGTAGGGCTCGCGCGCCGCGACCTCCTCCCCGGCCCGGCGGAAAGCGTCGATGTTGCCTTCGCCACCGCACTGGGCGGCGAAGCGGCCGCCCTCGCGGAGCGCCGCGCGCATCCGGGCGAAGAGCGCGTCGTGATCGACGATCCAGTGGAAGACAGCGGTCGAGAAGACCGCGTCGACCTGCTCGTCCAGCTCCAGCTTGGTGAGGTCGCTGACGAGCGCCGTGTCCCGCGGCCGCAGCACCTTCTTCACCTCCTCCACCATCGAGGGGGAGCCGTCGACCGCGATCACGCGGCCGTCCGGAACCCGCTCGATGACGATTTCGGTGGTCCGGCCGGAGCCGCAGCCGGCGTCGAGGACGGTCTCGGAGCCCTCGAGACCGAGCCGGTCGAGCACCGCGCGTGCCCAGTCCTCATGGGGCAGCGCGACGCGCTGGTAGGTGCTCGCGTCCCAGTCGCGGGTGCTCGATCCGGCCATGCTGGTCCTCCTAGATGCTGGTGGTGACGGGGCCGTGGGCCTTCCCCGAGGCCTCGTACGCGTCGATCGCGCCGACGTTCTGCAGCGTGATGCCGATGTCGTCGAGCCCGTTCAGCAGCCGGTGCTTGACGTCCGGGTGCACCTCGAACGGGAAGACGCCCGTGGTGCCGCAGTCGATCGTCTCGTCATCGACATCGATCCGCGCCTCGCCGGCCTCCGCGATCAGCTTGCAGTGGGCCTCGTCGACGATCGCCGGCAGGAGCCCGATCTTCGTGCAGTTGGAGTAGAAGATGTCGGCGAAGGAGGGGGCGACGATCGCCTCGAAGCCGAAGTCCTCCAGCGCCCACGGGGCGTGCTCGCGGGACGATCCGCAGCCGAAGTTGCGCCCGGCCACGAGGATCGGGTTCGGCTCCAGCTCGATCTCACCGATCGCGGATCCAGTCGTAGAACAGGAACTCGCCGAAGCCGGTCCGCTCGACCCGCTTCAGGAACTGCTTGGGGATGATCTGGTCGGTGTCGACATCGTTGCGGTCGAGCACCGACACCTTGCCCTCGATTACGTCAATCGGCCTCATTCTCTAGCTCCAATCTCTGATGTCGACGAAGTGGCCCTCGACCGCGGCGGCGGCCGCCATCCGCGGGCTGACCAGGTGGGTCCGCCCACCCTTGCCCTGGCGCCCCTCGAAGTTGCGGTTCGAGGTCGAGGCGCAGCGCTCCCCTTCGCTCAGGGTGTCGGGGTTCATGCCGAGGCACATCGAGCAGCCCGCCTCGCGCCATTCGAAGCCGGCGCTCGCGGAAGACCTCGTCGAGGCCCTCTTCTTCGGCCGCGCCTTCGACCTGCTGAGAGCCGGGGACGACCATCGCGCGGACCGTGCTCGCGACCTTGCGGCCGTCGACGCACCGTCGGCGGCCTCGCGCAGGTCCTCGATCCGGCTGTTGGTGCAGGAGCCGATGAAGACCCGTTCCAGGGCGATCTCGGTCATCGGCGTGCCGGCGGCCAGGCCCATGTAGGCGAGGGCGCGCTCGGCCGATTCGCGGTCGGCCGGGACTCCATCGCGGCCGGGTCGGGAACCGTGTCGGTCACCTGGACGACCATGCCCGGGTTCGTGCCCCAGGTGACCATCGGCGAGATCGCCGCGGCGTCGACGTCGATCTCCTGGTCGAAGTCGGCGCCCGTCCTCGGTCGGCAGCTCCTGCCAGCGGGCCACGGCGGCGTCGAAGTCCTCAGGCGCGCCGGGTCTGCCCTCGACGTAATCGAAGGTCGTCTCGTCCGGCGCGATCATGCCCGCTCGGCCGCCGCCCTCGATCGTCATGTTGCAGATCGTCATCCGGCCCGCCATCCAGAGCGACTCGATCGCCGGGCCCGCGTACTCGACCGCGTAGCCGGTCATGCCGCCGGTGCCGAGCCTGCCGATCGTCGCCAGGATCAGATCCTTGGGCGTGACGCCCGTGGCCCAACTCGCCGGCGTAGCGAGATCCGCATCGTGCGCGGCCGTTTCTGCACCAGGCACTGGGTGGCGAGGACGTGCTCGACCTCGGAGGTGCCGATGCCGAAGGCCAGCGAGCCGAAGGCGCCGTGGGTGGAGGTGTGGCTGTCGCCGCAGACGATCGTCATGCCGGGCTGGGTGACGCCGAGCTCCGGGCCGATCACGTGGACGATGCCCTGGCGGTCGGAGCCGAGGCTGTAGAGCTTCAGGCCGAACTCCTCGCAGTTGCGCTCCAGGGTTTCGACCTGGACGCGCGAGAGCTCGTCGGCGATCAGCCGCGCCGCCATCGTGCCGTCGGTGGGCATGTTGTGGTCGGCCGTCGCCAGCGTTTTGTCCGGACGGCGAACCGGGCGGCCCGCCAGGCGGAGGCCGTCGAAGGCCTGCGGCGAGGTGACCTCGTGGACCAGGTGCAGGTCGATGTAGATCAGCCCCTCGCTGACCTCATGCTGCTCCCAGATCTTTTCGAACATGTTCTTGGGCACTGCTAGCTCCTCCTCAGTCCGGCGGCTATCACCGCGATGAAGCGGGTCGGGTCGGTTCCTTCGTTCTCGAAGTGGTGCGGGAGATCGGCGTCGAAAGTGACGGAATCTCCCTCGTGAAGCTCGTGGCGCTCGCCTTCGATGACCAGGGCGAGGTCTCCTGCCAGGACAACGGCGGTCTCGCGGCTGCCCGGCTCGTGCATCGGCGGGTCGGAGGCGCCGCCGGTGGTCGCGCCGGGGTCGAGGACGTGCAGCGACACGTCGGCGCGCTGCCCGGGCAGCGGCGGGGTCAGCTCCTCGATCCGGTGGCCGCCGCGGCGGCTCTCGCGGCGCTCGGTGGCGCGGGAGATCGCGACGTGCCGGCCCTCGTCGAGGCGCAGCAGCTGGGACAGCGTCAGTTCGAGGCCGGCGGCGATCTTCGTCGCGACCGCAAGCGTCGGCGAGGTCTCGTTGCGCTCCACCTGGGACAGCATCTGCGCCGAGACCCCGGAGCGGTCGGCGAGGTCGCGCAGGGACAGCGACATCGCGTCGCGCAGCGCGCGGATGCGCGGGCCGACGGGCGGTGCGGTTACCGTTGCCACGCCTCGTACGTTATCACGGACGTTTGTAAATCCTCGGCCAACTCCCCGGGTTCGGTCCTGATCTGATCTTCCGTGATGCGCACGACCCGATAGCCGGCCACGCCAAGACGCCGGTCGCGCTTGCGGTCCTTGCGAAATCCACGTTTCGTTCCGTGGGACTTCCAGTCATCGAGCTCCGCGATCACGCGGGCCTCGGGCCATAGGCAGTCGACCTGGTACCGGTCGTCGCCGATCGAAAGCCAGGCGTTCAGGCGCGGGCGAGGGATGTTCTTGGCATCGAGGAAGGCGATGAAGCGCTCCTCGAGATCGCTGCGGATGCGACCGCCGGGGTCGTCGCGGAGGTGATCGAGCGCTTCGCGGCACGCCGATACGCCTGGGTGCTTCGGATGGCGGGCGAGAAGCGTCGGGAGTGAGACCTTGCCGTAGATCCCGAGGTATTCCAGCTCTCGGAGCGCGCTCTCCGCCGCCGCCTCGCCTTTTTCGGCGGCGAGGTCGAGGATCGCGCGAGCCGCCGAGGTGACCGGGATCCCGCCGACGACCTCCCACTCATCCTCGGGAAGCATCGAGAAGTGGCGGCGGATGGAGCGGGTCGAGCGGACCTTCCTCGGCACGGTCACATGGATCTCCCCCGCCCCCGATCCCCAGGCCCCGAAGAGCGCCGTCGCCGACCGATGACTCAGTACCGCCCCGTCCCCAGATGCGAGCACGGCGGCCATCCACCTCCCTCGCCGGGTGATGGCCGTGTGGCCGACCGCGTACACGCCCCGGTGGAGCCGATGGAGCGCGCCGCGGGACTCCCAGCCGGCGATCGAGTCCTTGGTCAGTCCCAAAGCTCGGAGCTGCTTCGTCGCCACCACCCCGTGCTGTCCCTGCGCCAAATCGGCCACCGCTGGTCCCACCGGTTGCAGTAACTCGTCGTGGCGACGACTTAATGCAACCGGTCCGGGCATGGGACCGATGGTGGCGGGGAAATGCGCGCGGGTGGCGCGCACTTCTCGGCATTTGACCTACGGCTTTGTTACGGACCCGTGCGCTCGATCGCGGCGTCGGCGGTGGCGGCCTCGGCCTCGCGGGTGGCGGCGCCTTCGAGGCTGTTGGACAGGGCTCGCAGGTAGGCGCGGGCGCTGGCCTCGATGATGTCGGTGGCGACGCCGGAGCCAGAGGCCAGAGCACCGTCGGTGCGGAGCTGGACGGTCACCTCGCCGAGGGCATCCTCTCCCCCGGTCACCGCCTCGACCGTGTACTTGACCATCTCCGACTCGGTGCCGACGGCCTTCTGGATCGCGCGGAAGACGGCGTCGATCGGGCCGTCCCCGCTGGACTCGCCGACGACCTCCTCGCCCGAGGGCAGGGTGACGCCGACCTTCGCCATCGGCTCCTTCCCGCTCGCCGCGCTGACCTCGAAGGAGGCCAGCTCGTGGGCGTCGGCGCGGTCGCGCATCTCGTCGGAGACGATCGCCTCCAGGTCCAGCGAGGTGACCTGCTTCTTGCGGTCGGCGACCTCCTTGAAGGCTTTGAAGGCGGAGTTCAGCGTGCCGCCCTCGACCTTGTAACCCAGCTGCTCCAGGGCGTCTTTCAGCGCGTGGCGGCCGGAGTGCTTGCCGAGGACGATCGAGTTGGACTCGAAGCCGACTTCGGTCGCGTCCATGATCTCGAAGGTGGTGCGCTCCTTCAGCACCCCGTCCTGGTGGATGCCGGACTCGTGGGCGAAGGCGTTCCGTCCCACGATCGCCTTGTTCGGCTGCACCGCGTACCCGGTCATGCGGCTGACCAGGCGGCTGGTGCGAGCGATCTCACGGGTGTTGATGCCGGTGGTGAAGCCGTGGGCGTCCTCGCGGACGACGATCAGCATCGCGATCTCCTCCAGCGAGCAATTGCCGGCGCGCTCGCCCAGCCCGTTGATCGCACACTCGACCTGGCGGCACCCGGCGATCACCCCGGCGTAGGAGTTGGCGACGGCCAGCCCCAGGTCGTTGTGGCAGTGGACCGAGGTTTCCACCTTCGCCAGGGCCGGGACCATCTCGTAGAAGCGCCGCCACATCGCCGCGTACTCCTCGGGCGTCGCGTAGCCGACCGTGTCGGGGACGTTGATCACCGTCGCCCCGGCGTCGATCGCGATCTGCAGGACCTCGGCGGTGAACTCGAAGTCCGAGCGGGTCGCGTCCATCGGCGAGAACTCGACGTTGTCGCAGTAGGCCTTGGCCATCGTCACGGCGGCCTTGGCCTGGCCCTTGACGTCGTCGCGGTCGGTCCGCATCTGGTGCTCGATGTGGATGTCGGAGGTCGAGACGAAGGTGTGGATGCGCGGGCGTTCGGCGTCCTTGACCGCGTTCCAGGCAGCGTCGATGTCCGCCTTGTGGGTGCGGGCCAGGCCGCAGATGACCGGGCCTTCGACCGTGCGGGCGATCGCCTGGACGGCCTCGAAATCCCCCGGTGAGGCGATCGGGAAGCCGGCCTCGATCACGTCGACCCCCAACCGCGCGAGCTGCTGGGCGATCTCCACCTTCTCGGCGGCGTTCAGCGAGATGCCGGGCGACTGCTCGCCGTCGCGCAGCGTGGTATCGAAGATATTGACGCGGTTGGCGTCGGACGAAGCGTTGGTGTCGGTGCTCTGCGGTCCCATGGGACCCCTCCTTCTCTCATACTTCTGAATGGCCTCTTGTCTCTCGCGGCTATCGCGCCGCCCAGCGCTATTCCCCCCGAGGGGGGAGGAGAAGGAGAAGCGCGAGGCTGTTCAGCGGAAAGGCCATTTCCACGAGGCAGGGTAGCGCAACGACGGGCGGGTGTCGTAGCCTGGCGCCCCGGATGGACGGGGCCGCGAGCAAAGGAGTCAACTGGCCGGCGTTGTTCGCGATCGGGATCGCGACGGTGACGATCGCCAACGACTTCTCCGCGATCAACGTCGCCCTCCCCACGATGGAGGGCGACTTCCACACCAACATCAACACGATCCAGTGGGTGGTGAACGCCTACGCGCTGACCTTCGGCGTGATGATCGTGACCGGCGGGCGGCTTGCCGACATGTTCGGGCGGCGCAACGCCTTCTTCCTCGGCGCCGCGCTCTTCGCGCTCTTCTCCGCGGCGGGCGGCGCGGCGCCGAACGAGTCGATCCTGATCGCGACCCGCGCCCTGATGGGGATCGGCGCGGCGCTGATGCTGCCCGCGATCATCGGCATGACCTACGCGATCCTGCCCGAAGACAAGGCGGGGCTCGCGGGCGGGATCATCATGGGCGCGGCCGGACTCGGCAATGCGATCGGCCCGCTGATCGGCGGTGTCTTCACCGACCTCTTGACCTGGCGCTGGATCTTCTTCCTGAACGTGCCGATCGCCCTCTTCGCGATCGGGGTGATCTGGTGGAGCGTGCACCTCGACGAACCCGAGGACGCCGACCACCAGCTCGACTACCCGGGGATCGCGGCGATCTCGATCGGCCTCGTGAGCCTGCTGCTCGCCCTCGACCAGGTCGACGACTGGGGCTGGGGCGACCCGCGGGTGATCGCGATGCTCGTGATCGCCGCCGCGGGGATCATCGCCTTCGTGCCGCTCGAGCGCCGCGCCGGCGCCACGCACTGATCCCGCCGGCGATCATCGCCAACCGCGGCTTCGCCGCCTCCTGCGTGGCGATCCTCTGCATGTCGGCGACCTTCTTCTCCTCGCTCCTCTACCTGCCCCAGTTCATGGAGAGCCAGCTCGGCTTCTCGCCGCTCGAAGCGGGACTCGGCATCGTTCCCGCGCTCGGCACCTTCGCGATCGTCTCCTTCATCGCCGGCCCGCTCTACGGCCGGGTCGGGCCGAAGCGACTGGCGACGTTCGGCGCCGCCTGCATGTGCGCGGCGGCGATCCTCTTCTCCCTGGTCGGCGCGGACGACGGCTACGGCTCGCTGGTGCCGGGGATGGTGGTGCTCGGGATCGGGATCGGCACCTTCTATGCGACCGCGACCACCGCCGGAGTCACCTCGGTCGACGAATCGCAGGCGAGCCTCGCGGGCGGCATCGTCTACATGTTCCAGATCGCCGGCGGCTCGATCGGGCTGGGACTGACGACGACGGTGTTCTCCGCGAACGTCCCACCCTTCATCGACGGCTTCCAGGCCGGCTTCCGACTCGACGCCGGGATCGCCCTGGTCGGGGTCGTGGTCAGCCTGCTCTTCGTCGGCGGGTCGCTGCTCGCGCGGCGGGCGCCGGCGACGAACTGGTAGTCATCTAAGGGCGCAGGACGTTCTGGCCGGGGCCGCCG
Organism: uncultured Actinomycetes bacterium; assembly: GCA_963782515.1. GTDB lineage: Bacteria > Actinomycetota > Thermoleophilia > Solirubrobacterales > 70-9 > VAYN01. Next base: position 1,353,817 of record CAWAJY010000004.1, on the reverse strand, counting down.
TTGAGCGTGTCGTTGCCGGGACCGCCGAGCAGCACGTCGTTGCCGCCGCGACCGTTCAGTTCGTCGTTGCCGGGGCCCCCGATCAGCTTGTCGGCACCGGCGCCACCGGTGAGGACATCGTCGCCTTCGCCGCCGCGGATCGTCGCCGGGACCGGCACCGTGCGTCCCAGGGTGACGACGTCGTTCCCGGCGCCGGTATTGATTTCGAACCCCGCGATCGCGGTCGCTTCGCAACGCAACGCCTCGGCCCGCCGTTCGGGATGCGTGCAGACGGATCCGCCGACTTCGAGCGGCGTCGCCGATTCGATTTCGTAGGCGGTGCCGTCGGCCGAGAGTTCGATCGTGATCCGATCGTCGCCGGGACTGCCCGCGAGGACGACGTTGACCGACGCTTCGGCGGGCGCGAGAGCGCGGCGCGATTGCGCCGTCGGCGCGGCCGTCGCGGAGGCGGCGAGGAGCGCGACCACCGCGAGGATGGCCGGCAAGAGTCCGGATAGGCGCTTCATCGGACCCTTTAACAACGCGGTTACGCAGACGTTGCGGCGCACCCTCAGATCATCGGACCGGCGAACGCGCGGCCTTAGAGGTCGACGGAACGTCCCACCGAGAAGCCGTCGAGGCCGAGGATCGTCTCCAACGCCTCGGAACGAACCGGCGCGTCGGTGGTCAGCGCCATCACCGCGCTGTCGCCTCCGTGCTGGGCGCCGACCGCGGCCGAGACGATGTTGACGCCCTGATCGCCGAAGGCGGTGCCGACGCGACCGATCATCCCCGGCATGTCGGCGTAACGGAAGACGGTGATGTGCTCGGCGAACGGCAGGTAGAAGCTCTCGCCCCAGGCCGACACCAGGTAGGGCTCGTTTTTGGGACCGACCCCGGTCCCGGCCACCTCGACCGCCGCGTCGCCCGAGCCCAGCCGCACGGTGACGAGCTCGGTGAAGTCCTCCGAGCCGGGCTCCTTGGTCTCGGTCAGCTCGATTCCCCGCTCCTCCGCCATCTGCGGCGCGTTGACCAGGTTGACCGGCGTCTCGGTGTTGCCGGAGAGGATGCCGACGAGGACGGCGATCCCGAGCAGGCGGGTGTCGTAGGTCGCGAGCTTGCCGCGGAACTCGACCGCGACGCGGTCGACCGAACCGTCCCCCAGGCCCTGGGCGAGCCGGCCCAGCTTTTCGCAGAGCGGCACGAACGGCGCCAGCGCCTCCATCTCCTCGGGGCGCACGGCGGCGATGTTGACCGCGTTGGTGACGACGCCGCCGGTCAGCGCCTCGGTGACCTGCTCGGCGGTGACGACGCCGGCGCGGTCCTGGGCCTCGGCGGTCGAGGCGCCCAGGTGCGGGGTGACGACGACGTCGCCGCGGGCGAAGATCGGATGCTCGGTGAAGGGCTCGGAGGGGAAGACGTCGAGCGCCGCGCCGGCCACCTTGCCGGACTCGAGCCCGGCGACGAGGTCGTCGAGCACGATCAGCTCGCCACGCGCGCAGTTGACGATCCGGGCGCCGTCCTTCATCGCGGCGATCGCCTCGGCGTCGATCAGGCCTTCGGTCTCCGGCGTCCGCGGCGTGTGGAGCGTGATCAGGTCGGCGCGGCCGAGCAGGTCGGTCAGCTCCTCGCAGCCCTCCACGCCGAGCTCGCGGAAGCGCTCGGTGGAGACGAACTTGTCGTAGGCGATGACCTCCATGTCGAAGCTCTGGGCGCGCTTGGCGACAAGCTGGCCGATGCGGCCGAAGCCGATCACGCCGAGCGTCTTGCCGTAGAGCTCGGCACCCTTGAACTTGGCGCGGTCCCAGCGGCCGGCGACCAGCGTCGCCTGCGCCTGCGGAACGTTGCGGAATAGGGCGAGGGCGAGGGCGAGCGTGTGCTCGGCGGCGGCGACCGAGTTCGACTCGGGCGCGTTGGCGACGATGATCCCGCGGCGCGTCGCGGCCGGGATGTCGACGTTGTCGACCCCGGTTCCGGCCCGACCGATGACCTTCATGTTGGTCGCCAGGTCGATCAGCTCCGCCGTCATCTTGGTGGCGCTGCGGATCAGGATCGCGTCGTACTCCGGCAGCTTCGCGCGGAACTCCTCCTCGGACCAGTCCATCCCGAGGTCCACGTCGAACTTCGACCGGAGCAGGTCGACGCCCGTGTCGGCGATTTTCTCCTTGACCAAGACCTTCATCAGCGGCGCGGGAACCTAGCCGTTGCGGCGGACGTCGGCGTTCTCGACCACGAAGTCGATGCACGCGGTCAGCGCCTCGACGTCATCCGGCTCCACCGCGGGGAACATGCCGATCCGCAGCTGGTTGCGGCCGAGCTTGCGATACGGCTCGGTGTCGACGATGCCGTTGGCGCGCAGGGCCTTGGCGATCGCCGCCGCGTCGACGCTCTCGTCGAAGTCGATCGTGCCGACGACCAGCGAGCGCTTCGCCGGGTCGGCGACGAAGGGGCCGGCGAAGTCGCTCGCGTCGGCCCAGCCGTAGAGGCGGCTCGAGGAGTCGGTCGTCCGCCCCACGCACCAGTCGAGCCCGCCGTTGCCGAGCATCCACTGGATCTGGTCGTCCAGCAGGATCAGGGTGGCGAGCGCGGGCGTGTTGTAGGTCTGCTGCTTGCGCGAGTTGTCGAGGGCGACCGCGAGCGAGAGGAATTCCGGCTGCCAACGGTCGGCGGCCCCGTCGAGCTCCTCGATCCGGGCGATCGCGGCGGGGCTCAGCGCGGCGAGCCAGAGGCCGCCGTCGGCGGCGAAGCCCTTCTGCGGGGCGAAGTAGTAGACGTCGGCCTGGGAGGCGTCGAGCGGCAGCCCGGCGGCGCCCGAGGTGGCGTCGATCAGGACCAGGGCGTCGCCGGCGCCCGCGGGGCGCTCGACCGGGACCATCACGCCGGTCGAGGTCTCGTTGTGGGCCCAGCCGATCACGTCGGCGGCGGGGTCGGCGGTCGGCGCGGGCGCGTCCCCGGGCTCGGCCGAGGCGAGGATCGGGTCACCCAGGAACGGCGCGACCTTGGCCGCCTTGGCGAACTTCTGCGAGAACTCGCCGTAGGTGAGGTGCAGGGAGCGCTCGCGGATCAGCCAGGCGCAGGCGGCCTCCCAGAAGGCGGTGGTGCCGCCGTTGCCGAGCGCGATCTCGTAGCCGTCGGGTAGGTCGAAGAGCTCCGCGAGGCCCTCCCGGATCCGCTGCACGAGGTCGCGTACGGGTGGCTGGCGGTGGGAGGTCCCCATCAGCTCGGATTGCTCGGCCAGCTTCGCGAGCGCCTCCGGGCGGACCTTGGAGGGTCCGCAGCCGAAACGGCCGTCCCCAGGCTTTAGGTCCGACGGGATGGAGACGATGGTGTCAGTGGTCGCCATGTGGCGACAGGTTATTGACCCAAGGCAGTTGCCCGGTTACCGACCCGAGACACTTAGGGGGAGAGATGTACCCAGTCACCTATGAAGCCGACTTTCAGCCGGAGCAGAACCGCGCCACCACGTTCTTCCGGATCATCCTCGCGATCCCGTGGATCATCGTCGGGCTCGTCTACTACATCGTCGCCGCCTTCACGCACCTGTTCGCGTGGGTCGCGATCATCATTCTGGGGCGTTACCCGGAAGGGCTCTACAACCTGAACGCCGGGTTCGTGCGCTATTTCGTCCGCACCTCCGCCTGGGTCTACCTGCAGACCGACGAGTGGCCACCGTTCAGCATCTCCGACGACCCCAGCTACCCGATCCGGGTCGAGGTCGCGCCGCCCGCCGAGCACCAGAGCCGGCTCAAGGCGTTCTTCCGGATCATCCTCGCGCTGCCGATGCTGGTCGTCTCCTACGCAGTCAGCTACGCGCATCAGTGGATCGCGGTGATCGCCTGGCTGACGATCGTCTTCCGCGGATACCTGCCCGAGCAGCTGAACACCGCGATGACGTTCTGCAACAGCTTCTACGCCCGTGTCTATGGCTATCTGGCCTTCCTCACCGACGAGTACCCGCCGATCGGCATCGAGAAGGGCAAAGGCGGCGACACGGCAGTGGTCGCTTCGCCGGCCACCGGCGACGTGCCCCCGGCGGCCCCGGCGGTATGAGCGAGCAATCCTTCGAGGGAGTCGAGCGCGGCGACGGCTGGTCCGTCGCCAACCTCGACGACCTCGGCGAGGGTCCGGGGTTCCGCAAGATCCGGCCGGCCCTGGGAGTGACGGCGTTCGGCGTGAACGCGATCGTCCTCCCCCCGGCCTACGCGACCAACCTGCACTTCCACGAGGAGCAGGAGGAGCTCTACTTCGTCCACTCCGGGCGGATCGCGATCGAGTTCGGCGACGAGTCGGTGCAGGAGATGGAGCCCGGCGGCCTCGCCTGGGTCGATGCCCACACCCACCGCCGCCTGCGGAATCTCAGCGATTCCGAGGAGGCGGTGTACCTGTGTGTGGGCGGTAAGGGCGGCTACGTCGGCCGCGACGGGAAGCTAGCCCCGGAGAGAGACGCACCGGCACTAGAACCCCTGGTCGATCCAGGGCATCATGTCGCGCAGCTCTTTGCCGACCTTCTCGATCTCGTGGTCGGTGCCGGCCTGGCGGAGCTCGTCGAACTTCTTGCCGCCGGCCTCGTTCTCGGCGATGAACTCCTTCGCGAACTCGCCCGACTGGATCTCGCCGAGGATTTCCTTCATCGCCGCGCGCGAGGCCTCACCGATGACGCGCTTGCCGCGGGTCAGGTCGCCGTACTCGGCGGTGTTGGAGATCGAGTACTCCATCCCGCGGATCCCCTTCTCGTACATCAGGTCGGCGATCAGCTTCAGCTCGTGGAGGCACTCGAAGTAGGCGAGGCGCGGGTCGTAGCCCGCCTCGACCAGGGTCTCGAAGCCGGCCTTGACGAGCTCCGAGGCGCCGCCGCAGAGGACCGCCTGCTCGCCGAAGAGGTCGGACTCGCACTCTTCTTTGAAGGTCGTCTCGATCACCGCGGCGCGGCCGCCGCCGATCCCGGAGGCGTAGGCGAGGACCAGGTCATGAGCGTCGCCGTCGGCGTCCTGATGGACCGACATCAGGCAGGGCACGCCGTTGCCTTCCTCGTACTGGCGGCGGACCAGGTGGCCGGGGCCCTTCGGCGCGACCATGCCGACACTGACACCCTCGGGTGCCTCGATCTCACCGAAGTGGATGGCGAAGCCGTGGGCGAAGAGCAGCAGGTTGCCGGGCTCGATCCCGGCGCTGATCTCCTCGCGCCAGAGCTGGCCCTGCTTCTCGTCGGGCAGCAGGATCATCACCACGTCGCCCTTCGCCGCCGCGGCGGCGATGTCGAGCACCTCGAGGCCGTGCTCTTCGGCCTTCGCGCGGCTGGAGGAATCGGGACGGAGACCGACGACGACCTGGACGCCGGAGTCCTTGAGGTTCAAGGCGTGGGCATGGCCCTGGGAGCCGTAGCCGAGGATGGCGACGGTCTTGCCCGAAAGCTTGGAGAGGTCAGCGTCTTTGTCGTAGAAGATGTCGTCGGTTTTCATGAGCGGGGAGGCTAGCGGAGCGCCCACTTCATAGCGGTCGGGGCGGGACGGCCGTTGTTCTGGGCGCCGCGGCACTCCTAGGGGGTCCTGGGCGTCCCATGGAGGTCCTGGCAGGCTGTGACCTCCATGAGACGCCCAGGACGTGAGGGTTTCGCCAGGAAGTCCCAGGTTTCGTCACGCTTCCGCCCGGAACCCCACACCCCCGTCACGCTTCTCCAGCACCCCCAGGTTGACGGGCCGAAAACCCGTCATATAGACGGGTTTTCGGCCCGTCAACATTCGGCCGCAACGGGGCGTCGCACTTTCTCCATCGCTTTCATACCTCGGCCGTCTCGGCCACGCCACAAGCAGTCAGGGCCGTGGGTGAGGCGGCCCTCTCGCCGGGACGCCTTGCGTCCCTTGTCCGGGTGCCAGCCCCTACCGCAACGCGCGCCGCATCAACTTGCCCGACGGCGTCCTCGGCAAGGCCGCGGCCAGCTCGACCCGCTTCGGCACCTTGTACCCGGCGAGGGAGTCGGCGCAGTGATGGCGCAGGTCGTCCGGGGTGACCTCGGAGCCCGGGACGAGGACGACGACCGCGGTGACCGCCTGCTGCCACTCCGGGTCCTCCCTCCCCACCACCGCCGCGTCGGTCACCGCCGGGTGCCGGAGCAGGACCTCCTCGACCTCGGAAGGGACGACGTTCTCGCCGCCGGTGACGATCATGTCGTCGATCCGGTCCTGCACGTAGAGAAAGCCTTCCTCGTCGATGTGGCCGAGGTCGCCGGTGTGCAACCAGCCCGACTCGTCGCAGCGGCCGGGGGCGACGGTCGGGCCCTGGACGAGGATCTCGCCGTCGCGGATGCGGACGTGGCTGGAGAGCAGCGGCCGCCCGGCGGAGCCGAGCTTGCGCAGCGCGTCCTCGGGGGCGAGGGTCGTCACCTGCGAGCAGGTCTCGGTGAGGCCGTAGGTCTGGACTACGGTGGCGCCGCGCTCGATCGCCTCGCCCAGCATCGAGGCCGGGACCGGCCCGCCACCGACCAGGATCGCGCGAGGACCGGAGAGGTCGGCGCCCGCGTCGAGCAGCCGCTTCAGCATCGTGGTGACGAGCGAGACGACGCTGATCGGTTCCTCGGCAAGGGCGCCGGCCACGCGGTCGACGTCGAAGCCGTCGTGGACGACCGCGGTCGTCCCGTAGATCGCCGAGCGGACCACGATCGAGAGGCCCGCGATGTGGCTGAGCGGCACGCAGCAGAGCCAGCGGTCGGCGGGATCGACACCGATGTTGAAGGCGCCGCCCATCGCGCTCCAGAGGAAGTTGCCGTAGGTGAGGCCGATCGGCTTCGGCGCGCCGGTCGAGCCGGAGCTGAGGACGTAGGCGCAGATGTCGTCGGTGTCGTGCTCACCGAGCAGGGGGAGGTCGGCCTCGGTCTGGGTGAGGAGTCCGGGGTCGTCCAGGTCGATCATCGGTTCGACCTCCGCGACGATTCGGGCGTGCTCGGCCTCGGTGAGGCGGGGGCTGAGCGGCAGGAGCGCCGCGCCGACCTTCATCAGCGCGTGGGCCAGGACCACCTGCTCGCGGCGCGGGTGCATGGTCAGCGCCGCGGTGGAGCCGCGCCGCACGCCGTGGGCGGCGAGCCGGCGCGCGATCCAGGTGGCTTCGGCCTCCAGCTCGGCGTAGGTGACCTCGGCACCTTCGGCGATCAGCGCGATCCGCTCAGGGCAGCTCTGCGCCCGCTGAGCGAGCCAGTCGTCGATTCTCATATCGTCCCCATCATGCACAAACGCCACCGGGAGGCCCGGTGATCTGGGTCCAGGCGGCGCGGCCGCGAACTTTGCCGGCGGCGATCGCGCCGGTGCTGGTCGGGACCGCGACGGCGTGGCAGTACGCGGGGCACCTGCCGCGCTTGCTCGCCTTCCTCGCCGCCCTGGTCGGGTCGATCTTCATCCAGATCGGGACGAACCTCGCCAACGACTACTCCGACGCGCGGCGCGGCGCCGACACCGCCGACCGCCTCGGGCCGGTGCGGGTCACCTCGGCGGGCCTGGTCACCCCGCGGCGCGTCCTCACCGCGACCTGGGTCGCCTTCGGCGTCGCGGTCGCCTGCGGCATCTACCTGGCGGTCGTCGCCGGCTGGATCATCCTCGTGGTCGGCGTCGCCTCGATCGCCGCGGGGGTCCTCTACACCGGCGGGCCGCGCCCCTACGGCTACGCCGGGCTCGGCGAGGTCTTCGTCTTCCTCTTCTTCGGCCTGGTCGCGGTGAACGGCAGCTTCTACGTGCAGACGGAGGACCTGGCGGCGCTGCCGCTGGGGCTCTCGATCGCGATCGGGTTCCTCGCCACCGCGATCCTGGTCGTCAACAACGTGCGCGACCTGGAGACCGACCGGCGCGCGGGCAAGAACACCTCCGCCGTGCGGATGGGCCGCGCGAACGCGATCAACATGTACAAGATCCTCGTCGCCGGGGCGTTCGTCCTGCTGCCCTTCACGATCTGGGCCGGCGAATGCCAGTGGTGGCCGCTGCTCGGCCTCGGCGCGATCCCCCTGGCGATCAAACCGATCCGGGTGCTGGAAACCCGCACCGATGGGCCGGCACTGAACAAATGCCTGGCCGCGACCGGCGGCCTGCTGGCGGTCTACAGCCTACTGGTGACGATCGGCCTGTTGATCTCGGTGTGATCGAGGTCGTCCCCTACGCGCTTCCGTTCAAGGAGCCGTACGTGACGGCGCGCGGCCGGCTGACGCGGCGGGAGATGGTCCTGCTGCGGATCCGGGACAAGGACGGGGTCGAGGGATTCGGGGAAGCGGTGCCGCTGTCCCTGCGGGGCGGGGTGACGATCGGGACGGTGGTGAAGGAACTGGAGGCGATCGACCCGTTCCGGCCCGCTCCCGATGCCCTCTCGCTCCCAGCCCGCTGTGCGCTTTCGACGGCGCGTCTCGACCTCGAGGAGAAGCGGCGCGGCGTGAAGGCCGAGCACGCTCCGGTCCGCTGCAACGCGACGCTGGTCGCGGGGCCGCCCGCGGAGGTCGCTGCCGACGCGGCCCGCTGGGCGAAGGCGGGGTTCGGGACGTTCAAGCTGAAGGTCGGGACGGGCGAGGACATCGCGCAGGTCGAGGCGGTCCGGACGGCACTGGGGGCCGAGGCGAAGATCCGGCTGGACGCCAACGCCTCGTGGTCGCTCGAGGAAGCGACGCGGATCCTCGCCGCGGTCGAGCCGCTGGGGATCGAGCTGGTCGAGCAGCCGGTCGAGACGATCGCCGAAGCGGTGGAGCTCGCCTGGCGGACGCCGATCCCGCTGGCGGGGGACGAGAGCATCGTCACCGTCGCCGACGCGGAGGAGTCGGTGCGCGAGAACGCCTTCCGGATCACCGGCGTGAAGCTGTCGAAGGTCGGCGGGATCGAGGCGGGAAGGGCGATCGCGGGCGTGATGCGGACCTACGTCGCGAGCGCGCTCGACGGGCCGGTCGGGATCGCGATCGGGCGCCGGCTCGCCGAGTGGGTCGACGCCGGGACCCCCGCCGGGGAGCGGCTCGCCCACGGCCTCGCGACCCGCCGTCTCTTCGCCGAGTCCATCGCCGCCGAGGAATGCGCGCTGGAGGGCGACCTCCTGCACGAGGCGCCAGGACCGGGTCTCGGCATCGTGATCGACGAGGATTCCTTGCAGCACCACAGGATTCGCTGATGGACCAGACCAACGCCAACACCGCACTTGCTTCGGCCTTTGCCGAGGAGCTCGCCCGGGGCGGGCTGCGGCGGGCGGTCGTGTCGCCCGGGTCGCGGTCGACGCCGCTCGCGGTGGCGCTGTGGCGGGAGCCGGGGATCGAGGTGACGGTGATCCTCGACGAGCGCTCGGCGGGCTTCATCGCCCTCGGCGCGGCCCAGGCGAGCGGCGAGCCGGTGGCGCTGCTCTGCACCTCCGGGACGGCGCTCGCGAATTACCACCCGGCGGTCGCCGAGGCCGACGAGTCGGCGTTGCCGCTGATCGTCCTCAGCGCCGATCGGCCTCCCGAGCTGCGCGGCGTCGGCGCCGGTCAGGTGATCGACCAGATCAAGATCTTCGGCGAATCGGTGCGCTGGTTCTGCGAAGTGGGGACGCACGACGCTGACGATTCGGGACTCCTACACATGCGCTCGGTGGCGGCGCGGGCGCTGACCCGGGCGCGCGGGGAGATCCGGCCCGGCCCCGTCCACCTGAACCTGCCCTGGCGCGAGCCACTGGCCCCGATCCCGGTCCGGGGCGCGGTGACCGCGACCGACCCCCTCGCGCTCCACGGTCGCGAAGGCGGACGGCCACTCACCGCGGTGACCCGAGTCGACCTCGAGCCGACCCAGTTCGTCCTCGACGAGGTCGCCGGCCACATCGGCGACGCGATCGCGGGCGTGATCGTCGCCGGCCGCCAGACCGACCCCGAGCTGCGCGAGCCCCTCGCCCACCTCGCCCGCGCCTCCGGCTTCCCGGTCCTCGCCGAGCCGACCTCGCAGCTGCGCCTCGGTCCCCACGACCGCTCCTACGTCGTCACCACCTACGACACCCTGCTACGCGACGAGCACTGGGCGCGGAACGCCGTACCGGAGCTGGTGCTGCGCTTCGGCGAGCTGCCGACCTCGAAGCCCCTGCGGCAATGGCTCGCGGCGTCCGGCGCCGACCAGATCGTGGTCGACCCGACGGGCGGCTGGAACGAGCCGACCGGGCGGGCGGCGGCGATCCTGAGGGTGGATCCGACCGAGGCTGCTAGCGGCTGGGCGGTGAGACTCGAAAGGCAGAGCGCCAAGGACGGGGCGATCGGGCCCCTTCCCTCACAAAAGGGGAGGTTCGTCCAGGGGCCCGCTCGCCCCGCTCCCGAGGCGTGGTTGGAGGCCGAGAAGGCGGCGCTCGGGGCGATCGGGGCGGCCCTAGATGAGGAGGGCGAGATCACGGAGCCGGGGCTACACCTCGCACTGGGAAGGCCCATGCCGACGGCGACCTCGTCTACACCGCCTCCTCGATGCCGATCCGCGATCAGGAGCAGTTCCTCGGCCCGGGACCGGCGGATGTCCACTTCCTCTCCAACCGCGGCGCCAACGGGATCGACGGCCTCGTCTCCTCGGGCATCGGCGCCGCCCACGCGAGCGGACGGCCGACCACCATCGTCACCGGAGAGCTGGGCTTCCTCCACGACATCGGCTCGCTCGCCGCCCTGCGCGACGCCACCACCCCGGTCCGCATCGTCGTCATCGACAACGGCGGCGGCGGCATCTTTCACTTCCTGCCCCAGCGCGACGCCCTCGACGCCACCGAGTTCGACGCCCTCTTCGGCACCCCCCGCGCGGTCTCGGTCGAGCGCGCCGCCGCCCTCTTCGACCTCCCCTACCGCCGCCTGGAGTCCCTCGCCGACCTCCCGGCCGCCCTCGCCGCCGGCACCGGCCTGATCGAGGTCCGCACCGACCGCCACGCCAACGTCGCGGCCCACCGCCGCGTCACCGAGCGCGTCCTTGCCGCGGTCACGGGCCTGCGCACCACTTAGGGAGTGATTCGGCGGGCTTTGTGGCCAGGGCCCGGCATGCCCCGGCGCCCGAGGGGGTGCCGGGGACGGACACGGGACCCCATGGGTCTGCGGCGAGCGCGGCCGTCTCGGCCACGGCCCTGGCAGGCCGTGGCCGTGGCCGAGACGGCCGGGTCTGTGGGGAGCGACGAGGGATCGTCGCGGTCGGGTCACGCGAGGCGCACGAGAGGTCACGGATCCGTCACGGAAGTCGGACCTCGTCACAGAGGCCGTGGGAACTCCACGCTTCCGTGCGCCTTCCTCCTGCCCGGCCCCCGGTGAGTTCGCACTTTCTGCCGCTATCCGGACATAACTGCGAACTCATCCTTCGTGGGGGCCCGCGTTCATGCGGAAGGGTCACGGGAGTCCGAGCTTCGTGACGTCCCTGTGCCGGGTGTTTCACGAACCCCCAGGACGCAGCTCGGACGGGCGGGGCGGCCCGAAGCACGCCCGTCCAATGCTCACTGGCGACGGCGAACCGGCGCCGGGCGGGCCGCCGGCGTCGACCACGAGCTTGGCCTCGATCGCGGCTAGTCGGACACGAGCGGGAGCATCGCCTGGAGCTTGACCTCGGTCTCGGCCAGCTCGGCCTCGGGGTCGGAGCCGGCCACCACGCCGACTCCGGCGAAGAGGTGGGCATCGCGGTCGCGCAAGAGGGCGCTGCGGAGGGCGACGCAGAATTCGCCGTCCTCGGTGGCGTCCATCCAGCCGACCGGGGCGGCGTACCAGCCGCGGTCCATGGCCTCGAGCTCGATCAGGGGGGCTTGGGCCGCGGGCCAGGGCTCGCCGCCGACCGCCGGGGTCGGGTGGAGCATGCCCGCCAGCTCGATCGCCGAGTGTGGCTCGGCCAGCTGGGCGATCACCGGGGTGGCCAGGTGCTGGATGTTGGCGACCTTGACGATCGCGGGCTCCGCGGCGGGCTCGACCCAGACGGCATGGGGACGGAGGCGGCGGACGATGCGCTCGGCGACGATGCGGTGCTCGCGCCGGTCCTTGTCGGAGCGCATGAGGCGCTCGCCGAGGTGGTCGTCGACGGCGGGGTCGGAGCTGCGGCGGGTCGAGCCGGCCAGGGCGACGGTCGAGACGCCGGCGCCGGAGCGACGTACGAGGAGCTCGGGGCTGGCGCCGATGAAGGCGGCCTCCGGGGTCCCGACGCAGAAGCAGAAGCAGGCCGGGAACTGCTCGCGCATGCCGCCGAAGATCGGCGCCGGGTCGTGGGCCGCGGCGGCGCTGACGATCACCTCGCGGGCGAGGACAACCTTCTCCATCTCCCCTGTCGCGATCCGGCTTGTGGCCTTTTCCACCGCGGCTTCGAAGCTCCGCGGGGGCTTCGCGCTGCGGATCTCGGGCCGCGCGGTCGGGTGCGGGTCGAGCATCGGCAGGGTCGCGTCGAGGCGCAGTCCGGCGAGGCGCGCGCCCAGCTCCTCCCCGCGCCGCTCCGCGTCGTCCCCGGGCCCGACGATCGCGTTCACGGTGAGGAAGGACTCCCCGCCGGCACGGCAGATCGAGACCTCCGGGAGGAAGAGCGAGCCGGGCTCGAACGAGCTCCAGGTCGCCGAGCCGCCGCCCCCGGGATCGAACGCGAAGCCGCCGAGCCAGACCGGCCCGGCCCCGGCGGGGACCCCGCGCACCCCCTCGACGATCGCCTCGCGCCCCGTCTCACTCGCGGTCCGGGCGACCTCCTCGAAGCGCCCCTCCCCCCGCCCGGATGCCTCGCGGGCCACACCCATCCCCGCGAGCGCGAAATCGCGGTCCGGCTGCTCCCAGCAGAACCAGCGGTCGCTCGCCAGGCGTGAGGCGAAGATCGCCGCGGAGGGATCGGCGAGGTCCACCGCCGCGGTGACGCTGACGAGCGCCCGCCGCCCCTTCCGTATGCCTCGCTCGAGTGCCCCTAGGAGAGCGTCACTCGTGACCACGGGCGATCGCGATCTCGCCGGTGCGCACCATTTCCACGAGGCCGTGAGGACGGATCATCCGCTCGAAGGCCTCGATCTTGTCGGCCGAGCCGGTGACCTCGATGGTCATCGTGCGGCGCGCCACGTCGACGATTTTCGCCCGGAAGATGTCGGTGAACTGGATGATCTCGGCGCGGTTCTCGACCGCCGCGGAGACCTTGAAGAGGGCCATCTCGCGGGCGACCGTCTCTTCCGGCTCCATGTCGCGGATCTTCAGCACGTTCACGAGCTTGTGCAGCTGCTTGGTCACCTGGTCGATCGGGTGGACCGCGCCGTCGAGCGTCAGCGTGATGCGGGAGACGCTCGGGTCGTCGGTCGGGCCGACCGCCAAGGTGTCGATGTTGAAGCCACGGCGGGAGAAGAGCCCGGCGACGCGCGCCAACACGCCCGGCTTGTTCTCGACCTGGATCGAAAGGATGTGTTTGCGACCGCTCAGCTGCCCGGGGACGCGCAGATCCTCGAGTTTCACCAGATCCGGGGTTCCGGCCTCCATCACGACCCCCATGACGCGGCGCATCTCCGCGTCCTCGGTCGCTCATGTGCAGAGCACACTTCGCTCCCTGCGTCCTTGATCTGCTTGGTCATGGTGGCCATTTCAGCGCAACAGCCCCGGGGCCTCGGTCATCTCCCTGGCGGGATTGCCCGGCGCGATCATCGGATAGACGTTCTCCTCCTGGGTGACGCGGATGTCGACCAGCGCCGGGCCCTCGACCTCGATCGCCTTGCGCATCGTGTCCTCGAGGTCGGCGGCGTCCTCGACCCGCAGGCCGGTGGCGCCGAAGGCCTCGGCCAGCTTCACCCAGTCCGGGCTGCCGCCCATCTGCACGGCGCTGTAGCGGCGGTCCCAGAACAGCTGCTGCCACTGGCGGACCATGCCCATGTAGCCGTTGTTCATCAGGAAGATCTTCACCGGGATGTTCTCGTCGACGCAGGTCGCCAGCTCCTGGATGTTCATGATCAGGCTGCCGTCGCCGGAGATGCAGGTGACTAGCTCGTCCGGGCAGGCGACCTTCGCGCCGATCGCCGCCGGGAGGCCGAAGCCCATCGTCCCCAGGCCGCCCGAGTTGATCCAGCGGCGCGGCTTGTCGAAGCCGTAGTACTGGGCGGCCCACATCTGGTGCTGGCCGACGTCGGAGGTGACGATCGCTTCGCCGTTCGTGACCTTGTGCAGGGTCTCCACCATCGACTGCGGCTTGACCGTGCCGTCGGTCGAGGGGTCGTAGTGGAGCGGATGGTCCTGCATCCAGGAGCGGAGCTGGGACCACCAGGCCTCGAGGCGGCCGGAATCGGTCTGCAGCGCGCGGTACTCGCGGGTCAGCTTCGGCAGCACCTGCTTGACGTCGCCGACGATCGGGATGTGCGCGCCGACGTTCTTCGAGATCTCCGCCGGGTCGATGTCGATGTGGATGATTTTCGCGTTCGGCGCGAACTCGTCCAGCTTGCCGGTGATGCGGTCGTCGAAGCGGGCGCCGATCGCGACGATCAGGTCGGCGCGGTCCATCGCCATGTTGGCGGTGTAGGTGCCGTGCATGCCCAGCATCCCGAGGAACTGGTCGCTCGAGGCCGGGAAGGCGCCGAGGCCCATCAGCGTCGAGGTGACCGGGAATTCGTCGGAGGCGACCAGCTCGCGCAGCTCCTCGGAGGCGTTGGCGCTGATCACGCCGCCGCCGGTGTAGAAGATCGGCCGGCGGGCGTTCGCCAGCGCCTTGGCGGCGATGCGGATCTGTTTGATGTTGCCCTCGGTCGAGGGCTTGTAGCCCGGCAGCTCGACCGGCTCGGTGCGCGGCGAGTAGTCGATATCGGCGCTGAAGAGATCGGAGGGGACGTCGAGCAGGACCGGCCCGGGGCGCCCGGTCGAGGCGACGTGGAATGCCTCGTGGACGTACTCGGGGATCTGCCGCGCGTCGGTCACCTGGAAGGAGTGCTTCACGAACGGCAGCGTGGCGCCGAGGATGTCGGCCTCCTGGAAGCCGTCGGTGCCGATCAGGTGGGATTTCACCTGGCCGGTGATGAAGACGGTCGGGACCGAGTCGAGCATCGCGTCGGCGATCGCCGTGATCAGGTTCGTCGCGCCCGGCCCGGACGTGGCGAAGGCGACGCCCACTTTGCCGCTCGCCTTGGCGTACCCCTCGGCGGCGTGGCCGGCGCCCTGCTCGTGGCGCGTCTGGACGTGCCGGAACTCGGCGTCGACGACCGCGTCGTACATCGGCAGGTTGGCCCCGCCGGGGATCCCGAAGACGTTCGTGACGCCCTCGGCCTTCAGTGATTCCATCAATGCGTCGGCAGCTCTCATACGAACGGGCGAGTCTACCAGTGGGCTACGCGGGGGTCGGGGGTCGGGGGACCCCTTCTCTCACGAACAGCGGGAGGTTCGTTCAGGGGTCCCCCGACCCCCGACTCACTCTTGCCGCACCGGGCCTCTTAAGCCGGGCTGGCCGTGGTGCGGCCCGGGTTCCAGCGGGTGCGGGGGTCGATTGCCCCCTCGATCGCGCGGCTTTTGTGGGACTCGAGGATCCCGAGGATCGACTCGACCAGCTCCTCGCCGAGTAGTCGCGGCTGCAGGCCAAGGTCGAGCAGGTTCGAGTTCACCGCGTTGTAGTAGTGCTCTTCCTTCTCCACGCGCGGATTGTCGTAATGCTGGATCGCGACCTCGTAGCCGAGGTGGGCGCCCGCCTCCTTCACCAGTTCCGCCAGCTGCATCACCGAGAACTGCTCGGTGAACTGGTTGAAGACGCGGAACTCGCCGGCGGCGGCCGGATTCGTCACCGCGATCTCGACGCACGCGAGCGTGTCGCGGATGTTGAGGAAGCTGCGCGTCTGGTTGCCTTCTCCGTAGACGGTCAGCGGATGACCGATCACGGCTTGCAGGCAGAACCGATTCAGGACCGTGCCGAAGAGCTCGTCGTAGTCGAACCGCGTGATCAGCCGCTCGTCGCTCACCGTCTCGTCGGTCTCGATCCCGTAGACGACGCCCTGGTTCAGGTCGGTCGCCCGCAGGCCCCAGGTGCGACAGGCGAAGTGGATGTTGGTCGAATCGTGGACCTTCGAGCAGTGGTACAGCGAGCCCGGCAGCTTCGGGAACGGCAGCGTGTCCGCGCGCCCCTTGTGCGAGATCTCGATGTAGCCCTCCTCGATGTCGATGTTGGGCTGGCCGTACTCGCCCATCGTCCCGAGCTTCACCAGGTGCGCCTCGGGGACGTGATCGCGCATCGAGAAGAGCAGGTTGAGGTTGCCGATCGTGTTCGCGTACTGGGTCTCGACCGCGGTCTGGCGGGAGATCATCGAGTAGGGCGCCGAGGCCTGCTGGCCGTAGTGGACGATCGCCTCGGGGAGGAACTCGGCGACGACGCCGTCGAGGAAGTCGCCGTCCTCGATCGGGCCGACGTGGGAGGCGATCCGCTTGCCGGAGAGCTCCTCCCAGGTCGCGATCCGCGTCTCGAGGTCGGAGATCGGGGTCAGCGAGTTTGAGCCCGCGCCCTCGACCCAGCGCCGCCGGTTGAAGTTGTCGACGACGGTGACCTCGTGCCCGCGCGCCGAGAAACGAAGTGCCGTCGGCCAGCCGAGGTAGCCGTCGCCACCGAGGATGAGGATCCGCATAGACCGGCAAGGTTAGTTGAATCGTGCCGATGCCAAACCGTGTGGTGGCCGGAAACGGCGGCAGATTGGGGATCGCGGCGCTCGTCGCCGTCCTCCTGCTGGGCGCCGGCCTGCGGGTCGGCGAAGCGTGGAGCGGCCGCGCCCCGGTCTACGACGCCGCCGCCTACGCGGCGATCGCGAAGAATCTCGACGAATGCCACGGCTTCACGGTGGGCGCGCAGGCGACCCAGCCGAGCACCGACTACTCCCCCGGCCTGCCGTTGTTCGTGGCGGGCATCTACAAGCTGACCGGAGGCGTCCACGAACGCCTCGCCCGCGTCGTCCTCGCCCTGATCGGCGCCCTGGCGCCCCTCTTCGCCTACTTCTTGGCGCGCCGCCTGACGCAACCCGTCGTCCTTGGTAGCCCAGAGGGCGACAAAGGACGACGGGTTGGCGCCGGCGCGGCGGTCGCGGGGCTGATCGCGGCGCTGGTGGTGGCGATCTACCCGGCGACGCTCGAGTACACGGGGATGCTGATGACCGAGCCCCTCGGGGCGACGCTCCTGGCCGGCGCGCTGCTCTCGATCCTCTGGGCCGCCGACGGGGTTTCGCCGTGGCGCTGGCTCGTGCCGGGGTTGACCCTCGGGGCGCTCGCCCTGGTCCGTCCCGAGTACCTGGCGATCGGGCTCCTGCTCGCGCTCCTCATCTTCCTCCGCCAACGACTCCACATGCCGTGGAGACGCGCGCTGCTCGCGGGGGCGATCGTCGTCCTCGGGATCGTCGTCGTGGTCGCGCCCTGGACGGTCCGCAACGCGGTCGCGCTCGACCGCTTCGTCACCGTGTCCACCGGCGGCGGGCAGGTCCTCTACGCCGGGACCTACCTGCCCTCGGACGGGAACCCGGAAAAGGTCGGTGCCGGGGTCGTCGCCGAACACCCGGAGCTCTTCGGCCCCCATGCGCTCGAAAACCTGCGGCTCGAGCAGATCCTCGCGCGCCTCGGCGAGGCCACCTACCCGGACATGGAACCCGACCAGGCCCTCTCGAAGCTGGGCAAGGAACAGCTGCGGGACGACATCGAGCACCAGACCGGCGAATACATCGGCTTCGTCGCCACCAAGATCGGCCGTATCTGGTCCCACGGCCCCCGCGCGATCATGCGCACCCCGGTCTGGGAGGCGCTGCACTGGCTCCTGCTCGGCCTCGGATTCCTGGGCCTGGCGCTCCTGGCCTACCGCCGCCGTTGGGAGGCGCTGCTGATCGGCGCGGTCTTCCTCGCCGTGACCTTGATCAGCGCGCTGCTCGTCGCCTCACCCCGGCGAGTGCTCGTCCTGATCCCCTTGCTGGCTGCCTGCGCCGGGACGGCGGCGGTGTGGATCCCCGCCGCCGTCCGACACAGGAAAGATCAGTCCGTGTTGTAGGT
Source organism: uncultured Actinomycetes bacterium (assembly GCA_963782515.1). Lineage (GTDB taxonomy): Bacteria > Actinomycetota > Thermoleophilia > Solirubrobacterales > 70-9 > VAYN01. Next base: position 1,335,924 of record CAWAJY010000004.1, on the reverse strand, counting down.
GACCTTGAACTTCAGCCGGATTTCCGTGGCCGTGTCGGCACCGCGGAAGAGGCAGTTGTAGACGACCTTCTGCGGTTCGACGGTGCCTTCGCCGCCGGTGAGGACGGTCGGGGTGCAGCGGAAGCCTTCGAAGGTCTTCGGCATCTCGATCCGCAGGGACAGCATCTTGTTCGCGACCTTCTTCGCCGTCGGGCATTCGGCGAACTTCTTCTGCGACTGCGCGACGTTCTTGCCCGCGACCGTGATCGTGACCTTGTTGCCGATCACATTTTTCGAGCTCGTCGTGCAGGTCCTGTTGATCTTCGGGGTTTCCGGTTCCGGGCCCATCGCGGCTCCGCCGGCCGCGGCGGTGCCGACCGAGGCGAGCATCAGGCAGGCCAGCGCGCCGGCCAGGATCAGGGGGATGCGCTTCATGAAGTCAGTCCTCCGTGACTAGTTGTTCGCGTATTCGATCTTGAAGGCGAGCTTGATTTCCGTCGCCGTGTCGGCGCCGCGGAAGAGCCCCTTGTACTTGATGACCAGCGGCGCTTCGGAGGTGATGCTCGGGGTGATCCGGAAGCCTTCGATCACGGTCGGCTTCTCGACTTCCTTCTTGATCACCTGATTGAGGACCCGCTTCACGACCTTGCATTCGGCGTATTTCATCTGCGACGGGTCGACGTTCTTGCCGGTCACCCGCGCGGTGAGCTTGTGGCCCGCGACGAAGTTCGAGGTGGTGCTGCAAGTGGTGTTGACGATCCCTTCGGTCGGCATCGCGACGGCGGTGCCGACGACGGCGACAAGGCAGGCGAGGGCGCCGGCCAGGATCAGGGAGATGCGCTTCATGGGGTTCCTTTCCCGTGGTTTGCTGGTGGTTTCAGCGGGCCGACGAGGTTTCCTCCCGCCGCGCGAGTAGCCTGACCGGCGCCCTTGAATGCCGCCTTAAACTGGTTCCGCTCCCTGCCCGCCCGCTACGGGCGCCGCACGCTGATCGCGCTCGCGCTGATCGCCACGCTCGGCCTCGTCTTCCGCGGGGTCGCCGTCGTCCACCCGGTCGCCGACCCTGCCGACGACTCGCACGCCTACTACGCCCTCGCCAAGTCGCTCTACACCGAAGGCAGCTACGGCGGGCCGGAATTCCACTCGGAAGCCTCGAGCGACTGGTCCCCGGGCGCCCCTTGGCTCTACGCCGGGCTCTTCGTCGTCACCGGCGGCCCGCGCGAAGGGACGATCCGCATCCTCGAGGCGTTGATGGGCGTCGGGACGATCCTCGTCGTCTTCCTCCTGGGATGGCGGCTGGGCGGGCGATGGCCGGCGCTCCTCGGCGCGCTCGGCGTGGCGATCTACCCGCCCTTCATCCACTCGGTCGGCGAGGTCATGAGCGAGCCGCCCGCGATGCTCGCCCTCCCCGCCGCGATCCTGGCGTTCCTCTGGGCCTCGGACGGAAAGAGCCCTTGGCGGTGGCTCCTGCCCGGCTTCCTCTTCGGCTGCACGGCGATGTTCCGCCCCGAGTACACGCTGGTCGCGGGTGCCTTCGTCGTCTTCGCCGCCGGGCGCTGGGCCTGGAAACGGGAGTGGCGCCTCGGGACGGCCGCGGTCGGGCTGATGCTGATCGCGGTGCTGCTGCCGATCGTGCCCTGGACGATCCGCAACTTCGTCGTCTTCGAACGCTTCGTCCCGATCTCGACCGGCGGCGGCAAGGCGCTCTACGTCGGCACCTTCTACCCCGCCGACGGCGAATACCAGCGGGTCAAGGCGATCCTCTACAAGCGCAAGACCGGCATCTCGCTGCCGCCTCAGTCCCAGGAACTGAACGAAGTCGAACCGACCCCCCTCTTCAACGAAGTCGCCGCCCGCTATCCCGACCTGCCGCGCGACTCGGCCCTCGGCAAGATCGGCAAGGAAAACTTCTCCAGGTACTTCGGCGAAGACCCGGTCGGCTACGCCGGGATGACCGTGCGCAAGGTCGGGCGGATGTGGTCGAGCGGGGTCGGCTCGTTCATGTCGACGACGCTCGGACGGGCGATCCAGATCGTCGTCGTGCTGCTCGGGATCGCGGGCCTCGTCCTGCTCGCCTTCCGTCGGCGCTGGTGGGAGGCGCTCTGCCTCGCGACCCCGATCGCCCTCGTCACCGCGGTCGGCGCCGCGACCCTGGCGGCACCCCGCCGCAACGAGATCCTGATGACGCTGATCTTCCCGCTTGCCGCCCTGGCGGTCTCCAGCGCCGCCTCCGCCCTATCCTCAAGCCGCGAATGATCCCCCTTGCAGGACTATTTCCGGCCGAACTGACGGCCCTGCGCGCCATCGGCCTGGCCGTGGCGCTGGTCCTCATCGTGTATGCGGTCACCCGTCGCCGTTCCCTGCGCAACGCCGACGTGGTGCTGCTCCTCCTCGCCGGGATCGCCCTGGCGATCGTCACCGGCACCGAAGTCGTCAACGGCCTGCTGTCCGCCTTCTCCTTCGAAAAGGGCAACGGCGGCCGGATCCTCGGCCTTGCCGTCTTCGCCATCTTCATCCTCTTCATCATCTGCCTGCGGGCGCTCTCGGTCGGGGCGCGCAACTCACGCCAGCTCTCGGCGGCGCTCGAGGGGCTCGCCTGGGAGGAGTTCCGCCAGGCCGGACTACCCGCCCGCTTCAAGGGCAAGATCGCGATCCTCGTCCCCGCCTACAACGAGGCGGAGAACATCGGCGTCGTCCTCGACCAGATGCCCGCCGAGGTCTGCGGCGTGCGGACCGAGGTGCTGGTCGTCGACGACGGCTCGCGCGACGGCACCGGCGACGTGGCGGCCGAGCACGGCGCCTTGGTCGCCCGCCACGTGACCAACCGCGGCGGTGGCGCGGCCCTGCGCACCGGCTACCGGCTGATGGTCGAATCGGGAGCCGAGATCGTCGTCACCCTGGATGCCGACGGCCAGCACCTGCCGAGTGAGATGGCGCGCCTGGTCGAGCCGGTGCTCTCCGGCGAAGTCGACGTCGCCCACGGCTCCCGCGTCCTCGGTCACGCCGATCGCAACACCCGCGCGCGGGAGCTCGGGATCGTCTTCTTCAACCGCCTCGTCTCCTTCATCACCCGCACCCACGTCACCGACTGCTCGAACGGCTACCGCGCCGTCCGCACCACCGTCCTCCCGCAGCTGGTCCTGCGCCAGGAGCAGTTCCACACCTCGGAGTTCATGATCGAGGCGATCAAGCGCGGCGTTCCCGCCCGGGAGGTGGCGATCACGGTCGAACAGCGCCTCCACGGGCACTCGAAGAAGCCCGCCGTGATGCGCTACGGCCTCGGCTTCGCCAACGCGATCGTCCGCACCTGGCTGCGGTAGGGGTCGATCTCGGCCGGTTCGGGCGTTGCTCGGGGCGGTTGCGGCCGTCCGAGGTCGGTCCTGGGCGTCTCATGGCGGTCCTGGCAGGCTGTGACCGCCATGAGACGCCCAGGACGTGAGGGGTTCGTGAAACATCCGTCACCCTCCCGCGCGAGAGAAGCCGGGGAGAGCCCACACCTCCCCCGACCCCGCCCGGATCGGTGACGAAGATGCCGGGAACGTCACACCCCCGTGCGCTCCGGGTCACCTCCCGGCACCGGGATCGAGGTCCCGGAGAGTGCGGGCGACCTGAGTGAACCTATGCGTAACCAGGGTCGCCCGCGCCTCCGTGACCGTCGGGCGACACGCACGGAAGCGTGGAGTTCCCACGGTCTCCGTGACGAGGTACGGCTTCGGTGACGAAGACGCCGGGAACGTCACACCCCCGTGCGCTCCGGGTCACCTCCCGGCACCGGGATCGAGGTCCCCGAGAGTGCGGGCGACCTGAGTGAACCTATGCGTAACCAGGGTCGCCCGCGCCTCCGTGACCGTCGGACGACACGCACGGAAGCGTGGAGTTCCCACGGTCTCCGTGACGAGGTACGGCTTCCGTCACGGATCCGTGTCCCTCGCGTGCGCCTTGCGGGACCCGCGGGCGACGATCCCTCGTCCCTCCCCGAAGACCCGGCCCTTACGTCCCTTAGCTCGGGCGCCGGCATCAGACGGCCCCGCCCTCGCCGGACGCCCGGCCCTCCGATCAGCCGCCGATCGGGACCACGTTGGTCGCGGTCGAGCAGATGACGTAGGCGTTGGAGAAGCGGGTCGCGCCGGCCACGTTCCCGACGTCGACGATCCAGGCATTGGTGCCGCTCGGCGCCGAGCCGGCGACGTTGAAGCCGAAGCTCGCGGTGCCGAGCATGCCGCCGCCGGTGGGGTGAAGAAGGGTCACCGCCACAGCAGTGTGACCAAGACGCTGACCGCGAAGGTGACGACGTGCGGGTGAGGCACGCCCTCCCCACCGTCGTCGGGACGGCGGTCGCTGCCCTCGCCTCACGGTCGCGCCGGCGGTTGCCGGCGGCGGCAACGCGCTGATGACCCCCACCACCTGGAAGGCCGGGACCGAGAATCTCCAGATCCGGGTCGAGATACCGACTGCGAGAGCTACGACTTGGGGATGATCGACCGGCTCCATCCGGATATCGACATCGAAGGGATACGTCCCCAGATCAAATCCCCATTGAGGTACCCATGGGATACCCTCGACGAGTGGACCTCGACCGACGGGCGGCGCCTATATTGCCGCCGTGTCCGTCCGCTTCGATGAGTCGTCCTTCGTCGGGCGCACGAGTGAGCTCGAACGCCTCGAGGGGGTGCTGGAGGACGACGACGGGGCGCCGATCGTCTTCCTCCACGGGCCGGGCGGGATCGGCAAGAGCGCGCTGCTGCGGGAGCTGGGACGACGGGCGCGGGAGGGCGGGCTCGCGGTCCACTCGATCGACGCCCGCGACACCGCCGCCGCCCCCGCGGAGCTGGCGATGGCGCTCGCCGCGCTGGCCGACGGCTCCTGCTCGCTACTGCTGCTCGACACCTACGAGCAGGCGACCGCGCTCGGCGCCGAGCTGCGCGAAGGGATGGCGGCGGCCGCGACGGGCGCTCGCCTCGTCCTCGCCGGGCGCAAGCCGCCGGAGGCCGCCTGGCTCGGCGAGGAGTGGCGGGGCCGGGTGCTGGTGCACGCGGTGGGGTCGCTCGGAGGCGCCGAGTCCCGCGTGCTGCTGGCCGATCGCGGGGTCGTCGCCGAGGCGACGGCGACCCGGATCGTCAACTGGGCGGCAGGCTCGCCGCTGGCCCTGAGCGTCGCCGCCGACACCCTGGTCGCCGGCAACGAGCTCGACCTCGAGCGCCTCGACGCCGACGGGCTGCTCGCCGGGACGCTGGTCAGCCACCTCGCCCGCGACGAGCTCGACGACGCCGACCGTGACATCGTCGCCGTCGCCGCGATCGCCCGCGCCGTCGACGCGCAGCTCCTCGCCGCGGTCCTCCCCGGGGTCGACGGCGACCATGCCGAGGCCTGGCTGCGCAGCCTCTCCTTCGCCGAGACGCTCGGCACCCGCGTCACCCTCCATGAACGGGTGCGGCGGGCCGTCCGCGCCGCGCTCGTCGCCGAGGACCCCGAACACGAGCGCAGCCTGCGGCGCCGCGCCGCCGACCACCTCTACGCCCGCGCCGAGCTCGGCGAGCTGCGGTTGCTCGCCGACCTCGCCGAGCTGATCGACGAGCCGCGGATCCGCTGGGGGCTGGCGCCGCCGCCGATCGGCGTGCGCGCCGACCGCTTCCGTCCCGGCGACCGCGAGCGCCTGGCCGAGCTGCTCGGCGGCGCCGAGGTCGAGGACTGGTGGCCGGGCGTGGTCCGCTGGCTGGAGGAGGCGCCCGAGCACGTGATCGCGATCCGCGACGAGGCAGGCCTACTGGTGGGCTGGCGCGTCTGGGTGACCCCGGCGACAGCGCCCGCCTGGGTCGCCGAGGACGCGATCCTCGGTCCATGGCTGGCCGACGCCCGCGAGCGTGCCCCCGACGGCGACGTCCTCCTGCTCCGCGACGGCAAGGACCTGATCCGCGAGCGCGGGGCCGAGCCGACCTCGCCGATCGTCAGCGCCGCCAACTACGCCAGCGTGCTCGGCTCCGGCCTGCGGGGTGTCCGCTACATGTATGCGACGACCGATCCGGCCGACGACCAGATCCACGAGTTCCTCCTCGCGATGGGCTACGAACGCCAGCCGCAGCTGGACATCTCCGACCACGGCCGGACGGTCCCCTCATACGTCGTCGACTGGGGACCCGGCGGCGTCGTCCGCTTCGTCCGCGACCTCGTCTACTGGAACCTCGGGATGGCGCCGCCGAGCGCCGCCCTGACCGGCGAGCCCGGGACCGCCGCGGTCCGCGACGCCCTGCGTGGCTTCCACGACCCGATCGCCCTCGCCGCCAACCCCCTCGGTCGCGGGCGCGGCGCCGACCAGCGAGCGGCCTCGGTGCGCCAGACCCTCCTCGCCGCGGTCGACGGCGCCTTCGGCGACTCCCCCGACGAGCGCCTCCAACGCACCGCGATCGAACGCGGCTACCTCGACCCCGACGGCGGCCACGGCCGCGCCATGCTCGACCTCAGCGTCAGCCGCACGACCTATTTCCGCCGTCTCGCCGAGGCCGCCGACCGGGTGGCGCGGTACGTGGTCGCCTCCCACGGCTGAGCGACTGGACGTACGTTGTCGCCGTTCGCACGGCCTCCGGCTCTCTGACCGCGATCCGCCGCTGGGACCGATTCGGGACTTGACCAGCCCCAGGCGGTCACGAACCATCCCGCGCATGCCTACGAGACGATCCCGCCACCCCCTGCTCGCCCTCCCCCTCAGCCTTTGCGCACTGGCACTGGGCATCGCGGGGGCCGACGCGGCGACCCCGATCGATCTCGGCCCCGCCAAGAACGGGCCTCGCCTGGCGACCGCGGAGTCCGGCGCCGGACACCTGACCTGGGCGGGGGCCGACGAAGCCCTGCACTACTGCCGACTCGATCCCGGGGCGGGCTCCTGCTCGGCCGCGAAGACCTTCCCGTCCCTGGCCGGAAACGAACCGTATGACCTCGGCAACGCGCCGCTGCTGGCGCCCGACCGGCTGCTGATCCTCGACGTGCGCGAGAAGCCGGACGACTACAAGCTCCTCTACACCTCCAGCGACGGCTTCAACGCCCCCACGACCGTCTCCGGCAGCAGCATCGGGGAACTGATGGGAATCACCGACGCGGTCTTCGCGCCGGCGGGCACCGTCAACGCGAAAGAGCGGATCCTCACCGTGCAGTCGGGCCCGGTCAGTCCCAACGGCGGCAAGTTCCAGGCAGTCGGCACCGCCGGCGGGGAAACGACCAGCGCCTCCTTCAGCCTCAGCAACGGCGACGAAACGTGCGCGGAGTCGGTCGCGCGCGTCGGCGCCCTCGTCTACGGCGCGTTCATCAACTGCGGCGTCGTCAACTCGCAGAAGGTCTACCTGCGTCGCTACCAGGGCGATGGTGCCCTCGCCAACCTCAACGACAAAACGAAATGGACCGCGCCTGGTCCAGTTGGCGAGGGATACTCCAACGTCGTCCTCGCCGGCGGTCCGAGTGGCCTATACATCGCCTATGACCGGCTCGGCGACCGCGCGGTCGTTCTGCGCAAGTTCGTCGCCCCCGCCTCGTGGACGGAACCGGTCGTGCTCGGCGTCCCCGATGTCCACAGCGGGTTTTTCGCGCTCTCCGAGGACAGTGTCGGGGTCCTGCACTTCTCCTGGGAACAGGGCGGCAACCTGCTCTACCGCTACGGGCGCGACGCCACCAATGAGTCCTTCACCAATCCGCAGACCCTGGCCGGCGGCGGCGACTTCGACGAGCAGCGGATCGGCGTCAACGCCGCCGGCAACGGCTGGATCAGCTGGAACAACTTCGCAAACGAACGCGCGATGGCACTGCCGCTGAGCCCCGGCGAGCCGCAAGCGGAGCCTTCCTCGCCTGGCGGCGCGAACCCTCAGCCCGCCGGCTCGACTCCCTCGAGTCCCTCGAGCCCTTCGATCCCCCGGAGCTACACGGGTCCGACGAAGACGCGCGAAGCGACGCTCGGACAGGGGCTGACGGCGGGGCTCACCACTCCGAAGAGCTGCGTTGCCGGCGGCCAACGGTTCAAGGCCAGGCTCGCCGTGAAGCGCAAGGGCAGCCAGGCACACAAAGCCGGCTACTCGGTGAAGAAGGTGAAGTTCTTGCTTGACGGAAAGCTCGTCTCGACCGATACCAGCAAGCCCTTCGAAGTCAGCTTCACCACCAGCGGCGCACCGGTCGGGGCGACCCTGACGGTCGCGGCGAAGGTCACCGTGAAGTTGCGCCAGGGCAAGCGCCGCGCCACCGTCGGCAAGATCTTGCGGGCGCCGGTCAAGACCTGCGGTTAGAGCTCTAGCCGCCGACGCCGGGGTGCCGCACCGCGCGGGGGTCCGGCAGGTACAGATCCGTCCCACAGCGGGGGCAGACCTGGACGTAGAGCTTCACCGGCTTCAGGCACTGGGGGCACTGGCGTTCCGGTTCGTCCTTCTCGCGGCGGTAGAGGACGACGGCGATCAGGCCGAGGAGCGGCAGCACCGCTCCGACCAGGAACCAGATGAAGAAAGAGCTGCCCTTGGCCCGGCCGATGATCGCGGTGCCGAGGCCGAAGAAGAAGATGATCACGAGGTACTCGAGGCCCATAGGTCCCACAACAGTAAAGAAACGCCTTCAAAAGGCCGAAAGAGACGCAAGGGCCGGTTTCGGCCCACTCGTCCATGGCAATTCCGAAGCTCACCCCCACCCAAGCCGAGCTGGACTCGACCAAAGCCGGCGGCAAGCACCGTCCGGACAAGGCCGGCAAGAAGCATCGGCACAAGAACCGCCACGGGCACAAGAACGGGCACGGCCACAAGCGGCGCAAGCACAAGAAGCGCAAGCACCGCCGCAAGCAACCCAACCACCTGCTGCCGAGCGCTCCTCCGGCCGCCCCACCGCCACCGGCCACGGCCTCGCCCGGCCCACCCGCGGGCGAACAGCACTCACCGGGATCCTTCACCGGCGTCTTCGGGGTCCCCCAGGCCACGCGCCTCCTGAACCGTGCCGGCTTCGGCCCGGCGCCGGGGCAGGCGGCCGCGGTCGCCTCGATGGGCATGGTCGCCGCGGTCCAGTCGCTGACCCGGCCGAGCGGCACCGCCAACCTCATCGGCCCGCCGCCGACCGACGACGAAGGCGACCCGCTCGCTCCAGCCGACATCTGGGGACACGATCATCTCTGGTGGCTCGACCGGATGATCCGCTCCGACCAGCCCCTGGTCGAGCGGCTGGCACTGGTCTTCCACGACTGGTTCGCGACCTCCGAAGGCGGCGTGTCGAAGGCCCAGCAGATGATCGACCAGTCCAACCTGTTCCGGACCTACTGCCTCGGATCCTTCCTCGACCTCTTCAAGGCGGTGACGGTCGACCCGGCGATGCTGCAGTGGCTGAACGGCGCCGAAAACGTGAAGAACGCGCCGAACGAGAACTACGCGCGGGAGATGATGGAGCTCTTCAGCCTCGGCGCCGACCGCGGTGCCTACACCGAGGACGACATCCGCGAACAGGCCCGCGCGCTGACCGGCTGGACCTACAGCTGGTCCTCCGAACTCGGGACCTACAACTTCCGCTTCGAAGCGCGCCGGCACGACACCGGGCTGAAGACCGTCTTCGGCAAGACCGGCAACTGGGGCTGGGAAGACGCCTGCCGCCTCTGCGTCGAAAACCCGCTCCATCCCTCCTTCTTCGTGGAAAAGCTCTGGAGCTATTTCGTCGGGGCGCCGCCCGCGGCGGAAACCCGCGATCGGCTGATCTCGACCTACCTCTCCTCCGGCCTCCAGATCCGCCCGGTGCTCGAGGAAATCCTGATGAGCGCCGACTTCTACGAAGGTCCGCCGATGGTGAAACCGCCGGTCGTCCAGGTCGCCTCGATGCTCCGCGCGACCGGCCGCCACGTGGACACCACCGCCTGGGTCTGGCTCGGCAACGAAGCCGGGCAGCAGCTCTTCTGGCCGCCCAACGTGGCGGGTTGGGACGACACCCGCTGGCTCGACACCTCGCGCATGCGGGCGCGTTGGAACATCGTCGACTTCGTCCTCGAGGGGATCTCCGTCGACGCCTGGGGCACCCCGTACAGCCAGACCGAGACCGCCGAGGAAGCGCTGGCGCGAGCGCTCGCCGCCTGGGGCAACCCGGAACTGCGGCCCGAACACACGGCCGAGCTGCTCGACTTCGCCCGCCGCTCCGCAGCCCTGATCACCGCCAACTGGCAGAAGGGCCCCTACCGGGCCCTACGCCTGAACGGGCTGCTGCAGCTGATCGGCGTGAGCCCCGACCTCGTCCTCCAATGAGCCGGAAGGAAGCCCGATGAGCCACGAATGCTGCAACGACTTCACCCGGGCGAAGCTCCTGCGCGGCGCGGCCGCCGAGGCCGGCAAAGGGCTACCCGCGATCGAGCCGGGGATGCCCGCGCCCGCCGGAACCGGCCTCACCCGCCGCCGCCTTCTCTCCCGCAGCGCGGGCCTGGCGCTCGCCGTCTACGGCGCCTCGAAGATCCCCCTCGGCGCCTTCGAGCGCGGCATCGCCGAGGCCGCGCAGGGCGACAAAGTCCTGATCTCGATCTTCTTCGAAGGCGGCATCGACGCGATGAGCGTGCTCGCGCCGATCGGCGACCCGCTCTACTCGTCCCTGCGGCCGAACCTGAAGCAGGCCGAAGGCGCCGGGCCCGTCTTCACCGAGGACGAACGCCTGCAGTGGCACCCCGGCGCCAAAGCCCTCGCCGAACTCCACGGCGCCGGCAAGGTCTCCGTCTTCCCGGCGATCGGCTACGAACACCCGGACCAGTCGCACTTCACCTCGCGCCACTACTACGAGATCGGCGAGCTCGACATCGGCCAGCACGCGGGCTGGCTCGGCCGCTATCTCGACGTCGTCGGCGACGAAGACAACCCGCTGCAGGGACTCTCGATGGACGGCTCGCTCTCACCGATGATCGCCACCGCCGAAAAGCCGGTCGCCGCGATCGACAGCGTCGACTCCTACGACATGTGGTCGGCGGTGAGCGGGCAGATCAGCGACGAGATGTATGAGACGTTCGCCCGCTTCGGCTCGCTGCCCTCCGACTCGCAAGCCCTGCTGCAGGTGCGCCGCGCCACCGCCCAGACCGAGCAGTTGCGCGAGGAACTCGGCGGGATCGGGGCGATCGAAAGCCCGGTCACCTACCCGAAAGGCGACTTCGCCCACAAGCTCGCCGGGCTCGCCAACTACCTCGCCCGGGGACTGCCGGTGCGGGTGGTGACGCTGCGGGCCCCGGGTGGCTACGACACCCACTCCGACCAGGCCGAAGACCTCGCCAAGTACCTGCAGGAAACGTCCGAAGGGATCGCCGCCTTCCAGCGCGATCTCGAAGCGCGCGGCCTCCAGGACCGGGTGATGATCGAGATGTGGAGCGAGTTCGGTCGCCGGCCGGAGGAGAACGGCTCCCAGGGGACCGACCACGGCGCCGCGGGCTGCGCCTTCGTGATCGGCTCGCAGGCCCAGGGGACGATGGTCGGCGAGTTCCCCGGCCTCGCCAAACTCGACGCCAACGACAACCTGCGGGTGACGAGCGACTTCCGCGGCATGTACTGCTCCCTGCTCGAGCAGTGGCTCGGCTTCGATTCGGCCCGGGTGATCCCCGGCGCCTCGGGCTTCGAACGCCCACGACTGGTGAAGGCGTAGGTATGCGTCGGGGCCTCGCAGCCGTCGCCATCCTGGGGCTCGCGTTCGCGCTCTTCGCGAGCGGTCGACCGTCGGCCCACGCGGCGACGACCTGCGCAAAGCACACGAAGCGTGTCGTCAAGCACGTCAAGCGCCACGGAAAGCCCAAGCGGGTGGTGCGCTTCAAGCACTACTGGACCTGCCAGGAAGTCGCCGCGCCCGCGCCCGCGCCCGCTCCGACCACGAGCCCACCCGCCCCGGTCGCCTCGACCCCGCCGAGCGAACCGATCCCCCCGGACCCGGGGCCGGCGCCTCTCCCCGAACCCGAAGCCAACGCGCTCGGGGTCGCCGCGAACGATCGCGGCGGGGTGAAGAGCTACACGCTCTCCCGCCAGACCGTGAGGCCGGGCCAGCTCAAGGTGGAGCTGCAGAACAAAGGCGAAGACCCCCACGACATGGACATCCAGCGGGTCGGTCCGTCCGGCGAACCGCTGGGCGAAGTGGTCGCGCTCCCGCGCACCGAACCGGGGGAAAACACGAGCGCGTCGGTGACCGTGGAAGCCGGCACCTATCGGATGTGGTGCGACCTCTTCAGCCATGCCAAAGAAGGCATGGAAGCGACAGTCACGGTGAAATAGGCGACGCTCAGCCCAGGCGTTTGGGTCGCGTGGTCGAGCCGAGCTCGGCGATGTCGCGCTTGAACGGCATGCTGGCGGTCCAGTCGAGCACCGCGTGGACCTTGCGCGAGTAGCCCGGGATCTGGCTCATGTGGTAGGTCCGGGCCAGGAACCAGGCGGGGAAGCCGCGCAATTTGCGATCGCCGATCCGCCCGACCGCCTTGTAGCGGCCGAGGTTCACGAAGGAGGCCTCGCTGCGGTAGGTGAAGGGTTCCGAGCTGCCGATGCCGAGCTCGGCGGCGATGTTGCGGGCCACCACCGGGCCTTGCCGGACGGCGTGCTGGGCGGTCGGCGGGCAGGTTCCGCCGCGCGGGTCGGGGGCGGCGGCGCAGTCGCCGATCGCCCAGACCGAGTCGAGGCCTTCCACCCGCAGGTGGTCGTCGACGGGGACCCGACCGCGCTCGTCGAGCGGCACGTGCAGCTGTTTGAGGATCGGCGCCGGGGCGACGCCGGCGGTCCAGACCACGGTCGCGGTCGGCACGACCTCGCCGGTCGACAGCGTCACCGAGTCCGCCGTCACCTCCCTCAGCTGCGTCTCCAGCTTGATGTCGATGCCGCGGCCGCGCAGCTCGCGCAATGCATAGTCGGCGAGGTCCTGGTCGATCTCCGGCAGCACCCGCGGTGCCGCCTCGACCAGCATCCAGCGCATCCCGTGCAGGCGGGCGCGGGGGTATGAGTCCATCGCGTCGGCGGCGAAGTCCTGGAGCTCGGCCAGCGCCTCGAGCCCGGCATAGCCGCCGCCGACGAAGACGAAGGTGAGCAGTTCCTCGCGCCGCCTGTGGTCCCCGGTCGCGTTCGCCAGCTCGAGGTTCTCGACCACCCGGTTGCGCAGGCTGATCGCGTCGGCGAGCCCCTTGAAGCCCATCGCGTGCTCGGTCAGCCCGGGGATCGGCAGCACCCGTGACACCGACCCGAGCGCGAGCAGCAGCTGGTCGTACGGGATCGTCTCCTTGCCGCCGCCCTTGGCCGCCAGCTCGACGGTCTTGGCCTCGGGGTCGTGGCCGACGATCTCGCCGAGGCGAAGGTAGGTGCGCTTGAGGATGTCGCGCAGCGGCGTCACCACGTGGCGCGGCTCCAAGGTCCCCGCGGCGGCCTCGGGCAGGAACGGCGCGTAGGTCGCGTAGTTGGTCTCGTTGACCAGCACCATCCGCGCCGACTGCTTCGGCATCACCTTCTCGAGCTCCCGCGCGGCGGCGAGCCCGCCGAAGCCTCCACCTGCGATGACGACTTTCCAAGCCATAGCCCCAAGCTAGCACTTTGTAACAGCGTGTTACAAAGTGCTGTGCGTCACAGAGTGGCTCGTCCAGCTGTTCCTTATGGCGGCCTGGGCGCCATAAGGAACAGCTGACCTAGAGGCCGAGCTGCTCGCGGATCAGGCGGTTGACCTCGCCGCCGTCGGCGCGGCCCTTCGTCTCCCGCATCACGACGCCGACGATGGCGCCGATCGCCTTCCCGTTGCCGGAGCGGATCTGCTCGGCGGCGGCCGGGTCGCCCTCGATCGCGGCGGCGACGATGCCCGCCAGCTCACCGTCGTCTCCCCCCATCTGGGCGAGGCCCTCGCGCTCGATGATCTCGGCGACGTCGGCGTCGCCGTCGGCGACAAGAATCGCCAGCACCTGTTTTCCGCCCGCATGGGATATCTGCTTGGAGGCGACCGCCCCGATCAGGTCGGCGAGCGACCCCGCCTCGGGCCGTTCGGCGTCTTCGGAGGCGCGCAGCGCGGCGGTGAGGTCACCGGTGACCCAGTTGGCGACGACGCGCGGCTCGGCGTTCTTGCCGACCGCGGCGACGACGGCCTCGAAGTAGGAGGCCTGATCGGGATCGCCGGAGAGGAGGCGGGCCTGAGCCTCGTCCAGGTTCAGTTCCGTTTCGTAGCGGGTGATGCGCGCCGCGGGCAGCTCCGGCAGCGAGTCGCGCGCCTCGGCCAGCATCGCCTCGGTCGGCGCGATCGCGACCAGGTCCGGCTCCGGGAAGTAACGGTAATCGTGGGCTTCCTCCTTCGAGCGCAGCGAGGTGAGCTCGCCGCTCACCGGGTCGAAGTGAAGCGTCTCCTGCTCGACCGTCCCCCCCGCGCGGACGATCGCGCGCTGGCGCTCGAGCTCGGCTTCGATCCCACGCTGGACGAAGCGGAACGAGTTCATGTTCTTCAGCTCGGTCTTCACGCCGAGCTCGGTCGAGCCCTCCGGGCGCACCGACACGTTGGCGTCGATCCGCAGGCTCCCCTCCTCCATGTTCACGTCGGAGACGCCGAGCTGGCGGACCGTCTCACGTAGGAGGCGCGCCCACTCGGCGGCTTCGGCGGCGTCGCGCAGGTCGGGCTCGGTGACGATCTCCACCAGCGGCGTGCCGCCACGGTTGAAGTCGACCAGCGAGGCGGTCGATGCGGCGATCCGGCCGGACTCGCCGACGTGGATCGTCTTCGCCGCGTCCTCCTCGAGGTGGGCGCGGGTGATGCGGATGTCGCCGAGCTTTCCTTCGCCGCAGATCGGGATGTCGTACTGGCTGATCTGGTAGGCCTTCGGGTTGTCGGGATAGAAGTAGTTCTTGCGGTGGAAGACCGAGCGCGGGGCGATCTCGCAGCCGAGCGCCATCCCGATCTTCAGCGCGTAACGGATCGCCTCCTCGTTGGGCACCGGCAGGACGCCGGGGTGGGCGAGGCAGATCGGGCAGGTGTGGACGTTCGGCTCGTCGCCGAAGGAGAGCTCGCAGCCGCAGAACATCTTCGTCCGGGTCGAGAGCTGCACGTGGATCTCGAGGCCGATGACGGCCTCCAGTGTCGTGTCAGGCACGGGACACCCCCAGCGCGTTCTCCAGGGCATGGGCGGCCTCCAGCAGCTTCTGCTCGCCGAAGGCGGGCGCCGCGATCTGGAAGCCGACCGGGAGCCTGGACGCGCCCTCGGCGGCGGCGAATCCAGCCGGGATCGAGATCGCGGGGATGCCGGCAAGGCTCATCGGCACGGTGAAGAAGTCGTTCATGTACATCGCCAGGGGATCGTCCGTCATCGCGCCCAGCTCGAACGCCACCGAGGGTGAGGTCGGCGTGATCACGAAGTCGACGTCCTCGAAGGCGGCGTCGAAGTCCTGGGCGATCTTCGTGCGCACCTTCTGCGCCTGGCCGTAGTAGGCGTCGTAGTAGCCGGAGGAGAGCGCGTAGGTGCCGAGCATGATCCGCCGCTTCACCTCCGGGCCGAAGCCCTCCGAGCGGGTCCGCTCGTACATCTCGATCAGGTCCTCGTCGCCGGCCTCGCGCAGGCCATAACGGACGCCGTCGAAGCGGGCGAGGTTGGAGGACGCCTCGGCCGGGGCGATCACGTAGTAGGCGGAGATGCCGTGTTCGGCGTGCGGCAGGCCGATCTCGACGATCTGGCCGCCGAGCTCCTCGATCCGCGCCACGGTCGCCTCGAAGACGGCGCGGACGCCGGCGTCGATGGTCGACTCGCCGAGCTCGCGCGGGACGCCGAACTTCAGGCCGGCGAGGTCCTCGCGGGTGGGGAGCTCGATCCCGCCCTCGATCCCGACCGAGGTGGAGTCGAGTGGATCTTTGCCCTGCATCACGCCGAGCAGGAGCGCCGCGTCGGCGACGTCGCGGGTGAGCGGACCGCACTGGTCGAGCGAGGAGGCGAAGGCGATCATCCCGAAGCGCGAGATCGCCCCGTAGGTCGGCTTCAGGCCGACGATGCCGCAGAGCGAGGCGGGCTGGCGGATCGAGCCGCCGGTGTCGGTGCCGAGCGCCGCCGGGGCGAGCCGCCCCGCGACCGCCGCCGCCGAGCCCCCCGAGGAGCCGCCCGGGACGCGCCCGCGGTCCCACGGGTTGAGCGCCGGGCCGTAGGCGGAGTTCTCGTTCGAGGACCCCATCGCGAACTCGTCCATGTTGGTCTTGCCGAGGACGTGCGCGCCCGCGGCGGTCAGCTTGCGCACGGCGGTCGCCGTGTAGGGCGGCCGGTAGCCCTCGAGGATCCGGGACCCGGCCGTGGTCGGGATGCCCTGCGTGGTGAAGATGTCCTTGATCGCGATCGGGACGCCCGCCAGCGGACCCGAGTCGGCCGGCGCCGGGGCATTGGAGCCGTAGGGCGTCGCGTCGCCCTCGCCGGCCGGGGCGCTCTCGCCGTCACCGTTCCAATCGGATTCGAGCGAATCGGCGTGTTCGGCGGTCCAGAGGTAGGCGTTCAGATCGTCGGCCGCGGCGGCGGCCCGCCAGGCCGCCCCGTACTCCGCGGCGGAGATCTCGCCCGCGGCGATCTTCGCCGCCGCCTCGGCGACGGTCAGGTCGAGCAGGTCGGCCATCAGTCGGCGTCGTGTTGGGGCGAGGGGACGCGGAAGGCACCGTCGAACGGCTCCGGCGCATTGGCGAGCGCCACCCGCGGCGGCAGGCTCTCCCAGGGCACGTCGGCGCGCAGCACGTTCTCCAGGTGGACCACGTGCGAGGTCGGCTCGACCCCCTCCAGGTCCAGGCCGCGGATCCGGTCGACGTGCCCGAGGATGCCGGAGAGCTCCCCGGCCATCGTCTCTACTTCGCCGTCGTCGAGCCGCAACCGGGACAGCCGGGCGACGTGAAGTACCTGCTCGCGATCGATCACGCCGACGATTCTAGGTGGATCGTCCCCAGCTGTTCCTTATGGCGCCCAGAGCGCCATAAGGAACAGCTGGAGAGAGGCGGTTAGCGGGGCGACTCCAGGCTCTTGCCGATCGCGGCGAACGAGGTGCCCTCCTCGCCCATCGTGCGCCAGCCGCCGTAGGCGATGCCGAGGGCGGCGGCGAGGGCGAGGAAGATCGGCAGCTTCAGGGTGGATTCATAGGCGAGTTCGGAGAAGGTGCCCGCGGGGCCGGGCGGATCGATGATCCGGATCAGGATCAGCACCGCGGCGAGGATGCCGAGCACGCAGACGGCCGCGGCGGGCGGGATCGCGGGCTTCCAATCGCTGCCCGAGAGGCGGATGATCGCCGCGCCGACGGTGACGACGATCGCGAGCATCAGGAAGAGCGGGATCACTTCGAGCGTGTCCCAGGCGCTGCCACCACCGCTCCCGGTGACGACGCCGCCGAGGGATTCGGCGCTGGTCGTCGCCTTGGCGCCGTACCAGTCGAAGAACATCAGGATGAAGAGCAGGATCGCGGCGACCAGGGCGATCGCCTCGCCGGCGCGGAGCTGCGGCGTGCGGCGTTTGGTGGGACGCCTCCGCGGGGCATTCTTCGCGTCCGCGTCGGGACTCATCGAGCCGCCAGGCGGGTCCGACCCGCCAGCAGGGTGTTGTGGAGCAGCATCGCGATCGTCATCGGGCCGACGCCGCCGGGAACCGGGGTGATCGCGCTCGCGACCTCGGCCGCCGCCTCGAAGTCGACGTCGCCGACCAGCCCCTCCTCGAGCCGGTTGACCCCGACGTCGATCACCACCGCGCCGGGCTTGACCGCGGCCTTGCCGAGCAGGCGCGGCACGCCGACGGCGGCGACGAGGATGTCGGCCTGCGCGCAGACCGCGTCGAGGTCACGGGTGCGCGAGTGCGCGGTGGTCACCGTCGCGTTCGCCATCAGCAGCAGGCGCGCGACGGGGACTCCGACCAGCTTCGAGCGGCCGACCACGACCGCGTGGGCGCCTTCGACCTCGACCCCCTCGTGGGCGAGCAACTCCATCACCCCGGCGGGCGTGCACGGGGTCAGGCCGGGCGTGCCGTGGGCGAGCAGCCCGGCGTTGACCGGAGTCAGGCCGTCGACGTCCTTGGCCGGGTCGATCAGCGCGACGATCCGGTCGGGATCGAGGTGATCCGGGAGCGGCATCTGGACCAGGATCCCGTCGACCTCCTCGTCGGCGTTCAGCCCTTCGACCAGCGCCTCCAGCTCCTCTTGGCGGATCGCCGCGTCCGGCTGCTGGTGGATCGAGCGGATCCCGACCTCCTCGCAGGCCCGCACCTTCATCCCGACGTAGACCTCGGAGGCCGGATCCGCGCCGACCAGAACCGTCGCCAGCCCCGGGGCGCGCCCGAACTCCTCCTCGAAGGCGACGAGGTCCACCTTCACCCGCTCTTTGACCGCCCCGGCGACGGCTTTGCCGTCGATCACCCGTGCCGCCATCTACTTCTTCCTGATCGGTGCGTAGTCGGCCATCAGTTTGCGCTCCTTGCCGTCGTCGAACCTCACCACGAGCACCCCGCCCGGCTCGGTCCCGGTCACGACACCGTCGCCGAAGGAGGAGTGGACGACATCGTCGCCGGTCCGCATCTCCAACGCCGGCCCGGGGTCGAGCGGTTGCGCCGGGGCGAAGGCGTCGTCACCGCCGGAACCGAAGCCGTTGTCGGCGAACCCGCCGCCGCCCGAGCCGCCGCCGTAGGAGGTCGAGCCCCAGGTCATGCCGCGGCTCGCCGCGGTCGAGCTGCGTTCGGTCAGCTCGATCGGGATCTCGTCGATGAAGCGCGACGGCAGGTTGCGCTCGGAGCGGCCGAAGAGCTGGCGTTCGCGCGCCCAGGTCAGGTACAGGCGCCGTTCAGCCCGCGTGATGCCGACGTAACAGAGCCGTCGCTCCTCTTCTTCGCCGCCTTCCTCCAGCGAGCGCATGTGCGGGAACGCGCCGTCCTCCATGCCGATCACGAAGACCGTGTCGTACTCCAGGCCCTTCGCGTTGTGGAGCGTCATCAGCGTGACTTTCTCCGCCTCCTCGCCCTCCAGCGCGTCCTGCTCGGAGCGCAGCATGTTCGTCTGCAGGTACTCCTCCAGCGGGGTGATGTCGCTCTCGCCCTCGATCTCCCGCTCGCGGTCGAACTCGGCGGCGCCCTCCAGCAGCGCCTCGAGGTTCTCCACCCGCCCTTCGGCCTCCACGGTCCGCTCGTTGTTCAGCGCTTCCATGTAGCCGGTCTCGTTCAGCACGCGCTCCAGGAGGGAGTGCATCGAGGAGTCCTCGACGTGGTCTTTCAGCGCGTCCATCGTCTCGAAGAAGCGGCCGACCGACTTGATCGCGGCGGCGCTCACCCCGGGCACGTCCTCGACCCGTTCGATCACTTCCCAGATCGTCAGTCCGGCGGTGTTCGCGTAGGCGGTCAGCCGTCCCTGGGTGGTGTCGCCGATCCCTCGTTTCGGCTCGTTGACGATCCGCCCGAAGGCGACGAGGTCAGCCGGGTTGGCGAGGAAACCGAGGTAGGCGAAGGCGTCTTTGATCTCCTTGCGGTCGTAGAACTTCGTCCCGCCGATCACCTGGTAGTTGACGTTGAAGCGTTCGAGCGTCTCCTCCAGCACGCGGCTCATCGCGTTGGTCCGGTAGAAGACCGCGACGTCGGAGCGCTTGACGTCGTCCTCCTCGGCGAGCCGTTCGATCTCCCCCGCCACCCAGCGCGCCTCCTCGTGCTCGTCGCCGAGCTCGTAGAGCTGCACCGGGTCGCCGCCGGCGATGTCGGTCCAGAGCTCCTTCGGCCGCCGTTCCCGGTTGTGGGAGACGACCGCGTTGGCCGCCGAGAGGATCGTCTGGGTCGAGCGGTAGTTCTGCTCGAGCTTGATCACCTCCGCGTCCGGGAAGTCGTTCTCGAAGTCGAGGATGTTGCGCACGTCGGCGGAGCGGAAGCTGTAGACGCTCTGGTCCTCGTCGCCGACCACCATCAGGTTGCCGTGCTCCTTGGCCAGCAGCTGCAGCATCCGGTACTGGGCGTGGTTGGTGTCCTGGTACTCGTCGACGAGAACGTGGCGGAAGGTGCGCCGCCAGCGCTCGCGGACGTCCTCGAAGAGCTCCAGGACGTTCACGGTGCGGACGAGGAGGTCGTCGAAGTCCATCGCGTTGGCCTCGAGCATCCGCTTCTCGTAGAGCGGGAAGACCTCGGCGACGACCTCCTCGAAGCCGCCGACCATCATTTCGCTGTACCCCGAGGGGTCGATCAGCTGGTTCTTGGCGCCGGAGATTTTCCCCTGTACCGCCCGCGGCGGGTACCGTTTCGGGTCGACCCCGAGCTCGGCCAGGCAGCGTTTGATCATCCGCAGCGAGTCGCCCTGGTCGTAGATCGTGAAGCCCTTGGAGTAGCCAAGGCGCTCGCCGTCCACCCGCAGCATCCGCGCGCAGGAGGAGTGGAACGTGGTCACCCACATCGCCCGCACCGAGCGGCCGATCAACCCGGCGACGCGCTCGCGCATCTCCGCCGCGGCCTTGTTGGTGAAGGTGATCGCGAGGATCTCGCCGGGCCGTGCCCTCCCGGTCGCCAGCAGGTAGGCGATCCGGTGCGTGAGGACGCGCGTCTTGCCCGACCCGGCGCCCGCCAGCACCAACAGCGGCCCGTCGCCGTGCTCGACCGCCTGGCGTTGCGGCGGGTTGAGGCCGGCGACCAGCCGCTCGACCCGGTCCGCCCCGGCCTCGGTCGGCGCGCCGAAGAGCGACCCCTCGCCGCCCAGGAATGACTCTTGGTCGGCCTGAAGACTCACCGGTCGAGCATAGCCAGGGGTGCGGCGGGGCTCGGGGGCGCCGCCCGAACCGCTACGCGCAGCTTTCGGCCAAGCGGATGATCGGCTTGGACGAGCCGCCGAAGAACAATTCTTCGGCTTCGGCCTCGCTCGAGGCGGCGATCTTGCGGGAGATGCACTTCGCCTGCTTGGGACTCAGGCCTTCGGGCTGTTCGTCGAAGCGCTTTTCGAAGGCCGCGCCGAGCGCCTTGCCGTTGTAGTCGGCGAAGCCTTCGACCTGGTCGAGCTTCCAGTTGCCGTCTTGTTGGACGAGGGCGACGTCGAGGGTCTGGGAGTCGAGCGGGCCGCCCTTGAATTCGACCTCGGCGGTCGCCTTTTCGTCGTTGACGGAGACGTTCGAGACGTTTGCGCTGGTGGCCTGTTCTTCGCCCGCTTTCGCTTCCTTTTCGCAGGCTTCGGTCCCCGCCGTGCCGGTCTGCTGACTCACCTGTTCGTTGAAGCGTTGGGTCTGCAGTTCGGTGCAGTGCCGCGGGTTCACCGTCGTCTCGGCCATTTCGATGACTTCGACGATCTTGCTTTCGTCGCTGGCGCCGCTCCCACAGGCGGTGACGGACAGCGCGGCGAACGCCAGGAGCGCGACCGGGACGAGAAGGCGCTTCTTCACGGGGCGCAGAATAGAGCCGTGGCCGGAGCCCCAGCGGCCCCTTCCCGGTCAGCCCCCGGCGGAGGAGCGGCCTGTACGGGGCTTGATCCCGGACTTCTCGCGCTTCTCCGCGTCGGCCTTGGCCCCGTCGACCTCCGCGAGTCGCGCTTCCAGCTCGGCGATCCGCTCCGAGAGGGCCTTGATCGCGTCGGCGATCGGGTCGGGGAGGTGGATCCAGTCGGCGTCCGGGCCTTCCAGCTTGCGCCCTTCCACCCGCACCGGGTGGCCCGGGTTGCCGACGACCGTCGCCCCCGGCGGCACGTCCTCGACCACCACCGTGTTGGCGCCGATCTTCGCCCCGTCGCCGACCGCGATCGGTCCCAGCAGCTTCGCCCCCGAGCCGACCGTGACGTTGTCCCCGAGGGTCGGGTGGCGCTTGCCGCGCTGGAATCCGGTGCCGCCGAGCGTCACCCCTTGGTAGAGCGTCACGCAATCGCCGATCTTCGCCGTCTCGCCGATCACCACGCCGGAGCCGTGGTCGATGAAGAAGCGCTTGCCGATCTCCGCCGCCGGGTGGATCTCGACGCCGGTGACGGCGCGGGTCAGGTAGGCGACGGCCCGCGGCACCCAGGGCACCCCGGCCGCACGCAGCGCGTGCGCCAGGCGGTGGGCCAGTAGCGCCTGCACCCCCGCCCAGCTGGTCAGGATCTCCAGCGAGGAGACTCCCTGCGCCGCCGGGTCGCGGTCGCGCGCCGCGGTGACGTCGGCGCGGATCTCGGCAGCCAGCCTCTTCAACATGGCAAGCGGATCATGGTGCGAAGAAGGGTAGGGACATGTAGCGCTCGCCTGAATCGCAGACGATCGTCACGACCCTCTTGCCCGCCATCTCCGGCCGCGCCGCCACCTGCAGGGCCGCGTGGATGTTGGCGCCGGCGGAGATCCCCGCCAGCACGCCCTCGGCGCTCGCCGCGAGCCGCGCCGCCTCCAGCGCGTCCTCGTCCCCGACGGCGATGATCTCGTCGATCACCGAGCGATCGAGCACCTCGGGGACGAACCCGGCACCGATCCCCTGGATTTTGTGCGGGCCGGGCTGGCCGCCGGAGAGCACCGGGGAGCTCGCCGGCTCGACCGCGACGACGAGCGCGTCCGGCGCCCGTTCCTTCAGCATCCGCCCCACGCCGGTGATCGTCCCGCCGGTCCCCACCCCGGAGACGAACGCGCCGACCTCCCCGTCGGTGTCCCGCCAGATCTCCTCGGCCGTGGTGCGTCGGTGCGCCTCCGCGTTCGCCGGATTGGAGAACTGCATCGGCATGAAGGCCTTGCGCTGGTCCCGGATCTGCTCGGCGAGCGCGACCGCCTCGTTCATCCCGCCGAGGCTCGGCGTCTCCCGCACGGTCGCCCCGTAGGCGCGCAGCAGCTTGCCGCGCTCGCGGCTCATCCCTTCCGGCAGGGTGAGGATCAGCTCGTAGCCGCGCGCCGCGCAGACCATCGCCAGGGCGATGCCGGTGTTGCCGCTGGTCGGCTCGACCACCAGCGAGCGCCCCGGCTTGATCTCCCCCGCCTCTTCGGCCGCGTCGATCATCGCCACCCCGATCCGGTCCTTCACCGACCCGCCCGGATTGAAGTACTCGAGCTTCGCGCAGACCTCGCCGAACAGCCCGTCGCCCATCCGCTCGAGCAGCACCATCGGCGTGTTGCCGACCACGGCGGATGCCTCTGGCCCGATCCTCATCGTCCCGAGTCTAGGACGGGCGCGGGCCGGAAGGCGCGAAGCGCAGCAACAGGTGGTCGAAGCCCGCGTGGTCCACGTTGCCGTCGCGCGCCATGCCGATCTTCTCGGCGACGCGCAGCGAGGCGAGGTTGGTCGGCAGGACCATCGCGAAGACCTCGTCGAGCTCCAGCTCGGCGGCGAGCTCCAGCGCCGCGGCGGCCGCCTCCGCGGCGAAGCCCTCGCCGTGGCGCCGCGGGTCGATCGACCAGAGGACCTCGACCCCGGCGCGGTCGCCGATCTCGCTCCAGCGCAGCCCGACCCGTCCGAGGTAGTCGCCGCCGTCCCGCTCGAGCACCGCCCACGGTCCGAACCCGAAGCGCTCCCAATGGCGCGCGTCGGCGTCCAACCAGAGGTCTCCGTCGTCGGGCTCGAACGGCGCGAGCGGCGGCGGGCGCAGCCCCTCCCCGATCGTCGGGTGCATCAGGAGGGCGCGGTAGGCGGGCGCGTCGCCGGGTCCAGGGGGCCGCAGCATCAGCCGCTCGGTCGTGCGCGCGCCGTCGCCACTCATTCGACGGACCCTAAGGGCTATTCGGGCGGCGGCGTCAGCTGCCGGCCGGCGGCGAGGGGAAGCCGAGGATGCCGCAGGTGGAGTGGATGCCGTCCTCCCCGTCGCGGTCGAGCCGCGCTTCCGCGTCGGCCCTGATCTGTTCCATTTCGCCGAAGGTGGCACTGAGGGCGGTCGTCATTTCGCTCCATCCCTGTTCGTCGAGGCGCATCGCGATCCAGGTCAGGTGACGGTCCGACCGCGCCTCGAAGGTGTCGGACATCAGCGCGCCTTCGATCCGGGCGAACAGGCCCTGGATCATCGTCTTGCTCAGGCGCACCCGCTCCTCGCGGTCGAGTTCGCCCCACTCGTGGTCGCTGAAGTAGGCGCGGCCGAGGCCGCGGTAGACGTGTTCGACCGAGCCCCGGCGCGAATTCATCTCCACCACCGCGAGCGCGCCGTACTCCGCCAGCTCGCGGAAGTGGTAGGCGACGTGGGACACCTCCATGCTCGTCGGCGCGAACCCGTCGCGGCAGAACTCGACCGGGCTCATGTCCCGCTGGTTCAGGACTTCGAGGATCCGGACCCGCAGCGGATGCGCCAGGACGGTCGCCGCGGTGGACTTGTCCCGTTCGGCGCGGGTCGGCCTGCCACCACCCATTGGACTTGTTCGATCACTCGATTCCATTTACGGATTGCCACATTGTGCCCGAAAACGCGCCGTCGTGGTACCTGAACCCCCTCCGGCCCCTGCCGGCCTTCGCATACAACACATTTCGCCGTCGGCACCGACCCGAACGGCGATCGAAAACCGCAGCAGGGCGAAGAAGGGAGGTGAGCGATGCAGCTCGGCGAAAGCCTGCCGGCGATCCCGCACGCCGGGGTCAGCAAGGGCAACTAGTTTGGGACGGGAGGCGGCCGCCGAGCCGCCTCCCGATCGCAAACCGACGAAAGGACGACCATGGCGGACTCACCCTCCCAACTCATCGACGAGCGGATCGCGGAACTGGGCGACTGGCGCGGCGAGACCCTGGCCCGCGTCCGCGAGCTCGTCAAGGAGGCCGACCCCGAGGTCGAGGAGACCTGGAAATGGCGCGGCGTCCCGGTCTGGGAGCACGACGGCATCATCTGCACCGGCGAGACTTACAAGAAAGTCGTGAAGCTGACCTTCGCCAAGGGCGCCTCCCTCGACGACCCCAAGGGTCTCTTCAACTCCAGCCTCGAGGGCAACACCCGGCGCGCGATCGACATCGGCGAGGGCGACGAGATCGACGGCGACGCGCTGAAGACCCTGATCCGCGCCGCGATCGACCTGAACACCGGCACCTGAGAGGCGGGCGCGGTCCCGCGGCTAGATGAAGTACATGCCGCTGCCGGCCTCTTCGGCCTCGCGGCGGGCGACTTCGGCGATCGTCGTCTGGCCGAAGACCTTGCGCAGGGCGCCGACGCCCTCGGCCCAGATGCCGCCGGCCTCGTCGGCTTCGGAACCGATTTTGCCGTCGAGGGCCTGGACCACCTCGAGGACGGTGATCTCTTCCGGGGGCCGCGACAGGGTGTAGCCGCCGCGCATGCCGCGATGGCTGGTCAGCAGACCGGCGCGACGGAGGGTCGAGAAGAGCTGCTCGAGGAACTGCTCGGGGATGTCCCGGCGTTCGGCGAGCTCTTTGATCGGCACCGGTCGCTCCCCCGACCGGGCGAGCTCGGCGAGCGCAACGACCGCATAGCGCGACTTGGAGGTGATCGATATCACCCCGCCTTTCTACCGCACCTTGAGCGCTTGGTTAGGATCGACTCACGTCGGGCTAAGCCCACCCCCGTGCCCTCTTGCAAACGAGTGATCGGAAGCAGTCCTGAGCGAACGCCCACAATGTCTGATCGTGGACGTCCATCCGCTGGTGCGGTTGGGGGTCCGTGAAGTGCTGTCGGAGGATTTCGAGGTGCAGGAGGCGGCCGGTCGCGAGGAAGGTCTCGACCTCGTGCGCGACATCGGTGACTTTGACGTCGCGATCCTCGACATGGGCTGGCGCCCCAACGGCAGCGGCCCGTCGATCAGCGGCACCGAGGCGATCCGGGAGATGCGCCGGGCCGCGCCGGTCCTCGGGATCGTCGCCCATGGCGATCGCCCCGAGCGCCACCTCGCCAGCGCCGCCCTCGGCGCCGGCGCCAGCGCCTACGTCGCCCGGACCGCGGGCCCCGACCAGTTGCGCAAAGCGGTAATGGCGGCGGCCGCCCAGGAACGCTTCATCGACGGCAACGTCCCCCCCAAAGGCTCGCGCGGACTGCTCACCAAGCGCCAGCGGGAGATCCTCCAGCTGCTCGCCGACGGCGAGTCGACCGGAGTCGCCGCCCGCCGGCTCGGCCTCTCCGAGGAGACCGTCAAGACCCACATGAAGAACACGCTCGCCCGGCTCGACGCGAAAAACCGCTCGCACGCCGTCGCGATCGGGCTGCGGGAATCGCTGATCGTCTAGGCGGGGAGGCGGGGCGGCCGTGCTTCCGGCCGCAGCGGCCGTCCGAGATCGGTCCTGGGCGTCTCATGGCGGCCCTGGCAGGCTGTGACCGCCATGAGACGCCCAGGACGTGAGGGGTTCGTGAAAGAACGGGCACAGGGACGGCACGAAGTCGGACTTTCGTGACCGCCTCAACGGGCCGGAACCCAACCCTTAGACCTTGGTAACCCACAGGGCTACCAAGGTCTAAGGGTTGCCGGCGGCGGCGTCAGACAGGGGAGGAATGCGGGAGGAAGTGTGGAGTTCGGGGCGTCTCCCTGACGACGTCACAATTCTTGCGCCGCGCTCGCCACAGCCCCTTGCGTCCCTTACCTCGGGCGCCGGCTTGCGACGCTCGCCTAGATCCAGCCGCGGTCGCGGGCGGTGAGGACCGCTTGGGCGCGGTCGACGGCGCCGATCTTGCCGTAGACGTTGTGCAGGTGGGTGCGGATCGTGGAGACCGAGAGGTGCATCTCGGTGGCGATCTGCTTGTAGACCATGCCCTCGGAGAGGTGGCGGAGGACGTCGAGCTCCCGGGCGGAGAGCGGGCAGGGCTCGGAGATGCGGCCCGCTTCGGCGGTCGCGAGAGGCAGCTCGTACAGGAGGGCGCGGAGCGCCTCGGGGCCGAGGCCGATCCGCTCGCAGCTCGCCATCAGCCGCTCCGGCGAGATCGCCTCGCCGTTCGTGTAGTGGGCCACCATGTCGGCGGCGGAGACCATCGCGGCCAGGCCCTCGGCGTCCTCGGCGTGGTGGCGCTCGATCGCCACCGCGAGCCGCTGCGGGAGGTTCCAGCGCCGCGCCAGCACACCGCCGACCAACGCGTGGTCGATCCCCAGCTGCTCGCGTTCGTCGCGCAGACGCTGCTCGGGGGTGCGCGAGGCGGCGTCGAAGTAGACCTTGTAGCCCGGATGCAGGCGGGAGATGACGAGGCGGCCGACGTCGTGGAGGAGCGCCGCGGCGGCGAGCTCGTCGCGTTCGACCCAGCCGACCGCGCGGCCGATCTGGTCGGCGGCGCGCTGGGTGGCCAGGGCGTGGACCCGGAAGCGCTCCGGCTTCAGCTCCCAGCTGCCCCCCGCGTCGAAGAAATCGAAGCTCGGCGCGGTGCCGGCGATCGCCAGGACACCGGAAGGCTTGAGCACGTCGACGGCGTCAGGGATGCCGCCGACCCCGCCGGCGGTCATGCCGCCGCGATTGGCGAAGCGCAGGACCGAGATCGCCAGGGCGACGTCGGCCTCGACCGCTTCGACCAGGTCGCCGACGCGGGCGGTCTCGGCGGTGGCCGCGGCGATCACGCGCTCGCGGGACTCGATCAGGACCGGGAAGCGCTCGACGGCCTCGAAGGCCTCCGCTAGTCGGCTGCCGGGCGCCGGGGCACCGCGGCCGTTGCTTTTGGCCGCGAGGTCGGCGGCGGCGGAGCGTGCGCTGGACTGGGTGGTCGTGCTTGCCATCCCGCACAACATCGGCAGATGACGCGTGATGGTTTAGCGGGGAAGACCTATCTATTCAGTATGAGCTTGATGCAATCGTGCGTAAATCGGGCTGACGGGAACGTCAAGGAGCGCGTCGGGCGGCATCGCGGACGCGCTCGAGCGTCTGCTCGCGTCCCAGGGTCGCCAACGACTCGAAGATCCCCGGCGAGACCGAAGAGCCGGTGATCGCCACCCGCAGCGGCTGGTAGAGACGTCCCGGCTTGACGTCGAAGCGGTCCAGAAGTGGTGCCAGCGCGCCCTCGATCGACTCCGGCGTGAAGGGCTCGACCGCCGCCAGGACCTCGGCGGCGGCGTCCAGCATCTCCCCCGTCCCCTCTTTCATCACCTTGTTCCAGGCCTTCTCGTCGTCGACCGGCGGCTCCCAGAGGAAGCGGATCAGCGGCCAGACCTCCGCCAGGGTCTGGGCTTTGTCCTGGGTGATCGCGCAGGCTTCGCGGAGGCGCTCGTCGTCGGGGCGGCCGAGGTGCCTGGCGACCGCCAGCGCGTATTCGTCGAGCGGCATCTCGCGCATGAAGCGGCCGTTCAGCCAGCGCAGCTTCTTCTCATCGAAGATCGCCGCCGACTTGCCGACGTCGGCGACCTCGAAGCGGCGGATCAGCTCCTCGGTCGACATCAGCGTGGTGTCGTCATCGGTCCCCCAGCCGAGCAGCGCCAGGTAGTTGCGGACCGCGGCGGGCAGGTAGCCGGCATCGCGCAGCTCCTGCACCGAGGCGGCGCCGTGGCGCTTGGAGAGCTTCTTGCCGTCGGGTCCGTGGAGCAGCGGCAGGTGGGCGTAGCGCGGCGGCTCGTGGCCGAGCGCCTTCAGCACCAGCAGCTGCTTCGGGGTATTGGAGAGGTGGTCGTCGCCGCGGACGACCTCGGTGATCCCCATCTCGGCGTCGTCGACGGCGACCGCGAAGTTGTAGAGGACCGAGCCGTCGGCGCGGGCGATGACGAAGTCGTCGTAGGAGGCGTTCGGGAAGGCGACGGGGCCGTGGATCAGATCCTCGACGATCGTCTCGCCGTCGTCGGGGACGCGCAGGCGGATCGCCGCGCCCGGCTCCTCGGTCGGCGTGCCGCGATAGCCGCGCCCGGCGCCGTGCTCGGCCTTCCACGCCTCGACGTCCTTGGCCGTGGCGGCGTCACGGTAGGCGTCGCCGGACGCGAGCAGCTTCTCCAGCGCCGCCGCATGGCGATCGGCGCGGCCTACCTGGGAGATCGGCCCCTCGTCGTAGGTGAGGCCGAGCCACTCCATCGCGTCGAGGATCTGGTCGACGTTCTCGGTGGTCGAGCGCTCGCGATCGGTGTCCTCGATCCGCAGCACCAGCCGCCCGTCGGCGGCGTGGCGGGCGGCGAGCCAGTTGTAGAGTGCGGTCCGCGCTCCGCCGATGTGCAGCGCACCGGTCGGCGACGGCGCAAATCGAAATCGGGGGCTATCTCTTTCCATGTTCATCGGTGCTCACGTCTCAACCGCCGGCGGTCTCGACAAAGCGGTCGCGCGCGGAAGTGAACGAGGTTGCGAATCTATCCAGATCTTCAACCAGAGTCCCCGGATGTGGCGTCCGACCAACTATGGCGAGGACGACTTCGCGGCGTTCAAGGCGGCGATGGACGCCTCCAAGGTCGAACGGGTGATCATCCATGCCGTCTACCTGATCAACACCGCGAGCAAAGACAAAGAGCTGGCGAAGAAATCGCAGGCCGCGCTCACCCACGCGCTGCGGATCGGTGACGGGATCGGCGCGAGCGGCGTCGTCCTCCACCCGGGCTCGACCCTGGGCGGACCGCTGAAACCGGCCCTGAAACGGGCCGCCAAAGTGATCAAGGCAGCGCTCAAGGACACCGACTCCTGCAAGCTCCTGCTCGAGCAGACCGCGGGCCACAAAGGCCTGATCGGTCGCGACTTCGAGGAGACGGCGGAGCTGATCGACCTGGCCGGCGGCGGCGAGCGCCTCGGCCTCTGCCTCGACTCCTGCCACATGTTCGTGCAGGGCTACGACATCACCGACGAAGAGCACCTCGCCGCGGTCCTCGACGAAGCCGACGCGACCGTCGGCATCGACCGCCTCGGCGCGATCCACGTCAACGACGCGGCCGTCCCGCTCGGCGCCCACCTTGACCGCCACGCCAACATCGGCAAAGGCGAGATGGGCCGCAAGGGCCTCGCCGCCTTCCTCTCCGAGCCCCGCTTCGAGGGCCTCCCCGCGACCCTCGAGACCCCCGGCCCGGAAAAGAAGGGCTCCTCGAAATCCGAAGTGACGGCGGCGAAGCGCCTGCGCCGCGAAGGCCTGAAGCGCCGCGAAAGCTGAGGGCGCGGCGGCCGGCGGCGACTCAGCCGGCGAGGAAGTGGTCGACCACCTTGGCGAAGGCGATCCGCTGCTGGAAGAGGAAGGCGTGGGCGCCGGCGAAGAGGCGCAGCCGCGCCTCGGGGACCCGCTCCGCGATCCGGCGCAGGTTGACCGGCGGCACGACCGGATCCTCGCGGCCGCCGGTCGCCAACACCGGCATCGGCAACGAACCGAGATCGGCGAAGTTGGAGTTGCTGAGCAGCCAGGGGTTTTCGGCGGCGACCTGCGCGTGGACGGTGGCCGCCTTCACGTGGAAGTCGTTCGGGATCACGCCGCTCTGACTGGCAGTGTCGAGGCGGTGGGCGAACCGGTAGCCCTCGGCGAGCTCGTTCGGCGGATAGAGCTCGTCGCCGAGGATTTCGGCCAACGAGGGGTCCGGGTTGCTGTCGAGTTCCTGGTGTTCCTTCGTGCCGAGGACGGCGCGGCCGCCGCCCGGGTTGGTCCCGGCGAGGACCAGGCGCTTGACCCGTTCCGGGTGCAGGATCGCGAGCTGCTGCGCGACGAAGCCGCCCATCGACCAACCGAGGACGTCGGCCTTGTCGACCCCGATCGCGACCATGAAGCGCGCCACTTCGTCGGCCAGCCCGGCGAAGGTCCGCGGCTCGCGCCACGACCCCGACCGGCCGATTCCCGGGTAGTCGAACATGATCAGGCGGTGGTGGCGGGCCAGCAGGGGCAGCAGCGCCGGGTCCCATTCCGACATCGTCGAGCCGGTCCCCATCAGCATCATCAGCGGTGGGCCGCTGCCTCGTTCGTACCAGGCGATCTGACCGCCGTGGACCACCGCGTGCCGGACATGGGCCTGGAAGGGAGGGCGCGGGGACGCCTCGGCCGGGGCCGCCATGGCGAGCGCGACGAGAAGGATCACGAGCGCGCCACGGACTCTCACGGCCGCCACCCTAGGCTCTCTCCCGGTCGCGTTCGCAGAAATGACCGCGTAGCGGCAAGAACTGCGAACTCACCGGTTTTGAGCAGGCGACAAGGGCCGGCCCCCCCGGACCGACCCTTGCACTCCCGCCGTAAACTTCGATCTATTGGATGTGGACGCCGGAGATCGCACGGCTGATGACCAGCCGCTGGATCTCGGAGGTGCCCTCGAAGATGGTGTAGATCTTGGCGTCGCGGTGCATCCGCTCGACCGGGAACTCGCGCGTGTAGCCGTTGCCGCCGAGGATCTGGATCGCCCGCTCGGTGGCCCAGACCGCGACCTCGCCTGCCTTCAGCTTCGACATCGAGCCCTCGGCGTTCTCGAACTTCTTGCCGGTGCGGCCCATCCAGGCGGCGCGCCAGACCAAGAGGCGGGCGGCGTCGATCTCCAGCTTCATGTCGGCGAGGGTGAAGGCGATCGACTGGTTCTCGACGATCGCGCGGCCGAACTGGCGGCGCTCTTTGGCGTAGTCGAGCGCGTACTCGTAGGCAGCGCGGGCGATCCCGAGCGCCTGCGCGCCGACCACCGGCCGGCTCGACTCGAAGGTCTGCATCGCCGCCTGCGATTTCGATTTCTTGCCTTCGCGCACGCGCGCCAGGCGTTCGTCGAGCTTCTCTTTGCCGCCCAGCAGACAGGAGCCCGGGACGCGGCAGTCGTCGAGGTGGACGTCGGCGGTGTGGGACGCGCGCAGGCCGTGCTTCTTCACCTTCGCGCCCTGCTCGCAGCCCGGCGTGCCCGGCGGGATGACGAAGGCCGCGTGGCCGCGCGAGCCGAGCTCACGGTCGACCGAGGCGATCACCACGTGGACGTTGGCGATGCCGCCGTTGGTCGCCCAGGCCTTCTGGCCGTTGATCACCCACTCGTCCTTGGCCTCGTCGTACTTGGCGGTGGTGCGGATCGCCGAGACGTCGGAGCCGGCGTCCGGCTCGGAGGCGCAAAATGCCGCCACCTTGACGTCGTCGGGCGTGCCGAAGCACTGCGGGATCCACTCCCCCATCTGCTCGGGCGTCCCCTGCCCGAAGATCGCGGCGACCGCGAGCGTCGTGCCCATGATCGCCATGCCGATGCCGGCATCCCCCCAGAAAAGCTCCTCGTTGGCGATCGGCAGCATCAGCCCGGTGTCGTCGGCCCAGAACTGCCCGAGGCCTTCGAAGCTGTAGAGGCCGATCTTGGCGGCCTCCTGGATCACCGGCCACGGCGTTTCCTCGCGCTCGTCCCACTCGTGCGCGGCGGGCCTGACGACCCCCTCGGCGAAGCCATGCACCCAGTCCCTGATGTCCTCCTGGTCCTGGGTGAGCTCGATCGTGAAACCACGACCCTCGGCGGCGACGGGCGGCTCACCTGCCAGCCCGCTAAGAGCCTCCTCGGTGTCTGCCTCGGGAACGGTGATGGCGTCGCTCACAGCCGGTTATGTTACACGAATCCGTGTCGATGTTTTCGGACTGCCGTCCGAACTCCGGGGGTCTCGGTGGTGCACGGAGGGAAACTCCCCGGGCGCCCCCGGGAGCGACCGCGCTCAGGAGACGGCGTCGCGCAGGTCGAAGGCGCGCAGGCCCTCGGGTCCGCGGTCGGTGCAGTCGAAGAAGCGGCGGTTGACGCAGTCGTAGGACTCGCCCTCCCCCTTGTAGGCCTGCTCGACCGTGAACTGGCAGTGCGGGAGCGGGTTGCCGGTCATCTTGACCCCGCCGAAGCCGCCCTTCTCCAGCACCGCCGCGAGGTCGACCTGGGCGCCGAAGACTTCTTGCATGCAGCCGACGTACTGGCGGCCGTCGAGCCGGTCGACATAGCTGTAGAGGAAGCGGCAGCCGAGTTCGATGCAGCCACGAGGCTCGACCATCTTGTCGCAGAAAGAGCGACACTGGCGGCACTCGCCGACCTCGGTACGGGTTACGGACATTCAGTAAGTCTAGGGAGGTCGGACCGCGGAACAACCCGGTTTGGGACGCTCAAGCGACGAGCGCTTCAGAACCCAGCAACTGCTCGATCTCGTAACGGAGATTGGGCGATTGCTGGACCTTGTACTTCGCGCCGAAGCGGAGTTTCTTCTGGCCGTTGGAGGTCTGCACGACGAGGTGGACGTCGGACTCCCCTTTGTTGTCCTCGAAGAGGGCCTTCAGCTCCTCCACGACGGCCGGGTCGGCCATCTTGGCGGCCGGGATGGAGAACTGGAACGGACCGCCGGAGAAGCCGCCGGAAGGTGCGCTCGAGGAACCGCCTCTGGGACCGGGCGGCGGCGCGTTCTTGGCGGCGCGCTCGATCTCCGCGGCGTTCGGTTCGAAACGCTGGGCGTCCTGCACCACGAGCTTGGTCTCGCCACGATCCTTGTGATCGATCCGGCCGCGCACGACGACGATCGCGTCGGGGGCGATCACCTGCGCGCTCTCCGCCTCGTCGGCCTTGAAGACGAGCATCTCGATCTGGCCCTCGACGTCGTCGAGCGTCGCGAACATCATCTGGCTGCCGCTCTTGGTGCGGATTTTTTTGCACTCGACGACGATGCCGCCGACCGTGACCCAGGCGCCGTCCGGTTTGCGGTCGAGCTCGGAGATGCTGCAATCGACCTTGGCACGCAGCGCCGGCCCCACTTCGGTCAGCGGATGCGAGGACAGGTAGGTGCCGAGCGTCTCCTTCTCCATCGCCAGCAGCTCGGCGCGGTCGAACTCGGCGGCCGAGATCGGCGGCCGTGCCTGAACCGGCGCGGCGCCACCGCCGCCGCCCGTCGCGTCGTCGCCGAAATCGAAGATCGAGCCCTGGCCGAGCTGGGCGTCTTCCTGGGCCTTCTGCCCGGAGGCCTGCGCGGCCGGAAGCGCCTCCAGCATCCCTTGGCGGGTCGCCCCGGTGTCGTCGAACGCGCCGCACTTGATCAGGCATTCGATCGCCCGTTTGTTGACGGCGCGCGAGTCGACCCGTTCGCAGAAGTCGTAGATCGAGGAGATCGGGGCGTCCTCGCGGGCCCGCAGGATCGCCTCGACCGCCGCGTGGCCGACGTTCTTCACCGCGTCGAGGCCGAAGCGGATCGCGTTCTCGGAGACGACGAAGCTGTGGTCGGAGGCGTTGACGTCCGGGGGCAGCACGTCGATCCCCATCTCCGCGCAACGGTTGACGAAGAACGGCACCTTGTCTTTGGTGTTCATCACCGAGGAGATCACCGCCGCCATGTACTCGGCCGGGTAGTTGGCCTTGAGGTAGGCGGTGCGGTAGGAGATCAGCCCGTAACAGGCGGCGTGGGACTTGTTGAAGGAGTAGTCGGCCGCAGCTTCGTTCAGTTTCCAGAGGTCCTTCGCGACGTTGGGGGCGGTGTTCGATTCCGCCAGCCCCTGCATGAATTTGTCCTGCATCGTCGCCATCAGCTCGCGCTTCTTCTTGCCGATCGCCTTGCGCAGATCGTCCGCCTCGGCGCCGGTGAAGCCCGCCATCGAGCGCGAGATGTCCATCAATTGCTCCTGATAGATGACGCAGCCGTGCGTCTCCTCGGTGATCCGGCGCAGGCGCGGGTCCGGATAGCGGACGGTCGAGGGGTCTTTCTTCCCCTTCGCGTAGGCAGGGATGTAGGCCATCGCGCCGGGGCGATAGAGAGCGCCGAGCGCGACCAGGTCACGGAACTCGGTCGGTCCGACCCGCTTCAGCGCGTCGCGCATGCCGTCGGACTCGAACTGGAAGACGCCGGTCGAGTCGCCGCGCGCCAGCATCTCGTAGGTCTTGCGGTCGTCGAGCGGGATCGAGTCCATCGACACCTCCTCGCCGCGCGAGCGGCGGATGATGTCGATCGCGTCCTCGATCACGTCGAGGTTGCGCAAGCCGAGGAAGTCCATCTTCAGCAGGCCGAGATCCTCGACCGGGCCCATCGAGTACTGGGTCACGATCTTGTACTGGCGCTCGGGCTTGCCCGTCTTGCCCTCGGCGTTGACCGGCGGCGGGGCCGTCTTGTCCTCGGCCAGCTGGAGCGGCACCACCTCGTGCAGCGGCCGGTCGGAGATGACCACCGCGGCGGCGTGGATCGAGTTGTTGCGGATGATCCCCTCGAGCCCCTGGGCGACGTCGATGATCTTTTTCGCGTCCGGCTCGGCGTCGTAGGTCGATCTGAGGTCTTCCCCGGACTTCAGGCATTCGGCGAAGGACGGGCTGCGGCCCATGATCGGCTCGGGGATGAGCTTCGCCAGGCGGTCGCCGGTGCCGTAGTCGTAGCCGAGCACGCGGGCGGCGTCGCGGGTGGCGGCGCGCGGCGCCATCTTGCCGAAGGTGATGATCTGGGCGACCGACTCGCGGCCGTATTTCTCGGCGACATAACGGATCATCCGCTCGCGACCGCGGACCGAGAAGTCGATGTCGATATCCGGCATCGACTTACGGCCGGGGTTGAGGAAGCGCTCGAAGATCAGGCCTTCGGCAAGCGGGTCGAGGTCGGTGATGCGGAGGACGTAGGAGACGATCGAGCCGGCCGCCGAGCCACGGCCCGGGCCGACCGCGATGCCGTTCTCCTTCGCCCAGGTGACGAAGTCCCAGACGATCAGGAAGTAGGAGGAGAAGCCCATCTCCTCGATCACCCCGAGCTCGAAGTCGAGCCGCTCGACCGCTTCGGCGGGAGGCGGGTCGCCGTAGCGGGCGCGCAGCCCTTCGTCGGCGATCCGGCGCAGCATGTCCCGCGGCTCCTCGCCGGTCTCGGTCGGATACTGCGGCAGCAGCAGCTTGCCGAGCTCGATGTTCAGGGAGCAGCGCTCGGCGATCTCCACCGAGTTCGGCACGGCTTCCGGCCACTCGGCGAACGCCTCGTGCATTTCGGCGTTGTCTTTGATGTAGAACTCGTTCGTGTCGAAGCTCATCTTCGGCGCGGCCAGGGTCGACTTCGTCTGGACGCAGAGCAGTGCCGCGTGGTTGTCGAAGTCGTCGCGCGTCAGGTAGTGAACGTCGGCGGTGGCGACCAGCGGCCGGCCGATCTCCTTGGCGTAGCGGACGATCCCCTCGTTCGCCTTGTCCTGCTCGGGGATGCCGTTCTTCTGCACCTCCATGTAGACCTGCTCGGGGCCGAAGGCCTGGACGAGTTCGTCGAGGTGGGCGCGGGCGTCGTCTTCGCGCTCTTCGACCAGGCGCCGGCAGAGGCGCGAGGCGAGGCAGCCGCTGAGCACGATGACGCCATCGGAATGACGCGACAGCAGCTCCATGTCGACGTTGGCCTTCCCCCGCGAGAACCCCTCGAGGAAGCCGGCCGAGGTCAGCTTGACGAGGTTGGCGAAGCCGGCGTCGCTTTCGGCCAGCAGGGTGATGTGGTTGCGCTCGTAACGCGTCTGTTCCTTGATCGTGTTGCGATCGTCGACCAGGTAGGCCTCGAGCCCGACGATCGGTTTGATCCCGTGCTTGTTGCAGGCCTTGTAGAGGTCGACGGCGCCGTTCATCACGCCGTGGTCGGTGAGCCCGAGCGCCGGCTGTCCGAGCGCGGCGGCCCGCTCCGCCATCTTGTCGATCTTGCAATGGCCGTCCAGCAGCGAGTACTCGCTGTGGGCGTGGAGGTGGACTGCGGCGGGCGAACTCACGGGTCCGTCGACTATGCCAAGAGCATGTGACGGAACCGCCGACCTTCCCCGCTAACTCCGGGCTCTTCCGCTCAGAACTGCGACGTCATGCGTTCAGAAGTTGCGCTCGACCAGCAGCGAGGTGACCCCGCTGACGACGGCGTACCCGACGGCAAAGCAAAAGGACGCTTTGGAGATACAGGAGTCGCGATTGAGAACGCTTTCGCTGGAGCCACTGACGACCGGCAGCGTGATCTGCGACCAGGTGGTCCCTGACAGTTCCTCGGCCAAGGCCGTGGTGACGCCGAAGACCTTCCGTTTCCCTACCGCGATGCAGTCCGTGACGCGCGCGCAGGAGACCCCGTGGAGCTCGGTTTCCCCCGACAGGGTGGTCGTTTGTCTTTCCCATCCACCGGAAGAGGCCGCGTTCTTCTTCCAGGCCATCATTTCCTGGGCGGACGACGAGTTCGTGTAGTAGCCGACGCCGATGCATTCCGTCATCGCGGTGCACGAATCGGTCGCTATGAACGGCACCGTGCCCGGACTCGGGCCGAACGGTTCAGCGATCGTGCCGCCCTGGTAGCTCCATTGCGGCGACGGCGACGAGGAGAACAGCTCGGTTTCCATCGTCTGGTTGGCCGGGTTGTAGGGAGACACCCGATACGCGCCGACCGCGACGCATTCGCCGGTCACCGGGCACGAGATCGCGGTCAACGCCGGAAAGCCGGCGCCCGCGGATTCGGCGGGGGTTTCTGCGACCCAACCGCCGCCGCTGGTCCATCGCTCGGCGAGGTAATGCTCGCCTATTGCGTTGTGGTAATCGCCGACGGCCACGCATTCGGTTTCCGTTGCGCAAGAGACCGAGCCGAGCTGCGAGGCGGTGCTCCCGGCCGGGAACGTCAAGGTCTGCAACTGCCAACCTCCCAGCGTCGTGTACTTCTCGGCGAAGGCCTGAAGCGCCCCGGAGCCGTTGGTGAACTTTCCGACCGCCATGCAGAAATCGTGCGACGACGAGAGCGGACATGAGACGTCCCAGAGGACAGGGGCGCTGCCCGGAGTCGGCGGCAGGCCGTAGGTGCCGGAGATCGGTTCCTCGGCAAGGGGCGCGACGACGCCGGAGTTGCGGTATTCGCCGACCGCCCAACAGGCGCTTTCGCTCGTGCAGGAAACACCGAACAGCCTGCTTTCGGTGGTGCCGGTCGGGACCGTCGTGCTTCTGATCGTCCACGCGGCCGACGCGCTCCCACATCCGAGCGCGAGCACCCCCGCGAAGATTCCGATCAAGACCAGCCACAGCTTGCCGCTCGAAGTCTTCACGGCAGCGAACTTAACACAGGGATGCTTGATTAATCGTAGGAGTTCGGTGTGATCGCGAACTCCGACGATGGGCGAGGCGCGGTGCTAGAGACTGCCGCAGACCCAGGCACTCGAGCCGGAGTCGGCCCAGATTTCGGCGGCGATGCGGTCCTGTTCGGCCTTCGGGGCGTTCTGCGGTTCGCCCTGGCCGCCGTAGCCTTCCCAGGTGGAGGGAAGGATCTGGTAGGCGCCGCCGGCCCCGCTCGACGGATTGATCGCGCTGTAGTTACCGCCCGACTCGCACATCACGATGTAGGTCGGGATCGAGTACGGCCCGCCGAGCCAGCGGCCGACTTCTTCTTCGGCGGAGGCGTTCGCTTCTTCTTCGGATTCTTCGGCTTCGCGACGCTCCCGCGCTTCCTCGGCGCGGATCGTCTTGATGTCGGAGACCCAGGATTCGATGTCGCCTTTCAGCTGCGAGAGCGAGGCTTCGCGAGCGCCGCTCACTTCCGCCAGGTGCGCCGCCGAGGCCGCCGCCGTTTCGCGCACCGAGGCGATTTCTTCGCGCGCCCCGGCGACCCGTTCGTCGTAGGCGACCGCCTTGCGCTGGGCCGCCGCGACCAGCGTCACCTCGTGGCGCACTTCGTCGCGCGCTTCGCCGACCTGGCGCGCGAGGGCAGAGTCGGCCTGGTTGATCGCCCGCAGGTAGGTATCCCGAGTGACGAGTTCTTCGTAGTCGCCTTCACCGAAGATCAGGTCCGAGGCTTCCGGCACACCGCTCTCGTAGATGTCGACCACCCGCTGCGCCAGATCCGCGAGCGAGCGCCGCAGCCGCGCCTTTTCGACCGCCAGCTGCTGTCGCGTCGCGGTCACTTCTTCGGTCAGCTTCGCCTCGCGGGCTTCGCCTTCGGCGAGCAGCGTCGACAGCCGTTCCTCGTGGTGTTCGGCCCGCGCGGCTTCCGCTTCGGCGCCGGCCAGTTCGGCCTGGGACGCCTGCAGCGCGGCCGCCAGCGCGCTCGCTTCTTCGCGTCCGGCGCTCAGCTTCGCTTCCAGCTTGCCACGATCGGCCGCCTGCGCCCCCGGCGCGAGCGTCAGGACGAGCACCACGAGCGCGCCCAGCAGCGCCCCGGCGCAGACCAGGGCGAACAGATCCGATCTGATCCGAGCCGACGCCAAAGCGGCATCGAGGCTACTGAGCCGCCCCCGTTTCCCCTGCCAGTTGACGATAAAGCGCAAGGGAAGTTGCGAAACCGGGGCCGGCGCCACGCTTCCGTGCGTGTTCCTCAGCGGTCGGACCGTCGCTTGGTGAGTTGGGGGCGCCATAGGGCCCCCAACTCACCAAGCTTCCGACCCCTGAAGTGCGCGCTCAGCTCTCGTCGCCTTCGCGCAAGCGGTGCGCGAGGCGGGACTGGAGGGACCAGAGCTCGATGAAGCCTGGGGACGCGGTCTGGGAGAAGAGCTCTTCGCCGGACTCGGCGAAGCTCGCCAGGGAGGCGTCGTAGACCGCGTTCGGCGAGGAACGGGTGACGACCCGGACGCTGCCTTTGTAGAGACGCAGGCCGATCTCCCCCGTCACCCGCGCGTTCACCGCGGTCATGTAGGCGTCGAGGTCTTCCCGGAGCGGCTCCCACCAGAGGCCGGCATAAACGAGGTAGCCCCACTTCTGGTCCATCGCGGGCTTGAACTGGTTCTGGTGGATGGTGCCGACCAGCCGCTCGAGCTCCTCGTGCGCGGTCAGGACCAGCGCCGCCGCCGGCACCTCGTAGATGTCGCGCACCTTGAGGCCGACGATCCGGTCCTCGATGTGGTCGACGATCCCGCAGCCGTGCTTCATCCCCAGGTCGGCCGCCCGTTCGAGCAGGTCGACCAGGCCGAGCCGCTCGCCGTCGATCGACACCGGCAGGCCCGCCTCGAAGCCGATCGTCACGACCTGCGCCTCGTCCGGCGCGTCCTCGGGCCGGGTCACCAGCTGGAAGACGTCGTCCTCGGGCGCGTGGTCCAGATCCTCGATCCAGCGGCCCTCGGAGGAGCGTCCCCAGAGGTTGTCGTCGATCGAGTAGGGCGCCACCTCGGTGCCGCCCTTGACCGGGATCCCGTTGTCGCGGGCGTAGGCGATCTCCTCGTCGCGTCCCATCGCCCAGGAGCGGACCGGCGCGATCGTCTTCAGCTCCGGCGCGAGCGTCGCCACCGTCGCCTCGATCCGCACCTGGTCGTTGCCTTTGCCGGTGCAGCCGTGGGCGATCGTGTCGCAATTCGATCGGCGCGCATACTCCACCGCGAGCTGGGCGATCAACGGCCGGCCGAGGGCGGTGAAGAGCGGGTAGCCGTTGCCGTAGTTGGCGTTGGCGCGGATCGCCGGGGCCAGGAAATCGGCGGCGAACTGCTCACGGGCGTCGACCACGTGGCACTCGACCGCGCCGAGGCGTTTGGCCTTGTCTTCGATCACCCCGTAGTCCTCCCCCGGCTGCCCGAGGTTCACCGTCAGGGTCACCACTTCGGCGTCGTAGGAGTCCTGGATCCACTTCAGCATCACGCTGGTGTCGAGACCACCCGAATAGAGCAGCAGGACCCGGTCCACCTGGGTCGGGTCTGCCTCATAGCTTGCGGTTGGACGCTGCTGCGTCGGATCAGCGCCCGTCATTCAGATTCCACTCCGCCGCTTTCTTCTTCGAAGAGTTCTTCTTCCGGTGCTTCTTCAATTACGCCTTCTTCTCCTTCGGGGACGCCTTCGAATTCTTCGCCTTCGAGCCCGCCGCCTTCTTCTTCACCTTCCAGGGATTCTTCCCCTTCGCCTTCCGCGACGCCTTCTTCGCCTTCTTCACCTTCTTCGGTGCCTTTTTCCGTGGCTTTCGCCGGCACTTCTTCGGTGATCGTCCGCGTCTGCGTGACAGTTTTGGTCCCACCGCCGCCACAAGAGGCGATCAGGCCGATCAGCAGGCCGAAGATGACCACGCCCATGATCAGGACGACCAGGCGCAGGTTGCCTTTCGGCTGTTGGGGCGGGCGACGGCGGCGCGGCGGCTCGTCGTCGTAGCTCATGAGTCTGGTCGGATCCTCGTTCATCTAGTACCTGTACGGCGTCGGGACCGGAGTCCCTGCCTAATTCTCGGGACCGAGGATCGCGTCGAGGATCGCGCGCGTGTCTTTGATCGCGAAGCCGTTGCGAAGTCTTTCCTCGATCTCGAGGCGGCTGGAACCGGAGACCGCCATCTGCGTCGCCAGCAACCGTGCCCCCGCGGGAGTGGCGCTCTCGGTGGGCACGCCATTGAATCCAGCTTCGCCACCGGTCTTCTCCTCGGCCACCGGTTTCTCCGCGGCGGTCGAGCTGATCACGGTCAGGGACGGGCCGGTGGGCTTGCGAAGGCCGGGCTCCGGCTCGGAGTCGTCGAGGCGATCGGACGGGCGGCGGATCAGCGGCACCGAGCCGCCGAGCGGTTCCGCTCCTCCCAGCTCGGCCTTCGCCTCCGCCAGCGCCTTCTGCAGCGCCTCTGACTGGCGCCGCAGCGCCTCCGCCTGGGCGGAGATCTCGTCGGTCAGCTCGGCCAGCCCGGCAAGCCGGTCGGCGACGATCCGGTCCGCCTCCTCGCGCGCGTCGATCAGCCGCGAGCGGGCTTCCTCCTCGGCTTCGTCGATCACCTGCTTCGCCGCCTTCTCGGCGGCGCCGACGATCTCGGCGAGCCGCGCCGCGGTCGAATCTTCGATTTCCCGCCTGCGGACGGTCCGGTCAGAGCTGCTCACGAGACTCCAAAGCCTAAGAGGGATTCACCTATGAGTCCAACGGCGCGGTCGATCTGCTCCTTTTGAACGACCAGCGGCGGCAGCAGTCTCAGGGTCCCCGGCGCGGGGACGTTGACGACCAGACCGCGCTCCAGGAGGTCCGCGCCGAGCGCCGGCGCGTCGATCCC
This sequence comes from uncultured Actinomycetes bacterium, assembly GCA_963782515.1. Taxonomy (GTDB): domain Bacteria; phylum Actinomycetota; class Thermoleophilia; order Solirubrobacterales; family 70-9; genus VAYN01. The sequence goes on along the minus strand of CAWAJY010000004.1, from coordinate 1,294,478 downwards.
CTCTTCCAGCGCGACGCCGACCATCAGCCCGCGCCCACGGGTCCCGGCGACCCCCGGCAGCTCCTCGAGGCCGGCCCGCAGGCGCGCGCCCAGCTCCCGCACCGAGCGCAGCAGCGCCGGGTCGTCGACCGCGTCGAGCACCGCCAGCGCCGCGCTGGTGCCGATCGGCCCGGCGGCGAAGGTCGAGCCGTGATCGCCCGGCTGCAACGCGTCGGCCGCGGCGGGCCCGGTGATGCAGGCACCGATCGGCATGCCGTTGCCGAGCGCCTTGGCACTGGTGATGACGTCGGGACGCACCGGCGTCTGCTCGTAGGCCCAGAGGGAGCCGGTCCGGCCGATCCCGGTCTGGATCTCGTCGAAGATCAGCAGCGCCCCCACCTCGTCGCAGGCCTGCCGGGCCGCTACCAGTGCCTCGTCGCTCGTCGGCCTGACCCCGGACTCGCCCTGGATCGGCTCGATCAGCACGGCCGCGGTGTTCGGCCCGACCGCCGCGCGCAGCGCCTCGGCGTCGTTGTCGGGGACCGAGCGGAAGCCCGGCAGGTAGGGACCGAGCGCCTCGTTGCGGGCCAGCTTCGGCGTCGCCGAGAGCGCCCCGTAGGTCCGCCCATGGAACTCGCCTTCGAAGCTGACGATCTCCGGCTCGGCGACCCCACGCCCGTGGGCGTGCTTGCGGGCGACCTTGATCGCCGCCTCGTTGGCCTCGGTCCCGGAATTGCAGAAGAAGACGCGGCCGCCGAGGCTCGAATCGGAGAGGCGCTGCGCCAATCTGGCCATCGGCTCGGTGTAGAAGAGATTCGAGACGTGCATCAGCTGCCGGGTCTGCTCGGTGACCGCATCCACCACGGCCGGGTGGCAGTGGCCGAGCGAGCAGACCGAGATGCCGGCGAGGAAATCGAGGTACTCCTTGCCGTCGGCGTCCCAGAGCAGGCAGCCTTCCCCCTTGACGAAGTCGACCGCACCCCGTTTGTAGGTGTGCATGAGGTAGCGCTCCTCGAGCGCCCGGGTCTCGGTCAGGCCCATCGTCGTCCTCCCCGTGGCGCTCACGGCACCACCATCGTGCCGATCCCGGCGTCGGTAAAGAGCTCCAAGAGCAGGCTGTGGGGCACGCGGCCGTCGATGATGTGGGCCGACTGGGCGCCGCCGTTGACCGCGTCCACGCACGCGGCGAGCTTCGGCCGCATGCCACCGGAGAGGCCCGGGAGCGCCTCTTCGACCTCGCTCACCGCGGCGCGGGAGATCAGCGAGCTCTCCTCGTCGGCGTCGGCCAGCCAGCCCTCGACGTCGGTGAGGAAGATCGCCTTCGTCGCGCCCAGCGCGGCCGCCACCTTGCCGGCCGCCTCGTCGGCGTTGACGTTGTAGGACTGCCCCTCGCGGTCGGAGGCCGAGGAGGCGATCACCGGGATGTAGTCGGCCGCGATGTGGTTGAGGACGTCGACGTCGACCCGCTGGATCTCGCCGACGAAACCGACCTGATCGGCATTCGCCGCGGGCGCGACCTCGAAGAGCGTCCCGTCCTCGCCGGAGAGCCCGACCGCGGGCGAGCCGTGCCGGTTCAGCCGCTGGACGATTTCGGAGTTCAGCTTGCCGACCAGGACCATCTTCGCGATCTCCACCGTGTCGCCGTCGGAGACGCGCAGGCCCTCGTGGAACTTCACCTCGAGCCCGAGCTTGTCCATGTAGCGGGTGATCTCGGGCCCGCCGCCGTGGACGACGATCGGGTTCAGGCCGACGTACTTGAGCAGCACCACGTCGTTGGCGAACGCGTCGCGCAGGCCCTCGTCGAGCATCGCCGCGCCGCCGTACTTGATCACCACCGTGCGACCGTGGAACTCGCGGATGTAGGGCAGGGCCTCGAGCAGCGTCTGCACGCTCGTGGCCGCCGCTCGGGACTGCGGGGCGCGCTCGGTCACGTCGTGTATTCCGCGTTCAGGGTCACGTACTCGTGACCGAGGTCGGCGAAATAGACGTACGCGCGAGCGTCACCCCGACTGAGACGGAGGGCGATGTTCGCCTCGGGGACATCGGCCCCGAGCTCGGTGGCGTCGATCGACTCGGCGCCGATCTCGTCCATGTCTGCTCCGGCGAGCGCCGCGCCCGCCGCCTGGGCGATCCGGCCCCAGTTGGGATCGCGGCCGTAGAGCGCCGTCTTCACCAGCGGCGAGTTGGCGATCGCCCGCGCGACCCGCTCGGCCTCGCCGCGGTCGGCGGCGCCGGTGACGTCGACCCGCCCCGCCCGCGCGGATCCCTCGCCGTCGCGGACGATCTCGACCGCCAGCTGCAGCAGGACCGCCTCCAGCAGGCCCGCGGGCAGTGGCCGCCCGGAGGCGCCGGTCGCCTGCAGGAGCACCGTGTCGTTGGTGCTCATCTGGCCGTCGACGGTGATCCGGTTGAAGGAGAGGTCGACCGAGCGCTTCAGGGCCGTGGCGGGGTCGGCGACGACCGCGTCGGTCTGCACGAAGCAGAGCATCGTCGCCATGTTCGGCTGGATCATCCCGGCGCCCTTCGCCTGGGCGGAGAGGGTGACGCCGTCCATCGTCAAGGTGACCAGCTTGCGCCAGCGGTCGGTGGTCGTGATCGCCTCGGCGAAGACGTCCGCGTTGTCCGCGGCGAGGCCTGTGGACGCCGCCTCGATCCCCTGCAGCACCGAGCCCATCGGCATCGGCACGCCGATCACGCCGGTCTCGGCGACGGCGACCTGGGCGGTCTCGAGGCCGAGCGCGTCGGCCGCCCGTTCGGACATCGCCAGCGCGTCGGCGAAGCCCTTCTCGCCGGTCTCGGCGTTCGCGTTGCCGGAGTTGACGACCGCGGCGCGGACGTGCGCCTGGTCGACGACGTCCCGACAGACCCGGATCGGCGCAGCGGCGGAGGCGTTGCGGGTGAGGACCAGCGCCGAGTCGACCCGCTCGGCATCGCAGACGAGCAGGCCGACGTCGGTCGCTCCGCCACCCTTGAGGCCGACGTGGGCGCCGCCCGCCCGGAAGCCCGGCGCGAGCTGCGAAGGCTCGAGCTCCTCGACCCCGCGCGGCGCCTCGACCCACCGCGACCGAAAGAACCCGTCGCTCACCGCGCACCCCCGGTCAGCTGTTCCTTTTGCCGACCAGTCCGGCAAAAGGAACAGCTGGACGAGGTGGTGGCGGGGCTCACCGGAGGCCCTCGGTCTCGTCGAGGCCGAGCATCAGGTTCAGGTTCTGGACGCCCTGGCCGGAGGCGCCCTTCCAGATGTTGTCGATCGCGCCGAAGGCCATCGCGCGGCCGTGGTCGTCGATCGTCACGTAGACGTGGCACTCGTTGGTGTCGCGCAGCGCCCGCAGGTTCGGCGGCCCGGCGAGGACCCTGACGAACGGCTCGTTGGCATAACGCTCCCGGTAGAGCGCCTGGGCGGCGTCCTTGCCGATCGGTTCGGTGAGATCGGCGAAGCAGGTCGCCAGCTCGCCCTGGTCGATCGGGACCAGGGCAGGCACGAAGCTCACTGTGGCCTCGCTGCCGAGGGCCGCCAGCTCCTGTTCGATCTCCGGCCGGTGCCGGTGCCCCTCGGCCTTGTAGGGGAAGGCGTTCTCGGTCATCGAGGAGAAGTGGACGATGTCGTCGGTCGAGCGCCCGTAACCGGAGGTGCCCTGGAAGGCGGCGACGGAGACGTCGGCGACGAGCCCCTCTTCGGCCAGCGGCGCCAGCGCCAGCACGGTCGCGGTCGGATAGCAGCCGGGGGTGGCGACGAGGTCGGCGCCGCGCAGCTCCTCCCGGTACATCTCGGTCAGCCCGTAGACGCCGGTGCCGAAGAGGTCCGGGGCGCCGTGAGCCCCGTACCACCGCTCGTAGGTGTCCATGTCCCGCAGCCGGAAGTCGGCGGAGAGGTCGACGACCTTGATCCCGGCGGCGCGCAGGGCGGCGTCGGTCGGCGCGGCGGCGCCGTGCGGGTAGGCGACGATCGCGGCGTCGATCCCGTCAAGGAAGTCGGCGTCGTCCAGGTTCAGCTCGGTCAGCTCGGCCGGCACCCGGTAGCGGGGGTAGAGCTGGTCGATCCGCTTGCCGGCGTCCGAGCGCGAGGTCGCCGCGACCAGTTCGAGGCGCGGGTGGTCCCAGACGATCTTCGCCGCGAGCGCGCCGGTGAAGCCGTTGGCGCCGGCGACGAGGACCCGCGCGGCGGGCTCGCCGCTCAGCGGCTGCTTGGCGTCGAGGTCAAGCACGGAGCGCGCCCCCGATCTTCGTCAGCTCGGCCTCGATCGAGGCGCGGGCGGCGTCCACCTCCTCGTCGGTGAGGGTCCGGTCGGCGGCCCGGAACTCGAGCGCCAGGGCAAGGGACTTCTTGCCCTCGCCGAGTTGCTCCCCCTCGTAGAGGTCGAAGACCTCGGCGGCGCGGAGCAGCTCTCCCCCGCCCGCCAGCACGGCGGCGCGGACCGTCGCGGCGGAGGTGTCGGAATCGACGACGACAGCGAGGTCGCGCAGCGCCGCCGGGAAGGTGGTGACGTCCTCGAAGAGCTCCTCGCCGAGGGTCGCCGCGGCGAGCAGCGGGGCGGCGTCGATTTCGAAGGCGACCGCGGCGTCGATGTCCCAGGTCCGGCAGACCAGCGGATGGACCTCGCCGAGCCAGCCGAGCGGACCCCCGCCGAGCGAGACCGCGGCGGAGCGGCCCGGGTGTAGGAAGGGCTCCTCACCGGGCGCGAACTCCAGGGGCGGGCAGCCGAGCGAGACGGCGAGCGCCTCGAGCACCGCCTTCAGCGGGAAGAAGTCGACCTTGTCGCCACCGCCGCGCCAGGAGCGCGGGACGAGCGGCCCGACCGCGAGCGCGCCATAACGGTGCGGCTCGGTGACCGGCGCGGGCGTGTTGCCGGGGAAGTTGCCCGCCGGCGGGCCGCCCGACTCAGGCGGCGTGCCGCGCAGATACACAGCGCCGGCCTCGAAGAGGGCGACCGACTCGGCGCCGCGCGAGAGGTTCCGCGCCGCCACGTCGAGCAGCGAGCCGATCAGCGTCGTCCGCATCGCCGCGCCCTCGTCGGAGAGCGGATTGGCGACCAGGATCGGTTCGGCGCGCGGGTCGGGCTCCTCGATCCGGAGCCGTCCGGCCTCGCCGGGGTTGTTGAAGCTCCAGCCGACGATCTGGTCGAAGCCGCCCATCTGCCGCAGCTCGTCCTCGGCGCGCCGCCGCAGCCGCTGGGTCCGGTTCAGCCGGCCGACCTTGCCCGCGCCGACCCGCGGCAGCGTCGTCGGCAGGTGGCGGTCGAAGCCGTGGAGGCGACCGACCTCCTCGATCAGGTCGATCTCCCGGGTGACGTCGTAGTAACGGTCGGCGGGCACGACGACCTCGAGGTCATCGCCGTCGGCCCGGGCGCCGAAGCCGAGCCGCTCCAGGTAGGCGAGCTGGTCGGACTGTGGGATCTCCATGCCGAGGATGCCGGTGACCCGGGCTCCGCGCAGCCGCAGCATCCGCGGCGCGGGCGCGGGCGCGGCGACGTCGATGGTCCCGGGGACCATGGTCCCGCCGCAAAGCTCGACGATGAGCTTCGAGGCGACCGCCTGCGCCCGCATCGTCAGGTCGGGATGCAGCTGCTTCTCGAAGCGCGCCGAGGCCTCCGAGCGCAGCGCCAGCCGCCGCGAGGTCTGCAGGATGTTCGGCCCGTTCCAGTTCGCCGCCTCCAGCAGGAGGTTCGTCGTCTCGCCCGAGACCTCGGAGACCTGGCCGCCCATGATCCCGGCGATGCCGCTCGGTTGGTCGCGGTCGCAGACAAGCACGACCTCGGGATCGAGCTCCCGCTCGACGTCGTCGAGGGTCGTCATCTTCTCGCCCTCGTGGGCGGTTCGGACGATCAGCTCGCCGCCCGGGACTTTGTCCAGGTCGTAGGCGTGGAGGGGCTGGGCGGTCATCAGCATCACGTAGTTGGTGATGTCGACGACGTTGGAGATCGGCCGCTGTCCGGCGGCGGCGAGCCGCTCCCGCAGCCAGAGCGGCGAGGGGCCGATCTTCACGTCGCGAAAGACGCGCGCGGTGAAACGCGGGCAGAGGCCGGGGACCTCGACCGTGACCGATGCGAAGTCGGAGGCTTGGCCCTCGCCCTCGGCGGGCGCGTCCTCGGCCCAGGGATCGGACCCGAGGTCGGCCCCGGTCACCGCGTGGACCTCGCGGGCGACGCCGTGGACGCCGAAGCAGTCGCTGCGGTTCGGCGTCACCTCGATCTCCAGCACCGGCTCGGCCAGCGGGATCACCTCGGCCAGCGGCGTGCCCGCGGCGAGCGCGTCGTCGAGCACCATGATGCCGTCGTGCTCGTCGCCGATCTCGATCTCGTCGGCGGCGAGGATCATCCCTTCGGAGGCGACGCCACGCAGCTTGGCCTTGCGCAGCTTCTCGCCGCCCGGCATCCGCGCGCCGGGAAGCGCCACGGCGACGGTCTGGCCGGCGCCGACGTTGGGAGCGCCGCAGACGATCGTGCGCGGGCCGTCCTCGCCGACGTCGACGGTGCATACGCGCAGCCGATCGGCGTCGGGGTGCTGGACCGCCTCGGTCACCTTGCCTATCACGAAGTTCTCAGGCGCGGGCGGGCCGACGACGTCGATCCGCTCGACCTCGGTCCCGGTCATCACCAGCCGGTCGGCCAGCTCCTCGATCGGGAGGCCGGGATCGCAGTACTCGCGCAGCCAGCTGTAAGGGACTCTCATGCGAACTGCTCCAGCATCCGCACGTCGTTGTCGAAGAAGCGCCGCAGGTCGGGCACCGAGTGGCGCAGCATCGCGACCCGCTCGATCCCGAGGCCGAAGGCGAAGCCCTGGACTTTCTCGGGGTCGTAGCCGTTCTCCTTGACGAAGCCGAGCACGTTCGGATCGACCATCCCCGCGCCGAGGATCTCGATCCAACCCTGGCCCTTGCAGAGGTTGCAACGGCTGCCGTCGGGCAGGACGCCGGTGCCCTCGCACTGGAAGCAGGAGACGTCGACCTCGACGCTCGGCTCGGTGAAGGGGAAGTAGTGCGGCCGCAGGCGCACCTCCCGGGTGTCGCCGAAGAGCGCCCGGGACATCGCCAGCAGCGTCCCCTGCAGGTCGGCAAGGGTCAGCCCCTCGGCGATCGCCAGCCCCTCCATCTGATGGAACATCGGGCTGTGGGTGGCGTCGGAGTCGCGCCGGTAGACCTTGCCGGGGATGACGATGAAGATCGGCGGGGCCTGCGTCTCCATCGCCCGGATCTGCATCGGCGAGGTGTGGGTGCGCAGCAGCACGTCCGGATGCGACTGGATGTAGAAGGTGTCCTGGAGCTGCCGGGCCGGGTGGCCGACCGGGTGGTTCAGGGCGGTGAAGTTGTAGTAGTCGTGCTCGATCTCCGGGCCTTCGGCGACCTCGTAGCCGAGCCCGACCATGATGTCCTCGATCAGCCGCGTGGTGCGGGCGATCAGGTGCTGGTGGCCGACCGGCCGCGGCGGCGCGCCGGGCATCGTCACGTCGACCCGGTCGGCGAGGAGCTTCGCGTCGAGCTCGGCGGCGTCGAGGCGCTCGGCACTCCCCTCGATCAGCGCCTCGAGCTCCTTGCGCGCCTTGTTCGCGGCGCCGCCGACGGGCCCGCGTTCCTCCGGCGGCAGCTGCGCGATCCCGCGCAGGATCTGGGTCAGCTCGGCTTTGCGGCCAAGGTATTTGACCCGCAGCTCCTCCAGCGCGGCGCTGGTCGAGGCGTCGACGATCGCCTCCGTGGCCTCGACCCGGATCTTCTCGATCTGCTCAAGCATGGGCGCGCACCTCACTCATCCGCGCGCACGCTACCGCCGCCGCCGCCGCGACGTTCAGTGACTCGACGCCCCTATGCAGGGGAATCGTGACGCTCGCGTCACAGGCCGCGACGACCTCGGGCCGCAATCCGTCGCGCTCGGAGCCGAGGCAGACCGTTCCGGCGTCGGCCAGCGCGGACATTCCCTCGCCGCCGTGGGCGACGAGCGCGACCCGCCGACCGGGGGTCTCCTCGACCCCGACGACGACCGCCGGGGGGTGGGCGAACAGCGATCCCATGCTCGCCCGGGTGGCCTTCGGGCCGAACGGGTCGGCGCAACCGGGCCCGAGGGCGACGGTCGCGTCGAGCAGCGCGTGCGCGGTGCGGATGATCGTCCCGACGTTGCCGGGATCGCCGACCCCGTCGAGGTAGACGCAGGGCGCGGAGAGGGTCGCCCCCTCGGGCCGCGACCAGACCGCGATGACCCGGGTGCCGGACCCGAGCGAGGAGACCGAGTCGAGCAGGTCCGTGTGGACCACCTCGACGGGGTAGGTGGCGCCGGATCCCGAGTCCGTGCCGTGGAGGCCGGTGCCCCCGGCAACCAACACGAACTGCGGCTTGGCGCCGGCCGCGAGCCCAGCCTCGAACAGGTCCTCGCCCTCGGTCGCGAACAGCCCCTGCCGCCTACGGTGCTTTTGCACCTGCAGCTTCCGCACCAGCTTCAGCTTCTCGTTGTCTTTGCTTTCAATCACCAGTTCAAGTCCTCAAACGCAAAACGGGCCGCAAATTTGCGGCCCGCCCGGAAGAGTGAAAAGTGTCAGCCTGCGCTCAGGCGGCCGCACCCTCCCGGGCTATCTCCACGAATCGGCGGAACCCCTCTGGGTCCGAGACGGCGATCTCGGCCAGCATCTTGCGGTTCACCTCGACTTCAGCCTTGTTCAGGCCGTGCATCAGTTCGGAGTAGCTCATCCCGTCAAGCCGCGCGGCGGCGTTGATCCGGGTGATCCAGAGCCGACGGAAGGTCCGCTTTTTGTTGCGACGGTCGCGGTAGGCGTACATGCCCGACCGCTGCACCTGCTCTTTGGCGAACCGATAAGAAGAATGCTTGCGCCCGAAGTAGCCCTTGGCTTCCTTCAGGACCTTGCGGCGCTTCTTGCGCGCGTGGACGCTGCGCTTGACGCGACTCACTTGCCGCCTCCGAGAAGCTTCCGGACGTTCGGCACGTCAACTTTCGCGATGTGCGCGGGGCGGGCAAGATTGCGCTTTTTCTTCGGCGACTTTTTCTCCAGGATGTGGCTGGAGAAAGCGTGCCGGCCACGGATTTTGCCGTTGGCGGACTTCTTGAAGCGCTTCTTGGCGCCCGAGTGAGTTTTCATCTTCGGCATACGGATCCGACATTGAAGCAGAACCGCGCGGCTGAGTAGGGTCACGCCCCCATGCGCATCCTCTACGTGGTCGGAACCCGACCCAACTTCGTCAAGACCGCCCCCGTCATCTCCGCGATGCGAAGCCGTTTGCCGGACTCCGGGCACATCATCGTGCACACGGGCCAGCATTACGACCGAGCCATGTCGGAGATCTTCTTCGACGAGCTCGGCGTGCCCGCCCCCGACCACATGCTGGAGGTCGGCTCCGGGACCCACGCCCAGCAGACCGCCCGCACGATGGAGCGGCTGGAGCCGGTGATCGAAGCGGAGAGGCCCGACCTGCTGGTGGTGCCCGGGGACGTCAACTCGACCCTGGCGGCGGTGCTGACCGCGGTCAAGATGGGCGTGCCGGTGGCCCACGTCGAGTCGGGGCTGCGCAGCTTCGACCTCACGATGCCGGAGGAGGTCAACCGGATCGTCGCCGACCGCTTCTCCTCCCACCTCTTCCTCCACTCCGAGGAGGCGACGGGCAACCTGCGGGCCGAAGGGATCGGGCCGGAACGGATGCACTTCGTCGGCAACACGATGATCGACACGCTGGTCGCGCTGAAGGACCGGATCGCGGCGGCGGGCGCGGCGGCGAAGCGCGGCCTCTCCCCCGGCTCCTACCTGCTTGTCACCCTGCACCGACCGGCGCTGGTCGACGGCCCGCTGCTGGGTGAGACGGTGTCCCAGCTCTCCCACCTCGCCAAGGACATGCCGGTCGTCTTCCCGGTCCACCCGCGGACGCGGAAGATGATGGAGGCGCTTCCCGACTGGTCGCCGCCCCCGGGCCTGCAGCTGATCGAGCCGCTCGGCTACCTCGACTTCCTCTCCCTGGAGACCGACGCCCGCGCCGTCCTCACCGACTCCGGCGGCATCCAGGAGGAGACGACCTACCTCGGCGTCCCCTGCTTCACCCTGCGGGCCAACACCGAGCGGCCGGTGACGGTCGATCTCGGCACCAACACCCTGCTCGGCCTCGATCCCGCGGCGATCGCCGAAATCCCCGCCACACTGGCATCGCGCCCCCCGGCCCCGCCCGAGCCCCCACCGCTCTGGGACGGTCACGCCGCCGAGCGCATCGCCGACATCCTCTCGCCGCCGGATCCGGAGCTGCTGACGGCTTAGGAGGCTGGCTGCGGCGGGGCGTGCCGGCTGTCGCCTCAGGGCCTGGCGGAGGGGAAAGCTGTCGCCTCGCGGCTGATGGGCGACCCCGGCTGGCTAAGGTCGCCCATCAGCCGCCGGGCCGGAGGGGGAGTCACCGAGACGCGTGAGTCGAGGGACGAAGCCGTGACGAAAGCGGCACGGAGCCGTGAGGAAGCGCGCGTGTCCGGTGCGGGTCCCGTGCGCCTCGCCAAGGCCCCTCCGCCCAGCTGTTCCTTATGGCGGTATATCCGCCATAAGGAACAGCTGGAGCGATGCGGGGGCGAGGGTGCGGGAGGAAGGCGCACGGAGGGGTGACCTCGTGCGCCTTCCGTGTCCTTCTCCACGCTTCCGTGCGTGTTCCTCATCGGCCGATCCTTCGCCTGGTGAGTTGAGGGCTCCATGGCGCCCTCAACTCACCAAGCGTCCCCGACCCTGATGGGGAAGTGAGTCGTATCTCCCTCCCCGCCCGGACCTGCCGTGGATTCCGGGCCAACCCATAGCCAGCCGGGGGTCGGAGCGGAATCCGCGGCAGCCGCAGACGCGGGCTGTCAGCGTTTGGCGCCGGGACGGGTGAGGGTCAGCTTCGCGGTCGTCGCGGTGCCGCCCTTGGGTGCCAAGCGGAGGGTTACGGTCGCCTTGGCGTGCTTGCGCAGGAGCTTCTTGCCCTTCGCGTTGAGGGTCACTTTCACGGTGCCTTTCGCCCCGCCGGCGAGCTTGTAGGAGGCGCTGCCGTAGACGATCGGCTTCGCCTTCTTGCCGACCGCCGAAGCGGTCGCGGGCGACCCGAGCAGGGAGAGCCGGCCTTCGCAGACCGCGTCGCCGCCGCAGACCAGGCCGATCAGCGCCTTGCCCGCTTCGACCGCGGCCTGGTTGCCCGTGAGGCGAGGAGCACCCGTGCCGCCGGTCCCCGGCGGCGGCGTCGGGGCGACCGGCGTCGCGGGCGCCGGTCCCGGCGGTGCGGCACCCGGCGTGCAGGTGACGTCGCCGGCCGGGCAGAAGGTCCAGCGGACCAGCAGTTCGAGCCCCGGCACGCCTTCCTGGATTTCGTGCCGACCGCCTTGGGAGTCGTTGGGGATGCGACCGAGGCGCGGATAGAACGCCCCGGCCATAGGATCGCCATCGGGGATCGAGAGCACGTTGTGGGGGCCGGCTTCCCGCAGGGGCAATGAGCCGCCGTCGTTTTCGGCGCTGACCGACACCAGATCGACGCCGAGCACCCCTTCTTTGGTGTTGCGTTCGACCGGGATGTTCAGGGGGATGGCGGTGATCGCGTTCGGGGTCAGCTGGAACGGCCCGGTGTCGCTGACGAAGAAGCAGCAGGCGCTGCCGGCTCCCGGCTGGGCCAGTTGCTTGAAGATCGTGATCGAGATCGGCGACGGGTTCGCCCCGGAAAGGACTTCGGCGGCGATGATCCGCCCGTCGCTCGGAACGCTGCGCGTTCGCGGGTCGCTGCCCGAGTTCAACCCCCAGACCCCGGCCTGGCTCCACGTGCAGCCGCCCGGTTCATTGTTGGCGAACAAGCCGAAGTCGCCCCAGTTCGGCGAGTTGGTAAGGCCCGGTTTCGCGTTGCAACCGAAAGTGAGGACCGGCCCCGGCGTCAGCGAGCTGCCGAACTGGCTCGAGGCCGCGCCGGCGCCGACCGGCGCGAGCAGGAGCGCGGCGAGCGCGCAGGCAAGGATGAGTGGCGCGAGAGCGCGCGGGCGTCGGACGGACACGCCGCGATCATGCACCGAGCCGGAGGCGAACGGAAGGGGCCGACACGAAGACTGGGCGAATTTCACCCAGTCGGCACCCACCCCACGGGCGCGGTCAGATCGGCGGAACCCTGCCGACCGACGGCGTCACCCCGAAGACGATCTCGTAATCGCAGCCGCCCTTGCAGGTGAAGACGCTGGTCGCGTCGTCGCCCGACCAGGAGTAGGCGAACGGCTCGGCGCGCTTGAAGACCTTGGCGTAGTCGATCGGCCAGGTGCGGGCCGGAGAGCAGTGCGCCGCGAACGGGCCGCGGCAGCAGTAACGATCGGTGTCGAAGCGCGCGCAGGGCGAGATGCAGCCGACCGGATCGGGGCTGCCGCGCGGGACGCGCAGCGCCTCCGGGCAGTGGACTTCGGTGGTGCACCTGCCGGAGCCGAGGCAGCCGTTGGCGTTCACGGAGCGGTCGGTTTCGCCGTCGATCACCCGGATGTACATCGGCAGGTTCGAGCCGTCGACCATCGAGACGTCGTAGAAGTCGAGCCCGGCGAAGGAGTCGAGGTTGTACTCGGCCAGGGTCGCCGGGATGTCGCCCCACCCCCTGCACTGAAAGCGGCCGTCGCAGTCACCGGTCGCGCAGTGGCCTTCGCCTTCACCGTTGAAGTGGCAGCCGGTGCGTCCCCAGATCCGCCCGTTCCAGCCCTGGGACACTTCGAAGGAGCCGCCGGCGCCCGCGGGCACCGTCCAGCCGGTCCGCCCCGAGGTCGAGCCCGGCGAGGCGGCCATCCAGATCTTCACCGGCGTGCGGTTGATGAAGTAGATCGTGTGGGCGCCGGCGCGCGCGGCCGATGCGGCCGGCGCGGCGGCGAGGAGCCCCGCGGTGAGGACGGCGGCGATGAGCGCGAGCCGTCGCACCGCCCGGCGGGGCTAGCCCTGGGCGCTGGTGCCGTCGGCCTCGGCCGCGTCGGGGACGGTCGCCGCCCCGTCCACCTCGGCCTCTGCCTCATCGGGGACGGTCGCCGCCCCCTCTGCCTCTGCGGCGCGAGCCTCTTTGCTCGGCGCGAGCAGCATGCTCATGTTGCGGCCTTCCTGCAGCGGCGCCGACTCGATCGTCGCCATGCCGCCGAGGTCCTCGAAGAGTTTGCCCAAGAGGTCGCGACCGCGCTCCGGATGGGCCTGCTCGCGGCCGCGGAACATGATCGTGATTTTGACCTTGTCGCCGTGTTTCAGGAAACGCTCGACGTGGCCTTTCTTGGTGTTGTAGTCGTTCGTCGCGATCTTCGGCCGCAGCTTGATTTCGCGGATGTTGACCTGCTGCTGGTGCTTGCGCGCCTGCTTCTGCTTCTGCTCCTGCTCGTATTTGTACTTCGAGTAGTCGAGCATCCGGGTGACCGGCGGCTTGTTGTTCGGCGCGACCTCGACCAGGTCGAGGTCGGCGGCCTGGGCGCGGCGCAGCGCCTCGGGGGTGTCGACGATTCCGAGCTGCTCGCCATCGGCCCCGATCAGGCGTACCTGCGGGACGCGGATCCGCTCGTTGATCCTCGTCGTGTCGCGCTCTGGTGGGCGCCGATCGAACCTACGCGGGACCGGCACTAGTGAAAGAGGTGAAGTTGCTTCAAGAGGACGAGTCGGGCTGCGGGCACAGGGCGGTCAGCGGCCACGGCGAAGATTTGAGTTACCCACAGTCAAGTTCCGAGAAGTATAGACCTTGACGGCCGGTTGGCAAGGGTCGGTGCTCATGTACCCGCCGTCTCCGCCTCGATCCGGGCGGCGAAATCGGTCAGGCCCATGTCCCCCAGGTCCCCGTCGGCGTGCGAGCGGACCGCCACCGAGCCGGTCTCCTGCTCGCGATCCCCGACCACCAGCATGTAGGGATAGCGGCCGAGCGAGGCGTCGCGGATCTTGCGGCCGATCGACTCCGAGCGGTCGTCGATGGCGACCCGCACGCCGCGGTCCCGCAGCTCGTCGTGGGCGCGGCGGGCGTACTCGTTGTGGCGATCGGAGATCGGCAGGACGATCGCCTGCACCGGGGCCAGCCAGGTCGGGAAGCGACCGGCGTAGTGCTCGATCAGGATCCCGGCGAAGCGCTCCATCGAGCCGAGCAGCGCGCGGTGGATCATCACCGGCCGGTGGGCGTCGTCGTCGGCCCCGGTGTAAGAGAGGTCGAAGTTCTCCGGCATCTGGAAGTCGAGCTGGCAGGTGCCGCACTGCCAGGAGCGGCCGAGCGCGTCGGTGATGTGGAAGTCGATCTTCGGGCCGTAGAAGGCGCCGTCGCCGGGGTTCAGCTCGTACTCGCGGCCCTGACTGTCGAGCGCCTCGGCGAGCGCCGCCTCCGCCTTCGCCCACTGCTCCGCGGTCCCCATCGACTTGTCGGGACGGGTGGAGAGCTCGACTTTCACGTCGTCGAAGCCGAAGCGCGCGTAGAGCTCGTCGATCGCCTCGCAGATCGACGCGACCTCGGCGGTGATCTGGTCCTCGGTGCAGTAGACGTGGGCGTCGTCCTGGGTGAAGGCGCGCACGCGGAGCAGGCCGTGGAGGACGCCCTCGCGCTCGTTGCGGCTGACCCGGCCGAACTCGGCGAGGCGCAGCGGCAGCTCGCGGTAGCTGTGGCGGTCGGAGCCGTAGACGAGGCAGGCGCCGGGGCAGTTCATCGGCCGCAGCGCGTAGTTGCGGTCGTCGTCCTGCATGAAATACATCTCGTCTTTGTAGTTGTCCCAGTGGCCGCTGCGGTGCCAGAGGCCCTCGTCGAGGACCTGCGGCGTCGCGATCTCCTTGTAGTCGCGCTTGCGCAGCTGCTCGCGCACCTGGCCTTCGATCAGGCGCAGGAGCGTGGTGCCGTTGGGCAGCCAGAACGGCATGCCGGGCGCCTCGGGGCGGAGCATGAAGAGGTCGAGCTCGGGCCCGAGGCGGCGGTGGTCGCGCGCTTCGGCCTCGGCGATCCGCTCGAGGTGGGCCTCGAGGTCCTTCTTCGAGAAGAAGGCGGTGCCGTAGATGCGGGTGAGCTGCTCGCGGTGCTCGTCGCCGCGCCAGTAGGCGCCCGCGACCGAGCTCAGCTTGATCGCCTTGATCCGCGCCGTCCCCGGCGAGTGCGGGCCGCGGCAGAGGTCCTCGAAGTCGCCGTTCTTGTAGAGCGAGACGGTCTCGACGCCTTCGTTCTTGACCAGGTCCTCGATCAGCTCGACCTTGAAGTTCTGCCCCTGCGAGCCGAAGATCTCGATCGCCTCGCCGACGGTCACGTCGCGGCGGCTGAAGTGCTCGTCGGCGGCGATGTGCCTCTTCATCGCCTTCTCGATCTTCGGCAGGTCATCCTCGGTGATGCGGACGCCCTCGGGGAACTCGAAGTCGTAGTAGAAGCCGGACTCGATCGCCGGGCCGATCGTCACCTTGACGCCGGGGTAGAGCTCGGTGACCGCCTCGGCCATCACGTGCGCGGCGTCGTGGCGGATCAGCTCCAGCGCCTCGGGGTCGCGTTCGGTGAGGATCGCCACCTCCGCCCCGGCCTCCGGCAGCGGTGCGTCGAGGTCGCGCAGGACGCCGTCGACCTTGATCGCCAGCGCGGCCTTGGCGAGCCCCGGGCCGATCGCGGCGGCGGCGTCGGCACCGGTCGCGCCCGCGGGCAGCTCCAGCGGCGTCCCGTCAGGGAGCTTGACGACGATCTTGTCGGTTGCGGCCTCCACGGACGCCATGGTACGTGGCCGTCGCCGCGCGGCGTTCGCCGGTCAGCGGGCGGGGCCCTGGCGGGCCTGGCGCACGGCGATCAGCGGGCAGACGCTTTCCGCCGCGACCTTCCCCTTCACTTCCCAGAGCACGTAGGGCTTCGCGACCTTCTTCACCCGCAGGCCCTTGAAGGGCGGCTTGTGGCGCGAGCCTTCGGTGACGACGAAGCGGACCCCGGTCGGCGGCTTGCCTTCGGCTTCCGCCCGGGTCTCGATGCAGACCCGCCCTCCGCGCAGCTCCCAGGCGAGGTAGTTGGTGCCGTGGTCGTCTTCGAGCAGTTCAGGCGAGGCGAGGACGACGGTCGAGCCGTTCTCGACCAGCGGCCGCAGCCCGGTGAGCGCGGACGAGTACGTCCCCGGACCGACCGGCGCGTTGGCGAGCGCGAGCGCCGAGCAGAGCCCGGCGGCGGCAAAGAAGACGACGCACGCGGCCGTGGCGAGCGCCCCACCCCGGTCCGCTGTTCCTTTTGGCGCTCCGGGCGCCAAAAGGAACAGCGGGGCGCGGTGGGTCAGGGGCAGAAGGATCGTCAGGGCGCAGAGGGGGGCGGCGATCTCGATCGCCTTCGCGGCGGTGTAGGCGGTGCCGGCGGAGCGGGCGGCGAGGTAGGCGACCGCGGCGACGAAGAGGCCGGAGAGGATGACGGTCTCGCGGCGGCGCCAGCAGCGCCAGATGCCGTAGAGGAGGAGCACGGTCGCGAAGGCGGCGCCGAGGTAGTAGGCGGCGGCGGGGACCGCGCCGTCCCCGGGCGCCAGGCGGAAGTCCCCGGAAGGCCAGATGCCGAGCGCCTCGAACGGGGAGACCTGGCCGAAGAGGTTGCCGAGGCCGGGGCCGTTGGGGTCGAAGGTTTCGAACTTGTGGAAGTCGATCATCCGCCCGATCTCGGGGGCGACGAGGATGACCAGGACCCCGACCGCGATCAAGGCCGACTTGACGAGTGCCTGGTTCGGCCGTTTCCCCAGGAGCAGTTCCACGACGCCCCACACGACGGCCGTGCCGACCAACCAGAGCAGGCCGGGGAAACTGTAGGTGTAGACGGCGCCGACCGCGATCAGCGCGGCGGGGGCGAAGCGCAGCGGCGAGCCGATCGGTTCGCGGGCGCTCTCGCGCAGGAAGAGCACGAAACCGAGGAGGAAGAAGGCCAGCATCACCTCCTTGAAGGCGCCCTGGGCGAAGTAGGACGCGAAGACGTAGGCGAGGCCGACGAGGAGCGCCGCCGCGGTGCGGGGCAGCGCGCGCAGGTCGCGGAAGGCGGCCAGCGCGCTCAGCGGCGCCAGCACGGCGACCGCGACGGTCAGCCCGCTGAAGCCCTTGACCAGGCCGATGTCGAGCCCCTTGTTGAGGGCGACGACGATCGAGTGCGGGCCGAGCGGATAGCCCTGGCGGACGAGCTGGCCGGACTGACCGTGGGCGAGCCGGTCGGCGGCCAGCAGGTGCTGGGACATGTCCGGGTTGAAGCTGGTGCCGAGGATCCCGAAGTGGCCTTCGACGATGAACGGCAGCGAGGCGCCGAGCGCGGCGAGGACGAAGACGGGCCAACCCTGCCTGAACGGCTCGCGCCAGACGCCCCGCCCTTGCAGGTAGGCGAGCGAGACGGCGACCATCGCGAGGACGACGATCGCCGAGACCTGCCCGTGGCCGGGCAGCCGCACCGTCGCCCAGCAGACCGCGCAGAGGGTCGCCAGGCCGACCGGGGCCGCGGTCCACGACCAACCGCGCCGCCCACAGAGCGAGACGACCGCCTGGCCGATCGCCAGCGAGGCGACGCACACGGCGAGGGCGGCTGCGTAGGTCCCGATCACGAAACCGCGAGCCTAGACTGCGAAGACGATGGCCTTCGCCCCGCCCGCCCGGCACCTCCTGCGCGCCAAGGACCTCGCCGACGCGCGCTACGCGGAGCCGCTCGGGGTCGAGGAGATGGCCGCGGCGGCGGGCCTCTCGCGCGCCCACTTCAGCCGCGAGTTCCGGCGCGCCTTCGGCGAGTCCCCGCACTCCTACCTGCTGACGCGCCGGCTCGAGCGCGCCGCGGCGCTGCTGCGCAACACCGACCGCTCCGTCGCCGAGATCTGCCTCGACGTCGGCCTCACCAGCGTCGGCTCGTTCACCACGAGCTTCAAACGGAACTTCGGCAAGACGCCGACCGCCTACCGCGCCTCGTTCCCGCCCGCCTCCGCCCACGCCGTCGTCCCCGGTTGCATCGTCCGCGCCAACGCCCGTCCGCGAAAGCGCACGTTTCGAGAAGACAGGCCGCCGGCCGGCTCCTAAGGTCGACTCACAGTCGATTTCGAAACGAAGGACAGGAGGACGAGATGAAGATCGGAAGCGCGCAACTATGGGTGCAGGACCAGGAGGAGGCGATGAAGTTCTGGACCGAGAAGGTGGGCTTCGAGGTGCAGGCCGACGTGACGCTGCCGGAGATGGGCGACTTCCGCTGGCTCACCGTGAGCCCGCCCGGGCAGGAGGACGTCTCGATCGTGCTGATGGCGGTGCCAGGTGAGCCGATGATCGACCCGGCGACCCAGGGGCAGATCCGCGACCTGGCCGCCAAGGGCTTCGCCGGGACGGTGTTCCTCGTCACCGATGACTGCCGCGCCGACTACGAGCGGCTGGCCGCCAACGGGGTCGAGTTCACCGAAACGCCGGAAGAGCGCCCCTACGGGATCGACGCGGGCTTCCGCGATCCCTCCGGGAACGCGATCCGACTGACCCAGGTGGCAATGAGCTTCAACGCCTGAGGCGGCGTGGGAGCGCCTCGCGGTGTCCTCGGTCGCTCGCCTTCGGGTCACGCACCGGAGTGCGCTCCCCTCGTCTCCCTCCCTGCGTCCTTGCGAGGCTGGCCCACGCCGCCTCAGGTCATTCTTGGGCCTTCTTCAGCGCTTCTTTGGCGGCCTTTTCGGCCGCTCTGATCTGCGTCTGCGCGGCCTTGCCGGCGCTTCGTTGAAGTCTGTTCAGCTGCCGTTGGAGTTTCCGGCGCTGCGCTTTGGTGACGTTCTTCTTGGACAGCTGCTTCTGGATCGCCTGCAGCTGACGCTGGGCTTTTGCCGCCGCCGGGTTGGCCCCGGATTCCAGCTGGAAGCCGCCCGGGCCGCCGGAGCCGCCGCCGTTGTCGGAGCCGCCGGAGACGAGCAACGCGACGATGACGATCACCAGCACGATCGCCCCGAGGAAGATCCCGACCGCTTTGACCCCGCGGGCGCGGATCGATTCGCGCAGTTTCACCAGGTCGCGCGGCGGTTTGCCTTCGCGCTCGCCTCCGCCGGTGGCGGAGCTCCCGGCGTCGGCCGCACCGGTCGCCGCGGCGGCGCTCTCGGCGGTGTGGACGTGTTCGGTCCACCGCTCGCCATCCCACCAGCGCAGCCCTTCCCCGCTTGGATCGTCGTACCAGCCGGCCGGTATCCCCGACCCGCCCGGCGTCTCGGTCGAGTTCACGGCCGCGATTATGCCTTCTTCGGCAGCGGAACTTGTGAACAGCGCCATTGCCGGCGCTTTTGCGTCACGCCGACGGCCCCTTCCCGGAACGGAAAAGGGCCCCTTGCGGGGCCCCCTGTTTCCGAAGGACGTACCACCAGTGACTGAGACGCCAGCTGGCTCGTCGGTCCTCAAGCTTTGAAGTTCCGGCCGCCGTGTTTTCGACGACAGCCCATAAACCCCTGCTCCCGCGAAAAGTTGCACTCTCCAGGGAAGTTCGTCACTAGTTGGTAGTTCCCCTAACGCGACGCTCGGCCCCGCCGCGCTGCTAGATTCCGGCGCCCCGGGCGTTTAGCTCAGTTGGGAGAGCGCCAGCTCGACAAGCTGGAGGTCACTGGTTCGAGCCCAGTAACGCCCATGTCCTTCAAGCCCCGGTCTGATGCGGAATCCGGCTCTCCCGCCATCGCATCGACCGGGGCTTTCTCTTGCTCCGACACGGTCTCGCTGCCCATTGCTGCCCAATCAGCGCCCTCGACCAGGGCCTTGAGCCGGTCGCGCTCACCGTCCCTGCGGCTCATCAGGTGCGTGTAGACGCGCAGGGTGAACTTCGGGTCCGCGTGACCTAGCTGAGCCATCACGTAGCTCGGGTCCTCGCCGCACGCGGCCAGCAGCGAGCCGTAGGTGTGCCGCAGCTTGTGGGCGGTGATGCCTTCCGGCAGGAGCGCCTCATCGGCGTCGGCGAGCAGCTCATCGGCCTTCTCGACCACCGGGTTCATCACCCGCCTCGCGACGTTGTCCTTGTCGCGGAAGCCGCCGCGGCCGTTCGGGAACACCGGGGCATCGGCATCGGCGTCCGAGGGCTTGTAGGCGAGCAGCTCGTCGCGGAGAACCGGAACGATGTCGACCTGCCGAACGCGGCGGCGGTCTTCGCCGCACGGACGGTGATCCGGCCGCTGCCGAGGTCGACGTCGCGCCACCGTAGACGGCAGGCCTCAGTGACGCGCAGACCCGCGAAGACCAAGGTCGCGACCAGCGCGCGGCGACCCGAGGTCCGAGCGAAGACCGTGCCGTCGAGGGCGGTGGCGGCGTCGAGCAGTGCGGCGATCTGACCGGCGGTGTCGACGTATATCGGCCGCGCCCGATCGACCTTCAGCCTCCGCCGACGACCCTTGGCCGGGTTCCGGTCGATGTAGCCGTACTCGACCGCGTCCTCGAGGATCTGGGCGAGCCTGGTCAGCGTCTTGTTGATGACGGCGGGCGACAACTCACCGTCCTTGGCCTTGCGGCGCTTGTAGCGGTCCACGGCCTCGACGCTGATCTCGTCCACCCGCAGCTTCGCGAAGTGAGGCAGCAGGTGAAGCTCGAGCGCCCAGCGATAGTCCGCCGCCGTGCCCTCGCGGATCTCGGGCAGCTTCCCGCTCAGCCACTCCGAGGCAAAGACATGGAAGGTCGGTACCTCCGCCGGTGCCTCGACCGCAGGTGGCTCGTAGGGCTTCCACGTGTCCACGCTCGACGTCGGCGAGGACGTGCCGTAGCTCGGCCTCGGCCTTCTGGCGGTTCCAGCCCTCCTCGGCGGTGCCGAGCGTCACGTAGCAGCGTTTGCCGTACGCGCGGAATCTGATCGCCCAGGCACGGCCGTCCTGCGGCTCGACGACGCTGCCGGTTGCTCTACGAGGCATCTGACTGCCTCCTCTCGATCTCGGCGTCCACGGCTTCGCACATGCGCTGGTAGACGTGGTCGTGTTCGTTTCGATCCTCGAGTTCGGCGATCGTCGCCTTGCAGATGTCGAGAGCCTCGGCGCGTGGAAGGCCGCGCCGATCCGCCTCGTCCACAAGCTGTTCGACCGCGTCGGTCGTCAGCCGGGTCACTTTCTCGATCAGCACCGCTTTGACCAAGGCGCTCTGGGGATCGACGAAGCCGGCCATCAGCTTTCGCCCAGGGCGTCGTTCAGGTCCTTGATCGGACCCTCCAGCTCGGTCAACCGGTAGTAGCGATATCGGATCCGTGATTTCCGGAAGGTCTCTGGCACTCGCTGCAGCTCCCGTCGCTCAAGCATCCGTTTCAGCAGCGGCCGGGTCTTGCTGTCGTGCAGCTCCGGGCCGCCCAGAGCGAAGACCTTCGCCGAAAGTCGTTCGGTCAGCTCGTTGACGGTCAGCCGGTCTTCTCCGAGGATCTCCAGGGCCAGTCGTTCACGGTCCGCCCAGGGCATCTTCTTCCAGAAGGCTGTCCGCTCCCGTTCGATCGCCCATTTGTCCGGCGGATCGTCGCCGCCGCTTGCCTCTGCCGACGACGGTCCGACCGCGGGGTCGTCGAAACGATCCAGCTCGCCGTCTTCGTACTCGTGCTCGCGGACCAGCTCGAAAACGGCCTGCGAAACGGCCCGTTGGCAGAGGGCGTGAAAATGCAGGCTCAGGACCCTCGTCTTTGGTGCGCCGTCGACGAGATTCACTCCTCCGGAGAGCCCGAGTCCGTCGATCGCTTTGAACTCCAGCGAGTGTCCATACCGACCTTTCTCGTCTTCCCGGCCCATCTCATCTCCGCACCAATCACAACGCAGCGTCATCGGCCCTCCTCGGTAGGTAAGAGGCCGCCGGGCAACGTAGGCTCCGCGTTGCCCCCTGGCCGAGCGTCCAACTTTGCCGGGGGGACACGGGGCCGGCGTTTACGCGCGCGGCCCCACTTATGTTCCGGCGCGAGCATATGCAGGACGGCGCCGAGGCGCAAGAGCTTGGATCGCTCGGGGAAAGTTGCGGTAATGTCGGAATCGGCGTGGCGGCCACCCTTGCCACCCCTGAGCCCCGTTGCCGCCCCCCGGTGACGGGGCTCTTCTCCATCTCGACGAAAGGAACGGCAGTGCCGCGATTCAGCATCACCATCTCGAGCACCACCCCTATCGAGACCCGCGACGCGCTCACCGCAGCCGGTCTCGCCGTCTTCGGTCCCGCCGTGGCCGGTTTCGTCGGATCGGGTGCTCGCACCGACTTGGATGTGAGGGCTCTGGTCGACGCCGATACCGCTGCCAATGCCGAGCAGGAGGTTCGCAACATCGTTGGGCCGGAGCCGGAGATCGGTCCGGCCGAGCCGTACTGACCGTTGCCGTGGTGGAGGCGCATTACGGGTGGGCTTTTCCCAGGGGACCGACTCGTCGAGAAAGACCTGGTCGAAGGCCCTCTTGGTCGAGGCGAGTAGGCGCGGGACCCGGCAGCAGAGGTAGCCGGGTCCCGCGGTGCGGTGTGGAATCCCTTGCACACCGCGCTCGCGCGTCCGAAAGGAGAAAAGGTCCACGCGAGCAGCTTGGTCATCGGTCTACGGTTTGACTTTCGTCGCGACGTAGAACGACTCGGGGTGTTCGAGCTGGACGTCCGCTCGCAGCCAGGCGACGATGCCGACCTGGAGATGGTCGGCGAACGCCTGGTCAAGCATCCGAACCCGAACCCCGATCGTCGGCCGCACCCCGAACATCAGCTCTCGCCAGTCCGCGATGTAGACCTCCGAGCAATTTTCGACACCGCCCACGGTCAGGTTGGTCGGCACCTGGTTGGAGACGTAGTCGGTGACGTTTTCGAGGAGCGGTCCGCGACGGAGCGGCTGGCCGAGAGTGTCGGTGAGGGTGCCCAGCTTTTTCGCCGTCCGGGCGGCGTAGATCGCCCCGGTCGGTTCGATGTTCGCTTCCAGCAGCGAACCGACGCCTTCGTTGAGGACTTTGTAGTCCGCGGGGGTGGCGTTGAACGCAGAGACGGTCACCCCGGTCTGGTTGAGCACCCCTTTCGGTTCGGGATCCGTGCCGGAACCGCGCAGGGCCACCCGGTCGAGCTCCAGGGCCAAGGCCTTGGTGATGTCGCCCTCGATCGCCGCGGCGCTCTCCGGCAGCATGTCTTCGAACAACTCCTGCGACATCTTCACCAGCACGGCGAGCGTCTTCGGCTGGAAGGTGACCCGCTCGAATTCCGCCGCCTGTTCGGCGACCGCTTCGTTCTCTTTGCGCCAAGCGCCGGTGACGCCCGCTTTCATCCGGGGGATCGACTGCTTGTCGCTATCGAGGGGCACGGTCTGCGCGCCCGCCTGCAGCACCCGAGCCTGATTGCGGACCTTGTCGATGACCCGGCCGCTCAGGATCTCCGGCGTCAGGTAGCCACCGGCGGCGTCCGATCCCTCCGACATGGCCCGGCGCTCGAGGTCGGCACCGTCCCACTGACCGGTGACCATCCCCCGGACCATGCGGCCGAGCGAGAACTCGCGCATCTCCTCGGGATCGAAGTCCAAGCCGTGGCCGGTGCCGCGCCGCTGGACCCAATCGCCGACGCTCTGCTCGCGGGTCAGGATCTCCCCGCGGGCGCCGGTCACCGACGAGCGGCCACCGGCGGCTCCTTCGGGTGCGAAGGGAAGTCCTCGACCGGTTACGCCTTCAGCCTCGGTGATCGCGTTGACCAGGGCACGTTCATCCTGCTCGTTCTGGTCGAACTCCCGGCGGTCGTGGCGGCTCAGCTCGTGGCCTCCATCTTCGGCGGCGTCGAGGATCTTGCGATTACGTGCGTTCAGCTCGGCGCGCGCCTCGATGGCGTCACCGACTCCTGCGAACGCGTACTGCTTCCCGCCACTGCGGACGGAGATTTCGGAACCCGAAGCTTTGCGCTCCGCGGACGGGCAGATGTCAGCTAGTGACATTTCGTGGCCTTTCTATGCGTCGCCGACCCAAGGTTGAGCCGACGATTCGTCTGGGTGTGGATCTGTGTCCGGGATGCAGGACCGGGGCCACTCGCCGGTCGCTGTCCGCTTATGCCGCTCACCCGACTGCCGGGGCTACTCACCGACCGAAGCTGCTTCGTGCATATGGAGCTATTTGACTTCACTGGATGGTACCTGCCGTCGATGACGCTGCGCGGCTGCAGGCCGGCCCCGCGGCGAGCACCGCGACGACTTCCGGGTCGACGGTCAGGTCGGCGTCGAGGGAGGCGGCGGCGGTCAGCATCTCCTCGGCCGCGACCACACACCGGGAGAGGGTTCGGCGTTCGGAGTAGAGGGCGATCTTTTCCCGAACCTCCCCGTCGAGGTCTTCGAAGGAGGCCATTGCCATCTGGTGCGCCTCCTCTGCATCGGCCACCTCGGCTTCAGCGACCGCGGTGAGGACGGCCTCGGTGCCGAACCACTCACCTTTGGCGACGGCCACCACCAACCCGACGTTCGGTGCGCGCCCTCAGTTCCTGGCCCATCTCGGACCGGGCAGCTGCGGCAGCCAGTGTCTCCGGGTTCACTTTTTCTCCTTCCGCTTCGCGAGGATCGCCCTCGCGATTGCGTTCGTAGTAGGTCTTCGACCGGTCCTGCTCGTGGTCGAGGTTGCGGGCGTATCGGTCCCGGCGACCGGCGAGCTGTCGATCACGGAAGTCGGCGTCAGCGGCGTAGCGAGTGCGTTCGCGGTCACGCGTCCGTTCGCGGATGCACTCGGCGCAAAACCGCCGGCGGCGACCACGGCCCTCCTGGGGCGGCAGCTTGGCACCGCACCCCTCGCAGATCGGTTTCATCGGTCGCTCCTTCCTCGAATGGGCAACAAGTCGGTTGTCTCGCTCGACGAACGTCGGCGAGTAGTGGGCTTCCTGGCCTGGACCGGTTCCGGCGAATCACCGGAACCGGTCCGGTCGGCGAGAGCGGCTGCGTCGAAGCGCCAGCGAGCCTTCGGGCCTGCTCCGACCTTCACGCCTCCCCATCGACTCGCATTCGCGTAGACGGTGTCGACGGAGACGCCCTGACGTTCGGCCACTTCGGCCGCGGTCAGCTTCCGCCCGGCCTGAGGCGTTTCGGCGCGTAAACGCTCGACCACGGCATCCGCGATGGCGTCGATGGTGGCCTGGTCGATCATCGGGCCGCCTCCTCGAAGAGGCCGAGCCAGTGGCGTTCCCACTCGCGGATGGCCCCCATCGCCTTGGCGCGGTCGTCGGTGCCGAGCGCGGTTTCGAGGAGATCGTCAGTCGCGGCCCAGGCGACGTCTGGGCGCATGTCCTCGGGTAGTCGCCGGTATTCGGCGCCAACCGCCCGGAAGGCCGCAGCGAGTTCGGAGCGGACGCTGTTGGCGGTCACGACGCGCCTCCTCGCCGTGAACACCGAAAGTCAGAAGAGACGGTGCGGAGATCCGTGCCTGGTGAACACCAGAACACCGGAGAACACCCCTTATCCTTAGGCGCTTCGAAGCAAGCTTCTTGCGCGCACGTATAAGTAACGTGCACGGTGTTCACGTGCTCACCGTCCCGGCGTTTTCATCGTCGTCGGCGACGAGTAGGCCGCGGAAGACGCCGCACTTGAGATGCGGACCGCGGCGTCCGTCGCGCCCGGCGGACTCGTAGCCCTGGAGGGTGAGACGACTCCAGCCGAGGTTGTCCATCCGCGCGTCGAGCCACCCGTGCGGCACGCTCGAGCCTAGGTGGCGGCGGGCGGCACCCTGCAGGTCGCCGGCCCGGATGACGAACTCGCCGGTCTGGGAGTCGATCAGGCAGTGCGACTGGCCGAACACACGGCCGCTCTGCTCATCGACGCGCGGTTTCAGCGCCAGGATCGCCTGGTATCGCTCGGTGGTGGCACCGTAGGTGGTGCAGCCCTCGATGACAATCGCGTCGGAGAGGAAGGTGCCGACGACGGCGGCGGTCTCGGCGGCCTCGACGGGCGCGGCGCAGGTGCCACAGAGCAGACGCGCGACGTGGGCGATCCGGTTGCAGTGGTCATCCTTGAAGCCGTAGGGCTCGCCGTCGGTCGGTTGGAGCTGCCAGGTGAGCGCCGGGCGGAGACGCCGGGACGTGCTCAGCACCGTCGCCGGCTCGAAGCGGATGTCAGGCGCGGCGGCGCGCTTCAGGACGACGTGGCCCTCAGCGCCGCGTAGCCCCTCGTGCCGGGCGCCGGAGACCGGATGGGTGGGATCGAGCCGGAGAACGGCGGAGAGCCACGCACACTGCCCGCCTTGGTCGTCGACCTCGGGAACCTCCGGCAGGACGAGTCGCGGGGGCTTCGTCTCGGTGAAGGTGACGCGGTACTCCGAAGGCGTCTTGGGCGCTGCGGAGCTGGTCGGCGCCTCGGCGGGTGCATACCGGGAGATGGAGGCAGCGATCTTCTGGATCTCTTCCACCGGCAGTGGCGGCTTGCAACGCTCGCGGTTCGCCACCTCAATCGCCGCGAGGATCTCGGCCTCCGAAGCACCTCGGCGCCGCATGGATCCCGCGAGGCTCGCCAGCGTGGCGTTCCGGCTGCCGTCGGCAATGACCTCTCCGACCGGATCGGCGAGCTTCGACTGTTTACGCGCGGCGGTCTCGAGGATCCACGCTGGCAGGGCGGCGACCGGCGCCTCTTCGTCGACCACGTAGCCCGGCGAGGGCGGCGCGACGACATAGCCGCCGTCGCCGCGGATGTCGAGCCCGGGGCCGAGCTGGCGCACGCTGTTGCGGATGTCGATGCCCGGGTGCCGGTGGTAGAGGTGCGAGCCGCCGGACGGAGTCTTGACGCTGGCGGTCGGCTGGAGCTCGCCGTGCTCCGCTTCGAGTGCGCGGAGAGTCTCGTAGCCGTCCTCGCCGCCGACGTCGATGTCGAGCACCACGATGCCGGAGGCGGTGCCGGTGACGATGGCGACGTTCGCGTCCGGCCATGAGTTCCACCAACCTTCGATCAACCCCGTGTCGGTCGAGGTGGCGTCCTTGAGGCCGTTCGTCGTCTTCGGCGTCTTCCCGGAGCAGGGGAAGACGAGCCAGCCTCGCTCGGCGTAGCGCAGCGCGGCGGCGAGGAGTGGGTTCTCGGTCGCGGTGGCCATCAGCGGTCTCCCCACGCCTCGGCCAGCGACAGGAGCCCGTCTCGCTCGGCCTCCTCGGCCACCTTGACGATCTTCATCGCCTGCGGGTCGATGATCGCCTCGATGGCGTCGTCGACCAGGCCGGTCAGCACGTCGGGGTCGACCGCGTCCAGCTCGACGGCGGGCTCGTCGCCCCATCGGGCGGCCTCGGGATCGCTGCCCTTCGCCGGACGCGTCGGCAGTTCCCAGTCAGCTACCTGCTCGCGGGTGAGGCCGAGCCGGATCACCTCGGTCAGGCCGGGGGCGTGTTCCTCGAGGCCCTTGCTGACAGTGCGGAAGGCGCGGTCGCCGCCGGCGTCGTAGTCGTAGAGGCAGAAGACGGTGACCGGCCTGCCGTCCTCGACGGCTTCCATCGCCGCCGAGTGGACGTAGGTCGCCGAGGGGACGCCGCGGGAGACAAAGAGCGGCACGCCCCACTTGTCGACCGCGCCGTAGATCAGGTCGGCGAGGGTGTCCTTCTCCAACCAGATCTCGACCCGCCGCCCCTGGCCGGCCCAGAGGTCGCGGCGATAGAACCGGTGGATCGAGTGGAGCGCGTCCTCGACACCGTCGAAGGTTTCGGCCCGGCGGACCCAGCGGGTGCCGTCTGCGATGAAGGACCAGGGCAGGAGGCCTTCCCGGCGAAGTGCGAGCACCTGGCGTTGCACGGGGCGGTAGCCCTGGGTCTGCGACTTCGGGACGATCCCGGCACCGGCCAGCTTGTAGAAGACGCCCCTCGTCGTCATCTTCTGGAACTGCCCGGAGAGGGCGATGATCGCCTCGCGGATCTCGATCGTCCTGGAGGCGAGCGGGCGGCCTTTCGACTTGTTAGCGCTAGAC
This sequence comes from uncultured Actinomycetes bacterium, assembly GCA_963782515.1. Lineage (GTDB taxonomy): Bacteria > Actinomycetota > Thermoleophilia > Solirubrobacterales > 70-9 > VAYN01. Next base: position 1,266,786 of record CAWAJY010000004.1, on the reverse strand, counting down.
CATTAAGTCCGTCGAGCGGGTTTGCGGGTGCGTCGCGCTGCATCGGGGAGAGACTCGCCGAGTCATCCCCCGCCGCTGTAACAGTTAAGGCCGAGATGGAGCTTGCCGACAGCCGCCACGTCGCCGCCGATGTCGTCTACGACGCTCGGCGCGCTCTACTGGCCGACCCCAGGGTCCAAGAGCGCTTCGACGAACTCGACGCCCTGGCAGAGGACCGAACCGAGGCGGACCAGCAGCTGCGCAAGCGGTTTGCCGAAACAGGGACGATCGACGACGGACTCAACTTGCTGACGGTCGAGAAGATGGCGGACTTTTCCGAGCTGTTGGCCGCCACGGCGGAGGCGACCGAAGGCCTGCTTGACCAGGTCGCCGTCGAAGCTGTTCTACGCGCCTATCGGGAGGGCCGGTACCGCGGCGAGGCGCTCGCCTTCGCCGTCCCACCATCGTTGCCGTGGCCCGAGACCGGCGAGGCCGTCAAACGGCTGCGCGGGGAGTCGGGGCGGACGATTGAGATTGCCGTGGCGGCCTGGGCGGCACGGATCGCCGGTGAGGACCCAACCGCCGCCGACGACATGGCCGCCGGCGAAACGTCTCCGAGCCACGCCCGTATGGCTCGCAAGCGCGTGCGCGATCGGCTTCACGCGCTCGAGGCCTGACCTCACAGGCCTGGGCGTTTTTTAGTTGAGCCAACTCGCGTTTGACGCGCCCCGTCAACAAGATCCCCCCCGATCTGGAGATCTCGGGGAACCCGAGGCTCCGTTGAGGCGCCCAAGAAGCGGCCCTGCGGGCTCCCGGTTGACCCCAGTGGGTAAGGGCCGCGACCAATTCCGACCCGCCAGCGACCGCGATACACCCCTCAGCCAGCCGGATTTTCCCCTTTCGGGGAGAAATGTTGAATGCGGCGGGTGGACGCTCTCGCGCCCAACAAAAAACCGCCCCCTGTTTGGGCAGCGGAGGCCGTCCCGCTGCCCAAACCCCTACGAATCGTGCCTAATCCCGCCGGTTAGGCGGAACATCGCGAGGGGCTGGAATCGGCTTGCCAGCGCCGTTTGAGCCCTGATTCCGTCCATCCCGGTTCTGTTTCGACAAGCTGGAGGTCACTGGTTCGAGCCCAGTAACGCCCACTCCCCGGATCCCTCACGAAGCCGTCTTCGCGCTCAGTTGCCAGGAGACGCCGAAGCGGTCGTTGACCCAGGCGAAGCGGGGGCTGAACGGGTAGGCGTCGAGCGGCATCAGGACTCCCCCGCCCTCGGCGAGCTTGGCGAAGGTCGCGTCGACCTCCTCCGGCGTGTCGAGCTCGACGAAGAGCGAGAGGGCAGGCGTGAAGCCGAATGCGTGCTCGACCGGGCTGTCGAGGAGGCGGATCCGCTGCTCGCCGATCCGGAGGAAGGCGGTTTCGATCCTCCCGTCTTCGAAACGCTGGACATCGACCGCCTCGGCGTCGTCGAAGGCCGCCACGTAGAGGTCGAGGGCTTCCTCCGCCTGCCCTTCGAACATCAAGAATGGGACGACGGTCGGTCCCATCACGCTAGATGTGGTCGCTGGGGAGGTGCCAGCGGCGCGGGGCGATCAGCTGGTCGATCTCACGGGGACCCCAGCTGCCGCGCCAGTAGGGGATCGCCGGGGGTGGGTTCTCGAGGACGGGCTCGGAGATTTCCCAGAGCCGCTCGATCGCGTCGGAGCTGGTGAAGAGGGTGCGGTCGCCGTTCATCGCGTCGTGGATGAGGCGCTCGTAGGGGTCGAGGGCGGCCTCGTTGTTGCCGAAGGCTTCGGCGTAGGTGAATTTCATGTGCGCTTCGCCGAGCTGCATCGTGGCCCCCGGCACCTTGGCCAGGAATGAGGTCGAGATGGAGCCCGGCTCGCCGAGCTCGAAGGTGAGGTGGTCGCGCCCGAAGCCCTCCGGGATCAGCTTCTGATCGAGCGGGAACATGCGGCGCGGCGGCTGCTTGAAAGCGATCGTGAGCACGTGGTGGCTCTCCGCCATCCGCTTGCCCGAGCGCAGGTAGAACGGCACGCCCTCCCAGCGCCAGTTGTCGACGAAGGCCTTGACCGCGATGAAGGTCTCGGTGTCGGAGTCGGGGTCCACCCCCTCCTCTTCGCGATAGCCGACGTACTGGCCGCGGACGACGTCCTCGGGGCGCAGCGGCAGCATCGAGTCGAAGACCTTCTCGCGCTCGAGCCCGAGCGGTTTCGGTTCCAGCGAGGTCGGCGGCTCCATCGCGACGAAGCCGAGGACCTGGAACAGGTGCGTGACGAGCATGTCGCGGAAGGCGCCCGTGTCCTCGTAGAAACTCCCACGCATCTCGATCGAGAGCGTCTCCGGGATGTCGATCTGGACGTGGTCGATGTGGTTGCGGTTCCAGACCGGCTCGAACATGCCGTTGGCGAAGCGCAGGGCCAGCAGGTTCTGCACCGCCTCGCGCCCGAGGTAGTGGTCGATCCGGTAGATCCGGTTCTCCTTGAAGACCGAGTGGAGGCGTTCGTTCAGCTCGTGGGCCGAGCGCAGGTCGGTGCCGAACGGCTTCTCGGTGATCACCCGGGCGTCGTCGCCGAGTCCCAACCTGCCGATCTCCTCGACCGTGCCGGCCGCGGCTTTCGGCGGTAAGGAGAGGTAGAAGAGGAGGTCGGCCTCGCCGCCCAGTTCCTTCCTCGCCTCCTTGACCGCGTCGCCGAGCGGCCCGAAACCGTCGCCGACGCCGACGAAGCTGAGCGACTCGGCGAACTCGTCGAAGGCGCCGTCGCCGTCCGGCTTTCGTCCCGAACCTCCCACGGACTCGCGCGCGAGTTGGCGGAACTCGTCGGTCGAGATCGGGCTGCGGGCGGCGCCGATGATGCGGAATCCCTCCGGCATCAGTCCCGTCTGCGAAAGGTGGAACATGCCCGGCAGGAGCTTGCGCTTGGCGAGGTCGCCGGTCGCGCCGAAGAGGACGATCACCTGGTCGGTGCGCACCCGGTTGGCCGTGCTGTCCTCCTGGGCGCTGGTCGTGACGCTCACGCTTCGCAGGCTACAGCGCGCAATGCGGCGGCCTTAGGGTGCAGGCGATGCCGCATACGACCAACGGGGGGACGGAATTCGATCCGGCGGCACTGGAGCGGACCGAGGCGCGTTTCTGGCGGGAGATCTGGGACGCGGTCCCGACCGCCGTCGGCGTCGCCAAAGGGGTGCGGCGGCGCGACTTCGGGCCGGTGCAGGCGACCGTCACGGCCGCGGCGTCGGAGCCGCGTTTCCTCAACCTGATCCTCGGCGCGGCGGGCGCCGACGCGGCGGCGGAGGGGTTCGTCGAGGAGGCGGTCGACTGGGTGCGCGAGCAGGGCACCCGCGGCTTCGCCCTGCTCGACCCGAACCTGCCGGGGGCGAGCGCCGCCGAGCGCGCGCTCACCCGGGTCGGCTACGAGCGCGAACACGACTGGATGCGCTTCGTGCGCGACCCCCACCCGCCCCGCTTCAAGGTCGCCGGCGACGTCGAGGTGATCGAGATCGACGGCTCGGACGTGGACACGCCGTTCGGCTCGATCGCGGCGCTCGGCTTCGGCCTCCCGCCCTGGGTCGCCTCCTTCTTCGCCCCCCTCCCCGCCCTGCCCGACTGGCGCTGCTACCTGGCGCGGATCGACGGCGAGCCGCAGGGGTGCGCAGCGATGCTCCTCGACGGCGAGGTCGCCGAGCTGGGGGTCGCGGCGACGCTCGAGGGCGGCCGCCGGCGTGGCTGCCAGCTCGCGCTCCTGGCGCGGCGGATCGAGGACGCGGCGGCGGCCGGCGTCCGCACCCTCTTCGTCGAGACCGGCGCCCACGTCCCCGGCCACCCCTCGACCAGCTACGCCAACGTCCTCCGCGCCGGGTTCGAGGAGGCCTACCTCATGCCCGGCTACGCCGATGCGCGACCTGCTTCCGACTGACTTCCTGCGCGCCGAAGCGGGCGGCGGCCTGGCGCTGCTGCTCGGCTCCGTGGTCGCGCTCGTCTGGGTGAACGTCCTCGACGCGAGCGGCTACGCCACCTTCTGGGCGCAGCACCTCGAGATCGGGATCGGCTCCGCCTCGATCGACGAGAGCCTCGCGCACTGGGTCAACGACGGCCTGATGACGTTCTTCTTCTTCCTGATCTCGCTGGAGATCAAGCGCGAGCTGGTGACCGGGGAGCTCCGCCACCCGAAGCGCGCCGCGCTGCCGATCTTCGCCGCGCTCGGCGGCGTGATCACCCCGATCGCGATCTTCCTCCTCGTCAGCGACGGCCATCACGCGAGCGGCTGGGGCATCCCGATGGCGACCGACGCGGCGTTCGCGATCGGCGTCCTGGCGTTGCTCGGCGACCGGGTCGGGATCGGCGTGAAGCTCTTCCTGGTGACGATCGCGGTGGTCGACGACGTCGGCGCGATCCTCGTCATCGCCGTCGCCTACACCGACCACCTGAGCCTCGGCTGGCTCGCCCTGGCGGTCGGCGGGCTGCTCGCCGCGGTGGCGATGCGGGCGCTCGGGGCGCGCCGCATCCTCCTCTTCGTCCCGATCGGCATCTTCGTCTGGGCGGCGACCTTCGAGTCCGGGATCCACGCGACGCTCGCGGGCGTCGCCCTCGCCCTGATCACCCCGGCGACGCCGGTCGGCGGCCGCGACGTCCTCGGCGAGATCGAACACCGCCTCCATCCCTGGGTCAACTACGCGATCCTGCCCCTCTTCGCGCTCGCCAACGCGGGCGTGAAGCTCAGTGGCGGCGAGCTCTCCGACGCCGACGGGCGGCGGATCGCCCTCGCGGTCGCCCTCGGCCTCGTCGTCGGCAAGTTCGTCGGCATCGCCGGCGCGACCGTCGCGGCGCTGAAGCTCCGCCTCGGCGCCCTCCCCGAGGGAGTCGACCTGGGCGGCCTCCTCGGCGCCGCCGCGCTCGGCGGCATCGGCTTCACCGTCTCCCTCTTCATCACCCCGCTCGCCTACGACGATCCCCTGCTGATCGGCGCGGCGAAGCTCGGCATCCTCGGCGGCTCGGTCATCTCCGCCGCGATCGGCATCGCGATCTTCGCCGCCACCGGGGTGCACCCGACGCGCGAGGACCGCTGAGCGCTATCCGTCGGTCCCTTCTTCGAAGAACGAGTAGGACGTGCAGCCGGCGCTACCGCCCACACCATGCACCGTGGCGAGCGGAAGGTTGCGTTCGAGCTCTTCGGCGTCAACGTCCCCGACCCCGTGGAGGACGATGTTCTCGCGGCTGATCGTGAAGGCGATCGTGTTGTCGACGACCGGCACGGTGCGCCCGATCGTCCCGTCTTTTCGCTCGACCTCTACCGCGGTGACCCCGTCGGGCAGCAGAGCGTGGATACGAAAGTGGGTCGGACGGCCCTTGCCGCAGGAGCCGATGTCCAAGAGCTGAAATCTCCGCGCGGCGGCGGTGGACGTGCAGATGCCTCCGCTCCTGGCCAGTTCGTCCTTCGGCATTTCGAACTGGCAGATCCACTGACCCTTGGCCACCGCCGCGAACGTCCCCTTCGGCCGTTCGACTTGCCCCAACCAGACCGGACCGTGACCCAGGCGCGGGAAGAAGCCAAGATGTTTCGTTCCTGGCGGTCCCGCGACGAACAACCGCAGTTCGGCCGGCAGCTCCTTCAGCGCGACCCGATCGTCCAGCACGCTGAAGTGCGGGTAGTGCCTTCCGCCGCCTGCCGGGGCGGCGAGCGCCGTCCCGACGCTGACCGCGCACGCCAGCAAGGCCCCCGCCGCAATAAGCCTCCGCACCCCCATGCCCTCAGCCTACGGAGGATGCTGCCGCCGGGGGCGGCACTTAGGATCGCGATCCCGATGTCGAGTGAAGCGCATACCGAGATGACGCCCCAGCGGGTCGAGAAGCCGTGGGGCTATGAGCTCTGGTGGGCTGAGACGCCGCACTACGCCGGGAAAATCCTCCACGTCGACGCCGGGCAGCGCCTCTCGTTGCAGATGCACCGGGAGAAGGACGAGTCCTCCTATCTGCTCTCCGGGCGCCTGCTGCTGACCCACGGCCCGAGCGCCGAGGAGCTGACGACCGAGGAGATCGGCCCGGGCTCCACCTGGCGAGTCGAACCGGGCACGGTCCACACGATCGAGGCGCTCGAGGACTCCGACGTACTCGAGGTCTCGACCCCGCAGCTCGACGACGTGGTGCGGCTACAGGACCGCTACGGCCGCAAGGACTAGATGGGTGGTTCCACGACCTCGGTCCGGGTGAGGGACGGGGCCGCCTGGAGCCGGCGCCCGAGGCAAGGGACGCAAGGGCCGGCGGCGAGCGCGGCCGTCTCGGCCACGGCCCTGGCAGGCTGTGGCCGTGGCCGAGACGGCCGGGAGTGCGGGGAGTGGCGGGTCTCTCGCGGCGGTGCCCCGGGTTCGTCACGGGAGGGACACGGATCCGTCACGGAAGCCGTACCTCGTCACGGAGAGCGTGGGAACTCCACGCTTCCGTGCGTGTTGCCCAACAGTCACGGAGACGCGGTCGACCTGCGTTAACCATAGGTTCACCAGGGTCGACCGCGCTCGTCGGGTCCTCGATCCCGGTGCCGGAAGGTGAACCCGGAGCGCACGGAAGAGTGACGTTCCCGGCATCTTCGTCACCGATCCGGGCGGTGCCGGGTGTTTCACGAACCCCTCACGTCCTGGGCGTCTCATGGCGGTCACAGCCAGCCAGGACCGCCATGAGACGCCCAGGACCGATCTCGGACGGCCGCACCCGCCCGAAGCACAGCGTCCCGCCGTGAACCCCAACCAACCACCTACCCCCCGTACACCGGCGGCGGAGGCGGCGAGCTCGGGGTCGGGATCGCGAACTTGACCAGGTCGCTGAGGGTGAAGTCGCCGGGAGTCGCCGACGGCAGCGTCGGCTTCCAGTTCGGCCGCACGCCGAGGAACGAGAGTGGGTCGCCGGCCAGGAGGCCGATCAACACCTCGGCGACGATGCGGCCGCCGACCGGGCCGAGGCCCTGGCTGTCGGAGGTCGCCTCGGCCTCCTTCAGCACGTAGAACCAGAGCGGCGCCCGGCCCGCGAGGTCGTCGCGGGTCGACTGCTGGAGGCCTTTGACGTTTTCGCCACCGAACAGCTGGTCCTCGGTTAGCGGTTCGATTCCCATCGCCAACGCCACGTCCTGGCCGCTCGGCAGGCCGAGCCGCTTGGCGCGGAAGAGGTTGCGGGCGGCGAGGACCTGGGCGAGGTCCGGTTCGAGGCCGAGGCCCATCACCTCCGGCGCGGCGATCGCGTCGGGCAGCGCGCCGAGGGGATGTGACAACTGCGCGTCGATTTTGTAGCTCGGCTGTGGCAGATTGGCGGCGTCTTCGATCCCGGGCAGGAAGAAGCGCCACTGGACCGTCCACTGGTCGGGCAGTTCCTGGAAGCCGCTCAGGGACTCCCGCTCTTCGGCCGTGTGTTCGAACAAGGGGATGCGGTTGACGCCCGGGACCGGGGTCTTCTTCGTCGCGATCTCGTTGATGAGGTAGCTCGGGCGCGCCATCGAGTGGCCGAAGCGGTAGGCGGCGACCGAGAACTCGACCGGCATGTAGGGCTCTTCGTCCCAGGCGTAGAACTTCAGGTCCGGCTCGACGATCGTCACCTCGCCGACCCCGGGCGCCACGTAGGGCACCGGCTTGAGGATGTCGGCGACGACATCCTCACCGACCAGACGGGCGACGAAGTCGTGGACGACGACCCATTGGTAGTGCCAGCGCACCTGCTGCTGAGCGAGCTTGAAGACGTCTTCCTTGCCGAGATTCGGGTGTTCGCCGCCGACCTGGTCGAGCACCGTGTTGTGGAACTTGATCATCGTCGCCTGCAGCTGCGAGACGATCATGTTCTCGTCGTTGCGTGGGTCGCCGATCAACGCGCGACCGTTCCCGTTGCGCTGCAGGTCGTGGCCGACCGTGGACGCGGGCGAGGGGACTTCGCGGCCGAGCGCGAGGTGGACGCCGTCGGCCGCGTAGAGGTAGGGCTGATCGGACGGGCCGCGACCGTAGAGCGAGTCGAGATCGAACCGCGGCGTGCGGAAGTCGACCAGGCCGTCGGGGTCGTCCTGGCGGGTGAGGCTGGAAACCGGGTCGAAGGTGATGTCGTGGTCGACGAACTGGCCGAAATAGGTGTAGCCGGCGGGCAGCCGCAGCTCACCACTCGGGAGCGTGCCGACGTTCTCGTCGTCGTCGTCGGTCCCCAAGGGCTTGTCGAGTTCGCCGTTCTCCAGCTCCTGGATCATCACCTTGGCGAGGTCGGCCAACGACGAGTCTTCCGGCGAGGAGGAGGGCAGGTGCCGGAACATGCGGCCGAAGCGACCCTGCGAGATCGACGAGGAGGCGGTCGCGTTCAATCCGCGGGGCGGCAGCGCCCCATGGAAGCTGGGCTGGGTGGGCGTGGTGCTCATCTCGACTCCTTTTGGTTGGTCGAGAATCTTCTAGCATGAAGACACCGCAGACGTACCTGGTTAATACGCCTGCTTAACAGAACCGCGGTGTACGTCTAGGCGGCGACGGGTCAATACGCGCGGGCGACGATCGCCTGGAGGTCCGGCTCGTCCTCGGAGGCGGGGACGGTGCCGTCGGAGCGCTGGATGCAGCGGACGCTGATGCCGTCGGCGAGGAGCTTGCGCTCGCCCTCGGCGCCGAGGCGCGCCCACTCGATCCGGCCGACGCCCTCCTTGCCGACCTCGAGGGCCTCCTCGATGGAGCCGACGTCGGTGGTCGCGGACTCGCGGAAATCGGTCGCCTCGCCGAGCATCGCCGCCTGGATCTCGTTCAGCAGCGGTTCGACGCGGCCAGGGACGTCGCCGAGCGGGATCGGGAGCTTGTCGCCGGTGTCGCGGCGGACGACGGTCGCCTGGCCCTCGGCGAGGTCGCGTGGGCCGAGGTCGATGCGCAGCGGGACGCCTTTCAGCTCCCAGTCGGTGGCGCGGCGGCCGAAGCCGGTGTGGGTGTCGGTGTCGACCTTCACCCGGGCGCCGGTCGCGGCGATCGCGTCGCCGAGCTCACGGGCCGCGTCGAGCGCCCCGTCCTCGTCGCGGACGACGACGATCGCCACCTGGGTCGGGGCGATCCGCGGCGGCAGCCGCAGGCCGCGCTCGTCCCCGTGCCCCATGATCAAGCCGCCGACCAGTCGCGTCGAGGCGCCCCAGGAGGTGGTCCAGGCGGTCTGGACCTCGCCGCCTTCGTCGGTGTAGGTGATGTCGAAGGCGCGGGCGAAGTTCTGGCCGAGCTCGTGGCTGGTCGCCAGCTGCAGCGCTTTGCGATCGCGGGTGATGCCCTCGCAGGTCATCGTGTTGATCGCGCCGGCGAAGCGCTCCTCGGCGGTCTTGCGGCCGAGCAGCACCGGCAGCGCCAGCGTGTCGACGAGGAAGTCGCGGTAGACGTCGTGGTGGATGCGCAGCGCGTAGGCGGCGGCGTCCTCGCCGGTGGCGTGGACGGTGTGTCCCTCCTGCCAGAGGAACTCGCTGGTGCGCAGGAAGAGGCGCGGGCGCAGCTCCCAGCGGACGACGTTCGCCCACTGGTTCAGCAGCAGCGGCAGGTCGCGGTAGCTGTTGACCCATTTCGCCATCTGCTCGCCGAAGACCGTCTCCGAGGTCGGCCGCACGACGACCGGTTCCGTCAGGTCCTTGCCGCCGGCGTGCGTCACCACCGCGAGCTCGGGGCTGAAGCCCTCGACATGCTCGGCCTCGCGCTTCAGGTAGCTCTCCGGGATGAAGAGCGGGAAGTAGACGTTGTCGGCCCCGGCCGCCTTGATGCGGCGGTCGATGTCGGCCTGGATGCGCTCCCAGATCGCGTAGCCGTAGGGCCGGATCACCATCGTCCCGCGCACGGGCCCGTTCTCGGCCAGGCCCGCTTTCGCGATCACATCCTGGTACCAGCGGGGGTAGTCCTCTTTCGGGTCGGCGATCGGCGATTTCGGCATGGCGCGCATCCTAGATGACGCCGGCGCGCCGAGTCGCGCGTGACCCCTCCCCCTTGCCAGTGCCAATTTATACCACACACGGGCCTTGAAACAACCCTTGTCATACCCCATACTCGCCCGCCGCAAAAGGTGTTGGTGTGTTTTTTTCGAGCCAGGAGTGTGTGTATGACGGATGCGACCGAGCGCGCAGTGGTGATCGTCGGCGGTGGGCCGACCGGGATGATGTTGGGAGCGGAGCTGGCCCTGGCCGGGGTCGACGCGTTGATCCTCGAGCGCCGCCCGAACCAGGAGCTGGACGGCTCGCGGGCAGGCGGCCTGCACTCGCGAGCGATCGAGCTGCTCGACCAGCGCGGGGCCGCCGACCGCTTCCTCGCCGCCGGCCACACGGCTCAGATCATCTCCTTCGGCGAGACCAAGATCGACATCAGTGACTTCCCCACCCGCCACCCCTACGGGCTGGCGCTGTGGCAGAGGCACATCGAGCGGATCATGGCCGAGTGGACCCGGGACCTCGGCGTCGCGGTCCGCTACGGCACGGAGGTCGTCGGCTTCGCCCAGGACGAGGAGGGAGTCGACGTCGAGCTTGCCGACGGCACCACGATCCGCACCCACTACCTCGTCGGTTGCGACGGCGGGCGCAGCGCGATCCGCAAGGCGGCGGGCATCGACTTTCCCGGTGCGGAGGCGACCTCGAGCACCCTGGTCGCGGAGGCGCAGATGAAGGACAAATCCGGCCTGGGACTTCATCGCGGCCCGCTCGGAGTCGGCGGCATCGGCCCGATGGAAGGCGGTGAGACGCTGAGGATCGTCGTCCCCGAGGCACGCCTCGAATCCGGTGACGAACCGTCCTTCGACGAACTTCGGGACGCGCTCTTCGTCGTCTACGGGACCGACTTCAAGATCCACAGCCCCACCTGGATCTCCCGCTTCACCGACGCGACGCGCCAGGCCGCCTCCTATCGCGAGGGCCGCGTCCTCCTCGCCGGGAACGCCACCCACATCCACTCCCCCATGGGCGGCCAGGGCATCCAGAACGGCATGGGCGACGCGGTGAACCTCGGCTGGAAGCTCGCCCAGGTCGTCAAGGGCGTCTCCCCGGAGAGCCTTCTCGACACCTACCAGGAGGAGCGCCACCCGACCGTGGCCCGATCCCTGAACTACACGATGGCCCTGAACGCCCTGATGCGGGTGGACCCACGCGTCGAAGCCCTGGGCGACACGATCGCCGAGGTGACGGTGATGGAGGAGCCTCGCAGGCACCTGGGCGCGCTCGCCTCGGGACTGGGTGTGCGCTACGACCTCGGCGATGGCCATCCGCTGCTGGGACGGCGCGTGCCGGACCTCGATCTCGTCACCGCCGACGGCCCGACCACGATCTTCGCCCTGATGCACGCGGCGCGAGCGCTGCTATTGAACCTCGGCGAGCCAGGCGACCTCGACGGTGGCGAGTGGCCCGACCGCGTCCGCCCGGTCGATGCGCGATGCGAGGGGCCGTGGGCGCTCCCGGCGATCGGCGAGGTCGACCCTCCCACCGCGTTGCTGGTCCGCCCTGACGGCCACGTCGCCTGGGTCGGCGATGCGATCGAACCGAGCCTCGTCGAAGCGCTCGACCGGTGGTCAGGCCGGATGGTGCCTCTGCGTGGAGGTCGCTGAAGTTGACCAAATCGGTCAGGAAACCGTAGCCTTGCCGATCCGATGGACACCGATGCCCTGATCGGAGCCGCCTCCGCCTTCCTGATCGCCGTCCTCACGACCCCGGTGGGCGTCTCCGGCGCCGTCTTCCTGGTCCCGGTCCAGGTCAGCGTCCTGCACACGCCGAACCCGTCAGTCACGCCGACCAACCTCCTCTACAACGTGATCGCCACGCCCGGGGCCCTGCTGCGCTACCGGGGCCGCGGCGTTCTGCGAGCGCCGCTCACCGCCGCGCTTCTGATCGGCACGCTGCCGGGAGTGATCGTCGGATCGGTGATCCGGGTGGAGCTGCTGTCCGGGCCGCAGGCCTTCTACCTGGTGATCGCCGCGGTCCTCCTGCCGATCGGGGGATGGCTCGCCCTCGGCCGCGGGCCGGCGGCGAGGGGCGCGCCGCCGGCCGCCGACGACCGCAGGATCACCGTCGCCGCCCTCCTGGTCGGCGTGGTCGGCGGCATCTACGGGATCGGCGGCGGCTCACTGCTGGCACCCGCACTCGTCGGACTCGGTTTCTCGGTCGCCGAGGTGGCGCCGGCCGCGTTGGCCTCGACCTTCCTGACCTCGATCGTCGGCGTCGCCACCTATGCGGTCCTCAGCCTCCGCCACAGCGGCTCGATCGCGCCCGACTGGACGATCGGCATCGCGATCGGTATCGGCGGCCTGGCCGGCGGCTGGGTCGGGACGGGGCTCCAATCCCGGCTGCCCGAGGCCGCGCTGAAGAGGACGCTGGGCATCGTCGCCGTCGCCCTGGCGATCCGTTACGTGATCCTCGCGCTCGGATGAGGTGGAACGTCACAGACGCGTGAGAGATTCTCCAGGTCTCGTCCTTCCCGTCCAAGCCTCCGGAAGGACGTCCATGCACCGCATCCGCGGCAAGCTCACGTATTCGAACGTCATCGCCTCCTACTGCTCTTGGGCGGTGGCACCGCCTGTGCGGCCTCGCAGCTGGAAAGCGAAAGCGTCGAGACCCAAGGGCGACCGAGGCGAAAAAGGTGAACCGGCGACCGTCCTCTGGGCGACCATCAGTAGCAACGGGAGCCTCGTGAAGGGGTCGGGGGTGACCGGGAGCCATGAAATCCTGACCGGGAGCTACGAGGTCGACTTCAGCCGGGACGTCTCTGAATGCAGCTATCAGGTGACCTCCTACTTCTCCGGCTATACCACGGTCGCCGAGCCCAGGAGCGGCAATGCCGACGGGGTCTACGTCCGCACCGAGTTCAGCGGCGCGGGCACCGCCGATCAGTTCTACCTGGACGTCTTTTGCTGACCCACCGCTAGACGATCGATGCCCAGGGCGGGACCAAGGGGGTCCCGGCGGTGGGGGCCGTCCGAGGTCGGTCCTGGGCGTCCCATGGCGGTCCTGGCTGGCTGTGACCGCCATGAGACGCCCAGGACGTGAGGGTCTTTCAGGGATCAGGACACAGGTCGGGCGGAGGTCGGACTTACGTGACCCTCCCGCGCGAGAGAAGCCGGGGAGAGCCCACACCTACCCCGACCTCGGCCCGATCGGTGACGAAGATGCCGGGAACGTCACACCCGCGTGAGCCTCCGGTCTGTCTCCGGGCCCGGGATAAGGGCCCGAGGCCTCGATGCAAGCATTGACGTCGTCATGGCGACACCAAAGCTTGCAGCGCGGTCGTGACCGTTGGACAACACGCACGGAAGCGTGGAGTTCCCACGCTCTCCGTGACGAGGTACGTCTTCCGTGACGGATCCGTGTCCCTCCCGTGACGAACGCGGGGCACCGCCGCGAGAGATCCGCCACTCCCCGCACTCCCGGCCGTCTCGGCCACGGCCACGGCCCAGCCGGCCAGGGCCGTGGCCGAGACGGCCGCGCTCGCCGCCGGCCCTTGCGTCCCTTGGCCCTCGGGCGCCGACTGCGCCATCGAGGACTCCCTTGACGAACGTGACGGGCACCTCACCGCACACCGTGTCATCGGCGGCGCCACTGCCGCCGACTGGACTTGACGGCTTGCGGCACGTGCGTCAGTCGCGCACGAAAGCCACAGACCGAAAAGGCGCCTACCAGAATCGAACTGGTGTAAACGGCTTTGCAGGCCGCTGCGTAGCCACTCCGCCAAGGCGCCAGAAGCTGCTCACGCGCCGGTTCGCGACCGGTCGGATGAGCGCCGGACAGCTTAGCCAGTCGTCCCGGGGCGTGGCGTGGGCTTGTGCGCCTGCCGGTGCCGAGCGAGCCCCCCGATCCCTGATCCCACGAGATCGGAGGGCCCGTACGTTAGGCCGGGACTCAGGACGGCTTGGTCACGGACACGTCCGGAATCATCGGCTTGGTAGCGATCATCTTCATTCGAGTCACCTCCCTCCCTGTGATCGAAGGGCCGTGCGGGCCGACCGGCCGGCCGACCGATCGGATTCGCTCGGCTCAAGGCATTCGTGCAAATTGATCGGCGGAAGCGCTCAGGAAATGGCTATATGCTCTAGCGAGTTAGCGCGACGACCGGAGGCGCCAGATGGACACCGCAGAGCAGCGTGGGAAGACGGATCGATTCGAGTCGACGATCGGGGCACTGGTGGCGCACCCGACGCGTGTGGCCGCCTACGTCCTGCTCAACGAGCGGGTCGCGAGCCCGGTCGAAATCGCCAGGGTGATCGGCAAGAACGTCGGCCACGTCGGCTACCACTGCCGCAAGCTCGAGACGATGGGCTTGATCGAGATGGTCGAGGAAGTCCCGGTGCGGGGAGCGGTGGAACACCGGTACGCCGCCGTGAAACGCCCGATCGCCGGCGACACCGACTGGGCACGACTCACCCCCGAGCAGCGCGACGCGATCACCCGCCTCACCCTGCAGCTGATCGTGGCGGACTCCGCGGCGGCGGTCGAGGCGGGGACCTTCGATGCCCGGCTGAACCGATATCTGGTCCGCCATGTGCTCCAGGTCGACGAGCAGGGCTTCGCCGAACTGCACGACCTCGACGAACACCGGTATCTGGAGACGCTGGAGATCGAGGCGCGCTCGGCCGCGCGACACGCGGAAGAGCCGAAGGGCGAGTTGATCTCGACCGAGACCTTCGCCGGTTTCTACGAACGCGCTCCGACGTCGACCTGGCGCTGATACAAAGGGCCGCGATGGCCAAGGACAGGATCGAGCTGGCGAAGGAGACCTACCGGGCGTTCGCGGCCGGTGACCGGGAGGCGATCGAGGAGCTGATCGGCGAGCGGTTCGAATTCCACTCGCCCGCCGACGAACAGGGGCTCGACCGGGACGGGTACTTCGAGCGGTGCTGGCCGGGGGCGGGCTCGCTGACGGAGTTCGAGTTCGTGCGGTTGATCGAGGACGGCGACGAGGTCGTCGTCACCTACGAGGCGACCAGGCAGGACGGATCGCGGTTCCGGAACACCGAGGTGCTCGGGTTCGACGGGGACAAGCAGGTGCGAGCCGAGGTGTACTTCGGCTGGAACCTTTGAGGGACGGCGCGGCCACGCCGTCCCGGGCCGCGGCTACTCGGGAGCGTCGCCCTCGGTGTCGTCGAACGGCTTGACGGTGCCGTAGCTCTCGACGGTGCCGCCGTCGCGCATGCTCGCCTCGTCGGGGTCGTCGCCGGCCTCGCGCAGGGAGCGGCGCTGACGCAGGTAGTCCCAGGTCTTGTCGAGCTGGACTTTGAGCTCTTCGAGGCGGGCGTGCTCGTCGTCGTCGAGGCCCTCGCCCTCGTGGCGATGGAGGAGGTCCTCCTCTTCCTTGACGAGCTGGTCGATGCGATCGAGTGCTTGCTGGTCGTCCATGGGGCCTAGGTTACCCGGCGGCCGCGCCGAAGTCGTAGGTGTGGTTGGAGGCGACCTCGGCATCGGCCGGGTCGGTCGGCAGGTGGGCGAGCCGGCCGCCGTCGTCGCGAGCCCATTCGGTGCCGCCGAGCATCACCGGCTGGGTCGCCCCGGTGGAGCGGACCGCCTCGACCAGTTCGGTCATCCCCGCCGCCCGATAGTCGCCGACGCGGTCGTCGTGGGGCTCGTTGCCCGTACCTCGCCTGGATGCCGTTGATCCCCAGCCGAGTTGATGTGCCACGACTTCATCGCGCGGATCGACGCCATGTCGCTGGGACCGTCGAAGAACCCGCACCGCTGCCAGGGGTTGGCGCCCACCGGGGCCGCCCCGACGAGGAAGAGCGCGCGAAAGCGAGGAGAAGCGCTCGCCTCAGGCGGCGACCTTCTCCGGCGCGCGGACCTTCCTCTTGAACGTCATCGCGCCGTCGTCGAGCGAGCCGTAGCGGAGGCTCCGCAGGTCGATCGCGTAGTTCTGGCGCAGTTTCCACGGCTCCTTCGACCCCTGCTTCGGCAGGTCGGCGACCGCGCGCAGGACGTAGCCGGAGGTGAAGTCCATGATCGGCTCCGGGGTGACGCTCGGGTCGTTCAGGTGCGGCGTGCAGATGTCGTAGCCGTTGGCTTCCATGTGGTTGAGGAGGCGACAGGCGTATTCGGCGACGAGGTCGGCCTTCAGCGTCCATGACGCGTTCGTATACCCGATCGTGAAGGCGAGGTTCGGGATGTCGGCGAGCATCATCCCGCGGTAGATGAGGAGGTCGCCCAGCTCGGGTTCCTCGCCGTCGACCTCGAGCTTCATCCCGCCGAGGAAGAGGAGGTTGAGCCCGGTCGCGGTGACGACGACGTCGGCCTCCAGCTCCTTCCCCGATTTGAGCTTGATCCCGTCGGCGGTGAAGCGGTCGATGTGGTCGGTGACGATCTCGGCGCTGCCGTCGCGCAGCACCTGGAAGAGGTCGCCGTCGGGGACGACGCAGAGGCGCTGGTCCCAAGGGTTGTAGTTCGGCTTGAAGTGGGTGTCGATGTCGTAGCCGGCCGGGAGCGCCTTCTCGACCCCCTTGCGCAGGAACTTCTTCATCAGGCCCGGCCGCTTGCGCGAGAGCCGGTAGTTGAAGCTCTGCAGGGCGACGTTCTTCCAGCGGACGATCGGATAGACGGCCCGGTGCGGGAGGAACTTGCGCAGGAACTCGGCCACCGGGTCTTCGCCCGGCAGCGAGACGACGTAGGTCGGCGAGCGCTGCAGCATGGTCACGTGGGCGGCGTCCTTCGCCATCGCGGGCACCAGCGTCACCGCCGTCGCGCCGGAGCCGATCACGACCACCCGCTTGCCGGCGTAGTCGTCCTCCTCCGGCCAATGCTGGGGATGGATGACCTGGCCCTTGAAGTCCTCGATCCCGGCGAACTCGGGGGTGTAGCCCTCGTCGTAGCGGTAGTAGCCGCTGCAGTTGAAGAGGAAGGCGCACGAGATCGTCACGGTCGAGCCGTCGTTCCGCTCCGCGGTCACCGTCCAGCGGGCCTCCTCGCTCGACCATGACGCCTTCACGACCCGGTGGCCGAAGCGCACCTTCTTGTCGATCCCGCCCTCGCGCGCGGTGTCCCGTACGTATTCGAGGATCGAGCCGCCGTCGGCGATCGACTTCGCCGCCGTCCAGGGACGGAAGCGATACCCGAGCGTGTGCATGTCGGAGTCGGACCGGATGCCGGGGTAACGAAAGAGGTCCCAGGTCCCACCGATCGCCTCGCGCGCCTCGAGGATCGCGAACGACTTCCCCGGGCTACGTTCCTGCAGGTGATGGGCCGCGCCGATGCCGGAGATGCCCGCGCCGATGATGAGGACGTCGACCCGCTGGGGCTCGTTCGGGCCCGAGCCGTTGCCGGGGGTCTGCGTGAGGGTCTCTGGGTTCACTTCTCTCTCCTCCGTTTTGCCGGCGCTCGAGCGGCCGGGCGCCGCTCAGGCGCCCTCCAGCACTTGGAAAGCTATCCCGGCGCTCTGCAACCTTGTGAGAAGCATGTCACCCATCGATGCAACGGTCGTGAGTTGACCGGAGCGCTCCGGGTTGTCGTCGAAGGCCAGGCAGAGGCCCGACTCGGCGAGCATCTTCGACGTCTCCGAATAGCCGGGGTCGCCGCCGGAGACCTCGGTCACGACCCGCTTCCCCCCGCCCTCGCCGACGAAGCGGATCCTGAACCAGCTCTTCGCGCGCCGCGCCTCGCTCGGCCCCTCGCCGGGCGATTTCGCCTTCAGCATCAGCTTGCGCGCCGGGCCCGATCGGGGCGAGGACGGCGACCGCGCCGACGCCCGCGGCCATCCCGCCGATCGTCGCCAGGTGCTTGGTGACGACGTTGTGGCCGTAGGTGAAGTCGGGGCCGTAGCGGTCGACCGCGGCGGCCGAGCGGCGGATGATCGTGCCGTCGACGGTCGGCAGCGGCGCGCTCCAGCCACCGAGCTCGGGGACGTGATGAATCCGTGCGGGAGCCGAGTGGATCTTGCGACCGGCCGGGCGCTCCTCGACGGCGCGACGCTCTTTCGCCACGGCGAGCGTCTGTCGTCCCCGGGCGAAGCCGTTGACGGCGGAGTGGTAGGTGCCGCCGGAGAACTGGGCGTTGGTGCGGACGTAGCCGTTCACAGTGAGCGGGACGCCCTCGGGGAGGTGCTGCACCGTGAAGTAGGCGCCGAGGTCGTGCGGAATCGAGTCGAAACCGCAACAGTGGACGATCCGGGCGCCGGTGCGCTCGGCCGTCGCGTGGTGTTCCAGCCACATCCGGTCGACGAACTCGGGCTCGCCGGTGAGGTCGACGTAATCGGTGCCGGCGGCGGCGCAGGCGGCGACCAGCGGCCCGCCATAGAGGGCGTAGGGGCCGACGGTGGTGATGACGACGCGGGTCGACCCGGCGACCTTGGCGAGCGCCGCCGAGTCGGCGGCGTCGGCGACGAGCAGGTCCGGCACGGGAGCCTCGGGACTGGCGGCGGCAAGGCGCGCGGCGACGGCCTCGAGCTTCGTCCGGTTGCGACCGACCAGCGCCCAGCGCAGTCCGGCGGGCGCGTTGGCGGCGAGGTAGTCGGCGGTCAGCCCGCCGGTGAACCCGGTCGCGCCGAACAACGCGAGGTCGTGCTCTCTCTCCCCGGGCATGCGGGCCATTGTGCCGGCTGCGCAGCCAGTCTGGGTCGCGGCGCTACTCGGCGACCCAGACCTTCGCCGCGCCGAGCTCGGCGGGCTCGAAGACCCGGACCTCCCCCGGGGCCATGAAACCGAACGCCTTGATCGCCTTGCGGATCCAGTCGACATCGGTGACGATCGCGGTCCGCTTCCACGCTTTCATGTGGCTGAGACCGAGCTTGAGCCCGGTTTTCGCGTCCTCGATCACCGCGCTCGCGTCCATGCCGAACCCGGAGTCGATCTCGAAGAGGAGGCGCACCTCCCCGCTCTCGACCGCCTCGGCGAGCGCCGGCTCGATCCGCTCCCGGTAGTCGTCCCCGGTCAGCTCCTCGACGACCTTGAACCCGATCGTCCCCGCCGGCATCTCCTCGATCTGCTCCACCATGTGCGGAACCTACTTGGCGAGGAAGGACAGCAGCGCCGGATTTACCTCCTCGGGGAAGGTCCAGCCGACGTTGTGCGGGCCGTCCTCGATGGCGACGAACTCGAGGTCGGCGATCAGGTTCTCCTCCCGCAGCCTCTGGGCCGTCGACTCGAACGGCAGGATGCGGTCCTTCTTGCCGTGGATGACCAGGGTCGGGATGTCGATCTTCGGCAGATCGTCACGAAAGTCGGTCAGCCAGGTGTCGACACACGCGTAGGTGGCGTAGGGGGACATCCGCAGCGCGACCGCGAAGTGCGCCCTCAGGGCCGCGTCGCCGATCCGCTCCGGTGCGAGTTCGTCGGTGTTGAAGAAGTTCTTGAAGAATTCTTCGAACCAGAGATAACGGTCTTTCGCCACCAGCTCTTTGATGCCGTCGAAGACTTCCTGCGGCACGCCTTTCGGGTTGTCGTCCGTCTTCAGCACGAAGGGCGGGATGACGCCGAGGAGCGCCGCCTTGCTGACCCCCGCCGAGCCGTAGTTGCCGAGGTACCGGGTGACCTCGCCGGTGCCCATCGAGAAGCCGGCAAGGACGACGTCCTCCTCCAGCGCCAGGTGGTCGAGCAGCGCTTTCAGGTCGGCGGCGAAGGTGTCGTAGTCGTAGCCGGTCGTCGGCTGGCTGGACTTGCCGAATCCGCGACGGTCGTAGCTGATCACCCGCCACCCGGCCGCCAGCAGCTCGGGCTCCTGTTTCTCCCACGAGTTGCCTTCCAGCGGGTAGCCGTGGATCAGGACGATCGGCTTGCCGGAACCGTGGTCGTTGTAGTGGATGTCGATGTCGGCGCTGTTCTCTTCTCCGACGGTCACGTAAGGCATGCGGTCCTCCTGGGTTTCGGCGGTGACGGACGCTCGGGTGGCTCCGTCGAATCTACCCTGGCCGCGAGGCCGTCAAGCTTCGGAGTGGTGAACGTCGAGCGGAAGGGGTTCGGTCCGGCGACCCGCGACGAAGTCGCGGAATGGATCGAGATCGCCCGGCGCGACTGGGAGCGGCGCGGCCATGGGCGGGTCGTCCTGCTCGACTGCGAGGACGGCTCCTTCCTCGGCCGGAGCGGCCTTCGCCACTGGCCGGAGTTCGACGAGGTCGAGGTCGGTTGGAGCCTGACCGCGGCGGCTCGCGGGCGCGGCCTCGCCACCGAGGCGGGCCGCTTCTGGCTCGACTGGGGCCTTCGTGAGCTCGACGCTCCCTACCTCACCGCCAACATCGATCCCGACAACACCGCGTCGATCGCCGTCGCCGAGCGCCTCGGCATGGAGCCACTACGCGAGGACAACCTCCACGGCTATCCGGTCGTCATCTACGCCCTCGGCCGGCCCTAGATGATCGATTCCACGGCGGGACGGACGTGCTTCGGGCCGCTGCGGCCGTCCGAGTTGCGGGGGTTCCTGGGACATCGGGCGATAGATCGTGGAAGAACCCGGGAGGAAGTGTCGAGTTCGTGGCGTCTCCCTCACCGACGTCACGGTTCCTCCGCCGCTTCCATACCCCGGCCGTCTCGGCCACGGCCACAGCCGGCCAGGGCCGTGGCCGAGATGGCCGCGCTCGCCGCAGGCCCTTGCGTCCCTCACCTCGGGCGCCGGCTTCAACCGGCCCGAACCCCTGGAATCACCCCTCTAGCTAGGCGGCCAGGGCGCCGTACTCCTCGCCGGCCTCGCCGCGCGCCGCCGGGTGGAGGCGGACCGCGGCGGGCCAGAAGCGGGAGCCGAGGCGGAGCTGGATCAGGTAGGAGCGCAGGAGCGCCTCGCGAGCCGGGTCCCAGGAGAAGCCGAGCATCTTGCGGATCTGGGACGGGAGCATGCCGACCGAGATCAGCTTGATCGTCTCGTGGATCGGGGTGACGGCGACGCGCATGAAGCCGGTGAACGGCGGCCGCTCGAGGAGGATCCCCTTCGTCCGCTCCCGACGTTCCTCGTTGATCCAGAGGCTGCCGTCGGTGAGGCGGCCGTCGAGGTAGTCGCGGAGATCGGCGACGGTGGCGGGCATCGAGTCGGGCGGCAGGCCGAGGAGCTCGCCGACGCGGCGGTATTCGGCCCAGTAGCGCTGGCGGTCGTCGGGGTCGAGGGCGCCGATGACGCGCTCGTAGTAGAGGAGCGCGGAGTCGGCGAGGGTGGCGAGGACCCAGAGGCCGAGCGCCGGGTCGGAGGCGTCGTACTCGGTGCCCGCGGGGATCGGGCCGTAGTCCTCCTCGGTGACGCCGCGGACCCGGCGGTGCATCGCGCGGACGATCCGCCCGGTCCGGTCCGCCTGCTCGGCGGTGCCGAAGTAGATGCGCGACATCCGCTCATCGGTGCGCAGAAGGCGCGTGCGAGGGTCGTCGAAGATGATCGAGTGCTGCTCGAAGCCGACCACCCCGAGCGGTTCGCAGGCCTGCATGAAGAGGGCGCGCAGGCCGGAGAAGGCGACGACCCGCTCGCGGTGCAGGCGGCGGACCATCGAGTCGGCCGGGAAGAAGCCGTCGACCTCGTCGGCGCGCAGGAGGGTGAGATGCTCAGCGCTCATACCTATAGATGGTATTGAGGTACTCCTGTCGGCCTCGTATAACGCCCTGCGCCAAGATCCGTCGATGACCGAGAGGCGCGCCTTCCCCCGCTGCACGCGAGCGACCTCTCCCCCGACCCGTTCGAGCAGTTCGCGCATTGGTACAAGACCGCGCGCGCGGAGGTGCCGCTGGCCGAGGCGATGACGCTGGCGACGGTCGGCGACGACGGGGCTCCGGACGCCCGCATGGTCCTGCTGAAGGGCCACGGCCCGGGCGGCTTCCGCTTCTTCACCAACTACGAGAGCGCCAAGGCCCGCCAGATCGCGGCCGACCCCCGCGGCGCGCTGATCCTCTATTGGCGCGAGCACGACCGCCAGGTGCGGGCGCGAGGCCCGATCGAAAGACTGCCGGACGCCGACTCCGACGCCTACTTCGCGAGCCGGGCGCGCGAGAGCCGCCTCGGCGCCTGGGCCTCGCCGCAGAGCCGGCGGCTCGCGGACCGGGCGGAGCTCGACGTACGGCTGGCCGAGGTCCGGGAGCGCTTCGACGGAGTCGAGGACGTCCCCCGGCCCGACTTCTGGGGCGGCTTCATGCTGCGCCCGCAGACGATCGAGTTCTGGCAGGGACACCAGGACCGCCTGCACGATCGGTTCGTCTACTCGCGCGAGGGGAGCGACTGGCGCGTTCAACGCCTGGCGCCTTAGGGCCGGCGCTGGGGTTAGGGATGTGGCCGTTGCCGGCCGGCGCCCGGGGTGAGGGCTCTGGCCTGGCAAAGCCGGCGCCTGGGGTTAGGGATGGGGGCGGTTGAAGCCGGCGCCCGAGGCAAGGCACGCAAGGGCCTGCGGCGAGCGCGGCCGTCTCGGCCACGGTCCTGGCCGGCTGTGGCCGTGGCCGAGACGGCCGGGTCTTGTGGGGAGTGACGAGAGATCGTCGGGTGCGGGTCACGCGGGCGCATAAGAGGGACGCGGGTCCCGCGAGGCGCACGCGAGGG
Source organism: uncultured Actinomycetes bacterium (assembly GCA_963782515.1). Taxonomy (GTDB): domain Bacteria; phylum Actinomycetota; class Thermoleophilia; order Solirubrobacterales; family 70-9; genus VAYN01. The sequence goes on along the minus strand of CAWAJY010000004.1, from coordinate 1,244,403 downwards.
ACACGGATCCGTGACGGAAGGCGTACCTCGTCACGGAGACCGTGGGAACTCCACGCTTCCGTGCGTGTCGTCCGACCGTCACGGAGGCGCGGGCGACCCTGGTTACGCATAGGTTCACTCAGGTCGCCCGCACTCTCGGGGACCTCGATCCCGGTGCCGGGAGGTGACCCGGAGCGCGCGGGGGTGTGACGTTCCCGGCATCTTCGTCACGGATCGGGGCGAGGTCGGGGGAGGTGCCGGCTCTCCCTGGCTTCTCTCGCGCGGGAGGGTGACGGATGTTTCACGAACCCCTCACGTCCTGGGCGTCTCATGGCGGTCACAGCCTGCCAGGACCGCCATGAGACGCCCAGGGCCGATCTCGGACGGGCGGGGCACGGCCCCGAACAACGCGGTCCCCGACCAACCCCCGTCCCGAAGCCGGAGCCCGAACCCAAACCGGCGGCCCTTGTGGGACCAAGCGATGACGGGGGGTCAGGAAGCCGGGCGCGGCAAGCGCTCGAGCAGGGCGACGGGCCAGCCGGGGAGGCGGACCTGGTCGAAGGGGACCTCGGGGCCGAAGGTGAGGGTGCGGCCGGCGTCGGGGCCGGAGCCGGCGAGGACGTCGCGCCAGTCGCCGGCGGTGCCCTCGGGGAGGCGGAAGGTGGCGCCGTCGACGCCGTCGCGGAGGGCGGCGACGGCGAGGATCTCGTCCTCGCCGCGGGTGAAGGCGCAGAGGGCACCGGGGGCTTCGAGGGGGCGGTAGGCGCCGGCGAAGGGCCGGGGACGGCGGGCGCGCAGGGAGAGGGCGCGGCGGATCAGGTGCATCTTCACGTTGGCGCGGTCCACCGGGGCGCCGGAATCGAGGGCGGCGAGAGCGTCGCGTCGCCCATCCCAGTCGACCGGGCGGCGATTGTCGGGGTCGACCATCGAGAGCGCCCAGAGCTCATCGCCCTGGTAGACGTCGGGGACGCCGGGCGCCGTGAGCTTGAGGAGGAGCTGACCGACCGAGGCGCGCTCGCCGCGCGGCATGTGGCGGGTTGCGAAGGAGGCGATCGCGTCGTGGAGCTCCCCGGGCCCGTAGAGGCGGCGGACGAACTCCAGCACCGCCCCCTCCCACCCCTCGTTCGGCTCGACCCAGTTGGTGTTGCGCTTCGCCTCGCGCAGCGCCTTGCGGACGTACTCTTCGACTCGCTCGGAGGAGGCCGGCCAGACGCCGACGAGGGTCTGGTAGATCAGGTACTCCTCGGAGGGGTCGGGCGCGGTCCGGCCGCCGACCTCGGTGCGCAGCGGCGCCGCCAGGTGGAACCAGCGCTCGACTTCCCCCCGCCACTCCTCCGCGATGCCGGCGAGGGCGCCGATCCGGGCGCGCGAGTCGCCGCTGCGCTTGGTGTCGTGGGTCTGGGTGATGAGGAGGTTCCCCGGGAAACGCCGGGCGCGCTCGGCGCAGCGGGTGTGGAAGTCGGCGACCGAGAGTGAGAAGCGGCCGGGGTCGCCGCCGACCTCGTTCAGCGCCAGCAGACGCACGTCGCGGTAGAAGGCGGTGTCCTCGACGCCCTTCGCGGTGATCGCCGGCGTGGTCTGCTGGAAGCGGGTGACGAACTCGGCGGGCGCGTCGCGTTCGAGCGTGAGGCGCTCGGCGGTCTCGGCCGGCATGCCGCGGTCGCGGGCGGCGTCGATGGCGGCGCGGTCGGCCGGAGCGACGGCGCCAAGCGAGTCGGCCGCGGCGGGGTCAGGATCGTCGACCACAGCCGGCGCGTTCGCACTTTCCCTTAAGGAGTACGGCAAACTGCGAACGCGCTCGGGGGGGTCGGCGGCTGGGTGGACGTAGGTGCGGTAGATCGGCAGGGACGCCAGCGCCCGCTCCATGTCCGGGGCGTCGACTATCCGCCGCAGCCGGTCGACCTCGGGCCCGAAGGTGGTGCTCGCCTGCTGCAGCTTCGCCTCGTCGGCGACCTCGTGGAACTCCCGCCGCTCGCCGGTCAGCCCCCGGTAGAGGTCGGTCAACGTCGCCTCCCCGGCCGGGTCGACGAAGAGGGCCGCGGCGTCGTTCAGGAACTCGTAGCCGACCGTCCCGGAGACCGGCCAGTCGCGCAGCTCCTCGGCGGCCTCGAGGATCTTCTCCACCCACACGCGCTCGACGCCGCGCTGGCGCAGGCGCGCCAGGTAGCCGGCCGGGTCGGCGAGGCCGTCGGGATGGTCGACCCGCAGCCCGTCCACCACCCCTTCGGCGACCAGGCGCAGCGGCAGCTTGTGGGTCTCCTCGAACACCTCGGGGTCCTCCTGGCGAACGCCCGCGAGTTCGTCGATGTCGAAGAAGCGGCGCCAGCGGCCGCTGACCGGGTCGAGGTCGAAGTACTTCTTCCGCAGCTCGGGATCGGCCCAATAACGGTTCGCGTCAACCCCGGCCATGTGGTTGGGGACGATGTCGAGGATCACGCCGACGCCCGCCTCGCGCACGGCCCGCAGCCCCTCCTCCCCGCCCAGTGACGCGGAGATGCTGGTCGGGTCGATCACGTCGTAGCCGTGGGTCGAGCCCTCCTGCGCCTGGAACGACGGCGAGAGGTAGACGTGGCTGACACCGAGCTCCTTCAGGTAAGGGACGAGCCCGCGCACCCGCTCGAAGGTCATCGCCGGCCCGAGCTGAAGCCGGTAGGTCGCGATCAACGCGCGACCCGGCGCAGGACCACCACGGACCACCCGGGCACCGGCACGAAGCCGCGCGGCGCCACCCGTTCGCCCTCCGGCAGCCGCTCGGGTTCCGCCGTGGTCAGCTCGATCGTCCACATCGCGCCGAAGCGCCGGGTCGGCAGGCGGAAGACCACGTCCTCGGCGCCGGCGTTGAAGAGGACGAGAAAGGAGTCGTCGGTGATCCGGTTCCCCTCGTGGTCGACGCCGGGGATCTCCATGCCGTTGAGGAAGACGCCGAGGCAGCGCGCCGCGTCGTCCTGCCAGTTGCGCCGCGTCATCCGCAGGCCGTCGGGCCGGAACCACCAGGCATCCGGCAGCCCCGAGCCGAGCGGTTCCTCGCCGCTCAGGAATTCGGCCCGGCGCAGGACCGGGTGCTCCCGGCGCAGCCGGATCAGGCGGCGGGTGAAGTCGAGGAGGCCGGCATTGCGCTCGGCGAGCTCCCAGTCGAACCAGGTGAGGTCGCCGTCGACGGCACCAGGTGTTGTTGTTGCCGTCCTGGCTGCGCGAGAACTCGTCGCCGCCGAGCAACATCGGCACGCCCTGGGACAGCAGCAGCGTCGCCAGCATCGAGCGCTGCCGGCGGTCGCGCAGGTCGTTGACCGCCTCGTCCTCGGTCGGCCCCTCCGCCCCCGAGTTCCAGGAGCGGTTGTCGTCGGTCCCGCCGTCGTTGCCTTCGAAGTTCTGGTCGTTGTGCTTGCCGTCATAGGAGACGAGGTCGCGCAGGGTGAAGCCGTCGTGGGCGGTGACGAAGTTGATCGAGGAGTGTGGCGGGCGGCCTTCGGGCTGGTAGAGGTCGCTGGACCCGGTGAAGCGCCCGGCGAAGTCCCCGACCGAGCCCTGGCCCCGCCAGAAGTCCCGCACCGAATCCCGGTAGATCCCGTTCCACTCCGCCCACAGCACCGGGAAGTTGCCCACCTGGTAGCCGCCCGGGCCGACGTCCCAGGGCTCGGCGATCAGCTTCACCTGGCTGAGGGATCGGGTCCTGGTGGATGACGTCGAAGAAGGCCGAGAGCTTGTCGACGTCGTGCAGCTCGCGCGCCAGCGCCGAGGCCAGGTCGAAGCGGAAGCCGTCGACGTGGCAGTCGATGACCCAGTAACGCAGGCTGTCCATGATCAGCCGCAGGACGCTCGGGTGGACCGGGTTCAGCGAGTTGCCGGTGCCGGTGAAGTCCATGTAGAAGCGCGGGTCGTCGGGGACGAGGCGGTAGTAGGCCTCGTTGTCGACGCCGCGGAAGGAGAGCATCGGCCCGAGGTGGTTGCCCTCCGCGGTGTGGTTGTAGACGACGTCGAGGATCACCTCGATCCCGGCCCGGTGGAGCGCCTTCACCATCCCCTTGAACTCGCGCACCTGCTCGCCCGCCCGGCCGGTCGCCGCGTAGTCGGAGTGCGGGGCGAAGTAGCCGAGCGTCGAGTACCCCCAGTAGTTCGTGTAGCCGGCGTCGTGGAGGAAGCTCTCGAGACGATGTGGTGGACCGGCATCAGCTCGACCGCGGTGACGCCGAGCGAGAGCAGGTGCTCGATCGCTCCCTCCGAGGCGAGCCCGGCGTAGGTTCCGCGCAGGTCCTCGCGCACGCCCGGGTGCTTCATCGTGAAGCCTTTGAGGTGGGTCTCGTAGATGACGGTCTCCGACCAGCGGGTCCGCGGCGGCTGGACCCCCTCCCAGTCGAAGGCCGGGTCGGCGACGACCGAACGCGGCATCGCCGCCGCGTCGTCTTCGTCGTCGGGTTCGAGGTCGGCATCCTCGGAGCCGTCGGGGACGTAGGGCAGGACGTTGGCGCGGTCCCAGTCGACCGGCCCGTCGATCGCCTTCGAGTAGGGGTCGACGAGGAGCTTGCGGTCGTTGAAGCGCTGCCCCGACCGCGGGTCGTAGGGTCCGTGGACGCGGTAGGCGTAGCGCTGACCGGGCCCGACGCCGGGCAGGTAGCAGTGCCAGTTGTGGGCTTCGCCGCGGTCGAGCTCGATCCGCTCCTCGGCCCCCTCCTCGTCGAACAGGCAGAGCGTGACGTCGTCCGCGTGCTCGGAGAAGAGCGAGAAGTTCGTGCCCTGCCCGTCCCAGATCGCTCCGAGCGGGAACGGCTCACCGGGGAGGATCGCGCGTTGGTCCTCGACCTCGCTCATCGGAGCACCGCGCCGGCGAGAGCGGGAAGCGTCACCGTCTCCCCGTCGACGTTCACCGTCGCGTCGCCATGGGTGCCGAGGACGACCTCGCGGGCGCTGCAGGGCACGTCCCGCTCGCGATCGGCGAAGTTGGCGACGATCTCGTGGTCTCCGCGACGGACGCGGATCCAGCGCTCGTCCTCGTCGTAGGACACCTCGGCCTCTCCGGTCATCTCGCGCCGCAACCGCAGCAGCTGCCGGTAGAGCGCCGCGATCTCCGGGTCTTCCTCCCTGGTCAGCTTCGAGCGCTCGAAGGTCGCGAGCGCCTGCGGGTCGGGGACTTCGCCCGCGAACTCGACGAAGGCTTCGAACTCGCGCCGCCGCCCCTGGCGGGTAGCCTCGGCGATCTTCTTCTCGATGTGGTCGGTGAAGAACTGGAAGGGAGCTTCCTCGCCGTACTCCTCGCCCATGAAGAGCATCGGCGTGAACGGGCTGAGCAGGACGCAGAGCGCCGCCAGCGGTCGCGCCGGCGGCGGCATCCGGTCGCCGAGCGCGCGGTTGCCGACCTGGTCGTGGTTCTGCGAGCAGACGACGAACTGGGCGGGCGGGCGATCCGCGGCGGGCGCGCCGACGCGCTTCTCGCGCACCTTGGAGTACCGCCCGTCGTAGACGAAGGGACGATCGAAGGCCTTCGCCAGGTCGGCGACCGCGCCGAAGTCCGCGTAGTAGCCCTGGCGCTCGTCGCTCAGCAGCGTGCGCAGCGAGTGGTGGAAATCGTCGGCCCACTGGGCGTCGACGCCCCAGCCACCGTCCGCCGCCGGCCGGATCGTCTCCGGGTCGTTGGCGTTGCTCTCGGCGATCACCAGGGCATCCTGTCGGATGGCATGGACGCGCGTGGTCAGCTCCGCCACCAGGTGGGTGGGGCTCTCGTCGAGGATCGCGTGCACCGCGTCCAGCCGCAGACCGTCGATCCGGTAGTCCCGGATCCACATCTCGGCGTTCTGGATCGCCCATTCGCGCACCGGGTCAGACTGCGCCTCGTCGTAGTTCAGGCCCTTGCCCCAGCCGGTCTGGTGGCCGTCGGTGAAGTAGGGACCGAAGTCGGTCATCGCCTTCGTGCCGGAGGTGCCGAGGTGGTTGTAGACGCAGTCGAGGATCACCGCCAGGCCGGCGGCGTGGGCGGCGTCGACGAAGCGTGCCAGGCCCGCGGGCCCGCCGTATGGCGCGAACGGCGCGTAGATGTAGATGCCGTCGTAGCCCCAGCCGCGCTCGCCGGGGAAGGCGGCGACCGGCATCACCTCGACCGCGGTGACGCCGAGCTCGGCGAGGCCCGGGAGGTGCCGGGTCGCGGCGTCGAAGGTCCCCTCGGCAGTGAAGCAGCCGACGTGCATCTCGTAGACGACGAGGTCCTCGAGCGCGACGCGCGGCGGCTCCGCGGTCCACTCGAACGCGCCGGTGTCGACGATCTGCGACGCCCCGCGGATCCCTTTCGGCTGGAAGCGCGAACAGGGGTCAGGACGACGTTTGCCGTCAAGCAACACGTAGTAGTTCTCTCCCGGGGCGGCTTCGATGACATCGGAGTAGATGCCATACCCCTCGGGCTCAAGGACCTGGTCCCCCTGACCGGAGAGGCGGATCGCCACCGACTCTTTTGCCTTAGGGGCCCAGACTCGGAACTCGACACCACCATCGACCGGGATAGCGCCGAAATGGTGGTTCCAGGGGTAGGTACTCACTCCGGGCGCAGCCAGACGACGCCGAGCGGCGGCAGGGTCAGCTCGGCCGAGTAGGGCTGCTCGTGCCAGCCGATCGGCTCCGCCTCGACGCCGCCGCCGTTGCCGACGTCGCCGCCGCCGTAGTGGCGCGAGTCGGTATTGAGGATCTCGGTCCAGGTCCCGGCCGCGCGGCAGCCCGACCCGGTAGCCCTCGCGCGGCACCGGCGAGAGGTTGGCGACGCAGACGACGGTGCGCTCGCCGCCGCTCGAGGTGCGCGCGAACGCGACCACGTTGCGGGCCGCGTCGTTGGCCTCGAGCCAGTAGAAGCCCTCGCCGTCGAAGTCACGGCTCGTACAGCGCCGGCTCGGCTCGCAGCAGGCCGTTCAGATCCCGCACCAGGTTCTGGATCCCGGCGTGCTCGGGCCGCTCCAGCAGATGCCAGTCGAGCGAGCGCTCGTAGCTCCACTCCGCCTCCTGGGCGATCTCGTCGCCCATGAAGAGGAGCTTCTTGCCCGGGTGCGCCCACATGTAGGCGTAGAGCGCCCGCAGGTTCGCGCAGCTTCTGCCAGCGGTCGCCGGCCATCTTCTCCAGCATCGAGCCCTTGCCGTGCACGACCTCGTCGTGGGACAGCGGCAGGATGAAGTTCTCCGATGAAGGCGTAGACGAGGCTGAAGGTCAGCTCGTGGTGGTGGTAGCCGCGGTAGATCGGGTCGTGGCCGAAGTACCCGAGCGTGTCGTGCATCCAGCCCATGTTCCACTTGAAGCCGAAGCCGAGGCCGCCGAGGTAGGTCGGCCGCGAGACGCCCGGCCAGGCGGTCGACTCCTCCGCCGCCGAGACGATGCCGGGCTCGCGGCGGTAGAGCGTCTCGTTCATGCCCTTGAGGAACTCGACCGCCTCCAGGTCCTCGCTGCCGCCGAACTCGTTCGGCACCCAGTCGCCCTCGGGACGCGCGAGTAGTCGAGATAGAGCATCGAGGCGACGGCGTCGACCCGGATGCCGTCGGCGTGGTACTCGCGGAGCCAGAAGAGGGCGTTCGCGATGAGGAAGTTCCGCACCTCGTGGCGGCCGTAGTTGAAGATCAGCGTGCCCCAGTCGGGGTGCGCGCCGCGGCGCGGGTCGGCGTGCTCGTAGAGAGCGGTGCCGTCGAAGCGGGCGAGGGCCCAGTCGTCGCGCGGGAAGTGGGCCGGGCACCCAGTCGAGGATCACGCCGATCCCTGCCCGGTGCAGCTTGTCGACGAAGTGCGCGGAAGTCGTCGGGTGAGCCGTAGCGGGAGGTCGGCGCGAAGTAGCTGGTCACCTGGTAGCCCCAGGAGCCGCCGAACGGGTGCTCCATCACCGGCATCAGCTCGACGTGGGTGAAGCCCATGTCGGTGACGTAGGCGACCAGCTCGTCGGCGAGCTCGCGGTAGGTGAGCGGCCGGTCCTCGCCCGTCCTCGACGACGCGCCGCCAGGAGCCCAGGTGCACCTCGTAGATCGAGACCGGCCCGGCGCTCGGCTCGGTCGCGCGGCGCTTCTCCATCCACTCCTCGTCGGTCCACTCGTGGGTCGAGCGGAAGACGACCGAGTCGGTCCGCGGCGGCACCGTCGGTGGCGAAGGCGACCGGGTCGGCCTTCAGTCGCTGCTCGCCGGAGGCGGTGATGATCTCGAACTTGTACGGGGTGCCGTCGCCGACCCCGGGGACGAAGATCTCCCAGACCCGCCGAGCCACCGAGCGAGCGCATCGGGTCGAGGTCCCCGCGCCAGTCGTTGAAGTCGCCGACGACGCTGACCGAGCGGGCGCCGGGCGCCCAGACCGCGAAGGCCGTGCCGGCGACGCCGTCGATCTCGGTGACGTGGGCGCCGAGCTTGCCGTAGAGGTCCTCGTGGCGGCCCTCGCCGATCAGGTGCAGGTCCATCTCGCCGAGGGTCGGCGGGAAGGAGTAGGGATCGCGGATCGTGTACGGGCCGCCGTCGGCGTAGGTGATCTCGAGCTCGTAGCGCTCGCTGCCGATCTTCCCTTCGAACAGGCCCGCCGGGTGGACCTTCTCCAGCTCGACCGAGGCAGAGCTCTCGGGCCGCGCGACGACCTTCTCCGCCGCGGGACGGTAGGCGCGGACCACCATCCCGCTTCCGTTCGGATGCACGCCGAGGAAGCTGTGCGGGTCATGGTGCTCGCGATGGATGAGACGGTCGATCTCAGAGCTCATACGGTCTCCACCTCCAATAACCGGGTGATACCCGCGACCGGGATCCCGACCCAGTCGGGACGGTGGTTGAGCTCGTAGTTCAGCTCGTAGACCGCTTTCTCCAGCTCGTAGATGGCGAGCAGCTGGTCGACCTCGCGCCTCGTCGCCGGCAGCAGGGTCGGGTCGATCGCGTCGAGGTAACCGTCGAGGAAGTCCTGGCGGGCGCGCAACTCCCAGTCCTCGGGGACGTCGGCCTTGCGCTGCAGGCGCGCGGCGAGCGGGGCGTACGCGAGCGAGCGCAGGAGGCCGGCGACGTCGCGCAGCGGCGAGGACTTCGTCCGCCGCTCGTGCAGCGGCCGGTCGGGCTCGCCCTCGAAGTCGAGGATCGTCCAGCCGCGGTCGGTGAACAGAGCCTGGGCGAGGTGCATGTCCCCGTGGACGCGGATCGCCATCCCGGCGCCGCCGATCCCGGCGAGGTCGCGCAGCTGGTCGCGGAGCTCCTCGCCGCGGTGGGCGATCGGCTCGAGCGCCTCGTCCTCGGGCAGGTCGAGGAAGGCTCGTTCGATCGATTCGTCGAGGCTCGCGGTGAAGAGCGCGAGCGACTCGTTGCCGCGTTCCTCCGGCGCGAAGACCGGGTCGGTCGGGTCGCTCGCCAGCACCGTGTGCATGTCCCCGATCGTGCGGCCGAGCGCGCGCAGCGGCTCGAGCAGCGAGTCCGGGTCCCCGGCCAGCCCGTCGAGCACCATCTCCCAGCCGTCGCGGCCGTCGGCGATGTACTCCTGGACGACGCCGAGCGTCGCGTCGGCGGGCCGTCCTTCGTACTCGTACCAGCCGAGCAGCGTCGGGATCTGGCGGAAGCCGTGGTCGCCGAGGAAGCGGAGCATCTCCAGCTCCGGGTTCACCCCCGCCTCGACCCGGCGGTAGACCTTGAGGATCGCGTTCTCGCCGAAGACGACCGAGCTGTTGGACTGCTCGGAGGCGATCGGGCGCGCCGCGGCGCCCTCCGGTGGCGCCGGCGTGCCCTCGCGCCAGGCGAAGATCACGCGGCCGTCGTCGCTGGCGACCTGGCCGCCACCCGCGACCAGCGCCAGCAGACGCGGCGGGTCGCGGCGCTCGGCGAGCAGGTCGTAGACCGCGAGCTCGCCGCCGTCGATCGCCGCGATCCGGGCATCCGGTTGCGGAAACTCGTCTCCACGACGACTTTCTGCAACCGGAGGGTCGCCCGAGTCGATCGCGATCGGCACCTGGTAGATCTCGTGGGTGCCGGTGCCGAAGTGGACTTCGACCAGGGCGATCCGCAGCTGCGGGTGCTCGGGGTCGAGCAGCGGGGTGTCGATCACGCCGACCTGGCTCAGCTCGCGCGACTTCGAGGCGAACCAGCGCCGCTCGACCAGCCACTCGGTCAGTTCCTCGAGGTTGATCCCGGCCTCACTCATCGGAGTCCTCCGCGACCAGGCGGAACCAGAAGAAGCCGCGCGGGGCGAGGGTCAGGAGGTATGGCAGTGAGCCGATCCGCGGGAAGCGACTGTGACCGAACATCTCTTCGGGATAGCGGCCCTCGTGGTCGGAGAGGTCGAGCTCCACCGCCTGCGCGGAGCGCGAGAGGTTGTGGACGCAGAGCATCATGTCCTCTTCATAACAGCGGATGTGGGCGTAGATCCGCGTGTTCTCCGGCTTCAGGGGCCGGTACTCGCCGAGGCCGAAGACCGGGTGTTCCTTGCGCAGGGAGATGAAGCGGCGCATCCAGCGCAGCTGCGAGGTCGGCGTGCGGAGCTGCGCCTCGACGTTCACGGCGGCGTAGCCGTACACCGGGTCCATCGAGGGCGGCGCGTAGATCTGGGCGAAGTCGCCGGTCGAGAAGCCGCCGTTGCGGTCGCCGGTCCACTGCATCGGCGTGCGGACGCCGTCGCGGTCGCCGAGGTAGACGTTGTCCCCCATGCCGATCTCGTCGCCGTAGTAGAGGATCGGGCTGCCGGGAAGGCTGAAGAGGATCGCGGTCATCAGCTCGATCTCGTCGCGGCCGTTGTCGAGCAGCGGCGCGAGCCGGCGACGGATGCCGATGTTCAGTTTCGCCCGCGGGTCCATCGCGTACTCCGCGTACATGTATTCGCGCTCCTCCTCGGTGACCATCTCGAGCGTCAGCTCGTCGTGGTTGCGCAGGAAGAGGCCCCACTGGCAGGAGCCGGGGATCTCCGGCGTCTGTTCGAGGATCGAGACGATCGGCGTCGCGTCTTCGCGGCGCAGCGCCATGAAGAGGCGCGGCATCACCGGGAAGTGGAAGGCCATGTGGCACTCGTCGCCGTCGCCGAAGTAGTCGACCACGTCGGCGGGCCACTGGTTCGCCTCGGCGAGCAGCACCCGGTCGGGGTAGTTGGCGTCGATCTCCTCGCGCACCCGCTTGAGGTAGGTGTGCGTCTCCGGCAGGTTTTCGCAGTTGGTGCCTTCGCGCTCGTACAGGTAGGGGACGGCGTCGAGGCGGAAGCCGTCGAGCCCGCGGTCGAGCCAGAAGCGCAGCACCTTCAGCATCGCGTCCTGCACTTCCGGGTTGTCGTAATTCAGGTCCGGCTGGTGGTCGAAGAAGCGGTGCCAGTAGAAGGCCTTGGCCTGGTCGTCCCAGGTCCAGTTCGATTTCTCGGTGTCGACGAAGATCACCCGCACGTCGTCGTACTGGTTCGGGTCCTGGGACCACACGTACCAGTCGCGTTTGGGTGAGTTCGGGTCCGAGCGCGCCTCCTGGAACCACTCGTGGTCGGCGGAGGTGTGGTTCATCACCAGGTCGGCGATCACCCGGATGCCGCGCTGGTGGGCCTCGCCGATGAAGCGTTCGAGCTCCGACAGGGTGCCGTAGTCGGGGTGGATGCTGTCGAAGGCGGCGATGTCGTAGCCACCGTCCTTGAGCGGCGACGGGTACATCGGCAGCAGCCAGACACAATCGACGCCGAGCCACTGCAGGTAGTCGAGCTTCTCGATCAGGCCGCGGAAGTCCCCCATCCCGTCGCCGTTGCCGTCGAAGAAGCCACGGACGTAGACCTCGTAGAAGACGGCGGTCTTGAACCAGAGGGGTTCGGACTCGAACCAGCGCTCGGGGGCGGCATCGGTGTCGGGGACGGTGCTCTGGCCGGCGGTCGAGGACGCGGTCGCGCGGGCGCCGCCGGGCCGCAGGGAGCCGACCGCGGCGTGGACGTCGGTCGTGTAGCGGCTCACGGGCCCTCCACCCTCATCAGGTGCGCCATCCGCTGCCCCGGGGCGAGCCGCAGGTAGTTGCGGCCGATCGACCAGTCATACAGCTGGTCGTCGAGCAGGTCGCGGACCCTGAAGGCGGGGGCGGTGCCGAGCCAGGCCGGGACGTTGACGATCCCCTCCTGGGTGCGGTGGGGGTCGAGGTTCACGGCGACGATCACGGTGTTGTCGCCGGTGCGCTTGGCGTAGGCGATCAGCGCGTCGTTCTCGGTCTCCAGCCAGGCGACGTTGGAGAGGAACTGGAGCGCCGGATTCTGGCGGCGGGCCTCGTTCAGGCGCGCCACCAGCGGCAACAGCGGGCCGTCGAGGGAGCGCTCGCGCAGTTGGTACTTCTCCGAGTCCACGTACTCCTCGCTGCCCGGTTTGACCGGGACGTTCTCGAAGCTCTCGAAGCCGGAGTAGATGCCGTAGGTCGGCGAGAGCGTGGCGGCGAGGACGAGGCGCGCCTCGAAGGCCGGCGGGCCGCCCTCGACCAGGTACTCGGTGAGGATGTCGGGCGTGTTGGAGAAGAAGTTCGGGCGGGCGTAGTCGCCCGCCTCGTAGGCCAGTTCGTTGACGTACTCGGTCAGCTCCCACTTCCAGTTCTTCCAGGTGAAGTAGGTGTAGGACTGGCTGAAGCCGAGTTTCGCGAGCGCCATCATCTTCGCCCGGCGGGTGAAGGCCTCGGCGAGGAAGATCACGTCGGGGTGGGTGGCGCGGATGTCGGCGATCAGCCATTCCCAGAACGGCAGCGGCTTGGTGTGCGGGTTATCGACGCGGAAGACGCGGACGCCGCGGCCGACCCAGAGCGCGACGATGTCGCGGAGCGCCTCCCAGAGGCCTTTCCAGTCCTCGGAGTCGAAGTTCAGGTTGTAGATGTCCTGGTATTTCTTCGGCGGGTTCTCGGCGTACTTCAGGGTGCCGTCGGGGCGATGGTTGAACCACTCCGGGTGCTCGGTCAGCCAGGGGTGGTCGGCGGAGCACTGGATCGCGAAGTCCATCGCGATCTCCATGCCGTGCTCGCGTGCGGCGCCGACCAGCGCTTCGAAGGAGGCGACGTCGCCGAGGTCGGGGTCGATCGCCTCGTGGCCGCCGAGCGCGGAGCCGATCGCCCAGGGGCTGCCGGGGTCCGCGGGCCCGGCGGTGAGCGCGTTGTTGGGGCCCTTGCGGTTCTTGACGCCGATCGGGTGGATCGGCGGCAGGTAGACGACGTCGAAGCCGAGCTCGGCCAGGCGCGGGAGCTGCGCGCGGACGCCGTCGAAGCCGCCCCAGGAACGCGGGAAGAGCTCATACCAGGCGCCGAAGCGGGCGCGCTCGCGCTCGACCTCGACGCCCAGCGGGTCGCCGGTGACGAAATCGCGGCGCTCCGGGTCGCGCTCGACCGCCTCGAGCAGGCGCGGGTGCAGGACCGCGTCGAGCTTCGCCTCGAGGTCGGCGTCCTCGTCCTCGGCGACCTTCAGCGCCGCGTCGATCCGCTGGCCGTCGATCAGCGCGGCGCTCGGGCGGGCGGCGCGCAGCAGCTCGGCCCCCTCGATCACCTCGCTCGAGAGGTCCTCCCCGCCCGCGGCGCGCTTGCGGCTCACCTCGTCGTGCCAGGTGGCGAAGTGGTCGGTGAAGGCACCGACCTCATACGTCCAGATGCCTTCGCGGTCGGGGACGAAGGAGCCGGCCCAGCGGTCGCCGTCGACCTCGCGGTCGGTCCAGCGCATCGGCGCCTCCTGCCACTCGGCGTCGGCGGGGGCGCGGTACCGGAGGACGGCGCGGATCGCGTCGTGGCCGTCACGGAAGACTTCGGCGGAGACGTCGAGGCGCTCGCCGACGGTCCGCTTCACGGCGAAGCGCCCACCGTCGATCTGCGGCCGCACGCCGAGGATGCGGATGCGGGCCGGGGGCTCGACCTTCACGTCAGGGGCTCCCCCGTTCGCGCCCTTGGGGGCCTGGCCGCGTGTGGATCGCTTGAAATCGGATACTGACATCGAACCCCTTATCTGCCCGTTTGCCAACTCACTTAACTCCGATCGCCGTGCTTTCTCATCACAGATGACCCGATTGTCCGGGTCGAGCCCCCATGCCCGTGTGAACGGGGTGCAACTGCATCCGACTTCCCTGCCGGGAGGGCGGCTCGGCGCGGAGGCGTTCGCCTTCGTCGACTGGCTGGCCGAAGCGGGCCAGAGCTACTGGCAGACGCTGCCGCTCGGGCCGACCGGCGAGGGCGGGTCCCCGTATAAGTCGCCGTCGGCGTTTGCGGGGGCGCCGGAGCTGCCGGCCGAGCCGGACGCGCCGGTGAGCGCGGCGGAGATCGCGGCGCTGCGCGAGCGCGAGGCGTACTGGCTCGGGGACTGGGAGGCCTTCGCCGGGCCGGGCGCGGTCTCCGACCAGGTGCGCTTCGACCGCGAGTGGAGGGCGCTGCGCGAGTACGCGGCGGGGCGCGGGGTCCGGATCATCGGCGACCTCCCGATCTACGTGGCCGCCGAGGGCGCCGACCACCGCGCGCACCCGGAGCTCTTCCAGACCGGCGCCCAGGCCGGCGCGCCGCCGGACAAGTTCACCGACCTCGGCCAGCTCTGGGGCAACCCGCTCTACGACTGGCCCGCGCTGCGGCGGCGGCGCTACCGCTGGTGGGTGGAGCGGCTGCGGCGCACCTCGCGGCTGGTCGACCTCTCCCGGATCGATCACTTCCGCGGCTTCGTCGCCTACTGGTCGGTGCCGGAGGGCGACGCGGACGCGAGCGGTGGCCACTGGGCCCGCGGCCCCGGCCGCGCCCTCTTCGAGGCGATCCGCCGCGAGCTCGGCGACCTGCCCCTGGTGGCCGAGAACCTCGGCGAGATCACCCCCGCGGTCGAACGCCTCCGCCACGAGCTGAACCTCCCCGGGATGGCGGTGATGCAGTTCGCCTTCGACCCCGACGAGCCCGACAGCCCCTACAAGCTGCCGCGCCACGAGGAGAGCGACTTCGTCTACACCGGCACCCACGACCACGACACCGCCCGCGGTTGGTACGAGACGCTCGGCGCGGAGTCGCGCGCGGAGTTCGACCGCGAGGTCGCCGCGGCCGGGATCCTCGACGACCCCTGGTGGTCCCTGATCCGCCTGACGATGACCTCCCGCTGCCGCACCTGCATGGTGCAGATGCAGGACGTCCTCGGCCTCGGCAGCGAGGCGCGCATGAACACCCCCGGCACCGTCGGTCCCCAGAACTGGTCCTGGCGCATGGAGCCAGACGCCCTGACCCCGGCCCTCGCCACCCGCCTCCGCAACGCGACCGCCGCCGCCAACCGCCTCCCGAGCCCCTGACCCAGGCCGCGGCCGCGGTCGCGGTCGCGGTCGCGGTCGCCCTATGGTCCGGTGGTCGAGGCCGCAGCACCCGTCCGAGATCGGTCCTGGGCGTCTCATGCGGTCCTGGCTGGCTGTGACCGCCATGAGACGCCCAGGACGTGAGGGGTTCGTGAAACATCCGTCACCCTCCCGCGCGAGAGAAGCCGGGGAGAGCCCGCACCTCCCCCGACCTCGCCCCGATCGGTGACGAAGATGCCGGGAACGTCACACCCCCATGCGCTCCGGGTCACCTCCCGGCACCGGGATCGAGGTCCCCGAGAGCGCGGGCGACCTGAGTGAACCTATGCGTAACCAGGGTCGCCCGCGCATCCGTGACGGTCGGACGACACGCACGGAAGCGTGGAGTTCCCACGGTCTCCGTGACGAGGTCCGCCTTCGGTCACGGATCCGTGTCCCTCTCGTGCGCCTCGCGGGACCCGCACCCGACGATCTCTCGCCACTCCCCACATGACCCGGCCGTCTCGGCCACGGCTACAGCCTGCCCGGGCCGTGGCCGAGACGGCCGCGCTCGCCGCAGGCCCTTGCGTCCCTTGCCTCGGGCGCCGGCCCCTAGCGATCGAGCCTGCTGAGCACGTTGCGGGCCGTGAGCTTGGCGTGGCGGTACGTGTAGGTGGCGTCGCCGCGGAGGCGACCGATGCGGGTCGTCTCGTAGTGGATGAGCTCGCTCGGGCGGACGAGGACTTGGGCGGCGGCGGCCGCGAGGGCGTCGAGGGTGCGTTCGGCGATCGCGATCTGGCCGAGGGCGGTCGGGTGGACGTGGTCGGCCATCATCACCCGGCGGCCGCGGAAGCCGCGCAGGTCGACGACGGTCGCTCCCGCCCGGGCCGCCTCGCGCTCGATCGCCGCGTTGGCAGAATCGATCCTCGCGCGATCGGGGCGCGGACGTCCCAGGTCCAGCGGGATCGTCAGCAGGACGACGCGGTCGCAGCGCTCGGCGAGGTGATCGACGACGGTCGCCAGGTGCGCCGCGTAGGCGTCCGCGTCCCAGTCGAGCGCCCGTACGTCATTCGCGCCGGTATGTAGAGCGCCGAGGTCGTAGCGGGCGTCCGGGTGGGCGCTCCACTCACGCGCGGCGCGCAACTGGCCGTCGGCGACTTCGTCGACTCGCGCTCCGTCGACGGCGAACGAGGTGAACGCCAGCCCCAGCGCCCGCGCCGTCCACAGCGCCCACGACTGCAGCGCCACGCCCCACTGCAGCTCGCCGCCGCCGTTGGTGATCGAGTCGCCGAAGGCGAGGGTGCCGAGCCTCGTGTCTCCGTCCGCGGCCACCGGCGCATCTTGGCGCACCGCGGATCGCTCGGGCGCGGGGATGTCACAGAAAGGTGGGCTGTCTTGTCGAAGGGTAGAGACCCTCTACACAAGGAGCTGAAGATGAAGGTGTTCGTGGCCGGAGCGACGGGAGCGATCGGGCGGGAGCTGGTCCCGCGGCTGGTGGAAGCAGGGCACGAAGTGCACGGGATGACCCACCGGCCGGAGAACCGGGCGCTCCTCGAGGAGCTGGGCGCGACCCCGGTCGTCGCCGACGCGCTCGACGGGGCCCAGGTGGCCGCGGCGGTGGCGGCGGCCGAGCCGGACGCCATCGTCCACCAGCTGACCGCGATCGGCGACGTCGACACCCGGCACATGGAGAGGAGCTTCGCGATGACGAATCGCCTGCGCACCGAGGGGACCGACCACCTGCTCTCGGCCGGCCAGGCGGTGGGCGTTGAGCGGTTCGTCGCCCAGAGCCACATCATGGCCTACGCCCGCACCGGCGGCGCGGTGAAGACCGAGGAGGACCCCGACGACCGCGCGCCGACCGCCGGCATCCGTCCCAACCAAGATGCGATCGCGCACCTCGAGGAAGCGGTGCTGGGAGCGGCGTGGACGGAGGGGATCGTGCTCCGCTACGGCTGGTTCTACGGCCCGGGCACCTCGATGGCACGCGGCACCGAGCAGGCCGAGATGATCCGCAAGCGCAAGTTCCCGGTGGTCGGCGACGGCGGCGCGGTCTTCTCCTTCATCCACGTCGCCGACGCGGCGGCGGCGACGGTAGCAGCGATCGAGAGCGGCACCCGCGGCACCTACAACGTGGTCGACGACGACCCGGCGACGGTCGCCGAGTGGCTCCCGGCGCTGGCGGGCGAGCTCGGCGCGAAGCCGCCGCGACGGGTGCCCCGCTTCGTCGGGCGCCTCTTCGCCGGGGAGACCGGCGTGGTGATGATGACCGAGCTGCGGGGCGCCTCGAACGCGAAGGCCAAGCGGGAGCTCGACTGGCGTCCCGCCCACCCGAGCTGGCGGAACCGGCTGGCCTCGGCATGACCGCGCGGGAGGAGCTGCTCGAGGAGCTGCGGCCGGAGTCGTTCGCGATCGCCTACCGGATGCTGGGCAGCGTGGCCGAGGCCGAAGACGTGGTCCAGGAGGCGCTGCTGCGGCTGCACCGGGCGCTCGAGGGCGGCGAGCGGATCGCCTCCCCACCGGCCTTCCTCGCCACGGTGACGACGCGGCTGGCGATCAACGAGCTGCGCTCGGCGCGCGCGCGGCGGGAGCGCTACGTCGGCGAGTGGCTGCCGGAGCCGATCATCACCGACGACGGTGACGACCCGGCCGCGCGCGCCGAGCTCGCCGACTCGCTCTCGCTGGCGCTCCTGGTGGTGCTGGAGAGCCTGACGCCGGAGCAGCGCGCGGTGCTCCTGCTGCACGACGTCTTCGACTACTCCTACGCCGAGGTCGCACGGATCGTCGACAAAAGCGAGCCGGCCGTGCGACAGATGGCGACCCGGGCGCGGCGCCAGGTCGAGGAGGGCAGGCCGCGCTTCCGCACCGACGACGAGCACCGCGAGGTGCTGGCGCGGCGCTTCATCGAGGCGGCCGAATGGGGCGACCTGGCGGGGCTCGAGGCGGTGCTGTCGGCCGACGTGCGGCTGAGCGGCGACGGTGGCGGCAAGGTGCCCTCACTGGCGCGGGCGCTGAGCGGGCGGACGCGGGTGGCGCGGACGCTGCGCGCCTGGGTCATGCAGACGATGCGGGTGCCCGGCGCGGCGCTCCGCGGCGCCGAGGTGAACGGCGCGCCCGGGATCCTGGTCGTCGACGGGCGCGAGCGTCTCTTCAGCGTCTGGGCCCTCGACATCGCCGGCGGGGCGATCGTCGGCATCGACGCGATCGTCAACCCGGACAAGCTCCGTCACCTCGGCCCGGTCGCCGACTACGAGGAACTGCGGCGATCGCTGGAGTAGCTGTCACATCTCTCTCGCTCCGGTTGTCAGTCATGTGACACGCCAACGACAGAAAGGACTCACATGTCAGAGATCGCGACCCAGCCCTTCACCGGGACCTACCGGGCGGCACCGATCCCCTCGACCTTCGCCTTCAAGGTCCGCCACTCCGAGACCTTCTGGTTCCGCGGCGTGATGCCGGAGGCGGAGGCGACGCTCCGCGCCGACGACGGCGGCCTCGTCCTCGAAGGCACGGCGAAGGTCGGGTCGATCACGGTCTTCGAGCCGGCCGAGCTGCGCGCGCACCTGCTCGCGGCCGACTTCTTCGACGCCGCGAACCACCCCGAGGTCAGCTTCCGCTCGACCGACCTGCGGCTCGAGGACGGCGGCCGCCTGGACCTCGACGGCGAGCTGACGATCAAGGGCATCACCCGCCCGGTCAAGGCGAGCGGCCATTGGTCGGGCCCGCGCCAGGCCGCCTTCGGCGAGACCGCGGGCCTCTCCCTGCGCACGAGCTTCGACCGCCGCGATTACGGCTTCGACTGGCAGGCGCAGATGCCGGACGATGGCGACGCGGTCGGCTGGGAGGTCGAGCTTGAAGTCGACCTGCTGCTGCTGGCCGAGGAGTAGGCGCCGAGCGGCGCGGATCGCCTAGCGAGGGTTCCGCTTGGCCGTACGGTGCTTTCGGTGCTTCGGCGACTTGTGGTGCCGGAGATGCTTGACGCACTTGAGCTTGCCCTTGACCTTCTTCCTGACGAAGCCCTTCCGACGACGACGGAGGCGCCTGTGACCCCACCGCCGCCCGCACTTCGGCTTCGCTGACGGCATGGGCGGCTTCGCCGGTGGCGTCGGGGGGCAGGGAGAAGGTGCCGTCGGCGCCCCTGGCCGCGATCGCCGCTCCGCCCGCGAGCGGGTAGTACCGGCCTTCGCCGCCGGCGACGAGGAAGAAGAGCGCGGACTCGCCGTCGTTCACCGCCGGCGCGCCTTCGAGGACGAATTCGCCTTCGGGAGTGTCACCCCCGGCGAGCATCACCTGGATCGTGTCGCCGGACGCCATCGACCCTTTGAACACGTTCAGCATGGTGACCGCGTAGTCGGTGTGGGGGATCGCCGGCAGCGGGTCGCCGAGGGCGTCGACGCCAGGCGAGACGCCCGGTTCGACCGCATGTAGGTGGCGGGCGCAGGCGACGAGGACCGGGCCGATGCCCATGCGGCGACGAGAAGGGCGGCGCCCAGGGCCCACCAGCGCATGTGCGTCGCTTTGCTCATGGGTACATCCCGTTCACTCGGTTGATGTCATAAGGCTGCGGCGTCTCACGCACCGACCCGCCGAGCAGCCCCTGCCACATCACGCTGGGGCACCGAGGAGTCGACCCAATCGTTGGGATGTTCGAGCCCGAGGGCGTGACCCAGCTCGTGGGTCGCGACCTTGGTTTTCTGCGCGTCGCTGGCGCGATTCAGTTCGTGTTCGTTCAGCTCGATCGCGTTACGGGTGAAGCCACAGGTCGAACACCCTTCGTTGAACACCGTCATGCCGGTCCAGGTATCCGGCGTGTCGACGTCCACGAACGGGATCTGATCGGCTGCCGAACCGCCCGACCATGGAGTGATGTGGACCTTGGTCCCCGCCGCGTCCCAGTTCGCGACCCCCTGGACGACGTTGCCGAGATAGGCGCCGCGGCGGGTGCCGCCGCGATGACCGCGAGGGTCGCGCAGAGGAGGCCGAGGGCCATGCGGAATCGATCGGCGCGCCGGAAGTACCAAGAACCCGACGCGGAGGCTCGTCACCTGGGCGATCGCCGCGACCGCCAACGGGCCGAAGGTCTGGCCGAAGGCGGCGACGACGAGGATCTGACCGAGGGCTGCGTCGGCGGTCCGGCGGCTGCGCCCGACGTGGAGAGAGGAGGTGAGCGGGAAGAGGGCCCCGATGCCCATACCCGGTGATGACGAAGCCGAGCGTCGCGGGCCCTGCGGCCTGGGCGGAGATAAGGAGCGGCAGGCCGACCATCGCGGTGAGGAGGGCGAGGGCCAGGAGGCGGTCGGCCTCGATCCGGCGGGCGAGTCGACTGGCGAGCAGGCGACCGGCCAGGTTGGCGCCGTAGAGCGCCGCGACGAGGGCGACGGCGAGGCCCTTCTCCAGTCCCACGCTGACGTTGAGGTAGCTGGCGAGCCAGAAGCTGAGGCCGAACTCGAGCGCGACGATCGAGAAGACGATGGCGAGGAGGGGCGAGAAGCTGCCCCTCCGCGCCCGCGCGGAGGACGAGGGGGCGTCGCGCGCCGCGGCGTCGCGCCCGCTCCATCGGTCCCTCCCGCTCCGGCACCCGCACCGCGCCGATCCAGAGCACCGCGAAGCCGATCAGCGCCGCGCCGATCACCATCGCGAAGCGCCACGTCGCCGCGGTCGAGGCCAGCACCGCGACCAGCAGCGGCACCACGATCCCACCGAGGCTGACCGCGACCTCCCCCTCGGTCATCGCCACCGCCCGGTGCTCCCGGTGCGCGTCCGACAGCGCCGCCCACAGCGCGCTCAGGGCCGCCGTGTTGAGGAAGCCCACGATGAGCGTCGCGGGCAGGGTGATCGCGGCCGTGTCGCCGTAGCCGATCCCGAGTCCCGCCACCGCCGCCCCGGCCAGCCCGAACCGGATCGTCGCCGAGCGTCCCAGCGAATCGCGGTGCGCGAGCAGCCCGGCGATCCCACCCCCTACCGCATAGGCGAACTGGTGGAGCCCGGCGACCAGGTAGGAGATGCCCTCGACCGCCCGCAGGTAAGGCAGGATCGGCCCGAGCACCGCGTTCAGGAACCCGAACGCCAGCAGCGCCCCGTAGGCGGCCCAGGTGAAGCGGTTGCGTTGGAAGGGTGCGCTCAAGAGACTCTGGCGCTCCTACCCGCGATGGCGACGATGTTTGATCGACCGCCGAGCCCACGGCCGCTCGCTGAGTTGAGGGCGTCCTAGCGCCCGTAAGTCAGCAAGCGAGGAATCGGCCGATTGCGATGGAGCGTAGAAGGCGCGGGGAAGTCGCACCCGACACCGGGCGCCGCGCCGCCGGCGCCGCGCTCAGCAGACGAAGACAGATTCCGAGCTGCCTTTTTTTTCGACTTCGAGGAAGTTGTTCACTTTGCTGCCGACGTGGGCGGCCGCCGGGCAGCTGGCGGTGGAGCCGCCGATGCCGGTTTTGGAGCCGCCCAGGATCGCCGTGCCGCTGCTCTGGGCCTGGTAGGTGCCGAAGACCGACTGTTTGAAGCCGCCTTCGACGGTCCCTTCGAAGCCGCCGCCGATTCCTTGTGCGTACTTTTTGGCGACGTTCTGCACCACGCCGCCACCGATGGTTTGTTCGTAGCCCGCCCCGATGCTCTGGGAGTAGGCGGCGCCGACGCTCTGGCTGTAGGCGGCGCCGACCGTCTGCGCGAAGCTCACCCCGGTCGTGATCGAGGTGTTCCCTCCGGTGGTGACTTCGAGGTTGGCGCCGTTCGTGATCGTCAGCCCGAGCTCGGTCAGGAGCTTCAGGTTGCCGCTGGTGCGGAGTTCTTCACCGTCGAATTTGAGCGTTCCCTTCGGGCCGGTGAGGGCGATGCCCGCGTTGGTGGCGCTGACGGTGAACTTCCCGTCGGGGCTCTCGAGGATCGTGGCGGGACCGGCGGGGCCGCGTTCGCCCTGCGCCCCCGCGGGACCGGCGGGCCCGACAGCGCCGGCGGGTCCGGCCGTACCCGCCGCACCCGTGGCGCCCGCGGGCCCGGAGGGACCGGGAACGCCACGGGCGCCGACGCTCAAGGCTTCTTCGCCCGCCTTGCAGCCGCCGCCGGGAGCCAGGCGCAGGAGGCCGGACTTCTTCGCGGCGCAAAGCTTGAGCGGCGCCCCCGAGGAACCGCCGGACGAAGCGGCGTAGGCGGTACCGCCGCCGACGGCGAGGACCAGGGCGAGGGTCGAGATCACGTTGGCATAGGACAAACTGGGGCGCAGGCGCTTCATGGCCGGTTCCTTCCGGAGGTGTACGAGACGGGTCTCTCCACCCTGCCGGCATTCCGGCGCGACGCCTACTGAGAAAAGGACGATTTCCAGGCGGTCCACCCGGCGACGAAGGTTTCGCGGACCAGCGGAACGCCGGGGCGGTAGACGAAGTCGACAGGCGAGGCGGCGTCGAGGAGGATCGCGTCGGCGCGGCAGCCGGGGGTGAGGTGGCCGAGGTCCTCCCGCTGGAGCGCTTCGGCGCCACCCACGGTGGCGGCCCGGATCGCCTCCTCGACGGTCATCCCCATGTCGCGGACCGCGAGCGCGATGCAGAAGCCCACCGAGGTGGTGTTGCTCGAACCCGGGTTGGTGTTGGTGGCGAGGGCTACGCGGGCGCCGGCGTCGATGACCCTACGCGCGTCCGGGTAGGGCTGACGGGTCGAGAAGTCGGTGGCCGGGAGGAAGGTGGCGACGGTGCGGGACCCGGCCAGCGCCTCGACGTCGGCGTCACTGAGGTAGGTGCAGTGGTCGACCGAGGCGGCCTCCAGCTCGACCGCCAGGCGTACCCCCTCCCCCGGCCCGAGCTGGTTGCCGTGGAGGCGCAGCCCGAGCCCGGCGGCGCGACCCGCCTCGAGGACCGCTCGGCACTGGTCGGCGGTGAAGGCGCCGGTCTCACAGAATGCGTCGATCCAGCGGCAGTGCGGCGCACAGGCGTCGAGCATCTCGCCGCGGACGAGGTCGACGTAGGC
The DNA here is from genome assembly GCA_963782515.1 of uncultured Actinomycetes bacterium. GTDB lineage: Bacteria > Actinomycetota > Thermoleophilia > Solirubrobacterales > 70-9 > VAYN01. The sequence continues at coordinate 1,221,309 of CAWAJY010000004.1, read as the reverse complement.
GTCGGGATCGGACTCGAACTCGGCCGGGACCACGTGGGCGCCGAGGAAGGTGACGTCGTCGGTGAGCCTTGCCGCGACCTCGCAGGACCTCGCTTCGGCGGCGACCTCGAGGCCGTAGCCGGACTTGATCTCGACGTGGGTGATCCCCGCCCGCAGGCCCTCGGCGCGACGTTCCCGGGCGAGCCGCTCGAGCTCCGCCGCGCTCGCCGCGCGGGTCGCGTCGGAGGTCACCCGGATGCCTCCGGCCTCGTAGGCCTTCCCAGCCATCCGCGCGCCGAACTCCTCGGCCCGGTCGCCGGCGAAGACCAGGTGCGTGTGGCTGTCGACGAAGCCCGGCATGACGCAGCGCCCGCCGGCGTCGACCCGACCGTCGGCGTCCACCCCCGCCCGCCCGACCGCGACCACCTTGCCGTCCTCGAAGACGACCGCGGCGTTGCGGAGCTCGCCGAGCAGCCCGTCGCCGAGAGCCGGATCGCCGGTGATCAACAGCCCGACGTTGTCGATCGCGAGCGAGGTCATCTGTCGACCTCGCGCGAGCGAAGCGCCTGCGCTTGACCGTCGTTGGGCCGGTCAACCGCAGACGGTGCGCCGTTCAGGGCCGCAATCGAGTCGCGCAGCTCGGCCGCGACGTCCAATCGCACGTGCTTCCCGTCGCGGACCACGAACTCGCCGCCGACGATCACGTTCGTGACGTCGGCCGCCGAGGCGCCGAAGACGATCGAGGCGGCGGCGGTCTCCGGCGCGATGCCCGCGAGGCGGACGCCGTCGCCGGAGAGGTTCACGAGGTCGGCGAGCCTGCCGCGCTCGATCGCGCCCGCCTCGGGCCAGCCGATCGCCCGCTGGCCGTAGGCCGTCGCGGCCTCGAGCAGCGCCGCCGCGTCCTGGTTGCCGCGCTCCAGGCGCGCCAGGCGCTCGTCGAGCTCAATCGCCCGCGCCTCCTCGAAGAGGTCGATCACCGCCTGCGAGTCGCTGCCGACCGCGAGCCGCGCCCCGGAATCGCGCAGCGCCCCCGCGGGCCCGATGCCGTCGGCGAGGTCGCGCTCGGTCGTCGGGCAGAAGCAGCAGGTCGCGCCGGCCTCGCCGAGCAGCTGCCGGTCGCGGTCGGTCGGATGGGTGACGTGGATCGCCGTGAAGCGCTCCGACAGCGCACCCGCCTCGGCGAGCAGCTCGGTCGGGGTGCGTCCATAGGCGGTCTGGCAGGCGACGTTCTCGGCGGGCTGCTCGGAGACGTGGGCGTGCAGCGGCGCTCCGCGCTCCCGCGCCCAACCGGCGACGACCATCGCCTCCTGTGGCGCGACCGCCCGCACGCTGTGGATCGCGGCACCGATCCGCGCCGTCGGGCCGGCCCCCAGCGCGTCGACCCGTTCGACCCACCGCTCCACCGTCCCGTCGGAGAAGCGGCGCTGCCCCTCGCTCACCTCCTCGCCGATCCCGCCGTGCAGGTAGCAAACGTCGATCAGCGTGATCCGGATGCCGGCCTCGCGCGCCGCCGCGATCACCGCCGCCCCCATCGCGTTCGGGTCCTCATAAGGGGTGCCGTCGGGAGCGTGGTGGACGTAGTGGAACTCGCCGACGGCGGTGATCCCGGCCAGCGCCATCTCGCCGAAGGTCGCCCGGGCCAGCGCGAAGTAGTTGTCCGGGTCGAGCCGCGCCGCCGCCTCATACATCCGCTCGCGCCAGGTCCAGAAGGTCCCGCGGCCGACCTCGGTCCTGCCGCGGATGGCGCGCTGGAAGGCATGCGAGTGGGCGTTGGCGAGCCCGGGCAGCGTGTAGCCGGGCAGGACGACCGCCCTCTCCGGGGCCTCCTCGCAGCCGACCCGCACGGTGACGATCCGCTCCCCCTCGACCCCGATCACGACACCCGCGGTGGCCGCCTCGCCGCCGAGCCAGGCGTACTCGCACCAGATCTCCGTCATCGACAGGACCTCACGAGCCGACCCGCGCGACCAGCTCTTCGATCCGGGCGACGAACTCGGCCTTGCCGTGGCGCTCGAACTCCGCCCAGGTCGAGAGGCTCCGCAGGTCCGTCATGCGGTCGACGAAGAGGATGCCGTCGAGGTGATCGACCTCGTGCTGGAAGGTGCCGGCGGTGAGGCCGCGGCGCGTCTCCTCGTGGATCCCGCCCTCGCGGTCGCGGTAGCGCACGCCGACGTTCTCGAAGCGCTCCAGGTCCCCGCGCACGTTCGGCATCGAGAGGCACCCCTCGTTGGTGGCGAAGGTAGTGCCGTCGAGCGGGGTCAGGTGCGGGTTGACGATCACGGTCAGCGGGATCGGCGGCTTGTAGGGGTAGCGCGGGTTGCCCTCGCGGACCTCGATCACCGCGATCCGCAGTGGCACGCCGACCTGCGGCGCCGCCAGGCCCGCCCCGTTCGCCGTCCGCATCGTCTCGATCATGTCGTCGATCAGCCGCTGGACCTCCGCGCCCGCGAGCTCCTCCGCACTCACCTCGCGTGCCGCCTCGCGCAGCACCGGGTCGCCCATCTCGCGGATCGGGAGCACCGCCATCAGCGACCTCCTCGTCCGCCAAGCATTGGTGTCGCCATAGCCGCACCAATACTTGGCCGACGCCGGGTCACTCGGCGCCCTCGCGCATCGGCACGCGGACGCCGCGCTCCTCGGCGACGTCGATCGCCCGCTCGTACCCCGCGTCGGCGTGGCGGATGACACCCATGCCGGGGTCCGCCTGCAGCACCCGGTCGAGCTTTTCCGCGGCGAGGTCGGTGCCGTCGGCGACGCAGACCATCCCGGCATGGAGCGAGCGGCCGATCCCGACCCCGCCGCCATCGTGGATGCTCACCCAGGAGGCGCCCGCCGAGGTGTTGACGAGCGCGTTCAGGAGCGGCCAGTCGGCGATCGCGTCGGAGCCGTCGGCCATCGCCTCGGTCTCTCTATATGGGGAGGCGACCGAACCCGAGTCGAGGTGGTCGCGGCCGATCACGATCGGCCCCTTCAGCTCGCCGCTCCGCACCATCTCGTTGAAGCGCAACCCGAGCCGGTGGCGCTCGCCGTAGCCCGCCCAGCAGATCCGCGCCGGCAGGCCCTGGAACTCGACCCGCTCACCGGCGAGGCGGATCCAGCGTTCGAGCGCCTCGTCGCCCGCGAGCTCCTCCAGCACGGCCGCGTCGGTGGCGGCGATGTCGGCCGGGTCCCCGGACAGCGCGACCCAGCGGAACGGCCCCTTGCCCTCGCAGAAGAGCGGGCGCACGTAGGCAGGGACGAAGCCCGGGTAGTCGAAGGCGCGCTCGAAGCCGCCGAGGCGCGCCTCGGCCCGCAGGCTGTTGCCGTAGTCGAAGACCTCGCTGCCGCGGTCGAGGAATTCGACCATCGCCGCGCAGTGCGCCGCGATCGCCGCGCGCGAGCGTCTCACGTACTCGTCGGGGTCCTCGGTGCGGAGGCGCTCCGCCTCCTCGAGGCTGATCAGGTTCGGGACGTAACCGTTCAGCGGGTCGTGCGCGGAGGTCTGGTCGGTGACGATGTCGGCCTCGAAGCCGCGCGCCAGCAGCGCGGGCAGGACGTCGACGGCGTTCGCACAGAGCCCGACGCTGAGCGCCCGCCCCTCCCGCTTCGCCTCTTCGCAGCGCCGGATCGCGTCCTCGAGATCGTCGGCCTCCTCGTCGAGATAGCGGGTCTCGAGCCGCCGCGCGATCCGCTCCTCCTCGACCTCGACGCATAGCGCCACCCCGCCGTTCATCGTGATCGCCAGCGGCTGAGCCCCGCCCATGCCGCCAAGCCCGGCGGTCAGCGTGATCGTCCCCGCCAGCGAGCCGCCGTGACGCCGCCGCGCGATCTCCGCGAAGCACTCGTAGGTCCCCTGCAGGATCCCCTGGCTGCCGATGTAGATCCAGGAGCCCGCGGTCATCTGCCCGTACATCGTCAGCCCCTCAGCTTCGAGCCTCCGGAACTCGTCCCAGTTGTCCCAGTCCCCGACCAGGTTCGAGTTCGCGATCAAGACGCGCGGCGACCACTCGTGCGTGCGCATCACGCCGACCGGCTTGCCCGACTGGACCAGCAGGGTCTCGTCGTCCTCCAGCGTCTTCAGCGTGCGGATGATCGCGTCGTAGGCCTCCCAGGAGCGCGCCGCGCGGCCGGTGCCGCCGTAGACGACGAGGTCCTCGGGGCGCTCCGCCACGGCGGGGTCGAGGTTGTTCATCAGCATCCGCATCGCGGCCTCCTGCGGCCAGCCCTTGCAGGACAGCTCCGACCCGTGCGGCGCGTGGATCTCCCGGCTCATTCCAACTCTCCGATCTCCTCCTCGACGGCGGCGACCAGCGCCCCGGACCCCACAAGCTCCTCGGCGGCGCCAAGCTCCGGCGAGAGGTGGCGGTCCTCGCCGAACCCGGGGACCGACTCGCGCAGGCGGTCGCGCGCCGCGGCGGTCCCGGCGGCGGGCTCGTCGGGCCGCAGCTCCAGCCCCCGCACCGCGCAGGTGATCTCCACCGCGAGGATCCGCCGCAGGTTCGCCAGCGAGGTCCGCAGCTTCCGCGCCGCGCCCCAGGCCATCGACACGTGGTCCTCCTGCGAGGCGCTCGTCGACAGCGTGTCGGTGCTCGCGGGCACGGCCAGCCGGCGGTTCTCGGCGACCATCGCCGCCTGCGTGTAGTGGCCGATCATCAGCCCCGAGTTCACCCCCGCGTCGTCGGCGAGGAACGGCGGCAGGTTCATCGAGCGGACCGGGTCGAGCAGGCGGTCGGTGCGGCGCTCGGCGATCGCGCCGACGTCGGCCGAGGCGATCGCCAGCAGGTCGCAGACCTGGCCGAGCGGCGCGCCGTGGAAGTTGCCGCAGGACTCGACCCGGCCATCGGGCAGCACCATCGGGTTGTCGATCGCCGCGACGAGCTCGTACTCCGCGGTCCGCGTCGCGTGCCCGAGCGCGTCGCGGGCGGCACCGTTCACCTGGGGCGCGCAGCGCAGCGAGTAGGGGTCCTGCACGCGCGGGTCGCCGTGGCGGTGGCTGGCGACGACGGCCGAGCCCGCCAGCAGCCGCCGCATGTTGGCAGCGCTCGCCTGCTGTCCCGGCTGGGGACGGAGCGCGACGAGGTCGGCGGCGAAGGCGCGGTCGGTGCCGAGGAGCGCCTCGACGCTGAGCGCGGCGGAGAGGTCGGCGGCCTTCAGCAGCAGGCCGAAGTCGTGCAGGGCGAGCACCAGCATGCCGAGGATCCCGTCGGTCCCGTTGATCAGCGCGAGCCCCTCCTTCGCCCCCAGCTCGATCGGCGCGATCCCCGCCGCGGCAAGCGCCTCGCTCGCGTCGCGCAGCTCCCCGGAGGCGTCCCGAACCGACCCCTCGCCGAGCAGCGGCAGCGCCGCGTGCGCCAGCGGCGCCAGGTCCCCGCTCGCCCCGAGCGACCCGTACTCGGGGACGACCGGCGCCAGCGACGCATTCAGGAGCGCCACGATCCCCTCGGCGACCAGCGGCCGCACCCCGCTGAAGCCCATCGACAGCGAGCGCGCCCGCAGCACCATCATCGCCCGCACGACCTCGGTCTCCACCTCCGGCCCCATCCCGGCCGCGTGCGAGCGGACCAGGGACTTCTGCAGCAGCGCCCGCTTCCCCGCCGGGATCGGCGTCGTCGCCAGCGCCCCGAAGCCGGTCGACACTCCGTACACCGGCTCGTCGGAGGCGACCAGCTCGGCCACCACCGCGGCCCCGCGCTCCATCGCCGCCACGGCGTCCGTCCCGACCCGCACCTCGGCCCCGCCACGGGCGACCGCGACGACCTCGTCCCGTCCCAGCCCCCGGTCGGTCAGCTCGACAAACCCGGCGTTGCCTTGCATCGCCATCACCCGGTTATACACGCGCCGGGGTGCCGTGCCCAGCGGCTCAGCGGGCCGAGCCGGCCAGGTCCCCTTCGACGCGACCGTGCGCGCGGACGAGCGCGGCGAGCGCCATCGAATCGATGAACTCGCAATGTTCGAGGCCGATCACGACCCCCGCCTCCTTCCCCGCCGTCCCCTCCAGGACCGTCTGAAGCTCCTCGACATCAGGGAGCCCGCACTCGCCATGAATCTCGATGACGCGGTAGGCCGAGCTACCGCCCTCGCGCCGCTTCCGCTCGATAGCGGTCATGGGACGTCCCTACCCCGGCGCGACCGGCGCATTCGCCCGCTCAGTCGAATTTCAGCCGGTCGCCAACCGGCCCGCCAGCTCCGTCGCGGCGGCGAAGAAGGCGTCGAATTCCTCGGCGTCGCGCTCTCGGGGGCCGCCGTCGAGCGTCGTCAGGATCAGGGACCGGCCGTCGACGCCGACCTGCATCACCCCGCGCTCGGAGGTGTCGCCGCGAGGGACGCTCCCGGCCACCGCCATCGCCCGCAGCGGCGAGTCCGCCTCGACGACCAGGTTGGTCCACCCCATGTCGTCGTAGTCCTCGGAGTCGGTGAGGACGAGGAAGGCCTCCTCGCCGCTCGGGACCCGGCCCCGCGCCGCCCGCGCGAGGACGCCCGGCAGGAAGGTCTGGAGGTTCAAGGCCCGATAGGCGCCGGTGCCGAGCGGCTCGAAGCCGACCAGGGCGGCCTGCTCGCGGAAGAACGCTTCGGCGCCCAGCGCCCAGGCGCGGTCCCCGATCAGGAGGCCCTGGCGGAACGACTTCGCCGCCTCCTTGACGCTCTTCGGCGGCTTCGCGAACCGCTTCTCGGCCAGCTCGCGCTCGACCTGGCCCCGGCCCGAGTCCTCGCTGGGCGTCGCGGTCCGACCGCGCCCGTCGATCGCGGCGACCCGGGCGAAGATCCGCCCCGCGGCGGCGCAGAGGGCATCGAGCTGGTCCTCGTCGACGACGTAGCCGGGCACGAAGCAGGCGAGTGCGCCGTCCTGCAGCTCGAAGGAGAAGCGCTCCGGGGCTTCCTCGGTCAGCCAATGGATGATCCCCGGCGAAAACACCTGCCAGACCGCGAGCTGATCCTGGTCGTGGTCGGTCGACACCGCGTACCGCTCGAGGAAGCGGTCGCTCTCCAGCCGGACCTCCTTGTCGTCGAGCTTCACGACCTCGCGGTCGGCATCCGGGTTCGAGCGGTCCCGCTTGTCCAGGCGGCGGTCGTGGCAGAGGACCCGGATCGCGTATTCGCTGCTCGCGGTCGCTTCGACGAGGACGAGCGTGAACGGGCTGCGCTCGATGTCGTTGCGCCCCTCGTAGGCGTAGTTGACGAGCGCGAGCCAGCCCGGCCCGGCGCCTCCCGGCAGCTCGCCCGTGGCGAGGCTCGGCACTTCCTGCATGAAGCCGTGACGCATCAACTGGGTCGCCTTCGGCAGGCCGAAAGACGCGGCCCGGTGCAGGAGGCCGCGGCCGGCCGCGTAGGCGGCCAGCGTCGGCGTCGTCGAGATCGGCTCGATCGGCACGGCCCCGGGGGTCAGCCGAGCGCCGGCGTCGCGGTCGGGTCCGGCTCGGCGGCTCCGCCTCCGGGCAGCGGCACGCCGGCGACCTCGTAGGCCTCGGGCTGGTCGAGGGTCTCCCGCTCGAGCAGCGCCCCGGCGAGCGCTTCGAGGTGGTCCCGCTCCCGCCGGAGCAGCTCGAGGACTTCCGCCTCGGCCTCGTCCACGATCCGGCGGACCTCCTTGTCGACCAGCTCCTGGGTCGGCCCGGAGGCCGGCATCGCTCCGGGCAGCAGCATGCCGTCCTGGCGGCCGTCGGTGACCGCGATCGGCCCGATCGCGTCGCTCATCCCCCACCGGCCGACCATCCCGCGGGCGACCTGGGTGAGGTTCTGGATGTCGGACTCCGCCCCGGTCGAGATCTCGTCGAAGACGACCTTCTCCGCCGCTCGACCGCCGAGCGCCACCTTGATTTTCGCCACCAGGTCCTCGCGGCGGTAGTTGTAGCGGTCGCTGTCGGGAGTCGAGAGCGTCACCCCGAGTGCCTGCCCGCGGGGGATGATCGAGATCTTCCGGACCGGATCGGCGCCCGGGGTGAGCATCCCCACCAAGGCGTGACCGGACTCGTGGTAGGCGGTGCGCGTGCGGTCGGCCTCGGTCATGACGACCTGGCGCTCGGCTCCCAGCAGGATTTTCTCGATTGCGTCGGTGAAGTCCCGCTGCTGGACCTCGGAGTGTTCGCGGCGGGCGGCGAAGAGCGCGGCCTCGTTCACCAGCAGCGCGATGTCGGCGCCGGTCGAGCCGGGGATCGACGCGGCGATTCGTTCCAGGTCGACGTCGTCGGCCAGGGTCACGCCGCGCGTGTGGATCTCGAGGATCGCGACCCGTCCGATTCGATCCGGCGGGTTGACCGCGATGCGACGGTCGAAGCGACCCGGCCGGAGCAGCGCCGGATCGAGGATCTCCGGACGATTCGTCGCGCCGAGCACGATCACGTCGGTGCCCGGCTCGAAGCCGTCCATCTCGGTGAGGATCTGATTGAGCGTCTGCTCGCGCTCGTCGTTCCCACCCGAGAGGCCGGAGATGTTCCCCGAGCGCGACCGGCCGATCGCGTCGAGCTCGTCGATGAAGACGATCGAGGGGGCGGCCTCCTTGGCCTGTTTGAAGAGGTCGCGGACCCGCGAGGCACCGACGCCGACGATCGCCTCGACGAACTCCGAGGCCGAGATATGGAAGTAGGCGGCGTGGGCCTGGCCGGCCACGGCGCGCGCGAGCAGCGTCTTGCCGGTCCCCGGCGGGCCGTACAGCAGGACGCCGTGGGGGATGCGCGCCCCGAGCTTGGTGTAGCGCTCCGGGTTTTTGAGGAAGTCGACGATCTCTTCCAGCTCCTCCTCGGCCTCGTCGATCCCGGCGACGTCCTTGAACGTGACCCGGTCCTTGCCGTCGTCCCCGACCCGCCGCGCGGTCGAGCGCCCGAAGCCGCCGAGGATGCCGCCTTTGCCGCCACCGGTCTGTTTGCGGATCAGCCAGAGGAAGAAGCCGATGATCAGCAGGGTCGGAAGGAAGCTGAGGAGGATCGTCCCGAGCACGGAGCCGCCGGAGGAGGGCGCCGACGCGTTGATCACGACGTGGTGCTCGGTCAGCAGTTCGGTGACGGCCTTGCTGTCGATGAACGACGGGACCTCGGTCTTGAAGTCTTCGCTCACCTTCACCGGTTCGCCGCCGCCCGGCGGCGTGTAGGTCGCTTCCTTCTTCAGCGTTCCTTCGATCGAGTCGGAGGTGGAGCTGATCTCGCGGACGTTGTCGGCGCTCACCTGTTCGACGAAGAAGGGCTGGTAGGGCACCTGCGGCCTGCTTTCGCGGCCGCTGGCGAGGACCGCGATCAGCACGTTCACCGCCAACAGCCCGACCAGGATCCAGATGAAGGTCCGGTTGCGGGGGATGAGCGGCGGCTTCGGCTGGGGCGGCGCGCCGCGACCGTCGGGTGCCGGGTCGACGCGGAAGCCGGACGGGTGCGGCGTCGCCGGCGGCGTATTCGGAGGCGGGGCCTTCTCCGCGGTCTGCTCGGAAGGCGGGTCAGGAGCCAAGCTCCCAATGTACTCCTGGGCGGGCATGGCCGCCACGCCTTCGGCCCGGGTCGACCTCGGGGCCCCTCCGCCGCCCGCGACCATATTGTTGCCCGCCCTTGTACGACGTTGCTCAGCACCAGACCGGCGGCGCGCCGCGGGCCCGATCCCTCCCGCCCTGGCCCGACGCCCGGCCCCTTCGCGCCTGGCAGAAAGAGGCGACCGAGGCCGTCCGCGCGCACTCGGGTTCGAGCTTCCTCGCCTCGGCGACGCCGGCCGCGGGGAAGACGACGTTCGGCCTCCACATCGCCCACCGGATGCTGGTCGCCGGGTTCGTCTCACGCGTCGTCGTCGCCGGGCCGACCACGCACATCTGCCGCCAGTGGGCGGCCGACGCGGCCCGCTACGGGATCGACCTCGAGCCGAACCGGCCGAACTCCGACGGGCCGGAGTCGAACGACTTCCACGGCGTCGCCGTCACCTACCAGACGATCGCCGCCGGTCCCGACACGCACCGCGACGCCGCGAGCCACCGCACCACCCTGCTGATCGCCGACGAGCCCCACCACATGGGCGACATGGCGGCCTGGGGCCTGCGCGCCCGCCGCGCCTTCGACGGCGCCCGCTTCCGCCTGCTCCTCTCCGGGACGCCGTTCCGCTCCGACAACTCGGCAATCCCCTGGGTTGCCTACGACGAGGACGGCATCAGCCGCGCCGACTACGTCTACGGCTACCCGCAGGCGCTGCGCGACCGGGTGTGCAGGCCGATCACCTTCCTCCCCTACGAGGGCGAGATGGAGTGGGTCTCCGACGGGCGCCTGCGGACCGCCGACTTCGACCTCGTCCTGCCGGCGGCGGAGTCGGCGCGGCGGCTGCGGACGGCGCTCAGCCCGGAGGGCGAGTGGATGGGCGAGGTGCTCCGCGACGCCGACGCCCGTCTGAGCGAGGTCCGCGCCGAAGGGCACCCGGACGCCGGCGGCCTGGTGATCGCCTCCGACCAGGAGCACGCCCGGGCGATCGCGGCGCGGCTCGCGATGGTCGCGAAGGAGCAGCCGGAGATCGTGATGAGCGACGAGCCCGGCGCCAGCCGCCGGATCGCCGAGTTCGCCGCCTCCGAGCGCCGCTGGCTGGTCTCGGTCCTGATGGTCTCCGAGGGCGTCGACATCCCCCGCCTGCGGGTCGGCGTCTACGCCACCGCGGCCCGCACCGAGCTCTTCTTCCGCCAGGTCGTCGGCCGCTTCATCCGCACCACCCCCGGCGGCCCCCGCCGCCAGATGAGCTACCTGCTGATGCCCGCCGACTCGCGCCTCAAGGCCCTTGCCCACGACATCGAGATGGAGCGACGCCACGCCCTCGACCTCTCACCGTCCGGCGAGGAGGAGGCGGACGAGGAGTTCGACGAGCCGCCCAAGGAGCCGGGCGAGGGCGGTGGCTTCGCGGTCCTGAGCTCCGGCGGCGCCGAGCTCGACGACGCGATCATGAGCGAGACCGCCCTGCAGCTCTTCCCCACCGACGATCCCAAGCCCGTCGCGAAACCGATCGTCGCCACCCCCGCCGCCCCGCCCGAGCCCCGCGAGCCCGAGCGCGAGTCCGCCTACGAAACCCGCGAGCGCCTCCGCGCCGACCGCAGCCGCATGGTCGGTGACCTCGCCCGCCGCACCGGCAAGTCCCACCGCGAAATCCAGGCCCGCATCAACCGCGAAACCAAAGTGAAATCCGTCGCCAAGGCGACCATCCAGCAACTCGAACGCGGCAACGAGCTCCTCCGCCGCGACCTCTGGCGCTGAGGCGGGGGCGTCAGGCGGGACCCGATACGAGGTCCACGCAGCTGGCGTTCGGGGAAGGGGCGGGGCGGGGGGAAGCCGGCGCCCGAGGTAAGGGACGCAAGGGCCTGCGGCGAGCCCGGCCGTCTCGGCCACGGCCCTGGCCGGCTGTGGCCGTGGCCGAGACGGCCGGGTCATGTGGCGAGTGATGAGGGATCGTCGGGTGCGGGTCACGCGGGCGCATAAGAGGGACGCGGATCACGCGAGGCGCACGCGAGGGACACGGATCCGTGACGGAAGCCGTACCTCGTCACGGAGACCGTGGGAACTCCACGCTTCGGTGCGTGTCGTCCGACGGTCACGGAGGCGCGGGCGACCCTGGTTACGCATAGGTTCACTCAGGTCGCCCGCACTCTCGGGGACCTCGATCCCGGTGCCGGGAGGTGGCCCGGAGCGCACGGGGGTGTGACGTTCCCGGCATCTCCGTCGCCGATCGGGGCGAGGTCGGGGGAGGTGTGGGCTCTCCCGGCTTCTCTCGCGCGGGAGGGTGACGGATGTTTCACGAACCCCTCACGTCCTGGGCGTCTCATGGCGGTCACAGCCTGCCAGGACCGCCATGAGACGCCCAGGACCGACCTCGGACGGGCGGGGCGGCCGCGAGCAGCGGCCGAACAACGCCCCCACTCCGTACCCCGCCACCCCCGGACTGCGGCGAGCCCCCGTCGACGGCTGAGGCCTTCTGGAATACGTTGACCCCATGCGGGTCACGAAGGGGATCGAAGCGGCGTGGAACTTGCGCTGGCGATAGCCGTCGCCGTCGCGTTCGCGCTGACCAACGGCTTTCACGACGCGGCCAACGCGATCGCCACGCTGGTCACGACGCGGGCGGCCCCGCCCGGTCAGGCGGTGGCGCTGGCCGCTGTCTTCAACCTGCTCGGGGCGGTGGTCGTCGGCACCGCGGTGGCCGGGACGATCGCCGGGATCGTGACCGTTCCCGGCACGGCCGCGGTGGCGGTGATCGGGGCGGGCGCGCTCGCGGCGACCTGCTGGAACGTGCTGACCTGGCGACTGGGACTGCCCTCGAGCTCGGCTCACGCCCTGGTCGGCGGACTGGCCGGCGCCGCCTTCGTCGATTCCGGCATCAGCGCGATCCGCTGGGGAGGCCTGGAAGGACTGCGCCCGGTCGGCCTGGCCGGCGTCCTGATCGCGCTCGCGGTCTCGCCGCTGCTCGGGCTCGGCTTCGGCTTCGCCTTCTCCCGCCTCGACCTGCTGCTGCTCCGCCGCGCGACCCGTCGGGTGCGGCAGCCGATCGTCGGCGCCGAGTGGGCGATGTCGGCGGCGCTCGCCTTCGGCCACGGCGCCAACGACGGCCAGAAGGCGATGGGGGTGGTCGGCGCCCTGCTCCTCGCCGACGGCCGGATCTCCACCTTCGGGGTGCCGCTCTGGGCAAAGCTTCTCTGCGGCACCGCGCTCACCCTGGGCACCGCGTTCGGTGGCTGGCGGATCATCCGCACCGTCGGCCGGCGCATCTTCCGGCTCACCTCGCTCGGCGCGTTCGCCTCGCAGAGCGCCTCGACCGCGGTCGTCATCCCGGCCTCCTACCTCGGTGCGCCGGTCTCCACGACCCAGGTGGTCGCCTCCTCGGTGGTCGGGGTGGGCGGCGGTCGGCGGCGCTGGCGCCACGTACGCTGGTCGGTGGTGCACTCGATCGCCTTCGCCTGGATCCTCACGCTCCCCGGCTCGGCGGCGCTCGGCGCCCTGATCCTGCCGCTCTGGAGACTCGCGTGAAGCGGCGCCGGGGCTGGTTCCTGCCCGCCCGACCGGACGTGATGGGGATGCTCGCCGAGCAGTCGGCGCTGACCGCGGCGACGATGCGGGGCCTCGTCGACTGGGCCCAGGGCGAGACCGCCGACGGCGCCGAGCTGCGCCGACTGGAGCACGAGGCCGACGCCAAGAAGCGCACCCTGCGCACGGCGCTCTCGGAAGCGTTCACCACTCCCCTCGACCCCGAGGACATCTTCGAGCTCTCACGCGGGCTCGACGAAATCGTCAACGATGCGAAGAACCTGGTCGGCGAGGCCGAGGCGATGTCGACGCCACCCGACGCCGCGATGGCGACCATGGCCGAGCAGCTCGCCGCCGGCGCCGCCCGCCTCGACGAGGCGCTGCGAGCCTTCACCGCGGGCAGGCGCGAGGAGGGAACCGAGATCGCCGATCGCGCCATCAAGGACCAGCGGCACATCCAACACACCTACCGGGCGGCGATGTCGGCGCTGCTGGAGAACGAAGACCTGCGCGAGGTGACGGCCCGCCGCGAGCTCTACCGGCGCTTCGCCCGCACCGGTGACGAACTCGTGCGGGTCGCCGAGCAGATCTGGTACTCGGTGCTGAAGGAGGACTGAGGCTCCGCGAGCGGCGACCGAGGACGACCGCTCGCGAGCCCTCCGTCGAGGGTTAGACGGTCATCCTTCTTCCGCGTCCCCCGGCCCAGGAACCCCCGCCGGCCCGCCGAGCAGACTCTGGCAACTCGCGCTCGCCTTCTTGAACGCGGCGCTTTCCGATTCCGCTTTTTCGAAGATCGGCCCTTCGCCGGAGAAGTCCGGTTCGGCCAGGTCATAACCGTTTTCGCGGACGCAGGCGACGTATTCCTTCACCTGCTTCTTGAACGCCGCCGAGTTCATGTCCGGAGCGCCCTTGCCGCCCGGGCCTTTGAATTCGCCGAGTTCGATGCCGCATTCTTCGAACGCCTTCGGGCTCCCCTGGGGGCCCCCTTCGGGCGGCTTGACGCTCTGCGGAGGTTCACCGCCTTCCGGCGGTTCAAAGCCTTCGCCCTGCGGGGGCGGGCCACCTTCACCGCCTTTGAATTCCGGCAGCTCGACGCCCTTTTCCTTCAGGCATGAGCGCTGTTCTTCGGAGATGTCGAACCCGCCTGGCGCGCCTCCTTTGCCTTCCGAGCCTTCCGAGCCGGAACTGGTCGTCGAGCTCGATTCCGAGCTCGAGCTGCTCGACCCGCCGCCGCAACCGGCCAGCACCAGAGCGCCGAGCGCCATGGCGAGCGCGACCCCGAGCGTCAAGCTCGGGCGCCATCGCCTTTCCGTGTCTTTCCGTTTCATCTCCGCTTCCTTTCCTCTCTCGTTCGGTTCAAGTTCTTCCTCGCGCGCGGCGCCCCGCTCATTCTTCGAAGAGCGATTCGACCGGTATTTCGCCTTCCGACCCGCCTTCGCCGGGTCCGGTCGTCGATTCCACCCCCGATTCGGTCGCCGCGACCGAGCCGGCCTTCACGGTCGAGCCATGCTTGGAGCCTTCGACCGTGACCGTGTCGCCGGGATGGATCTTCTTCGCCACGACGTTCGCGTCGCGGGTCACGGTGGCACCGTCGCCGACCTTCACCGCGACGGTCGTGCCGTCCGATTCCTTGACGTAGATCGTGTGGCCCTTGACGCTGGTCACCGTGCCGCTCGCCGTCGCTTCGGAGCCTCCCGCTCCGGCCGCGAACGGCGGTAGGTTGCCCGCCGGCCCACCGGCGCCCGCGCCGCCTTCGCTCCCCTTCTGGACGAGCACCCCGCCGAGGAAGCCGGCAGCGGCGACGATCAGCGCGATCAGGAACAGGGGCAGCGGCCGCAGCAGGCGGCCGCGGGGTCGCGGCGGCAGCTCCTCATGGTCCTCGTCGGCGTCCCAACCGTCCTCGTCGGATTCGTCGTCGATCCAGCGCTCCTTGTCTTCCAGATCGCGGGCGTCGGTGTCGATCACGCGGGTCATCTCCTCGTCCTCCGATGGGTTGTCGTCGTGGTCACTCAAAGCGCAGCGCGTCGATCGGCCGCAGGCGCGCGGCCCGCATCGCGGGGTAGGTGCCGAAGAAGAGCCCGGAGCCCAGCGACGCGGCGGCCGCGAGGATCACCGAGTAGCCCGCCACGGCGGGCTGTACGCCGGCGATCTCGAACTGGCTGCCGACCAGGCCGACCGCGATCCCCAGCAGTCCACCCATCGCCGAGACCAGCAACGCCTCGGTCAGAAACTGGGCGAGGATGTCGGAGCGGCGGGCGCCGATCGCCTTGCGGATGCCGATCTCACGGGTCCGCTCGGTGACGCTGACCAGCATGATGTTCATCACCCCGATCCCGCCGACCAGCAGCGAGATCGCCGCCACCCAGGTGAGCAGCGTGGTGAAGACCGATTCACTGGAGCTCGAGGCTTCGATGATCGAGCTCTGGTTGATCACGTTGATGCCTTCGGAGATCCCATGGCGTTCGTCGAGGACCTGGGTGATCTGCGCTTCCGCTTCGGCGACCGCCTCCTTCGAGGTGGCCTCGACCGCGATCGAGCTGAGTTCGCCGTAGCCGGCAAGCGTGTCTTCGACCGCGGTGATCGGCGCGAAGACGCCGTTGTCCTGGGACGCCGTGCCGCTCGAGCCCTTCGCCTTGGTCACCCCGATCACCTCGTAGTTGACGCCGTTCACCTGCATCGTCTTGCCGACCGCGCTCTCGCCCACGAAGAGTTCGCTCTCCACTTCGGGCCCGATCACCGCCACCCGCGCCCGTTCCTTCACCTGCGCCGCGGTGAAGGGCGAGCCCGATTCGATCGTGTAGTTGCGGGCCGCGAAGTACGACGGCGTGGTGCCGACAAATTCGCCCGGTTCGACGCTCGAGGAGCCGTTGACCAGTTCGGTGCTGCCGGCGTCGAGGACCGGTGAGACGCTCGCGATCGCGGGCGCCCGTCCGCTTTCTTCGAGCGCTTCGACGTCGGCCTCTTCGAGGGTGACGCGGACCGGCGTCCCACTCGCCGTTTCCCCGCTCGGCGAGGCGCTCACGGTCAGCGTCTCGGAGCCGAGTTCGTCGATCGATTCCTGCACCGCGTCGGAGGAGCCCTTGCCGACCGCGATCAGGACGATCACCGAGGCGATCCCGATCGTGATCCCGAGCACGGTCAGGGCCGTGCGCAGCCGGTGGGACATCAGGCCGATCCAGGCGGTGCGGATCGTCTCGATCGCCATCAGGCGGCGCCCCTGGCCAGCCGCGCCCGGCCGACCGCCGATCCGCTCTCGGCGATCACCGGCCCGTCGGCGACGATCCGCCCGTCGGCCAGCCGCACCAGGCGGTCGGCGTGGGCGGCGACGTCGTCCTCATGGGTGATCATCACCACGGAGCGACCGCTGTCATTGAGGTCCTCGAAGATCCCGAGGACGTCCTCGGTCGAGCGCGAGTCGAGGTTGCCGGTCGGCTCGTCGGCGAGGATCAGCGCCGGGTTGGTGACGATCGCGCGGGCGATCGCGACCCGCTGCTGCTGGCCGCCGGAGAGCTCGTTGGAGCCGTGGTCGATCCGGTTGCCCATCCCGACCGCCACCAGCGCCCGCACCGCGCGCCGGCGACGGGCGCCGCGGCTGAGCCCGGCGTAGACGAGCGGCAGTTCGACGTTGGCGAGCGCCGAGATCTTCGCCACCAGGTTGAAGCCCTGGAAGACGAAGCCGATCTTGCGGTTGCGCAGGTCGGAGAGATCGTCTTCGTCGAGCGTCCCGACGTCGACCCCGTCGAGCCGGTAGCTCCCCGAGGTCGGCGCGTCGAGGCAGCCGAGCGTGTTCATCAGCGTCGACTTACCGCTCCCCGAGGGGCCCATGATCGCCACGTACTCACCGCGCTCGATCACCAGTGAGACGCCGCGCAGCGCCCGGACGCGGGTCTGGCCCATCGTGTAGGTGCGGACCAGGTCCTGGATCCGGATGACCGGCTGCTCGCGCCGCTCGATCACGGCGCCCCGCCGGGGAAGGTGACGCCACTCGGCGGGGTGAATCCGCCGGCGCCGCCGCCAGGGAAGCCACCGCTCGGAAAGCCGCCGCCACCCGGGAAGCCGCCGGATTCGCCGCCGGAGCTCCCGGTCGCGACCGACAGTTCCGGCAGGACCACCGTCTCGCCCACCTCGAGGCCGCTGATCACCTGCGTCGTTTCGTCGCCTTCGAGGCCGGTCTTGACCTGCTTCGTGACTTCCTTGCCGTCTTGTTCGACGGTGACGGTCCTGCCTGCGCCCAGCGAGGAGATCGCTTCGCTGGAGACGGTGACCGCGTCGTCCACCTGTTCGACCACCACTTCGGCGCTCGCCGACATCCCGGCCCGGAGGCCCTTGGCGCTCTGGGCGAGGAGGATCGTCGCCGGATATTCGACGACGCTCGATGACCCTTCGCTCGGCAGCACGCTGACCTTGGTCACCCGGCCCGCCAGTTCGGTCCCTTCCATCGCGGCGACCGAGACGGTCGCGGCCTGGCCCTTGCGGACCTTGCCGATGTCGGCCTCGCTGAAGCTGACCTCGAGCTTCAGCCGGTGCAGCTGGGCCAGCACGATGAAGGCGGATCCTGAGCTTTCGCCGCTGGATTCGCCCCCGATGGCCCCGGGCGCGGAGGCTTCGGAGGTGCCCCCGCCGCCCGAGGTGCCACCGGTGACGGTTTCGCCGACCGCACCAGAGACCTGGGCGATCGTGCCCGAGATCGGGGCGCGCAAGGTGGTTTCGCGAACTTCCTGGCGGGCGCTCCCGACCGTGAGCTCGGCCTCACGGAGGTTCGCTTCGGCGGTCGGCAGGCTGACCGAGACGCCGGCGCTCGCCGCGCTCGAGCTCGGTTCGCCGCCGGTCGAGCTTGCGGCGGGGGCGGCCGACCCTCCGGCTGCCGGCGCGGCCGCTTCTTCCTGCGCCGGGGCCGCTTCCCCCGTCGTGGGCATTCCCGTCTTCGAAGGCGTTTCGGTGGTGGGCTTTTCGGTGCCCGTCGTCGGCTTTTCGGACTTAGGGCCTTCTTCCTTGCCGGTGCCGGGCGCGGCTTCCTCCTTGCCGGCCGCGGTGCCTTCCACCGACATCAGGCCGACGAGGACCATCGACCCGCCGCCGCCCTCGTAGGCCGCTTCCACGCTTTCGCCTTCTTCGCCTTCCGCTTTTTCGGCGGCCTCCACCGCTTCTTCGGCTTCCAGCTGCTGCGCTTCGGCCGAGGCGAGGGACGCCCGCGCCGAGCTCGAGTCGACCTCGGCCAGCACCTCGCCCTTGGTCACCTTCTGTCCGGCCTTCACGTAGATGTCGGTCACTTCGCCCGAGGCGCCGAAGTTGAGTTCGAGCTTCTGCGCCGGTTCGAGGGTCCCGTTTCCCGACACGGTCGACTGGACCACGCCCTTGCCGACCGTCGCGGTCCGCTTGGTCGCCGCGGAGCTGGACGAGGAGCTGCCGATCGAGGCGACCCCGACCACGATCAGCGCCGCCGCGACGATCGCGAGGGCCCACTCGAGCGGACGGCGCGGCAGCGGCAGGCGGCGGGGACGTCGGAGGCGCAGTCGGGTCTTCACCGACGCGATGCTTCCGAGCGAGGCTCAAGACGGCCTGACGGGATACTGAGCTTTTCCTGAGAATGCGGCCCCGGCGTGACCGGATTCCCTCCGCCGCTTTCTCCGGTTCAAGTTCCGCCGCCCGCGTTGCTTAGGATCGCCGGCAGATGGAGCGGATCGAGCAATGGGTCGTCGTCATGTTCGAGAACCGCTCGTTCGATTCCCTGCTCGGCCACCTGCCCCACATCGACGAGGCCGACGGGATCCGCGGACGTGAGATCGAGCTCCCCTACCCCGGCGGCTCGGTCAGCGTCTCCCCGACGGCGCTCCCCCACGACCCGCTGCCCGATCCCGGCGAGGGCTTCGGCAACGTCAACGTTCAGCTCTTCGGGGCGTATCAACCACCCTCGAACCTGGGCCGCGCCGCCTATCCGCTCTTCCCCGACTTCATGGAGGCGCCGTTCAACGCCCCCGCGGACGCCCGCACGCCGACCATGGATGGCTTCGCGCTCGACTTTTACGGCAACTTCCGCTGGGAGAAGGAGCGCGAGCCGACCGCCGAGGAGATGCAGACGGTCGGCCGGGTCTTCGAGCCGCGAACCGCGCCGGTGATCAACACCCTCGCCCAGGAGTACGCGGTCTTCACCCGCTGGTTCTGCGAGGCCCCGACCTGCACCTTCCCCAACCGGTCCTTCTACCACGGCGCCACGAGCCTCGGGAAGCTCGACAACGAGGCGATCCTGAACTACGCCTGGGATCAGCGGATGCCGAACCTCTTCGATCTGTTCACCGAGCGCGGCATCGATTGGCAGGTCTACGTCGACCCCAGTCAGGTCGTCCCCGATTGCGCGATCAACCTCGCCGGTCTCCACCACCTGGAGATGTGGAAGACCCACGGAGTCGACCGCGAGCGGTTCTTCACCGACGCCGCCGCCGGCACCCTTCCGCCCTACTCCTGGCTCGAGCCGAACATGCTCTTCGGTGAACTCGACGACTACCACCCGCCGACCGACATCCGCGCCGGCGAGCGGCTCCTGGCACGGGTCTACGAAGCTGTCCGCAATTCACCGCAGTGGGAGTCGACCGCGCTGCTGGTCCTCTTCGACGAGCACGGCGGCTGCTACGACCACGTGCCGCCGCCGGCCGCGCCGGTTCCCGACGACTCCCCGGGAGAGCAGGGATTCGGATTCGACCGCTTCGGAGTTCGCATCCCGGCGATCGTCGTGTCCCCCTTCACCGAGCGCGGCACCGTGATCTCCGACAACTTCCACACGAACTCGGTGCTCCGCACCCTGCGGGACCGCTTCGATCTTGGGCCGGCCCTGACCAGACGCGACGAGAACGCCCCCAGCCTCGAAGTCGCCTTCAACCGCTCCGAGCCCCGCACCGACACGCCCCAGGTCTCGCCGCTCCCCTTCACCCACCACCTGCCGACGAAGGCGGAGAAGAAGGCCGCCTTCGGCGACGTCCCCGACGCCGGCCTGCTCCTCGCCAAGCGCCGCGAGGAGGCCCGCGAGTACGTCTCCCAACTCGGGGAGGCGACGCTGCGAAATGCCGCCCGCCTGGTCGACCACGACCCCGACGACGTCCCCGTCACCGCCTCGGGCGCGCGGGACTGGCTGCGGGAGCGGTTCGGGCGAGAGGATCGCGGAAGCGAACACTCTTGACCGGAAGTCGCGGGCGTCAAAGGGCAGTCCGGATCCGGCACGCGGAGGACATCGAGGCAAATCGGGCTGACCGCGGCGGTCGGTCTGCATGTAGAAGTCGAGACGGGCCAGGAACTCCTCCGCCTGGCTCATTGTCAGAGAAGAGTTTGCTGAGCCTGCCTTCCCTGATCAACCTGAACCATGGACGCTGAGAGAGGCCAGATCGACTCCGAAGCTCGGATTCGAAACCACCTTGCCGAGATCGATCCGCTTCGAGACGAGTACCGGCACGAGGTTGTTGCCGATCGGAACCGACGGGGCGAGTTGCATGTAGGCACGGTCCAGCGCGGTGTAGCGGGCTTCCGGCATCGTCGGCCCGGGCCGCTTCGCCAGGCGGTCGATCACCTGCGACAGGGCAGGGACGAAGAATCGCGACAGGTTCTGGTTGTAGTACGGGGTCGCGCGAGAGCCGAGCGTTTCCCTGAAGAAATCATCCGGATCCGGGTAGTTGGCGGAGTAGCCGCTGAGTCCGGCGGCGGGTATCGCCTGCGCGGGGCCTTCGATCAAGGCGAAATAGCGTCCGGGTCGGAGGAGCTTCAGGTGAGCGGTGAATCCGAGTTCCTCGAGAACCGCGGCGAAATAGACGCTGAACTCGGCTGGCGTGAGGTCGCCGGGTTCGCCGTAGGTCCAGAGGGTGATGTCGCGGACCGACGGATCCGCGGCAGCGATCAGCTGCCGCGCCTTGGCCATGCTGTGGGGATATAGGGAGAGCTTCCTGTATCCCGGCAGGTCGGGCGGAAGGATCTGCTCCGTAGGTGACAGCTGGCCACCGGAGAGGCGGCGGAAGACGGTGCGGTCGACGGCGTAGTTGACAGCGCGGCGGACCCGAACGTCGTTGAACGGGGGCTTCGAGGTGTTCAGCCAGAAGTATTCGGTGCCGACGGTGGGCTCGAGGCGAACGCGGGACGGGAGCCGGTGCCGGAGGGAAACGTAGGTGGGACCGGGCATTTCTTCGGATACCCAGTCGAGCATCCCGCGTTCGACATCCCTGATCGCCTTCACCTGGTCGCGAACTACCTTGATCTTGATCGTGTCCAGATGTCCGCTCGGGATCCGCGGCATCAAGCTGTGGTTGTGTGACCGCCACTCGGGGTTGCGCTCGTAGGTCCAGCCGCGCCGCGTCGAGTGCGTAATGACGTACGGGCCGGTCGCCGGGGGCGGATCGAAAGATTGATTGTGGATCGGCGTGCCCGCCGGCACCGGCGCCGTGAACGTCATCGCCAGCTTGCGGGAGAAGGAGCGTTCCGGCTTGACGAGATGGATCACGATGCTCCCCGTCCGGTCGTCGGTGACGATCCCCGGGATGCCTCCTCGGCGCGTCCTCTCGAATCTCCCGGTGCCGACGATGTCGTCAAAGAAACGGCCGGGGCCGTAGAAGGCACCGCGGGATTCGATCCGGAACATCCGTTCGACCGCGAACTTGAAATCCGAGGCCCGCACCGGCTCGCGGTCCGAGTAGCGGAGGCCCTCGCGCAAGTGGAGCGTGTAGGTCCGGCCACGATCGGTGATGAGAGGCAGGCTCCGGGCGAGTCCGGGAATGACCTCACTGCCCGCCTTACCACCCGCGTGCCGGTAGGTGAGCAGCGGGACGTAGGTGTCGTAGATCACGTTCTCGCTGTAATTGCTCCAGGCGACCTGGGGATCCAGGTCGGGACGCCAGGAATAGGCGCCCGTGACCGTTGACGTGGCAGGCGTGCTCGGCTCCCGCTGGTGCCGCGTGGATGGTCTACCGGCGGCGTCCGCGGCCGTTCCGCTGATCAGAAGGGCCACCGACGCGATGAGAACACCGAGCCAATACCCATTGAGTGGTGGAGGAAGTTTCAAGCCCGCGCAAGATAGTCGATCAACAACACCCACGCCGGGCAGGCGCTCCGCCCTTCAGGATGTGGCGGGAAGGATCGAGGCGTTTTACGAGGACCTCGCGGAAGCCGAGGTGGAAGAACTCGATCCGCCGGGATCGCGTGAATTCCGCCATTCCTTGCGAACCCAGAAAACAGGCAGTTCTTGCCGGTTATCCGTACTCATAGCGCCGGGATCAGGAAGTCGTCTCGCCGACGATCTACCGATACGTACGGATCACGCCGTATTCGGGCTTGTAGAACAGCCCTTCCGGTTCGAGAGCCGAAACGGAGGTACCGAGGTTCACGACATCGAGGTTTCCGCTCTCCCGTACGGACGTCGCTCCTTTCACCGACGTGGCGAAGGTCACGGTTCCCTCTTCGGTCCCGTTCGGCGGGATCTCCCGCCCGCGGCTGACGAAGGATCGGGGTTCGTATCCCTCCTCGACTTCGACGGACTCGGTGTGGAGTTCCCCGACGAAGAGCATGAACTGGCCCTCGGCGACAGCCGCCGGCGCGCCGGCCCGGTTCGTGACCGCCACGTCGAAGGTGACAAATCTGCCTTTCGCCGTCTTCGAACCGGCCGGACCATGGATCGTCCTGTGCTCGCGGATCCCGAGGAGCTTCGCTTCGAGCGAATCCATCTTCAGCACGCTGTGTCGATCGACGACGACGAGCCTAGTGTTTCCTTCCGTGCAGGTGCCCTCCTTGTGCGCGCCGGTGTTGATTTCCTTAGCGCCGCAGTCGCTGGAGCGAAAGGTCCCCGAGGCGAAATGCTCCGCAAGCACCGCGAGCACGACAAGCACCCCGAGACAGACGGCGAGACGAGTCCAGGTGACGCCGGGCTTCAGCCCGGGCTTCGGGTCGCGTTTGAGGCCAAGCAATCTCAACGCGCCAATCTAATCGCGGAAAAGCCGATCCGCGACCTCCGTCCCGGGTCGGCGAAGAGTTCAAGCCAATGCCGTGAACGGACGATGGCAGAGGGGTGGCGGTCCCGGTCACGGTGTTCGTCGACGGGGCTCCCGGCTCGTAGATGCTGAAAGTCGGGTCCGCCGGGTTGTTCACGTGAGAGGAGGTGAAATCCGCGCCGGCGCTCGGTACCGGCGAAGTCAACGAAGGCATGCAGTTCGACTTCTACGCCAACGGTCAGCAGCTGACCGCCGCCGACGACTACGTCTCGATCGGCGACTGCGGCCTCGCCGAATGGTGACCTGACGATCGCCGACGGCGAGTCGGCGGTCATCTGCCCCGACCCGACCTACCCGCCGACCGCCACGCGCTGCGAAGAGAGCGGCTACGTGCCGCGCGCCGAAGGTGAATCGGTCGCCTTCCCTCATGCCGGCGAAGGCACCGTCTACATCAGGGTCAACTCCCGACCTTCTTCTGCAACGACTCCTACGACTTCCGCAACAACAGCGGGCACCCCGCCGAAGCGGGCTTCCAGGTCGACGGCACGAACGCGTACCTCAGCGAGAACGCCTTCGGCGACCGGAACGACGACGATCAAGTACGCCTAACGCCCAGGCCGAAGTCGAAGCGCTGGTCGCCGACGCGACCGCGCTTTTACCGGGCCGCCTCAGCGGTACGGCGGACACTTCGGAAACGGCGGTGCCTCGCCGGCGCGGTGGCGATCACGGTCGCGCCGAGGCGATCCGAGCAGTGAGCACGACAGCCGATTCGCGAGTCCGATGCAGGTCCGAGATGGTGAGGGGGCGAGAAAGATGTCAGCTTTTTCGGACCTCCGGGTGGACCCTCTGCCGAATCCCTGCAGCGGCGTCGCCTCGAAGACGCCACGGCCTCCTCAACGCGGGTCGCTGCCGTAGGAGACAGAGCGGTGCCGGATGGCGGCGACCCGCACCGTCTTCCCCTCGTCGGTCACCTGGTAGAGGATTCGGTACGCGCCGACGCGAAGTGAGCGGAGGCCGCGGAGCGGGCCGCGCAAGGTATGTCCCGCGAGGGGCTCGCGCTCAAGCAGGCCGAGGGCGTCCTCGATGGCATCGATCAGCGGCCACCCCAGATCGAGGAGGTCGAGACGGGCTCGGCGGGCGAGGACGAGTCGCGCCAAGGATCAGTCCGACGTTGGGCGGGCGGCGGCCAACTCCTTGCGCAGGTCGGCGAGCGTGACGGTCTCGCCGCGGTCGATCTCGCCGAGGCCCTCCTCGAGGGCGGCGATCGCGCCAGGGTCGGAGAGGATCTCGGCAGTCTCCTCCAGCGCCTCGTACTCATCGATCGGCACCAGCGCCGCCGCGGGCACACCGTTCCGGGTGACGAGCACGTGGTCGCGGCGGTCGCTGACCTCGTCGAGCAGGCTGCTGAGGTTGGCGCGAAGCTCGCGGACGGGAACGGTTTTTGCCATGGCCTGAGAGGCATATGGCGATTTGCAAGGGAATCGGGGCTCGCGGTCGATCCCTACGAAATCGCCGATGGGTGTGGATATGCACAGGTGATCGGTCCCGGTCCCCACGGGAAGTCGGGACCGGGACCCGCGGTCTACAGGAATCTCCCGCCGCGATCCCAGCCATACGACCCGTCATCCTCGAGCCGATGACCCACTTTGATGTCGCCGCGTGAAATATCCAGCGCCCGACGGGCACTACAGCTGATAGTGACCGACGACGGATCGACCCTGCAGGACGCGCTGGCCGCTGCTCGCTTCGAGGCGATATTTCGCTCCTGCTACCCCCGCGTCCTCGCCTATGCCCTGAGACGGACCGAGAGCCGGGAGGTGGCCGAGGAAGTCGTGTCGGAGGCATTCTTCATCGCCTGGCGCCGCCTCGACACGGTCCCGCTCGAGCCGTTGCCTTGGCTTTTGGGCACCGCGCGAAAGGTGCTGGGGCATCGCCACCGATCCGAGCGTCGCCGTGCCGCACACCTAACCGTCTCCTCCCTGGAGGGGTTGGAGGTCGCTGACCCCGAGACTCCGGTCGCCGAGCGCCTGGCCCAAAGGGAGTCCCTCGCCGCGGCCTTTACCGCTCTCCCCGAGCGAGATCGCGAGATCCTCACGCTGGTCGCGTGGGAGGGGCTCGCACCGCGTGAGGGCGCACAGGTCCTCGGCTGCTCGGCAGCCACCTTCTCTCTACGACTGCACCGCGCCCGCCGGCGCCTCTCGAAAGAGCTGGCCGCCAACGGGCATTCATCAGGTAAGGACATACGACCAAGCGCTCGTGCCAGCCACGGTGCCGCGAGGACCAGATGAACCGGAGGAGCGAAGACATGGTGATAGACGACGTGCGGACCCTCGACCCGCTTGACGACGCCGAGCGGTCGGACCGACTGTGGGACTCGACCGCCGAGGACCTGCTTGCCGCGATCCTCGCCACCGAGCGACATCCCTCCTCTGCGACCCGCGCGCAGGCCGACGGTGTGCGCCGGGCCTGGCGCCGCGACAGGGTGCGTCGGCGCTGGGGTATTCCGAAGCTCGCCCTACAGGCGCTCGCGGCGCTGGCGATTCTCGGGACGGCCCTCTACTCGGTCCCGTCCACCCGCGCGGCGATCGAAGGAGCGGGGGAAAGCGTCGGTGGCGTCTTCTCCGGCTGGCTCGGTGGTGACTCCGCCGAGGCCCCCGGAAAGCCGCTCGTGGCCGGGGAAAAGCTACCCGAATACATGGAATACCTCCACGACAGCAAGGAACCGCGGGTGCTCGCCGAAGCCGGCGACTACAAGCTCTACTCCTACATCGGCTCCTCCGGCGGCCTGAACTTCGAACTCGGCGGCACCGGCGTCGGCATGGGCTTCGAAAACGCGGCGGAACTTGGCGACGCCCCGTTGCATCTCCTCGATCCCGGCGCGCGGGCCCACGCGGACGCCCAGGGCTATGTCCCACTGTTCGGGATCGCCACCCGATCGGTGAGCAGTGTCGAACTTGCCTACGAATCAGGGGCGCCCGCCCGGGTCTCCGGGGTGGAAGGGGGCTTCGTCCTGCTCGCGGAACCGAGTCGCGGGCCGACCGAAGTGATCGCTTTCGGCACGGACGGCAAAGAGATCGGCCGGGAACCGCTCGATTACCCACTGGTTGATCAATCGCTCGATGGGCCGCCGCCAGGGGCCGACGGGAGCAGCCATGGGTCTTCAGGGGGTCGCCAACCCTGAGGTGCCCAACCGGTCCGCGACGGCCCTGCCGATGGGGACCGGCCGCTGGCCAGCTAAAACAAAACCGGCGCCCTAAAGGCGCCGGTTTGCAGGGAAGCGGCTGAAGGGATTCGAACCCTCGACCTTCTGCATGGCAAGCAGACGCTCTAGCCAGCTGAGCTACAGCCGCGTGGACGGGGAACGATACCGCCCCGCGAGCCCGAGGGGCGGGACGGCATGGTTTTCGGTGGCTACGACCCGGGAACGTCGCGTTGGGCTCCGCTGGAGGCGCAGCCCTTGTGGGTGCCGATCTCGGCGTTGAAGCGGGGGCCGGTGATAGGGATATTCCCTCGCCCGCCCCCCGGTCGGAACCGCCGGAAGGGAGCCGACTTGCCGAAGTCGGCGGTCACGTGACCCTCAGCCTTCGCCGAAGTACCGTTCCTGATCCCGAGAGATGCAGCCTTCGAGCGTGCACAGCTGCGCCCCGAAGCGTGGCCCGGCGAGGCGGACCGGATCGATGCCGGGGAACTTGACGGCGAGATCCCCGGTCCAGGTGAAGCTCGATTCCCGGGTGCGGGTGAAGGTGGCGGTCCCGCTGAACGGGGCCGGCGGGCTCACCGTGGCCGATTCCGAAAGCGGACCCCGAGGGAAGGAGATCATGTCTTCCGGCGCCGCCACGGCAACTTCGCGGTCGATCCTGACCCGTCCGGCACCGTCGGAGATCGACGCCCTGAACTCGACCCGACGCCCGCGCGGGCGCGCGTCCCGGTGGAAGAGCGCCGCTCCAAAGTGGAGAGCCCTACGCTGGTAGGACCAGGCGCCGACCCAGGCCCGCGCTTCGTCGTCCGGGTGATATTCCGGCCCGCTGGCGTAGCGGCAGCGCAATGACGGCAAGGTCTCGCGGGCGGCGTAGAGCCGGTGGCCGCGTGCGTGCGTGTAGTCCCGTTCGCCGTGGAAGGCCAAGTGGCCGATCAGGTGGCCGAGCTGCCAACGGTACGGCGGCCCTTCGCACCAGCTCGGCGGCTTGAAGAAGCGAGGCTTGCCGACCGGGACGAAACGGAGGTCGACAGTCCCCCGCTTTCCGAGCCGCGCCGACACCCGGCCCCCGGAGACCGGCCCACCGTCGACCGTATAGGTCGTCGTCGAATGATGTCCCTTGACGGTGAGCTTGAATTTGCGCCTGCTGCCCTCCCAGAACTGAGCTTTGAATCCGTTCGAGCCGTCGATGACGCCGGTGGTCGAGAAGCCGGCGTGGGTGGCGTAGGTACCGGTCGCCGAGGCGCCCGCCGGGACGACGAGCGCGAGCGCCGCCATCAACGCCACCGGGTAAATCCTGGATCCGGGTCGTCCGGTCATTCTTCGGTCCACTGCCAGTCGGGCGGGGTGAAGTCACATCCGAACCGGGTGCCGAACGCGTGCGCCACGCAGAGCGTGCTCGCGAATTCCGGTCCGGTCAAGTGCAGGAGCTGGCCCGGCAGCTGGACCGCGAGGTCGCCGGTCCAGCTATGGGACACGGGCGAGGTCCCCACGTATCGGGCTTCGCCGCTGAATGGCGCAGGCGGCTTCAGCGTCGCGGTCGCCGGACGTTCTCCTGGGAGATTGGTCAAGAACGTCCCCGCCGGCGCCTGTTCGATCAAGGCGCCACGGCCGACCGGCATCTCCCCCTGATATTCGAGCTCGGCCAACTGGACGTCGGCTCCTTCCCTCATGCCCGCGAAGTGGTCAACCCGCAGCCCGACCTCGCGCCCGCCTTCGTCCGCGCCGACCCGGAGCGAGGCAAGGCTGCCGGCGGTCCCGCCGCCGACGGGGATCTCCGTGCGCGGCAAGACCGCCTCGCGCAGCGATTCCGGCGGGTAGAACGTCTGCTGGTGTTTCACCCGGCAGCGAAGCCGGAACTGACGGTCGAGCGTGCCTCCCACCCGCTTTGCCACGACCCTGAAATAGCCGCCTTCCCCGTGCAGGAGGACGCGGCCGACGAAGCTGCCGCGTTCTTCCCGTCCCGGGCGCCCGGTGCAGTTGCCTTCCTTCTTACCGGAGCGGCCCTTGCCGTCAGGACGGAAGCGGACCGAGAGCGACCCGACTGCCCCGAAGTCCGCCCGCAGACGGCCGAACGGCAGCGATCCCTCGAAGTGCGCGCCGTAGTTGGTCACAGCGAAGGTTTCGGTTTCTTCGTCGAATTTGTCGACGCGAAGGATCGCGACGTCGGGTTCGTCGAAGGACACAGCGACCTCGTAGCCGTCGCGTTCGCCGACGAACAGGACCGCGCGGTTGCTTGCCGGAAAGACCTGGACATGCCGCCGGTGCGCCCGCGGCGCGGCGGCCGCGCCCGCGGGAATCGCGAGCGCGACGAGGGCCGCCCCGGCGGCGGCGAGGAGACGAGCCCATGCCTTCACTGCCCTCAAGTATTTCAACTAGAGCTGGTCGCTCGACGCACGCCTCCCAATCAGGCCCTGGATGCGCGACGACCCCGAAGCGGCAGTTTCGGGGTCGTCGTCCAGCGGCATCGGTGCCTTGCCACACCGATGCGGGGTTACGCCGGACGGCGGTTGGAGGCACGCCGAGCCGACTCGGAAAGATCCTCGCGGGAGGCCCCGGGCGTGGAGTTAAAGGGCTGAGAAAGTCGGCGATCGGACTTTCCGATCGGGTCGCCGGGGGGAGCGCGGAGCGCTAGCCTCAGGGCATGCTCTTCCGCCAGATCATCCACGAGGACCTTGGTTGCGCTTCCTACCTGGTCGCCGACCGCGAAAGCGGGGTCGCGGTCGTCGTCGATCCCCAGTGGGAGGTCGAGCCCTACCGGCGCCTGGCCCGGCTGCACGGCATCCGGATCGGCCACATCCTGGAGACGCACAACCACGCCGACCACGTCTCCGGCCACGGGCGACTGGTGCGGCAGACCGGCGCGACGATCCACGTCCACGAACTGGCTGCCGCCGAGTACGAGCATGAGCCGTTCCTCGACGGCTGGCGCCTGACCCTGGGCGACCTGACCGTCGAGGCGATCCACACCCCCGGCCACCGGCCCGAGCACACCTGCTTCCTGCTCAGCGACACGAGCCGCGGCGGCGCGCCCTGGGCGCTCCTCTCCGGCGATTCGCTCTTCATCGGCGACGTCGCCCGGCCGGACCTCGCGATCGAGCCGCGCGAAGGGGCCGCGCAGATGTTCCACTCGCTGCACGACCGGCTGCTGGCGCTGGGCGACGAGGTCGAGGTCTGGCCCGGCCACCTCGGCGGCTCGCTCTGCGGCGGGTCGGGGATCGACCTGAAGAGCTCCTCGACGATCGGCTTCGAGCGCGCCCACAACCCGGCGCTCGCGATCGACGCCGAGGCCGACTTCGTCGCGAGCGCGACCTCCTCCCTTCCCGACCGCCCGCCGAACGTCGAGCAGATCGTGTCGCTGAACCGCGGCCCACTCGTCCAGGGCTTCGGGACGCCGCTGGCGATGACGACGCACGAGGTCGAGGAGGCGGTCGCGGGCGGCGCCGTGGTGATCGACGGACGCACCAACGAGCAGTTCGACGAGGCCCACATCGCGGGCGCCCTCAGCACCTCCTCCTACGACACCGGCTTCGCCACCAAGGTCTCGCGGGTGACGCCGCCGGGCGCCGAGATCATCGTCGTCTCCGGCTCCGACGTCGACGAGTGCGAGGCCGCCGAACTGCTCGCCGCCGTCGGCCTGCCGGTGCGCGGCTTCCTCGAAGGCGGGATGACGGCGTGGCGGCTGGACGGCCGGCCGGTGGAGCGGATCGAGCTGATCGACCCCGACGAGCTGGCCAGGCGACTCGGCGGTACCGACGCGCCGCTGGTCCTCGACGTCCGCAACGACTCCGAGTACGCCGCCGAGCACATCCCCGACAGCCTCCACATCCCCTATGGCGACATCGCCGCCCGGGTCGAGGAGCTGCCGCGCGACCGCCAGATCGCGGCGATCTGCCGCGGCGGCAAGCGCAGCGGCCTCGCCGCCTCGATCCTCCAGCGCGAAGGCTTTGCCGACGTCATCCACGTCGGTAAGGGCGTCGGCGCCTGGCGCGCCGGCGGCAATCCGGTCGAGAGCGGCGCCCCCGCGCCCGCCTCGCACTGAAGTCGTCCCGCTCCTCTGCCGATAGCTCCCCCGTGAGACGAACGAGAACGCTGCTCGCGACCTGCGCGGTCGCCCTCCTCGCACTGTCCGGCTTCGCCGCGAACGCGTCGGCGACCTATGAAGCGACGATGGCGCCCCGCCAGGCGAACGCGCGGGCGGCCGGTCCCACCTTCGTCCTCGAAGCGGGCGGCGGACGCCGGACCCGGATCCGCAACTTCGCGTTGGAAGCCGGGTCCTGCGGCTCACTCTTCGCGCCGCTTCTGAACATCACCAAGGCGACCCGGGGCTTCGCCGGCGGCAACGGCAAGGCCACCTTCGGCAACAGCGCCCGCGAACTGCACCTGCGGCTCGAGCTGCGCGTCAAGCCCCGTGGCAAAGGCCTCCGCGCCTCCGGCGTCCTCAAGGCCACCATCGGCAGCTGCCACGAGCGCGTCCCCCTGGACCTCATCAGCACCACCATCCGCGGCGGCGGCCGCCACGCCCAGGGTTGACGGGCCGAAAACCGGACTATCTGACGGGTTTTCGGCCCGTCAACATCTAGAGCGCAGCGACGGCCTCGGGGATCGGGGTGGTGCCGCTGATCAGGTCGAAGCTCTTGCCGATCGTGCCGGGCTCGTCCAGGCAGGCGACGAAGACGGCGGCGACGTCGGCGCGCGGGATCCGGCCGCGGCCGGTGCTCTCCGCGATCGTGACCAGGCCGGTGCCCTCCTCGTCGGTGAGGCCGCCCGGGCGGACGACCGTGTAGTCGAGGCCGGAGGCGCGGAGCGCCTCGTCGGCTTCGAACTTCGCGCGCAGGTAGGCGCCGAAGCCTTCGGCGCCGTCCTCCGGCGCTTTGTCGGCGCCCATCGAGCTGACGATCAGGTAGCGGGAGATCCCCTCGGCCTTCGCCGCCTCGATCAGCTTCACCGCGCCGCCCTTGTCCATCGTCGACTTCCGCGCGTCACCGGAGCCAGGCCCGGCCCCGGCGGCGAAGACCACAGCATCGGCCCCACGGATCGCGGCGGCGACGTCCCCATCGCCCTCGAGGTCACAAAGCACCGGCTCGATCCCGGCCGTGCGCAGGTCCGCTTCCTGCTCGGGCTTGCGGATCAGGCCGCGGACGGTGTCGCCGCGCTCGGCCAGCAGCCGCCCCAGGATCATCGCGATCTTGCCGTGGCCGCCGGCGATGGCAACCGTGCTCACGCTTTGACCGCCTCGGCGAGCAGCGCTTCGACGTCCAGTGGGCGGGTGTACATCTGCACTTTCTCTCCCTCCTGGGGCGCGGGCCACTCCTCGCGGGGACGATCCCAGTAGAGCTCGATCCCGTTGCCGTCCGGGTCGCTCAGGTAGAGCGCCTCGCTGACGCCGTGGTCGGAAGCGCCTTCGAGCGGCACCCGGGCCTCGACCAGCCGCCGCAGCGCGTCGGCGAGCGCGGGCCGGGTCGGGTAGCGGATCGCGACGTGGAAGAGGCCGGTCGTCCCCGGCGCGGGCGGTGAGCCGCCGCGCGACTGCCAGGTGTTCAGGCCGATGTGGTGGTGGTAGCCGCCCGCCGAGACGAAGGCCGCTTCGGCGCCGAAGCGCTGCATCAGCTCGAAGCCGAGGACGCCGCAGTAGAAGGCGAGCGCGCGCTCGAGGTCGGCCACCTTCAGATGCACGTGGCCGATGTCGACGCCGGGATCGATCGGCCGCGGAGCGGGAGCGCCGCCGGTCGGCTCGCCCTCAGGCATTGTCGAGCGCCTGGTTCACGAGCGCGTCGGCGTCGGAGTTGTGCTCGCGCTTGACGTGGCGTACCGACCAGCGGTCGAAGGTCGCGAGCATCTCCTTGGCCTTGGCGTGGAAGGGTTTCAGGTCCGCTTTTTTGACTTTGTAGCGGCCTTCGATCTGGCGGATGATCAACTCCGAGTCGCCGATCAGCTCGACCTCGTCGGCGCCATGGGCGAGGGCGAGTTCGATACCCCGCAGCATCGCTTTGTACTCGGCGACGTTGTTGGTCTGGCGGCCGATCGTCTCCCCCACCGCCTCGACCACCGCCCCGTCGTCGTTGCGGACGACCACCCCGATCGCGGCCGGGCCCGGGTTTCCCCGCGAGCCACCGTCGACGTTGACCGTGAGCTTTCCCACGTCAGTTGCTCATCCGCTAGCGGTGCACCGGGCGGCCGTTCTCCGCCTCGTTTCGGTGCGGCGCGACCATCACGATCCGCCCATCGTGCGCGGAGGCGTTCCACTGCCGCGCGGCGGCGTCGATCTCCGACACCTCATAGCCCCGCTCCAGCTCGAAGACCGGCCGCAGCTCGTCGCCGAGGTCGACGCCCCACTGGTACCAGGTGAGCTCCCAGGCGACGGTGACGCGGACGATGTCCCCCTCCCCGGCCAGGTCGCCGACCGAGACCGACGGCGCGCCCAGCGTGCGGGTCAGCCCCGCGGCGGTGCGCCCGGCGTCCGAGCCGTTGAAGCGGGCGATCGCGCGCTCGAAGCGATTGGCCGGAGAAAGGTCGGGCTGAAGGCGGCGCGGGCGCATACCGCGGCCGGCCGGGTCGGGCAGCGGGGCCGGGGACGCGTCGGCCGACGGCGCGGGCGCCGGCGGTGGCGTCGAGCGCTCGGTCTCGGGGACCGTGACCTCGTCAGGAGCGGGCAGGTCGGCCGGCGCGCCCCTGGGAGCGCCGGAGAACAGACCGCCCAGACGACGGCGCTTCCGGGGCTGCTTCGCCTCGACGGCGCGCCCGACGTCCTCGGCCGCGTCGACGTCCTCGGCCGGCTCGCCCTCCTCGGGGCGCCACTGCGCCTCGACGTCGTAGCGCTCGGTCTCGAGTTCATGGGACTCATGGTGGCGCGGCGCCGGCTCCGCTTCTCGTTCCGCTCCGGACTCCTCATCCCCCGCCCGGGAGAAGAGGCGACCGAGGAACCCCGGCTTGCGCTCCGCCCCGGCACGCAGTCGCTCCTCGGCGCCCTCCTGGTCGGCGGGCAGCCAACCGACGGCGGCGACGCGGTCGACGCACAGCTCGCAGACTTCGTGACGACCCTCGGCGGAGACGTAGGAATGGACCTTCTCGCCGACGAGAAACGTCCGTCCGCAGACCTCGCAGGCATCTTCGGGGCTCACCCGGCCAAGTTAGCAGCGAGCACGCGCTTTCAGCAAAACGCGCACCGCAAAGGGGCGCTTCTGAATGCAGCCTTGCTTCAGCCGTGCTGGAGATGCGACTTCAGCCGCATCACGGCCTTGGTGTGAAGCTGCGAGACGCGCGACTCCGTGACCCCGAGGACCTCGCCGATCTCGCGCAGCGTGAGGTTCTCGTAGTAGTAGAGGGCGACGACGAGCTGCTCGCGCTCCGGCAGCGAGCCGATCGCCTCGGTCAGCCGGTCCTTGACCTCGTTGGAGGCGAGCGCCTCCTGCGGGTCGGCGGCGCCATCGTCGGCGATCGTGTCGAGCAGGCTGACCTGATCGCCGGAGGAGTCGGACACCGTCCACAGCTCGTCGAGCGCGTAGACCGAGGAGTTGGCGATCTCCAGCAGCGAGTTCTGCAGCTCGGCCTCGGTCATCCCCAGTTTGTCGGCGAGCTCGGCCTCGGTCGGCGCCCGCTGCAGCTCGTGCTCCAGTTTCGCCTGTGCCTGTTCGATTTCGCGAGCCCGGGAGCGGACCGATCGCGGGACCCAGTCGAGCGAGCGCAGTTCGTCGATGATCGACCCGCGGATGCGGGTCATCGCGAAGGTCTCGAATTTGATCCCGCGCTCTGGCTCGAAGCGCTCGATCGCGCCGATCAGCCCGACGAGGCCGTAGGAGATGAGGTCGGCGTCCTCGACGTGGGACGGCAGCCCGGCACCGAGGCGGCCCGCGACGAACTTGACCATCGGCGAGTAGGCGACCACCAGGCGCTCGCGCGCGGTCGCGTCGCCCTGCTCTTTGTAACGGCGCCAGAGCTCGCGCAGCTCGACTTCCTTGACCCCGGTCTCCATCGCCACGATCAGATCCTACTTTCAGCTGGGACTTTGATCATGCGCGCGGGTGACTGTCGGCGTAGGTGTCGCGCAGGCGGGCGGCGTCGACCCGGGTGTAGACCTGCGTGGTTGAGATCGAGGAATGGCCCAGTAATTCCTGAATCGTACGCAGATCTGCGCCACCCTCAAGCAGATGCGTCGCAAAAGAATGCCTAAGTGAATGTGGCGAGACGCCGCCGACCGAGGACAGGTTCGCGACCCAGATTCGTAGGCGTCGCGTCACATCTGAGTTGGAGAGCCGTCTGCCGCTCTTGGAGAGGAACAGCGCGCGCTCGCGCGGATCCACGGCCAGAGGGCGGCGGCCGCGCTGGAGGTAGCGTTCCAGCGCCCGTCGGGCGGGCTCGCCGACCGGCAGCAAGCGCTCCTTCCGGCCCTTGCCGAGCACCCGCAGCTCGTCTTCTTCGAAGTCGAAGGAGTCGATGTCGAGATTGACGATCTCCTCGCAGCGCAGGCCGCACGAGTAGGCGAGCTCGAACATCGCCCGATCGCGCAGCTCTAGTGGCGTCCGCGCCGGGATCCCCTCCAGCAGCAGGCGCATCTGCTCGCCGCTCATCACGTTCGGCAGCTTCTGTGGGCGCTTCGGACTGGAGACGAGCTCGGCCGGATTGCTGCCGATCCGCTCGGTGCGGACCAGGAAGTCGAAAAGGCCGCGGATCGCGGCGAGGTTGCGGGCGACGGTCGTCGAGGCCTTGCCTTCCTGGGAGAGCGAGGCGGCATAGCGACGCACGTCGCGGTGACGCAGGTCCCCGGGCCCGAGGTGCAGCGCCTTGGCCCAGCCGACGAAGGCGGCGAGGTCGACGCCGTAGGCGCGCCGGGTCCGCTCCGCGGCTCCGCGGGTCCGCAGGTCACGGTCATATCCGGCGAGCGCCGCATCCCAGTTCACGGGTGCCTCCTTCGTCGTCTCACCGTCACGTCCTGCGCGCATCACTGCCACAGAGTTACCCGATGCACGTCGAAAGGTTCGCCCGGGCAACTCGGTTACCCAATAAAGATCGGAGTCCCTACTTCAACTTCGTCATACAGCTCTTCAACGTCCGATACCGACATCCGCACGCAGCCGTGCGAGGCGGCACTGCCCAGCGACGCCGTCTCATCGGTGCCGTGGATCCCGGCGCCTTCGAAGATCGCCATCCAGCGCGCCTTGATCGGGTTGTCGGGCCCGGGCGGGATCACCTCCCCGGCGAGGTCCCCGGCCCAGTCGGATTCCGGCACGTACCAGGTCGGTTCTTCTTCCATCGCCTGGATCTCGTAGGTGCCTTCCGGCGTTTCCAGTCCTTCCTGGCCGACCGCGACCGTGTAGGTCTTGGCCAGCTCCAGATCGCGGTAGAGGCGGAGCGTGAAGTTGGCGCGATCGAGGGTGAGGTAGGACGGGTAGCGCTCGGCGACCTCCTCGGTCGACACGTCGGGCGGGGTCTTGTGGACGTGGACCTGGACCGTGCGCGGGCCGCCGGCGGTCACCGCGTCGCTCAGATCGTCGGTGAGGCGGACGTCGCGGAGCTTGCGCCCCGGTTGCGAGGCGACGACTTCGAGCGTGTCGGCGGTCGGGTCGACCGACGCGTCGCGCGGCTCCTGATTCAGTTCCTCGGCGATCTGGCGGACGAACTTGTTGATCGCGCTGGTCGAGTAGTCGACGTGGGCGGAGATCCCGACTTCGAGCTCGTCGCCGCCGAGATAGCGGCCGAGCCTGGTCGGCAGGTCCCCTTCGCGGCTGACGTCGACGGCACGTGACACCGCACCTTCGATATCGGCGCGGACCTTCAGCTTCTCCCCCGCGAGCGACCACTTCTGGTCGCGGAAGGTCGCCCGCAGCGGCTTGTCCAGGGGACGGAGCAGCTCCCGGCGTACCTTCGCTTCGGCTTCCTCGGCATTCATGCCGCCGACGTCGATCCCGTCGATCGTCACACCATCGGCGATCTTGCCCGCCTGGGACTGGTCGTAAGCGTATGCGCCCCCCACCACGAGGGCGGCGACGAGCACTACGGCGGTGACGATGATGAAGATCGTTTTGCGGCCCATCGCTGTCCCCACAGCTCAGGTCGAAGGACTTGACAAGGAAAAGTGTAGGCGGGTGGCGAGACGGCGGCGGGTCTGCCGCCTTCCGTGAGGGATATGTTTCGACCCATGCGCTCGAAGGACGAGGTCCGGGCAGAGGTCTGGAAGGCGATGGATGACCAGGGGGTCTCCCGCTTTCCCGGGGCCGAGGGCCGCATCCCCAACTTCGCCGGGGCCAAGCTGGCGGCCGAAAAGCTCGCCTCCCACCGGCTCTGGAAACGGGCCCAGGTGGTGAAGGCCAACCCGGACTCGCCGCAGACGCACGCCCGCCGCCTCGCCCTCGAAGAAGGCAAGACGGTGATCATGGCGGTGCCGCGCCTGCGCGACCCCCACCCCTTCCGCGTCCTCGACCCGAAGAAGCTCTCCAAGAAAGCGGTCCAGGAGGCGGCCACGATCAAGGGCGCCCTCAAGCACGGCCGCGTCGTCGCCCTCGACGACCTGCCGGAGATCGACTTCGTCCTCTGCGGCTCCGTCGCCGTCAACCTCAGCGGCGCCCGGATCGGCAAAGGCGGCGGCTACCACGACCTCGAGTACGGAATCCTCGTCGAGGCGGGCAAGATCGACTCCCACATCATCGTCGCCACCACGGTCCATCCGATCCAGATCCTCCGCCAGCATCTGATGGTCACCGCCCACGACCTCCCCTGCGACGTCATCTCCACCCCCCGCGCGGTGATCGAGATCGACCGCCAGTACGACCGCCCCCGCGGCATCCTCTGGGACCATCTCCAACCGCCCCAGATCCGCGAGATCCCGGTGCTCGAACGCATGGGGTACGCGTAGGGGGTTTGCGGGACGGCGTGCTTCGGGGCGGGGCGGCTGGCCGAGGTGCGTCCTGGGCGTCTCGGACACGGCCCTGGCAGGCTGTGGCCGTGTCCGAGACGCCCAGGACGTGAGGGAGTTTCAGGGAAGAGGACACAGGTCGGGCGGAGGTCGGACTCCCGTGACCCTCCCGTGCGAGAGAGGCGGGGAGAGCCCACACCTTGCCCCGACCTCGGCCCGGTCTGTGAGGAAGACGCCGGGAACGTCACACCCGTGCGAGCCTTCGGTCTGTCTCCGGGCTTCGAGAGAGGGCCCGGGGACGCGCTGCATGCATTGACCGTGCCATGGCACGGTCAATGCATGCAGCGCGGTCGTGACCGTTGGACAAAACGCGCGGAAGCGTGGAGTTCCAGGCGTCCCTGTGACGAGGTCCCTCTCCCGTGACGGATCCGTGTCCCTCTCGTGCGCCTCGCGTGACCCGCCTCCGCCGATCCCTCGTCCCTCCCCCCACAGACCCGGCCGTCTCGGCCACGGCCACAGCCAGCCAGGGCCGTGGGCGAGACGGCCGCGCTGGCCGACACCCCTTGCGTCCCTTACCTCGGGCGCCAGCTTCCGACGGCCCCGCCCCCCCCAGTACCGTGCACCCGATGACGCCGATGATCCCCAGCTACGACGGCATGGACGAGGCGCGGCTCGAAGAGGTTCTGCGAGAGCGGGCGTTCGCGGAGGGCGCCGACCTCTGGATCGGGCACATCGAAGGCGGGCGATGGCGGGCGGCCTTCCGGTATTACGGTCCCGCCGTCGGGCGCGACGGAGAGTTCAGCGAGGGCGAGGCGGCGGTCGGCTCGACCAGGCGGGCGGCGCTGATCGGCCTCGCGCAGATCGACGACATCGGCACGATCACCTGAGTTTCCCCGGCTAGGCTTGGCGCTATGGAGCAGGCGACCTCGACCGATCCGCGGATCGTCGCCGGGAACGACTACGGGCTGTCGGACCGGGACTGGACGCGGATCGACTGGCGGGAGTACCTCCGGCGGGTGGAGCTGCCGGGGGCGAGCGTCAACTACGTCGAGATCGGCGCGGGCGAGCCACTGCTCTTCATCCATGGGGTGTCAGGGTGCTGGCAGAACTGGCTGGAGAACCTGCCGCACTTCGCCGCTGCGGGGCGGCGCTGCGTGGCGCTCGACCTGCCCGGTTTCGGCGCGAGCCCGATGCCCGACCGGCCGATCGGGATGGCGGCCTACGGGCAGCTGATCCGCGACTTCTGCGAGGAGCTCGGGCTCGGCGGCGCGACGCTCGTGGGCAACTCGATGGGCGGATTGGTCGCGGTCGATGTGGCACTGGCGGCCCCCGAGGTCTTCGAGCGACTGGTGCTGGTCTCGGCGGCCGGGATCATCAACACCTGGCGGCCGGAAGAGCGCGCGGTGACGACGGCCTGGGCGTGGCGTCGCTTCTCGCCCCTCTTCGCCGGTCGGGGACGGCAGATCGTCGCCCGGCCGCGACTGCGGCGCGCCGTCTTCGGGTCGATCGTCCGGTTCCCGAACCGACTCGACGACGATGTCCTGATCGAGCAGATCGTCAACGGGCTGCGCCAGGCGGACGGCTTCGAGCCGGCGCTCGCCGACCTGATCCGCACCGACTTGCGCGAGCGGCTGGCGACGATCGAGATGCCGACGATGATCGTCTGGGGATTATCGGACCGGGTGGTCCCGGTCGCCGCGGCAATCTCCTACCACCGCCGCATCCCCCACTCCCGCCTGGAGATCTTCGAGCGCACCGGCCACGTCCCCCAACTGGAGCGCCCTCTGCGGTTCAACGCCCTGCTGGACGAGTTTCTTAACTCGTGACCGCGCCGTGCGCCGCGGACGACACCGTGGCCGCGTACTTCGCCATCACGCCGCGGCGAAGCTCGGGCGGGTGGGCCGGAACCTCGTAGGCCGCGATCCGCTGGGCGATCACGTCGTCGGGGAGGTCGACCTCGAGCTTGCGCTCGTCGATGTCGACGGTGATCCGGTCGCCCTCCTGGATCGCCGCGATCGGGCCGCCCCTCGCCGCCTCGGGGGCGACGTGGCCGATCATCAGGCCGCGGGTGGCGCCGGAGAAGCGGCCGTCGGTGACCATCGCCACCGACTCGCCGAGGCCCTCGCCGACGATCGCCGCCGTCACCTGCAGCATCTCGCGCATGCCGGGGCCGCCGACCGGTCCCTCGTTGCGGATCACGACGATGTCGCCGGGGTTGATCTGCTCTTCCTTGACCGCGCGGAAGCACTCCTCTTCAGACTCGAAGACGCGGGCCGGACCTGACTGCCGCCGGCGCTCGGTGCCCGCGACCTTCACCACGGACCCTTCCGGGGCGAGGTTGCCGCGCAGGATCGCGAGGCCGCCTTCCGGCTTCAGCGGCGCGTCGACCGGCAGCACGACCTCCTGACCCGGTGCCTCGATCGCCGATTCGGCGACCTCTCCGATCGTCTGCCCGGTAACCGTGATCTGGTCGCGGTGCAGGAGGCCCGCTTCGTCGAGCCGGTTGAGGATTACCGGCACGCCGCCCGCCGCGTAGAGGTCGGTGGCGACGAAGCGCCCGCCAGGCTTGAGGCTGGCGTAGAGCGGCGTCGCCCGGGAGATCCGCTCGAAGTCGTCCATCGTCAGCTCGATGCCGAGCTCGTGCGCGAGCGCGATCAGGTGCAGTACGCCGTTGGTCGAACCCCCGGACGCGCAGACACAGGCGATCGCGTTTTCGAGCGACTCCTTGGTGATGACCTTGCTCGGCGTGACGTCCTCGACGAGGACGCGGATCACCAGCTCGCCGACCTTCTCGGCGACGGTCGGCTTGTCGTCGCCTTCGGCCGGAACCATCGCCGAGCCGCCGGCGCTGATCCCCAGCGCCTCGAAGGCGCAGGCCATCGTGTTGGCGGTGAACTGGCCGCCGCAGGCGCCGGCGCCGGGACTGGCGACGCCCTCCAGCTCGTGCAGTTCCTCGTCGGTCATCTCGCCCGCGTTGTGGGCGCCGATCGCCTCGAAGATGTCGAGGATGGTCACGTCGCGGCCGTGCCAGTGGCCGGGGGCGATCGAGCCGCCGTAGAGGAGCACCGAGGGCACGTCGAGGCGGGCCAGCGCCATCGCGCAGCCGGGGATCGTCTTGTCGCAGGCGCAGAGGGCCACGATCGCGTCGAACTGGTAGCCGCGGGCCATCAGCTCGATCGAGTCGGCGATCACCTCGCGGCTGATCAGCGACGCCTTCATCCCCTGGGTGCCCATCGTCACCCCGTCGGAGACGGCGACCGTGTTGAACTCCATCGGCGTGCCGCCGGCGGCACGGACGCCCTCTTTGATGTGCTCGGCGAGGCCGCGCAGGTGGAAGTTGCACGGCATCGCCTCGGTCCACGTGTTGGCGATCCCGATCGTCGGCCGTGAGAGCGCGTCGTCGTCGAAGCCGATGCCCTTCATGTAGGCACGCGCGTGGGCGCGGTCGGGGCCGTCGAAGACGGTTGCCGAGCGCGGTCGCGGGAGGCCGGTCGCGGTCTTGCCTGCGTCGGTGCTCATCGAACCAACCTACTTCCCGGCCTCGCCCGCGAACGCGGCGTCGGCGCGGGCGCGCGCGGCCAGGTCGAAGACGTCGACCGGGCCGTGGCCCTTCCCCAGGCCGTCGAGCCCCGCTCCGACCGCGAGCGAGGCGAGCTGTCGCGCCGCAGCGGCGGCCTGTAGCGG
The DNA here is from genome assembly GCA_963782515.1 of uncultured Actinomycetes bacterium. Classification (GTDB taxonomy): domain Bacteria; phylum Actinomycetota; class Thermoleophilia; order Solirubrobacterales; family 70-9; genus VAYN01. The sequence continues at coordinate 1,180,710 of CAWAJY010000004.1, read as the reverse complement.
TTCGGCACCGCGGGCGAGGAAGGCGGCGATCGCGGAGGAGTGGGTGCACCCGGAGCCGTGCGCGGCCTCACCCGAGTGGCGCTCGCCGGGGATCTCCACCGGCTCATCGCCGTCGAAGAAGAGGTCGACCAAGGCATCCGAATGGCCACCGGTCACAACCACCGCGTCGGGCCCCAGTATCTGCACCGCGCGGGCGAGGTCCTCCTGGGTGGCGTCGCCTCCGAGGCCGGCGAGGACCCGCGCCTCGGGGATGTTCGGGGTCGCGATCGTCACCAACGGCAGCAGGTCGTTGATCAGCGCGTCGCAGGCATCGTCGTCGAGCAGGCGGGCACCCGACTCGGCGACCATCACCGGGTCGAGCACCACCGGCGTTGCCTCGCCGACGTACTTCTCGAGCGCCTCGACGACCGCCGCGACCGTCGCGGCATTGCCCAGCATCCCGATCTTCACCGCGTCGACGCCGATGTCCTCGGCGACTGCGCGCACCTGGGCGATGATCATCTCCGGCGGGATCTGCTCGACCGCCTCGACTCCGACCGTGCTCTGCGCGGTCAGCGCCGTGATCGCCGTCATCCCGTGCACGCCGCAGCGCGCGAAAGCCTTCAGGTCAGCCTGGATCCCGGCGCCGCCGCCCGAGTCCGAGCCGGCGATCGAAAGCACTGCAGGTACCGGTTTCTCAACCATCCCGGGAGCCTAGATGGCGACGCGCGTGGGCGCGGTGAGCAGGGTCCGGGTGAAGGTGCCGACCGGCGTGGTGGCCAGGTAGCCGAGGAGCTCCAGGCGGGCGAGGGCGGCCGAGGCCCGTCCCGCCGGAAGCTCGGTCGCGGTCGCGACCGCGTCGGCGTTGGTCGCGCCCGCCTCGACCGCGGCGAGCACCGTCGCCAGCTCGGCGTGGAGCGGCGGTCCGGTGCGCTGGAGGGGCTTGGCTCCCGCGCCGAGCATCGCGTCGAGGACGTCCTGGGCGTCGCGCACGACGCAGGCGCCGCCGGCCAGCAGCTCGTTCGGTCCGGCCGAAGCGCGCGAGGTGATCGGACCGGGGACGGCGCCGAGGTCGCGCCCCAACTCGGCGGCGAGGTCGGCGGTGATCAGCGACCCTGACCTCGCCGCCGCCTCGACCACCACGGTCATCCCGGCGAGCGCCGCCATCACCCGATTGCGGGCCGGGAAGCTCCAGCGCCAAGGAGTCGAGCCAGGTGGCAGCTCGGAGATCACCACGCCGGTCTCGGCGATCGCCCGCCAGAGCCCCCGGTGGGCCGCCGGGTATGACGTGTCGGGACCGCAGCCCAGGACCGCGATCGTCTTCCCGCCCGCGTCGAGCGCCCCGCGGTGGGCGCAGGCGTCGATCCCGAAGGCGAGCCCGCTGGTCACGACAAGGCCCGCCGCGGCCAGCTCCCGCGCCAGGTCCCGCGCCACCTCTCGACCGTAGGAGGTGGCGCGGCGCGAGCCCACGATCGTCACCGCCGCCTGTGGCTCGATCGCCTCGATCAGCGCCAGGGCGCCGCGGCCGAGCAGCGCCCAGGGAGCATCCTCGGCGTCGCGCAGCCCCGGCGGATAGCGGTCGTCGTGACGGCAGAGCGCCCAACACTCTGCCTCCTCGAGCCGCTCGGCGAACCAGCGCTCCCCGCGTGAATCGACCTCGCGGATCAACTCCTCCCCCTGGCCCGGCGCGACGACCTCGACCAGGTCCTCGTTGCTCAGCCGCAGCAGTTCCGGCGAGCGCCGCCCCGCCTTGCCGGTCGCGGTCCTCTCCAGGAAGGGGCCGAGCAGCGACAGCAGCCACGACCGCCGCAGGCACCGGACGCAGGCCCGTCGCTCAGACATGGTCCCTCCTCCGCAGCTGCAGCGCCTGCGCCATCTCCTCTTCGCCGACCCGTCCCACCCCGGCCAGGTCGGCGACCGTCCGCGCCAACCGCAGGGCGCGATCGTGAGCCCGGCCGCTGAGGCGACGGCGCGAGTAGAGGTCGGCGAGCAGGTCGGCCGCCCCCGGATCGAGCTCGCACTCGCGCACCTCGGCCGTCGTCATCTCGGCGTTGCAGCGACCGGGACCCAGCCTCGCCTCCTGCAGCTCTCGCGCCGCGCAGACCCGCTCGCGCACCGCCGCCGAGGCCTCTCCCGGCCCACCGCCGATCTCCTCGGCGCTCGGTTGCGACACCGCGACGAGCAGATCGATGCGGTCGGCCAGCGCCCCACTGAGCTTGCCCTGGTAGCGCTGGACCGAGGCGGCGAGACAGGTGCAGGCGGGATCGTCCTCGCCGCGTCCGCAGGGGCACGGGTTCGAGGCGGCGACCAACATGAACCGGCACGGCATGCGCCTCCTCCCGGACACGCGGGCGATCGACACCTCGCCGGCCTCCAGCGGCGCCCGCAGCGCCTCCAGCACCTCGCGGCGGAACTCGCAGAGCTCGTCCAAGAAAAGGATCCCGCGATGCGCCCGGGTCACCTCGCCCGGCCCGGGCGGGCTACCGCCGCCGATCAGTCCGGCAGCGCTGATCGTGTGATGGGGAGCGCGGAACGGTCGCCCGGCGGGCAGCGCCGCGGTGAGGCCGCCGGTGGCGCTCGCGATCCGTGCCACCTCGAGCGCCTCCTCCTGCCCGAGGGGCGGCAGGATCGAGGGAAGCCTGCTTGCGGCCAGCGACTTTCCCGCCCCCGGCGGTCCGACCATGAGCAGGGAGTGGCCCCCGGCGGCGGCGACCTCCAGCGCGTGACGGAGGTGCGGCTGGCCGCGCAGGTCGGCCAGGTCGGGAGCCCCTGGCGCCGGGCCCCTCGGCAGCCCGAGCGGGACGGGTTGCGGTGCCCTCTCGCCCGCCGCCGCCGCGGTCAGATCGGCGAGGCCCGCCAGCGGCACCACCTCGACTCCACCTGCGAGCGCCGCCTCCGGTCCGTTCTCGGCGGGCACCACGATCGCCTCCGCCCCGTCCTCGCGCGCGGCCTCCGCGATCGCCAGCACTCCGTATATGGGACGTACCTGCCCGTCGAGCGCAAGCTCGCCGGCCAGCGCCACCCGATCCATCCCCTCCCAGGCCAGCTGGCCGGAGGCGCGCAGCAGCGCCGCCGCGATCGCCAGGTCCATCCCAGGGCCCGCCTTGCGGAGGCTGGCGGGCGCCAGGTTGCCGACGATCCGCGAGAGGGGGAACTCGAACCCGCAGTTGACCAGCGCCGCGCGCACCCGCTCCCGCGCCTCGCGCACGGCCGCGTCGGGCAGGCCGACGATCGTGAAGCCGGGCAGGCCGCGGTGGACGTCGACCTCGACCCGGACGGGCCGCGCCGAGATGCCGTCGAGCGTGAAGGTGCGGGCGGTGGCGAGCATGGAGGCCACGCTAGGAGGCAAATGCGCGCGCGTGGCGCGCAAAAAGAAAAATCTCTGTGCCGTCCTCGGGCCAATTCAGTGCCGTCCGCCCAAACGCGGCCCGACATGTAGGACGGTGCGCCCATGACCCATCACCGCCTCCGCACCGGCCGCCTCGCCGAGGCCCGCGCCGCCGAACACCTCCTCTCGCTCGGCTACCGGATGCTCGAGCGCAACGCCCGGACCAAATTCGGGGAGCTCGACCTCGTCGTCTTCGACCCTTGCCGCCACGCCCTCGTCTTCGTCGAGGTGAAGGCAGTCCGCGCCGGGGGCAACGTCGGCCCCGAGCGCCCGGTCCTCTGGGTCACCCCGCGCAAGCAGTCACAGGTGCGACGGCTCGCCGCTGCCTGGATCGCCGAGCGGCGCTCAGGCGGCGCGGTCCCCCGCTATGCCGAGCTCCGCTTCGACGCCGTCGGTGTCGTCCTCGGCGCGCGGGACGAAGTCGTCGACCTCGAGCACCTCATCGGAGCCTTCTGACCCGGGACCTTCGAACCCATGACCTTCAACCAGACCCAACTCATCCTCAAGAAGATCGTCGTTCAGCTCCGCCGCGTCGTAGCCGCCGTCGAGGCCAAGCTGGGTGTAGGCGACGCTGGCGAAGGAGCGCCGGTGGAGCGGGGAGATGCCCTGCTTGTCGATCGCGGCGCGGTGCTCGGGGGTCGAGTAGCCGACGTGCTCCTCGAAGCCCCAGCCCGGATGGCGCTCGGCGGCTTCGCGCATATAACGGTCGCGGGTCACCTTGGCCAGGACGGAGGCGGCGGCGATCGCGGCGCTGGTGCGGTCGCCGCCGACCACGCGGCGGTGCGGGACCTCGCAGCGGGGCAGGCGGAAGCCGTCCACCAGACAGATCGCGTCCGCGCCGGGTTCGACCCGGGCGAGCGCGTCGCCGAGGGCTTCGCAGTTGGTCACGTGGAGGCCGCGGCGGTCGATCCCCGGCGCCGAGCGGACCACGATGCTCACCCGCGCCGCCGCCCGCATCACGCAGGGAAACATCTCGAGGCGGGCCCCTTCGGTCATCTGCTTGGAGTCGTGCAGGCCACCGAGGATGCGCCGATCGCCGATCGTCAGCGTCTCGTAGTCGAAAAGCACAGCGGCGGCGACCAGGGGGCCGGCGAGACAGCCGCGCCCGGCCTCGTCGGCACCGGCCACGAAGCGGTGGTCGAGGCCGCGGTCGAAGTCGAAGAGACGCTGGCTGCGCCGCAGCCTACGTTTGTGGAGCTTGCCGCTCACCTGGCGCCCGCGCTCCAGGCAGGCCCCGCCAGGCCCTGGTCAGAGGGTGCCGATGCGATCCGGCGGCCAATAGGTCGCGAAGGCCTCGCCGATGATCCATTCCTTGGGGACGGGACCCCAATAACGGCTGTCGTCGCTTTCGCCACGGTTGTCCCCCATCATGAAGAAGTAACCGGGCGGGATCTTGATCGTCTTCGGCAAATTGCACTCATAGCCGCCCCCGCAGGGCCTGATGTAGGGCTCGTCGGTCTTCTCGACGCCGTTCACGACCGGATGGCCGTCTTTGATCGAGAGGGTGTCGCCGCCGACCGCGACGATCCGCTTGATGAAGGTCTGACTCGACTGTTCGGGCGTCGGCCTGGGGCAGGGCTTGCCTGTTTCGAGCGGCTGCATCTTCTTCACGAGGACGCCGCATTCGCTGCTCGACTCCGCGCCCGCCGGCGGGTGGAAGACGATGATGTCGCCGGCCTTCGGTTCGTGCAGGTTGTAGATGAAGCGGTTGACGAGGACGCGCTGGCCGACCTCGAGCGTCGGTTCCATCGACCCCGAGGGGATCTGGTAGGGCTTCACGATCCAAGCCTGGATCGCCAGCGCCAGCCCGAGGGCCAAGGCGACGATCACGACCAGCTCGATCAGGCCGCCGGCTCTGCTCTTCGGTTTCGGGATCCGGAAATTCATCGCGGCGTGATTCTTGAGCAAAAGTCCGAAGACTGTCTAAAGGGTGCCGATCCGGTCCGGCGGCCAGTAGGTGGCGAAGGCCTCGCCGATGATCCACGACTTGGGGACGGGACCCCAGTAACGACTGTCGTCGCTTTCGCCGCGGTTGTCCCCCATCATGAAGAAATAGCCCTTGGGGATCGTGATCGTCTTCGGCAGGTTGCAGATCGAACCGGTGCCGCAGGGCCGGGTGAAGGATTCATCGGGGTTCTCTTTCCCGTTCACCACTGGGTGACCTTCTTTGATCGAAAGCGTGTCGCCACCGACCGCGACGATCCGCTTGATGAAGTTCTGGCTGGACTCCTTCGGGGTCGGCCTCGGACAGGCCTCACCCTGAGGGACCTCGATCCCACATTGCGCCGCCGTTTCTGCCCCTTCCGGCGGGTGGAAGACGACAATGTCGCCGGCCTTCGGTTCGTGCAGGTTGTAGATGAAGCGGTTGACGAGGACGCGCTGGCCGACCTCGAGCGTCGGTTCCATCGACCCCGAGGGGATCTGGTAGGGCTTGACCAGCCAAGCCTGGATCGCCAGCGCCAGCCCGAGGGCGAGCGCAACGATGGCGACCAACTCGATCAGGCCGCCCGCTTTGCTCTTCGGCTTGGGCAGCGAGAGTTTCAGCCCGCGGAGTCCTCGTCGGAGACACCGGATTTATCCGGTTTCTCGCCCTCGGGCTCCTCCGACGCTGGACTGTCCTCGGTCTCACTGGCGGCGGTAGGCTCGCTGTCCGCGTCCGCCGCCGTATCAGCCTCCGCCCCCGCATCCGCCTCGGCCTCCGGCGTGGCGTCCGTCTCCGGCGCCGCCTCAGCCTCCGGAGCTGCCTCCACCTCGGCCTGCTCGGCCTCGGTCGGGACGGCCTCCGGTGCGGTCTCCTCCTGGTTCACGCCCTCGGCGTCGACCGCCGTGGACTCGTCCGCCGCGGCGGTGGGCTTCGACACCATGTCCTCGTCGATGCCCCAGCGTCGCTCGGCGACGCGGGCCGCCTTGCCGATCCGGCCGCGGAGGTAGTAGAGCTTGGCCCGTCGCACGTCACCGCGCGCCGCAACCTCAAGTTTCTCGATCTTCGGCGAGTGCAGCGGGAACGTCCGCTCGACGCCGACGCCGAAGGACTGCTTGCGGACGGTGAACGTCTCGCGGGCGCCGTTGCCCTGCCGCCGCAGCACCACGCCCTCGAAGACCTGGGTCCGCTTGCGCGTGCCCTCGATGACCTGGAAATGGACTTTTACGCGGTCGCCTGGGTCGAAGGAGGGCAGGCCCTTCTTCAGCTGGTCGCGCTCGATGCTGTCGATGACTGAGCTCATTGCGAAAGTTCTCGGTTCGTCGGGATTGTGGCGAAGAAAAACCGCCCAGCCCCGGGTGGGATCCGCGCGGTCGCGGAATGTTAGCTATTCCGTGCCGTCGAGAGCTTTACGCTCATCGTCCGCATACGCTTTGGCACGTTCTCGCGAGCGGTCCAGGCGCCATTGGCGGATCTTCTCGTGGTCGCCGGAGAGCAGCACCTCGGGCACCTTCCACCCACGATGGACCGGCGGGCGCGTGTAGTGCGGGTACTCCGGCATCCCCTCCAGCACTTGGCTGTAGGAGTCCTCGGCGGCCGAACTGGCGTTGCCCAGCGCCCCTGGAAGCTTTCGCATCAGGACATCGGCGACGACCATCGCCGGCAGCTCCCCGCCCGCCAGGACATAGCGGCCGATCGACACCTCGTCGTCGGCGAAGTGCTCGTGGATGCGCTCGTCGAAGCCCTCGTAGCGCCCACAGAGGAGCGCCACGTGGCGTTCGCCGACCAACTCGTCGGCCAACTCGTCGTCGAGCAGCCGGCCGGTCGGCGTCAGCAGCACGATCCGCGGCCGCACGCCCTCGCCGTAGGCCGCCTGCAGCGCCGCGTCGATCACGTCGACCCGCAGCACCATCCCGGCGCCGCCGCCGTAGGGCGCATCGTCGACCTGGCGCCCGGTCAACGGGGTCGAATCGCGGTAGTTGAAGAGGCGCAGCTCGTTGCCTTCGCGCAGCGCGTTCTGCACCGGGCGCTGCGTCTGCAGCCAGTCGAACGCCTCTGGGAAGAGGGAGAAGATGTCCAGCCGCATGGGCGGCGCTCAGTCGAGGATGTCGACGATGACGCGGCGGTCGATCCGCACCGCGGCAGCCTTGGCGATCGTCCGGATCGCGTTGGCGACGCGCCCGCCTTTGCCGATCACACGGCCGAGGTCACCGTCGGCGACGCTGATCTCGTAGACGAGGTCGCCGTCCTCCTCGAGCTCGGCGACCTCCACGGCCTCAGGGTCCTCGACGAGGGACTTGACGAGGAATTCGAGCAGCTCGGTCATCGCCGGGAGGGCAGGCTAGCTGCCGTGGGCGGCGATGCCCTTGATGCGCAGCAGGTGGGCCACGGTCTCCGACGGCTGGGCGCCGTGCTCGATCCAGTGGCGAGCGCGCTCCTCATCGAGCACGATCGTCGAAGGCTCGGTCTGCGGGTTGTACTGGCCGATCGTCTCGATCGTCCGCCCGTCGCGCGGGGAACGTTTGTCGGCGACGACGATCCGCCACACGGGGTTCTTCTTGGAACCCACTCGTCTAAGTCGAATTCTCACTGCCATGCGGCGCAGAACTGTAGCGGAACGGCGATTCTTGCGCTTGGCTCGGGCCTGGACCGCTTTGAGCCTGGTGCGGAGCAAAGGGGACGGGAAGGGACGCGAGGCGGGTCGGCGAGAGCGGCCGTCTCGGCCACGGCCCTGGCTGGCTGTGGCCGTGGCCGAGACGGCCGGGGTTCGGGGAGTGGAGGATCTCTCGCCGAGGTGCAGAGGGTTCGTCACCGGAGGGACACGCCTCCGTGACGGGACTCGCATCTCGTCACAGAAAACGTGGGAAGTCCACGCTTCCGTGCGTGTTGGTCAACAGTCACGACCGCGCTGCAGCTCTTGTAGGCGCTATAGCGCCGGTTAGGACTGCAGCGCTGATTACGGCCCTCCTTCCGGGCCCGGAAGGCGCCCGAATGCGCCGAAAGACTGCGGGAAGTGTGGAGTTCCCGGCATCTTCGTCAACGACCCGGGCTCTTCGTGGCATCTCTCGCGCGGGACGCCGACGTAAGTCCGACCTCCGCCCGTACCTGTGCCCACTTCCCGCCGAAACCCTCCCGTCCTGGGCGTCTCATCGCGGTCACAGCCAGCCAGGACCGCGATGAGAGGCCCAGGACCGCACTAGGACTGCCGCGGCGGCCGGGCACAACGGCCGTCCCCGCCCTCGACCTACCGCCGTCGCACCTTCGGTTTCGGCACCTGGCCGCTCATCCGCATGAGTTTCTGGGGGTCGGGCATCTTGCCGTTCGCCATCGAGCGCATCATCACCCGCATCTGGTCGAACTGCTTGACCAGGGCCCGCACCTCCTGCACTTTCGTGCCCGAGCCGTCGGCGATCCGTTTGCGGCGGCGACCCTTGATCAGGGTCGGATCGTGGCGCTCGGCCGGGGTCATCGAGAGGATGATCGCCTCGGTGCGGTCGAGCTGGCGCTCGTCGATGTTCGCGTTCTTCAGCTCTTTCATCGCCCCCATGCCGGGCAGCATCCCGATGATCCCGCTGAGCGGACCCATTTTCCGGACCTGTTTCATCTGCGTGAGGAAGTCCTCCAGCGTGAACTGGTCCTTTTTGAGTTTTTCCTCGAGTTCTTCTGCGGACTTCTCGTCGACCTGGCTTTCGGCTTTCTCGATCAGCGAGAGGACGTCGCCCATGCCGAGGATGCGCTGCGCCATCCGGTCCGGGTGGAAGCGGTCGAAGTCCTCGATTTTCTCGCCGGTCGAGGCGAACATGATCGGCTTGCCGGTGACCGCTTTGACCGAGAGCGCGGCGCCGCCGCGGGCGTCGCCGTCGAGCTTGGTCATCACCACGCCGTCGAACTCGGCCGCCTCGGCGAAGGATTCGGCGACCCCGACCGCGTCCTGACCGGTCATCGCGTCGACCACCAGCAGGACGTCGTCGGGCTTCGTCTTGTCGCGGATCCGCGACAGCTCCTTCATCAGGTCCTGATCGATGTGGAGGCGGCCCGCGGTGTCGATGACGAGGACGTCGCGGCGCTCCTCGCGTGCTCGCTCGAGCGCCCAGGTCGCGATGTCGACCGGGTCGGCGTCGGTGCCTTTCTCGTAGACGTGGGCGCCGGCGCGCTGCCCCATCGTCACCAGCTGCTCGACCGCGGCCGGGCGGTAGACGTCACAGGCGGCGAGCGCCACGTCTTTGCGCTGCTTCTTGAAGTAGGAGGCGAGCTTTGCGCAGGCGGTCGTCTTACCGCTGCCCTGCAGGCCCGCCATCAGGATCACGGTCGGGCCGGAGCTCGCCATCGTCAGCTCGGCGCCGGTCCCGCCCATCAGGTCGGCCAGCTCCTCGTTGACGATTTTGACCACCTGCTGGCCGGGGTCGAGGCTGTCCATCACCTCGGCGCCCAGGCACCGCTCTTTCAGCGTTTTCGTGAACGCTTTGACGACTTTGAAGTTGACGTCCGCCTCCAGCAGCGCGAGCCGGATGTCGCGCATCGCCGAGTCGATGTCCCCCTCGCTCAGCTTGCCGCGCGAGCGGACGTCCGAGAGGGTCGACTGGAGGCGGTCGGAGAGCTGGTCGAACATCAGGTCAGGCTACTCCCCGCTACTCGGAGAGCAACGCGGCGGCGTACTCCGCCGGGTCGAACGGCCGCAGGTCCTCGAGTTTCTCCCCCACCCCGATCAGCTTCACCGGGATGCCGAGTTCGGAGGAGATCGCCAGCGCGATGCCGCCCTTCGCGGTGCCGTCGAGCTTGGTGATGACGACGCCGTCGACCTGGACCGCCTCGGAGAAGACCTTGGCTTGGCGCAGCCCGTTCTGGCCGGTCGTGGCGTCGATCGAGATCAGCGTCTCGTGCGGGGCGTCGGGGATCAGTTTGCCGATCACCCGGCGGACCTTGGCGAGCTCCTCCATCAGGTTGTCCTGGGTGTGGAGGCGCCCGGCGGTGTCGACGATCACCACGTCGGCGTTGCGGGCGACCGCGGCGGAGACCGCGTCGTAGGCGACCGAGCCGGGGTCGGCGCCGGCCTGGCCGCGGATCAGCTCGGCGCCGGCGCGTTTCGCCCACTCGGCGAGCTGCTCGGCGGCGGCGGCACGGTAGGTGTCCCCCGCCCCCATCACCACCGAGAGGCCGAATTCTTTCGAGAGGTGCCAGGCGATCTTGCCGATCGTCGTCGTCTTGCCCGTGCCGTTGACGCCGACCATCATCAGCACCGCGGGTTGGGCCGAGAGGTCGATCTTGGCGCGGGCGGTCGAGGCGACCTCGGCGAGGATCTCGATCAGGCGGGCGCGGATCGGCTCGCCCTCGGCAGGTACCGCGCCGGAATCGACCTCATGCTCGAGCCGTTCGACCACCGCGGCGGTGGTCGGCGCGCCGACGTCGGCGAGGATCAGCGCCTCCTCCAGGAGTTCCCAGGTTTCGTCGTCGATCTTCTCGAAGACGGAGGCGCTGATCTCCTCGGCCAGGGCCTGACGCGATTTCGACAGCGACTCGCGCAGGCGTCGGAACACGCCACGGCGGCGCTCCGGCTCACCCTCCTCGGGCGGCGCGACGTTCACGGGCTCGCGCGAACCGAGGTCGATCATCTCCTGCCAGCTGGTCGCCATCGACCGGGGAGGCTAGCGGCGCCGCCACCCGGTCGGCTGCCTCGCCCAGCTCGGCGACCGCCTTCTTGAGGTGTGCGGCCAGCCGCTCGGCTCCGGGAGCCGAATCCGGGTCGGCCAGGAGGCCGAAGCTGACGCGGCCGTTGTAGGAGAGGATCGCGATCGCGAGACCATGCCGGCGGGCGAGGAAGCCGACCGGGTGGATCGCGGTCAGCTCGCGCCCGAGCGCGTAGAAGGGGATCTGCGGGCCGGGGAAGTTGGTGACGAGCAGGTTGAAGAGGCGGGTCGAGAAGTTGATCGCCGCGGTCGGGCCGAGCAGGACCGGCGGCGCGAAATCGCGGAACCAGTCGTTCAGGCCCCAGATCGCTTCGGCGCCGAGTGGCTGCTTGGAGGCCTTCAGGCCGTCCATCGCGGCGCTGATCACGGCGAGGCGCTCGGCCGGGTCGGCGATCCCGACCGGCAACGGACCGCGCATCGCGGTCAGTTTGTTGCCGAGCTCGCCGTGCTCGTCGACGGTGCGGATCGAGACCGGCACCAGGGCCTTCAGCTCGAGACCATCGGTGGCGAGCTCGCGTTCCTCGAACCAGGCGCGCAGCGCGCCGGTCGCGACGGCGAGCGAGACGTCGTTCACGGTGCCGCCGAGCGCGTTCTTGATCCGTTTGAACTCGGGGAGATCGAAGGTCGCCCAGGCGAAATCGCGACGCGGGCCCACCCCGCGCGGGTTGATCGGCACGCGAGGCGCCGCGCGCAGGAGGTTGAAGGTGACCTCCCAGAGGCCCGCCAGCCCGTCGCCGGCTCGGCGCGTGGCGTCCCCAGGGTCCTGGGCGGCGCGGGTCAGCCAGCGGGCGAGGCGACGGAGTGTCGCGACGACACCGGTCACGGCATGGACGCCGAGCCCGGCGTGTGACGGCGTGCGGTGCGGGCGCCAAGGCTCCTCCGGCCCAGGTTCCGGAGCGTCGGGAGCGACGTCGAAGAGCAGCATCCCGATGTCGACCGCCGAGATCCCGTCGGCCATCGCGTGATGGGTCTTGTAGACGATCGCGAAGCGCTCCTCGGCGAACCCGTCCACCAGCGTCAGCTCCCAGAGCGGCTTGCGGCGATCGAGCGGCGGCGCCAGGAGCTCCCCCGCGAGCGCCCGCATCTCCGCATCGCTGCCCGGCGACGGCAGGGTCACGCGGTCGACGTGGCGGCGCACGTCGAAGGTCGCGTCGTCGACCCAGAACGGCGTCCCCAGCCCGAGTGGCGGCCTCAGCAGCCGCTGGCGCAATCGCGGCAGCTGATGCAACCGCGACCGGATCTGCGCAAGAAACTCCGCCTGCGTCGGCGCCGAGCCATCAAAGACCAGCACGGCCCCGATCGCCATGTGCGCGTTGTCTTTCTCGTTGGCAAGAAACGACGTGTCGAACGACGACAGCCGGTCCATATGGCGCTGAGCCATCTCCCTTCCTCCTTATGGAGAGACTAGCTTGGCGAGGGCGGAGCCGCCGCAAAGGTTCAGGGGCGCCCTTGGGCGCGGGCAGCTGTTCTTTTTGCCGGTAAAGCCGAAGAAAGGAACAGCTGGGCGTCGGCGGAGGTGACGGCGCGATCTGCTTCGCCGCGAAGCGTTGCCGACGATCAGGCGACGGCGCTCAGAGGCTCCGGTCCACCCTCGTCGGCGAGCTCGTCGTCTTCGCCGGCTTCGCGGGGCAGCTTGCGGCTCACGACTTTGGTGACGCCGTCGCCGCCCATGGTCACGCCGTAGAGGACGTCGGCGGCGTCCATGGTGCGTTTCTGGTGGGTGACGATGACGAACTGGGCGCGGTCGGAGAAGCGGCGGATCAACTGCAGGAAGCGGTCGATGTTGGCGTCGTCGAGGGCGGCCTCGACCTCGTCCAGGATGTAGAAGGGGCACGGGCGAGCGAGGAATACGGCGAAGACGAAGGCGAGCGCCACCAGGGACTTCTCGCCGCCCGACATCAGGGAGAGTTTCCGCGTCGACTTGCCCGCCGGGTTGACCTCGATCTCGACCCCGAGCTCGTCGCGCTGATCCTCCTCGTCCTCCTCCGGCTCCGGCTCTGAGTCGTCGCTCGGGTTCTCCTGCTCGCCCGCCGGACGCTCGTCGTCGCGGACCGGCCGCAGGCTGACCCGGCGGAGTCGACCGCGACCGCCCGGGAAGAGGTGTCCCACCATCTCCTCGAAGTTCGTCGCCGTCGCCTCGAAGGTCTCCTCGAAGGCCCGCTCGATCTCGTCGTCGATTTCGCGGATCAACGACTCCAGCTCGCGCATCGCCCGCTCGGTGTCCTCGCGCTGGGCCTGTAGCTGCTCGACGTGCTCGCTCGCCTCTTCGTATTCGCGCTCGGCCAACGGGTTGACCGGGCCGATCTGGGCGCGGCGCCGGTCGAGCCGCTCGAGCCGGCGATCGATCTCGGCCCGCTCCTCGTCGGTCATCGCGGTCTCCGCGGCCGGCACCTCCTCGCCGAGCTTCTCGACGATCGCCGCCATCTCCCGTTCGGCCTCGGCGCGCCGGTCGCCCAGGTGGGCGGCCTCGACCTCGGCCTGCGTCAGTTCCTCGGAGACCGACCGCAACTGGCCCTGCAGCTCGAACTCGAGTTTCGAGCAGGCGCGCAGCTCCTCGGCGATCTCGTCGCTGTCGCCGTCCTTGCCGACCACCGCCGATTCGGTCCGTTCGACCCGGGCGCGGATCGCCGTGCCCGCCGCCTCGACCGCGCCCAGCGCCGTGCGCACATCGTCGAGCAGCTCCTCGGCGCCCACCAGGCGCGCCCGCACTTTCTCCCGGTGGCGCTCGCCAAGCAGGCCCTCGGCGCGGCGCGCGTGGCGGATCGCCCGCTCGCTCCCGGCCCGGACGTCGCCGAGCGCCTGCTCGCGTGCCGTCTCGGAAGCGTCGTCGGAGCGCGCCGTGGCGAGCCCCTTCAGGGCGGTCGCGAGGCCCGCGTCGACCTCCCCCAGCTCCTCCTCGAGCTTCCGCGCCCGGTGCGTCGGCGCGTCCGTGCCGCTCACCTCCAGGGTCAGCGGACCGAGCTCGGCGCGCAGCCGCTCCAGCCGCGCCTCGACCTCGCCCTCGGAGCGCGAGAGGCCCGCCACCCGGACCGCGACCCGCTCCGACTCGCCGCGGAGCTTGGTCAGCACACCCCAGGCCTGGGTCCGCGCCCGGTCGCGCTCGGCGAAGCGCTCCTCCGCGGCGGAGCGCCGTTTGCTCACCTCGGCGAGCTGCTCCTCCAGCTTCGAACGGGTCGCCCGCGCCGTGGCCGCCGCCTTCGCCGCCGCGGCGGCCCGGTCGGCGCCGAAGCGCAGTTCCTCGGAGACGATCTGGCCCTTCAGCTCGGCTTCCTCGCGGTCGATCCGCGCGCCGATCTCGGCCGCCTGCGCCTGCCGTTTCAGCGGTCGCAGCCGGGCCCGCGCCTCGCGCTCCACGTCCAGCGCGCGGTCGAGGTTGTCGCGCGTGCCCTTCAGCTTCAGTTCGGCCCGGCGGCGGCGTTTGCGGTGCTTGCCCAGACCGGCCGCCTCCTCGATCAGCATGCGCCGCTCGCGCGGCTTGGAGTGGATGATCGTCTCCACCCGTCCCTGGCTGATCACCGAGTGCATCTCGCGCCCGAGGTTGGTGTCGGAGAGGACCTCGATCACGTCGGCGAGCCGCGCCCGCGCCCCGTTCAGCCGGTAGCCGCCGTCGCCGTTGCGGTCGAGGCGCCGCTCCACCGCGATCTCGGAGAACTCGGTCTTCGCCCGCCCGTCGGAGTTGTCGATCACGACCTCGACCTGCGCCTCGCGCCGGGCGCCGGTGTTTTTCCCGCCCGCCGAGATCACGTCCTGCATCGAGGCACCGCGGATCGCCCCCGGGCTCTGCTCACCGAGTGCCCACAGCACCGCGTCGGTGATGTTGCTCTTGCCCGAGCCGTTCGGCCCGACGATGACGCTGACGCCGGGCGAGAACTCGAGGCTCACCCGCTCGGGGAACGACTTGAACCCCTTCATCGTGATCGATCTCAGGTACATAAGGTCAGCATCCAGGGTCGCGGGCGCCTCGGACGCCACCTCAGCTGTGGAAAATCCGTAATTGCGGCTAATTCAGCGGCACTGCAATCAGCCGCCCAGCTCGCGCAACGCTTGCTCCGCCGCGACCTGCTCGGCCGCCTTCTTGCTGCGCCCCTCGCCCGCCCCGACCTGCTCGGATTCGACGATCGCCGCCACCTCGAAGGTCCGCCGGTGCGGGGGCCCCGTGGCGGCCGTCACCTCGTAACTTACGCGCGCCCCCCGGCGCGCCAGAAGCTCCTGCAGGGCGCTCTTGAAGTCGATCCGGGTCTCCGAGGCGAGTTCGATCCGCGGCGCGAACGCCGCCGCGACCGCCGCCGCCGTGGACTCGAAGCCGAAGGCGATGTGGCAGGCGCCGATCAACGCCTCGGTCGCCTCCGGCAGCGGCCGCTCGCCGTCCAGGAGCACCTCCGCCGGGATCGCCGCGGTGACGTCCTCGGGCTCGTTGGCGCGCAGCATCTCCGGCACCCCGAGCAGGCGTCCCACGGCCGCGCACGACACCCCCGACACCGCCTGGTTGTGGATCTTCGTCAGGCCGCCCGCGGCGATGTCCGGGAAGCTCTCGTAGAGCGTCCCGGCGACCGAGAGCCCGAGCACGCTGTCGCCGAGGAAGGCGAGGCGCTCGAAGGAGTCGACCCGGCGCTCGGTCCACGAGGAGTGCGTCAGAGCCTGGCGGCGCAGTGGCTCGGGCAGGTCCTCGATCAGCGCCGCCAACGGGGCGACGGCAGCACGGCCGGCGAGGTCCTCGGCGTCACGCCCGGGGACGGGGTCGGGCGTCGACCCATCGCTCATGGCTAAGCGGGAGCCCTCTCGAGCACGAAGCCGACCGCGTCCCCGACGGTCAGGATCCGGGTCGCCTCCTCCTCGGTGACCTTGATCCCGTAGCGGTCTTCGAGCTCCATCACCAGCTCGTAGAGGTCGAGCGAGTCAGCCTCCAGGTCCTCGCGGAAGCGGGTTCCCTCCGCGATCCGACCGGGATCGACTTCGAGCTCCTCGGCGAGGTGCTCGCGGACCAGGGTCATGACTTGGTCGCGCTCCATCGCCCGATTATCCCGCAGCGGCGGCGTCCGCCGGCGTCGTGGTCCCGTCGGGGCCCGCCTCGTCGGCCAGCGCGGCGCGCCCGGCGCCGCCCTCGCGCAGCAACGCCGCGGTCCGCCCCACCGCGTCCACTTTGACCGACCGCGCCGCCATCCGCACCGCGTTGGCGACGCCGTCGGGCCCCGAGGCGCCGTGCCCGACGATCGTCACCGCGCGCAGCCCGAGCAGGATCGCCCCGCCGGTGGTGTCGGGGTCGAATCTCTTCCGCAGCCCGCCCAGCGACGGTTTCAGCAGCATCCCGCCGACCGCGGCCATCGGGTTCTGGCGGGCGACGTCGGAGATCGCCCCGGCGAGTTCCTTCGCCGCGCCCTCCATCACCTTCAACGCCACGTTGCCGGTGAAGCCGTCGGTGACGACGACGTCGACCTTCGTCGCGGGCAGGTCGCCACCCTCGATATTGCCGGCGAAGTTGAGCCCCGGGGCCTCCTTCAGGATCCGGTGCGCCTCGACGATCTCCGGCCGCCCCTTGCCCGCCTCCTCGCCGACCGTCAGCAGGCCGACCGTCGGCTCGCGGACCTCCATCACCGCCGCGCTGAAGGCGGCCCCGAGGAAGGCGAACTGCACGAGGTGCTGGGGACGGACCTCGACGTTGGCGCCGACGTCGAGGAAGAGCACCGGTTTGCGCGGCGTGGGGATCGGCACGGCGAGCGCGGGTCGCTGCACGCCCTTGAGGCGGCGCAGGCCGAAGGTCGCGGCCGCCATCGTCGCCCCGGTCGAGCCGAGGCTGACCAACGCCTGCGATTTGCCCTCGGCGACGTCGGCGGCGGCGCGCACCACCGAGGCCTCCTTGCGCTCGCGCACCGACTGGACGGCGTCGTCCTCGTTGCCGATCCACTCCGTGGTCGGGATCACCTCGATCCCGTCCACGCCCTCCAGCCCGAGCGAGCGCTCCGGCCCGAAGACTCGTACGCCGATCCCGTCTGCCGCGGCGCGGCGGGCGCCCTCGGCGAGAACGTCGAAACCCTGCTCCGCCCCGAAACCGTCCAGGGCGATCGTCACCGGGCGGCTTTGCGCCACGGTGGCTAAGAGTCGGCGGTGGTCACCGTCGGGTCGGTGACTTTGTGGGAGACGACCTCGCGGCCGGCATAGGTGCCGCAGTTTTTGCAGACACGATGCGGGAGGGCGGGCTCGTGGCAGCGCGGGCAACGACGCAGAGCGGGCTGCGCAGCCTTGTGCTGGGCGCGGCGCTTGTCGCGACGGGCGCTGGAAGTTCTCTTCTTCGGGACGGCCATGAGTCGCGGAATCCTACAGGGTCAGTAGACGGCGCGCACGACGGCCAGGTCATCGGCCTCCCAGACGACCTCCCCACCGCTCCAGGCGGCGAGATCGGCCGCGGTCTCGGGGAAGTCCCAGTCCGGCGTCAGCGGCGTGACCTGCGCCTCGGCCTTCACCACGTCGCCGATCACCAGCGCCCGCGACTGCTCGCGCACGCGGCGGAAGAGTTCCTCCTTCTGCGGCGCCCGCAGGTGGTGGATCGACAGGACCCCGATCACCAGGTCCCAGGGCCCGTCCGGCAGCGGGTCCTCGATCCGCGCCAGCTGCACGTCGTCGTACATCTCACGGGCGCGGTAGACCATGTCCGGGGACGAATCGAGCCCGATCACCCAGGCGTCGGGATAAGCCTCGATCAGCCGCCGGGTCGTCTCCCCCGTGCCCATGCCGAGCTCCAGCACCCGCTCCGGCGCGAACGGGATCGCCGCGATCGCCTGCTCCTGCAGTTCGGCGTAGCGCGGGATGTCCGCCCGGATCATCTCCAGGTAGCCGTCGGGTTTCCAGGTGAAATCGCTCATTCCCTAACCTCGGAGAGTATGCCGACCGCACCAGAGACCGTCTTCGACATATCCCGCCTCAACCTCTCGCCCGGCGAGGGCAGGCGCCTCGAGCTACCGGTCGAGCTGGCTCCCTTCGAGCTGGCCGGCCAGACCTACCTCACCGACCCGCGCGCGCCGACCGTCCGCCTCGAGGCATCCCGCCACTCCAGCGGCTTCGCCTTCAAGCTGAACTTCGGGGTCCACATCGGGGGACCGTGCATGCGCTGCCTCGAGCCCGCCACCCTCGACCTCGAGATCGAGGCGCGTGAGATCGACACCATCGGCACCGACGACGCGGAGCTCCGCAGCCCCTACGTCCACGAGGACGAGCTCGACATCAGCCGCTGGGCCCACGATGCCGTCCTCCTCGCCATCCCCACCCAGATCCTCTGCCGGCCCGACTGCCTCGGCCTCTGCCCCGACTGCGGCAAGCCCCTGAACGACGCCGACCCAGCCGATCACGACCACGAGAAGCCGATCGACCCCCGGTGGTCGGCGTTGAAGGACCTGAAACTGGAGTAGGGACGAGGTTTGCGAGGCCGCCGCCAAGGGTTTGGGAGCGTCTGGCTGTTCCTTATGGTCGCCAGGAGACCATAAGGAACAGCTGGCGGGAGGTGGTGCGTCGGACCGAGGTTCCGCAGGCCGCTCACTTGAGTGCCGCAGGGAGAGCGGGCTCCGGACCCTTGCTGCGCGGGAGGCGATTTCGGTCTCCCTCCGGAGCGGCTTGTAACGAGGCGCCGGGAGCGATCTCGGACGGGCGCGGGCGCCGGTCGCCGAGTTTGAGCGAGGAGGGAGACCGAAAGCGCCTCCCGCGGAGACCCGAACTAAGGAGCCTGGTCGAGCTCGGGCGCGGGTTCTTCCTCGCGCCCGGCGAGACGATCGCGGCCGCGCTGGACGGCCGCGAGGAACTTCTGCAGGTTGACTTCCAAGGTGTTGAGGATCTCGTCGGCGTAGTCCTCGGCGCCGAGGCGGATTTCGCGCTCGCGGTTGCGGGCGTCCTCGACGATCTCGTCGGCGGCGCGCTCGGCCTGTTTGGTGACCTCCTCGTCGGAGATCAGGCGGGCCTGCTGCTCGCGCGCCTCGCGGACGATGCGCTCGGCCTCGCGCTTGGCCTCGGCCAGCATCTCCTGGCGCTCCTTGACGATCCAGCGCGCCTGCTTGATCTCCTCGGGGATCGTGGCACGCATCTGGTCGAGGAGATCGTAGATCTCCTCGCGATCGACGCGCACCTGATCCGTCAGCGGGACGGGGCGCGCGTTGTGAACTACATCGTCAAGTTTGTCGATTAAGACCAGGACGTCCATGAGCGGTTCGTAAGCCTACGTGTATGCGGGGGTTTTGGCCAAGAAAGAGTATGCCTGGGCGAATTTGCAAGGAGATGCCCAGGACTGGACGAGCGGCAACAGCCTACCTTGCGGACCGGTCGCGGCCCCGCTCACCTGTCGCCCAGTCGCTCCGCGAGCGCGCTCGCGACCGTCGCCGGGACCAGATCTCCGACGTCCCCGCCGAACGTCGCCATTTCCTTGACGCCGGTCGAGGAGAGGAAGCTGTAGTGCGGCGAGGCGATCACGTAGATGCTCTCGATCCCCGGATCCAGCTTGCGATTCAGCTGCGCCATCTCGAACTCGTACTCGAAGTCGGAGATCGCCCGCATGCCCTTGACGATCGCGTGGGCGCCGTTTTCCCGGGCGAACTCGACCAGCAGGGTGGAGAAGATCTGCACCTCGACGTTGCCGAGGTCGGCGGTCGCGCCCTCGATGAACCCCTTGCGCTCCTCGGCCGAAAACAGCGTCTTGTCCTTGCGCAGCGGGTTGTTGACGACGCCGACGACGACCTTGTCGAAGACGTTCGCGGTGCGGGTGATGATGTCGACGTGGCCGAGGGTCACCGGGTCGTAGGTGCCCGGGCAGACGACGGTCCCATTGCGTTCGCTCACTCGTCCTCCAGCGCGTAGATCGATACGTCCGCGGCCCCGTAGCGACGCTGCCGCAGCCGCTCCAGCGAGCCGATCGCGAGCGGGCGACGAGCGCCGCTCTCGACCACGGCGCGACCGCCGGGGGCCAGCACGCCGGGGAGGTGCGTGTCCAATTGCCGGGCCACGAGGTCGGCGAGTTTATAGGGAGCATCGACGAAGACGAGGTCGTAGCGACCCGCGTCCGGGCGGTCGTTCGTCGCGAGCCAGGCCTCGGCGTCGGCGCGGACGAGGTCCGTTCGGCCCGCCAGCCCGAGCCGCTCGACGTTGCCGAGCGCCGGGCGCGTGTCGCGGTCGACCAGGGTCGCGCGGGCGGCACCGCGGGAGAGCGCCTCGATCGCCAGCGCCCCGGTGCCGCAGTAGAGGTCGAGGACGACGGCGCCCTCGATCCGCGCCCCGAGGCTGGAGAAGATCGCCTCGCGGACGCGCTCGGAGGTCGGCCGCACCTGCCACCCGCGCGGGGCGACCAACTGTTGGCCCTTGAACTCTCCGGCGATCACTCTCATCAAGTCCCCTTCCCCCAGATCTTCAACATGACCAGATCAAAGCGGGATCGGGTCGGCGGCGCCCGCGCCGAAGCGCCGACGGGCGGCCTCGAGCAGCGGTCCGAGGGCCGGATCCTCGAGCGAGCCGTGCTCCTCCAGCAGCCGCAGCACCTCGTTCTTGGCGTCGATCAGGATCGCCTCGTCGTCGGGAAGGCGGGCGACGGTGAAGCGCGCGGTGCCACTCTGGCGGGTGCCGAGGATCTCGCCCTCACCGCGCAGCAGCAGGTCGACCTCGGCGAGCCGGAAGCCGTCGCTCGTCTCCTCCACCGCCGACAGGCGCCGCTTCGCCATCCCGCCCGCGTCCCCGGCGAACAGTAGGCACTGCGAGGGATGCTCGCCGCGCCCGACCCGTCCGCGCAGCTGGTGCAGCTGGGAGACGCCGAAGCGCTCGGCCCCCTCGATCATCATCACCGTCGCGTTCGGCACGTCGATCCCGACCTCGATCACCGTCGTCGCCACCAGCACATCGGTCTCCCCGGCGGCGAAGGCGCGCATCGCCTCCCCCTTCTCGGTCGGGTGCATCTGCCCGTGGAGGAGCCCGACGTTGAAGTCCCGCAACGGCCCGCGCCGCAGCCGCTCGGCCTCCTCCCCGGCCGCCTTGCCGGGCAGTTTCTCGGAGACCTCGACCAGCGGGCAGACGACGAACGCCTGGCGCCCCTCGCGCAGCCGCGCGCGCAGGAACTCGTAGACGTTCTCGCGATCCTCCTCCCCGGCCACCCGCGTCGTCACCGGCTTGCGCCCGGCGGGCAGGTTGTGGAGCGCGGTCGTGTCGAGGTCGCCATAGGCGGTCAGGGACAGGGTCCGCGGGATCGGCGTCGCGGTCATGTGGAGGACGTGCGGGGCCATCCCCTCGACCCCCTTGGAGTCCAGCGCGCGCCGCTGCTCGACCCCGAAGCGGTGCTGCTCGTCGACCACGCAGAGGCCGAGGCGGGCGAAGCGGACGGTCGGCTCGATCAAGGCGTGGGTCCCGACGATCAGTCCCAGCTCGCCGCTGGCGAGCTGGTCGAGGGCTTGGCGCCGCACCCGGGCGGGCGTGGCGCCGGTGAGCAGGGCGAAGGGCACCGCCTCGGCGGCGAGCAAGCTGCCGAGCGTGATCGCGTGCTGCTCGGCGAGCGTTTCCGTCGGCGCCATCAGCGCCGCCTGGTGGCCGGCTTCGAGCGCCCGCAGCATCGCGTAGACGGCCACCACGGTCTTGCCCGAGCCGACCTCCCCCATCAGCAGGCGCTGCATCGGCTCGCCCGAGTCGAGGTCCCGCGTCGATATCGGCGAAGGCGGCGCGCTGGTCGGCGGTCGGGACGAACGGCAGCGAGGCGATCCAGCGCTTCACCGTCGCGCCGGGCTTGCCGAAGCGGGGCGCCGGGCGAGCGCGGCGGTGACTCGTTTTGCGGGTCGCGAGCAGCGCCTGGTGGAGGAAGAGCTCTTCGAAGCCGAGTCGGCGCCGCGCTTCCTCCAGCTGCGCGGGCGAGTCGGGGAAGTGGGCCGCGCGGATGCGCTGAGCCGACCCCAGCATAAGCCGCGCTCCGCCCGGAGCGCGGCGGGAAGGCCCTCGATCGCGTTGCGGGCCAGCGGCACCGCCTGCTCGGCCCATTCGCGGATCTTCTTCGGGGAAAGGTCCTCGGTCGCCGGGTGAACGGGGACGAAGGACCCCGAGCGCTCCTCCCCGACCTCCTCGACCTCGTTCGCGGGCGCGACCATCTCCCACTCCTGCACGGCGAGGCCTTTCGCGCTCCGCTTCCCCGTGATCAGGATCCGCGAGCCTTTTTCGAGCTTGCCGCTCACCCAGGGCTGGTTGAACCAGGTGGCCCGCACCGAGTCGGTCTCGTCGCCGACCTTCACCCCGACCATCGTCAGCTTCCCCCGCCGGAACGGGCGCGGCGGGTTGCCCATCACCTCCACCAGGACCGTCCCGGTTTCGCCCGCCTCGAGCGTCTCCAGCAGGCGGATCTGGCGGTCGCGGTGGCTGTGGGGAAACCGGTAGAGGAGGTCGCCGACGGTCGCGATCCCGGCGCTCCGCGCCGCCTCGGCCAGCTTCGGGCCGACGCCGTCGAGCGCCTCGAGGCCCGCCTCCAGCACGCTCGGCCGCGGCCAGTGCACCGGCGCCGCGCGCAGCTCGGCCCGCGTCGGCTCACCCACTCCGGCGAAGCCGCGCACCGTTACTGCGCGGCGAGCAGCCACCACCAGCTGGGCTGGCCTCCCTCGTGCTTCTCCAGCTCGACTCCGTCGGGCACGTGGGCGTCGACCTGGTCGAGCGGTATCGGCGCCTCGGCGCCGCCGATCACGGTGACGATCTCGGCGTCGCCGTCGCCGTCGGCAGCGAGGATCTCGATCGTCGCCTCCAGGGTCGACCCGGCCCCGCCCCAGGCGACGATCTCACCGCCGACGAAGCCGACCGCGTCGCCGCGCTTGAAGCGTCCCTGCGCGTCGTCGCGCGCCGCCGGGGCGACGCCACCGGTCGCCACCTCCTCCAGCGCCGCCTCGACCCGCTCGGCGTTCTGGTCCAGCGGCGCCGTCGGATCCAGCTCCACCAGCGCCAGCAGGCTCGCCTGCTGGGACTTCGCGGGGACCACGCGGGCGGGCTTCTCGGAGAGCTCGCAGGCGCGCTCCGCCGCCATGATCACGTTCGAGGAGCTCGGCAGCACCAGGACTTCGTCGGCCGCCGCGCCATGGATCCCGGCGAGGAGCTCCGAGGTCGACGGGTTCAGCGTCTCGCCCCCGGGAACGACGTCGGCGCCGAGCTCGGCGAAGAGCCGTTCCATCCCGGTGCCCGCCGCCACCGCGACGGCGCCGGTCCGCCCCGTCCCCAGGCGCGCGTCGCGTTCGGCGACCTGCTGGCGCATGTCGGCGATGTCGACGTTGCCGACCTGGCCGGCGCCCTCGAAGAGCGCCATCGCCGCCTCCGGTGTATCGGTGTGGACGTGGATCTTCAGCGTCGCTTCGTCACCGACCACGAGGACCGAGTCCCCGAGGGCCTCGAGGCGCGGCAGGACCGCCCGGTCGTCGAGCCTGTCGCCGGAGACGATGAAGTTCGTGCAGTAGCGATAGCGGCTGTCCTCGTGGTGGGGACGGGTCAGCTTCGGCGGCTCGTGGTGGGCAACCTCGGGTAGCTCGGCGCCGTCCCCGCGAAGGCCCGCGACCACCCCGGCCAGGATCACCACCAGGCCGTGACCGCCCGCGTCGACGACGCCCGATTCGCGCAGGACCGCGAGCTGCTCCGGCGTCCGCGCCACGGCTCGCTCGCCATCGGCGATCGCCCGCTCCAGCACCTCGGCGAGGACCGCGTCCTGCTGCTCTTCGGAGACGTCGGCTCCGAGCCGCTGTTTCTCGGAGGAGAGGTGGGCGAGCTGGCGGGTCAGCGAGTGGGCCATCTCGCGGAAGACGGTCAGCATCGTCCCCTCGGCCGGTTCGCGGACGGAGTCGTAGGCGGCGTCGGCGGCGGAGGCGAATGCGGCGGCGACCAGGAGCGGGTCGACCAGCTCGCCGGGGCGCGACGCGAGCTCCTCGGCGGCGCCGCGGACGATCTGCGACAGGATCACCCCGGAGTTGCCGCGCGCACCCATCAGGGCGGCCCGCGCCAACGTCTGCACCAGCGCCGTGCGCTCAACCTCGTCGAGGCCCTCGCCGTCGATCCGGTCGAGCTCGTCCAGCACCGCGCGCAGGGTCATCGCCATGTTGTCGCCCGTGTCGCCATCGGCGACCGGGAACACGTTCAGGTCGTTCACCTCCTGGCGCCGGGACTCCAGAGAGGCCAGGGCGGAGCTGACGACCCGCCTGAAGCGGGCAATCGAAGGATCGGGCATGCGGCCTAAAAGCTAGCCACTGGGGGCGACGACCGCCGAAGCGCACATTTCGAGAAGACAGCTGCCGGCCGATTTCATAGAGTCGGCGCGCCGCAGTTATCGGTACCTTCACCCTCTCCACCCTCGGGTGGAGAACCATCCCAGATTGATTTCCCCCCACGGGCCGATGCAAGGCCCTTGGTGCCCCCCTAATCTCGTCCACTGTCTCGGGCGCCCCACGAGTACGCCAGTCACGGAAGGAGTCGCATGCGCCGCTTTGCCACTTGGATTACCGGTCACCGAAAGACGGTGATCTTCGGCTGGATCGCCGCCTTGATCCTCATCGGCATGGCCGCCGGTTCGAAGGGATCCAACTTCTCCGAAGAATTCAAACTTCCGAGCTCGGACTCGACCGAGGCCTACGAACTCCTCGAAGACAGCTTCCCGCAGCAGTCCGGCGGCACGGCCCAGATCGTCTTCAGGGCCGACGAAGGGGTCGAATCGCCCCAGGTCCAGAAGAAGATGGAAGGCGTCTTCAAGGAGGTCGAAGGCGAACCGCACGTCACCGAAGTCGCCAGTCCGTACGGCGAAGCCGGCGGCGCCGCGGCGATCTCCAAGGACGGCAAGATCGCCTACGCGACGATCCAGTACGACGTCGCGGGCAACAAGCTCAACAAAGACAGCACCAAACGGATCATCAAGACGGCGCAGGGGGCCTCCGGGGGCGGCCTCGACGTGCAGCTCGGCGGTCAGCCGATCGAAGAAGCCAAAGAACAGGGCGGCGACTCCTCGTTCGCGATCGGCCTCTTGGCGGCGATCATCATCCTGCTGCTCGCCTTCGGCTCCGTCGTCGCGATGGGCCTGCCGATCATCACCGCCCTCCTGGCGCTCGGCGTCGGGCTCAGCCTGGTGACCCTGGGGACCTGGATCTTCGACACGGCGGAATTCGCGCCGGTGCTGGCGCTGATGATCGGGCTCGGAGTCGGGATCGACTACGCGCTCTTCATCGTCACCCGCTTCCGCAACAACCTCGACGAGGGCTTCGAGCCGCGCGATGCGGCGATCAACGCCGTCGACACCGCGGGCCGCGCGGTCCTCTTCGCGGGCACCACGGTGATCATCGCCCTGATGGGGATGTTCCTGCTGAACATCACCTTCCTCTACGGCGTCGCCGTGGCGGCCGCCCTGTCGGTGCTGCTGACGATGATCGCGGCGCTGACCCTGCTGCCGGCGCTGCTCACCTGGGTCGGGCACCGGGTCAACAAATGGAAGATCCCGGGGCTCTCGGCCGGCCGCAACACGATGCGCGAAGACACCAAGTGGTATGCCTGGAGCCGCTTTATCCAGAAGCGCCCGTGGACCGCGGCGATCGTCTCCGGCGGCGTCCTGCTGCTGCTCTGCGTCCCGACCCTGAGCCTGCGGCTCGGCGTCAACGACGCGGGCACGAACCCGAAGGATCAGACGACGCGCCAGGCGTACGACCTGCTCGCTGAAGGCTTCGGGCCCGGCTTCAACGGGCCGTTCACGATGGTCGCCGAACTGCCCAAGGGCGGCGGGGCCGGCGGATCCGCGGCCGGGATCGAAGAGCTCTGCTCGACGCTGAAAACGGAAGAAGGCATCGCCTCGGTGACCGCGGTCACCTTCAACAAGGCGAAGACGGTCGGCCTCTGCCAGGCCTACCCGTCGACCTCCCCGCAGAGCGCCGACACGACCGAAACGCTGGACCACATCCGCAACGACGTGATCCCGCCGATCGAGTCGAAGACCGGCGCGGTCCTCCATGTCGGCGGCATCACCGCCGTGTTCGAGGACTTCGGCGACGCGATCTCCGAAAAGCTGCCGCTCTTCATCGGCGTGGTGATCCTGCTCTCGGCGATCCTGCTGATGGCGGTCTTCCGCTCGGTGCTGGTGCCGCTGAAGGCGATCGTGATGAACCTGCTGTCGATCGGCGCCGCCTTCGGCATCGTCGTCGCGGTATTCCAGAACGGTTGGGGGGCGAGCATCATCGGGGTGGAAGACACCGGCCCGATCATCGCCTTCTTCCCGATCTTCCTGTTCTCGATCGTCTTCGGGCTCTCGATGGACTACGAGGTGTTCCTGATGTCCCGCATCCACGAGGAGTGGGAGCGCGACAAGGACGCCACCGAAGCCGTGACCCGCGGCCTGGCACTGACCGGGCGTGTGATCACGGCGGCGGCGGCGATCATGATCACCGTGTTCGCCTCGTTCATGCTCACCGACGAACGGATCACGAAACTGTTCGGCCTCGGGCTCGCCTCGGCGGTCCTGGTCGACGCCCTGATCATCAGGTCGATCCTCGTCCCGGCGATCATGCAGATCTTCGGCAAGGCCGCCTGGTGGATGCCGGAGTGGCTGTCGAAGATCCTGCCGAACCTCGCGGTCGAGCCCGCCGACACCCACGGTAAACCCGAGGGTCCCGACGCCACCGCCAAACCGGCCGTCGCGACCGAGAGCGAGTAGCTCTCGGATTGACCGTCTGCACCTACTCGTCGCTGAGACGAGTTAGTGCAGACGGTCAGGGCCTGAGGCGGCGTGGGCCAGCCTCGCAAGGACGCAGGGAAGCGACGCGAGGGGAGCGCACAGTTGGTGCGTGACCCGAGCGGAGCGACCGAGGACGCAGCGAGGCGCCCCCACGCCGCCTCAGGCGGCCTTGGTGACCTTGTTGGACTTCAGACAGCGAGTGCAGACGTAGGTGCGGACGGGGCGACCGTTCTCGGTGATCCGGACCTTCTGCAGGTTCGGCTCGAAGCGGCGCTTGGTCGCGACCATGGAGTGGCTGCGGGACTGCCCGAAACCGGGTTTCTTTCCGCAGGTGTGACATACCTTTGCCATAGGACGCAGGATGGTACCGGGTCAGGCGAGGTGACGCTTCAGCAGCGCCATCCGCGCCACGGTGAGCGCCGCGTTGCGGCCCTGGTCGCGCTTGTCCCCGCCCGCCCGCGCCAGCGCCTGCTCCATCGTGTCGCAGGTGATGACGCCGAAGGCGCAGGGCACCCCGGTGGCGAGCTGGACGTCCTGTATCCCCCGCGCCGACTCGGCGCAGACGTAGTCGAAGTGCGCGGTCTCGCCGCGGATGACGACGCCGAGGCAGGCGACGCCGGCGATCTCCCCACCGCCCTCGATCAGCGACTTGGCCGCGAAGGGCAGCTCGTAGGCGCCCGGCACCGAGTGGTGGTCGATGTGACCGGCCTGGACGCCGGCGAGTTCGAAGCCCGCCACCGCCCCGGAGGTCAGCCGCCGGGCGAGGTCCTCGTAGAAGCGCCCGACGACGACGGCGAAGCGCAGCGGCTCGAGCTCGGAGCGCTCGACCGCGTCGAACGTCTCGAGGAACTCGCCGCCCTCAGCCATCGGCACCGGCGCCCCCGCGCCGCTCGTCCCGTTCCTCCTCTTCGTGGAGCATTTCCTCGTCGAGGTCCAGCCCTTGGTGGTGGAGGATGTGGCCCATCTTGTCGCGCTTGGTGCGCAGGTAGGCCTCGTTGTGGATGTTGGGCACCGACTCGATCGGCACCTGCTCGGTGACCGAGAGCCCGTACCCCTCCATGCCGACGATCTTTTTCGGGTTGTTGGTGATGATCCGGATGCTGGTCAGCCCGAGGTCGCCGAGGATCTGGGCCCCGATGCCGTAGTCGCGCAGGTCCGCGGGCAACCCCAGCTTGAGGTTGGCTTCGACCGTGTCGGCGCCCTCCTCCTGCAGTTTGTAGGCGCGCAGCTTGTTCAGCAGGCCGATCCCCCGCCCCTCCTGGGAGAGGTAGAGGAGGACGCCGCGACCCTCGCGCTCGATCATCGACAGCGAGGCCTCGAGCTGCTCGCCGCAGTCGCAGCGCATGCTGTGGAAGACGTCGCCGGTGAGGCACTCGGAGTGGACGCGCACGAGCACGTCCTCCACCCCGTCGACGTCGCCTTTGACCATCGCCACGTGGTGTTTGTCGTCGACCAGCGAGCGGTAGCCGACCGCGGTGAAGTCGCCGAAGGCGGTCGGCAGCGCCGTCGCCACCACCCGTTCGACCAGCTTCTCGGTCTTGCGTCGGTAGGCGATCAGGTCGGCGACCGTGATCATCTTCAGGTCGTGCTTCTCGCAGTAGGGGATCAGGTCGGGGACGCGCGCCATCGAGCCGTCGTCGTTCATCACCTCGCAGATCACCCCGGCCGGGATCAGCCCGGCGAGGCGCGCCAGGTCGACCGAGGCCTCGGTGTGGCCGGTGCGCTCCAGCACGCCGCCCTCTTTGGCCTGCAGCGGGAACATGTGGCCGGGGACGACGAGGTCGCGCGGGCCCGAGTCGGGGTCGATCGCCACCTGGATCGTGTGGGCTCGGTCGTGGGCGGAGATGCCGGTGCTGACGCCGCCGGCGGCCTCGATCGTCACCGTGAAGGCGGTCTGCAGCGGCGCCTCGTTCTTCGCCGCCATCAGGTTCAGGCCGAGCTTGCGGCAGCGCTCCGGGGTCAGCGCCAGGCAGATCAGCCCGCGCGCCTCCTTGGCCATGAAGTTGACCGCCTCCGGCGTCGCGAACTGCGCCGCCATCACCAGGTCCCCCTCGTTCTCGCGGTCTTCGCCGTCGCAGACGACGACCATCTTGCCGCGGCGGATCTCTTCGATCGCTTCCTCGATGGTGGCGAAGGCGGTATCGGTGCTGTTGGTGGTGTCGGTCACAGGTTCTCCTTTCCAGCCAATGGTGGCCCCGCGGATGGTGGCAGAAGGCGCTCCACATACTTGGCGAGGACGTCGACCTCGACGTTCAGCGGGTCGCCGGGGACGGCGTCGCCGAGGTTCGTGCGCTCCAGGGTCTCGGGGATCAGCGAGACCTCCAGCCAGGTGTCGCCGAGGGTCGCCACGGTGAGGCTGACGCCGTTCAGCGCGACCGAGCCCTTGTCGACGACGTAACGCAGCAGCCCGGGCGGGATCTCGACCCGGACCCGGCGTGCGAAGCCTTCCTCGGCGATCTCCAGCACGCGCCCGGAGCCGTCGGCGTGGCCCTGGACGATGTGGCCGCCGAGGCGCTCGTCGGCGCGCGTCGCGAGCTCCAGGTTGACCCGGGCGCCGGGCTCGAGCGCGCCGATCACGGTCACCTCCAGCGTCTGGTTCATCGCCTCGGTGGCGAAGCCGGACGCGTCGGCCTCGGTCGCCGTCAGACAGACGCCGTTGACGGCGATCGAGTCGCCGAGGCCGATATCGGCTCCCAGCTTCGTCGCGATGCGAAGGCGCGCGCCGTCGGCGCCGCCCTCGACGCTCTCGATACTGCCGATGTCCTGCACGAGTCCGGTGAACATCACCACTCCTTGAATCGGGTCCGGATCAAAGTGTCCTCTCCCACGGTCTTCGACTCGACCAGGGCGCCCTGAAGTCCCGCAACGGGTACGTCGGCGAGCGGGCCACCGAGGAGGAGCGGGGCGACGAAGACGCGCGCCTCGTCGACCTGTTCGGCGGCGGCGAAGGCGGCGGCGAGCGTCGCCCCGCCCTCCAGCAGGAGGCTCGTGAGGCCGCGGCGGCCGAGCTCCCCCAGCGCCGGGCGCACGCGCTCGGCCGGGGTCGCGCCGCCGACGGCGATCGTCTCGGCGCCGGCGCCGAGCAGCCCTTCGACCCGGCGCGGGTCGGCCTCGGGGCCGTGGACGACGGTCACCGCGGCTTCGTCGAGCGTCCCCAGGAGCTGGGAGTCGAGGGGCAGCCGGGCGGCGGAGTCGAAGACCACGCGGACCGGCTGGCGGGCTTCGCCGAGCCGCGCGGTCAGCAGCGGGTCATCGGCGAGGACGGTGCCGATGCCCACCGCGATCGCGTCGCATTCGCCGCGCCAGACGTGGACCAGCTCGCGGGCGCCCTCGCCGGAGATCCAGGGCGAGGCGCCATCCGGCGTCGCCGTGCGCCCGTCGAGCGACATCGCCGTCTTCAGCAGCACCCAGGGCTCGCCGGACTGGCCGTGCTTGCGGAACGGCTGGTTCAGAAGGCGGGCCTCGAGGGCGATCTCATCGGCCGGATCGACGAAGTCGACCTCGATCCCGGCGGCGCGCATTTGCTCGGGTCCCTTGCCCGCCGCCTTCGCCGTCGGATCGTCGCTCGCGATCACGACGCGGGCGATGTCGGCCTCGGTCACAGCCTCCGAGCAGGGCGGCTGGCGCCCCTGGTGCGCGCACGGCTCGAGCGTCACGTACATCGTCGCCCCGGCCGGGTCCTCGCCCCGGCGCGCCACGTCGGCGAGCGCCGCCCGCTCCGCGTGCAGACCCCCGAGCTCGGCGTGGAAGCCCTCCCCGATAATCTCCTCACCGCGCACGACGATCGCGCCGACGAGCGGGTTCGGACTCACCCGACCGCGACCGCCCTCGGCCAGCGCGAGCGCCTTTCGCAGAAACTTAGATTCGGTTGGTGTTGTTGACTGACCAGTCAATCAGTCGATTCTAGCTCCGCTCTGACCTCCGGCCCCCGTATTTTTGGCCTGCCCTTGAAGTTGATCATCCAGATCCCCTGCCTCAACGAGGAAGAGACGCTGCCGGCGACCATCGCCGAGCTGCCGCGCTCGGTCGACGGATTCGAGACCGTCGAGCTGCTCGTGATCGACGACGGGTCGACCGATCGCACGGTCGAGGTGGCGCGCGAATGCGGGGTCGAGCACATCGTCCGGCTCACCAACAACAAGGGCCTCGCGGCGGGCTTCCAGGCCGGGCTCGACGCCTGCCTGAAGCTCGGTGCCGATGTCGTCGTCAACACCGACGCCGACAATCAGTACCGCGGCGCCGACGTGGCGAAGCTGGTCGTGCCGATCCTCGCGGGCGAGGCCGACATGGTGGTCGGCGACCGCCAGGTGGGCGCATCGAGCACTTCTCCGGCACCAAGAAACAGCTCCAGCACTGGGGCAGCTGGGTCGTGCGCCGCGTGTCGAACACCGAGGTCACCGACACCACCTCCGGCTTCCGCGCCTACAACCGCGAGGCGGCGCTGCAGCTCTCGGTGGTCGACAACTTCACCTACACGCTGGAGAGCCTCGTGCAGGCCGGCAAGATGCTGGTCGCCGTCGACGAGGTGCCGATCGGGACCAATCCGCAGACGCGGGAGTCGCGGCTCGCCGGGTCGACCGGCGACTACGTGCGGCGCAACACGCCGGCGATCCTGCGGATCTACGCGCGCTACGAGCCGCTGCGGGCCTTCGTCACCGCGGCGATCGTGGTCGGCGTGCTGGCGATCATCGCCTGGCTGCCGTTCCTCTTCGACGCTATCTTCAACGGCCGGTCGAACGGGCACATCCAGTCGCTGATCCTCGGCGCGGTGCTGATGATCGCCGCGGTGCAGCTCTTCGCCCTCGGCGTGATCGGGGACCTGCTGGCCGGGCAGCGGGTGATGACCCAGCGGGTCTTCGAGCGCGTGCGGCGGGTCGAGCTGGCCCTCGGCGTGCCCCCCTCGCACTACGAAAAGGGCAGCGAGGGACCGGCGCCCTCCGAGGAGCCGACCCGGGTGGTCGAGAACGAGGCCGCGGACAAATGAGCACCGAGACCGGCCGCTCGACCGCCGGCGCCACGGCGACCGGCAAAGCACCCGCCTCCACCGCCGACTACGGCAAAACCGCGAGCTTCCTGGCGGTCGGCGTCGGGCTGACCGGCGTCATCACCTACGCCTATTTCCTGATCGCCTCCCACACCCTCTCGAAGGGCGACTACGGGCAGATCACGGTGCTCTGGTCAGCGGTCTTCATCACGATCTCGGCGCTCTACCGACCGATCGAACAGCTGCTCAGCCGCCACATCTCCGAGCGGGTGGTCAACGGTCAGCCGTTGAGCGAGCCGATGAAAGTCGCCGCGACGATCCAGTTCGGCCTCTCCCTCCTCTTCACCGTGCTGGCGCTGGCGCTGCGGGGGCCGATCCAGAACAGCCTGCTGGAGGGCAACGAAACCCTCTACTGGGTCTTCTTCACCTCGGTCCTCTTCTACGCGGCGAGCTATTTCGCCCGCGGCTTCCTCGCCGGCAAACAGGAATTCGGACTCTTCGTCGCCCTGATCCTCTCCGAATCGTGCTTCCGCACGATCTTCGCGGTGCTGGTCGCCTTCAGCGTGTTGAGCGGCCAGAGCGCGGTCGCGATCGGGATCACCGCGGCACCCGCGCTGAGCCTGCTGGTCGTTCCGTTCGCCTTCGCGCACCGAGCGCAGAGGGACAAAGCGGCGGCCGCGTCGGCGCCGGCGGCGGTCGACGACGACCCCGGCTTCTCGATGAGAACACGGCGGTGGCTTCGCGGCGGCCGTGTTCCTGATCATGTTCTCCGAACAGGCCTTCCTGAACGCCGGGCCGCTGATCATCCGCGGCCTCCAGGGCGCCGGAGAGGCCGGGATCATCTTCAACATCCTGATGCTGGCACGGGCGCCGCTGCAGCTGTTCCAGTCGATCTCGACCTCGATCCTCCCCCACCTCACCAGCCTCCACACCTCCGAGGACCCGGACGCGCCGCGCGAATTCAGCCACACGGTGAGGATGGTGCTGCTGGGGATCGCCGCCTTCACCGCGCTGGTCGTCGTCGTGGTGTCGATCGCCGGACCGAAATGCATGGAAATCGCCTTCGGCAAGAACGGCACCTACGACCGGCTCGGCCTCCTGCTCGTCACCTTCGGGATGGGGCTCTACCTCAGCTCGGTGACGCTGAACCAGGCCTGCGTCGCCCAGGGCCAGGTGCGGCGCGCGGCCGTCCGCTGGATCACCTGCGCGGCCGTCTTCATCGGCTGGAACTTCCTTCCGATCGTCAGCAACGAGCAGCGCCGGGTCGAGTTCGGCTTCCTGCTCGCCGCCGGCGTCCTCTTCATGCTGCTCTACTGGGTGTACCGCCGCCCGCACGTCGATCATCCCGAGGACGCGCCCGCTCCGGGCTCGCCCGAGGAGCTCGAGGCGCGGCTGGCGATGATCGACGAGAACGTCTGAGCAACACCCTCCCCTAGGGTCCCCGGATGGGCCACCACGACGCCATCCTGATCCTCATCTCCGGCGTCCTGCTGGCCGCGGGGATCATCGGCGCGCTGCTGGCCGACCGGGTGCGGGTCCCGGCGCTGCTCCTCTTCCTCGCCCTCGGGATGCTGGCCGGCTCCGAAGGCATCGGCGGCATCCACTTCGCCAACTACGAGCTGGCGCGGACCCTGGGCACGATCGCGCTCGTGCTGATCCTCTTCGAGGGCGGGCTCACCTCGGGCTGGTCGGAGATCCGGCCGGTGCTCGGCACGGCGGCCTCGCTCGCCACCGTGGGGACGCTGGCGACGGCGCTGCTGGCGGGTGTGGCGGCGAAATGGATCTTCGGCCTCACCTGGCTGGAAGGGATGATCGTCGGCGCCGCGATCGCCGCCACCGACTCCGCCGCGATCTTCGCCGTGCTGCGCAACTCGACCCTGGAGAAGCGCCTGGCGCGCTCGCTCGAGGGCGAGTCCGGGATGAACGACCCGGTCGCCCTGCTGCTCGTCATCGGCTTCATCGAATGGATCCAGCAGCCGAACTACGGCCCGCTCGACATGATCGCGCTGATCGGCCTGAAAATCGCCGTCGGCATCGTCGTCGGGCTGGCCCTGGGGAAGGCGGCGGCCTGGGTCATCACGCGGATCGAGCTGCCCTCGGACGGGATCTACCCGGTGGCGACGATCGCCGTCGCCGCGCTCGCCTATGGCGTCTCCGAGGTCCTCCAGGGCTCCGGCCTGCTCGCCGTCTACCTGACCGCGCTGGCGCTCGGCTCGGCGCGCATCCCGGCCCGGCGCAGCGTCGTCTCCTTCCACGAGGGGCTCGGCTGGGTGTCCCAGATCGGCCTCTTCATCCTGCTCGGGCTGCTGCTGTTCCCCGCCGACATCGGCAGCGTCGCGGCGAAGGGGCTGGCGCTCTCGGCGGCGCTGATCTTCATCGCCCGGCCGATCGCCACCTTCCTCGCGACCGCCCTGACGCCGCTGAACGTCCGCGAGAAGGTGATGCTCGGCTGGGCCGGCCTCCGCGGCGCGACGCCGATCTGGCTGGCGACCTTCCCGGTCGTCGCCGGGGTGCGCAGCGGCGAGGAAGAGTTCGCGATCGTCTTCTTCGTCGTCGTCACCTCGACCCTGGTGCAGGGTGCGAGCTTCGAGCCGCTGGCCAAGCGCCTGCGCCTCACCACCGACGAGCCGGCGCTGCCGCAGCGCCTCTTCGAGTCGGGGCGGATCCGGGAGATGGGCGGCGACGTGGTCGCCTTCCGCCTGCCGCCGGGCGCGGCCGCGGCCGGCCACCGGGTGCGTGAGCTGGAGCTACCGCGCGAGGCGCTGGTCAACGTCATCGTGCGCGACGGCCACGCGATCCCGCCGCGCGGCTCGACCGAGCTGCGCGAGGGCGACGAGCTCCACATCCTCGTCCGCGGCGACCTGCGCGACGAGGTCGAGGCGCAGACCGCACGCTGGACCAAGGGCCCGATCGGCAGGCCCGCGCCGCCCCCGCTGCCCCGCCGCGCGGCGTCCCAGGTCTTCTCGGTGCGCCCGCTGCGGCCAGGTGAGGACCCGGAGACGCCCGAGGAGATCGACGGGATCCCGGTCGTCGCCCTCCTGCGCAGCCGCCGCGACGACGTCGGCGTCATGGCCGCCCTGGCCGACGGCCGCTACGCGGTCACGAGCGCCCAGATCGTCGCCGTCGGCGGTCGCCGCTCCCTGGCCGGCTGGTGCGAGCGCCGGGCCGAAATGGAGGAGGTCGACACCGAGACCAAGGCCTGGCTCCAGGAGATAACCGGCGCCCTGATCGCCCGCGGCCGCCGCCTATAGCTGTTCCTTTTGCCGACCCCTCCGGCAAAAGGAACAGCTGGCGGGGGTTAAGGAGGCGCCGGCTGCGGCGGCGATCGCCTGGTAGGCGGCCGCGGGGTCGTCGGCGCCGAAGACCGCGGAGCCGGCCACGAAGAGGGACGCGCCTGCCGCGGCGATTCCACCCGCCGTCGTCGTGTCGATGCCGCCGTCGACCTCGATCGCGGCGTCGCCGACCAGGGGACGGAGGCGCTCGACCTTGTCGGGTGAGCTCGCGATGAAGGACTGGCCGCCCCAACCGGGGTTGACGGTCATGCAGAGGACCAGGTCGGCGAGGCCGCGCAGCTCGGAGACGGCCTCGACCGGCGTCCCCGGGTTGATCGCGATCCCGGCGCAGCAGCCGAGCTCACGGATCGCCGCCAGGGTGCGGTTGGCGTGCGGGGTCGCCTCGGCGTGGAAGGTGATCGAATCGGCGCCCGCCTTGGCGAACTCCTCGATCTGGCGCTCCGGCGTCTCGATCATCATGTGGACGTCGATCGCCCCGCCCGCGTCGTGGACGAGGTCGGCGATCGCACCCGCGACCAGCGGCCCGATCGTGATCGGCGGGACGAAGTGCCCGTCCATGATGTCGACGTGGATGACCCGCGCCCCGGCGGCCATCACCTCCTCGACCTGCGCGCCGAGCTTGGCGAAGTCGGCGGAGAGGATCGACGGGGCCACGCGCGGCGCGGCGGTCAACTCACGGAATCGGTCGCTCATGGGCGCGGAGCCTACTGAGACGGTGAGAAGATCTGGGCCAGCCTGGCAAGGACGCAGGGAGCGAGGGAAAGGGAGCGCACAGTTAGTGCGTGACCCGACCCGAGCGACCGAGGACACCGCCAGGCGCCCCCAGATCGACTCACGTGGGTTTGAGCATGCTGGCCCCGCACTCCTGACATTCCATGTCGGCGGTGTGGGTCATGCGGGCGATCGTCTGGTGGGTGCCGCACTCGGGGCACTGGGAGACGAGTTCGAAGCGGCTCAGGCAGTTGACGCAGCGCAGGCGTCCCGGCAGTTGGGTCGGGCGCAGCCAGGGCTCGCCGCAGTTCGGGCAAGGGGCGCGGTCGAGGACGCTGCTGCCGCCGTGGGGAGCATCGGACATCCGCTCAATGATGCCGGGTCAGTCGGCGGGCCGTCGCAGACGGGCGATGAAGAAGCCGGTGGTGCGGTCGCGATCGGGGCGCAGCTGCAGCGTGCGTGGATCGTGGGGCGAGGCGAGTTCGGGCGCGAGCGCGCCGAGGTCGTCCAGCTCCAGCGCCGGGACCTGCCCCGCCGCGGCCGCTTCCAGCAGGGCGGCGATCCGGTCCTCGTTCTCCCGCCGGGAGATCGTGCAGGTCGAGTAGACGAGCGTCCCGCCGGGCGCCAGCAACGTTGCCGCGTTCGGCCAGCGCCTTCTGCTGCACCGCCGCGACGCGCTCGATCGTCCGCGGCGTCTTGCGCCAGCGCGCGTCGGGGCGCGAGGCCAGCGTGCCGAGGTCCGAGCAGGGCGCGTCGAGGAGGATGCGGTCGAAGCCCGGCGGCAGCGGCATCGAGGTCACGTCGCCCTCGAAGACGGTGACGCCGTGGAGGTCGAGGCGCCGCGCCTGGGCGCTGATCTCCGCCGCCCTCGCCTCGTCGAGCTCGACCGAGATCACCTCGCCGCGGTCCCCCATCCGGGTGGCGATCTGGCCGGTCTTGATGCCCGGCCCGGC
This sequence comes from uncultured Actinomycetes bacterium, assembly GCA_963782515.1. Classification (GTDB taxonomy): domain Bacteria; phylum Actinomycetota; class Thermoleophilia; order Solirubrobacterales; family 70-9; genus VAYN01. The sequence continues at coordinate 1,144,124 of CAWAJY010000004.1, read as the reverse complement.
GCAGAGGTCGAGGATCGTCTCCGCCGGCCGTGGCGCCAGCACCTCGATCACGGCGGCGGATCCGCGGCTCTGCGGCGTCAGCGCGCCCTCCTCCACCAGCGGCAGCACCGAGTCCCCGGTCCGACCGGCGAAGACCATCACCTCCGGCACGGCGAGTGGCCAATGGCCATCCGCCGGCGAGACCTCGACGCCCCCTCCGCGCAGCGCGCCCGAGGGCGGCGCGCGCCTTTGCGCAGCTCGCCCGCATCGCCACCTCCGCGGGCTCGTTGCAGGCCGTGAGCAGCGACCGCGCTGCCCGGGCCAAGCTCCGCCACCACATCCGCGCCAGCCAGAGCGGCGCCGAGTGGGCGATGGCCGCTGCCTCTGGAGTCGAGTCGTCCCCGAGCAGCGTCGCGCTCAGGCCGTCGCGCTCGCGCGCCGCCCGCCGCAGCACCGCGTTGACCAGCCCGGCCGCGTGTCCGCGCCGGCCCGATCTTGATCAGCTCCACCGCCTGGTCGACGGCGGCGTGGTCGGGGGTCCCGTCGGCGAACAGCAACTCGTAGAGGCCGAGGCGCAGGCCGCGGCGACGGGCGGGTCCAACAGGCGGATCGCGCGGCCGGACAGCTTCTCGATCGCGGCGTCGGAGGTCCCTTTGCGCTGCACCGAGCCGTAGGCGAGCCGCTGCGCCTGCGCCCGGTCGCGCCCGCCGAGCCCGAGCCACTCGGCGCCCGCGCGGAAGGCGAGCTCGGTGTGGCCGGCGCGCTCGAAGGTCTCCCGCAGCACCTCGAAGGCGAGCGCCCGGGTCCCGGCTACGGGCATTGCAGCTTCGGCACTGAATGACCTCGTAGGTAATCGGCAGCACTCATCGGCTTGCCCCCGGCGGGCTGGACCGTTTCCAGACGCAGCACACCGTCACTGGTGGGGATCAGAAGCTCACCCTCGCCTTCCCCATTCACCGCGGCCGCCTTCCGCACCCCGAGCCGCTTGCCGCCCTCCAGCTCCAGATAGGCCCCGATGTGCGGGGTCAGCGCCCGCACCTTCGCCGCCAGGTCCGCGGCGGGCTCGGCCGGATCCAGGCGCCGGTCGGCGTTATCGATCTTCTCCGCGTAGGTCACCGCCTCCTCGTCCTGCTCGGTGAAGGCCAGGGTCCCGTCGGCGAGCAGGTCCAGCGCTTCGCCAGCAGATCGCCTCCCAGCGCCGCCAGGCGCGGAGCCAGCGCTCCGTAGTCCTCGTCCTCGCCCAGCGCCACCTCGGCGCGCAGCGCCACGGGGCCCGAGTCGAGGCCCGCCGTCAACCGCATCACGCAGACGCCGGTCTTCGGGTCCCGCGCCATGATCGCCCGCTCGATCGGCGCCGCCCCGCGCCAGCGCGGCAGCAGCGAGGGATGGACGTTGAGGAACTCGGTGAGGCTCAGGAGCGGCTCCCTGATCAGCTGCCCGAAGGCGCAGACGAGGATCGCCTCCGGCTCCGCCGCCCGGATCCGCTCCAGCGCCTCGTCGTCGTTGACGCTCGCCGGCTGCAGCAGCTCGGTCCCGAGCTTCTTCGCCAGCATCGCCACCGGCGGCGGCGAACCTTGCGCCCCCGCCCCTGGCGGCTGTCCGGCGGGGTGACGACGAGGGTGGGCGCGTGCGGTGACGCGGCGAGTCGCTCGAGGACGGTCGCGGCGAAGTCCGAGGTGCCGAGGTAGACGGTCCTCACGCGGTCACGCGTCGGTGCGCGGCTCGCGCAGCTCCTCGGGATCGTCGTACTCCTCGATCGGCGGGTGGTAGCTCTCGCCCTTGCGCAGGGCCCGCAACGCCGCCTTGCGCTGCTTGCGCTCGGTGCGGTCGAGGATCAGCATCCCGTCGAGATGGTCGATCTCGTGCTGGAGGACGCGCGCCTCGAGGCCCGAGGCCTCGATCGTCACCGGCTCCCCGTCGACGTCGCGGCCGGTGAAGCGGGCGTGCAGCGGACGCTCGACGTCCATCGTCACCCGCGGCAGGCTGAGGCAGCCCTCCTCGGCGATCGTGAGTTCGTCGGATATCCACTCGACCTTCGGGTTGACCAGCGCGGTCGGCTCGTTGTCGTTGCCGGCCTGGAAGACGAGGACGCGGCGCAGCACGCCGAGCTGGGTCGCGGCCAGACCGACCCCCATGCCGTCCTGCATGATGTGGATCATCCGGTCGACCTCGTCGCGCAGCTCGGGGCCGAACTCCTGGACCGGGGACGCGCGGCTCTTCAGGATCGGGTCGCCGAACTTGACCACGTTGGCCAGTGCCGCCTCGCGGCGCTCCAGGAGCTTGCGGTGGAGCTCCTCTTCGTTCGGGTCTGTATCGATCGCCTGCTCGTCGCTCACGAACCGATCGTACCTATTGAGGGTCGACGTCGACGCCGATCGAGACGTCCTTCAGAGCCCGGTCGGCGGCCCGGCGCTCGACCGTGGCGCGCGCCGCGGCAAGCGTCCCGGCACGATCCTGCGCCTTGACCAGGATGCGGCGTCGGTGCCGTCCCCGCACCCGGAACATCGGCGCCGGCCCGAGCAGTTCCGATTCGGCCGGGAGCTGGATGCGCAGTTCGGCGGCGATCGCGTTGGCCGCCGCGTCGACCTTCCCCTCCTCCGGCGAGGCGAGGTTCACCCGCAGCAGGTGCGAGTAGGGCGGATAGCGGAGCATGCGGCGACGCTCCAGCTCGCCCGCGAGGAAGCCCGCCGAGTCGTGGGCGGCGGCGCGTTCGATCGAGGAGGCTCTCGGCGCCAGCGTCTGCACCATCACCTCTCCACCCGCCTCGCCGCGCCCGGAGCGCCCGGCCAGCTGCGCGACCATCGCGAAGGTCCGCTCCTCGGCGCGAAAGTCGGGGAAGCGCAGGGTCGCGTCGGCGTCGAGGATCGCACTCAGCGTCACCTCGGGGAAGTCGTGGCCCTTGGCGACCATCTGGGTGCCGACCAGGACGGCGCTGGCCGCCTCGCCGAATTCGGCGAGGATGCGAGCGTGGGCGCCGCGCGAGGCGGTGGTGTCGGAATCGAGTCGGAAGACCGACATCGGCGCGAGATGCTCGCGTAACAGTTCCTCGATCCGCTCGGTCCCCGCGCCCGCCCGCGCCAGGGTGGTCGACGAGCAGACCGGGCAGGCGCGCGGCGCCCCTTCCTGGTGGGCGCAGTGGTGGCAGACGAGCCGCCCCGACTCGCGGTGGACGATCAGCGAGACATCGCAGTTGGCGCAGTTCCAGTGGTGCCCGCAGGAGCGGCAGGTGAGCCAGGGCGCGAAGCCGCGGCGGTTGATCATCACGATCGCCTTGCGTCCCGCCGCGCGGACCTCCTCCAGCGCCGTCCAGGTATCGGCATGCAGCGGCCCTGAGCGGGGGTCGACTTCCCGCATGTCGACGATGTTGACCGGCGGCATGCGCAGGCCGTCGACGCGGCGCGGCAGCTCCAGGCGGGGGAGCTCGAGCCAGGTCTCCGGCCGCGGCGTCGCGGTCCCGGCGACGAGGACGGCGCCGCGCTCACGCGCACGATGGCGGGCGACGGCGCGGGCGTCGTAGGTCGGGTCGCCCTCCTGCTTGTAGGAGGGGTCGTGCTCCTCGTCGATTACGACCAGGCCGAGGTCGTGGACCGGCGCGAAGATCGCCGAGCGCGGGCCGACGCAGACGCTCGCCTCGCCGCTCCGCAGGCGCGCCCACTCGTCGAAGCGTTCGCCGTCGGAGAGGGCGCTGTGGAGGACGGCGAAGCGGTCGCCGAGGCGGGCGCGGAAGCGGGCGACGGCCTGCGGGGCGAGGCCGATCTCGGGGACGAGGACGATCGCCCCGCGCCCGCGCTCGAGCGCCGCCTCCACCGCCGCCAGGTAGACCTCGGTCTTGCCCGAGCCGGTGACGCCGTGGAGGAGCTGCTCGCGGGGCGCCCCCGCCTCGCCGTCGAGCGCCGCCACGAGGGCGTCAACGGCGGCCCGCTGCTCGGGGAGCAGGCGCGGCGGCTCGACCGCGGCGGCGAGCCGCGAGGCGGCGGGGGCGCGGCGCACGCTGGAATCCCGGGTGGCGATCAGGCCGCGCTCGGCAAGGCGCCGGACGATCGCGCGCGTCGACCCGACCGTCGCGGCCAGCCGCGGCGCCGAGGTCTCACCGCCCTCGACCAGAGCCTCGAGCACCGCCCGCTGCTTCACCCCGAGCCGCTCGCCGCCCTCCAGTGCCGCCTCGCCCGCCGGCGTGATCTCCGCCCGCAGCTCGGTCTTGGCACGCACCGTGCGTCCGGAGCGCCCGGTCCCGGTCCCCGGCGGCAGCACCAGCTGGAGCCCGCGCGAGGGCGTCGAGCAATATTCGCGCGCCACCCAGAGGCCGAGCTCGACCAGCTCCGGCGAGGCGCCCGCCTCGAGCGCCTCGATCGGCTCCGCGAGCCGCTCCGGCGCCAGCTCGGAGGACTCGGCGAGCTCGACCACCACGCCGAGCAGCCGGCGCGGCCCGAACGGCACCCGGACCAGCGAGCCGACCCCGAGCCCCTCCATCGTCTCCGGTCGGCGGTAATCGAACGGCCCCCGCAGCGCGCGGGCGGTCGTCAGCGGCTCGACCTTGAGGATCGCCATCTCCGCCGAGGTTATGGATAGCCGGGGACGGGCGCCCTCCCTGGTCGCCGCCGCCCTCAGCGAATATGCTGGCGCGAGATGGAGCTGAGCCAGGACGAGCAGATCATCTTCCAGGGGCACCCGTCGTGGCGTGCGATCCTCGGCTTCTACCTCAAAGGTCTCGCGATCGCGATCGTGCTCGGGATCATCGCCAAGCTGGTCTCGAGCACCACCACGGTCTTCGTCGTCGTCCTCGTCGTCCTTGCCATCACCCTCCTCGCCGGCTTCCTCAAACGCTGGGCGACGACCTACACGATCACCTCGCGGCGGCTGAACATCAAACGCGGGATCGTCTCGCGCGAGATCCAGGAGACCCGCCTGGAGCGGGTCCAGAACGTCAACTACAGCCAGTCGGTGTACCAGCGGCTGATGCGGATCGGCGACGTGGACTTCGACACCGCGGCGAGCGGCGGTGACTACGACTTCATCTTCTACGGCGTTGCCGAGCCCGGGGACGTCGTGCACCGGGTGGACAAGGCGACCGGCGTGAACTCCGCCGGGTCCCACGGCCTCGGCGAGCCTCAGTCGCCCCAGGCCCCCGGCGTCTAGAGCACCTGCCGGATCCGTCGCAGCACATCGGTCACTTCGTCCGGCGCGTGGGCGATCTGCCAGTGGGTGAACCGCAGGACGCGGAGGCCGGCGGCCGTGTGGGTCTGGTCCCGTTTTGCCATGCGCGCCTGCTGGGACGGCGTCCGGTGGTAGCGCAGCCCGTCCGTCTCGACCACCAGGCCGTGATCGGGGAAGAAGAAGTCCGTTTCGTAGCCCATGACCCAGTGTTTCGTCAGCGGCAACGGGAACCCGGCGGCGAGCGCGAGCGGCCGGAAGTAGACCTCGAGATCCGAGTCCGAAAGCCGGAACGTGTGCCGGTCGAGCATGGTGCGGAGCGTCCGGACCCCGGGCATCCCGACGTAGCCGTCCAGGGCCCGACGGAGAGCCTCCGGGTCGACGAGGTCGAGCTTGTCCGCCTCGTTGACGGCCCGCTCGAGCCGCATGATCTTCAGTTCGGTGGCGATGTCGATGAGCGTCTGGACGGGATGAGTGACGGGGATCCCGAAGCTGACGACAAAGGAACTGGCACCGAGGGAGGGACGCGCGCGGACCTTGATCCCCGGGCGCCGGATCATGCTGCGCCGGCGGATGGAGACGTCGATCCGCCTGCGGTCCTCGTAGCCGATGCCCCACAGCTCCGCCGCGCTCCGATGGCTGAGCGCGGCACCGTCCCCGCAAACGAGCACCGCCGCCATCCAGCGACCTCGCGGACCGAGCTCCGGCCGTCCCACGGCATAGAGGCCGCGCGAGATCAGGTGCAGGCGCCCGGTCTCGACGCGGTGATCGATCGCCTCCGCCGAGAAACCCAGCCCGTCCAGGTCCCGTCGCGTAAGCACCCCATGCTGCGCCCGCGCGAGTCCCCACGCCGCTCGACTACGCGCTGCATGCATTGACCGTGCCATGACACGGTGAAGGCATGCAGCGCTGGATTCTCTCCCCCCTAGCCGGGGGGAGAATGCGGATTATGCGGTGGCGGCCTCGGCGCCGGCGGCCGCCTTCAGGGCCTCGGCGCGGTCGGTGCGCTCCCACGTGAACTCGGGCTCCTCGCGGCCGAAGTGGCCGTAGGCCGCGGTCTTCTGGAAGATCGGACGGTGGAGGTCGAGGTACTGGCGGAAGGCGCCGGGGCGCATGTCGAACTCGGCTTCGACCAGTTGGGCGATGCGCTGGTCCGACAGTTTGCCGGTGCCGAAGGTCTCGACCATCAGGGACACCGGGTGGGCGACGCCGATCGCGTAGGCGACCTGGACCTCGCAGCGGTCGGCGAGGCCGGCGGCGACCACGTTCTTCGCCACGTAGCGAGCGGCGTAGGCGGCCGAGCGGTCGACCTTGGACGGGTCCTTGCCGGAGAAGGCGCCGCCGCCGTGGCGGGCCATGCCCCCGTAGGTGTCGACGATGATCTTGCGGCCGGTGAGGCCCGCGTCGCCGACCGGGCCGCCGATCACGAACTTGCCGGTCGGGTTGACCAGGAAGTCGTCGCGGAGGGCGCCCTCGTCGTACATCCCCGGGACCTCGGAGGCCAGCACCGGCATCACCACGTGCTCCCAGAGGTCGGGGCGGATCGTCCCCTGCGAGTCGACGCCCTCGTCGTGCTGCGTCGAGATCAGAAGTTTTTCGACCGTGATCGGCTTGCCGTCGGCGTAACGAACCGTCACCTGGGTCTTGCCGTCGGGGCCGAGGTAGCCCAGCGTGCCGTCCTTGCGGACCGCGGCGAGCCGTTCGGCGAAGCGGTGCGCGAGGTGGATCGGCATCGGCATCAGGGCCTCGGTCTCGTTGGAGGCGTAGCCGAACATCATGCCCTGGTCGCCGGCGCCCGCGATGTCGAGCTCATCGTCGTCCGATGGGTCGGTCCGGGTCTCGTAGGCGTGGTCGACGCCCTGCGCGATGTCGGGGCTCTGCTTGTCGATCGAGGTCAGGACCGAGATGTGATCGCAGTCGTAGCCGTAGTTCGCGTCGTAGCCGATCTTCCGCACGGTGTCCCGGACGATCTCCGGGATGTCGATGTAGGTGTCGGTCGTGATCTCACCGGAGACCACGGCCATCCCGGTGTTCACCAGGGTCTCGCAGGCGACGCGGCCGCCCGGGTCCTCGGCGAGGATCGCGTCGAGGACGCCGTCGGAGATCTGATCGGCGACCTTGTCGGGATGCCCCTCGGTCACCGACTCGGACGTGAAGAGGTGCTCGCCCTCGGCGAGTGGCTTGGAAGTCGGCATCGCTGAAGCGTAGCTACTTCGAAGGTCCTCGACCGCCGGAGTGCGGGACGAAGTCGATGATCAGCGGCACGCCCTCCAGCTCGTAGGCCTCGCGCATGCGGTTCTCCAGGTGGTAGGCCCAGTCGCGGCCGATCAGCTTGCGGTCGTTCACCTGGATCGCGATCCGCGGCGGGCTCTCCCCCACCTGGGCCGCGTAGTAGAGCCGCAGGCGGCGCCCGCGTTTGGCCGGCGGCGGCGTTTTGCCGACGACTTCGGCGACGAACTTGTTCAGCTCCGGGGTGGGGATGCGCGAGGCGGCGCGATCGGCGAGCTGCAGCGCTTTCGGCAGCAGCGTGCCGACGTTGCGCCCGCGCGTGGCGCTGGCGGTGATCACCGGCGGCCGGAGGCGCGACTTGCGGGCGACGCGGATCCGCGCGTCGTCGATGTCGGTCTCGCCGATGTCCCACTTGTTGAGGACGAAGACGGACGCGCAGCCCGCCCGCATGGCCATCTCGGCGACGCGCAGGTCCTCCGAGGTGACCCCCTCGGCGGCATCGCAGACGACGATCGCCACGTCGGCGCGCTCCACCGCCCGTTCGGAGCGCAGCTGGGCGTAGTAGTCGACGGTCCCGGCGACCTTGGCGCGGCGCCGCAGCCCGGCGGTGTCGACGAGGATCACGCGGCGCCCTTCGACCTCGAGCTCGGTGTCGATCGTGTCGCGGGTGGTCCCCGCCATGTCGCTGACGATCACCCGGTCGGAGCCGAGGAAGGCGTTCACCATCGAGGACTTGCCGACGTTCGGCCGGCCGATCACGGCGACCCGGACCGCGTCGTCCTCCTCGCCGTTGCCCGGGTTGTCGCCGAGCGCGACGACGACCGCGTCGAGCAGGTCCCCGGTCCCGAGCCCGTGCGTCGCCGAGACGGCGAGCGGCTCGCCGAGGCCGAGCGAGTGGAACTCGGCGGTCGCGGCGTAGTCGTTGGGGCGGTCGATTTTGTTGACGACGACGAGCACCGGGACGTCTGCTCCGCGCAACGTCCGGGCGAGATCCGCGTCCCCGGCCCGCAGCCCGGCCCGGCCGTCGACCACCATCAGGATCGCGTCGGCCTCGGCGATCGCAGTGCGCGCCTGGGCCTGGATGTCGCGGGCCAGCTCCGCCTCGTCCTCGAGGTCGATGCCGCCGGTGTCGATCAGATCGAAGCGCACCCCGTTCCACTCGGTGCTGAGGCGCTTGCGGTCGCGGGTGACCCCGGGCTCTGCCGCGGTGACCGCCTCGGTGCCGCCGACCAGACGGTTGACCAGCGTCGACTTACCGACGTTCGGGAAGCCGACGATGGCGACCGTGGCGCTCATACGAGACCCCGCTCGCGCGCCAGGGCGACGACGCGTCCCACGACCTCTTCGAGGCTCGACCCCGTGGTGTCGAGCTCGACCGCGTCCTCAGCGGCGCGCAGAGCGCCGTACTCGCGCTCGGTGTCGCGGGCGTCGCGGGCCTTCTGGGCGGCGAGCACGGTCTCGAAGTCCTCCCCGGTCTCGGCGGCGCGGCGGCGCGCCCGCTCCTCGTCGGATGCGGTGAGGAAGACCTTCAGCGGCGAGTCGGGGCTCACCACGGTGCCGATATCCCGGCCCTCGGCGACGTAGCGACCGGCCGCGACCAGCTCCCGCTGGCGGTCGACCATCGCCTCGCGGACCGCGGGGTGGACGGAGACGCGCGAGGCGTCGGCGGTGACCTCCGGGCGGCGGATCGCGTCGCTCACGTCGCGCCCGGCGAGCAGCACGCGGCGCCCGTCGAAACCGACCTCGAGGCCCGCCGCGAGCGGCCCGAGCGCGACGCCGTCGTCGGCGTCGATCCCCGCCTCATGCGCCGCCAGCGCGACGCTGCGGTACATCGCCCCGGAGTCGAGGTACGTGAAGCCCAGCTCGGCCGCGACGGCGCGGGCCACGGTTGACTTGCCGGCCCCGGCGGGGCCGTCGATCGCGATCACCATGGCGGCAGCGTACGGGTCGGCGCCTCCCGACAGCGCGCCGCATCGCGGGCGTCGCCGGAGAGCGTGCCTCGCCTCAGTGGACCGGGTCCCGGAGGGGCGGCCCGTGCTGGAGCGAGTGGAGGTCGATCTCGAACCCCGGGTAGCTGACCTCGGCCGCGGCCATGTCGGCGACCTCGACCCCGTCGCTCGACGCGGCCCCGGCGATCGCGCCGAGCATCGCGATCCGGTGGTCCCCGTGGGAGTCGATCGCGCCGCCCCGCAGCCCGCCGGTGCCCTCGATCACCATGCCGTCCTCCGTCGCCTCGACCGCACCGCCGAGCGCCCGCAACGCGTCGCTCACCACCGCGATCCGATCGGACTCCTTGCGCCGCAGCTCCACCGCGTCGCGGATCGTCGTCGTCCCCTCGGCGAAGCAGGCGGCGAGCGCGACCAGCGGCAGCTCGTCGATCGCCAGCGGCACGTCGACGCCGCCGACCTCGCAGCCGCCCAGCTCCGAGTGGCCGACGCGGATGTCGCCGATCGGCTCGCCGCCCTCCTCGCCCTTCGGCGTGACCTCGATCGCGGCCGCGCCCATGCGCTCGAGGATCGACAGCAGGCCGGTGCGGGTCGGGTTCAGGCCGACGTCGTGGAGGAGGACGTCGGAGCCGGCGACGATCGTCGCCGCGACGATGAAGAAGGCGGCCGAGGAGAAGTCGGCGGGGACGACGATCCGGCCCGGTTCGAGCCGCTCGGCGGGACCGATGACGACGGTGTCGCCCTCGCGGCGGATCGCGGCCCCGGCGGCGCTCAACATCCGCTCGGAGTGGTCGCGGGTCGGCAGCGGCTCGACCACGCGGGTCCCACCCTCGGCGAGCAGCCCGGCGAAGAGCAGGCAGGACTTGACCTGGGCGCTCGCCACCGGCAGCTCGTAGGCGATGCCGTGGAGCGGCGCCGCGTCGATCCGCAGCGGCGGCAGGCCGTCGTCGGCATGAAGGCTCGCGCCCATCTGCCGCAGCGGATCGGCAATCCGGTCGACCGGCCGCTTGCGGATCGAGTCGTCGCCGTCGAGCGTCCACCGACCCTCGGGCTGCCCGGCGAGCCAGCCCGGCAACAGCCGCAGCAGCGTCCCCGCGTTACCGACGTCGATCGATGCCGAGCGGGCGCCGCGCAGGCCGACCCCGGCGATCCGCAGGGTCGGCGCGCCGAGCCCGTCGCCCTCGCCGACCACGTCTGTCGCCTTTTCCTCGTGCAGCAGCCGCGCTCCGACTACCTGCACGGCAGCAAGCGTCGAGCGGGTATCGGCGGCGTCGAGGTAGCCGACGACGTCGGTCTCCCCCTCGCCCATCGCGGCGATCATCGCCGCGCGGTGGGAGATCGACTTGTCGGCGGGCGGCCGCAGCGCGCCGCGCAGCGCGCCGAGCGGCCTGAAGTTGGTTCGGTCGGTCATCGGGGCCGAAAAACTATCTATCTGTCGGCTATCCGCCCGCGCCGACGACGGTCACGCCGTGGCCCAGCTCACGGACCAGGGCGGCGCCCCGCTCGGCCTGCTCCTCCCCGGCCAGCCACAGCGAGACCGCCCCGGAAGTCATGTCGGAGGCCGGATGCAGAGCCATGTCCTCGATGTTCACGCCCGCCTCGCCCAGCGCCAGCGCCAGTCGCGCCATCGTCCCCGGCTTGTTGGCGACGATGATCCGCAGCTCGAACAACGGTCCGTCCGGCCGCTCGGCTTCGAGCAGGCGACGGCGGTCCTCCCCGGCGGCGGCGTGCCAGGCGCCGATCGCCTCGCGGTCGCCGCTGCGGATCAGCGCCGCCGCCGCGGACATTCGTCGCGCCACGGACTCGACCGAGTCGGCGATCGCCTCGCGATTGGTGGCGAAGATGTCGGCCCAGATCCCCGGGTTGGAGCCGGCGACGCGGGTGGCGTCACGGAAGCTCGGGCCGACCTCGGGGTGGGGCTCGCCCTCGGCCAGGTCCCCGACCGCCTCGGCGACGAGGGCGTTGGCGACCGCGTGCGGCATCCCGCTCACCGTCGCCATCAGATGGTCGTGCGCGGCGGCATCGATCGCCTGGGGACGGGCGCCGAGCCCCGCCACGGTGCGCTGCAGGCGGTCGTAGAGGAGGCCGCTGGAGTGCTCTGTCGGGGTCAGGTACCAGCGGGCGCCCTCGAAGAGGTCGGCGCGGGCGTTGGCGACCCCGGCGGTCTCGGCGCCCGCCAGGGGATGGCCGCCGACGAAGCGCCCGTCGCCTCCGAGGGCGGCGACGATGTCGCGCTTGGTCGAGCCGACGTCGGTGACGGCGGTGTCCGGGCCGGCCGCCTCGAGCGCCGCCGCGGCGAGCTCCGGCAAGAGCCCGACAGGCGCCGCGCAGAAGACAACTTCGGCACCCTCGACCGCCGCCGCGATCGAGTCCGTGGCGGTGTCGGCGGCACCCGTCGCGAGCGCCGCCTCGCGAGTCGCCGCGTCGGGGTCGAAGCCCGTCACCTCGGCACCGAGGCGCTCGCGCGCCGCCAGGCCGATCGACCCGCCGATCAGCCCGACGCCGAGGACGGCGATCCGCGGCGGCACGGCGCTACGACGCGCGCCGGGCCTGGACCGCGGAGGCGAAGCGGTCGAGCGCCTGGACGGTGTCCTCCCAGCCGAGGCAAGCGTCGGTGACGGACTGGCCGTAGACGAGCTCCTCCCCCGACTTCAGGTCCTGGCGCCCCTCGATCAGGAACGACTCCAGCATCACGCCGGTGATCGCCTTGTTGCCGTCGGCGACCTGGTCGGCGATTTCGCCCGCGGCGAAGAACTGCTTCTCCGGGTCCTTGCCGCTGTTGTCGTGGGACGCGTCGATGACGAGACGCTCCGGCAGCCCGGCGACGCCGAGCGTGACCAGCGCGTCCTCGACCTCCGGCACGTGGTAGTTCGGCATCCCGTGACCGCCGCGCAGGATGATGTGGCAGTCGGGGTTGCCGGTCGTGTGGAGGATCGCCGGCGCGCCTGTGTCGTCGATCCCGGCAAAGGCGTGCTGGGCGGCGGCGGCGCGGACGGCGTCGACCGCGACCTGGACGTTGCCGTCGGTGCGGTTCTTGAAGCCGACCGGCATCGAGAGGCCGGAGCTGAGCTGGCGGTGGGTCTGGGACTCCGAGGTGCGGGCGCCGATCGCCCCCCAGGCGACGGTGTCGGCGATGTACTGCGGCGTGATCGGGTCAAGGAACTCGCAGCCGACCGGGAGGCCGAGCTCGACCACCTCGAGCAGCAGCTTGCGGGCGATCCGCAGCCCGGCGTTGACGTCGGCGGAGCCGTCGAGGTGCGGGTCGTTGATCAGGCCCTTCCAGCCGACCGTCGTCCGCGGCTTCTCGAAGTAGACGCGCATCACCACGAGGATGTCCTCGCGCAGGTCGTTCGCCACCTTCGCCAGGCGGTTGGCGTAGTCGAGCGCCGCTTTCGGGTCGTGCACGCTGCACGGGCCGACCACGACCATCAGCCGTGGGTCGCGTCCGTGCAGGACGTCGACGACTTCCTTACGGCTCTGGATGACCGTTTTCGTGCGTTCCTCGCCGAGCGGCAGCTCACCGAGCAGGCTGCCCGGCGCCGTCAGCTCGACCACTTTTGCGATCCGCTGTTCACGGACGCCGTCCCGCTTCGCGCCCTGCATGCCGATGATCATTTTCCCTTCGCCTTTCTCCAAAACGCTGCAATCGTAACTTCCCCTTGACCTGACGCGGACCTGCGTGGGTGCGTGAGTGCGCACCCGCATGGGCGGCGCCCGGCCGAAGACTGTCTCGGGGCGACCAGGGGCCGCCGGGCCGGACGCCTAACTAAATCGCCAGTAATACGCGGTGAGGCTGCCACGGCCGAGTGTCGCGTCGAGCGCGATTTGAGTGTCACGGACGGTGGTGGCAGTGCTCGTCACAGCCAGTGGTTTGTACCACGCGGGCGAGCCGAGGTCTAGCGCTACCCGACGAGCGGGGCGAGCGCCGCCAGGAATCGCTCGTCCTCGGCGGCCGTGCCGTAGCTGACCCGGATGTGGCCGGGGTCGCCGAGCGGGGCGCCCGCGCGAACCGCGATGTCGGCCGCCGAGAGGCCCGCGAGGATCGCCGCTTCGTCGAGGTCGCCGAGGTCGATCCAGGAGAAGTTCGCCTGGGACTCCGAGGTCGCGAGGCCCAGTTCCCGCACGCCCTCCTCCACCAGTAGTCGCTCGGCGACGGTCGACTCGATCCGCTCCACGACGTCGTCCTGATGCAGGATCGCCTCCGCCCCCGCCGCCTGGGCGAGCGCGTTGACACTGAACGGCTGGCGCACCGCATCGACCGCGGCGCGGAAGTCCGAGGAGCCGATCGCGTAGCCGACCCGCAGCCCGGCGAGCCCGTAGCACTTGCTGAACGTCCGCAGGACGACCAGGTTCGGGAAGTCCTTCAGTAGGTCGAGCGAGGCATCGGGGTGGTCGTTCGTCTGGAACTCGATGTAGGCCTCGTCGAGGACCACCGTCACGCGCGAGGGCACCTTCTCCAGGAAGGCGGCGATCTCCCCCACCGGATGGTGCGTCGCGGTCGGGTTGTTCGGGTTGCAGACGATCAGCAGCTGCGTCGCCGCGGTCACCTCGACGGCCATCGCGTCGAGGTCGAGCAGGTCGCCCGCGGCGAGCGGCACGCGGATCTCGCGCGCCTCGGTCAGCGCCGGCAGGTACGGATACATGGAGAAGCTCGGCCAGGCGTAGAGGATCTCGTCGCCCGGCTCGCAGAGCGCCGCGGCCGCGGCCAGCAAGAGGTCGCAGGAGCCGTTCCCGACCGCGATGTTCCCCGGCTGGGAGTCGTAGCGGTCGGCGAGCCGCCGGCGCAGCAGCGTCGCGGCGGGGTCCGGATAGCGGTTCATCGACGCGGCGGCGCGAGCGATCGCCTCGACCACCTTCGGGTGCGGCGGCATCGGCGACTCGTTGGAGGCGAGCTGGGCGATCCCCCCGGCGGCGACCTGCTCGGGCGACTGCCCGGTCGGCACGCCGGCCTGGTAGCCCGGCATCCGCGAAAGCTTGTCGGCGTAGGTGACCGTCATCGGACGAAGATTCTTGCGGGTCGCGCTACTGGGCGGCGTTGAGGTCGGCCCGCAGCGCCTGCGTCGCGCCGACGTAAACGTGGACCGGCGTGGCCGCCGCGTCGGCGTAGTAGTGCAGCATCACCCTGATCACCCGCTCCATCGAGCCCGGCACCGGGATCTCCCGCGTGCACAGCAGCGGCACCGTGTCCAGCCCAAGCTGACGCGCCGCTACCGCGGGGAACTCCGCATCGAGGTCGGCTGTGGTGGTGAAGATGCAGCTGACCATGTCGTCCGCCTCGAGCGAGTTGCGCTCGATCATCGTCCGCATCAGCTCCTCGGTCGCGGCGAGGATCGCCTCCCGCGAGTTCTCCCCCGCCTGCACCGCGCCCCTGAGCGCGAACAGTCGCCGCTGCGGTCCCTGGTAACTGCCGACGTCCATCGCGCCGCATCTTCCCAAAGCAACGCACGGAGCGACTTTCCCCCGCCCCGCGAGCCCCCGAGGGGGGTCATTTTCCCCGCCATCACGCGATCGAGGTGGCCTTCGAGGAAGACCACAAACGCTCCAGGGAACTCATCGCCGCGGGCTATGAGGTCCTCCGCGTCACGTGGCGCGAAGCAGAAAACGAACGGCCCAAGTGTTCGCCGTCCTGCCTAGCCGCCGTGCTCGCTCGCGGCGCGCAGCTTCTTCAGCTCGTCCCCGCTCAGCCGCCGCGAACCACCCTCGGCGATCTTCCCGAGCTTCAGCGGGCCGAAGCCGATCCGCTGCAGCGCCACGACCCGGTTGCCGACCGCCTCGACCATCCGGCGGACCTGGCGGTTACGGCCTTCGCGGAGGACGATCTCGATCTCCCGGTCGCCGACCTTCTTCACCTGCGCCGGAGCGGTCGGGCCGTCCTCGAGCTCGACGCCCTCGCGGAGCCGCGCGAGCTCGCGCTCGCGCGGCGGCTTCGCCAGGCGCGCGCGGTAGGTCTTCGGGACTTCGTAGCGCGGGTGGGTCAGGCGGTTGGCGAGCGCTCCGTCGTTGGTGAGCAACAGAAGCCCCGTGGAGTCCGCGTCGAGTCGCCCCACCGGATAGAGCCGTGCGTTCGAGTCGACGAGCTCCACGACGGCCCGTCGAGCACCAGGCTCGCGAGCGGTGGAGACGACGTCTTTCGGCTTGTTCACGATCCAGACCTCGTGCGTCTCGGTCGCGACCGGCCCCCCCTTCACGCGGATGTCATCGTCCTCGTCGACATCGCGGGCTGGATCGATCACGACCTCGCCGCCGACCGTCACCAACCCCTTCGCGATCAGCTCCTCGGATTTACGTCGGGAAGCAACGCCGGCGTGCGCCAGATACTTCGCCAGTCTCACTCGGCGCGCTGTTCGCCGGCCTTCAGCAGCCGCTCGCGCAGCTCGCGTTCGTCCTCCGGGGTCGGGTCGAACTGCGAGGGGTCGGGCAGCTGGTCCAGGTCAGAGAGGCCGAAGAGACGCGAAAAGAGCTCCGAGGTCTTGAAGAGCGACGCCCCGAACTGGGAGCGCCCCGCCTCCTCGATCAGCCCGCGGTCGGCCAGGGTCTGCACCGCCGACTCCGAGCTGACACCGCGGATGCGGGCGATCTCCGGCCGCGACACCGGCTGCAGGTAGGCGACGATCGCCAGCGACTCGGCCTGCGCCGGGGTCAGCGGCGGGGTGCGCGGCTTGGCCAGCAGGCGGCGCGCCGCTTCCTCGGCGGAAGGGTCGCTCGCGAGCGTGAAGCCGCCGCCGATCAGCCGCAGGACGATGCCGCGCTTGCCCTCCGCGAGGTCTTCGCTCAGCAGCTCGATCGCCTCCGCGACCTGGCCCTCGGTCGCCTCCGTCGCCTCCGCGAGATCGGCGATCGCGACCGGGTCCGGCGAGAGGAAGAGCAGCGCTTCCACGGTGCGCGCGAGGTCGGTCATGCCACCGCCACCCCGGTGCCGCGCTGGACCCGGATCGGCCCGAAGTTCTCCTTCTGCTTCCAGGTCACCTCGCCCTTGGAGTAGAGATCGAGCAGGGCGAAGATCGTCACCGCCTGGGTCAGCCGGTCCTCGTTGCCGAACTCCTCGTCGAAGTCGAAGCTGCCCCGCCGTTCGAGCGCGTCGCGCAGCACCCGCAGGCGCCGCTGCAGGGAGACGGTCGGGCGGATGTGGGACACGTCGACTTCCTCCGGCTCCTTCAGCAGGTCGCCGATCGCCGCGCCGAGGCGCTGCGGGTCATAGACGGCGACCGCGGCGTCGACGGCGACGCGGCGCAGGTTCGCGGGCAGCGGCGCCGAGCGGTAGAGGTAGGGACGCTCGGCCTCGAAGCGCTCGACCAGCACCCCCGAGGCCTCCCGGTAGCGGCGGTACTCGAGCATGCGCGCGAGCAGCTCCTCGACCGCCTCCTCGGGCTTCATCGCCTCGATGCCCTCTTCCTCGCGCGGCAGCATCAGCCGCGACTTCAGCTCCAGCAGCGAGGCGATCAGGACGAGGAACTCGGTCGCCACCTCGAGGTCCAGTTCGCCCGCCTCTTCGAGGTGGTCGACGTAGGCGACCACGACCTCGCCGAGCTGCAGCTCGAGCAGGCTCACCTCCTCGCGCAGGACGACCGCGAGCAGCAGGTCGAAGGGCCCGGCGAAGACGTCTAGGTCGAGATCAAGCTCGGCAACGGCCATCGGGCCAGATTAGAGGCGCCCTGGGACGCGCAACGGGCGCTTCGGCGCTATTTGCGGGTTGGTACCGGGCTAACCGAAGCCCATGCGCTCGCGCACGTCGGCGACCGTCACCGATGCGATCGCCCGCGCCTTCTCCGCCCCGGCCGCCAGCGTCGCCTCCAGCGCCGCCTCGTCGGGCCGCAGTTCCTCGTAGCGCTCGCGCACCGGCGCCAGCAGCTCGACCACCCCGTCGGCCACCGCCGCCTTGAAGTCCCCGTAGCCGACGCCGTCGAACTCCCGCTCGATCTCCGCCCGGCCGGTCCCCCGCGCCACCGCGAGGATGTCGATCAGGTTCGTCACCCCCGGCTTGTCCGGCGCGGCGCGCACCTCGCGCCCGGAATCGGTCACCGCCGAGCCGACCTTCTTGCGGATCGTCTTCTCATCGTCGAGCACCAGCACCGTCCCCTGCGGCGTCCCGCCGGTCGTCGACATCTTCCGTTCCGGCTCCTGCAGGTCCATGATCCGCGCGCCCACCTTCGGCAGCACCAGCTCCGGCACCACCAGCGTCTCGCCGAAGCGCGCGTTGAAGCGCCGCGCGATCTCCCGCATCAGCTCGACATGCTGGGACTGGTCCTCCCCGACCGGCACCTCGTCGGCGCGGTAGACGAGCACGTCGGAGGCCATCAGCACCGGGTAGTAGAAGAGCGCCGCCGAGGCCAGCTCGCGCGCGCTCCCCGTCTTTTCCTTGAACTGGGTCATGCGATCGAGGTCGCCGTGGGCGGTGACCGCGGAGAGGTACCAGGTCATCTCGGTGTGCTCGCGCACGGCGGCCTGGCGGAAGAAGATGCAGCGGTCCGGGTCGAGCCCGGCGGCGAGCAGGATCGCGGCGGTGTCGAGGACGCGCGCGCGTAGGTCGGCCGGGTCGTAGGGCACCGAGATCGAGTGAAGGTCGACGACGCAGAAGATCGCCGGGTCGCCGCGGTCCTGGCCGGTGACGTACTGGCGGATCGCGCCGATGAAGTTGCCGAGGTGCTTGCGGCCGGTCGGCTGGATGCCGGAGAAGATGATCGGTTTCGCGTCAGCCATGGGCCGCCAAATCTAGTTCCTCGACCGGCTCGGGGTCGGGCCGCCGCGGGTTGCGGATCCCGACCCCCGCGGCGATCCCGCCGACGATCATCAGGAGGCCGGCGAGGAGCGCGCCGAGGTGGAGGGCCGAGGTCGAGGCGTCGGCCGACGCGGCGACGATCCGCGGGGCCTCGACCGCGCCGACTTCGTCGACTTCGGGGACGCCGAGCGGCTGTTCCTTGGCTTCGCCGACGGCCCTCGTCGCGGCGGGGCTGAGTGGGCGGGAGCCAAGCTCGGAGTCGAGGCGGGCGCCGAAGTGGGCTGAGATCACCGCGCCGAGCACCGCGATCGCGAGCAGCCCGGCCACCCGCGAGACCTCGTTGTTGACGCCCGAGGCGATCCCCACCTGGCGTTCGGAGACCGAGTCGAGCACGGTCGCGGTCAGCGGTGCCACCGTCGCCGCGAGCCCGAGGCCGAAGATGAGGATCGCGGGCAGCACGTCGATCAGGTAGGACGCGCCCGGGTCGAGCCGCATGAAGAGGAGCATCCCGAGCCCGCCGACGATCGGGCCGAGGGTCATCGGGAGCCGCGGCCCGGTGCCCGAGGCGACCCGCCCGAAGCGCGGCGAGAGGAAGAAGAGGCAGAGCGAGATCGGCATCGTCGCCAGGCCGGCCTCGAAGGGCGAGTAGCCGACGACCTGCTGCAGGTAGAGGCCGACGAAGAGGAGCCCGGCGGCGAGGCCGGCGTAGACGGTCAGCGTCGTCGCGTTCGCCACCGAGAAGTTGCGGATGCGAAAGAGCGAGAGGTCGAGCATCGGCCGCGCCGCGCGCGCCTCCCAGAGGACGAAGGCGACGAAGCAGGCGACCCCCGCGATCAGCGGCACCCAGACGAGCGGGTCGCCCCAGCCGTGGGTCGGCTGCTCGATCAGGGCGAAGACCGGCCCGGCCAGCCCCGCCGCCGAGAGCAGCACGCCGGGGACGTCGATGCCGCGGAAGGCGTCGGGGTCGCTCGACTCCTCGACCGCGCGCAGGGTGAGCATCACCGTCCCCGCGATCAGCGGGATGTTGACCCAGAAGATCGCCCGCCAGGAGACCAGGCCGACCAGCGCGCCGCCGCCCGCCGGGCCGAAGACGGTGGCGATCCCGGTCCAGGCGGTCCAGGTGCCGACCGCCTTGCCGCGCTCCGCGCCGGAGAAGGTCGCCGCGACGATCGCCAGCGACCCCGGCACGAGCAGCGCCCCGGCGATCCCCTGGAGGGCCCGCGCGGCGACCAGGAACTCCTCGCTCGGGGCGAGCGCGCAGAGGATCGAGGTGGCGCCGAAGGCGAGGAGGCCGATGACGAAGAGCCGGCGCCGGCCGAACTGATCCCCGAGGCTGCCGCCGACCAGGAGCAGCGAGACCATCGTGAGCATGTACGCCTCCAGCACCCACTGCTGGCCGGCGAGCCCGGCGTCCAGGTCGCGCCCGATCGAGGGCAGCGCGACGTTCACGATGGTCGAGTCGAGGAAGACGACGGTGGAGCCGAGGATCGTCGCGATCAGGGTGAGGCGCTGCTGTCGGGTCACCGGCCGAGTCTAGGAACACCGCAACGTCGCTCTCAGTTCGCCCGCCGTGCAAGACATCCCGAGCGATGGCTGGAACAATCAGCCGATGGCGAGAGCGATCTGGTCCGGCTCCATCAGCTTCGGGCTGCTGAACGTCCCCGTGCGGATGTACAGCGCGGTGGCCCGGCGCAACATCGCGCTGCGCGAGATCCGCGAGAAGGACTCCGTCCGGATCAAACACCGCCGCGTCGCCGAAGGGACCGACGAAGAGGTCCCCTACGACGAGATCATCAAAGCCTACGAGCTGACCCCGGGGCAGTACGTGCCGCTGACCAAGGACGAGATGGCGGCGCTGGCGCCGGAGAAAACGCGCGCGATCGAGGTCAAGGACTTCGTCGGCCTCGAGGAGATCGACCCGATGTACTTCGACAGCCCCTACTACCTGGGCCCCGCCGACGGCGCCGAGAAAGCCTACGGACTGCTGGCGAAGGCGATGAAAGCCTCGGGCAAGGTGGCGATCGCCCGCTTCGTCCTGCGCAACAAAGAGCACCTGGCGGCGATCCGCAGCGACGGCAACGTCCTCACCCTGACGACGATGCGCTTCGCCGACGAGGTCGTGCCGGTCGACGAGCTCGACATCCTTCCCGAGAAAGCCTCGAAACCGGCGAAACGGGAGCAGGAGATGGCCGAGCAGCTGATCGCGTCGCTCTCCACCGACTTCGAACCGAAGGACTACCACGACGAATACCGCGAGCAGCTGCTGGCGCTGATCGAACGCAAGGCCGAAGGCAAGGAGATCGTCGCCTCCGAGGCCGAGGCGCCGAAGGCGACCAAGGCGCCGGACCTGATGGCGGCGCTCGAGGAAAGCATCGCCGCGGTGGCGGGCAAGGGCAAGAAACCGGCGAAAAAAGCCGCGAAGAAAACCGCCTCCAAAGCCAAACCGAAAAAAGCCTCGAAATCTTCGAACGGCTCCGCCAAAAAAACGCCCGCCAAGAAACGGGCGAAAGCCAAATCGAAATAGGTCTCCGCAGTGGCGTCCACCAGCCGCCAGGTCGAGATCGAGGGTCGTGAGCTGAAGCTCACCAACGTCGAGAAGGTCCTCTACCCGCAGACCGGGTTCACCAAGGGCGAGATGATCGACTACTACGCCAAGGTGGCGCCGGCGATGATCCCCCACCTGAGCGGCCGCGCCGTCACCCTGCGGCGCTTCCCCGAAGGGGTCGAGGACCTGGACGCCGCGTTCTTCGAGAAGCGCTGCCCGAAACACCGGCCGAAATGGGTCAAGACCGCGACCGTCGAAGCGGGCCCGCGCGCCGGGAAGATCGACTTCTGCGTCTGCGACGGCCTCCCCACCCTGGTCTGGATGGCGCAGCTGGCGACGGTCGAGTTCCACCCCTCGCTCTCCAAAGCGCGGGCGCCGAAACGCCCGACCGTCCTCGCCTTCGACCTCGACCCCGGCCCGCCCGCCGACATCGTCGACTGCTGCCGCGTCGCGATCCGCCTGCGCGACCTCTTCGGCCACTTCGGGGTCCAGTGCTTCCCGAAGACCTCCGGCTCCAAGGGCATGCAGGTCTACGTCCCGCTGAACAACAAAAAAGTCAACTACGAGAAGACCAAACCGATGGCCAAAGCCATCGCCCAGCTGCTTGAGAAGCAGACCCCGGACAAGGTCGTCTCGAAAATGAAAAAGGTCGAACGGGAGAACAAGGTCTTCGTCGACTGGTCCCAGAACCACGAGCGCAAGACGACGATCGCCGTCTACAGCCTGCGCGCCCGCGAACGCCCGACCGCCTCGACCCCGGTCACCTGGGACGAGGTCGCCGACGTCGCCGATTCCGGCGACAAGAGCGAGCTCGTCTTCGAGTCCGACATGGTGCTCGACCGGATCGAGAAGCACGGCGACCTGTTCGCCCCGGTGCTGGAGCTGGAACAGGAACTGCCGGACCTCTAGCCGCCGACCCCGCGGGGGGCGCGCCACATCTGGGTGCCGGTGAGGCCGGCGACGAGCTCGACCTCGTGGGTCGGGCGAAAGCCGAGGCGTTCGTAGCGGGCGACGTTGAGGGGGTTCGAAGACTCGAGGAAGGCGGCGGCGGGCGGGTCGGCGGCGTCCATCTCGTCCAGGTTGTCGGCGACGAGGCCGACGCCGAGGCCCTTGCCAGCGTGATCGGGATGGGTGGCGAGCAGACTGAGGTAGTAGTGCGGCGGCTCGTGTGGGTGGTTGCGGTCGAACGCGTCCAGCATCTCCTTCACCCGCGCGGCCGGCTCCTGCTCGCAAGCCTCGGCGATGACGCCTGGCATCCGCTCCTCATCGGCCGGCGGCATTTCCGGGAACCCGGGCGGGATCCAGAGCGCCACCGCCTCCGCCCCGTCGGTCACCCGCACCCAGCCGAAATCGAGCGCCGCGCCGGCGAAGAAGCCGAAGACGGTCGCCAGCGACACGAGCTTGCGCTCACGCGAGCTGGATTCGAACGCCCAGCCCCAGAGCGGGTCGTTCTCGAACGCCCGCGCCAGCGTCTCGCCGATGCGCTCCAGATCCGCCCTCTCGGCGACGCGCGTCATCGCGCGAACTGCTGGCGCACCACCGGTTTCCGGGTGGCGCGAACCTCGTCGAGGCGCCGGACCGGGGTCGAGTATGGGGCGTTCTTGGCGATCTCCGGGTCGGTCTCGGCCTCGGCAAGGATCTCCTCGATCGCGTCGGCAAAGGCGTCGAGGCTCTCCTTGGTCTCGGTCTCGGTCGGCTCGACCATCAGCGCCTCGTCGACGAGGAGCGGGAAGTAGACGGTCGGCGGGTGGAAGCCGAAGTCGAGCAGGCGCTTGGCGAGGTCGAGGGTCGCGAGGCCGAGCTCCGACTTCATCGGCCGGCCGGAGAGGACGAACTCGTGCATGCAGTGGCGGTCGAAGGCGATCGGCAGGCGCTCGCCGGCGCGCCCCTGGGCCAATCGCGCCTTGAGGTAGTTGGCGTTCAGCACCGCGGTCTCGGAGGCCTCGGTGAGGCCATCGGCGCCGAGGCTGAGGATGTAGGCGTAGGAGCGGACGAAGACGCCGAAGTTGCCCTGGAAGCCGCGCAGCCGCCCGATCGACCTGGGCCGGTCGAAGTCGAGGTCGAAGCTCGGTCCGTGGCCGTTTTCGGCCTCGTTGCGGACCACCTGCGGGCGCGGCAGGAACGGCTCGATCCGCGAGCTGACCGCGATCGGCCCCGCCCCCGGCCCGCCGCCGCCGTGCGGCTGGCTGAAGGACTTGTGCAGGTTCAGGTGGACGATGTCGAAGCCCATGTCGCCGGGCCGCGTCCGCCCCATGATCGCGTTCAGGTTCGCCCCGTCGTAGTAGAGCGTCCCGCCCGCCTCGTGGATCAGCGCCGCGATCTCGTGGATGTTCTCGTCGAAGAGCCCGAGCGTGTTCGGGTTCGTCAGCATCAGGCAGGCGATCTGGGAAGGGTCCTCGGCGATCTTCGCCCGCAGGTCGTCCATGTCGACGCCGCCGCGCTCGTTCGTCGCGACTTTCACCACCTCGTAGCCCGCCATCGTCACCGAGGCCGGGTTGGTGCCGTGGGAGGTGTCGGGCGCCAGGACCTTGGTGCGCGTTTCGCCGCGATCGGCGTGGTAGGCGCGGGTCAACAGCAGGCCGGCGAGCTCTCCGTGGGACCCGGCCGAAGGCTGCAGGCTGACGCTGGGCAGGCCGCAGATCTCCGCGAGGCTCTCCTGCAGCAGGTACATCAGCTCCAGCGCGCCCTGGGCCCGGCGCGGGTCCTGGGCCGGGTGCAGCCGGGCGTGGCCGGGCAGCGCCGCGACCCGCTCGTTCAGCCGCGGGTTGTGCTTCATCGTGCACGAGCCGAGCGGGTAGAAGCCCGAATCGAGGTCGAAGTTCCGCCGGCTCAGCCGGTTGTAGTGGCGGACGATCTCCGGCTCGGCGACCTCGGGGAGGTTCGGCGCCTCGGCGCGCAGCAGGTTCGCCGGGATCAGGTCCTCGATCGGCGTCTCAGGGACGCCCGCGTCGGGCAGGACGGCGGCGCGCCGCCCCGTCTTCGACTTCTCGTAGATCGTCGTCGCGCGTTCGCGCTGCATCGGCGCCTCGGCGAGCGTCATGCGGTCACCTTCTCGGAAGGTTGCCGTGGTGACTTAGCGTCGCTATGCGACGGTTTCCCACCACGCTCGGCGGCGACCGCAGCCTCGAGCGCCTCGGCGAGGGCGTCGATCTGCGCCGGCGTGCGTCGCTCGGTGATCGCGACGAGCAATCCGTCCTCGAACTCCTCGTACTCCCGACCGAGCGCGTAGCCGGCCGCGATGCCACGGTCCGCGACCCGGTCGAGCACCCGGTCGACCGGCGCGTCGAGGCGCACGGCGAACTCGCGGACGACCGGCGCGTCGTGGAGCAGCTCCACCCCGTCGACGGCGGCGAGGCGCTCGCGGGCGTAGGCGGTGCGCCGCACCAGGAGCTCGCCCAGCTCGCGGAAGCCCTCGCGCCCGAGCCAGGCCAGGTGGACCATCGCGCCGAGCGCGTTCAGGGCCTGGGCCGTGCAGATGTTGTTGGTCGCTTTCTCGCGGCGGATGTGCTGCTCGCGGGTCTGCAGCGCCAGCACGAAGCCGCGACGGCCGTCGACGTCCTCGGTTTCCCCGGCGATCCGTCCCGGCATGCGGCGGATCTGGGCCTCGGTCGCGCAGAAGAAGCCGAAGGAAGGTCCGCCGAAGTCGAGGCGGTTGCCGAGCGGCTGGCCCTCGCCGAGGGCGATGTCGGCACCGCACTCGCCGGGCGGCTTGAGGATCCCGAGCGTCATCGGATCGCAGGCGACGACCAGGAGCGCGCCGTGCTCCTTCGCCGCCGCGCCGAGCGCCTCGACGTCCTCGACCGCGCCGAGGAAGTTGGGGCTCTGCAGGATCACCGCCGCGGTCTCGCCATCGACCGCCGCCGCCAGCGCGGCCGCGTCCGTCACGCCACCGTCGAGCCCGACCTCCACGACCTCCGCGCCATACCCCACCGAGTAGGTCGCGAGGGTCTCGCGGCTGTGCGGGTGGACTCCGCGTGAGACGACGAACTTCCGCCGTTTGGTGGCCCCCATCGCCAGGTAGCCCGCCGAGGCGACCGAGCTCGGCCCCTCGTATAGCCCGGCATTCGACACCGGCAGCCCGGTCAGCTCCGACATCGCGGTCTGGAACTCGAACATCACCTGCAGCCCGCCCTGGGAGATCTCCGGCTGGTAGGGCGTGTAGGGCGTCAGGAACTCGGAGCGCGAGGTGATCGCGTCGACGATCGCCGGCACGTAATGGTCGTACATCCCGGCCCCGAGGAAGCTCACCTGCTCTTCGGCGTCGGCGTTCCGCCCCGCAAGAGCGGCGAGGCGCTCGTAGACCTCCGCCTCGCTCATCCCGGCGGGCAGCTCCAGCGGCCGGCCCAGGCGCAGCGGGCCGGGGATCTGCTCGAACAGGTCGTCGACCGAGTCGACGCCGATCGCGGCGAGCATCTCGGCGCGATCGTCAGGGGTGGCGGAGGTGTAGCGGCTCACGTCGATACAGGCTAGGGAAGTGGGTCCCCGGGCTTTCCGGGTCCACTCGTCCCCAAAATGCGGGCGATCAGGCGCCCTTAGCGGTCAAGCAGCTTCTCGTACTCGGCCGCGGTGAGGAGCGCCTCGTGCTCGTCGGGGCTCGACAGCTTCACCTTGACCAGCCAGCCCTCGCCGTAGGGGTCCTCGTTGATCTGCTCGGGGCTGTCGGAGAGGGCGTCGTTGACCTCGGTCACCTCGCCCGACATCGGCGCGATCACGTCGGATACGGCCTTCACCGACTCGACCTCGGCGTACGGCTGATCCTTGACCAGCGCCGTGCCCACCTCGGGCGGCTCGAAGAAGACGACCTCGCCGAGCGTGTCCTGGGCGTACCAGGTGATCCCGAAGACCGCCGAGTCGTCGCCGTCGAGGCGGACCCAGTCGTGCTGGTCGTGGTAGCGCAGGTCATCGGGGTAGTTCGCCTCGGCCAAGGTTCAGCTCCTTTTCGCGTAAAGAGGCTTGGAAGCTATCCGCGCGGGCCGATGCTTGCCGCGCACGTCGATCTCGATCTCCGTGCCGGGCTCGGCGAGCGCGCTCTCGACGTAGGCCATCCCGGCACCACGTTCCAGGGACGGGGCGAAAGTGCCGCTGGTGACCACGCCGACCCGCGCGCCCTCGGCACCGAGCACCGGGTTGCCGTCGCGCGGGATCCCGGCGCCCTCGATCGTGAACGGCACGAGGCGCTCGGCGGTGCCCTCGGCGCGCGCGGCCGCGACCGCCGGGGACCCGAGGAACCCCGTCGCCTCCTTGCAGCACCAGCCGAGGTCGGCCTCGATCGGGTTGCGCTCCGGGGTCAGCTCGTTGCCGTGCAGCGGGTAACAGACCTCCAGGCGCAGCGTGTCGCGGGCGCCAAGCCCGCAGGGGACGACCCCCGCGAGCCGCAGCTCTTTGAAGATCGGGATCGCGACCTCCGGGTCGATCAGCATCTCGACCCCGTCCTCGCCGGTGTAGCCGGTCCCGCAGATCAGCGCCGGGCGGCGGCCGACGTTCTGGGCGAGGACGTGGAAGCGCTCGGGCAGGTCGATGTTCAGCGTGCTCGCGACGACCGTGCGGGCGTGCGGGCCCTGCACCGCGAGCATCGCGTAGCGGTCGGCGACGTCACGGACGGCGACGTCGTAGTCGCGCGACCAGCGCCCGAGCCACTGCAGGTCGGTCTCGTGATTGGAAGCGTTGGTGACGATCAGGAAGCGGTCGGTGCCGAGGCGGTAGGCGAAGAGGTCGTCGATCACGCCTCCCGACTCGTTGCAGAGGCAGGAGTACTGCGCGCCGCCGACGGCGACCTTGGAGACGTCGTTCGACAGCACCAGCTGCAGGAAGGCGACGGCGCCCGGGCCCTCGACCTCGACCTCGCCCATGTGGGAGACGTCGAACATCCCGGCGTGGGTGCGGACGGCGGAGTGCTCCTCTTTGATCCCCTCGTAGAGGACCGGCATCTCCCAACCCGCGAAGGGCACCAATTTGGCGCCCAGCTCCTCGTGCTGCTCGTACAGCGGGGTGCGGCGAAGGGCGGCGACGTTCATCGCCGCCCAATCTACCTACCGCGACCTACTCTTTGAGGAAGCCCGGGACGTCGATGTCGTCGTCCGACACGCGGAGTTTCCGGATGTCGGTGTCCTCGGCGGAGACCCGCGGCCGCGACTCGTAGCGACGCCGCACCCGCTGGGGGGAGCGCGCGAGAAGCTCGAAGCCTTCGAAGCCGGTCGCGATCACGGTCACCCGGATCTCGTCCCGCATCGACTGGTCGACGACCGAGCCGAAGATGATGTTGGCGTTGTCGTCGGCTTCCTGCTGGACCAGCTGGGCCGCCTCGTTGACCTCGAAGAGGCCGAGGTCCTCGGGCCCGGTGATGTTCAGCAGCATGCCGGTCGCGCCTTTGATCGACTCCTCGATCAGCGGCGAGGTGATCGCCATTTTGGCCGCTTCGAGGGCGCGTTTCTCCCCCGAGGCCGAGCCGACGCCCATCAGCGCCGAGCCGGCGTCGCGCATGATCGTGCGCACGTCGGCGAAGTCGAGGTTGATCAGCCCGGGGATCGTGATCAGGTCGGTGATGCCCTGGACGCCTTGGCGCAGGATGTCGTCGGCCTGGCGGAAGGCATCGAGGACGCTGGTCCGCCGCTCCACCGCCTGCAGCAGCTTCTCGTTCGGGACGATGATCAGGGTGTCGACGTTGTTGCGCAGTTTCTCGATTCCCTCGAGCGCCTGCTGCATGCGTCGTTTGCCCTCGAACTCGAACGGTTTGGTGACCGCGCCGACGGTCAGCGCGCCGATCTCCTCCTTGGCGATCTCGGCGATGACCGGGGCCGAGCCGGTGCCGGTGCCGCCGCCCTCGCCCGCGGTGACGAAGACCATGTCGGCGCCCTTCAGCGCCTCCTTGATCTCGTCCCGGGACTCGGCCGCCGCTCCCGCGCCGACCTCCGGGTTGCCGCCGGCGCCGAGCCCACGGGTGAGCTCCTGGCCGATCGAAAGCTTGATGTCGGCGTCGCAGGCCTGCAGCGCCTGCGCGTCAGTGTTTACGGCGACGAACTCGACGCCGCGGATGCCCGCGTCGATCATGCGGCTGACCGCGTTCGTGCCGCCGCCTCCGGCGCCCACGACCTTGATCACCGCTAGGTAAGTCGATTCCATCTCCCGATTTCTTTCTGGTTGGTGGCTGCCGCGCCTCCTCGAACAATTCGGCGTCGAGGCTTAGCCACCTGTATGTGAGTTGAGCCTTGTCCTGTCCGAGGCTGCAGTGATGCTCAAGGGTTGCCTGGGCGGTTGCGACCTCGGAAATTGCGCTTGAACGTAGGGCATTCTGCAGGACCTGTCAAACGCGCGGTGGGCTCCTGCAAGGCAGATTTCTCGACCATGACTTGAGGGTTTCCCAACTCTCACCCTTTGGTCGAGGGTTGGCCTCGACCCCGCATTCCGCCTCAGGATGCGGGCGGCAGTTCGTGTTCTTCCCCGCCCACGGTGGGACGCGTCGGCGCGTGCACGTCTACATAACTGAGCATGGTCACGGACGGATCGGCAAGGATCGCTGCGGCCGCCTTCCACTTCTTCTCCGCTCCGTGAGCGTCGCCGAAACGGATTTCGATGCCGGAGGTGAATTCGACATCCACTCCGCTCTTGCCGTAGTTCGTGCTCGCGATGTAGCGCCCGAGCGCCTTCGGCGCGGCCGCGATGACGTGCACCTGTTCGAGCACGTGCCCCTTCACGCGGTCGCCTTTCGGCCGCTCCTTCAGGGGAAGGACCGGCAACTGGTCAGGCTGCTTCTTCGAATTGCCGGAGGGCTTGGTCGAGGCGCTGCCGAGCAACCTGCCGTCGCTGCCGACGACGATCACGCTCTTGCCTTCGCCGATCTGGGCGACGGGGCGCGACGGGGCGGCCTTGGCGTTCGTGGTCGAGGAGTCGCGCAGGGCGAACCAGTAGACGGCGACCGCGACGACCGCGAGCGCGACAAGCGCCAGTCCGATGCGCTTCACTCGTCCCATCCCGGCACCTCGACGTCGCCGAGCACCTGGACCTCGGGCTCCAGCTCGACTCCGAACATCTGCTTCACCCGGCGCCGACCCTCGGCCATCAGCGCCAACACGTCGGCGGTGGTCGCCGCGCCGGTGTTCTCGACGAAGTTGGCGTGCTTCCCGGAGAAGCGAGCGTCACCGTGCCGAAGGCCGCGACAACCCGCCGCCTCGAGCAGCTGCCCGGCGGAGCGGCCCCCGGCGCGCTCGTCGTCGGGGTTCTTGAAGGTGGAGCCGAAAGTCTTGATCCCGGAGGGCTGCGCCTCCCGGCGGCGGCCGCGCATCGAGGCCAGCGTCGCTTTGATCTCCTCGGGATCGCCGGGGGCGAGCGCAAAGGAGGCGCGGGAGACGACTTCGCCTTCCGCCAGGTTGGAGTTCCGGTAGACGAAGTCGAAGTCCCCGGGCTCGCGACGCTCGGTGCCGGTGGCGGTCGACACCTCGACCCACTCCAGCACCTCCGCGAGCTGCCCACCGTATGCGTTGGCATTCATCCGCACCGCGCCGCCGACGGTGCCGGGAATGTTGATCCCGAACTCCAGGCCGGAGAGACCCCACATCGGGGTCTTTCCCGCCGCCGAGGGCAGTCGGGCCCCACCGCCACAGAGCAGGTGGTCGCCATCGCGCTCGACCTCGGTCAGCGCGCCGCCCAGCTTCATGGCGAGTCCTCGGAATCCGTCATCCGCTACGAGGAGATTCGATCCCGATCCGACCACTCCTACCGGAAGGGAATTCTCTTTCGCCCAGGCGAGCAGGGCGACCAGGTCCGCCTGGGTCTCAGGGCGGGCGAAAAAGTCGGCCGGGCCACCCATCCGGACCGTGGTCAGGCGGGCCAACGGGTAGTCCCGCTCGACGCCGGCGGGGGGCGCGGGTGATCCTGAACGAACCTCCCCGCTGTTCGTGAGAGAAGGGTCACCCGCGCCCCCCGCCGCCAGCGCCTCTCCCAGCTTGAAGACGTCGCCGGCGCCCACGGTGACGAGGAAGCTGCCTGGCGGGAGCGACGGAAGGCGGCGTGAGAGGAACGCTTCGGCCTTCGCGGCGGTCGGAAGCCAGGCGACTGGTCTGCCGTTGCCGGCGTCGGCGGCGGCGCGGGCGACGTCCAGGCCGCTGACGCCCGCGAGCGGCCCGACCGGCTCCTCGCGGGCGGGGTAGACGTCCAGCACGGCAACCTCGTCGGCCAACGCCAACGCGGCGCCGAACTGGGTGGCGAAGACCTTCGTCCGCGAGTAGAGGTGGGGCTGGAAGACGGCGAGGAGCCGCGGCGGCTCCAATTCGCGCAGGGCGGAGAGCGCGGCGCGGACCTCGGTCGGGTGATGAGCGTAGTCGTCATATATGCGGACCCCACCCCGCTCGCCCTTCACCTCGAGCCGGCGCCGCACCCCGCGGAAGTCCGCGAGCGCGGCGGCGGCACGGTCAAGGTCGAACCCGGCGGCCCCGAGCGCCGCCAGACAGGCGCGAGCGTTCTGCACGTTGTGGGCCCCCGGCACGGCCAAATCGAGCGCATCGGGCCCCGGCGCATCGACGGAGAACTCCACCTGCTCCCCCGCCCCGGCCGCACGAGCGTCCGTCGGGCGTCCCTCCCCGGGAACTCCCGCCGAAGGCGGCCCGGGGAGGAACGCCCGACGGACGCCCTCGACAGCCCCGCCCTCCCGAATCGGCGCCGGCAACACAGCCACCCGAGCCTTCCCTGCGAATCCCGCGAATGCCTCGATCAGCGGCTCCAGCGAGCCCCATTTCGAGTGGTGGTCCATCTCCACGTTGGTGATGACGGCGATCTCCGGGTCGAGGCGCAGGAAGCTGCCGTCGGACTCGTCGGCCTCGGCGACCACCCACTCGCTCTCGCCCCAGCCGGCGTTGGCAGGCGCACCATCGGGGCCGAGCCCGGGGACCTCGCCGCCGACGAAGAAGGCGGGGTCCTCGCCGAGCCCCCGCAGGGCCCAGACCGCCATCGCGGTCGTCGTCGTCTTCCCGTGGGTGCCGGCGATCGCGATCAGCCGCTTCTCCCCGCACAGCTCGGCCAGCAGCTCGCCACGGTGGATCACCTTCTGGCCGCGCTCCCGAGCCAGCGCCAGCTCCGGATTCTCGATCGAGATCGCGGTCGAGACGACCACCTCGGCCCCCTCCGGCAGGTTGGCGGCGTCGTGGCCGATGTGCGGCTCGAGCCCCGCCGCGCGCAGACGCTCCATATAAGAGGACTCGCTGCGATCGCTGCCGGTGACGGTCGCGCCGAGCCCGGCGCAGACGACCGCGAGCCCGCTCATCCCGGCACCGCCCATGCCGATGAAATGGAGCCGGCGCCCGACTCCAGTCCGCGCCGGTCACAGTTTCGCCCCCGTCTCGCGACACCACCCCTTACGTTTGTCACCCAGAGGGTGACAAATCGACATGGTGTTGCTCGCCGGCGCGCTCATCGGCCCGCCGCCTCGAGGACCTGGTCCGCGATCACGCGCGCCGCTTCCGGTTTAGCCAACCCGCGCGCGGCGGCGCTCATCGCGTCGAGGCGCGCGGGGTCGCCGAGGATCCCGCCGACCGACGCCAGCAACGCCGCCGGGTCGAGCGCGCCGTCGTCGACGATCGTCGCCGCCCCCGCGCGCTCCATCCACTGCGCATTCGTGCGCTGGTGGTCCGCGGTCGCGTGCGGATAGGGGACCAGGACCGCCGGGCGCCCCGCCGCGGTGAACTCGAAGACGGAGCCGCCCGAGCGTCCCAGGATCAGGTCGCTGGCGGCGAGCACTTCGCCCAGGTTCGGGTTCGTAGGAGATCAACTCGTAGCCCTCCTTATATGGCGATGGAGCGGCGTCGAGCCGCTCGCGCAGCGCCTCGTAGTCGCGCCGCCCCGCCACGTGAAGCACCCGGAAGTCGCGGCCCGCGCGCTCGGCGAACGCCTCCAGCGCGGTGAAGTTCACCGACCGCGCCCCGAGGCTCCCGCCGACCACGAGCAGCGTCCGCTCGCCGTCGCCGATCCCGAATCGCGCCCGCGCCGCGCCGCGGTCCGCAGCCAGCACCGCGTCGGGCACCGGCCGTCCCGTCACCAGGTACGGGCCACCCTCGCGCCCCTCGATCGGGAACGCCAGGCAGACGCGCCGCGCCCGCCCGGCCAGGAGGCGGTTGGCGAGGCCGAGGTGGCTGTCGGCCTCGGTCAGCACCAATGGCTTGCGTCCCAGGATCGCCGCCATCCCGGCCGGCGCCGCGACGTAGCCGCCCGCGCCCATCACCACGTCGACCCGGCGCCGGCGCAGCACCGAGCGCACCGTGGCGACCGCTCCGAGCGCCTCGAAGCCCGCCCGCGCCGCGCGCAGGGGATTGCGCCGGTCGATGCCGTGCACGTTCAGGAAGTCGATCTCGTAGCCCGCGGCGGGAACCAGATCCGCCTCGGCCTTCTCACGCGTGCCGAGGAAGCTGACCTCGGCGCCGCTCTTACGGAGCTCGTCGGCGACCGCCATGGCGGGCACCACGTGCCCCGCGGTTCCCCCCGCCGCCACCACCACTCTTGGCCCTTCTGGCACCGCCGGCACCGCTCCTTTCACGCGCGGGCGAACGCCCGCCATCGACGACCTTCAGTCTGCCGGACCGGGTGGTCGAGCCCCGCGCCATCGTCGCGGTGCCGCCCCGGGCCACGTTCAAGATCAGCCCGACCGCGAACAGGCACGACAGCAGTGCCGAGTTCCCGTAGGAGATGAAGGGCAGCGGCACGCCGGTCAGCGGCGCCAGGCCCATCACCGCGAAGAGGTTGATCATCGCCGTCACCAGGACCATCGAGGTCAACCCGGCGACGAGGATCTTGCCGTAATTGTCCTTCGCCTTCTGCGCGACCCGCAGGCCGGCGAATCCGAACATGCCGAAGAGGCCGACGACGCCGAGGATGCCGACCAGGCCGAGCTCCTCGCCGATCACCGCCGAGATCATGTCGGTGTGGGCCTCGGGCAGGTAGAAGGCCTTCTGCACCCCGTTGCCGATGCCGACGCCGAAGAGCCCGCCGGAGCCGAGCGCGATCTTCGCTTGCGCCGCCTGGAAGCCGGCGCCTTCGGTATCGCCGCTCGGGTGCAGGAAGCTCGTCAGGCGGGCCATCCGATAGGGCTCGATCAGCGTCATCAGCAGGACCCCGACGCCGATCACCAGCGCGATCTTGCCGAGGTCGCGCGGCGCGACACCGGCCGCGACCAGGGTGGCGCCGATGGCGAAGGAGATGACCATCGTCGTCCCCATGTCCGGCTGCAGCATGACCAGCAGGCAGGCCGCGCCGGTGACGAGGAGGATCGGCATGAAGCCCTGGATCGAGCGGATCCGCTTCGGTTCGCGGGCGAGCATGTCGGCGGCGTAGAGGACCAGCGCGACCTTGGCCAGCTCCGACGGCTGGATCTGGAACGAGCCGCTGCCGATCCAGCGCGTGGCGCCGTTCACGCTCTGCCCGGCGCCGAGCACGAGGACCAGCAGGAGCAGCGAGCCCGCGAGCAGGATCGGCGTCGCTTTGCGGATCGCCAGAAGGCCGTGGCGGGCGGTGAAGTGCATGACCACGAGGCCGACCGCGCCGACCGCCAGCGTGCGTTGCAGGTAGTAGGCGGAGTCGGCGAGGCCTCCGTTCTGCAGGACCTGGGTGGTCGAGGAGGCGGAGAAGACCATCACCGCGCCGAAGGCGAGCAGGCAGAGCGTCGCGGTCAGCAGCAGGTTGTACTCGGTCGAGACGGCCCGCGCCTTCGCGCCCTTACCCTTCTTCTTCGACTTGGACTTGGCGGGGCGCGCTCGTCCGAGCGCGACGTCCAGGGCGCTCATCCGCGCTCCGCCTGGAGTGCGGCGACGATCTGGCGGAAGCGCTCGCCGCGCGCCTCGAAGTTCGGGAAGGCGTCGAAGCTCGCGCAGGCGGGCGAGAGCAGGACGACCTCGCCGTCCTTCGCCGCCGCGGCGGCGGTGCGGACCGCGTCCTCGAGGTCGCGTGGACGGTGGAGCGGGACGCCCGCCTCGACCAGCGGCGCGAGCTCGGCGGCCATGCGCTCGGCCGTGTCTCCGAGCAGGTAGCAGGCGACGGCGCGCTCGCGCAGTGGCTCGACCAGCGCGCCGAACGGCTCGCCCTTGTCGCTGCCGCCGAGGATCGCGTGGACGCCAGAATCAAAGCTTTGGATGCCGACCGAAGCGGAGGCGACGTTGGTCGCCTTGGAGTCGTTGACGAAGCGGACGCCGGCGATCTCGGCGACCGGCTCGAGCCGGTGCGGGACGCCGCCGAAGCTGCGCAGGCCGGCGACGACGGCGTCGCGCTCGATGCCGAACGCCAGCGCCGCGGCCGCCGCGGCCATCGCGTTCTCGACGTTGTGCTCGCCCGGGATGCCGAGCTCCGCGGTCTCGATCAGCGGTTCGCCGTCGTAGAAGATCGCCCCCTGCGCCGCCGCCACCTCGCAGTCGGGCGAGGCGCCCCGGCAGAACTCGATCCGCCGCGCGCAGCCGCCGAGGTCGACGCCGGCCAGCTCGGGGTCGTCACCGTTCCAGACCGCGACGT
This sequence comes from uncultured Actinomycetes bacterium, assembly GCA_963782515.1. Lineage (GTDB taxonomy): Bacteria > Actinomycetota > Thermoleophilia > Solirubrobacterales > 70-9 > VAYN01. Next base: position 1,110,079 of record CAWAJY010000004.1, on the reverse strand, counting down.
CGTCGTTGCCCTGGTTGGCGAAGATCCGCAGCTTCGCGTCGCGGTAGGCGGGGAGGTCGCCGTGGCGGTCGAGGTGGTCCGGCGCCAGGTTCAGGAAGATCGCGCCCTCGGGGGCGAACAGGCTCGTGTCCTCGAGCTGGAAGCTGGATGCCTCGCAGACGACGGTCGCGTCGGGCTCGACCTCGCCGACCAGCCCGGCGAGCGGGACGCCGACGTTGCCCGCGACCGCGACCGGCTCGCCGGCACCGCGGAAGACGTGGCCGAGCAGCTCGACCGTGGTCGTCTTGCCGTTCGTGCCGGTGACCGCCAGGAAGCGGTTCGGCAAGGCGCGCCAGGCGAGCTCGAGCTCCCCGGTCACCTCTATCCCCCGCTCCAGCGCCGCCGCGATCACCGCCGCCTCCCGGGGAACTCCCGGGCTCTTGACGACCGTATGCGTGCCCTCGAGTTGCGCCAGTCCATCCGTATCCAGGGTTACTTCGACGCCCAGGGCCGAAAGCCCTTCCGCCCCATCGGGATGTCCCGAATCGACCGCCCGGACGCGCTCCCCGCGCGCCGCCAGCAGGCGCGCCGCCGCCTGCCCCGAGCGCGCGAGCCCGACCACCAGGAACGGCCCGCGTGGCAGCGGCGGTCGCACTTCCTTGGCGGGGATGAGGGACATAACTCCGTAGTTCGCCCCGACGGTCCCCGCCCCTGCGCCCGAACGACAGAAACGAGGCGGGCCGCCGCCGGGACCCCCGAGTCATCCGCGTTCGGGATCCAGGCGGCGGCCGATCACGCCTCGAATATGCGCTTTTGGCCCCCTTGCCTATGCGCGGCTCCCGCTTTTGGGGGAGCAAATTCACCTTATTTCGATGACCGTGTACCGGTCAAGGACCCTAATCGAAAGCCCTACGTAATTTTGACGATGTGACCGGCTTTTTCTTGCCTCCCCGCGGCTCGAGCCCGACCTGGGGCGATCTGGGCCAGCCTCGCAAGGACGCAGGAAGCGAGGCGAGGGGAGCGCACTCCAGTGCGTGACCCGAGCCGAGCGACCGAGGACGCCGCGAGGCGCCCCCAGATCGCCTCAGGTCAGTGGCCGATGGAGTGCTGGTAGAGCGTGAAACCAATCCCCGAGCAGACGGCGGCGATGATCCAGAAGCGGAGCATGATCTTCGTCTCCGACCAGGCCATCATCTCGAAGTGATGGTGCAGCGGGGCCATCAGGAAGATGCGCCGGCGGAAGGTCCGGAAGGAGAAGACCTGGAGGAGGACCGAGAGGGCCTCGATCACGAAGATCCCGCCGATGATGATCAGCAGGACCTCGGTCTGGGTCATCACCGCCATCGCACCGATCGCGCCGCCTAAGCCGAGGGAGCCGGTGTCCCCCATGAAGATGGAGGCCGGGAAGGCGTTGAACCAGAGGAATCCGATGCAGGCGCCGACCAGGCAGCAGCCGAGCAGCGCCAGGTCCGGCCGGCCGTTGGCGACGAAGGCGATCGCGGTGTAGGTGAGCAGGACGATCGCGCAGGAGCCGGCGGCGAGGCCGTCGAGGCCGTCGGTGAGGTTCACCCCGTTGGAGGTGCCGGCGATCACGAGGAAGACGAGCACGAAGTAGAGGACCGGCCCGAGGTAGATGCTGCCGCCACCGATGCGGACGTAGAGGCGCGGTTCGAGCCCGACCGAGTGGCGCGCGACCCACCAGAGGAAGAGCGAGAGGACCAGTTGGCCGAGCAGCTTGTAGCGGCCCGACAGGCCGAGCGAGCGCCGTTTGATGATCTTGATGTAGTCGTCGGCGAACCCGAGTGCGGCGCAGCCCAGCGCGACGCCGAAGACGGCCATCGCCGACGCGTCGCGGTCCGACAGCACCAGGAACGGCACGCAGATCGAGGCGAAGATGATCAGCCCGCCCATCGTCGGCGTACCCGCCTTGGCATGGTGCTCCTGCGGGCCGTCCTCGCGGATGTGCTGGCCGAACTCGCGCACCCGCAGGTATTCGATGAATTTCGGCCCGAGGAAGATGCAGATCAGCATCGAGGCCATGCCGGCGATGAGGATTTCGCCCATGATCAGGTGCCTTCCCCCGCGGACAGCGCCTTGGCTATCTCCTCCATGCCGACCGACCGCGAACCCTTGACCAGGACGACGTCCCCCGCTTCGAGATGGGAGTCCAGCCACTCGGCCGCCTCGCCGGGGTCGGCGACGAGTTCGTCGGGTCCGTATTCGCGGGCGAGCGCACCGACCCCGAGGACGAAGTCGATGCTGCGTTCGCGAGCGTAGGCGCCGACCGCCTGGTGGTAGTCCGCGGACTCAGGGCCGAGCTCCCCCATCCCGCCCAGGACGGCGACCGTGCGCATCCCGCCGATCGTCGAGAGCTGGTCGAGCGCCGCGCGCATCGACACCGGGTTGGCGTTGTAACAGTCGTTCACGAGGAGAATTCCGCCGGCCAGCTTGATCTGTTCGCCGCGGAATCGGGAGAAGCCTATTCCCGAAGCCCGGACGGCCATGTCGCGGAGGTCGGCACCCAGCGCGATCCCTCCCGCGATCGCCGCCAGGGCGTTGGTCAGGTTGTACGGCTCGGTGAAGGGAAATTGGATCCGTTCCTCTTCGCCTGCCGCCGCGATCAGTGCCGAAAGGCTCCCTGGGGCGACCTGGATCTCGCTCGCCTCGACGTCGCCGCCGGGACCGAATCGCAGCAGGCGCGGCGCCCGCTCCAGGTGGGGCTGCAGCTCGCCCGCCTCGACCGGGGCGACGACCACGCCGGCCGCCGGCAGCGCGTCGATCACCGCCGCCTTCTCCGCCGCGATCGCCGCGATCGAACCCATCTGCTCCACGTGCACCGGGCCGACGTTGGTGATGATCGCCGCGTCGGGCTCGGCGATCGCGGCCAGCTCGGCGATCTGGCCGAAGCCGCGCATCGCCATCTCGAGGACGAGGATCTCGCTGTCGTCGGGCGCCTCGAGGATCGTCAGCGGCAGCCCGATCTCGGTGTTGAAGTTCTGCTCGTTGGCGTGGACGCGGCCGGGCAGCAGGGTGCGGGCGATGTCCTTGACCGAGGTCTTGCCGACCGACCCGGTGACGCCGAGCACGCGCGCCCCGAGCGCCCGGCGGTTGGCGGTGGCGAGCGCCTGCAGTGCGGCGAGCGGATCGGCGGCGGCGAAGACCCAGGCGGGGCCGTCGGGACCTCCGACGGGGGTCGAACCCGCGTTCCCGACCAGTTGATCGGCGTGCTCGGGCCCCACGACCGCTCCCCACGCGCCCGCCTCGATCGCCGCGGCCGCGAACTCGCCGCCGTCACGGCTCTCCCCCCGCAGGCCGAAGAAGAGGTCACCCGGCCTGACGGCCGCCGAGTCGATGCCCGCTCGGACCGGCGGCTCGGACGAGCCCTCCGCGAGCGCCCGGGCACCGGTCGCCGCCGCGATCTCCGCGCCGCCGAACCTCACGCCGGGCTGCCCAGCTTGCGCAGCTCCTCGCGGGCGACCTCGCGGTCGTCGAACGGAACCTTCCTCCCGCCCTCGAACTCCTGCCCCTGCTCGTGGCCCTTGCCGGCGATCACGACCGTGTCCCCGGGCTCGGCGCGGCCTAGCGCCAGCGCGATCGCGGCGTGACGGTCAACCTCGATCACCAGCTCGGCCTCGCCCTCCCGCGCGCCCGCCGCGACTTCGGCGACGATCGCCTCCGGGTCCTCGGAGCGCGGGTTGTCGGAGGTGACGACGGCGAGGTCGGAAAGGGTCCCCCCGGCCCTGCCCATCAGCGGTCGCTTCGCCTTGTCGCGGTCGCCGCCCGCGCCGAAGACCGCGATCAGCCGCCCCGGCGTCAGCCGCCGCGCCGCCCGCAGCACGTTCTCCATCGAGTCCGGCGTGTGGGCGTAGTCGACCAGGACGGCGAACCCCTGGCCCTCGTCGATCGGCTCGAAGCGCCCCGGCACCCGCCCCGCCGCGGCAAGCCCCGCGGCCCCGGTCTCCACGTCGACCCCAAGCGCCTCCGCCGCCGCGAGCGCCGCGAGCGCATTCGCCACGTTGAAGTGCCCCGGCATCCCCGTCCGCACCCGCACCTCCGTGTTGATGGGCCGAAAACCCGTCACATGGTCAGGTTTTCGGCCCATCAACACGGTGAAGGTGGCGCCGGTGGCGTCGAACTCGATGTCGGTCGCGCGGTAGTCGGCGTCGGCGCCCTCGGCGGAGAAAGTCAGGCACTCGAACTCCTCCGCCAGGCGGCGACCGTAGGGGTCGTCGACATTGACGATCCGCACGCCCGGATCGGCTTCGAAGAGCAGCCGCTTGGCGACGAAGTAGTCCTCCATGTCCGCGTGGAAGTCGAGATGGTCCTGGGTCAGGTTGGTGAAGAGCGCGACGTCGAAGTGGATCGCGTCGGCGCGGTGCAGGACCATCGCGTGGGAGGAGACCTCCATCGCGCAGGCCTCGTCGCCGCCCTCGATCATCCGCCGGAAGGTCTCCTGCAGGTCGATCCCCTCCGGCGTGGTCCGTTCGACCGGCTCCTCCTCGCCGCCGACCACCTGCTTCACCGTGCCCATCAGGCCCGTCTGGATCCCGGCCGCTTCGAGGATCTCCCGGATCAGGTAGGCCGTGGTCGTCTTGCCGTTGGTCCCGGTGACCCCGACCACCTTCAGCTCCGCCGTCGGGTCACCCTGGAACGCGCGCCGCGAACGGCGCCATCGCCGCCCGCGCGCTCGGCACCACAACCTGCGGCACTCCCACCTCCAGCTCCCGCTCGACCACCAGCGCGCTCGCCCCCGCCGCGACGACCTGCGCCGCGAACTCGTGCCCGTCGCGCTTCTCCCCGACCACGCAGAAGAAGAGCGTCCCGGGCCCCGCTTTTCGCGAGTCGTAGGCGAGATCGGACACCTCGACGTCGGCGTCGCCCACGATCCGGGCGCGCTCGGCGAACGAGGCTGCGCAAACGAGGTCCCCCAGCTTCATGACGCCGATTCTAGGTACCGCGTCGGGTGGCCCTGGCGGGCTCTATTCCTGCGGGACACCAAGGTAAGGCAGCGAGAACGCCGCGATTTCGCCGAACGCCGGCGCCGCCACCGAGCCGCCGTAGATTTCGCCTTCCGGCTGGTCGACGATCACCGCGGCGAGGAACTTCGGGTTCATCGCGGGGGCGAAGCCGATGAACGACGCCACGTATTTCGTTTTCGAGTAGCCGCCGTCTTCGGCGACCTCGGCGGTGCCGGTCTTGCCCGCCAGCGAGTAGCCGGGGACGCTCACCTCCGACGCGGTCCCTTCCGGGCCGAGCACGCCCTCCAGCATCTTGCGCACCTCTTCGGCGGTCGCCGCGCTGATCACCCGATGGCCTTTCGGCTCGTGGACCCTTTCTTCGCCGACGCGCTTGACCAGCTGCGGCGGCCGCTCGATGCCGTCGTGGGCGATCGCCGCGTACCCCTGCATCATCTGCATCGGCGTCACCGCCGCGCCCTGGCCCATCGGCAGGTTGCCCATCGTCGCGCCGGAGTATTCGCTCAGCTTCGGCACGATCCCCTGTTCCTCGTTGGGGAACTGGACGCCGGTCTTCTTGCCGAAGCCGAACTTTTCCATCCATTTGCTGAATTTCGTCGCGCCGACGCGGAGGCCGATTTCGACCGCCCCGATGTTCGAGGAGCGCGCCAGGATCTGTTCCACGGTCATCGTTTCGGTGCCGCGTTCCTCGGCGTCGTGGATGACCCGTTCGCCGATTTCCAGCGTCGGCGGCAGGGTGAATTCGGTGGTCGGCGTGACCAGCCCTTCTTCCAGCGCCGCCGAGACCGTGAACGCCTTGAAGGTCGACCCCGGTTCGTAGTTGAAGCCGGTCGCCTTGTTCAGCAGTTCTTCGTTCGATTCGACGTGCGCGAGGTCGCCCGGGTCGATCGGCGGCCAGTTCGCCATCGCCAGGATTTCCGAGGTTTCCGGATCCATGACGATCGCCGTCGCGCCCTTCGGCGACCACGTTTCGCCGACCTTCGCCAGCACCTGTTCGGTCTTCTCCTGGATCACCGGGTCGAGCGTCAGTTCGACGTCTTCGCCGTCGCGCGCTTCCTTCACGGTTTCCAGCTTGATCGGGTCGCCGAGCGCGTCGGTGACGATCTTGCGTTCCCCTTCTTCGCCCGCCAGCGCGGAGTTCTCACCCAGCTCGATCCCGGTCAGGCCCTTGCCCTTCGGCGCTGACGACGCCGATCGCCTGGCCCGCCATTTCGCCCTGCGGGTAGGTGCGGCGGCTGCCGGGGATCTGTCCGATCCCTTCGATGCCGAGCTTTTCGACCTTCGTCGCGGTCACGAGGTCGACGTCTTTCGCCAGGTAGGCGAAGCCCGATTCGGTGTTCAGCGCCTTCAGGATCTTGGCCGGCTTCTGCTTCAGGATCGGGGCCAGCTCGTTCGCCGCCCTCACCTTCTTCTTCACCAGGTAAGGCGTGGTGACGATCGTCGCCGCGTCTTCGGAGGACGCGAGGCGGGTGCCGTTGCGGTCGAGGATCGCGCCGCGCAGGCCCGGCACCATCACCGTCTGGGTCTGCTGGTTCAGCGCCTGGGACGACAGGGTCGACGCTTCCACGCCCTGCAGCCAGAAGGCGCGACAGACGACGAGGAGGAAGGCGACGAGGAAGCCGGCGAAGAGCAGCCCGATGCGACGCTCGATCAGGCGCATCGCGTCGCTATCCCCCCGGGACTTCGGTCGCGCCTTCGGAGGCGACGAGTTCGGCGTATTCGCGTTCGAAGATCGCCAGCTCTTCCGGCGTGAATTCGCTTTCGCCGGTCGCGGCGGTTTCTTCGCCGGTGCCTTCGGTCGAGGTCGCTTCTCCGCCCGCGACAGCGCCTTCGCCGGTCACGCCTTCTTCGCCCGCGGCTTCGCCTTCGGAGGTCGCGGTCCCGGCCGCGGCCGCTCCGGCGGCGGCGAGGCGCGAGGCGGCTTCGGCGACATCGCTCCCCCTGGCGGTGACCAGCCGCGGGACCTCTTCGGTCGGCATCATGAGTCCGAGCTGGGCGGCTTCGTGACGGAGCTTCTTTTGTCCCCTTTCCTTGGACTCGAGGCTCTGCAACATCGAGTTCTCTTTGCCGAGCGCGGTGTTCTTCGCGTCGATCTTGCCGCTCGAGGCGGCGAAGCTCAGCGTCACCACGTTGAGGGCGACGATCCCGACCAGCAGCACCCCGAGCACGCCGATCCAGGCGCGGCCGCGGGTGAGGCGGTGGATCAGGCCGGACTCGGGAAGCTGAGTGACGCCGACCGCGGCGCGGCCGACGTGGCCCGCGGCGATCGGGATGACGCCGGCGGGACGGCGCTTCGGCGCGACCTTGCGGCGCGCCGGCGCCTTGCGGGCGGGTGCGGCCGTCGCCGCGGTGGCGCCGGCGCTCGCCTTCTTGGCGCCGGCTTTGCGGCCCGGTTTGCGCGGCGGGTCGTCGATCCTGACCTTGCGCGGCGTCGCCGTGCGCCCGCCCGCCTTGGGACGGTCGCGGGGACGTTTCTTCGGCTCCGGCGGCGCGGTGCGCGAGGGCGGCGGCGCGGCCGGGGCGGCGGCGCGGAGCTTCGGCGCGGCGACGGCCATCAGCCCTCCACCCCGCTCGGCTCCGCGGCGGTCGTGTCGAAGGCGATCTTCACCGCGGCGCGCAGGTGGGCGGAGCGCGAGCGCGGGTTCTCCTCCATCTCGGCCGGGCCGGGCGCGATCGCGCGCCGGGTCAGCAGTTCGGCCTCGGGCTCGTGGCCGCAGACGCAGACGGGAAGCTCCGGCGGGCAGACGCAGCCGGTCGCCTTGGCGGCGAGGAACTGCTTCACCGGCCGGTCCTCCAGCGAGTGGAAGGCGATCGTGGCGAGACGGCCGCCCAGCGGGAGCATGTCCCAGGACAGCGGCAGCACCTCGTTCAGCAGGTCGAGCTCCCCGTTCACGGCGATCCGCAGGGCCTGGAAGGTGCGCTTGGCCGGGTGGCCGCCGCCGAAACGGGCCGAGGCGGGGATCCCGGCCTGGATCGCGGCCACCAGCTCGCCGGTGGTGCGCAGCGGGCGGCGGGCGACGATCTCGCGGGCGATGCGGCCGGCGTGGCGCTCCTCGCCGAAGCGGCGCAGCACCTGGGCGATCCGCGACTCCGGCCACTCGTTCACGAGGTCGGCGGCGCTGAAGCCCTGGCGCGGGTCCATCCGCATGTCGAGCGGCGCGTCGTAGGAGTAGGAGAACCCCCGCTCCCAGGCGTCGATCTGCATCGAGCTCATTCCCAGATCCATGTAGACCATGTCTGGGCGGATTCCTTCGCCTTGCAGCGCACGAAGTCCTGCAACGAAGTCGGCGCCGACGAAGAGTGCGCGGCACGGGGCCTCGGCGGCGAAGCGGGCGAAGCGATCGGCGGCGGCGGGGTCGCGATCGATGCCGATCAGCGTCCCTTCGGGGCCGAGGCGCTCGGCGACGAGGCGCGCGTGGCCGCCCGCGCCGAAGGTGCAGTCGACGGCGGTCTCGCCCGGCCCGGGGGCGAGCAGGTCGACCAGCTCGGGCGCGAGGACGGGCTCGTGCTCGCGGGTCACGAGAGCCAGGGGACGCGGCCCGCCGGCGGGCGCGTGGGAGAAGGTGGGAGTGCGGGCGGCATGAAGTCTCATGGTTACTGGGCGCCGGCTCCGGCGAGGCCCTCGGCGATCTCGGGCGCTGCCGCGTCCAGTTCCTCCTCCTGCTTCGCCCAGGCCTCGGCGTTCCAGATCTCGAGGTACTCACCGGCGCCGATCACGACGCATTCCCCCTCCAGGCCGGCGTGCTCCAGCAGTGGCTTGGGGATGCGGATGCGGCCGGCGGAGTCGAGCTTCTCGTCGAAGGAGCCACCGTGGAAACGGCGGCGCAGGGCCCTGGCGTCCTTGCCGAAGGGTGAATGCGGTGAGAGGAAGCGGTCCGACAGCTCCTCGAACTCGGCGGTCGTGTGCACCCAGACGCAGGGGTCGAAGCCCTTGGAGAGAACCACTCCGTCAGCTAGCTGGCTTCGAAAACGGGAGGGCACGGTAAGTCGATCCTTGCTGTCCAGGCTGTGCTCATAGAGGCCCCGAAATGCCATTTCGGTGTCCTTTCTGAGCGCGGGTTCGAGGGCGGAAAAGAGTTGGGACCGGAGTGATGAGGTGGGAGGAGCCTCACCACCCCGGTCCTGGGCTTCAACTCGAGCGCCACTTTGACACACACTCCCCCACTTTGCAACACAGACCCACCATGAAATCCCATTTGCAGGAGAACGACCCCTGGACGGCGACGGCGTCGGGGACGATCGCGCGCGATCTGCTCGAGGAGTCGGCGCGGACTTCCCCGGTGGCGCGGTAGGTTGCCCGCGTGAGCACGCCGGAGAACCAAGGGCCGCAGGTTCCGCCATCGATCGAGGAGGGTGAGTTCACGCCGCCCGAGGTGGTCGGCACCGCGCCGACCGATGCCAACGCCCTGCGCGGCTACCACTTCAAGCGCCTGCTGCACAAGCAGCTCAACTGGTGGCTGATCGGCGTCCCGGCGGTTGTCGCGGGTGTCGCGGTCGCGAGCACGGCGGGCGTGGTGGTCGGCCTGGTCGTCCTGCTGGCGATCGTCGCCGTCGGGATCGGCGTCGTCTTCGCGATCGCCGACTCGAAGGCCGCCGACGACTTCTTCCACGTCTACGCCGAGAACCACCACCTCGAGCTGGCCGGCAAGTCGGGGCTGTCCTCGGCGACGCCGCTGCTGCGCAAGGGCGACGACCAATATGCGGAGCGGACGCTGACCGGGGAGATCGCCCCCGGTTGCGAGGGCCTCCTCGCCCTCTACACCTACGAGGAAAAGACCACCGACTCCAACGGCAACCAGCAGACGAATTTCCACAAGTTCACGCTGGGAATGTCGGAGGTGCCCGAGTGCGTCGCGCACGTTCCCGAGCTCTACTGCCAGAAGCGCTCCGGCCTGCGCTCGCTGGAGAAGTTCGAGGACGTCTTCCGTGCCGGCAAACGCCGGGTCACCTTGGAGAGCGAGGCGCTTGCCGACCGCTACGAGATCTTCGTCGCCAAGGACCAGGATGATGTCTGGCTGCGCCGGCTCTTCTCCCCCAGCTTCATCGTCTGGCTGACCGAAGGTGCCCCCGAGAAGTTCGCCTTCGAGCTGGTCGGCGGGGCCCTCGTCGCCTACGTCCCGAAGCACCGGGAAGACGCCGCCGACCTCGACCGGGTCGCCGCCGCGACCGGCGCGGTGGCGAAACGCCTGCGGGAAAAGTCCGCCGAACAGGGTTAGCCCCGCCCCGCCACCGGCGAGTCCCCCATCGCCCGGTCCGTGGGTTGACCACCTAGAAGCCCGAGAGCAACGTCCCCGCGTTGGCGATCAGGCCGGCGGCGATCATCATCATCACCGACGGGACGAGGACCAGGGCGACGACCAGCTGGATCTTCGGCGCGGCGCGGGCGGCCCGCTCTTCGACGTTGCGGCGACCCTCGCGACGGAGGCTGGTCGCCTGGCGGCGGAGCTGCTCGGCGAGGGGCGAGCCAAAGCGGCGGGAGCGCTCGATCGAGGCGACCAGGGTCGCCATCTCCGAACCGGGGACGCGGGCGCGGAGGGCGGCCAGCGCGGCACCGAGCGGGCTGCCGCAGGAGAGCTCGGCGACCGCGATCCGCATCTCCTCGGCCAATGGACCTTTCCCGGCCCGTGCGAGCTGGGCGAGCCCCTCGCCGGGTCCGCGGCCGGAGGCGACGCTGACGGCGAGCAGGTCGAGCGCGTCGGGGAGCGCCGCGACGAGGCGACGGCGACGGCGACGGGCCTCGCGCTCGAGCAGGGCATCGGGGAGGAAGAAGCCTGCCGCCGGGAGCCCGAGCGCGACCGCGATCCCGATCCGTCCCGGCGCCGCGGGGGTCGCGCCGAGAGCGAGGATCGCGCCGAGGCAGGCCCCGGCCAGTTTGCCGAGGATCAGGGCGGGCAGCGGGATCCGGGCTTCGAGGCCGGAGCGTCGCAGCCGCTCGGGGAGGTCCAGCGCGAGCGCCGCCCGCGCCCAATGCCCGGTGAGCCGACCAGGCCCGCCCGCGCCCGCCGCTCCGCTCCGATCACGCGGGTCGCCGTCCCTTGCGGTATTCGAAAGCTCACGATGGCCGAGCTTTCGGACACCGCTGCGCATGGCGCGCGCGATCAGCACCTCGCGACCCGCCGCGAGGGCGAGCAGCGTCGCGACCGTGAAGCAGAGGCCGACGGGGGTCAATCGACCACCCGCGAGAGTCGGCGGATCGCGACGAAGCCGATCACCTGCAGGCCGGCGGCCATCGCGAGCAGGGCGGCCGAGGCGGGCGAGCCCATCAGCTTGGCGAGGAACCCGGGCTGGACCAGCTCGGCGAAGAGGGCGCCGCCGCTCGGCATCGCGACGACGAGAAGGCCGGTGAAGCGCGCCTGCGCGGTTGCCGACTTGGCGTCATCGGCGACCCGGTCGCGCTCCGCCGCCCCGGCGGCGAAGCGGCGCAGCAGGCCCGCGAGGTCGCCCCCGGCGAGGCGCTGGCTGAGGAGCGCGGCGGCGAAGGCGTCGACCCGCTCCGAGCGCATCCGCGCCCGCCAGGCGGCGACCGCGGTGGCGGTGCCGGCGCCAAGGTCGAGCTCGGTGCCGAGTCGCGCCAGCTCGGCGGCCGGCGGGCCGTCGAGATAGGCGGCGGCCGCGGGCAAGGAAGCACGGAGGCTGCGGCCGGCGGCGAGCGAGTCGGCGACCGCGGTCGCCACTTCCGGCAGCGAGCGCTCGACCGCGGCGCGGTAGCGCCGGCGGCGGCTGGAGATCGCCCAGGCAACGAGCCCCGGCCCGGCGACCGAGAGCGGCAAGGCGACCTCGAGGCCGCCGAGCAGCCAGCCGGCGAGGATCGCCGCGACCGCCCCGAGCGCCGCCAGGCGCCGCCGCTCCCGGCTCGACGGCGCGTATCCCTCCCGCCCGGCGCGCCGCAACGGCTCGACGGCGAGGCGAAGCCAGGCTGCCACGGCGGGGAACGCGAGGACCGCCTCCCGCGCGGCCATCGCCAGCAGCGCACCGGCGAGCGCCCCGGCCAACGCGCTCGGCGCGGTCATCGCCGCCCCTCGCGATCCGGCCGCCCGCGGCCCCCTGTCGGCGCGCTCACCTCGCCACCTCGGCGATCTCGGTGACCTTCCGGGAGCCGTCCGGCATCCGCCGCAAGTGGACCACCAGGTCGATGCCGCGATGGACCTGCTCGGCGATCGCCTCGTGCGGAAGTCCCACGCCCGCCATCAGCGCCAGCGTCTCCAGCCTGGCGATCGCGTCGCGCGGGGAGTTGGCGTGGACGGTCGAGAGCGCGCCGTCGTGACCGGTGTTGAGCGCGGTCAGGAGGTCGAGCGCCTCCGGTCCCCTGACCTCGCCGATGACGATCCGGTCGGGCCGCATCCGCAGGGCGTTTCGCAGCAGATCACGGATCGTCACCTCGCCGCGCCCCTCGACTCCCGCCGGCCGGCTCTCCAGCCGCACCACGTGGGGTTGCTGCAGGCGAAGCTCGGCGGCGTCCTCGATCGTCACCACCCGCTCCTCCGGGGCGAGAAAGCTGGAGAGCGCGTTCAGCAGCGTGGTCTTGCCGGATCCGGTCCCGCCGCTGACCAAGATGCTGCGCCGCCCCCGCACGGCCTCCTCGAGGCGCTCGCGCTGCCGCGGATCGAGGGTGCCGAGCTCGACCAGTCGGTCCGGTCCCGGCCGCTCGACGCCGAAGCGGCGGATCGAGATCGCCGGGCCGTCGATCGCCAGTGGCGGGATCACCACGTTGACGCGCGAGCCGTCGGCGAGGCGGGCGTCGACCATCGGGCTCAGCTCGTCCACGCGACGGCCGAGCGGCGCCAGGATCCGCTCGATCGCGTTGCGGAGCTCCTCCTCGTCGGCGAACCCGATCGGCGTCGCCTCGATCCGCCCGCCGCGCTCGACGAAGACCCGGTCGGGACCGTTCACCATCACCTCCTCCACCTGCGGGTCGGCGAGCAGGATCTCCAGCGGCCCGAGGCCGACGCTGTCGCGGACCACCCGGGTGACGATCTCGGCGCGGTCGGCGCGCGGGAGGACCGCCGCCTCCTCGTCGACCAGCTCGCGGACCGTCTGCTCCAGGTCGGGCGCGCCGCGCCGCCCCGCCGCCGCCTCGGCGCGGCGGCGCTCGATCAGGCGGCCGCGCAGCGTCGCGGCGAGTTCGGCGACGTGTCGCTCACGGGCGCTCATCGTCGTCCCCGCGGCATCACCGTCACCTGGCGGGCGAAGCTCTCGGCGGCGATCAGCCGCAGCGCCTGGGAACGGGTCAGGCCGAGGGTCGCCTCGGCCGTGCCGGTGGCATCCGCTTCCGGCGCGGCGCCGAGCCCGAGCAGCGGCACCCCGGCTGCTGCCACGTAGGTGTGGCCGGCGCCGCCGTCGTCCGGTTCGGTGGTGACGACGACGTCGACCCGCGAGCCGACCGGAGACACGCCGCCGATGGCGAGCGCTTCGGCGCCGCTGACCGCGATCTGGACCGGCCGCCGCCCGACGGCGAGCCGCGGCCCCGGCGCCTCCGAGCGCGGCGGACGGAGCTGGGCGGCCAGCAGGTAGGCGCCGCTCGGGATCGCCGACGTGGGCACCAGGCCGAGGGCTTCGACGGGGTCGCGCAGCGCTCCGGCGGGGACGAAGCGGGCCGGTACCTGGCGCACCACCAGGTCCTTTTCGGCGACGCTCGGCGCGAGCGACTTCCCCGCCGACAGCTGCGCCGTCGCGACGACGACCGGGCGCAGCGCGCCGTAGCCGCGGGCGACGCTTTCGCCGTATCCGTCGGCGATCGCCCCGGCCCCGACGGCGGCGAGCAGCGCGCCGACGCCGAACGCGATCGCCCGCGTGCGCCGACTCACCGCCGTCCCCGCCGGCCGTCCACCGGTTTCACCCTGCGCCTGTCGTCGGTCATCGCCCGCGGCGCCAACGGCAGCTCCAGCACCGCGCTCGTCCCGCACTCACCTTTATGTAGTGCGAACACCCCGCCGTGGCGCGCCGCGGTGCGACGCACCAGGCGCAGGCCGTGCCCGTGGCGCGCGCGGCCGGAGAGGCGGCCGAGCGGGCCGCGGGCGTCGCGGCGACGCCTCGCCTCCCGCCCCTTCAGCACCGCCTCGCGCTGTCGCGCCCGCCGGCTCGCGCCGCTGCCGGAGTCGACCACCGCCAGGCAGATCCGATCGCCCGCCAGGTCGGCGGCCAATTCGATCGGGCCACCGCCGTGCTCGAGCGCGTTCGCGATCAGGTTGTCGAGCGCCGCGGCCAGCTCCAACCGGCTGCCTTCCACGGCCGCCTCGCCGGCGTCCCAGCGCAGCACCAGACCCGTCCCGAGCAGCGCCGCCTGACCGCACCAGCGCCGCCGCGCCGCCTCCAACAGGGGACGCAGGGCGACGACCGCGATCGCATCGGTCCCGCGCTCGCCGTTGATCTCGCGCTCGAGCGCCGCGAGCGCCGCCGCGGCCATCTCGACCGGCCCGTCCGCCGGGCCCGGAGCGTCCGCGCGCGGTGCCATCAGCGCCAACACCTGCAGCGGTCGGCGCAGCTCGTGAAGCCGCTCGTTCAATGCGCCTCGGCGGCGGCCCTCGCGGACAGCCGCGGCGAGGGTCGCACCGGCTCCGCCGAGCGCGGGCCAGAGGGCCAGCCGGGCCGGCGCCAGGGCGGCGATATAGGCGGTCACATCGTCGATCCACATGCCGCGTCAAGGGTCGGGGAAGCAAAACTCTCCCCCCACCCGCACGATCGAGTCCGCTCCGCGCGGCAAAATCACGTTTCTTTCCGTGTGATGCATTCCCGAACTCGCTTCAGGGAATCCGCAGGGCGTTTTGAAATACTTAACGCCAGGTCCTTCGCGCCCCCCCGGACACCGCACGACGGCCCGATCCAGCTTCACTTCCCGCCCCACCCGAAAAGGAGACCATCCGTTGGCTCAGACTCGAACGACCCCCGAGGGAATCACCCAACAACTGGCCAAGGCGCTCGCCCATCCGCTGCGCGTGCGCATCCTGACCTCGCTGAACCGGGGGATCTCCAGCCCCAACCAGCTCGCCCAGGAACTTGACGAGCCGCTCGGCAACGTCAGCTACCACGTCAAAACGCTGCTCGAATACGACTGCGTCGAACTGGTCAAAACGGAGCCGCGCCGCGGCGCCGTCGAGCACTTCTACCGGGCCACGGAGCGCGCCTTCTTCAGCGACGCCGACTGGGCCAAGATCCCGGCGTCGGCCCGCAAGGGCATCGACGGCGTGATCCTCGAGGCGATCGGCCAGGACGCCACCGCCGCGATGGTCGAGGGCACGATCGACTCCCGCACCGACACCCATATCTCGCGCACCCCGCTGAACCTCGACGAGGCCGGCTGGCAGCAGCTCTCGAAGCTGCTGGCGGAGACGCTCGAGTCGGCGATGAAGATCGGCGAGGAATCGGCGACCCGGCTCGCCGACGACCGCGCCGAGGGCATCAGCACCAGCCTCTCCTTGCTCCACTTCGAGGTCCCCGCCAAAGAGGCCAAGTAGTCCGGAGGGATGGCCGGCGATTTCAGGGTGGGCGCCGGCCATCCGCCTTCTTGGAATCACGGTTGCGGTCGCCGTGGCGCTGGCAGGGTGTGGCAGCGGCCACTCCACGCAGACCGCGCACAGCGAAGCAGCGGCCGAGCGGGTGGCCGTGCGCTGGCTCGAGGCGATGGGGCATGGAGAAATCCGCGCGGCGTGCCTGCTCATGGACGTGGAGAACCACCGCTCCCACCCCGACCGTCCGAACTGGAGCCACGCCGAAGACTGCCGTCAGCGTTGGCTCCACAGCGACAACACTCCCCTCGGCTGGAAGCCGAAACCAGGTGTGATCTCCATCTGGGGCGACTGGGACCCGGAAGTCCTCGAAGTGATCGTCGACGGCGGCAAGGCGACCGTCTTCGTCGCCGGAGCCGGCACGAAGCGGCCCGTCTGGCTGGTCAGTGAAGGCGGGCACTGGCGTGTCCACGAAGTCGGATACCCGATCTAGGCGGCTCCGTTTACGGCCGTGGTTCCGGCCGTGGCGGCCGTCCGAGATCGACCCCGGGGACGTCACGCTTCCGCCAGGAACCCCACACCCCCGTCACGCTTCCGCAGCGCCCCGATGTTGGGATGCGCACGAAACATGGGGAAGTCGGGAGGAAGTGTGGGGTTCGGGCGCCTCCCGCACCGACGTCACGGTTCTTGCGTCCCTTGCCCCGGGCGCCAGCTTTGCGAGGCCCGAGCCCTTTCAACCCTCCACCAACCGATAGCCGATCCCCCAGCAGTTGACCACGTACTTCTGGTCCTCCGGGTCGAGTTTGCGGCGCAGGCGGGAGGCGTGGGAATCCAAGGTCCGGGTGCGGCCGGCGGGCGCCTTGAATCCCCAGACGTCGCGCAGGAGTTCGTCCTTGCTGAAGACGCGGGTCGGGTCGGAGGCGAGGACGCGCAGGAGGGTGAACTCCTTCTTCGCCAGGTGGACCTCGCGGTCGCCGACGGTGACTTTGCGGCGCGCCGGGTCGACCATGATCTCCCCCACCCGGACGGGGCCGTCGCGGCGGCTGTGGCGGCGGCGGAGGACCGCCTGGATGCGGGCCCGCAGCTCGTCGTAGGAGAACGGCTTCTGGACGTAGTCGTCGGCCCCGAGGTCGAGGCCGCGGACCCGATCGGTGGTGGCGCCGCGGCCGGTCAGGACGATGACCGGCAACAGCGGGTTGTAGCGGGCGTCGACGCCGTCGGAGTCGCGGATCTCGCGCAGGACATCGAGGCCGGACGCGTCGGGCAGGGCCAGGTCGAGCAGCAACAGGTCGGGATGGTTGTAGCGACAGAGGCGCAGCGCGTCGGTGGCGCTGGGCGCGGGCAGGACCTCGTAGCGGTCCGCCGTCAGGTGCTCACAGAGCAGGTCGAGGGTGGCATCGTCGTCCTCGCAGACGACGATCGTGGCGATCTCTTCTCGTTGGGGCAACATGGCCGTTCCAAGGGCCTGGGCGGCCCATTCTCTCCCCCCTGCCGAGCGCGGAAGGAGCGGGAAAGTCGCCTCAGGCGGGGATCTCCAGCACCGCCGCGGCGCCACGGTGGGCGACGAAGCGCCGCGGCGGGACGGCAAGGCTGGACCTCAGCACCACCCCGCGGGCGTCCAGGAAGTGGAGATCGAGCGGGAACCGCATGCCGAAGGTGTGAACCGAGGCGCAGCGGGGGATCAGCAGCCCCGGTCCGGCGTCCCCGCGGTCGAGGTGGGACAGTCCCAGGGCGCGGGCGCGGAAGCCGACCGCGACCGGCACCTCGCGGTCGTAGACGAAGCGGTTCGGGAGGCGGTCGAAGCGCGTCGAGGCCATCCCCGACCCAAGGACCCGGACGGCCAAAACTCTCCCCCCTGACCGAACTCGCCGTTTTTGGCACGACTTCCTCGCCAAAATCCCTTCTCACTGCAACCCGGCGTTCAGGTGGGTGCCCAGCGAGGCACGGAACTAGGATGATCGGCAAGATGCACCCCGCTGCGACACCGGGCTTTTGTCGCGGCTTGGGCTTCAACTCACATGGATAAGAAAACGACCCGCAGAGGGAATTACGAGTCTGGCTCCGATTACGTATTGGAGTACGGAGAGCTCCGCTTCGCGTTCAACGAGGAGGACTTCGCCCAGCGGGTCGAGCAGGCCGCGGTGAAGCTCGCCTTCGTCGACCAGGGCCTCAGCGGCGATGAGCTGGACGATCTCCTCGACCTCGCCGTCAGCGGTGAGATCGCCGAGCCCAGCTCCCCCCTCGGCGAGCACATCAACGAGAACTGGGAGGACCTGGTCGGTCCCTCCAACCGCAGCCTCGTCCACTGGATCCGCCGCCTCGTCTTCCGCGGCGCCTGGCTCGACCAACGGGTCAAGGAGGGCGAGCTCGACGTCGTCTTCGACGAGCGCACGCAAACTTTCGGCTACGTCCAGCCCGACCGCAGCTCCGAGCTCATCGAGCTCTCCAAGGAGCCGTCGTGGCGCCGCATCGCCTACCGACGCTGAGCGCCTCAGACCGGCGCATCTTGGCGTCCTCAGTCGCTCGCCTTCGGGTCACGCACTGGAGTGCGCTCCCCTCGACTCGCTCCCTGCGTCCTTGACCTGCTTGGTCTGACGCGCTCAGGACCGCTCGAGGGCGACGACCACCGTCAGCGAGCCCTTGCCGCTCGCCTTGTCGCCGCGGCCGGCGTCGAAGAGCTGCTTGGCACCGTCGGTGTCGCCGAACGACTCGGTGAAACGGGTCAAGGAGTCGACCAGGAGGATCACGTCTTCGCCCTCGGAAGCGCGGCGCTGGGCCGCGGCGAGCGCATCGTCGGCGTGGCGGGCCTGGCCGGCGGAGACGAGCTCGGCCTTCGGCGCCTCGCGCTTCCAGTCGGCGAGCTCCTCCGGGCTGGGGTCGATCAGCAGGGCGACGGGATCGGGGCCGTCGGCGGACTCGGCGAGGTCGGCGGCGACGGCGCGCAGCTGATCGGTGGCCGCCTCGCGGCTGTCGGCCAGCAGCACCGCCTGGCGGCCCGACTCGGCCGGCAGCAGCAGATCCTGGAGCGTGATCCCCTCGCGCCGGCGCCCGAAGGGACGGCGGCGACGGCGGCGACGGCGCGGGCGCGAGCCCTCCCCGTCGTCCTCGGAGTCCTTGCCCGCCGGCTCGGCCTCAGGGCTCGGGGCCTCCGCTTCACGGCCGGAATCCTCGGAGTCGCGGGGGGCAGAGGCAGCGCGCCTGCCGCGCGCCCGGGGCTGCTCCTCCTCTTCGTCCTCGACGTCGGTGCGCTCCTCGCGTTCGCGACCGCCCGTGCCGGAACGGCGACGGCGACGACGCGGGCGCTCGCGACCGCCCTCCTCGGCCTCGGCGCCGCGCGACGCGGAGCCGCCCTCGTCGCCATTGCCGTCGCTCAGGCGCTCGATCAGCTCGGCGCGGGAGAGCATCCGGAAGCGCTCGACGCCGGCCGCGGCGGCGAGCTGGTGGAGATCTGAAAGATGTTTGGATTCGAGCTCGGTCTTGGTCATCGGAGGGCGACTTTAGTGACTATCCGCGCCGATGGTCACCCAGTCGACGGGGGTTCGCCCGAGGACGCGGCGGCCGGCGAGCGGGAGCCACCGATACTTCGCGCCGGGTCGACGCCTTCCTCCGCCGCGACATCCTCCCAGGCCGCGATCTCGGCCCCGACCCGGGCGTCCGACCACCCCAGCTCCCCGCCCAGGGCCGCCGCGATCGGCCGCCGCGCCTCGGGGTCGCGCAGCGCGGGCGCCGCAAGGATCCCCAGCCGGGTGCGCCGCAGCAGCACGTCGGCCAGCGAGCGCGCCTGCTCGTGGCGCGCCGCCAGCACCACCTCGGCCAGCAGGTCGGGACGGCCGGGGACGATCGGCGCCGCCAGCTCGGGCCGCTCCCGCGCCAGGTCGAGCACCCTCCGCGCCGCGTGCCCATAACGGAAGGAGAGCTGGGACAGGGCCTCCTCCCCCACCTCGTCGGGCGCCTCCAGGTCGGCCGGGCGCGCCTCCATGCCGAGCGGGATCTCGGCCGTGTGGCAGGGCGCCTTGCGCCCTTCGCGCTCGACCAGGCGATCGACCGTCAGTTTCGCCATCCGCCGGTAAGTCGTGAGCTTTCCGCCGGTGATCGTCAGCATTCCCGACGACGTCTCGTACAGCTCCTCCTTGCGCGAGATGTCGACCGACTTGCGCGGGTCGCCGCTCGAGATCAACGGCCGCACCCCGGCGTAGGCGCCGACCAGGTCGCCCGGCCCGAGCGCCGTGCCGAAGAACGAGTTCGCCGCGTCGAGCAGATACTCGACTTCCGCCTCGGCCGGCCGTGGGTGGCGCGTGTCGCCCTCGAAGTCGTTGTCGGTGGTGCCGATCAGGGTCCGCCCGTACCAGGGCAGGGCAAAGATCATCCGTCCTTCGCCGGCCGGGACGATGCAGGCGGCGCTGCCCATCGGCAGGTCGGCGGCGTCGAGGACCAGATGGGTCCCGCGGCTCGGCGCGATCCGCGGCACGTCCTCCTCCTCGATCACCTCGGGGCGGATCGAGTCGGCCCAGACTCCGGTCGCGTTCACCACATGGTCGGCCCGGACCTCGATCCGCTCGCCGGAATCGGCCTCGACGAAGGCGACGCCGGCGGCGCGTCCTCCCCCGCCCGTGACCTCGATCACGTCGGCGCCGTTCAGCATCACCGCGCCGTAGCGCTCGGCCTCGCCGAGGACGGTCAGCACCAGGCGCACGTCGTCGGTCTGGCAGTCGTAGAAGAGATAAGCGTCGTGCGGATCTCGAGACGTCAGCGCCGGGACCAGCTCCAGCACCTCGTCGTGGTCGATCGTCCGGTGGCGGTCCGGGGACCAATAGAAGTCCTCGCCCTCGGCGTGGGACGACCGCATCTCGCGACGGTTGCGACCGACCCGCGTCGTCGCCATCACGTCGTACATGTTGAGGCCGATGCCGAGCTTGCGATCGCGTTTCCCCTCGCCCAGCGCCGCCACCAGGAACGGGGTCGGGTAGACGAGGTGCGGCGCGAGCTGGACCAGCAGCTGGCGCTCCAGTAGCGCCTCGCGAACGAGGCCGAGGTCGAAATTCTGCAGGTAACGGAGGCCGCCGTGGACCATCTTCGAAGAGCGGCTCGAGGTGCCGACCGCGAAGTCGTCGCGCTCCAGCAGGGCCACCGAGTAGCCGCGCGAGGCGGCATCGAGCGCCACCCCGGCGCCGGTGATGCCGCCGCCGATCACGACCACCTCGAAGTGGGCTCCTGCGATCGCCTCGATCGCCGCGGCACGGGTCAGCAAGGCTCCGCCCCCACGCGCGAAGCGTCGACCCAGGTTTCCCTGCCGAGGTCCATGGGACGAGGGTACTCGGCGGCGCCGCGGTGCTCCTTATCCGCGGTCAGGAATATCGACGGGGCGGCGGCGGTGAGCCGGCCGACGCGTACGGTGACGGGGCCGTGGGCGGCGGCGCGTTGATCGGCGCGGCGTTGATCGCGCTCGGGTCCCCGGGCGCCGCGGGAGCGCCGGTCGGCAGCGGTCCGGCGCTCGTCACCGGGCCGGCAGGGTCGGGGGGCCGGCGGGCGTCCCCGGTCCCGGAGGCGGCGCGGCCGTCCCGTTTCCCGAGGGCGTCCCGGCCTGCCCGTTGCCCGTCGCCGCCGCGCCCGGGGACCCGGGTCCGCCGGGTGGCCGTCCGCCCCTCGGGTGGGTAGCGCGCCACCGCTTGTAGGGGCCGAAGCCGATCGCGAAGAGGAGGCCGCCGGCGATCAGCCCGGCAACGATCGATCCGAGCACCGAGCCGCCCGAGTCGGAGCCGCCGCCGGAGACGCCGGTGGCGGACGATTCGCCGTTCTCGGGTTCGATCGTCGAGCCGCTTTCCGGCAGCGCGCCGGATTCGGTCGGCGGCGCTTCGGTCGGGGGCACCCCGCCCGGCGTCGTCCCCACCCCGCCCGAGCCGCCTCCCTGCTTCCCTTGCTTCCCCTTCTTACCGCCGCCGTGATCGGCCTTGGAGCCGGAGGATCCGGCTTCGGGCAGTTCGGAGGGAAATTCTGGCGTCGGGGTCGGTACCGGCGTCACTCCGCCTTCTTCGGGCAGCGGCAGGGGCAGCGATTCCGGAGTCGTGGTGGGCGTCGGCGTGGGCGTCGGGACCTTCGGCTTCGGCGCCCGCGGCGGCGCCTCCAGCGGCAGGTGCTTCTTCTCCACCGCGACCAGCACCTGGCCGGTGACCCAGACCGGCGACTGGTCGCTCTTCGACGAGTAGCGATAGTGGCCGTCCCCCGCCTGGTTGCCTTCGAGGTACTGGAGCGCCGACTTGCCGCCACGCTTGAACTCGGCCGGGTTGGCGCCCGCGGCGAGCAGACCCTCGACCGCCCAGGCCGTCGACTGGGTGTTCAGCGCGCCGTTGCCGCCGAGCCGATAGCCGCCACCCGGCTGCTGCACCTGGCGCAGGTAGCCGATCGCTTGCTTCGCGGGCTTCCCGGAGGGGGTCAGCACCTGCAGCACGGTCCCGGTCCCGTCGGCGTTGCTCGGCGCGCCCGGGGTGTCTCCCCAGCCGCCGTCTTCGTTCTGGACTTCGCGCAGCCATTCGACCGAGTCGGAGACGTTGGCGATCCCGGCCGAGCGCAGCGCCAGCACCGCGTAGGCGGTCGCGTTCGGCCAACCCTCGTAGGAGCCGTCCTTGCGCCGCTTGGCAAGCAGGGCCGCGACCAGGTTGCGGCCACCGAATTCGCGCGGTTCGATTCCGGCGCCCTCGAGGGCGAGGATCGTGCGAGCGAGGTCACCGGGGCTCTGGATCTCGGCGTTCGCGCTCTGGAGGAAGTCGACCGGCGACCGGCCGGCGGCGGTGACGTCCTGCGGGTTGACCCCGGCCGCCTCGAGGCCGAGCATCGTCCAGCCGGTCATCTCCTGCGCCGAGGCGGCGCCCGGCTTTTCGCCCCAGCCACCGTCCTCGTTCTGGGCGCCTTCGAGCCAGGCGACCGCGGCTTTCGGACCGGCCTTGGCGGCGGCCTCGGCGCGGGCCGAGGCAAAGGCCCCGAGCAGGAGGACAGCGACGAGGATCGCGCCGATGCGGCCGGTGGTGGCGATGGTCGGACGGCGCGACGGCGCACGGTCAGGCGAGCCGCCCTCCGGCGGCCCTCCCGGCGCGCTCTTCCCGACTGCCACCCGCCGCCATTCGAAACGTTCACGGAATCGAATCAACATCCTGATCATCGCGGGACCGGCGGCAAGCGCAAGTACGACGTTGCCGGTTGCATGAGCGACTTCAAAGGGGATCGCGCGACCCTCGAGCAGCCAGAAGCGCTCCCAGGAGAGGGAGCCGCCGCCGTAGGTCGCCATCAGCGAGAAGTTGAGGATCGCGCCGTAGCCGACGGCGGCGAGGCCGCAAACCGCGGCGAGGGTCCACCGTCCCACGTTGCGGGTGCCGAGCGCGAGGGCCGCGCCGAGGATGCCGCATAGTCCCCAGGCCGCCATCTGCCAGGGCGTCCACGGTCCCTGCCCGAACCAGAAGTTGGAGATCAGCGCCGAGAAGGCGCCGACCGCGAAGCCCGCCGCCGGGCCGAGCGCGTAGCCCGCGAAGATGACGATGTCGGTGGTGGGCTTGACGTTCGGGAAGGCGGCGAAGGCCACGCGTCCGGCGATCGCCAGCGCGGCGAGCGCGGCGACGAGGGCGACGACCTGCGCGGGCGGCCGCGAGCGCTCGTACCAGCCGAAGCCGGCGAGGAGGACCCCGGCGAGGATCAAGAAGCTGACGAGCTGCCAGCTCATCGCGCCCCCCCGGCGTGCTTCCGAGCTTTCAGGCCATATATGGCCTGAAAGCTCGGAAGCTGGGGCGGCGAGGAGGGCGGCGCCTTGCTCGGGGGTGACGACGCCGGGGAGGTCGAGGACGCGGGCGACCTCGGTGGCGAAGTACCAGCCGCCGGAGAGGATGTCGGCGCTCGGGCCGTCGGCGATCACGACGCCGTCGCCGAGGAGGACGACGCGCTCGGCGAACTCGGCGGCGAACTCGACGTCGTGGGTGGCGATGACGACCGCGGCGCCCTGCGCGGCGAGGCGGTCGACGAGCGCGTGGAGGTCCTCCTTGCGGCCGCGGTCCATGCCGCGGGTCGGCTCGTCGAGCGCGACCAGGCCGGGGACGCCGTCGAGCCGGCCGGCGAGGGCGATCGCGAGGGCGAGGCGCTGGCGCTCGCCGCCGGAGAGGTCGCGGGGGTCGGCGTCGATCGCGTGCTCCATGCCGACCGCGCGCAAGGCGGCGAGGCCGGCCTCGCCGGGGAGCTCGTCGCCGACCCGCTCGCGGACGAGGAAGTCGCTCGGATTCTGGGTGAGGAGCGCCATCCGCTCAGCCGCTACCCGTCCGGCGACGGGGTCGACCAGCCCGGCCGCGGCGCGCAGCAGCGTGCTCTTGCCCGCGCCGTTGCGGCCCATCAGCGCGACCCGCTCGCCGGGGGCGACGGTGAGGTCGATGCCACGGAGGACATCGCGGGCGCCCTCGCCACTGTCGAGCTCGACCCAGAGGCCGCGCGGCGGTGAACGCGCGGTCCTTGCGGCTTCTTCGGGATGGGCGGAGGCGGGACGGGGGGGTAATTTCGCCGGTCGAACCCTTCCCCGGGTGGGGGACGGCGGTGGCTGCCTTCGGCGGCCCCGCGCCGCTGTCGCCGAGGGCCCGCCGCGCGTCCCGGACGCCTACCGGCAGCGGCTCGATCCCGGCCAGCGAGAAGAGCCGCGCGGCCGGCGTCGTCAGCGTCGGGTCCACCTCCCGCGTCCAACCGAGGAACTCGCGCGGCGGACCGTCGAAGCCGATCCGCCCGCCCTCCACCGCGACGACCCGGTCGGCGGCCGCCAGACACCGCTCCAGCCGGTGTTCGGCGAGCAGGACGGCCACCCCCCACTCCTCGTTCAACCGCCGCAGCAGCCAGATC
This sequence comes from uncultured Actinomycetes bacterium, assembly GCA_963782515.1. Lineage (GTDB taxonomy): Bacteria > Actinomycetota > Thermoleophilia > Solirubrobacterales > 70-9 > VAYN01. The sequence continues at coordinate 1,085,823 of CAWAJY010000004.1, read as the reverse complement.
AACTCGTCGCCGGAGACCGGGTCGAGCTGCGAGGTCGGCTCGTCGAGCAACACCAGCCGCGGACGCGTCACCAGCGCCGCCGCCAGCGCCACCCGCTGCAGCTCGCCCCCCGACAGCGTGTCGACCGCGCGCCCGAGCAGGTGCGGGATCGCCAGCGCCAGCGCCACCTCCTCCACCGCCCGCGCCCGGTCGCCGGGACCGTCGCCGCGCATCTCCAGCGGCAGCTCGATCTCCGCCGCGACCGTGGTCGAGACGACCTGCGTCTCCGGGTCCTGGGCGACGTACCCGACCGCCGCGGCCAGCTCGCCCGGACCGGCGGCTACCGCGTCGAACCCGGCGACCTCGACCCGCCCCTCGACCTCGCCGCCGTGGAAGTGCGGCACCAGGCCGCAGGCCGCGCGCAAGAGCGTCGACTTGCCGGAGGCCGAGCGCCCCGCGAGCAGCACGAACTCCCCCGGCGCCACCTCCAGCGAGACGTCGAGCAGCGCCGGTGCCGCGGCGCGCGGATAGGTGTAGGAGAACCGCTCGACCGCGAGGGCCGGGGCGGCGCCGCGCCGGATCGCGAGCTCAGACACGGTGCTCCTCCGGCGGCGAAGGAGGGGCCGCGTCCCCGTGTTGGGCGGCGCTCAGCACCCGCGCGCGCGCTCGCGGTCGGTCAGCCCCCGAGCACCCGGCCGCGGTTGGCGTTCGCAGTTCTCCGCGCTATCCGCGGAGAACTGCGAACGCGACCGGTGGGAGCCGCGCGGTGCGGGGCCCTGGGGCCGCCCCGCCCGCCGGACCCCGCGCCAGGGCGCCAGTCCGCTCGCCAGCACCACCGCACAGACCGCGAGCGTCGCGGCGCCGAGGCCGATGTGGATCGTCGGGTAGGGATGGAAGTCGTCGGCGCCGGCGACCTTGCCGACGATCGCCGCCGCGAGCACCGCCGCGGCGACCGCGTAGAAGCGCGTGTCGTAGCGGCTCGGCTCACGCCGCCGGCGGCCGCGCGGGACGCCGAGGCTGTAGCCACGCAGCTCGAGCGTCGCCGCCACGTCCACCGCCCGGTCCAGCGACCCCGCCAGAAGGCGCCGCGCCAGCGCCCCCTTTCCCACCGCCGCCGCCCCCGGCCCGCGCAGCCGTCCCGCGTCCCGCAGGCGCCCCGCGTCGGCCGCCGCCACCGGCACCAGCCGTGAGACCAGCGTCGCGGTCAGCGCCGAGCGCGCCGCGATCGGCCGCAGCGCCCGCAGCACCCGGTCGGGATCGACGCAGGCCGAGTAGACACCGAAGGCGACCATCGTCACCGCCGCCCGCAGCCCGATCGAGACGCCCGCGACGATCGCCTCCAGGGTGATGTCGACCTGGCCGAGGATCGGCACGTAGCCGAGGCGCGCCAGCACCGTCTCCCCGCGGTCGACGACCAGCGCGTTGACGACGATGATCAGGAGCGCCAACCCGAGCCCCATCCGCACCGCCGCGCGCACCGCCGTACGCGCCCCCGCCAGCCATCCGGCGAGGGAGGCGGCGAAGCCGGCGGCGAGCAGCACGGGCGGGCTCGAGTAGAGGAAGGCGACGACGACCAGCGCGCCGAGATAGGCCACCGCGGCGGCGGGGCGCGCCGACTGCAGCGGCCCACGACGGGGATGTAGGCGAACGGCGATCTCATCTCGCTCCCGAGCGCAGCGGCAGCGGCGTCACCGCCCCCGCCTCACTCTCCACCGCGTAATGGTCGCGCAGGTCGTCGGAGTTCAGTGCTTCGGCGGCGGATTCCACCGCCGCGAGCGTGCCCCCGGTGACCAGCCAGACCGGCGGCCCTTCGAAGTGTCGAGTCGCCGCGACCAGCCCCGCTTCGGGACCAAAAGCGCGCGCCTTCTCGCCGTTTTCGTCGAGGCCGACCAACTGCCGGCCACCTCCGTCCTGGGCGAATTCCGCATAGACGCCGCTTTCCCCCGGGCCGTTCTCGATCAGCGGCGCGATCGGATCGGAGCGCAGCTTCGCCCACGGGCCGACCAGCACCCGGACCGCCCCCTTCGGCGAGCCCGACGCGATCTTCACGCCTTCGCCTTCGAGCGCACCGCGCACCGTCGCGCACGCGCCCCCGCCGCCTTTGCATTCGACGACGACCGTGGGCTTGTGCCCTTCCCAGCCGGTCGTGAACGGCGCCGGCCAGGAGCCGACCACCGCCGGAACGTGCGCCGTCGCCGACCAGTTGTGCATGTCCCACCAGATCTTCTCGCCGCCGTGCAGCGACACCTCGGCGGCGCCGACCGGCGACTCCACCCCGTTGACGTAGAAGAACCAGTCGTAGGGATGACCGCCGCGTTCGCTTTCTTCGATCCCGTCGATCGACTTCACGTAGCCGCCCCCGTAGCGCGTCTCGAGCTGGTCGACTTCACCTTCGAGGAAGCGCATCACCGTGTCGGATTCGTTCGCTTCTCCTGAGGACTCCGACACCTTCGCCGCGCCGAATTCCCGCGTCACCGTGAGGTCGACCGATCCGACCTCCGCGCCGGGGCCGAGACCGCAGCCGGCGGCCACGATCGCTGCCCCGAGGAGCAGCGCGATCGCGACCGCCGTGCGGCGACGGGACATCAGCTACCGGCGGGGCACTTGCTGCCGAAGCAGACCGGCTCCTGCGCGGAGGGGATCGCGTTGCCGATCGCGGCGCTGATCAGCGTCGGTTCGGTCAGCGTGATCATCACCTTGCCGCTCGCGTCGGTGGGTCCGGTCGCCCCGGTCACCGTCGCGCCCTTCATCGGCTTGCGCTGCCCTTTTTCGTTGTAGGCGTAGACGTGGACCGCGAACGGCACCCCGGCGCCGGCCTGCTGCGGCGCGCTCAGCACCAGCTCTTCCGGATACGGGTAGGACGGCGCGAGGTCCCAGAGGACTTCGTCGCCCGCCTTGATCTTCGCCTTTTCGCCGCCGACGGAGGGGCCCTTGTGGTTGATCTTCAGGTACCAGGAGGCCTTCCCCTTGGCGACGCTCTTGCCGACACCGCAGAGGCCGAGGCCGAAGCTGAAGTGGTCGGTGAACGAGAGCGGCGAGAGCTGCTTGATCGTCTTGGCGCCGTTGGCGAGCAGGCCGAGCGCGGTGTTGCCCTTCAGCGCCACGGACTTGCCGCTGCCGCCGGTGCCGGCGCCGAGACAGGTGGCCTTGGGGCTGGTCTTGACGTTGATGTCGGAGGTCTTCACCGGCCCTTCGGAGAGCACCACGTTGCCCTGGCCGACCACGCGCAGCGTCGCCGTCATGGCGGAGGCGCTCGCGGTCACGGCGAGAGCGAGACAGAGGACCAGCGCGCACGCGCCCACGGTCGATTTCATCCTTCTTGGCATATGAGCCACCCTTTCCTCGAGGGTCGTATTGGCTGGCCGGGGACAGGTCTCCTGGCTTCCGGGGTTTGGGCTGGCCGCGCCTTCCCGGGGGCGTGTGCGCCCCCAGTGGCCGACGCCCGCAATGGCGTCCGCGACCTCCTCGACCCGGTCACAGTGGCGGGACCACGCCGGTTTCTCACCGGACTTCCCTTGACCACCGACCGTATTTATGCGCCGAGTCTATTAGTCTCACACCGCTCTAGTAGTGCCTGAGCACTGGGAAGTCCTCGTCCGATGGAGGTCAGAGATGAAGCGCGCTGGATGGCGACACCCGTCGCCGGCCCTGGTGATCGCCTGCCTCGCCCTGTTCGTCGCGCTTGGCGGCACGGTGATGGCGGCGAGCAAGATCGACGGCAGGAAGATCATGGTGAAATCGTTGCCCGGTAACCGCCTGGAACCAGGTTCGGTGCCCGGCAATCGCATCGCGGCGCACTCGCTGAAGGGCGCCCAGATCCAGGTCGACACCCTCGGCGAGGTCCCGGGCGCGGCCCACGCGGTCGCGGCCGACACCGCCCGCCGCGCCGCGACCGCGACCGCCGCCGACCACGCCGCCGATGCCACCACCATCAACGGCCACGCCGTGGGATGCGCGGCGGGACGGAGGGAGTTCGCGGGAGCGTGCTGGGACCTGTCGGCGAGCGCCGCGGCGGTTAGCGCGACCGATGCGGCCGCGGCGTGCGCGGCGCGAGGCGGAGAACTGCCGACGATTCTGACGTTCATGGCGATCCTGCGGGAACCGGGCGTGCAGCTGTCGGCGGAAGGCGAGTGGGTAAACCAGATCGCGGCACTCTCCAACAACTTGTTCGACGGCATCGCCCTACAGCCATCTGGACAACTCTTCATCGGTCCGCTCCAGAGCCACTTCCACTACCGCTGCGTGACCCCGCTGCTCAACTGACCGCTCACTAACCTGCGGCGATGCCCGGCCGCGCCGTCGCCGTCACTCGGATCGCCGCCGGGCTCGCGCTCGTCGCCCTCCTCTGCGCCGGGACCGCATGCGCCCGGCCCACCCCGCGCCAGATCGAACGCTTCTGGACGCCGGCGCGGATGGCGGCGGCCCGGCCGCTCGAGCTGACGGTCGGCCGCGACGGTCACACCGACGTCCACCTCGGCCGGCGCCCCCGCGTCGCCACGGCCGCCTACTCGACGGTCGAATCGCCGGAAGTCCCGCCTTATGCCTGGAACGGCCGCCTCTACGTGCGCCAGGCCGGCGAGGAAGGCTTCTGCTCGGCGACCGCGATCGACTCGCCGACCCGCCGCCTCGTGCTCACCGCCGGCCACTGCGTCAACAGCGGGCCGAAGGACGGGCGGCCGGGCGTCTGGTCGACCTACCTGGAGTTCGTCCCCGGCCTCAACCTCGGCGCCGCCCCCTTCGGCACCTTCGTCCTCTCCGGCCGGCCGCGGGCGCTGCCGGGCTGGACCAAGGACGGTAACCCCGACTTCGACCTCGGCGCCTTCCTCACCGAACCGAACGCCGAAGGCGCCGCGCTCGCCGACGCGGTCGGGGGTGGCGCGACGATCGTCACCGACCGGAGCCGTCGCCAACGCTTCGAAACCTTCGGCTATCCGGGCGGCACCGAACGGATGCGCACCTGCGTCTCCGGCTTCGCCGGCGAAGACCCGATCACCGCGACGCTCCCCGGACCGAGCACCGTCGGGGTCCGCTGCGACTGGGCGCCGGGGGCGAGCGGCGGCGGCTGGCTGCTCGACGGCGGCCGGGAGATCGGCGGCGTCACCAGCTACATCGTCGAAGGCTCAAAGGAGCCGCTCACCTACGGCCCCTACTTCTCGGCGACCACCGTCGGCCGCCTCACCGCCGGCCTCTAGCGTTCGCGGAAACCCGCGGATAACGCGGAGAACTGCGAACGCTCGGGGCTCAGGAGTCCAGCAACCGCCGGTAGAAGCGGTAGTCGCGGCGGTCGGGCCGCAGGTTCGAGGCCAGCGCCAGGTGGTGGCGGGCGCCGCGTTTGTCCCCGGTCATGCTCAGCGCGCGTCCCAGGCAGAAGTGCGCGTAATCGTCGACGGGGTGGCTGTCGACCACGGCGCCGAACTCGACCGCGGCCAGGCGAAAGCGACCGGCACGGTAGTAGGCACGGCCGAGCGCCTCGCGCACCGAGGTCTTCTCCGGTTCGCGGCGCGCGGCCTCGGCCAGCGGCTCGGCGGCGTCTTTGTAGTCGCCCTCCTCGAGCAACTCCATGCCGCGCCGGTAGAGCGTGTAGGTGGGCTCAACGGCAGGATCGGGCATTGCCCGATTGTAGGAGCCCCGGGAAGACGGCTTGCCGGTTACTTCTGGCGGGCGCGCACGGCGGTGCCGTAGGCGCAGACCTCGGTCCAGGTGGTGCCGAGCTCCGAGGTGTCGTAACGGAAGGCGACGATCGCGTTGCCGCCTTTCGCTTCGACCTCCTCGACCAGCCGTTCGGTCGCGTGCTCACGGCCTTCTTTCAGCATCTTCGTCATGCCCTTCAGCTCGCCACCGGCGAGGGACTTGAGCGAAGCGCCGATCTGCGAGCCGACGTTGCGCGAGCGGACGGTGAGGCCGAAGACCTCGCCGAGGACCTCTTCGATCTCGTACCCGGGAAGGTCGTTCATCGTCGAGATGATCACGGCGGGCAGCCTAGCCGCCGGACCGAAGGGAAGGTGAAAGTTCGGTCAAAGGTCCAGGACGAAGACCCAGCGGCGGCCGTCGCGATCGTCCTCGTCGCGCTCCGGGGTCCGGCGCCAGCCGAGCGACCCATAGAGAGCGTGGGCGGCGGTCTGGTAGGGACGGCTCCAGAGCGCGACCCGTTCGGCGCCGACGCCGTGCGCTCTTTCGGTCGCCCGGCGGACGAGCGCCCGCCCGAGACCCTGCCGCCGTGCCCGGTCGGCGACCGCGAGCCGCGCGAACTCCGCCTCCCCCGGTCCCGCAACCGACCGCCCCGGCGCGCCCGGCAGGAAGAGCGCGGCGACCGCGACCACCTCGTCCCCCACATCGACCGCGACCGCCACATCGGCCGACGTGGCCACCGCGAAGTACTCCTGCAGCGCATAGGACTCCTGCCGCCCTTCCGGCGCCGCGGCGGCGTATGCCTCGGTCCAGAGCGCCGCGACCGCGACCGCGTCCCCCTCGTCGGCCTCTCGGATGTGCATCGGGCGAGGCTAGTTGGTTGGCCCCGGGACGGGCGTTGTTCGGAGCGGTTGCGGCCGTCCGAGATCGGCCCTGGGCGTCTCATGGCGGTCCTGGCTGGCTGTGACCGCCATGAGACGCCCAGGACGTGAGGGAGTTTCAGGGATGAGGACACAGGTCCGGCGGAGGTCGGACTTACGTGATCGTCCCGCGCGAGAGAAGCCGGGGAGAGCCCACACCTCCCCCGACCTCGCCCCGATCGGCGACGGAGATGCCGGGAACGTCACACCCCCGTGCGCTCCGGGCCACCTCCCGGCACCGGGATCGAGGTCCCCGAGAGTGCGGGCGACCTGAGTGAACCTATGCGTAACCAGGGTCGCCCGCGCCTCCGTGACCGTCGGGCGACACGCACGGAAGCGTGGAGTTCCCACGGTCTCCGTGACGAGGTCGGACTCCCGTCACGGATCCGTGTCCCTCTCGTGCGCCTTGCGTGACCCGCGTCCCTCTTATGCGCCCGCGTGACCCGCACACGACGATCTCTCGTCACTCCCCACAAGACCCGGCCTTCTCGGCCACGGCCACAGCCGGCCAGGGCCGTGGCGGTGGCCGAGACGGCCGCGCTCGCCGCAGGCCCTTTGCGTCCCGTTCCTCGGGCGCCGGATTCAACCGGCCCGGTCCCTCCCCCCGGGCGCCGGCTTTTCCAGGCCAGAGCCCTCACCCGGGCGCCGGCCCACGAGGCCCTCGGACAAGGCGAACCACTACCTCGAGCCGTGCCCACGGTGAGTTCGCAGAAATGGTCGGATAGCGGCAAGAAATGCGAACGCGCCGGGGGGGCGTGGGTGGATCAGTCGGCGGCGGTGGCCTTGGCCAGGTGGTCGAGGACGGCGGGGATGCCGCCGCGCTCGAAGGCGGCGCGCTGGCGGTCGGCGCCGTTGCCCTCGGCGAGGATCCGTTCGATCTCTTCCAGCGCGCCGGAGTCGTCGAGGGCGTCCGCGTAGGGGGCGGCTTCCTCGAGCGCCCGGGCCGCCACCTCGGCGGCCGGGGCCGCCTCGCCGCCGTCGACCATGAGGCGCGCCTCGAGGCCGTAGCGGCACGCCTGGTAGCAGGACTCCTCGAGGGCCTCGCGCTGGAGATCGCTGGAGGAGGGTCGGTCGATCTCGCGCGCCGCCAGGGCCCGGATCAGAGCCGCGAACGCGGAGTTGGCCGCCGCGCTCGGCTGCACATCCATCCCCCGCACCTCGACCGTGCCGTGGTTGGGGTGGGGCCGCACGTCCCACCAGATGTAGGTGTAGTCGTCGACCCCGGCCGCCGCGACCAGCTGGTCGGCCACCGTCATGAACTCGTCGTAGTCACGAAAGGCGCGCGGCATTTCGAAGCGCGGGTAGGCGCGGACCTCGGCGGCGCGAGCGCTCGCCATGCCGGTGTCGGCGCCGTCGCGGAACGGCGAGTTGGCGGCCAGCGCGGCCAAGGTCGGCAGCCGTAGGCGCATCGCGTTGGCGACCCGGACCGCGGTTTCCGGGTCGGGCATGCCGACGTGGACGTGGAGACCCGAAGGTGGCGTCGAGAGGAGGCTCGCCAGGTCCTGCTTGACCACGTCGTAGCGCGGCTTCGGCACCAGCTGCGCCTCGCCGCCGTCGTCGGGATGGACACCCGCGCCGAGGAGTCCGACCCCGGTCGCCCGCACCGCCGTGCGCAGCTCGCCGAGCTCGGCCGCCGCGGCGGCCGCAGTTCCACAGATTCCCGTCTTCAGCTCGATCTGGGCGGCGAAGATCTCGGTGCTGACGGCCTCCCGGGCGGCTGCGCCAAGGCCCTCGATCACCCGCTCCGCCTCCGGGACCAGGCAGCACTCGTCGTCGACGAGGAGCAACTCTTCCTCGACGCCGATCGTCAGCGGCGGCGAGGCTCCGAATCGGTGCTCCGGCTCTGCGGCTTGTGTCCCCATCACGTCGCCCCGCCTGGCGGGTCCGAGGAACCTACCCGCGCCTGACGATCCCAACCTCGGGCCGTACCAGGCACCGAAAACAAACGCAACTGTTTGTCTGCGCCATACTGGGTGGACCCGAGCAGCGAATCCTCACGGATCGATGATTATCGGCCTCGTTCGTGAGACTGCTTGAGGTTGAATTGCCTGCAAAGTTGACCATTTCTCACGAAACTGTGACTAGAACTTTAAGCGTTGATGGAGACCCGGCCGATACGCTCTTGTTTGCAGACAAAACATTTCAATTGCTCTATGCTGCCGCCCCGATGGGGGCCGACGAGAACACCGCCGAGAATGAGCTGCTGGTCGCGCTGCGGCATCCGCTGCGCCGGCAGATCCTCCGCGCGATGGTCGAAAGGCACCCGACCAGCCCGCGCCAGATGTCCGACGTGCTGAAGGAGCCGCTCTCCAACGTCAGCTACCACGTGCGCGTGCTCGCCGACTGCGGCGCGGTCGCCCTCGTGGACACGACCCCGGTGCGTGGGTCGATGCAGCACTTCTACTCGCCGACGATCGACGAGCCCTGGGCACTCGCAGTTCTCGGACTTAGCGAGAACGGCGAGGCGCCCCCGGGGGGCGAAAACGAGGAGCCGGCCCCTTAGGGTCACGACGATGCCTGCGCACGAGGAGAACCTGACCAACGAGGGCAACGACTCTCGCCTCGAAGCGGTGCTGCTCGGGCGCGTCCTCGACCTTCACCCCACCCGGGTCACCACAGACGAGCTGGTCCGTGACCTGACCGGCACCGACGAGGACTTCGCCGCACGCGACGGCATCGAACGGGCGATCGCCGAGCTCACCCGCGCCGGCCTCCTGCACCCGCCCGGCGCCGACGGGTTCGTCACCCCCACCCGCGCCGCCGTCCGCCTGGGCGAGCTTCTCGGTCCGCTGAGCTAGGCGACGAGGCGGCGGAAGCCGGTGCGCAGGCGGTCGGCCAGTTCCACCGCGGCCTCGGCGGCCGCGGGGTCGTCGTCGTCGCTCCCCGTCACCAGCACCACCTCGGTCGCCTTGAAGCTGCCGACCAGGTCTTCCACCGCCTGCACGATGTCCTCGTCGCCGACCCGCGCCTCGGCGACGACGCCGACCTTGGCCAGCGAGGCGACGGAGATGACCAGGGTTTTCTGCGCCTCCTCGCGGGCGGGCTCGAGGTCGGAGGCCCAACGGTCGAGGAAGCCGATCCGCGCGGGCGCGAGGATCATCACCTCGGCCAGGTCACGGCTGCCATCGACGCCCGCCTCCGCGGCGATCGCCGCGGTCGTCGCCGGGTCCTCGACCGGCCGGCTCACCACCACCAGCAACCGTCGCCGCACGGCCGGGTCCGGCGAGTCGCCGATCCCCTCGCGCGGTCGCATCTGCACCGCGACGTAGACCAGCACCACCCCGACCAGCGCTCCCAGGGCCAATCCCGCCTCGGGCCCGGCGACCAGGATTCCGGCGATGATCGGGACGACGATCGCGATGACGATGAGCGGCAGCTTCCAAGGTGCCACCCACCAAGCCTGTCACGGCGACCGCCGTCCCTGCCCCTTGCTCCCGGTTCAGGAGCCCTTCGTGATTGCCGCAGGCGCCATCCGCTCCTGCGAAGTGCCCATCCGCACTATCGCCACCTCCGTGTCGGAACTGCTTTTCCCTGACCGCCACCGATCTCGGCGGATTCGTACTTTTACTCCACGTGATTGCAGCAATCAAGTTGAAACCGGTAAAAGCCAACAAATAAACGAAAATTTAAGATCGTTTCTGGACTTCTTGATTTAGATTGGTTAGCGTTTTTTTCATCGGCGTTTTGCCACCGCTGTGCCCCTTGCCAACGACCGAAAGAAGTCCCCCTTGCCTAAAACGAAAAAGAAGGACGGCGTCGAACAGATCGTCGCCAAAGCCTTCGCACACCCCCTCCGCGTACAGATCCTGATCATTCTGAACGAGCGGGTCGCCAGTCCGAACCTGCTGGCCCAGGAGCTCGACCAGAGTCTCAACCTCGTCGCTTACCACGTCCGCGTGCTCGAGAAATACGACTGCATCGAGCTCGTCGACACCAAGCAGCGCCGCGGCGCCACCGAGCACTTCTACCGTGCCACGCGCCGCCAGTTCCTCTCCGACAGCGAATGGGCGCGGATGCCGGAAAGCCTCCGCCCCGGCCTGTCCGGAGCGATGCTCAAATCGATGTTCGACGACATCGAGGAGGCCGTCAAAAGCGGCTCCATGGACGAGAAAGACGACCGGCATCTGAGCCGCACGCCGATGGTCGTCGACGAGAAAGGCTGGGCGGAAGTCTCGGCCCTGCTCACGGAGACGCTCGACAAGGTCTTCGAGATCCAGGGCGAGTCCGCCAAGCGCCTTGCCGACTCGGGCGAGGACGGGATGCTCGCGAAGGTCGAGATGCTGCACTTCAAGTCCCCCGACCCGGCCTGAGCCGAGCGAGGGCAGGGATCCGGCGCCGCCCGCGAAAGGGCGGCGCCTCCCTTTTGTGGTGCTTCAGACGGTGAGCGGCGCCGCGGCCTCGGGGGTCGCGACGACGAAGGAGAAGCTCTCCTCGAGGTAGAGGTGAACCTCGTCGGCGTCGTGGTGCGAGTAGCCGATCGAGAGGTCCTGGCCCGATTCGAAGAGGAAGTCGCCGCCGCGCAGGCTCACCGCCACCGCACCCGACAGCCCCGGCGCCCAGACGATCGGCCCACCGCCGAGGATCTTCCCCAGGTGGTCGAGCAGCGGGTAGCCGCCGTGCTCGGCCGTCTCGATCACCTTGATGAACTCGTCGGGACCGAGGGCCAGCCCATAGGGCCCCTCGACGCCCGCCTCGCGCAGCCCCTCGACCGCTCGCGCGACCGAGCGCGGGTAGGCGTCGGCGTCGGCCCCGAGCGGCTCCGGCTCGAACGGCGACGCCTCGATCAGCCCCTGGATCCCCACCTTCGCCCAGCCGTTGAAGACGGCACTGTTCTCGCAGACGGCGATCTGATGGGCGGCGTTGTCGAGCGACTCGAGGTCGACGTCGACGGCACCGCGGTCGTCGTCGCGCATCTCCGCGCGGGAGACGGTGAAGTCCACCCGCACCTCGACCAGCGGCAGGACCCGCCGACGCAGCGCGCTGACGCCCGGCTCGGCGCCCTCGACCGGCTCCACTCGTCCCAGGTTGGTGGACGAGTGCTGCCAGCCCTGGGGGCCGATGAAGTCGACCAGGCGGCGCGCCGCCAGCGGCCCGGCCAGGCGCTCGCGGGCCTCGTCGTCGAGCAGCTTCCAGTTCGAGTCGGTGAGCGGCGCGTGGCCGCGGAGGAGGTGGTTCATCGTCCTTGTCCCTTCATGCTGCCGATTCCAAGTGAGCCTTCGCCGCCCGCCATCGGGGCCACCAGGTCGCCGTCGCCGTCTCCACCGGAGGCCGCCTCGGCGTCCTCGCCGTGCTCGACGATGTCGCCCTCCTGGAACAGCACGCCTTCGGCGATCTCCCGCCAGCGCGGCGTTTTGCGCAGGAGGAACTCGAGGTCCATCGAGAAGTGCTTGAACTCCTCCCCCTGAGCGTCGGCCATGATCGCCCGCGCGTCGGCGTCGGGCTCGACCGCAAGGCGCTGCTGGTACCAGCCGATCGCCTGGCACTCCTCTTCGAGCGAGGCGCAGAGGCGGGCGAAGGTCCTCGTCTGCGCCGGCAGCTCCTCCGGCGGCTCGTGGTACTGGTCGAATCCCATCGGTCCTCCTTGACGTATGGATGCGGGCGGTTCCGCGGCGCACCGCGAGATTACCCCGCGCCTTTGATCGACGAACACCCCGGGTGCGCAGGAACCACCTGCCGCTATGGTGTGACGCCGGTGCCTCCCGGTACCGGGACACCGCATGGTTCCAGCCGAAAGCGAAGAGACACGACCCGCGCCCGAGGGGGCTCCGACCGGCGCAGGCGAGGGCCTGGCTCCCGAGTCGCTCCTCTGGCGCCGTCTATGCGACCAGCGCGATCCCGCGGCCCGCGAGGAGCTCGTCCGCCGCTATCTCCCCTACGCCAAGAACCTGGCGCTGCGCTATCGCGGCGCCTCGGAGTCCTTCGACGATCTGCTGCAGGTGGCGAACCTCGGCCTGGTCAACGCGGTCGACCGCTTCGACCCCGCCCGCGGCACTCCCTTCGCCGCCTTCGCCTCCCCGACCATCCTCGGCGAACTGAAGCGCCACTTCCGTGACCGCGTCTGGACCGTGCGGGTGCCGCGCGGCCTGCACGACCGGATGGCCGAGGTGGAGAAAGCGACCACGACGCTGACGGTGGAGCTGCAGCGCTCGCCCTCGGTGAACGAGATCGCCGCCAAGCTGGAGATCGATCCGGCCGAAGTGCTGGAGGTGCTGGAGGCCAACCACAACCGCCGGCCGCTCTCCCTCGACCGCCCGGTCGGCGGCGAAGATGACGAATCGCCCGCCTCCGAGTGGGTCGGCGACGAGGACGAGAACTACGAGCTGATCGACGACAAACTGGCGCTCGAGGGCGTCCTCCCCCAGCTCGACGACCGCGAACGGCTGATCCTGCGCCTGCGCTTCGTCGAGGACCTGACCCAATCACAGATCGCCGAGCAGATCGGTCACTCCCAGATGCACGTCTCGCGCATCCTCCGTCGCACCCTCGAGCGGATCCGCGAACAGGTCGCCGAGCAGAACCGCGAAAGCTAGGAAGCGGTCGCGGCGATCGCGACGACGAGGTACTCGCCGTCGCCGTCGGACTCGGTGCGAACCTCGTCGGCCAGGGCTTCCAGCGAGCCACCGACCTCGGGGAGCGAGAGGCTCTCGCGCAGACCGGCGGCGGCGCCGGAGGCCATCGGGCCGACCCTCAGCTCGACCCCGTCGGGGCGGTCGGCGATGCTGAGGCGGACGTGGCCGTCGGCGAAGCGGCTCGGCGCGGCCGCCGAGATCGCGTCGGAGAGGAGCATCGCGTCGGAGATCCGGTCGACGGTGATCTCGTGGCGAGCGGCGAGCGCGGTCAGGGCGCGGCTGAGGACCGGGGCGACCAGCTCCGGCGGCCCGACCGTCAGCTCGGTCGCCCCGGGTACCGGCGGGCTCGGCGCCGCCTCGGCCCCGTCCTCCGGGACGGCCCGGGCGGTGAGCGGCAGGTGCATGCGGATCTCCGTCCCCCGCTCGACCCCGCCGCGGATCTCGAAGCTCGAGGAGAGCGCCGCGATCAGCGCCAGGCCGATCCGCAGGCTCGGCCGGTCGACCCCGGGGCGCGGGCTGATGCCGCCGCCGAAGTCCCGCACCGCGACGGTGAGGCCGTCGCCGTCGGGCACCGCGTCGACCTCCAGCAGACCGGTCTCGTCCTCGGGATAGGCGTGGACGACGACGTTCATGCAGGCCTCGGTCACGACCGTCTTCAGGTCGGCCGTCGAGGGCTCGTCCATGCCGATGCGCTCGGCCAGGCCGGCGATCGCGTGGCGCACCACCGCCACGTTCTCCGCCTTCGCGGGAAGCGACATCTGGAGGCCTGATGAATCCACGTTGGTGGTGCTCAAATTGTTGTTTTCCCCGGCTTGGGCGACGCGAGAAGGACGGTCAGAAGGACCCGCGCAACAGGCAAACCTACCGGCCTCGACCTCGCCCTGATACCCAGACCGCCCCGGCGCAAACGGGGCGGGCGCGGACGGGTGGCACTCCGCCCACCCGCTGCGCTAGCATCGCGGCCCAGTGGGTCCCGCGCCGTTTCAAGCATCAGTCTCGGAGTTGGAGGGTGGCATCCGTCTGCTCCAGGTCGACGGGGAGCTCGACCTCTCCACTGCGACACAGCTCGAGGAGCCCCTCGAGGACGCGGTCAGCAGCCCCAAGGCCGCGGTCCTGATCGACCTCACCAACTGCACCTTCATCGACTCGACCGGGATCGCGCTCGTCGTGCGCGCCTGGCAGCGGGTCGACGCGGGCGCGGGCAACGGCGGCGAAGGCGGCCTCGTCCTCTGCTGTCAGAACGAACAGGTCCGCCGCGTCCTCGAGGTCACCGGCCTCGAGCACTCGCTGCGGGTCTTCGCGACGCGCGACGAAGCCGTCGCCGCCCTGCGTGGGTGACGTTCCTCACGCCGCGGCGTGAACGCGATTAGCCCCCCGCATCGACCGGGTAGCGGCTCCTGATGCCCGCACGCAGGCCGAGACGCCCGAAACTTCCCCGCGAGCTCTTCGAGACGCGCACCCACGCGTGGGAATCGCTCGGGTTGGGCGAGGAGATCGAGACGAAAAAGGTCTCCAAGCGGACGATGGCGGGGGTCGTCGTCGCGCTCCTGGCGCTGATCGCGACCCTGGTCGTCTACTCGCACCGTCGCCAGATCGCCCCCGGCTACGGCGAATGGTTCCGGGTCGGGACCGTGATCGTGCTCGTGATCGTCGGCACCGCCGCGATCTCGCTCCTCTCCCGCTCCCTGCAGCCGCGCCTCTACCGCCGCCTCGACCCGGCCACGGCGGGGACGGCCGGCTTCGTCTTCCGCCTGCTGGCGGGCCTCGCGGTGGTCGTGGTGGCGCTGCGGATCGCGGGCGTGAACGCGAGCACCCTCGCCGTCGGGGGTGCCTTCGCGGCGGTCCTGCTCGGGCTCGCCGCGCAGCAGACCCTCGGCGCGATCTTCGCCGGGATCGTCCTGCAGAGCACCCGCCCCTTCCGGGTCGGCGAACGCGTGCGCTTCACCGGCGGCGCCCTGGCGGGCTCGATGGAGGGCACGGTGACCTCGCTCGGCCTCTTCTACACGACCCTCAGCCAGGGGGCCGACCGGCTGCAGATCCCCAACAACGTCCTGCTGAACCTGGCGGTGGTGCCGCTGCGCGAGCCGGAGAAGGTCGACGTGCGGGTGAGCTTCCCCCGCCACGTCAGCCCCCGCGACGTCGAGCAACAGCTGCTGCGCACGATCACCGTGCCGACCCGCTACCGACCGGCGGTCTCCCTCGAGGAGATCGAGCCCGACCGCGTGGTGATGAGGATCAATGCGACCCCGCTGCGCTCCGAGGACGGCTCACAGCTCGCCGAGGAGGTGCTGGAGGCGCTCCACCGCCGCGACACCGCCGAACACCGCGCCGCCTCGGAAGCGACGCCGCTGCCGGACTGACCGGCCGCGCGCGTCTGAAGCCGGCGCCGGGGGCGCAAGGGACGCAAGGGCCTGCGGCGAGCGCGGCCGTCTCGGCCACGGCCCTGGCCGGCTGTGGCCGTGGCCGAGGCGGCCGGGTCTGTGAGGAGTGACGAGGGATCGTCGGGTGCGGGTCACGCGAGGCGCACGCGAGGCACACGGATCCGTGACGGGAGTCCTACGTCGTTACGGAGACTGTGGGAACTCCACGCTTCCGTGCGTCTTCCTCATGCCCAGGCCCCGGTGAGTTCGCACTTTCTGCCGCTATCCGGACATAACTGCGAACTCATCCTTCGTGGGGGCCGGCTTTCATGCGGGACGGTCACGGAAGTCCGGAGTTCGTGACGTCCCTGTGCGGGGTGTTTCACGAACCCCTCACGTCCTGGGCGTCTCATGGCGGTCACAGCCAGCCAGGACCGCCATGAGACGCCCAGGACGCACCTCGGACGGGTGCGCACGCCGCGAAGCACGGCGGACCCGACTTCCTAGACGAAGAGGAGGATCGCCAGGTTGACCAGGACCGCGAGCGGAGTGACGACCAGGGCCAGGTCGCGGAAGAGCTTGGCGAAGCCGCCGCGGTAGTGGACGCTGTCCATCAGCAGCGTGCCGACGACGTTGGACATGTTGACCAGGGCGACGGCGATCGCCACCCCGATCGCGACGGCGCGCCACCCGGTCACCGCGCCGCCGACGGCGGCCGCCGCGGCAAGGACGATCGCGGTGATCGTGCCGACGATCCCGAGGATGATCACCGTCATGTCGGTGCGGGTCACGCCGGGCATGTAGGCGTTGCCGCCCTCGTGGGCAAGGTGGGCATCGAGGTGGCCGGCCGCCGCCTCTTCGGTGCTGACGACGTGAGCGTCGCCGTCGACGACCACCATCTTCAATTCCGGCGCGAGCGTCTCCTCGGCATGCCGCCAGAGCCCGCCCTCGTACCAGTCGCGGCAGTCGTCGGCGTGACAGAAGATCAGCACCTCCTCGGCGGGCCGCTCCAGCAGTGCATCCTGGGCCGCCTGCACGGGGTCGGAATCGCCGACTTCGCCGGTCGCCTCGAGCCCCCTGGCGCGGATCGCCGTGAGGGCCTTCTCCAGCCGCTCGTGCGCCTCGAGCCGCGGCTCGTCGACGTCGCCAAGGGTGTGATGGAGCGTGTTCAACTCCACCGCCGGGGCGACCAGCCGGACCTCGGTCGGCACCCCATCCATCTCGCGGGCGAGCGCGGCGACCGACTCTTCCGAGCCGAAAGCGGGAGTGACGACCGCTATGAGGCTGCGCTGAGCCATCTCGCGATCATCATCTCGCCGTTTCGGCTCAGGTCAAGTCCCGTTCAGTAATCGGTCCGCGGTGGATCCTCAGGCGAGGATCGCCCGTCGGGCGGGATTTCTGCCGGCCTACTGGTTCTCGTCCGGCGGGATGGCCTCGTCGGCCTCGCCGTACGCGGCCTGGTCCTGCGGCTCCTCGGGCTGGGCCATGCCGTCGGGGAAGCGATGTTCGTCCCCGTGCTCGGCGATGTCCTCGAGGTCCTTCTCGGCGAGCTCGAAACCCTCGGCCTCTCCCTGGCCGGCCTCGACCAGCGGCTCTTCGGCCGGGTCGTCGGTGTCGGGCCGGCGCACGCCGCCGATCGCGGCTGCTTCCTGCGCGGCCTCGGCTTCTTCCTCCTTGACGAACTCCTCGTCGCGCTCCTCAGGTGCTGCGGTCACGAAGCGGCTCCAGTCTCCGAGGCGTGCTCGGTCGAATTGGTGGTCTGGTTGGTGGGGCTGGTCACGCCGCTGGTCGGGCCGGCGGGTGCCACGGGCTCGAAGGGCTCGTCGCCACCGGAGCGGCCGATCAGCCAGCCGATGATCCCACCGATGGCGGCTCCGAGCGCGAGCAGGGTGACGGAGCGCAGCGGCTGGCGGGCGAATCTCGAGGCGGTGCCGTAGGCAGTGTGCTTCGCGGTCGTCTTGACCGCCTTCTTGGCAAGTTTCGTTTTGACTGACATGCCCACAAGTTACCCGTGTCGCAGGCCTCGATAACCGCGCGTCCGGTCGGGCGCCACAGGCAGTTTCGCGCGTGTTGGTCATGGAATCGGTGTATAAGAAGTTCCGTTTCGAGGGCGCCCCAAAACGCCTACCACCGGTGTGGACAAGTGGCTCGAAAAGTTGGGTTGAGATGACGGCCGTCACCCGTTGGGATGGCGAACCTATGCCATCCGAGAGCAGGGCCCCGGACGGGGAGACCACCATCGACCAGAACCTCGTGCGGGCGCTTTCGCACCCGATGCGGGTGCAGATCCTCGAAGCGCTGCAGGGACGCACGGCGAGCCCGACCGAACTGGCGCGCCAGTTCGGTGAGTCGCTAGGAGTCGTGTCCTACCACGCGAATGCCCTGCTCGACGTCGACTGCATCGAACAGGTCCGCACGCAGCCGAAGCGCGGCACGATCGAGCACTTCTACACCGCCCGGCCGCGCTCGTTCATCGGCCACCAGGACTGGCGCAAGGCGCCGCTCTCGGTCCGCGGCGGGGTGACGAGCGAAGCGCTGCGGACCTTCGTCGGCAAGGTCGGCGCCGCCCTCGACGCCGACACGATCGACCGACGCGAGGACACCACCCTGAACTGGATGCCGATCACCGTCGACGAGCAGGGCTGGCGGGAGACCGCCGAGATCCTCGACCGGGCACTGCGGGAGCTGATGGAGGTCGCCGCCCAGAGCCGCGAGCGCCTCGGCGGCGAGGACGGCATCCCGGTGGTCACCGCCCTGGCGGGCTTCGAGGCGCCGCCTGGGCGGCATGCTTTCCCTCCTCGAACTCCTCGACGATCTTCGCGTTGAACGCCTTGAGATCATCCGGTTTGCGGCTGGTCACCAGGCCGTTGTCGACGACCACTTCCTCGTCGACCCACTCGGCGCCGGCGTTGCGCAGGTCGGTCTGCAGGCTCGGCCATGAGGTGAGCTTGCGGCCGTCGACGACGCCCGCCTCGATCAGCGTCCAGGGTCCGTGGCAGATCACCCCGACCGGCTTGCCGGCGGCGAAGAAGTCGCGGATGAAGGAGACGGCCTCCGGGTGGGTCCGAAGGTTGTCGGGATTGGCCACGCCGCCGGGCAGCACCAGGCCGTCGTAATCGTCGGCCGTGGCGTTGCCGACCACCTTGTCGACGGCGTAGGACTCGGCCTTGTCGAGGTGGTTGAAAGCTTGGACCTCGCCCGCCTCGGGGGCGAGCAGCTCGGTCTCCGCACCGGCTCCCTCGACCGCCTTGCGCGGCTCGGTCAGCTCGACTTCCTCGACCCCCTCGTTGGCGGTCAGGAAGGCGATCTTCTTGCCCTTCAACTCTTCTGACATCAGGTTTGCACTCCTTCCGTGCTCGCAGGAACTTGTGCCGCTCAGGTACCCGTTCCAGGACCGCCGAACATGGAGCGGGGCCAGAGTTTGCGGGTGCGGACCACGTTCGTCTCGGCGCCGAGGACGACGAACATCGCGCCGAGGTGGATCCAGGCGAGCAGACCGATGACGAGGGCGAAGGTGCCGTAGACGGCGGAGGCGTTCTTCACCTCGTGGGAGATGTACCAACCGCCGGCCACCTGCAGGATCTCCCAGCCGACCGTGGCGACGACGACGCCGGGGATCAGCGCCCGCGTCTCCACCGTGTCGGTGGTGAGGAGGCGGAAGACGGCGCCGAAGACGAAGAGGTTCAGGACCGTCGCGATCAGCAGGCCGGCGACCTCGCCCCCCGCGCCGAAGAGGTCGGCACCGCCCGCGGCGAGGCCGCCGAGGACGGTCGAGACCACCGCCAGCCCTCCGAGGACGACGAGCAGGGCGATCGCCCGCAGGCGCGAGCCGACGAAGCCGCGTTCGGCCGACTTCGGCACCCCCCAGCAGCGGTTGAAGGTGCTCTCGGTCTCCAGCACGACGCCGATCCCGGCGAGCACCGAGCCGACGATCCCCACCGCCAGCGCGACGCCCGAGCCGGTCAGTTCGCCGCCCCTCAGCTGGCTGCCGATGATCGGGAATTGGGAGAGCGTCCCGTTCACGACTTCCCGGCGGAGGTCTTCGTTGCCCGCGAGGACGAAGCCGAGGATCGTCGTCAGCAACAGCAACAGCGGGAAGAGCGAGAAGAAGGCGCGGTAGGCGATCAGGGAGACCATCGAGCCGCCTTCGTCCTCGCCGAACTTCTTCACGATGCCGAGCGGCAGCGCCAGCGCGGGCCGCTTCTGCTGGAACTCGTCGAAGCGGTGAAGCGGTGCCTTCAGGTCCATTGCGGGACCCTTACCCCGGGAAGTGTCCCGGTCAATCGATCAGCTCGAGGACCTCGCGCTCGATCCGCTGCCGGGTCCGCTCCGACATCTTCCCCTCGCCGGCGGCGCGGCGGCCGACGTCGATCGTCTCGCCGTCGCGGTAGTGGTCGAAGATGCGCGGGTCGATGTAGGAGCGGCGACAGACCGCGGGAGTATTGCCGAGCGCCGCCGCCACCGTCTTCACCGCGCGGTTGATGGTCCGCTTCGCGGCCGCGTCGGAGGCGGGCTTCCCCTCCCCCGCCAGCGCCGCCGCGGCGAGCACGGTGCCGCTCCAGGTGCGGAAGTCCTTGGCCGAGAACTCGTCACCGATCGCTTCGTGGATGTAGTCGTTGATGTCGGAGGAGCGGAGATCGCGCCAGCGCCTGCCCTCTTTCCAGGCGAGCAGGTCGGCCGGACCGCCGCGCCGGCGGCGCATCGCTTCCAGCGCCGCGATCGCCTGGTCGTCGCCGATCGCCTGGATGCGCCGCTGGTTCGACTTCGCCGGGAAGTCGAAGACGATTTCCCCGCCGTCGCGGTGGACGTGCTCGCGGCGGATCGTCGCCAGCCCGTAGCTCTCGTTCGTCTCCGCGTATTCCTCCGAGCCGATGCGGAAGAAGCCGAGGTCGAGCAGGCGGACGGCGGTGGCCAGGGCGCGCTCGCGCGGCATCCCTTCGAGCTCGATGTCGCGGCGGACGACCCGGCGCAGCCTCGGCAGCGCCGCGGCGAATTCGCGCATCTTCCTGTACTTCTGCGAAGCCCGGCGGATGTCCCAGCGATCGTGGTAGCGGTACTGCTTGCGCCCCGCTTCGTCGTAGCCCGTCGCCTGGATGTGGCCGAGCGGGTCGAGACAGATCCAGACGTCCTTCCAGGCGGGCGGGATCGCCAGCGCGCGGATCCGCTCCAGCGTCTCCCCGTCGGTGATCGTCGTGCCCTGTCCGTCCTCGAAGGAGAACCCGCGCCCACGTTTGCGCCGGTGGATCCCGTTCGCCGAGCAGTCGGATCGCCGCAATCGTGCCATCGGCGCGAAGTCCCCCGCGCGGGGTGCGACTAAACGGCGATGGGGAGAGGCTCGGGCCTCGCGACCCGGAGCTCGATCACTTCACCCTCGGCGGCATGGACCGGCTCGAAGCCCTCGATCCGCACCTCGACCAGCCCGTGCCCGCACTCGCAGGCAACCGCCTCGACCTCGCCGAGCTCGTCGACGAAGAGCGTCACCTCCGCGTCGCAGCGCGGGTCCGAGCACAGGAGTTCGACCTGGAACATGTGACCAATGCTCACGGCGGGGTCAGACGGAAACGTCCGGCAGCTCCTGTTTTTGGCTCAGGAGCGGGGCGTAGAGGTCGCCTTTTGCAGCGATCCTTGCGCGCAGGTCCTCGACGGTGAAGGCGAGGGCGTCGGCATCGCCGGAGTCGGCGGCGGCCTCGACCTCCTCCCATTCGAGCGGGGTCGAGGCGGTCGGGCGCTCCCGGGCGCGGATCGAGTAGACGGAGGCGGTCGTCTTGTGGCTGTCGTTCTGGCTCCAGTCGATGAGGACGCGGCCGGTGCGCCTCGCCTTCGTCTGGCGGGAGACGACCTCGTCGGGGAAGCGCGCCTCGAAGGTCTCGGCGACGGCCTTGGCGAAGGGGCGCGACTCGGCGAAGGTGGCGGTGCCACCCAACGGCACGTGGAGGTGGATGCCCTTCGAGCCGGAGGTCTTCACGTAGCTGTCGAGGCCGAGCTGGGCGAAGAAGGCGCGCAGGCGGAGGGCGACGCGGGCGCAGTCGACGACGTCGGCGGGGGCGCCGGGGTCGAGGTCGAAGACGAGCGAGTCGGGACGGTCGAGGTCGTCGACGCGGGCCAGCGAGGTGTGCAGCTCGATGTTCGCCAGGTTGGCCGACCAGACGAGGGTCGGCAGATCTTCGATCAGCGTGTAGTCGATCTCGGCCTCGTGGCTCTCCGACCAGACCCGCGCGGTCGCGACCCAGTCAGGGCGGTGCTTGGGCGAGCGCTTCTCGTAGAAGAACTTGCCCTCGACGCCGTCGGGGTAGCGCTTCATCGTCACCGGCCTGCCGCGCAGGTGCGGCAGGAGGACCTCGGCGAGGTCGGCGTAGGCGTCGATCAGGTCACCCTTGGTGAAGCCGGTGGCGGGATAGAGGACCTTGGTGAGGTTGGAGACGGTGAGCTCGCGGTCCTCGACGCGGAGGCGCGCTTTCGACTTGTCGATCGGTTCGGCGGCGGCGGTGATGCCTTTGGTGGGCGTCGGTGCGGTTTCTTCCCCGCGCACGCGTAGCCACTCCCCCGTGCGGCGCCCGGGCGCGTAGAGGCTCGACTGCTTCTTCACCACCAGTCCGTCGACGCCCTGGCCGGCGGCTGCAGCGAGGAGCTCCTTGATCTTCGAGGTGGCACTGGCCGGGACGCGCCATGCCTCGCCCTCCAGCTCGAGCCCGGCGAGGAGCTCGCGGCGGCGCTTGTACGGCGTGTCGGTGAGGTCCTCGCCGTCGAGGAAGAGCAGGTCGAAGATCACGTAGGTCGCCGGGTTCTCCATGGCGCGGCGGCGGATCGCGCCGTCGGATCCGCCTTTGTCGCGGCGCGCGAGGAGCTCTCGGTCGGGGCGGCCGGCCTCGTCGAAGACGACGATCTCACCGTCGAGGACCGCGTCGTGGGCGCCGATCTGACGGCTCAGCCGGTGGACCTCCGGCCAGCGCGCCCCGATGTCGGTGAGGTCGGCGTCACGGAGGTCGAGGCGCCCCGGCCGGCAGCGGGCGATCGCGCGCACGCCTCCCCAGGCGAGCTCCGCCGCCCAGCCGCGGGTCGAGCTCGGCAGCACGCTCTCGTTCGCCAGCATGGGCTGCAGCGGGTCCGGATAGGGATCGGGATTCCCTTCCGCCGGGTCCATGCGGTGGATCATCCAGTCCTTCGCCGAGCCCGCCTGGAAGAGGACATAACGCCCGCGCAGCCGCTTGCCTTGGAAGCTGAAGATGATCTCGTCGTCGCGCCACTTCTCCAGCTCATAGGTGCCCGAGTCCCAGATCTCGATCGTCCCGGCGCCGTACTCGCCCTTCGGGATCTCGCCCTCGAAGGTCATGTACTCGAGTGGGTGATCCTCGGTGTGGACGGCTTTGCGGTTTTCGCTCGGGTCCCGCGGGATGCCGTTCGGCACCGCCCAGGAGACGCCGACGCCGTCGTGCTCCAGCCGCAGGTCCCAGTGCAGGCGGGTCGCGTCGTGCTGCTGGACGACGAAGCGCGGCGCGCCCTTGCGCTTGCCGCCGCCCTTGCGCGGCGCCGGCTCGGCGGTCTTGCCGAAGTCCCGTTTGCGTTCGTACTCGCTCAGTCCCGTCATCAGCGCGGCTCCGACCGTACCCCTCCGCGCACCTGGGTAACTTCGCCCCGTGATCCCATCCGACGAGGAGATCCTGCGGGCGATCGTCGCGATCGGCGACGACGGCTTCGTCCCCCGCCACCAGCTCGTGGCGCGCTTCCGCGGCCAGGGCGAGCGCGAGATGCGCCGCGCGATCGGCCGCAGCGCCCGCCGCGGCCTGGTGCTGGAGCGCAAGGACCCCGAGGGCCGCCGCTTCCTCGCCGTCTCCACCGAGGGCTGGCAGGCGCTCCGCAGCGGCGAGTTCGAGCCCCGCCGCCTCCGCCGACGCGACGAGTGACCCTCGCCCAGCTGTTCTTTATGGCGCTGTGGGGTCCATAAAGAACAGCTGGCGCGTCAGTCCGGCGCCGCGGCGGTCGGGCGCTCGCGCACCACTTCGCTCGCGTCCTTGTCGTCGCGCAGGCCGAGGTAGCGCGGGTGGCGGAGCTTGCCGTCGCGGGTCCATTCGCTGAAGCCGAACTCGCCGACCAGCTCGGGGCGGATCCAGGTGGCGTCGCGGGGCAATGCCGAGCCGGCGGTGAAGGGGCACTGCGACTGTCGGAGGGCCTCCATCTTGTCGCCCAGCATGGCCAGCGTGCGCTCGTCGAATCCGGTCCCGACTTTGCCCGCGTAGCGAAGGTCGCCACCTTCGTGGTAGCCGACCAGCAGCGCGCCGAAGCGCTCGCGGGAGCCTTTCGGCGGGGTGAAGCCGCCGATCACCAGCTCCTGCTCGAAGGAGCACTTCACCTTCAGCCAGTCCTTGGAGCGCCGGTGCTGGTAGGTCGAGTCGGCGCGCTTGGCGATCAGCCCCTCCCACCCTTTGCGGCACGCTTCGAGGAAGAGCTTCTCCCCCTTCTCGTTGCGGTGCGGCGTGTAGCGGACGGGGCCGTGGAATTCGAGGCTCGATTTGAGCAGCGCCTTGCGCTCGCGCAGCGGCAGGCCGGTGACGTCGCGGCCTTCCAGCTCCAGGATGTCGAAGACATAGATGAAGACCTCGATCCCGGTCAGCCGCGCCAGCCGCGGGTCGCTGATGCCGAGCCGCCCCTGCAGCTTCTCGAAGCTGGTGCGGGACCCCTCGAAGGCGACGATCTCCCCGTCGACGACGAACTGCTGCGCCGACTCTGCCTCGAAGGCCGAGGTGAGCTCCGGGTAGTTGTCCATCCGCCGCCCGGTGCGCGAGGTGATCGTCGCCCGGCTCGGTGTGCGGCGGACGATGGCGCGGACGCCGTCGAGCTTGCGCTCGAACACCCAACCCGGATCGCTGAACGGGTGCGCCGTGAGCGTCGCCTTCATCGGCTCACCTTTGACGGGCATCGCGATGAGCGTACCCCGGGATGAGCGGGGTATGCTCGCGTGATGAGCGATCTGCCGGGCGAGAACCCGATCACCGAAGCCGCCGAAGAAGAAGTCGACCGCGATCCTGGCTTCAAGGAGGGCGACGAGGTCTGGGTGGAGGACGCCAACGGCAAGCGCCACCCGGGAGTGTTCGTCGGCATGAACGAAGCGGCCGGCTGGTTCGGCGGCGGGCCGAGTGCCTACATCGTGCACCCCGAAGGCCACCAGGCCGAGGTCGTCTCGATCGCCCGCGTCATGCGGAAGTCCTGACGCGCGGATCGGCGGCCGTCAGTTACTACCGGCGCCGTGACCGTTCGCCTGCTTCACCAGGCGCGGGCGGTAGCGATACCCGACGCCGCGCACCGTCTCCACCGGGTCGACATCGGCGGCCCCGCCGAGCTTGCGCCGTAGGTAGCTGACGTACAGCTTCACCTCGTCGCGCTCGCGTATGCGATCGCCCCACACCAGTTCCAGCAGCTGACCGTGGCCGAGCACGCGGCCCGGGTTTTCGGCAAAGGTCGCGAGCATGCGGAACTCGATCGGCGTCAGGGCCACCTCATGGCCGAGCACCGTCACGCGGTGGCGGACGCGGTCGATTTCGACGTACTCGTCCGTGAGGACCACGGGCCGCATGTCGTTATGCCGGGGACGCCTCATCAGCGCGTCGATCCGCGCGTCGAGCTCGGCCTGGAGGGGCGGCTTGGAGACGCAGTCGTCGGCGCCCGCGCGGAGCGCCGCCACCCGTCCCTCCTCCTCGTCGCCGGTCAGCGCCAGGACCGGGACGTCGGACAGGGCCCGGATCGTCGCCAGGATGTCGAGGCCGTCGGCGTCGGGGAGCTCGAGGTCGAGCACGACCAGGTCGGGTTGGCGCTCGTAGAAAGCGCGCAATCCATCGTTGCCGTTTTCGGCACGGACAAACTCGGTCCCGGCTCTATCCGAGAGCACTCGCAGTACGCCGCTTCCTCCGAGGTCCCGCCCGATCGCCAGGACCTTGCGCCTTCCGTCGCCAGATCCTCTCGATTGCGAATCCAATTTCAGTCAGCTTTCACCTATGCGCAGCGCGTGTCAAGCAATTCCGCAGGCCTGTGCCGAATTAGGTGTGGATCGTGTCGTTTTTTCATGAGTTCGATCGTCCTCCATATGACAGGGTCGTCCGAAGGGCGACAGAACTCGAAGTGAGAACGGAGTGTCATATGCGTTTCATGATGTTCATGTACCCGGAGATCGAGGAGTCG
This sequence comes from uncultured Actinomycetes bacterium, assembly GCA_963782515.1. Classification (GTDB taxonomy): domain Bacteria; phylum Actinomycetota; class Thermoleophilia; order Solirubrobacterales; family 70-9; genus VAYN01. The sequence continues at coordinate 1,060,197 of CAWAJY010000004.1, read as the reverse complement.
GAGTGGGATCCCACGGCCGAGGCCGTCGAAGCGATGTCCCGCTACAACGACGAGCTGCGCAAGGCGGGGATGCTGCTGGCACTGGACGGGCTCCGGCCGCCGGGCGACGGCGCGACGGTCGACTTCCGTGACGGTGAGGTGACGGTCACGGACGGTCCGTTCGCCGAGGCCAAGGAGGTCGTCGGCGGCTACTGGATCATCCAGGCGCGCTCGACCGAGGAGGCGATCGAGTGGGCGAAGCGATGCCCGGGCGAGAACTGCCGGATCGAGGTGCGGCCGATCTTCGAAATGGAGGACTTCCCGCCGGACGTGCGCGAGGCCATCGGCTACGACCCCGGCCTGCATCCAGGCGGCTGATGGAGGCGGCATCGGCCGAGGCCAGGGCGGCGGTCGAGGCGGTCTGGCGGATCGAGTCCGCCCGCCTCGTCGCCGGCCTGGCGCGGCTGGTCCGCGATGTCGGGTTGGCCGAGGACCTGGCGCAGGACGCGCTGCTGGCGGCGCTCGAGCGCTGGCCTCGCGACGGGGTCCCGGAGAACCCCGGTGCCTGGCTGATGGCGACGGCGAAGAACCGGGCGATCGACCTGGCGCGGCGGGCGTCGACCTACGAGCGCAAGCGCGAAGAGGTGGCGCACGAGCTGGGGATCATGCTGGCGATGGACGGTGTCGACTTCGCCGCCCAGGCCGACGACGAGGTCGGCGACGACCTGCTGGCGCTGATGTTCACCTGCTGCCACCCTGCCCTCTCGACGGAGGCGCGGGTGGCGCTGACCCTGCGCCTGCTCGGCGGCCTGACGACGGCGGAGATCGCCCGCGCCTTCCTCGTCGGCGAGCCGACCGTGGCCCAGCGGCTGACGCGAGCGAAGAAGACGCTGCGGGACGCGCGGGCGGACTTCGAGGTGCCGGCCGGGAGCGCGCTGCGAGCGCGTCTGCCCGACGTGCTCGAGGTCGTCTACCTGATCTTCAACGAGGGCTACGCGGCGAGCTCCGGCGAGCGCTGGGTGCGGACGGAGCTCTGCGAGGAAGCGCTGCGCCTCGGACGGATCCTCACCGCCCTGGCGCCCGCGGAGCCGGAGGCGCACGGACTGATCGCGCTGCTCGAGATCCAGGCCTCGCGGCTGGGCGCGCGTCTGGGACCCGACGGCGAGCCGATCCTGCTGCCCGACCAAGACCGTTCGCGCTGGGACCCGCTCCTGATCGTCCGCGGCGTCGCGGCCCTGAAGCGGGCCGAAGAGCTACCCGCCCCCCTCGGTCCCTACGGCCTGCAGGCGGCGATCGCGGCCTGCCACGCTCGGGCCCTGGAGGCCGAGGAAACCGACTGGGTGCGGATCGCGGCGCTTTACGAGGCACTCGCCGCGATCGCCCCGAGCCCGGTCGTCGAGCTGAACCGCGCCGTCGCACTCGGCAAGGCCTTCGGCCCCGAGATCGGCCTCGCCCTGCTCGAACGGATCGCCACCGACCCCGCCCTGCGCGACTACCACCTCCTCCCCAGCGTCCGCGGCGATCTCCTCTCCCGGCTCGGTCGCGACGCGGAGGCCGCCGCCGAGTTCCGACGCGCCGCCGACCTCACCGCCAACAAGAGCGAGCGCGCCCTCCTCCTCCGCCGCGCCACCTCGACCCAAGGTTGAGTTCGCACTTCTTGCCGCTATCCGGTGAAAACTGCGAACTCGCCGATGCTCGCCGGCGGCGAGCGAGCATGGCCGAGGGTTACTCGCCGGCGGCGAGGCGGCGGATGCCGTCGGTCTCGAGGCGGTGGATGAGCCAGTCGTCGAGGGTGCTCGCGCCGAGCTTCTCGTAGAAGTTCAGCGCCGGTTCGTTCCAGTCCAGGGCGACCCACTCGAGGCGGACGCTGCCGCGCTCCTCGGCGATGGCGGCGAGGTGCTCGAGGACCTTGCGGCCGACGCCGCCGCGGCGGTGCTCGGGCTTGACGTAGACGTCCTCGAGCCAGATGCCGGCGCGGCACTCGAAAGAGGAGAACGTCGTGTAGTAGAGCGCGTAGCCGACCGCCTCGCCCGCGGCGGACTCGACGATCAGGGCCTCGGCGGCGCGCTGCCCGAAGAGCGTCTCGCGGAGGATCGCCGGCGTCCCGACGACCTCGTCGCGCAGTTTCTCGTAGGTCGCCAGCTCGCAGATCAGATCGAAGATGAGCCGAACGTCGTCCTCGGTCGCGGGGCGGATCGTCGGCTCGGGCACGGCGAGCAATCTAGATGAGAGCGCGGCCGGGGCCTGCGCCGGCCAATTCCGCCTTCGGGCCGGCAACACGTCGCGGTAGGGTCCGCGACGTGTCCGTGATCGATGAGCTGTACGCCAACAACCGGGCCTACGCGGCCGAACTCGAGGTGCGCCACCTGCCGGTCGAGCCGAGCCGCCGACTGGCGATCGTGACCTGCATGGATTCGCGGCTCGACGTGTTCGCCGCGCTCGGGCTCGGCGACGGCGAGGCCCACGTGCTCCGCAACGCGGGCGGGGTCATCACCGACGACGTGATCCGCTCGCTGGCCCTCTCCCAACGCAAGCTCGGGACCCACGAGGTGATGCTGATCCACCACGACGACTGCGGCCTGCAGAAGGTCTCAGACGACGGCTTCCGCGACGAGCTGCGCGAGGCCACCGGCGTGTCGCCGGCGTTCGCGATCGAGTCCTTCACCGATGTCGAGGCCGACGTCCGCCAGTCGATCCTGCGGGTGCAGCGCTCCGCCTTCCTCCTCCACCGGGACTCCGTGCGCGGCTTCGTCTACGACGTCGACACGCACGCGCTGCGCGAGGTGGTCGTCCCCAACTCGCCCGGCGAGGAGGTCGTCTGATGCCCGAGGTCGCGCCCTACGGTTCCTGGCGCTCGCCGATCGCGCCCGCCGACGTGGCGCGCGGCGGCCGGCGGCTGGGCGGCGCGACGATCGCCGCCGACGGCGCCGTCTGGTGGGCGGAGGGACGCCCGACCGAGGGCGGGCGCAGCGTGCTGATGCGGCGGCCCGCGGGCGGCGAGCCCGAAGAGGTGACGCCGGCGGGCACCAACGTCCGCACCCGCGTGCACGAGTACGGCGGCGGCGCCTGGAAGCTGCTCGGGCCCGAGCTCGTCGTCTACGTCGACTTCGCCGACCAGCGCGCCTACCGGCTGGAGCTGGGCGGCGAGCCGGTCGCGATCACGCCCGAGCCGGACGAGGCGGCGGCGCTCCGCTACGCGGACTTCGAGCTCCATCCCGACGGCAAGACGCTCTTCTGCGTGCGCGAGATCCACGACGGCGGCCCGGAGCCGGAGAACCAGGTCGTCTCGCTCCCCCTCGACGGGTCGAGGCCCCCCGAGGCGATCGCCGCCGGCCGCGACTTCTACTCGTCCCCGCGCGTGTCCCCGGACGGGCTCTGGCTCTGCTTCCTCTGCTGGGACCACCCCAACATGCCCTGGGACGGCACCGAGCTGTGGGTGACGCCGGTGCGCGACCCGGGAGCGGCGCGGCCGCTGGCCGCCGGGGCCGGCGAGTCGGTCTTCGCCCCGTCCTGGGATTCGCAGGACCGCCTCCGCTTCGCCTCCGACCGCGACGGTTGGTGGAACCTCTACCGGACGGTCGTCGACTTCGGCGCGCCGGACGCGGCCGAGGACGTGCCGCCGGTCGAGCAGCTGACCGCCGAGCGCGCCGACCTCGGCCACCCGCAGTGGCTCTTCACGATGCAGACGCACGCCGAGCTCGAGGACGGGACGATCGTCGTCATCCGCACCGAGGAGGCGACCGAACGGCTGGCGGCGCTGGACAAGGCGGGCGGCGCGGTACGCGATCTCGGCCTCCCCTTCACCGCCTTCGGCGCGCCGTCGATCTCGGCCCGCGGGGGCAAGGTCGCCTTTGCCGCGGCGACGCCGTCGAAGCAGCCCGAGGTGGTTGTCGTCGACGTCGCCGCCGGCGCGGTGGAGACGGTCCGCACCTCCTCCGAGGAGACCGTCGACCCGGCGCTCGTCCCCGAGCCGCGCGCGATCTCCTACCCGACCGGCGACGGCGACACCTCGCACGCCTTCTACTACCCGCCCACCAACGCCGAGTTCAGCGGGCCCGCGGACGAACGGCCGCCGCTGATCGTGGTCAGCCACGGCGGCCCGACGTCCCACGTCACCCCCGCCCTCGACCACGAATTCCTCTTCTGGACCAGTCGCGGCTTCGGCGTCGTCGACGTCAACTACCGCGGGTCCTCGGGCTTCGGCCGCGCCTACCGGGACAAATTGCAGGGGACCTGGGGCGTCGTCGACACCGAGGACTGCGTCAACGCGGCGCGCTTCCTCGCCGAGACCGGCGAGGTCGACGGCAAGCGGCTCGCGATCCGCGGCGGCTCGGCAGGCGGCTACGCGACCCTCTGCGCGCTGGTCTTCCACGACGAGTTCGCCGCCGGCGCGAGCTACTACGGCGTCGCCGACGCCGAGGCACTGGCGCGCGACACCCACAAGTTCGAGTCCCGCTATCTCGACGGCCTGATCGGCCCCTATCCGGAGCGCGCCGACCTCTACCGCGAACGCTCCCCGATCCACTTCGTCGAGAAGCTCACCTCACCGGTGATCCTCTTCCAGGGCCTCGAGGACGAGATCGTCCCGCCCAACCAAGCCGAAACCATGGTCGCCGCGATGGCCGCCAACGGCATCCCCCACGCCTACCTCGCCTTCGAGGGCGAGCAGCACGGCTTCCGCAAGTCGGAGACCGAGATCCGCTGCCTCGAAGCCGAGCTCTACTTCTACGGCCGGATCCTCGGGTTCGAGCCGGCCGACGAGCTCCAGCCGGTCGATATTCGGAGCTGAGGTCCGGGGTAACGGACGGGGCCTCGCAAGCCGGCGCCCGAAGAACCGTGACTCGATGAGGGAGACGCCACGAAGTCCACACTTCCTCCCGGGTTCTTCCTCGGTCTAACGCCGCCGCCGGCAACCCTTAGACCTTGGTAGCCCTGTGGGCTACCAAGGTCTAAGGGTTGGTTCCGGCCCATCGAGGCAATCGCGGAAGTCCGGAGTTCGTGACGTCCCTGTGCCGGATGTTTCACGGACCCCTCACGTCCTGGGCGTCTCATGGCGGTCACAGCCTGCCAGGACCGCCATGAGACGCCCAGGACCGATCTCGGACGGCCGCTACCGGCCCCGAACAACGCCGGGCCCCGCAGACCGTCGACCCCCGGCACGCCGGAGCGCCGGAGCGCCCGCTCCGGCCAACGCCTAGCGCTTCGCTTTCGCGCTGCGTTTCGCTGGTTTTTTGGCGGCTTTTTTGGTGCTGCGTTTCGGTTTCGCGGCTTTTGGTTTCGAAGTCGTCGCTTTTTTGGCGCTGCGTTTTTTCGGTTTCGACGACGAGCGGCGCAGTCTTGCGGGGACCTCCTCGAGGGCGGTCGCGCCGGCGAGCCGGCGGATCTGGGTCTCGAGGAATTTCGCCATCCGTTCCTCGTCTTTGCGGATGTCGCGGGCGAGCTTCGCCGTCTCCGGGTCGCCCACTTTCGTCGCGAAGACCTCGAGCGCGAGGTAGGTCGAGATCTCTTCGCTCTCGGCGGTGAACTGCGTCTTGGCGTTCTTCATCATCTTCTCCTGCTGGCCGTCGCCGCGGACCGCATGGAGCGGGCCTTTCGCCACCGCGGTCATTTTGCCGACAAGGGATGCAACCGTCTGTCCGCCGCCACCAAGTTTCTTGATGCGTTTATCGAGTGCTTTTGCGTGAGCTTTCGTCTCTTTGAGGTGTTCTTTCAGGCGTTTTCTGTACGGGTCCTTGGTCGTCATCGCGATGTCGACCTGGAGCGCGACCTCAAGCTCGCGCTCATTTCCGTACGCCTCGCTCATGTATTGGATGAGCTTCGCGTCTCGTTCGTTGGGATCAGCCATGTCCCTCTGCTACCCGTTCCTCAGCTGACGACGCACTTGGCGCCGCCAGGGGATTCGCCCTTGGCCGGGAAAGCGTGCGCGAGGGCGTGGGCGATCAGGTCGGCGCGGGCCGCGTAGCCGGGCGAGGTGAAGTGGATGCCGTCACTGATGAACCACGAGTCTTTGACGTCAGCGGCCCAGTCGTAGATGCGCATGTTGGGATAGCGAAGGCACGCTTTTTCGAGTTCTTCGTCCCATTTCGCCATGCCTTTCTCCGAATAGAATTCGGTCGCCTCGGGGAGCGTCTTGACGTTGACCCAGAGCGTCGGTTCGCCGCCGATGATGTTCATCATTTTTTCGATGCGTTCCTGAAGGCCGACGTTCGAGCCCGCCGCCACGTCGGCCGCCTCGTTCGTCCCCAGGGCCAGCACCCAGCAGCCTTTGAAGCCTTCGGCCTTCCACGCCTCGGCGACTTCCTGGGCGTTCGGTTCGCCTTCGAAGCGCTCTTCGATCGAGCGGGCGCCCTGCACCTCCATGTGCGTTTCTTTCACGCCCACTTCGGAGTAACGGTTTTCGATCCGGTCTTTCGGGTTCGGCAGGTATTCGGGCGAGTCGAGGCCCTCGGAGGTGGAGTCGCCGATGTGGACGACCCGTTTGCACGAGGACACCTGCGAGTCGGCCGCCTGTTTCGGGGTGAGCGGGATCGGGCCTCTGGTCCCCGCCGCCGTCGCTTCCTTGACCCGGATCTGTTCGCCTTCCGCGGTCGCCTTGTTGACCCCGGCCATGCCCGCGATCGCGACGAGCAGCAGCACGCCGAGGGCGGCCAGGACGACGCGCCCCTCGGTCGTGAAAGTCGCCCAGCTCCAGCCGAGCCGGCGGCGGCGGGCGAGCAGGCGGCCGATCGCGCCGTGGCGGATCGGCTCCTCGACGAATTTCCAGGAGAGCGCCGCGATGATGAAGATCGCCGCCACCTGGAGGAAGTCCCGCAGGAGGCTCTGACCGTGGGGTCCCTGCGGCGAGGTGAGGACGATCACCGGCGTCTGCCAGAGGTAGATGCCGTAGGAGCGCACGCCGATCCAGCGCAGCGGCTTGCAGCCGACGACGTTGCCGAGCTTGCAGGCCGGATGGGCGAGCGGCATCAGCACCATCACCGTCGCCAGCGAGAGGACGATGAAGCCGCCGCGGTAGAGGAACTGGGAGAACTGGCCGGTCTGCCAGATCATGATCGCGATGATCAGCAGGCCGACGCAGCCGAGGATGTCGAGGTTGCGGCGCGCCTGGAAGGTGATCCGTTTGCTGAGGCGGCGGCTCGGCCAGACCATCGCCAGGGCGGCGCCGAAGAGGAGGCCGGCGGCGCGGGTGTCGGTGCCGTAGTAGATCCGCGAGGGGTCGAGGCTCGGGTGGTAGAGGACCGCCATCAGGATCGAGGAGACGATCGCCAGCCCGAGGGTCGCGAGGGCGAGGTGGGGTCGAAGGCCGTTGCCCTGGCGGTCGCGAAACACCTTCAGCCCGACCAGCAGGATGAACGGCCAGAAGATGTAGAACTGCTCCTCGACCGAGAGCGACCAGAGGTGGTTCAGCGGCTGTTCGGGCGCGAAGCGCGCGAAGTACGACACGTTCGCGGCGATCTGCTGCCAGTTGTTCACGTAGAAGATCGCCGAGACGACCGCCTTGCGGAACTGGTCGGGCTGGGCGGGGCCGAAGATCGTCACCCAGGCGATCACGATCAAGAGCATCAGGAAGAGCGCGGGCAGGAGGCGCCGGGCGCGGCCGAGCCAGAAGCGGCCGAGGTGGATCGCGCCTTTGCGCATGTACTGGCCGAGCAGGATGTCGGTGATCAGGTAGCCGGAGAGGGTGAAGAAGATGCCGACGCCGAGCAGCCCGCCTGGCGCCCAGCCATAGCCGAGGTGGAAGAAGATGACCGCCAGGACCGCGATTGCGCGCAGGCCATCCAGCCCTGGCATGTAGCGCTCGCCGCGCGTAATCGGTTCGGGCATGGGACCGATGCATGGTAGGGACGGGCGAGGCTGATAGTTTTGCGCGCCTTATGCAGCCCGATTCCCGATTCCAGGCAATTTCCCGAACCGAACCGCGGTGGAGCCGCGCCGCGCTGCTCGCGCTCGGCGCGCTGATCGCCATCGTCGCGCTCGCGTTCGGCGCCGGCCCCGCGGCCGCCGCGCCGAAACCGGCCGCACCCGCGCCGAAGTCCTGCCCCGGCTTCCAGGTCCTGCACAACGATCGGATCGGCGCCGCGGTCTTCCCCGCCGGCAACTACACGATCAACCTCGAAAGCACGACTCTCGACTGCAAGAGCGGCGGCGAACTCTTCGCCCGCTTCCTCGAGGACTTCGACGGCAACCTGCCGAGCCCGTGGAAAGTCGTGGCCGAAGGCTCCGGCAAGGCGTCCTTCCCGCGCGGGACCCAGCCCGGCTTCTCGGTCGAACTGACGAAGAAGCAGACGAGTGGCGAAATCGAAAAAGAAGGCGCGACCAGCCCGGACCTCGGCACGCTCTGCCGCAACCCCTTCACGGTGAACCACACCACCACGCTCCGGCCGCTGCGCTTCACCAAAGGCCAGTTCCTGATCTACCTGCCGGCCGGCTCGACGATCACCTGCGAAGGGGCCGTCTCCCTCTTCCAGCGGTTCCTCGGCAACAGCCCCAACGTGCCGGCGCCGTGGAAGCTGTCGAGCCAGACGGCGACGTTCTACAAGCCGGCGAGCCCGACGCGGTCGGCCTTCCGGATCGAACCGCTCGAAGGCGCCGGGCGTCGGTAGACCCGGCGGTTGCGGCCGCTGCGGCCGTCCGAGGCGCTGCAGTCCTTACTGTCGCTATAGCGCCTACAAAGCTTGCAGCGCGGCCGTGAGTGTTGGACAACACGCGTGGAAGCGTGGACTTCTCACGCTCTTCGTGACCAGATGCGCAATCGGCGACGGACCCATGGGACCTCCGTCGCTCTCGCGCGACCCGCAAGCGACGATCCCTCATCAATCCCCACAGACCCGCCCCCCTCAACGCTGCTCGAGGGCGAAGGGGGTGCCCTCGGAGTCGCGGCAGATCGACCAGCGCTCGCCCGGGTGGACGAGCGAGCCGCCGAGGTCCTCGACCTTGCGCAGGGCGCTGGTCATGTCGGGGACCGGGAAGTAGGGCAGGGAGGCGGTGTCGCCGGGGCCGCGGCCGCGCTCGTGGACGCCGACGCGGACGCCCTCGGAGTCGGCGACCCAGCCCGCGCCTTCGCCGTCGCGGCGCTCGGCGAGGTCCACTTCCAGTAGGCCGCCCCAGAAGCGCCGGGCGCGCTCCGGATCGTCCGCCGGGAACTCGATCAGCGCCGCCAACGCCGCCACCTCGAGGCTCGCCCGTCGCCGTCGACGCTCTGTCCGGGAAGCTTTTCGCCGTTGCCGAGGAAGGAGGTTTCGCGGCCGAGCAGCTGCTCGAACTCGCCGCGGTCCAGGAAGATCCCGTGACACTTGCGGCACTGCTCGATCGTCACGCCGTTGCGTTGGACGGTTTGCATCTCACCGCTGCATTTCGGGCAGACCATCGACTGCTCGGTCGTCGCTTCGCTCATCAGTCCTCTGACCTACCCTCGACCAGGCCGGCGTACGCGTCGGGCCGACGCGTGGTCAGGAACGGGAACAGCTCGAGCCAGTCGCCGCGCTGGTCGAGGTCGAGGTCGGCCACCAGCACCGCCGCCTCGTCGCGCGGCGCCTGGACCAGCACGCGGCCGTAGGGGTCGGAGATGAAGGAGGAGCCGTAGAAGGTGAGCGGCGGCTCGGAGCCGAAGCGGTTCACCGCGACCATGAAGGTGCCGTTGGCGATCCCGTTCGCGACGATCACCCGCTCCCAGAGCGGCTGGGTGTCGAAGTCGGGATGGTCGGGCTCGGAGCCGATCGCGGTCGGGTAGATGAGGAACTCGGCACCGGCGAGGCTGTAGGCGCGGGCGAGCTCCGGGAACCACTGGTCCCAGCAGGTCGGCAGCCCGAACCGGGCGTCCCCGAGCGCGACCAGCGGGAAGGCGTCGCCGTCCTCCACCGGCCCTGGGCGGAAGTAACGGTCCTCGTGGTAGCCGGCGGTCACCGGTATGTGGAGCTTGCGGGTGCGGCCGACGAGGGTGCCGTCGGGGGCGACGACGATCGCGGTGTTGAAGCCGAGCCCGTCGTCGGGCGCGCGCTCGTACAGCGAGGCGTGCACGTGGATGCCGGTCTCCGCCGCCATCGAGGCGGCGAACTGGTAGGTCGGGCCGCCGGGCAGCTCCTCCGGCTCGACCCCGAGGTCCTCCGGCCCGGCCGGGTCCACCGCGAAGTAGGGCGACAGCGTCAGCTCCTGCAGGGCGACGAGCCGGGCGCCCTGGGCCGCCGCCATGCGGATGCCGGTGGCGAGCGCCTCCCGGTGCTCGTCGGGATCGGCGTGCCAGCGCTCCTGGACGGCCGCGATCCGGAACGGTTCGCGCGCCGGCGGGCGCTTCCGCGCGAGCGACTCCTCCACCCCGATCCTCTCGATCAATTTCGGCTCGGTCATACCCTCGACTGTAAGAGGTCTGGTCGACCGGTGACAATCCCGGTATGGGACGCCCGCTCGAGACCACCCCCGCCGCCGACGGCTTCCACATGCCCGCCGAGTGGGAGCCCCACGCCGGCTGCTGGATGGCCTGGCCGGAGCGGGCGGACAACTGGCGGCTCGGCGCCGAGCCGGCGCAGGAGGCATTCGCCGCGGTGGCGAGCGCGATCGCGGCCTCGGAGCCGGTGACGATGGGGGTGTCCGACGGCCAGTTCGACCGCGCCCGCGCGGCGCTCCCCGACTCGGTGCGCGTGGTCGAGCTCTCCACCGACGACGCCTGGCTGCGCGACACCGGCCCGACCTTCGTCGTCGACGGGTCCGGCGCGCGGCGCGGGGTCGACTGGCGCTTCAACGCCTGGGGCGGCCTCGACGGCGGGCTCTACTTCCCCTGGGACCGCGACGAACGGGTCGCCGCCAAGGTCCTCGAGGTCGAAGGCGGCGAGCGCTACGCGGCGCCGCTGGTGCTGGAGGGCGGCTCGATCCACGTCGACGGCGAGGGCACCGTCCTGACCACCGAACAGTGCCTGCTGAACCCCAATCGCAACCCGGAGCTCGATCGCCCGGCGATCGAAGCGGCGCTCCACGCCCACCTCGGCACGGAGAAGGTCGTCTGGCTCGGCGACGGCGTCTTCGCCGACGAGACCGACGGCCACATCGACAACCTCGCCTGCTTCGTCCGCCCCGGCGTGGTGATGCTCACCTGGGTCGAGGATCCGGGCGATCCGCAGAGCGCGATCTCCCGTGCCGCCCTCGAGCGCCTCGAAGCCGCGACCGACGCCCGCGGCCGCTCCTTCGAGGTGATCAAGGTCCCCGCGCCGGGGCCGCTGACCGCGACCGAGGAGGAGGCCTCGAGCGTCCAGGTCGTCGCGGGCACCCAGCCGCGCCGTGGCGGCGAACGCCTCGCGGCCGGCTACGTGAACTTCTACATCGGCAACTCGCGCATCGTCTACCCCCTCCTCGACCCCTCCCGCGACGAGGAGGCGGGCGCGATCATCGCGGCCGCCTTCCCCGACCGCGAGGTCGTCGGTGTCCCCGCCCGCGAGATCCTCCTCGGTGGAGGAAACATCCACTGCATCACCCAACAAGTCCCCTGAGGCGATCTGGGGGCGCCTGGCGGCGTCCTCGCTCGCTTCGGGTCACGCACTGAAGTGCGCTCCCCTCGCTCGCTCACTGCGTCCTTGCCAGGATGGCCCAGATCGCCTCAAGGCGGCCGGCTACGCCAGGATCGTTTCGGCGCTGCCCTCGCCCGGGGCCCGGACCTCCTTCTGCAGCAGGACGCCCTGGCCTTCGCTGAAGCAGAGGCGGACCACGTGGTCGGGGGCGTCGCTCAGCTTCCAGAAGTTGCAGGACGACCCGGAGGGCGGCGAGGGGAAGAGGCGGATGTCGTCTTCTTCGACTTCGTCTTCGTGCAGGCCGGTGCTGCCGAGCTGCTTCAGGACCGCGAGCTCGCCCTGGCCCTTGTGGAGCTGCTCGTACTGGGTCGAGGACATTTCGAAGGTGAAGAGGTGGATCGTCGGCGCCGGATCGGAGCGCTTTTCCTCGCCACCGAAGACGATCCCGAGCACGACCAGGGCGCCGACGATGCCGAGCGTCCCCCAGGCGATCATCGCGCGACGCCACTGGCGCCGCCGGTAAAGCTCTGTCGCCGTCGCGTCCACCGTCCTGGGCAGGATCGCAGACGACCACCGCCCGCTTTCGCTAGCTTGCACCCCATGAGTGGAGACACGGATTTTCGACGCGAACTTGGCCAACAGCTGCGGGTTGATTCGGTCCGCTCCTCCGATGCGGCGGGTTCGGGCCATCCGACCTCCTCGATGTCGGCGGCGGACCTTCTGGCAGTGCTGATCGACGGGCACCTGAAGCTCGACTTCGGCACGCCCGACGACCCCCGCAACGACCACCTGATCTTCTCCAAGGGCCACGCGTCGCCGCTCTACTACTCGATGCTGAAAGCGGTCGGGGCGATCGAGGACGACGAGCTCCTCACCTTCCGCAAGCTCGGCTCACGCCTGGAAGGCCACCCCACCCCGATCCTCCCCTGGGTCGACGTCGCCACCGGCTCGCTCGGCCAGGGCCTGCCGATCGGCGTCGGCGTCGCGACCGCGGCGCGGATGGAGCGGATGCCCTCGCGGATCTGGGTCCTCTGCGGCGACTCGGAGATGGCCGAGGGATCGATCTGGGAGGCGGTCGAGCACGCCGGCAAGCAGAGCCTCGCCAACCTGACCGCGCTGATCGACGTCAACCGGCTCGGCCAGACCGGCGAAACGATGCACGGCTGGGACCTCAGCTCCTACTCCGGCCGCGCCCAGGCGGCGGGCTGGACGACGATCGAGATCGACGGCCATGACCTGCAGGAGATCGAGGACGCCTACGCCGCCGCCGAAGCCGGCGACCGGCCGACGATGATCGTCGCCCGCACCAAGAAGGGCAAGGGCGCGGAAGAGGTCGAGGACCTGCCCGGCAAGCACGGCAAACCGCTGGCCGATCCGGCGACCGCGATCGAGGAACTGGGCGGCGAACGGGACCTCCGGGTCGAGGTGGCGAAGCCCGAGGGCGACGCGACCATCCACCGCTTCGACACTCCCGGCGGCGAGATGCCGACCTGGGAGAAGGGCGAGGAGGTGGCGACCCGCAAGGCCTACGGCGTGGCGCTGGCGGCGCTCGGCGCGCGGCGTGACGACATCGTCGCGCTCGACGGCGAGGTCGGCAACTCGACCTACTCCGAAGACTTCAAGAACGCCTTCCCGGACCGCTTCATCGAGGTCTACATCGCCGAGCAGCAGATGGTCGCCTCGGCGGTCGGCTTCCAGGTGCGGCGCCACTGGACGCCGTTCGCCTCGACCTTCGCGGCTTTCCTCTCGCGGGCCTACGACTTCGTCCGCATGGCGGCGATCAGCCGCGCCGACATCCGCCTCTGCGGGTCCCACGCCGGGGTCTCGATCGGCGAGGACGGGCCGTCCCAGATGGCGCTCGAGGACCTCGCGAGCCTCCGCGCGGTCCACGGCTCGACCGTGCTCTACCCGAGCGACGCGACCTCGACCGCGGCGCTGGTCGAGATCATGGCCGACACCAAAGGCATCTCCTACATGCGCACCACCCGCGCGGCGACGCCGGTGCTCTACGACAAAGCCGAGGAGTTCCAGGCGGGCGGCTCGAAGACGGTGCTCGACGGGACCGACGTGACGCTGGTCGGCGCCGGGATCACCCTGCACGAAGCCTTGGCCGCCGCCGAGCGACTGGCCGGCGAGGGCATCTCCGCCCGGGTCATCGACCTCTACTCGGTCAAGCCGATCGATCACGAGACGCTGGTCAAGGCGGCGCGGGAGACGGGCGCGATCGTCACCGTCGAGGACCACTGGAAAGAGGGCGGGATCGGCGAGGCGGTGCTGGCGGCGCTGGCCGAGCACAGCGCCACCGCCGCGGTCCGCGTCCTCGCGGTCGAGGACATGCCGAGCTCGGCGAAGCCGGCCGAGCTGCTGCGCGCCGCCGAGATCGACGCCGAGGCGATCTACGCCGCGGCGACGGAGATCGTCAAGACCAAGGTCGAGGTCGGGTCCTAGAGAGCGCCGTCGGAGGCGGGGTCCGCCCCGCCTCCACCGACGACGAAGATGTCGACGGCGATGTCGGGGTCCACGTGGATGGTGTTCATGTGGGCCTCGACCGGCCGGCCCAGCACCGATTCCATGCGGGCCTTGTAGTCCTCCTCGGTCGCGGCTCGGTGGATCGCCCGGGTCTCACGGACCCGCGCCTCCTGGCCCGCGTCGATCAGCGTCCGCTCGAGCGGCGTGAAGACGTCGGTCAGCACGCAGACGACGAGGTTCTCGGTGATGTGGGTCTTCGCCGCCCCCGGACCGCGGCCGAAATGCTCGCGGTGCAGGGCGACCGCGGCGTTGGAGATGTCGGTTAGTTGGGGCCGGGTGGCGATCACCGGACCATCGACCGCGCCGCTCAACTTTCGACTTCCTTCATGCAATCACCCGGGGCTTTCCGTCCCGCCCCGGCGCGAACCGGGATCGGCGTTTCGGGGGGAAGAACCTCGCCACCGATTCAAGCAAGGTTCGCTGTCCCAAAAGTACTACGACGAAAGATGCAACCGTCGCAAACCCGATTGAGCATTGGTGGCCGGGTTACCGAACCAAATGTCGTTCGTAAAAGCCCTGCAGTTGAGCCGCCTCCGTCCGCGCGTAAGCTGCGGGCATGGGCGATGTACCGGCACCGTTCCTGCTGCTGCAGATCTCGGACCCTCACATCGGGGCCAACTGGAACGACTCGGACCCCGACGAGTGCCTGCTGCGGGCGGTCGAGGCGATCCTCACGCTGCCCGACCGCCCCGACGCCCTGCTGGTCTCCGGCGACCTGACCGACAACGGGGCCCCGGAGGAGTACCAGCGGGTGCGCGAGCTCCTGGCTCCGCTCGACCTCCCACCCCACGTCCTGCCCGGCAACCACGACCTGCGGGGGCCGCTGCGGGAGGCGTTCGGGCTACCGGGCGTAGGCGAGGAGCCGGTGTCCTACGCGGTCGACCTCGGGCCGTTGCGCCTGGTCTGCCTCGACTCGACGATCCCGGGCGCCGAAGGGGGCTCACTCGACGACGGGCGGATCGAGTGGCTCGAGGCGACGCTCGCCGAGGACACCGGGACCCCGACCGTGGTCGCCCTCCACCACCCGCCGCTGCGGACCGAGATCCCGACCTTCGAACGGATCGGCCTGGCCACGGATTCGCGCGAAGCGCTCGCCGAGGTCATCGCCCGCCACCCGCAGGTGGCGCGGATCGTCGCCGGGCACGTCCACCGCTCGATCGTCGCCGAGCTGGCGGGGCGCGCCGTCGTCACCGTCCCCAGCACCTACCTGCAGGCGGCGCTCGACTTCACCGCACCGAAGCTTCAGATGTGCGCCGACCCGCCCGGCTTCGCCGTCCACGCGCTGCGCGGGGACTCGCTCACCACGCACCTGCAGCGGATGGCTTCACCCACCGGTTCCGGCTAGGCGAGGGCGCGGCGGAGGGCCGCGGAGCCTCGCCGCGGCCCTCGCCGAGCACGTCAGTACCGCAGGATCGCGGCGACTCCTTCGGCCTCGCCGAGGGCCTCGGCCGCGGGGCCGTGGACGACGGTGACCTTGGCGCTCCCCTTCAACGCGCCGCGGATCAGCCCCTCCGAGGCGACGCCCAGGCCGGCGCCGATCACCAGCCGCTCGATCCGCCCTTCCCCGGACGCCTCGCCGACGTCTTGCAGGCCGGCGGCGCCGCGACCGCCGCCGCGCACCTCTTCGAGCACCGCCGCCACGAGGCGCGCCTCGCGCTCGGCGTCGGCGTTCTCCACCGCCGCGGCGACGGTGTCGTGCAGCTTCCCGGTCGGGACCGAGATCAGGTCGGCCTTCTCGGCGATCGCCAACTTCACGTTCGGCGCTTTCATCCCCGACTGGAAGTGCTCGAGGTCGGCGCCCGGGCCGAAGGCAAGCGCCCGCCTCAGCCCCCGCGCTTCCAGCTCGCGGCCGACCAGCGCGCCGGCCTCACCGAGAAAGCGGTGGCGATTGTGGTCGAGGCGGTCGCCGTATTCGTCCTTGCCGGAGGAGGCGACGCCGTGGGCCGGACCGCCGCTCTGCGCCTTGCGCTCGCGCCAGTCGAGGCTCGTCACCTCGAGCTCCCAGTCCTCCAGCTCGGTCAGCTGCCCTTCGTCGAAACTCAACAGGCGGACGCGCTCCAGCGAGACGATCGCGATCCCGCGCCCCTCGCCGCGGCAGGCCAGGTCGACCAGCGGCGCCACCGCGGGGCGCTCGCCGAGCTCGACGCAGGCGCTCGCGGTCGGTGCCGCGCCGGTCCCCCACCAGTGCTCTTCGCCGCCCTTCTCGGCGACCTCGACGAAGCCCGCTTCGCCGCGCGGCGGCGGCCGGTGGTCGCCGTCTTCGTAGCGATCGATGATCCGTTTGGCGACGGCCCGGAGGGCGAGGCGACGCTCGTGGTCGGCGTCCTTGGCCGCCTCCAGCAGGGCGTCGAGGCCGTTGCGCAGCTCGGTGCGCCAGGCGCCGCCGCGGTCGGCCGGGTCGAAGGCCAGATAGACGGAGACCACCCCCAGCGGGGGCTCCCAGTCGCCGAGACGGCGGGCGTCCTCAAAGGTCGGGTGGGCCATCGACTCTCCTCTCCGTCGTTGATCGGGGTCGCCTACCCCCGACTCCGTTCGGTGGAACCTATCGGGCGGGCGCGGCGGTCGCGGGGCGATGTCGGGAGCGCCGGACGGGCGTCCGAGGGCGGCGGGTCAGGCGTCGCGGGCGACCCGGAAGCCCATGTTCCCGGTCGAGCTGTCCGGCGTGTTGAAGCTGCGCGCCGCGACCCGGTAGCGGTTGCAGTAGGAGGCGTGGCAGAGGTAGGAGCCGCCGCGGATCGCCCGGGTCTGGCGATCGAAGCGATCGGCGCACCATTCCCAGACGTTGCCGCTCATGTTCAGCATCCCGTGGCCGTTCGGCTCGTAGGCGTCCACCGGCGCGGTGCCGAGCCAGCCGTCCTCGCCGGTGTTCTGGGACGGGAAGGTGCCCTGCCAGACGTTCATCGCGTGGCGGCCGCCCGGTTCGAGCTCGTCGCCCCAGGGGAAGCGGGCCTGCTCGAGGCCGCCGCGGGCGGCCATCTCCCACTCCGCCTCGTGCGGAAGGCGGCCGCCGGCCCAGGCGGCGAAGGCTTTGGCGTCGTTCCAGGAGACGTGGACGACGGGATGGTCGAGGCGGTCCTCGACGCTCGTCCCCGGGCCCTCCGGGTGGCGCCAGTCAGTGCCGAACACCTGGCGCCACCAGGGCGCGTTGGCGATCCCGCGGGTGGGTTCGAAGTCGTCGGGGAGGAAGGCGCCGAAGACGAAGGACCAGCCGGCGTTCTCGGCGTCGGTGCGGTGGCCGGTGGCGTCGGCGAACTCGGCGAAGCGGGCGTTGGTGACCGCGACCGGGTCGATCCAGAACGGCGGCAGGTCGATCTCCCGGATCGGACCCTCGCGGTCCTGCGGGAACCCGTCGGGGTCCTCGGTCCCCATCAGGAAGCTGCCGCCGAGGCGGACCATGCCGTCGGTCGGGGCGTCGGCACTGTCGCCGGGGACATCGGCGCTGTCGGCGGGCGCGGCGCCGGCGGCGGTGGACCGCGGCTCAGGGACCCGCGCGGGCGGCGCCTCGGCCCCGCTCGGGGCGCGGCCGGGCGCGCAACAGGCGCGGTCTCGCTCGCTGTCGCCTAGGTCGTCCACCACCCGGAGAACATATTGCCGTCGCCCTCGGCGTGGGCCCCGAACGCGACCAGGTCGAGCCCGTCCTCGCCCGCCTCCCACTCGCGGACCACGGCAGGCGGGCAGTAGACGATCGCCCCCGCGGTGACCTCGACGATCTCGTCGTCGAGCTTGAAGCGGCCGCTACCGGCGGTCACGACGTAGACCTCCTCGACGGCGTCGTGGCTGTGGCCGAAGCCGAGGCGCCGGCCGGGCTTCATCCGGTAGTCGGTGAGGCCGATCGCCTCGGCACCGAGCGCGGTGCCGACCGGCCTGGCCTCGAGGGAATCGACGCCCCAGGCGGGCGCTTGGTCTTCGATGTCATTGATGTTCAGGTGCTTGTAGGTCATGCACTCGACCGTACGCACGCCGCCGGCCCGCGTCTTGGAGAAATCCGCCAACCCGGACGCCACCGCCGGGCAGGGGACCGCCCTCCGCCGCCGAAAACCGCACCGTAAAGCGGTTTAGACGCCCCTGGACGGGGTCCACCAGATCAAAGGAGAAAGACGTGGAAGTGAGAGGCGAGGCGCGCGCGATGTTCGCCGCCATCCTGTTGGTGATCGCCGGAGTGCTGAACGTGATCTACGGCATCGCCGCGATCAGCAACGCGGACTTCTTCAACCACCAGACCGCGTATGTCATCTTCGGCCTGGGCTTCTGGGGCTGGGTGACCCTGATCATCGGCCTGATCCAGCTGACCGGCGGCTACTCGCTGTTCAGCGGCGGCGTCTACGGCCGCACCGTCGGCATCGTCGCCGCCACCCTGGGCGCGATCGAGTCCCTCCTGTCGGTCGGCGGCAGCTACCCCTTCTGGTCGCTGGGCATCTTCGCCCTCTGCCTGATCGTCCTCCACGGTCTGATCGTCTACGGGGAGCCGATCGAGCAGCGCTAGGGCTCACCCGCCGACCGCGGGCGACCTGCGTTACGTCCGCCGGAGCGCGGGCGACCCTGGTTACGCATGGGTTTACGAAGGTCGCCCGCGGTCCCGGCGGACGTAACGAGGGTCGCCCGCGTCGTCCTGGCTAGGATCGTCGCCCGGATATAGACGTTGGGAGGCGTAGATGGATACGACGGAGTCGGACGCGACTGAAACGAACGGCCGCGAGGTTCCTCTTTTCGGAGCAAGGAGAAAGGCCCGAGAACTTGTGCAGGAGGTGGCCGACTTGAGGGCCGACCTCGACCGTCTCGGCGGCATGACGGTGATCGAACTAGAGGATCGCCGTGACAAGCTGGCGGCCGAGATCACGTCCCAGCAAGAGCAGCTCGAAACCGAACGTTCAGCTGCCAAGGAAGCCCAGGAGAGGGAAGCCGGCGAAGCCACCGCGGCCCTTCATGCGGAGCTGGCGACGGGGGCGGAGGAGATGGCCAAACTCGAAACGCAACTCTCCGAGTTGAAGGCACAGGTGGTCGAGACCGAGGAGACGGTCCTTCTGCAAGAAGCCGGGGTCTACGAGTACCACCACCCCCTGAGCGATTCGGTCGAATACCAGGACGCCTTGAGAGGCCTGCGTGAACAGATCAAGGCGATGACCAAAAAGGACGGCGGTGCCGTCCGCGGTAGCACGCAATGGACGGTGAACGGGTCTCTTCCCCAAGGCCGCAAAATGGTCCGTGACTTCTCGAAGCTGCTGCTACGGGCCTATAACGCCGAGGCCGACAATCTCGTCCGGGACCTGAAGCCCTACAAGCTCGACGCGGCCCGTCAGCGACTTCAGAAGGTGGCGGCCACGATCGCCCGCCTCGGCCAGACGATGGACATCCACATCTCCGGCCCGTACCACGAGCTGCGCGAATACGAGCTTTCCCTTACCGCCGACTACCGACAGAAGCTCGCCGAAGAGAAAGAACTCGAACGTGAAGAAAAAGAGCGCCTTCGCGAAGAGAAAAAGGCTCAGCAGGAAATGGAGCGGGAGCGCGCTCGCCTCGAAAAGGAGCGTGAGCACTACCTGAACGCGCTGACGGCGTTGCGTGCCAAAGGGGACGAGGACGCCGTCTCGATCCACGAGGCCGAGCTGGAGAAAATCCAGAGAGCCATCGAGGACGTGGACTACCGTGCGGCCAATATCCGGGCAGGGTACGTCTACGTGATCTCGAACATCGGGTCGTTCGGAGACGGTGTGGTGAAGATCGGACTGACCCGACGTCTCGATCCCCAGGTCCGCGTCCGGGAGCTTGGAGATGCCTCGGTTCCGTTCCGCTTCGACACCCACGCGATGTTCTTCTCGAAAGACGCGGTCGGGATCGAGGCAAGTCTTCACCAGCGACTCGCCGGCCGCCGGGTTAACCGCATCAACACGCGACGGGAGTTCTTCTACGCGACGCCTGACGAGGTCAAGGTCCACCTGCAAGAGGCCGCGGGCGAGCTCCTGTCCTTCGAGGCAGTTCCCGAGGCGCTCGAATTCCACCAGAGCCAGAACCTTGCCGCAGACGAATCATCCCCGGATCAACCGCTTCAGGCTGACGAAGCCTGAAGCTCGCCACCGCCGCCGACCATAGGGCCTGACTTCTCCACCGCGCAGACGTAGAACAGGTGGAGGAAGCGGGTCTTGACGACCTCGCCGAAGGGGGCGAGGTCGTCCCAGGGGCGGGCATCGGCGCGGCCGGGGCCGAGCTTGTTCAGCTGGCGGGCGATCGGGGCGAGGACCGGGCGCAGGTGAGTCTCGGCGAGGCTCATTTCCAGGACGGCGAGGCGGCCGCCGGGGCGCAGGCGCTCCCAGCTTCTTGAAAGTGCGGCGACGGGGGACGGGATCACCGACCAGGCGAGGCTGAAGAAGATCGCGTCGAGGTCACGGTCGAGCTCCAGTACCGTCGCGTCGCCCTCGATCAGCTCGACGTTGCGCCAGCCGCGGCGCTCGATCATCTTCGCCGCCTCCCGCAGCATCCCGGCCGAGGGGTCGATGCCGATCACGGTCCCGGTCGGGCCGACGGCGTCGACGAGATAGGAGAGGTTGCGGCCGGTGCCGACCGCGACCTCGAGGACGGTGTCGCCGGAACGAAGTCCGAGCGCGGCCACTCCCCGGCGCCGCGCGAGTGGGTTGATCAGGAAGAGCGGCGACAGTGCCCGGTAGAACGGCGCGACGCGGTCGTACTGCCTCGTGATCGCGTCCTGGCCCGCCACGGGGGGAGCCTAACTTGAGCCACGACCGGGGCCGGGAACGCCCTCGCCGCTCTCCACCAGGACGCGAAGGCTCGTGCGGATGTAGTGGTCCCAGCCCTTCGTGCACATCTCCTCGCAGCCGAGGCCCGCGAGGCCCTCGTGGGCAAACTCGAGGCGGGTGCGCTCGCCGCCGTCGAGCGGCGCCAGGAGGAAGCGGACCCCGGTCCCGACCCACTCGTCGATCGGGTCGAAGTGCTCGATCATCCTGGCCGACGCAGCTCCATTCGACCTCGCGATCGGGGACCAGCCTCTCCACCCGGATCTCGGTCCACCCCGCGCCGAAGGTCAAGCGGCCGATACCACCGACCTCCTCGGCGAAGGTCCCGTCGGTCCACCACGACCGCACGCCGTCGGCCGTCGCGATCGCCTCATACACCCGCGACGGCGCCGCCGCCAGCTCGATCTCGATCCTCACCACCGCCGTCGCCTCCGTGCCCATCTCGATCCCTTCTCGTTTGCCTAACGCTACGCTTATATAAGCATATGATTGAATAAGGTCATGAGCGAGAAAGGCAGCCAGGTGTTCGACGCCGTCGCGGAGGGATCGCGGCGGGAGATCCTCGACCTGCTGGCGGGTGGACCGCGGGCGGTCGGCGAGATCGCCGGTGAGACCGGGCTCAGCCAGCCCAACGCCTCGCGGCACCTACGCATCCTGCGCGAGGCAGGCCTGGTCGAGCCGCGGGCGGAAGGCCAGCGGCGGATCTACGAGCTCCGCCCCGCCGGCCTCGCCGAGCTGATGGCGTGGGTCGCTCCCTACCAGAGGCTCTGGCAGGGCAGCCTGGACGCGCTCGAACGCCACCTCGCCAGCGACAAAGACACGACGGAGGAGTGACTCCCATGCCCGACAAGTACGCCCGCCTGGAAGAAGTCGACGGCCGCCCGGCGCTGCGCTTCGAACGCGCCTTGCCCCACCCGCCCGAGCGGGTCTGGAAGGCGCTGACCGACCCGCGCGAGATGTTCGCCTGGCACCCCACTCCGGCCGAGTTCGAGCCGCGGGTCGGCGGCCGCGTCATCTGGGACCCGGACGGGCACGTCGCCGACATGCCGGAGAACGAGGTCACCGACTGGGACCCGCCGCGCCTCCTCGGCTACACCTGGGCGAAGGAGGGCGATCGTCCCGACCACCTGCTCTGGGAGCTGCGGCCCGACGAGGACGGGTGCGTGCTGGTGCTGACCCACACCTTCAAGGATCGCCTCAAGGCGGCGCGCGACGGGGCCGGCTGGCACACCTGCCTGGACGCACTGGCCTCCGACCTCGCCGGCAGGCCCGAGCCGCCCGGAGGCGACCCGAGCGAGCCCGGACCCTGGGTCGCCCTCAACGAGGAGTACCAGGGCCGCTTCGGCATCTCCCCCGAGGAGGCGACCCCACCGCCGGCGCGCTAGCGGCGCACCGGGTAGCGCAGGTGGAGCACGCGCTCGCCCTGGATGACGACGTCGGGGTCCTCCAGCATCCGGTGGCCGTCGGCGAGGCCGCCGAAGTAGGGCTTCCCGCGGCCGAAGACGACCGGCACGACGTCGTAGGCGACGTGGTCGACGAGCCCCAGCGCCAGCGCCTGCCCGCCGACGTCGCCCGCGCCGATGCCGATCTCTCCCTCACCGGCCAGGTCCTTCGCCCGGGCGATCCCGTCCTCCACCGAGCCCGCGAAGTGGTAGGAGGCGTCGGGGTGCCAGCCCTCCGGCTTCGGCCGGTGGGAGACGACCACGACGTGCTCGCCCGCCGGCGGCCTCCCCTCCCACCCGTTCATCAGCTCGAACTGGTGGCGTCCGATGACCAGGACCGACAGGCGCGACCAGACGCCGCGCAAGTAATCGGCCGAGGCGGCCGAGACACGGAACGGCGAACCCCCGTGGACGTCGGGGTCGTCCTCGACGAGGATCGGCTGATCGCCGGCGAAGTACCACTCGTGCAGCGGCCCCACGTCGTCGTGCTCGTCGGCGATGTAGCCGTCGAGCGAGGCGACCGCGTGGAGGTAGGTCGTCCCCGCGCTCATCCGCCCGCGCCCCAGGCCTGGGATTTCGCGTACATCAGCGAGGCCGGCGTGGTCAGGTCCTCCCCGGTCTCCAGCAGCGTCTTCAGGCCGGAGAGGATCATCGGCCAGCCGCCGAAGATTTCGCTGTTGGCATCCGGCTCGAGCTGGTCGTGGGTCACCTGCAGACGGCAGGAGTCCTCGCCGACCGGCTCGATCTCCCAGGTCACCCGCGTGGTGCCCTGACGCTTCACGTCCTCGCTCCAGAGCGCGGTGAAGGTCTGGACGAGGCGCCGGGGCGGGTCGACCTCGACGTTCTCGCCGCTCGAGATGTCGACCACGCCGGGCACGCCGGCGCGGTACTCGGACCCCTGGGTCCAGTCGGACTCGACCCCGACGCCGAAGCTGTAGCGCTTGCGCATCTCGCCGTCGGTGATCGCCTCCCAGAGGCGCGCGGGGCTGGTCTTGATGTAGATCTCGAAGGCCGTCATCGTGCCGCGGCCGCCGACCACCGTGTAGAGCTGCTCCTCAGTCATCTTGGTTCTCCTCCTCGAGGTCTCGTTTGAGCCCGGTCAGGGCCTGTGCCCAGGGCTCCGCGTACTTGCTCACCCAGCGGTCGTGGACTTCGCGGATCGGCACGGGGTTGAGGAAGTGCAGCTTCTCCCGCCCGCGTTTCCGCGTCGTCACCAGGCCCGCGCCCTCCAGCACCTTCAGGTGCTTGGCGACGCCGAACCTGGACATCGGCAACCGCTGCTCGAGCGCGCTCAGGGTCTGCCCGTCTTCCTCGAACAACTCGTCGAGAAGACGGCGGCGGGTCGGATCCGCCAAGGCCCTGAACACGTCGTCGATCATGGGACCGACAATAGGTGACCAAATGGTCACATGTCAAGCTTCTATCTTCTGCGGATGGCCGAGGCGCCGACGATCTACGAGTGGGGCGGCGGGACGGATGCGTTCGAGCGCTGGCTCGAGCGCTTCTATGACCTGGTCGAAGACGAGGGCACACTGGCGCCGCTCTTCGGCGGCACGGTCAGCCGGGAGCACCGCGACCACGTCCTCGCCTGGTGGGTGGAGGTGATGGGCGGCCCGGCCGACTACACCGCGCACCACGGCGGCTACCCGACGATGCTCGCCCACCACCGAGGCCTGGCGATCACGCCCGACCAACGCCGCCTCTTCGTCAACCTCCTGAGCCAGGCGGCCGACGAGGTCGACCTCCCCGCCGACCCCGAGTTCCGTGCCGCCCTGATCGGCTACGCCGAGTGGGGCTCACGCCTGGCCGTCCACAACTCCGCCCCGGGCGCCGACGACGTCGTAGCTGAGGCGCCGGTCCCCCGCTGGGGCTGGGGCGTGGCTCCGCCGTACGAAGGCTGAGGCGCCGCCCCCAGTCCGAAGGAAGGGGCGCGGGGAAGTCGGCACCCGAGGTAAGGGACGCAAGGCGTCCCGAGGAGAGGTATGAAAACGATGGAGAAAGTGCGACGCCGTTGCGGGAGATTCGAGGGAGTCACCACGAACTCCACACATCCTCCCGGGTTCCTCATGCTTCGTGCGTCTTCCGTCTGACCCCCAATGTTGACGGGCCGAAAACCCGTCTATATGGCGGGTTTTCGGCCCGTCAACATCTGGGTGCCGCAGAAGCGTGACGGGGGTGTGGAGTTCCGGGCGGAAGCGTGACGAACCATGGGAGTTGTTCACGAAACCCTCACGTCCTGGGCGTCTCATGGCGGCCACAGCCTGCCAGGGCCGCCATGAGACGCCCAGGACGCCTTAGGACTGCCGGGGCGGCCGCGCCGGCCGGGACAACGCCGGCTACCGCGCCGGGCGACGCTTCAGAGGTGCGCGGTGGGGCGGTTGGTGGACCGGCTCGGCAGGGGGCTCGGGCTTTGGGCCGGGGCCGAAGTCGAGGCCGTCGGCGGTCAGCTCGACCTCCTCGTCGAAGTGGCGGAGGGTCAGCGGGTCGCCCTCCAGGAGCGAGTACCTGGTTCCCTCTCCGGTCACCTCGACCATCAGGCGACGGCCGCGGAAGGCGAGGCGGAACGCGAGGCGGTCGAGGCGCATCGGCAGGCGGGGGGCGAAGCTGAGGTTGCCGTCGTGGTCGCGGAGGCCGCCGAAGCCGCAGATCGCGGCGATCCAGGCTCCCGCGAGGGAGGCGATGTGGAGGCCGTCGCGGCTGTTGTGCTCGAGGTCGTCGAGGTCCATGAGGGCCGCCTCGCCGATGTAGTCGTAGGCGAGCTCGAGGTGGCCGGTCTCCGCCGCCAGGACGGCCTGCACACAGGCCGAGAGCGAGGAGTCGCGCACGGTGAGGGGCTCGTAGTAGGCGAAGTTGCGCGCCTTCTGCTCGGCGGTGAAAGCGTCGCCGCGGATCAGCATCGCCATCACCAGGTCGGCCTGCTTCACCACCTGCTTGCGATAGAGGTCGAAGTAGGGGTAGTGGAGGAGCAGCGGGTAGTCGTCCTCGGTGGTGCCCTCGAAGTCCCAGCGGGCGTGGTCGGTGAAGCCCTCCGCCTGCGGGTGGACGCCGAGCGCCTCGTCGTAGGGGATCGTCATCGTCTCGGCGGCGTCGCGCCAGGAGGCGATCTCCTCGTTGCCGACCTTGAGCGCGTCGGCGCCCTCCACGTAGCGCTCGGCGAACTGGGCGGCGGCGCGCAGGTTCTTCTGCGCCAGGAGGTTCGTGTAGACGTTGTTGTCGGCGACCGCCGAGTACTCGTCCGGGCCGGTGACGCCGTCGATGCGGAAGGCACCGTGGGCGTCGTGGTGTCCGAGCGAGCGCCAGAGGCGCGCCGTTTCCACCAGCAGCGGCAGGCCGACGTCGCGCTCGAAGTCCGGGTCGACGTTCAGGTCGCAGTACCGA
Organism: uncultured Actinomycetes bacterium; assembly: GCA_963782515.1. Lineage (GTDB taxonomy): Bacteria > Actinomycetota > Thermoleophilia > Solirubrobacterales > 70-9 > VAYN01. The sequence continues at coordinate 1,034,631 of CAWAJY010000004.1, read as the reverse complement.
CTGACGGCCTGGGCGATGTCGGCGTTGATGTGGAAGGCGGCGGTCCCGGCGGGCCAGTAGGCGCCGCACTCGGCGCCGGAGATCGTCCGCCAAGGGAAGGCGGCGCCCTCGAGGCAGAGCTCCTGCGCCCGCTCGCGCGCCTTCGGCAGCGTGTCCAGCCGCCAGCGCAGCGCCTCCGCCGCCGCGTCCGGCACCGCGTAGGAGAGCATCGGCAGCACGTAGGCCTCGGTGTCCCAGAAGGTGTGGCCGTCGTAACCGGGACCGGTGAGCCCCTTCGCCGGGATCGCCCGCCCCTCGCCGCGAGCGCTCGCCTGCAGGGCGTGGAAGAGCCCGAACCGGACCGCCTGCTGGAGTTCGGAGTCGCCCTCCAGCTCGACGTCGGCCCGCTCCCAGAAGTCGTCGAGATAGGCGCGCTGGGCGGCGCAGAGCTCGTCCCAGCCGGCGTGCATGGCCTCGGCGAGCGCCGCGCTCACCTGGTCGCGCATCGCCGGCACCGAGCGCCGCCCCGACCACCCGTAGGTGACGAACTTGGTGATCGTCAGCGGTTCGCCGGGCCCCGGCGTCGCGTTGATCGTCAGCCGCCCGAGGTCCTCCCAGGCCTCCGCCTCGTCAGACTTGCAGTCCTCGGGCCCGTCGATCTCGTGCCCCATCGCCGCCGCCCCGCGCAGCTTCGACTCCTTGGTCGAGTGGACGAGCACGGCGCGGGCGTCGTCCCCCGCCCATTCCTCGGCTTCGAGCGGCGCTTCCAGGGCCGCGGCGGCGCGCGGGTCCTTGGAGATCGCCGGGCGCGGCTCGTTCGCGATCAGCTCCGACTGGACGACGACGCGGGTCGGCGCCGCGGTCGGCTCGACCGTGTAGCGGATCGCCATCACCGCGCGCTGGGAGAAGGAGACGAGCCGCTCGGAGGTGACCCGCACGGTCTTGCCGGTCGGCGAGCGCCAGAGCGCGACGCGACGCAGGATGCCGCTGCGGAAGTCGAGCCGGCGCTCGTGTTCGAGCAGCTCGCCGTAACGGATGTCGAAGGGCGAATCGTCGACCAGCAGGCGGATCACCTTGCCGTTGGTCATGTTGACGACGGTCTCCCCCGCCTCCGGGTAGCCGTAGCCGGCCTCGGCGTAGGGCAGCGGACGGGCCTCCCAGAAGGCGTTCAGGTAGGTGCCCGGGAGCGCGTAGGGCTCGCCCTCGTCGAGCGTGCCGCGGATGCCGATGTGGCCGTTGGAGAGGGCGAAGACCGACTCCGACTGGGCGAGCCGGTCGAGGTCGAGCTGGGTTTCGCGGATCCCCCAGGGTTCGACCATGTACCGGGGGTCGGCGATCACGTGGCGCCCTCGCCGTCGAGGATCAGGTCGCCGAGGTCGTCGACGACGACGTCGGCGCCATGGGCGCGCAGCGCCTCGGCATGGTGGACGCGATCGACGCCGACGACGTGGCCGAAGTTCCCGGCGGCACCCGCCTCGACCCCGGAGACGGCGTCCTCGAAGACGCAGGCCGCGGCGGGCTCGACCCCGAGCGCTTCGGCCCCGGCCAGGTAGGTATCCGGCGCGGGCTTGCCCTTCAGGCGCTTGGTGTCGGCGACGTTGCCGTCGATCCGCGCCTCGAAGAGCCCGTCGATCCCGGCCGCCTCGAGCACCTCCTGGCAGTTCGCGCTGGAGGAGACGACCGCGCGTCGCAGCCCCACCGCGCGCGCCGCTTCGACGAAGCGGACCGAGCCCTCGTAGGGCTCCACCCCGTCTTCCTCGATCAACTTGAGGACCAGCTCGTTCTTGCGGTTGCCGAGGCCGCAGACGGTTTCCGCGTCCGGCGGATCGTCCGGGTCGCCCTCCGGCAGCTCGATCCCGCGCGACGCGAGGAACGAGCGCACGCCGTCGTAGCGCGGCTTGCCGTCGACGAATTCGTTGTAGTCGACGTCGGCATCGAACTCCTCGAAGGCTTCGCCGCGCGACTCGGCACGTGCCTTCAGGAAGCCGTCGAAGGTCTGCTTCCAGGCCTTGTCGTGGACCACCGCGGTCTTCGTCAGCACCCCGTCGAGGTCGAAGAGGAGCGCCGTGATCGCCGCCGGCAGGTCGAGCTTGAGAGCGTCTGCCATCGGCCGGACCCTAACGGTCGGCCCACCCCGCGATCGCGTCGTTAACAACTCGGTCGCATCTTGCCAACGGCCGTTTAACACCCACCGGACAGCCCGCTCCTAGCCTGGCGCCGTCTGGGGACCGCAGCCCGTCTCGTCCAGGTGTGTACTTCCCTCGAACGATAGGAATCGGAAAGAAATGAAACGGCTCCCCGTGTTACTGGCCGCGTTGGCAGCTCTTTCGGCGCTCGCCGCCTCGGTCGCACTGGCCTCCCCTGGCGCGCCGACCTACCAGCCCGCCACCAACCAGCAGACGCTCACCTTCGGTGGGCCGAAGACGCCGATCACCCATGTGGTCGAGATCTTCCAGGAGAACGTCTCCTTCGACCATTACTTCGGCACCTACCCGAACGCCGCGAACACCGACGGGCAGACCTTCAACGCCCTGCCGGGGACGCCCGCCGTCGACGGCCTCCTGCCGGCCACCAGCCCCACCCTGCCGCCGGCCCTCCGCCACACCACCAACCTCCTCACCTCCAATCCGAACGCCGCCCTGCCGAAGCGACTCGACAGCAGCGCGACCGGCCTGCCGGGAAGCGCCGGCGGCCAGCTCACCTGCGACCAGGACCACAACTACTCCGACGAGCAGAAGGCCTTCGACAACGGTCAGATGGACAAGTTCCTGGAGAGCCTTGGCACCGGAGGCGGCTCGTCGCCGTCCGGCGCTCCCTGCAGCAAGGAAACCGTCATGGACTACTACGACGGCAACTCCGTCACCGCCCTCTGGAACTACGCCCAGCACTACGCGATGGGCGACAACTCCTACGGCACCACGTTCGGTCCCTCCTCGCCGGGGGCGATCAACCTGATCTCGGGTGACACCGGCAACGTGGACATGACCCACACCGCCAACAACCCGTCGATCGCCACCCCGACCAGCCCGAACGCCGACCTGACGGCGAACGGGAAGGGCGGCTACGCGCTGACCAGCGACGCCCAGCCGTACTGGGACGACTGCTCGACCCGCGATGCGGTCGCCCTCTCGGGCAAGAACATCGGTGACCTGCTGAGCGAAGCCGGTCTCTCCTGGGGCTGGTTCGAGGGCGGCTTCCGGCCGACCACCTCCTACCAGACGGCACTGGAAGCGACCGGTCACGCCGGACAGTCGACCAGCACCTTCATCCCGGACGAGTTCAAGGCCGCCGAACTGAACAAAGCGGTCCCGCACTCCAGCAACCAGGGACTCTGCGACGCCGTCACCCCGGTCGGCGAAGGCCTTGGCGGCACCGGGCAGTGGGGCTACAAGGACGACTACATCCCCCACCACTCCGCGTTCCAGTACTACGCCTCGACCGCCAACCCCCACCACCTGACGATCCCGACCAACAGCAAGGGCCACGACACGTTGGCGGGCCTGGCGACGATCGGTACCGATACGCAGTCCTACGCCGGTGGTCAGCCGCAGTTCAACACGCCCAACCACAACTACGACACGAGTGACTTCGACCAGCTGATGACGGCGATCACGAATCACGAACTGCCCGCCTCGGCGATGCCCGCGGTCAGCTTTCTCAAGGCTCCTGGCTTCGAGGACGGCCACGCCGCCTACTCCGATCCCCAGGACGAGCAGGAATTCCTCGCCCACACCATCAACGAGATCATGAGCTCGCCCGACTGGAAGCACACGGCCATCGTGATCAACTACGACGACTCCGACGGCTGGTACGACCATGCCGACGCCGGGGTACTCAACCCCTCCCTGTCGCCGGCCGACAACCTGACCAACACGACGCCGGCCGGTGCCGCCTGGGCCAGTGCGGCCCGAATCCGCAGACCGCGACCCCGCTCGGCGGGGAACAGGGCCGGTGCGGCCTCGGCCCGCGTCTGCCGATGCTCGTGATCTCACCTTTCGCCAAGCGGAACTCGGTCGACCACAACCTCAGCAACCAGGCCTCGACGATCAACTTCATCGAGTACAACTGGGGGCTGCCGGGCATCTCGGGGTCATTCGACCAGGCACAGTCGAAGGTCGACCACTCCGAGCACGTTCCGTTCGACCTGGCGGGGATGTTCCAGTTCGACGGCCGCTCCGACCCGGCCGTGCCGCTCGACCCGGTGACGGGTCAGCCGGTCGAACTCGAAGAAGAAGAAGGCTACGAAATGCCTCACGGTGGCGACGGTGGCGACGATCACCACCACCGTCACCATCATCGCCACGATCACGGCGGCCACGGGGGTCGCCCGCGCGGCTGGTAGAGCGCGTCCTCTAGCGGCTTGGAGCACGGGCGCCCACGGGCGCCCGTGCTCTTCGCGGACGCCTCAGGCCAGGGCGTCCTTGACGGCGGCGAGAGCCTTCTCGACGCCGGTGCGGTCGATGTCGAGGTGGGTGACGGCGCGGACCCGGCCTTCGAGCAGGCTCATTTCGACGCCGTTCGCGGCGAGCTTGTCGTGCAGGGCCGGGGCGTCGCCGACGTCGAAGATGACGATGTTGGTTTCCACCGTGGAGGGGTCGATCTCGACGCCGTCCAGTTCGGCGAGCCCCGCGGCGAGGAACCTCGCGTTGGCGTGGTCCTCGGCGAGGCGCTCGACGTTGTGCTGGAGGCCATAGCGGGCGCCGGCCGCGACGATGCCCGCCTGGCGCATCGAGCCGCCGAGCATCTGCTTGTAGCGACGCGCTTCGGCGATCAGCTCGGCGGAGCCGGCGAGGCAGGCGCCAACCGGGGCGCCGAGACCCTTGGAGAAGTCGATCCAGGCGGTTTCGAAGCCCGCGGCATGGGAGGCGGCGCTCTCGCCGGAAGCGACCGCCGCGTTCAGCAGGCGGGCACCGTCGAGGTGGGTGCGCAGGCCGAACTCCTTCGCCACGGCCAGGACCTCATCGAGCTTCGCCGCCGGCCAGACGCGGCCGCCGCCGAGGTTCGTCGTCTGCTCCACCATGACCAGGCGCGAGCGCGGTTCGTGGCTGTCGGCCGGGTCGCGCATCCGTGCGCGCAGGGCCTCACCACTGAACATTCCCCCCTCGCCCTCCAGCGGCATGATCATCGCGCCGGAGATCGCCGCCGCCCCGCCCGCCTCGGCGGTGATCGGGTGGGCGAGCCGGTGCAGGTACATCTCGTCGCCCAGCGGGCGGATGTGGAGCCGGACCGCGATCTGGTTGCACATCGATCCCGACGGCAGGAAGACGGCCGCCTCCATCCCGAGCAGCTCCGCGACTTCCTCCTGCAGCGCGATGACGGTCGGATCGAGGCCGCGCTGTTCGTCGCCGACCTCGGCGTAGGCCATCGCCTTGCGCATCTCCTCGCTCGGCTGAGTCTGGGTGTCTGAGTAGAGATTGATCACGGGATCGGGCATAGGTGGGCAAGTTAGTGAAGCGCCTACGTGGGCCCGGATTCAGCGGTAAGGGGTCGCGCCTTACAAGTAAGGGGTCGGGGCTCGAAACCGTAGGAATTCGCCCGATGTGCGGGGCTTTTCTCAGGCGTACCTTGGAATGGCACTCCAAGCGAAAGGCGAAGGCGATGAATCCCAACCAACTGTATGTCGCAAAGGCGATGGTCGCCAAGCACGACTTCCTCGACGAGGCTCGTCGTTCGCGCCTCCAGGCGAAGGCCGAGCGCCGTGAGGCCCAGACCACCCGCCCGCGCAAGAGCTTCCACGCCCACCCGCTCGGCGCGCTGCTCAGCCTCGGGTTGCCCGGACGGCGATAATCGCCGGGTGGCGACCCGAGTCAGTGCCAGCCGGCTGATCGGGCGGGACGGAGAGCTCGCCGAGCTCGAGGCCGCGTTCGACGAGGCCGCCTCAGGGGCGGCCTCGTTGGCGTTCCTGGCGGGCGAGTCGGGCGTCGGCAAGTCCCGTCTCCTCCACACCCTGCTCGACCGCGCCCGCGAGAAGGGCGGCTGCGGGATCGGCGGCGAGTGCGTCGAGCTCGGCCGCGACGAGCTGCCCTACGCGCCCCTGGTCGCCGCCCTGCGCGGGCTGGTCCGCGAGCAGGACCGCGCCCTCGACCGCCTCTCCCCCGCCGGCCGTCAGGGCCTCGCGGCGCTGATGCCGGAGCTGGACCCGACCGCGGCGCCGGCCGACCCCGACGAGGAGCGCCAGCGCCCCTTCGAAGCGCTCCTGGCGCTGCTCGAAACGATGGCCGAGGAAGCGCCGATGGTCCTCTGGCTCGACGACGCCCACTGGGCCGACCACGCGACCCGCGGCTTCCTCACCTTCCTCGCCGCCAGCCTGCCCGACCACGTGCGCCTGCTGACCGTGATCGCCTACCGCTCCGACCAGCTCCACCGCCGCCACCCGATGCGGCCGCTGCTCGCCGAGCTCGGCCGTGGCCGGCGCGTGCGGCGCCTCGAGCTGGAGCCATTCGACCGCGGCGAGGTCGCCACCCAGCTCGACGACATCCTCGGCGCCGCCCCCGATCCCGAGGTGGTCGAGACCTTCTTCGAGCGCGGCGAAGGCAACCCGCTCTTCACCGAGGAGCTGCTCGCCGCGGGGTCCGACGGCCGCGGCCGCCTCCCCACCACCCTGCGCGACGCGCTGCTGCTGCGGATCGAACGGCTCTCGGAGACGACCCGCGGCCTGCTGCGGATCCTCGCCGTCGGCGGGCGCCTCAAACACGACCACCTCGTCAGCGCCTGCGACCACGGCGAGGACGAGCTGGCGGCGGCGCTGCGCGAGGCGGTCGAGGCGCAGGTGATCGCGGTCGGCCGCGACGACCGCTACGGCTTCCGCCACGCCCTGCTCCGCGAGGTCATCTACGACGATCTGCTGCCCGGCGAACGGGCCGAGCTGCACCTGAGCCTGGCCCGCGCGCTGGAGGAAGGGCTGACCGCCGCAGACCCGATGCCGATCCGTGCCACCGCGGTCGCCCATCACTTCAACTCGGCGGGCGACCAGCCGGCGGCGCTCCGCACCGCGGTCGCCGCTGCCCGCGCGATCGAACGCCGCGGCGCGCCGGGCGCGGCGGCGGCGCTCTTCGACCGCGGCCTGGCGCTCTGGCCGCGGGTCGCCGAACCGGAAACGCTGGCCGGCGTCGACCACACGACGCTGGTGACGCTGGCCGCCCGCGCCCACGGCCTCGACGCCGACGAGGCGCACGCGATCAAGCTCTTCGAGCAGGCCCTGTCCCAGATGGACGAGGCGGCCGAGCCGCACCGGGTCGCGCGGACGCTCGCCGAACTCGGCTCCGCCCGCTGGGCGATCGGGCGCGCCGAGGCCGCCCGCGACGACCTCGACCGGGCTCTGGCGTTGCTCCCGGAGTCCGAGCCGAGCCCGGAGCGCGCCCTGATCCTCGAGCAGAAAGCGCGCTTCCTGCTGCTCCAGGGGCGCTTCGCCGAAAGCCGCGACGCCGCCGACGAAGCGCTGCGCGCGGCCGAGGCGGCGGGGGTCGAGGACACCAAGGCGCTGGTCCTGAACCGGCTCGGCCTCTCCCTCTTCCTGCTCGGCGACGAGGAGCGCGGCGAGCCGGTGATGCGCGAATCGCTGGAGCTGGCGCGGCGCTCGGGGTCCAACGACCAGATCGCGACCTGCATCGTCAACTTCGCCGACGCGCTCCACATGTCGGGGCGGGGCGAGGAGGCGGCCGAGCTGGTCAAGCAGGGTGAAGCAGAGATCACGCCGGGGGACCGCTCGATCCTCTGGCTGGTCTGCTCGCGCTCGGAGATCCTCTTCTTCCTCGGCCGCTGGGACGAGGCCGAAGCGATCCTCCCGGCAAAGAACCGGGGGTCGTCGTCGACCACCTTCGCCAACGTGCTGCTGCGGCGTGCCTCGCTGATGCTGGGACGCGGTGACCTCGCCGGCGCCCGCGCGGCGATCGAGCATGCCGGCACCTTCCTGGCCAACACGGTCGAGCCGCAGATCATCGCTCCCGCCGGGGCGATGCTGGTCGAACTCGAGCTGCGCTCCGGCAACGTCGAGGCGGCGCGGGAAGCGGCGGAGAAGGCGATCGACCAGCTCGAGTTCTGCAGCGACGACGCGGCGCGGATGGCGTTGATCTCGGCGGCCGCTACGGCGGTCGAGGCGGAGGCGGCCGAACGGGCGCGCGACCTTGGCGACACGGCCGAGCTGGAGGCCGCTCAGCTGCGCGCCGAGCTCGGCGCGGCGCGGACCGCGGCGGCGGCGGAGACCACCGGGCGCCCGCTCGAGTGTGCCTACCAGCTCACCGCCGAAGCGCAGCTCGCCCGCGCGCGTGACGATGACGACTCCGCCGAGCGAGCCGCGGCGGCGGCCGATGCCTGGGAGCGGCTTCCTCGTCCCTACCAGGCGGCGATGTGCCGACGGCGCGAGGCCGAAGCGCGGGCCGCCCGCGGCGAACGCGAGGCGGCCGGCGCCGCCGCGGCCAAGGCCCTGGCGACGGCGGAGGAGCTCGGCTCGGAGTGGCTGGCGGCGGAGGTGGCCGGGCTGATCGCGCGGGCCCGCCTGCCGACCGGCGTCGCCGCCCCGCCGACCGACGGCGCGCCGCGCGGCGGCAACGGAGCCGCGCCCGCCGACGAGGATCCCTTCGGCCTCACCCCGCGCGAGCGCCAGGTGCTGGCGGCGCTCGCCGAGGGCGCCACCAACCGCGAGATCGCCGCCGACCTCTTCATGGCGGAGAAGACCGCCAGCGTCCACGTCTCCCGGATCCTCGCCAAGCTGGGGGTCCGCAGCCGCACCGAGGCCGCCGCGGTGGCGCACCGATTGAACCTGGCCTAGAGCGCTACACACCCCCATCGGTCGCCCGGAGGAACGCCAGCACCGCGAGCACGCGGCGGTGGTCGTCGCCGGCGGCGCTCAGGTTCAACTTGCCGAAGATGCTGGAGACGTGCTTCTCGACGGCGCCTGGGGTGACCACGAGCTGTTCGGCGATCGCGTTGTTGGTCCGGCCCTCGGCCATGAGGGAGAGGACCTCGCGCTCGCGGGGGGAGAGCGCGTCGATCGGGCTCTCCGCCTCGGCGCGGCGTTCGCCGACCAGCTCGGCGACGACCTCGCGGTCGAGGGCCGTGCCGCCGTCGGCGACGCGGCGGATCGCGTCGAGGAAGGCGGGGATGTCCCCCACCCGCTCCTTGAGGAGGTAGCCGACGCCGCCCTCGCCGCCCGCCAGGAGCTCGGCGGTGTAGACCGGCTCGACGTACTGGGAGAGGATCAGGACGCCCATCTCGGGGCGGCGCTTGCGTGCCTCGACCGCGGCGCGGATGCCCTCGTCGGTGAAGGTCGGCGGCAGCCGCACGTCGACGATCGCGAGGTCGGGCTTGTGGCCGCCGACGATCCGCAGGAGGCCCTCGCCGTCTTCGGCCTGGGCGACGACCTCGATCTCGCGTTCGCGCAGCAGCGCCACCAGCCCTTCGCGCAGAAGCAGGTTGTCCTCGGCGATCACGACCCGCACGGCAGCCTCACCTCGATCCGCGTCCCGCCCTCCGCCGGCGACACGATCTTCATTTCGCCGTCGAGCGCCGCCACCCGGCGCCGCAGCCCGTCCAGGCCGCCGCCCGCGGTCGCGTCGGCGCCGCCCGGCCCGTCGTCGGCGATGGTCACGTTCAGCACCTCGCCATCCAATCGCAGCGTCACCGTGGCCGTCGCCCCGGGCGCGTGCTTGGCGACGTTGGTGAGCGACTCGGCGACGACGAAGTAGGCGGCGCTCTCCACCACCGGCGCGGGCCGGCGCGAGAGCGCGGCGGCGTCGACGGTCACCGCGGTCGGGGCGCGGGTGCCGAGCGCCTCGACCGCGGCGGCAAGGCCGCGATCGGTGAGCACCGGCGGCGCGATCCCGCGGGCGAGATCGCGCAGCTCGGCGTTCGCGGCGGTCGCCTCGGCGCGCGCCTGGCGCACCAGAGCGGCGATCTCCGGCCGGTCGGCGAGCCCCTCCTCGGCGCGGCCGAGCTGCATCGAGAGGGCGACGAGCCGCGCCTGCGCGCCGTCGTGGAGGTCCCGCTCGATGCGGCGGAGCTCGGCCGCCTGCACATCGAGGGCACCACGCCGGGTCTCGGTCAGCGTCTCCACCCGCTCGGTCAGCTCGCGCTCCCGCTCGTCACCGTAGAGCCGGCGCCGGCCCAGCCGTCCCAGAAGGACGACGACGAACAGTACGATCAGGCCGAGGATCGTCCAGATCGGCCAGAAGGTGCCAAAGCCGGTGAGTCCCCAGACCACGATCGTGACCCCGATGAGCACCAGCGAGATCACCGCCTGGATCGCGATGCCGCGGCGTTCGGGGGCGATCCGCACGGCCTCGCGCAGCCCGAAGTGGAGGCTCAGCGGGATGACCAGCGCGAGCCAGACCCAGGCCGGCCAGTAATACCCGCCGCCGGCCGCCGCCCAGATGACGGTGACGAACAGGCCGACCAGGCCGGAGATCGCCGCGTGGACGGCGAGCGACAGTTCGCCGCCGGGGATCATCCGGCGGAGCGAGTCGGAGGAGAGAGGGACGCCCGGACTGTCGCCAACGCCGTCCGCGCCCGCCTCCGGGGCGCCGTCGAGGAGCCGTTCCGCCAGCCACAGCTCGCCCTTCGCCATCCAGCGGTCGACGAACACGGTCAGCGCCGCCAGCGGGAACGAGAGCGCCGTCGCCAGAAGGGCGAGCGGCACGCTGTCGATATGCCAGGCAACGAAATCCACGCCCCCGGGGATCGACCAGAACCAGAGCGGCATCGTCAGGGAGCCGAGCACCGTCGCGACCAGGGTCACCGCGACCACTGCGAAGGTGAAGCCGACGACGGAGTGGACGACCAGCCAGGCCAGGTCCTTCCAGGTCTGCGGGTCCCGGGTGGTGCTGGAGAGGCGGGCGAGGAAGCTCTCGCCGCGGTGGTCCTTGATAAGTCGCGCGCAAGGGGCGGCCGAGGAGCAGCGCCGCGTTGCGCCGATCGAGCTCCGCCGTCCAGCGGAAGGCGATCACGCTCAGCAGGAACAGCGGCAGGCCGATGATGAAGACGATCAGCGACAGGGTCACACTGACCGCGGTCACCCAGACGCCGAATGCGACGACCGCGGTGACGCCGCCGATCGAGAGGTAGGCGAGGTCGAGACCGGCGCGGCGGGCGAGGTCGGCGAGGCGCTCGCCGATCCCCGCCTCGCCGGCCGCGGAGGACGCGGCACTCACCTGCCGGCCTCCGAGGTCGCGGGACGCCGCGGAGGGCGGACGCGGCCCTCCTCCTCGTCCTCCGGCGCGCCGCCCGCCATCGCCGGGGCCGGGCCCTCGAGCCCGACCCGCGGCAGCCACTGCAGCGCCCGCGGCAGGTACCAGTTGCGCTCGCCCAGCAGCTTCATCGTCGCCGGCAGGAGCACTCCGCGGATGATCGTCGCGTCGATCAGGATCGCCGCCGCCAGTCCCACGCCCATCTCCTTGAATTCGAGGAAGGAGAGGGTCGCGAAGATCGCGAACACGGCGACCATCACCGCGGCAGCGCTGGTGACCACGCCCGCGGTCGTGCGCAGGCCGTGGGAGACGGCATCCTCCGTGGACATCCCCCGATCGTATGCCTCCCTGATCCGGGTGAGGATGAACACGTGGTAGTCCATCGACAGCCCGAAGAGGACGACGAAGAGGAACAGCGGTAGCCACGAGGTGATCGAGCCGATCGATTCGAACCCGATCAGGTTTTCGAGGTGCCCGTCCTGGAACACCCAGACGACGACGCCGTAGGCGGCGCCGACCGAGAGCAGGTTGAGGCAGATCGCGGTGATCGGGATGACGATCGAGCGGAAGCTGACCAACAGCAGCAGGAACGCCGCGCCGAGCACGAAGGCGAACACCCAGGGCATCCGTTCCGCGAGGCGGTCGTTGAAGTCGACCGAGGAGGCGGTCGGGCCGCCCACCTGGGCCTTCGCCCCTTCGACCTGGCCGATCGTCGCCGGGATCAGGTCCTCCCGGAGCTTCGTCAGCGCCGCCTGCGAGCGCGCGTCGCTGCCGTCGCCGGCGAGCGGCACGCGGAGTTCGGCGACCTTGCCGTCCTTCGAAACGCGGTAGGACTGCGCCGCGCCGAAGTTGTGCGGATCGGCGGCGAGCCGCTCGCGCAGCGCCTGCACCTGGTGGGTGACCGGTCCCGCCTTGACGTTCGGGGCGACGATCGCCACCTCAGCGGGTTCGACGCCGCCGGGGAAGGCGGCCTGGACGCGGTCGAAGGTCTGCACGATCGGCATGTCCTTCGACAGCCCGCCGACGCCGGCGTTGGCGGTGTGCAGGCTGAAGGCGGGGATCGCCAGGATCGCCAGGCCGGCGAAGGCGATGCCCGCGGCGAGCTTCGGCCGCTGCATCACACGGCTGATCAGGGCGCCCCAGACGCGGGAGCCCTCGGCGCCGCCGCGCCGGCGCGAGAGGAACGGGATCCGGCCCTTCTCGATCCGGTCGCCGAGCCAGGCGAGGATCGCCGGCAGCACGGTCAGCGAGCCGACCATGGCCACGGCGACGACGATGATCGTCCCGGTGGCGAAGCTGGCGAAGGTCTGGTTGCCGGCGATGTACATGCCCGCCATCGCGACCATCACGGTGAAGCCGGAGACGAGGATCGCCCGTCCCGACGTCGCCGCCGCGGCTTCCAGGGCGGCGCGCTCGCCGGCTCCGGCGGCGCGCTCCTCGCGCTCCCGCCGCAGGTAGAACATCGAGTAGTCGACACCCACCGCGAGGCCGATCAACAGCACCACCGAGTTGATCTGTTCGGCGACCGCGCCGAAGGCGTGGCTGACCGGGCCGATGATGCCGATCGTCGCGCCGACCGCGGTCAGGGCGAGGAGCAGCGGCACGCCCGCGGCGAGCAGCGAGCCAAAGACGACCACCAGGATCAGCAACGTCACCGGCAGCGAGGTCATCTCGGCCTTGGCGAAGTCTTCTTCGAGGCTGGTGGCGACGGCCTTTTCGCCGCTCGCGTCACCGACCTCTTCCACGCGCAGATCCTGGTGGCGCTTCTGCACGATCGCGACCTGATCGAGCGCCTCCCCGACGACCTGGTCAGCTTCCACCTCGTCCGTTTCGGGGATCGAGAACTTGATCAACCCGGAGCGTCCGTCGGCGGAGATCTGACCGCCCGCGCCCTCGTCATATGGACCGGTGAGGTCGCGGACGAAGGGCAGCTTGCGCAGGCCCGCTTCGACCTCGGCGACCGCGGCCTTGGCGTGCGGGCCGTGGATCGATTCCCCACCTTTCGACTGCACCAGCACCTGCTCGACCGCCGACTGCGGGAAGCCGCCTTCGAGGGCCCGTTCGGCCTGCGCGGATTCGCCGGTGCCGCCGCCGTTGTCGAGGGTCTTGGTCCCCAGCGCCCCGCCGACGACGATCGCCGCGACGACGAACGCGATCCATCCCCAGATCGCCGTCTTCCGGTGGGCGGCGCTCCAACGCCCCGCCCGTCCCGCCAGTCCCAACTTCCTCCTGCTTCCCATCGCGTCCTCCGTCCGGTTCTCGGGGTCAGATCCACGCCCAGTTCGGCGCTCCTCCACCCTGCGCGAGTCGCGATGCGCTTCCAATGCGGCCAGCCGGCAAGTCCCCCTGATGCGTCCCACCGTCCGCGGGGTGGGGTTAACCCCACCCTGGGGACGTCCGCGGTGGGGGTGCGGGGCGGGGTGAAGCTGGCGCCCCGAGGACAAGGGACGCAAGGGTCTGCGGCGAGCGCGGCCGTCTCGGCCACGGCCCTGGCTGGCTGTGGCCGTGGCCGAGACGGCCGGGGGTGCGGGGAGTGGCGGATCTCTCGCGGCGGTGCCCCGGGTTCGTCACGGGAGGGACACGGGTCCGTGACGTAAGTCCTACGTCGTCACAAAGACGGTGGGAAGTCCACGCTTCCGTGCGTGTCGTCCAACGGTCACGGACGCGCTGCAAGCTTTGGTGTCGCCATGACGACGTCAATGCTTGCATCGAGGCCTCGGGCCCTTGTCCCGGGCCCGGAGACAGACCGAAGGCTCACGCGGGTGTGACGTTCCCGGCATCTTCGTCACCGATCGGGGCGAGGTGTGCCGGTTGTTTCACGAACCCCTCACGTCCTGGGCGTCTCATGGCGGTCACAGCCAGCCAGGACCGCCATGAGACGCCCAGGACCGACCTCGGACGGGCGGAGCGGCCGCGAACAACGGGCGTCCCGCCCCCCCGCCCACCCTCCTGACCGTTAACTAGGGTCCGCGCCGTGATGGAGCACCGGATCGTCGAGCTGGGCGTAGGGGACGTCGACCTCGTCGAGGGGCTCTGGAAGGAGATGGTCGCCCATCATCGGGACGTGATCGGGCGGGCCTCGCCGGTGCGCGACGCCGACAGCGCCTGGGGGATGCGGCGCGGCCAATACGTCGCCTGGATGGAGGCCGGGGAGGGGTTCATCTTCCTGGTCCCCGGCGAGGGCGCCGAGGGCGCGCCGCTCGGGTACGCGTTCCTGCGGGTGGGCGGGCCGCCCGCGACCCTTGATCTGGGCGAGCGGGTCGGTGACCTGGAGTCCCTCTCGGTCACCGCCGCGGCGCGCGGGACGGGCGTCGGCACCGCCCTGCTCGCCCACTGCCGCGAGCACCTGCGCGAGCGCGGCGTCCAGTGGTGGAGCGTCACCGTCGTCGCCGGCAACGAGGGCGCCGAAACGCTCTACGAGCGCAAGGGATTCCGCCCCAACTCGCACAACCTGCTCGCGCCGATCGAGTAGAAGCGCCGGCTTTGAAAGAGTTGGCAGCCGTGGCGGGATCGCTGAACCCCGAACTGACCGAGCTGTCGCTGGAGACCCTGCGTCTGCGGCGCAGCGCCAAGTGGCGGTTCTACGACCCGGACGTCCTCCCCGCCTTCGTCGCCGAGATGGACTTCCCGCTGGCGCCGCCGGTGAAGATCACGCTGGCAGAGGCGGTCGAGCTCGACGACACCGGCTACGGCTACCCGGACGCCCTCGGGCTCGCCGAGGCGTTCGCGGAGTTCGCCAAGGCGCGGCTCGGCTGGGAGGTCGACCCGGCGGGCGTCGCCGCCGCCCCCGACGTGGTCAACGGGCTCACCTCGCTGCTGCGGGCGATCGCGAAGCCGGGCGACCGGGTCGTCATCAACACGCCGGTCTACACCCCGTTCTTCGGAATCATCGAGGAGCTCGGCCTCGAGCTCGCCGAAGTGCCGCTGGTCGACGGCGCGCTCGACGTCGACGGGATCGACGCGGAGTTCCGCCGCGGCGCCGTCGCGCTGATCCTCTGCAGCCCCCACAACCCGACCGGCACGCTGCCGACCGAAGGGCAGCTCGGGGCGCTCGCCGCCGCCGCGGCCGAGCACGGCGCCTGGGTGCTCAGCGACGAGATCCACTCGCCCCTCACCCTGCCCGGCGCCCGCCACATCCCCTTCCTGTCCGTCTCGCCGGAGGCGCGCGAGCACGGCATCGCCCTCGTCTCGGCCTCGAAGGCGTTCAACCTCGCGGGACTGAACTGCGCCCAGTTCGTGACCGCATCGGAGCGCGCGCAAGCGGTGGTCGAGGGGCTCCCCTTCACCGCCAAGCACGCCGGCCACTTCGGCATCCTCGCGAGCATCGCCGCCTATCGCGACGGCGCCGCCTGGCTCGACGACGTGATCGCGGTCCTCGACCACAACCGCGCCCTGCTCGCCGACCTCCTCGCCGCGAAGCTCCCCGAGGTCGCCTACACCCCGCCGCGCGCGGGCTACCTCACCTGGCTCGACCTGCGCGCGCTGAAGCTCGGCGACGACCCCAGCGAGGCCCTGCTCGAGCGCGGCCGCGTCGCCCTCAACGCGGGCCCCTCCTACGGGCCGCAGGGCAAGGGGTTCGCGCGGCTCAACATCGGCACCTCCCCGGCACTCGTCGAGGAGGCAGTGAAACGGATCGGGAAGGCGGTGGGACGGTGAGCGAACCGACGGGGGCGCCAGGGGTGGCGGAGTTTGAGATCGAGCCGATCGAGGGGGAGGCGCGGCGCTGGCTGGACGCGCTGGAAGCGGAGACGGGCCCGCTCGCCCTCTTCGACACCCACACCCACTTCGGCCGCAACGACCCCGACGAGTTCCGCCAGGAGCCCGAGGAGCTGATCGCGACGATGGCGAACGCCGGCGCGCGGGCGATCACCTTCCCGATGCACGAGCCCGATGGCTACCCGGCGGCGAACGACGAGGCGCGGGCGATCGAGGCGCGGGCCGAAGGGCGGATCGTCCACTTCTGCCGCGTCAACCCGCACGACGGCGCGCTCGCCGAGGCGCAGCGCTGCCTCGACCTCGGCGCCCACGGGATCAAGCTCCATCCCCGAGCCGAGCAGTTCGCGATGTCGGAGCCCGCGGTCGAGGACCTGACCCGGCTCGCGCAGGAGCGCGGCGTGCCGATCCTGATCCACGCCGGGCGCGGCATCCCGGCGCTCGGCCAGGACACGCTGGAGCTGGCGCAGCGCTACCCGGGCGCGCGTTTCATCCTCGCCCACGCCGCCGTCTCCGACCTCGCCTGGCTCTGGCGCCTGATGCCCGAGCACCCGAACCTCTTCGTCGACAGCTCCTGGTGGAACCCGGCCGACTTCGTCGCCCTCTTCAGCCTGGTCCCGCCCGGCCAGATCCTCTGGGCGAGCGACAACCCCTACGGGCAGCCGCTCCAAGCCGCCGCCTTCCAGCTCCGCTACGCGCTCCTCGTCGGGCTCGCTCCCGACCAGATCCGGACGATCGCGGGCGGCCAGATCGAGCGCATCCTGAACGGCGAGGAGCCCCTCGACCTCGGCCCTCCCCCCGGCCCGCCCGGAGCGCTGGACCCGGGGATGGAGCGCATCGTCTCCCACCTGACCTCGGCGATCGGACGGGCGATGGCCGAGGGCGACCCGAGCGAGTCGGTGGCCCTGGGACGCCTCGCGGTCGACCTCGACGGGCCCGAGGCCGAGTCGGGCCGCGCGATCCTCCGGCTGCTCGACCTGGCCGACCAGCACGCCGGACCGCCGCCGCCCGGCCGCCGCTTCCCCCGCGCCGCCCAATTCGTGATGGCGGCGCTGGCGGTGGCGCGGACGCCGGGTATCGCCCTGCCGCCGGATCCCGGCGCTTGACTCCCACCCCGGTGCCGTGATCGGCTCCGGGCCGTGAAGACGATCTTCACCATCGGCGTCTACGGCGCCGATGCCGAGGGCTTCCTCGCCGCGCTCGAGGCGGCGGGCGTCGACCTGCTGCTCGACGTGCGCCAGCGGCGCGGGGTGCGCGGCGCCCAGTACGCCTGGGCGAACGCGGCCCGACTCGAAGCGGCACTGCGCGAGGCCGGCGTCGGCTACCAGCACCTGCCCGAGCTGGCCCCGACCACGGCGATGCGCGAACTCCAGTACGAAGCCGACGACGAGAAGGGCGAGGGCAAACGCGACCGCACCGTCCTCGCCCCCGCCTACGTCGAGCGCTACGCCGAGGAGATCCTCGAGCCGGCCGACCTCGAGCCGCTGGTCCGCTTCGTCGGCCGCTCGAACGCCGCGCTCTTCTGCGTCGAGCGCGACGCCGCCGCCTGCCACCGGTCCCTGATCGGCGCCCGCCTCGCCCGCGACACCGGCGCGCGCATCGTCAACCTCCGCCCCTGACCCGGGCGGCTCAGCCGATCAGTTCGATCGGCAGCTCCTTGATCGGGTGGTTGCGGTGGCCGGGCGTGTAGACGACGAGCTTTGCGTGGCCGTTCTTCTTGCCCAGCGGGCCGTAGTCGAGGAACGCCTGCTGGTTTCCGCTGATCGTCACCTGTCGGCCGAACGTGCGGCCCGCCTTCGAGGTGTAGCGCTTGATCGTCACCTGGTAGGTGCGCTTCGCCTTGGTGTCGTCCCCGAACCACATCAGCTGCCGCTTCGGTTCCTTGACGAAGGTGAGGCCGCTGCCCTTCGGCGCGCTGAGCGCGGCGACGGTGACCCGGTAGGCGGCGGTCTTCGATTCGGCGCCGAGGGTGATCGCCGGCGACACGGTCTTGGCACTCGGCAGGTAGGTGATCGCGTTGCCCTTCGGGGAGAGCGCGATCGCCGCCTCCTGCCCGGGCGCCATGATCAGGTTTTCCACCGTCGCGTCGTAGGTCGGGCCGACGAGGCTGAGGGTCTCGCGATCGCGCACGCCGAGGTGCCTGCCGTCGATCGAGATCGCGAATTCGACGTTCTTGGGGACCTCGACGACCGGCGTCGGCGAGTCCTTCCAGAGCGTGCTGCCTTTCAGTTGGATGCCGGCGGAGCTGCGCGGCAGCACCCTCGCGCCGGGGATCTGGTTGACGAACTTGCCGCCGACGAAGCCGGTCTTGCGGCCCTTGGCGTCCTCGATCACCAGCCGGGCGTGTTCGTTGGAGGTGCCGTCGAGGCGGATCTGGTTGTACTTCGAGCCGCCCCCCTGGCGGCCGACGCAGAACGGGCACGACTGGACGCCGAGGCCCGGGGTGACCGGCGCCAGGCGCAGGTTCTCGGACTTCGCGTTGCCTTCGTACATCGCCTGCGGGTAGCCCGGTGAGACCATCGCGTAGTAGCTCCAGGTGTCGGTCTTCGTGTTGATCTGCAGGCGCCGCTGGTCGTTGTTCGGCCAGTTGTTGTCGTAGACGAGCACTTCGTATTCGCCGGGGCCGACTTTTTCCACCGCGTACGGGGTGATCGCGTGGCCGGCCTTGAAGCCGTACTGGAAGATCTCGAAGGTCCAGATCTCCGGGTTCTTCGGGTCGAGCCCGCCGTGAAGGAGGAAGTTCAAGATCTCGGTCGGCGTCGCGATGATCGTGTTGGCGTTGATCGATTCCAGGTTCTGGAAGTCGAAGGCGCGGGTGATCGAGCGCTGCAGCAGGTCGTTGCCTTCGATCCCGAGCTGGAACGGGTTCGTCGCTCCCACCCCGAACGCGCTCACGCTGGAGTAGCCGAAGCGCGGCAGGTAGCCCTTGTAGATGAGCTCGGCGAGGGTCGCGAAGCCGAAGCAGTGGCCGTCCGCGGACCCTTCGTTGTAGGACTTCATCACCGTCCGGGCGAGCGGGGTGAGCACGCAGGGTCCCTTGCCGGGAAGACAGACGCCGGGGCCGTAGATGCGCTCGAACTCCGCGGCGTCCAGCCCCTTCTGCCCTTCGTTGCCGTAGTTGGGGAAGGAGAAGCCGTCGGGGTCGGGCCGGAAGCCGTTGTCGGCGACGATCGTGCCCGCCGAGGCGGAGGCGGCGGGGATCACCAGCAGGGCGGCGACCAATGCGGACAGGACGAGGAGGAGGCGGGCGGCCGAGAGCGGCCCGTGCGGACGGGGGGTCATGGTCCCTGGGATCGGCAGGGAACCGAATCGACTTGAGCCACCCCCGATCCGCCTGGCTGTTCCTTTTGCCGGGCATCCCGGCAAAAGGAACAGCTGCGGCGGGGGGCGCCTACGCTGGGTCGATGGGCGACGATCCCTTCCACCTGCGGCGCTTCGTCGACGCGCAGGAAGACGCGGCGATCTACGCGCGGGCGCTCGGCGAGCTACGGGCGGGGCGCAAGCAGGGCCACTGGATCTGGTTCGTCTTTCCGCAGGTCGCCGGGCTCGGCCAGAGCCCGATGTCGCGGGCCTACGCGATCCGCTCGCTAGATGAGGCGCGGGCCTACCTCGGACACCCCCTGCTCGGGCCGCGCCTGCGCGAGTCGACCGAAGCCCTCCTCGCCGCCGCCCCGGGCGCGTCGGCCGAGGCGATCCTCGGCGGCGTCGACGCGATCAAGGTCCGCTCGTCGATGACGCTGTTCGCCGCCGCCGCGCCCGAGGAGCGGCTCTTCACCGCCGTGCTCGACCGCTTCTACGGCGGCGAGGCGGACGCGGAGACCGAGCGGCGGATCTAGTACCCGGCGGGATGACGGGCGACGAAGCCCGCCGTCGAGACCATTTCGGGATGCCAGCGCGGCCCGGTGCCGGTCGAGTCGCCCACGGTGTCCCAACGGACGCCGTCGATCACGGCGAACGCGTGTCCCGCGTTGGCGTAGATCGTGATCCAGCGACCCTTGCCCGCGACACCCCAATTCATCATTTCGCCCGAGTCCATCGGCGTCGCGATCAGGCCCGCGCCGTGGAGCGCGTAGCTGACCGCGCCGGAGCAGTCGTACCCGGGGCTGGACCAGCGAGCGTGGCCGCCGCCCCAGATATAGGGAAGCGTGTGGATGCGGTTGGCCGCCGCGATCGCCGCCTTCACCGCCGCGGGGGCGGTTTCGGGCGGTGCGAGGACACCTTCGACCAGCGTGCCCGGCGTCACCGGGAGGCAGCTCCGCACCCCTTCGGGGCTGAGCGTGCATTCGATCGAGCCCGGGGTCGGGGTCGATTCGGTGGCCGGCGCACCTTCGTTGGTGACGAAGCCCGCCGGGGTCAGACCTCCGCCGGCGGCGAACGCGCCGGCCGGGAAGACGACCGCGACGATCAGCCCGATCGCCAGCGCCATACGTGCTTTCCAACCCACCCCGTGGGAATGCAGCAAAACCGATCTCCTTTGTCGGCCTGCGGGGTTAGCTGTCGGGCTGGCGCTGAAAGGAGCCGCGCTCCCACCCTCAGGTGGATTCGCCCCAAAACTCGGTTCCCCCGCTCCAGAGTTTTTCGGCCCCTGGATTCGGCTTACCGGTCCTTGATGGCGGTGGAGTGTAGCGCCTGAGGTGGCGTCAGTGGGAAAGAAGTGTCCCGCCTCGTCGGGAACGGATCAGAGCAGCGAGGTCTGGCGAGCCTGCCAGGCGGGGTCGGGCTTGCCGGAGCCCTCCAGCCCGAGCAGCGCCTGCTTGCGGTGCAGTCCGCCTCCGTAGCCGGTCAGCGAGCCGTCGGCGCCGATCACCCGGTGGCAGGGGACGATGATCGACACCGGGTTGCGGCCGTTCGCGGCGCCGACCGCGCGGGCGCGCTGCCAGGGTTCGACGTCGGTGCGGAAGGCGTCCGGATCGACCCGCGAGGCGAGCTCGCCGTAGCTCCAGGTCTCCCCGTAGGGGATCTCGAGGAGGGCGCGCCAGACGGCGCGGTCGAACGGCGTGCCGCGCGGGTCGAGGTCGACCTCGAAGGCGCGCCGCTCGCCGGCGAAGTAGGCCTCGAGCTGCTCGACGACCGCGGGCATCGGCGCCCGTGCCGACTCCGCCGGGCTCGCCGTCTTGCCGGGGAACCAGAGGCCGCGCAATCCCGCTTCGCCGCCGACCAGCAGCAGCGGCCCGATCGGGCTCTCGTAGATGTCCCAGGTGACGTTCGTCTCGCTCATCGCTTCGGCCTCCTTCGTCTCTTTCATAGTCAAACGTGCGCCGCGGCGCGAACGTGAGGTCGACCGCGCCTAGGATGAGCGCTGTGAGCCAGACCGACGCCTCCACGGTCCGCGCGACCCCGGCGGTCGCCATCCGCCCGCCCGCGCCAAGCGACCGCGACGCCTTCATCGCGGCGATGAAGGGAAGCGCCGAGCTCCACCGCCCCTGGCTCACCCCGCCGGTCACCGTCCCCGAGTTCGACGCCTGGCTCACCCGCTCGCGCCGCGCCGACTTTGACGCCAGCCTCGCCATCCGCCCCGAGGACGGCGCGATCGTCGGCTACTTCAACATCAGCCAGATCATCCGCGGGCCGCTACAGAGCGCCTTCCTCGGTTACGGCGGGGTCGCCCGGTGGAGCGGCGGCGGCTACATGACCGCGGCCCTGCACCTGGTCCTCGAGCGCGCCTTCACCGACCTCTCCCTGCACCGCCTGGAAGCGAACATCCAGCCCGACAACTCCGCCTCGATCGCGCTGGTCGAGCGCTGCGGCTTCGTCCGCGAGGGCTTCTCCGAGCGCTACCTGAAGATCGGCGGGCACTGGCGCGACCACGCCCGCTTCGCGATCCGCGCCGAACAGTGGCAAGAGTGGCGGAGCTGACGCGCTGCGCGTGGGCGGGGAACGACCCGCTCATGCAGGCCTACCACGACGAGGAGTGGGGCGTGCCCGAGCGCGACCCGCGGGCGCTCTGGGAGAAGCTCCAGCTCGACGGCTTCCAGGCCGGGCTTGCCTGGATCACGGTGCTGCGCAAGCGCGACGCCTTCCGCAAGGGCTTCAAAGGATTCGACCCGAAGAAGGTCGCCAAGTTCGGCGAGGCCGATGTCGAGCGCCTCCTCGGCGACGCCGGGATCATCCGCTCGCGGGCGAAGATCGAGGCGACGATCGGCAACGCCCGCGTCTACCTGGAGATGCAGAAGGCCGGCGAGGACTTCGCCGAGTTCTGCTGGGCCTTCGTCGAGGGCGAGCCGCTGCGCGGCGACGGGACCGAGATCCCCGCCAAGACCCCCCTCTCGGAAGCCTTCTCCAAGGAGCTGAAGCGCCGCGGCTTCAAGTTCGTCGGCCCGACGATCGTCTACGCCTGGATGCAGGCGGTCGGCCTGGTCAACGACCACAGCGCCGACTGCTTCCGTCGCGACCAGGTCTAGTCAGAGCGGGCGGCGGAGGCGGCGGACGTTGCTGACCACGCTGTACGGCTGCTCGACCCGGGTCGCGCCGTCGGGAGCCCAGCCTTCGCCTTCGTAGAAGCGGGTGGCGCGGTCGTTGCCCTCGAGCACCCAGAGGAGGGCGTCGGTGAAGCCGGCCTCCCAGAGGCGCCGCCGGGTCTCGGCCATCAGCAGGCGGCCCACCCCACCCTCGTAGCGGTCGGGATCGACATAGAGGGCGATCACCTCCCCGTGGTCGGGGGCGTCGGCGTCGCGCGAGCGGGAGAAGGTCGCGAAGCCGAGGACCACCTCCCCCGCGTCTTCCCCCTTCTGCACTGCGACCAGCGTCGTCGGCGCCTCCGGATCGCCATCCTCGAAGGCGTAGGTCCGGGCGCGGTCGGCCGGGTCGAGCGTGTCGAGGAACTCGTCCGGGATCAGCCCCCGGTACGCCTCTTGCCAGGCGCGGACGTGGACGTCGGCCACGGCATCCTCGTCCCCACGGCGCGCCTCCCGCAGCTCGATCGCCAATCTGGTCGCCTCCTTTCCATATCCTCGGTCCCGGTGAGCAAGGGGACCGCAAACGTATCCGCCGAAGGCGCCCCGAGGACCTTCGTCCTGATCCCCGGCGCCGGCGCCGACCCGCGGGTCTACGGCGCGACGATCGCGGCGCCGGCCGAGTGCCTGGTCGCCCTGTCGTAAATTGAGGCTCGCCTTAGGTCGAGGTCATAGCTTCAGGAGTCGTGCGTCGCCCCGGTCGCATCCTCTCCCTCACCCCCCTCGCCGTCGGTGCGCTGGCCCTGGGCCTGTTGGTGTCCGGGTGCGGCGGCGGCGGTCCGAGCAATGCCGCGGTGACGCTGCCGCAGGTCGCCGGGGCCGACGCGGTCCCGGCCCGGGTCGCGCCGCCGATCGAGCTCACCGACCAATACGGCAAGCGGGTCGACCTGGCGAAGCTGAAGGGGCGGCCGGTGCTCGTCGCCTTCCTCTACACCCACTGCACCGACCTCTGCCCGATCGTCGCGGGCAAGCTTCACACCGCCTACGCCCACCTGAATAAGGCGGAACGGCCGCTCTTCCTCGCCGTCTCCGTCGACCCCGCCCGCGACACGCCGGCGAGCGCCGCCACCTTCAACCAGCGCCACCGCACCACCGGGGAGATCGACTGGCTGCTCGGCTCGCGGGCCGAACTGGAAGCGGTGTGGAAGGCGTGGGGCGTGAAGCCCGAGCACAACGCCAACGACCCCGAGGAAATCGAGCACAACGCCGAAATCTTCGCGATCGATCCCCAGGGTCGGATCCGGGCTCTCTACCCGCCGAGCTTCAAGCCCGAAAAGCTCGCCGAAGGCACCCGGACCCTGGCGCGGCTGTGAGGCGCGCGCCGTGTGCCGACCCGCAACGGCCGTGAGGCGCGTGTGGCGAGGCGTGCCGCGGTCCGCCAGATGGCTCGCGATCGCGGCGCTCGTCGTCCTGGCGCTCGGTATCGCCGAGCTCGCCAGTGGCGGCGGTTCGACCGTCACCGGGCGCGCGGCGCCGCCGCTGCCGTCCAAGGTGCTCCGCCCGCCCGCCGTCGACCTCGCCGCACTTCGCGGCAAGCCCGCCCTGGTCGACTTCTTCGCCAGCTGGTGCGAACCGTGCGCGGAAGAGGCCCCGACCCTGCGCAAGCTCTCCGCCTCGCTGGGCGGCCGCGCGACCGTGGTGGCGGTCGACTGGGACGACGGCGACGGCCCCGCGCGCGCCTTCGTCCGCGCCCACGGCTGGGACTTTCCGGTCCTCGCCGACACCTCCGGCGCGGCGGGCGAAAAGTACGGCCTCGCCGGCCTGCCGACCTCCTTCGTGCTCGATCCGCAGGGCCGCATCGTCGCCACCTTCCGCGGCCCGCAGAGCGAGGCGAAGCTCCGCCAGGCGCTCCTCGAAGCCGCCTGAGCCGCGCCGCGTACCGCTGCGCGCCGCCGAAAGTCCCTGCAAGCACCCCACCAATGGGCTAGCGGACCGGAACATCGGCCCGGGGACGTGTTGCAGGATCAGAAGCACATGCAACTACGGAAGGACGACATGAACCACGTCAGCACCCGGCCGGTCGCCCTCCGGATGATCGTCGGGGCGGCGGCTGTGGTGGCCGCGCTCCTCGCCTTCGTGCCCGCCGCCAACGCGGCGCGCGACCCGATCTCCGGCGGCACCACCGACCTCCACCTCAAGAAGGGCTTCGTCAAGAAGCTCACCAACCTCGGCATCGGCCTCGCCGGCGTCGGCACCGGACAGGTGAACGGCAACGCGATCAGCCTGCCGGTCACCGAAGGGATGTTCGACCCGACCAACGCCCAGGGTCACATCACCAGCCCCGGCGGCTTCCAGCTCGTCAAGGGCGCCCGCTCGGTGGCGATCACCGACGTCGAAGCGAACACCGTGCAGGGCTACGTCCGCGCGAACATCGCCGGCGCCAAAATGAAGCTCGGCACCTTCGCCAACCCGACCACCGGCCGCGAAGGCTTCGGCGCGCGGGTCAAGGCGAGTCAGCTGACGCTGACCCAGAGCGCCGCGAACCGGATCTCCAACAATCTCGGCCTGCAGGGCTCCAAGCGGATCAACCAGCGGGTGATGAGCAACGAGTTCAACATCACCGTGCCGTCGACCGTGACGCTCCTCGGCCAGAACGAAGCGACGTTGGAAACGGCCCCCGGGATCATCAAAAAGCTCGGTGAAAAGGATGTTCAGCCCTCGGGGATCAACCCGATCGCGCCGGCCAAACAGCCGAAAGCGGCCAACTTCACCTTCCCGATCACGGGCGGGGTCGTGAACCCGAACCTGACCTCCGGCCAGGTGACGACGGCCGGTGGCGTGGAAATCCTGAAGAAAGGGAAAACCTCCTCGCCGCAGATGAAGATCACCAACGTGGTGCTCGAACTGCAGCAGAAGACGGCCACCGTCGAACTGGAGATCCTGCCGACCCCGGGTCAGACCGGACGGTCCTCGTTCGTCGAACTGGTCTTCCCGGCCAACTCGATCAACACCAATCCGACGACCCGTCAGATCACGGTCACGAAAGCCGAAGGGAAGCTTCAGGCTGCGGCCGCGACGGTGCTCAACACGACGTTCAACGCGGGCAACGAAAAAGCGCCCCCGGCGAGCAGCGAATTCGCCGCCGGCGAACTGTTCGGCACCTTCTCGATGACCCTTCAGGCCCAGTAGACAGGCCCGGAGCGGATGTGCGCGCGGCGGCGCCGGGGCAACCTGGCGCCGCCGCTTTTTCGTGGCGCCGCTCAGCGCGAAGGAGCGCCGCGAGCCGCGCGGTCTCCGCGCGAGGGTCGCATCGAGAGCAGCGCCCCCGCCAGCATCAGGAGAACGGCCGCGTTCAGCGCCAGGTCGGCGATGTTCATGCTGCCGCCGTGGGCGCTCGGGGCGAGCCAGTCCACCACTCCGCCGTGCAGCGGCGAGGGGCCGCGGAAGAGGCGGTCGAGGCCGTTGCCGAGCGCGCCGCCGAGGAAGAGCCCGAGGCCGATCGCGGTGAGGCGGTCGAAGCGGAAGCGAAAGATCGCGACGGCGAGGGCGACCGCGGCGGCCACGGTGAAGATCGAGATCGCCATCGTGTGTCCCGCCCACTGGCCGCCGGGCCCGGCGAAGTTGCGGTAGAGCTGCAGGTGGAGGCCGCCGACGATGTGGACGGGGCCGTCGGCGAGCGCGCGGGTCGCGATCTGCTTGGCGACCTGGTCGGCGATGACGACCACCAGGGCGACCGCGAACGCGAGCCGCCGATAGCGGGTCGAACCCCGCTCGCGCTGTCGCCGTGGGTCGGGCACGTAACCAAGCTACAAGGAGGCGACGCGCCTAGGGCTCGGTGTGGACGACGACGTCGACGATCCGCGCCGAGCCCTCGGGGCGATGGCGGCGGATCTCCTGCTCGAGCCGGCGCGCCACGTCGTGCGCCGCCTCGAGCGTCGCCTCCGGACTGGCGACGACGTCCACGAAGACGACCAGGCCGAGTTCCGTCTCCAGCAGGTTGAGCCGCCGCGGCGGCGCCCCGGTGCGCTCGCGCACGAGCGCCGCGATCCACCCCGCCGCCGTCTCGTCGCCGAGGACCGTCGCCACGAACGGCTCCTCGAGCGGCTCCAGGTGCGTCTGCACGTCGTCGACGTCGGAGTCACGGCGGAGCGTCGCCTCGATCCGCTCGGCGACCTCGTGGGCGGCGGCGAGCGGCGTCGCGGCGTCGAGCTTCAGGTGCATCGAGACGTCGCTGCGCCCGTCGTCGGTGCGGCGGTAGACCGCGATGTCGTGGGCTTCCATCACGGCGGGCTCGGCGAGGGCGACCGCGAGGGCGCGGGCGCGCAGGTCGAGCCCGTCGCGCAGCGGCTCGACGTGGACGACGACGTCGGAGTCGGGGAGCGCCCCGTGGACGGCGGCCTCGACCCGGTCGGCGACCCGGTGGCTGGCGACCAGCGCCTGGTCGGGCGCGGCGCCGATCGTCGCGTCGGCGAAGTAGTGCCCGCCCGACTCGCGCAGGCGGAGCTGGCGCAGCTCGACGTCGTCGAGAGCGCGGATCGCCGCTTCGGCCTGCGCCTGCGCCTCGAGCGGCGAGGTGTCCATCAGCACCCGGGCGTTCTCGTAGATGAGGCGCGAGGCGGCGATGAAGATGATCGCGGCGACCAGCAGCGACGCGATCGCGTCGCCGTCTTCGAAGCCGAGCGCGACGGCGGCGATGCCGAACAGGACGGCCACCGAGCCCGCCATGTCGCCGGCGAAGTGGAAGGCGTTGGAGCGCAGCGCGGCGGACTTGAACTCCCTGGCGCTGCGGATGGAGATCGTCACGCGGCTGATGTCGACCGCGAGGGCGACCCCGATCACGGCGAACACGTACCAGCGCGGGTCGAAGCCGTGGTCCCCGCCTTCGCTGAGGCGCCCCACCGCTTCGATCACGACGAAGATGCCACCGCCGATGAGGATCGCCGCCTCGCCCAGCGCCGCGAGGTTCTCCGCGCGCCGGTGTCCGTAGGGATGCTCGCGGTCGGGCGGCTGCCCGCCGAGGCGGACCGCCAGCAGGGTGAGGATCGCCGCGACGACGTCCCCGCTCGACTCGATCCCCGCCGAGACCAGGGCCAGCGACCCGGTCGCGATCCCCGTCCCCAGCTTCAGCGCGACGAGGACGACCGCGGCGCCGATCGAGACCAGGGCGGTCTGGGTCTGCCTGCGGGGGATCATCGCGTGAGCCTATGGGTCGCCGTCGCCCGCAGGGTGCGGACCACGCGCTCCGGTTCGTACTTGATCTGCCCGTGCGTGAAGCGAAGCGTCGTCAGGCCCGCCGCGGTGTGGGCCTGGTCGCGTTCGTGGTCCTTCTTCTGCTGGGCGGCGGTGCGATGGTAGGTGAGGCTGTCGGCCTCGACGACGAGGCCGAGCTCCGGAAAGTGGAAGTCGACTTCGTAGGTGCTGACGTACACCGAGGTGCGCGGGGACGGGAGGCCGGCCCGGCGGGCGAGCGGCAGAAACGCCTGCTCGAGCCCTGAGCGCGTGTAGCGGAAGGTGGCGCGGTCGATGATCCCCCGCAGCCGCGCCACGCCGGGCTCGCCCGGGTGGTCGTCGAGAGCCTTGCGCAGATCATCGGTGCGGACGAGGCCCAGGTGGTCGGCTTCGTTCATCGCCCGCTCCATCCGCGGCGCGCCGTGGCGCGTGGCCAGGTCGATGAGCGTCTGCACCGGCGTGGTGATCGGGATCCCTTCGTAGAAGCCGTACCAGCCGTCCCGCAAGGCCGAGCGACGGTGAACCCTGATGCCGGGCGGCCGAATCCTGGCTGCCGAGACCGTGGAAACCTCGATCGCCGCGGCCTGCTCGACCCCGATCTTGAAAAGCGCGGCCGCGCTGGAGTGACTCAGTGCGGCGGTCCCGACACCGCCGCATGCGAGAACCGCCGCCATCCATCGCCCCTGCGGCGTCAGCTCCGGACGTCCCACCGCGTAGATCCCTCGTCGAATCAGATGGAGCCGTCCTCGAGCCATCCTGTGCTTGATCCCGTCCCTCGTCAGCCCCAGCGCCAACAGCTGGCCGCGCGTCACGACGCCGTGCTGCGCCCGCGCCAATGCCCAGGCGCTCGAAGCGCCAGCCGCTTGGTGAGTTGAGGGCGTCATAGCGCCCCTAAGTCACCAAGCGTGGGGTTCTCTCCCCCCTGGCGGCGCTCGGCGGGGCGGTTTTTCGCGCTTAGAGCGGGCGGAGGCGGTCGAAGCGGGTGGCGGGACCGCTGGGATGGAGGCGCGCTTCGATGCGCTCCAGGAGGCCGGAGGCGATCAGGGACGCGACCGCGGCGGCGATCTCCTCACCGTCGAGACCCTCGCAGCGCGCCTCCAGGTCGGCTTCTGTCAGGCCCTTGTCGCCGGCCAGGAGCACCGCGCGTAGAACCTGGCCCTGATGCTCGCGATATCTCCTGCGTACCACGCGTTCGAGCGTAGCACGGACACGAACATACGTTCGTGTCAGACCATGCCGAGGCCGCCGCTGACGCCCAAGGTCTCCCCGGTGATGAAGGTCGCGTCGTCGGAGGCGAGGAAGGCGACCGCGGCCGCCACCTCGAAGGGCTGGCCGAGCCGGCCGAGCTGGGTCTGGGAGCGCATGTTGTCGATCAGCCGCTCCCCCACCTCGCCGAGCGCCTTGGCGCCCATCAGCAACGGCGTCTCGATCGGCCCGGGGGCGATCGCGTTGGCGGTGATGTCGTAGCGGCCGTTCTCGCGCGCGATCACCTTGGTGAAGCCGATCACGCCGGCCTTCGCGGCGCTGTAGACGGCCGAGCCCTTGGAGCCGACGCGGCCCGCCTCGCTGGAGATGCTGACGATCCGCCCGTAGCTCGCCGCCTGCATCACCGGGAGCGCCGCGGCGGTGCAGAAGAGCACGCCGTTCAGGTTGATGTCGATGACCCGCTGCCACTGCTCGGGCGTGGTCAGCGGGAAGAAGCCGAACTCGTCGGTGCCCGCGTTGTTGACGAGGATCGCCAGGTCGTCCCCGATCGCCTCCACCGCCGCCCTCGCCGAGTCCAGCGAGGTGACGTCGAGCTCGATCGCGTGGCCGTTGACCTCGCCCGCCACCTTCTCCGCGCCGTCGACGTTGACGTCGCCGACCCAGACCTCGGCGCCTTCGGCGGCGAGCCGCTCGGCGATCGCCGCGCCGATCCCGCTCGCGCCACCCGTCACGAGCGCCTTTCTCCCATCCAGCCGCATGCCCGGCAGCATAGACTTACCCCCCTTGCGAAGCCAGGAATCGATGCGCGTCGCCCTCCTCGCGGGCGGCACCGGCGGGGCCAAGCTCGCTGCCGGCATGCAGGAGGAGATCGGCGGTGGCCTGACGGTCGTCGCCAACACCGCCGACGACGTCGAGACCCTTGGC
The DNA here is from genome assembly GCA_963782515.1 of uncultured Actinomycetes bacterium. Classification (GTDB taxonomy): domain Bacteria; phylum Actinomycetota; class Thermoleophilia; order Solirubrobacterales; family 70-9; genus VAYN01. The sequence continues at coordinate 1,005,008 of CAWAJY010000004.1, read as the reverse complement.
GTCCACGTCTCCCCCGATCCGGACCTTTGTATCTACTGGCTGACCGGGGAAATCGACGAGGAGCGCGGCTGGGGGCTCCGCGACGACACCTTCACGGTGATGGAGCGGATGGCCGACATCGGCGCGCCGAACTGGTTCAGCCTGTCGGACCGCGATCTCGCCGCCTGCCTCTACCGCCGCGAGTTCCTCAGCGCGGGCGGGCGGCAGACCGACGCGCAGGCGCAGATCTCCCGCGGCCTGGGGATCGAGGCGACCGTGCTGCCGATGTGCGACGAGGCGGTCCGCACCCAGGTCCTCACCGAGCACGGCCGGCGCGAGCTGCAGGAGTACCTGATCCTCGACGGCGGGCAGCCGCGGGTCGACGGGGTCGAGCTCGACGGGATCGCCGCGGCGCGCCCCACGGCGGAGGTCGCGAACGCCTTCCGCGCCGCCGACCTGATCGTCCTCGGCCCCTCCAATCCGGTGATCAGCATCGGCCCGATCCTCGCCGTCCCCGGGATGCGCGAGGCGATCGACGCCTCCCCCGCCCCGGTCGTCGCGGTCAGCCCCTACGTCGGCGGCCGCATCCTCAAGGGCCCGACGAACAAGTTCATGGAAGCGCTGGGACGGCCGACCACGGCGGCGGGCGTCGCCTCCCTCTACGCCGGCCTGATCGACGCGATGGTCGTCGACGAGGACGACCCCGACCCGGCGCCGGCGGAGATCCCGACCCTCGCCGCGAAGACCCTGATGGACGGCGCGGGCGGGCGGGTGCGCCTCGCCCGCACGGTGCTCGACTACGGCCAGACGCTGATCGACGCATGAAGGCCACCGCGGTGGTGCCGGTGAAGCGCTTCGCGCTGGCGAAGTCGCGGCTCGCCTCGGGGGTCGACGCGGCGCGCAGGCCGGAGCTGGTGGCGGCGATGGTCGCCGACGTGCTCGAGGCGATCGACCGGGCGCGCATGATCGAGCGGACGATCGTCGTCAGCCAGGAGCCGACGGCGGCGGACCTCGCCGCGGCGGCGGGCGCCGAGCTCGTCAGCGACTTCGAGGACGCGAGTCATTCCGCCGCGGCCCTGGCGGGGATCGCGGTCGCCCAGGCGGCCGGAGCCGATTGCGTGGCGCTCCTCCCCGGGGACTGCCCGCTGCTCGACCCGCGTGAGCTCGACCGCATGCTCACCGGCGTCCCCGACCGCTACGTCGCCGTCATCCCCGACCGCCACGGGACCGGGACCAACGCGCTCGTGCTGGCGCCGCCCGACGCGATCGAGCCGAGCTTCGGCGAGGGCAGCAAGGAGCGCCACGTGGCGGCCGCGCGGGCGGCCGGGATCCCGTTCGGGGTCGAGGAGCTCGCGTCCCTGGGACTGGACCTGGACACCCCCGCCGACATCGTCGCGTTGACGATGCGGGTGGAGCGCGACGGCGGCGCGAAGCGGACCGCGAAGGCGCTGGGGATATGAGCGTGGGGACGCCGAGCGGCGGGGCCGCCGAAGTGCGCGTGCGGCCGGTGCTCGGGATCCCGGAGATCTCCGCCGGAGATCCGCTGGGCGAGCTGATCGCGGCGCGCGCCGGGGAATTGGTCGACGGCGACGTCGTCGTCATCTCCCAGAAGGTCGTCTCCAAGGCCGAGGGGAGAACTCGCCGATTGTCGAGCGTCATCCCGAGCGCCGAGGCGAGCAAGCTCGCGCGGATCCTCGGCAAGGAGCCGAACCTGGTGGCGCTGATCCTCGAGGAGTCGGCCGAGGTGGTGCGAGCCGAACGCGGGGTGCTGATCGTCGAGACCAGGCACGGCCTCGTCTGCGCGAACGCCGGGATCGACAGCTCCAACGTCGGCGATCCCGAGACGGTGCTGCTGCTGCCGGAGGACCCCGACACCTCCGCGCGGCGGCTGCGCACCGAGATTGGTGGCTCGACCGGGGCGAAGATCGGCGTCGTGATCGCCGACAGCTTCGGCCGCGCCTGGCGGATCGGCCAGGCCGAGGTGGCGATCGGCTGCGCCGGCCTGGCCCCGATCGACGACTGGCGCGGCCGCGAGGACGCGAGCGGCCGGGAGCTGATGGCGACCCAGATCGCGATCGCCGACGAGGCGGCCGGCGCGGCCGACCTCGTCCGCGACAAGGCGGCCGCGGTGCCCGCCGTGGTGATCGGCGGGCTCGGCCGCTGGGTCACCGAGGAAGACGGCCCCGGCGCGGCGGCGATCCGCCGACCGCGCGAGGACGACCTCTTCCGCTGAGCTGAACGCTCAGTCTTTGTGAAGGGCGTCGCGGACCTTGTCGATGCCCTCCTTGAGCTTGCCTGAGGCCTTGTCGGCCTTGCCCTCGTTCTTCAAGTCCTTGTCACCCGTCAGGTTGCCGGCGGCCTCCTTGACGCGGCCTTTGGCCTCATCGGTGTTGTGCGGCGTGTCAGCCATGTATCCCTTTCGTCGGTTTCCTGTCCGGGCCAGGTACCCGACTCGGGAGCCGATTATCCGGAGACGACGAGGACCGCGGAGCCCTCGATCCTGCCCGCCCGGGCGTCTTCGAGGGCCACCTGGGCGTCCTCGAGCGGGTAGGTGGTGACAGCGGCGCGGACGGGGACTTCCGGGGCGACGCGCAGCAGGTCCTCGCCATCGGCGCGGGTCAGGTTGGCGACCGAGCCGAGCGTCCGCTCCTCCCAGAGCAGGTCGTAGGAGAAGGCCGGGATCTCCGACATGTGGATGCCGGCGCTGATCACCCGGGCGCCGCGAGCGCTCGCCTTCAGCGCCTGGACCATCAGCGGGCCGACCGCGGCGAAGACGATCGCCCCGTCGAGCTCCTCCGGCGGCAGCTTCGAGGAGCCGCCCGCCCACTCGGCTCCGAGACCCCGCGCGAACGCCTGCCCGTCGACGTCCCCGTCGCGGGTGAAGGCGAAGACACGCCTCCCTTCGTGCACGGCGACCTGGCAGAGGATGTGGGCGGAGGAGCCGAAGCCGTAGAAGCCGATCCGCTCCGCCTCGCCGACCAGCCGCAGCGCCCGGTAGCCGATCAGCCCGGCACAAAGGAGCGGCGCCGCCTCGGCGTCCGAGTACATAGCCGGGATCGCGGAAGCAGAAGTCCTCGGCGGCGACCGTGAACTCGGCGTAGCCCCCGTCGATGTCGTAGCCGGTGAAGCGGGCTTGCTCGCAGAGGTTCTCGCGCCCCTCGCGGCAGTAACGGCAGGTCCCGTCGGCCCAGCCGAGCCAGGGCACGCCGACCCGCTCGCCCACCTCGAAGCGCTCCGCGCCCTCCCCGCGCTCGACCACGACGCCGACGATCTGATGTCCCATCACCAGCGGCAGCTTCGGCTCGCCCTGGAGCTCGGAGTCGTAGATGTGGAGGTCGGTGCGGCAGACGCCGCAGGTCCGCACCGCGAGCTTGATCTGGCCCGGGCCGGGCTCGGGCTCGGGGATGTCCGCGGCGCGAAGCGCCTGGCCGGGCCGGTCGAGGACCATGGCCCGCATCTCAGGCCGCCGCGTAGGTCTCGACGATCTCGTAGAGCGTGGTGCGCTGGGCGGGCGTGCGGCCGGCCTTGCGGGCCGCGGCAACGAGGTCCTCGATCTCCAGTTTCACCCCGTGCTGGGACCCGGCCATGCGGGAGATGTTCTCCTCCATCAGCGTCCCGCCGAGGTCGTTGACCCCCCAGCGCAGCGCCTCGGTGGCCCCCTCGAGCCCCATCTTCACCCAGCTTGCCTGCAGGTTGGTGACCGTCTTGCCGAGCGCCAGCCGGAAGGCCGCGGTGTGCTTGAGGTTCTCCCGCACCGTGATCTCCTCGATCCCGTGCGTGCGGCCGAGCAGCGTGTTGAAGGGGATGAAGCTGAGCGGCACGAACTCGGTGATGCCGCCGGTCCGCTCCTGCACGCCGCGGATCACCTGCATGTGGCGGGCGAGCTCACGCGGCTCCTCGATGTGGCCGAACATCACCGTCGAGGTCGAGCGAAGGCCGGCCCGGTGGGAGGCTTCGATGATCTCCACCCAGCGCGCGGCCGGGAGCTTGTTCGGGGAGATCCGCTGGCGGACGCCGTCGTCGAGCACCTCGGCCGCGGTCCCCGGAGTGGAGCCGAGCCCGCAGTCGAGCAGGTACTCGAACACCTCCCCCGGCTCCTTGCCGGAGCGCTCGCAGGCGTGGTTGATCTCCATCGGCGAGTAGGCGTGAAGGTGGAGCTGCGGCGCGGTCTCCTTGGCGAGGCGCAGCCAGCGGCCGTACTCCTCCAGCGTCAGGTCCGGGTGGATGCCGCCCTGCATGCAGAGCTCGGTGGCGCCGAAGTCGACCGCTTCCTCGATCCGCGAGGCGAAGTCCCGCTCCTCGACTTCGTAGGCATCGGGGGACCGGCGGCCCTGGCCGAAGCCGCAGAAGGCGCAGCCGACGACGCAGATGTTGGTGAAGTTGATGTTGCGGTTGACGACGAAGGTGGCGACGTCCCCGGCCAGCTCGGCGCGCAGCTCATCGGCGGCGATCCGCATCTCCTCGATGACCTCGGGCCGCGTCTCGGCGAAGAGCGCGGTGAGCTCGTCCTCGCTCAGCGGCGACCCCTCCCGTCCCTTCTCGATCGCCCGCGGCGCCAGCCCCGCGTCGAGCTCCTCTTCCGAGCGTCGCCCGGACCCCCGGCGCGGGATGAAGCTCCAGTACTTCAGCTTGATCACGTCGAGGACGCCCTGCTCCATCCACTCCATGTCCATGTACTGCGGGTAGACGCAGAGCCGCTCGGCGAGCGCGTAGCCACGCGGCGCCAGCTCCTTGCGCACCTGGTGCGGGGACGGGAACGGCTCCTCCGGCGAGATGTGGTCCCCGTTGGCCGAGAGCCCACCGAGGTCGGTGGCGCCGGCTTCGACCAACTCGGGCCACCAGTCGGAGAGGTTCGGCGGCACCTGCACCCCGACGTCCGGCATGAGCCGCTTGCTCTCGGCGATCAGGCGCTTGATCTCCTCGATGCCGACCGGATCGGCCCAGGTCGGCAGCGGCACGTCGGCGGCGGCCGGCTCGTCGCCACCCCAGCGGGCCCTGGATGCCTCGTCGGCGATCTCCGCGACCTCGGCGCCGTAGTAGCGCGGGTGCGGGACGAAGTTCTGAAGGATGACCTCCTGGATGTGGCCGTACTCCTCGTGCACCTGCGCGATCGCTTCGAGGGATTCGACCCGCGACTCGAAGCTCTCGCCGATCCCGACGAGGATCCCGGTCGTGAACGGGATCTTCAGCTCGCCGGCGGCGCGGAGCGTCTTCAGGCGCTCCTCGGGGTGCTTGGTGGGGCTCCCCGCGTGCACGGTCTCCATCAGGCTCTCGTCGACGCTCTCCAGCATCAGGCCCTGGGACGCGGTCACCTCGCGCAGTCGCGCCAGGTCGCCCTTCGAGAGCACGCCGAGGTTGGTGTGCGGGAGCATGCCCCGCTCGAGCGCCCGTTCGCAGGCCCAGACGACGTATGAGGTGAAGTCCTCGTGGCCCCATGCCCGCAGGCGTCCGGCGACGACCGGGTTGACCTCGGGCCGCTCGCCGGTGAGGACGAGAAGCTCCTTGGTGTTCCGTTTGACCGCTTCGTCGAGGATCCGTTCGACGTCGACCGGCGCGTGGACGTGCGCCTGGTGCGTGGCGAAGGCGCAGTACTTGCAGTAGCACTGGCAGGTCCGCGAGAGCGACAGGGTGAAGTTGCGGGAGAAGGTGACCCGTTGCACCCCGGCAAAGCTACAGGGCGCGCCGGCTTGGCCGGACGCGCCCTGTGGTGGAGCGGAAGGCGGACGCCCCGGCGGCCCGGGGCGCCCGCCTCCTTGCGGCTATTTGGTGGTGGCTTTCGGGTCGGCCGGACCGGCGCCTTTACCGCCGCGTGCCGCCGCCGGGGCGACCCGCTGCGGGGTCTCGGTCGGGGCCGCGCCACCGGTCTCGATGACGAAGCGCCAGACCCCTACCGCGACCAGGGAGCCGACCACCGGGCCGACGAGGTAGGGCCAGACCCCGCCCCATTCGTTGGAGACGAGGGCGGCACCGAACCAGCGGGCCGGGTTGAAGCAGGCGCCGGTCAGCGGGCCGCCGACCATGACCATGAAGACGAAGGTGAGGCCGATCGCGAGGGGGCCCCAGTCCTTGAGGCTGCGCTCGGAGAAGACGACGGCGAGGATGACGAGGACGAGGGCGAAGACGCCGATCGCCTCGACCGCGGCGCCCGCGACGTTGCCGGAGAGGAGGTTGGACACCGAGCCCGCGCCGTAGTGGACCGCGCGACCCTCGTCGAGCAGCAGAGCCTTGGTCAGCAGGGCGCCGAGGACGGCACCGGAGAGCTGGGCCAGGATGTAGATGACCGCGTCGATGATGCTGATCTTGCGAATCGTCGCCGCGGCGAGCGTCACCGCGGGGTTGAAGTGCCCGCCGCTGACCGCGCCGAACATGCAGATCACGCCGAAGAGCGTCAGTCCCTGGACGAAGCCGACCACGGCGAAGTCCGAGCCGAACGACGCTTGCGCGCCGGTCGAGACGTAGAGAGTGACCACGCTGGTGATGAAAAAGACCAACAGGAACGTGCCGATCAACTCCGCAAGGTACGCGGACAGTCCTTTTTGCTCCAGCTCCACTCTCGAATCCCCTCCTAGAAGTTTCAGTTCCCTCGCCAAAAAAGAAGCGGCGGCAGTCTACCCATATTCGTTTAAGGAATTAGAGTCCCTGCCAGATGAATCGGGCTGTCGCGCTGCTGGCGGCCGCCCTGCTGCTCGCCGGACTCGCCGGCTGCGGCGGGAGCGGCGCGGAACCGGGCGCGCCGAAAGGCGCGACCGTCGTGCTCGATTTCACGCCCAATGCGGTCCACACCGGCATCTACGCGGCGGAGGCCGAGGGCTTCTACGAAGCCGCCGGGATCGACCTCCACGTCCAGGTCCCGGGCGAATCGACCGACGCGCCGAAGCTGCTCGCGGCGGGGCGCACCGACTTCGCGATCCTCGACATCACCGACCTCGGCATCGCCGATGAGAACGGCCTGGAACTGGTCGGGCTGATGCCGATCGTGCAGCGCCCGCTGGCGGCGGTGCTCGCGCGCCGGGACGGTCCGGTGAAGCGCCCGCGCGACCTGGACGGCCATACGGTCGGCGTCACCGGCCTTCCCTCCGACACCGCGGTCGTCGACTCCGAGGTGAGCGCCGATGGCGGCGACCCGGCCGGGGTCGACGAAGTGACGATCGGCTTCAACGCGGTCGCCTCGCTGGCGGCCGGCCGGGTCGACGCCGCGACCGGCTTCTGGAACGCCGAGGCGGTCGAGGCCGAACGCCAGGGCATCCCGCTCCGCGTCTTCAAAGTCGACGAATTCGGCGCGCCCTCCTACCCGGAGCTCGTGCTGACCACGACCCGCAAGGAGCTGAAGGAAGACCCGGAGCTGATCCAGGCGATGGTCGAGGCGACGACGCGTGGCTACGAATTCACCGAGTCCCAGCCCCAGAAGGCGCTCGACGACCTCCTGGCCGCGAACAAGAGCCTCGAACGCGCCGACCAGGCGGCGCAGCTGAAGGTCCTTCTGCCGGCGCTGAGGCCCGCGCCGTTCTCCGAACCGGTGCTGAAGGAATGGAGCACCTGGGCGAGCTCCCATGGCCTGCTGGCTGAACCCCTCGAGCCGAAACGCGCCTTCGACCTCTCCGGCCGAAGCTGACGTCCGAGAAAGGGACGCCGGCAGTGCGGCGGGTCCCTCGCGTGAGGGACACGGATCCGTGACGGAAGCCGTACGTCGTCACGGAGACCGTGGGAACTCCACGCTTCCGTGCGCCTTCCTCATCAGCACCTCGGGCGAGTTCGCACTTTCTGCCGCTATCCGGACATAACTGCGAACTCATCCTTCGGGAGGGCCCGCTTTCATGCGGAAGGGTCACGGGAGTCCGGACTTCGCGTTGTCCCTCTGCCGTTTGTTTCACGAGCCCCTCACGATCTCGGACGGCCGCAAGCGCCGGCACAACGCCCGTCCCGCCGGTAGCCCGCCGGCTAGCCGAGCAGCGCTGCGACCAGGTCCGGCAGTTCGCGGGCCATACGCGAGCGTGGCACGACCTTGTCCACCCCGGCCGCGTCGGCGAGTGCCTTGGTGTCGGCGTCGACGTGGGAGTAGTAGCCGAGCACGGGGAGGCCGACGGCGACCAGAGCCTCGGGGCTCTCGACGTCGAGGTCGGCGACGATCGCCTCGATCCCCTCCAGCGGCGCCTCCTCGAGCGAGGCCTTGGTCACGACTTCGTGCCCCGCCGCGGTCAGGCCGGCGTCGACGCGGCTACCGAGCATGAGGTCGGTGGAGATGGAGAGGACGCGGGCCATCGCGAGGGAGGTACCCGGCGCCCTAGATGCTGCGGCGCTCGCGGAACTCCTCGCGGACGCTTTCCGGGCGTCCCCACATCTGCACGACCTCGGAGCGGCCCTCGCGGACCTCGGCGACGTGCAACTCGCCGCCGACGCCCTCGGCGTCGATCTTCGCCAGCACGCCGAGCACCGTCTCCGCCGCGGCGGCGTGGCCGAAGCTGTGGGCGACGATCAGCCGCCAGTGCCACTCGCGCGGCCGGTTGTAGACCTGCGCGTTGACCTGGCTGAGGAAGACGGCACAGTCGATGTAGTGGCTCTCGTCGTCGATCCGCAGGTCGACCTCGAGGTCGGTCCAGTCGGGCGGGAGTGCGTCGAGGATGCGCTGGAAGTCGTCGGCGAGTGCCATCGGAGCGAAGGCTACCGGTCTCAGCCCGCGACGAACTCGTAGAGCAGGAAGACGTTCAGGGCGATGATCAGCGCGGCCAGCACGCTCGCGAGGATCGTCAGCCAGCGCGGGTTGACCAGCGCGCCCATGATCTCGCGCTTGGCGGCGAACATCACCAGCGGCACGAGCGCGAACGGGATGCCGAACGAGAGGACGACCTGGGACCCGACCAGCGCGTCGGTCGGGTTGACGCCGATCGCCAGGACCAGCAGCGCCGGGGCGAGGGTGATCGCGCGGCGCAGAAAGATCGGGATGCGGCGGTGGATGAAGCCCTGCATCACCACCTGCCCGGCCATCGTCCCGACCGAGGATGAGGCGAAGCCGGACGCCAGCAGGGCGATGCCGAAGATCGTCGCGGCACCCTGGGAGCTGAGGTTCTGCAGGCCGGTGTAGGCGCCTTCGATCGTCTCGACCCCGGTCAGGCCACCGCCGTGAAACAGCGCCGCGGCGACGATCATCATCGAGAGGTTGACCGCGCCCGCGATCGCCAGGGCGATCACCACGTCGATCTTCTCGAAGCGGAGGATGCGGTACCGGTCACGGTCGTTGCGGCCGACGATCCGGTTCTGGGTCAGCGCCGAGTGCAGGTAGATGACGTGCGGCATCACCGTCGCGCCGACGATGCCGGTCGCCAGCAGGATCGATTCGGTGCCGGCGAACCCGGGGACGAAAAGGTGCTTGGCGACTTCGCTGCCGTCCGGGGACGCGTCGAACAGCTCGTAGGCGAAGGCGACGACGACGATGCCGACGAGGACGGTGATCGCCGCCTCGAGCTTGCGGAAGCCGCGCCGCTGCAGGGCGAGCAGGGCGAAGGTGCCGGCCCCCGCGATCAGGCCGGCGGGGAAGAGCGGGATGCCGAAGAGGAGGTTGAGGCCGAGGGCGGCGCCGACGATCTCGGCGAGGTCGCAGGCCATCGCGACGACCTCGGCCTGCAGCCAGAGGCCGATCGAGGTGCGGCGGGAGAAGCGTTCGCGGCAGAGCTCGGCGAGGTTCTTGCCGGTGGCGATCCCGAGTTTTGCCGACTGGGTCTGGACCAGCATCGCGACCAGGTTGGCGGCGAGGACGATCCAGAGCAGCAGGTAGCCGAACTTGGCGCCGCCGCTGATGTTGGTGGCGAAGTTGCCGGGGTCGATATAGGCGACGGCGGCGATGAAGGCCGGACCGAGGAAGGGCCAGATGCGACTGAGGCCGCGGGCCTCGCCCCGGAGGGAGCGGTGGGCGGCGGCGGCGACCGCGGCCTCGCCCGGGAGGGCCTGCTCGGCCTCCGAGCGCGCGGCGGGCGGCGTCAAGGCGTCGCTCCCGGCTCGGCGGGCGGGACGGGAGGCGCCAGGTCGGGCCCGGGGATCGGCGTCCCGTGCGGATCGTGGCTGGGTTCGCCGAGCTTCTCCGCGATCAGCGCCTCGAGGTCCTCGGAGATGTAGTGCTCCAGGACCTCCGCCTCGGCGTGGACGCGGTCCCTCGGCATCCCCAGCGCCTCCGCCAGGAAGGCCTCGATCAGCCGGTGGTGGCGGATCACCTCGAGCGCGACCTTCTCCCCGGCGGGCGTCAGCGTCACCCCCTTGTAGGGGACGTACTCGGCGAGGCCGAGCTCGGCGAGCTTCTGCAGCATCGACGTGGCGGTCGCCGGGGTGACGCCGAGGCGGGAGGCGACTTCGCCCGTGGGCACCCGACCCTCACGGTCGGCGCCAAGCGCGTACACCGCCTTCGCGTAGTCCTCTATGGCCTGAGAATTAGACACGTCTAAAAATGAAGTTTAGACACATCTAAAACTCCGCGTCAAGGGATTCCTAGAATCACCGCATGACCGTCACCGTGGAGCTCGATGCCCAGTACCGCCAATTGCGTGAGGAGTGCGGCCTCCTGGTCCGCGAGCGCGGCTTCATCGACGTGCTCGGGCCCGACGGCGCCGACTACCTGCAGGGCCAGCTGACGAACGACGTCGAGGCGGTCACGGTCGGCGAGGGCCAGTACGCGGCGCTGCTCGACCGCAAGGGCCACATGCAGACCGACCTCCGCCTGATCCGGGTGGGCGAGGACGCGATCCTGCTGGACTGCGAACCGGCCGCCAAGGACGTCGCCCTCAAGCACCTGACGATGTACTCGATCGGGCGCGACGTGCGGGTCGGCGACGCGAGCGCCGAGCGCGGGGCCATCTCGCTGATCGGGCCGCGCGCGGCGGAGATCGCGGGGACGCCGCCGCTGCCGGAGTTCGCCAACGAACCGACGACGGTGGCGGGCGTCGAGGTGGTCGCGGTCGGGACGCGCGAGGGGATCGACCTGCTCCTGCCGCTCGCCGAGCGCGACCGGGTGATCGGCGTCCTGACCGACGCCGGCGCGGTCGAGGTCAGCCCCGAGGCGGCCGAGATCGTCCGGGTCGAGGCCGGCGTCCCCCGTTTCGGCGCCGAGATGGATACCGCGACGATGCCCGCCGAGGCGGGGATCGTGGAGGACGCCGTGAGCTTCACCAAGGGCTGCTACATCGGCCAGGAGACGGTCGCCCGCCTCCACTACAAGGGCAAGCCGAACCGCCACCTGCGCGGGCTGCGGCTGAGCGCCGCGGCACAGCCAGGCGCGCCGCTGCGCCTGGGCGAGAAGGTGGTGGGGACGCTGGGCGGCGCCGTCGTCTCCCCCGCGCTCGGGCCGATCGGCCTGGCGATCGTCCGCCGCGAGGCGGAGCCCGGCACCGAGATCGCCGTAGGTGAAGATGGCGTTACGGCTGAAGTTGTCGCCCTCCCCTTCGGCTAGATTGCCGCCGAGATGGTTCTCGGGAGAGCCAGAGTCGCGGGGGGCGGCGCGCTCGCCGCGCTGATCTTGGCCGTGGTCGGCGCCGGTTGCGGTGCCGAGTCCCATCCCAACGAACCGCGGCCCGCGGTGGCGACGCGGGTCAGCGTCACGATCGGCAAGGGCGGCATCGTGGTCAGGCCGAAAATCGTCGGCGCCGGCCCGGAAAAGCACGAGCAGCTGCCGCAGAACCAGAACCACCCGCAGCCGCCGATCAAGACCAAGGCGCCGCTCGACGTCGTCTTCGTCACCGCCAACCAGACCTCCAAGGACTCGAAGCTGGTGATCCGCGGCCCGCACCAGGCGACCTCGCCGCAGATCTACGCCAACAGCCCCGCCACCTTCGCCGCCGAACTGCCGACCGGCAGCTACACGATCGCCGCCGCGGGCCGTCACGGCCCCCCCGCGACCTTCAAGGTCGGCCCGTACCGGGCCAGCTCGAAGAACGACCTGCTGCTGCCGTAGCCCGGCAGGCGTGCGGGGAACGGGCAAGGGACGCAAGGCGTGTCGGCGAGAGGGCCGTCTCACCCACGGCCCTGGCCGGCTGTGACCGTCCCCGAGACGGCCGGGGTATGAAAGCGGCGGAGAAAGTGCGACGCCGTGGGGATGTGAGGGAGACGCCACGAACTCCACACTTCAGCGCAGGTCCCCCATGCTTCGTGCGCATTCCGTCTGGCCCCCCAGGTTGATGGGCCGAAAACCCGCCATATAGGCGGGTTTTCGGCCCATCAACCTGGGGCCGCTGGAGAAGCGTGGCGAGGGTGTGGAGTTCCGGGCGGAAGCGTCACGAACCCTGGGACTTCCTGGCGAAACCCTCACGTCCTGGGCGTCTCATGGCGGTCACAGCCTGCCAGGACCGCCATGAGACGCCCAGGACCGATCTCGGACGGGCGGAGCGGCCGGGAGCACGGCCGCCCCCGCGCCCCCTAAGCGTCGATGAACACCGGCGTCCCCAGCGGCACCCGCCGGAAGAGGTAGCGCATCGTCTCGTCGGTGACGCGGATGCAGCCGAGGGATTCGGCGTTGCCGACCGTGCCGGGGGTGCCGTGGATCGCGAGGCGGTTGCCGCCGATCCAGCCGGCGGGCAGGGCGTGGTCCTGGTGGCCGCTGAGGGCGAGGGCGCAGCAGCCGTAGTAGGGGCTTTCGTCGAAGCTGATGCCATCGGTGACGCCGTAGCGGCCGGACGGGGTTTCGGTCCCCGGGCCGCCGATGGTGACGGTGAAGCGCCGGGTCGTCTTCTTGCCGTAGCGGAGTTCGAGGCTGCGGCCGGAGAGGGAGGCGTGGATCGACCAGCGGGTCCAGTAGACGGAGACCTTGCGGGGGTCGCGGGCGATCCAGGCGAGCTCGCCGTTCGGCATTTCCGGGGAGGTGACGCCGAGCCAGCCGGGGCGCGTCGCGACGACCGAGAGGGAGGCCGGCGAGCCGAATTCGGTTTCGTCGCCGAGGCGGAAGGCGACCGGGCCGCCCGGTTCGGTGAGCAGGTCGACGACGGCGCCTTTGTTGACGTGGGCGATCTCGAAGGCGGTGCCGTGGCGGGGGCGGCCGAGGAGGGTCGGGGGCGGCGTCGGGGTGGCGGGCACCGGCTGGGCACTTTCGCCCCGACGCGGCACCTCGGCGCCAACCGAGGCATGGCCTGGCCGCGCCGCTTCGCCGTTCTTCGTCTTGCCACCGGGGACGGGCTTTTCGCCGCCGGACGCCGCCCTTTCGGCCCGGTCGGGCTTCGTGGCGGTGGCTTCGCTCGGCCTCGCCCCGGCGCCGCCGCCGTTCTCGCCGACGCGGATCACGGTGGTCCGCGTCGGCGCGCCTTCGCCGCCTTCGTCGAGCACGTGGAAGAGCAGCGCGAAGGCGCAGACGACGGCCACCGCTGCGGCGAGGGCGCCGAGCGCCGTGAGCAATCGATCTTTCACCTCGCCCCATGGTGGCGCACAGAGCGGGCTGGGCCGCCTGGGGGCGCTGTTTGCGACCTTCGTCGAGCCCGGTGACGTCCGCCCCACGCGCAACCATCGTTGGTCCGATGACCATCGTTCTCGCCATAGCCGTCCTGCTGCTCGTCGCCGCCGTCCTCTACCTGGCCCTGGGACGCAAGGAAGAGCCCGCCGCCGAGCCCGATCTCGGCCCGGCGATTCAGGAAGCGACCCAGAACGTCGCCTCGCAGATGATGTCCAACCTGCTGCAGGCGAACGAGGAGGCGCGGAAGGTCGATGTCGCCAATGCCGCGGCGGCGCTGGACAAACGGCAGTCCGAGATCGACCGACGTCAACAGGAAATGAAAGCGTTGACCGACCGGATCGCGCAGGGCCAGGAGAAAATCGAGGCCGAAGTCCGCAAGCGCGGAGAAGTCGACCTGCAGACCCGGACGCTGCTCCAGCAGATGGGCCAGACCGTCGGCAACCTGAACTCGGAGACGGCAGGGCTGAAGAAGGCGCTGCGCCAGCCGCAGACGCGCGGCCAGTGGGGCGAGCTGCAGCTGCGCCGCTGCATCGAGATCGCCGGGATGACCGAGCACGTCGATTTCGAGCTGCAGGAGACGCTGCACACCGATGATGGCCGGCTACGCCCCGACGCCCGCTTCACGCTGCCCGAGGGACGCAGCTTCGTCGCCGACTCGAAGGTGCCGCTCGACGCCTTCCTCGATGCCCAGGAGGCGGAGGACGAAAGCACGCGCCAGGTCCACCTGGCGCGTCATGCCCGCCAGGCTCGCGAGCACATCCGCAGCCTCAGCACCAAGGACTACCAAGGCCAGTTCAAGACGGGCGCGATGCCCGACCTGGTGATCTGCTTCATCCCCAACGAGCCGGCCCTGCACGCCGCTTTCACCGCCGATCCCGAGCTCTTCGACTACGCGCTCGAGCGCAACGTGCTGCTGGTCAGCCCGACGTCGCTGATCGGGCTCCTGCGGACGATGGAGCTCGGCTGGCGCCAAGAGCGGATGGTCGCCGAGGCGGCCGAGATCGCCGATGCGGCGGGCACGCTGCACGCGCGGTTCTCACGCTTCCTGGGCGAATTCGAGAAAGTTGGCAAAGGCCTCAACAGCGCTGCCACCGCCTACGACAAAGCGGTCGGCTCGATGGAAACCCGCCTCCTGCCGTCGCTGCGCAAAGTTGAGGGTATGGGCGTCGCCCCCGGCAAAGAAATCCAGCCGCCGGAGCCGACCCAGATCAACGTCCGCCAGATCTCCGCGCCCGAGCTGCGCGAGGCGACCGTCGACGGCGAGCCCGCCGGCGAGCGCGACGCCGCGTAGGGCGCGCGACATCTAGGATTCCCCGCGGCGGGAACCAAGACTCGAGCGGTAATTCAAAACGGAGGCAAAGCATTGGCTGTCGACACCAGCAACCTGACCAACCTTGACGTCGAGCCGGGAACGCTCCCGGAGACGATGGCTGCCTGGGTGATCCGGCAGGAGCGCGAGGGCGAGCCGAAAGACGCCTTCCAGCTCGAGCAGATCGAGGTCCCGGAGCCGGGCGCCTTCGAGGTCATCGTCCGCGTGATGGCGGCCGGGGTCAACTTCAACAACGTCTGGGCGTCGCTGGGCAAACCGGTCTCGGTCTTCGGCTACGGCGACCACCCCGAGTACGGCCACCACATCGGCGGCTCCGACGCCTCCGGCATCGTCTGGAAAGTCGGCGAGGGCGTCACCCGCTGGAAAGTCGGCGACGAGGTCGTCGTCCACTGCAACCAGGCGTCCTACGAGGACGTCGAGGTGCACGGGCTCGACCCGCTCGCCGCGCCGAGCCAGCGGATCTGGGGCTACGAGACCACCTGGGGGTCCTTCGCCGAGTTCACCAAAGTGCAGGCGCAGCAGCTCCTCCCCCGTCCCCAGAACATGAGCTGGGCCGAGGCCTGCTCCTACGGGCTCACCTACTTCACCGCCTACCGGATGCTGATGGACCAGTGCAAGCTGCAGCCGGGCCACAACGTCCTGATCTGGGGCGCGGCCGGCGGCCTCGGCGTCTTCGCCGTGCAGCTCTGCAAGGCGGCGGGCGCGAACGCGGTCGGCGTCGTCTCCAACGACGAAAAGGGCGAGCTGGTGAAGCAGCTCGGCGCCGTCGACTACATCAACCGCTCCGAATTCGGCGCGATGATGCGGACCGACGCCAACCTCACCGACCCGGTCGCCGACAAGGAGCGCTTCCGCGCCTCGCGCGGCTTCGGCAACCGGGTCAAAGAGATCCTCGGCGACTCCCCCGACATCGTCTTCGAGCACGTCGGCCGGGCGACCTTCCCGACCTCGGTCTACGTGGTCAAGCCGTTCGGCAAAGTCGTCATCTGCGGCGCCACCTCCGGCTTCCAGCTCGACTTTGACGTCCGCTACCTGTGGATGCGTCAGAAGCAGATCATCGGCTCCCACTTCGCCAACGCGTACGAGTGCATGCGGGCGAACCAGCTGATGGCCGAGGGCAAGATCCGCCCCGTCCTCTGGCAGACGATGGACTTCGACGGCATCCCTGCCGCCCACCAGCTGATGCACGAAAACAAGCACCTCGGCAAGATCGCCTGTCTGGTCGGCGCCGAGTCCGAGGACGCGGGCAAGACCGAGGATGGGCCGGGCGCGATCCGGGCCGAGGTCGGGGCGTAAGGCGCCCGCCGCGACGATGCGAAAGGATTAGCCCATGCTCTACGTCTGCAGGCTCGACTGGCACATCGCCCCGTTCCGCCGGGATCGGTGGCTCGCGGCGTGGGAACCGGCGGCCGCCAAGTGCACCGCCTACGGCGCCAAGAGCTGGTCGCTGACCCGCGCCGACGACGATCCGCTCTCCTTCCAGCAGACGATGGTCTGGGAGAGCAAGGCCGACTTCGAACGCTATTGGTTCTCCCAGGAGATCGCCGAGGCCCGCGAGTCCGTTGTCAACTGGTACGTGATCCCACTGCTGCCGACCTGGCACACCCTGCTCGCGGCCGAGTCGGTCGTCCCCACCGGCGTCTAGCGAGGCCGGCCCCGTGAAGCTGGGGATCGTCGGCCTCGGCTACGTAGGACTTCCACTCGCACTGGCCTTCGCCGAGGCCGGGAACGAGGTCGTCGGCCTCGACACCGACGCCGGCAAGCTCGCCGACCTGGCGGCCGGTCGCAGCTACATCGAGGACGTCGACGACGCCGAGCTGGCGGCCTGCGGGACGCACCTGCATCCCAGCGCCGACTACGGCGACCTCGAGGACTGCGAGGCCGTGATCCTCTGCGTCCCGACGCCGCTCTCGAACTCGCGCGAGCCCGATCTCTCCTACCTGCGTGACGCCGTCGCGGCCGTCGCCGCCCACCTGCAACCGGGGCAGCTGATCGTCCTCGAGTCGACCTCCTACCCCGGCACCACCCGCGAGGAGCTCCTTCCGGCCTTGTCCGCCCACGGCGGAGCCGTGGGTGTCGACTTCTTCCTCGCCTTCTCGCCGGAGCGGATCGACCCGGGGCGCTCGGACCACACGATCCGCACCACGCCGAAGCTGGTCGGCGGCATCACCCCCGCCTGCACCGATCGCGCTCGCGCCCTCTACGAGCGGATCTGCGACACGGTCGAGGTCCTCAGCTCCCCCGAGACGGCCGAGCTGGCGAAGCTCCTCGAGAACATCTTCCGCTCGGTCAACATCGCCCTCGTCAACGAAGTCGCCCAGCTCTGCGACCGCCTCGGCATCGACGTCTGGGAGGTGGTCGACGCGGCGGCGACCAAGCCCTTCGGCTTCATGCGCTTCGACCCGGGCCCGGGCATGGGCGGCCACTGCCTTCCTGTCGACCCCTTCTACCTCGCCTTCAAGGCCCGCGAGCACGACTTCTACCCCGAGTTCGTCGAGCTGGCGGGCAAGGTGAACCAGGCCCAGCCGGAGTTCTGCGTGCGCCGCATCGAGCGGGCCCTGAACGACGCGGGCAAGCCGGTCAGGGGCTCGCGCATCCTGATCCTCGGTGCCAGCTACAAGCCCGGCATCGGCGACACCCGCGAATCGCCCGCGCTGCGGATCATCGCCCTCCTCCGCGATCTGGGCGCCGAGATCGCCTACCACGACCCGTTCGTCCCGACGCTCCCCGCCGAGGGCCTCGAGTCCGTCGACCTCGCCACGGCCCTGCCGGGCACCGACCTCCTGGCGATCGTCACCGCCCACCCGAACGTCGACCACGCCGCCGCGATCGCCGCCGTCCCCCGGGCGATCGACTTCCGCGGCATCAGCCGCGACTTCGACGCGGAGAACGTCGAGCGCCTTTAGGGACAGCTAGCCGCGCTCCAGGGGCGCCATCGTCAGGCCGGCCAACTCCAGCTGCTCCCAGTAGTGCTCGGCGGGCTCCCGCGGGCCCGTCCAGACGATCGCCTGGCCGGAGTTGTGGATCTGGTCGGCCATCCGATGGCCTTGCTCGAGGGTGACGCCGGGCAGGACCCGGGCAAGAGTCTGGGCGACGTGGTCGAAGGTGTTGTGATTGTCGTTGCGGACGATCACGCGCCAATTTCCACCCAGGCCTGAACCGGGGCCTGCGACGCGTGGTCTCTCGATGGTCGATGGGGCCACGTCCGCGATTATGCACGGCGAGGCAGGATGAGTAGGCCGAAGGACAGCCGCTTCCCCTACATGCCGGGGATCGATGCGATGCGGGCACTGGCGGTGCTCGCCGTCTTCGGCTACCACGCGGGCCTCGGCTGGGTGCCGGGCGGCTTTCTCGGGGTCGACGTCTTCTTCGTGATCAGCGGCTTCCTGATCACCTCGCTGCTCCTGCGCGAGTTCCGCTCGACCGACCACATCGCGCTCGGCCGCTTCTGGCTGCGGCGGGCTCGCCGCCTCCTCCCCGCCGTCGGCGTGCTGATCGCGGTGGCGATGGTCGTCTCGGCGATCGCCGAGCCGGACAAGATCGACACGATCCGCGGCGACGCCGTCTCCTCGCTCTTCTACTTCGCCAACTGGCACTTCATCTACGAGCACGCGTCCTACTTCGAACAGTTCGGGCGCCCGTCGCTCTTCACCCACCTGTGGTCGCTATCGGTGGAGGAGCAGTTCTACCTCTTCTGGCCGCTGGTCTTCGCCGCCGGGATGAAGCTGTTCGGACGCGGGCGGCTGCTGATCGGCGTGCTCGCCGGCGCGGCGGGCTCGGTCGCCCTCGCCTGGATCCTCTTCGACCCCGGCCACGACGCCTCGCGGATCTACTACGGCACCGACACCCACGCCGTCGGCCTGCTCGCGGGCGTCGCCCTGGCGATGGTCTGGAGCCCGACCCAGCTGCGCACCCACCGATCCTTCGGCCCGCTCGTCGGCCCGATCCTCGACGCGCTCGGCGTGGTCGCCCTCGCCTACCTGATCCTGAGCTTCGTCCACGTCCACGACTACGACCTGGCGCTCTGGCACGGCGGCTATGCGTGGGTCGCGATCGCCACCGCGCTGCTGCTCGCCGCCCTCGCCCACCCCGCGGCGCGGCTCGGCGGGATCATCGGCCGCCCCGCCCTGCTCTGGCTCGGCCTGCGCAGTTACAGCTTCTACCTCTGGCACTGGCCGGTGCTGGTGATGACCCGCCCGGGCGTCGACGTCGACCTCCCCCGTGGGATCCTCATCCCGCTGCAGCTGCTCGCCTGCCTCGCCCTCGCCGACCTCTCCTACCGCTTCGTCGAGTTGCCCTTCAGCGGCAAGGCGACGCTGCCCCGGATGCCTCAGGGTTGGCTGAAGGTGGCGCGGCCCGCGTTGATCGTGACGGTGCTCGGGGTGATCGTGGTGGTCGGCTGGAGCGGGATCGTGAAGGCCGGGAGCAGCGCGTCGGCCTCCGCCGAAGCGGCCTCGACCGCGACCTCGGTCCACGTCGCCGCCAAGCCGACGCGACCAGCCGCAGCCGACCCACACCCCGGCGGCGCCAAGCATCGCGCCGGAAGCACGGCGAGGGCCGGGCACCCGGCCAAGACCAAGCGCGGCGCACCGCTGCCCCCGTCCAAGCACTGGCCGCGGATCGTCATGCTCGGCGACTCGGTGATGATCGGTGCCGAGGAAAAGCTGGCCAAGCGCCTCGGCCCGGGCTTCTCGATGGACGCCAAGGTCGGGCGCCAGGCGGACGAATTCCTCAAGATCATCAGGAAGATCAAGCGCGGGGGCCACCACCCTGCGGCGATGGTGATCCAGTGGGGCAACAACGGCCCGCTCTACGGCGAAGACATGGAAGCGCTGCGCGCCGCCACCACGAACGTCGGCCAGCTCTTCCTGATCTCAGACCACGCCCCGGTCTCCTGGCAGGACGAGTCGAACGAAGCGATCGCCGAAGCCGCCTCCGACTGGCACCACACGACCGAGATCCCCTGGGCGCAAGCGGCCGAAGATGGCGGCGAAAGTCTCTTCTGGGACGGCATCCACCTGACCCCGAAGGGCGCCGGCGTCTACGCCCGCCTGGTCAGCGAAGTCGTCCACGAAAAGGTCCCCTTCCCGCCCGGAGGTTGACACGGCTCAGCGGGCGCGGAAGGCGGTGCGGAGGCCGAAGTGGGGCTTCGGAGCCTGCGCCGGGTGGCGCGACGGGGCACCGCAGTGGGAGCCGAAGTCCTGCGTCCAGACGTGGGCTTCCCGGTTGCCTTCGAGGTTGCCGACCGAGAGGTCGATGCCGATCTGGCTGTAGCGGCCGAGCAGGTTGGCGCGATGCTCGGGCGAGTGGAGCCAGGCGACGAAGATCGAGCGCACCGTGCCCTGGCCCTCGGTGCCCCAGGCGATGTTCTCCCCGGCCCGCCAGCAGCGCGCGGCGAGGTAGCCGTTGCGCTGCATCCAAAAGGTGAACGGGCGGTTGCAGGCGTAGTGGCTGAAGGTGTCGCAGCGGATGATGTCGCCGCTCTTGCGGGCGGCGGAGCGATCGAGGGCGGCGGCGTTGCCGAGGCTGCCGAGGCCGTCGTGCGCGCGGGCGAAGTTCGTCATGCAGTGCATCGCCTGCTCCTGGACCGCGGCGGAGTCACCGAGGTCGGTCTGGTGCGGGCAGGCGGACGGCGGGGCGACCAGGGCGCTCAGGCGGCGCGCCTGGGCCGGTCCGGCGATGAGCGCCACGATCAGGGCGACGGCGAAGACGGCGGCGATCAATTTGCGGGTCATGCGCCATTTCTCGCCAGATCACCTCCCTGGTTTTCGCCCACGGTCCTTTTCTGGACGTTTGTTCGATCGCCGCCGGGCGGGCGGCAATGGATCTGGCGCTCAGCTGCCGCTGCGGGCGCCGAAATCGACCGTGTAGGTCGCCGACCCGGCCGCGCCACCCATCGGGTAGCCGCGGGCGACGCCGACGCCGGCGTCGCGGAAGCCGGGATCGAGGATGTTCGCCCGGTGCGGCGGGCTGCGCATCCATTCCTTGAAGACCGCCATCGGCGAGCCATAGCGCCTGCCGTTGCCGCCGCCGATGTTCTCGCCGACGGTGAAGGAGCCGGCGCGCTGCAGGTAGCCGGTGCGGGTGATGCGGCTGTCCATCGAGCCACCCGGCCCTTCGTGGGCGAAGTAGTGGTGGGTCACCATCGAGTCCGAGTGACCGGTCGCCGAGTCGCGCAGCTCGGCGTTGAAGGCGAGCGGATGCAGGTCGTAGTGGACGCGGACGCGGTTGATCAGGCAGAGCTCGGAGCTGCGCATCTGGTGCAAGGTGAGCTGGAGGGGCGCCGCCGTCGAGTTGCCGCAGGGCGCGCCTGACGCTGCCGCCCCCGTCGCCGGCAGGAACACGGCAAACGCCGCGAGCGCCGCCATCGCGCTGAGAAGGGACCGGACCTTGACGCTTCGGAGAGCGTTTTGTGATCGCTTACTCACAATTGGCGGTGCAGGTTAGCGAATGGATAACCCGGCAACGTGAACGGCCCGTGTTCGGTGCCAAACTCCACACCGATGCGCCGCCTCACCCACATCCTGTCGATCGCCCTGATCACCGCCGGCCTCCTCCTCCTCGCCGACGTCGCCATCACGCTCGCCTACCAAGAGCCGCTCTCCTCGATCTACAGCTCGATCAAGCAGGGCGAAAAGGAAAGCCAGCTGAAGACGCTCGAAGCCGAATTCCTCACGCAGAGCGACGTGAAGGACATCCGGAAGGCCGAGCAGTCGAAGGACCCGAAGGTCCGCAGGAAGGAGGTCAGCGCCAACGTCGCCCAGCTCGCTCAGCGCCTGGTCGACGAATCGAAGCCGGGCGACGCCCTCGGCCGGATCGAAGCGCCGGGGATGGACGGCCTGAACATGGTCTTCGTCCAGGGAACCGACGCGGAAAGCCTCGAGCTCGGCCCCGGGCACTACCCCGAAACCGCGATGCCCGGCCAGGGCAAGACGATCGCGATCGCCGGCCACCGCACCACCTACCTTGCCCCCTTCCGCCACATCGACTCGATGAAGCCGGGCGACAAGATCACCCTGAAGATGCCCTACGGCACCTTCATCTACAGCGTGCAGAAGTCCGAAATCGTCGAACCCTCGGACGTCGGGATCATCCACGACACCGGCTACGAGCGGCTGGTGCTGAGCGCCTGCCATCCCCTCTACAGCGCCTCGCAGCGCTACATCATCTACGCCCGGTTGGTGCACACCGAACCGGGCGTCCCATGAAGCCACCCGCCGAGTGCGACCTCGTCGTCGTCGGCGGCGGCATCCTCGGACAGGCGGTCGCCCGCGAGCTGCTCGCCCGGCGCCCGGGGACCCGGCTTGCCGTGCTCGAGGCCGAGCCGCGGATCGGTGCCCACCAGACCGGCCGCTCGAGCGGCGTGATCCACTCCGGCATCTACTACGAGCCGGGCTCGCTGAAGGCGCGCCTCTGCGTCGAAGGCTCCCGGGCCCTCTACGACTATTGCGACGCCAAGGGCATCCCCTACCGTCGCTCGGGGAAGCTGGTCGTCGCGGTCGAGGAGGGGGAGCTCGAGCGGCTCGAGGAGCTCGAACGGCGCGGGATCGCCAACTCGGTGGTCGGGCTGCGTCGCCTTGCCGGGGACGAGATCGCCGCGATCGAGCCTCACGCCCGCGGCGTCGCCGCGCTGCACTCGCCCGCCACCGGGGTGGTCGACTTCGTCGTCGTGGCCCGGGCCTTCGCCGAGGACGTCGCCGCGGCCGGCGGCACCCACCACCTCGGCACCGCCGTGCGGCGGGCCCGCCCGCTCGCCGACCGCCTCCTGATCGAGCACTCGCGTGGGACCACGGTGGCGCGCCAGGCGGTGTTCTGCGCCGGCCTCTGGTCGGACCGCCTCGCGGTCGCCTGCGGGGCGCCGGCCGACCCGCGCATCGTCCCCTTCCGCGGTGGCTACCTGAAGCTCGGCCCGCCGGAGGCGGCGCTGATCCGCGCCAACGTCTACCCGGTCCCCGACCCCGACCTGCCGTTCCTCGGCGCCCACCTCACCCGCAACTTCGCCGGCGAGGTGCTGATCGGCCCGAGCGCGCTGATGGCGCCGGCCCGCGACGCCTACGAGCTGCGCCGCGCCCGCCGGCGCGACCTCGGCGAAACCCTGCGCTGGCCGGGCACCTGGAGGCTGATGGCCCACCACTGGCGCGCCGGGCTGATCGAGATGCGGAACGCCACGAACCCCGCCTCCTTCGTCGCCGAAGCGGCCCGGATGGTCCCCGCGCTCGCGGGCGCCAAGACGACGCCGGGCCCGGCCGGGATCCGCGCCCAGGCCCTCGGCCGCGACGGCAAGCTGGTCGACGACTTCGTCGTCCACCGCACCGAGCACGCGGTCCACGTCCGCAACGCCCCCTCCCCCGCCGCCACGTCGTCCCTGCCGCTGGCCCGCCTGATCGCCGACGAACTCGCCTGAGGCGGCGTGGGGGCGCCTCGCGGCGTCCTCGGTCGCTCGCTTCGGGTCACGCACTGTCAGTGCGCTCCCCTCAGCTCGCTTCCCTGCGTCCTTGCGAGGCTGGCCCACGCCGCCTCAGCTCGGAGGGCTCCCAGGGGTGAGTTCGCAGTAATGACCGCATAGCGGCAAGAAGTGCGAACTCGACCGGGAGGGACGACAACCGCCCTTCCCGCTCCGACCTGCCGCGGCTCCCGCAGGCGCTAGAAGCGGACTGGGGTGCGCACGACGATCGCTTCGAAGCTCGCGACCAGGCCGCTGCCGTTGTTCGGCGCGCCGGCGGAGAGGGCGGTCATTTCGCCGGACATTTCACTGCAGGTTTCGTCGCTCGCTTCGATCACCGCTTCGCCGCCGAGGTAGCCGCCGATCTTGCAGGTGCCGGCTTCTTCCTTCGCGCCACCGACCACCCGCAGCCGCAACACGTTCGCTTTTTCGGCCGGCTGCACGGCTTTCACGTTCTTTTCGATCGCCAGGTAGCGGATGCCTTCTTCGGTCACCTTCACCAGCTGCACCTTTTTCTGTGCCGGGAAGACGCGCAGCTCGAGCTTGTTGCCACCGCCGACCCGCAGTTGCATGCCGAGGAAGGCCTTCTTGGCGACTGCGGGCGGCGTGCCGCTGACGATCCGCCCGGTCGCGGCGATTTCGAGGTCCGAGCCGATCACCGGGGTGCGGTAGGCGCACTCTTCGGTCAGCTTGCCGACGGTGATCTTGAGCGAGGTCTGGGCCCCGCCCCGGGTGCAGCTCTGGCCGGCCACCTTGAGGATTTCACTGCGCTGGGCGGTCGTTTCGAGCGCGTTGCGATAGATCGCGACGAAGGCGCCCGAGGCAGAGGCGACGGCGACGAGGACGAGCGCGGAGGCGAGAACGGTGACGATGATCAACTTGGTCTTCATAGGGGGTCGCCAACCTAAACACAGCCCGCGCCCGATGTTGCGTCGGGCCACCCCCTGAACGGGTGATCCCAAATATCATCTGCGACATGACTGGACATCGACTTCCCGAACGCGACCGCCCCTGGGTCATGCGCACCTACGCAGGGCACTCCGACGCGAAGCGCTCCAACGAGCTCTACCGCGGCAACCTGGCGAAGGGCCAGACCGGCCTGTCGATCGCCTTCGACCTGCCCACCCAGACCGGTTACGACCCCGATCACGTGCTCGCCCGCGGCGAGGTCGGCAAGGTCGGCGTCTCGGTCGCCCACAAGGGCGACATGCACCAGCTGCTCGAGGGCATCCCGCTGGACGAGATGAACACCTCGATGACGATCAACGCGACGGCGGCCTGGCTACTCGGCCTCTACGTCACGGTCGCCGAGGAGAACGGGGTCGAGCGCTCCGCCCTCTCCGGCACGACCCAGAACGACATCATCAAGGAGTACCTCTCGCGGGGGACCTACGCCTTCCCGCCCGAGCCCTCCCTGCGTCTGATCGCCGACATGGTCGCCTTCAGCGTCAACGAGGTGCCGCGCTGGAACCCGACCAACATCTGCAGCTACCACCTGCAGGAGGCGGGGGCGACGCCGGTCCAGGAGATCGCCTACGCCCTCTCCACCGCGATCGCGGTGCTCGACGAGGTCAAAGCCCGCGGCCAGGTCGCCGAGGCGGACTTCCCCAAGGTCTTCGGCCGCATCTCCTTCTTCGTCAACGCGGGCATCCGGGTGATCGAAGAGATCGCGAAGCTGCGCACGATGGGCGCGCTCTGGGAGCAGATCGGCCGCGAGCGCTACGGCGTCACCGACGAGAAGATGCTCCGCTTCCGTTACGGCGTCCAGGTCAACAGCCTGGGACTGACCGAGGCCCAGCCGGAGAACAACATCCAGCGGATCGTGCTCGAGGCGCTGGCGGTGACGATGAGCCGCGACGCCCGCGCCCGGGCCCTGCAGCTGCCGGCCTGGAACGAGGCGATGGGCCTCCCCCGCCCCTGGGACCAGCAGTGGTCCCTGCGGATCCAGCAGGTGCTGGCGAACGAGACCGACCTGCTCGAGTACCCCGACATCTTCGAGGGCTCGGTCGTCATGGACGGGCTGGTCGAGGAGCTCACCGCGGGCGCCCGCGAGGAGATGAAGGTGGTCGAGGATCGCGGCGGCGCGATCAAGGCGGTCCCGTACATGAAATCCCGGCTGGTCGAGTCCCACCGCGAGCGCGTCGCCCGGATCGAGAGCGGCGAGCAGAAGGTGATCGGCCAGAACAGCTTCACCGAGTCGGCCGAGTCGCCGCTGACCGCCGGCGCCGACGGCGGCATCATGACCCCCGATCCCGAGGTCGAACGCGAGCTGATCGCGGCGCTCGAGCGGTGGAAGGCGAGCCGCGACCAGGCCGCGGTCGACGCGGCCCTGGCGGAGCTCGCCAAGGTCGCCGCCGACGATGGCCAGAACATCATGCCCGCGACGATCGCCGCCGCCAAGGCGGGAGCGACGACGGGCGAGTGGGCACAGACGATGCGCGACGTCTTCGGCGCCTACCGCGGGCCGACCGGCGTCGACGGCGCCGCCCCACCCACCAACAAGGCCCAGCTGGAGAAGATCCGCCACCAGGTCGAGGAGACCTCGGAGCGGATCGGCCACCGGATCAAGATCCTGGTCGGCAAGCCCGGCCTCGACGGCCACTCCAACGGCGCCGAGCAGATCGCCCTGCGGGCCAAAGACGTCGGCATGGAGGTCATCTATCAGGGCATCCGCCTCACCCCGGCGGAGATCGCCACCTCGGCCCTGCAGGAGGACGTCGACGTGGTCGGCCTCTCGATCCTCTCCGGCTCCCACCTCGAGCTGATCCCCGAGGTCGTCCGGCTCCTGAACGAGGAGGGCCTCGACATCCCGGTCGTGGTCGGCGGAATCATCCCGGTCGCCGACGCCAAGCGCCTGCGCGCCGCGGGCGTCGCCGGCGTCTACACGCCGAAGGACTTCGACATCAACCAGATCATGGGCGAGATCGTCGAGCTGGTCGGCGAACGAGCCGGGGCGGGCGCCGCGGCCTAGGGGGGCTCCAGCTCCTCGCGGAGCTTGCGCAGGGCGCGGTAGAGGCGGCCTTCGACGGTCGTCTCCCGCTCCCCGAGGAGCTTGGCCATCTCCTTCGCCGAGAGCTCGCCGCCGTAGCGCAGCGCCACCACCTCGCGCTCCTCCTCGCTCAGGCCGCGCAGCGCCCGCTGCACCTCGTCGCGGGTCTCGGCCCGCTCCAGCGCGGGATCGGTCAGGTCCAGGTCGCTCGGGCCGCCGACCCGGTCCAGGGCGCGCACCTCGACGCCCTGGCGGCGCTGGTGGTCGCGCAGGCAGTTGAGCGCGATCGCGTAGATCCAGGTCTTCGCGCTCGCCTTCCCCGGGTCGTACTTCTTGCGGGCCTTCAGCGCCCGCTCGAACGCCTCCGAAAGGATTTCCTCGGCCAGCCCGCGATCCCCGGTCCGATAGGCCAGAAAGCCGAACAAGGGCTGGGCATGGTCCTCGTAGAGGCGCTCGAAGTCGCTGTCACGCATGGGAATGGGCCATCGTCGAAAGAATTTCAGGGAGTCGATCAGAAATCGGCCCGCTCGTTCGTATAAGTGACATCAGCAAGAAATTCGACAGCCCCAACAGTGCCTTTGATGATGACTTCCGCGATGTTGAGCGGCGGCTGACCGATTCCCGGCCGGCTATGACCGCGCTCGAGCTCGATGCAGCGAAAATGCGCGTCATGAAGTCGGCACATAAGCAGCCGGGGATGTTCGCCAGAAAGAAGGGAAGCTTCATGAAGTCACGCGTAGCCCTAGTGGCCGTTCTCGCGTTGGGCGTTTTCATGAGCGGCACGGGCGCGACCCTGGCTGTCTCCGGTTTCGCCAACAACGGCAGTGCCAGCTCGGCCCAGTACCCGAACGAAAACCCGAAGAAGCCGCACCACATCGTCGAAGCCACGAACGAATCTGGCTCCAAGTGCGCCGGCAACGGCGGTAACGGCGGTAACTCCGGTGCCGGCGGTAACGGCTCGAACGATTGCGCCGGCTCAAACACCGAACCGGTCGAAACCGTGGTTGAAACGCAGGCCGTCGAACAGGCAGCCGTCACGGGCTCCAGCAGCTCGCTTCCGTTCACCGGTTTCGTCGCCATCCCGGTCCTGATCATCGGTCTCGGCCTCGTCGGCGCCGGCGTCGCGATGCGGATCCGCACGCGCCGCGGCGACCACGTCGCCTAGTAGTTCCGTAGCTCAGCAGTAAGTTCCGTAGCTCAGCAGTTCGATCCCGTCAGAGGGGAAGGTCGGCTATTCCAGCCACCCTTTCCCTCTCGGCGGGATTTTTTGCGGCTTTGAAAGCCAACTGGGCCAGGATGACCATCGTTTCCCGTGGATTGAGGCGACGCGCTTCGCGCATCTCCGGCAGGGGATCTTTCCCGGCGGCCGCCCTGACCAGGGCCAGGCCATAGTGCATTTCCCAGTTTTCAGGGTCGCGTGAGACGGCGCTCTTCATCGCTTCTTCGGCCAACCGGTCCTCGCCGTAGCGGATGTCGCAGTAGCCGATGATCTCGTAGGGCTCGGGCCGCGCGCCGAGCGTGTGCAGCGCCTCCAGCGACGAGTGGATGGCCGCCGAGCATTCGTTTGCTTCGAACTGCTTCAGGGCCGTGTCGAGGCGGTCCTGGGAGACGCCCACGAGGACCGGGGTCACCGCCAGGACACCGACACAGAGGGCGCCGACCAGCCGCGGGATGCGGCCGATCCCGGCCTCGCGAACCACCTCGGCGTCGGCCGAACGCGGCCGCGACAGGGCGACCCCGCCGAGGGCAAACAGCCAGATCGTGATCGCCGGCATCTGCCAGTCCCAGTCGATCCCGGCGTGGAGCATCCAGACCACGCTCATCGCCAGGAACACGGCGAACACCTGGCGCTCGGGACCGCGCAGGCGCCGCGCCGCACCGACCAGGAATCCGAGCATCAAGGCGATCACCAGCGCCAGGCCGACGATGCCCAGCTCCCCCAGCACCTCGACGTAGAGCGAGTGCGCGTTGATGACGGTGAAGGCGTAGGGACGGTGGCGCAGCCACTGGTTGACGTAGGTTCCGGCGCCCTTGCCGAGGACCGGGTCTTCGTCGAAGGCGTCGATCGCCGCGCTCCACTGCGGGATACGACCGTCGTTGCCGACCGAGCTGAGGCGTTCCGACGGGTTGTCCACGTGACCCACGGCGTTTTCGTTGACGAAGTGGTCCCACTTCTGCGAGAGCTTGTCCGGCGCCCCGACCGCGACCCCGACGACCACGACGACAAGCACGACGGCCGCGGCGCCGGCCAGCACCTGGGAGGTCGTGATCCGCGGCGGCGTCCATTCCTCGACCCGCCGGTCAAGTGGCAGCGCGATAAAGCGGATCAGCGCCGCCGCCGCCGCGCAGCCAAGCACGATCAGGGCCAGGTGGTGACCTTGGGATATCCCCGACGGGGACGCGTAATGCGGTGAGGAGACGGTGTTGGCGTCGAGACTGGCGAGGATCGCCACCGCGGTCGGCACCGCGAGCGCGAGGACCGCGCCGAGCCCGCCCCGAGGCCGGGCGAGGACCAGGTAGATGAGGAGGCCGAGCGGTGCAAGCGCGAGCGATGAACGCGAGAAAGTCAGCAGCAGCACCGAGGCCACCATCGGGAACGCGGCCGCGGCAATCACCCGGACGGCGGTCGCCTGCCGTGCGGCGGCGGTCAGATGGAGCAAGGCGAGACAGCCGAGCGCGGCGAGCACCCCGAGCGCGTTCCAGTAGGTGAGCGGATAGCTCAGGCGCGTGGGTTGGATGTCGTAGGAGATCGGCCAGACGTCTGGCGCCACGCGGGTGATCCAGGCGACGACGATGAGCACCAGGGCACCGACCACGAAGCCGCGCAGGGCCCACTCGAGCGTCCCTTCGCGGTGCCTGACCAGGCCGAAGAAGGCCAGCACCAGGGCGTAGAGGAGGACGCGGTCGAACTCGATCAAGGCGCGGCTCCAGGCGTGCGACCAGGAGCCGGAGAGCAACGTCAGCGCCGCCAACCCCGAGATCGCGCCAAGCGCCCAGAGGAGAGCCGGGGTCGCGCCCACCAGCGGTTCACGGGCGAGCATGATGCCGAGTACAAGCAGCGCCGCCATCGCCACCGTGACATAGGCGACGGCACCGGGGAAGAACCCACCGGCGTTGAAGCCGAGGTAGACGGTGAGCGCCGCGATCAGGAAGGCGATGCCAGGCCCGACCCAGCGATCGGTGCGGGTGGTGGGGCCGGCCGGGCCGCTGGTCGCGGCGGGGTCGAAGGCGGTCGTGCTCACGGTCTAAGGTCTATCGGCCGTCGTCGCCACCGGGCTTGACCCTTGCGACAACATTGCGCAGCCGATCGACCCGCTCCGGATTGCGGTGAGCGACGAGACGGAGGCGGTGGCGCAACGCGGGGCCCCCTGCCAGCGCTCGCTCGATCGGCCAGCGTGGCCCGGGAGTGACCATCGAGTACCAGCAGATCGGATCGGTGCCGGTGGCGAAGGCGCGCTTGTAGGCGATGCTTCCCCACCCCATGTCGAGGCGCTTCTCGCCGCGCTCGTAGGCGTCCTCGATCTTCCGGATCGTGACGATCTGGGCCGGGGCCAGCTTCTTGAACTCCTCGTCCCAGCCGGTATTGACGCCGACGATCTCGCCGCCCGCGACCAGCGAGAGGTCGGCGCAGATCGCCTTGCCCTCCACCTCGACCACCCAGAGACGGAAGCGGGCGCTCTCGATCAGCCGCTCGGCCAGTTCTTCGAGCAGCGTGGGCAGCCGCTCGCCCAGCTGCACCAGACGGGACTCGCCGCGATCGCTCCAACGCGCCTCGTGCAGACGGACGAATTCGGCGATGTCCTCCTTCGCCGTGGCGGCCGTGGCGATCCTCATCGAGCCCCCGTCGGCCTCGAGCGCCCGCAGCCGGCGCCGCACGGTGCGTCGGAACTCGGACCCGCGGGCAGCCATGTAGTC
Organism: uncultured Actinomycetes bacterium; assembly: GCA_963782515.1. GTDB lineage: Bacteria > Actinomycetota > Thermoleophilia > Solirubrobacterales > 70-9 > VAYN01. Next base: position 974,935 of record CAWAJY010000004.1, on the reverse strand, counting down.
GTCGAAGGTGCCGTGGAGGGGCGCCGTCGCCGCGTCCTCGCGGCGGACCTCCTGCAAGGACGGGCGCCAGCCGCCGGGCCAGCCGTCTCGCAGCGCCGCCGGCCAGGCCGAGCCGGCCGACACCGGCAGGAGGCTGAGGCGGGTGGGCGGCGCGGGTGCCTCCGCCAGCGCCTCGGCGACGACACGGGCCGCCTCCCACTCGCGTTCGGGCTCGGCCAACAGGGCGACGCTGGAGGAGAAGTCGTCGGCCATGATCCGGAGATGCCGCGGCTCGCCGGGGCGGACGTAGAACGGCGCCAGGGCGACGAGGCGCTTGCGGTCACGCACCGCGACCACCCGCGGTTCGACGTCCTCGGGGGCGACGTGGGCCAGCCAACCGAACATCCAGGCGGGGGTGGCCATCGGCTCTTCGCAGAGGATTGCGAGCGCGTCCCACTCGACGGCGACCGACTCCAGGCCGGCGATCTCGGTGATCAGCTCGGCGATCAACGGGCGACGGCCGACCGGACGTTCATGCGCGGAACTGTACCTGCGACCATAGGAAGCATGAGTGAGATGTCCGATCGGACCGCCTGGCTGCGTTGCTACCGCTGCTGGTCACAGAACCTCGAGATCCAGATCCACTACGACGCGATCCGCCGGGTCGACCCGGAAAGCGGGTCCCTCGAGGAAGGCATCGACGAGGTGCAGGAATCGGTGGTGCAGTGCCTCGACTGCATGCACGATCAACCGCACCTGACCTTCGAGGACAACCGCGTGGTCCCGATCGAGGACCGCTGGGAGCGAATGGTCGCGGGCACTCCCTGGGTCGCCTCCTGCACTGTCATGGTCGACGCCGATCGGGTCGAGAGCTGCTCCGGGCCCGAAGCGGCCGAGTTCCTGACCTTCGGCGCCTTCGGCGATCCGGGCGTGCGTGAGTTCTTCACCCACGTCCGCTTCCACAAGCATGACGAGGAGCGGATCGTCATCCACCTGCTGGTGGAGCTCTACGCGCGATCGGCCCAGGAGGCCACCGAGGTGCTCGAGGAGGCCGCCGAAGGAGTGCTCGAGATCACCTCATTGGCGGAGGAGTCGCGGCCCCCCGCGCACGCCTCCGGCGAGGCCCACTGAACTGCCGATCTGCCCCCGGCGGGGCAAATTACCCAATATTGGGGCCTCAGCCCCCAAGGAATGTCCACGGTGCGCATCAGCGACCGTCCGAATCGAGGCGCTTAATTGGGGTAGAGGCGTCACTCGGTCGACGCAAGGGGCATGCCGACCCGACGCCTGCTGCCGCTCCTCTGCACCTTGGCCCTGTCGCTCGTCCTCGTCCCGACCGCGTCCGCCGCGACCTCCGGACAGGCCCCCGTCAAGAACGGGTCGGACAAGCGCCGGCCCCTGAAGGTCCAGGCCCACCAAGGCAAGCGCCTCACGGTCCGCAAGGCCAACCGTAGCCGCGCCAAGTCCGCCAAGGGAATGCCACAGACCACGATCCCGACCGCGCCCGGCATCTCCTCCCAGACCCCCGTCTCGACGAAGGCCGAAGGCGGCAGCCCGGGGACGCCGACGGGCAAGGGCCAGACCAGCCCGAAGCCGCCCGCCACCACGCCGCCCGCCTCGATCGTCGAAGCTCCGAAGGTCCAGACGCCCGCCGCGCCGACCACTCCGACCACCCCGGTGACCGAACCCGTCTCCACTCCGGCGCTCTTCTCCAGCACCAGCATCCCCGCCTTCCCGACCAACCATTCCGCGCCGGGCGCCATCACCGAAGTCTCGGACCCGCTCGGCGGCGGCGGCTCGAGCGTGCTTCAGATGACCGTCTCCGACAAGGACGTCTATCCGATCACCCCGACCGAAAATCCGCGCGCCGAGCTGACCTCCCAGCCGGTCATCGCGGACGGCCAGGAAGCGTGGCTGCACACCAAGTTCCTGATCCCGTCGAACTACCCGACGGTGCCCAACGGCGGCTGGGTGTCGCTGGTCTCCTTCTACGGCGCGCCGTTCAACGGCCCCAGCCCCTTCCACCTCGAGATCGACGGCAACCGGCTGCAGTGGCAGCGCAACGCGACCTACGAATGGGACGTGCCCTACAGCGCCCCGCTGGTCAAGGGCCAGTGGATCGACGTCCTCGTCCACGAGAAGTTCGCCACCGAAGGCTTCCTCGAACTGTGGATCAACGGCGAACAGATCAACTTCTTCAGCTCGGGCGGCTTCAACCCCCGCCGCGTCGGGTCGACGACGAAGCTTGAAATGGCGACGATGGACTCCAGCAACAACGGTGGGCCCAACTCGGCGAAGATCATGCAGTACCGAAAGCTGGGCATGTTCGAAACCGGCACGATCTTTTTCAGCGGCCTCCAGGTCGGCGCGACGCGCGCCTCGGTCGGCGCCTGAGCGCTCAGGGAGTCCTTGGTTTTTCGGGTCAGCCGTACCGCTTTGAATCGAGGAACTTGTCCGCATCCTCGGTATTGAATTAGCCGTCAGCAAGGGTATTGTCCGCTGCGCGCCGCTCTTCCCGGGGCCGGCATCGCCGCAACAAAATCCCTGCGGCGATTGATTCCCGATTCAAGCTCGGACGACTTGCCGCCGAGACAGGTACCAGAGGGAAATGGACAGCATCGCCTCCAACTTTGACGCCGCGATCGACAGCCCCGCTCTGCGGGCGTCTCGTCTTACGTCCCCGGCGCGTCAGCGCTCCACCGTCCTCCGCCGTCTCCTGCTCGCCGCGGACATTGCCAGCACGCTCCTCGCGGCGGTCATCACCGGCCTGATCACCGATCTGGCCGTCGACCAGATCGCGTTCCTGGCCCTGGTCCTGGTCGGCGGCATGGTCCTGCTCTCCTTCTTCTTCGGCCTCTATGGCGAGGCCGACCTGCAGACCTGGGCCAGCGGCCTCACCGACGCGCCCCGGACCCTGGTCGCCTCCCTGGTGCTCGCCTGGCCGGTCCTCGGTGTCGCCGAACTCGCCAGGCTCGACCAACCGGCCCTGATCGCCTTGATCGCGACCGTCGCCACCGTCAGCCTCGACGGCCTCGGGCGTGCCTTCGCCCGCGGCTGGGCCCACCGGATCGCCCCCCTGCGCCAGCGCACGGTGGTGGTCGGCTCAGGCCTGGTCGCCGACCGCCTCGCCGAGCGGCTCGAACGCCACGAGGAGTTCGGACTCGAGGTGATCGGACTGGTCGACGACGATGTCCACCAGCTGAACGGTGAGCAGCGGTTGCGCAAGCTCGGCTCCCTCGAAGAGTTCGACCGGGTGCTGAGCGAGAACGAGGTGGACCGGGTGTTGATCGCCTTCTCGCGCGCCAGCCACGAGCAGCTGCTCAGCTGTATCCGCACCTGCCGCGACAACCGCATCGACGTCGACGTCGTCCCCCGCCTGTTCGAGCTCCTCGACGGGGCCCAGACGCTGAACCAGATCGGCGGACTGCCGCTGCTCTCGATCGGAGCGCCACCGCTGACCCCGGTCTCGAAACTGGCCAAGCGCGTGCTCGACGTCGTGGTCGCGCTGACGATCCTGATCCTGCTCAGCCCCGTGCTGCTGTTGATCGCGTTGCTGATCAAGCTCGACAGCCGCGGCCCGGTCTTCTTCCACCAGGTTCGCGCCGGCCGCGGCAACACGAAGTTCAAACTCATCAAGTTCCGCTCGATGTACCGCGACGCGGAGGACCGCAAGCGTCAGTTCGAGCGCGAGAACGAAGCCCGCGACGACGTCATGTTCAAGATCCGGCGGGATCCCCGGATCACCCGCGTGGGTCGATTCATCCGCCGCTCCTCGCTCGACGAGATCCCCCAGCTCTTCAACGTGCTGACCGGCGAGATGAGCCTGGTCGGACCGCGGCCACTGATCCTCAAAGAGGCCGAAAAGGCGAACACGTCCTGGTACGCGCGCCGCCTCGACCTGCGGCCCGGCATCACCGGCCTCTGGCAGGTCTCCGGACGCTCCGACCTCCCCTTCGAGGAGATGGTCGCCTTCGACTACCAGTACGTCAGCGGCTGGTCGTTGGCCCGCGACGTGGAGATCCTGCTGGCGACGATCCCGGTCGTGATCTCCGGCCGCGGCGCTTACTGAGCCGCGGCGGCGCCGCGACCTCTGAGCCGCGCGGCCAGCGCCCGCGCCCGCGCCACCGACGTCGCCAGGTAGATCCGGCGTCCGGACGGTGAGAGTTTGAAGCCCAGTCGCGTCCCCTCGTCGCGCAGGTCGACGTTGACCCGTGGGATCGACCACTGCGAGACCCGCCACTGGCCGGTCTTGGTCGGCAGCGTGAAGGCGTAGGAGTAACCGCAGGCGCGGGCCGCCGCGGCGACCCTCTCGTCCCACTCGCCGAACGGGTAGGCGAGCGTCGCGCACCTGCCGAGGCGAGCCTCGATCCGCCGGCGCGAGTCGAGCAGCTCCTCGCGCAGCTCCTCGTCGCCCAGGGTCGGCAGGTGGGCGTGGGTAAGTCCGTGGCTGCCGATCTCGAAGCCGGCCTCGCGCATCTCACCGAGCATCTCCCAGGTCACCGAGCGCATCGTCTCGGGATGGCGGCGCTGGTCGGCAGCGACCTCTGGCCATGCCAGCGGCGCACCCTCATCGACCAGTGGAGGCAGGACGAAACCGAACGCGCGCAGGCCCCGCTCGCGGAGGATCGGCGCAACCGTGTCGTGATTGTCGAGGAAGCCGTCGTCGAAGGTGAGGAAGGCGGTCGGCCGGGTCGGGCGCCCGCCCGCGACGAGCGTCTCCAGCTCGGCGAGGCCTCCGGTCACGTACCCGCGCCGCGCCAGCTCGTCCAGCTGCGCCTCGAAGAGCCGGCGGGTGACCGTCAGCCACCGTGGCCCCGCCGGGGCGACCGAGTGGTAGCAGAGGAAGAGCGCGTCGCGGGAGCGGTTCCGGAGCCTCGAGGCGACCATCGGCGCCACCCTAGACGGTCCCAGCACCCCGAGGTTGATGGGCCGAAAACTCCAGATATAGAGGAGTTTTCGGCCCATCAACATTTCGGGTCATACCCGGACGGCAATCCGCTGCCTTCGCTCAGGCGCCGAGCAGTTCGGCGTAGATCGCCTCGAGCTGGGCGGCGACCCGCTCGGGGCTGAACTCGGCGGCGCGGGCGCGGGCGGCGCGGCCGAGCCGTTCCCGGCGCTCGTCGTCGGCGGCGAGGGCGACGAGGGCGACGGCGAGGGGCGCGGGCTCGCCCGGCGGGACGATCACCGCGTCCTTGCCGTCGGCCGCGACGTCAGGGACTCCGCCGACGGCGGTGGCGACGATGGCGAGGCCCCAGGACATCGCTTCCAGGAGCGCCATCGGCAGACCCTCCGAGGTCGAGGGCAGGACGAAGATGTCGGCACCCGCGAGCAGCCGGTCGCGGTCCTCCGGGTCGAGCCAACCGCGCCACTCGAGGCCAGGACGGGCGGCGAGGAGCTCGGCGCCCGCCGCCGGGAACTCGCCGGGCCCGGCGAGGACGACGCGCAGGCCGGCGGCCTCCGGACGCGCCAGCGCCTCCAGCAGGACCTCGCCGCCCTTCACGTGATTGGCGAAACCGCCGATGAACGCGACCAGCGGCTCGCCCGCGCCTCCGCCGTGCTCGACCGCCGGCCGCTGTGGCGTCGGGTTCGGGAGGACCACGACGGGACGGCTGCCGAATGCCTGGCGGAGCGCCGCCGCGCTCGCGTCGGAGACGGCGAGGACCCGGTCGGCGGCGGCGAACGCGCGGCGGATGAAGCCGAGCCTGGGGCCGGAGAGGGAAGCGCGGAAGGTGCCGATGTCCCCCGGGCCAGAATGCATGTGCAGAACGACGCGCCGGCGCAGCGCCTTGGCCAGCAGCACGCAGACCGACTTGCGGTACATGCTGCCGCGCACGGTCGAGTGGATGTGGACGATGCGGCCGCGACCGGAGAGGCACCACCAGGCGAGACGGACGAGCGCGACGGCATAGACGGCCAGGCGCTGGGCCGAGTCGGTGCCGCGATGGGTGGCGATGATGTCGATCCGATAGTCGGCGCCGAGCGGCGAGGCCAGCAGGGTGGCGATCGAGATCTGCATCCCGCCCGGCACGTCCGGGCCGACGAAGAGGACGCGCGGGCGCTCAGCCATCGTCGCCCGTCGCCTCGACGTTGGTGATGTCGCCACCCCCGGGCATCCCGGACGGTGGCGGGCCCCAGCGGCCGCGGAGGAAGTCGATCGCCCCGCGCACCGTGCCGACGCTGATCGCCCACGCTTCGCCCGGGTCACCCGGCCGCAGGCCGACACGCCGCGCGAGCGCCCGCAGCGCGTCGAGGCCGGCGTCCCAGAGCAGGCGAAGGCCGATCTTGGTCGCCCGGCGACCGCCGGCGAAGCTGCGCGAGTAGGCGAGGCCGTTGCGGGTGAGCAGATAGGCCCACGGCGCCCGCCGCTTGGCGCCGCCCGGCTGCTGATCGGCGAGCGCGCCGAGGACGACCGCGACACCCCAGCCGCCGCGGCGCATCCCCAGGCACAGCTCGGCGTCCTCGAAGTAGCTCCACAGTCGCTCGTCGAAACCGCCGAGGGCTCCCAGCGGGCCCGCCCGCAACAACATGGTCCCTCCGTCGATCCAGTCGCAGTCGAGCAATCCGTCGTGGCCGGGAGCGGGCTCCGTGCGGTGGCCGACGTGCCCGTTGGCGTCGGTGACGCCGCCGTAGGAGAACGGCCGGTCGGTACCCGCGTGGATGAGCACCGGGCCGAGCGCGCCGTACCCGGGATTCGCCGCCGCGGCGGCGAGCAGCGCCGCGAGCGCTCCCTCGCGCAACCGGGCGTCGTGGGTCAGCAGCAGGACCAGCTCCGGCGCGGCGGCGAGCGCCTGTCGGATGCCGACGTTCATCCCCGCCGCGTAGCCGAGGTTGTGGCTGGTCGTGATCGTCTCGACCCCCTCGACCACCGGTCCCACTTCGCCCGGCCGCGCCGGGTTGTGGACGATCGTCAGGCGTCCGGGTCGATGCCGTCGCGACGCAGCGCGTCCACCGCCCCCTCGTACTCGCCACCGGCGCCGTAGCTGAGGACGACGACCCGCAGGTCGGCCGTCACCGGCGCACCGCCCCGGCGGCGCGCGCCAGCGGTCGCTTCAGGCCGGGAGGCAGCTCGGCCACCGCGCGCCGCGAGCGGATCCCCGCGACGACCGCGGCCCGGGCGACGGAGCGGCGGCGGGTCAGCGTGTACGTCCGAGCCTCGCGCCGACCGGTCTCGAACCGCGACTTGTAGCCCTCGTCTCCCCACATCAGGTCGTAGATCGCGGCTCCCTCCCCCGCCGCCTGCTCGATCGTGTGGGCGAGCAGGACGGTGCCGAGCGCCAACGGCTCGAAGCTCTGCCTCAGCCCGGCGAGGGCGTAGCAGTAGCGCTCGCCGATCCGCCAGCCGTACCAGGCCGCCGCCGGGGCCCCGTCCGCCTCGGCGATCCACAGTCGCAGCCAACCGCGCTCGAGCGCCGCGGCGGCGAACAGGCGCAGGTGGCGGCGGGCGCCCTCGTCCTGGGAAGAAGCCTCGCCACGGCTGGCGAAGCGCTCGTCGTGGAGGGCGAAGAAGGTGTCGAGGTCGGTGTCCAGCGCGTCCGGGTCGGTGGTCATACGGAAGTCGAGGGCGTGCTCGCGTTCGAGCTTGCGCCGACGGCGGCCCAGCTGACTGCGGAAGTTACGGCTGCGGGCGGCGAGATAGCTCTCGTACCCGCCGTCGTCGAAGGCGATGAACGGCAGCACGTCGTCACGGCCCGCGATCGCCGCCAGGTCACCGCCGGCGAGCGCGGCGGGCCAGGCCGACCCAAGGTCGACCCGGTCGAGCCGCAACGCCTGGCGCGACCCCCAGCCCCGGTCCAGGAGGGCCGCCACCGCCGCGCCCATCGCGCCCTCGTCCTCGACCCGGCAGCCGGGCCCGGTCCAGTCGGCCCGGCGCGCCGCCGGGAAGCGGAGCATCGCCAGGGGCCGGCGGGCGGCGGCGACCAGCGGCAGCACCCCGCGCACCTCCCCGCCCTCCCGCCAGACGATCGTCGCCGGGCGCTCGCCCGGATAGGCCTGGGCGGCCGTGGCGGACCACTCGGGGGTGAGAAATGGGTTCGAGCGCAGCACGGCAAGCTCACGCCAGGCGTCGACGACCGACTCCTCGGCAAGGGCCTGCGGCTCGTGGGCGGCGGTCCCGCGGTCGGCCATCGCGCGCAGTCTAGGGCCGCAGGCGGCCATGCGGGCCCGGCCCGGACCCCCCGCGCCACTGGACGTCTGTCCTAAGAAAGCCGCATGCGTTCATCCGCCCACGCGGGCGGTCGAGAGATGGGGGTGCGCCGAAGAAGCTCCCAGATCCTTCTTGCTTTCCTCGCCCTTCTGGCGATCGCGGGCCTCGCTCCGACCGCGGCGTCGGCTGCCGGCCTCGGCGACGCGGTCGCCGTCCAGCGGCCGACGGGGGAACCGCAGCCGCGGCAGCGGCCGACCACCCATGCGCCCGAAAGCTTCTTCTCCGGCCACACCATCTCCGCCTTCGCCTACAACAACTCGGCACCTGGCGCGATCGCCGAAAGCAACGGCTCGACCGCGATGGCGGCCCGTGCCCTGACGGCCAATCCGGTCATCGCGATGACCGTCAACAACGCCGACGTCTTTCCGATCACCCCGACCGAAAACCCGCGCGCCGAGCTGGTCTCGCCGCCGATCGTCCGGCCCGGCGAGGAAGTCTGGCTGCACACCCGATTCATGGTCCCGGCCGACTACCCGGCCGTGCCGGAAGGCGGCTGGGTCTCCCTGGTCTCCTTCTACGGCGCCCCCTTCAACGGGCCCAGCCCCTGGCACCTCGAGCTTTCCGGAGAACGGCTCCAGTGGCAGCGCAACGGCGATTACGAATGGGACGTCCCCTTCCAGCAGCCGCTGGTCCGCGGCCAGTGGACCGACGTCCTCGTCCACGAGAAGCTGGCCGGCGAAGGCTTCATCGAAATGTGGATCGACGGCCGGCCGATCGACTTCTTCTCCTCCGGCGGCTTCAACCCCTCCGATGAATCGTCGACCAACCGCCTCCAGATGGCGACGCTCGACAGCAGCAACGGCGCCGGTGCCAACTCGGCGAAGATCATGCAGTACCGCGAAGCCGGGATGTTCAGATCGGGGACGATCTACTTCGAAGGGCTGGAACTGGGCCCGACCCGAGCCTCGGTCGGCGGCTGAGCGGTCCCGCGGCGCCCGGGGTCCGCCCCGCTCCCTGTTAGGTTCACGCACCTTGGCTGAGCTACTGGCGATCATCTCGCACGATCCGCGGGCCATCGTCGAGCCCGAGGCGATCGACCGGTTGGCGGCCGACCACGAGGCCCTGCGGGGGCCTCAACCGCGCCGGCTCGACGCGGGTGAGGGACGAGTCCGGGTCCGCGTCCTCGGCCGCCCGACGCCCACCTGGGGGGTGGAGCCGGACGGCACCGGCTGGACCGCCTGGGCGGGATCCCTGCAGCGCCGCCCGGCGACGATGACCGGGGCGCTCGCCGACCTCGACGGGCAGTTCGGGCTGGTCCGCGCCGACGCCGAGGGCGCGGTCGTGGTGGCCACCGACGCGCTCGGGATGAAGCCGCTCTTCGTCGCCGCGCGGGACGGCCGCACCTTTGTCTCGACCTCGGCCCTGGTCCTCGGCCGCCACCTCGGCGCGACGCCTTCGCGCCTCGGACTCGAATCGTTCCTGCGCAGCGGCATGCAATTCGGCCGCGCCACCCAATGGGAGGGGATCGAACGGCTGCGTCCGGCCGAGGCGCGCCGCTTCCCCGTCGCCGACGGCGACGCGAGCGTGTCCACCTACGAGCTGCCCGCCCCCGATCCCGACGTCGGTGCGCTGTCGCTCGGCGCGGCGGCCGAGCTCTGCATCGAGCGCGCCGCCGCCGAGCTGGCCGGGCGCTACGCGGGCGAGCGTCCCTGGGTCGACCTGACCGGCGGCTTCGACAGTCGCCTGCTCTCGCTGCTGGCCGCGCACGCCGGGATCGAGCCGATCGCCAACACGGTCGGCGGCGAGGACTCCGAAGACGTGCGGATCGCCCGGCGGGTCGCGCTCGCCCGCGGGTGGGGCTGGCAGCGGATCGCCCCTCCCGCCGACTGGCCCGAGCGGCTCCCCGGCGAGATGGCGAGCGCCGTCGCCTGGGGCGACGGCCACCTCGACGCGGTGCCGCTCACCGGCGTCCTCGCCGGCCACCGCGAGAAGGCCGCGGTCGAGAGCCTGCTGCTGAACGGCGGCGGCGGCGAGGAGTTCCGCGAGCACCCCTGGGGCCACGAGCTGTGGAAGGCGGGCCGCACCACCGAGGTCGGCTACGATCGCTTCATCCATTGGCGCCTGTTGCTCCCGGTCGACCTCTCCCCCCTGCGGGCCGACCCCACCGTCGCCGTCGCCGCGGCGATGCGGGAGGAGCTGGAAGCGCGGGCGCGGCCGTTCGCCGCCCACCTGAACATCTTCCAGGACGACCTCCTCTACGCCTTCAAGATGACCGGGCACTCGGGCGCCTACCAGGCGGCGGCGGGCGCCTACCTCGACCTCGAGGTGCCGTTCTACCTGCGACCGATCCTCCTCAACGTCATCTCGGTGGCGCCCCGCTACCGGCGCCTGCACCGGCTGATGCGGGAGATGATCGCGCGGCTCGACCCGGTCGTCGCGGCGCTGCCGACCGAGACCGGTGGCCCGGCCGAGCCGCTGCGCCCCGGCAACCTCCTGCGCTTCGCCGAGTACGGGACCCGCCGCGCCGCCCGCTTCGCCAATCGGGTCGGCGCCCGCCTCCCGGACCGCGGCGGTCGGGAGCTGCCGCCACCGGACGAGCGTCAGGTCGCGGCCGCGACGCTGGTCGCCCGGCTGCGTGACGAAGGGCGGCTGGACCCAGACTCGATGCGCTCGGCCGCGCTGTACGAGCCGGGGCGCCTGGCCGCGCTCCTGGCCCGCGCCGTCTCGCATCCCAGCGGGGTCGACTGGGACGCCGTCGGACGGATCGTCACGGTCGAGGCGACGCTCGAGGCCGCGGGCGCGGGCCTCGGCTGACCTCCCAGCCGGCGCTCAGGAGAGCAGGTGGCGCCGGTAGGCGGCCAGCGTCCGCGCGCCGACCGCGCCCCAGCTCTCCTCGCGCGCCGAGGCCGCGGCGCCCGCGGCGAGACTCTCCGCCAGGCCGGGCGTGTCGACGACGTCGAGGATCGCCGCCGCCAGTGCCGCCGGGTCCTCGGGGGGGACGAGCCGGCCGGAGCGATCGTCGATCAGCTCCGGCAGACCGCCGACATCGGTGACGATCGCCGAGCGGCCGAAGCGCTTGGCCTCGGCGCCCACACCGCTCTGGCTCGCCTGCCGATAGGGCAGGACCACCGTCGTCGCCGCCTCGAAGAGGCCGGTGACGGCGCTCTCCGGAACGTATCCGTGGCGCAGCCGGACCCGGGCGTCGGCGAGCGCCGGGAGGTCGGGCAGATCGCCGTCCCCCGCCACCGTCAGCTCGACGTCGGGGCGCCGATCCCAGACGATCGGCATCGCTTCCAGCAGCGTGTCGAGGCCCTTGTAAGGGGTGATGCGGCCGAAGAAGAGGAGAGTGGGGCGCTGCGGGAGCGGCGTCGGCTCGGCCGGCTCGAGGCCGTGCGGGACGACCTCGACGGCACCGCGGGCGTCGCCCATCTGCAGCAATTCGGCCGCCATCCCGGTCGAGTGGGCGAAGAGCAGCGCGGCGTGACGGCGCAGGTAGCGGCGGCGGGCGGTCGCCGACCGCGAGGGCGGGATGTCGCCGGGGTGCGGTACCGGGTCGTGGACGGTCAGCGCGTAGCGCTCCCAGGGCCAGCCTCCGGCGATCGCCAACCGCACGTCGTGGGTCAGTGAGTCCTGGACGTGGACCACGTCCGGCTCCCAGGCCGACGCCGCCGCGCGCAGGCGGCGCAGCTCCGCCAACCGACCGATGTCCCGGACCCGCCCGCCGAGCTGCCAGTGAGGCACCTCGGTGCCGAGCTGAGCGACGACAAAGGACCTCATGCCCCCCGGCTCGCCGCCGAACTCGAGGTCGTGGTCGCGGGTCAACAGCGCGACCTCACAGCCGTTCTCGAGCAGCCCCCGGGCGAGCCCGACGGTGTACTTGACGAACCACTCGCAGACCAGCAGGACGCGTGGCAGCGGCACCTCCGGCCTCATCCGTCCCCCATCCGCAGCGGCAGCGGCGCGCCGGCGACCGCGGCGGCGAAGACCGTTTCGTAGCCGCGCACCATCCGCGCCGCGTCGAAGTCCATCGCCCGGTCGCGCTCGACCGCGGCGATCCGTCGGCGCCGCTCCGGGTCGCCGAGGAGCTCGCCGCAGGCCGCCTCGAAGGCCGCCTGGTCGCCGGGCGGGACGACGATGCCGCCACCGCTCGCGGCGAGGAACCAGCCGACGTCGCCGACGTCGGTGGCGACGATCGGCGTGCCGACCGCGACCGTCTCCAGCAAGGTCATCGGCAGCCCCTCGCCATCGGAGGGAAGCACCGCGAGATCGGCCAGCTCGAGCAGTGCGGGGACGTCGTCGCGGTAACCGGCGAAGGTCGCCCAGTCGGCGCCGATCTCCGCCGCCCGCGCGCACACCTCGGCCTCCCCTTCGCCGCCGCCGACGAAGAGGACGCGCACGTCGCCGAGCCGCTCGCGCAGGGCGGCGACCGCCGCCAGCGTCCGGGCCTGCCCCTTCTGCGGCGCGAAGCGAGCTGCCTGGACGACGACCAGCGCGTCCTCCGGCAGGCCCATCGCGGCCCGGTCGGGACCGGCCGCGGCCTGCGCCCGCAGCTCGGCGACCGGGACCCCGTTGGGAATGTGGACGATCGACTCGGGCCGCACACCCTCGGCTTCGAGCAGCTCCTTCTGCCAGGCGCCGACCGCGATCGTCGCGTAGGTGACGCGGTCCAGCAGCCGATTGTGGAGGGCGATCGCGCGGGCGCCGCCGCGTCCCCCCTCGGCGCCCGAGGCCTGCGCGTCGCGGCCGGGCGTGTGCTCGGTGATCACCACCGGCGTGCGCGCCGCCCGTGCCGCCAGGCGTCCCCAGAGGGTGGCATCCCAGCCGGTGCAGTGGACGACGTCGGCGGCGGCGGCGAACCCGCGTAGGCGCGGCAGCATCCGCAGCTTGCGGCGCGGACCCCGGGCGCCCATGACGACGACCTCGATACCCGCCGCCACCAGCGGCTCCGGGTCGGCCGAGGCGCCGCCGATCGCCACCAGGGTCACCTCGTGCCCGGCCTCCCGCAAGCCGAACGCCAGGTGTTCGAGCTGGGTCTCGGCGCCGGCGATGCCGAGCACGTTGGTGACGAGGAGGATCCGCATCGGCCCGACTCAGCCGCGCGTGGCGGCGGCCGTGGACGAGGACTCGACGGCGCGCGTCAGCGCCGCCCGGAACGCCTCGGTGGCGCGCTCCCAGGTGAGGCCGGCGACGAGCGCGGCGGCGCCCTCGGCGAGCCGCACCCGCAGCGCCTCCTCGGCGCTCAGCTCGGCGATCGCCGCCGCGAGGCCGGCCGGGCTCGGCGGATCGACGACGAGCGCGGTTTCGCCGTCGTGGGCGTACTCGCGCGAGCCGCCGGTGTCATAGGTGACCAGCGCGCAGCCGCATGCGGCGGCCTCGTTCGGCGGCAGTCCCCAGCCCTCTTCGCGGCTCGCCTGGAGGAAGATCGAGGCGGAGTTGTACAGGCGCCGCAGGGCCGGCCGGTCGGGCAGCCTCTCGTAGTCGGCCCAGGCGGGCAGCGCCACGGGACGCTCACCGGTGCCGTAGCACGCGGCACCGAGGTCGGGGACGCTCGCCCGCGCGAGCTCGAGGGCCTCGATCACGTCCGCCTCCCCCTTGATCGGGTTCAGCATCGCCGCCACCCGCGGCGGCCGGCCGGCGACGGGCGCGTCGACGCCCCAGCGATCGAGGTCGACGCCGATCGGCACGCGGGTGGTCGTCGCCCCTTCGCCCCGCTCGCGCGCTTTGTCCTCGAGCCAGCCGGCGATCACGATCTTGCGCAGCGGCAGGGCCCAGGCCGTCTCGACCTTCTCCGGCGTCGCCACCGGCTCCGGCACCCCCTCCTGGACGAAGTAGCAGCCGACCCCCTTCGCCGCCGGCGCCGCGGCGACCGCCGGGGCCGCTTCCCAGGTGACCGCGACGAGCGCATCGGCGTCGGGAAGGCGCGGCTCCGCGAGGTCGGCGACGGCGAGCAGCCGCACCCGCGGATCGACCTCGAACCAGGGCGCCAGCTCGGCCGGCCGGCGCCGGTGGCGGCGGACCCAGAGAAAGTCCTTGACGGCACCCGCCGCGCCGCCCGTGGCGACGACGGTGCGCGGATGGACCACCGCGACCTCGTCGCCGCCCGCCACCAGGTGGTTCGCCAGCTCGTAGACGGTGCGGTAGGCCCCGATCGGGGTCGGGCTGCGGGATGGCAATACGAAGGTGGTTCTCATCATCGTCTTCTCGGGCAGCGCAGCATCGAAGCCAATCACATGCGCGCACTGCCGAAAACCGCCGGGGGGCCTAATCTCCCGGCGTGCCGTTCGAATTTCCCCGCCGCCCCGAACTGCCCGCCTGGCTCGGCGCCTGGCTCCCGATCGTCCTGACCGGGGCCTTCGGACTCGTTCTCGGGGCGGCCCTGGTGGCCAAACCGCACTATGTCGTGCTCCTCGCCCTCGCCATCGCGGCGGTGGCCGGGATCGCCCTCGCGCTGACCCGGCCCGCGATCGCCTTCGTCGGCCTGATCGCGATCCTGGCCTTCCTCCCGAGCTACGCCGGCCCCTCGCAGGGGCCGCTCCTGCTGATCCCCTCGGCGGCAGCCTCCTGGGCGGTGGCGATCGCGGTCGGCTGGCGCAACATCATCCGCGACGGGCGGGTCCTGCGGCCGAACCGGATCGACGGCTGCGTCGCCCTCTTCGTCCTGCTGATGTTCATCTCGATCAGCTTCTCGCCGCGCACCTCGCGGAACGAATTCATCCACCTCATGTTCCTCTGGGTCGGGCCCTACTTCGGCGTCAGGCTGCTCCTGAACGAGGTGCGCGACCCGCTCCGCCTGGTGGCGCTCGCCTTCGGGATCGCGACGACGATCATCGCCCCGATCGCGCTGTTCGAACACCTCGGCGGCGCCAACCCGTTCCACAACCTGAATTTCAACGGCAGCGAGTACTCCGTCTGGGCGCAGCAGAGCGCCCGCTTCGGCGAGAAGCGCGCCAGCGCGGGCTTCGGCCATCCGATCGCCCTGTCGATGTTCGCCGCCGCCTCGGCGCTCTTCACGCTCGCCGTCGCGCTCGGGACGGAGAAGCGACGCGAGCGGAACCTTTGGTACGCGTCGACGGTCATCGCCCTCTCGATCCAGGTCTTCACCGTGTCGCGGACCGGCTGGCTGATGCTGTTCGTCGGCCTGGTCGGAATCGTCTTCGTCTTCGCGACCGGGGTCCGACGGCGACGCCTGCTGTCGATGATCGCGATCCTCGGCGTCGCGGTGATCGGCCTGCTGGTCGTCGCGCCGTCGGCCTTGCAGGCCGTGCCCGGTTTCGAAAAGTCCGAATCCAAGGTCGACGGCAGCACCCGGTACCGAGAAGCGCTGCTGGCGCGGGCGCTCGAACCGGGCGTGCTCAACGCGTGGGGCAACGAACGCAACCAGGTCACGCCGTTCGTCAACGGCAGCACCGCGACCGACAACGCCTACATCATCCTCGCCGACATGTGGGGCCTCATACCCACCGGCGCCTTGGCGCTGATCGCGGTCGCGCTCTTATCCCTGGTACCGGCCGGTTACCGAGATGACCCGGACGGGCTCGTCGCCTTCCCGATCGTCGCCTTCTCCTGCATGGTCGGCCTCTTCGTCGTCGCCTTCATCACGCAGCAGCAGGTGATGATCTGGATGCTGATCGGCACCGCCGGGGTCGCCGCCGAGCGGTTCGGCACCCGCCGCCGCGAGGCTCAGGATCTCCGCTCGCTCCGCCCCGCTCAGCCGGCCGAGGCCCGCGAGCGCATGTAGTACGAGTATTGGCCGCGGTTGAAGGTGGTCATCGTGGCGACCAGCCCGATCGGGCGCTGCCCGGTGAGGCTAAGCTGTTTCCGGAACTGTTCGATGTGGCGACGATCGGACCGGCCAACGGCGCCGACGGCAATGATGTCGGTGGAATAGGGCACCAGCGCCAGCGCGTCGCTGACGAAGCCGACCGCCGGACTGTCGAGGACGATCATGTCGAAGCGCTCGCGCAGCGAATCCATCAGCTTGCCCATCGCGTCACTCTCCAGGAGCTCGGTCGGGTTCGGCGGCGGCGGTCCGCTCGGCAGTACCCGTAGATAGCGTTTGCCGAGACGCGGATCGCCGACCTCGATCGTCATCAAGGCCTCGTCGAGAGACCGCCCGCGAGGACCGTCGAGAGGCCGGTGAACTGTCCCGTCGCACCGAGCGTGCCCTGCTTGCGAAGATCGGCCTCGACCAAGATCACGTCGTCGTTGAATTCGGTCATCGCCCCGGCGAGCCCGCGGGCGAGCGTCGACTTGCCGTCGGTCGGCTCGGGGCTGGCGATCAGGATGGTGCGGGTCGAGGACTCGACGTTGAAGTACCGGAGGTTCGTGCGCAGGGTGCGGAATGCCTCGGCCTCGGGCTGCTGCATCATCTCGTTGATGCTGATGCCGTCTCTGAACCCTTTCGCCCTCGCCACTTCGGCGAGGATCGGCAGGTCGAAGTGGCGCTCGAGCTCTTCGACCGACCGCACCCGTCGATCGAACCGCTCGACCAAGGCGGCGAGCAGCAGCCCGACGATCACCCCGACGAGCAATCCCACGATCGTGTCGCGCTTGACCTTCGGCGAGGACGGGCTCGTGGGAATGCCGGCGGGTTGGACCAGCGACGTTTTGCCGGTGCGCAATGCGGCTTCCAATTCGAGCGCGTCGAGCCTTTCGCGGAGCTTTTCGCCGCGGATGCCTTCCGATTCTTCATTGGAGAGGCTTTCGATCTCGTTTTCGGCCTTGACGATCTGTTCGGTGAGGCCCTTTTGCGCCGCTTCCGCGCGGAATTCGATGTAGGCGTTGCTGTACGCGTTAGCAATCTTGGCCGACAGTTCGGGATCGTTGGTCTTCGCCGAGATGGTCGTCAGGTTCGCCTGTTCGTTGACAGACCCGGCTTCCACCGATTCGAGGATGAGCCCGGGCGGAACTTCACCGTTGAGCGACTTGGCGGTCTTCACCGCGATCACCGGCAGGCCGGCGAGGATTTCGTTGGTCGCGGCGGTCCGCGTGGCTTCGACCCCGGCGCCTTCTTCGCCGCTTTCGAAGAGCAGCGTCGCCGTGGCCGTGTACTTCTTTTCCTTCGACGAAGAAACCAAGAACGCGGCCAGCGGCACGCAGATCACCGCGACGATGACGATCCACTTACGCCTTTTGAGGACGCCCAGTGCCTGCTCAAGAGAGCTGTCGGATTTATTCACTTCGGCTCATTCGACGTGGTCTGCGGAGGACCTGTCCCACTGCATCGGCCGCGAGGCGGCCGCGCCTTAATCCTGAATCTTCTTCGGCACCAAGACAAGCCTTTTGAACTCGGCGACGAGGACGCCGTCCTGGTTCAGGACGCGGGTATGGACCTTGACCGTGCCGCGGTCCGGTTTCGATCTCGAGGGACGCACGTCGAGGACCTCGGTCTCACAGAAAAGCGTGTCGCCGTGGAACACCGGGTTCGGGTGGCTCAATTCTTCGGTTGCCAGGTTGGCAATCGCCTTGCCGGAGACGTCGGAGACCGACATTCCGAGGGCCAGCGAGTACACCAGCGGACCGACGACGACGTTCCTGCCCTGCTGTGAACCGGCCGCGTACACGTCGTTGATGTGAAGCGGGTGGTGGTTCATCGTGATCAGGCAGAACAGGTGATCGTCGGACTCGGTCACCGTCTTGGCGGGCCAGTGCTTGTAGATCGCCCCTACCTCGAACTCCTCGAGATACCGGCCGTAGCTATGCGCGCCCGAGGCCTCGCGCTCGGCCTGGTCGGTCGTGAACTCGCTGGTCATCTCACTCACCGCAACTGCTCCTTTTCTCGTTTGGCGGCGGGGGATGCTATGCGACAAGCCCGCTAATGGACTTTGCGGAGGCGCAGCCGCGCCTCCTGCTTTTCCACGACCTGAGCGACCAGCTTCACCACGTTGGAATCCCCGGAGGCCTTGATGTGACCGGTTTCCACCGCGCGGCGGTAGCTTTTGATCGTCCCTTTCTCGGCCAGCTCGTTGAACTGAGGACGATCGACCTGCACGAGGATGCGCTCGTCTTGCGCCAGTTCCTTGGTGATCTTCGGGCCCGGCAGCTCGACCCGGTAGAGCTGGATGTCGTGCCTGGCTTTCAGCTCCAACCCGAACACGAGCTTGAGGTTCGCCAGCGCCGGTACTTCGGCCTGAAAGCGCTCGACCGCGGTGCGGATCAGATCTGCGGTCGAGGCCATGGCGACAGCCTAGATGGTTTCACGGAAAGGGCGGAAGGGCCCGGCGGGAGACCCGCACGGAAAGCGTGGAGCTCTCACGCTCTTTGTGGGAGGTCCGACTTCCGTCACGGATTCGTGTCCCTCCCGTGCGCCTCGCGCGACCCGCGCGCGACGATCCCTCATCACTCCCCACGGACCCTTGCACCGCCGGGCGCCGCCTTCAGACGGCCCCGTCCCTCCCACCCCGGAGCTCCCGCTAGCCCTTCACCCGTCGTTTCAGCGTCCGCAACCGGTCGTAAGCCTCGTCAGACATCGCCTCGCGGACCCGCTCCTGGGCGCAGCGGCGGACGAACCTCCGTGCCCGTGTCAGCGCCGCCGGTGTCCGCCTGCCCCAGGGGACCATGATCGCCTCGACCACCGGCTCGTCGCCGTCGGCGGCGGAGAGCTTCGCCCGCGAGGCGCCGCGGCCGAGGTTGATCCGGCGGTCACCGCGGAGGAGCCCGTCGGCGACGGCCTGTCCCTGCAGCAGCTGCAGCGGGGCCAGCTGGTGGAAGTCCTCGTCCCAGCCGGTGTTGATCAGGGCGACCTCTCCCCCGGCCTCGAGCAGGAGGGAGGCGGCGATCGGGCGCCCGTCGACCTCGAGCAGGTGGAGCCGGAAGCGCCGGCCCGTGCCGAGGTTCCGCCCCAGGTCGACCAACATCGCCGGCAGCGCGTCGCCCATCGCCGCCATCCGCGAGCTGCCGAGGTTGCGCCAGCGGTCGACGTGGAGCCGGGCGAAGGTCCTGACGTCCTCCTCGAGTGTGTCCTCGGAGCATTCGCGGAACGATCCGCCATCGCGCTCCAGCTGCCGCGTCCGGCGCCGGAAGTTGCTGCGGAAGCTACGCCCGCGCGTTGCGATCCAGGCCTCGAGGTTCTCGACGCCGTCGAGGTTGATCACCGGCGAGGGGGTCGCCTCGGCCCGCAGGACGAGCGGTCGCGGGCCCCCGGACCACCCGTCGCGCAGCGCCTCCGGCCACCGCGCCGCGGCCTCCGCCGGGCCGAGATCGAGCAGCTCCGGCGGCCGCGGGCCGCAGGCGAGTGTGCCGCCGACAACCGCCGCGACCTCGGCTTCGCGACCGGGTGTCGCCAGCACCGCGACCGACGAGGAGAAGCTGCCGCCGGCGAAGAAGTCGAGGCAGGCACCGCCGCCGGGCCGGGACCAGAGCGGGGCCAGCCCGACCAGTCGCTCGCCGTCGCGGACCGCGACCACGTGCGGGACCGAGCCCGCCGGGGCGACGTGACGCCACCAGGCGAGCATCCAGGCCGGGCTCGAGAGCGGCTCGGCAGCCGCGACCGCGAGCTCGTCCCATGCGTCGAACAGCCCGTCCAGCTCCGACTCCCGTTCGACGATGGTCGCGCGCAGCACCGGCGCGCACACTACCTGTGCCCCGCCGATCGCCGGGTGGCCCCGGGGCCGCTCAGGAACCCTCGACGAAGCCCCGGGCGCGAAGCGCCTCACCACCTGGATCGAGTCGTGAGCGATGCGAGATCAGCCAGCGGGCGAGCGCCGGGGCGAGGACCGCGATCGCCGCCTTGGCCCGCGTCGTCGCCATGAACGCGCTGTCGCCTGCGACCGCGAGCGAGCGCCGACGCGCCTCCGGAGAGCCGCTGCGGACCGCGTGGTTGGCGCGCTCGAGCGTGACCCGCATGCGCTGGGCCGCCAGGGCCTTGTCCACCGCCTCTCGCTCGGCCGCGTCGAGGCTCGGGTTGCCGAGCGTCTTCTCCATCAGCCGCACCAGCGCGTCGGCGTTCTCCAGGCCGCTGGAGGAGGAGCGGCTGCCGGGGGTGAGGCGCCAGCGATAGAGCGGCTCGGGGACGACCGCGGTCAGCGCCCCGTCGAGGACGAGGCGGATGAAGCACTCCCAGTCCTGCATGACGGCGAAGTCGGTGTCGTACCCGCCGACCGCCATCAACCGCGTCCGCCGCACCGCGGGCCAGAGGAAGTAGCAGTCGCCGATGATCGCGAGGCGCTGCTCGGCGGGCGGGTAGGACGGGATCTCGAGCGTGCGCACTGCCTCGCCGCCCAGCTCGATCACCGCGCCGGTGGCGACGATGTCGCACTCCGGATTGTCATCGATGGCGGCCTCGATCGCCTCCAGCCGGGTCGGGAAGAAGGCGTCGTCCTGGTCGAGCTGGACGATCCACTCGCCGCCCGCCGCCTCGGTGGCGGCGTTCATCGCCGCGGAGATGCCGCCGTTCTCCTGGCGGACGATCCGCACGGCGCCGACCAGCTCGCCCAGGGCCGCCTCGAGGTCATCGGGCGAGCCGTCGTCGACGATGACGATCTCGTCCGCGGCAAGCGTCTGGGCGAGCACCGACTCGACCGCGGCGGCGATCGAGTCGGCCCCCTTGTAGTAGGGGATGACGACGCTGAGTGAGCTCAGATCTTGTTCCTCTGCAGGATCTTTTTGCCGATCACCATGCGCTGTATCTCGGAGGTCCCCTCGCCGATCAGCAGCAGCGGAGCATCACGGTAGAGGCGCTCGATCTCGTACTCCTTCGAGTAGCCGTAGCCACCGTGGATGCGGAAGGCGTCCTCGACGTTTTCCTTCCCCGTCTCCGAGGCCAGGAGCTTCGCCATGCCGGCCTCGAGGTCGGAACGCTCGCCGGCGTCCTTCATCCGCGCCGCTTTGCGGGTGACCAGGCGGGCCGCCTCCAGGCGCGTCGCCATGTCGGCGAGCTTGAAGGAGATCGCCTGGTGCTCGGCGATCGGCTTGCCGAAGGTCTTGCGCTCCTGGCTGTACTTGAGCGCCAGCTCCAGCGCCCGCTGGGCGATGCCGACGCCGCGGGCGGCGACGTTGACGCGGCCGACCTCGAGCGCGTCCATCATCTGCGAGAAGCCCTTGCCCACGCCGTCGGGGCCGCCGAGGACGCGGTCGGGCGAGCACTTGTAGCCGTCGTAGACGAGCTCGGTGGACTCGACGCCCTTGTAGCCCATCTTCTTGATCTTCGGCGGCACCGTCAGGCCCGCGAAGTCGCCCTCGTTGACTTCCTTCCAGGGCTCCTTCTCGGTGATGAAGCAGGTCATGCCCTTGTAGGCCGGTTCGGCTTTCGGGTCGTTCTTCATCAGGACGAAGACGACGCCCGAGCCGAGCCCGTTGGTCACCCACATCTTCTGCCCGTTGAGCTCCCAGTTGCCGTCAGCGTCCTGCTTGGCGGAACCCTTGATGCCCTGCACGTCGGAGCCGACCTCGGGCTCGGAGAGCGAGAAGGCGGCGCGGATCTCACCGGTCGCCATCTTCGGCAGGAAATACTGTTTCTGCTCCTCGGTGCCGAACTTCATCAGCAGGTAGGAGCCGATGAAGTGCGTGTTGACGACGCCGGAGATCGAGATCCAGCCGCGCGAGAGCTCCTCGACGATCAGCGCGTAGGTCGCGAGATCGAGGCCCATGCCGCCGTACTCTTCCGGGATCGTCACCCCGAACAGCCCGAGCTCCTTCATCTGCTCGACGATCGGCTCCGGGAAGGTGTCCTCGTGGTCGTAGTGCTCGGCGTTGGGGATGATCTGCTCGTCAGCGAACTGACGGACCATTTCGACGATCGCTTCCTGCTCGTCGGTCATTTCGCGGTACGCGGCGGTGTCTACGGCCATGGCTCCTGCCTGTCTCTGGATTGCGTGGAATGCGGAGGATATCGGCGGTCGACCGCTCCGGCGCGCCTCAGGGGGTCTCGACCGGCCCGTACAGCGACGGGGCGCGTCGGGCCGCGCGCGCCAGCCGGTAGCGGCCGTAGGCAGCGAGGTCGGCGAGCCGCGCCGTCGCCTCGTCCGGCTCGCGCAGCGGTGCCTTCGCCACCCGCCGCAGCGCCTGGATCGCCAGCCGCCGACGGGCCCGCCGCGCCTCATCGACCTGCGGGAAGCCGGGGACCTGGAGCAGACCCTCGGCCGTCCAGAGGGAGTCGAGCCACTGCCGCTCGCGCGCCGCGGAGGCGCCGGTGACCCCGCTGAAGGCGAGGCGGTAGTCGAAGAGCGGTCGGTCGATGAAGATCACCTCGCCCCGCGCCATCAGTCGGGCCCAGAGGTCCATGTCGTTGTTCTGGCGGACCCGCGGGTTGTACCCGCCGGCGGCGAGCAGGTCGGCGCGCCGCGCCATCACCCCGGCGGGCTCGGCGAGCCAGTTGCCGGGCAGGAGCGCGATCAGGTACTGGCGCAGCAGCGCCTGCCCGTCGTTGACCTCCCCCAGCCCCTCGAAGCGCAGGTGCAGCTCGCCGTGGCGCGCCGCCCAGGCGCGGCTCGCCGGGTCGTCGGGGGCCTCGAAGATGATCTCCCGGCGCGAGAAGGCGAGCACCGCGCCAGGGCTCTCCCCCATCGCCCCCACCATCGCGCCGAGGCAGTCGCGGTGGAGGATGTCGTCGGCGTCGAGGAACTTGACCAGCTCGCCGCGGGCCCGGGCGACGGTCTCGGCGACCGTCGCCTCCTGGCCGAGGTTGCGGTCGCGTCGGGTGAAGCGCAGGCGCGGGTCGGTCTGCGCGGCCAGGATCTCCGGCGTCGCGTCGGTCGAGCCGTCGTCCACGACGACCAGCTCGAAGTCCTCGAAGTCCTGCGCGTAGACGGCGTCGAGCACCTCCTGCAGATGCGGCGCCGACTGGTAGGCGGGGACGCAGACGGAGACCCGCGGGGTCATCCCGTCACTTTCGCCCGGACCATCCGGAAGGTCGACTGGAACGGTCCGCTGATGTAGCGGGGCATCGCCCCAAG
Organism: uncultured Actinomycetes bacterium; assembly: GCA_963782515.1. GTDB lineage: Bacteria > Actinomycetota > Thermoleophilia > Solirubrobacterales > 70-9 > VAYN01. The sequence continues at coordinate 951,922 of CAWAJY010000004.1, read as the reverse complement.
CGCCAGCAGCACACCGGCGTAGACGGTCACGCCGACGCCCGCGCCGACGACGATCGCCACCACCGGATCGGAGATGACCTGGCAGATCAGCGCGACCGCGATCAGCGCCGCCAGCGCGGTCGCCAGGCGAATCGGCTGCTGCACGTGCGGCAGCTCGGCGACCCGGCCGTAGACGAGGAGGGTGAGGCCGAACGAGAACGCCTCCGTCAGGAGCAGCGCCGCCGCGGCGCCCTCGGCGCCGAACAGCGGGATCGCCGCCAGGTTGATCAGCCCGTTGATGACGAGGATCGTGATCGAGACCTTCAGCAGCAGCGTCTGTTTGCCCTGGGTCACCAGCGCGTTGCCGAAGACGGCCTGCACACAGGCAAAGGAGACGCTGCACATGATCAGGGTCAGGACGATGCCACCGCCCTCGTACTTCTGGCCACCGAGGGCGATCATCATCTCCTGTCCGAGCACCGAGAGGCCGACCACCGGCAGCGCCAGGATCGTCATCGCCGTGAACGCTTTCTGCACCAGTTCACGGAAGCGCTCGTCGTTGAGCTCGAGCTTGGCGAGCACCGGGATCAGCGTGATCATCACGAAATCGGGGAGCCCGAGCAGCGATTCGAAGGCTTTGTATGCGACCCCGTAGAGGGCGAGGTCGCGCTCGCCGCCGAGCAGGGAGAGCAGGAAGGCGTCGAGCCGGAAGTAGAGCCCGTTGATCATCATCACCATCCCGAGCGGCACCGCGGCGGCGACCAACGACCAGATCCGCGCCCGATGGAGGCCGACGCGGAGGAGGATCTTCGGCCGCAGGAAGGCGATGATGAGCGCCTGTTCGAAGACGTAGCCGAAGGCGAAGGCGGCGGCGATCCCGAGTGGGCCGAGGTCGAAGACCGCCGCCAGGATCAGCGCCACCAGCGACCCGATCCGCGAGAGGACGGAGGCGATCGAGAGGATCCACACCCGCTGGGTGGCGATCGCCCGCACCCCGGCCACGCCGGCGACCGGCCCGAGCGGGAAGATCGACATCATGATCAGGACCGCCGCCCGCGTCGTCGACCCGTCGCCGCCCGGGTAGAAGACCAGCGAGGCGATGAGGATCAGCACCGCGGTCGGCAGGGTGAAACAGACCCAGACCCAGAACGCGCTGCTGGAGATCGCCGTTTCGTTGTCGGGATCGCGGGCGATCGCCCGCACGGTCATCGCCGAGATGCCGAAGTCGGTGGCGAAGCCGAGCAGCGAGAAGAGCACCATCGCCGCCAGCACCGCGCCGTACTGGTCGATCGACAGATAGCGCGTGGCGATGGCCACGCTGACGATCCCGGCCAGGGCCAGGAAGCCGCGGCTGAACGCCTGCGCGGCGGAATTGAGTGCAACCTTCTCAGCGAGCTTCATGCGATTCACCTAGGGCATCGGCAGAATTCGGAAATACTCTCAATCGTGAAGAGGATCGACCTTGACTCCTTGAGCGCGGCCGATCTCGACGCGTGGGGACGGCTGGCGGAGCGCGCCGTGGAGCCCAACCCGTTCTTCGAGCCGCTGTTGGTCCCGGCTGCCGCCCGCGCGCTCGGCGCCGAAGGAGTGTCGATGCTGGTCGCCGAGACCGATGACGGCGAGTGGAGCGGCGCGCTGCCGGTCGTCGACCGTCGCGTCGCGCGGGTCCTCTCCCTGCTCGAGGTCTGGTGGCACTCCTACTCCTACCTCGGCACCCCGCTCGCCGACGCCGATCGGCTCGACGAGTTCGCCGGCGCCCTCGTCGCCTCGCTGGCGGCGGGAGAGCACGGCCGCCACCTGATGGTCCGCCGCTTCTCGGTCGGGCCGGTGCTGGCGGCCCTGGAGCGGGCCGTCGCGGGCGAGCCGAGCGTCGAGGTTCTCTTCGAGCGCCGCTTCCAGCGCGGGGCCTACCGCGGCCGCGAGCCGGAGAATGAGCTCGACTGGATCAAGGGCAAGAGGCGCAGCGAGCTGCGGCGCCAGCGCCGCAAGCTCGGCGAGGAGCTCGGAGCCGAGGCCGAGGTCGTCGCCCGCCCCGACACGGCCGCCGCGATCGAGGACTTCCTCGCCCTCGAGGGCTCCGGCTGGAAGGGCGAGCAGGGCACCTCGCTCGCCTCCGAGCGCGGGTCGACCGACCTCTTCCGCGGGATGTGCGAGTCCCTGGCCGCGGCCGGTCGGCTGCAGATCCGGGCGCTGCGGGCCGGCGACCGCGACCTCGCGATGACCTGCGACCTCGCCGCCGGCACCACCCTCTTCGGCTTCAAGTCCGCCTACGACGAGAGCCTGCGCCGCTATTCCCCCGGCGTGCAGCTGCAGACCGAGAACTTCGGCTGCTTCGACCGCGAGCGGGCCGAGGAGCTCTTCGACTCCTGCGCCGAGCCCGACAACGAGATGATCAACGGCCTCTGGCCGGACCGTCGGGAGATCGCCACCGTGGTGCTCGGGCCCGGCGGGATCCGCGGCGCGGCGACCCGGCGCGCCCTGGAGCATGCCTACGCCGGTCGCGAGAAAGACGCCTGAACGCTGGGCGAAAGTAACATCACGCCCTCGATGACCCTCTCGCAGCGGCTCTTCCACCTCGTCACCGTCAAGGACTACACCTACACGCCCAAGGCCGGCGCGCGGCCCTTCGCGGTGGACGAGGAGTCCGACGCGCAGTGGTTCGAGCGGATGCAGGGGCGGCTCGACTTCACCGACAAGACCGTCCTCGACCTCGGCTGCGGCGGCGGGACGCTGTGTGCGCTCGCCGCCCGCCACGGCGCGCGCCGGGTGGTCGGTGTCGACCTCGACGTGACCGGCGTCGCCGAGCGGATCCTCGACCGCTATCCCGACCTCCGGGGCCGTATCGAATTCGTCCAGACCGGCGGCGACCTCGCCGAGCTCGGCGACGAGATGTTCGACATCGTCACCTCGAAGGACTCGACGGAGCACTTTCCCGAACCCGAGTCCTTCGTCGCCCTGATGGCCAGCAGGGTGAAACCCGGCGGCGAGCTCGCGATCGGCTTCTCACCTCTTTGGAAGAGCCCGAAGGGCGGCCACATCGACTACATGACGAAGCTGCCCTGGGCCCACCTTATATTTCCCGAGAAGGCGATCATGGCCGAGCGACGTCGCTTCCGTCCCCACGAGAACGCGACCCGGTTCTCCGAGATCGTCGGAGGCCTGAACAAGATGACCCTCGCCCGGTTCCGCAAGATCATGGCGGGCACGGGCTTCACCCCCCTCTACCTGGATACCAACGTCGGCGACCGGCGCGGCATGAACGCGTTCCGCAAGCTCGCCGAGATCCCGGGCATGCGGGAGTACTTCACCGTCAGCGTCTACAGCATCTGGCGCAAGCCCGCCGCGTCCGAGGCCTGACGAGGCGGTTTCGGGGGCGTCGGCGCCCGGGGTAGGTCGGGCCGTCTGAAGCTGGCGCCCGAGGGCAAGGGACGCAAGGGCTTGCGGCGAGCGGGTCACGCGGCGCAGGCGAGGGACACGGATCCGTGACGGAAGGCGGGCCTCGTCACAGAGACGGTGGGAACTCCACGCTTCCGCGCGTGTCGGACAACGGTCACGACCGCGATGCAAGCTTTGGTGTCGCTATGACGACGTCAATGCTTGCATCGAGGCCCCGGGCCCTTACCCCGGGCCCGGAGGGCGACCGAAGGCTCACGCGGGTGTGACGTTCCCGGCATCTTCGTCACCGATCGGGGCGAGGTCGGGCGAGGTGTGGGCTCCCCCCGGCTTCTCTCGCGCGGGACGATCACGGAAGTCCGACCTCCGCCGGACTCTTGTCCTCTTCCCTGAAAGACCCTCAGGACGCAACTCGCTCGGCCGGAGCGGCCCGAGCAACACCGTCTCCCGCTAACGAGAGACGGTGAGGGTCAGCGTCTGGGTCGTCGTGCCGGCGGAGTTGGTGGCGACGACCGGGAGGCGGTAGCTGCCGGTCGCCGTCGGGGTGCCGGTCAGCACCGCCTTTCCCGCGGCCGTGACCTTGAAGGTGAGGCCCTTCGGCGCCGAGCCGGAGAGTGACAGCGTCGGCGTCGGCACCCCGGTCGCTTCGATCGGGATTTCGACCGCCTTGTTGACGGTCGCGGTACGCGTCGTCGAGGTGGTGAAGGCCGGCTTGGTCGGCTTCGGTTCGTTGTTGGTGACCGTGATCGTCAGGGTCTGGGTCGCCGAGCCGGCGGAGTTGGTGGCGGTCAGCGTGATCGCGTAGCTCTTGCTCGAACCGGCCGGGGCGGCGGAGGCGGCCGGGGTGCCGGAGATCGTCGCGGTGCCGTCGGCATTGGCCTTGAAGGCGAGGCCGCTCGGGAGCGTGCCGCTCGACTTCAGGGTGGCGGTCGGGACGCCGGTCGTCACCGCGGTGAAGCTGCCGGCGCTGCCGGCGGTGAAGCTCGCGGTCTTGGCGCTGGTGAAGGCCGGCTTGGTCGGCTTTGGTTCGTTGTTGGTGACCGTGATCGTCAGGGTCTGGGTCGCCGAGCCGGCGGAGTTGGTGGCGGTCAGCGTGATCGCGTAGCTCTTGCTGGAACCGGCCGGGGCGGCGGAGGCGGCCGGGGTGCCGGAGATCGTCGCGGTGCCGTCGGCGGCGGCCTTGAAGCTGAGGCCCGAGGGCAGGGTGCCGCTCGATTTCAGGGTGGCGGTCGGGACGCCGGCGGCGGCGACCGACAAGGTGCTCGCCGCCCCGGTCGTGAACTGCGCCGTGGCCGGGCTGGTGAAGCTGGGTTTGATCGCCGTCGGCGCCGAGGTAGGTCCGCCCCACGCTTCGAGCTCCGAGAGCCCGACGTTGAGCGTCGTCGACGAGGCTCCGTCGACGGTCACCCTGAGACTGGTCGTCGCCCGCGCCGGGAAGCTCACCGTGAGGCCGGTGGAGCCGGAGTTCGGCAGCGCGCCGAAGGCGACGGTCGAGCCGTCGGAGAAGGTCAGGTGGCCCGAGGTGATCTGGTCGTCGGAATTCGGCCGGTCGTAGAGGACGACGTGGTCGAGCGTATAGCTGCCGCCCCAGCTGAGCTGCAGCCAGGCCCCTGCCCGCTCACCGTTCGAGGACCACTCGGCGAAGGGGTTCGTCGGATAGCCGCTGATGACGCCGTCGATCGCCAGCTCCGGACCCTGTTCGGGCGCCGCGCTGGAGGCGGTGGCACTCGCCGACGGGGCGTCGTTGGCGGTTCCCGCCACGGTGGCCACCGTCACCGCGACCGTCGAGACGGCGCTGGTCCGGCCGCCACTGGAGACGGTCAGCGAGAATTCGAGCGCGGCCGGGCCGCCCGGCGCGGTAAAAGTCGGCTTGGCGACGGTCGTGCCGGCGAGCGCCACGGTCGGCCCGGCGGTCTGCGTCCATTTGTAGGTCAGCGAGCCGCCTTCGGGGTTGTAGCTGCCGGAGCCGTCGAGCCGCACCGTTTCGCCGGCGGAGACGGTCTGCGGCGCCCCGGCGACGGCGACCGGTTCGGCGCTCGCCGCTTGGACCGTGACGTTCACCTTGTCGGCGGCGCTCCAGGTGACACCGTCACGCACGGCCAGGGAGAAGGTGGCGGTCCCCGACCTCGGCGCCACGAAGCTCGGCGTCGCGGTTTCGGCGCCGCTGAGCGTCACCGTCGGACCCGCGGTCTGGGTCCATGCATAGGCGAGCGCCTTGCCGCTTTCGGTCGAGCTTGAGGTCCCGCTGAGCTTGACCAGCGCGCCCGGTTCGACCGTCTGCGCGTACCCCGCGTCGGCGACGACGCCGATCGTTTCCCGGCCGGTCACGTACTGGCGCTTCAGCCACACGTTGTATTCGGTCGCTTCGCAGGCGATCTCCTCCGAGCAGGCACCTTCGTCGTAGAGCCCGTAGAGGTAGAAGACCGACTTCTTCTCTTCCAGCAGCGGGCCGGAGAGGTTCTGCGGCCGTTCCAGCGTCGGGTAGTCCTGGAAGGCGAGCAGCTGGTGCGGTTTCGCGTAGGACCGCTGCGCCAGGCGGGTGAAGTAGGCGGCCGCCGTGTGGTCATGGTGGTCCCAGCCGGCGAAGGTTTCGGTGTAGTCCTGGGTGGCGATCTGCTGCGGTTCGTAGGCCTGCATCAGCTCGGTCAGGGTGTTGACCAGGCCGTTGTAGTCGAAGGTGTTCGAGCCGTCGACCGCGGTCATCGTCGGCCCGCTCGGGCTGCCGCCATTGCCGCCGTTCCAGAGCTTCATCAGGCTCTGGTTGCCGTACATCGGGTAACCGGTCCCGGCCGGATAGTTGCCGTCCGGGAGACGCATGAAGACGACGGTCACCCGCGGATCGCCGACCAGCGTCCGCATCAGCAGCGAGTGGCCGTTCGCGACGACCGTCGAGGAGATCCATTCGTCTTCGACGCCGGCCATCTGCGCGTAGGCGGCTTCGACGCCTTCTTCACGGCTGTGCCAGTAGACGGGGCCTTTGCCGGCGTCCCCGGCGGTGATGAACACCGAACGGGTGCAGCGTCCGCTTTCGATGTCCTGCAGGATCGACGGGCTCTGGAAGAGGAGGGTGTCGTCCTCGTGCGCGACCACGTACATGTGGGCCGTGGTGCATTCGCCGCCTTCGCCGACCGCGGCGCGGGCGCCGGCCGAAAGGGCGACCAACGCGCCGAGGGCAAGGAGGAAGGAGAGCAGGAGCCGGGGCGCAACGAACCTCGCGCAACCCGTCCGGTGTGTACGCGGGGTCATCGAGGCCGGGATGATACGGGCCGAAACGCTCCATTTCCGGCGGATTTCCTACGACATTCGTCTGCCGTACCCGGTTTCGACTAAAGGTTTGACCCCGCTTCTACGAATAGGCGATCCTCACCGTCAGGGTCCGGACCGCGGTCCCCCCCACGCCGGTGACCCGCACCTTCAGCGGGAAGCTTCCGGCGCGCCTCAGGGAGCGGCCCGCTTCGATCGCGATCCGCCCGTCCGCGAGGACGCGACACCGCGCCCCGGTCGGCAGGTGACCGTGACAGGTGACCGTCCTGCCGGCGGCAGCCTTGACCCGCACCACCTTGCGAGCGGGCCGTCCGGTCCGCAGGGCGACGACGCTTTGGCTGAGCTTCGGTTGCGGCGCGCCTACCGGCGGTTCGCCGCCGCCCGACGGCGGTGGGTCCGGAGACGCCGGCGGGCTCGGGGGCGCGGGCGGAGTCGGCGGTGCCGGGACGGCTTCGACTCCCTGGACGGTGATCGTCAACGCCTGGCCGACGCTCCCCGCGATGTTCGTCGCCCGTAGTTCCACCGGGTAGGACGAGCTGCCGCCGACCGGTGCCGCGTCGGCGACGGGCGTGCCCGAGATCGTCGCCGCGCCGGCGACGCCGGCGGTGAAGGTGAGCCCCGGAGGCAGGGCCCCGGAGACCAGGCTCAGGACCGGGGTCGGTTCGCCCGCCGCGCCCAGGGCCAGCGCGAAAGCCTTGCCGACCTCGGCCGCGGCGCTCGCCGGGGCGGCGATGCTCGGCGCCTGCCCGGGGTTGACGACGGTGAGCGAGAAGACCTGGGTCGCTTCGCCTTCGCTGCTGGTCGCCCGCAGGGTGAATTCGAATTTGTGGCTGCCTCCCGCGGGCGCGCTCGAGGACGCCGGCTTCCCCGCCAGCGTCGCGGTGCCGTCGCCGTTGTCGGTCAGCGTCACGCCGGCGGGAAGCGTGCCCGAGGCGCGGGCGACGGCCGGCGCCGGGGCGCCCGAGGCGCTCACCGTGAACGACCCTTCCGCGGCGGTCGAGAAGCCCGCTTCGGCGGCGCTGGTGAACGCCGGCGGCGTCCCTTTGACGGAGATGGTGACGTTGGCGGGCGCGCTGGTCTGGGTGCCGTTGCCGACCGTCAGCGCGAAGACGAGCGAGGCGGGCCCGGCGGGTGCGGTGAAGCTCGGGGTCGGCGTCGTCGCGCCGCCGAGGGCGACGGTCGGGCCGCCGACCTGTAGCCACGCATAGGTGAGAGGTTCGGAGTTCGGGTCGTAGCTGGCGGATCCGTCGAGGCCGACGCTCGCGCCCGAGGCGACGGTCTGCGGCGAGCCCGCCGCGGCGACCGGGGTCGGATCGGAGGCCGGGACCCGCACCGTCATTTCGTCCGGCGCGCTGGTCTGACTGCCGTCGCTGACGACGAGCCGGAAGCGCAGCAGGGTCGGGTGCCCCGGCGTGGTGAAGGTCGGTTTGGCCACGGTCGCGCTGCTCAGCGTCACCGTCGGCCCTTTGGTCTGCGTCCAGGCGTAGCTCAGCGCGCCGCCGCTCTGGGCCGAGCTGCGGGAGCCATCGAGCGCCACCGTCGAGGAGGGCAGCGCTTCCTGGGCGTAGCCTGCCTGGGCCACCACGCCGGTCGTCACCTTCCCGGTCGTGTACTGGCGTCGCAGCCAGTTGCCGTATTCGGAGGTTTCGTCGCAGGATTTTTCGTCGACGCAGGTTTCGTCGTCGTGGAGCCCGTAGGCGAAGAAGGCGGCCTGCTTGGCGCCCAGCAGGGTGCCGGTGACGTTGGGCGGACTGGCGCTGACGTCGTAGTCCTTGTAGGCGATCAACTGGTGCGGGGCGAGGTAGCTTTCCTGCGCCGCGCGAACCATGTAGGCGGTGATCAGGTGATCGGGATGGTCGGGGCCCAGCAGGTGTTCAGGCAGCGCCTCGTTGAAGTTCTGGGTCGCGATCAACCGTGGTTCGTAGGCGTCGATCAGCCCTTCCAGCGTCGCAGACAGCTGCGGGTAGGTGTAGGTGGCCGAGCCGTCGACAGTGGTGATCGAGGTGATCGAGGGCGAGCCGTGCCCCGGGTTGGCGCTCCGCCAGAGCCGCAACAGGCTCTGGTTGCCGTAGCGCGGGAACCCTTCGCCGTCGAGGTTGCCGTCGGGCAGGCGCATGAAGATCAGCGAGAGCCCCGGCGCCCCCTTCAGCGTCCGCGTCGTCAGCGCCTTGCCCCCGATCGTCGTGGTCGAGCCTTCCCATTCGTCGGCGACGCCCGCCATCTCGGCGTAGGCCGCTTCGGCCCCGGCCTCACGTTGGTGCCAGTAGGTCGCTTCGCGCCCGGCATCGCCGGCGGTGAGGAAGACCGACTCGACGCAGCGCCCGCTCTGGATTTCCTGCAGCAGCGCCGGACTCTGGAACAGGAGCGTGTCGTCCTGGTGGGCGACGATGTACATCGCCTTGCCGTTGCAGACCGGCGGGGCCGCCCGCACCTCGCCTGCCCCGGTGCCGCCCATCGCGAGGAGGAGGGCGACCAGGCAGGTCGCTCCGAGCAGACGGCGGAGGTAGGGGCGGGTCACCCCGTCATTATCGGCGGCGGCTCCGGTACGCGTGAGACCTTGCTCCCGGCGGCGGCCTCGAAGTGGGACCGATCAAGCTCCGGCGCTTCGGCGAAGACGGCGATGCCGCGCCGCGAGAGCTCGGCGGCGATCTGGATCTGGTGATCGTCGATGTGCTCCTCGCGCTCGCGGCGGCGAGGCACCAGGAGCGGGCACTTGCCGACTTCGAAGGCGGCCAACGCGGCGCCGACGCCGGCGTGGGCGACGACCAGGTCGGCCGCCGCCATCGCCGCGGTCAGCTCCCGTTCGGGGATCGCCTCGCGGCCTTCGATCGGGAAGCCGGAGACGTCGGTGTCGCCGGTCTGCCAGAGCACCTCGGCGTCGGCGGGCAGCAGCTCGAGCAGGCGTTCGACCAGTAGCGGGAAGCCGAAGCCGCGATAGCTGCCCAGCGTCACCACCACCTTGCGGATCTCCCCCACCCCGCCCTCGGCGGTACGCGGCTCGAAAGCGTCGAAGACCGACCCGCGGAAGCGCCAACGCCGGCCCGCCCAGGCCGGGTACTGGCAGTAGAGGAGCACCCCGGGGACGCGGCCGATCAGCTTTCCCGTCAACGACGGCCCGGCGCTGCGGGCGGCGCTCTCGATGTAGTGGCAGCGCAGCCGTTTCGCCCGGGCGGTCAGGTAGAACGGCAGCGCCACCGCGGAGCCGGTGCTGACCAGGGTGTCGACCTCGCGGTCGGCGAGGATCCGCCGCGCGTGAGCGAAGTTGCGCGCCACGTTGGCCGGATCGCGGCCACCGACGAACGGCACGTAGTCGACTTGCTCGCCCTCCAGGAGCGAGCGGCTCTGCGGCGTGTCGAAGGTGGCCCAGCGGAAGGGTCCCTCGATCCCCTCGAGGCGGGGGTAGAGCTGGCTCAGCTGCTTCAGGTGCCCCCCCGTCGAGGCGACCAGGAGCGTCGTCATCTCAGCTCGGCCAGTAGCGGTCGACGAGCTCGCGCGTGGCGCGGATGTTGCGGGCGCTGGAGGCACCGAAGACGATCGCCTCGAGGTTCGGCTGCCCGCAGATCCACTCGATCGCCTCCGCCGGCGGGATCGCCCCGGAGGCGAAGACCGACATCGCGATCGCCCGGAAGGTTCGGTCGCGCAGGGCCTCCTCGTAGGCCTCAATCCCGCCGCACATGCGGAAGCCGATCTTGTTGATGTTGGAGCAGACGATCGGGTTCTCGATCCCGACCCGATCGAGCGCGTCGAGCAGCATCGGCAGGTTCATCGTGATGAAGCCCGGCTCGGCGTCGTAGCGGTCGCGGACGTGGTCGGCGAAGACTTTGAAGGCGCTCTCGAAACCGAGGCCGAGCAGCAGGTCGACGACGAGGTTCTGGAGGAAGATCACCGGCGTCCTCAGGCCGTCGAACATCTTCATCTCGGCGTCGATCAGCAGCGTCGTCATGCCCTCGATGTCTTTTTTCGCCAGCGATTTCCCGCCGCGCATCGCCGCGTCCACCAGGCCCTCGTCCGGGAGGAAGCGTTTGACCGCGCCGAGCATCCCGTGCTCGGTCACCGCGTTGGCGTACTTGTGGGCGTAGGGCATGCCGGGGTAGAAGAGGAAGTCGGCGTAGCGCTCGGGGTTCGCCCGCATGTGGTCGCAGACCAACGCGATCCGATCGTGGGTGGTGCACATGAAGGTGCGCACGCCCTCGGCATAGGCGGCGTCGAGGACTTCGATCACCGCCTCGATGTCCTGGAAGCGCAGCGCTGGGCGCGCGCTTTCTCCTCCGACATGTGGTTGACGCCGAAGAACTGGTTGTCGCCGAACAGCAGCCGGTCCATCGTCGCGGTCGCCATCAGCGCCTCCTCCCGAAGAGCCGGCGGCGCGGCTTCGCGGCCACCGCGCGAGGCAGCTCGACCTCGCCGACGCGGGTCGTGGGACCGGCCTCAGCGTCGGCCACCAGGAGCGCGATCGTGCGGTCGGTGGCCGCCGCGGCGGCGAAGTCGTTGTGTCCGTCGCCGGCGCCCGCGGCGATCTGGCCGAGGAAGGATTCGACCTGGCTCGAGTACTCCTCGCCGCGGAGGTAGTACCAGACGGGTCGGGTCAACTCGGTCGTGTAGCGGACGTTCCAGCCCTGCTCGTAGCCGTCGGGGATCGGCGCGTCCTCGCGCAGGTAGGCCTGGCATTCCTGGCGGTCGGCGAAGATCCGCCCCTTGGTCCCCCACAGGGTCACCCGCGTCGTCATCTTCCGGTAGCTCTCGTCCGACCAGTCGACGGAGAGCTGGCCGGTCTTGCCGTCGGCGAAGTAGAGCGAGCTGAAGACGGCGTCGTCGGTGTCGGTGGAGAAGATCCGCGGCAGCTGCGTGCCACCGACCGCCGACCGGCTCGCCGACGTACCAGTTGAGGAGGTTGATGACGTGGGCGGCGTAGTCGTAGAGGCAGCCGCCACCCTCCGAGCGCCGACTCCGCCAGGTGCTCCCCTTGGGCCGGAGCACGACCGGACCGTAGGCCTCGCCGAGCACGTGGGTGACCTCGCCGATCGCGCCGAGGTCGAGCAGGCGCTTCACCTCACGGAAGGCCCCGACGTGGCGGTTGTGGTAGCCGACCTGGGTGACCAGGCCACGGGTGGCGGCGGTCTCGGTGAGCTCGTCGGAGTCGCCCGCCGTGAGGGTCAGCGGCTTCTCGCAGAAGACGTGGAGCCCGCGGTCGAAGGCGGCACGGACCATCGGCGCGTGGGCCGCCGAGGGCGTCGCTATCACCACCGCGTCGAGCGACGCCTCGGCCAGCATCCGGTCGTAGTCGTCGTAGGTGGAGACCCCAGTGTTCTTCGCCAGCACCCCGAGGACGTACTTGGACTGGTCGCAGACGATGACCTCGGCGCCCGGATGGGCGTGGAAGAGCGCGTGGTGGGACAGGCCCATTTTGCCGAGCCCGACGACGCCCACCCTGAGCGGCGAACGCCCTCCGTCACTGTCAGCCGCGCGCGCCTCGATGGCGGAAATCTAACGGCCGCCCCCGCCGCCCGCCTTCTTCACCCGGCCCGGCCACCGATCGGGTTTTCTCCGGCATATCCCTTGCGAGGGCCGTTCGAATACGCTGCGCCGCGCAAGAAACCCAGGAGGAGCCAGCCTTGAGACACCCCAGAGACTTCTTTCATCCGCAAGCGATCGGCGCACCCGAGCCGCTGCGCGAAATCCCGGTGACCCCGTCGCGGATGATCCACTTCCTCGACTTCTCCAACCCGAAAATGGTCGCCAAGGCGAGTGACATCGCCAAGCAGACCGACATCCTGCTCGGCAACCTCGAGGACGCGGTCCCGGTCGACCGCAAGGAGGCGGCGCGTGCCGGCCTGATCCAGGCGGCGAAGGAGTCCGACTTCGGCTCGACCTCCCTGTGGACGCGGGTGAACTCGCTGGAGAGCCCCTGGCTCCTTGACGACCTCGAGCAGCTGGTCGGCGAGATCGGCGACAAGCTCGACGTGATCATGGTGCCGAAGGTCGAGGGCGCCTGGGACATCCACTACGTCGACCGGCTGCTCGCGCAGCTCGAGGCGAAGGCCGGCCTCGAGCGCCCGATCCTCGTCCACGCGCTGCTGGAGACGCCGCAGGGCGTCGTCAACGTCGAGGAGATCGCCTTCGCCTCGCCGCGCATGCAGGGCATGAGCTTCGGCCCGGCCGACCTCGCCGCGGCGCGCCGGATGAAGACGACCCGGGTCGGCGGCGGCCACCCCGGCTACCTCGTCCTCAACGACCCGCCCGACCCGGAGAAGCCCGAGGAGGGTCGCGTCTCCGCCCAGCAGGACCTCTGGCACTACTCGATCGCCCGCATGGTCGACGCCTGCACCTCGGCCGGGATCCTGCCGTTCTACGGCCCCTTCGGCGACATCAAGGACGTCGCCGGCGCCGAGGCCCAGTTCCGCGCCGCCTTCCTGATGGGGTGCGTCGGCACCTGGTCGCTGCACCCCGTCCAGATCGGCATCGCCAAGAAGGTGTTCAGCCCGCCGCCGGACGAGGTCGCCTTCGCGCAGAAAGTCCTCGAGGCGATCCCGGACGGCCGCGGCGTCCACATGATCGACGGCAAGATGCAGGACGACGCGACCTGGAAGCAGTGCAAGGTCATGGTCGAGCTGGCCGAAATGCTGGCCGCCAAGGACCCGGAGCTGAAAGAGGCGTACGGGCTCTAAGGGACGTTCAGGATCGCGACAGCGCCTTTCATCACCTGGGCGCAGTGCGCGGTCGGTTCGATCTCGATGCCGTAGCGGCCGGTCGGGTCGGTGACGACCTTCTGACCGGCCGCTTCCGCCTTTTCGACCGCCCCCGGCGAGGCGAGGAGAGCCTTGGCGGTGCAGCCGTCAAGGCGGTATTCGCCCTCGCCGTTGGAGACGAGGCCGATTTTTTCGGCGAGCTGGGTGACCGGGACGGTCCCGGCGGTCGCGCCACCGGGCGCGGTCGACCCGCCGCCGCCGCACCCTGCGAATGACGTCGCCGCGGCGACGATGAGGACGACGGCGAGGGCCCTCACGGCAGGGGCGCCCTTTCCCCCAGCACGGCCGTCAGGGCAGCCCGCGAGGCATCGCGACGCGCCAGGTCCGCCCGCCTCCCCGGCAGCGAATAGGCACCGAGGCGGACGCCGTAACGGAGGGCCAGGGCCAGCCGGTAGATCCGCGGATAGCGCAGGTTCTTGCGGGCGAACTGCAGGCGCGCGTAGGCCGATTGGGCCCACAGGCGGGGGTTCGCGCCGTGTTCCTGCTCGAAGTGGCGGATGGTGACATCGGGAAGATGGACGATCCGCCAACCGTCCCAGTGGATCCGCCAGCAGAGGTCGGTCTCCTCGGAGAAGAGGAAGAAGCTCTCGTCGAACCCGCCGACTTCCTCGACCGCCGCCGCACGGGCGAACATGGCCGACCCGGAGGTCCAGTCGCATTCGACGATGCTCTCGTAGTCGGTCGGATCCAGGACCCGCTCGCCCAGTCCGCGCACCAGCAGCAACCGCTCGACCGGCAGCGCTTCGGCAAGGGCGCGGACGACCGAGGGGAAGCGGCGCATGGTCGGCGCCAACGAGTCGTCACCGCGCAGTTGGCGCACCCCGGCGAGCCCGACGTCCGGCATCCGCTCCATCGCCGTGACCAGCGCGTCGAGGTCCCCGGCGACGAATTCGGTGTCGGGATTGAGGAAGAAGACGAAGCGGGCGTCGGCGAGCGCCAGGCCGCGGTTGTTGGCATGGCCGAAGCCGCGGTTCTCGCAGCGGATGGCGCGGACGAAGGGATACCGGGAGGCGGCATACTCGCCCGCCCCGTCGTCGCCGTTGTCGACGACGATCGCCTCCAGGGAGACCTCCCCGGTGTGTTCGGCGAGGCTGCCGAGGGCGGCGTCCAGCCACTCCCGGCTGTTGTGGGAGACGATGATCGCGCAGACGTCGACGGGTGCGGCTTCGGTAGTGGTCACGGAAGACCAACGGATTTCGGCCTGCCGACCTTGTGCCGGGCCGCTAGATTCAGCCGATGCCGAGCTCCGAGCTGCGCCCATCCGACCTCGCCCCCGGCCTGCTGCTCGGGGAGGGCGTGGAGATCGGCGAGGGGACGATCATCGGCGGCCACGCGATCATCCACTCCGGCGTGCGGATCGGCGCCGGGGCCGGATCGGCGACCACGCCCAGATCCGCGACGGCGCCCGGATCGGCGCCGGGGCCGTGGTCGGGAGCTTCACCTCGGTCGACCCCGAGGTCACGATCGGCGAGCGTTCCAGCATCCAGACCCGCTGCTACATCACCGGCGGCACGGTGATCGAGGACGACGTCTTCGTCGGCCCCGGCGTCACCCTCACCAACGACAACACGATGGACCGCCACGACAACTCCTACGTGCTGCGCGGCGCCCTCCTTCGGCGCGGCTGCCGGATCGGCGGCGGCAGCACGATCTGCCCCGGCATCGAGGTCGGCGAAGAGGCCTTCGTCGCCGCCGGCGCCGTGGTCACGCGTGACGTCGAGCCCCGCGCCGTGATGGCCGGCGTCCCGGCGCGAAAGCTCCGCGAGGTGCCGGACGAGGATCTGCTCGGGCGTTGGCGGTAGGGGGCGGGGGGACCGCCGGCTGGCGCCTCGGGCCGGTGTGGCGGGAAAGCTGGCGCCCGGGCTGCTGATCGGCGACCCCGGCTGGCTAAGGTCGCCGATCAGCAGCCAGGGGGTGGAGGTTGTGGCGAGGGACGTCGGGCGTCTTTCACAACGCCCGATCGGTCGCTCGCTGAGTTAGGCCGCCTATAGCGCGCTCAACTCAGCGAGCGTCCGGGACCCTGTTGAGGAAGGCACGCGGGAGTGTCACTTCGTGCGGGTTCCGTGTCCTTGTCCGCGGTTCGGCGCGTCTTTCGCAACGCCGATCCGACGCTTGGTGAGTTAGGGGCGCCATAACGCCCTTAACTCACCAAGCGTCGGAAGTGCGGTGGGGAACCGTGTCGTCCCTCCCGTCCCGCGCCGTCCGACCCTCCCCGGCCCCGAGGTGCCGCGGATTCCGGGCCGACCCATAGCTAGCCGGGGGTCGGCCCGGAATCCGCGGCTCCCGACACCGCCCGAACCCTCACCCGTCCGCCCTCCCCAGCTCCCGCGCCGGATTGCCGACCACGGTCGCACCCGGGGGCACGTCGCGGGTCACGACGGCACCCGCGCCGACCGTCGCGCCCGCCCCGATCGTGACGCCGCCGAGGATCGTGGCTCCGGAGCCGATCGCGGCGCCGTCCTCGACCACGGTGCGCAGCAGAGTCCAGTCAGCCTCACCCTGAAGTTGACCCTCAGGGTTGGTCGCTCGAGGCCGCTTGTCGTTGACGAAGACGACGCCGTGGCCGATGAAGGCGCGGTCGCCGATCGAGACCCCGTCGCAGATGAAGGTATGGCTCTGGATCTTGCAGTCGGCGCCGATCGTGGCCCCGCGCTGGACCTCGACGAAGGTGCCGATCTGGCTGCGATCGCCGATCCGGCACCCATATAGGTTGGTGAACGGGCGGACGACGACGTCCTCGCCGAATTCGACGTCGACGATCAGGCTCAGCTCGGCGGTCTCGGGCATGTCTCAGTAACGACGAATCCGCGGTCGGGCTTGCGGCGGCGAAAGTCTTCTACACCTCGGTCCGTTGCTCTGACATGGCTTTCACTACCGAGCCGGTCTCGTCCCGTCCCGCTCCCACCCATGCCCCCGTCGCCACGGCGCCCGTCGCACCGCAGGTGCTGATCTTCGCCGAGGACCTCGGGCTGCGGCGGCGGATGCAGGGCGTCCTCGACGACAGCCACGCCGATTCCCTCCCGATCTCGGTCGACCTCGAGTCGGTCTTCACCGGCGAGTGGGACAGCGAGGCGATCCTCGTCTTCGCCTGCGACGTCAACCTGCCGCGCGATCTCGCCCTGCTGCGTCGCCTGCGCCGACAACGGCGCACCCCGCACGTCGTCGCCGTCTCCCCCGCCACGACCGGGACCGGCGTGCGCCGCGGCCTCGACGCGGGATCCGACGCGATCGTCTTCGAGGGCGAGCTGGAGTCGACCCTCGCGGTCGCCGTCTCGGCGGTCGCCAGCGGCCAGTCGGTCGTCCCTCGCGCCCACCGCGCCAGCGTCGAGCGCCCCGCCTTCTCCCACCGCGAGCGTCAGGTCCTGTCCTGCGTCGCCCGGGGCCTCACCAACGCCCAGATCGCGGAGGAGCTTTACCTCGCCGAGAGCACGATCAAGAGCCACCTCTCCTCGGCGTTCTCGAAGTTCGGCGTCCGCTCCCGCAAGGAGGCCGCCGCCCTCTTCCTCGAAACCGAGCACCCAGGAGCGATCAATTGAACAGCCAGACCCTGTCCCCCCTCTCGGCCACCGCGACCAGCGCCGACCGCGTCCCCTTCATCCGCCTCGACGCCGCCCACCCGGAGCTCTTCGCCGAGCTGATGGAAGTGGTCGAGCGGGTCGGCCGTGACGCGGCCTTCACGCTGGGCCCGGAGGTGGCCGACTTCGAGGAGGAGTTCGCCGCCGAGTGCGGGACCAAGTTCGCGATCGGGGTCTCCTCCGGCACCGCGGCCCTGGAGCTGGTGCTGCGGGCGATGGGCATCGGCCCCGGCGACGAGGTCATCGTCCCCACCTACACCTTCATCGCCACCGCCGAGGCGGTCAGCTCGGTCGGCGCCACGCCGGTCCTGGTCGACGTCGACCCGGACACCGCCTGCATCACCGCCGAGATCGTCGAGGCGGCCCTCAGCGAGCGCACCCGCGCCGTGATCCCGGTCCACCTCTTCGGCCGCACGGTCGACATGGACCCGATCCTCGACCTCTGCCGTCCGCGCGGGATCAAGGTCGTCGAGGACGCCTGCCAGGCCCACTCGGCGCGGTACCGCGGCAAGCCGGTCGGCTCGATCGGCGACGCCGGCTGCTTCAGCTTCTACCCGACCAAGAACCTCGGCGGCTGGGGCGACGGCGGTGCGCTCGTCACCGACGACGCCGAGCTCGAGGCGAACGTGCGGCTGCTGCGCACGCACGGCGAGAGCCCCGCCACAACCATCAGCTGACCGCCGGGACCGACCGGCTCGACGCCCTCCAGGCAGCGATCCTCTCGGTCAAGCTGCGCCACCTCGGCGACTGGAACCAGGCCCGCCGCGATGCCGCCGAGCGCCTCCGCGAGGGACTCGCCGGGACCGACGTCGTCCTCCCCACGCCGCCCGCCGCCGACGGCGACCACGTCTACCACCTGTTCGTCGTGCGCTCGTCGGACCGCGACGCCCTGCGCGACCACCTCGACGCCAACGGTGTCTCCAGCGCCATCCACTACCCGACGCCCGTCCACCTGCAGCCCTGCTACGCGGACCTCGGCCTCGGCCGCGGCTCGCTCCCGGTGGCCGAGCGGCTCGCCTCCGAAAACTGCTCGCTGCCGATCTTCCCGGCAATCGAGGACTGGCACATCGCCGAGACCGTGGCCGCGGTGAAGAGCTTTGGCAACGGCACCGACGACTGAGGGCTCCCTGGGGGAGACGATCCGCGGGGGCGCTTCGGGGAGGCGCCCCCTGCGGATCGGCATGGTCCACTACTCGGACTTCGAGGTCGACTCGAGGATCCAGCGGCAGGCCCGGGCGCTCGCCGAACGCGGCGACACGGTCGAGTGCGTCTGCCTCTCCGACGACTCCGCCTTCCCGGTCGGGAGCGGTGAGATCGCCCTCCACCGGGCCGCCCGCGGCAAGCCGCGCGGCGGCGCCCGCGCCTACGTCGAGGGCAATCTGCGGTTCCTCCTCGGCGCCGCGCGCAAGCTGACCGCGCTCGACCGGCGGGCGCCGTTCGACCTGATCGAGATCCACAACATGCCCGACGCCCTGGTCTTCGCGGCGATGCTGCCGAAGCTGCGCCGGACCCCGATCGTCCTGAACTTCCACGACACCTTCCCGGAGCTCTTCGCGACCCTCTTCGACCGCCCGGCGGACCATCCGCTGGTGCGCCTCGTGCGGGCGGAGGAGCGGGCGAGCGCCGGGTTCGTCGACTGCCACGTATTCGTCACCGAGGAGGCGCGCGACCTGCTGCGCCGCCGCGGGATCGAGGCGCCGCGCACGCAGATCGTGATGAACACGCCCGACGAACGGGTCTTCGGCGCGCGCCGCCCGGTGCGCACGCCGCCGAGCGAGGGGCCGCTGCGGGTGATGTACCACGGCGGCCTCGCCGAGCGCTTCGGCGCCGAGACCCTGGTCCGCGCGGTGGCGCGGCTGCGCACCGACGGCCGGCCGGTCGAGCTGGACGTCTACGGCTCCGACGCCGAGGCGGCGGCGCAACTCGCCGCGACCGCCGCCCCGCTCGCCGCCGAGGGAATCCGCATCGCCCCGCGGCCGACCCCGGTGGAGCAGATCCCGGCCCGCCTCGAAGCCGCCCACATCGGCGTCGTGCCGACCCTGCGCGACGACTTCACCGAGCTGCTGCTGCCGGTGAAGCTGCTCGAGTACGTGCACATGGGCATGCCCGCGATCGCCTCGGCGCTGCCGACGATCGAGCGCTACTTCGGCGACGACGTCCTCTATGCCGAGCCCGGGGACCCGGACTCGATCGCCGCCGCGATCGAAGCCGTCCGCGCCGACCCGGCGGCGGCGGCCGAGCGCGCGACCCGCGCCTCGGCGCGCCTCGAGCGGATCGAGTGGTCCCGCCAGCGCCAGGGCTACCTGGAGATGGTCGACGGCCTGGTCGCCGCCCGACGGAGCTGAGCCAAGATGGAGCGACTACTGCTGATCACCCCCTGCCGCGACGAGGCCGAGCACCTCGAGCGGACGCTCGCCTCGGTGGCCGCGCAGACGCGGCCGCCGGACCTCTGGCTGATCGTCGACGACGGCTCGACCGACGCGACGCCGGAGATCCTCAACCGCTGGGCGGCGAGCCTGCCCTACCTGCAGCTGCTGCGGACCCGGCGCTTCGACCGCCCCGGCAGCGACGGCCTCGCCACCGCGGCGGAGGCGGTCGCCTTCAACCGGGCGCTCCGCTCTGTCGCGATCGGCGAGTTCAGCCACGTCGGCAAGCTCGACGCCGACATCGAGCTCAGCCCGGACTACTTCCAGCGCCTGCTCGACCGCTCCGCGGTCGAGGTCGACCTCGGCATCGTCGGCGGGATGTTGCTCGAGGACCACGGCCTCGGGTGGCGCCCGACCGGCGGGCCCGAGCACCACGTCCGCGGCGCCCTGAAGCTCTACCGTCGCGACTGCCTGGAAGCGCTCGGCGGCGGCATCGAGGAGCGCCTCGGCTGGGACACGATCGACGAGGTCGAAGCGCGGATGCGCGGCTACCGCACCTGCACCCTGACCGATCCCACCGCCCGTCACCTGCGCCCGGTCGCCACCCGCGGCGGCATCCTGCGGGGACGCGCCCGGCTCGGGCACGCCGCCTTCATCCTCCGCTACAGCCCCTGGTGGGTGGCGGCGAAATCGGCCCAGGTGGCGCTCAGGCGTCCCTACGTACTTGGCGGCATCGCCTACTACTGGGGCTACCTCCGCGCCGCCGCGGGCGATCGCCACAACCGCGTCGAGGACCCGGAGTTCGCGCGATTCGTCGCCGCCGAGCTACGCGGCCGGGCCAGCGGTCGCGGTATCGCGAAAGTTTCCTCCGGCGCCCGGCGTTCATAGGCAACATGGCATTCCTAGAGACGATCCGCCGCCTTTGGAAGCACAAGATCCTTGTCTTCCTCGTCCTCGCGCTGGCCATCGCGGCAGCGATCCTGAGCGCCTACCAGGTCGGCTCGGGAGGGCTCAAGAGCCGCTCGCTGAGCGTCTCGGCGGCGTCGAGCCAGATCCTCGTCGACTCGGTCCCCTCGGCGCTCTCCCAGGGTGTCGAAACCAGCACCTTCGAAGCCCTCGCGACGCGGGCCAAGATCTACGGTCAGTACCTGGCCAGCCTCTCCGCCCGGGTCGAAATCGCCGAACGCGCCGGGGTCCCGGTCGCCTCGCTCTCGACCAACGGCCCGTTCAGCACCGCCACCGGCCAGGTCAACTACTCCGCCGAGTCCTCCGGCGAACGCGCCACCGAACTGCTGCAGGAAGGCGCCGGCAACCGGCTCGTCTTCTCCGCCCAGGAAGGTGTCCCGATCATCACCGTCGACGCCCAGGCGGGCAACACCGACACCGCCATCGCCCTCGCCTCCGCCTCCTACGCCACCCTCCACAAATACATCAAAGGCCTCGACGTCGAAGGCAAACCGCTGCGCCACGGAGTCACGGTGCGCCAGCTGGGCGCCCCCGAGGGCGGCACGCTGGGCGGGTCCAACGACAAAATGCTGATGGCCCTGGCCTTCCTCCTCACCTTCGGCCTCGGCTGCGGCCTGATCCTCGTCATCCCCGGGGTGATCGCGCGCTGGCGCAGCCTCGGCGAGGCCGACAAGGACCGCACCCGGGCGGCGGAAGGGTCGTCCTCCAACGGGTCGATCCGCTCCCTCGACGAGCCGTTCCACGGCACCGACGAGCTGATCCTGCCGCCCTACCCGGTGGCCGGCAAACGGCGCGGGCGCTCGCGCAAGGCGGCGCGCGACGCCGAGCACCTTGATCCCGAGCGCCACGATTCCGACGAGACCAAGCCGCCCGTGACCGGGCAGCCCGCCACCTCGGGCTGATGGAGGCCGCCACCGGGGTCCGGCCGTACGTCGGGCGACCCGCCGCGGACCCCTCCTACGTCGAGAAAGCCGCCGCCGCCCGGGCCGCGGACTGGCCCCGCACCACCCGTCTGCTGCCGTGGCTCCTCTTCGGCTTCCTGGCGATGATCTGGGTGATCCCGTTCGACAGCGTCATCCTGCCGTCGGGGCTGCCGGTCAACCTCACCCTCGACCGCGCCTTCCTGCTCGTGCTGACGATCGCCTGGGTCCTCGGCGACACTGAACCGGCGCACACCCACCGGGTCAGCCGCATCCACTGGGCCTTCGGCATCTTCGCCGCGATCGCGATCACCAGCGTCCTCGCCAACTCCGAAGCCCTGGTCCGGGTCGGGGACATCGAACTGGCGATCAAGCAGATGTCGCTGCTCTGCTCCTACGTCATCTTCTTCGGCCTGGCGGCGTCGATCATCCGCGCCTCGGAGGTCTCGAAGATGATCACCGGGCTGATCATCTTCGCCTCGATCACGGCACTCGCGGTGATCGTCGAGTACCGCTTCGGGGTCAACGTCTTCCACGAATACATCGGCCCGCTCTTCCCCGGCTACGTGCGCCCACCGGGGATCGGCGAAGTCGACTCGATCGGCCGCAAACAGATCTTCGGACCGACGGTGCAGCCGCTGGCCACCTCGGTGATGCTGGCGATGGCCCTCCCCTTCGCGCTCGCCTGGCTCCTGAAAGCGAAGGAGCGCCGCGACCGGATCCTCTACTCGATCGCGGTGACGATCCTGGTCGGCGGCGCCCTGGCGACGCAGAAGAAAACCAGTGCGATCGGCCCCTTCGTCGTGATCGCGGTCCTCACCGCCTACCGGCCGCGGGCGATGGCGCGCCTCCTGCCGCTCGCCTTCGTCCTCCTCGTGGTCACCCACTTCACCGCCCCGGGTGCCCTCGGCGGCGTGATCGACCAGCTCGCCCCCCACAAGGCGACCCAGGTCAACTCGACCCAGGACCGGGTCGGCGACTACGAAGCGATCGAGCCCGACGTCGCCGCCCGCCCCCTGATCGGCCGCGGCTACGGCTCCTACGACCAGATCAAGCACCGGATCCTCGACAACCAGTACCTCACCCTGGCGATCGGAGTCGGCTTCCTCGGCATCGTCGCCTACCTCTCGATCTTCGTCCTCTCCTTCCTCGCCGTCCACCCGATCGCCCGCTCCGGCGACCCCGACCGCGGCCCCCCCGCCCTCGCGGTCGTCGCCGGCCTCGCCGTCGCCCTGGTCGGCGGCGCGATCCTCGACTTCCTCTCCTTCCCCCAGCTCTCCTACCTCTTCTGCACGATGGCCGCGATCGCCTACATCTTCGATCGCGAGCGCCGGGAAAAGCTGCCGCCGGGTTAGGGGACGGGGCCGCTTGAAGCCGGCGCCCGAGGCAAAGGGACGCACCGGTCTGTGGCCAGCGCGGCCCTCTCGGCCGGGAGTGCGGGGAGTGGTGGTCTCTCGCGGCGGTGCCCCGGGTTCGTCACGGGAGTCCCACGGATCCGTGACGGAAGGCGGACCTCGTCACAGAGACGTCGGGATCTCCACGCTTCCGCGCGCCTTCCCCATGCCTCCCCCCGGTGAGTTCGCACTTTCTGCCGCTATCCGGACATAACTGCGAACTCATCCTTGGTGGGGGCCCGCTTTCATGCGGGACGGCCACGGAAGTCCGGAGTTCGTGACGTCCCTGTGCCGGGTGTTTCACGAACCCCTCACGTCGTGGGCATCTCATGGCGGTCACAGCCAGCCAGGACCGCCATGAGACGCCCAGGACGCACCTCGGACGGCCGCCCCCGCCGGGAGAACCCCACCTAAGGCGCCAGCACAAGCTCCAGCGCCTGCGCCCGCCGGCTCGGCCAGGCGTTCGCCTCGATGAACCGGCGGCGCTCGTCCTCCGCCATCGGCCCCGCGTCAAGCGCCGCCGCGACCGCCGGGCGGAAGTCGCCGCCGGGGGCGACGCGGAAGACCGGGCCGGGGACGCCGGACATCGGCTCGAGGTCGGTGACCGCGACCGGGCGGCCGGCGGCCAGGTACTCGTAGAGCTTCAGCGGGCTCATCGCCATCGTCAGGTCGGTGCGGTGGTGTGGGATCAGGCAGGCGTCGGCGCCGGCGACGATCGCCGGGACCTCGCCGTGGGCGACCGCGCCGTGATGGATGACGTTGGGCTCGGCGAGCAGGGGCGCGAGGTGGGCGCGGTCTTCGAGCGGTCCGACCAGGACCAGCGAGCCGTCCGGCCAGGTGCGGGCCACCTGGCGCGTAGCCTCAACCTCCAGTCGAGAGTCAAGGGTGCCGACGTAGAGGAGTCGCGGGCCGGGCAGGCCGGCGAGCCAGCCGGGCACCTCGGGGCGCTCGCCCCAGAGCTCCGGATCGACCGCGTTCGGCAGCACCAAAGCGGGCCCCTGCGGCCGCACCTTCTCGACGATCGCGTTGCTCACCGCGATCAGCCGCCGGCGGCGGCGTGCGATCTCCGCGAACGCGGCCAGGTAGTCCCCCCGCCAGCGCCGGTAGCTCGGGTGGGCGGAGAAGTCGTCGATCGCCACGTAGGTGACCGGCCCCGCCCAGTCGAACTCGCAGAAGCCCGCGACGAAGGCCTGCGAGGTGACGATCGCCGGCCGCTCGAGGCCGAAGTCCTCCGCCGCCCGCCGCAGGCGACGCTCCCAGACGGCGTAGTGGCGCCGCAGCGCGGCGACGCCGGTGGGATCGTTGCGGCGCAGGCGCAGCGGCCGGCGCAGCCGGTGGCGCTCCGATTCGGGGAACGGCACGGGGCGCCGGACCAGGTCCTTGACCGCGGCGATCGGGGCGCTGCGCGGCCGGTTGGAGACGAGCAGGCGCTCGACCGCCGGCTCCTCCATCAGGCCGATCAGCACCTGGTCCTGCGAAAAGCTCATCCCTCGCCGCTGCGCCGCGTCCCAGGTGATGTCGTCGTAGGTGAAGACGACGTGCCGCGAGGGCGTCAGGGCCGCCTGCGGAGCCAGTTCGCTCAGTTCTGAGTACATCTCCCTAAGAACGTTCGTCTGCGCCGCCCGCTTGCGCCGCAAGTCGGCTCAGTCGCGGCGCGTTGGTTCCCCAGATGGATCGTGGCCCCGATACCCAAGGCGAGCTCTCCAGCTCGGAGCTGAAGGACGCTGCCGTCAGCGGGATCCGCTGGACGACGGCCGCGCGCGTCGGCAGTGAATTCGTCACCTTCTTCTCCGCCGTGGTCCTCGCCCGGTTGATCCCGCCCAGCGGCTTCGGCCAGGCACTGGTGCCGACCATCCTCCTCACTCTCGCCGTGATCCTCACCTTCGAGGGATACGGCAGCGCCCTGGTCCAGCGCAAGACGGTCGAGCGCGAGCACGTCGAGGCGGCGCTGATGGCCAGCCTGCTCACCGGGCTCGTCCTCACGCTCGTCGCCGCGGCGATCGGCGTCACCGTCGCCGGCCAGTTCATCGGCGACAAGTCGGCCGAACTGATGGTCGTGATGTCCCCCGTCTTCATCTTCGCCGGGCTCGGCGCGGTCTCCCGCGGCCTGCTCTGGCGCAAGCTCGACTTCCGCCTCGTCAGCGTGATCGAAGTCGCCGCCCTCACGGTGACCGCGGCGGTCGGCATCGGCCTCGCCATCGCCGGGCTCGACGCCGAGGCGATCGTCCTGGCGGCCCTCTCCGGCGCCGCCGCGACCTCGGTCTTCCTGGTCATCGCCGCCCCGCCGCCGCTGCCGCGCTGGCATCGCAGGGAGCTTCGCGAAGTCCTCCGCTTCGGCCTGCCTGCCTCGGGCGCCGGATTGACCTACGTCGCGATCACGAACTCGACCCTCGCGATCGTCGCCGTCCGCCTCTCGGCAACCCAGGCCGGGCTCTTCTGGCGCTCCTTCCAGCTCGGCGTCGTCTACCAGGAAAAGATCAGCGGAATCATGCTGCGGCTGGCCTTCCCGGTCTACTCGCGGACCACCGACCTGGCCGAACTGCTGCGCTTCCACGAGCGGGCGACGCGGATCCACGCCGCCGTCCTCCTGCCGCTGCTCTCGATCCTCATCGTCACCGCGCCGGAGCTCGTGCCGTGGGTTTTCGGCCCGCAATGGGCGCCTGCCGTCGCACCGACCCAGATCCTGGCGGTCGCGGGGATGATCGCCGCCGTCCTCACCGGCTATCCGCAGATCCTGCTCGCCGCCGGCAGGCCACGGCCGCTCCTGATCTTCAACATCGGCCTGCTCGCCCTCTACATCGCCGTCTCCTGGGTGGCCGCGCCATACGGGATCACCACCCTGGCCTACGCCGTGGTCGGCATCCACATGGTCCTCCTGGTCGCCGTCTACGCCGGGCTCTTCCGCGGCGTCCTCGGCATCCCGGTCCGCCGCCTGGTCACCGACCTCATCCCCGCCGTCGTCGGCAGCGCCGTCCTGCTTGCCGTCGCCCTGCCGATCTCGAACCTGCTGCGCGACCAAGGCGCGCCCACCTTCTTCATCGTCGCCGGCACCGCACTCAGCGGTGGCCTCATCTACCTGGCGACCCTCGCAACCTTCTTCCACCCGATCTGGGACGACCTCCTGGCCTTGATCCGCCGGGTCATCCCGATGCCACCACCCCGTCGTCTCGCCCTGCTGAGGAGCAGATAACCCCATGAAGCCTAACCCTAAGCCTCTACTTAAGCCTTTGACTTGGGCGAAGACCACCCGTTTTTCCGCCTCTGAAGCCGATTTCCGGTGGGACACTGGAACGGTGCACGAACTGCGCAGTTCCCCCCGCTCGCTGTCCTTCGGCCACGCCCTTGCCATCGCGGCAGTCGGTGTAATCGCCGCTTTCCTGCTCCTCGCCTCGTTCGGGACCGCCCGCTCGCAGGCCGCGGTCAGCTGCCCGAGCGCGATCCCGGTCGTCAACGAGAACCAGTGCAAGACCGGCAGCGAAGGGTACGAAACGAACGAAGACAGCCCCAACCTGGGCGGCTTCCCGACCCAGACGAGCGTGAACCTGGGCGAAAGCGTCACCCTGAAGATCGGCTACAAGGGAGCCGTCTCGCCGAGCCGCACCGCGACGATCTCCGTCTACCGGATGGGCTACTACGGCGGCGAAGGCGGCCGCCAGGTCAGCACCGCCTCGAACGTCGCGATCAACAACGACTTCACCTGCGAAGCGATGAACGAAACGACGGGTGAAGTCTCCTGCGCTAACTGGAAAGCGACCTACACGATCCCCGGCAGCGCTTTCCCGGCCTCGGGCATCTACATCGCCAAGGTCAAAGCGTCGACCGGGGACGAAACGCAGATCGTCTTCACGGTCCGCAACGACTCGAGCCACTCGCGCGTCCTCTTCGTGCTGCCGATGGCGACCTACGAGGCCTACAACACCTTCGGCGGCACCTGGAACGGCGAAGAAGGCGGCAAGTCCCTCTACTACGGCACCCGCGGCTACGGCACCGGACCGCTGACCGGCTCCAGCCGCGCCGCCAAAGTCTCCTTCGACCGCCCGCTCGCGCAGGCCGGCGTCGAGCAGAACTGGTTCTACGGGCCCGATCAAGAACTTCTCTACTGGATGGAGAAGCAGGGCTACGACATCTCCTTCACCGACGACATCTCGATCCAGCAGAACCCCGAACAGCTGCTGAACCACGACACCGTCGTCATCTCCGGCCACTCCGAGTACTGGTCGCTGAACGAGTACAAAGCCTTCGAAGCGGCGCGCGAAGCCGGCGTCAACATCGCCTCCTTCTCGTCCAACACCGCCTACTGGAAGGTCCGCTACGAGAACAACGGGCGCACCCTCGTCTGTTACAAGACGGTCGAAGGCAGCGGCTCGGCGGGCAGTGGACAGGTCAGCCAGAACGACTGGGGCCCGGACGGGATCAAAGGCACCGCCGACGACGCGGCCGGCCCCGACGGGATCGCCGGCACCGCCGACGACAACCCGATGAACGCGACCACGACCTGGCGCGACAACGGCGCCCCGAACGGCGACCCCTCGGCGCCTCCCGGTGGCCGTGTCGGCCCGGACATGCCGGAGAACAAGCTCTTCGGGATCATGTACGTCGGCGACAACGACTCGGAAAACTTCCCGCTGACGATCCCGGCCGCCAACGGCACCGAATTCGCCGGCAGCCCGATCTGGCGCAACACCGGGATCTCCAAGAACAGCGCGACGACGATCAACGAGCCGCTGGTGGGCTGGGAGTGGGACGCGGTCCCGACCCAGGCCCAGTATCTGAAATACGAGCCTGCCGGAGTCGAACGGGTCTTCTCCACCAACGTCCAGACGGTCAACGACAACTCCTGGATCCAGGACGAGGGCCGGCTGCGCAACACCGCGCCGCCCCCAGGCCAGCCCGGCACGGTCGGCGCGGTCCGCTACAAGGCCAAATCGGGCGCCGAGGTGTTTGCCAGCGGCACCATGTACTGGGCGCGTGGGCTGACCGGCTACGCCAGCCCGATCATCCAGCAGGCGACCTACAACATCCTCTCCGAAATGGGCGAAGCGCCGAACACGCCCGAAGAAGGGCTGACGCTCGATCCCGGCGGTTCCAACCACGCCCCCTCGGCCAGCTTCACGATGTCGCAGAACCCGGCCAAAACGGCGACCGCGATCACCTTCAACGCCTCGGCCTCGAAAGACACCGACGGCTCGATCGTCAAGTACGAATGGGACCTCGACGGTGACGGCACCTTCGAGACCACGACGACGACGCCGACCGTCACCCACAGCTACGCGACCGAGGGCACCTACAACGTGCGCCTGCGCGTCACCGACAACGGCGGCGCCACCGACCTCTCGGTGCAGACGCTGACGATCATCAACAACCAGCCGCCGACCGCGAGCTTCACGGTCAACCCGGAAAGCGCGATCAAGAACGAAGCGATCGCCTTCAACGCCTCGGCCTCGAGCGATCCCGACGGGACGATCGCCAAGTACGAATGGGACTTCGACGGCAACGGCACCTACGAGACCAGCTCCGGATCCAGCCCGACGACCACCCACACCTACCCCACCCCGGGCAACTACACGGTCGGCCTGCGGGTGACCGACAACGGTGGCAAGACCTCGACGACGACGCGGCCGGTGACGGTCGGTTCGGGTGAACCGAGCCACTACTCGACCTCGGTCCTGGCGACCCCCGGACTCGCCCACTACTGGCGGATGGGTGAGATGAACGGCCCGACCTTCTCCGACTCCAAAGGCTCCAGTCCGGCCACGGCCACCGGCGGGGTGACCTTCGGTCAGCCCGGCGCGATCGCCGAAGACACCGACCACTCGGCCAGGTTCGACGGCTCGACCGGAGCCGCGCAGGCGCCGGTCAACCTCGGCGCCACCCACACCTTGACGGTCGAGTTCTGGATGAACTGGAACGCCTTCGAAAACGACGACAAGCTGGCGATGGAGTTCACCAACAACTTCAACGAAAACGCGGGCGGCTTCCTGGTCGACCCGAACGCACCGCAGCTCGCCGGCAGCTTCGGCGTCGCGATCGGCTCCGGCAACTCGCGCAACAACGTCTTCTTCGAACGCCCGAGCGCCGGCGCCTGGCACTACTACGCCTTCGTGATCAACACCGCCAAACCGGCGGCCGAACAGATCATCCCCTACGTGGACGGCAAACCGGTCAGCTTCCAGAAGCTCGACAGCGGCACCGGCGCGGGCAACTTCGCCAACTCGGTCCTCAACTTCATGTCCCGCGCGACGGGCTCCAACTTCGGCGCGGGCAACCTCGACGAGGTCGCGCTCTACGAACGAGCCCTCTCGGCCGCGACGATCGCCAAGCACTTCAAAGGCGAAATGGTCGAAGGGACCGAAGGCTCCGAAGGCAGCACCGGCGGCGGAACCGGCGGTGAAAAAGAAGAAGAAGGCCCGCCCGTCGGCGGCACCGGGGCCAGCTACACGGACTCCGTCCTCGCCACCCCCGGGATCGCCGATTACTGGCAACTGAGCGAGGCCACGGGTCCGACGATCGCCGACACGGTCGGCAGCAGCCCGCTCACCGCGGCGGGCGAACCGACCTTCGGCGCGCCCGGCGGCGTGCCCGGCGAAACCACGAGCTCGGTGAAGTTCGACGGCATCAACGACACCGCCACCGGACCCCTCCACCTCGGCGGACAGAAAGCGATCACGGTCGAGTTCTGGATGAAGTGGAACGCCTGGGCGAACAACGACGAACTGGCGATGGAGTACACGCCGAACTTCAACGACAACCCGGGCGGGTTCCTGGTCGACCCGAACTCGAGCTTCGGCAAGTTCGCCGTCTCGCTCGGGATCGGCTCCTCGCGCAACGTCGCCCTCTTCGAACGCCCGAGTGCCGGCGCCTGGCACCACTACGCCTTCGTGCTGAACACGGCCGCTCCGGCCGCCGAACAGATCGTGCCTTACGTCGACGGGCTGCCGGTCACCTACACCAAGGCGGTGAACGGCGAAGGCGCGCCCGCGTTCGCCGAATCGACCCTGGCGCTGATGTCGCGCGGCGGCAAAGAACTGTTCGGCGCGGGCAACCTGCAGGACGTCGCGATCTACACCCGCACGCTGAACGCCGCGACGATCTCCCAGCAATACGCCTCGAACGGCCCGAACGGCCGCCCACAGGCGACCTTCACCGCCCCGGCGACGGCAAAAGTCGGCGAAAAACTGACCTTCGACGCCTCCGCCTCGAAAGACCCCGACGGCACGATCGCGAAATACGAATGGGACCTCGACGGCAACGGTAGCTATGAGACCGACACCGGGACGACGCCGAGCGTCAGCACCACCTACACCGGCGCGGGCAAAGTCTCGGTCGGCCTGCGGGTGACCGACAACACCGGCAACACCGGCACCGCGACCCGCACCGTCACGGTCGAAGAACCGACCAATGGCGGCGGCGAAAGCGGCCCGGCCGACTACAGCGGCAGCGTGCTCGGTACCCCCGGCCTCCTCGACTACTGGCCGCTGAGCGAGAAATCCGGCTCGGTCTTCGCCGATTCCGCCGGCACCAGCCCGGCGACGATGCTCGGCGCGCCGACCCTGGGCGTCACCGGCGGCGCGCCCGGCGACACCGGCACCGCGGCGAGCTTCAACGGCACGAGCGACGCCGCGAGCGCGCCCCTGCAGCTGGGCGGCCAGACGGCGGTCACGCTGGAGTTCTGGCTGAAGTGGGATGAATGGAAGAACGAAGACCAGTTGGCCTTCGAGTACACGCCGAACTTCAACGACAACAACGGCGGCTTCCTCGTCGACCCGAACTCGAGCTATGGCCAGTTCGCGGTCGCGCTCGGCCGCGGCGCCTCGCGCAACGTGGCGCTGTTCGCCCGCCCGAGCGCCGGCGTCTGGCACCACTACGCCTTCGTCCTCGACACCAACGCCCCCTCGAACGAACAGATCGTCCCCTACGTCGACGGCAAACCCGTCGCCTACACCAAGGCCGCCGAAGGCACCGGCGCCGGGCCGTTCGCGAGCTCGACGCTCTACTTCATGTCGCGCGGCGGCACCGGCCTGTGGGGCGCCGGCGACCTGCAGGACGTCGCCGTCTTCGACCGGCCGCTGAGCGCCACCCAGGTCGCGAACCACTTCGCGGGCGTGAAAGGCAACCAGCCGCCGACGGCGAGCTTCACCGCCCCGACGAGCGTCAAAGTCGGCGAAGCGGTGACCCTCGACGCGTCCGCCTCCAAAGACTCCGACGGCACGGTCGAACAGTACGAATGGGACCTCGACGGCGACGGCACCTTCGAGACCAGCACCGGCGCGAACCCGAAAGTGACGCGCTCCTTCGGCACCGCCGGGACGATCCAGGTGAGCCTCCGCGTCACCGATAATTCCGGGGCGACCGCCGTCACCTCCCGCACGCTGACCGTGCAGCCGTCAGAAGGTGGCGGTGAAGAAGGCGGTGGTGGTGGCAACGGCAGCGGTGCGGCCTACCGCAGCGCCGTCGCCGCCACCCCCGGCCTGCAGCACTTCTGGTCGCTGGGCGAGAAATCTGGCTCGACCCTGGCCGACTCGGTCGGCGGCGCAGCGGCGACGACGCTCGGCGAACCGGCCCTCGGCCAGCCCGGCGCGATCGCCGGGGACACCGACACCGCGGTCGGCTTCGACGGCATCAACGACGGCGCCACCGCCCCGCTGACCCTCTCCGGCGACTCCGCGATCACCCTGGAGTTCTGGATGAAGTGGAACGAATGGAGCAACAACGACCAACTCGCGTTCGAGTACACGCCGAACTTCAACGACAACAACGGCGGCTTCCTGGTCGACCCGAACTCCAGCTTCGGCACTTTCGCGGTCGGCATCGGGCGAGGCGAATCGCGCAACCTCGCGACCTTCGCGCGTCCCACCGCCGGTGTCTGGCACCACTACGCCTTCGTCCTGAACACGACGGCGCCGGCGGCCGAACAGATCGTGCCCTACGTCGACGGCAAACCGGTCGAATACACCAAGATCGCGAGCGGCACGGGCGCGGGCAACTTCGCCGACGCCGTGCTCAGCTTCATGTCCCGGGCCGGGACGAGCCTGAACGGCGCCGGCAGCCTCGACGACGTGGCGATCTACGGCGCCCCGCTGTCGGCCGCGACCATCGCCGGCCACTACGAAGCGGCGACGCCGAACAAACCGCCGACGGCGTCGTTCACCGCCTCACCGAACCCGGTGAACACGAACGCCACGGTCACCTTCAACGCCTCGGCGTCGAAAGACCCCGACGGGACGATCACCAGATACGAATGGGATCTGGACGGCAACGGCTCCTACGAGACCACGACGACCACGCCGACCGCCACGGCCACCTACGCGACCCCCGGGGAACGGACCATCGGTCTGCGCGTCACCGACGACCGCGGGTCCACCGCCACCGCCACCTCGACCGTGACCGTCAAGAACCAGCTGCCGACGGCCTCATTCACCACCACCCCGAGCAGCGCGCCGACCGGCAGTGCGATCGCCCTCGACGCCTCCGCTTCCAGCGATCCCGACGGCGCGATCGCCAAATACGAATGGGACCTCGACGGCAACGGGACGTATGAGACCAGCACCGGCACCACGCCGACCGCGAGCGCCAACTTCGCCACCGCCGGGAACCGCGCGATCGGCCTTCGGGTGACCGACAACTCCGGCGCCACTGCGACGACGACTCGCACGGTAACGATCCAGAACCGTGCCCCGGTCGCGACCTTCACCGCCACGCCGAACCCGGCCACCGCGGGCCAGGTGGTCAACTACAGCGCCTCCGGCTCCACCGACCCCGACGGCACGATCGCCAAATACGAATGGGACCTCGACGGCAACGGGACGTATGAGACCAGCACCGGCACCACGCCGACGGCGAGCACGACCTACGCGACCTCCGGCGAACGCAACGTCAGCCTGCGCGTGACCGACAACGAAGGCGCCACCACCACGGTGACGAAAGCGGTGACGATCGCCAACCAGCCGCCGACCGCGTCGTTCACCGCGACCCCGGCCTCGGCGCCGACCGGCACCAGCGTCGCCCTCAACGCGTCCGCCTCCAAAGATTCCGACGGCACGATCGCCAAATACGAATGGGATCTGGACGGCAACGGCACCTACGAGACCACGACCACGACGCCGACGACGAGCACGACCTACGCCACCCCGGGGGCGCGGACCGTCGGCCTGCGGGTAGTCGACAATTCCGGTGGCACCGCGACGGCGACCGTCTCGGTGACGGCGACGAACCGGGCGCCGACCGCCTCCTTCACCGCCACCCCGAACCCGGTGCCGACCGGCACCAGCGTCACCTACAACGCGTCCGCGTCGAAAGACCCCGACGGCACGATCGCGAAATACGAATGGGACCTCGACGGCAACGGGACGTATGAGACGAACACCGGCACCACGCCGACCGCGAGCTCGAGCTACGCGACGGCGGCCACGCGAAACGTCGGCCTCCGGGTCACCGACAACTCGGGCGCGACCGCGACCACCACGGTGGCCGTGACCGTGCAGAACCGGGCGCCGATCGCCTCCTTCACCGCCACCCCGAACCCGGTCACCGCGGGTACCTCGGTCGCCTTCAGCGCCGCGGGCTCCAGCGATCCTGACGGGACGATCACCAAATACGAATGGGACCTCGACGGCAACGGCTCCTACGAGACGAGCACCGGGACGACCAACAAAACCAGCCGCACCTACACCACCGCGGGCACCACCAACGTCGGCCTGCGAGTGACCGACAACTCGGGCGCCACCACCACGACGACGGTGCCCGTGGTCGTCCGCAGCCCCTACCAGGCGGCCGTCCTCGGCACGTCCGGGCTGGTCGACTACTGGCGCCTCGGCGAGACCTCCGGAACCACGCTTGCCGACTCGGTCGGCAGCGCCAATGCGACCGCCTTCAACGGCGTCAGCCTGGGCCAGTCGCACCCGCTGACCGGGGACACCAACACGGCGGCGTCCTTCGACGGCGTCAACGACTACGCGAGCGCGCCGGTGAACCTCTCCGGAACCTCCAAGCTCACGATCGAATTCTGGCTGCGCTGGAACGAATCCCTGTTCAACAGCAACAACGATCAGGTCCTGGAGCTGACCAACAACTTCAACAACACCAACGGCGGCTTCCTGATCAACCCGGCCTCCAGCACCTCCGGCGGGCGCTTCGAAGTCGCGATCGGCCGCGGTGCCTCCCGCAACAACGTCTACTTCACCCGGCCGAGCACCCTCGCCTGGCACCACTACGCCTTCGTGATCGACACGACGTCATCCGCCGCGAACCAGATCCTCGTCTACGTCGACGGCAAAGCCGTCTCGGTGACCAAGGGCTCGAGCGGCACCGGCGCCGGAAACTTCGCCAACTCGACGCTCTACTTCATGTCGCGGGGCGGGACGACCCTGTTCGCACCCGCGACCCTGGACGAGGTCGCGATCTACAACGCGGCCCTCTCGGCTACTCAAATTTCGCAGCACTACGCCGCTCGGTAGTCAAAATCGGGGATCCGCCCGTCCGCAATACCCGCAATTTGCGGGTATTGCTACCAATTTTTAGCATCGTAGTGGGTCATCTGGGTACCGTGGCAGCCACGTAGGAATATTCGTCCAAGAGATTGCGTAGGACGAACGTCCATCTCACGTGAAAGCCTCTCGGCTTGACGGGGGAGATGGTCGAGATAACTGCGATGGCAAATCGCGGGAGGAAATCTGATGATTAGCAGCGGAAAAGTCCGGGGCACGCGTCGCCGTGCAGTGGTTGTCGCTCTGTTGAGCCTGGTGGCACTGGTGGCGGCAAGCTCGCTCGCCTTCGCCAAGACCGGAGTCGACGCCAGCGTCGTGTCCAACGCCGGGAAGCGCGTCGGGATCGATAACTTGATCCGCGCTCGCGCCCAGGCGCCGGCCCACCGTGGCCACCACAACCGCAAGCACCGGGCGCGCCATCACAAACGCGGCTCGCAGCCCGGCAGCTCCCCTTCCTCCCCGTCGGCTCCGGGGAACGGCGGCTCGAACAACGGATCGGGCTCCGGCGGCAAGGGGACGCCGACCAGCACGAAACCGAAGCCCCCGACCAGCCAGCCCCCGGTGAGCGAACCGCCGGCAAGTCAGCCTCCGGTGAGCGAAACGCCGGTCACCCCGCCGCCGCCGACCCCGCCGCCGGCCGCCTGCACCAGCACGGTGAGCAGCGTCAGCGCGGCCCAGAGCGCCGTCAGCAGCGCCGCCGCCGGCGCCGTCATCTGCCTCACCGACGGCACCTACGGCAAGGTCAACCTGACCGGGTCGAAGGCGGCTCCCGGCGTGACCCTCCGCGCGGCCAACCCGGGCGCCACCACGATCGCCGGCGCCGACATCTCAGGCACCGGCCTGACCATCGCCTACTTCAACACCACCGACGAAATCGAGGTCGAGCAGGGCTCGAGCCTGATCACGATCCAGGACAACAAGATCACCGGCGGGTACTTCGGGGTCGACGCCTGCAACTCGGACTCGACCACCTGCAATGACGTGAAAATCGTCGGCAACAAGTTCCAGGGCCCCTACGGCGAGGACGGGATCCGTGCCAACCGCTACCACGACGCAAACGGTGACGGCCTCGGCCTCCTGGTCGAAGGCAACGAGTTCACCGGCATCCGCGAGAACGGCAACCACTCCGACTGCCTGCAGGCGGTCTGGACCGGCGACAACCTGGTCTTCCGCAAGAACTACCTGCACGACAACCGTTGCCAGGGGTTCTTCGTCAAGGACCAGAACTCGCTCTGCGGCTCCGGCAGCTCCGGCGTCTGCGGGCCGGTCCAAGGTATCCGGGTGGAAGACAACCTGTTCCTGCGCAACCAGGAACCGTGCGCGGCCAGCGCCCCGACCTGCGGGCAGCCGGTGATCCTGCACATCTTCGGCCCCTACACGAACGCGGTGATCTCCCACAACACGGTCTGGGGCGACGGGATGACCTCGCTGCTCGGGCTGCGCGAAGGCGTCGCCGCGGGGACGCGGGTGGAAGACAACGCGATCTACCGCTTCTGGACCGACACGGACGCCTCGCCGGCGACCTTCCAGAACAACACCTACTGCATGCTGGAAGGCACCTGGCCCACCTCGCGACCGGGCAGCAGCATCGAATGCGCGCCGGCTTTCGCCAACACGGCGACCGACGACTACCGCTTGGCGAGCGGGCGCGGCGTCGACTGGGCGCCGGCCGAAGAGCATTACGGGCCCTGATCATTCGCGGGCTCTGACCGTTTGACAAGAAAGCAGGCGCCGCGCCCGTTGTTCGGGTATGCGGCGCCTGCGAGGACGACGGATGGGGTACGCCTTCGTGGCGGCGGCCGTGGCGTTGCTCGCCGCGGCGGCGGTCGTGTTCGCCTCCTCGGGCTCGAACCCCGCCCCGGAGCCGGAAACCGCCGCGACGCAGCCGGCGGCGGCGGTCAAGCCCGTCTGCGACGCCCTCGCAACCAGCACCGAGGACATCACCTCGGCCCTCTCCGACGCCGCCCCCGGCGAGGTCGTCTGCGTCGCCGACGGCACCTACCCTGAAATCGAGCTCGAAGGCGAGTTCCCCGGGCAGGGAGTCGAAGTGCGGGCCGAGAACCCCGGCGGAGCGACGATCGAAGGCGTCACGATCTCCGGCGTCGGCATCACCTTCGCCCGCTTCGACGTCGACGGTGAGGTCGTGATCGAACCGGAATCGAAGGAGGTGACGATCGCCCACGACAAGATCACCGGCGGCTACTTCGGGATCATCGCCTGCAACTCCGACACCACCACCTGCGATGACGTGAAGATCATCGGCAACAAGCTCGAAGGGCCGTACGGCGAGGACGGCATCAGGGCGAACCGCTACCACGACGGGGACGGCGACGGAGTCGGCCTCCTGGTCGAAGGCAACGAGTTCACCGGAATCGTCGAGAACGGCAATCACTCCGACTGCCTGCAGGCCGTCTGGACCGGTGACAACCTGGTCTTCCGCAAGAACTACCTGCACGACAACCGCTGCCAGGGCTTCTTCGTCAAGGACCAGAACGACCTCTGCGGGGGTGGCGAAGGCGTCTGCGGGCCGGTCGAAGGCATCCGGGTGGAAGACAACCTGCTGCTCCGCAACCACGAGCCCTGCGCCGACGGTGGCGGCACCGCCTGCGGCCAACCGATCTACATGCACATCTTCGGCCCCTACACGAACGCCGTCATCTCCCACAACACGATCTGGGGCGACCACCTCGATTCCCAGCTGGCCCTGCGCGAAGGCGTCCCCCAGGGGACGAAGGTGGAAGCCAACGCGATCTACCGCTTCTGGACCGACACCGACGCCTCCAAGGCCGACTTTCGCGACAACACCCTCTGCCGCCTGGAAGGCGAATGGCCGCAGTCGCGCCCCGGCACGACCGTCGACTGCGCCCCACCGTTCAGGGACCCGGCGACCGACGACTACCGCCTCCCGGATGGCCGCGGGGTGGATTGGGCGCCGAGCGAAGAGCACTACGGGCCGTAGGGGGCGGGACGGGGGTTTGTGGCGGGACGGCCGGGCTTCGCGGCGGTTGCGGCCGTCCGAGATCGGTCCTGAGCGTCTCATGGCGGTCCTGGCCGGCTGTGACCGCCATGAGACGCCCAGGACGTGAGGGGTTCGTGAAACAACGTCGGAAGTCGGGGCAGGGACGGGAGGAGGTCGGACTTACGTCACCGTCTTGCGCGGGAGATGCCACACCTCGCCTCATTCGTTGACGAAGACACCGGGAACTCCACACTTCCCGCCGCCTTCAGGCACTTTCCGCCGCTTTTCGGGGCTGAAATCCGGACCCGAGAACGCGATGCACGAGTTGACCGTCCCATAGCACGGTCAACTCGTGCATCGCGGTCGTGACTGTTGGACAACACGCGCGGAAGCGTGGACTTCTCACCATCTCCGTGACGAGGTCTGACTTAGGTGACGGATCCGTGTCCCTCCCGTGACGGACCCGCCGCACCCCCGCGAGAGATCCGCCACTCTCCGCATCCCCGGCCGTCTCGGGCACGGCCACAGCCTGCCAGGGGCGTGGCCGAGACGGCCCTTCCCTTTCCCGTCCCTTGCTCCCCGGGCGCCAGCCTCACAAGATCCGTCCGAAATTCCCCCTCGGAGCCGGGTCCGGTCGATCTAGAGTGGCCTATGGCCCTCCCCCGTTCGCCGGGCCGCGTTGCCATCGCGGTCCTGGTCTTGGTCGCCGCCTGCCTTGCGGCCCCGGCATCGTCAATCGCCAAGGCCGCCCCCACTCACTGCGACGCGACCGTGGGCAGTCTCGACGCCGCTCGCTCGCGCGTCCAGTCGTCCGCGCCGGGGAAGGTCGTCTGCCTCAAGGACGGGAGCTACGCCAAGCTCTCGCTCCGTGGACGCGGGACGGGCGCGCCGGTCACGCTCCGTCCCCTCGATCCGGGCAAGGCGACGATCGACGGCGCCGAAATCTCCGGCTCCGGCGTGACCCTCGAAAGCTTCCAGATCTCCGATGAAGTGGTGATCGAGGAGGGGGCGTCCCGGATCAACATCGTCCACAACCACATCTACGGCGGCTATTTCGGGATCCTCGCCTGCAACAGCGACACGACCCCCTGCAATGACTTGTCGATCGTCGGCAACAAACTCACCGGCCCCTATGGCGAAGACGCGATCAGGGCCAACCGCTACCACGACGCCAACGGCGATGGGGTCGGCCTGCTGATCGAAGGCAACGAGATCACCGGGGTCCGCGAGAACGGCAGCCATTCCGATTGCCTGCAGACGGTGTGGACCGGGGACCACCTCGTGTTCCGCAAGAACTACGTCCACGACAACCACTGCCAGGGCTTCTTCGTCAAGGATCAGAACGACCTCTGCGGCAACGGCAATTCGGGCGTCTGCGGGCCGGTCGAAGGGATCCGGGTCGAAGACAACCTCTTCCTGCGCAACGAAGCGCCCTGCGCGATCAGCGAATGCGGCCCCGACGTGATCGTCCACATCTTCGGCCCGACGGTGGGCGTGCGGATCACCCAGAACACGATCTGGACCCCCGGCGACGACTCGCCGCTGGCCCTGCGCGAAGGCCCCTTCGGCCCGGTGACCCTGGAACGCAACGTCATCTACCGCGGCTGGACCGACTGGCGCGGCGGCTTCCCGAACTGGACCGAGCGCGAAGACGTCGTCTGCAAGTGGGAAGGCTATCCACGCCTCAGCAAGAGCTCCAAGCGCACCTGCCACCCCGGCTTCCGCAACCCGAAGGTCGACGACTACCGGCTGAAGAAGGGCAAGGCGGGGATCGACTGGAGCCCGACCGAAGTCAGGTACGGGCCGCGCTGAGCGGGTCGCCGGCCTCCAGCGAGGCGAGCATCGCGCGGCGGTCGAACTTGCCGTTGGCGTTCAGCGGCAGCTCCTCGAGCAGCTCGAAGCGGCGGGGCACCATGTAGTCGGGCAGGCGCTCCGCCAGCGCGTCGCGCAGCGCGCCGACATCGGCGTCCGGATCGGCGATGAAGACCGCGATGCCGCCCGCGCCCGAGTCGGTGAGCGGCCAGCCGACCGCGATCGCCGCGTCGATGCCACTGGCCTCGCGCAGCACCGCCTCGATCTCGCCGAGCTCCACCCGGTGGCCCATCACCTTGATCTGGTGGTCCATCCGCCCCAGGTAGAGGAGCGGCTCGTCCGCGGCGAGCGGCCGGCGGACGCGGTCGCCGGTGCGGTAGTGGACCCCGTCGGCGCCGGGCGGGTGGACGAAGGCGGCGGCGGTCTTCTCCGCGTCGAGCCAGTAGCCGGGCGTGACCTGCGGCCCGCTCAGGAGCAGCTCGCCTTCCTCGCCCCGCGCGACCTCGCGCAGGTCGGGGCCGACGACGGTCGTCCGCGTGCCGCCGAAGGCATCACCGATCGCGACGACGCCGTTCAGCTCCGCCCCGCCGCTCGCGTCGGCCGGGTCGAAGGGCTGCACGGTGCAGGCGATCGTCGCCTCGGTCGGGCCGTAGAGGTTCTCCACCGTCGAGCCGGGCGCCGCCGCGGCCCATGCCCGCGCCAGCTCGACCGGCAGCGGCTCGCCGCAGAAGAGGCTCGAGCGCAGCGACGGGAAGGCGTCGGGCTTCAGCATCCGCAGCTTGCGCATCATCGCCCCCAGCGAGGGCACCGAGAACCAGACGGAAAGCTCCGAATCGCGGATGAAGCGGGCGGGCGACATCAGCTGGGCCTCCGACGGGCAGCAGAGGCAGCCGCCCGCGTCCCAGGCGACGAACTGGTCGAAGACCGAGAGGTCGAAGGTGAGGTCGAAGGTCTGCGAGAAGCGGTCGGCGGGGCCGAAGCCGTAGCGCTCGCGAATCGCGGCGAGGAAGGAGGTGACGTTGGCGTGGGTGACGCCGACCCCCTTCGGTCGGCCGGTGCTGCCGGAGGTGAAGAGCAGGTAGGCGATCGCCTCGCCCCCCGCGGCAGGCGGGACCGGGTCGGCGCGGCCCGCACAGGCGGCGATCGCGTCCTCGGCGTCGATGACCACCGGGGGCTCGTCGAGGTCCCCGACCAGCTCGGCGACCGAACCGGCCCGCTCGCGGTCGACGATCAGCGTGCGGGCGCCGGAGCGGCGCAGCATCTCGGCCAGGCGCTCGGGTGGGAAGCCCGGGTTCAGCGGCACGTAGCCGTGCCCGGCCCAGAGGGCGCCGAGCACGGCGGCGTAGGCGGCGGAGCTGCGGGCCGCGTAGACCGCGGTCAGCGGCGGCGCCCCCGCGGGCTTGCGATCGAGGATCGCGGCGGCGAGGATGGAGGCCCGCTCGGCGAGGTCGCCATATAGGAGGTGCTCGTCCGCGACCTCGAGCGCCGGGCGCTCGGGATGGGCCGCGGCGGCGGCGAGGAATCCATCGAGGAGCGTTGCCGGCTTGCCTTCGGTCACGCTCAAGAAACGATCTGGGTACGCCCGTACTTGCGGCGCGGAAAGTCTGGCCGCCCCGGCGCGTTAGTCGGACATGAGCGCTTCCACGGCCAGTGCCGACTCCCTGACGGTTGACCACAAGGACGGGCTGCGCGAAAAGCACGCCCACGCGGGCGTCGCGATGGCCATCGCCACCCTGGCGATGGCCGGATCCTCCGGGATCCAGGCGCTCCTCTACCTCTCTTCCTTCGGCGTCGGCGGCAAAACCGACGGCTTCTTCGTCGCCTTCGCCCTCTACTCGAGCTTCGGCGTCTTCAGCCAGAGCATCCGGGTCACCTCGGCGCCGCTGCTGGTCGGCGCCCGCCCGCGGATGAGCACTCGCGAGTTTGCCGCAGGCCTGGCCCTGATCGCGATCCCGGTGGCGATCGTGACGATCCCGCTCGCCTCCCAGCTCGCCGATCTGATCGCCCCCGGCCTCACCGACGCGGGCCGTCACGTCACCGTGGAGGCGTTGCCGGTGCTCGGCGTCGCGATGGTCCTGCAGCTATGGGCCGCCGGCGGGGCCACGGTCCTGGCGATCCGGGACCGCTTCGACCGCATCGCGCTCGCCTACATCTCCGGCGCGCTCGCCGGGCTGGTCGTCTACCTCGCCGTCTCCGGCTCGGCCGGGGAGCTCTCGCTCGGCTGGTCGATGATGGCGATGGCGATCGTCACCGCCGTGATCATGCTCGACGGCGTCCGCGCCGGCCGCGAGGACCGTCCCCCGGCACCCGCCCTGGCGCGCAACCTGCGGGCCCTCGCCCGCCCGGTCGGCCTGATCCTCGGCAGCACCCTGATCTACCTCGCCTTCAACGCGCTCTTCGTCGTCTCCCTCGCCTTCGCGGGCAAATACGACCCGGGCGACGCGACCGTCCTCTCCTACGCCTACCTCTTCGCCTCCTATCTCGTCGCCGCCACCGGCTTCGCCCTGGGGATGTCGCGGATCGCCGACATGCGGCGTGGCGCCCTGGTCGACTGGCGCGAGGTGATCGCCGACACCGTCCCGGCGGGCTTCCGCTACTCGATGATGTTGGCGGCGCCGGCGATGGCGGTGCTCATCTCCGGCGGCGCGGCGCTGATCGGCGAGGTCCTGCCGAAGAGCTTCGACGCCGCCAAAGTCGACCAGCTGCAGGTCTTCGCCGCCCTGCTCTGCCTCTGGGTCGTGGCCGCGCTGCTGGTCAACCTGCTGCTGCCGGCGATGTTCGCGCTCGGCCGCTCCCGCTTCGTCAACTGGATGGCGCCGGTCGTCTTCATCGCCCACATCGCGGTGACCGCGCTCGGCGGCGTCCTCTTCGGCGCCGACGGGGTGGTCGGCGCAGCTTTCGTCGTGCCCGCCGCCTTCGCCGTGCTGCTGCTCACCGTCGGCGCCGGCCGCGGCGCCGGGCCGATCGCCCGCGACCTCACCCGCGACGGCCTGCGCTTCACCCTGCTCGCCGCCGGCTCCTACGGGATCGGCTATCTGGTCGGCGCCGAGCTGGCCGACGGCATCGTCTCCTCGCTGGTGACGCTGACGATCGGCTCCGGCCTCTACCTGGCGACCGCGACCCGCTTCGCCCCCGAACAGACGCGCCTGCTCCTCGGCGCGATCAAGCCCGCCTCGAAGCCCGCCTCCGCATGAGTGTCACGCCCCGCACCGAAGCCGGCAGCTCACCGTGGGCGGGGCGCGCCCGTGAACTGGGCCGCCGCATCGCCGCCGCCACCGACGCCCAGGCCGCGGCGGCGATCGGCGTCTTCTTCGCGATCCTCGCCGTGCTCAGCTGGCAGGCGTGGGGCTCGCCCTCGGTCGACGCCGGCCACGAGCTGACCGTGGCCTCGATGATCGCCGAAGGCCACCAGCCCTACGTCGACATCCGTTACTTCTACGGCCCGCTCGGGGTCTACGCGCTCGGCGGGACCTTTGCCGTCTTCGGCGCCTCGTTCACCACCGCCTTCGCCTTCGGCCTGGTCCAGGCGGCGGCGATCTGCGCCGCCTTCTACCTCCTCGCGCGCCGCCTCCTCGACGTCGTCACCGCCGCCGTCGCCACCATGATCGTGGCCGCGATCGGCTTCTCCGGGACGGCCTTCAACTTCGTCCTCCCGCACACGAACTCCGCCACCTTCGGCCTCCTCACCACGCTGCTGATGCTGCTGGCGCTGTCCCACAAGCGCCTCGTCCTGGCGAGCCTCGCCGCGGGCCTCGTCTGCCTCACCCGGCCGGAGTTCGCCGCGATCGCCGTCCTCACCCTCGGCGCCTACCTGCTCGGCACCTGGCGCCAGGAAGGCTGGGGACCGACCCTCCGCGCCCTCCCCCGCCTCGCGGTCCCGGGGCTCCTGCTCGCCGGCGCCGTCTACGCGGTGCTGGCCGCCGAAGCGGGCGCCTCGCAGCTCTTCACCGAAAACCTCTGGCCGGTGAAGATGCTGAGCTCCGCCGGCTTCGCCTCCCAGGAAGCCTGGGCGCCGAAAAGCCTCGAAGGCCTCGTCGCCACCCTCGCCCGCGCGGGCGCCTACCTCCTCCTCTTCGGCAGCGTCGTCGCCGCCGCCGTCCTCGTCGCCCGCGAGCACACCACCGGCGAGCGGATCAAGGCGCTCTGGCCGCTGCCCTTCGCGGTCGTCCTGATCGGCTTCGTCGACCTCGTCTGGCGCGTGCTCGGCATCTGGGACCCGGCCCGCGAAGCGGTGCAGGAAGAGCTCTCCCACCTGATCATCGGGATGAGTTGGCTGCCCGCGCTCGGCTTCATCGCCTGCGTCCTGCTCGCGGTGCGCTTCCTCAAAGGCAAGAGCGCCCCGATCACCGGCAACTGGGCATTCGACCTGGCGCTGGTCGCCTGCGCCGCGGCGCTCGGCGCCCGCGCCTACGACGCCTTCACCGCCGAGGGCTCCTACGCCCCTTACTACGCGCCGCCGCTGGTCCTGCTGCTGGCGATCCTCCACGACCGGGTCTCGAAGCGCTGGCCGCAGGCGCGCGCCGCCGCCACCCTGGCGCTGCTGGCCGTCGCCGTCGGCCTCGCCGCCTACGCCGAGGGCGCCCTCTACCCGCACGAAAGCACCTTCGTCCACACCGAGCGCGGCTCGTTCAAGACCACCGCCGCGTCCGCCCCGGCCCTCCAGGGCACGCTGAACTGGATCGACTCCCACACCAAGCCCGGCGAAGCGGTCCTCGCCGTCCCCGCCGACGCGGGCATCGACTTCATGAGCGACCGCAAGGTGGCCCTCTACAACCCGATGTTCCTGCCCGGCCTGCTCTACTCGCACCGCGAAGAAGACGAAGCGATCGCCCAGCTCGAAGCCGAGGGCGTCCGCTACGCGGTGGTCGACAAGCGCAACTTCGACAACTACCCGCACGAAAAATTCGGGGTCGAATACAACCGCCCGTTCGCGGCCTGGATCGAGCGTAACGGCGCGCCGGTGGCCGAATTCGGCAACGGGGCCCGGGTCGGCGGCGAGAACCCGGCGACCAGCTTCGGGATCTACGAAATCGGAGGTCAGGGATGAGCGACGGAACCACCACGCAGGTCGATCCGGCGGCGGTCCGCGCCCGCATCCTCGCGGTCTGCGGGCCGGCCCTGAGCGTCTGCGGCGTCGACGTCGCGGCGCCGCCCGCCGACCTCGACCTGCGCGCCTGCGGGGCGATCGACTCGCTCGGCTTCATCGAGCTGGTGACCGAGCTGGAGGAAGTGTTCGGGGTCGAGCTGGAGCTCGAAGACATCGATCCCGACCAGCTGACGATGCTCGAGCCGCTGGCCCGCGCCGTGGCCGAGCAGGCCTCCGGGAACGCACCATGAGGTACGAGTCGACCTGGCCTGGCGCCAAACGCCGGATCCTGGCGTTGGCCGCGCTCTACGGACCCGGCGCCGAGACGACCCGGGTGCGGATGCACCGCGCCCGCGGCGTGAAGATCGGCGACGGGTGCTTCATCGGCACCGACGTGATCCTCGAGACCGCCTTCCCGCACCTGATCGAGATCGGCGACGGCGTCGACATCGGCATGCGGACCACGGTCGTCG
This sequence comes from uncultured Actinomycetes bacterium, assembly GCA_963782515.1. GTDB lineage: Bacteria > Actinomycetota > Thermoleophilia > Solirubrobacterales > 70-9 > VAYN01. The sequence goes on along the minus strand of CAWAJY010000004.1, from coordinate 907,506 downwards.
CCCACCAGCAGGGCGAGGTCGCCGAAGAGGGGGTCCCGTCGGTGGTGATCGGCGACGACGTCTTCATCGGCCCCGGCTCGATCCTCCTCCCGCACGTCACGATCGGCGACGGCGCCGTGGTCACCGCGGGCAGCGTCGTCACCACCTCCGTCCCACCCCTGACCATGGTCCGCGGGAACCCGGCCCAGGTCGTCGCCACCTGCAAGCGCCCGCTCGGTCGCAAGGTTCCCCTGCGGGAGTTCTACCGCGGGCTGAAGCCGGTCGGACGGGGATGACCGAAGCGGACCCCAGGCTCCTCGTCGGCGTCTTCGCCGACTGCACGGCGACCCGTCGGACCCGCCTCCTGGCGGCGCTGGAGCTCGCCTTCCCGGTGCGCTTCGAGGCGCGCCGGCCGGGGGAGCTCCACGGCCTCGACGCGGTCCTCGACCGGGGCAACGGCGTCGCTGCGCGCGAAGCCGCCGCGGCAGGAACTCCGGCGCTGCTGATGCTGGGCGACGAGCCTGCCGAGGCGGGCGTGGCGGCGGCGTCCTTCGACCTTGCCCGCTCGCCACTGCTCGACCCGCGGCTGCGCGGTGCCTCGCTGCCCGATCATCGGTTGCTGAGCGGCCTGCGGGTCGAGGGGGCAGGCGACCGACCAGGCCCCGACGCCACCGTCCTCGCCCGCTGGGGCGAACATCCGATCTGGTGGGCGGAGGGCCCGTTGCGGATCGCGATGCTGGCCCCGCGCGAGCTGGGCGAGTGCGAGGCCCTGCGCGATCGCCTCGGCGAGGGCCGCGCGCTGGCCCTGCTGCCGCTGGTCGAGTTCCTGCGCGGCCTCACCGCCGAGATCGCCTGGACGCCGCCACCGCCATCCGCCTCCTACATCATCGACGACCCCAACCTGCACTGGCCTACCTACGGCTACATCGAGCTGGGGGCGCTCGCCCGTCACGCCCGCGCCCACGACTACCACGCCGTCCTCGCGACCGTCCCGCTCGACACCCGCTGGTCCCACGCCGCGGCGCTCGGGGCGATCGCCGAGTCGGCCGGAGCGATCTCGCTCGCCGTCCACGGCAACGATCACGACGGCGGTGAGCTCGGCCGCGCCGACACGACGATGACGGCGACCGCCCTGGCAGCGCAGGCGCTGCGCCGGGTCGCCCGCTTCGAACGCCGCACCGGCCACCAGATCGAGCGGGTCATGGTGCCGCCGCACGAGGCCTGCTCGGCGGCCACCGTGGCGGCGCTCCTGCGCTGCGGCTACGAGGCGATCTCGATGACGATCCCCTTCCCGTGGCTCGGCGTCGCGCGCGCCGACTGGCTCGCCCGCCCACCCCACGCCGACGCGCTGGTCGGCTGGCGGCCGATCGACCGCGGCACCGGACTGCCGACGATCCTCCGCCACCCCCTGGTCGGCCGCTCCGCCACCGAGATGCGCCTGCGCGCCTACCTCGACCAGCCGCTGGTGCTCTACGGCCACCACGACGACCTCGCCCCCGGCCTCGACCTCCTCTCCGAGGCCCAGGCCGAGATCGCCGCGATCGCCCCCGGCACCGCCTGGCGCTCGCTCGCCACGATCAGCCGACGTGCCTACGAGACCCGGGTCGAGGGCCCGACCCTCGCCGTGCGCCCACTCGCCAATCAGCTCCGGGTCGAGGTCCCCGCCGGAATCGAGGCGCTCCGCTTCGAGCCGCCGCCCGGCCCGCCCTCCTCCCCGCGCCTGATCGTCGAGGGCCGCCAAGCCTCCTACGGCGAGCCGATCCCTGTCGCCGAGGGCGTCGAGACCGTCTCCGTCGACAGCGGCCCGACACCGATCGAGCCCGCCGAGGTCCCCTCCCCTCCCCGCCGCCCCCTCGCCGTCGCCCGGAGGATCGCGGGGGAGTCGCGGGACCGCTTGGCGCCGTTGCTGGCCCGCTGAAAGCTGTCGCCCGCCGGCTGGCGCCGCTAGCGGTGCGAGGGGAAAGGCTGGCGCCTCGGGCGGCTGGAGGTCCGGGAGACGGGGCGCGGGACGAAGGCGGGATGAATGCGCCACGAAGCCGTGAGCAAGTGCGCGTGTCCGGTGCGGGTCCCGTGCGCCTCCCCCGCCCCGCCACCGGTGCGTTCGCACTTTGCCTTACATAGGACGGCAAACTGCGAACGCACCGGAGGGGACGGCGGTTCCCGGCACGCTTCCGCGCGCCTTCCACATCCCCCGATCCGTCGCTTGGTGAGTTGAGCCGGTCACAGGCGGCTCAAGCGACCAAGCGGCCGGAACCTGTGTCGTCCTCCCTCCCCGTCCGGACCTGCCGCGGATTCCGGGCCGACCCATAGCTGGACATGGGGTCGGGACGGAATCCGCGGCACTCGCGGCGCTAAGAACCTTTCCCGATGAGCGGTTCTTCCAGCCGCACGGGGCTCGATGCGTCCCGGACCAGCAGTTGCTCTTCGCCGCTGCCGTCGGCGGGGACGGTGTAGACGTTGGTGCCGTCGGAGTAGGCGAGCGTCTTGTCGTTCAGCCACTCGGCCTGGTCGTCGACCGAGCGGGTCTCGGCCACTGCATGGTCCTTCAGGGTGGCGACATCGAGGACGCGGATGTGCCAGCGGTTGCTGTGGCCGAGCCGGGACTTGTAGGCGATCTGCTTGCCGTCCGGTGAGAGCGAGGGGCACTCGACGCCGTCGCGGAGGACCTTCACCTCCTTGGAGGAGATGCTGCCTTCGACCAGGTAGTGGTGGTCGCCCGTGCCGAGGGTGGCGTAGAAGCGGTCCGAATCGGTCGGGTCGAAGGTGATGCCCCAGAAGTTGAAGTTGACCGCGTCGAAGGGCTTGCCTTCCTTGGTCACCCCGAACTGCTCGAGCTGCTCGATCACCTTGCCGGTAGCCATGTCGACGACGTAGGTGCGGGTGGAGAAGGCGGTGCTCGATTCGAGGTAGGAGTCGCCGGTGACGAAGACGGTCATCGCCCCGTACTTGCCGTCTTTGGAGACCCGGGCGCGCGAGGGCAGGCCCTGGAGCGGGATCGTATGTTCGCCTTCCATGCGTTCGTTGAAGACCGTCGCGATGTAGTCGACCCCCGAGGCGGCGACACCCATGCAGATCCCGTGGCCGGCGGCGTAGTAGACGCGCTCGCAGCTGAGGTCGCCGCCGCGGTGGACCCTGCCGTCGTCGACTTCGAAGACGCCGCCGTTCAGGGTCGGCTGCTTCGGGTCCACCGCCCGGACCAGCAGGTCGGCCTGGTCCAGCACGTCGGTGGCGACCGGCTGGGCGTCGGTGTCCGTCCCGCTCGGGCCGGTGGCCGCGACGGCGACGTAGACGCCCCCGCCGACCACGCAGAGGACGACCAGGGCGATGAGGATCTTGGCGTTTCGGCTACCCATGCAGCGCGGAGCGCTGCGACCGTACCAGCAGGGGCGCCGCGAGCAAGAGGGCGATGGCGAGGCCGGCAGCGAAGACGATCACGGCCTGCTGGAGGCCAAGCGTCACCCAGAGGGCGCCGAAGGCGATCGAGGAGACCAGGTTGCCGATGCTGACTACGGTGATCAGGATGCCGATCCCGCTCGCCTGCACGTCGTCCGGCAGCGCCGCGGCGGCGACCGCGGTGAGCACCCCTTCGCTGCAGGCGAAGAAGGCGCCGAGGGCGACCAGGCAGAGGATCAGCCCGGCGTAGCCGAGGTGGTCCGACATCAGCGCGGCGTAGTCGACGAACAGCATCGCGAAGCCGCCGATCAGGACCGGCACGCGGCCGATCCGGTCGGCCAGGCGCCCGATCGGGATCGCCAGCGCCATGAAGGCGACCGCGGTGACCACGTAGAGCAGCGGGAAGACGGCGGGGTCGAAGTCGATCTTCCGCTGCAGCCCGACGTAGATCATCGCGTCGGAGACGCTGGTCAGCGAGAGGATCAGGGCGGCGAGCAGCAGGAGCACGAACTTCTGGTCCTTCAGCAGCCCGGCGGCGCGCCCGAGGCTCGGCGGCGTCGTCTCCGCCTGCGGCGCCCGCCAGGGCTTGCCCTGCACGGTGAGGACGAGGACGGCGAGGCCGAGGAAGGCGAAGAGCGTCGAGACGAAGAAGACGGCGTCGAAGCGGGCGGGCGCCACCAGCAGGATGCCGAAGGCGACCAACGGGCCGAGGAAGGCGCCGACGCTGTCGAGCGCCCGGTGCACGCCGAAGGAGGTCGCGAGGTTGTCGCGGGTCGAGGAGAGCGAGATCAGCGCGTCGCGCGGCGCCGTGCGGATCCCCTTGCCGATCCGGTCGAAGGCGACGATCGCGCCGATCCCACCGATCGAGTTGCCGGCGGCGACCAGCGCCACCTTCCCTAACGCGGAGAAGCCGTACCCGGCCTCGGCCACCTGCTTGTGGCGGCGGAAGCGGTCCGACATGAAGCCGGAGGCGACCTGGACGACCGCGGCGGCGCCGCGGTAGGTCCCGTCGATCGCTCCCAGCGCCAGCGGGCTGGCGCCGAGCGAGAAGACGAGGTAGATCGGCAGGATCGTCGCCACCATCTCCGAGGAGATGTCGGTGAGCATGCTGGTCATCCCCAGCATCACCACGTTGCGGGAGACCCGCAGCGATTCAGGGCGACGGAACCAGAGGCGCGGCTTCAGCAGCGCCTTGGAGGCTTCAACCTGGTACATGTCCCGGCACCGGCGGCGCGGCGGCGCCGAGCTCGAGGCGCTCGGCCACTTCGGCGGCGACGCCTTCGGCGAAGCCCATCACCGAGTCGCCGTTCAGCAGGTAGGGGTAGATCTGGGCGTTGGAGGCGAGGGCCAGGCCCTCCACCCCCGGCCAGATCGGCGCCATCGCCAGCGGCTGACGATCGGCGCGCAGCTGGTGGACGGGCTCGACCAACTTCGCCCGCTGCACCGTCCAGTCGACGACCTCATCACGGCTGAAGCCGGGCGAGAGCTTCGCCAGGTAGTCGGTGAAGCGCCGGTAGATCGACTCGTCGTCCTCCGACTGCTCGGGCGCGTCCGGGGCGCAGTACTTGGGCATGTAGACGAGGTGGTGGCCGTCGGTGTGGTCGGTGCCGACAACCTGAGTCGTCTCGATCGCGCTGGTCAGCGGCGTGTCCTCGACGATGTTCACCGCGTAGTAGGGCAGCAGCGAGCGCTTCACCTTGACGATCACGCAGACGCAGCCGAGCCAGCGCTCCGGGTAGGGCGCGAGCAGCCCCTGGTGGCGCTCCGGCAGCAGGAACCGCAGGGCGGGCGGCTGCAGGGTCGGGATCGTCAGGTCGAAGTACATCGACTCGCCGTCGAGCTCGACGCCCGTCACGGCACCGTCGGCGTCGGTGACGAGCCCGCTCACCGGAGCGTCGGTGAGGATCTCCACGCCGAGGCCCCGCGCCCGGTCGGCGATCGCGTCGATCAGTCGCTGGTGACCGCCGACGATGTGGCCCATCGCCTCGCCCTCGACCTTTTTGTCCCGCGCCCCCGACATCCGCCGCGTACGCGCCCAGAGGTAGGTCGCGGGCAATCCGGACGGGTCGCCATCGAAGCGGGTCGCCAGCAGCGGCTTCCAGATCCGGTCGACGACCTGGTTGCCGCACTGCTTCCGCAGCCAGTCCTCGAGCGGGATCCCGTCGAGCTTCTCCGGGCTGCCGCGGAACTGGCACTGGGCGACGAACCAGCCGAGGCGCAGGCGCGCCGTCGGCGAGAGCGGTGAGAACCGCAGGAGGTCGGCGACGCCGTTGAAGTCGTGCATCTCGCCGTCGGCGTAGAAGCCGGCGCCGACGCCGTTGAAGCGCAGCTCCTCGCCGAGGCCGACCTCCTCCGCCATCGCGATCATGCGGCTGTCCGCCGGCGTGATCACGTGGTAGAAGCGGTCGACCTGGTGGCCGCCGAAGTCGAAGGTGGAGGCGAGGCCGCCGATCGACGAGCCGCGCTCGAGCAGCGTCACGTCGGCCCCGGCTTCGGCCAGCCGCAGGGACAGGACCGTGCCGAGGACGCCGCCGCCGACGACGCCGATCCGGGTCCGCCCCGCCATCAGCGAGCCTGCGCGGCCGCGGCCGGAGCTGCCTCGACGGCCTCCAGCTTCGGCTGGACCTTCGGCACCGCGAAGGACGCGGTCGCTTCGGCCATCGGCGAGACCGGCGGCGGCTGGATCCGGCCGACCAGGTGGGCCGCCATCAGCCGCCCGTAGGCGATCACCGTCGGTTTCAGCTGCATCTTGGAGACGCCTTTGCGGGTGCGCCAGTCGTTCACCGTCGGCACCTCGGTCACGGTCGCGCCCGCGTTGTAGAGCTTCAGCAGCAGCTCGACGTTGGCGGCGAAGCCGGGCTCGCGGACGAGCAGGTAGCCGTAGGTGTCGGCGGCGCGGCGCAGGGTGCCGGCGCGGTAGACGCGGTAGAGCGAGGAGAGCGTGTGGATCTGGCGCAGGCCGCCGAGATAGCGGAAGGTGTTGGAGACCGATTTCGAGGCGGCGAGGCGCCAGCCGGCGACGCCGATGATTTCGCCGCCCGGAGCGTAGACCGAGGCGAGGACGATGTCGGCGCCCTTGTCGAACTCCTCCATCATCGCCGGCAGGTCGGAGAGGTCGGAGGTGGTGTCGGCCTCCAGGGTGACGATCGCGTCGTCGTCGGAGGACTCGCCGAGGGCCGCGCGGATGCCGGTGTTGATCGCCGTCCCCAGCCCGCGGTTCACGGTGTGGGTGACGATCGCGTAGTGGAGGTCACGGGCGTGCTCGCGGATCACGTCGGCGGTGCCGTCGGAGGAGCCGTCGTCGACGAAGATGACGCGGGCACCGAGGTTGCGGGCGACGGGCGCCAGGTCGGCGAGGAGCCGAGGGATGTTTTCGGCCTCGTTGTAGGCCGGGATGACGAAGCGAATCATGCGGCAACCGCCATTGGTCGAGGGGCAGGGATGTCGAGAAGTTCGACCGGACGCCGCACCGCCGCCGACTCGCGCACGGCGAGTGCCGCGGCCAGCGCCTTGACGCCGTCGTGGGCGGAGATCGGCTCCGGGGTGTCGTCGAGGACGCAGCGACAGAAGGCGCGGAGCTCGGCGGCGAGCGGCTCGGCCTTGGTCAGCGAGAACCGCACCGCGGCCCCCTCGCCGTCGCCGCGCAGCATCGAGAGACCGTCCCAGTGGACCGGCGCCGTCGGCGATTCGACGAACCAGACGTCCTGGGTGATGTAGGAGGCGCGCAGCAGGCCGTTCTCGCCGATCAGCGCGATCTCGCGCGTCTTCTCCGGGGTCAGCCAGTTGACGTCCAGCAGCCCGAGGGGGCCGCTGTCGGATCCGGCCGGGGCGTTGAAGCGCACCAGGCAGGTCAGCAGGTCCTCCTGGGAGCTGTGCATGAAGCGCCCGCCGTCGGCGTAGATCTCGCCGATCGTCGAGCCCAGCACATGCTGCATCACGTCAAGGTCGTGGGTCGCGAGGTCGATCGCGACGCCGGTGTCCTGGATCCGCGACGGCAGCGGGCCGACCCGGGTCGTGTGGGCGCGGTAGATCTGGCCGAGCCGTCCCTCGGCGACGAGGCTGCGGAGCTTCGCGATCGCCGGGTTGAAGCGCTCGACGTGGCCGACCATCAGCTTGCGGCCGGCCTCGAGCGCGGCGCCGCGCATCCGCAGGGCGTCGGGAAGGTTGGTCGCGATCGGCTTCTCGACCAGGACGTGGAGGCCGGCGGCCAGCGCCTCCAGCGCCACCTCGGCGTGCATCTCCGAAGGACAGGCGACGGAGACCGCGTCGAGCTGGCTCGCGCCGAACTCGATCAGGTCGCGCCAGTTGTCGTACTCGAGGACCTGGGTCTCGCCCAGCGCCCGCTTGCGCGAGGCCGGCGAGGGGTCGGCGACGGCGACCAGCCGGGCGCAGTCGAGGTTCAGGTAGTTGCGGACGTGGAAGCCGCCCATCACCCCGCAGCCGATGACGCCAACGCGTAGACGCTCAGACATAGCTCCGCTCCCGACTCGGTTCTTTCTCCAGCAGCGACAGGCAGAGGCCCGCGATCTTCCGCGAGGCGGTGCCGTCGCCGAAGATCGGTGGGCGCTCCGCCGGGGTCGGCTTCTCCATCGCCGCGCGGAAAGCCGCGGCGTCGGCGCCGACCAAGGTGTTCCAGCCGGTCGAGACCGTCTCGATCCACTCGGTCTCCTCGCGCATCGTCACGCAGGGCACGCCCCAGAGGTAGGCCTCGCGCTGCACGCCGCCGGAGTCGGTGGCGATCGCGACCGCGTCGCGCTCCAGCGCCAGCATCTGCGTGTACGTGACCGGGTCGCGCACCTCGACGTTGGCGGGGACCTCGAGCCCCCAGGCCTCGATGCTCTTGCGGGTACGCGGGTGGACGGGGAAGATCACGCGCCGCTCGGCGGCGGCGAGGCAGTCGAGCACCGCTCCCAGCCGCTCGGCCGAGTCGGTGTTGTAGTTGCGGTGGGCGGTCGCCAGCACGTACTCGCCCTTCTCGCCGCTCTCCGGCAGGCGCTCGCGGGTGGAGAGCAGGACGTCGGCGAGCGGATCGCCGGTGACGAAGACGTCACCGTCCACGCCTTCGCGGATCAGCACCTCACGGGCGTGGTCGCAGGGGGCGAAGAGCGCGTCGGAGAGACCGTCGGTCTCGATCCGGTTGGCCTCCTCGGGCATGTCGTCGCGGTAGCTGCGCAGCCCGGCCTCGACGTGGAGCAGCATCACCCCGGCGTCGACGGCGGCACGGGCGCCGGCCAGCGTCGCGTTGGTGTCGCCACGGACGAGGACCGCGTCGGGCCGCTCGCGCTCGATCACCTTGGCGATCCGCTGCTGCGCCACCTCGACGCCGGTCTGGTTCGGCAGCGAACCGACCCCGAGGTTGTACTCGGGAAGCGGCAGCTTCAGGTCGGCGATCTGCAGGTCCGACATCTGCGGGTCGTAGTGCTGCCCGGTGTGGACGAGGATCTCCTCGACGCAGTCGGAGAAGGCGAGGGCGAGCGGAGCCGCCTGCACGATCTCGGGGCGGGAACCGATGATGGAAATGATCCTGGGTGCCATACAGCAGACAAACGCGGGACGGCACCATTCCCTTGCGCGGGGCTCGCGGAATTCCTCGAAGGCCGGCGCGGCTCCATATAAAGGGGCCACCGGCGTTCGGAGCGGGTGCGGCCGTCCGAGATCGGTCCTGGGCGTCTCATGGCGGTCCTGGCTGGCTGTGACCGCCATGAGACGCCCAGGACGTGAGGGAGTTTCAGGGATCAGGACACAGGACGGGCGGAGGTCGGACTTCCGTGATCGTCTCGTGCGAGAGAAGCCGGGGAGAGCCCACACCTTCCCCGATCTCGGCCGGATCGGTGACGAAGATGCCGGGAACGTCACACCCGCGTGAGCCTTCGGTCTGTTTCCGGGCCTCGAAAGAGGGCCCGGAAACGCGCTGCGTACTTTGACCTTGCTGTAGCACGGTCAAAGTACGCAGCGCGGTCGTGACTGTTGGACAACACGCACGGAAGCGTGGACTTCCCACGGTCTCTGTGCCGAGGTAGGACTTACGGGACGGATCCGTGTCCTTCGCGTGACGAACCCGGGGCACCGCCGCGAGAGACCCGCCACTCCCCGCACTCCCGGCCGTCTCGGCCACGGCCTGCCAGGGCCGTGGCCGAGACGGCCGCTCTCGCCGCAGACCCTTGCGTGCCGCACCTCGGGCGCCGGCTTGAGACGCCCCGTCCCTCAACCATCTAGGCCTTTTTTCCACCCCTGAACCGGGGCTCATTCCGCGCCGCGCGGAAGTGGAGGCGGGGACCCGCCGTTCCCTAAATGTATGGAGGCCTACGACCTCAGCGCCGAACGGACGATGGTCACCGCGGACAGCCCGGTGGGCGCGTTCGCGCGTCGCTGCCTTGACCTCGTCGCCGCGTCGGCTCTGATCCTCCTCTTCCTGCCGGTGATGATCGGCATCGCCGTCGCCGTCCGCCTCGACAGCCGCGGTCCGGCCCTGTTCCGCCAGCGCCGCGTCGGCTACCGCGAACGGGAGTTCACCGTCTTCAAGTTCCGCAGCATGCGCCTCGACGCCGACGAGGAGCGCCACCGTCAGTACATCTCGGCCCTGATCGGCACCGACTCCGCTGAGGACAAGGCTCCGGCCGAGAGCGGCGAGGACGACGGCGAGGAGGGCGAGACCCTCTACAAGCTTGCCGTCGACGACCGCATCACCCCGGTCGGCCGGCGGATCCGCAGCTGGAGCGTCGACGAGCTGCCGCAGCTCTTCAACGTCGTCCTCGGCGACATGAGCCTGGTCGGGCCGCGCCCGGCGATCCCGTACGAGGTCGAGTCATACCCGGCCTGGTACTCGAAGCGCTTCGCCGTGAAGCCCGGCCTCACCGGCCTCTGGCAGGTCAGCGGCCGCAATCAACGCACCTACGAGGAAATGGTGAGCCTCGACATCGACTACGCCGAAAGCCGCTCGCTCCTCGGCGACCTCGCGATCCTCGCGAAGACGCCCAGGGCGGTTCTCGGACGAAAGGGAGTGGCATGAACCCGCAGGGAACGATCGGCACGCTGGTGGTCGGCTACGGCTACTGGGGCCCCAACATCGTCCGCAACGTCGTCGAGAGCCCGGACTTCCGGATGATGGGACTCTGCGAGCAGGACGAGGGTCGGATCGCCGACTTTCGCCGCCGCCACCCCGGCATCTGGGCCGAACCCGACCTCGACGCGGCGCTCGAAGACCCGCGGATCGAGGCCGTCGCGATCGCGACCCCGCCCCACACCCACTTCGACCTGGTGAGCCGCGCGCTGAACGCCGGCAAACACGTCCTGGTGGAGAAGCCGCTGGCCCGCACGGCCGACGAAGCGGCGGGCCTCGTCGCGCTCGCCGAGGAACGCAACCGCGTGCTGCTTCCCGGGCACACCTTCGTCTACAGCCCGTCGGTCAACAAGGTCCGTGACCTGATCCAGAGCGACGAGCTAGGCGAGGTCTACTTCATCACCTCCTCGCGGATGAACCTGGGGCTCTACCAAAAGGACGGAGTCGTACTCGACCTGGCCCCCCACGACCTCTCGATTCTCCTTCACTGGTTGGGCAAGCCGTTGCTCGAGGTCAGTGCCAACGGCCGCAGCGTCTACCAGGACGGCGTCCACGAGACCGCCTTCATGACCCTCGAGTTCGAGGGCGGCGTCCAGGCCAACGTCCAGGTCTCCTGGCTGGCGCCGCGCAAGATGCGCCAGATGGTCGTCGTCGGCTCGCGGAAAATGGTCCAGTACGAGGACACCTCCGCCGACGACTCCGTCCGCGTGTACGACCGTGGTCTCGATTTCGCCGAGCCGCCCGCCAACTTCGGCGAGTACCGCCTCACCTACCGCACCGGCGACATGGTCGCCCCGCAGATCGCCGCCGCCGAGCCCCTGGCGCTCGAGCTGAGGGACTTCGCCGCCGCCATCTGCGACGGCTCCCAACCACGCTCCAGCGCCCGCCTGGGCCTCGAAGTCGTCCTCGGCCTGGAAGCCCTCGAGCGCTCCCTCCATTCCCACGGGACCCCGGTCAAGGTCCGCTCGGTCGAGGAAGCCATGGCTTCCCGCCCTCCCGTCCACGCCTAGCCCCGGCAAGAGGCCGGAGAACGGCGCGTCCAGCCGCAGCGACACCGGGGCTGGACGGGGCGGGGGAACCGCCCACCGTTCCGACCTGAGGCGGCGCGGACCAGCCTCGCAAGGACGCAAGGAAGCGGAGGCGAGGGGAGCGCACTCCAGTGCGTGACCCGAGCCGAGCGACCGAGGACACCGCGAGGCCGGCCCACGCCGCCTCAGGTCCGAGTGCCGATTTCGGGCGAACGACGGGCGTCAAAAGTATGAGATTCGGCCGAGACGGATGTTCGAAAGAAGGATTCGGGAAATGCGGGAAGTATCTGAGTTCGACGGGGTAGGAATTCCCCCATCGGCCGAAATTTACCTAGTAATTAGTCGCCTCAAAAGGACGCTAGTTGCTGGCGACCCGGCCTTCTTCTTCGAGCCGATCGAGCTCGGCGAGATAGAGGTAGACCGAGTGCGCGGCGAGCCGATCGACGGTGGTGTGTTGCCGCTGGGCCTCGCTCGAGAGCATCTGCTCGACCTCCTCCCCCACGTTCAGCTCGACCTCCGCGACCGGTGCCTCGAAACCCGCGTTTTGCAGGAAAGACGGGAAGGTCGGAGCGCCTCGCCCGGAGCGCAGTTTGCCGACGTAATAGAGCAGGGCGATCTCGACTCCGGCAGGCAGATCCGGCCCGAGACGGGCTTCGATCCCCTGCCGGGTAAATGGACCGACTGCAACCTGCATATCCCACCAACTCCCCGTTTCCGGGCGTTCTTACGCTCCCTCCAAGAACCCCTACTTAATTCAGCCGAGAACTCATTGTATCCCTATATGAGAGTTCATTATCGCTATCGACAGATGAAGGCCCCGGTTTTAGAGACGGACCAATATCGGGCATTGACAAGTACGAGGTTCGACCTATTGTCTTGCCCATCGGAGCCGGGCTAGGGCACCGATCCAAGGGGGGCTCGTCCAGGGACCTTTTGGGGCAGTTGGAAGAGGAAAATCCCAGTTGCATCCGCATGCGGTGAGCATGCAGGAGAAACAGATGAGCACGCCGCTCAACGGCGCAAGCAGTGTCCCGGACGACAGCGGTCTGACCCGACTGGCTGTGGCAAAGGCGAAGGAAGGGGATGCCGAGGGCATCCATTACCTCTACGTTCGCTATGCCGACGACGTCCGCAGGTATGTCGCGACCTTCGTCAAGGATCAGTATGAGGCCGAGGACATCACCCACAACGTGTTCGCGAAGCTGATGACCGCGATCACCAAATATCAAGAGCAGAGCGTCCCGTTCACCGCCTGGATCCTGCGGGTGGCGCGCAACGCCTCCCTCGATCATCTCCGCGCCAAGCGGATGATCCCGACCGAGGAGGTTCGCCTTTCGGACTCACAGGGCACCCACGACGGCGGCGAGATGGGGCGTGACATCAAGATCGCGCTGGAATCTCTCCCCGAGGACCAGCGCGAGGTGCTCGTGCTCCGCCACATAGTCGGCCTCTCGCCGATGGAGATCGCGGGCACGCTCGACAAGACCGAGAGCTCGATCCACGGCCTGCATCACCGGGGCCGACGTGCGCTGCAAGGCGCCCTGACCGAGCTCGGCGCGGTTCCGGTGGTCGCTTCCGCCGCCTGACGGTGGCCAAGCGACGGAGAAGTAGCCGCGTGGGACGATCGGCGACCGAGGCACGCCACCGCCTCGGTCGCTGATCGTTCCCTACCGCCGCAAGCGGACCACCTCGGAAGGGCCGTCTCCCGGGTCCGCCCCGGCCTCCAGCTTCTGCAGGCGGATCATCACCCTCTCGGCGCGCAGTCGGAAGGCGGTGATGCGTTCCTCGAAGGGATCGGGGCGGCGCGGGTCCGGGCTGTCGGGGCGAGGGAGGAAGGACTCGGTGGGCGCCGGGCGGTTGACCGCGGGCTCGTCGGTGGCACCCTCGTTCATGGAGGCGACCGGCGACGGCGCGGCAGCGGCAGCCTCGCGGGTCCGCGCGGCGGACTCGGCCGCGGCCTGGGCGTCGCTCGCCGCGCGCGCGGCGGAGGCGCTGGCCCGTTCGGCCAGCTCGGCGGCGCGGCGCGCCTGCTCTGCCGCCTCGAGGCCGGCGGCGCCGATCTCCATCGCCGCCTCTTCGGCCGAACGCGCGGTGACCACGGCAACGTCGATCCGCGCTTCCAGCTCGGCCACGGTCGCGGGCACCCTGCCCGGCTCGATCCGCCACTCGTCGGTGGTGTCGCGCTCGGTTCCCTCGCGTTCCGTCGCTTCGCGTTCGGTCGTGTCGACCGCGACCGCGTCGCGCTCGGCGGTATCTGAGCCAGAGGCGTCCATCGCGGCAAATGTAGAGGTGGGACAGGCGGGAAAAGCCGCTCCTTGCGGATAATGGCCCCGTGGCCTCTCCCGCAGCCCCCGATCCCGCCCGCGGTCTCTTCGAGACCCTGCTCGTCGCCGAGGGCAGGACGGTCCGGGCCGCCCCCCACCTCGAGCGCCTCCGCTCCTCCGCCCGCGAGCTCTTCGGCCACGACCTCCCCGCCGAGCTGCCCGACTCGGTCGCGGCCGCCGCCCGCCCGCTGGAGCTCGGCCGCATGCGGATCGACCTCCTGCCCGAGAACGGGGGCCTGCGCTTCGAGATCAAGACCGAGCCGATCGACCCGGCGATCTTCTTCCCCGACCGCGAGCACGGCGCCGACGTGCGGACAGTCCGCCACCCCGACTGGGCCGGCGCCCACAAGTGGGCCGACCGCGACTGGCTCGAGTCGGTCGAGGCCGAGCTGGGCGAGGTGGTCCCCCTGATCCTCACCGACGACGGCGAGGTCCTCGAGGCAGGCCGCGCCAACGTCTTCCTCGTCACCGACGGCGGCATCGCCACCCCGCCCGCCGACGGCCGCATCCTCCCCGGCACCGCCCGCGCCGCGACCCTCGACCTGGCCGCGGACCTCAACGTCCCCGCCGCCGAGCGCCCGCTTTACCTGGACGACCTGCGCGAGGCCGACGACCTCTTCCTCACCTCGTCCCTGCGCGGCATCCGCCCGGTCCGTTCACTGGACGGCGCCCCCTTGACGCAAAAAGACCCCCTCGTCGAGCGCCTGGCGGCGGAGCTGCGCCGCCGCTGGCTCGACGAGGGGTCAGTAACAGCCAGGCGCTAGCTCAGGCGCTGCTCGAGCGCGTCGAGCTGCGCGGCGACCTCGCTCGGGAGGTTGTCGCCGAATTTGGCGAGGTGCTCCTTGATCTGCGGCAGGGCCTGGCGGTAGAGGTCCTCGTCGACCGTGAGCAGCTCCTCGAGCGCGGCGTCGGAGAGCTCGAGGCCCTCGGTGTTGAGGTCGCCAGGCGTCGGCAGCAGGCCGATCGCGGTCTCGATCGCCTCGCCCTCGCCCTGGCAGCGACGGAAGACCCACTCGAGGACGCGACTGTTCTCGCCGAACCCGGGCCAGAGGAACTTGCCGTCGTCGTCTTTGCGGAACCAGTTGACGTAGAAGACCTTCGGCAGCTTGATCCCGTCGGTCTTGCCGATCTTCAGCCAGTGGGCGAAGTAATCGGCCATGTCGTAGCCGAGGAACGGCAGCATCGCCATCGGGTCGAAGCGCAGGGCGCCGACCTCGCCGGCCGCCGCCGCGGTCGTCTCCGAGGACATCGTCGCCCCCATGAAGACCGCGTGCTCCCAGTCGAACGCTTCTGAGACCAGCGGCACCGCGGTGGCGCGACGGCCGCCGAAGAGGAAGGCGTCGATCGGCACACCGGCCGGGTCCTCCCACTCGGGCGCGATCGACGGGCACTGCGCGGCAGGCACCGTGAAGCGGGAGTTCGGGTGGGCGGCGGCGGTGTCGGAGTCCGGCGTCCAGTCGTTGCCGTGCCAGTCGATCGCGTGCGCCGGCGGCTCGCCGGTCATTCCCTCCCACCAGATGTCGCCGTCATCCGTCTTGGCGCAGTTGGTGAAGATGGTGTTCCGCTCGATCGAGTCCATCGCGTTCGGATTCGTCTTGTGGGAGGTGTTCGGCGCGACGCCGAAGAAACCGGCCTCGGGGTTGACCGCGTAGAGCCGGCCGTCCTCGCCGATCTTCATCCAGGCGATGTCGTCGCCGACCGTCTCGACCTTCCAGTCGGGCAGGGTCGGGACCAGCATCGCCAGGTTGGTCTTGCCGCAGGCCGACGGGAAGGCGCCGGTCACGTACTTGACGTCGCCCTCAGGCGAGGTGAGTTTGAGGATCAGCATGTGCTCGGCCAGCCAGCCCTCGTCGCGCGCCATCACCGAGGCGATCCGCAGCGCGAAGCACTTCTTGCCCAGCAGCGCGTTGCCGCCATAGCCCGAGCCGTAGGACCAGATTTCCCGGGTCTCCGGGTAGTGGGTGATGTACTTGGTCGCGCTGCAGGGCCAGGAGACGTCCTCTGTGCCCTCGTCGAGCGGCATGCCGACCGAGTGGACGCAGGGGACCCACTCGCCGTCGCCGAGCTGGTCGAGCGCGGCCTTGCCCATCCGGGTCATGATCCGCATCGAGACCGCGACGTAGGCGGAGTCGGTGATCTCGACGCCGATTTCGGAGATGTCGGAGCCGAGCGGGCCCATCGAGAAGGGGACCACGTACATCGTGCGGCCCTTCATGCAGCCCTTGAAGAGTTCGTTCAGCGTCTCCCGCATCTCGGCCGGGTCGCGCCAGTTGTTGGTCGGACCGGCGTCCTCCTCCTTCTCGGAGCAGATGAAGGTCCGGTCTTCGACCCGGGCGACGTCGTCGGGGTCGGAGAGGGCGAGATAGCTGTTCGGCCGCTTCGCGTCGGAGAGGCGCTCGAAGGTCCCGGCGTCGATCAGGACCTGGGCAAGCCGGTCGTACTCCTCGGCGGAGCCGTCACACCACTGCACGGCGTCTGGCTGAGTCAGGGCGGCGATCTCCTCCACCCAGTCCAGCAGTTTCTGGTTCGTCGTCAGCTCAGCGGGGGCGGTGGTGGTCGAGTCGCTCATTCGCCTCTCTCTATTTGGTCGCTTTGCGGCCGACGACGATGGCGTCGGCGCCCTTCTGCAGGATCTTCAGCGCTGTGGATCGCATGGGATTCCCGGCTCGATTCCGGGTTCGGCCGACCTAGCACTCCGAGGGAGCGGAGGGGTTAAACGGTCGGGACAGGAATCATGCCATGAACCGCAGCGACTGGGTGTTGTGTGTCCGATGCACACACAACGGCGCCGCGCCCCGCCCTCTTTCAGTGGATCACCTGACGCATGAACGGTTGGGGCGAGAGCGATTCGAGGTTGAGGTCGGCTTCGTCGGTGCGGATCTTCAGCAGCGCGTAGGCGACCTTCCCGTCCGGATAGCGGACCGTGCACTGGAACCTGAGACCCGGTTCCACCTTCACCCCGCTGGGGCAATCGACGTTTTCGATCGGGGCGCCGAAGCCTTCGCGCTTCGATTCGAGGCTGGCGCGGACCGTTTCCGAGGCCTTCGTGAAGTCGACGTCGGTGCCGCCGCCGCAGCCGGCGACGAGGAGGGCGAGGGCCGCGATCAGGCCGAGGGCAGTGAGAGTTCGAAGATATGACACGTTCCTCGCATTGTTCCGGTTGGCTGTGTAGGGTGCCCCGCCGATGAGATTCTTTGAGTACGAGGCGCGCAAGATCGTCGAGCTGGCGGGCATCCCCGTCACCAAATACGGCTTCTGCACGACGCCGGAGGAGGCACGGGCGGCGGCCGCGGAGATCGGCGGCCCGGTCGTGATCAAGTCCCAGGTGCTGAGCGGCGGACGGATGAAGGCCGGCGGCGTCAAATTCGCCGACACGCCCGACGAGGCGGCGGCGCACGCCGAGGCGATCCTGAAGCTCGAGATCAACGGCCACATGCCGCGCGGCGTCCTGGTCGACCCCAAAGCCGAGGTCAAGCAGGAGTACTACGCGGGGGTCGTCTGGGACGGCACCGCGAAGCGCCCCCTGATGCTCTTCTCCGACATGGGCGGGATCGACATCGAGGAGGTCGCCGAGAAGCACCCCGACCACGTCGGCCGCGGCCACGTGTCGAACCTCTTCCCGATCCCCGACTTCGAGGCGAAGCAGACGGTCGCCGCGACCGGCGTCACCGGGTCGCAGCTGAACCGCGCGACGCCGGTCCTCGCCCGCCTGGCACGGCTCTTCCGCGAGAACGACATGACGCTGGCCGAGATCAACCCGCTGGCTGAGCTGACCGACGGCAGCTTCGTCGCCCTCGACGCTCATATGGAGATGGAGAACGAGGCGGTCGGGCGGCAGAAGAAGCTGCTGCGCAAGGAGCTTCAGATCGCCGAGGACGATACGCGTGAAGAGTACGAGCACTCCGCGTTCGAAGACAACGTCGCCGCGATCGACGCCGCCGACCACCGCGGCGTGATCCAGGGCAAAGACCACGGCTTCACCGGCAACCTCGGCCTCGTGATCGGCGCCGGCGGCGGCTCGTTGACGCTGACCGACGCGGTCATCAACCAGGACGGCAAGCCCGCGAACTACTCCGAGATCGGCGGCAACCCGTCGGTCGCCAAGGCCTGTGGCCTGGCCAAGGAGGTCCTCGAAAAGGACGGCGTCGAGAAGATCGCGGTGATGATGTCGATCGTCTCCAACACCCGCGTGGACATCGTCGCCCGTGGCGTGATCAAGGCCTGCCTGGAACTGGGCAAGGACCCGGGTGAGACGATCGCGATCTTCCGCATCCCGGGCGCCTGGGAGGACGAGGGCTTCAAGATCCTCGACCGCTACGGCGTCGAGTACTGCGACCGTTCGGTCTCCCTCTGGGAAGCGGCGGGGCGAGCCGTCGCCAAGGTCCAGGGGGCAGCCGCATGAGCATTCTTCTTTCCAAAGAGACCACGTTCATCGTCCAGGGCATCACCGGCCGCGAGGCCGTGAACCTGACCCGCGAGTGCCTCGACTATGGCTCCAAGATCGTCGGCGGCGTCACCCCGGGCCGCAAGGGCCGCGAGGTCCACGGCGTGCCGGTCTTCGACACCGTCGCCCAGGCGGTCGAGCACCACGGCGGCCCGATCGACGGCTCCGTCGTCACCGTCCCCCCCGCCTTCACCAAAGACGCCGTCTTCGAGGCGATCCTCAACGGGATCAAGCTGATCGTCGTCGTCACCGAGCGCATCCCGCGCGGGGACGTCGCCCAGATGGTCGAGCTCGCCGATCTGAACGGCGCCCGCATCATCGGCCCCAACTGCCTCGGCCTGATCGTGCCGGAAGTCTGCAAGATGGGCGGCATCGGCGGCCCCGCGAAGGACGCGGCCAAGGCCTATGCCCCCGGCCCGGTCGGCGTGATGAGCCGCTCCGGCGGGATGACCACCGAGATCTCCTCTTCCCTCACCCAGGCGGGACTCGGCGTCTCGACCGCCGTCTCGATCGGCGGCGACGCGATCATCGGCTCCACCTACGCCGAGCTGATGCCGCTCTTCGAGGCCGACGAGCAGACCAAGGCGATCGTCATCTACACCGAGCCGGGCGGCCGCATGGAGGCCCAGCTGGCGGAGTGGGTCAAGGACAACAACTCGCGCCTGCCGATCGTCGCCTTCATGGCGGGCAAATTCATGGACTCCGAGGAGATGAAAGGGATGAGCTTCGGCCACGCCGGCACCATCGTCGAGGGGAAAGAGGACACCGCGACGGAGAAGATCGCCCGCCTCGAAGCTGCCGGCATCCGCGTGGTCGAGCGGATCGACGAGATCCCCACGGTGGTCAAGGAGAAGCTGGGGGTGCCGGCTTAAATGGCCACCCAGGACAAAGTCTTCATCGACGTCGAGGTCGACGCGTCGATCGCGAGCGACGCCGCCGTCGCCGCCAAACTCGAAGAAGTCTGCCCCGTCGACATCTTCAAGAACGCCGACGGCCAGGTCGAGATCGTCGACTCCAACGTCGACGAGTGCGTCCTCTGCAAGCTCTGCCTCGAAGCCGCCCCCGCCGGGACGGTCCACGTGCGCAAGCTCTACGACGGCACCGAGCTCTAGAGCGCGTGCATCACGCACCGGTTCGTGGCGCTCATCGCCACCGGAACCGGCCCCTTCGACTGCGCCGTCACCTGCGTCGCCGCCGTTTCAGCCGACCAGCACTGTTCTTCCGCCATGTAGGGATGGAAGACGTATTCGCCCGGTCCGAGACGGATCCTGAAGTGCCCTTCGACGATCGGTAGTCGCGCGATCACCATCGTCGAGCCGCGCTTGCGCACGTTCACGAGCGACCCTTCGCCCGAGTACACCTGGCCGCCCGGCACGATCCGGTAGAGCGGACAGACGATCGCCGCCTGCGCGCAGATCACCGCGGAGCGCGACTTCGGCGCCGGAATCGGCCCGCAATGGGGCGGCGGCGGGCATTCCGGCTGACAGACGGTCACGCAGGTCGTGTCGTAGACCGTCCCTTCGACCAACTTCTTGTTCCCCGCCGTCGCCGTGCCCGACCCCAGGCCGGCGAGGACGGTCACGAATACGGCAAGGCAGACGAGTCCTCTCCTCATAGGGCCCCTCCTACCCCAGTCGGCCCGGCCGCACGCGTCAGCGACGGCTGCGCAGCCAATCCGCCAGGAACGGCTCGACGATCCGGTAGGCCCCGCGGTCGCCGGCGACGACTTCCCGTCGCTCGAGCGTGCGCAGGGCGCGCTGGACGTTGGTGGCCGGGCCGAGTCCGAGGCGGCGACGGTACTCGGCGCTGAACGGACGCCCCTCCTCGCGAGCGAGGGCTTCGAGCACAAGTTTCTGGTTGGCCGAGCAGTCTTCCCAGAGCAGGGAGAAGTGGGCGTGCTCGGAGCGCAGGGTGTCTTCGAGGGCCGCCGGCACCAGCTCGTCGGATGCTTCGCCGGCGGGATCGGTCCGCTCCCAGAGGAAGTAACAGAGCTCCTGGGTCGCGTAGGGATGGCCGCCGGTGTGCTCGAGGACGGCGGCTACCGCCGCGGGCGAGACCGCCTTGCCACTCGCGGCGAATCGATCGATCAGGAACGGGGCGAAGTCGACCGGGTCGATCGGTCCGATTTCGATCGTCTTCGCGCTGCGCCAGAACGGCTCGTTGCGGTCGCTGAAGATGCTCTCCATGACGTGCCGCCGGCTGCCCAGGTAGACGTGCGCGATCTCGGGTTGCTGCTGGAAGACCGCGCGCATCAGGTTGGGGAGCCCAGGGTCGATGTCGACCACCTGCTGGAACTCGTCGATGACCAGGGCGGCGCGCTTGTGCCTGCCGGCGGCCAACTCGCCCGGGAGGCGGAAGAGACGCTCGAGCGTCGCGTCGATATCGGCCGGACGCTCGCCGAAACCGAAGCTGAAGGCATAGGAACCGTCGGCCTCCACGGTGATCGTCGGCTGCACCTGCAGGGCGCGGAACGGCGCGAGCGCCGCCTCTTTGGCCCTTGCCAACGGTGAGGCGATCTGCTCGAAGATGGTGGCGGCAAGGGTGGCCGCGAGGCGCTCCTTGCTCGGCGTCGTCATCAGGTCGACCTGGGCGATGAGGACCCCATCGGCGGCGGCGGCCTGAGCGGCGCTCCACACCAGCGAGGACTTGCCGAGCCGCCGCGGCGCGTAGAGAACCACGTCCTGCCCGTTGCGGATATCGGCGACGAGGCCCCTCCGCTCCTCCTCCCGATCGGTGAACGCCTCGTCCAACGCGAGCGCGCCGAAGCGGAAGGGGTTGACGATGAAGTTCTTCATACGGACTCGTATTATACAGATTCGTATTTTGCTATATACCTCGCCGTATAATACGGTGGTGTATAAGAAAGATCGCGTGAGGATCCACGAGCGCCCCGCCTAAGCCCGGCCGAGGGTGCAGCACGGCCGTTCTCCCGGCCGCTGCGGCAGTCCTAGGGGCGTCCTGGGCGTCTCATCGCGGTCCTGGCAGGCTGTGACCGCGATGAGACGCCCAGGACGTGAGGGGTTCGTGTGATTGCCGGCACTGGTTCGGGCGGAGGTCGGACTTACGTCGGCGTCCTGCGCGAGAGATGCCACACCTCGGCCTGATCGTTGACGAAGATGCCGGGAACTCCACGCTTCCTCATGCCTTCCGTCACTTCCGGGCGCTTTCCGGGCCCGGAAACAGGGCCGGATTCAGCGCTGCAGTCCTTGTAGGCGCTATAGCGCCTACAAGGACTGCAGCGGCGCCGTGACCGTTGGACAACACGCGCGGAAGCGTGGACTTCCCACGGTCTTCGTGACGAGGTCGGCCTTTCGCCCCGGATCCGTGTCCCTCCCGTGACGAACCCGTTGCGCCGCGGCG
Source organism: uncultured Actinomycetes bacterium (assembly GCA_963782515.1). Lineage (GTDB taxonomy): Bacteria > Actinomycetota > Thermoleophilia > Solirubrobacterales > 70-9 > VAYN01. Next base: position 885,918 of record CAWAJY010000004.1, on the reverse strand, counting down.
GGCGATCGCGCCACCCACCCCGCACTCCCGGCCGTCTCGGCCACGGCCACAGCCAGCCGGGGCCGTGGCCGAGACGGCCGCTCTCGCCGACCCGCCTCGCGTCCCTTACCTCGGGCGCCAGCTTGAAAAGGCTCCGTCCCTAACCCCGGGCGCCAGCTCGACCGGGGATCGCCGCATCAGATCCAGGGCCCCGACCGTCCTTCCGTGTCCAGCGGCTCTGTGTGACCTCGTCACGTTACGTGCATATAAATTTATAGTCGGGTAACGTGTGCACCGATGGATGCATCGGTTAGATCGCGGCTGTCGAGGAGCGACCGGATGGAGCAGACGCTCGGGGTGGCCCACGGGCTCTTTGCCGAGCGCGGTTACGCGGAGGTGACGATGGACGAGATCGCGGCCGAGGTGGGCGTGACCAAGCCGCTGCTCTACAACTACTTCGGCAACAAGGAGCGGCTCTACATCGCCTGCATGGAGCAGGCGGGCGACTCGCTGATCAAGACGGTCGGCGAGGCGATCGCGGAGACCGCCAGCCCCGGAGACGCACTCGGCGCGGGCGTGCGGGCCTTCTTCGGGTTCCTCGACTCCGACCGGGCCGCCTGGGCGGTGCTCTTCGACGAGACGCTGCCGAACAGCGGCGAGGTGGCCGAGAGGGTCGCCTCCTACCGCGGCCAGATCGTCGCCCTCGTATCGGCCTCGCTGCTCGCCCAGATCCCCGAGGGCCCCCGCGACGCCTACCGGGTCGAAATCGAGGCGCTCTCCGCCGCCCTCCTCGGCGCCGCCGAGGAGCTCGCCCGCTGGTGGCTGCGCACCGAGGCGATCTCCGCCGGCGAGGCCGCCGAGCTCCTGATCTCCACGGTCGAGCCGGGCATCCGCGCCCGCTCCCAGGCGGCCGCCAAATCCCCCACTTCAACTTCCAAACCCGGGAAAGGAACCCAGAAGGAATGAACACCGAGACCCGCAAAGTCGCCGTCATCGGCGGCAACCGGATCCCCTTCGCGCGCTCCGACACCAAGTACGCGCACGCGACGAACCAGGACATGCTCACCGCCGCCCTCGACGGGCTGATCGACCGCTACGGCCTCGAGGGCGAGACGCTCGGCGAGGTCGCGGGCGGCGCCGTGCTGAAGCACTCCCACGACCGCGACCTGACCCGCGAGAGCGTCCTCTCCACCCGCCTCGCCCCCGAGACCCCTGCCTACGACGTCCAGCAGGCCTGCGGGACCGGCCTCGAGACGGCGATCCTGGTCGCCAACAAGATCGCCCTCGGCCAGATCGACGTCGGCATCGCCTGTGGCGCCGACACCACCTCCGACGCGCCGATCGAGCTGAACGAAGAGCTCCGCGCGACGCTGCTCGACGCCAACCGCCAGCGCTCGACCGGAGACAAGCTGAAGACGCTGGCGCGCTTCCGCCCCGGCCACATCGTCCCCCGCGTCCCCCGCAACGAGGAGCCGCGCACCGGCCTCTCGATGGGCGAGCACACGGCGATCATGGCCAAGGAATGGGACATCGGCGCGGGCCGAGCAGGACGAGCTCGCGGTCAACTCCCACAAGAACCTCGCCGCGGCCTATGAGCGCGGCTTCCAGACCGACCTGATCACCCCCTACCTCGGCCTCGAGCGCGACGGAAACCTGCGTCCCGACTCCTCGATCGAGAAGCTGGCGAAGCTGAAGCCGGTCTTCGGCGGCCCCGAGGGGACGATGACGGCGGCCAACTCGACGCCGCTCTCCGACGGCGCCTCCGCGGTGCTGCTCGCCTCCGAGGAGTGGGCGAAAGCGCACGACCTCCCCGTCCTCGCCTACTTCTCCGAGGGGCAGACGGCGGCGATCGACCACGTCCACAAGCGCGAAGGCCTGCTGATGGCGCCCGCCTACGCGATGCCGCGGATGCTCGACCGCACCGGCCTCACCTTGCAGGACTTCGACTACTACGAGATCCACGAGGCCTTCGCCGCCCAGGTCCTCTGCACGCTGAAGGCCTGGGAAGACGAGGCCTTCTGCAAGGACAAGCTCGGCCGCAAAGCGCCGCTCGGCGCGATCGACCGGGCGAAGCTGAACGTCAACGGCGGCTCACTCGCCGCCGCCCACCCGTTCGCGGCGACCGGCGGGCGCATCGTCGCCGGCCTCGCCAAACAGCTGCACGAACGACGGAAAAGGACGCGGCGTGATCTCGATCTGCGCCGCCGGCGGCCAGGGCGTCGTCGCGATCCTGGAAGCGGCGGAGTCTTGAGGGGCCAATTTGGACCGGTGACTTCCGGTCGTGTGATTCCGGGCCAGATTGGCCCCGAAAGGATGATGTCCCATGTCTGATCGTTACTCGCAGATCGTCAACGCGCCGGTCCTCTCGACCGTCGCCAAGCAGGTGGGGCTCCCCAGCCTGTCGACCTCGACCGCTACCAGCCGGGCAGCCCCGTCGTCGCGGGGCCGGTGCTCAGCGGCGGCGCCCCGGGCGGGAAGCTGGAGCGCTCGCTGAAGAAGGTGCTCGACGGCATCGGCGCCGAACGCGCCGGCGCCGAGGGCAAGGCCAAGGCGCTCGTCTTCGACGCCTCCGGCATCGCCGACTCGACCGACCTGGTCGAGCTGCAGCGCTTCTTCTACCCGGGCGTGTCGCGGCTGCGACGCAGCGGCCGGGTCGTCGTCCTCGGCACCACCCCGGCGCTCGCCGGCTCGGCCCGCGCCCACACCGCGCAGCGGGCGCTCGAGGGCTTCACCCGCTCGCTCGCCAAGGAGATCGGCGGCAAGGGCGCGACCGCGCAGCTCGTCTACGTCGAGCCCGGCGCCGAGGATCAACTGGAGTCGACGCTGCGCTTCCTGCTCTCGCCGCGCTCGGCCTACGTCGACGGCCAGGTGATCCGCGTCGGCCAAGGGCGTCGCCCCGACGCCGGAGATCGACTGGGACCTGCCGCTGTCCGGCAAGACGGCGCTGGTCACCGGTGCCTCGCGCGGGATCGGCGCGGCGATCGCGGCCACGCTCGGCCGCGACGGCGCCAAGGTCGTCGGCCTCGACGTGCCGCAGGCCGAGTCGGACCTGCGCGCCGTGGTCGAGGCGCTCGGTGGCGAAGCGCTGCCGCTCGACATCACCGCCGAGGACGCGCCCGACGCGATCGCCGCGCACTTCGCGAGCGGCGGCGTCGACGTCGTCGTCCACAACGCCGGCGTCACGCGCGACCGCACGATCGCGAAGATGCCCGAAGACCGCTGGAGCACAGCTGATGGAGATCAACCTCTCCGCCGAGGAGCGCATCAACGACGCGCTGCTCGACGGCAAGGACGCCTGAACCCGAACGGCCGCATCGTCTGCGTCTCCTCGATGTCGGGGATCGCGGGCAACGTCGGGCCAGACCAACTACGCCGACCTCGAAGGCCGGGGTGATCGGGATGGTCGAATCGCTGGCGCCCGCGCTGGCCGAACGAAGACAGCGACGATCAACGCGGTCGCGCCGGGCTTCATCGAGACCCAGATGACCGCCGCGATGCCGATCGGCCCGCGCGAAGCCGGCCGCCGGCTGATCCTCGCTCTCCCAGGGCGGGCTTCCGGTCGACGTCGCCGAGACGATCGCCTGGTTCGCCAGCTCCCGCCGCCGACCGGGGTCAACGGCAACGTGGTCCGCGTCTGCGGCCAGAGCCTGCTGGGGGCGTGACGCCGTGGCGACCGCGAGCAAAACGAAGTCGGGTCCCGAGACCAGGAAACTGACGAGCGCGCCATCGATCCTGCCGCTCTACGCGCGAGCAGCGGCGCCACTTATTCCAGGCCTCTCAAATTTGCCGTTCATCCCGGGCGGCGGCGGCGAGATCCCGGACGTGCGGCTGGAGCTCGCGGGCGTCGTCCCCGACCCCGATGCGGTCGCCGCGTACGCCAAGGTCTGCGGCTTCGCGCTGCGGGACCACCTGCCGCCGACCTACCCGCACGTGCTCGCCTTCCCGCTGCACATGGCGCTGATGTCGGACGGGTCCTTCCCGTTCGGCGCCGTCGGCCTCGTCCACGTCGCCAACCAGATCACCCAGCACCGGCGGCTGGGGATCGACGAGGCGCTCGACCTCCGCGTCCAGGCGACCAAGCTGAAGGCTCACCCGAAGGGCAAGGCGTTCGACGTCGTCACCGAGGTGCGGGTCGGTCGCCAGATCGCCTGGGAGTCGACCAGCACCTTCCTTCGCCGCGGCAAGGGCGACCCGGGCGCGGCCTCCGGCGAGGCTTTCCCGATCGTCGACGAGGACGTCCCTGCGAGCGCGACCTGGACCCTCGACGGCGGCCTCGGCCGCAGCTACGGCGCCGTCTCCGGGGACCGCAACCCGATCCACATGCACTCGCTGACGGCGAAGCCGCTCGGCTTCCCGGCGGCGATCGCCCACGGGATGTGGACCAAGGCGCGGGCGCTCGGAGCGCTCGAGCCGCGCCTCCCCGACGCCTTCACCGTCGACGTCCGCTTCCGCCGGCCGATCCTGCTGCCGGCGAAGGTCGAGTTCGCAACTCAGCGACGAGGCGAGACGAGATCGACTTCACCGTGCGCGGCCGAGGCGCCAAGCGCACCAACCGACACCTGGACGGCCGGATCAACCCGGTCGCCGCCAAAACCAGTCCCAAAGGAAAGGCAAAGTGAGCACGACCACCACCGACACCGACAGGGGCGTCGCCGAGCGCGCGATGGGCATCGGCCTGCGCGGGCTGAACTGGCTCGCGGGGTCCGACCTGCTCGACCGCATCCGCATCCGCAAAGGCGTCGAGCGCGCCCTCTTCCAGGGCACCAAACAGGGCTTCCGCACGGCGACCGCCGCCGGGCGCACCTTCGCCGCGGCGCAGAAGCTGGGCAAACCGGCGCGCCAGCCGCGCTCGAAATCGAAGGGCCTCTTCGACGTCTCCCCCGACGACGAGCAGCAGATGCTCCAGGAGGCGGGCCGCGCGTTCGCCGCCGACCAGGTCCGCCCGGCTGCCAAAGCGGCCGACGACGAGCGCACCACGCCGCCGGAGATCCTCGCCCAGGCGACCGAGCTGGGCGTCGCGATGCTCGGCATCCCGGCCGAGCTCGGCGGCGTGATGGAAGAAGGCGCGGCGACGACGACCGCGCTGATCGGCGAGGCGCTCGCCCACGGCGACATGGGGATCGCCTACGCGGCGCTCGCCCCAGGTGCAGTCGCCACCGCGATCGGGCTCTGGGGCGTCGGCCGAGCAGCAGGCGACCTACCTGCCGTCGTTCACCGGCGAGGACGCGCCCGCCGCGGCGCTGGCGATGCTCGAGCCGCGGCCGCTCTTCGACCCGATGCGGCTGGAGACGAAGGCGCGACGCGCGACGGCGAGGACTGGGTGCTCAACGGCGCCAAGTCGCTCGTCGCCCGCGCGACGCGAGTGCGAGCTCTTCGTCGTCGCCGCCGACGCCGAGGGCATCGGTCCGGCGCTCTTCGTCGTCGAGTCGAAGGCCGAAGGGCTCTCGATCGAGGCCGAGCCCGCGATGGGGCTGCGCCCCGCCGCCACCGGCCGCCTCATCCTCGAGGGGGTCCGGCGTCCCGGCCTCGGCGATGCTCGGCGAGGCCAAGCGCTCCGACTACGTCGAGTGCGTGCACCGCGCGCGGATCGCCTGGTGCGCGCTCGCGGTCGGCACCGCGCAGGCGGTCCTCGACTACGTCATCCCCTACGTGAACGACCGCCAGGCGTTCGGCGAACCGATCGTCGAACCGCCAGGCCGTCGCCTTCGCCGTCTCCGACATCGGCGATCGAGACCGGCGGCATGCGCCTCGCCACCTACCGGGCTGCGGCACGCGCCGACCAGGGCGTCGAGCTTCGCCCGCGAGGCGGCGCTCGCCCGGCGGCTCTGCCGCCGTGAAGGGCATGAAGATCGGCTCCGACGGCGTCCAGCTGCTCGGCGGCCACGGCTTCGTCAAGGAGCACCCGGTCGAGCGCTGGTACCGCGACCTGCGATCCGCGGGCGTCATGGAGGGCGCCCTGCTCGTCTAGGCAGCGCGACGAGCGAAAGGACACACCATGATCAATCTCGAGACCCCGAAGAAATTCGGCCCCTCGCCCAGCAGGCCAACCAGGTCGCGACCGAGGTGTTCCGCCCGATCTCCCGCAAGTACGACGAGCGCCGAGCACGCCTACCCGAAAGAGCTCGACATGCTCGCGGCGCTGATCGACGGCATGAACGAGGGCGCCGACATGGGCGGCGCCGGTGCCGCCGGGGTGCGGCGCGCCTCCAACGGGTCGGACCCGAGTGAGCAACCGCAACGGCTCGAACCTCTCCACCGTGCTCGGCATCATCGAGCTCTGCTGGGGCGACGTCGGCCTGCTGCTCTCGATGCCGCGCCAGGGCCTCGGCAACTCCGCGATCGCCTCGGTGGCGACCGAGGAGCAGCTCGAGACGCTACGGCGGCAAGTGGGCGGCGATGGCGATCACCGAGCCCGAAGCGGGCTCCGACTCGGCCGCGATCCGCACCACCGCCGTGCTCGACGGCGACGAGTACGTCCTCAACGGCGAGAAGATCTTCGTCACCGTCGGGCGACCGCGCCGACCTGATCGTCGTCTGGGCGACGCTCGACCGCTCCAAGGGCCGTGCCGCGATCAAGTCGTTCATCGTCGAGCGCGACAACCCGGGCCTGAAGCTCGAGCGCCTCGAGCACAAGCTCGGCATCCGCGCCTCCGACACCGCCAACTTCCGCCTGCAGGACTGCCGGGTGCCGAAAGAGGCGCTGCTCGGCGATCCGGAGATCGAAGTGAGAAGGGCTTCGCCGGGGTGATGGAGACCTTCGACAACACCCGTCCCCTCGTCGCCGCGATGGCGGTCGGGGTCACCCGGGCGGCGCTCGAGGAGGCCCGTCGGCAGCTCGCCTCGGCGGGCGTCGAGGTCGACTACGACGTCCCGGCCCTCTCCCAGTCCGCCGCCGCGGCGAAGTTCCTCGAGATGGAGGCCGACTACGAGGCTGCCTGGCTCCTCACCCTGCAGGCGGCCTGGATGGCCGACAACTCGAAGCCCAACTCCCTCCAGGCCTCGATGGCCAAGGCGAAGGCTGGACGCACCTGCGTCGACGTCACCCTCGGCTGCGTCGAGCTCTGCGGCGCCGTCGGCTACGGTGAGACCGAGCTGCTCGAGAAGTGGGCCCGCGACGCGAAGATCCTCGACATCTTCGAGGGCACCCAGCAGATCCAGCTCCTGATCGTCGCCCGCCAGCTGCTCGGCAAGAACTCGAGCGAACTCCGCTGACCCAAAGTTGATGGGCCGAAAACTCCAGATATAGAGGACTTTTCGGCCCATCAACCGCGGTTTGCGGCAGACTGCCGGGCCGTGAACATCATCGACGACCTGATGGAGCGCTCGCCGGCGTCGCGGCTGGGGATCGTCGCGATCGATCCGGAGGCGAACCGGCGGGACTGGCACTTCGGGGAACTGATCGCGACCTCGGCGGGGCTGTCGGGGGCGTTCGCGGCGCGCGGGGTGAGGCGCGGGGACGTGGTGATGACGCTGGTCGGCAACCGGATCGAGTGGGTGCTCTCGCTCCTGGCCTGCTGGCGCATGGGCGCGGTGGCGCTGCCCTGCAACACGATGCTGCGGGAAAAGGACCTGGAGCTGCGGATCGCGGCGGCTAACCCCGTGCTCTGCGTCGGCGAGGAGCGGCTGCTGGCGGAGATGCCCGCCGGGGTGCCGACGATGACGATGGCCGAGATCGCCGCGGTGCTCGACGAGGACCGGCCGCAGGAGGCGCCCGCCTCGGTCGCCGACATGGAGCCCGAGGACCCGGCGCTGATCGTCTTCACCTCCGGGACGACGGGCGACCCGCGCGGGGTCGTGCACGGGTACCGCTACCTCTTCGGGCAGCAAGTGCAGGCCGAGCACTGGTTCGGCTCGCGGCCCGGGGACCTCGCCTGGTGCACCACCGCCACCGGCTGGTCGAAGTCGGCCCGCAACGTCTTCCTCGCGCCCTGGCTGACCGGGGCCGCGGCGGTGATCCACGACGGGCGCTTCGACCCGGCCGAGCGACTGGACTTCGCCGAGGCGCTCGGCGTCAACGTCCTCTGCCAGGCGCCGACCGAGTACCGGATGCTCGCCCGCCGCACCCAGCTCCGCCCCCTCCCCGCCCTGCGCCGGATGGTCTCGGCGGGCGAGCCGCTCGACCCGGAGACGATCGGCGCCTGGCGCGAGGCGACCGGCCTCGAGCCGGCCGACGGCTATGGCCAGACGGAGACCGGGCAGGTGACGGCCAACCTCGCGGGCGAGCCGGTGCGGCTCGGCTCGATGGGCAAGCCGCTGCCGGGCATGGAGGTCCGGATCTCCGACGGCGAGCTACAGCTGCGCGCGGCCTCCTCCCCGACCTTTTTCTCCCGCTACCTCGACGGCGAGCGCTTCGAGGGCGAGTGGTGGCCGACCGGCGACCTGGTCACCGAAGACGACGACGGCTTCCTTTTCTTCGACGGCCGCAACGACGACATCATCAGCTCCTCCGGCTACCGGATCGGCCCGACCGAGGTCGAGGCCGCCCTCCTCTCCCACCCCGCCGTCGCCGACGCCGCCGCCGTTGCCGCCCCGGACCCGGAGCGCGGCAGCGTCGTCCGCGCGATCGTCGTCCTGCGCGAAGGCGAGCCCGGCGACGCCCTCACCCGCGAGCTCATCGACCACTGCCGAGAGCAAACCGCCCCCTACAAGGCCCCTCGCATCGTCGACTACGTCGACGAGCTGCCGAAGACGACGAGCGGCAAGGTCCGGCGGGCGCAGTTGCGGGCGGAAGGCTGAGGGGTTCGGCGGGGACGGCGTTGTGCCCGCGGGGGTGGCCGTCCGAGGGGCGTCCTGGGCGTCTCATCGCGGTCCTGGCCGGCTGTGACCGCGATGAGACGCCCAGGACGTGAAGGGTTCGTGTGATTGCTGGCACAGGTCCGGGCGGAGGTCGGACTTACGTCAAGGGTCCGCGCGAGAGAAGCCGCACCTCGGCCCATTCGTTGACGAAGATGCCCGGAACTCCACACTTCCCGCAGGCTTCAGGCACTTTCAGGCGGTTTTCGGGCCTGAATCAGAGGCCCGAGAACGCGCTGCAAGCATTACAGGGGCTATAGCACCGGTAATGCTTGCAGCGCGGAAATGACTGTTGTCCAACACGCGCCGAAGCGTGGACTTCTCACAGTCTCTGTGACGAGATGCGCCTTCCGGGACGGATCCGTCTCCCTCCCGTGACGAACCCTTGGCGCTCGCGTGGGCGATCCCGGCCAGTCCCCGCACTCCCGGCCGCCGGCCACCACCGGCCCCGAGACCTAAGTCCTCTCGAGCAAACCCTCCTCGAGCCCGACCGGCACCCCGAGGTGGTAGCCCTGCGCCATGTCGACGCCGTAGGCGCGCAGCATCGTCACCGTCTCCTCGTCCTCGACGAACTCGGCGATAGTCGTCTTGCCGAGGCCCTGGGCGATGCCGACGATCGCTTGCACGGTGAGCTGGTCGGCGTCGTTGTGGGCCATGTCGCGGACGAAGGTGCCGTCGATCTTGATCACGTCGAAGGGGAAGCGCTTGAGGTACTCGAAGGGGCCGAAGCCGGCGCCGTAATCGTCGATCGCGACTTCGCAGCCGAACTCGGTGAGCCGGTCGGCGAAGCTCGCCGCCGTCTCCATGTCCTCGACCCGCGCGGTCTGGGTGATCTCGAAGGTGCAGCGGGCCGGGTCGGCGTCGCCTTCGTCGAGCTTGCGCTCGATGTACTCGAGCACCGAGATGTCGGTCAGCGAGGCGCCCGAGAGGTTGACGTGGAGGGAGACCGGGTCGCCCGCCCCTTCGCGCAGCGCGAGCAGGTCGAGCGCCTGGCCGACGACCCAGCGGTCGAGCTCCTGGATCATCCCGGAGCGCTCCGCCACCCCGATGAAGGCCGAGGCGGGCAGCAGTTCCCCGGCCTCGCCGCGCATCCGCAGGAGGAGCTCGAAGCGCTTGATCGTCCCGTCGGCGAGGCTCGCGATCGGCTGCGTCGCCAGGCTGAGGCGGTTCTGGGTGATGGCGTTGCGGATCTTGGCACTGGAGGTGAGGCGGCGGGTGTCACCGGTCGCTTCGACCGGCGCCTCGAAGAGCGAGATGCGATTGCGCCCCTCCGCCTTCGCCCGGTACATCGCCTCGTCGGCGGCGGCCAGCACGGCCTCGGAGCTGCCCTCGGACTCGCCGCCGAACATCGTGATCCCGACGCTGATCGACGCCCCGGCGAGCTCCGGGTCGCCCTCGAACGCGTTGGCGACCTCGACCCGCAGGTCTTCGCCCAGCTGCAGCGCCCCTTCCACGTCGGACTGCGGCATGAGCACCGCGAACTCGTCTCCGGAGAGGCGCGCAACGATGTCGGTGGCGCGAACCCGTTCGCGCATCTTCGCCGCCACCCGGCGGATCAGGTTGTCGCCCTGCTGGTGGCCGAGGCGGTCGTTGAACCCCTTCAGGCCGTCGACGTCGATCACCATCATCGCGCCCCGCCCGCCGTAGCGCGCGGCGAAGTTCACGTAGGTGTCAAGGCGGGTGCGGAAGGCACGCCGATTCAGCAGCGCGGTGAGCGGATCGTGGTCCGCGAGGTAGCGCAGCTCGGTCTCCGTCTTCTCGGCAGCGGCCAGCGCGTCAAGTACGACTTGACGGTCCCTCGGCTCCAACTTCGCCAGCACCGTTTGAAGGGCGGCGTCCCGCCTGCCGCTGCTATCCACACTCACTTAACGCTCGAAGGTACTCGAAGTTCCCGCGTGTAGCCGATGATCTAACCTCGTATCAATGGCCAATCGGCTCGCGGCTGAGACCAGTCCCTACCTGCTGCAGCACGCGGAGAACCCGGTCGACTGGTATCCGTGGGGCGCCGAGGCACTCGACCGGGCACGCGCCGAGGACCTGCCGATCCTGCTCTCGGTCGGCTATTCGGCCTGCCATTGGTGCCACGTGATGGAGCGGGAGTCCTTCGAGGACCCCGACACCGCGGCGTACATGAACGCGAATTTCGTCTGCGTGAAGGTCGATCGCGAGGAGCGGCCCGACGTCGACGCGATCTACATGGAGGCGGTGCAGGCCTTCACCGGCCAGGGCGGCTGGCCGATGACCGTCTTCCTCGACCCCGAGGGCGTCCCCTTCTACGGCGGCACCTACTTCCCCCCGGACACGAGCCGCGGCATGCCGAGCTTCCGCATGGTGATGGAAGGCGTGCTGGATGCCTACCGCGACAAACGCGACGAGATCCGCGAGCGGGCGGCGACCACGGTGGATCGGCTGCAGACACTGGCGAACCTCGAGCCCTCGGGCGTGCCTGAAGCGGCGGACCTGGACGGGGCGATGGCGACGCTGCTCGGTCACGCCGACCCGGTGAACGGCGGCTTCGGCAGCGCGCCGAAGTTCCCGCCGGCGTCGTCGCTGGAGCTGATGCTGGGCCGCGGCGCGGGCCTCGAGCACGTCGAGCGCACCCTCGACGCGATGCTCGCGGGCGGCATCTACGACCAGCTCGGCGGCGGCTTCGCCCGCTACTCGGTCGACTCGGCCTGGCAGGTCCCCCACTTCGAGAAGATGCTCTACGACAACGGCCTGCTCGCCCGTGCCTATCTGCACGGCTATCAGGTGCTCGGCCACGCGCGCTATCGGCGGGTCTGCGAGGAGACGCTCGACTGGCTGCTGCGCGAGATGCGCGGCCCCGAGGGCGGCTTCTACTCCGCCTACGACGCCGATTCGGAGGGCGAGGAGGGCAAGTTCTACGTCTGGTCGCCGGCCGAGATCCGCGCCGTCCTGGCCGAGGACGCAGCGGGGCCGCGGGCGAGCGGCGGGCGGGCCGACCCCGAGGCGATCCTCGCCTTCTACGGCGTCACCGAGGCGGGCAACTTCGAGGGCAAGAACATCCTCCATCTGGCCGACGGCGCCGCGGCCGCGCCCCCGCCAGGGTTGGACGCCGCCCGGTCCGCCCTGCTCGCGGCCCGCGCCGAGCGCGTCCCGCCCGGGCTCGACGACAAGCGCCTCTGCTCCTGGAACGCGCTGGCGATCGCCGCGCTCGCCGAGGCCGGCGCGGTCCTGGGACGCGACGACTACCTGGACGCCGCCGCAACCTGCGCCGAGTTCATCCTCGGGACGATGCGCGACGAGGAGACGGGGCATCTCCTGCGCACCTACAAGGATGGCCGCGCCCACCTGAACGCCTACCTCGAGGACCACGCCTTCATGGTCGAAGCCCTGCTCGTCCTCTACGAGTCCTCATTCGATCCGCGCTGGTTCGCGGCGGCGCGGGAGCTGGCCGAAACCATGGTCGAGCGCTTCGGCGACGAGGAGCGCGGCGGCTTCTACTCGACCTCCGCCGACCACGAGTCGCTGATCGCCCGGCGCAAGGAGGTCGGCGATCACCCGATCCCGGCCGGTCAGAGCGCCGCCACCCTCGGCCTCCTGCGCCTCGCCGCGCTCAGCGGCGAACGCGCCTTCGCCGACCGCGCCCTCGGCGTCATCGCGCTCTTCGGCGAGGCCGCCGTCACCCACCCGGACTCCTTCGCCCACCTCCTGCGGGCGCTCGACTTCCACCTCGCGGGGACCCGCGAGGTGGCCCTCGTCGGCGGCGACCTCTCCGCGCTCGAAAGCGTGGTCCGCGGCGCCTTCCGTCCCAACGTCGTCCTCGCCGGCGGCCCCGCGGGCGCGACCGAACCGCCCCTGCTCGACGCCCGCACCGAAATCGGCGGCGAGCCCGCCGCCTACGTCTGCGAGGGCTTCGCCTGCAACCTTCCGGTGACTGACCCGGCGGCCCTGGAGCGCGAACTCGCCGAGACCGCCTAGGGGGCACCCGAGACGGCCGGGCATGAGAGCACCACAAGAACTGTGACGTCCGCGAGGGAGACGCCACGCACCCCACACTTCCTCCCGGGTTGCTCCGCGACCTATCGCCGCCGCTGCCAACCCTCTGTCCTTAGGGACCCACAGGGTGACAAAGGACAGGGGGTTGAGTCCCGGACCGTCGAGGAGGTCACGAAAGGCTAGAGGGGGAAGTCCCGAACTTCGTCGAGGACGACGCGGCCGCCGACCTCGGCGAACCCGTCGCCGACCGGGCGCGCGTCGAGGCGCGAGCCGCGGCCTTGCAGGATCTCGATCGGCTGGTCGACCGCCGCGGCCAGGCAGATCGCCGCGGAGCCCGTGGCCTCGTCCTCGCCGATGTTGTCGTCGTGGGAGAAGCAGCGCGAGCGGACGGTGCCCTCGGCCTCGTCGACCCAGGCCCAGATGCAGCCGACCTGCTCCCCGTCGGGCAGGTCCGGCGCCTCCTCGACCGCGGTGGCGTCGCGCAGCTGGAAGAACTTCCAGTCGGGCCCCCACTCCGGCCTCGCGGTGACGAAGGTCTTGCCGCCGTCCACCCGCACCTTGACCTCCCCGGCAGGTGGGCGCAGCACGTCGACCGGCGCGCGCTCCTTGCCCAGCAGCCAGGCGGTGCCGACGCTCGGGTGCCCGGCGAAGCCGAGCTCGAACGCCGGGGTGAAGATCCGGATCCGCCCTTCGGCGGCATCGTCGACGAACACGGTCTCCGAGAAGCCGAGCTCCGCCGCGACCGCCTGCCGGCGCTCCTCGGGCACCTCCTCGCCGTCGAGGAACACCCCGAGCGGATTGCCGTGGCTCCAGGCCGAGTCGCAAAAGACGCGCAGAACGTGGAGCTGCGCCATCAGCGTCGGCCTCTCGTCACAGGATCGGCAGGAAGTTTTCGATCTCGTACGGCGTGACCTGCACCCGGTAGTCGTCCCATTCCTGGCGCTTGATCTCGACGAAGCGGCGGAAGGTGTGCTCGCCGAGCGTCCTCAGCACCAGCTCCGAGTCGGCGGCAAGCTCGATCGCCTCGCCGAGCGTCGAGGGCAGTTGCTCGATCCCCTGATGGGAAAGCTCCTCCTGGGAGAGGTGATAGAGGTTCTGCTCCATCGGCTCGGGCAGCTCGTAGCCCTTCTCCACCCCTTCGAGCCCCGCCTGCAGCATCGCGGCGAAGCAGAGGTATGGGTTCGCGGCCGGATCGGGGCAGCGGAGCTCGGCGCGCGTCGCCGCCTCCTTGCCGGGGTGGTAGAGCGGCACCCGGATCAGCGCCGAGCGGTTGCGGCGCGACCAGGCGAGGTAGACCGGCGCCTCGAACCCGGGCACGAGCCGCTTGTAGGAGTTGACCCACTGGGCGAAGAGCGGCGAGATCTCGCGGGCGTGCTTCAGCTGGCCGGCGATGAACGACTTCGCGGTCGGCGAGAGGAAGTAGGGGTCGTCGGCGTCGTAGAAGGCATTCTTGCCGTCCTTGGCGAGGCTCTGGTGGACGTGCATCCCGGAGCCGTTCTCGCCGAACAGCGGCTTCGGCATGAAGGTCGCGTGGTAGCCGTATTTGAGCGCGTACTCCTTGACCACGATGCGGTAGGTCATGCAGTCGTCGGCCATCTCGAGCGCGTTCTTGTAGCGCATGTCGACCTCGTGCTGGGACGGGCCGACCTCGTGGTGGGTGTACTCGACGTGGATGCCGAGCTTCTCCAGGGCGAGCACGGTCTCCCGGCGCAGGTCGGAGCCGGCGTCGAGCGTCGTCAGGTCGAAGTAACCGCCCTCGTCCAGAGGCTCCGGCACCCCGCCCTCCGGCTTCGCCGAGCGGAAGTAGAAGTACTCGAGCTCGGGGCCGATGTTGTAGGCCTCGAAGCCCATCTCCTCGGCGCGCTTGAGGGCCCGGCGCATGATCCAGCGCGGATCCCCCTCGTACGGGCCGCCGCCCGGCACGCGGATGTCACAGAACATGCGCGCGACCGCGTCGTGCTCCTCCGGGCGCCAGGGCAGGAGGTCGAAGGTCGTCGGATCCGGCACCGCAAGCATGTCGGACTCCTCGATCGGGTTGAAACCGGTGATCGAGGACCCGTCGAAGCCCATCCCGCCTTCGAAGGCATCGTCGAGCTCGGCGGCGTTGACCGAGAAGCTCTTCAGCTGCCCGAGGACGTCGGTGAACCAGAGCCGAACGAAGCGCACGTCGTGTTCCTTGACGAGCTGGATGACATCCTCGGCGGTCTGCGGGCGGTCTGCCATGTCTGCGGTTGCCTCCTCGGCTCTGGGCGCGGTAAGCGGGCAACGATAGGCGAATGAACCGCGAAGGTGCAAGACGGCGTAATACGGGTAAAGCAAGCTCGCTTCGGCGGGCTTGAAACAGCTCCCGGATGTCGGTATAACTTACGAGACGTAAGTAAGAGGCTGAAAGTAAAGTAAAGACCCCGTAAAGGCTCTGTAAAGCGGATTCCCCCCACGATCCGGCCAGCAGGCCAGAGACGAGAAGCAAGTTGACGGTAAAAACGGCAGTAAGCAGATTCCAGATCCACGACGAGTTGACGGCGCCGGACGAGAGCGCCCCGCTCATCAAGACCATCCAGGCGGCCGGTGGCGCGGTGACCAAGTTCGTCGGTGTCCTCGCCGGTTCCCCTGCCGTCCTCCGGGCCTACACCCGCATGCGTTCCGAGCTGCGGGGCGGCGTCCTTCCCCAGGCGACCCGCGAGCGGATCGCCCTGGCCGTCGCCGAGCATCGCGAGGACAGCTACAGCATCGCCCAGCACGCGAAGTCGGCGCGCCGGGCCGGGCTCGGGCTCGACGAGGTCTCCCGGGCGCGTTCCTTCACCTCCGCCGACCCGAAGGAGGCGGCGCTCCTCCTCTACCTGAAGGAGGCGCTCGACGCCGACGGGCCGCCGCCGCTCCACCTCCACGAGGAGGCGCGGGAAATCGGCTGGACCGACGAGGAGATCCTCGAGGCGGTCGGCCACCTGGCCCTCAACGAGTTCCAGTCCCTGATCGCGAGCGCGGCAGCGCTCCCCCAGGACCAGGCGACGCCGCGGGTCCTCCCCTCGGCCGCCTGAGAGCTACGCGGCACCCCGACCGCAAGGGGCCCGGCGCGAGAGCGTCGGGCCCTGCGTCGTTCAGGGCCTCAGTGGTCGGCGACCAGGGTCGCCGTGTAGAGCAGGCGCGCGGTCGAGTACTTACAGCCGTAGGTGGCGCGTTTGCCCGGTTCTTCCTGCGGCTGACCCTGACGGATGTCGGTCGAGTTGGTGCAGGCACCAACTTCGCGGCTCGCCCGCCAGACGTTTTCGGCGCTCAGTTCCTGGGAGAACATCGGCGCCCAGGTCGGCACGGTGACGCCGATGATGTCGCCCTTTTCGACCCTCAGCGAGGCGCCGAACCTGACCGTCTGGCCGAGGTAGGGCGAGAGCACCTTCACCGCCCCCTGCCGGCGCAGGTTGTATCGCGGCGGGTTGGTGCCGGGGACCTTGCGGAGGATCGCCAGGCGCGCCTCGGGCGGCGTGCCGAAGAAGCCGTTGAAGAAGCTGCGCTGGCTGTTCCTAGGCTGCGCCAGGGTCAGCGTCCACGACTTGATCGTCCCGTTCGTCTTCACCAAGAACGGGCTCTGGTTCTGCTCGGTGGACACCTGGAAGCCGGTGACGCTGCCGACCGCCTGGCAGGGCATGTCGGGGCAGGACGGGTCGGGCGTTTCGGACGTCGCGCCGAGCGTCACCGTCGTCTTTTCGACCCCGGCGGCGCCCGCCACGGCGGCGAGCGCGATCAGGGCGACGGAGGCGACGCCAAGGGCGAAGGCAACCCTGCGGCCCCTCCGCGGCGAGGGGCTCAGGGCACGGCGGGAAGTCCTCGACATCGGTACGGCTCCTCTCTGAAACGGCTGCTGAGCAGGGAACTTTAGCCCGCGCGGCCGCGAGAGGAGGCGCTACCGGGTGCCGCTAGCGATTCTTACGCGCGTATTCGATCGCGACCGCGTACTGGATCCGACCGATGCCTTCGAATTCCAGGGCTTCGGCCGCGGCGGCGGTGAGGTCCCAGGCGCGTCCCCTGATGTAGGGGCCGCGATCGATCACCGGAGCGACGATCGAGTGGCCGTGCCAGACGAACTTGACCGGGGTGCCACAGGGAAGCGTCTTGTTGGCGACGCCGATCGTCGACGGGCGCAGGACCTGGCCGCAGGCGGTCGAGCGTCCCCACATCGTCGTGCCGCCGTACCAGCTGGCACCCGCGTAACGGAGCGGGGTGAAGGACAATTCGGCTTCGTTGAAGGCAGTCGTGGTGCCGGCTTCGGTCGTCGGCGCGGTTTCCGACGCGACTGGCGCCTGGGCGACGCCGGCGCCGCCGGTGGCCGCCTGGGCGCCAGGCACGGCGGCAAAGACCAGGACCGCGAGGGCGCCGACCAGGAGCGCGAGCCGCAGGCAGATGACGGAGCTCCTGGGCACAGGGGCTCCCGAGCAGAGGGATGTCGCCTTTCGGCGCTGGGGAAATTTGTTCATGTCTCTTTCGGGGCGCTTGCGGGGTTAGCTGACGGGCTCGCGCTGAAAGAGCTGCGCTACGCGGCATCAGCCGCGATTCGCCCCAACAATTGGGTCCCCCGCTCTCTGCGATATGTGGCAAAGATTCAGCGGAAGTTGGCGCCAGGTTAGCAAACGCTAAGACAGAAAACTTGCGCTCACCCGTCGCGACACCCGCAACTTGCGTAGGTCATCGACCGCCGCCGTCCGAGCCGGGATTCGTGCAAGACCCCGTGCGATGCGCGATCCCCGGGGCAAGCCCCAGCCGGTTGATGGGCCGAAAAGTCCTCCATATCTCGAGTTTTCGGCCCATCAACGTGGAAGGCCCCGCTTTCGCGGGGCCTTCCGACGGCGAGCCTGTAAGCCGGATCCTGTCGCGAGCGGACATCTATCTCGTCGGGCCGGAGCCTGACGGGGCGCCGAAGCGCTCCTGCGACCTACCTGGACCTCGCCGAGCCGGGTCGACGGTCCTGCTTGGCCTTGCACCGGGCGGGGTTTGCCTGGCCGCCGTGTCACCACGACGCCGGTGCGCTCTTACCGCACCTTTTCACCTTTACCTGTACGCGGCTCACGTGTGGCCGCGCCATCGGCCGTGTATTTCTGTGGCACTTTCCCGCGGCTTTCGCCGGGTGGGCGTTACCCACCGCCCTGCCCTTTGGTGTCCGGACTTTCCTCGAGGGGTTTTCTCTCCCCCCGCGTCCGCTTGGCTCGCCCCTCAGATGTTAGAGCGAGATCGGCTTCGAGCAACTAGTCCGGCGCCGGTTGCAGGCGCCTGGTCAGACCTTGCGGAAGACTCCGACCACCTTGCCCAGCACCCGGGCTTCGGTCGTGATGATCGGGTCCATTTCCTCGTTCTCGGGCTGCAGGCGAATGTGGTCGGACTCGCGGAAGTAGCGCTTGACGGTCGCCTCCTCGCCGATCAGCGCGACGACGATCTCGCCGTCGCTCGCGTCGTCCGCGGGCCGCACGATCACGTAATCGGCTTCGAGGATGCCGGCGTTCTTCATCGATTCGCCGCGGACCTGCAGGATGTAGTCGCCATCCTCGCCGCCGATCACGTCAGGGACTTCGAGGTATTCCTCGATGTTCTCTTCCGCCAGGATCGGGGCGCCGGCGGCGACGGAACCGACCAACGGGATGCCCCCGCCCGGCTTCACCGCGCTCACGGCCTTGTCCATCCCGGTCTTCAACAGCTCGATCGCCCGCGGCTTCGACGGGTCGCGTTTCAGCAGCCCCAGCTTCTCCAGGTTGGCCAGGTGCGCGTGCACGGTGGAGGACGAGTGCAGACCGACCGCTTTGCCGATCTCGCGCACCGTCGGTGGGTAGCCGGTCTTGGCCGCGTACTTGCGGATGAAGTCGAAGATCTCCTTCTGCCGCTTGGTCAGGTCAAGGTCCATTGGTGGCTCCGTTTTCCTCCGTTTGCCGAGTGCGTTTCGAGACGAACACTTGTTCGCAGAGTATCCCTTCCTCCGGACGCCGGCAAGGCGCGAGGGCACGCGCGCGCCGAACCCCTAGAATCCCCGGTCCCTCGAGCGGCTGTGGCGGAACTGGTAGACGCGCAAGGTTGAGGGCCTTGTGGGTGGAAACACCCGTGATGGTTCGACTCCATTCAGCCGCACTGGAAATGGAACCCCGCAGTCCCTGATGTCAAGCGGACTGCGGGGTTTCGTCGTCTCTCGGGACTCCCCCCGTTTTCCCCCTAAGTTCTCGATCTTGCTCTCGGCGGCGATCGCAGGAACACGATCACGACCCCTATCTAACGGCTCATTCCCGTTCGACCGCGGCGTTTAATTGGTCGACCTCGAAGCCGCTCGGGATGGAACCTAGAGCTTGCGGTCGGCAAGGCTAACCTCGCAAGAAGCCCCCGCCGAAGCGGGGGCTTTCTTCGTTCGGGTGCACCAATCGCGGCCGACGGCGGCTAGGTGAGTCGGCCGACGATTGCCTGCTTGGACCTAGACGCCAGCACCATGCGGTTCCGGTGGTGATCCGCACGGGGACGGTTGCCTCTGGAGCGCGCCTGCTGGGCGAGATAGCCTTGCTCAACTATGTGCAACTCGGCAGCGGCGATTTCCTTCATCGCGGCCACGAGGACGTCGTCGGCAAGGGTGCGATTCAGCCCATTGAGATGGGCCTCATACTCTAGGTCGACGCGACACGGCATGCAGCACTTGATGAGCGGACCGCGCTCATCCAGACCGGCGTACTCAAATGGCTCCTTGCACCTCAAGCACCATTTGGTGAACGGGTCGTGGGTCGGCGGCCCGTCGGTCGGCTGGAAATCGATGACATTTGATTCAGCCAGCATCCCGGGTCTGAGCTTGTTGACCTTGTCGTAGTTCAGCTTCGTCAAAGGGGCATCAGCCTCCTGGTTGATTCGACGATCGGCCCAATCAAACGGCAGATCGGACTCAACTGACTATGTTCGGCGATCAGTCGGACGAACTTTCGGCATAAATCCGGTACACGCGAGTCTTGCTTGCCCCCGCGCCGCCGGTCATTCCCCATACGACGAAGAAACGCCTGGGAAAGGAGGCCTTTTCGCACAATCCTTAACTCAACAAGCGACGCCGCGGGCTAAATAGCCAACCTCAGACCACTGCTATCGATTCACGTTCGACGGCCGCGTTCAACTGGTCGACCTCAAAGCCGCTCGGGATGAAGTGGTCGTAGATCGCCATCGTCTTCGCGTCCTCCCAGCCGCCCCACTTCTGGACGTTCGCCGGCGCCTGGCCATTGGACAGACACCAAGAGGCCCAGGCGTGACGGCAGTCGTGAAACGAAAGCTCGACGTAGTCCCGCATCTCGTGACCGCCGTGGCGTTTCTTGTATTCGCGTAGCTCGGTCGGCCTGATCCCGGCTCGGACGACGACCTCCTTGAAGCGTTCGTTCAAGGCCGAGGCATTCAGCTCGGTCCCGTCCACGGGATGAGCGAACACGAGGTCGTCGGGCCTGGCGAATTTCGTCGTCTTGCGATGGGCCAGGAGCGCGGTCTTCACGATGTCCGGCATCGGGGTGATCCGACCCTTTTTGCCCTTCGGCAGTTTGGTCTTCCCCCGGACGTGGCCCTCGATGACGCGGAGCCACCCGGTGTCCCACATCACCTCCGACCACTTCAAGGCGATGATTTCCGACTCGCGAAGACCGCAGCGGCAAGCGACCAGCGTGGCCAACGAATTGAGCCGCCCCATCCGGGTGTCGGGAAATGACTCGCGGACGGCGACAATGTCCGCCCACATCATCACGTCGATCTTTTCGTTCCTCGGCACGTAGGGCGCCTCGGTCTGGGCGACGACGTTCACGGACGCCATCTTTTTCTTGACGGCGAACTCCCACAGCGAGTTGGCCACCGAGCGCCAGTTTTTGACGCTCTTGGGCTTGTACTTCTTCAACTCCTTGGCCATCCAAGCCTCGATGTCGTCGGAGTCGATGTCGTCCATGTACCGCGCACCGAATTCCCGCTCAAGGTGACAACGGATCGCCACGTCGATCGCGGCCATCGTCGTGTCCTCGCGGTTCTTCGCTTCTTTGTGCGCCTTGAACTTCGGGACGACCTCGGAGAACGTGACCTTGCTCTTGGTCTTCGGGGCCTCGTAGGTCCCCATGACCTTCACGAGCTTGGCGAGGGCCTCAGTTTCAGTGATCCCGTTGGCGGGGTCCACTTCCTTCCGAACGCCGAGGAGCTTCTCGACCCGCGGCCCCGTGTCGGGGTAGAACCGACCTTCCCACTGGCGGCCCATCGGACGGACGGACCCGGACTTGTGCGGACGCCGAGCTTTACTCTCGGTTGGCATCTGGCTACCTCCTGTGTAGCTGATGAAGTCGTGCCCGGCGCCGGGTTTGCAGACCCGGCGCCGAGTGCGCAACATTGCGCGACTGCTTTGAGGCCATTCTACCCGGCCTCCCCGATCTGACCGGCGATCCAATCCGCCACATCGGCCCGCCTGATGAGGATCTTCGACCCCTTGCGCAGCTGCTTGAGATAGCGGGGGTCGTCCTTGCGCAGGCGACAGAGCGCGCGAACCGTCTTCGCGGAATGTCGCATGAGCGGGGCGGCCTCATCCGGGGTCAGGATCTCGTCGCGGCGGACACGAATACGCGAGGGCTCGCCGAGCTGGCGCCGAAGATCATCGGCCTGCTCGGGGGTGAGCTGGAGGCGAATGCCGCCCACAGTCACGGCAAGCTCGTCGGCCTCCGTCGCCAACTCTCCCCGCCTCACAGTCCGATCTCCAGGGACGGAGCGCGCTCGATCGTCTGGGCCGGCTCGATTCCTAACTCGCGCTGTGCCCGCGCGACCGAACCCCGAACCCGCTCCTGCTCGCGCCGCGTCGCATGGTCCTTCGCCTCCGGCCCGAGCACAGTGTCTCTGTCCAAAAGCCCATGCCGTTGTCGGTAGCCCTCGACCTCCCGCACCGCCCGGTCCCAGGCTACCCGCTCAGGTCCCTCCTCGGGCCTCTCCCCCAACTCGGCGACGAGATAGGCACCGGGAGAGACACGGGCGGCGGCGAGCGCCAGGTCGACGCGCCGGTCGAGGACGCGGTCGATCACCGCCACCTGGGCGCGGGCGTCGTGGGCGACGGTCGGCAGCTCCTCGCGCTCGGCCAGATGGCGCCGAAGTGCCTCCCGTGACATCGACTCGCGGGCGTCGAGTTGGCGACCGGCCTCCTCATGGGCGCGCTTCGCGTCCCGGCCCCAACGCGGCGGTTCACCGAGTGCCCGACGCTCGGCCTCGACGCCGGCGATCAGCTCCTCGCTGTGTGCGATCCGTTCGTCGATGCCCTCCCTACGTCGTTCGCCCTGCCCCTCGGCGCCGGCCTCCGAGCGCAGCTCGTCGCGCAGCCGCACCAGCTCCGGCGAGGAGAGCCGGTCGAGCCGGGAGCGGAGCGCCTGGTCGTGCGCGGAGACCTGGGCGCCGTCGCGCTCGGCCGCCGCGGCGATGTGGGCGAGGCCCTCGCGGCCCGCGGAGTGAGGCGCGTACTCCTCGCGCTCGAGGTCGACCTCCGGGGTCGCGTAGAAGAACGTCTCGCCACGGCTCCGCGAGGAGGCGACGTATAGCTCCTGCCGGTCCATCGAAGGGTCGGCCATCACGTAGGCGCGGTCGACCGTCGACCCCTGCGCCTGGTACGTGGTGGCGGCGTAGGCATGCTGAAGGGCTGGCGCCCCGTCGCTCGGGTTCTCGCGGCGCAGGTAGTCGGCGTCGACCGCGACCCGCCTGTCGACGTCGACGCCGGCCAGCTCGACGCCGCCGGCCGGGTCGATCGCATGGACGCGCCAGCGCTCGCGGTTGTAGATGCCCGCGCGGTGGTCGTTGACGCGGGTGATGACCTGATCGCCGACCGCGAAGCGGCCGTCACCGACCGCGATCTCGGCGTCCCCGAGTCGGCCTTCGGCTTTCATCACCTCCCGCGCCAGTGCGTTCAGCCGCCCGACCTCGACGTTCCGCTTGGCGACCATGACCGCGTCCTCGCCCTCGGCGAAGGAGAGCCACCAGTCACCGACCATCTCCTCCCGGCGCGTCTCCGGGTCGGCCGAGACGACCACGCGCTCGGCGGAGCGGTAGACCTCGATCGCCTCGGCGCCGCGTCCCTCGCGGATACGCCGGGCGCCCTCGCGATCGAGAGCGTGCTCGTGGCGGATCACCTCGTCGAGGACGACCGGCTCGGTCCGGGCGACGATCGCGGCGAAGAGGCCACCGGCCTCGATCTCGCCGAGCTGCGCCGGGTCGCCGACCAGCGCCAGCTTGGCGTCGGCGGCGCGGGCGTGGTCGATCAATCGCGCGAGCGTCGCCGAGTCGACCATCCCGGCCTCGTCGACCAAGAGGACCGACCGGGGCGCCAACTCCCGCCGCCCGCCGTCGAGCTCGGCCAGGAGGCGGGCGACGCTGGTCGCGTCGAGCCCCTCGGAGCGCAGGACGTTGGCGGCGCGCCAGGTCGGCGCCGCGACGCGGAGGCGGAGACCGGCGCCGGCCCATGCCTCGGCGGCGGCGACGGTGGCGAAGGTCTTCCCGGTGCCGGCCTCGCCGACCACGACGACGAGCTGCTCGCCGCCGCGCGTCATGCGCTCGACCATCGAGCGCTGGTCCGCCTTGATGGTGGAGCGGGTCGCGAGGACGCGGGCGACCGCGATCTCGGCCACCACCCCGTGACCGTCGTCCGCCGCCATCGTTCGGGCGGCGGCGAGCGCGGCGCGCTCGATCTCCCAGACGCGCTCGGTCGTGAACCGCGGACCCTTCGCGCTCTCGCCGATCGCGACGATCGAGTCGCGGGCGAGGAAGGCGTCGGCGACGCCCTCGACCTCGGCGGCGGGCGCTCCGTCGCGGAGCTGGTCGGCGACCGCCTGGATCACGTCGCGGCGGTCGAAATGGGACGCGCGAGAGGTGAGCGCCTCCTCGACGGAGGAGGCGGCGAACGTCTCCCGGTCCGGCTCCCGCCCGCGATCGAAGGTCCGCCGGATCGTCTCGCGGTCGAGCCCGACCTCCTCGGCCGTCGAGCGCCAGCGCTCCCGAAGGCTCTCCTCGGTCAGGTCGCGGTCCTTGGCCTTCCGCGTGTCGAGCGTGGCGACCTGGCGGGCGCGGGCGGAGGCGTCGGGCGCGGTGGCGGCGAGGATCTCCGCGCGCCGGGTCGAGAAGGCGCGGAGATGGTCGGGATCGAAGCCCTCGATCTCGGCGATGCCGTTGGCGACCTCCTGCCAGCGGACGCCGAGCCGACGGGTCAGCTCATGGCGAAGATTGGCCTCGTAGATGTAGCCGGCGGTCTTCGCGTGGTCATAGATCGCCGGGTGGTAGAGCCGGGTCCACCGTCCGTCCGGACCTAAGGTCGCGTTGGCGACGAGGACGTGGGTGTGGAGCTGCGGATCGCCGGCGCGCGAGGAGCGGTGGAGGTAGGCGGCGGCGAGGAAGCCGTTGCCGCGCACAAATTCGTGGCCGCCGTGGCCGCGCCGGGTCCAGCAGGCCTCCCGCTCCATGTAGTCGAACGCGGCGGCGACGGAGGCGCGGTGGGCGGCGGCGACCTCCGCCCCGGCGCCCTCGCCGCCGAGCGCCCAGGTCAGCGACACCGACTTCGGCGCTGAGAAGGTGAGGTCGAAGCCGGGGACCGGACCGCGCCCGGAGACGTGGCGCAGGCCGAGCGGCTCGCCGGTCGCCGGGTGACGGCCGGTCAGCATCGGGGTCAGAGCGTCAGGGTCGACCTTGCCGTCGAGCCCCAGGTCGACCGCGGCTGAGCCGAGCCAATAGCCCTCCGCCTCACCCCGGCCCGCGTAGTAGTCCTCGGCGCCTTCGGCGACCTTCGCGGTGTAGTAGTGCTCCTGGCCGGCACCGAGCTTCCCGATCGACAACATCACCGGGGATGTCCACGGGGCGAGATCGATCCGTCGCGGATTGGGGCCATACCCCGTACGGCGAGATCGGGGGGCGTTCGTGTCGGGTCACGGCGGAAGGCCATGACGGGGTTGTCAGGTCAGCGACCCACCTGTATCTGCCTACCCGAACCGCTTCCCCCTTTCGGCGGCGGCGTGAGGGCGTCCCCCAACGCCCGAGCCCTAGAGTCTCTAGGCGCCGTTAAGGAATTGACGTGACCGAGGTATCGACGGACGCCACGCTGGACTTTTCTTGGCCAGGCCGGTCAGTGCGCCGGAGGCAATCTGTGGGCGTGACCCTTCAGCGCCGGTCGATTCGGTGCCTGGACGGACAAGTAGGTGAGCGACTGGACGGCGGGATCAGCAAGGACAGCGGCTACAGCCTTCCATTTACGGGCTGCATCCCTGTCATCACCGAAGCGGACTTCGATCCCGGAAGTGAATTTGAGATCGACCCCGCTCGCGCCATAGCCGGTTGCTGCAATTAAGGGTCGAAATGCTGCGGGGGCAGCGGCAAGAATGTGAACCTGTTCAAGAGCCCGGCCCCTGACCCGGCCGGATTGCGGCCCCCTCGGAACTGAAAGAACCGGTAGATGTGCTTCGGATTTGAATGCAGCCGAGTTCATCAGGACTCCGTCAGCTCGGACCGCTACGGCGTTTTTACCTTCTCCGATTTGGGCAACAACCCGCGGGGAAGGCCCCTCCGTCGGCGACGTCGAGGATCCCCGCAGGACGGCCAGGTACAGGCCACCTACAACAAGGACCCCAATGGTCGCTCCGAGCAGCAAGCGCTTCAACTAAGCCCCCCACGCTGCAGGCGGCCTCGTGGTTGCAGCCGAAAGCCTCCGGACGTGTTGAGGTCCAGAGTCTCGGGCGTATATCTGGAGATCGACCTCGTGCCTGCTACCGCCTCTCACCCGAAACAGTTCGGCCCGCACGCGATCACTCCTCCCGAGCGATAGGCCGGACCTCGCTAGCAAAAGCCTCCTCCAGGCGGGAGATCGTCCACCGCGAGCGCAACGCAATAGAGGCGAGAAAGGCGCTGGCGGAGGGATCAGATCCTCCAGCAAGGGGTGGTCCCCGGGCACGCCGGGGACCACCCTAGATCTGCGTTCAGGCATCTACCTGCACCGAATGCGCCAGAAAGGCTATGCGGGCCAGCAGATTTCTCCGGTGATCGGATTCGTACCTTCCGATACGAAGGTTTCGGGTTCGGAGTGCGGGCCA
Source organism: uncultured Actinomycetes bacterium (assembly GCA_963782515.1). Classification (GTDB taxonomy): domain Bacteria; phylum Actinomycetota; class Thermoleophilia; order Solirubrobacterales; family 70-9; genus VAYN01. The sequence continues at coordinate 860,122 of CAWAJY010000004.1, read as the reverse complement.
TTCGTGCCCCATCCACCGAGGCGAACCGTGTAACCAGTGCGATTCCACCAAGACCTGATGTTGGGGTTTTCGGAATGACCGTGACAACCCGTACTCGATTCGGGCCAAGCTGAGAAGTTGCCTTCCCAGTTTCTGCCTGACCAGACACACATGTAGCCAGCCGGGCACTGAGATTTGGAGAAGGGTGACACTTCCCCGGATACAGCCGAGGATTCCGATTCGCCCCCCGGGGCGAGAGTGACACCTTCTGGCGATGCTTCAGCGGCAGCCGGTGAGCCTTCTGCGTTTTCGGGGGTTGCTTCCGCGGCGGCAGCCGGACCCACTGCAACCGCGGCGAATACCAGGGCGGTCGCCAACAGAGCACCCAGTAATTTTGCTCTCATATACGATCTCCTTTGCTGTGGAGGCCCGTTGGAGCGGGCCTGCCTATTTGTGATCGGGGTGTCCTCTTCTGGGGGCACCCCGGTTCCTGCCGTCTAGGCGATCGTTCGGCTGAGCGGAATCTCTTCGGCCAAACCTCTCGATCTCGCCTGACAGCTTGCTGGGACGATTTTTACCAGACGACATTCGTTCAATCGGTAAATTCCAATTAAAGACCCCGACAAGGAGAGCCGCGCCCTCCTTCTGACAGCCATTTTTCCCGCACTGCAGCCCGAATAGTGGCCCCCACCGGGGGCGAGCACACCAGATGGACGAATGTTCAATCCGAGCGAGGCGACCATGGTCAACGCATGAAGGGACCGTCTTCGGCACCGCAGCACGGGCCCTGTTGCAGGTTTGTCACTGGTCGGTCCGGCGGGTAGAGAGAGTCGCGCATCCGGCGCGGTGATAGTGCGTGAGGGGTACTGCTGTTCGTCCTTCTGGGACTGGTGCCGTTGCCTCGTGCGCGTTGGAGGTCGCCCTTCTCCTGCGTGCTCGATCTCGACCTATGGCACTCGCTTACCGACTCCCTTATCGTCCTCTCTCCACTTCCTGAAGGGTTCCTCGTCCCTGTCTGGATCGGGTCTGCTGGAGAAGGTGAACGTGCCCACTGCCTCGGGTGACGGAATCCAGTAGATGCCCTCCAGCAGTTCGGCGGGCTGGGCGCTCCGCCGAGTCGGCGAGCCTGACCACCGTGTCGATCCGGGGGATCCGTCCTCCCTTCTCCAACTTGCCGACCTCGGTCCGGTGGAGCCCCGCCCGCTGCGCCAGCTCCTCCTGGGAGAGGTCCGCCCGCCTTCGGACTCGGCGCAGATTCCAGCCGAAGCGCTCGGCGACCGCGAGGTCACGTTTCTTCTGCGGCACGGTCGTCGACCTCCCTCGGCTCGATGGAATAACCGTGGGTCGTGAACTCGTGGGGCTCCCAGGCGATCCCGGCGAAGATCGCGCCGTGGTCGACCCCCAGGGCGCCGATCAGCCTGACCAAGGTGTCGAACCGGGGCACACGCTCCCCGCCCTCCATGAGGCTGATCTGGGTCCGATGCACCCCGGCGCGGAAGGCCACTTCTTCCTGGGTCAGGCCGGCCTCGGTGCGCAGCGCACGTAGGTTCGCGGCGAAGCGCCCGGCGAGGCTATTCATCGAATTCAAGGGCGCGAAGATCGACGAGAGGCGGCCCGGGCACCGGCCAATCGATACCGACTACGAGCTGATCGACGGAGACCTCCAGGGCGGACGCGAGCTTGATCAGCGTGGAGACGAGCGGCATCCGCTCTCCGTGCTCGTACATGCTGATCTGGGTGCGGTGGATACCTGCCCGATCGGCGAGGGCCTCCTGCGAGAGGTCCAGGAAGTTCCGTCGCCGCTTGACGCGCCGCCCGAGCTGCCATGCCACCCGCGTGTCGAAGTCGTCCATCAGCCGATGGCGAAACCGAGCTCGGCCATCTGGCGGGCCGAGCGCGTCGGCGCGAGCGCCCCTCGCTGACGACGAACCAGGCCCGCGTCGCGAAGGACCGTGACCGCGTCCTTGAGGACGTTTCTTTCCGGCAGGCTCTCGGGGTCGCCCGCCAGCACCACGGCCAGGTCGTCGAAACTCGAGGCAGTGGGGCGATTCGGAGAGCAGCAGGGAGAGGATCTCCCGCCGACAGTCCTCGTCGTCGCCGTCGAGCCAACGGGATCCAGGCGACCTCACTCCCTCGCCCTCCTCCCGGGACCCGTCGAGGATCCCCAGGAGAAGTCTGAGGGCGTCGCGCGCGTTCACGATGTCCTCGACGTTCTCGTTGGTCTCATAGCTCTCCGCGAGGCGCTCGAAACGCGTCCTCATCTCCTCGTCGGGGACGACGATCTCCTCACGGTCGAGCGCTTCGAGGAGTCGGCGGAACACCTCGCCCTCGCGTGCGGCAGCGCCAGGGTCCGGCAACCGGTCGGGCGTCCTCAGGTCGTCGAGGACGCTCTGAAGACCGCTCATGCAGTCCTCGCGGATGGCGTCCCTGTGCTCGTCGGACAGGATCAATGGGACGGTCTTGGGCGACGAGGGCGTGCGGATCTCGCCCCCGGATCTATCGTTCGGGTGCATGGGAGTTACGGCTCCTTTGCCATGCCCCCGGCTGTTAGCGCAGCGCGGGGGCGCTTTTTGTCTGCGTCAGTTCAGGCTAGCACTGACTGTCGAGAAAAGCTAGACAGCGCTATTTGCCTTCGATGATCTGGCCGATCCGGCTCCTGTGTAGGCCGACCTCGGCTGCGATCTCGCTGAGCGACAGGCCGTCCTCCTGGGCCTTGGCAAAGGTATCCCGGCGCGCCTGGCGGGCGGCCTCGACTTCAACCTCGTAGCGCTCCTGGGCGGTGCGGACGGAGGAGCGGAGTGCGTCCTTTGGATCGCTCGGCATTGACGAAGCCTATGGGCGCTCGGAAGAGCAAGCTCGGTGAAGGTTGACGATCCGAGATCTGCACGTTTCGCGCTCGCTTATCAGGCCCCTGCGCCCGGGGGCGATGGGGGCGCCACGAAGGCCTTCGCGATCTCCGTTCCCTTTTTCGCTGCGACACCCCGAGGATCATCGAAGTTGATCACGAGATAGGACATCAGCCGGGGCTGACCATCGTCGTCCGTAGCCCAGATACCCCGAGGCCAGCCTTTCCGGTCGTAATCCTCGGTAACTGATGGGTCGAGTACACCAGCAGGGACGAGAACGACATGCCTTGGCGGGTGCCGTTTTGCGACCTCGGCGGGATGCGCGCGGGCTTGCCGGCGAACGCGACATACGACCTCTTGGGACCGGCCGTAGAAAAAGCGGTCAGACCATCCGTAGGTCATGAGGTTCAAACGTCTTACCCGGACTGGATCGGAGGTTGCAAGCGCATAGCCAAAGCCCGTCCCCGGCGTAATGAAGAGTCCTTTTTCGGGACTCAGGGGTAGAAGGTGATCGCCCCCGGCGAGCTATTCCAGGCGTTGCCCGGCCAGGGGTACTCAAGGGTCGAATCGACCATCGATATGGGGCGGTCCGAAGTGACGAACTCGGCCCCTTCTGCCGTGAGGACGGTCCAATCAAGTCCAAAAATTTGCATCGCAAGCTCGTCGGCGGCGTTCAGGATCTGAGTCATCGCACCTGGTCTTGGCGACTCATAGTGAACGCGACCCTCTAAGAGCTGCCTCTGCATCCGAAGACGCAAATCTTCGGCCTCCGATAACGACAGTCCATCGACGTACTCGCTGGCGAAGGCTTTACGAAACGACTCAGCGCTGGTGAGGTCCATGCTGGCCTTCAGCTCGAAAACAGCCTGCCGCATCTGCTCAGTTCGGATGAGCCCATCGGGGGTCCGGCTCTCCTGCAGGGCCAGGAACACGGCGATCGTCTCTCGGTCGTGAGGAGTCAGTGCCGCCGGCTCGGTGCGAAGTCGCTCAAGCGCAGGAGCGGCGTGTCTCTCGACGATGGAGAAGAACGCCTCGACGCTTCTGGAAAGCTCGCCCTGAGCGTCCTCGTAGGTGTAGAGGTCGCGGCCAAAAGCAGCGTCTTCAGGACGCGTTCGCCCGGGGGCACCCGATTTCACGTCCAACTGAGAAAGCCAGCCGATGCGAGATCCAACAGGTTGAGCAAACTGAGCCAGCGAGAAGGCTGGAACGAAGTGCTGCCGCCGCGCCGAAGTCACCGGCATGGACTGCTCGCCAGCGGCGATCGCCCGGAGCTGGGCTCTCAGCGGACTCTCGGCCATTCCCGGATCCTCTTCGGTCGTTGACGACACTCTTTTCAGACTTCCAGATGCCTCGGAGCTAGAAGTCGGCGGCCTGGTGCTCTTCCACCAGCGCCGTCGCGCAAGCCTCAAGGAAAACCCCGATCCGCTCGACCACTTCGGCGTGATTGCGGAGATCGATCCGTTGGACCTCACCAGGCAACGACCTCTCGCCGGTCGGAGTCGTCGCATACCGAAACGCGAACGAACCACGATCGACGGCGTCGAATTGTCGTAGTCCACTCTCGACCACCTCCAGATCGGTCGGATCGTCAGGCCATCGGCGAGCGAGAAGCAGCCGGAGGGGACGCCAAAGCAGGAGTAATGAATGAACCCGAGGGATCGGCTCGTCTATGTCGTAGTAGGTGCGAGCGTCGGAGAGCAGATCCTTGAGAAGCAGCTCAAGGTACTGCCGGTAGCAGAAGACGATTGGGAAGACCAGGCTGTCGGCATCAACCCAACGCTGTTGGACTCGCTCGACCAAGACATCCGCGCCTGCCTTGTAGCCGATGATGTAGCTCGTATTCCCCTGTGGGTCGACGTTCGCGTTCATCCATGGGCCATCAGCCGGAATGAAAAGCTCGTCACCAGCACGCGGCCATGGAAAGGGGGCTTCCTCGGCCAAGTCAGGCAGCCTGGACAGCGGGATCTCCCTCCGGGACGGCGACATCCGCAACATGAACGGCATGGATCTGAATGTGGCGCCAATCAGTCGGCGGACCCGAACCACCCCTGGCCTGCATGCGGCGATGCGTCGCATAGATGACGAGGCCTTCTTCTCGAAGCCGGCTCATATGTCCGTCGAGATCCTCGGCGGCTTCAAAATGCCCCTTCGGACCGACAAGGTCGTGGCACTCCATCCATTCGGAGGCTGCCTGGAAGAAATCACCTAGCAATTCTCTTTGCCCCGATGTGAGGTGAGGGGGGCATCCATGGGTGAAAGAAAGAGAGCCAACAAGCAGTCCCATCAGGAGATCGCCGCTGGCCATGTGCTGGAACTTGACGTCTGCCGGTCGATCGAGATAGACGAGCTTCAAGGGCTCAAAGGGAGCGGGACGGTTGGCGACCTGTCGCTCGTGGTTCCCCTTTATCCTCAAAAGCTCGTCGCGAGGAAAGAGGTCTGGTCGGGCGTCCACGAAGGCGTGGCAGTTCGCGCACAGGAGGATCAGATTCTCGTAACCATCAAGGTTCACACGCGATCCCTCGTCCCCTCGCGGGCCGTTGGGAGCCGCCGCGACGATGTGACACTCCTGGCCGATAATCGGTGGGCGGTCTGCGGCTATCTCATCCGGCGCGATCAGAGCGGCGTTGCACCTGGCGCACTGGTTACCGGATCTGGCCCAGAGGATCTTGCGGGTTTGTGAGGAAATCGCCATCGTTACGTTGTGACTTGCTTTCGCTTATAGGGAACCCATCGATATTCGCGGTCCGGTCGGCGGAACCGTGAGCCTCACTCGGCAACTTCCGGCCGACGACGGGACGGTTGGTGCCGAAGGGTCGCCTCCCCCCGAATTCCCCCCGACACGCAGGAACCCACACGGTCGCCGGGGGACATAGAGGGACGCGGGATCCGCTCTAGATCGCGGAGGGACCTCGTTGGCCAGGGTTCGACTCCATTCAGCCGCATCGTTGTCGACGCCCCGCAATCCGAGAACCCAGGCGGATTGCGGGGCTTCGTCGTCTCTCGGGGGTGCCCGCCATGCGGCGGTCAAGATCCGACGTGGGGCTCAGGAGGCGATGGCCGTCGCGAGCTGGGAGCGGGAGGAGATGTCGAGCTTGCGGTAGGCGTTGGTGAGGTGCATCTCGACCGTGCGCAGGGAGACGAAGAGCTCCTGGGCGATCTCGCGGTTGGTTGCCCCGGCGGCTGCCGCGACCGCGACGCGGTGCTCGCTGGGGGTCAAGGAGTCGGCGCCGGAGAAGGCCCGCCGCCGTCGCCTGGCGCCGGCGATCCGCAGCTCCTCGTCGATCCGCTCCTCCAGCCGCTCGGCGCCGCAGGCCTGGGCGAGCTCGGCGGCCTCGCGCAGGTACTCGCGCGCCTCGGCCCGCAGCCTCCCCCGGCGGAGGGCCGCGCCGAGCTCGGCCAAGGACCGGGCCAGCTCGAGTCGGGTGGGAGCGTGGCGCAGGACCTCCACCGACTCGCGCAGCGCGGCGACCCCCTCCTCCCCGCCGCGCAGGAGGCCGAGCGCCCGCAGGGCCGCCCCTTCGGCCGCCAGGGACTCGACGGCACGGGCCAGGTCGAGCTCCTCCGCCGCCAGAGCGAGGGCCTCCTCCCGCTCCGTGTCCCCCAGCAACAGGGCGAGGCTCGAGCGCCAACGCGAGAAGCGCGGCGTCGCCCCGAAGGGGACGAAGATCTCCGCGACGGCGCGCAGGTCGGTGATCGCTCCCTCGCGGTCGCCCTGGGCCGCCTTCACCGCGGCGCGCGATTCCAGCACCATCCCACCGCTCTGCGTGGCGGCGAAGTCCGGCGGCAGCTCGAGCCCCTCCAGGGCCGCGCGGACACCGTCCAGCCCGCGCCGTTCGACCACGGTGTCGATGCAGAAGAAGAGCATCGTCGTCAGCGCCATCAGGCTCAGCTCGTTCTGCTCGATCAGCTCGACCATCGCGGCGAGGTCGGCCTCGGCGGCGCGCAGGCGGCCGCGGCGCGAGTCGACGGCGGCGCCCAGGCCGACTCCGGCCACGGTCGCCAGCAAGGCGCCGCGCTGCCGGCCGTCCTCGGCCAGCCCCCGGCCGATCGTCTCGACCTCGTCGAATGCTTCGACCGTGAGCAGCGCCAGCGCCGCCTGGGAGACGGTGGAGATCTCCCGCCCGTCGTGTCGCATGCCCCAGTCCATCCCACCGCCGTCGGCCAACCGTTCGATCTCGGCTCGCGGCGTGTCGCGCACCGAGCCAAGCCCGGCCAGGATCCAGCGCAGCCTCCGCGAGCTCTCCGGTGGGTTCGCCTCGACCAGCCCCGACAGGCGCGGCAGATCGCGGTCGTAGTCCGCCGCCCGGGCGGGATCGTAGCCGCGGTAGGCGGCTCGGAATGCCTCGAGGTCGAACACGCCGGGGACACCCTGGTCCTCGAACCGGGCGAGGCCCGCGTCGACGACCTGGACGGTGGCTTCCCACTGCCCGGCCAGCGAGAGCAGGTCCGCCAGCTCCAGATAGATCCCGATCGCCGGCCCAGGGTCACGGGTCAGCGCGGCGGCCTCCTGCAGGTGCGGGATGGACTGCGGATCGCGGACGACGACCTCGAGGCTGCCCAGCTTGGCGAGTAGCGCCGCCCGCTCGACGCCCGGCTCGAGGAGGGCCCGACGGAGATAGGCGATCGCGCTCTCGGGGGCGCCACGCCCGGCGGCCGCGTCGGCTGCCCGTCCCAGCGCCTCGAGACCCCCCGGGACGCTGCCGGGCTCGGATACGAGGAGGTGGGCGGCGACCGCCTCGGGATCGGCCCCCTTCGTCGTCAGCGCGGCGGCGGCGCGGGCGTGCAGGTCGCCACGGCGGGCGCCGGGAATGTCCTCGTAGACGGCCTGGCGCACGAGCGGGTGGACGAAGCGGTAGACCGGCCCCGGGGCGAGGATCGAGGCGGAGCCGAGGCGGTCGACGATCGTCGCCGTCCGCTCGCGGTCGGCGCCGGTCAGCGCCGCCAGCGCCGCCAGGTCGGTGGCGTCGCCGAGCACCGCGGCGGCGCGGGTCAGCTCCGGCCCGAGCGGGTCGATCCGGGCGGCACGCTCGGCGACCGCGGCGCCGATCCGCTTCGGCCCCATCGCCGCGATGCGGTCCGGCAGGACCCCGGCATCGAGGCCCTCCGCGGCAAGCTCGACGAGGAGCTCCTCGATCAGGAACGGGTTGCCGCCCGTCGCGTCGTGGCAGGCTCGCGCGAACGGCTCTGGCGCGGCGTCGCCGAGGCGCTCGCGGACGAGCTCGGCGGTGGCCGCCTCGCTGAGCGGCGCGGGCCTCAGGGTCGGCACCCGCAGGTCGGCGGCGAGGCCGCGCATCACTTCCGCCTGGACCCCGGGCTCGTCCGGCCGCGCGGTCAGCGCGAGCAGGATCGGCAACCCCTCCAGCCGCAGCCCCAGGTAGCGGGCGAAGCGCAGCGAGGCGGTGTCGGCCCAGTGCGAGTCGTCGATCGCGAGGACCAGCGGGCGGCTCTCCGCCAGGCCGGCGAAGAGCCAGAAGAGGCCGTAGAGCGAACTCTCCGCGGCGCCCACCTCGAGCTCCTCGCCACCGATGCCGAAGATCGCCGCCGCCAGGCCGGCGGGCCCGGCGAAGAGCCTGGCGCGCGCTTCCTCGTCGAGCGACCGCAGCTGCGGGCCGACCAGCTGGCGGACGACGCCGAAGCCGAAGTCACGCTCCATCTCCGACCCCCGTGCCCGCAGCACCCGGTAGCCCTCCGCGGCGGCTTTTCGCTCCAGCTCGCCCAGCAGTGCCGACTTGCCGACCCCGGCCGGTCCCTCGATCAGCAGGGTGCCGCCACCGTCATCGCGGCAGGCGGCGTCGAGCGCGGCAGAAATCGTCGCGAGGTCATCCTCACGCTCGAGCAGACGAAACTCTGATACTGCGTCCCAGATCGCGCGATGATATGCCGCTTTTCGGGCAGGAGTCCTTGCCTATCTCTTCGGTGCGACCACATTGAAACGCTCGGCCGGCCCCGGGACCATGCCGAGCCGTGACCGGGACGAGGTTGAAGAAGCTGGCCGACGGGGTCACCGCGTTGTGTTTTCTCGTCCCGGCCTGGACAGCGCTCCCGTCGGCCGGCGTCTTGCTGCTCGCCGCCGGCCTTCTGGCCGGGAAGGCCGAGGCGGCCCCACCGGCGCTCTTCCCGGCGTCGCCCCCGGCCCTCCAGGTGTCCCGTGAAGTCACCCTCGCCGAAGCGGCGCAGGCGGGCGCGGCGAAACTCGGCGCCAAGGGTGGATTCTCCGGCGACGACGTCTCGCTCGAACTCGAAGGCAAAGAATTCAAAGGGCCGATCACGGTCACGGTGCGGGTCGAGTTCACCGCCCCGAAAGGCAAAACCCCGGCGGAATTGGAAGCGCTCCGTGACCTGCTCCCGTACGACCGGGAACGGGCCGAAGCCGAACTCAACCGCCTGCCGAACAACAAGACCAGCAAAGGCGATCCGGTCAAATTCAAGCTGGAATGGAGATGGGCGGAACCCGGGGACGCGCCCAGCCCAAACTACCAGCACGTGACCATCGTCAACCCGCTGAAAGACCTGCCCGAGCCCGACAAGGACTTCCGCTCGGAGACCGAGGGGCTCGGGGTCCCGAACGTCTTCGGCAACGAAATCGGCGCGAAATTCACCGCGACCGGCATGGGGACGCCGTCGACCATGGCCCACGAGATGCTCCACCTGGCCGGCGTCGACGATCACTACGTCGACGTCTACCGCTACAAAGGCAAGGATTACCCGCTGCCGGCGACGGGGATGGAACCGACCGCGCTGAAGGAATACCTCGCCGCCCACAAACCGCCGCTGCCCAAACCGCCCGCCGGCGACGTTCGTTCGGTGACGATGAAAGGCTATCCCGCCTGCGACATCATGGGAACCGGCGCCGGCAAGAAGTGCCGGAAAATCTCCCCGAAAGACCTCGACTGGTTCGACTCGCAGGCCGGGACCCTGGTCCGCGCCCAGCCAGGCGAAACGCTGCTGAACAAGAACGAATCCGATCAGAACATGGGGATCGGCTTCGAAACGATCGTCTTCGCCGCACCGGGCTCGACCACGGTCGCCAACGGCGTCTCCGCCTACTGCCTCGACCACGACCGCGGCATTCCCTTCTCGGGGACTTTCGACGTCGGTCCGAAAGCGAGCGAAATGCCCGGCTACGAGGGCGTCGCGAAGCTGCTCGCCTACAACGCCTCCACCGCGCAGGCCGGCCTCGACGACTCCCCGCCCGCGATGCAGGCGGCGATCTGGAACCAGACCGACGGCACGCCGCTGATCGCCGAAGGGGGTGCGGAGGAAGTCCAGGCCCTGCTGACGGGCGCCGGCGTCGCCGCGAACACGGCCGGGACCGACCTCCCGGCGATCGCCAACCCGAACGCCGGCTCGCCGAACACCGGGGCCGTCTCGGCGAGCGGCGAAGTGCTGCCGGCGACCCTGGTGGCGGAAATCGAAGAACCGGTGATCGTCAGTCTCGAAGCGGCGCAGCTCTATCCGAAGCGCTTCCGGGCCGGCAAGAAGTCCTTCGGCGACCTCGTCGTCGGCGCGATCGGCAACGTCGACCACCTCGACATCACCGTCCAGCGCAAGGTCGGCAAGCGCTGGAAGGCGACGAAGAAACTGCCGACCCGTAAGTTCAAGGCCGGCACCACGTCCGTGCAGGTGCCCCTCGGCCGCCTCGCCGCGGCCAAGTACCGCCTCGTCGTCTCGGTCGCCGGTCCGGTCGGCGAAGCTGAACAGCGGACCGTCGGCTTCTCGGCGGGCAAGTGACGGCGCGGCGGCTCGTCGCCCTGGCACTGCTGCTGACCGCGCTCGCCCTCCCCTCCGCCGCCGGCGCCACTCCCTGGATCGGCGTCAAGGGCAACCACCTGGTCGACCGCGGCGGCCACACGGTCCGACTGCTCGGCGTCAACCGCTCCGGCACCGAGTACGCCTGCCGGCAGGGCTGGGGGTTCTTCGACGGGCCGAGCGACGTGGCCTCGATCCGGGCGATGAAGCGCTGGCACATCAACTCGGTGCGGGTGGCTCTCAACGAGACCTGCTGGCTGGGGATCAACGGCATCGAAGGGCGCTACGGCGGCGCGAACTACCGGCGCACGATCCTCGCCTACGTCGCCAAGCTCGAGCGGGCCGGCCTCTACGTGATCCTGAACCTCGAGCTGGCGGCGCCGGGGGATCAGCAGGCGAGCTCGATCCCGCCGATGCCCGACGCCGACCACTCGCCGGCCTTCTGGCGCAGCGTCGCGACCGCCTTCCACGACGACCGCGCCGTGCTATTCGACCTCTACACCGAGCCCCACGACGTCGGCTGGGCCTGCTGGGAGAACGGCTGCCAGATCGAGGGCGAAGGTGTCGGCAGCTACCGGGCGGCGGGGATGACCGAACTGGTCGAAGCGGTGCGCTCGACCGGGGCGCCGCAGCCGATCCTCCTCGGTGGGATCGACTGGTCCCGGGACCTCGGCCACTGGCTGGAACACCTGCCGCCGGACCCGCGCCACGCGCTGGTCGCCTCCAATCACACCTACGACTACGCCACCTGCTTCGGCAGCTGCCGCACCGCGCTCGCCTTGATCGCCCGCGAGTTCCCCGTGGTCAGCGGCGAGATCGGCGAGGGGGACTGCGCCCACACCTACATCGACCCCTACATGCGCTGGGCCGACCGCCTCGGGATCTCCTACCTGGCCTGGGCCTGGGACGCCGGGGGCGGCTGGACCTGCACGGGTGGACCGACCCTGATCGCCGACTACGACGGCACCCCGACCGCCTTCGGGGTCGGCTTCCGCGATCACCTGCGCGAACTCGCGCGTAACTGACACCAAATACCGAAAGGACTCAAATTCATATGTCTCGTTTCCGTCCAAAGCTCACCTACTCGAACGTCATCTCGACCCTCTGCCTGTTCCTCCTCGTCGGCGGCGGCACCGCCTTCGCCGCCTCGGAACTGGGGAAAGAAAGCATCGGCGCGAGGCAGCTGAAGAAAGAAGCCGTGACGCCCGCCAAACTGAGCGCGAAAGCGAAATCGGCGCTGACCGGACCGGCGGGGCCGGCGGGGCCGAAAGGCGCCACGGGCGCGGCGGGACCCGCGGGACCGGCCGGACCGGCCGGCACCTCGGCCACCGTGGCGACCGAACTCGTGAACGCGGTCACGGCCAATGACGCCACCACCGTCAAGGAGACCTCCGTCGCCTGCCCGTCGGGCACGGCGCTGAGCGGGGGCTACGTCCTCAACCCCAACGGCAACGGGGGCGTGGTGCTGCGGGCCACGCGCAACTACGCGCCGGACCCCGGCACCTGGCTGGTGCGCGCCGTCAACAGCGGCGCCGCCGAAACCTGGGAGCTGACGGTGGTCGCCGTCTGCAGGAAATAGCACCGACGACGTTCGCGGCACGGGCGCGGCGGCCCGAGGGTCGCCGCGCCGGGCGCTGTCGACTCGGCGCTTTGCCCTAGCTAGGGGTGTCCCCGCGGGGGCCACCGACCGAGTTGCGTCCTGGGCGTGAGGGGTTCGTGAAACCTGCGGCACACCTCGCCCGGATCGGTGACGAAGATGCCGGGAACGTCACACCCGCGTGAGCCTTCGGTCCCTCCTCGGCCTCTTTCCGGGCCACGGCCCAGGGTGAGTTCGCAGTTCTTGCCGCTATGCGGACAGAAGTGCGAACTCACCGCGGTCGGTGTTGTGCCACACGCACGGAAGCGTGGAGTTCCCACGGTTTCTGTGACGGGGCCGGGTCCCTTACCTCGGGCGCCAGCTCCAGACGACCGCCGAGGTCGTGGAATCAACCGTCTAGACCTCCGCGAGGACGTGGCCGTCGCGGCAGGCGACCAGGCCGAAGATGGTCAAGGGGACCAGGTTGGCCAGGAGGAGCAGGAGAGGGATGGTCCAGCCGCCGGTGATGGCATGGAGGGCGCCGACGAGGAAGGGGCCGGCGGCGGCGATCAGGTAACCGACCCCTTGGGCCATGGTCGAGAGGTGGGCGGTCAGATGGGGATCGGGAGCGCGGGCGACGATGAAGCCCAGGCCGAGGGCCAGGGACACGCCCTGGCCGATGCCGAGGAGGGTGCCCCATATATAGGGGGCGTCAGTGGGGCCGAGCATGAGACCGATGTAGGCGCACCCCCAGACGGCGACGAGGGCGACGACCAGGAGTGGCTGCCATCTGATCCGGCCCTGGATCACCGGGGTGGCGAACGCCGCCGCCATCGCGGGGAAGAATGAGTAGGAGAGGATCCAGCCGGCCGCGCCCTGGGACATGCCGTGGTCCTCGAGGATCGCGGGCAGCCAGCTGAGGGTCGCGTAGAAGGCGAGGGACTGGAGGCCCATGAAGAGGGTCACGCTCCAGGCGAGGCGGTCGCGCCAGAGGGCGCGGCCGACGGCGGGCTCGGGCGGCCCCGAGCTGGTCGGCTCGGGATGGCGCACCTGCGGCACCCACATCAGCAGCGCGAGCACGGCGAAGATCCCCCAGATCGCGACGGCAGGACGCCAGCCGATGCCGAGGAGGTCCTTGGCCGGCACCGTCAGGCCCGCGGCGATCGCCCCGCTCAGCGAGAGCCCGACCGAGTAGAGGCCGACCATGATCGCCGCCTGGGTCGGGAAGTCGCGCTTGATCAGGCCCGGCACGAGGACGTTGGCCACCGCGATCCCGGAGCCGAGGACGATCGTCCCGGCATAGAGCGCGACCAGGGCGGAGTCGAGGCGGATCGCGATGCCGATGACGATCGCGACCATCGTCAGGAGCAGCAGCGGCGCCATCCGGATGCGGCGCAGCAGTGGTGGCGTGAGCAACGCGACCGCGCCGAAGCAGACCAGTGGCAACGCGGTCAGCACCCCGGCCCCGATCGAGGAAAGGCCGGTTTCTCGTTCGATCTGACCCAGCACCGGCGGGATCGCGGCGACCGAGAGGCGCAGGTTGAGGATGACGAAGACGAGGGCCACCGCGGCCCGGCACGCCTGCCTGCTCACGAAAGCCGGCCGAAGCGAAGCCTGCCCGGTGATCCCATCAGGCCGCGCTCAGAGCGGGCGTCCTTCGAGAACCAGCGAGTAGACATCGTCGCGACGGTCGTCGCGGGGACGGATGTCTCCGCCGCGGTCGCTCGCCCCGCCGTCGCTCCCGAGGTCGATCTCGGCCAGCACGAGCTCGTCGGAGTCGCCCGACAGCGGCCCGGCCAGGACTCGCCCGCGCGGGTCGGCCAGCACCGAGGAGCCGAGGAACGTGTGGTCTCCCCACTCCCCTGCCTGCGAGGCGCAGGCGACGTAGACACCGTCGAGGTTCGCCTGCATCGTCGCGTAGCGCGCCTGCGGGCAGAAGCCCTCCGCGTCCCAGCGCGTGGCGTCGAATCCCGGCACCCAGGCGGTCGGCACGCAGACCAGCTCCGCCCCCGCCAGCGACAGCGCCCGCAGCGTCTCGACGAAGCGAAGGTCGTAACAGATGCAGACGCCGATCCGGCCGAGCGGCGTGTCGACCACCGGCAGCCCCAGGTCGCCGGGGGTGAAGACGCCCTTCTCCCCGGAGAAGAGGTGGAGCTTGCGGTAGTGGAGGGCGACGCCGTCGGGGCCGACGAGCACGCCGGTGTTGAAGAGCCGATCGCCGTCGCGCTCGGCGAGGCCGCCCGCGAGCCAGCCGCCGTGCCGTGCCGCCAGCTCGGTCCAGGCGCTCACCGTCGGCCCGTCGAGCGCCTCGGCGCCCGCCTCCAGGCGCTCGCGGTCCCAGTCGTACCCGGGGACGAGCAGCTCCGGCAGGACGACGAGGTCGGCGCCCTGGTCGAACGCCCGCCCCGCCGCCTCCAGCCCCTTCGCCCGGTTCGCGTCGCCGGCTCCCGCCGGGCCGCTGACCTGGGCGAGGGCGACGACGGCCATCAGGACTCCGCTGCTGCCGCCGCGGCCCGCTCGAGCATGCCCCGGTCGGGCGGGCACGGTCCACCGACGCTGACGATCTCCGCGCCGCGATCGGCCCGCACCGCGTGCTTGCGCCCGACCGGCACGTGGATCACGTCACCGGCCTCGAACTCCCGCACGGTGTCGGAGTCGTGGTCGCGCACCGTGCCCTTGCCGGCGAGGATGAAGATCGTGTCCTCGGACTCGGGGTGGATGTGGGGGACGTTCTCCTCGCCCGGTTCGAGCCGGACGTAGTTCATGTTGGCGCTCTCGGCGCCCACCCCGGGAAAGACGACGAGGCGGGCGTCGGAGGAGATGATCGGCATCTTCAGCGCCGGCTTGTCGCGGTGGAACTTGCGCACCCGGGCGCCCGCGCGGCGCGGCGCCGAGTCCGTGCCCAGGTCGGGGTCCTGCGGCGAGGGGCCACCGATCAGCTCGATCCCCTCCGCGCCGGCGGCGAGCGCGTAGGCCGCGCCCGGCTCGACGTGGACCATCGAGCCCTCGTCGAGCTCCAACTCCTCGCCGTCCTCCGGTCGCGCGGTGCCGGCGCCGCGGACGACGTACCAGACCGCCTCGTCGGGATGGGTCAGCGTCACGGTGCTCGCGCCGTCCGCCAATCGCACGACCGCCATCGTCCTGAACTCCGCCCCACTGTGGGGACCGACGACGACGTAGGCCTCGCCCTGACCCTCGACCAGGTCGACCGGCTGCCCGGAGGCCGCCGAGATCACTTCGATGCCGTCGCTCATCTCACTCCACCTCGTATTCGTCGGCCGCGCCGCGCCGCGGCGTCACCACCGCCAGGAACCGCGTGCCCGCCGGACCCGCGGTGATCCCGTGGTCGACCTCGGGCCCGACCACCGACCAGCCGCCGGGGCCGAGCTCCGACGCCTTGCCCTCGATCGTCATCGACAGCGTGCCCTCGGCGACCATCGTGATCTGCTCCTGCGCGTGCCGGTGGTTGGGGAACGTCGCCCCCGGCTCGAAGCGATATTCGGTGACCGTCGCCCCATCGGCGTCGAAGCGTCGACGGCGCACGCCCGGGAACGGTTCTTCCTCGGGCGCGTCCGCGAAGTTGCCGACCTCAATCATCGATGAAGGCGACCACGCGGCACGGCGATGCCTCGCCGCCCTCGATCGGGATCGGGAAGGCGCCGATCATGCAGCGGCGGTTGCCGAGCGTGCCGACGTCGCCGCCGAGGTTCTCCAGGTGGGTGATGCCCTGGCGGAACGGCACCTTGTGCATGACGAAGATGTCCTCCTCGGGGAACACCTCGTTGATGTCCTTGCCGATCGCCTTTTCGTAGGCCTTCGCCGCGTCGGGACGCTTGAAGCGGATCGAGGTGTTCATCGGATGGTCGCCGGAGCCGGTGTCGAAGCCGGTCCAGGCCAGTTCCATGTCGACGATCCATTCGGCGAACTCACGGTCACCGCCGGGGTGACGGAGGAAGTACCGCTCCTCGTCCTCCTCGGAGCGCCCGTTGTAGTACTTCTGCCAACCCGTGTGGTACAGGAGGATGTCGCCCTTTTTCACCTCGACCCGCGAGGTGATGTGCTCCGGTTTGATCACGGTCCAGTCGTCCATGTCCTCGGAGATGTCGACGATCACACCCTCGCGGCAGAGCGTGTCGAGCGGCACCGAGGCAAGGTCCTTGCCACCGGAGATGATGTGCATCTCGGCGTCGAAGTGGGTGCCGGAGTGCAGCGGCAGATCGATTTTCTGGGAGACGATCCCGTTCGTCGCGTGCCGCTGGAAGTAGGAGAGCGTCGGGGATGGATAGCCGACCCACCCTGGGGTGTGGATAGAAAACGTGTGGGTCAGATCGACCAGTTTCATGCATGTCCTTTCTCATTGATGCGACGAGCAGCGAGTCGGACCGCCTCGACGATTCCTTGGTATCCGGTGCAGCGGCAGAGGTTGCCGCCGACCATCTCGCGGATCTCGGCGTCGGACAGTTCGTCGGCGCCGGCAAGTTCCGGCTCGATGCTCATCAGAAACCCCGGAGTGCAGAAACCACACTGCAGGGCGTGACACTCGTGGAAGGCTTGTTGGAGCGGATGCATCTCGGTCTCGCTCGGCGCGAGGTCCTCGACCGTGCGGACGCTGCGCCCGTCGACCTGCACCGCGAACATCAGGCAGGAGCGGACCGGCCGTCCCTCGAGCTGCACCGTGCAGGCGCCGCAGACGCCGTGCTCGCAGCCGACGTGGGTGCCGGTCAGCCCCGCCTCGTGGCGGATGAAGTCGGAGAGCAGGAGGCGCGGTTCGACCTCCGCCTCGACCGGCACCCCGTTGATCTCCACGCTCACCTTGCGCGTGTTGCTCATCGTGCGTCGCCTCCTCCCGCCCGCTCGCCGGCGGCGAGCAGGGCGCGTCGGGTCAAGGTCTCGATCAGGTCGCGCCGGTAGGAGGCGCTGCCGTGCAGGTCACCGGTCGGCGAGGCATCCGCGACGGCGAGCCTCGCCGCCTCGGTAGCCGTCGCGAGGTCGACGGGGCCGCCGACCAGCGCTGCCTCCGCGTCGCCGGGGCGCAGCGGCGTCGGCCCGGCGCCGAGCAGGGAGATCGCCGCCCCGCGGCAGATCCCCTCGGCGTTCAGCTCCACCATCGCCGCGACCCCGCCGAGGGCGAAGTCGCCGTGGCGGCGGGCGAACTCGACGAAGGCGGCGCCGGTCCCGGCGGCCACCGGCGGCACCTCGATCTCGATCAGCAGCTCGTCCGGCTCGATCCCCGGTTCCAGCTGGCCGACGAACATCTCGGCCGCGTCGAGGACGCGCTCGCCGCGGGTCGAGCGGACCCGGAAGCGGGCGTCGAGCGCGGTCAACACCACCGGCAGCTCGGCCGCCGGATCGGCGTGGGCGCAGGAGCCGCCGACGGTGCCACGATTGCGGATCTGCGGGTGGGCCACCCAGCCCATCGCCTCGACCAGGATCGGCCAACGTTCGGCGGCCATCCGCGAGTGCTCGAGGGCGGCGTGGCGGGTCATCGCGCCGATACGCAGCGACCCTTCCTCGCGGCGCAGGTAGGAGAGCTCCTGCAGGCCGTTCACGTCGATCAGCACCTCGGGCCGGGCGAGGCGGAAGTTGAGCAGGGGCACCAGGCTCTGGCCACCGGCCAGGACCTTGCCGTCGGCGCCGCGCTCGGCAAGCAGCGCCAGTGCCTCCTCGACGCTGGTCGGCGCCTCGTAGTCGAAGGCGGGCGGCTTCACGATAGAGCCCCCCGGGCCGCGCGGACGACCCACTCGGGACGGATCGGCGTCTCCATCACCTCGACCCCGAGGGCATCGGAGACCGCGGCGGCGATCGCCGCGCCCGCGGCCGTGGTGCCGCCCTCGCCGGCGCCCTTGGCGCCGAGCGGCGTGAGCTGCGTCGGCGCCTCCTCGGTCACCCGGACCCGCACCGCCGGCACCTCGTTCGCGGTCGGGATCAGGTAGTCCATGAAGGAGCCGCTGACGAGCGTGCCGTTCTCGTCGTAGGCGAGCTCCTCGAAGAGGGCGCCGCCGACGCCCTGGGCGAGGCCGCCGCGGATCTGGCCCTCGATCAGCTGTGGGTTGACCGCGCGGCCGACGTCGTAGGCGACCGCGTAGCGCTCGATCCGCACCTCGCCGGTCTCGCCGTCGATCTCGACCGCGCAGAGGTGGACGCCGTAGGGGAAGCTCATCGCGTCGGTGCGGAAGGTCGTCTCCTCGGTGAGGGCGCCGCCGGCAAGCTCGCGCAGGCGCTCGTAGGAGAGGCCCTCCACCCCGCCCTCGAAGGCGACGACGCCGCTCGGCGCGAGGTCGAGCTCGGCCGGGTCCAGCCCCAGCTCCTCGCCGGCCAGCCCGAGCAGGCGCTCGCGCAGCGCGCCCGCCGCTTCGGCGACCGCGGCGCCGCCGAGCGAGGTCGCGCGGCTGCCGAAGGCGCCCATCCCGTCGGGCACCTCGTCGGTGTCCCCGTGGCGGACGGTGACCGACTCGTAGGGCAGGCCGAGCGTCTCCGCCGCGACCTGGGCGAGCACGGTCTCGACTCCCTGGCCGATCGACGCCGAGCCGCTGAAGACGACCGGGCTGCCGTCGTCCCCGAGCTCGATCCGCGCGTACTCCCATTCGGCGATGCCGCTCTTCTCGATGAAGAAGGCAGTGCCGAGGCCGCGCCGGAACCCGTCCTCGGGCGCCCCGTCGCGCCAGCGCCGCATCGCCTCGTCGTCGAAGAGCTCCAGCCCCTGCTCGAGCAGCAGCGGGTAGTCGCCCGAGTCGTAGACGACGGGGTGGTTGTCGGTCATCGAGCCGTTGTCGTAGGGCATGCGGTCGACCGGGATCAGGTTGCGGCGGCGCAGCTCCACCGGGTCGAGCCCGATCCGCCGCGCGGCGATGTCGACGGCGCGCTCGCGGGCGAGCGTCGTCTCGTAGCGGCCCGGCGCCCGGTAGGTCCCGGCGGGGGTCTTGTTGGTGACGACCTGGCGCACCTTGCAGCGGAAGCTCGGCCACAGATAGGGCCCCGGCAGGAGGCCGCCCGACATCCCCGGGACGACCCCGCCGTGGGTGCGGACGTAGGCGCCGGTGTCGATCGTCAGCTCCGCGTCGAGGGCGAGGAAATTGCCGTCGGCGTCGAGCCCGATGCGGATCCGGTCGAGCTGGTCGCGCGAGTGGTTGGTCGAGCGCAGGTGCTCCTCGCGGTCCTCGGTCCAGGCGACGGCGCGACCGAGCCGCAGGGCACAGAAGGGGATCAGGAAGTCCTCCGGGTAGAACTCGCCGCGCGCCCCGAAGCCACCGCCGACCGCCGGCTCGACGAAGCGGATCCGCTCCTCCGGCCAGCCCAGCATGGCGGCGAGGATGCGGCGGTTGACGTGGACGATCTTCGCGGCGCCGTGGAGGACGAGGCGATCGGTCCCCTCCTCGGGGAAGGCGAGCAGGCCGCGCGGCTCCATCGGCACGGCGGCGTGGCGGCCGCAGTGGAAGGTGATTTCGACCACCTCCTCGGCAGAGGCCAGCGCTTCCTCGACGTCGCCGCGGCCGAGGTCGTACTCGGCGACCAGGTTCGTCCCGGCGTCCTCGTGCAGGAGCGAGGCCCCGGCCGCCAGCGTCGAGGCGATGTCGATGACGGTCGGCAGCGGCTCGTAGTCGACTTCGACCAGCTCCGCCGCGTCCTCGGCGAGGTAGCGCGATTCGGCGACCACGACCGCCACCGGCTCGCCCGAGTAGCGAACCTTGTCGGTCGCCAGCGGGCGCTGGAGGAAGCGCTCCATCCCCTCGCGTTTGAACATCCGCATCGGGATCTTCGGGCCGCCGTCGGGGAGGTCCGCGGCGGTGATCACGTCGACCACGCCGTCCAGCTCCCGCGCCGGGCCGGCGTCGATGCGGCCGAGCCGGGCGTGCCCGACCGGCGAGCGGAGGATCGCCGCGTGCAGGGCGTCGGCGCCGTGGAGGTCGTCGACGAAGCCGGCCTGGCCGCGCAGCAGCGGCCCGTCCTCCTTGCGGAGCTCCGAGCGCCCGATCGAGGCGCGCCCGGGCTTCTTGGTCGTGACCTTCGTCGGCACCTGGCTCCTCAGGCTCGGTAGGAGATCTCGAAGTTGAAGCCGCGCTTCGGGCGACGGCGGAGCAGGAGGCTCAACAGCGCCGCGAGCACCGCCACGCCCAGCCCGCCGGCGACCAGCTTCGTCGCGCCGCCGCCGAGCATCGCCGCGCCGAGGTCGAGCACCTCGCCCTCTTGGTCGGCGGAAGGCGCCGAGGACGCGGCCCGCGGTGCCGCGCCGCCATCGGCATCTGCCGCCTTCGCCCCGCTCCCCGCGGACGCGCCGGCCGGGGAGGAGTCCGCCGGCGGTCCGTCGAGGACGAGCTTTTCCAGCCGGCCGGAGAACTGGCCGAGCATCTTCGAGGCCACCTCCTCCATCAGCCCGCGCCCGAACTGGGCGGGGCGGCCGGTCACGTCGAGGTCGGTCTCGACCTGCACCCGGGTGCCGTCGGCCGTCTCGGTGAGCGTGTTGCGGATCGTCGCCGCCGCCGTGCCGGTGCCGCGCGTCTCTTTCGCGCGCGCCTCGAAGGCGGCGACGTGGGAGTCGGCGTCGACCTCGGCGAGGCGGACGGTCCCACCGTAGGCCATGCTCACCGGGCCGACCTTGACCCGCATGCGACCACGGTAGGACCCGTCCTCCCCCACCGGTTCGATCGAGGCGCCAGGGAGACAGGACGCGACGCGCTCGACGTCCAGGAGCGTCGTCCAGGTCTGCTCGATCGGCGCCGCGACGGTGAACTCGTTGACGAGCTTCATCGCGCCGCGTTGGTCTCCGTGAGGCGACCGAGGACCTCCGGCCGACGCCAATCGAGGATGCCCGGGATGGTCCGGTAGGGAGCCGGGACGAGCAACTCCTCCTTCGTCGCGCGCAGCTCGCGGATCCGCGCGAGGTCCAGGTCGGCGTAGAGGATCCCCGGCGACTCGCTGGTCGCGAGGACGCGCTCGGGCGAGGCGATCATCGCGATCCCGGAAGTCAGCCCGGATGCGCTGGGGGGGCCGGCGGGACCCGTACGGTAAGGATCCGCGAAGGCGGGGTCGAACAGGTTGACGGTCAGCGCGGTGTACATCAGGTTCTCGATCGCGCGCGCACGGACCAAGGTGCGCCAGTTCTCGGTGTAGCCGAGCTCGTCGATCAGGATCCCGGTCGGGAAGAGGCAGAGCTCGGCGCCCTTCAGTGCCAGCACGCGCGCCACCTCGGGTACGAAGACCTCGCTGCAGGTGACGACGCCGAGCTTGCCCCACCCCATGTCGACGACGGGAATCTCGTCCTGCTCCACGTACGGGAAGTCCCAGAGTTCGCCGCCTTCGTAGATGTAGGGGCCGACCGGGTGACTGCGGTGGACGGTCCCGGCGAGACTTCCGTCGGCGCCGATCACCAGCGTCGAGAGGTGGTATTTGCCGGACCCCGGCTCGCTCTCGATCGAGGTCCCGGCGACGACGGCGACGCCGTGCTCGGCGGCCGCGGCGCGCAGCTGCTCCTCGATCTCGAAGCGATCCCGGCTGCGGTGCGGACCCGGATAGTTCTCCGGCAGCAGAAGTAGGTCGAGGCCCAGTGCCGCCCCCTCGGCGATGTGCCGCACCGCCACCTCGACGTTGCGGTGCTCCTCGTCGCCATAGAAGGTGTGCGGCTGCAGTACACCAACCCGGACCATCGACTTACTCATGAACGTCCCTCTCTTTCGTAGGCGGTTCCAAGTGATTCCGGCATCCCCCAGCCACTGCGCCCGCGCTGGCGGGTCCAGACGATGGCGAGGACGACCAGGGTGAAGACGTAGGGCATCATCGACAGGTACTGGCTGGGGATCGACACACCCTTGGCCTGTAGCTGGAAGTTCAGCGCTTCGATGAAGCCGAACAGCAGCGCGCCGGGCAGCAGGAGGAGCGGTCGCCAGGAGGCGAAGATGACCAGGGCGATCGCGATCCAGCCGCGGCCCGCGGTGAGTTCGTTCGACCACGACTGCGTGTAGACGACCGAGAGGTAGGCGCCGCCGATGCCGGCGAAGACGCCACCGAGCCAGACCGCGATGTAGCGGACGGCGAACACCGGGACGCCGGCCGCGTCGGCCGCCGCGGGCGCCTCGCCCACCCCACGCAGCGCCAGACCCTGGCGGGTGCGGTTGATGATCAGCGCCGCCGCGATCACGGTGACGATCGCGATGTAGACCATGATGTCCTGCTGGAAGAGGATTTCGCCGATCCACGGGATCTTCGAGAGCAGCGGGATGTCGATCTTCGGCAGGTGCTCTTTGAACGGTTCGTTCCCGTAGCTCGCCCCTATATATGAGGAGAGGCCGGTGCCGAGGATCGTCAGGGTCAGCCCCATGACGATCTGGTTCACCTTCAGGCCGATCGTCATCGCCGCGTGGAGGAGGCCGAGCAGGCCACCGGCGAAGCCGCCCGCGACCATCGCCCAGAAGATGCTGCCGGTGTGGATGCCGACGGCGAAGCCGACGACGGCGCCGATCAGCATCATCCCCTCGACCCCGAGGTTGATCACCCCGGCGCGCTCGGCGATCAGCTCGCCGAGCCCGGCGAACGCCAGCGGCGTCCCCAGCACCACGCCGGTGCTCAGTGCGTCGACCCAGAAGTTCATGAAGCCTCCCCGACGGCGGCCGGTCGGGCCGGTGGTGATTTGGCCGGCGCCGTGCGCACCAACTTGTAGGACCCCAGCGCCTGGCCCATCAGCACGAAGATGATGATCGAGGCCTGGATGATTTCGGCGATCGAACTCGGGATCCCGGTCGACTGCAGCGCGGTGCCGCCGGTGAGGAGCGCCGCGTAGAGCAGCGCCACGACGACCACCGCCTGCACCTTCGTCCGCGCCAGGAAGGCGACGAGGATGCCGATGTAGCCGTAGCCGCCGGTCAGGCCTTCCTGCAGGCGGCCACCGCCGGAGGCGGTCAGCTGGATCACGCCCGCGATCCCGGCGACCGCGCCGGAGACGAAGAGCACGAAGAGGATCCGCCGGCCGATGCCGAGGCCGAGGTATTTCGCCGCCCGCACGTTGCCGCCGGCGATCTGCAGGGAGAAGCCGGCGCGCGAGCGGTCGAGCAGCCAGTAGATCGCCAGTGCCACCCCCAGGGCGATGAAGATCCCGATCGTCACCTTGGTGTCGCCGATCAGCGGCAGCGAGGCCTGGGTCGGCAGCCGTCGTCCGTAGGCCTGGCCGATCGAGGCGTGATCTTTCCAGGGCCCGTTGATCAGGGCGCTGAGGAAGAGCAGCGCGATGTAATTGAGGAAGAGGGTGACGATGATCTCGTTGAGGCCGACAAGGGCCCGCGGGATCGCCGCGATCAGCGCCCAGAGGCCGGCGGCGACGACACCGCCGAGGAAGATCGCGACGATCAACGGGAAGCTGCCCAGCGAGGACGTGTGGTAGGCGACGAAGGTGGCGCCGATCGCGCCCATCGCCATCTGTCCCTCGGCGCCGATGTTCCAGATGTTCATCCGCAGGGCGACGGTGACCGCGAGGCCGCAGAGCAGGAGCGGCGTGGCCCGGACCAGGACCTGTTCGAAGCCGGGGCCGCTGCCGAACGAGGCTTCCCACATCGCCTTGTAGGCGCTGCCGATGTCGTGGCCGCCGATCGCGAGGACGATGGCGCCGAAGACGAAGCCCGCGATCACCGCGAGGATCGGCTGGGCGATGCGGCTGCCGACGCTCGGCGCCGTGCGTTTTTCGAGCCGCCAGCCCTTCATGCGGCGACCTCCGGCTCGCCGACGCCGGTCATCTTGCGACCGAGCGTGGCGCGGTCGGCCTCGCCTCGCTCGAGCGAGGCGACGATCTGGCCGCCGAGCATGACGACGATGCGGTCGGAGAGGTGGAGCAGCTCATCGAGGTCCTCGCTGACCACCAGGCACCCCGCCCCCGCGTCGCGGGCGGCGACGATCTGGGCGCGCACGCCGCCGGCGGAGACGACGTCGAGCCCGCGGGTCGGTTGCGAGGCGATCAGAAGGTCGGGCTGCTCGGAGATCTCGCGGGCGATGATCACCCGCTGCAGGCCGCCACCCGAGAGCGCGGCGACGTTCAGCTGCGGCCGGTTGGTCGGCACCGCGAAGCGCTCGATCAACTCGTTCGCCCAGCCGCGGATCTTCGAGCGTCGCAGGAAGAGCGGGGTACTCATCGGGCCGCGGTCATAGCGGCGGAAGGCGAGGTTGTCCTCGATCGACATCGAGCCGACCAGGCCGGTGGCCAGGCGGTCCTCGGGGATGAATGAGATCTGCTTGGCGTGGTCCTCGCGGTGGCCGCCGCGGTCGAGCTTGCGCATCCCGGCGGCGACCTCGGCGAGCTCCACCTGGCCGTTGCCGCTGACCCCGGCGACGCCGACGATCTCCCCGCGCCGGACCGTGAGGTCGACGCCGGTGAGGGCGCGGCGGCCGGAGCCACAACGGGCGTCCTTCAGCACCAGGACCGGCTCGGCGGGCTTGCCGGGGGTCACGGTCAGCGGCGGCTCGGCGTCGTCGCCGACCATCAGCGCCGCCAGCTCGGCCGGGTCGGCGCCTTCGACCGGGCGCTTGGCGACGACCTTGCCGTGGCGGAGGACCGTCACCCGGTCGGCGGCCTCGGTGACCTCGCGCAGGCGGTGGCTGACGAAGACGATCGCCTTGCCCTCGCCGGCGAGGCGGCGCAGCGCGTCGAAGAGCTGCTTGCTCTGCTCGGGCGCGAGGACGGCGGTGGGCTCGTCGAGGATGAGGATCCGCGAGCCGCGGTACAGAAGCTTGATGATCTCCAACTGCTGGCGCTCGCCGATGCTGAGCGAGCCGACGCTTGCCTTCGGATCGAGCTCGAAGCCGAGGCCTCTGCCGATCTCTTCGACCCTCTTTTCGGCCTCCCGGCCTACCCCGTGGTCGGAGCCGAGGACGACGTTCTCGATCACGCTGAAGCGGGTGATCTGGCGCAGGTCCTGGTGGACCACGCCGATGCCCGCGCGCAGCGCGTCGCGCGGCGAGGCGAAGTGGTGGACCTCGCCGTCGATCTCGACCGCGCCCGAGTCGGCCTTGTACTGACCGCAGAGCACCGAGATCAGGGTCGTCTTGCCCGCCCCGTTCTCGCCGAGCAAGGCGTGGATCTCACCCCCGCGCAGCTCGAGGTCGACGTCCTCGTTGGCGAATTTGCCGTCGAACGACTTGGTGATCCCGCGGGCGAAGAGGGTCAGGGCATCGGCCCTGCCCTCTCCGCCGGGGGTTCCGTCGACGACGGCCGGTGTTTCGGCCGGCGCAACCACTATTCCTGGATCTTCCCTTCGATTCCTTCGACCAGGAATTCACTGTTTTCATACACTTCGCCCGGTTCTTTCCAGGCTTCTCCGGCCTTCAACACTTCCTTGCCGGTGTTGGACTTGAGCGGGCCTTCGAACACGAACAGCTTCCCGGCTTTCATTTCCGCTTCGGCCTTTTTGACTTCCTTCACCACGCTCGCCGGGACGGCGGAGTTGATCGGCGCGAGTTCGACCATGCCGCTGGCCAGGCTGCCGTTGACTTCGTCGTTTTTGAACGTGCCCTTTTCGGCCTGTTCGTACTTTTCGATCGAATACGGTTCCCAGTTGTAGGCCGAGCCGGTGAGGAACGCCTTCGGGTTCTGGCTCGAGGTGTCGAACTCGGACCCGATCGCGAACGCCCCGGCCTGTTCGGCGCCGATGATGGCCCCGGTGTCGTCCTGATGTTTGGCGATCACGTCAGCGCCGCTCTTGGCCAGGGTCTCGGCGGCCTGCGTGTTCTGCGGCGGGTTGTACCAGGCACTGGTGAACACGACCTTGGTCTTGGCTTCCGGGTTGGTGGCTTTGGCACCGAGCTCGAAGCCGTTGATGCCGGCGACCACGCTGGAGACCGCGAACGCGCTGACGAAACCGAGCGTGTTCGTCTTGGTCATCGCCCCGGCGACCATGCCGGACAGGTACCGGACTTCCCAGAGGTTGGCGTAGACGGCGGAGACGTTCGGCGGCAGTTCGGTTTCCTGCAGCCACGGACCGGTCACCACGAAGTCGACTTCCGGGTTTTCTTCGGCGACCTGTTCGACGTACGGCTGGTAGCCGAGCGCGGTGGCGAAGATCAGTTCATTGCCTTCGCGGACCAGGCCTTGCAGCACGCCGACGACTTCGGTGTTTTCTTCGATCGGCTGCACGACGGTGGTTTCCGCACCGAACTTGGTCTCCAGCGACTTGCGGGTCGCGTCCCAGGCTTCTGACCAGGCCGAGCCCGGCAGCGGGGAGATGTAGACGAAGCCGACCTTCATCCCGCCGCCCTTACCCGACGATTCGTCGGTGGTTTCGGTCCCGGTCGCTTCTTCACCCCCCGACGATTCTTCAGCCGCTTCGGTGGATTCGCCGCCCGACGAAGAAGAGCTGGACGAGCCCCCACATCCGGCGACGAGCACGGCAAGAGCCGCGACCAAAAGACACAACGCGAACAAACGACGCTTCATCTAACTCCTCCTCGGGTTTCCAACCCTGAAAGTGATCCTGCTGTACCCAGGTCCTCTTTGTAATACATTGGACCTAGGACTGTCAAGACAGATCGCCTGAGCGCTCCATCGCCGCCACGGAAACCCCTCGGGTGGAGTGGCAGGCACGCGCCGCCCGGCACCCGCCGGAGCGGGGCTGACCGGCCGCCCCGCCCGTCCGAGATCGGTCCTGGGCGTCTCATGGCGGTCCTGGCAGGCTGTGACCGCCATGAGACGCCCAGGACGTGAGGGGTTCGTGAAACATCCGTCACCCTCCCGCGCGAGAGAAGCCGGGGAGAGCCCACAGCTACCGCGACCTCGCCCCGATCGGTGACGAAGACGCCGGGAACGTCACACCCCCGTGCGCTCCGGGTCACCTCCCGGCACCGGGATCGAGGTCCCGGGGAGTGCGGGCGACCTGAGTGAACCTATGCGTAACCAGGGTCGCCCGCGCATCCGTGACCGTTGGACGACACGCACGGAAGCGTGGAGTTCCCACGGTCTCCGTGACGAGGTCCGCCTTCCGTGACGAAGACGCCGGGAACGTCACACCCCCGCGCGCTCCGGGTCACCTCCCGGCACCGGGATCGAGGTCCCCGAGAGTGCGGGCGACCTGAGTGAACCTATGCGTAACCAGGGTCGCCCGCGCCTCCGTGGCGGTCGGACGACACGCACGGAAGCGTGGAGTTCCCACGGTCTCTGTGACGAGGTCCGACTTCGGTCAGGGATCCGGGTCCTTCTCGTGCGCCTCGCGGGACCCGCGTCCCTCTTATGCGCCCGCGTGACCCGCACCCGACGATCCCTCATCACTCGCCACATGACCCGGCCGTCTCGGCCACGGCCACAGCCGGCCAGGGCCGTGGACGGGACGGCCGCGCTCGCCGCAGGCCCCTCGCGGCCCTAACCCGTCCCTCGCACCCTCCCCGGGCGCCGGCTTCAGACGGCCCCGAACCCTCCCTATGCCGCCTGGGGTGAGCGGGCTGGGGTCCGGAGGGACTCGGGGGCCAGGGGGAGCTGGTTGAACTCGCGGCCGAGGGCGGCGGAGACGGCGTTGGCGATCGCGCCGGGAGGGGCCAAGGTGCCGCCCTCCCCCACGCCTTTGGCGCCGCCGTGCTCGCCCGGCGCCGGGGTTTCGAGATGGCCGACCTCGAAGTTCGGGATGTCCGAGGCGGTCGGCAGGAGGTAGTCCATGAAGGAGCTGGTGAGGAGCTGGCCGTCGTCGCCGTAGACGAGCTGCTCGAGGGTCGTGCCGCCGATGCCCTGGGCGGTGGCGCCGTGGATCTGGCCCTCGACGATGATCGGGTTGATCACCTTGCCGCAGTCCTCGACGATCACCCAGCGGAGGATCTCGAGGCCGCCGATCTCGGCGTCGACCTCGACCAGGCAGACGTGGGTGGCGTAGGGATAGGCGAGGTTCGGGGGGTCGAACTCGGCGGAGACGCGATAGCGCTCCGGCGGGCGGTCGGCGACCAGCTCGGCGAGCGCGATGCCGACCTCCTCCACCCCTCGCACGCGAACTTCCCCGGCGGCGATCTCGAGCTCCTCCGGTGGCACCTTCAAGAGCGGCGCGGCGTCGGCGCGGAGGCGCTCCTGCAGCTCGGCGGCGGCGCGGCCGATCGCCCCGGCGCCGGCGACGGCGCTGCGGCTGGCGAAGGTTCCGGTCCCGTGCAGCTGCCCGATCGCGGTGTCGGAGCGGTGCACGTCGACTTCGTCGGGTGAGGTGGCGAAGGCGTCGGCGACGAGCTGGGCGAAGGTCGTGTCGGAGCCCTGGCCGATCGCCGGCAGCGTCGTCCACAGCGAGAGGCGGCCGTTCAGCTCGACCGCCAGGTGGGCGCCGTCGCAGCCGGGGATCCCGGTCATGCCGCGCCCTTGGAAGACTTTCGAGTTGATCGCCGTGTACTCGACGTAGCTGGAGATGCCGATGCCGACCTGGCGGCCTTCGGCGCGCATCGCCTCGACTTCCCCGCGCATCTCCTCGTAGCCGAACTTGTCCAGCGCCGCCTCCAGAGCCGCCGGATAGTCGCCGGAGTCGTAGCGCTGGTTGGTCAGGGTGAGGTGCGGCATGTCGGCCGGTCGCAGCAGGTTGCGGCGGCGGATCTCGGCCGGGTCGAGGTCCAGCTCGCCGGCGAGGATGTCCATCAGCCGCTCGTGGACGAAGGCGGAGACGGGCAGGCCGACGCCGCGGTAGGCGCCCTCCGGCGACTTGTTCGTCGCCACCGACCGGGAGCGGAAGCGGTAGGCCTCGAGCCGGTAGGGCCCGGGAAGGATCGCCGGGGTGCCGAGCGCCTCGAGGATGTGGCCGTGGGGAAAGACGCCGTAGGCGCCTTGGTCGCAGATCACGTCGGCGTCGAGCGCCAGCAGCTTCCCCTCGGCGTCCGCGGCGACGCGGATCGACAGCGCCTGGTCGCGTGCGTGACAGGCGGCGAGCAGGTTCTCGGCCCGGTCCTCGATCCAGCGGACCGGTCGTCCCAGCCGCCGGGCCAGCCAGGCGACGAGGATTTCCTCCGGGTAGGCGTGGGCCTTCTGGCCGAAGGCGCCGCCGACGTCGGAGCAACGCACGCGCACCGTGTCGGGCTCCAGGCCGAGCAGCGCCGCGGTCACCTCGGCGAGCCGGTGCGGCGCCTGGCTCGAGGTCCAAACGAGGACCCCGTCGGCCTCCGGGATCGCCAGCGCGCCGCGGCCCTCCATCGGGGCGGGCGAGTAGCGCGGGTTGCGGAACTTGCGCTCGACCACGACCGCCGCCTCCTCGAAGGCCGCGTCGACCTCTCCTTTCTCGAAGCGCGAGTCGTAGAGGACGTTGGTGTCGTCGAAGAGGAGTGGGCCGCCCGGCTCGCAGGCGGCGACCGGGTCGACCACCGGGGTCAGGGACTCGAGCTCGAAGCCGACCAGCTCGGCGGCGTCCTCGGCGAGATAGGGGCTGTCGGCGACGACCACCGCCAGCGGCTCGCCGACGAACCGGACGCGGTCGTCGGCCAGGAGCGGCCGCGGAACCGTGCGTGCGTCGGGGTTCTCCATCGGCGGGGTGAGCGCCGCCAGGCCGAGGTCGGAGAAGGCGAAGGCGCCGCGCACGCCGGGGGCGTCGAGGGCGGGCTGGAGGTCGACGCCGCGCAGCTCGGCGTGCGCCGCCGGACTGCGGACGAAGGCGGCGTGGAGGGTCCCGGCGGGGGCCTCGACGTCGGCGATGTACTCGCCCTCGCCGCGCAGCAGGGGGCGATCCTCGCGGCGCGGCACGGCCGCCCCGACGGACGCCTGCACGTCCTTGTCGCCGCGCGCCTTCACTGCGTGCGGACCACCTCGAGGCTGATGTATTTGTCGTCGGCGGCGATCACCGAGTAGCCGAGGGCCTCGCCGCGGGCGGAGTAGTGGACCTCGTGCAGCCGCAGGAAGGGGACGCCGTCCTCGATTTCCAGTTTCGTGTTGTCGCCGTTCTTCACCTCGGGGACGAGTTTCACGACCGCGTGGTGGATCGGCGCCGGCCATTCGCGTTCGCTGTAGGCGAAGAGCGAGGCGTCGATCTCGTCCGGCACCTCGGTCGAGGGAAGGGAGCTCCTCGGCACCACGTCGATGATCGAGAGGGCGAGGGTGCCGTCGGCGCGATAGGTCTTCTCGACCGTCAGGTACTCCTCGTCGGGGTCGAGCGGGAAGGCGGCCAGGAGCCCCTCGTCCGGCTTGGCCCACTCCCAGCTCATGTCGACCTCGACGTCGAAGCCGCGCTCTTCCAACAGCCCGTCGAAGCCGGCCAGCCGCTGCAGGGTGAGCGAGGACGGCCGCACGTGGGGGTTGATCAGCGTGCCGATGGCCCGCTGGCGGGTGACGACGCCGTCGCGCTCGAGGCTCTGCAGGGCGGTGCGGACGGTGGTGCGGCTGATGTTCAGCATCGCCGCCAGCTTGTCCTCGCTGGGGAGCTTCTTCTCGAAGCGGCCGTCGAAGATCGCGGCGAGGATCTCGGCGCGGGCACGGGCGGCGAGCAGGCGATTGTCGAGCTGCTCGACCGGTGCTGCTTGGGACGTCGTCACTGCACTGACGGTCGCTTTAGTTGCCAACTCTCGGAAGCCTCCTTGCGCCATCCCTGGCATAAAGTATTACAAATGAACATTGAGCGCTAGGAGCGCGGGTGGATCGGCACCCGCGTGTCCCGGAGCGGCACCCCTGCCCGTCCGTTGCGCACCGCGATTATCTCCGCGAGCACCGAGATCGCCACCTCCTCGGGCGTCGAGCCGCCGATGTCGAGCCCGCACGGTGCGTGGATCCGCGCCACATCCTCCTCCTCCGCCCCGGCCTCCAGGAGCCGGCGATTGCGGTCGGCGGTGGTGCGGCGGCTGCCGAGCGCGCCGATGTAGCCGACCGGGGTCTCGAAGGCGGCCAGCAGGGCCGGCTCGTCCAGCTTCGCGTCGTGACTGAAGACGATCACCGCGTCGCGCGGGCCGAGGCCCATCCCGGCGACCGCGTCCTGTGGCCACTGCGCCAGCGGGGTGCCCGCCTCGCGGAAGCGTGGGCTGCGCAGGAAGGGCTCCCGAGGGTCGGCGATCGTCACCTCGTAGCCGACCTCGCCGGCGATGCGACCGAGCGCGGCAGAAAAGTCGATCGCGCCGCAGATCAGCATCCGCGGCGACGAGGCGAAGGACTGGACGTGGACGGCGACCTCGGCCTCCAGCGTCGTCCCGTCCTCGCCGTAGCGGCGGATCCCGGTAGCGCCCTGCTCGAGCATGCCGATCGCGTCGCGGGTGACCGAGTGGTTGAAGAGCGCCGGACCGGACAGCTCGCCGATCGGCTCGCCGTCGATCACCGCCAGTTTCTCACCGCGGCGGCTGCCGTCGAGCACGGTGGCGATCGCGACCGGGGACCCTTCGGCTACCGCGGCGAGGGCGCGGCGCTCCACCGCCAGCGCGGCGCCGGCCAGCTCCTGGACCAGCACGTGGACGGTTCCCCCGCAGGCGAGACCGACCGTACCCGCAACCTCGTCGCTGATCCCGTAGGTGACGATCCGCGGGCCGCCGCCGGCGAAGACCTCGTGCGCCTCCTGGACCAGCGCCGCCTCGACGCACCCGCCGGTGACCGAGCCCTCGATCGCGTCGTCGGCATCGACGAGCATGGTGGCGCCGGCTTCGAAGGGTGCCGACCCCTCCACCTCGACGAGCGTGGCGGAGACCACCCGCCGGCGCTCCCGCAGCCAGGCCACGCCGGTCTCGGCCCGACGGCGCGCGGTGGTCAAGGCCGCGCCTCCGATCCCCTAGGCTGTGCACCCATATTCGGATTATGTACTACCAAAGGTGGGAGGCCAAATGGAGACTCTCGAAGCGATCAAAGCCCGACGAAACGTGCGCCAGTTCACCGAGCAGGTGATCTCCGACGTCGATCTCGACCGCATCCTCGCCGCCGGGCGCCTGGCACCCTCGGCGAAAAACTGGCAGCCCTGGGACTTCGTCCTCGTCACCGATCGCGACCAGCTCCAGCGCCTCTCGGGCGTCTGGGTGGGCGGCAAACATGTCGCCAACGCGGCGGCGGCGATCGTCCTCACGCTTCCGGTCCTCGATGACCCGAAACGCGCGCGCATCGCGCAATTCGACCTCGGCCAGGCCGCCGCCTTCATCCAACTCGCGGCCGCCGACCTCGGGATCGGCTGCGGCCATTCGAGCGTCGCCGAGCAGGACCTCGCCCGCGACACCCTCGGCCTCCCCGACGACGTCGAAGCGGCCTTGATCCTCGACCTCGGCTACCCGTCCGACCGCCCCCTGGCCCCGCTCAAGCGCCACGATCGCCGGCCCTTCGACGAGATCGTGCACCGCGGCCGCTGGTAGCGCTCAGGCGCCCGCCGACCCGACGAACCAGTCGAGCGCCTCGGGGTTCGCCAGCGAGTCGCGGCTGACCACCTTCTCCGGGTCGGCGCCCATCAGGATCCGCTTCACCGGGACCTCGACCACCTTGCCCGAGAGGGTGCGGGGGACGGCGGCGATGGCGGTCACCTCGTCGGGGACGTGGCGGGGGGAGCAGCGCTCGCGGATCCGGCGGGCGAGGGTCCTCTTCAGGTCATCGGTCAGCCCGGCCCCCTCGCGCAGGACGACGAAGAGCCGGATCACGCCGTCGGTGCCCTCCTTCGGCAGGTCGACCACCAGGGCGTCGGTGATCTCCTCGGAGCCGAGCACCGCCCGGTAGATCTCGGCGGTGCCGATGCGGATGCCGCCGCGGTTGATGGTCGAGTCGCTCCTGCCGTGGATGATCGCCGTGCCCCGGTCGGTGATCTCGATCCAGTCGCCGTGGCGCCAGACCCCGGGGAACATCTCGAAGTAGGACTCGCGGTAGCGCTCGCCACTCTCGTCGCCCCAGAGGTAGAGCGGCATCGAGGGCATCGGCGCGGTGATCACGAGCTCGCCGACCTCACCGATATGGGCATGGCCCTCGGGGTCCCAGGACTCGACCGCCGCCCCCAGGGCGCGGGCCTGGAGCTCCCCCCGGTAGACGGGGAGCGTGGGGACGCCGCCGACGAAGGCGGTGCAGAGGTCGGTGCCGCCGGAGGTGGAGAAGAGCCAGGTGTCGGAGCCGACGTGCTCGTAGATCCAGTCGAAGCCCTCGGGGGCGAGCGGCGAGCCGGTCGAGCCGACCGCGCGCAGGCGGGAGAGGTCGCGGCCCGCGCCGGGCTCGACGCCCGCCTTCATGCAGGCGGAGATGTAGGCGGCGGAGGTGCCGAACATGGTGATGCCCGCCTCCTCGGCCAGGTCCCAGAGGACGCCCATGTCGGGGTGGCCGGGGTTGCCGTCGTGGAGGACGATCGCCGCCTCGGTGAGGAGGCCGCCGACGAGGAAGTTCCACATCATCCAGCCGGTGGTGGTGAACCAGAAGAGGCGGTCGCCCGCCTTGGCGTCGGTGTGGAGGTGCATCTTCTTGCACTGCTCGAGCAGGATCCCGCCCTGGCCCTGGACGATCGCCTTGGGAAGGCCGGTGGTCCCCGAGGAGTAGAGGACCCAGAGGGGGTGGTCGAAGGGGACGCGCTCGAAGGTCAGCTCCGATCCCTCACCGGCTGAGAGGAGCTCCTCCCAGAGGGTGACGCCCTCCAGGGGCTCGGCGCCGGAGGTCGCGCTCGCCCCGGGGTCGAGGTAGGGCACCAGCACGGTGTGCTCGAGGGAGGGCATCGCCTCCTGGAGCCGCCTGAGCACCGGGGTGCGGTCGAAGTCCTTGCCGCCGTAGCGGTAGCCCTCGACACAGATCAACACTTTGGGCCCGATCTGGGCGAAGCGGTCGATCAGGGAGCCGGCGCCGAAGTCGGGTGAGGCGCTCGACCAGACCGCGCCGATCGAGGCGCAGGCGAGGAAGGCGATCGTCGCCTCGGCGATGTTCGGGAGGTAGGCGACGACGCGGTCGCCCTTCCCCACCCCGAGGGAGCGCAGGCCGCCCGCCACCGCGGCGACCTTCGCCCGTAGCTCGCCCCAGGTGATCTCCTCGAGCTCGCGCAGCTCGGAGGCGTGGAGGATCGCCACCTGATCGTCGGCCTTGCCGGCGAAGGCGCGCTCGGCCCAGTTCAGCCGCACCCCCGGGAACCACTCGGCGCCGGGCATCTCCCGCGAGGCCAGGGCGACGGTGCGCTCACCGTCGTACTCCACCCGGAAGTGGTCGAAGATCGAGTTCCAGAAGGCCTCGAGGTCGGAGACCGACCAGCGCCAGAGCTCCGGGTAGGTGGTGACGTCCACGCCCCGGGCGCGCAGGTGGTCGATGTAGGGGGTGAGGTTGGAGGACTCGACCGCGGCGGCGGTCGGCTCCCAGAGGATCTCCGGAGGGTCCGGCATCAATGGCGATTGGTGCTCAACAGGTTCCGGCCGAGACCGCCGGTGAAGCGGTAGACGGCGTGCTCGAGGAGCCGTTTGCGCGGCGTGCGCCAGCAGCGCAGCGAGTGGTGTCCCTCGTGGCGCAGGCAGAGGTTGCATGAGGTGCAGTCGACCCGTCCCGTGCGCCCGGCCGCGATCTGGCTGACCAGGTCCGGCTCGCGGATGAAGGGGCGCGCCATCGCGATGAAGTCGGCGTCGCCGGAGGCGATCACGCCTTCCATCGTCTGGGTGGTGCGCAGCCCGCCGACGAGGATGATCTTGGTGTCGACCGTCTCGCGGACGCGCCGTGCCCAGTCGTCGAAGTAGGCCTCGGGGCCCGGCTCGGCGAGCAGTCGGTGGACGAGGAAGTCCTCGGCGGCGCGCCGAGGCCCGACCGCGACGTAGGTCTTGGCCGAGTCGCTCGGAGCGCCCATCACGTTGACCGAGACTTCGATCGCGTCGACGCCCGCCGCGACCAGCTCGGGACAACGCGCCAGCGTCTCCTCCGCGCTGAGGCCACCTGGCTCGGCGTCGGCGATCCCGAGCTTCAGCGTCACCGGGAAGCCGACCGGCACGACGGCGCGGATCGCCTTCACGATCTCCAGCAGGAAGCGGCCGCGGCGCTCGGCGTCGCCGCCCCACAGGTCGTCGCGTCGATTGGTGAGCGGGGAGCAGAACTCGCTGATCAGATAGCCGTTGGCGCCGTGGATGTGCACGCCGTCGAAGCCCGCCTCGACCGCCCGCCCCGCGCCCGCCGCGAATGCCGCGATCACCGCCTCGATCTCCGCCGGGGTCGCCTCCCCGACCGTGCGCCCGGTGAGCGCGTTGGGGATCGGCGACGGCGCCAGCGGCTCGATTCCGAAGGCGCGCGACTGGCTGCCGGCGTGGGCGACCTGAGCGAAGATCTTCGCGCCGGTCGCCTTCACCCCGCCCGCCAGTTCGGCCAGGCCGGGGATCATCGCGTCATCATGGATACCGACCTGTGCGGGGGCATAACGACCACGCGGTTCGCAGAAAAGGTGTCCGGTCATCAGCAGGCCGACGTCGTGGCGCCCGAGGCGTGAGTAGAGCTCGAGCAGCTGCGGCGTGACGCGCCCGTCCTCGGCGGCCATCGACTCCGAGGTGCCGGCGCGCACGAAGCGGTTGCGGATCGCGAGATCGCCGATCCGCCCGGACTCGAAGAGCGTTCCTCCACTGCTCATTCGTGAAACGTATTACAAAGACGGCTCGGTCGCAAAGTGGCTCGGTCGGAGTCGCTACCGTCCCCTGCATGCCCCTCGAGGACGCCCACGGCAGGCTGATCTCAGACCTGCGGGTCTCGGTCACCGACCGCTGCAACTTCCGCTGCCGGTACTGCATGCCCGCCGAGGGGATGCCGTGGATCCCGCGTGAGGAGATCCTCTCCTTCGAGGAGATCGAGCGGCTGGTGGGGCTGCTGGTCGGCCTCGGGGTCCGGGACGTGCGGCTGACCGGGGGCGAGCCGCTGGTGCGGCGCGAGTTCCCGGCCCTGGTCGGACGGCTGCGGGCGATCGAGGGGATCGAGGACCTCTCGCTGACCACCAACGGCTACCTGCTGGAGGCCCAGGCCGCCGAGCTGGTCGCCGCCGGGATCGACCGGGTGAACGTCTCGATCGACAGTCTCGCCCGTGGCCGCTTCTTCGAGATCACCCGCCGCGACGCGCTCGAGCGGGTGATGGCAGGGCTGGATGCGATCGCCGCCTTCCCCCAGGTGGGTCCGGTGAAGGTGAACGCGGTGCCGATGCCGGGATTCGGCCGCGACGATGTGTTGCGCTTCTGCGCCCTGGCGCGGGAGCGGGGCTTCCAGGTGCGCTTCATCGAGTTCATGCCGCTCGACGGCGACCGCGCCTGGCGCGCCGAGGCGGTGCTCACCGGGGCCGAGGTGCGGGCGATGATCGAGGAGGTCCACCCGCTGGTCGAGCGCCCCCGCGAGGCGCACTCGACCGCCCGGGTCCACGCCTTCGCCGACGGGCGCGGTGAGATCGGCTTCGTCAACCCCGTCTCCGAACCCTTCTGCGCCGACTGCAACCGCCTGCGCCTGACCGCCGACGGGAAACTGCGCACCTGCCTCTTCTCCCTGCACGAGACCGATCTGCGCGCGCCGCTGCGGGCGGGGGCAGACGACGCCGAGCTGGGGCGGATCGTCCGCGAGGCGGTCTGGCGCAAGGAGCTCAAGCACCGGATCGACGAGCCGGGCTTCCGGCCGCCGGGGCGGACGATGAGCGCGATCGGGGGGTGAGCGGCCGGGCCGATCCTTTCGGCCATTTCCAGGGTTTCCTGAATGCACGGCGGTACACTCGGCGGCCGTGGGCCGACGGGCCCCGACGCAGGGAAAACGTGACGATCCGACCGAATGAGGACAATTTGATCCGCTCCGCGCGCCGTTCCGGCAAGGCGACTTTGTTCACCGCTCTCGCTCTTCTCGGGACGCTTCTCCTCACCGCGACCGCGACCGCCGCGCCGAACCCCAAGGCGTCCGCTTCGGTCATCGGCGGCCACAACACGTCGATCGCCGCCTATCCGTCGCTTGCCTTCATCGAAGGGGTGCAGGCGACGGCCGGCTATGCCTGCACGGGCACGGTGGTGGCGCCGCGGGTCATCCTCACGGCCGGACACTGCGTCGAGGACGTCGAATCGAGCTCGATCGTCGAGCCGGAGCTGATCGCGGTCGCGACCGGGGTCTCCAACCTCACCAAGATCGAAGACACGCAGGTGAGCAAGGTCGAACAGGTGCTGGCCTACCCCGGCTTCGACCCGACCCAGCTGCACGGCGATGCCGGCCTCCTGATCCTCACCGCTCCGGTGACCGCGCCGCCGATCGCGCTCGCGACCGCCGCCGACGCGGTGCTCTACGAACCCGGCGACAAGCTGACCGTCGCCGGCTGGGGCATCGACAACCGCAGAACCGGACACGCCCCGAACCAGCTGCAGGCGGCGACCGTGCCGATCGAGGAAGCCTCCCGCTGCAAGGAAGGGACGAGGCGCTACTACCCCTTCTTCGATCCGCAGCGCCAGGTCTGCGCGCTCGACTCGCCGAGCTTCCACATCACCACCTGCCACGGTGATTCAGGCGGCCCGGCGATCGCCATGCGGTCCGACGGCACGCCGGTCGAGGTCGGCGTGACCAGCCTCGGCGACGGTTCCTGCAACCCGGCCAGCCCGGCCGTCTTCACCCGCGTGGACCAGATCTCCTCCTGGGTGCAGAGCTGGATCGACGCGGTCGAATCCGGCGGGCCGACGCCGCAGATCAAGGTGCCGAAGGCCCACATCCCGCTGCTCACCCGCGAACGCTCCGAGGAAATCAGCGGCATTGCGATGGAAGAAGCCTTCGGCCCGAAGTTCGCCAACGGCCAGGAAAAGAACATCAAGTGCGAGCGCCTCTCCAAGGCGCGCCTGAAGTGCGGCGTCACCTGGTTCCAGGGCCCGAACGACTACTTCGGCAAGATCACCGTCTTCTTCGCGATCCGCCACAACGTGGTCCTCGCGGGCGTCCACTACACCGTCAACTGGGTCAACGACCGCTGCTACTTCCACGGCGGCAACCCACAGAGCTGCCGGATCGAAACGAAAACGAAATAGCCCCTCGCGCAGCTGTTCCTTTTGCCGGAGGGGTCGGCAAAAGGAACAGCTGCGCGGCCGTTGCCGCTGGCGTTCGTCACGGAGGAACACGGATCCGTCACCGATTACCCGGGGGCGTCACAGAGACCGTGGGAAGTCCACGCTTCCGTGCGTGTTGGGCAACAGTCACGACCGCGCTGCAAGGATTACCGGTGCCATAGCCCCGGTAATCCTTGCAGCGCGTTCTCGGGGCCTACTTTCAGGCCCGCGAAGCGCCAGGGAGTGCCTGAAGGCCGCGGGAAGTGTGGAGTTCGCGGCACCTTCGTCAACGAATTGGGCGAGGTGTGCCGGGTGTTACACGAACCCCTCACGTCCTGGGTGGCCGGGACCGCCTCGAAGCGCGCCGTCCCGCCCACTACCCCCGGCGCGGGGGCATCCACTGGAAGCGCTTCGCCGCCACCGTGGCGCCGAGGGCCGCCCAGCCGAGCAGGATCACGAAGTCGATCAGGACCGGCCCGGTCGGGACCGCGCCGACGTAGGCCCGGTGGACGAGGTCGGCGACGTGCTCGACCGGGAAGATCTTCGCCACGATTTCAAGGAACTTGGGCAGTTCGGAGATCGGGATCCAGATCCCGGAGATGAAGAAGAGCGGGAAGGTGATCAGCTGGATCATCGGCTGGGCGGTGTCGGCAGAGTCGGCGAAGGTGCTGAGCGCGTAGCCGAGGCCGCAGAAGGAGAAGGCTCCGCCGACCACCCCGAGCACCAGCGTGACCAAGCCGCCCGAAGGGATGTGGACGCCGAAGGCGACCGCGCCGACGATCAGGAGCAGCGCCACGGTGCCGATCGCCATCAGAACCACGGTCAGCGATTGGCTGGCGATCAGTGCCCAGGCGGGCATCGGCGTCGCCCGGCGGCGCTTCAGGATCCCCATCTCCCGCTGCTGGACGACGGTCGCGACAAGCATCGCCAGCGTGGTCAGGGTCAGCGAGAAGACGATCACGCTCGGCACGAAGAACTGCCGGTAGTCGATCTTCACCCCGTTGACGGTGGTTTCGCCGCCGTGGAAGACACCCGCCAGCAGCGCCAGCAGGATCAGCGGGATGACCAGCGTGAACGTCCGCGCTCGCTTGTTGCGCAGGAAGGCGCGCAGCTGGAAGCGGGTGACGTGCAGGACCAGGTCCATCTCAGATTGCCCCCTCGGTCTTGACGCCCGCCGCTTCCGCGGTGAGGCGCAGGTAGACGTCCTCGAGGGTGGGCCGGCGCACCTCGAGCTCGCCGACCTCGATGCCGCGCCCCTCGGCCCAGGAGCCGAGCCGACCGAGGTCGGCC
This sequence comes from uncultured Actinomycetes bacterium, assembly GCA_963782515.1. Taxonomy (GTDB): domain Bacteria; phylum Actinomycetota; class Thermoleophilia; order Solirubrobacterales; family 70-9; genus VAYN01. Next base: position 820,846 of record CAWAJY010000004.1, on the reverse strand, counting down.
AGGGGCGCCGCGCTGTGCAGTTCGATCCGCCCGGCGCGGCGCTCCGGCTGCATCAGCGCCAGCAGGTCGTCGGGCAGCTCCCGGTCGGAGACCCCCGGCGGCAGGGTGAAGAGGATCTCCGAGGCGGCGATGTCGCGGTGGCCGATCGTCGACGGCGTGCCCTCGTCGATGATCCGCCCGCCCGCGATCACCGCGATCCGGTCGGCGAGCCGCTCCGCCTCCTCCATGTAGTGCGTGGTGAGGAAGATCGTCTTGCCGAGGTCCCGCAGGCCATCGAGCATCTTCCAGGCGTCGCGGCGCGCCGCCGGGTCGAAGCCGGTGGTCGGCTCGTCGAGGAAGATCAGCTCCGGGTCGCCGATCAACGCCAAGGCGACGTCGAGCCGCCGCCGCTGTCCGCCGGAGAGCGTGCCGGTCATCTTCTCCTGCGCCTCGGCACCGAGCCCGACCAGCTCCAGCGTCTCGCCGACCGGGCGCGGCGCCTTATATAGACCGGCGTAGAGCTCCATGCACTCGCGCACGGTCAGCTCCTGCTCGCCGGGGGACTCCTGCATCACGATCCCGACGCGCTGTCGCCAGTCCGAGGTCCCGTGGGCCGGATCGACGCCGAGGACCTCCACCTCCCCCGCGTCCCGCGCCCCGAACCCCTCGAGGATCTCGATCGTCGTCGTCTTCCCGGCGCCGTTGGGCCCGAGGAACGCGAAGATCTCGCCGTGGCCGACCTCGAGGTCGACTCCTGCGACGGCCTCGACGTCCCCGAAGGAGCGCCGCAGCCCGTGAACGCGGATCGCCGTATCCATGGCGAGGAAGCTACGACGGGTGGGGCCGCGCCGCATCGGCTCGGGCGCCGAACTTGCCCCTCAACCCCTGGGTGGAGGCGCCCCTCCCACGCTCAACCCCGGCGCCCATGACAACCCGGAGGCAGGCTCCTAACCTGTGTCCATGCAGATCTTCCGCCCGGACGACCAACCCGAGCGCCCGCAGGGGATCATGTTCCTGCGCGACCACCTGCGCAAAGAGGGCAAGGGGACGGTGCGGATGCGGGTCTGGCCGGTCGTCTCGATGGTCCTGATCCTGATCTCGGGGCTGATCGGCACGCCGACCCCGGCGCTCTGGGGCGAAGGCCTGGTGACCCTCCTGGGCGGCGGCACGTTGGCGGTCCTGATCGCGATCGAGCTGATCTATGACCCCCAGGACGACCGCGCCGAGTTCGTCTTCATCCTGCTGCTCGGGCTCGCCTCGATCGCGCTGATGACGGTGCAGCCGTCCGGGACCGCGGTGCTCGGCACCTACGCCGCGGTCGCCTCGGCGGTGATCCGGCTGCCGAAACGGCTGGCGCTCGCGGCGATCGTCCCGATCATCGCGATCGTCGACATCGGCATCCTCGCGACGGCGAGCGAACGCTTCCTCGTCTTCGCCTGGACCAACATCGCCTACGTCTTCATGTTCGTGATCGGGAACCTGCTGCGACTCTCGGAGAACCATCAGATCCAGGCGCAGGAACTGCTCGAAGAGGAGGAGCAGACGCGACTGGCGCGCAACGAGGCGGCGGCACTCGACGAGCGCGGGCGGATCGCGCGGGAGCTCCACGACGTCCTCGCCCACTCGCTCTCGGCGCTCTCGGTGGAGCTCGAGGGGGCGCGCCTCCTGGCCCTCGACCGTGAGGTCGACTCCGATGTGATCGCGGCGATCGGCCGCGCCCACCGTCACGCCGCCGCCGGCCTCGACGAGGCGCGGGCGGCGATCAAAGCGCTGCGCGGCGACTCGGTGCCCGGTCCCGACAAGCTGGAGGAGCTGCTCGAGGACATGCGCGCGAGCGGCATCGAGTGCACCCTGGAGATCAGCGGCGAGCCGCGTCGACTGCCCTCCGAAGCGGCGCTGGCGGTCTTCCGTACCGCGCAGGAGGCGCTCACCAACGTGCGCAAGCACGCCGAGGAGGCCGAGCGGGTGACGATCCGCCTCGACTACGACCCCGACGGCGTCCAGTTGATCGTCGCCGACTCCCACGGGGACGGGTCCGAGCCGCGGGTGCCGCAGCCGGCGGCGCTGGCGAGCGCGGGCTCCGGCTACGGCGTCAGCGGGATGCGTGAGCGGGCCGAGCTGATCGGCGGGCGCCTCCTCGCCGGGCCGACCGAGGACGGATTCCGGGTCGAGCTCTGGGTGCCGGCGGCGTGAGCGAGGCGAAAGGCGCCGCGCCGGGTGCGGGGCCGCTGCGGGTGGTAGTCGCCGACGACCAGCGTGTCGTCCGCGAGGGCCTGACCTTGATGCTGGGGCTGATCGACGGGATCGAGCCGGTCGGCGCCGCCGCCGACGGCGAGGAGGCGTTGGCACTGGTCGCTGCCGAGCACCCCGACGTGGTCCTGATGGACCTGCGGATGCCCCGCCTCGACGGCATCGAGGCGACTCGCCGGCTGGCCCGGACGCACCCCGACGTCGGCGTCGTCGCCCTCACCACCTACGCCGACGACGAGACCGTCGTCCAGGCCCTGCAGGCCGGTGCCCGCGGCTACCTGACCAAGGACGCCGGCGCCGAGCAGATCCAGAGCGCGGTCGAACGCGTCGCGGCGGGCGAGGCGGCGATCGACCCGGCCGTGCAACGCCAGCTCCTGACCGCCGTCCAACGCGGCGATGCTCCCCCCTGCCCCGAAGACGACGAGCTCCCCGACGGGCTCACCCCCCGCGAGGCCGAGGTCCTCGAGCTGATCGCCGCGGGGCTCTCCAACGGCGAGATCGCCGACCGCCTGGTGGTCAGCGGCGCCACCGTGAAGAGCCACGTCAATCACCTCTTCGCCAAGATCGGCGCCCGCGATCGAGCCCAGGCGGTCGCCTACGCCTACCAGCACGAACTGGTCGCGCCGCGCGAGGAGTAGAGGTCCGTGCGGGAGACGCCCCGAACCCCACACTTCCTCCCGGCTTCCTCACACTTCGTGCGCATCCCGCAGGACCCGAAATGTTGATGGGCCGAAAACCCGTCTATATGACGGGTTTTCGGCCCATCAACATCGGGGGTGCGGCGGAAGCGTTACGAGACCGTGGAGTTCCCTGCGAAACCCTCACGTCCCGGGCGTCTCATGGCGGCCACAGCCTGCCAGGGCCGCCATGAGACGCCCGGGACGCAACTAGGATTGCCGCGACGGCCGGGAGAACGGTCGTCAAAGCCAGACGTGCTCGAAGACCGCCTGTCCCGACTTCACCCGCAGGATGCCCATCGAGTGCCGGGGGGCGCGGCGACGCTCGGTCGGGCTGCCAGGATTGAAGATCTGGAAGCCGTCCACTTCTTCGTGGAGCGGCAGGTGGCTGTGGCCGAAGACCACGGCGTCCGCGTCGGGGAAGCGCTTTCGCATCCGTCCCAGCCTGCCCTTGGACGGGCCCGCGTCGTGGATCATCGCGACGCGGGCGCCGTCGAGGTCGAGCTCGAGCGTCTCCGGGAGGAGCTTCCGGAGATCGGGCCGGTCGACGTTGCCGTACACCGCGTAGACCGGGCCGCGAGAGAGCGTCTCGATCTCGCCCAGCGTCTCGACCGCGAAGAAGTCACCCGCGTGGAGCGTCGCGTCGGTTTCACGCAGGATCTCGACACAGCGCTCCGGCAGCACCCGCCCGCCCTTCGGCATGTGGGTGTCGGCGAGGACGGCGATCAAGCCGTGCCGAGGGCGCGGTCGATGAAGGGGCCGAGCAGTTCGGCCACCGAGGCGGCGGTCGAGTCCGGCGTCTCGGACGGGTTGGTGATGTAGGAGATCGCCAGGCGGACGAGCGCCTCGGCGAGCAGTTTCACGTCGCCCTTCGGCGCCTGCGGCCAGCCCTCCTCGATCACCGCCGAGAGTCGCGTCGTCGCCCAGAGGACGACCGGCATTCCCTGCGTGGTGACGAAGGGGAGCATGCCGCCCTGGCCGTCGTCGCTCAGCAGGGTGCGGATCAGCGGGTCTTCGCCGGCCGTGCGAAGGAAGAGCTCGAGCGCGGCGCGGACCGCGGCGCGCGGGTCGTCGGTGTGGGCGCGCACCGCGTCTTCGACCGCGCCGAGGAAGCGTTCCCCCTCGTGGATCGTCAGGTTGACCGCGAACTCGCTTTTGTTGCCGAACTCCTTGTAGAGGGTCTGGCGACTGACCCCGGCGGTGGCGGCGATGTCGCCCATCGTCACCTCTGACCACGGCCGCGCTTCCAGGTGGTGGCGGGCGGCGTCGAAGAGCGTCTGCCGGAGCAGCTCGCGGGCGGCCTCGGGATAGGGCGTGCGACTGGCCATGCCCCCTATCGTCGCAGCGGGGGCGGTCAGGCGCCCTCCTCCACCGGCTCGAAGTCGACCTTGTCCCGGACCCCGCAGTCGGGGCAGGCCCAGTCGCCCGGCACTTCGCTCCACGCCGTGCCGGGCGGAAAGCCCTCGCGCGGGTGGCCCTGCGCCTCGTCGTAGACGTAGCCACAGCCGGGGCAGCGGAAGGCGCTCACGATGCCACCCCCGCCGCCGCAGCTCCGCTCGCCGCCGCGCCGCCGCTCGGTCCACCGCCGTAGCGCGCGCAGGATCTTGTCGCGCTTGCGCGGCTGGATGTTCGCCTTGGTCACGTCGCCCTCGAAGTGGTCGAGCAGGCGCGGGTCCATCACCCGCCGCCAGATCGGCGGGAACCAGGCGAGCACGATCATCCCCGCGTAGCCGGTCGGCAGCTGCGGCGCCTCGTCGACGTGGCGCAGCGCCTGATAGCGACGGGTCGGGTTCGCGTGGTGGTCGGAGTGGCGCTGCAGGTGGTAGAGGAGGACGTTCGAGGCGACGTTGTTGGAGTTCCAGCTGTGCCGCGGCAGGCAGCGCTGGTAGCGGCCGTCCTCTTTGCGGTCGCGCAGCAGCCCGTAGTGCTCGAGGTAGTTGACGACCTCGAGCAGCGAGAAGCCGATGATCGCCTGCAGCACCAGGTAGGGCAGGACGATCGGGCCGAAGGCGACGGTCAACGCCGCGAAGAGGACGACGGTCATCGCCCAGGCGCCGACGATGTCGTTGCGCAGGGTCCAGGGGGACTTGCCGAGCCGGTCGAGCCGGGCCGCCTCGAGGTGCCAGGCGGAGGTGAGGCTGCCGTGCACGGTGCGCGGCAGGAATTCCCAGAAGCTCTCCCCGAGCCGTGAGCTCGCCGGGTCCTCCGGCGTCGCGACGCGGACGTGGTGGCCGCGATTGTGCTCGATGAAGAAGTGCCCGTAGCCGGTCTGCGCGAGAGCGACGCGGCTGAGCCACTTCTCCAGGTCGTCGCGCTTGTGGCCGAGCTCGTGGGCGGTGTTGATGCCGATCCCGCCGACCACGCCCATGGTGAAGGCGAGCCCGATCGATTCGACGACCGAAAGCCCGCCGTCCCCCCATTTCCAGGCGGCGAAGATCAACCCGGCGTACTGGATCGGGATGAAGAGGTAGGTGCACCAGCGGTAGTAGTGGTCCTGCTCCAGCCACTTCAGGACCGAGTCGGGCGGGTTCGAGGCGTCCATCCCGATCAGGAGATCCAGGATCGGAAAGGCGACGAAGACCAGGACCGGGCCGGCGAACCAGAAGCCGCCGAAGCCGGTCGCTTCGACCAGGCCCCAGGCGATGAACGGCGCCAGCGGCACCACGATGCCGAGCAACCAGGCATAGCGCTTGCCGTCGCTCCAGGCAGCCGGATTCAGCTCGACGTCGTCGTCGTGGTGGTGATGGTGATGCGCGTGCTCAACGTGCGCCTCCACGTAAATCCCCCTTCTTCTCACGCGTTGTCAAACGCGAGGTTGCAGTCTGCGTACTTGACAAATGTATCTTGTTTGTCAACCTCGGTTACAGAGCAGCGTCAAATGACGGGCGCTCCCCGAGCGCCGCGGCGTCGGAGCACTGCGAACTCATCCGCTAGCCAGGCCACCAGTCGCGCGTGCCTTCGACATCGTCGCGCGGGTTGTCGCCGAGGTTGGGCGCGCCGATGACAAGCAGCTCGATGCCCTCCGGACCGGCCTCGTAGCCACGCCAGGAGCCGGGCGGGACGCGCACCGCGTCCCACTTCTTCAGATCGAAGACCTCGTCGTCGACCGCCATCCGCCCTCCCCCGCCGACGACCACATAGACCTCCTCCTGCGTCTCATGGGTGTGGCCATAGGGAAAGCGATAGTCGGGCGGGACGCGCTGGTAGGTCAGCCCGGAGCGTTCGAGCCCGAGCAGCTCGGTCGCGGCGCGGAACTCCAGGCCCGGCGGGCCGTCGAAGTTCGACCCCAGGTCCTCGGGGTCGTCCCTGAGGTTCCCGAGCGTGAATGGCACCGGAGGTGTCTAGATCTTCAGCAGGACGATCGTGTTCACGACGAACAGCACGGCGAAGAAGACGGTGGCGCGGTCGAGGTTGCGCTCGACCATCGAGCCGCCGCCGATCTGGCTGCCACCGCCGCCGATGCCGAAGGCACCGGAGAGTCCCGCGTCTTTCCCCGAGTGGAGCAGGATGAGGAAGACCAAGACGGCCGCGATGATGACCTGAAGGACGCCGAGAATCGTGTACACGGAGATAAGTGTAGAGGTTCTGAGCGGCTAATCGTCGTCCGAGGCGCCACTCGCCCCGTTGCCGTTTCCGTTGGCACGACCGTTGCCGTTCCCGTGATGTTTGCCGTTCGCGTGCCCGTTGCCGTTGCCGTTGGCGCCGTCCTCGTCGCCACCGACGTAATCGCTCGGCAGCCCGGCGCGGCCCGCACGCAGCTGCTCGCCGGTGCCGGCCCCGACGCCGACCGCTTCGAGGATCTCCACCGCTTCCTTGCGCAACTCGGCATCGAGGATCGCGTAGTCCTCGTCGGAGAGCTTGCCGGAGGCGTGGTCGAGTTCGGCGTCGCGGATTTCGCGATATTTCGCTTCCTTGAGGGCGTCGGCCTCGGTCCGGACCATTGCTCCCCTGCGGCGACTGCGCGCGGGCCAGACGGCGATCAGCGCACCGATCAGCGCGATGATGCCGCCGATCCACATCCACAGGACCAGCGGGTTGATGATCACCTTGAAGGTCGCGGCACCCGCCTCGGTCACGTACCCGCGGGCGATCCGTTCGGCCGAGAGCAGCTGCAGGCTCCCGATCTGTTCGAGCGCCCGCGGCCGCAGTTTCGGTTCCGCCGCGGCGGCACGCATCATCGCCGCCAGCTGCTTGCACTGCGCAGGCGTCCCCGGCCCCGCTTCGATGCAGGTTTTCAGGCCTTTTTCGGCAACCGAGAGCTGGTGCTGGACTTTCTGGACGTTGGGCGCGACGGTGACCCAGATGTCACGAAGCCAGCCGGTCTTCAGGCCGACCTCGCTGGTCGCCTCCCCGCTGAAGTAGCCGGCGAGACCGCCGGTGGCCGCGGCCCCGGTCGGGCGGAAGAACCGACGGCTCGTGCGCAGCATCGTCACGAACTTGCCGTCTTCCTTCACTTCGACTTCGGCCCCGAAGGTGTACTTCTCGCTGTCGACCTGGACGTAGGGCTGCTTGTAGGTGAATTCGCGCCCGTCGACGACCCGCGTTTCGCCCGGCTTCATCGAGACGTTCTCGTTGGTCTGGAAGCTCGAGGACGCGGCGACGCCGATCAGCAGGACGGCGAGCCCGATGTGGGCGATGTAGCCGCCGTAGCGGCGCCGATTGCGGGTGGTGACCGCGATCAGCGCGGCGGGGAAGGAGCCGCCCGAGGTCTTCTGGCGCGCGTGGGCGCCGTTGTAGAACTCCTGCAGGACGCCCGCGATCGCGAAGGCGGCGAAGGTGAAGAGCGCCAGCGGCCAGAACTTGTTGCCGGCGTCGGTGAACAGCAGGAGCACGACCAGGGTCAGCGCGGCGACCGCGAGCGGGACGCGGAAGACCTTCCGGGCCGAGCTCCAGGTGACGCGGCGCCAGGCCAGCAGCGGTCCGATCCCGGTGAAGAGCACGAGCAGGATGGCCAGCGGCGTCGTGTAGTGGTCGAACCAGGGCGCGGCGAGCGAGCTCTTGGTGCCGGTGAAGAGTTCGGAGATCAGCGGGAAGAACGTCCCCCAGGCGATCACCACGACCATCCCGACCAGCAACAGGTTGTTGATCAGGAAGACCGACTCTCGCGAGATCAGCGAGTCGATCCGCTTCTGGTCGGAGCGCAGGTCGTCGAGGCGGGAGACGATCAGGCAGGTGGAGCCGATGACGACGATCCCGATCACCGCCAGCAGGTAGGGCCCGACCGTGTCGTCGCCGAAGGCGTGGATCGACTGCAGGACCCCGGAGCGCACCAGGAACGTGCCGAGCAGGCACATCGAGAAGGTGGCGACGATCAGCGTCGCGTTCCAGACCTTCAGCATGCTGCGTTTCTCCTGCACCATGATCGAGTGCAGGAACGCGGTGCCGAGGAGCCACGGCATCAGCGCCGCGTTCTCGACCGGGTCCCAGGCCCAGTAACCGCCCCAGCCGAGCTCCGAGTAGGACCAGCGGGCGCCGAGCAGCAGGCCGAAGCCGAGGAAGGTCCAGGCGATCAAGGCGAAGCGGCGGGTCGCGCGGATCCATTCGGAGTCGACGCGGCGGGTGATCAGGGCGCCGATCGCGAAGGCGAAGGGGACGGTCCAGGCGACGTACCCCGAGTAGAGCATCGGCGGGTGGATCATCATGCTCGGGTGCTGAAGCAGCGGGTTCAGCCCGATCCCGTCCTGCGGCGTCGGGATCGTGTGGAACGGGTTGACGCCGGGCGCGAACAGCATCAGGCCGAGGAAGAAGGTGGCGATCGCCATCATCACGCCGGTCGCCCAGGGGACGATCTCGCGCAGCTTGTGGCGGGTCGTGTAAAGGGCCAGCGAGGCGGCGACCGAGAGCACGAACGCCCACAGCAGGAGCGAGCCTTCCTGGCTCGACCACATCGCCGCCAGCTTGTAGAAGATCGGCGTCTCGCGCGAGGAGTGTTCGGCGACGATGTTGAGGTGGAATTCGTTCGTCACCATCGCGATCTCGATGAGGACGACGCAGACCAGCAGCAGGCCGAAGAGGAGGTAGACGCCGCGGCGGGCGAGGATGACGCGGGAGTCGTCGTGGCGCCAGACGACGGCGGTTATCGCGGAGGTGGCGGCGACGAAGAAGGCGAGCGCCAGAAGGACGCCGCCGACACTAGCCATTACTACTGGAAGACCCGCTACCGGTTCCGGCGGTTTCGGTGGCGTCCGTCGTGAACTTCGACGGGCACTTGGTGATCAGCGATTCCGGTTCGCCGACGAAGGTGCCGTTTTCCACGGCGCCGGTGAGGACGATCTCGCGACCGCCGCGGAAGGGGTCGGGGACGACGCCCTGATAGCTGACCGGCATCGCGCCACCGCCTTCGCGGTCCTCGACTTCGAACTTCAGCGTTTCGCCGTCGTGGCGCACTGATTTAGGGATGACTTTGGCGTTCATCTCGAACTTCTGGCCGGGCGTCGCGGTAAGGATCTGGGACGGTTCCTTCGTCTCGTCGGCAGCGCTGAAGCTGACGTAGACGAGCGCTACGCCAAGGAAGACCGCCACACTGAGGGCGACGCCCAGACGTATCTTGCGCTTACGCGAGGGATCCACGACGTCGCGCATTATCGCAAGCCGGCGCGGTCGGCACATCAAGGGCGCTTAAATATCCCGGATGACCGACCAGACCGCAGGCATAGAGCCAAATAAGCCCGTACTCCTGATCACCGGGGCGAGCAGCGGCATCGGCGCCGCGACCGCGCGCCTGGCGGCCGATCGGTACCGCCTCGTGCTCGCTGCCCGGCGGCGCGGAGCGCTCGACGACCTGGCCGCCGAGCTCGGCGGCCCGGAGGCGGCGATCGCGGTCGCCTGCGACGTCACCGAGTGGGACCAGGTCGAGGCGCTGACGGCCCGGGCACTCGAGAAGTTCGGCCGGATCGACGCCGTCTTCGCCAACGCCGGATTCGGCGCCACCCGCGGCTTCCTCGAGGAGTCGCCGGAGCACTGGCGCTCGATGGTGCTGACCAACGTCCTCGGCCCGGCGCTGACGATCCGCGCCACCCTCCCCCACATCCTGGAGCGCGGCGACGGCCACTACGTCATCACCAGCTCGGTCGCCGGGCGCCGAGCCCTCCCCGGCTCCCTCTACTCGGCGACCAAGTTCGCGGCGACGACGATCGGCGAAGCGCTGCGGATGGAGCTGCGCCAGGTCCTCGACAACGACCGCATCAAGGTGACCCTGGTCGAGCCCGGCATCACCGACACCGAGTTCTTCGACGACAAGCCGGCCGAGTGGGCGCTGCGCGACGAGGACATCGCCCGCGAGGTCCTGCACGCCCTGACCGCCCCGCCCGGAGTCGAGATCAACGAGATCCTGATCCGCCCGACGGCCCAGCGGGGTTAGGCGATTCTCCCGGACGCTGCGGCCGTCCGAGGTGCGTCCTGGGCCTCTCGGACACGGCCCTGGCAGCTGTGGCCGTGTCCGAGACGCCGCCTTCGGTCTGTTTCCGGGCCCCGAAAGAGGGCCCGAGGCCTCGATGCAAGCATTGACGTCGTCATGGCGACACCAAAGCTTGCATCGTGGTCGTGACCGTTGGACGACACGCACGGAAGCGTGGAGTTCTCACGGTCTCCTGTGACGAGGTCCGCCTTCCGTGACGGATCCGTGACCCACTCGTGCGCCTCGCGTGACCCGCACGCGAGGATCCCTCGCCACTCCCCACAAGACCCGGCCGTCTCGGCCACGGCCACAGCCGGCAAGGGCCGTGGCCGAGACGGCCGCGCTCGCCGCAAGGCCTTGCGTCCCTTGTCCCGGGGCGCCACCTACCGCGGCAGCAAGCCCCGGACCAGCCTCCAATAGGTGCGTAGGGCCAGGCGCACCGGGCCGGAGCGGGCGATGGCCGGGATGAAGGGTGAGTCGAGGTCCGGGGTGAGGGCGACGGCGAACTGGCTCGCCGAGATCTTGCGGCGGCGGCGAAGGGCGCGGCGCTCGCGCAGGAGGCGCGGGAGCCAGAGGATCACTTCAGCGTTCGCGCGGAGCTTCTGGCCGCCCCAGCCGCCGGTTGCGGCGGCGAGCAGGAGTGCCGCCTCCGTCGCCAGTAGCGCCGGGGCAAGGAGGAGGAGGAGCGACGCGGGATAGAGGCGGACCAGCATCGCCAACCGGTTGCGCTCCAGCCAGCGGTACTTGTTCCCCGCCGAGGCGGTGAACTCGTAGTCGTGGGCGACCACCGCGGTCGGCTCGATCGCGGTCGTCTCCCCCGCCAGTCGCAGGCGCAGGGCGAGGTCGACGTCCTCGTGGTACATGAAGAACCTCGGGGCGAAGCCGCCGTGGCGGCGCCAGACCTCCAGCGGCACCGCCAGGCAGGCGCCGGAGAGCGAGGTCACCTCGTGCGGCCCGTTCGCCGCCTCGATCGGCTCTCCGTGCATCCCGGACCAGACGAGGCCGGTGAAGTGGACCGGGTTGTCGGCGGAGTTGATCGTCCGACCGTCGCCCTGGGCGACCAGGCCCTGCCAGGCCGACCAGCCACGGCCCTCGCGCCAGGGACGGCGGATCGCCTCCCCCCATCCCGGCTGCGGGATCGCGTCGGGGTTGAGGATGACCAGCAGGTCACCGGTGGCGGCGTCCGCCCCGACGTTGACGCCGCCCGCGAAGCCGCGGTTGCGTCCCATCGTCACCACCCGCGCCCGCGGCGCCAGCTCGGCGACCACGGCGGCGGAGTCGTCGGGCGAGGCGTTGTCGACGACGATCAGCTCATCGCCGTCGCGCAGCTCGGCGAGGAGCGGAGGCAGCAGCCGGCGGAGCTCCCGCCCCGAGTTCCAGGCGACGACCAGGACTGAGATGGAAGGGCGCACCGGCGCGGAGGCTATTCAGCCTGCCGCGCCGGTGCCCTTCCGCGCCCTCCCAGGGCTACTTCGCCTTCTTGTTGCCGCCCCCACACCCGGCGACGTTCAGACGGAGCTGGTTCGTCTTCATGACCTTCCCGTTCTGGCCCTTCATGTTGAGGATGGCCAGCTGCGGACCCGCGCAGAGGTTGGTCGAGTTCTGCAGGAGGCTCTTCTTGCCGCCCCGCATGTTCAGGATGAGCGTCTTCAGCGGGACGTCCGGCGTGTTGTTGAACACCGTCTTCAACCCACCGTGGTTGGAGCTGATGACGCCGTCCAGCTGAATGTTGATCTGGCCGTTGAGGTCCGCGAGGAGGTCCGGAAGCTTGTGCTTCGAGGACACCAGGTAGACCGGACCCTTCAACTTCTGCTTGAGCAGCGGGCTGCTCGCTTCGGCGTGCCCGTAGATCGAGTTCTGCGGGCATTCCTTCGCCGCCAGCTGGACCCTCGTGCAGACCGTCTTGATGTGGCCCTGGTCGAGGAACAGCGAGTGCGGCAGGTTCAGCGCGGTGCGGGCGATGTTCGCCTGCCCCTTCTTCGCCTTCACGACGACCCGGATCTGCGGGTTCTTCGCCCGCGTGGTCGGGCCGGAGATCCGAGCGTGGAATTCGGGCTTGAACCCGAGCCCCTTGCAGCCGGTCGCCTGGAACGGCGACGAGACCGCGTAGCTCGACCAGTTGCCGGCGTTGGTCGGGTTCGACCCGCCGCCGTTCAGCGTCCCGGCCGTGGCGGCCGCCTGACAGTTGGTCGGGTTGACCATGAACTGGTAGCGATTCATGTTCAGGACGATCGAGCGGATGTCCAGCTTGACGCCGCCGAACACGTTCGGGATCGGATCCGAGACCGCGTTGACCTGGGCGGTGAGCGGATTGACATTGAGCGCGACCCGGATGACCACGGTGCCGAGGTCGTACGGGCCCGAGACCGCCGGCGTGATGACCGCCAGCGAGAGCGGTGCCCCCTTATATGGGCCGGCCAGGTAGGCCGTGCCGTTGAGGCTCAACGGGGCGCTGCCGGTTCCGGCCTTGGTGACGACCGAGCCGACCGCGCTGTTCGAGGAGCAGCTCGGGTTCGACTGCTGGGCTTTGCCGCTGCTCGCCGCCGCAGCGGCGATTTCCGCTTCCCCGCAGTAGGGGATCCCGGCCAACCGGCCGACGAGGCCCTTCGGCAGGGTCACGTTGACGGCTTTGATCTCCTGTTCGCCGTCATTGCGGTTGATGCTGACCTTGAACGGGCTGTACTTGGCCGCCGCGGTCGATTCGCTCACCGCCGAGTAGCTCGGCGTGAACTTGCGTTCACCGAGGCTCTTCGGGCAGCTCCCGCCGCCCGGCACCGTGGCCAGCGTCGTGTTCGAGGTCGGCTTGTTGTGATCGGCGTTGCCGGACCACGGGGTGAATTCCGTGGTCGTCGTGTTCGTGCCGCAGGTCGGCGGCGTGGTCAGGATGCCCTTGTCCCCGCCGTTGAAGTTCAGGCGGAAGTTCCTGAACGTCGCCTGCGGGTTTTCCGGCACGACCGCGGTCAGCTGACCCGTGGTCGGGTTCGGGTAGACGTTGCCCCGCAAACGGACGTTGACGCCATAGCGGGTCGAGTGACCGTAGATGAGGATCCGGAACTGTTCACCGGTGCCGGAGACTCCGGGACCGTTCTTCAGCGGTTCCCCGACGTACACCTCGCCGGTGATCGAGCCCGACGGCAGTGACGGCGTCTGGATCTCGACGGTGCCGATCTGCGAATTCGACGGACACGTGACGGGCTGAGCCGTGTGGTAGCCGAACTGGCTTTCACTGCAGGACGCCAGGCCGTTGCTGGCGGACGGGTTGATGCCCATCCCTTCCGGCAGCGTCACCTTCGCGGTCTTCAGGTACGAGTTGGCGATCGGCGCCTGAGGATCGAACGGGATCCCGACGTCGACGGTGGTCGGTTCAGGACTGTCGACGCCTCGTTTGCCTTCCGCCGTGACCGAGATTTCGGGATTGAACGGCACGTTTTCACAGCCGGTCGCCCCGGTCGGCGTCGCGTACGGGAGTTCCTTGATGCTGCTTGCTTCAGCTTCGAGCGGCGGGCCCTGCGTATCGAGGGTCAATTTCGAAACCTGCGGTCCGGCGCAGGGGCTCGGCAACGTCAGGTAGGTCCCATTGTTCAGCGGGTTCAGTTCAGCAATCGGATTCCCAACCTTGGCGCCGAAGAAGACCAGGCGCGACTCGATGATCGGCGGGCTTTTTTCCGACGGCGGGTGGATGTCGCTAATGGTGAAGGTGACGTGCTGGTCAACCGGGCTCAGCGAACCGACGATGTAGGTCGGGCCCGCTTCGGTCGGGAAGGCGACCATCGACGGGACACCTTGGAACGGCACCATGTTGTACACGGGCAGCGCAACCCGGGCCTGCAGGCATTCACCTGCTACCGGGGACGGAGGGCTGGTGCATTTATTTTCGCCATCAGGAGTCTGCGCCGCGACGGTGAGGTAGTTGACCCCGACCAGCGTCTGCGGTTCACATTCGCCCGTTTCTTCGAGTTCGGAAGGTTTGCACTGGGGCAGCGCTTCCGGGTTAACGCTCAGACCTTCGGGGGTGTCGACGACGATGTCTTTGAGGAACGTCGTCGGGAAGCCACCGACCCCGAACAGCGCCGGGAAGGTGTCGACCCTGAAGTCGGTGATCCCGTACAGCGGGTGTCCGCCGGCCTGGGTGTAAAGGGTTCCCGGACTTTCGCCTTTGCACTGGCCCGCCGCCGGTTTCAGCGACTGTTCGATGCCGCCTTCCGGTTCGCCGAGGCCTTCGACTTTCACTTCCGTCCCTTCGACGATCACTTTCACCGGTGGGAGGTCTTCGTTGGATTTACAAGTCAGCGATTCCCACCGCTGGACCCCGACGGCCGCGTTGGCGGTCGAGGCCACGAACAGGGCGCCGAGCGCCCCGACCGTGATCGCGAGCATCAATAAACGTCTCACTTTGAATCCTCCTCCGTTCGATGCTCGGTGCATGTCACTTGCCGCGCGGCAGCTGCGCCGCGCGGTTCAGGTTGAGGGTGGTCGCCCGACCGACGTCCTGCAACTGCAGGATCCCGGAGAGCTTCTTCTCTTCGGCCGCGATTCCGTTCAGCACGAGCTTGCGACCCGATTTGGTCAGCGGCACCTTCACGTTCGTGGCCGTGCCGGCCTTGAGCGAGTAGTTGCCACGGGCGATCGCGTAGCTCGCCTTCTCCTTCGTCTTCTTGGTCCAGAAGGAGAGGCTGCCCGAGCAGTCGCCGTCGGTGCTGCACCGAACCGGCACGATCACCGCCTTGCCGTTGGCGGTCAGCTTCCCGGCGATACCTCCGTAGCCGACCTTCGGCGGAGCCGGCGGGGCCGGAGTAACCGGGGCCGGTGGGTTCGAGGGCGTCGCTTTCTGCTGGAATTCCGCGGCCAGCGTGTAGCCCGCCGGGACGACCTTTGCCGCCGGGGTCTGGACGAGACCACCAAGCGCGCCCGGCTGGTCATTCACCGGCAGACGCAGTTCCAAGCTGTTGACGGTGACGTTCGTCTGCAGGTTGGACCAGCGCCCGTAGGGCACGTCGGAAGACAGCAGTTCCAGCTTCGCCACGTGGCCTGCGGCGAAGTGGTAGGCCTGCGGATGCAGCTGGAACACGATTTCCTGAGGTCCACCGTCCGGCCGGTAGAGGCCACGGGCGATCAGCGTCTCGGTACCTTCCGGTGAGACGTCGACGAGCCGCGCCGCGATCTCCGAGTTGGGACTCGGCGAATCGATGTTGGCGATGATCGTCGGCGACCCCAACAGGGTGTAGCCGCCGGCCGGTGCAGCGCCGAGGCGGTAGTTGGCCGAGAGGGGCTGTTCCACGTCCGGGACCGACGAGCAGAGATTTTTGCCGATTTTCGGTCCGATGATGGGATCGAAGGTCGCGCTCGTCGGATTGAATTCTTTTTTCACCGCGGCTTCCAGTTCTTCGTTTGCGCTGCGGTGTCTGATTATCTGCGGTGCGCTCGACTGGAAGCGGATCTCACCAGGCTGCAGGCCTGCCCAGTCGGAGGCCCGATAGGGGCCTTCGGATGGAGACGATTTCGGGCAAGTCGTGGTCAGGGCTTCGACGCTTGAACTCGGCGAAGCCCCTTCACCCTTCAGATAGTGAGCAAACCAGGCTTCGAGCCGCGCATTGAATGCCGCGGCGTCGGCTTCCTTGTTCTGACTCCGCGAGTGACCGATGTCGGCTAGATAAAGCGAGATCGGATCCCCTGGATACTGCGCCCGGGTGCGCTGGTAAAGACGCAGCGCTTCGTCGACCGGGAAGAGGTCATCGTTCCACCCGCTCTGGATCAGTAGGGGCGAGGGCGCCACCGACGGATCGATACCGAACGACGAATGGTAGGTCGAGAGCTGCTGGACCATCGAGGTCGACAGCGCGTCCGTGTATGGATCGCCGCCTTCCAACCGTTCGATCCAGCGAGGCACATTGGCCTGTTCGTCCGTTTCGCTGTAGTTGCTGAGCAGTAGCCCGGCTTGATAGAGGTACTGATCGAAGCTCAGTTTCATGACCCCGATGGGCAGGTTGCCCGACGGACCTCGGTAGGGCGAATTGGTCACGTAATCGAGATTGCGACCATTCGGCGCCAAGGCGTAGGAGAGGTCGGTCCAAGGCCACTGAGGCGCCGCCGCGGCCAGTTCCATCGGCGTTCCTTTCGGACTCGTCCACGGAACCAGTTCTCCGGACGGGAGCATGGTGCGGTTGCGAAGCGCGGCGAGCGCACTTGACATCCCGCCGCCATAAGAGAACCCGGTGGCACCGACTTTGGTCGGCATCGCAAGGCCTTCATCGGCAAGCACCGACATGAGGTACTGGGCGTCGCGGACTTCATAGCGATCGTCCATCAAGTGGTTGTAGCCGTTGCCGCAGAACGCTTCTTCTTCCTTCTGAGGGTCGAAGGCGCCACACGACAAGCCCCAGCCGCGATCGCTCATGCTGAAGACGGCATACCCCTCTTCTGCCCAATGTTTGATCCGCAGGTCCTTGCCTTCCAGGAACCCGCCCGGGGTTTCGCCGGACACTTCCGGAACTTCATTTAGACCCTGCTTTGCGCTACCCCAGCCATGGAAGTCACCGATCATCGGAAATGGGCCGCTACCGGCCGATTCGGGCGGAAGGAAGACGTTGACGTCAATTTTCGTTTTCGCCTGCCAGTTGTTGAATACGAAGCCGTGGCAGTAGCGGATGTTGCCGTTCGCGGGCAAGATTTCGCATCCGACTTCGTTACCGAAGACTTTTTCGGGCGTCACGGCCTGCGCCGCTGGTGCAATGACCAAGGCCCCTACGACCGCGAGCGCAGCCAGCAGCCACCTCAAACGAGGCAGTGCCTTCGAACGACCGAACATCTACTCCTCCTCCGTTGACGCTGATTCCCCGAAAAGCGAAAACGCCGCCCCTGCGTGGCGGTAAAACATCCCTCTCCCTCTTGGCAATGTAGCGGTCAGAGCGGAGCGGTCAAGTCGACCGGTCGGTCAGTTTGAAATGGAAATCAGTATTGGGTAGGTGCGGCTACTGCTGGTTGGCCAACTACTGCTTGGCCTTTTGGCCGTGACCGCCCTTGTGCTTCTTCTTCCCACCGTTGGTCTTTTTGCCGTGCTTTGCCTTCTTGTGGTGCTGCTTCGGGTGGCGGTTCTTGCACGGCGTCTGGATGCGCGGGTGGCGGGTGAGCTTCTTTCCGTTCTGGCCTTCCAGGCGGATGATCCCCTTGACCGGCTTGGCGCAGAGGTTCGTCGACGCCTGCAGCAGACCGTGCTTGCCGCCCGGCAGGTTGATGACGAATTTGCTCACCGGCAGGTCGGGGATGCTCCCGAAGGTGGTGCGGATGCCTCCCTTGAAGCTGTCGATGCGACCGTCGAGGACGATGCTGACCTGACCCTTCAGGTCGGCGACCATGTCCGGCAACGTGTTGTTCGACGAGCGCAGGTAGACCGGGCCTTCGACCGGGTGCGAGAGGAGCGGCGTCCAGGCGCGCGCGAACCCGTAGCGCGATTTGGCCGGGCACTGACCGGCGGCGAACTGGGGCCGCGTGCAGACGCTGCCGAGGCTCGCCTGGTCGAGGAAGATCGCGTGCGGCAGCGCCACCGAGGCGAGCGCCGTGTTGGCCTGGCCTTCCTTGGTGGTCAGCGTCGCCTTCAGTTTCGGGTGCTTGGCGCGACGGGTCTGGCCGAAGAGGCGGACCTTGAGACCCGGGTTGAACGCGAGTCCGTCGCAGCCTTCGCCCTGGAACGGGACGTTCACTTTGAACTGCGACCAGGCCGAGGAATTCGTCGGGTCCCCCCCGCCGCCGGAGATCGAGCCCACCGTCGCGTTCTTGTTGCAGTTGGTTCCGTTGAGGGTGAATTCCTTGCGCTTCAGGTTCACCAGGATCGAGCGGATGTCGAGCTTGGCGCCGCCGAAGACGTCGGGGATTTCCGCGCTCGTCTCGATCTGTCCCGATTCCGGGTTGAGGTTCAGCGGCGCGGCCACGACCACGTTGCCGAGGTCGAACGGTCCGGCGACGGCCGGGGTGATGACGACGGCCGAGAGCGGTGCCCCCTTATATGGACCGGAGAGGAAGACGCGGCCTTCGATCTTCAGCGGCGTCTGGCCGGTGCCGGATTCGATCGTCGCGCTGCCGATTTCGCTCTTGCCGTTGCAGCTCGAGCTCTTCTGCTCTTCGACCCCGGAGCGTCCCGCGGCCCGGTTGTATTCGTTCGGGAAGCAGTAGGGGACGTTCGAGATGTTCGCGGTCGCACCGGGCGGCAGGGTCAGGTTGAAGCCTTTGATCTCCTGCTGACCTTCGTCGCGGGTCACCTTCAGCTGGAAGGGCGTGTAAGTCCCGGCCTTGGAGGTGTTCGGCTTGGCGGTGACGGCCGGCGAGAACGGCCGTTCGGCCATCGACTTCGCGCAGGGGCCACCGCCCGGCGCCTGGGTCAGCTTCAGTTCGGTCGGCGCGGTCGTGGTCGTGGCGCCGGTCGAGTACGGGACCGCGGTCGAGGTCGACGTCTGGGTGCACAGCGGCGGGCTGCTCAGCACCGGGATCGCGTGTTTCGCGGTCGGGCCGAAGGTGAGCGTCGCCGAGCTGAACCCGACCTGCGGCAGTTCGGTGAATTCGGCGCTGAGTTGACCGGTCGTCGGGTTGGCCCTGACCTTGCCTTCCTCGCGGACCTGGACCCCGTAGCGCGCCGATTCGGCGTTGAAGAAGATCCGGTACTCGGTACCCGACTGCGGGTCGCGGCTCTTCTGTTCGGCGAGGTAGACCGGGCCCTTCAGCGAGCCGGCCGGAAGCGCAGGCGCTTCGATCGCGATGGTGCCGATCTGCGTTTCCGGCGAGCAGGTGACCGGTGCTCTCGAGTGCAGCGGGAAGGCGCCGTCGGGGCAGAACTTCAGGCCGGGCGCGGTCGCCGGGTTGAGGCCCGTGCCGGCGGGCAACGTCACGTTCGCGTTCTTCACCGTCGAGGCGTTGATTTCTTTCGCGCCCATGCGCTGCGGGTTGTTGAGCGAGACCGTGATCGTCGAGGACGAATCGGTCGTGCCACTCGCCGCGGCGGTGACGTTCGGCGCGAAGGGCACGGCGGCGCAGTTGTCGATCGGCACCGGCGGCGTCGTCGGTTCAGGGCCGGCGACTTCGCCGTCGCCGCTTTCGACTTCGAGGATGCTGGTCGAGTTGCCGTTGCAGGGGCTCGGCAGGGTCAGGAACGAGCCGGAGCCCGCCCCGCCGGAGCCGCCCGCCGTCCCTTCGAAGGTGAGGCGATTCGACTGCAGGGCGGCGGGCGTCGCCTGGATGTTGTTGATGAAGAACGACTCGTGGTAATCGCCCGCCCATTCGATCGCGGTTTCGAGGTAGACGAACTCACTGACCCCGATGCCCGGGAGTATTTCCAGTTTGGCGTGAAAACCGAAGAGGCCGGGTTCGCCGTCGTTGGGGACCAGGTTGTAGACGTTGGCGTTGATCGGGAGGATCGGCAGAAGGGTCGACCTCACTTCGCTCGTGCCGACCTTGCTTTCGGCCGGGCAGGCATCGGTCTGGAAAGCTTCGACCGAGCACTGCGGCGTCGCCTGCGGGTTGACGTTCAGGCCCTCCGGCAGTTCGACCTTCACCCGCTTGGCCTGCTTGCCCGCTTCGCCGTTCTGGGGAGCGACTTCGAACTCCGTGACGCCGTAGCCCGGGTGCCCGGCGGCCTGGGCGAAGAATTCGGCCGGGTTGCCTTCATAGGTGCAGCCGGGAGCCGAGCAGGTACCTGCCTGCCATTTTTTGATCGTGATCGCCGACGCGGAGCTCGCGCCAAAAGCCGCCATGGCCAGCGCGACCAGCGCCAGCGTTCCGGCGATCCCTACAGCGTTGCGTGCATTCCTCCTCATTGCCGCGACCCCTTACCCAGCTATATGGCTTTGAAAAACAACCACGTTTATCCGTGGTTGTTCTTCCCTTTTTTGTGCTTCGGCTTCTTCGCGCCGTGACAGCCGGCGACGCCGAGCGGCAGCTTCTTCTTGACCAGGTGCTTGCCGTTCTGCGACAGGAACTTCAGCTTCGAGAAGTACCGATGCGTGCAGAGGTTGCGCGAGTTCTGGATCAAGCCCTTCTTGCCGCCCTGCATCGTCAGTGTGAACTTGCTGACCGGGACGTCGGGGATCGGTGAGAAGGTCGAGCGGATGCGGCCGTGCTTCACCGACTTGATCACCCCGTGCAGCTGGACGTTGACCTGACCCCGCAGGTCGGCGAGCAGATCCGGCAGGACGTGGTCGGAGGAGACGAGGTAGACCGGGCCCGCGAGTTCGTCTTCGAGCAGCGGCGACTTGGCCCGGGCACTGCCGTAGATCGAGGCCTTCGGGCATTCGTGGGCGGCGAGTTGGACCCGCGTGCAGATCGTCTTGATGTGGCTCTGGTCGATCAGCTCCGAGCGCGGCATCGTCAGCGTCGCGCGGGCGATGTTGGCGTCGCCTTCGCGCGCGGTCAGCGTCGCCTGCAGCTTCGGGTGGCCGGCGCGCCGCATCTGCTTCTTGCCGCCGATGAACCGGGTGACGAGCTTCGGCCGGAACTTCAGCGCTTGGCAGTTCGAGGTCTGGAAGGGCACCGAGGCGGCGAACGAGCTCCAGGCCGACGGCGACGCCGGGTCTCCCCCGCCCCCCTGCAGGGTCGCCGCGTTCGACGCCTTGTCGCAGCTGGTCGGGTTGAGCGTGAATTCCTTCTTGCTCAGTTCCATGACGACCGAGCGGATACTCAGCTGGGCGCCGCCGAAGACGTTCGGGATCGGGTCGGAGACCGCCGTGACCTGCGCCGTTTCCGGGTTGACCTGCAACGCCACCCGCACCACGACCGTGCCGAGATCAAACGGCCCGGCCGTGGCGGGGGTGACGATTGCCAGGGAGAGAGGAGCCCCGTGGTAGGGGCCTGAGAGGAAGACCTTGCCGGTGATCGAGAGCGGCGTCTGCGCGGTGCCCGCCTCCACGGTGGCGGTGCCGACTTCGCTCTTCGCCGGGCAGCTCGGGTTCGCGGCCTGGGCGGCGCCGGTCGTCGTGGCCGCGGCGGCGATCGCACTCTCCGGGCAGTAGGGGACGCCCGCCAGCTTGGCGATCATCCCCGGCGCCAGGGAGACCGTGGCGGCCTTCAGCTCCTGCTGGCCGTTGCCACGCGCGATCGCGACCCGCAGCGGGCTGTAGGCGCCGGCCTGGGTGCTCTTCGGCGCGGCGGCGAAAGTTGGGGCGAAGGGTCGCGCGGCAAGCGTCGCCGCGCAGGCCCCTCCGCCCGGGGTGGCGTGGAGGGAGAAGGTGCCGACCGGGGTCGCGGCGGGGTTGCCGGACCACGGCGTCATCTGCGCGGCGCTGTCGTTCGGCCCGCAGGTTGGCGGGCTGCTCAGCACCGCGCGTTGGCCGCCGACGAAGTCGAGGGTGAAGCTGGTGAACGGGACCTGCGGGACTTCGGCGATCTTCGTCGTCAGCTGCCCGGTGACCGGGTCGGCGAAGACGTGGCCGAGGAGCCGCACGTCCACCCCATATCTGGAGGAGGCGGCGTCGATGAAGATCCGGTACTCGTTGCCGGAGGTCGGATCGCTCGATTCCTGCTTGCCGATGTAGACGCTGCCTTCGAGGTCGCCTTCCGGCAAGGCCGCCGCGGTGATCTTCGCGGTGCCGATCTTCGACTCCGGCGGGCAGGCGATCGGTGCCGTCGAGTGGAGGACGAACTGGCTGTCGTCGCACGTCTTCAGGTTGTTCGGCGCGGCGGCCGCGGAGGGATTGATCCCCATGCCCGGCGGCAGCGTGACCTGCGCTTCCTTGGTCGTCGACTGGTCCTGGCCTTCGGGACCGTGCGGAGCCGGGACGGCGACCGAGACCTGAGCGGCGGCGGGCGCGTTCACTTCGTCGGTCCCCGGCGCGACCGCGAGGCTCGGCGTGTACGGGATCGTGTTGCAGCTTTTCGGCGAGGTGCCGGGCGGGATCGGGGACTCGAGGTAGGCGCCGGCGCCGCCGGGGAAGCTCTCCCCCGCTTCGATCTCCCCATACGAGGCGGCGCGCAGCAAGGTCGAGTATTCGCTGCCCGATTCGAGGAAGGCCTGGCCGTGACAGGTGCTCGGCGTGGTGAGGAAGGTGCCGTCGCCGGCGCGGCCGTCGAAGACCAGGCGGTTCTTCAGGATCAAGCCTTTGGCGAGTTCTTTGAGCGGCCCCAGTTCGAGCGGCAGCGCGTGCGGGACCGCGATCGTGAAGCCCTCGTGGTAATCGCCGCCCGAGGCGATGTCGCCTTCGAGGAAGACTTCGTTGCCCGCGAGTTCGAGGCCGAAGCGGGCCGCCTGCCCTTGGTTCGGGACGAGGTTGTAGACGGTCACCTTGGTCACGCCGGGGATCGGCGCGATCGGCGACCCGAGGATCGGCGTCGCGGCGGTGACGGCGCTTTCGCCGACGGCCGACCCTACGGGGCACCCGGACGCGCCCGCCTGGAAGGTCGCGATCGGGCAGCGCTGGGTGGCGCCGGGATTGACGCTCAGCCCGACCGGCAGCTCGACCCGGACGTAGGCGAGTTCGTCGGTCGGCAGCGGACCGAGGGGCCCCGGGGTATTGGCGACGATGAACTGGGTGAAGCCGAAGTTCGGGTGGGCGGCGGCCGTTTCGAAGAATTGACTCGGGGTGGCGACCGAGCATTCCGACGCCACCTGAGGTGGTTCGGCGTTGCAGGTGCCGGCCTGCCAGCCGGAGTCGACCTTGGGTTCGTGCGGGTTGCTGGGGGCGATGACCGAGGCGGTGTCGGCGACGGCGAGGCCCGGCGCGGCGGCCACCGCGAGGGCGAATCCGACGCAGATCACGAAAGCGGTGATCCACGCGTCGCCAAACGACGCATCTCTCCTCCAGAAGGGCATCCCTCGCCGACTGTACCCGAAAATGGGTACATGAGTCAACAATTTTTGGTAATCTAGACCGCAATGCCAAGCGGAAACGGGGTATAGGCGCTCTTGGACAATGGCAACGGAAACGGAAACGGAGTCGTCAACTTGAACGGCAATGCGTCCTCCAATGGGAATGGAAACGGGAGCCGGTCGCGCGGCGAGTCCATCCCGGTGAACTGGGAGCACCTGGCAAGGGCAACCGCGCATCCCCTGCGGGTCTCGATCCTCGAAATCCTCGGGATCGACGGAGGCCGGGTGCTGTCCCCCAGCGATCTGAGCCAGGAGCTGCAGATCCCGCTGAGCAACACGAACTACCACGTCACCGAGCTTGCAAAAGCCGGCTTGATCGTGCTGGTCCGCCAGCGCGCGGTGCGCGGCGCTACCGAGCACTTCTACACGTTGCCTGAGGCTCTACCTAAGGTTGAGGCTGAAGGCCTGACCGCGGGCGAGCCCATCCAAGCCTGATCCAGGTCGTCCTCGACCCGGACGTCGACCTTCGTCTTCGCCAGCCTGCGGATCAGCAGGAAGACGACGGCGGCGAGGACCAGGCTGGCGCCCCCCGCCCCGATGCCGAGGCCGCCGCGATGGGGTTCGACGGCGGCCCAGTCGGCCACCGAGGCCCCGAGCGGGCGGGTCAGGACGTAGGCGGCCCAGAAGGCGAGCACCGCGTTCATGCCGAACCAGCGGTGGCCCGCGAACGGAACCGCGATCAGGGCGGCGAAGAGGACGATCGAGCCGAGGTAGCCGAGATGGAGGCTCGTCGCGGTCATGTCGCCGGCCGCGGTGCCGAGGGCGAAGGTGGCGAGGACCGTCGCCCAGTAGAAGGCCTCCCGACGACGCGTGTAGATCGAGTGGATCGAGAGGGTGCCCTCGATGCGATGCCAGGCGGTCAGGATGGCGGCGAGGACGACGGCGTAGAACAGCGTCGAATCGAGATAGGGGACGCCGAGGCCGACATGGAGGGCATCGGCGGCGGAGGTGCCGAAGATCGCGACCATGACGACGACGGCCCAATACGTCCAGGCGTCGTAACGGTCGGCGCGGAACTGGCGTCGCATCGCCCAGGCCAGCGCGATCAGCATCAGCGGGATGGCGATCGCCGGGCCGAGGAACCCGTTCAGCCAATCGGAGGTGGTCTCCCCCATGGCGGTCGTCGCCACCTTCGTCAGCCAGAAGACGACGAGGATCTCGGGGACCTTGGTGAGGCTGGCTCTGGTCAGCGCGCGGTTCATGGCGCGGCAACCTAGGCAGGCCCACTAAACCGTCGATGAGAGCGATGTTGATGGGCCGAAAACCCGTCTATATGACGGGTTTTCGGCCCATCAACATCAGGGGAGGGGGGCGCCGGTGAGGGCGAGGGCGGCGCCGAGGGCGCCGGCGGCCAGGAGGACCGAGACGACGCCGCGGCGCGCGAGCATCAGGGCGAGCGCGGCGGCGGCGAGGACGAGGTACTGCCAGGTCTCGGTGAGGGCGCCGGCGAGCGGGATGGCGGAGCCGAGGATCGCGCCGATCGCCGCCGGGCCGGCGCCGGCGAGGAACCCGCGCGCGAGCGGGTTGCCGCGGAGCCGCTCGAAGCGGCCACCGCCGAGCAGGATGAAGGAGAACGAGGGCAGGAAGGCGACCAGCGCGGCGAGCAGGCCGCCGCCGAGCCCGTAGGCGCCGTAGCCGACCGCGGCGACCGTGGCCACCACCGGCCCCGGCGTCACCTGACCGAGGGCGACGGCGTTGAGGAATTCGGTGTTGGTCATCCAGTGGTAGGCGTGGACCGCGTCCCCCTGCATCAGAGGGACGATCACGAAACCGCCGCCGAAGGAGAGGGCGCCGACCTTGAGCGCGGTCCAGACCAGGTCCCAGACCGTGCCGGTGGCGACGACCGCGAGGGGAACGGTGGCGAGGCCGACCGGCGGGCGGAGCGCGAGGAGCGGCGCGAGCGCGGACAGCATCCCCTCCGCCGCGGTGGCTCGCCGGATCAGCAGCTCGAGGATGCCGCAGCCGATGAGGACGAGTACCAGCCAGGGCCCGATCGTCGCCGCGGCGACCCCGCCCGCGGCTCCGTAGGCGCCCCAGCGGACCAGGTGGCCGCCTTCGGCGCGGGAGCGATCGAGGCTCGGGCGGAGGAGATCGAGGCCCGCCCGCACCGCGACCGCGGCGACCGCCGCTCCCGCCCCGGCCCCCGCGCCACGGATCCAGTCCGGCGGCGAGCCGGAGAGGAAGACCACCGAGAGGGCGAGGATGAGGACGACCGCCGGGACGATGAAGCCGAGGCCGCCGACGATCGCCCCCGGCCAGCCCGCCACCCGGTAGGCGCAGAAGATCGCCAGCTGCGTCGAGGACGGTCCCGGCAGCAGCGAGCAGGCCGCGTTGGCGTCCTCGAATTCGTGGTGGTCCATCCACCGCTCGCGGTCGACGACCAGCTTGCGCAGCAGCGCGATGTGGGCGGGCGGCCCGCCGAAGCCGGTGACGCCGATGCGCGTCCACTCGCGGACCACGGTCGAGAGCGGCGCCTCCCCGTCGGGTCTCGAAAGGTGCGGCTCGTGCATCGGGACATCCTGCACAAAACGCGGTCGATCGCTGTTAACACCTCGCGCCGCGCCAGGCTCGCCTGGCGGCGAGGGTGGCGGGGACAGTGGCGGCGACCATCATCCCCAGAAGAAGGAGCAGGGAGAGGCGGACGTCGGGGTTGCCGAGGGGGCCGTTCGGCGCCGAGGCCAGGTCGGTCGCGGCGACGACGAGCTCCACCAGGTAGAGCAGGGTCGCGAGGGCGATGCCGGCCATCGCGCCGGCGACGGCGGCCGCGCAGTCGGCGGCGAGGCGCAGGGCCCAGGCGGGCAGCGAGGAGGCGAAGAGGCCGCGGCGGGCCGCCAGGGCGCAGCCGAGCGCGCAGGCCAGACCGACGCAGGCCCAGCCGGCGAGGACCGCGGTGTCGACGCCCTCGCTCGGCGCCTGGCGGTGATTGGCGACCAGCACCACCGCGGCGGTGGCCACCACCAGCGCGGCGATGCAGCCGACCGCGGCGAGGGCGGCCCGACGGACTTCCGGGCGCCGCCGCCCCTGGGCCAGTGCGAGGGCGGCGAGCGGCACGGCGCCGAGCAGGAACGCCGCCGAGGCGATCACCGCGAACACCCCGAGGGCCACGTGGGCGTCGCCGAGCAAAGGGTGCGCCGACGCGGCGGCGCCGAACCGGGGGTCCTCGGTGGTCTTGGCGAAGCCGAAGATCGCCGCCGAGAAGAGGAGCCAGCAGAGCAGGACCGCGCTGATCCCGAGCCGGACGCGGTCGTCGCGGCCGACCGACTCGGCGAGTGCGGGCTCGGGTCGCAGGTGGGCGCGCAGGGCACCGCGGGCGAGGTCGGCAGCGGCGCGCGGCGAGGCTCCTTGGTCGTCGACCAGGGCCGCCATCTCCGCGCCGTAGCGGCGGCGGTAGGCGAGCGGGTAGAGGGCCAGCGCGAGACGCGCGAGACGGGCACTCACGAAGTCGCCTCCGCGGCGCGCAGCCGCTTCATCCCGGTGTCGACGACGCGGTCGAGCATCCGCAGCTGCTCCGCCAGCGCGGTCGAGCCGGCGGCGGTGATCTTGTAGGGGCGGCGGCGGTCCTCGCTCGGCAGGGCCTCGATGAGGTCGCGACCCTCGAGCCGGGAGAGGGCGCCGTACAGGGTGCCGGGGCCGAGCTTGACGCCCGCCACCTCCTCGACGTCCTGGGTTATCGCGTACCCGTGCTTCGGTCCCTCGGCGAGGCTGGCGAGGACGAGGAGTCCGGGGTCAGTAGATCGCTCGCTGATGTATCGCATTGCGTAATAGTAGCGGCAGGCCGCGCCGCGCGCAACGACCACCACAAGGCGACGAGGGCGACGACCGGCGCGAGCCACCAGGCGGAGAGACCGAGGGCGCAGGCGACCGCGGTCAGGCCGATCGCGCAGACGGCGGCGAGCGCCAGCCGCCAGTCGTCACCGACGACGAAGTCCCAGACGGCGAGGGCCGCGCGGCCGATCATGGCGCTGCCCCCGCGGTCCCGGCGGTAGGCCCGCCGAGCGCACCGCGCGAGCGCACCTCGGCCACCATCGCCAGCGCCGCAAGCAGGACGACGGCGACCAGCGGGACAAGTGAAAGGTCTCCCCCGGGCCATTGGGCACCGGCCCCCTCGGCGCCCCAGAAGATGCCGAAGCTGGTCAGCAGCACGCCGACCGCGAACTTCATCCCGTTCTCCGGCACCCGCGCCAGCGGCGCCCGCAGGACGAGCCCGGCGCCGAGGACCACCGCCACCGCGAAGGCCGCCGCCGCTGCCGCCAGTCCCACATCGTGTTGGTTGGCGCCGAAGGTGAGGACGATGAAGGCCACCTCGAGCCCCTCCAGCAGCACCGCTTTGAGCGAGATCGTGAAGGCGTAGCCGTCGAAGCCCTCCTCCGCGGGCAGCGCCGCGACCTCGGCCACCTCGGCGCGGAAGATCGCCTCCTCGTCGTGCTTGTCCTTGGCGCCGGCGGCGCGGAGGATCGCCTTGCGCAGCCACTGCAGGCCGAAGGTGAGGAGGAGGCCGCCGACGACGACGCGCAGCACGCCGAGCGGCAGCGCGGTGAGCGCCGGGCCGAGCGCCGCGATCACCACCGCCAGGACCAGCGCCCCCACGCCCACCCCGGCCAGCGCGGGCGGCCAGCGCCGGGTCGAGCCCACCGCGAGGACGATCGTGAACGCCTCCACGGCCTCGACCGCGCAGGCGAGGAAGACGGAGATCGCGAGGCTGAGCTGCGCGCCGTCCATCAGCCGGCTGCCGCGGGAGCGATCAAAGCGGCAGGACGAGCCGCACGTCGGCACCGCCCTCCGGTCGGTTGACGGCGGCGGCCGTGCCGCCGTGCGCCTCGGCGACGGTGGCGACGATCGCCAGGCCGAGGCCACTGCCGTCGCCGCGGACGCCGGGCGCGCGGCTGAAGCGCTCGAAGGCGCGCGGGAGGAAGGCGGGCGGGAAGCCCTTCCCTTCGTCGGTGACGTGGATCTCGACCGCCTCGCCGGCGCGACGCGCCGAGAGCGTGATCGTCCCGGCGCCATAACGGAGCGCGTTGTCGACGAGGGTGCCGATCGCCTGGTCGATCCGCAGCCGGTCGGCGCGCGGATCGAGCTCGCCGCCGTCGCCGACCTCGATCCGCCGCCCGGCTTCGGCGGCGCGGCGGGCGAAGCGGCGCTCGACCGTCTCGAAGGCCTCGCCGAGCGGCAGCGGCTCGCGGCGCAGCGGCAGCTCGCCGCGCTCGGTCTGGGCGATCGTCAGCAGGTCCTCGGAGAGCTGCGTGAGGCGGTCGGTCTCCTCGGCGGCGGAGCCGAGCGCGGCGCGCAGCTCGTCCGGGCTGCGTCCCTGCGCGAGCGCCAGGTCGAGCTCGGCGCGGAGGATCGCCAGCGGCGTGCGCAGCTCGTGGCTGGCGTCGGCGACGAAGGCGCGCTCGCGCTCCATCGCGTCGCCGATCCGGGCGAGCATCTCGTTCAGCGTCTCCCCCAGGCGCGCGACCTCGTCGCGGGTGGCGGGGACGGGCAGGCGCTCGTCCGGGGCGGCGGTGGAGATCTCCTCGGCGCGGGCGCGCATCGCCTCGACCGGACGGAGCGCCGCGGCGGCGACCCAGTAGCCGGCGGCCGAGGCGAGGATCAGCGCCGCCGGGAGGGCGACCAGCAGCAGCTGCTCGAGGTCGGTGAGGGACTCGTCGCGGGCGGCGGTCGAGGTGCCGACGACGACGATCCGCTC
This sequence comes from uncultured Actinomycetes bacterium, assembly GCA_963782515.1. GTDB lineage: Bacteria > Actinomycetota > Thermoleophilia > Solirubrobacterales > 70-9 > VAYN01. Next base: position 792,014 of record CAWAJY010000004.1, on the reverse strand, counting down.
GCCCGCGGGGGCGGCGACCGGGGCGGCGAGCAGGCGCACGTTGTCGTCGGTGCCGGGAAGCGGCCCGCGGTTGACGAAGATCGGGGCCGCGGCGGCGGCGCGCAACTGGTCGGGAGCGAGCAGGTTGACCCCGCCGATCGCCTGGGAGGAGTCGAGGACGGCCCCGGCCGGGGAGAGCACCTCGGCGAAGCTGTCGGTCTTCCCGACCAGGTGCTGGCGGTGCGCGGAGAGAGAGGTCGCCTCCTGGCGGACCACGGCGGAGAGTTCGTCGGCGCGCGAGCGCAGCCCCGCGTCGACCGCGGTGTCGACATCGTGGCGGAACTGGAGGAAGACGAAGAAACCGGTGCCGGCCAGCACCACGGCGATCACCGCGGCGAAGACGAGGGTGAGGCGAAGTCGGATCGAGAGGCGGCTCAGCGCCCCCCATCCTTCCGCAACCGGTAGCCGGCCCCGCGCACGGTCTCCAGCGAGACCACGTCGAAGGGCACGTCGATCTTGCGGCGCAGGTACCGGATGTAGACCTCGACCACGTTGGAGCGGTGCTCGAAGTCGTACTCCCAGGCCTGTTCGAGCAGTTGGGATCGCGAGAGGACGTAGCCGGCGTGGCGCATGAACGTCTCCAGCAGCGTGAACTCCTTCGAGGAAAGGTCGATCTCGGTCCGTCCGCGCCAGACCTGGCGGGTGCCGGGGTCGAGGCGGAGGTCCCCGACCTCGATCGCCGGGGGGCGTTCGACCGTGCCGCGGCGGACCAGCGCCCGCAGCCGCGCCAACAGCTCGGCGAAGGCGAACGGCTTGACCATGTAATCGTCGGCGCCGCCGTCGAGGCCGACCACCCGGTCGTCGAGCGAGCCGCGCGCGGTCAGCATCAGCACCGGTGCCCACACCCCGTCCCGCCGCAGCCGTCGGCAGGTCTCGAACCCGTCGATCCCGGGCAGCATCACGTCGAGCACCACCGCGTCGTAGTCGGTCGCGGAGGCCATCGTGAGCGCCCGCTCCCCCTCTTCCGCGACGTCGACCGCGAGCCCTTCCTCGCTGAGCCCGCGGCGCAAGAGCGCCGCCATCTTCACCTCGTCCTCGACGACCAGAACTCGCATCGTCCCAGTATCATCCATCTACATGAACGGAAGATGAGAATCACATGGACAGAATCCCTCCTCGCCGTCCCCTGGCTCTCATCTTGCCTTAAGCAACGCCCGCGACCGTTCGGGGCATGCTCGTCCAAGCGTCGGTCACCGACTTCATCCTCAATCCGATCGTCAACGTCGCCACCGAATTCATCAGCTCGGCGGGGCTTCCCGCCGTCTTTGTGCTGATGGCGCTCGAGTCGGCCTGCCTGCCGGTGCCGAGCGAGGCGATCATGCTCTTCGCCGGCTTCGCCGTGTCGAAAGGCGAACTGACGCTGGTCGGAATCGTCGCGGCGGGGGTGCTCGGCAACCTCGTCGGGTCCTGGATCGGCTACGCGATCGGCTACTACGGGCGCCTCGACCTGCTGGAACGCCACCGGATCTTCCACGTCAACCCGGAGTGGTTGAAGAAGACCGAGGGCTGGTTCGAGCGCTACGGCGACGCGACCGTCTTCTTCTCCCGCATGCTCCCCATCGTCCGCACCTTCGTCTCCCTCCCGGCCGGCGTGGCCCGGATGCCGCTGATGCGCTTCTCCGTCCTCACCGTCCTCGGCTCACTCCCCTGGGTCCTCGCCCTCGGCCTCCTCGGCCAACAGGTCGGCGACAACTGGGAGACCTGGCGCCACAACCTCGGCTACATCGACTACGTGGTCGCCGCGGCCATCGTCGGCGGCGTCGCCTGGTGGCTTTTTCGTCGCCGCCGTGACGAAGGCGACGGCGACGCGGCCGCGGCGTAGGGCTGTTCCGCGGGGGACAGGCCTTCTGAAGCCGGCACCCGAGGCAAGAGACGCAAGGGCCTGCGGCGAGAAGGGACACGGATCCGTCACGGAAGTCGTACCTCGTCACGGAGACCGTGCGAACTCCACGCTCCCGTGCGTGTCGCCCAACGGTCACGACCGCGTTCCGGACTTTGACCCTGCCATAGGAAGGTCAAAGTCCGGAACGCGTCTCCGGGCCTTGTTCCCGGGCCCGGAGACAGACCGAAGGCGCGCGGGGGTGTGCCGGGTGTTTCACGAACCCCTCGCGTCCTGGGCGTCTCATGGCGGTCACAGCCTGCCGGGACCGCCATGAGACGGCCAGGACCGATCTCGGACGGGCGGGACGGCCACGAAGCACGGACGCCCCGAGCTAACCCTCAGACCTTCCGCGGCCTATACGCCCAGCCGGCGCCGGTCACAGCATCGATCGCCGGGTCGCGGAGGTCTGACCAGGAGAACTTGTAGCCGCTCTCGTCGGCGCCGCCCTCGGTGGCGTGGGGCCCGAGCCAGGCGATCACGTGGACGGTCTCGGAGCCGACGTGCCGGCCTCTCTCCCAGCCCTTGGTCGCGCTCAGGCCGTCGACGCCGAGCTCGGCGTCGGTCGAGGTCTTGAAGCAGATCGCCTCGGCCTCGTGGTCGCCCTCGTCGAGCTTCAGGCGGATCGACCGGTAGCGGTATTCGTAGCCGCCTCCCCCGGGGCCGGCGGAGGCGATCTTCGCCGACCAGGAGACGACCACCTCGTCGCCATCGACGCCGGTCTCGATCCCCTTCCCGGAGATCGCTAGGAGGCGCGAGCGCACCTCCTCGGCGGACAGGACCGGCGTGCCGTCCTCGGGCTTGGCCGCGGTGACGATCCCGCGGCTCTTCTCCTTCAGCTTGTCGAACAGACCCATGGCGTCTCCTTCACTTCGGTGGCAGGGTGGCGACGAAGGCCAGTGCTCGGTCGACCCAGGCGTCAAGGTCGCCCTCGTCGGCGAGGGCCTCGGGGGCGACGAAGACCCAGCCGGGCATGCGGCGGCCGGCAGACTCCATCGGCTCGACCCCGGGGCGGCCCTCGACCTCCTCGGCCTCGCCCGGATCGGTGCGGACGAGCAGGCCGCCGCGGCGGGACGCGGCGACGGTGAGGTTGCCTTCGACCATGAAGCCGAGCCCGCCGAACATCCGCTTCTCGACCACCTCGGAATCGAGGATCGCGAGGCGCTCACGTACTTCGTCAGCAAGACGTTCGTCGTAGGTCATTGATCCGACTCTCTTCAAGAGTGCGTAGTTGGTCGGCAGAAGCGTAACCAAGGAGGAGGCGCACCATGCCGAAGTTGGATGCCGTGTCCCGGCGCAAATTCATCGCCGTGGGAGGTGGCACGTCACTCGCGGCGTTCCTCGCCGCGTGCGGTGGCGGCGGCGACACCACGACGATGACCAGCAACACCACCGCAAAAGAATCCGAACCCATCGCCAACGGTGGAGGATCCGAAACCGAACAGTTCGGGAAGGGCGACATCGGGATCCTCAACTACGCGCTGACGCTCGAGTACCTCGAGGCGGCGTTCTACAAGGACGTGGTCAAGAGCGGCCTGTTCAAGGGCGAAGAACTCGCGGTGCTGAAGAAGTTCGGCGCCGAGGAGCAGCAGCACGTCGAAGCCCTGAGCGGCACGGTGAAGAAGCTCGGCGGCAAGCCCGCGCCGATGCCGAAGACCGAATTCCCGCTGAAGGACGCCAAGTCGGTGGCCGAACTGGCGGGCACGGTCGAGAACCTCGGCGCCGCCGCCTACCTCGGCCAGGCGCCGAACATCAAGAGCCCCGAAGTCCTGGGTGCGGCGCTCTCGATCCACAGCGTCGAGGCCCGCCATGCGGCGACGCTGAACACGCTGCTGGAGCTGTCGATCACCCCCGACGGAGCCTTCGGCAAGCCCGCCGACGTACAGACGGTCCTGAAGTCGGTCGAACCCTTCATCGTCGGCTGACCGCCCGCGATCGAGCCAAAGGAGACACAGATGAGTCAAGAGAAACTGGCAGATATCGAGGGGCTGGCCCACCCGGAGCCGGCGGGCGTCACCTTCGCCGAGGAGAGCGGTGGCGACATCTCGCGCAGCGACGTGATCCTCAAGGGCGCGCTGGCCGCCGGGGCCGTCTACGGCACCTTCATGGTCGCACCGTTCGTGCGCAGCGCCTTCGCGGCGGCCGGGACGAGCGACGTCGACATCCTCAACTTCGCGCTGACGCTCGAGTACCTCGAGTCGACGTTCTACGAAGAAGCGAAGAAGCGGGTGAAGGCGAGCGGTGAACTGAAGCCGCTGATCGCGCTGCTCGCGTCCGACGAGAAGCAGCACGTCGAAGCCCTCGAAGCGACGATCAAGAAGCTCGGCGGCAAGCCGGTGTCGGAGCCGAAGTTCAACTTCGAATACAACGGCACCGGCGAATTCCTGAAGCTCGCCGAAACGTTCGAGAACACCGGCGTCGGTGCCTACAACGGCGCCGGCCCCGCGATCAAGTCGAAAGAAGTGCTCGCCGCCGCCGGCTCGATCGTCCAGGTGGAGGCGCGGCACGCGGCGGCGATCGCGCTGCAGAACTCCCAGGAACCCTCCCCGGCGGCGTTCGACGCGCCGCTCAGCGAAAAGCAGGTGCTGAAGGCGGTCGAACCCTTCATCGCCTAGCCCTCCCTCCCGTCCGCTCCGCTCAGGGCGCCGCGGCGTTTTCGGCGGAGCGGGCGATGAGGTCACCGATCGCGACGCAGTCCGGCCCGAGCTTGTAACTGACGGCCCCCGCGTGGACCTGACCTGCCGCGAAGGTCAGTTCGGCGACGTACTTGGCTTCGGCCTCCGAACCGGGCGCGGGCGGTTCCTGGGCGACGTCGCTGGTGTAGTTGGCCGCGATCGTGAGGCCGGTCGAGAAGCGTTCGAGGCCGATGTCGGGGACCGTCGGGTCGACCAGGGACTGGAGTCGGCCGCGCATCGTCTCGATCACCTCGAGGTAGCCGCGGGCCCGTTCGGCGCGGTCCTGCCCCGCGGTCGAGGGCGCGCCTTCGAGGGCGCGCTTGCAGATCCCGGCGACCTCGGCGCGGAAGGCGGCAGGGGTCGGCGGCGTCGGGGCCGGGCTGCCCTGGTTGAAGATGCCGGACACCGCGAGGCTCGCGCCGATGATCACCAAGATCAGGATCACGATCGTGACGTAGGGCCCGATCGAGCGCTTCTCTTCCTTGGGACGGGCGGCGGCCGCGGCCCGTTCGGCCTCGCGCAGCACCTCCACCGAGCCGAGCGGGACGTCGGCGCGCGACCTCGGCGCGGGCCCGGGCTCGACGTACCCGCCCTCGATCGCCAGCTCGACCAGCCGCGCGCGCTCCTGGTCGCCCGCCAGGCCCTCGATCCCGAACTTGCGGTACAGCGCGCGCAGCTGCCCCTCCACCGCGTCGACGCCGAGGCGGACTTCGTCGGCGATCTCCCGATCGCTCGCCGGCGAGGCGTCGTCGTCGCCCGCCGCGATCGGCCGGGAGAGCGCTGCCAGGATTCCTAGCTGCGTATCGGTCAGCCGGACGTCGTTCGGGGGGTCAGCCATAAGGGGTAATTGCGCCGTGACAAAGATCGGCCGCCGGGTGGTCCTGCTGGGGACCGCCGTCCTTGTCTTGACGGCACTCTACGGGCCGCACGGCGCCAATGCCGCCGGCCCCGCCTTCCGCTGCTGAGCGTGCCTCAGCGCGGGTCCCGCCACATGGGCCAGACCCGCGGCCCGCGCGGTAACCGCACCTCCTCGGTGACGCGGAAGCCGAAGCGCGCGTAGTAGTCGACGTTGCGCTCCTTCGAGGACTCGAGGTAGGCGCCGACGCCGTCGCGGTCACATTCCTCCAGCACCGGGGCGAGGACGGCGGTCCCCAGGCCGCGGCCCTGGGCGGCGGGGTCGGTGCCGATCGTCGCCAGGTACCAGTGCGGCGGCCGCGGCGGGTGGCGGCGTTCGAGCCCGAAGAGGCCGTAGCCGACCAGCGGCGCGCGGCGCAGAAGACGCGGATGGAGCATCGAACGGGCGAAGGCGAGGTCGTCGCGGACGCTCGAGCGCCAACGGTCCGGTGCCGCCCAGACGGCGGCGCTCTCGCCGCCCGCGCTCATCCAGATCTCCCCCGCGCGCAGCATCTGGCGGTCGCGGGCGCCGTGGAAGCGCTCCAGCATCCACGGGCGCATGGCGTCATCCGGACAGGCCCAGCACGCGACCGGGTCGTCGTCGAACGCCCGGGTCAGCATCCCGGTCAATGTCGGGAGGTCCGCCGCTCCCGCGCGGCGGACTCCCGCTGCCCCTCCCCCGCTCTCGGCCATGGCTAGGCCGCGGCGGCCTCCGGGTCAGGCCGCACCAGCACGGTGTCGACGACTTTGATGATCTCGTCGGCGGGCAGGTCGGCCCGGCGGGCGTGCTCCTCGATCGCCTCCGGGCTCGTCGCCTGGTAGATGCAGACGGTGCCGACCGTGCCGCCGCCCTCCTCGAGGACGTAGCTGCGGATCCAGCGGATGTCGTCCGACATCTCCTCGTCGCCCACCTTGGCGGACCGCCCGGCGGCAACCTCCAGCTCGGCGGGCGACTGCCAGCCGCCCCGCCGCAGAATCACATAGGTGTCCATCACACTCCCTCTCGTCGGTGACTGTCTCCGAGCATACGTCCGCGGGAGTCACCGGGTTCAAGGTTTTCGCGCGCTCAGGATCTGGCGCTGCTCGCCCGCTTTTCGGCCTCGTCGCGGAGCGCCGGAAGGACGTCGGCGGAAAACTGGTCGAGGAAGCGCTTCTGGTCGTGACCCGGGGCGTGGAGGACAAGGTCTTCGAAGCCCAGTTCGACGTAGGGCATGATCGCCTCGATCACCTCGTCGGGATTCGAGGAGACGATGAAGCGGTTGTGGGCCTTGTCGGCGTTCTCGTCGGCGACCCGTTCCATCTCGATCGGATCGTCGATGCCCGCTTTCTGGTCGTGGGACAGTCCCAGGGCCGACCAGATCTTGCAGGACTCGAAGGCGTCGTCGTAGGCGCGGTCGTAGGAGACCTTGATCTCGATCATCTTGCGGATCCCGTCCGGATCGCGCTCGGCTTTCTCCGCCCCCTCGACGAGGTTCGCCATCAGGTCCTTGTAGAGCTGCGGGTCTTTGCCGCTGGTCGAGATGAAGCCGTCGCCGCGCCGTCCCGCCAGTTTCGCCGCCAGCGGCCCCGAGGCGGCGATGAAGATCGGCACCGGGTCATCGGGTTTGTCGTAGACGGTCGCCCGCTGCGTCTCGTAGTACTCGCCTTCGAAGTCGACCCGCTCCTCGCGCCAGAGCTGCTCGATCAGCTTGACCGCCTCGGCGAGGCGTCGGCGACGCTCTTTCGCGCCCGGGAACTCGCCGCCGGTGGCCGGCGTCTCGTTCAGCGACTCGCCCGTGCCGACGCCGAGGAAGACGCGACCGGGCGCCAGCGCGCCGAGCGTCCCGAACGCCTGGGCGATGATCGCCGGCTCGTAGCGCAGGGTCGGCGTGAGGACGCTCGTCCCCATCACCACGCGCTCGGTCGCCTGTGCCAGCGCGCCGAGCCAGACCAGCGCGTTCGGCGCGTGGCCGCCCTCGTGGCGCCAGGGCTGGAAGTGGTCGGAGACCGCGACGACGTCGAGGCCCGTCCGCTCCGCCTCGACCGAGAAGTCGAGCAGCTCGCGCGGGCCGAACTGCTCCGCCGAGGCCTTGTAACCGATCCTGATCGCCATCCACATCCTCCTGGGGCCGTTGCTTGCCCCAGGAGCCTTACAGGTCCGCCGCGCCGAGCGCTTCAGCCGCCCGCGGGCGCCCCCGCGTGTGCGACCGCCCAGTCGAGTGCGTAGTCGGCGACCTCCTCCCAACCCTCCTGCCCGACGGTGAAGTGGGAGCGGCCGGGGAACTCCTTGAACTCGGTGACCGCCGGTGCCTTGCCCTCCTTCTTCGCCATCTGCTTGTCGACGGCGGCGGGGACGACGTGGTCATCGCCGCCGGCGATCAGGAGCAACGGCGCGCGATCGGGGTTCTTGAAGTCCACCTTCAACGGCGAGTGCGGATTGAAGTTGGCGAGCGCGCCCTGCCAGAGGACCCGGCCGGCCCCCGGCACCGCGTAGCGCTCGAAGATCGGCTCGGATTCCTCGGCGCTCATCGTGTTGGTGAAGGCGTAGTGGAATTGCTCGGCGGTGATCGGCACGGCCCGGTGGCCGTTGGCCGGGCTCTTCAAGATCGGGAACGCCGATTTCAGGGTCGAGTAGGGCAGCTTGGTGATGCCGCGGACCGCGGCCGCGTCGATCCCGACGCCGGCATCGCCCAACCCGCGATCGAGCAGCACCTCGGTGATCGCGCCGCCGAAGGAATGGCCCATGATCACCGTCGGCCCCTCGATCGCGCTGATCACCTCATCCATGTGGTCGATGATTTCCTCGAGGCCGAGGTCTTCGATCTTGCCGGTGTCGGCGCGGATCGACTCGGGCGTCCCCTCGAAGCCGGGCCAGGCCGGCGTCTCGACCGTGAACCCGCGCCCCTCGTAGCGCTCCACCCAGTGCTCCCAGCTCAGCGGCGTCATCCAGAGTCCGTGGATCAGGACGATCGTCGGTTTGGGCTGCTCGTCGGCCATGCTCGCTCCCCCTTGCTCGTATCCGGTTCGTGGCGCGGGAGCTTCGACGATCGGATGGGAAACTTCAACTATCCGCCTCGCTAGAGCTCGTCGAGCAGACCGGCGATGCGGCGGAGCACCTCGGCGGCGGCCTCGATGTCCCGCTCCGGGACGTCGGCCAGGGCCGTGTCCCAGCGCCTCAGCCAGAGGCGGCGGCGCTTCTTCAGCACCGCGCGGCCCTGCTCGGTGAGGAGGACGAGGACGCGGCGGCGGTCGGTGTCGGAGCGCACCCGGGTGACGATGCCGTCGCGCTCGAGGTCGTCGAGCATCGCGGTGACGCTGGCCGGGCTGAGCTGCGCGGTCTCGGCGATCTCTCCGGCCGTCGCCGCCTCGGTCTGGTCGAGGGCGAAGAGGGCGCGGACCTGGGCGATGGTCAGGCCGTCTTCGGTCTTGCGGTGCTGGTCGCGGCCTCGAAGGCGACGCTCGGCGGCCATCAGCGAGCCGAACTCCTCGCGGACCGTGATGAGCGCCTCGGTGCGCCGGTCGGGGGCGTCGATGCTCATACCGACTCCAGCGCGAGCTCGCGGGTCTCCGCTTCCACCAGCGGCGGTCGCGGGGCGAGCTCGGCCGCGCGGCGGCGGGAGCGCCGCTCGATCCGCGCCAGCACCAGCGTCGGCAGCAGTGCCGCGGCGGTGATGCCCATCACCCAGATGAAGGTGGTGCCGAAGGCCTGCGCCATCGCGGGCTGGGAGGTGCCCGCCGATTCGAGGTGGGTCTGCAGGACCACGGTGAGGACCGCGGTGCCCATCGAGCCGCCGACCCGCTGCAGGGTGGTCAGCTGCGGCGTCGCGTGGGTCACCTGATCGGGACGCAGGACGCTGTAGGCGGCGGTCATCGCGGGCATGATCGACATGCCGATGCCGAAGCCGCGGACGACCATCGCCGCCCCGATCAGCACGAACGGGGTGTCGGCGCCGAGGAGCACGAAGGGGATCGTCGCCAGCAGCGTGATCACGGTGCCGATCGCCGCCGTGACGCCGCCGCCCCACCGTTCGGTGGCCCGGCCGGAGAGTCCCATCGCGACCGCCGCGCCGAGACCCTGCGGGATCAGCAGCAGGCCGGTGGTGACCGGGTCCTCCCCGCGCACGGTCTGGAAGTAGAGCGGCATCAGGACCATCGCGCCGAAGAGCGCGCCGCCGAGGCAGAAGGTCGTGAACGAGGCGGCGGCGAAGGCGCGGTCCTTATATAGGCGGACGTTCAGCAGCGGGTTCGGGACCTTCAGCGCACGGAGGACGAAGGTCGCGACGCCGGCGATGCCGATCGCGAGCGGGATCAGTACCGAGCCGGCGAAGAGGGTCCCGGCCGAGCCGGTCTCGGCGAGCCCGTAGGTGATGCCGACGAGGCCGACCGAGAGGATGCCGAGGCCGAGGAAGTCGAGCGGCTCCGCGCCTTCCGGCTGGTCCTTGGGCAGCAGCTTCAAGGCGGCGAAGAGGGTGAGCATGCCGACCGGCAGGTTGACGAGGAAGATCGACTGCCAGGAGACGTGCTCGAGCAGCAGGCCGCCGATGGTCGGGCCGAAGATCGGGGCGAGGACGATCGGGACGCCGATCGCGCTCATCACCTTGGGGAGGTTGCGCGGACCGGCGGCCTTGACCAGGATCATCTGGCCGGTCGGCACGAGCATGCCGCCGCCGATCCCCTGGATCACGCGGAACGCGACCAGCGACTCGACCGAGTCGGCGAGCCCACAGAGCACCGAGCCGGCGGTGAAGAGCACGAGCGAGAAGATGTAGACGTTGCGGCTGGAGAACCGCCGCGACGCCCAGCCGCTGACCGGGATCACCGCGGCGAGCGCGAGCAGATAGCCGGTGACGACCCACTGGATCTGGTCGACCGTGGAGTTCAGGTCCTTGCTCAACGTGTCGAGGGCCACGTTCACGATCGTCGTGTCGAGGACCGACATGATCGTGCCGAGGACGACAACCGTGGCGATCCGCCACACCCGCGCCTCGATCTTGCTTCCCATACTCGCCACCGCTTCGCTCACCTCGACACCACTTCCTTAGCTTCCAAAAGTTTCGGTGCCTAATAGTTTAGCGCCGAACCTTAGGTCCCGAAAGGTTCTGTGACGAGGTTCACAGGAGCGGCGGCTGACCTGAGGCGATCTGAGGCGCCCCCAGATCGCCTCAGGTCAGCCGCCGCGGGCCAGGCGCATGAGGTCCGAGTCGAAGTCGAGGTCGTCGCCGCTGCGCTCGGCGCGGGTCGCGTTGCCGCCGAACTCGTGCTGGTGGGCGGACCAGTTGCGGTCGGCGATCTCGCGGCCGACGCCGGCCCGCAGGAGCACCTCCAGCTCGCCCGCGGCGCGCTCGATCCTCTCCCCCAGGTCGCCCGCGCCCCAGTCCTCCGGGGTGGCGAAGAGCGAGGTCGGCAGGGACAGCGCGCGCATGTAGGCGAAGAGCGGGCGCATCTGCTCGTCGACGACGAGGGCGTGCCGGGGGGACCCGGCGGTGGCGACGAGCAGGATCGGCTTGGCGACCAGCAGGTCGTTGTCGAGCAGGTCGACGAAGGACTTGAAGAGGCCGCTGATGCCCGCCTTGTAGACGGGGGTCGCCGCGATCACGGCGTCGGCCGCGGCGAGCCGCCCGATCGCTCCCTGGAGCTCCGCCGCGACGATGCCGGTGACCGTCGCCCGCGCGATGTCGACCGCCAGCGGGCCCAGCTCGATCGCGCTCACCGTCGCCGGCGCCTCGGCCTCGCGCAGCAGGTCGAGCGTCTTCTGCGCCACCCGGTCGCCGAGTAACCGGGTCGAGGACGGGCTGCCGGTCCCGGCGCTTACCAGGACGATGCGGAAGGGCTCGTGCTCACTCATCTTCGGCTCCGATCAGCTTGCGGCAGAGGTCGCGCAGCGCGGTCAGCTCGTCGCGGTCCAGCTCCCGGGTCATCATCTTGCCGACGTGGAGACCGTGGGCGGCGCCGACCCGACGCTGGGTCCGCACCCCCTCCGCGGTCATCCGCACGCGGCTGGCGCGGGCGTCGGTCGGGTCCCCGACCCGCTCGATCAGGCCCTTGTCCTCGAGCCGCACGATCAGCCGCGACATCCCCGGCTGGCTCAGGAGGACGTCCTCGCAGAGCTCGGAGATCCGCAGCGGCCCGGGCGCGGTCGAGAGCGCGTAGAGGACGCCGTATTCGCTCGGCGCCAGCGATCCCCAGACCTCCTCGGAGCGTTCGAATTCCCCGAAGAGGGTCCGCTGGGCGCGGAAGAGCGCCTCCCAGGCCTCGTTGGCGAGCTGGGTGCGGCTCGCCATCAGACCAGCTCCGGGTAGGACGCCCTGACCTCGGGCTCGACGTCCTGGTAGGGCGAGGCGCCGGTGAGGTTGTCGCCGCGGTTCGGGCTCGGGGTCGGTTGGCGCGGCTCCTCGGCGCCGTACTTGGCCTCGACCAGGCTCGGGTGGGTCGGCGCGTCCGGGACGCCCGGCGCGCGGCGCGACTCCATCTCCCGCCGCAGCACCGGCACCACCTCGGTGCCGAGCAGCTCGACCTGCTCGAGCGCCATCTCCAGCGGCAGGCCCACCGCGTCGACGATCCACAGCTGGCGCTGGTAGTCGCCGAAGCCTTCCTGGAAGGTGAGGGTCTTCTCGATCACCTCCTGCGGACTGCCGACGCTGAGCGGCGTGCCGTGCATGACGTCCTCGAGCGCGGAGCCCGCGAACATCGGCCAGCTGCCGAAGTAGGGACGGAAGGTCGACACCGCCTCCTGCGAGGTCCTGGCGATGAAGGCGTGGCCGCCGAGGCCGACGATCGCCTGCTCCGGCGTGCCGTGCCCGTAGTGCGCGAAGCGTTCGCGGTACAGGTTGACCAGCGGCTTGAAGTGAAAGTTCGGCGCCAGGATGTTGTTGGCGAAGTAGCCGTTGCCGTAGTACGCGGCCTGCTCGGCGATCTCCGGGGTGCGGATCGCGCCGTGCCAGACGAACGGCGGCACGTCGTCGAGCGGCCGCGGGACCGCGGTGAAGCCCTGCAGCGCCGAGCGGAAGTGGCCCTCCCAGTCGACGACGTCCTCGCGCCAGAGGCGGTGCAGCAGGTTGTAGTTCTCGAGCGCCAGCGCCACCCCGTCGCGGATGTCCTTGCCGAACCACGGGTACACCGGGCCGGTGTTGCCGCGGCCGAGCATCAGGTCGACGCGGCCGCCGGAAAGGTGCTGCAGCATCGCGTAGTCCTCGGCGATCTTCACCGGGTCGTTGGTGGTGATCAGCGTCACCGAGGTGCTGAGGACGATCCGCTCGGTCTGCGCCGCGATCGCGGCGAGCAGCGTGGTCGGCGACGAAGAGAAGAACGGCGGGTTGTGGTGCTCGCCGATCGCGAACACGTCCAGCCCCACTTCGTCGGCGCGCTTGGCGATCTGCACCACGTCCTGGATCCGCTTCGCCTCGCTCGGCGTCTGGCCGGTGACGGCGTTCCGGGTGACGTCGCTGACCGAGAAGATTCCAAACTGCATTTCCGACCTCGCTTCCCCCGGGCACGCTCGCGCCGGGCGCCTCGTTCTCTTTGGTGAATTCAGGATAGCAGATAAATGCATGCGCATGCATCTATCTGCCCGACCGGAGAGGACGGACGACACACTCCCCGAGAGGGTCCCGGCCTCCCGGTCGAGTTCGCACTTCTTGCCGCTATCCGGTCATTACTGCGAACTCATCCGGTGGGGGCCCTTCGACCCGGCGGCCGGCACCGCCCTTCAAGTCAACCGGCGGGTCATCTGGCTCAGGGCCGCGCCGAGGACCGAGCCGGCGATCGCGTCGAGGGGGTAGTGCACGCCGGTGTGGACGCGGGAGTAGGCGACGGCGCCGGCGAGGGCGTGCAGGGGGAGCGAGGCCGCCGGGGCGACGCCGCCGGCGCCGCCGGCGAAGGCGAACGCGGCGGCCGAGTGGCCGGAGGGGAACGAGCGCGACGAGGGCATCGGCACGTGGCGGGCGATCGGCACCTCGTGGGCGAGGCGGTCCGGCCGGCGGCGTCGGGCGATCGGCTTCACCGCGATGTTGACGACGGTGGAGGTGAAGGCGATCGAGGTCAGCCCGGCGACCGCGGCGCGGCGACCGCGGGCGCCGCCGAAGAGCGCCAGGCCGGCGGCCGCGCCGAGCGAGATCCGCGAGTGGTCCGCGGCGCGGGAGAGACGGGACATCGCCCGGTCCAGACGGGGCGTCGGGGTCGAGGCGACCGCGGCGTAGCAGGCGATGTCCAGGCGCTCGACTTCCTCGATCCAGGCGCGCCCGCCGTTCACCACTTCAGCTCGATCTCCAGCTCGCTCTCCTTCTCGCCGATCTCCAGCTCGACCTTCCATTCGATCTGGTCGGGAATCCCGACCTTGAACTTCATCTCGCCGCGCTCGAACTTGATCTCTTCCTCGGCCCCGGACAAGAGGTTGGCGATCCGGCGCAACCGGGTCGCCGCCTCGTCACGGCTGAGGGTCTCGCGTTTCTCGACCTCAAAATTCTCCATCGGAACTCCTTTCACTTGTGTTGTACCTGCCATCCTCCCCGGCGCGACCACTGCCGAGCGCGATCCGGACGAGCTTGGCGACCGCCGCCCCGAGCCCCCGCGGGACCTCGGTCGAAGGCGATGCGCCCGGGTGCCCGGGGGCGACCCGGACCGCCAGCACGCCGGGCTTCGAGACGAACTCGAGGGGCGGCGTCAAGGTCACCGCCTCGCCGTCGATCCCCACCGGCAGCGGGTCGTCGGCCTCGACCGTGAAGCTCGACCGGTCCCACTGGCGCAGGGCCGGGACGCGGCTCCTCCCGGACGCCTCGGCGGCGGCGATCCCGAGCACGCCCTCGTCGAGGTGGGGCCGGGTACCGGAGCCGAGCGCCGCGCCGAGCCGGTAGACGTTGTTGGAGACCAGTAGCGCCACCGCGTCGCGACCCTCCTCCCCATCGGGACCGCGCCAGCGCAGGGTGCGCTCCTCGGCGACGTCGGCGCCGAGCTTTTCCGGCGCCACCGCGAGCAACGTGCGCAGCTTCGCGTCGCGGTAGCCAGGCCGCTGTACGGCCTCCGCGTAGAGCCCGATCGAGACGTTGTTGACGAAGACCCGGCCGTTCACCTCGGCGAGGTCGACATGCCGCTCGCCGCCGTCGACGAAGGCGTCGAGGCTGCCGACCACGTCGTTGCGGTCGACCCCGAGGTCGAGGGCGAAGTGGTTGCGCGTGCCGGCCGGGATGCAGGCGTAGGGCAGGCCATGCCGGGCCGCGATCTCGGCGACGATCGCCTGCGAGCCGTCGCCCCCCGCCATCGCCAGCGCGTCGGCGCCGTCCTCGATCGCGCCTTCCACCAGCTCCCGCAGGTCTTCCCCGGGCCCCAGTTCGATCGGCACGATGCCGCGGTCGCGGGCCTCCTTGACGAGGTGGAAGCGGCTCGCCTTGCCGCCGCCGGATAGCGGGTTGAAGAAGAGGACCGGACGGGTGGGCCTCGTCGCCGGGGGCAGCTCGACGTGGACCCGGAAGGCGATCCGCGCGAGCCAGACCGCGAGCCCGAAGGCGACGACCACGGCGAGGTCGGCGAGGAAGTCGCCGAGGTCGGCCAGCAGCACGACCATCGCGAGCAGCGCCAGGACGCCTACCGCCGCGGCGAAGAGCCGGCGCGCCCCGAGGCTGCGCAGCGTGAACCAGCCCGCGACCAGCGCGACGAGGAGGCAGGCGAGGATGGCGACGCCGCGGGGGAAGCGTTCGATCGCCAGCACGACGGCGAGCACCACCGATGCCGCCAGGAACCCGAGCGAGCCGATCGCGGCGAGGCGGCGCACCTACCCGTCCCCCCGCTGGACGACCGGGGGCGAAACCGCATCGAGATCCAGGCCCGAGATCGGGTTGGAACGGCTTCCGGACTTTGCCCCAATGCTCATGGCTCTCGATCCACCTTCCCTGAAGGAGCGAGTACCGATTCGGTTTGCTCGACCGACCTTATTCGGCCCGACCGGTGACCCGCAAGCGCGGGGCAGCGCCCTTCGTCTGCGCATGTCCTCATCCCACCGCGCCGGGCCCGTGGGCGCATCACCCGATCGGTGTGATGGCAGGGTCCGACGCTCCGCCTAGCGTGCCGATATGGCGCCGAACGACCTGCCCACCGTCCGCGATGGAGAGGCATGAAGCGCCGGTCGGTCCTCGTCGTCCTCGCCGCGGCACAGTTCCTGATGGTCCTCGACCAGGCGGTGATGAACGTCTCGATCTCCCAGCTGGTCGCCGATTTCGACACCACCGTCACGGCGATCCAGGCGGTGATCGCGCTCTATGCGCTGGTGATGGCGGGGTTGATGCTCACCGGCGGCAAGATCGGCGACCTGATCGGGCGGCGGCGCGCCTTCGCGATCGGCCTCTGCATCTACGGCGCCGGGTCGGCGCTGACCGCCGTGTCCTGGAACGTGCCGTCGCTGGCGATCGGCTGGTCGGGGCTGGAGGGGATCGGCGCCGCGCTGGTCCTGCCGGCGATGGTCGCCCTCGTCGCCGGGAACTTCCAGGGCCAGGACCGGGCGGTCGCCTACGGGGTGCTCGGCGGCGTCGCCGGCGCGGGGATCGCGGTCGGGCCGATCCTCGGCGGCTGGGCGACCACCGAGCTCAGCTGGCGGATCGTCTTCGCGGGCGAGGTGGTGGTCGCGATCGGGATCCTCCTCGGCATCCGACTGATCGAGGAGCCGCCCCGCCTGGCGCGGCCGCCGCGCCTCGACTGGGTCGGTTCGGTGCTCTCCGCGGCGGGCCTCGGGACGCTCGTCCTCGGCGTGCTCGAGGCCGGCAACTGGGGGTGGCTGCGACCGCGCAGCTCGCCGATCGAGCCCTTCGGCTTCTCCCTCACCCCGTTCGTGATCGCCGCCGGGGGGCTGATCCTGGCCGGGTTCGTCGCCTGGGAGCGGCGTCGCGAGGAGCGCGGCGAGGACCCGCTCGTCCACCTCGGCCTGCTGCGGCGGCCGGCCTTGCGGTCCGGGGTGACGATGCTGGTGTCCCAGAACCTGATCCTGATGGGCGTCTTCTTCACCGTGCCGCTCTTCCTGCAGATCGTGCAGGGACTGGACGCGCTCGAAACCGGGGTGCGGATGCTGCCCGCCTCGGCCGGCCTCTTCACCAGCGCGCTGCTCGGCTCGGCGCTCGCCAAGCGCTTCCCGGCGCGGATCCTGGTGCGAGCCGGCCTCGCGATCACCTTCGTCGCCACGCTGCTGCTCCTCGACACGGTCAACACGACCCTCGACGACACCTCCTTCCTGATCGCGATGGGAGTGCTCGGGATCGGGATGGGACTGATCGTGTCCCAGCTCGGCAACGTGGTGCAGTCGGCGGTCGGCGACGACGATCGCAGCGAGGCGGGCGGGCTGCAGAACACCGCCGCGCAGCTCGGCTCCTCGCTCGGCACCGCACTGCTCGGCGCGATCGTGATCAGCGGGCTGATCCTCGCCTTCACCCAGAACATCGCCGACAACCCGCAGATCTCGAGCGACGTCCGCGGCCAGGTCGAAACCCACGTTGCCGCGGGAGCCTCCTTCGTCACCTCCGCCCAGGTGGAAGCGAGCGCGGAGGAAGCCGGGGTGGCGCCGGCGACGGTCACCGCGATCACCGGGGACTACGAAGACGCCCAGATCGCGGCGCTGAAGACCGCCTTCCTCTGCGCCGCGGCCCTGGTGCTGGTCTCCTTCTTCGCCACGCGCGGGCTGCCGATCAAGCGCTTCGACGAGATGGCGGGCGAGGAGGCGACGACCGAGGCGGCGGCGATGGATCAGACCACGCCGTCGGGTTCCTCCGTCGCGGAGGAGTGACCGAGCGCGAGAAGCCAGCCACGGAGGATGCGGTTGATGCTCTCCGCCCCGACCACCTCCCCCTCCGGCCACTCGAGTTCGACCGGGTGTAGGACCAAGGGAAAGGACTGGGTGCCGCCGAGGCCGCCGTGCGAGCCGACCAGCTCCTCGAAGGCGGCGACTTCGCCGAACCGCGGCCAGTAGGCGCTGTTGATCATCAGGTCGGCGCAGTGCGGGAAGCCGTCCGTGCGGCGCAGGTGGCGGGCGGCGTTGGGACCGAACGGGGCGAGCGGGTCCTCCCCCTCGACTCGATCAGTGTCGAGGAAGTGGACGCCGCGGGCGCCTATCGCCAGGGCCCCGTCGGCCTCCGAGCGGACCATGACGAAGCCGATGCCGGGGTGGTCGCGGAGGGCCGGGATCAGCGCCGGATAGAGCTCCTCGATCCGCTCCAGCGGGACCCGACCCGGCAGGCGCGGGAAGCTGACCAGGCCGAGGCAGCCGGAGGCCATGACCGAGAGCTCCGGCAGCTCCTCGCCCGCGTCCCGCTCGGTCTGCTCGCGTCCCCGCTCGTCGAGCATCACGGCGCCGTCGGCGACCTGGCCGCGGGTCGCGGTGCGGACCGCGCGCCCGGCCACGGTGTCGTCGCGCGCGACCTCGGTGAGGCCGGCGCTGAGGTAGGAGAGCGCTTCGTCGTCCCCGCCGATCGCGGCGAGCACCTTGCCGCCGTCGCAGCTCTCCCGGACCAGGTCCTCGAGCGTCTGGCCGAAGCGGTCGCGGAACGTCTCCCCCTGCGACTGGCCGTGGTCGGAGAGGACGACGAGCCGGTAGGGGCGCGGCGCGTCGGCGCAGGCGGTGGCGATGCGGGCGATCTGGCGGTCGAGGTCGTGGAGGACGGCGAGCGCGTCGGCCCGTTCGATGCCGGAGTGGTGGGCGACCTCGTCGTAGGCGAGGAAGGTGGTGTAGACGGCGGGGCGGCCGGCGAGCAGGTCGCCGATCACGGTCGCCACCTGGAGGTCGCGCTGGACGACGGTCGCCCAGGCGCGCATCAGCGCGTAGGTGCGGCTGCGGGCGATCCGCGGGCGGACGCCGTCGCGGACCTGGGCGCGGGCGGCGCGGCGCTCGCGGCCGATGTCGGCGAGGGCGAGGACGAAGGTCCGGGCGACCGCGTAGGGACGGGCGAAGTAGGCGCTGTAGTCGCGGCCGAGGGGGCGACGGCGGCTGAGCGCGGTGCTCATCGTCAGCATCGAGTGCGGCGCGTCGCCGGAGAGGATGTTGGCGCGGCTGGCGCCGTCGGCATGGAGCAGGCCGCGGCCGTCGGAGTGGCGGCGCTCGAGCTCTTCGGCGTCGCGCGGGTGGTTGGTGACGATCGCCCGCCCGCGGTCCTTCTCCCACCAGCGGAAGGCCGGCATGTCGTCGTTGTCGCCGTGCAGGATGCCCGCCTGGCAGGCGCCCGTCTGTGAGGACCAGTCGGTCTCCCAGCGCCGCAGCTCGTGGCTTCCGGAGCGCAGCCAGCGGGCCATCGTCGGCGCGTTGCCGTCGCGGATCGCGCGCAGCAGGACGTCGTGGGCGAGCCCGTCGATCTCCAGCATCAGGAGGCCGGGGACGTCGGACTCGGTGACGTCGCCGCGGCGC
Source organism: uncultured Actinomycetes bacterium (assembly GCA_963782515.1). Taxonomy (GTDB): domain Bacteria; phylum Actinomycetota; class Thermoleophilia; order Solirubrobacterales; family 70-9; genus VAYN01. Next base: position 773,179 of record CAWAJY010000004.1, on the reverse strand, counting down.
CGCGCCTGGCGCTTGACCACGTGGCGGTACCACCAGTCGTCCTCGTCGATCGCGAGGGCGTAGTTGACCGCCGAGGTCGTCCCCGCGAGCACGATCGTGATCGCGATCGCGGCGAGCAGGCCGCGGATCTCGGCGCCGGGCAGGAGGTCGATCACGAAGGCGACCAGCACGGCGTTCAGGACGAGGCCGCCGAGGCCGAGGGTGAGGACGTTCAGCGGCAGCGCCAGCCGTGCGAGCACGGGCCAGACCAGGGCGTTGAGGGCGCCGACCAGAGCCGCCGCGAGGAGCGCCGAGCCCGGCCCGTCGAGGACGAAGCCGGAGAAGGCCCAGGACAGCACCAGCAGCACCGCCGCGTCGAGCACGGTGACGAAGATGGCCCGGCGGACCCGCGACGCTCGCATGGTTTACCTCCTCCCCCTGGATCGGATGGCGGCAGTCTCTTACCGGGTCGGGGGGAAAGCAACCGCGGAGCCGGGCGGCGCGATCCGGACCTCGACCCCTGGCGCGAGGTCGTGAGCATAGGCGGCGAACTGCTTCGGCGGCGCGCTCAGCGGGCGTGGCCACAAGCGCGCGAGGCCGAGCGGATAGAGGGTGCCCCAATGGATCGGGACGGCGAGGCGCGGTGCCAATACGGCCGCCGCGCGGGCCGCGCGCTCCGGGTCCATGTGGCCGGGGCCGAGCGTCGGGCCCCATCCCCAGACCGGCAGCAGGGCGAGGTCGAGCCCGCGCTCGGCGAGCGCGGCCATGCCGTCGAAGAGGTCGGTGTCACCGGCGAAATAGGCTCGACTCGAGCCCTCCACCAGGAAGCCGACGGGCGTCGCCTCGACGCCGCGGCGGCCGATCGCGTGCTCGGCCACGGTCGCGGTGACGACGACGGGACCCAGCCGGTGGGACTCGCCCGGCGCGAGCTCGACCACGCCGCCGAGGCCCCGGCGCTCGAAGAAGGCACGGGTCCCGGCAGGCACGATCAAGGCCACGCCGAGAGCGGCGAACCGACGCAGCGACCGCAGGTCGACGTGGTCCCGGTGGAGGTGGGAGACGAGAACGGCGTCAAGGTCCTCGACGAGGCCGGGAGCGGGCGCGGGGCCGCGCCGACGCAGCGGTCCCACCCACTCCCCCAGTACGGGATCGGTCAGCAGCCGGGTGCCGTCGAGCTCGATCAGCACCGTCGCGTGGCCGACGTAGACGATCCGATCGTTGCCGCCGGGCCGCTTCAGGTCTCGTCCCGAAGCGCGATCGCCGCTCATCTCAGGCTCCAATCGTCATGGAGGTGCCGACACTAAGGGCGTCGATCGCGCCGCGAATCACCCCGATCGAGCGAAGGCGCGCTCAGCGGGGGAGCGGGAAGCGCATCCGCAGCTCCGTCCCCCATCCCTCCTGGGAGATCGTGAGCTGCGCGGCCAGGCGGGCGATCGTCGGCAGGCCGAGCCCGAGGCCGTCGGACTCGACGAGGCCGAAGCCCGTGCCGCGATCCGTGACCCGGATCTCGAGCCAGTCGTCGGCGACCGAGGCGGTCAGGCGGACCGGCTCGTCGGCATGGACCTGGGAGTGTTTGACCGCGTTGGTGACCGCCTCGGAGACGGCGAGGGCGACGTCGCCGCAGAGGTCGGTGTCGGCGCCGTGCTCGGCGGCGAAGTCGGCGGCGGCGTGACGGAGGACCGGGACGGCTTCGGGGACGGCCGGGTGACAGACCTTCAGCGAGAAGATCGCCGACGACGACCGGGGATCGCCGTGGGTCGGCGCGTCGGTCATTCCTCGTCCCTGTCGTCGGCGGCATAGGCCATCTCCACCGCCTGATCATCGCGCTTCGCGACCACCAGGTAGGTCTCGTGGCACTCGACCACGTCCTCGATCTCCTCGATCTCATGGCCCGGCAGGACGAGGAAACGCTCGAAGCCGGAGCGGACCGACTCGTATTCCTCGATCGCCAGCTCCACCGTCGCGCTGCAACCGAGCTTGCCGCACTCGCAGACGAAGACCGCCGTGCCGGTCGCCCGCGCACCCCGCTCGATCGCCTCGTTCACCCGGCGGCCGTTGATCTCCGCGGCGGCGGCGCGCTCGACCGATCGCGGCGGTTTTCCGGGGCTCATCTCGGGCGTCTCGTCGGGCACGACCTGCCCATCATTCCCCTTCCGGCGGCGGCGTAAACGCGCGCCTAGAGGTTCTCCTCGATGTCGTCGGCTTTGCGACCGTGGTCACGGGCGCGCTCGCGCTCCCGATCGACCTTCATCTCCGCCTCATCGGCCTCGGCGGCGAGGGTCTCCGCATGCTCCTCTGCCCGCTTCGCCTCGCGCGCGAGACGCTCCGCCTCGGCGGCCTTCTCGGCGGCGTCCCGACGCCGGACTTCCTCCGCCTCGCTCAACGTATTGGCTTTGGCGGCGTGCGCCTCGGCCTCGTCGCGATGGGCCTCGGCCTGTTCGGCCAGGCGTTCGCGTTCGAGCCGCTGCCGCTCGGCCCGTCGACGGAGCGCGGCCACCGCGGCGACGATCACGATCAGGACGACCACGACGATGATCACGACAAGGACAGTGGACATCTGGAACTCCCTTCGGTCGGTTGACGCCGCCGACCAGTTACCCCGCAAAGGCTTCTCTACCCAATCCGCGCCGGCCGCTCGATGGTTGGTTCGGCGAGATCCGCAGTCGGGGGAAGCCGGCGCCCGAGGTGAGGACGTAAGGGCTTGCGGCGAGCCCGGCCGTCTCGTCCACGGCCCCGGCCGGCTGTGGCTGTGGCCGAGACGGCCGGGTATGAAAGGAGTGGTGGATCCGTGACGTCGTGAGAGAGACGCCACGAACTCCACACTTCCTCCCGGGTTCCTCCACTGTCTGACGCCGCCGCCGGCAACCCTTAGACCTTGGTAGCCCTGTGGGTTACCAAGGTCTAAGGGTTGGGTTCCGGCCCATCGAGGCAATCACGGAAGTCCGGAGTTCGTGACGTCCCCGTGCCGGATGTCCCACGGACCCCTCACGTCCTGGGCGTCTCATTGCGGTCACAGCCTGCCAGGACCGCCATGAGACGCCCAGGACCGATCTCGGACGGGTGCCAGCGCCGCGAGCAACGCCGCCCCGCCCCAGAACCAATCATCTAGGCTCGACTGGTCCCACCGCCCGAGAGGAGAACGCGACCCATGAACGCCGACGAGATCGACCAGACCGTCCCTCCGAGCGGCGACGGCTGCGCAGAGTGCACGGCCGCCGGGGGCTGGTGGCTTCACTTGCGCCGCTGCGCGACCTGCGGCCACGTCGGCTGCTGCGACAACTCGCCCGAGCAGCACGCGAGTCGCCACCAGGCAGAGTCCGGCCATCCGATCATCCACAGCTTCGAGCCCGGCGAGGGGTGGTTCTACGACTACCGCACCGAAGAGTTCTTCGACGGCCCCGCACTGGCGCCCCCCGACTCCCATCCCATCTCCCAGGGCGTCCCCGGCCCGGAGGGCTCGGTCCCTGACGACTGGCAGTCGAAGCTGCATCGCTAACTAGAGGTCAGCTCCCCGGCGGGAGGTGGTGGCCGCCCCGTAGCAACCGTGGCGCTACCGAGCGCCTGCTCCGGCCCAGGCCTCGGCGAGCCGCTCCAGGCCGACCGCGATCCGCTCCGGCCTCTCCACCGAGTAGGCGAGGCGCAGCGTCGCCGGGTCGGGCGGGCCGGCGAAGAAGGCCGCGCCGGGGACGTAGGCGACATCGCGGTCGAGCGCCCCCTGCAACAGAGCCCCGGAGTCGCTGCCGTCGGGCAGGCGGACCCAGCAGAACATGCCGCCGTCGGGATCGTTGTAGGTCGAGCCGGGCGGCAGGGCGGCGGGCAGGGCGGCCAGCAACGCGTCGTGGCGCTCGGCATAGGCGCGCCGCAGCCGCTCGAGGTGGGCGTCAAGGTCGACCTCGCCGAGCCAGTGCGCCGCGGCCGCCTGGTCGACGGTGGAGGTGTGGAGGTCGGTCGCCTGCTTCACGATCGCGAGCCGCGCCCGCAGCTCCTCCGGGGCGAGGAGCCAGCCGATGCGCAGGCCGGGGGCGACGATCTTGGAGAGGCTCGAGATCGCGATCGTCCGCTCGTCCATGCCGGGCAAGGCGACCAGCGGCGCCTGCGGGGCGCCGCGGAAGCGCAGCTGCCCGTAGGGATCGTCTTCGACCAGCCAGAGGCCGCGACGGCGGATGATCTCGGCGACCGCCTCGCGCCGCTCGGCGGAGAGCGTCCTGCCGGTCGGGTTCTGGAAGGTCGGCACGAGGTAGACGACCTCCGCCCCGCTCGCCGCCGCGGCGCGGTCGAGCGCCTCGGGGTCGATCCCGCCCTCGTCGCACTCGACGCCGACCGGCTCGGCGCCGTGCAATCGCAGCACCTGGAGCGCCGCCAGGTAGGAGGGCTCCTCGACCAGCACGGGAGCGCCGGGCGTGAGCAGCGCGTGGGCGACGAGCCCGAGCGCCTGCTGGGAGCCGGTCGTCACCAGCAGCTCGTCGGCCTCGCACCCGACCCCGCGGCGCGCCTCGATCGCGGTCAGCTCCCGGCGCAGGTCCGGGTCCCCCTCGGTGGTCGAGTACTGCAGCCGCCCCTCCCCCGCGTCGCCCGCGAGCACGGCGGCGAACGAGGCCCGCAGCCCGGGGACGTCGATCAGATCCGGCGCGGGCAGGCCGCCGGCGAAGGAGATCACCTCGGGCCGCCGGGTCAGCGCGAGCAGGTCGCGGACCGGCGAGGAGGCGGGCGCGGGCTGGTGACTGGCGCTCATCCACACATCCTTACCGTCTCGGCGTCCCTTCGATCACCCGACGGTCGAACGGCCCGGACGCACGACGCGCCAGGGTCGCGCAGGCGAGGTAGTCGACGCCCTCGACGAAGGGCCGGGCCAGAGCGCGGTCGTGCCTGGGGCGAGGCCGAGGGAGCACAGGGCGGCGCGCGGGTCGCTCTCGGTCGGCCGAAGCCGCGGGCGACGCCCGCGAGGGCACCCTCGGTGTCGCCCGCCGAGGCGAGGCGCAGGATGCCGCCGAGGTCGGCCGGCTGCTCGTGTCCCTCCACCAGGCGAGCGGATCGTGGACGTGGACGACCAGCGGCGCCGAGGCATGGAGGCGGGCGACGGTCGCGCGGGTGAGGTGCGGTGCGTGGTCGCGCAGGATCCGCCCGCGGGCCTCCTCATCCACCCGGAGGTCGAGCAGAGCCGGGAAGAGCAGCCGGCTGTAGAGGAGGTCGCCGATCGCCAGGTCGCAGGGCGCGCCGGGGAGCGGCGCCTCCGGTGGCGTCGGCGCTCCCGGATCTTCGCCACGGGCGGCCCCGATGACGACCTCGTCGGCCGCGCCGCCGGTCACGTCGTGCTCGACGACCTCGACCCGGCGGCGGAGGCGCCAAGGGAGGCGACGGCGCGTCGAGCGGGCCGGCGGCGCGTCGAGGTCGAGCAGCGTCACCGGGCCGGCGCGCGCGGCGATCCGCCGCAGCGGCGGGTCGTCGCCGTTTCCGGCACCGAGCACCGCGACGCTCATCCCCGGCTCGAGGTGGGCGTCGAGGAAGCCCCAGAGCGAGCCCCGGGCCGGCGCCCGGCGCCGGTGCCGTCCCACCTCCGCCCCCGCGTTCCGACCCGCGTTCGCCACCCGCGAAGGCCCCGCACCCCGATGTTGATGGGCCGAAAACCGGACTATCTGACGGGTTTTCGGCCCATCAACGTGGGGCATCGGGCTCGCCGGGGTCGTTGCGGACGGTCTGGAAGGACTGCCAGGTGATGCGGAGGATCACGATCGTGACCAGCATGCCGATCAGCGGGTCGGCGATCGGCACGCCGCCGGCGACGAAGATCGCGCTGGCGACCACGGCGAGGCTGACGATCCCGTCGGTCCGCGCGTGGAAGCCGTCGGCGACCAGGGCCGGGCTCCGCAGCCGCTTCCCGGCCCGCAGGCGGACGAAGGCGGCGGCCTCGTTGCCGAGGAAGCCGATGATCCCCGCCCCGGCGAGCGCCCAGAGGTGGCTCAGATCCTGCGGGTTGACCAGACGCTCGATCGACTCGCCGAAGGCGACGCAGGCGCTGACGAAGATCGTCGCGACGACGAAGTAGCCCGCGTACTTCTCGGCCTTGAACGAGCGCATCAGGAAGGCGGCGCCGAGAGGGACCGCGGTGAGGGCGTCGCCGACGTTGTGGATCAGGTCGGCGAGCAGCGCGATCGACCCGCTGAGGATGAAGACGACGATCTGAAGGCCCGCGGTGGTGCCGAGGATCAGCAGGCTCAGCAGCACCGCCCTCAGGCCGGCGCGCGAGCGTTTGATCGAGGCGTCGACGAGACCGTGGCTGTGGCCGTGCTCGCCGCCGTGGTCGTGGCCGTGCGGATGGGCGTGGCCGTGGGCCGTCATTCAGACCCGCGCGAGCCGCAGGTGCTCGACGTGCGACATCGCCTGCTCCAGCAACTGGCCGACGTGCTCGTCGTGCAGCGAGTAGGTGATCCGGCGCCCTTCGCGCTCGCCGCTCACCAGCCCGAGGTGCCGCAGGATCCGCAACTGATGGGAGACCGCCGAGCCATCCATCGCGACCGCCTCGCCGATCTCCCCCACGGACGCCGGGCCCTCGTAGAGCCGGGCGAGGATGCGCAGGCGACTCGGGGTCGCGAGCGCCTGCATCGTCTCGGCCACCTGGCCCGCCAGGCGGAGGTCGAGAAGGTCGGCCGGGTCGGAGTGTCCACCGTGGCTCATGTGCGACGAGAATAGCTGAACGACTGTTCATGTATTTGCGGCACCTCGTCCGAAACTTGCTTGAGGAACTTCAAGTTTTCTCTGGATTGGGCGATAAGTGGCTGACCAACCAGTCCATGGCGTGCGCAACCATCGCCGCCCACGAAAGGAATTTGTGAAGAAATCCCTGCTAATGCTCCCGATTGCGCTGATCGCGATGGCGATGGCACTGACCGCGTGCGGAGGTGGCTCCAGCAGCTCCGGTGGCGACGAAGAAGCGGCGATCGAAAAGGCCATCGAAACTGCCGCGACGAGCTCTGACCCGTCGAAGTGCTCCGAATTCCAGACCGAAGCCTTCAACGAAACGGAAACCGGGAAGACCGGCGAAGAATCGCTGAAAGTCTGCGAAGAAGAAGTCGAAGCGGAATCGGAACCGGCCGAATCGGTGACCGTCTCCAACATCTCCGAAAACGGCGACACTGCGACCGCCGAGGTCGAAGTCAACGGTGGCAGCCTCGGCGGCCAGGCGATCGAAGTCGGAGTGAAGAACGAAGAAGGCAACTGGAAGCTGAACGAATTCCTCGGCTTCACCAACTACGACGCGGCGGGCATCGCGGCGGCCCTGGAAGAAAAACTGGGTGAAGAAGAAGGCATCACCGCGTCGCTGGCCAAGTGCGTCGCCGAAGGCGTCGAAGAAATGTCCCAAGAAGAAGCCGAAGCGATGGTCTTCGAAAAGAGCAGCAAGGGCGTCGAAGAAATCGCCCAGGCGTGCAACAAGTAGCCGCCTAGGCAGGCGGTCCGGGAGTGGCGAGCACCGCTCCCGGACCAGCGCCTACCGGTGCTTGCACCCCGGCCAGCAGCAGGGGCGGCGCATGCCTTCGTCGAGCTCTTCGCGGGTGCGGCGGATGCGGCGTTCGCGGGTGGCCGGTCGCTTGGCGTCCTCGACCCAGCAGATGAACTCGTTGCGGGCCAATGGCGTGATGTCCTGCCAGGCCGCCGTGGCGGTGGCGTGGGCGGTCAGCTCGGCCTGAAGGTCGCGCGGGAGGTCGTGGACCACGCCGCCGGGGAGGGTGTCCGGAGTCGAAGATCTGGGCACCGGACCAGCGTAGCGGGCGTCCGGCGGGACGCGGGATGGTTCTGATCAAGAACTTCGCTGTCCCTTCCGATGTTGGGAAGGTGGTCGGTGGCCTGTCCAAGCGCGATGCGACGGTCGTCCGGGTGGGCGGCCTGGTCTGCGTCGCGCTGCTCGTGGCGTACGCGCTGCACGCGCTGAGTGGGATCGGCGACGAAGAGGTCTTCGGCACCTGGATCTACGAGGCGCTGCTGGGGATCTGCGGCGCCGGCTGCCTGCTGCGGGCGCGCCTGCTGCGATCGGAGCGGCTCGCGTGGACGCTCCTCGGGATCGGGCTGCTGCTCTACACCGCCGCCGAAATCTACTTCGCCGCGGTGCTCGCCGACCGGGCCTCGATCCCGATCCCCTCCCTCGCCGACGCCGGCTGGCTCGGGTTCTATCCGTTCGCCTACGCCGCGCTGGCGGTGCTCCTGCGGGATCGGCTGGGGTCGTTCTCGGTCGCCGCACGGCTGGACGGGCTGATCGTCGGGACGGCGGTCGCGGGGCTCGCGGCGGCACTGGTGCTGAAGCCGATCGTCGATGCCAGCACGGACGGCTCGACCCTGGCAGTGGCGACGAACCTCGCCTATCCGCTCGCCGACCTGACCCTGCTGATCCTGGTGTTCACGGCGGCGACCTTGGCCGACTGGCGCCCCGGCCGCGCCTGGGCGGTGCTCGGAGCGGGCCTGGCGCTGCTCGGGGCCTTCGACGTCATCTACCTGCTGCAGGTGGCCGACGGCACCTACGTCGAAGGAACGGTCCTCGACGCGGGCAGGCCGCTGGGCGTGCTGTTGCTCGCCGCCGCGGCGTGGATCGCGCCGACGCGGGTCGCGAAACCCGGGGTCGGCGCCACGCGGACCATCCTGATCCCGGCCGCCGCGGCGCTGGTCGCGATCGGCATCCAGGGCGCCGAACGCTTCACCCCGATCCCGCCCTACGCCCAGGCCCTGTCCCTGCTGACCCTGCTGGCGGTGGTGCTGCGACTGGTGCTGACCCTGCGCGAGAGCCGCGGCGAAGCCCGCTCGCACCTGCGCGAGTCGCGGACCGACGAGCTCACCCGCCTGCCCAACCGGCGGGCCCTGATCTGGGACCTCGGCAGGGCGATGGTGACGCCCCCGAAGCGGGGCTCCCTGCTGCTGCTGGCGCTCTTCGACCTCGACGGCTTCAAGCTCTACAACGACACCTTCGGGCACCCGGCCGGCGACGCGCTGCTGGCCCGGCTGGGGAGGCGCCTGGGACGGTTTGCCGCCCCGCGTGGGCGCGCCTATCGCCTCGGCGGCGACGAGTTCTGCCTGCTGGTGGAGTGCACCGCCGCCGACGTGGACGCGCTGATCGCCGGGGCCGGCGCGGCGCTCAGCGAGCGCGGCGAAGGGTTCGAGATCGCGGCCTCACGCGGAAGCGTCCTGCTGCCGAGCGAGGCGTCCTCGGTCGAGGCGGCCCTGCAGCTCGCCGACCGGCGGATGTACGCGGACAAGGAGAGCGAGCGGACCTCGGCCGGCTCGCAGTCCCGTGACGTCCTCCTCGCCGCCCTGCGCGAACGGCAGCCGCGCCTGGCCGAGCAATCCGTCGACGTGGGCGAGCTCGCCGCGGCGCTCGCCGAGGCACTCGGCATGTCCGCCGAGGAGCGCGACGAGACCCAGCGCGCCGCCCAGCTCCACGAGATCGGCAAGATGGCGATCCCGGACGCGATCCTCGACAAGCCGGGCCCACTGGAGGACCAAGAGTGGGAATTCGTCCGCCGCCATCCGCTGATCGGCGAGCGGATCATCTCCTCGGCGCCGGCCCTGGTGCCGGTCGCCCGCCTGGTGCGCTCGAGCGGCGAGCGCTGGGACGGGCGCGGCTACCCGGACAGCCTGCGCGGCGAGGAGATCCCGCGCGGCTCCCGCGTGATCGCCGTCTGCGGCGCCTACGAGGCGATGGTCTCCGAGCGTCCCCACAGCGTCGCGATGCGCCCCGGGCGCGCGCTCGAAGAGCTTCGCCTCGGCGCCGGGAGCCAGTTCGACCCCGAGGTCGTCGACACCTTCGAACAGCTCGTGCGGCGCACGGACCTGCCGCTCCCCTCCGGCCGCTGAGGACCCCCGGGCGCACCCGTCAGCCCGGTTCGCGAGAATGCGCGCATGCGCGTCGCCGAGATCAAGGACAAGGCGATCGGGCCGGGGGCCCGCGCGGACCTCGAGCCCGGTCTGGGACAGGCACTGATCCGCGTCCACGCCGCGGGCGTGAACGGCGCCGACCCGGTCCAGGTCGCGGGCTTCTATCCGCCGCCGGCCGAGGCCGGCGTGCCGGAGGACATCCCCGGCATGGAGCTGGCCGGAGAGCTGGTCGAGTCGCGCTCCCCGGTGCCGCGCTTCAAGCCGGGCGCGCGGGTGATGGCGATCGTCGCCGGCGCTGCCCAGGCCGAATACGCGGTGGTCGACGAACGGCAGCTGATGCCGGTCCCCGACCTCCTCGACTGGACCCAGGCGGGCGGCTTCCCCGAGGTCTTCGCGACCGCCTACGACGCGCTCGTCGGCCAGGCGGGCCTGCGCAGCGGCCAACGGCTCCTCGTCAACGGCGCGGGCGGCGGCGTCGGCACCGCCGCGGTCCAGCTCGGCCGCGTCCTCGGGGCGGACGTCACGGCCTCGGTCCGCAACGAGAAGAACCGCGCCGCGGTCGAGGAGCTCGGCGCCAACCGTGCCCTCGCCCCCGACGAGGCGTTCTCCCACGGCCCCTTCGACGTCGTCCTCGAGCTCGTCGGCGCCCCGAACCTCGTCCCCAGCGTCAAGGCCCTGGCCCCCTGGGGCACGATCGTCGTGATCGGCGTCTCCGCCGGCCACGAGGGCACGCTCGACCTGCGCCGGCTGATGACGAAGCGCGGCACCGTCCGCGCCTCCACCCTCCGCTACCGCTCACCGGAGGAAAAAGCGGTGCTGGCGCGGGAGCTGGAAGCCAGCGTGCTGCCCCTGGTCGCCGACGGTCGCCTCCGCGTGCCGATCGAGGCCGAGTTCCCGCTCGCCGAGGTCGCCGCCGCCTACGCGCGCTTCAGCGCCGGCGGCCACCTCGGCAAGATCGTCCTGCGCTGCGACTAACCCCCGGCCGGCTGCATCTGCAGACGTCCGTAGAAGGCGTTGGCGACCCGCAGCCCGTGCACCTTGGCGGCGGCGGCGACGGGGCCGTCGAACATCTCGTCCACCGTCTGGCACCAGAGCACGAGCCAACGCTCGAAGTGCTCCTTGCGCAGCCCTCCCGCCGCCTTCTGGTGCAGCCGCCCGTGGACCCCGAAGGCGCCCCCTTTGTAGGACATCGCGCCGAGCAGGTTCGTCGCCCAGAACGAAGCGATCACCGGAATGTGCTCCTCGAGGTCCAGTTCGGCGACGTCGGTGAAGATCCAGCCGATCATCTCGTCGGCCATCGCCTTCTCGTAGAAGGCCCGGACGAGCAGTTCGCAGTCGGCGCTGGTCTCGATGTCGGGGAGGGCCTCGGTGGCGATCCGGGAATGATGACGACCGGGGCCGCCGGCCTACCCGTGGGCGGCGACCACCACGGTGAACATCAGGATCAGCACGCTCAAGACGACGATCGCCGCGGTCAACACCGCGAGCTGACTCTGGGACTTGATCTCGTGCGCGGTCGTCGTCGACCGATGCAGGGCGGCCAGCTTCTCCTGGATCGCCTCGTAGTCGCTGTTGATCCCAAGCCGGTCGCGCAACAGCTGGTAGAGGTGGCGGTGCGACTCGCTGGTGATGTCGAGGTCGTAGAGCTCGCGCAGATCGTTCGCGATTTCGCCGCCGAACTCCGCGATCTTTCGGGGATCCGCCGCCTCGAGCTTTTCCAGTTCCCGGTCGATCGAGCGGAGCGTTCCGACCGCGATCGCGGCGCCGATCGTCATGTGGGCGATGCTCCCCGCGTGCATCAGGCCGGACCGGTACCAGGCACGCTGATGACGACGATCGCTGGAGACGACGACGCAGCGGTTGATCGGGATCAGTCCCACCACGTACTCCCCGTCGTCGATGAACGGGCGGTCGAGCCTGTATCGGCGCTTGGCGCACCAATCCTGCCCGCGAGTTTCCAGCGACAGGCGATCCATCAGCTCGTGGTGCCCGAACGGCGCCCCGGCTCCTTCGCACCCGCCGGCGCCGTTATCCGCGAAGTCACGGATGACGACAACGGAGGAGACTCGCGCGCTGCCCAGCGCGGTGATCACGTCGTCGCCGATCTCGCGTACGGCCGTCGCGCCGATCCGGCCGCGGGGTCCCTGGGCCAGCCTCATCGCCAGGCCGAAAGCGAGCATCTCCGTCGCCTGGCGGACCGTCACCGGGCCGCCCGACCCGAGGGACCGCGAACCGCCCGGCACCGCGTGCGAGGCGCACAGCCCGGCGAGGTACTTCTCCAGGGCCCCGCAGAGCCTGTAGCGCGGCAACCTCGACTCCACCGGGACGGTGGCGAGGTTCCAGCCGGCGTTCACGGTCCGGTCGATCTCATCGACGCTCATCCGGCGTTGACCGCCGCCTCTCTCGTCCATCGGGATCAGGAACAAGGTGAGGGAGTAGCTCTTTCGGAACTCCCTCTGATTCGAGGCGTCCTTGATGAAGGAGACGAACGGCTGGACCAGCCACGGACCATCGGGCGGCGGCGGCGATGCCCCTTCGGATCCGACCTTCGCGGTCGCCAGCATGCCCGCCGGGAGCATCACCGTGACGATCCGGTTCGCCAGGGCCAGGCCGAAGAGCCTGGAGCGCCGATGGGCCATGATCTCGAGCAGACGCCGCGAGATTCTTCGTGTATTCGGTTCCGGCCCGTCCCCCTCCTCGACCAGGAAGTCGTTCGCGTCGACCCACCGTGGCCCTGAGGCCCGAAGCCTGGCCTCCGCGAAGACGAAGCTCGGCCGCTCCTGGCTCTCGTCATCCGGGTCGCCGCCACCCGCCCATTCGAAGATGGGTGGCAGGCCCGGCTCGGCGCTGCCGGCTTCGGTCAGCGAGAAGCTGACGGGAACGGGAGACACGTCGGTCAGCCCATTGGCGACCAGGGGACTGTGCTCGGCGACCTTCTCGGGACCCAACGGGGAGTCCATGTCCGTGAGCGCCGTCACCTTGAAGCTGACCCCTCCCCCGCCGATGGCGAAGCGATCCGCGATCTGGGCGGCGGTGTCGGCGCCGAAGAATCGGAGGCCGCGATGCGCGAATCGCATCGCGAACGAATGCTGGATCAGTCCGTTGAGATCATCCATCCGCTAGGAGGCCACGCGGCCGGGCGAGCGGATCGGCAGACCGATCAGAACCGCGCCGAGAGCGGCGGCGGCCACCTCCAGGCCGGGCAACGTCTTCCACAGCCCGAAGCCGAGGGCGACGCCGGCGGCGAGGATGACGAGCAACGCGCCCTCCAAGGAGCGCCAATCCCGCCTGAAGGCCCCGGTCCGGTTCTTTGCCGGGTCCCACACGACGAACCTGAAGGGGATCAGCACCCCGACGAACACGCCCCCTAACGCGCCGGTCAGAAACCAAAGTTCGACGGGGATTTGCCTCCGCACCGTCGCCACCCAACAGAGCCCCCCGACCATCACCACCAGGGCCAGGCCCAACGTGCCTATCGCCCAGAGATATGCACCGGCGTCACGTCGATCATCGGCCATCTCGCTCCCCCATAACGGTCTAGATGCAGCGGAGCGAGAATTAATACTTAAGAACCCCTGAGTTTTCAATCAGGAGCGTCACTCGGGGTGCGCGAGGAATAAAAAGCGGCGGACGGGGGTCGAACCCGCGCTCAGACTCCCTTCTCGAACCTGAAAGACCCGTTCTCCGTCTCTGGACAAGGAGACGGAAGGCGAGATGGGAATCGACCGGATACACGGATATGGCAGATCGGACACAAGGTCCGATGCCAATCCTGGATCGCTCGATCGCCTCGGCGCCGGCCCGTCTCCTCGATGAGATCGAGGAGAAGCGCATGGAACTATCGAACGACCAACTGATCGCCGAGGCGACGGAAATCAACCACGCCGGGGTCAACGACCGGACGGTGAGGCGCTACGGCGACCACCTGGTCCACTTCGGCCAGTACCTGGCCAGCGCACAGGCCGTCGATTTCTACGGCTGCCGCTCAAAACACGTGCGGCTCTTCATGGCCCACCTGGAAAGACAGGGCGGGGCCGACCCGCACCCGTCGCGGCTGGCCTGTGAGTGGTGTCGTATGCGCGGCTACCCCGACGGCAGGTCGGGGGCCGGGTGGTCGGCCTCCTACCGCAAGAGCTACCTGGCCGCGATCAAATTCCTCTTCCGCCACTTCATGCGCGAGGAGGACCTGCCCGACCACAACCCGGCCTCGATGGAGTCCTCGCCGAAGGTCGTGCACAAGCGCGCCTACACCCCGTCCCGGGAGGACGTGAAGAAGCTGCTGGCCACGCCGGGCACGCCGCGGGCGCGGCTACTGACCCATTGGGCCTTCTACGCGCCTTCCCGACGCCAGACCTTCGTCGACGCCCTCTGGTCGGACGTCGACCTCAACGCCGGCGAATGGTCCCTGGTCGGCAAGGGCCAGCGGGCGGACGTCTTCGCCCTCCACCCCGCGCTGATCCGGGAGTTCCGGATGTACCGGCGTTGGCAGCTGGCGTGGGCCGCGCGCAACGAAGCGATCCGCGATGCCCTCAGTGACCCGGAGACGTCCTACGTGCTGCTGACCCAGGCCGGCAGGAAGATGTGTGCGGGGACCGTCAGCAAGATCCTGTCCTGGCACGCGATCAAGGCCGGGGTCGACGTCTCGGCGACCGACAACAGATGGGATGCACCGGGCGGCCTGAAATCCCGGGTCGGCGCCCATGCCATGCGCCGCGCCTGGGCGTCGACCGCGCTCAACGACGAGGAACTTCCGATCGACGTCGTCTCCGAGGTGCTCCTTCACCGCGACATCACGACGACGCGGCGTCACTACGCGCCGACCAAGCCCGAGCGGGCGAAGGCGGCGCTGACCGGGATGCGGATGTGAGGGCGAGCGCCCCCAGGCAGGGGCTAGAGACGGATGCGGCGGTGATACGGGAGCCGGCCGTCGCGATACGGATCCGGCGGGCGACCCTGGACCACCACCGGCGGGCGCGGCGACGGGCGGCGTCCTGCGGTCATGCCCGCGAGGATGGGGGATCCGAGGGACGATGCGGAGACGATCATGTAGGGCGAGTCGAAGCGGCGGAACATGTCTGCAAGTGAGGCAGGCTGAACCGGATTTTTCGGCCGCCCCGGTGCGGCAATAGAAGGATCGATCGGCCACGATCTGATCTTCCGCTCACCGAGCAGCAGCAATTTGAGTCCGAGGCGGTTGGCGCCGACGTCGTCAAGGTAGTTCAGCACCGTGACGGCGACGTGGACGATGCCTCGGTAGTCGAGCTCGAGGAGGTGCTCGTACAAGTCCCAGATCGAGATGTCGGTATCGACATGTGCGCTGATGCTGTTGCGAACCCAACGGAGGTAGGTCCAGCCAGCGCCCCCGATCGTTGCGCCGAAACGTTCGAGATCGTCGGCGGCGACCAGCATGTCGGGCGAACCGTCTGCACGACACAGGGCGAGCAGCGGCTGCATGACATTGGTCGACCCTCTCGGCGGGGGCCCGAACGTCAGGTCCAGCAGGCCGTTGAACTCGAGGACGATCGCCGAGCGGACGAACCAGTTGAACAAGATGAGGTCCTCGACGATCGGCGCCAGAGGAAGCAGCGCGTCGAGGTTCGTCGCCACGTCGTTGATCTGCGCCACGCGGCGACCGACGGGCCCGCCCTGGGCGACCAGAAGCGTGTACGGGCGGAGATCGGCGGAGGTATCGGCCGCGGCATACCAGTACCGCGGATCGCGACGATCGTAGGCGGCGGCGATCTGGCTGCGATGCCCGTCGGGCAGCCCGACCCATTCCGCGATCGAGGTCCCCGGCGGGGCCGAGTTGAGGGTGTCGAAGGCCTCAACGGCCGCTTTCAGCACGTCTTCCACGGACTGCGGAGTGATCGCCGACCAGAGAGCGGTGGTCGCCTCGAGGTCGTCGGCACGTAGGTCGGCGAGCGCCTGTCGCTTCGCCGCCAGGTAGTCGCGTACGTCCCCCGCTTCGTCGAGGACCTTCGCGAGGCGGTCGACGGCGGGCTTCATCGCTTGCGCCTGCCTCGCGGTCGGCGGGTCGCGTTTGAGCCGATTGCGCCATTTACGCATCCACTCCAAGCCCGCGTCCGCGTAGAGAAACACGTACCGGGCCAGGGCGCGCTTCTGGATTTCCTCCGGCACGGATTCGGCGAGCGTGACGGCGGCGAGCATCATCAAGACGCAATGGCGCGCCTTCGCGGGCGGATCGATCATGACCCACGGCACCTTAGGCGGGCGCCCGGCATCGGCGAAGTGCCGACCGACCCTCTGGATAGCCGTGTCGATGGGCTCCCCGAGATGGGCGAGCGAGTCCCCTCGATGTTCGCACGGCTCCGCCGTGCATCGGGACGGGGATCGCCCGCCCATCGGGGGCGGGCCTGGTGAAGGGAGTTCCCATGTTTTCTGATGAACCCGAGTTCGCCACGATCGTGGTCTGCGAGGACGACGAGGCGACCCTCGACCTGCTCTGCGATCACCTGGCCGCGGATCGCTTCGAAGTGCTGCCCGCACCGAGCGCCGCCGACGCGCTGCGGCTCTGCCGCTACAACAACCCAGACCTGATGCTGCTCGACCTGGCACTGCCGGACGCCTCGGGCTTCGATGTCCTGCGGACGATCCGCGAGGCCGACGGCATCGAGGACCGCTTCGACCCGAAGCTGCCGATCATCATCCTCACCGCGCGCCGCGACGCCGGCGATCAGATCCGCGCCATCAACATGGGCGCCGACGATTACCTGCAGAAGCCCTTCCTGTACGAGGAGGTGAAGACTCGGATCGACACCATCATCCGACGGCGCCACAACCGCCACGAGGAGCCGGTGCGGGTCGGCGAGCTCGTGATCGACCCGGGTCGCCGCTCGGTCAAGGTCGGCGACCGCCCTGTTCGACTGTCGAAGAAAGAGTTCACGCTGCTGCGCGCGCTCGCCTCCGACCCGACCCGCGTCTTCAGCAAGGACGAACTGCTTCGCGACGTGTGGGGCTTCACCGGGCCGCCCAAGTCGACCCGGACCCTCGACAGCCACGCCAGCCGGCTTCGGCGCAAACTCGATCCCGAGCACCACAGGTACGTGGTCAACTGCTGGGGGATCGGCTACCGCCTGATCGATGATTACCGATGAACAGAAGCGGGTCCTCATCGGTCCCTCTCGAGGGCATGACCGACGAGCAGCTGACACTGCTCTTGGAGAATGCGATCGACTGGCTTCGGGCAAAGGCCGCAGACCTACCAAAGGCCGACCAAGGCGACGACGGTTGGACAGTCGAAGTCGAAGAAGTCGCCGCCCTCCGTTGGCTCGTCAGCGGCTTGCAGCGCGGCGAGATCCTTCCGGGCGACCGTATGGCGAGAAAGCTGGCCGCCCGCACCGTCTCCGAAACGATCACCCTCGACAGACTGAGGGAGGAATACCGACGGGAGCTGGCGGAGCAGATGGCCTGGGCCTCTCTTCTTGCCCGCTTCGACGGCGCCTGAGCTCCTGACCAGATCATCCACCGGCGAGATAGCTACGCAGCGCGGGGCCGGCCTCTTGGCCGCGCCCCTCGCCGATGTCGCGCAGCCGTTCGGTGGCCCACGAGATCTCGTGCAACGTCATCCTTCTCTCGCCGAGGAGGCGGGCCAGCCATCGCGCGGCGAGCCTTTCGTAACGCTCGCGATCGACCTTCTGGGCTCCGAGGAGGACCAGCTCCAAAGCGTCCTCGAGCCGCACGACCGGCAGCGAGTAGGCGGCGGCGAAGGCGCTTCCCCAGTCGCCGGCGCGGAGCGCCCGCTGGAATTCGGAGTGCTCGGAGCCACTGATCCCCATACGAACACATGTTCGCATAGGTGGCTGACGAGCGCCGGGATCGCCGCCGGTCGTCGTCGCGAGCCTGGCAGGGCCGGGGTCGCCTCCAAGGCCTTCGCTGCGCTCAGCCTCGCTTCGCGCCCTCCGCTGCGCTCCGGGTTCCGGTCTCCCCCGTTCCTGCCTCCGACTCGCCGACAACCGTCAGCGACACAGGAGGTCAAAGATCATGAAACCCGAGGCCGGGCAGAGCGGGCCGCCGAGGATCAACCCCGGTGCGTTCAGCCGCGCGATAGTCGAGACCGAGGCCGGCGAGATTGAGGCACGGCTGAGCATCTACGGCAACTGGATGATCCACGTCCGGCCGCCGGGCGCGGCCGAGTGGAGATTCGTCGGCAGCGGCGACATGGAGAGCGGAAGGCTCGTCAGCAATCAGGTTTCCGCAGTCGAGGACACCGTCGCCTTCGGGCCGCTGACGATCCAGCGCGCCGCCCGCTGCACGCTCGTCCACGGCAGCGTCATCGAGATCTCGAAAAAGGAATTCGGCCTCCTTCTGACGCTGGCCGGGGATCCCTATCGCGTCTTCAGCAAAGCGGAGCTGATGAAGCTCGTCTGGGGCTGGGAGGGAACGGGCCGCACCCGTACCGTCGACAGCCACGCCAGCCGGCTCCGCCGCAAACTGACCGCCGCCGGTGCCGACGGCCTGATCATCAACTGCTGGGGCCACGGCTACAGGCTCGCCGAGCCCTACGACTTCAACCCGCCGGCGACGGCGGCGGCCCTCGCGGCGCCCGCGGGCCGCGCGGCAGAGGAGGTCGAACATGCCGCTGCGTCCTGACCACCGCGAGCCGCAGGTGGTGTTGCTGGAGGTCCTCTTCTCCATTTATGTGCTCGGCGTAGAAAGGCCGAGTGTCTGGAATCTCATCGCCGGCGGCCTCACGGCTCACGCCGCGGGCGAACGATGGAAGCGCTACTGGCGCGCGAAGGATCGCTTCGACAGGTGGCACGACCGCTTCAAGGATCTCGGCCGGTGAATTGCGGGATCGCCGGCCGCCCCTCCGCGGATTCGCCGGGGCCCCGGATTTTCGCACGCCGGGGCGTGCGGGCCGGGGCCACCGGCTCCCGCATCGGGCGGGGGCGATCCATGAAGGAGTCGAGATGGCTCAGTCCGCACCAGCTCTCGTCGACATCGACAAGATCGACATCGAGGAGGGCTTCAACGCACGCACCCATATGGACGGCGACGCGCTCGAGCGCCTGGCCGCAAGCATCGATGAATCGGGGGTGGTCCAGTCGATCGCCGTCCGGCGCAGCAGCAAAGGTCGCTACAGCGTGGTGGCCGGTCACCGGCGCGTCACCGCGGCCCGGATGGGCGGCGTCCAGAAGATCCCCGTCCTGATCCGCGAGGGCAGCCGCGCAGAAGCGATCCGTGACTCGCTGCTGGAGAACCTCCACCAGGAGGCCCTCGATGACATCGACCAGGCCCGCGGCGTCAAAGCCCTGGCCGAGGAGTGGGGCCTCACCACCAACAAGGAGATCGCCGAGAAACTCAGCCTGAAACCGGCGCGGGTGGGACTCCTCCTGCGCCTGCTCGAGCTGCCGGAGGGCGTCCGGCACCTGATCGCCGCCGGCGTCATCCCGGCCAAGGCCGAGCGCCAGCTGCGGAACATCGCCGCCGTGTCGCCGCGGATCGCCGAGTGCGTCTGCGAATACGCGAGACGGAAAAAGATCGACAAGGTCGATTTCGTCCGCGACTTCGACCAGATCCTCACCGCCACGGCGTCGGCCCGCTTCGAGGACCGGCCGACGATGATCCTGGTCAACGAGGTGCGATTCAGCAAGGTGATCGCCGACAGGGCGCGGCGCATCGAACTGACCGAGCGCTTCAACGCGCTGGTCAACTGGGATTGGCAGAGGTCGGAGGATCCGGTCCTGGTTCTGGGCGAGCCCGAGATCGACGCCGCGCGCGCCGCCGGCTGCCTGGTCGAGCACAAGGTCGACCACGGCGACTACGACAGCATCACGGCACTGGTCACCGACGAGGAGCTCGCCGTCGACCTGATCGAGCGGACCATCGCCGGTCAGGAGGCGGAGGTCCAGGCAGAGGCCGAGGCCGTCGCGGCACGCGATGCGGAGTTCGCCGACGTCAAAGCCGACGAGAAAGCCAAAGCGAGCGAGGAAAAGAAAGCGGCCTATCGCGAACGCGAGGAGCTGAAGGCGATCGCCCGGCGGTTCAACGAAGACCTCCAGGCCGCCCTTCTCAACCGGACGGCCGGGGAGCGGAAGAAATTCGCCCTCGCCGGCATGAAGGCTGTGGCGAAGATCTTCGTCGCCTCCAACCCGGAGATCGCCGGTGCCGGGCTGCGGCTGGTGCGTTCCCAACTGCAGGACGTCGAGGTGAAGCCGCTGAAATCCGGTGGCTCGCGGGAAAAAGTGAGCTACGCCGACCGCGACCAGTCCAAGGCGTTCCTCGAAGAGCGGATCGACGCCGCCAGGTCGGTGAACGAGCTGGTCGGACTGCTCAGCGAAACGGTCCTCTGCGTGCTGCTCGCCGACGACAACGCGGTGCCGCAGAGCAAGCGGATCCACTGGTGGTCGTCCGCCATCTACGACGCGGCGCAGTTGATGGCCGCCGAGATCAAAGAGGTCCGGCCCCGCAAGACGAAGTCGCAGGCCGCCGCGACGCCGGTCGCAGGTTGAGGGAGGCGATCACGATGCCCAAAGACAGACGAGAGACCCCCGATTACGTGGTGCTTACGGCGGTGCTCCTCGCGCACCCCGAGCATCTGACCGAAGCCGACATCGTCCGAGAGCTCGTCGGCGATCGGCCGGTGTTCGGGGAACACGACGAAATCGAAAACCACATCCGAGACCTGGTCAACGCCGGGATCTTCAGAAGGGAGGGCAAGTCGATCCTCCCGACCCATCCGGTCCTCTACCTGCGGGAGATCGGCCAGATCAGCGAACTCCCTTAGACACAGCTCGACGCGAAACCGAAGTGGTGGATGGGGCGAGACGCACACCGTCCCATCCACTTCGGCGGTCTCGAGTCTTGTGACTGTGTGTTGGTCTGGCGCAGTGCCTAGCAGACCTCCCCCGGTCGGCTGCGCCGCCCTCCTCCGCCCTGCTTTCGGCGCGCCATGACCAACACACACCCACATGGAAGATCGACGCCCGCACAACTACGACTACTTCGCTCTCTGGCGGAAAGCACGGGAAGCAGCTTTTCCCACCCCCACACCAGCGCGGAGGCGAGCAAAGAAATCACGCGGATGAAGGGGCTCGAGCGGGACTCGGGTCCGGATCGGCGGCGGGAGCGGCGCGAGGTGCGCGCGGCGATGGCCGGACGACATGGCGACGCGGCGGCGATCCGGGATGACGAGCTGGCGGGCTACGGCTCGACCGCAGCCTGGTCGCGGGCGGTCGGAGACGAGTAGCGACCGAGACACGGCCAGGTGGCCCGGAGTCGACCGGCTTCGGGCCGCGGCCGTTCCGGTCCTGACCCGATGACCAGAGAACACCGCTCCCGTCCGCACCACATCGAGAGAGGCGCCCGATGATCACCTACTTCTACCTACTTCTACCTACTTACCTACGACCCCGGCCGCGACGAGCGACCTCGACCTCACGCGAGCGACCGCGCCGTCGGGGTCGCCGAGAAGATCATCGAGATCTTCGGCAGCGGCCCGGGCGGCCGACTCTCGATCGCCGAGGTCCTCGCCGAACTGACCGATGACCTCCCGGCCCACTACGAAGGTGGCGACGGCTGTCGCGGCATCGCCTTCTCCCAGAAGCACGTGCCGAGCGTCAAGGAGCTGAGCGAAGCACTCCACTGTCACCGCGATCGGATTGGCGATCTCTACGGCAGGATCCTGCAAGTCGAACGCCCGAGGACAGTCTCGCTCAACGGCCGGGTCCTCGACGTTCAGCAATCGGCCGTGCTGATCCGTGATGTCCGTCTGCGCCTACGGCGCGCGATCGAGGAGCGCAACCCGGAGAGCATCGGTATCGATGCTTTCGTACTCGATCTCATCGTCGACGGCGAACCTGATCTATTCGAGCATGAGCTGATCGAAGTGGGCCGGAGGATCCTGGCCGATTGCGGCGTCTGACTACTGGCGCCCTCACCTCTCGACCTCCCGTAGCGGCGGGCCCGCATTCCTCGCCCCAGGCTGGCACACGCCGTCCTCGCTTCGACCCCTACGGGGTGACCTCGCCTGCGGCTCGGCTCCGCGATGCCGGTCGCGCGCCCTACCTGGGTTCGTCAAGCGAACCACCTCTCAAGGAGGCCAAGATGAAGTTCTACGAGGACACCAATTTCACCGTTCAGACCGGCAACCTGACCCGGGATCCGGAACTCGACCACTCGCCGAAAGGGACGCCGTTCTGCAACCTCCGGATCGGCGTCAACGGGAAGCGCAAAGTGGGTGACAAGTGGGAGGACAAGCCGAACTTCTTCACCGTCGTCACCTTCAAGAAGGACGCCGAAAACGCGGCCAAGTTCCTGAAAAAGGGCCGGAAGGTCCTGTTCGAAGGTCGCCTCGACTGGAGTGAGTGGGAAGAGGACGGCGAGAAGCGCGAAGCCGTGAAGATCATCCCCCGGCGGGTCCAGTACCTGGGCGGCGGCAAAGACTCGGGTTCGACCGAGGAGACCGAGGTCGCAGAGGTCACGGAGGTCGCGGAGGCAGAGCCCCAGATGAGCACCGATGCGGAGATGGCGGGCGTCGGTGCCGGTGCCGGCGAAGAGGACATCCCGTTCTGAGTCACGGGATCCGAGAGGCCCGGCGCGAGAGCGTCGGGCCTTTTTTGTGACCTGGCGGTCGGCGGTGCGGAGCGTGGGTGACCGGGGTCGGGGCGCTGCCCGAAGGCGGCAGGGGTCGTGCTCACTTGCTCACCGAGGGTAGCCCGGGCGGCGCCCCGCGCAAGGTCGCTGCGCTCCCTTCCCCTCGCTGCGCTCGGTGCGCGTGACCCCTATTCCGGGCTTGCCAGGCGGCAAGCAAGCACGAGTCCCCGCAAGGGACCGACAAAGGAGCGATTCGATGACTCAGACGATGACCGAGGTCAAGGCCGAGGCGACGGGACGTATCTCCAGCGAGCCGGAGCTGAAGAAGACGACGGGCGGCGTGCATGTATGTCGTTTCAAGGTGGCGACGGAGGTCGGCCCGGCCACGAACCCGGTGGTGAAGTGGATCTACGTGGTCGGCGACCCGACGGCACGGCCGAGCGAGGACCTTGCGGTGAGGGCGTCGCATCTGGTCGTCGGCGACCTGGTGATCGTGCCGGGGATCGAGCGCCAGCGGGCGCGGCGGACCCGCGGGGTCGACTGGGTCGAGAGCGCGATCGAAGCGAACAACGTGAGGCTCCGCCGGCGGGCGTGGCAGACGGGCGGCGGCGCGTGAGCGCCCGCCGCCCCCGGCGGCGCGATGATGACCGGGTGCGCCGCCCGGTCGTCATTGCGTTCGTCCTCGCCGTTCTGCTCGCCCTTCCCGGCTGCGCCGACTCCTTCGGGTCGGCCACCCCGCGCGAAGCAGGCACAATGACCGCGACGATTGCCTACGCGGTCGACGGCGACACCCTGCGGGTGCGCCTTCCCGACGGATCTCTCGAATACGTGCGCCTCGTCGGCATCGACACCCCCGAGGATGTGAAGCCCGACACGCCGGTCGAGTGCGGCGGGCGGGCGGCGGCGAGCTCGATGGACCGGCTGGCGCCCGAAGGCGCCAGCGTCCGCCTTCTCCTCGATTCCGTCGCCGACGAGCACGATCGCTACGGGCGCCTCCTCGCCCACGCCTTCATCGGCGGCCGACAGCTCGAAGTCATCCAGCTGCGCCGAGGCTGGGCGGAGGTCTATCGCTATGACGAACAGCATTTCGACGGGCTGGTGCGTTTCGACCAGGCCCAGGCCTCGGCGCGCCGCGCCGGTCGCGGTGTCTGGGGCCGGTGCGGCGGCGACTTCCACTCCTCGCGCTGAATTTCGCCGCCGGGGGCAAACCGCCCTCCGCCATCCCTTGTCCCGGGTGAAGAGAAATGTCTCCCGGGCTTCCTCCCATGCCCGGGAGACCAAATCAGGAGGAAGCCATGAACACCATCCCGGTATCCCGGGTCCCGCGTCGGACGGCGCGGACGAAGTGCGTCGCCGAAGCGACGCACACGAAGCGAGTCGCCTCCCGCATTCGTGACCTCGCGGTCGGCTCGAACCGCGCCACCACCGATCCCAAGGAGGTGATGTAGATGCGACGTGATCGCGACCAGGCTGCTTCGAGCGAGTTCTTCCGGGAGCAGGTCGGCGAAAACCTGCTCGACGCCCGCGAGAGGGCGGAGCTCTCCCGGGACGAGCTTGCCGCGAAGTCGGGGGTCGACGCCCGCATGATCAAGATGCTCGAGAGGGGCGAACGAGGCGCCCGGCTGGAATCGGCGCTGCGTCTTTCCGAAGCGTTGGAGCTGCCGCTCGACTCGATGGTCCTCGGCATCGGCTGGGTTCCCGCCCGGCAGGTGAGCACCGGCGGCTACTTCGTCCGCTCGGGTGGCTGCTCCTGCCGGCGCCGATAGCCGGCGGCGGCGAGGCGGAGTAGCCGAGCAGAGGGTGATGGTCCGGTCGGCGTCGCGGGCAGCGCCAGATCGGGGGGGCTTAGGTGCAGCGGGCGGCGCCGGTCGGGCCATCACCCCTTTCTCGTCCGAGATACGGCGCCCCCCCCACACTCGTCCTGGCGCCCGCTCTCCCTCGCCGCCCGGCGTGGTCTCCATCTGCACCTTCAGCTTGGCACACGGGTCGACGGTCGCCGGCCCCACTTCCATCGGTGGCGTAACCCGCGTGCAGATCGCCTCGGCACAGATGAAGACCACGCGGCCAAGGAGGATCAGATGAGCGAGCGACCGAGGTTGACCTACGCAGGGATCGGGGCGCGCCGGACGCCTGCGGACGTGCTCGGGGTGATGGAGGCGCTGGCGGGACGGCTCGCCCGAGCAGGTTGGACTCTTCGGAGCGGCGGGGCCGACGGTGCGGACAGCGCATTCGAACTCGGGGCGGGGCTCGTCGACTCCGACCTGATCGAGACCTACATGGCCGACTGCGGCTGGTCGGGGTCTACGGACCTCACGACGGGCGGCCCCACCAGGGAGGCGTACGAACTGGCGGCCAGCGTCCATCCGGCCTGGTGGCGCTGCTCGGATCGGGCAAAGGCACTCCACGCCAGGAACAGCCACGAGATCCTCGGTGCCGACCTGGACGACCCGGTGAGCTTCGTCGTCTGCTGGACGCGGGACGGATCGCTTGACGGTGCCAGCCGGGACTCCGGCGGGACCGGCCAGGCTCTCCGGGTCGCGAACCTCTACTCGGTGACCGTCTTCAACCTCTTCCGGCCCGATCACCGGGAGCGGATCGAGCGCTACCTCTAGGCGCGGGCGCCTCGTCCTCCGCGACGGGCGCCCGCTCATCGTGGCGCGGCGTCGCCGCGCTCCCCTCGCGGATCGCCCGCCGCGTCGGCGGGCCCGACGACGGGAGAACCACGATGACCACCAAGACGAAGGACCGCCGCCCGACCGAGGCCGAACGCGATCGACGCCGCGCCGCCGAGCGTGAGCAGATGCGCGAGGCGGTGGAGGCGCTGCAGACCAGCGAGGGATGGCAGCGCTGGCTACGAGTGCGTCGTCACTTCCACAGCTACTCGCTTCGCAACCAGCTGCTGATCGCGGAGCAGTGCCCGGAGGCGACCCGGGTCGCCGGCTTCCGCCGCTGGCTCGAGCTCGGCTATGCCATCCGCAAAGGCGAGCGGGGGATCAGGATCTCAGCGCCATGCCCGCCCTCGAAGAAGACGATCGAGCGGTGGAGGAATTCCGGTGCCGACCCGAAGGAAAAGCCGCCCACCTACTTCCGCCTGGTGGCGGTCTTCGACGCCTCCCAGGTCGATCCGCTGCCCGAGTTCCCCGGCGAGCGGATCCCCCTTGAGCCGCCGAGCGAGCCGATCACCGGCGATGGCCTCGCCGACCGGCTCCCGCTGCTGCTCGGCCTCGCCGGCTCGCTCGGTCTCGTGGTGTCGATCGAGCCCATCCCGGGGAAGGCGAGCGGCTTCCACGAACCCGCCGCCTCCCGGGTGGCCGTCGAAGAGGTCGGGCCGAAGTTCTCCGCCAACGCGCAGATCGGCGTCCTCATCCACGAGCTCGCCCACGCGCTGGTGAGGATCGACCGCCGCGACGATGACCCGAAGCTCGACTATGCCTCGGAGGAGGTCGTGGTCGAGTCGGTCGCCTACTCGGTCTGCGCCGCCCTCGGCCTCGACAGCGCGGGAAGCTCCGTGCCCTACGTGGCCGGCTGGGCGGAAGGCGCCGACGGCGATCCGATCGAGGCCTACGCCGAGCTGATCGATCGCCTGGCGAAGAGGATCGAGTCGGCCCTGTTCGCCGAGACGGCCTGACCGCCACCGGCGCCGGCCGGCGCCGGTGGCGCGGCCGCCCGCCCGGCCCGTGCGTCCGCGATCAGGCAGGTACGGCAAGAGGCCGGGCACCACCATCCGATCCCACCGATCGAGCCGATCCCAGACCAAGATCGAGGCAGCCATCGAGGAAGCCAGACAAGGCCAATCGAGAAGCCAAGCAATGAAGTCAGGAAGAGCGAAGCAGTAGACGAAGCAGGCAGATCGAGGAAGGCAGGCAGTCCTAGAACCGAGTCCAGAACCACAGACCTCGACAGCCGACACACTACGAACCCTCCGGTTCACCGGATACACCGGGCCGCCCTCCCTGACAGGGGAGGCGATGGTCGGCGTGACGAAGATCGGACGCGGCAACGCGAAGTATTGGATCGAAGCCGTCGCCGAAGGCGGCGAGGACTACTACACCAAGCCCGGCGAGAAGCCCGGTACCTGGATGGGCGACCTGGCGGCGGAGCTCGGCCTAGACGGCGAGGTCGACCGCGATGCCTATTTCGCCCTCCTCGCCGGCAGGCACCCGATCGACGGCTCGACCCTGGTGCGCAGACCACCCCCGCGGGTCTTCGTCGACGCCTCCGGCAGGACCCGCCGCAAGGAACCGATCCTCGGTCACGACATCCGTTTCAGCGCCCCGAAGTCCGTCTCGCTGCTGTGGGCGATCGGGACCCCGGAGGTCCAGGCGGCGGTCGAGCAGGCGCTCGACCAGGCCGTCCGCGCCGCCCTCTCCCACATGGAGCGAGAAGCCTGCTTCGTCCAGCGCGGCAAGGGCGGCAAGAAGATCGAGCGCGGCTCCGGCTTCGTCTCGATGGGCTTCCTCCACCGCTCCTCGCGCGCCGGCGACCCGGCCCTCCACGTCCACGTCGTCACCGCCAACATGACCCGCGCGGCCTCCGACGGCCGCTGGCTCAGCCTCGCCAACCCTCGGCGGGAGTCGCCCCTCCTGCGCGAGGCGAAAGCGACCGGCTACGTCTTCCAGGCGGTGCTCCGCGCCGAGCTGCCGGCCCGCCTCGCCGAGCTCGGCCTCGGCGTCAGCTGGGGGCCGGTGACCAACGGCTACGCCGACCTCGAGGGCTTCTCGCGCCCGCTGATCGACCACTTCAGCCGCCGACGCGGGGAGATCGTGGAAGAGATGCAGAGGCGCGGCGCCGAGTCCGCCGCGGCCGCCGAAGTCGCCGCCTACCGCACCCGTGACGCCAAGGACTACGGCGTCGACCCCGATCGCCAGCGCTCCGAGTGGCGCTCGCGCGCCGCCGAGTTCGGCCTCACCGGCGACGCCCTCGACGGGCTCCTTCGCGGCGGTCGCCGTCGCTCGGCCCGACCGCCGGGCGAACGTGACCTCGACAAGGCGCTGGCCTCCCTGGAGGCGACCCATTCCCACTTCGACCGCCGTGACCTCCTCTGCGCGATCGCCGACCGCGCCCGCGACGGCGCCTCGGCCCACCAGCTCGAGGGAGCCGTCGACGCGGTCCTCTCCGGACCCCGCGTGGTCGAGATCCATCGCGGCGAGGGTCTCCTAGGCACCAGCTACTTCACGACCCCGCGCATCTGGGAGATGGAGCAGAAGGTCCTCGCGGCGGCGCGGCGAGGCTCGGCGGCGGGCGCCGGGGTCGTCACCGAGGACGCGCTCGCCCGCGTGCTCGCCGACCACCGATACCTGAGCGACGAGCAGGTCGAGATGGTCCGACGGATCACCACCGGCGGCGAGCGGGTCGTCACCGTCGCGGCACGGCCGGGCACCGGCAAGACGACCGCGCTGCGCGCCGCCCGCGAGGCATGGGCGGAGGCAGGCGTCCACGGCATCGGCGTCGCCACCGCCCGCAGCGCCTCGGGCGAGCTGGCCGATGCCGGGGTGCCGTCGATGTCGATCACCTCGCTGCTGATCCGCTGCGACGAGGCCCGCGGTCGCGGCCACGTGCCCCTCCCCCGCGGCGTCGTGATCCTCGTCGACGAGTCATCGACCACGCCGACGCCCGACCTCGCCCGCCTGGTCGATCTGGCCGAGCTCTGCCACGGCAAGCTGGTGCTGATCGGCGACGAGCGCCAGATCGGCGCGGTCGGGCCCGGAGGCCTTTTCGGTCGGCTCACCACGGTCACCGATCCGGTGCGGCTGCGGCAGGTGCGCCGCCAGCGCGACCCCTTCGACCGGCGGGTCGTGGAACTCGCCCACGAAGGCAAGGGCTCGGACGCGATCGACCTGCTCCGCACCCGCGAGCGCCTGGTGATCACCGACACCCTGGACGAGTCGCTCGACGCGATGGTGCTCGACTGGAGTCGGGCGATCAGGTCCGGCGAGGACTCGGTGATGATCGCCCGGCGCCTGCGCGACGTCGCCGAGCTGAACGCCAGGGCCCGCGAGGTGATGATCGCCGAAGGACGCCTCGGCCCGGCGACCGTGGTGGTCGGCGGAGAGAACTTCGCCGTCGGCGACCACCTCGTCACCAGGGTCAACCACAAGGAGGTGTCGAACCGCGAGCGCTGGACCGTCGTCGCGGTCGACTCTTCGCGCACGCATATGAAGGTGCGGCGGGTCGGCGGCGACGGCCGCACGGTCGTCCTCGCCCCCGGCTACCTGGAACGGCGCACCGACAACGGCGACCCGGCGGTCCAGCACGCCTACGCGCTGACCACCTACGCGACCGAGTCGAAGACCTTCGACTCCGCCTTCGCCCTCCTCGACGCCGGCGTCTCCCGCGAGGACTTCCTGGTCGCCGTCTCCCGCGCGAGGGGGAAGACGATGGCCTACGGGGTGGCGGCGTCGGAGCTGCTCGACGCCGATCTCGGGCCGGCGACGCGGGAGGTGGAGGACGAGGCCCACGACATCCGGGTCGGGTCCGAGCGGGTCGCGGCGGAGTTCAGCGCCGACGAGGTCGCCGATCGCAAACGGATCGAGGCGACCCCCGAGCGTGACCTCGTCACCCGTAGGTCGGTCCTGGTCGCGGAGCTCGGTGACGATCACCGCCGACGCCCCGACCCCAAGGTCGGAAGGGCGGCCGAGCTCGACGCGCGGATCGGCTCCGCCAAGGAGCGGATCGAGGCGATCGAACGGGACCGCGATTCGACCTCTGATGGTCGGCGGGATCGCCGCCGCGACTCGATGCTCGACGGCGCCGCGCGGACGGCCAGGCGCCAGGTCGAAAGGCTCGAAGCCGAGCGCGGGGCTCTTGTCGACGCTGCCGAGATCCACAAACCACGCCACGGTGGCGAGGCGGAGCGGGCCGAGCTGACGATGATCGAGGAGCGGCTGCTCCAGCTTCGACGGCGGCAGGTGCGGGCCGAGAGGGTCAGCCCGTCGGAGATGATCGTCGAGGCGCTCGGCCCACGGCCGCAGGAGGCGGTACGCGCGGCGCTCTGGAATGAAGGCGTCGACGTGATCGTCACCCACCGTCAGTCCCACGGCCTCGAGGGGGATGACGGTCCTCCGCTGGGCGAACCGCCGAGGCACCGCGATGCCCGTCTCCGGCACCGCGAGGCAGAGCGGCGACTACGCCAGGTGCAGACGGCGTTGGGGAGGGGCCTCTCCCGCTCCGCCGAGCTGAGCCGCTGAGCAAAGAGGCAGGTCCGGTCGAGGGACCACGCGGCGCCATCGTCGCACGCTGCGCGTGCGGGTCGGCCGCATGGCCCCTCGACAAGGACCCGCAGATACCCGTCCAGACCGTGCCGGGATGTTGGAGGAAGTCCTCCGCAGTGACGGTGAGGCGTTGCGGCGCCACGCACGCCGCCATGCGGAGAGCGATGCCGACGCTGAGGATGCGCTCGCCGACGCCTGTGTCTCCTTCCTGCGCGCCTACCCCGGGGCTCCCGGCGATGACGCCGCCCGCTACATGATGACCGTGGTCAGACACGCCGCCTGGGAGATCCGCCGACGTCGCAGACTGGCCGCGGAGAAGGAGCTCGAGGCTTCACGCCCGCCCGCCGCCGTGCCAGACGTCGGCCACCTGCTCATCCCGGCCGACGGCGAGCTGAGTGCGCTCTTGTCGGCGATCGACGCGGAGGAGCGGAAGGCGCTACTGCTTCTGGGCCTCGGTTACGGGAACGAGGAGATCGCGGCCATCTGTCGATGGAGTCCGCGAAAGGCGAGGCGACGGATCTCCACCGGGCGGCGACGCCTGCGGCAATTGGTCGAGATGCGAGGAAGAACCGACGAAGGAGGGCAAGATGGCCGAGCCGAGCCCTTATAGAAGTGTGGACTTCCTTCACGAGATCAAATTCCTCGACGCACTGGTCCGACTCCAGGGGATGCTCGGCCACCACGTCAAGGTGGAACTGAACGACTACCAGTGCTTCTTCGGCTGCGGCTTCGAGGGGGTGCTCGGCCGCATCGAGACGATGCCAGGCGGTGCCGAGGCGATCAGCGCCTTCGTCGGCGACACCGCAGGCTTCTTCCTCGACCCCGACGACTGCAAGGCCTTCTACGTCGACGCCGGCGAGGAGAGCTGGCTCGAGTTCCATCGTGAGCACGGCCCGGTCGTCGCGATCCAGGCGATCGATGCGGCGCGCGACACCGACCGCGACCCGGTCACAAGCTGACGCGCGGGCTTCTCCGCCGGCCCGCAGATCTGCCGGATACACCGCGCCGCCGGCGCCGGACAGAGGAGGTGATGAAAGGCACCTCGACCAGCAACCGGCCGCGTCGGCCGCGACGGAAGGACCACCCCGACGCGGGCGCCGCCTCCTCGCCCTCGATCTTGCACGCCTTCGGCGTGCGGGCTTCGGGGCAGCGGCCCCCGCGTCGGGCGCGGGCCATGAACGAGGAGGAACGGATGAGCCGACCGGCCGTCAGCCAACCGCAACCGAGTGACACCGAGACCGCCACGAAGGCGCCGCCGCTCCACCTGGTGGAGCCCGGCGTGCCTGAGCAGGCGGACCACCTGCAGCAGCGCGTGGCGTTCTGGCAACGCTGCGAAGACATCGCCCGCAAGCTCGCCGCGTCGACTTTCAGGGAGCGCCTCGCCATGTACCGGGCGGGCGAGTTCACCTACCGCGAGCTGTCGACGGCGACGGCGCTGCGCCCTGACCTGATCCCGATTCTCAACGGTGAGTGGGAGTGGATCACGGTGACGATGGCCGACCTCGACTGACCGAACGGCGGAAGAAGCGAAAAACACACCACCATGCTTAGTGAACTGTCCGGCATTTCGGTGACAATCGATCGATGCCGGATGTGTTCAGCGGACTAGGGGTACCGAAGTGGTGGAAATCCGACGCTGGCCTCTGGCTGCCCTCTTCGATCCCGGACCTGCATGACCAAGGACCGCCACCCGGAGCACGACCACGCTTCAACGGCCTGCTCATGGCGGAACGCCGCAAGCCGCTCGGGAACGTCGGGGTCTACGCGACGCCCTCAGCCGTAGGAGTCACCCCCCTTCCTTTCGACGAGTACCTCGAAGGCCTGTCCTCGATCCCGTTGGGGATCATCCTCCCCATCATCTGCGAGATCCAGAGCGTCCTTCACGACGACGGAATGAACCCTGACGCCCAGCTCGCTCTCATTGGCGGCCTCTTCGCCGGCACCGAGGCGTTCGCTCCGCTCGCGCGGTTCGTCCGCAGCGCACCCGGGGAGCGTCTCGCGATCTGCGAGCAGGCGATGACTCTCCTGCAGTGCCTCGCCATCCTCGAGTGCGAGGAAGAGCTCACGGGACTCTCCAACCAGCAATACGAAAGCCGGGTCCGCGGGACCATCTTTTTCGCTCCCGCCTACCTCGAGCCACACGGTGCGACGCGCGCTGCCGACCGCGACGGCTGGCTTCGCCATTTCACCCAGCTCTTCGACTACAACAGCAATCCGGTCTTCAGCAACGCGATGGCGCGGACGTGGACCATATTCGGCCGTCTCCATCGGGAAGCGTCAGATATCCGCCCTGCCCTTCCGCTTGACGACTGGGTCCGCGAGGACTACGGGCTCGGGCTGGAGCAGCAGCTCGCCCTCGGATTTGCCCTTTTCGCCCACCTCGGATCTGACAGCGAGCGAGAGGGCGACTTCAACAATTCGCTCAGCCCTCAATCGCTCGGCAGCATCTTTAGAAGCCTCGGGCTCGACGAAAAAGAAGGAGAGGCCGCCGAGGCTCTCGTCGCGGCCCCTGCCTCCTGGTTCCGCGCTGAGTTCGAAGGCCAAGATGTCGAGCAGCTTTCCTGGAACCGCATTCCCTTCATGCAGCATCCATTCATCCGACTGCCCTCGGGTCAATACCTACTCCAGTCACCCCGCGCCCTCCTGAACTGGGTCGCCGACGGCATCCATTATCGATGCCTCGACGCCGCGAAAAGACGCGACGCCGTTCCCGCGTACACGACGAGGATCGGGAAACTGACGGAGCGCTACGCGCTGGATCTGGTCGGGTCGGTCCACCAGGGGCCACGACTGCCGGGCGCCGGGAAAGTCCACGGCGACAAGAAGTTCGGCCACGGCCTCAACAGCAGCGACATCACCATCACCTACCCGAACGAGGTTGTGCTGATGGAGGTGGCCAGTCATCGGCTGACCGTGGAGTCGCTCTGCCACGGAGATCAGGATGCGCTCGAACGTGATCTCAAGGAAATGGTGGGGCGCCGGCCGAAGCAGCTACGTCGCTCGATCGACGCGATGAAGCCTCGGCAACCGGGCCGTGCGACCACCCTGCGATTCGATCACCTCGACCCGGAGCGGATCGCCAGGTTCTGGCCGCTGATCATCACCGCCACGCCGCTTCATTGGTCGCCGCTTCTCGAAGAATTCATGGCCGATCCACTCGCCGAAGTCGAAGGTCGGGATGACGTTGAGGCACTGGACGTCCTCGCGATCGAAGACCTCGAGGCTCTCGTGGCGATAACCGAGGAGACCGGGCGGCCACTCGCCCAGATCCTCGCGGCGAAGCTCGAGGCGGCCGGCCCGCACGCCGACCTGCGGACCTGGCTCAGTCGTGACCGCCGCTTCCCCAACCTGGCCCGGCCGCGCTACCTCGATGTCGCATTGGACGAAATGATGGACATCGCATCGCGGCTTCTCGGGTTCCCCGAGCTCGCCGAGGGCGACGTCGCCTAGCGGGGCCTAGCCCCCCAGGCAGATCGCCACTACCTCGGCTTTCGCGCTACCTCCTGAATTACTGGTGATGCGGCCGGTCACGCCGTTCCCGGTCGGCGCCAAGACCGGAAGTGCCTGAAGGAATCCGACTTCGCGATTGCCCGGTTCGGTGAAGGCGAAACCAGTCCCGAGCAGCGCTTCGCCCTGACCACAGAGTGCGGCTTCGGTGTTGCTCGCGGTCCATTGCCCGTTTTCGGCGACGGCGTCGAGATCGGCGATCGGCGTGACGTGGATGGTCTCCGGCACCAGGGCGCCCGAGTAGACGGAGCCGGGCGCGAGGGCCACCCTCGTCACCGAGTCGGCGGCGAGCCCGTTGGCGGTGACCGCTTCCTTGCGGAGCACCCGGCGGTTGACCGATTCGTTGGCGAGCTTCTTCGAGGTCACGGCATTCGCGGCGAGCGCCTTCGACGTCACCGAGCCGTTCGCCAGTTTCGCCTTCGTCACGGCGCCGGGCGCGATTTCGCTCGACCTGACCAGGCGCCCTTGCGGCGAGGCGTCGGCGGAAGAGGACAACGACACGATCAACGCCACCAGTCCGAGGACGGCCCCGATCGCGCCGAGAATCGTCCCCGCCGTGGGGCGTGCTTTCAGGCTGCTCTCAATCATCTCGACCTCCTGGCTCGTCCACTGGACCCTGCGGCCCCCTGTATAGATAACCCCGCCCCGCTCATGGTGATTCTCACTTCCTCACCTCGACCAGGGCGGCCTTCGAGTGGCCGGGCTCCCAAGGGAAGTCGTCCTGTTTCGGGACGAAGGCCTCCATCTTGTAGATCGTCTTCCGCGTCGTTTTCGCGAAGGTGTACTTCAGGTGCCATTCGCCTTTCCCGTTCGTCGTCGTTTCGCCGAACGGATACATCTTCTTGGAGCCGACGCTGCCGGCCTTGACCACCACCACGCGCCTCGCGGCGAGGCGGCCACCGGGAACCTTGCCGCTGATGACGATGGTGTCGCCGTTCCGCACCTTCCCGGGGCTGATATGGATCGTCGGCCGGGTGTGGGAGTAGACGTCGACCGACCGCGCGACCTGGAAGCTGTCGCGGCGGTAGCCGACCATCAACCGCCGGTTCGGTCCCGGCTGGACCCGGTAGCTGAAGTGCCCCTGGGCGTCGGTCGTCGCCGTCCCGGCCGGCACCGGCGCCGCCGTCGAGCCCTGCATCTGGGTCTCGACGCAGATCGTCGCCCCGCTGATCGCATCCCCGGCGGCGCTTGAGAGTTCCCCGGTGACCTCGGCGCCCTTGCCGTAGGCGGTGGTGCGGGTTTCCTTGTGGTTGCCGGCGAAGACGGCGCTCAGGTTCTGCCCGCCGGGAACGGCGGAGTCCGCGCAGGAGTCGTCGACGGAGATTGCGGTCGGGGCGGAGCAGGTCTTGTTCGGTTCGCCGATCGTGGCGAAGTCGACGGCGCAGACCTGCACCGTGTTCGTCCCCTGCTGGAAGGGCGGCGCGCCGGTGTCGATCGACCAGACGTTGGCGAGCGAGGCCGGGCACGGGGTCGGGGAGAGAGCGACCACGCCCCGCACGCTCGCGTTCGAGACCGAACCCTGGGCGCAGGCTCCGAGCATCGGCGCCGACGCCGGGAGCCCGTTGACCAGGACTTCGATCCTGCTCACCCCGCCGCCCACGTCGGTGGCGGCGGCGGTGATCGCCTGATGCCCGCGCAGGACGCCGGCGGCGCCCAGGAGCGGGCCTTCGACGCTCAGTTTCGGCGGATTCGGATCGACCTCGGTGACGGCGATGTGGTCCGCCCAGACGGTCGGGCCGGCACCGCACCCCGGCGCGTAGTTGCCGTCGCAGTTCCAGCTGATCGAGAAGGCGCCGCCGTTCGGCGCTTCCGGTTCGGGGGCGCTTCGTAGGAGGAAGGTCCGCTGGGTCTCGCCCAGGTTCGGGCCCGGCCAGCCGTTTTCGTAGACGAAGGTGTGGTCGTTGCCCGGCCCGAGCGCAGCGGTGCCGGCGCTGATCGTCTCCGATTCCACGAAGCCGCCCGGCGTCGCCGGGATTTCCATCAGCCAGAAGGCGAACTGGGCGCTGAGGTTGCCCCACTGCTGGATCCCGACCCCGCCGCCGGGCTGGGCGCAGGTGTCGAAGTAGGAGATCGGGATCCCGGGGTTCCCCGGTGCCGGGCTCGGCGGTGGGTTGCCGTTCGGCAGCGCCGAGTCGCAGCTCTCCCAGACGAATCTCGCGCCGGGAGTCACGTAAGCCGAGGCGGTGCTCACCGCGGTCACGGCGAGGGCCAGCACCAGGAAGAGCGAGGCGACGAACCACGCTCTCCTCCCCTTCGCTCTCGATCTTCCGTTCATCACCTCTCCTCTCGTCGATCGCGGCAGCTCGCCACGTCGCCTACCTTTCGAAGCCGAACTCGCCTTCGGCCGCACCCGGCGAAGGCGTCGAGTTCGATCCGCTCTGCGCATCCGATTCCGTGGCCGGTTCGGGTTCCGGTTCGGACGGCGGCGCGCTCTCGGGTTCCGGCGCCACCTCGACCTCCGGCGTCGCTTCCACCGGGGCCGGAGCTTCGGCGCCTCCTTCGGCCACCGCGGCGTCGGCTGCGGCGGCGGGCGCCCGCGGGGCCGGATCGTGCGCATGATCCTTCCGGGTGTCCCTCACCCGGTGCCGGCGTCGGTGATGGCGACGCTCGGCGGCGCGGCCACGGCGCCGGGCCGCCTCTCGACGGGCTGCCAGGGTGGCCCGGCGCCGTGCCCCGGTGCTCCGGGTGGGGCGCGGGGCGCTGGTCGGTGCAACGGTCGTCTGCGCCCGGATCGCCGGGGCGGCGTGCCGTGGCGGGCTCGCCGGCGCCTTCACCGAGGTCTCGTGATCGTAGCCGCCGGCGGCGGCGAGGGCCAGGGCGACGATCACGACCGAGAGCGCCAGGGCCAGGCCGATCACCAGCACGGCGCGGCGCGGCGGCCTCGGCAGGCGCGGGCGCCTGCGCCCGCCGCCGACGACCACCCGCACCCGCTCCTCGCGCTCACGGCCCAGCTCGCGGGCGGCGGGGTCGAGCAGTGGCACAGCGTCCTCGGCGAGGTCCGCCTGCGCGGCCTCCGGCGCCCCGCACGCCACGGCCTCCTCGGGAAGGGGCTGCGTGGACGAAGCGTGCTCGGGACTCATCTGCCGACCTCCGGCGATTGGCTTTCCGCCGCGTCCTTGGCATCCCTGAGCCTTCCTAGTTCCGGCTCCTGAAACCACGGCCGCAGGCGTATTTTTGCCGGTGGAAGGCTTCCGTAAACCAATACTGCAGCGTTCAAGAAACCTTCGCGTAAAACACCGGCCGGCGCAAGGTCGCGATAGGTGTCACCGAGGGTGGTCGATCGGCGCCCTTTCTCGCCTGCGGTGCGGGAGCGCTGCTCGAACTCGCCGCTGCCGATCACCTGCGAGGCCCACCTCAGGGTCTCGGGGTCGGAGATGCCCGACCCGATCAGCTTGGCCCGGTGGTTGTTGACGATCGTCGCCGCGCGGCGGCCGTATCGCGCGTTGATCTGGGCCAGGTCCTGAAAGACCGAGAGCAGCTGGACCCCCTGCCCGGCGCCGGTCGAGGCGATCTCGTCCAGGTTCGGGGATCGGGGCGATGTTCGCCGCCTCGTCCAACAGCAGGAGCAGGGGCGGGTCGAGCGGGCGTCCGGTGGTCGCCACGGTCTCGTAGATCACCGCGATCAGCTCCTGCACGATCATCGAGAAGACCGGGCGCAGGCGCTCCTGTTCGTGCAGCGGCCCGCACAGGTAGAGCGTGTTGGCGCCGCCGTCGAGGAGCGCCGCCGGTGAGTAGTCCGTGCCGGAGGATCTCCGCCGCGACGATCGGGTCGGCGAAGGCTCCGACGATCATCTCGGCGGTGGTGTAGACGGAAGAGCGCTGGCGCTCCTCGCGGTTCTGCGTCGCCAGGTATGCCCGTTCGGCCTCCTCGGCCTCGGCCAGGCGGAGGTTCCCGATCACCTCGCTCTCGCTCATCTCGGGGCCTTCATCCAGCCACCGCACCACGCTCGCCATCGTCTCCCCGCCGACCGCGGCGGCCAGCAGCAGCGGCGCGAGGAGCTTCTCGGCGGTGGTGAACCAGAAATCCGCGTCCTGAAGGCCGGCGGCCGAGCCGGTGCGGGCGCCGCCGGCGAGCCAGTGGGCGACCCGCATCGCCTCGCGCCAGGTGCCCGCCCCCCAGAGCGGGTGGCGCGGGCGCCGGGCAGGCCGGTGGTGCGGGCCGGGTCGAAGACCATCACCTCGCCCATCGAGTCGCGGCGGGCCAGGGTGTCGAGGAGGAGATCGCTCTTCACCGAGGTCGCCAGCACCGGCCCCTCCCACTCCAGCAGCGCGGGGATCGCCAGGCCGGTCGTCTTGTGGCTCTGGGTCGGGGCGATCGCGATCACCGACTGACGCTCGCCAGCGGCGAGGAGCCCGCGGCCGTGGCGACCGAGGGTGAGCCGTCCCGGTCGGGCCGGCGCACCCGCAGCGGGCGAAGGTCGGCGGCGCGCGCCCAGCGGGCGCTAGCGGGCGCGCCGCCCGTCGCCGCCCGGCAGCTCGAGGCCGAGGCCGGCGGCGACCCGCGCGAGCCCCAGCGTCGCGGCGGCCATCGTCGCCGCGACCAGGAGGCCACAGAACCAGAATGCCGGTGCGCCCGGCACCGCCCGCCGGTGGCCGGCGGGCCAGGCGGCGGCCGGGTCGCCGAGATGACCGAGGAGCCGTACCGCGGTCGCCGGCAGCTCGGCCGGCGCCGGTGGGTCCCAGCCGCCGCCGAGCACAGCCGTCGCCAGGGCGCCGGTCGTCCAGAGCGCGGCGAGTACCGCCGCCACGGCGCCGGCGAGGATCCAGACGATCTTCTCGTCGCCCTCGTTCACGATCCTCCTGCCCGGCCGGCGACGCCCATCTGCTCGTCGGTGTCGGTGATCCGGCGCTCGCGCCGCGACATCCGCTGGCGCACCAACATCGACTGCGAGCCGATC
The DNA here is from genome assembly GCA_963782515.1 of uncultured Actinomycetes bacterium. Taxonomy (GTDB): domain Bacteria; phylum Actinomycetota; class Thermoleophilia; order Solirubrobacterales; family 70-9; genus VAYN01. Next base: position 735,174 of record CAWAJY010000004.1, on the reverse strand, counting down.
TTCCAGATCGCCTCGCCGATCTCCAGGGTGGTCGAGAGCTCGGTTTCGGTGTCCGAGCAGCCGAGCATCTGGTGGAGCACCTGACGCTGGTCGGGCGGCTGGCGGTAGATGACGATGCAGCCCGCGTCGCCGACCAGCGCCTCCGCGATCCGCGCGGCGCGCGAGCCGTCGGCGCCGGCGGTGCCGAAGTCGGTCAGCTTGTGGAGGGAGAGCACGTTCGAGATGCCGAACGCGCGGCAGAGCTTGGAGTTGGACTGAAGCCATTCGGCGACGGCGAGGTTGGAGATCACCCTCCAGACCTCCTCGAAGACGCAGAAGGTCTTCCGCATCGGCACGCCGGTGCGGTCGGACTCGGCCTTCCGCTCGCGGAAGATCGCCTGTTGCCAGGCGCCCGCGCAGGTCATCAGCACCCCGAGCGCCTCGGAGTCGCGCATCGCCGAGAGGTCGAGCACCACGACGCCGGCGTCCAGGTCGATGCCCTCCGAGGTCGGCCCGTCGAACATCCCTCGCAGGTCGCCCTCGCAGAGGCGCTGCAGGGCGAGCGCGCAGTCGCGCACCGCGGCGGCGAACTCGGCGGCGTCCTCCGCCGCCACCCCCTCGACCATCGCCGCCCGCGGATGGAGGAGCGCCTCGACCACCTGCGGCAGGGTCGGCTCGGAGGACCCGGCCTCCTCGTTCACCTGGTCGAGGGCGACGCGCAGGCCCGCCTCCTCGGCCGGACCCAGGTCGCGGCGCAGCGCGGCCATCGCCGCCGCCCGCAGGAGCGCCAGCTGGCCGTCGCGGCCGCCGCGGCGCTCGATCGCGTTGAGTCGCACGTCGCCGCCCGGCTCGAGGCGGATCGTCGGATAGCCGAGCGCCTTGGCGAAGGGCCCGTACTCGCCCTTCACGTCGAGGATCCAGAACTGGCGACCGAAGACGTATTGGCGATAGAGGAAGGTCTTGATCAGGGTCGACTTCAGGTGGGCGATGTCGCCCATGACGATCATGTTCGGGCTGCGCACCGCCTTTCGCGCGTAGAGCTCCCAGGGGTCAAAGGCCCAGGCGCCGCCGAAGGCGTCGGTGCCGATGTAGACGCCGGGGGCGCTGAGGCCGCCCTGCCCCAGGAAGGGGTATGCCGCCTGGAAGTGGGCGGTGGTCGCCGAGTAGCCCGGCCGCTCACCGCGGCGGGTCACGAGCGGGCCTCCGACAGCGGGCCGGTGGGTCGTATTCGTCGCGAGTTCATGCTCACGACGGGGTTGTCAGCGGCGGGAGCCGGGTGTATCCGGTCGATTCACCGCCGCCGCCTGATGCGAATTCAGCTCCCGTACGTGGCTATGTTTGCCCGATGCACGCGGCATCGGGCACGGTGGCCCTCCTCGCCATCACCTACCTCGGCGGCTTCCTGCTGGTGAAGGGCGAATCACCGCGCGGCTACGCGCTGCCGATCCTGATCGTCATCCTCATCGCCGCGACGGCGGCGTGGTGGATCACCCGTCCGCGAAAGAGCGAAGGGGAGGCAGGCTCGGACGAGTCTGACCATCCCGCCGCGTCGCCTGGTAATTCGACCGAGGGGCCAGCATCGCCGATCTATCACCTGGAGAACTCGCCGATCACGGTCCATCCACCCGTGTCCGGCCCGTCGGGAAGTCCCCTGGCCCGAGGTCTCGCCGACGGACTGGCCGAGCTGGAGGCGATCAGGCGCGGGCTTCTACGGGCCGAGGCCTCCAAGGAACTGAATCGGAAGCCGCCGAGCCGTCGCCAGTCGGAAGTCGCCGCGCTCCTGACCGACCAAGGCTGGCACGACTCCCGACAGATCCTCGACGATGCCTATGGCGCCACCGAAGACCTCTGGGAGCGGCTCAATGTGCCGTCGCGCCGATGGGACGGCGGGCCGATCACGCCCACGATCGATGAGTCCGACGATCTCGCGGGCGTGATCGTCAAGGTCGATGACGCGATCGCCGAGTTACGCCGCAGGCAGGGCGGGAGCCCCGCGCAGCCCGAGGAGGCCCGGGTCGAGTTCGCCGCCGTCGAGGTGGCTAAGGAGAGATGGGTTCGGGAGGCCAACGTCTTCCTCAACGACTGGAAGGGCGCCCCGATCGTCTTCAGTCTCATCAATCCGAGAGGAGGTCCAAGGGCCAGGGCGGTGCGTCCTGTCGTGACGGTCAGGGATCCCGACGGCGCGGTCCTGGCGGGACCCGCGAACGCCCGGTGGGCGAACCCGATACCCCCGGCCAAAGAAGAAGTGGAGCGCGACATCCCGGCCAACGGGGCCCCGGTCGCGATCGACACGGTCATCCAGCCGGTCGCGGGCGACAAGTTCTGGCTCGTCACCGACGAGAACCTTCGCATCGGCCTGAAAGGATCCGAGGCGATCGAGTCCGTTGATTTCCAGGTGACCGTCTCCATCCAGGGCGAGAACGTGGCCGAGACGTCTCACACCGTCCGCGTCCGACTCGGGTTCCCGCTGCCGGCCGTCGGCGACGACGAGCCGACCGACACGAGGTTGCCGCCATCACCCGATGGCTCGGATCCCGCACAGACCGAGGAGCCGACGGAGGTGGCAGAGGTCAGTGAGGACGCCGCTGCCGGAGTGGCGCCGACTGATTCGCCTGTGACGGCGGAATCCGACGACGATCCCGCCGAGCCCGAGTCGGTGAAGGTGTCACGGAGGCCCGCGAGACGGAGCGGCCCCAGGTCTCATGCGACTCTCGACAAGCTCTGGGTCGAGGGAAAACGGATGCTCAACGCCTCGGGCCCGTTCGCCGCGCTTGGGGCAGGCGTTCTCTACGGCCCACGACCTACCGAAGCAGACATAGATCGCTGGCAAGGAAAGGTCCGAGCCGCCCTTCCTCGTACTCAGCGGCGCCGCTTCCGCTTTGCTCCGCTCGAGGCGGAGGTCAACCGCTCGCCGCTGGCCGACATCGCGATTCCGAGCGTCGAGACGAAGGGCGCCCGGCGAGTGCGCGAATCGCTGGACGAACTCGAGCGGATCATGGACGAGCTCGACGAACCTTGACCCGCTCACCGCGGCCAAGGCAGAACGGAAGCGTTTGCGACGAGCCGGACTGTCTGCGAACATGAGTTCGTGTCAGACGCTGAGCTTCTGAGACTGCTGGAGGAAGCACTCGCCTGTCGTCCTGCCTCTCTGCGGGTCGATGAAGACCGGCGAGACGGAGCCGAAGAGCTTGCCCGGGTCGGCCTCCTCATTGACGCCGGAGACGGGACCGTGACGCCGACAGTGGCGGCGGTCCAGTTCGATCTGCTGAGCAGGCCGTAGAGGGAGGTCGGGAGCGCATGGCGCCTCCCGGATGACAACAGGTCGCCAAGTGACGGGCCGCAGGCCCAAGCCGCCACCGGACGGCTCCTCACCCGTCACCTTCTACGGCGGTACCTGACAAGTAGCTTTCCTTCATGGAAGGCGCGCTCATCAGAACGTTGGGGAGGTTCGCCAGTGTGGCTTTTCGCCGCACGGCGCCGTGGCTGTTACGGCACCCGTTCGTCTTTCGCCCCCGGTTCTGGTGGATCGCCGGCGCCCCCTTGCGGTCGCTGCGATCCCGGTCGGCATCCTCGTCGGCTTCGTCCCGCTCTCCCTGGTCGGCTTCATCGTGCTGGTCCTCATCGCTGCCGCCCTGATCGGCTGGCGGCAGTTGACCCCGAACGGGCCGACCCCGGTTCTCTACGTCGCGCAGTTCCTTCCGGCGACCCCTGGCGCGGAAGAGGCCAGCCTCAATCACCAGATCGCCATGCAGAAACGCTTAGCCGCGACCTCCTTGATCGCCAACGAGCTCGACATCCGAAAACTCCCGGCCGTCGTCGAGCAGGTTGAGGCCGAGCGGCTACTCGATGTCCTCGATGACGTCGAAGGCGTAATCCGCGGATCGGTCCAGGCCATCGCAGATCTCGGCTCGTTCGACGCCGTCCTCACCTACCGGAGCTTCCAGGGGCCCGACCGCGACCTGATCCTTGAGCGCCAGCGCGGCGCGGAAAGGTGCCCCTCCACCATCGGGTAGGAGCCGATTACAAGGTGCAGCTGGGCGACCTGGTCGGCCCCCATTTCTCCTCCGGCCACGCCGACGGCATCGAGGGAATGCTGTTGGTGCTGATCGCGGAGGCGGCCATCGAAAGGGGCGACTTCTCCAGGGCGCAGTCCTGCGTCGACGCCGCCGAGGGGTATCGGGATCACCTGCCCGAGCCCGGCAAGATCCACCTGACGCTCGCGCGCACCTTCCTCGAGTATCGGCACGATCTCCGTGGCGCGCTGAAAGTCCTCGCGGAAGCAGACCGGGACAAACGGAAACTGGAAGTCCGCCGCGTGGCCGCCTGGCTCGCCCTCGCCGGCATGAATCGAAAAGTCGTCACGCCGGTGCTCGCCGTGAGGGAAATTCGGCGGGCGGTCGACCTGGACCCCGACAACGAGCTCCTGCACCTTTGGCTCTCCGACGCCCTGATCGAGAACAAGAAGCCAGCCGAGGCGCTGGAGCAGCTGAACTGGCTAAAAGATCACAACTTCCTGCTCGAGCACGACGCCGAGATCGCTTTCCGCGCCGGGGTGATCGAGTTCAACCGAGGCAACTACGAGGAGGCGATGGATCACTACCTCGACAGCTCCATCTTCAACCCGACGCCGCGGACCTTCCTTTACCTCGCCGATGCGTATCTACGGCTGGGCCAGATCGGCGCGGCAAAATACAACTACCGGGAGGCGCTCTTGCTGCAGCCCGACCTGGTCGAGGCGCACCGCGGCTACTGGTGGTTCGCCGACCCCGATGACGAGGTGAAACCTTCTCGATTCGACCGCGCCTTCGACATCGTTCAACGCATCCCGGTCATCCCGAAGAGGATGAAGATAAGGATGATCTACCGACTCTGCCGCCACCACTATCGCCAGCATCCCGAGGATTCCCGCATCCACTTCATGCTCGGCGCCCACGCCTTGCTCCTTGGAGATCTCGACACCGCAGAAGAGCGGCTCCTTTTTGCCAACGAGCTCATCGGCGGCATCGACACCGAGGCGATCGCGCGGCTGGTGCTGGTGGCGATGAAGAAAGATGAAGATGCGGTGGCACGTAGACGCCTTGAAGAGCTGAAGGCCGTTCGCCTCGGCCACCCTCCGAGCGATGACGAGCTGGTCGCCCGCGTCGTCAACCTCTACCTCCCGATCATGGAGGGCGTCGAAGTGCTCACGTTCTCTCAAGGCGCCCGTCTGGCGACGATGGTGGAACAGCTTTTCCCCGCACCGCCCAAAGGCGCAGTTCCGGCGGTCGTCGGCTAGCCGCCAGTCGACGCAGACCGCGGCAAAGCGGCAGCGTGTTGGTGAACGACGCCTCCTGCTCTCCGTACATCCGCTGGAACTCCAGGCGGGCAGCTGGCCGGCGTGTTCGATCTCGCCGTTGCTACTCGGCGCCTCTTGTAGATGATCTTCAACGTTGAAGAGGGCGATGGACGATCTCGATCTTGATGTTGTCAGGGTCGCGCATGAACAAGGCGTAATAGTGGCCGCTGTAATAACCACGGGGAGGGCCCTCGTGAATCACCGCCTCCGTCTGCACCCAGTCCCAGACGGCATCGACCGTCTCCGGTGAATACGCGTTGAACGCGAGGTGATGGAGCCCGACCCGGTACCGATCGGCCGAGTCCGTCCCGGTCGCGCAGCGCAATCCGAGCGCGCCCAGTCCCGGATCGTCCTGAAACGGCAGGTACACGACACGCTCACCGCGCTCGCCGACAATCTCCACCCGTCCGTCGAGCGGCCTCCACCCGAGCAGTAGGAGCAGCCGGCCGTAGAAGCTCAGCGACCGCCCCAGGTCACCGACGCAAAGGTCGACATGCCGGAAGGGGCCGATCACCGACCGCCCGGCCGACCGGGAGGGTTCGGCCGTGAAAAGTACCGCTCGCCGGCTCCCGTTCACCGAAGTCCACGACAGAGAGGCAGCGTGTTCGTGAACGCCGCCTCCTGCTCCCCGTACATCCTCTGGAACTCCAGCCGCGCGAGCTGGCCGGCGTGCTCGATGTCGCCGCTGGCGCGCTCCAGCTCTTCGGCGCCGCGGGCGGAGACGGTGACGAAGCCGGCGAAGCGCATCTCGGCGAAGCCGTCGGCCAGCTCCTCTTCGCGGCGGGTCACCGCCTGGGCGCGGCGGCGATCCGAGGCGGTGGTCATGAAGCCCTGGCGGCGTCGCTCCATCTCCCCCGCCAGCTCCAGCGTCTGCGCGGTCTCGGCCTGGCGCATCGCCTGGGCGAAGGGCACCGGCTCGATCGTCACCGCCACGGTGCGGACGGTCGCGCTCTGCATCAGCAGGGGCGCGAGGAAGCTCGGCCCGACCTCCGAGCGGGGCCAAGAAGAAATCCAATAGGTGTTGTGGAAGGCGGCATCGGTGCGGTAGCGCGACCAGCCGGTCTCCTCGGCGTGCGGGCCCATCAGCGCCGGGTCGACGCCCTCGCGGCCCGGCTCGCCGATCCGCGAACGCGCCCGCCCCTGGTGGCCGAACGGATCGAATGCGTCGCGGATCACCTCGGCATACTGGCGCGGTCGAAGCAGGCCGAAGACCCTGATCTCGGCCGAGCCGAGCCGACGGGCGACGCTCTCGGCCTCGCGCAGGAGGATCTCGCAGGCTCCCCTGTCGCCGCCGCCGAGTCGCTTCATCTCACGGTTCGCCCGCCGCACGTCGACCTGGACGCAGATCACCACATCGTGCTCCTGGGTCACCGGGGCCGCCGCCTCCAGCAGCTCGATGTAGGAGGAGACGACGCTCGATGACAGCGGCACGGCGCGGTCGCGGCGCTCTTGCAGATAGGAGGCGAGCTCGTCGCCCTGCCCGGGCACGGTGCGCTCGATCCACTGCACGCGCCGCAGCGCCGAGCCCTCCCTGGCGCAGCTCGCGAGGACCCCACCCCAGCCTTCCAGCGCGCGGGCCTGCTCGGAGGCGTCACGCAGTGCGAAGGCGGCGGCGCGAACCGAGATCGTGGCCGTGTAGGTGCCCGTCCGCCGCTCGCAGAGAACCCCCACCTCCTCGGATCCATACGGGAAGGAGAGCAGCTCGACACCGGCAAGCTCGGGCGGCAGCGAGATCTCCTGCCGCCCCTCGTCGCCGAAGCGGAAGCCGGCCCCAGGGGCGCCGGAGCGATAGCTCCCTTCCCGCCGTCGAAGCAGGAAGCGCGCCGCAACCGGGACCCACTCCGCCGGCGTCCTACCTTCCAGCGGCAGGGCGATCGAGCCGGCACCGGCGCAGACCAGGAGGAGTGCGACGAGGACACCGACGATGTTCCGGGTGGCGAAGACGAAGGCGAGCCCGAGGAGCGCACTCGACCCGAGCACGGCGAGCTGCCCCGCGCGAAACGGGCCGAGCAGGGCACGGCGCTCGAGCGGCCCGAAGCGGTAGCGGCGCTCAGTCATCGACATCACCTCGCTCGGGCGCCACGGGCCGATCTTCGGGCGGCCTCGTCGGCGATTCGGCCGGTGCCCGCCGCGGCGCCTCGCCGCGTTCCGGTTCGGGCGGCTCGCGATCCGATGACTGCTCTTCGGCGTCCTCCCCATCCTCGGCGGCGAGGCCGGCGGAGAGGACGCCGAGGGCGACGACGACGATGCCGCGCCGGTGTCGGCGGCGACCTGCGCGGTTCCGGTCTGCTCCAGATGGTGCGCCGCCGAGCGGGCGCCCTCCGCCGCCCCCTCGGCGGCGGCGAGGACCGGCCCGAGCGCTGCCGTGCCGGCCTCACCACCCGCCGTTGCGGCAGCCCCACCGGATCCACTCTCACCGGGGGCGCCACCGTCGGTACCGGGCGGCCTGATGTCGGGGCCCGAGCCGCTCGAACCCGAGCCGGAGCCCCCGTCACCGTCGCCGCCCTTGACGCTCCACACCTCCGGCCCGCTCCAGTTCGAGCGAGCCATGTTGGCAAAACCCTGCGGCCCGCCCGCCATCTGCATCACCCCCATCGCGCCCCCGGCAGCCGAGCGCCTGCTGAAGGCGGCCGAAACTGCCGCCTCGGTCGAGAGCACCAGGCGCAAGAGGAGGAACGGGCAGAAGCAGGCGACCAGGAGGAGCGCCGCCGCCGCGAGGATGTGCTCGACGTCGGCCCCTTCTTCGGAGATCAGGCTCGCCGCCAGGGCGACCACCGAGACGATCACGAACTTCGATCCGATGATCGTCACCACCACCTCGACGTAGCGGCGGAGGATGTGCGACCAACGCGGCGAGATCGAGGCGGCGAAGGCGAGCGGCATGAAGAGCGACACCGCGTAGACCGCCGCGTCGCGGAAGAGCAGCTCGATCCAGACGCAGAGGGCGGCGCAGGCGCCGATGATCGCCGCCAGGAAGGTGACGAAGAGCGGCACCGCCGCTGCCCCGGCGGCTTCGCCGGCGACCCCCGTACCGGGGACCTGCCCCACTTCGGCGACCGCGCCGCCGCCGGTCCCGCCTGCCTTCGAGAGGTCGCCGATCGCCGTCTTGAAGAAGTGGGTCGAGTGTTCCTGGGTCGCCACCGAGACCGCGTGCGACATACCGTCGGTCGCCACCAACATCAGCTGCACCAGGACGAAGGCGATGCTGGTGCCGACGAAGGCCACCGGCACGCTGATGAAGACCGCTTTGCCGAGCACCGCCCAACTCCCCTGGACCACCGCCTCGAGCAGGGCCATCGCGAACATCGCCGCGGCCAGGATCGAGGCGATCTGCGCCATGCGTGCGTACTCGGCGAGGAAGCCTTCCGAGGTCAGCTTCGGCGTGGTCGTCTTCTCGATCTCCGAGACGACTTCCCCCATCAGCCAGGTCGCCCCTTCGGCGACCCAGGTGGTGATCTGGCCGAGGATCCCGCCGGCGATCCCCTTCAGGGCCGATTTGACCGGCGAGGTGACCGCTTCCACGGCCCCATCGGTGACCGCATTGCAGGCGTCGCCGACGGGGTTGCCCCCACCGACCGCGCCGCCGGTGATCGCGCCGATCCCGGCGCTCACCGCCCCGACCGGCGCGGTGGCGACCGAGCAGCCGACATTGGCCTTCGCCGCCGGCGGCGAGGGCCGCCCGAGGACGAGGACGACGGCGAGGCCGACGATCGCGAAGGCGAGGACGATTGCCCTACGGAGCCGGGTCATAGCTCTTCAATCGCGAGGCGAGGGTGATCACGTCGTAGGCACCCAGCGGGCCGGGCTTCGTCGCCAGCCGCGGAGTCGGGCCGAATCCGGCTTCGGTGGCGGCGATACGCCACGACCCTCCGATCCAGCGAAGTTCGGTGTGGGTGAGTCCGAAGTAGGCGGCCGGTTCCACCGCCGAGGCGTTACCGAGCAAGGTGAAGCCCCAGGTCAGGATCCGCGCCCGCGCCGGCGAGAAGGCTTCGATCTCGTAGCCGATCGGGACCGCCGAATAGAGCGTCTGGATCCCCGCGACCACCCCGGCGCCGATCGGCCCGGCCGCGATCCGTTCGCGGCCGGGGGTGTTCGCCGCCAGCATCTCGGCGGCGTAGTCGGGCGTCGCCACCGCCTCGATCCGTTCTTTCAGCACTGCCGGGCGCAGGATCGCCGGGGAGGCGAAGGCGCGCTGGTAGGCGGCGACCGCACCCGCGGCGCCACTCTCGGTGTCGGGGAAGGCGACCGGGATGCCTGCCCGCGTCCGTCCTCCGGCAGCGCCGACGGAGACGACCGGCGTCGCCGACGGCGGTTCCGATCCGCTGCCGGCCTGTCCCACGATCCACCCGATCCCGACCGCGGCCAGCAGTGCCACCCCGCGAAGCAGGAGGCGCCGGCGGTTCTTCTCCCCTCGCCTCATTTGACCGATTCCCCGGCCTTCATCGCGAAGTCGAGGATCGCCCCGCCCGCGCCGATGACGAAGAAGACGGCGACGCAGAGCGCCACCCGCCGTTTCCCGGCGCTCGCCCCCGCCGGGTTGTTGTTCGAGCTGCTCCAGGCCCATTGGGCGAGCCCGAAGAGACCCGCCGCGACGACGGCGATCATCACCAGGGCGACGATGCCGTTGACGGCTTTCTGGCCCAGGGAGGTTCCGGGCAGAGCGGTGGGGTCGGGTTTCAGCGAGACGGCGAAGCCGAGGACAAGATCGGGAAGCGGGCCGGCCACGGCGGGCTCCTTTCGGTCGGAGTTGGTCGTGGCGATGTGGTCAGGCTGGAGGCCCGGCCGTATACGGTCGATTCGAGATGCGGCCCGCGGCGGGCCCCCGATCTACTTTTCGAAGTTGAACTCTTCGGCCGCCGAGGCGCCCGATGAGTGAGAGGAAGTGCGGGACGTGTGGACCACCGTCGCGGCTTCCGATCCTTCGTCGCTGGCGGCGGCCACGGGCGGCGAGCTCACCGGTGCTTCGGCCCCCGCCCGCGCGATCCCGGAGGTCTCTTCTTCCACCTGCTTGGCCGCTTCATGTTTCGCCTTGGTCGCGGTCGAGGCGGATTCATCGGCCGCTTCGCCGGTCGTCGCCTTCCTGGCGCTCGCCAGCTTCGCCGCTTCGGGGCGCGCCGAGGACGGGGCGGATTCCGTCGCGCCCGCCGTGGCACCCGTCGTCGTGGTCGGAGTGACGGCCTGGGTGTCGCCTGCGTGCCTCACCGACACGGGCGGCCGCTTCTTCGGCCGCAGCTTCGCCGGCGGGCCCTGCTGATGGTCCCCGCCGCCGGTGAAGGTCCCGATCCCGGGTCCCACCACCCCGGTCCCGGCGCCCGCCAGGCAGACCACGGCGAGTCCCGTGGCGCAGACGCCCGCGGCACGACCCGCGCCGCTGGAGGCGACCGCGGTGGCCGTATCGGCGCCGCCGCCGAATCCGAGTCGCCGAGCGAAGCCCTGAGCTCGCCCCCAGAGACCGGAGGCACCATGTCCGGCGCGGTCAAGGACGGCCTCGAACCCTGCCGGCAGGTGGACGCCGGAATGCTCGGCGGCGACGGCGAGCCAGCAGGCCATACCGAAGTCGATCGCCAGATCGTCGCCCGAGCGCACCGGAAGGAAGCGGCGCAGGGTCCGCAAGGCGGTTTCACGCCGGTGCTGAACGCTGCTGGCACTACATCCCAGATGCCGGGCCGCCTCCCGCACGCTCATGTCCTCGAAGAAGGTGAGTGCGATCACCTTGCGCTGGTCCTCGTCGAGCCTCGCCACGGCCTCGCGGATCTTCCGCGCCCGGTCCTCTTCCAGGGCCAGATCCTCAGGCAGCGGCGTGTCCTCGTCGGCGAGCTCGAAAACTTTCTCGCTGGAGACGACGCGTGGGCCGTGGCTCTCTGACTCGAGCAGGTTCTGGGTCCGCCGCCAGGCACAGTGGATGGTCCAGGCGACCGGATCTTCGATCTCGATCCCCCGCTCCACCGCCCGGGCGAATTCGGTGTGGGCGATCGCCAGCAGTTCGTCGGTGTTGCTGACGATGAACTGCGGCGAGTAGCGCAGCCGGACCAGTTTGCCGCGGAAGGCTTTACGGGCCATCTCCATCTGGGCCCGCGTGAGCTGCTCAGGCTGGGTCTGCTTGTAGAACACGGCAGTTTCTGGCTCAAGATTAGCGCTCCAAAAGACGTCCCCAGAGCAAAAGAAATCCATACAGCGGTAGCGCGGGGGCACTACGTGGTCCGTCGTGGCCGCCCCGCGTATCCGGTCAATTGACCGGATACGCGGGCGCTCCCGACTCGACAACGGGAGGGCAGATGGAGAGTCCCGCCCTCATCCCCGCCCCCGCCAGGAGTCACCGCGGTCGCGCGATGAGGGTGACGATGCCGCTCGGCGCGATCGCCCTGGTCGCCGTCGGATCGGCCCTCCTGCTCTCGGGCTGCGGTGGCCGCCAAGATCGGGTCCCGCCGCCCACCTCTCTGGTCACGGGCCGGCGAGCTGCGCCGCTTCCCTCGGCGCAGCTCGCCTCCGCGACCGCCGTGGCCCGCGCGTTCGCACGGGCCTACGCACCGACCGTCTACCTGCGCCACCCACCGCGGCCGCCGCACGTCACCGACGCGGTACGTCGAAGCCTGGTTCTCGCTGCGGCCCGCGTCCCGGCGTCCCGGCGCTCACTCCGGCCTCGCCCGGCCGGTCTTGAGCTGCGGCTGCTCGGCCGTGATCGGGTGGGTGGCGAGCTGCGGATCGCAGACGGCCGCTCGCCCGACTTCTCGGTCGGCTTCACCCTCGCCGTCACGGCGGCGGGCTGGACCGTGGTCTCCGTCTCGACCCCCGGCTGAGGTCGACGTGAGTTCGACCTCCTCAAGCCCGCGCGCCCGCCTGCTGCTTCTGGCGCCGGTCGTGGCGATCGTCACCCTGCTCGGCTCGGTCACCGCGATCGCCGCCCTCGGCGGTTCGCAGACCGAAGGCTGCGGCGGATCCGAAGAGGTCGGCGCGCTCTCCTCAGAAGTACCCACGAAGCTCGTGCCGCTCTACGAGCAGGCGGCGCTGAAATACCACCTGGGCGACCGCGGCCCCTCCGTGCTGGCCGCGATCAACTTCGTCGAGACCAGCTTCGGCACCAACGTCGCCACCTCGAGCGCCGGCGCCGAGGGCTGGATGGCCTTCCTCCCTTCGACCTTCGCCGAGTGGGGCGTCGATGGCGACGGCAACGGCACCAAGGACATCTTCGACGCCGCCGATGCGATCTTCAGCGCGGCCAACTATCTACACGACTCCGGCGCCCCTGGCGACTGGCAGCAGGCGGTCTACGCCTACAACCACGCCGACTGGTACGTCGAAAAAGTCCTCCGCTACGCGGACCAGTTCGCCGCCGGCGAAGGCCAGATCGTCGCCACGCCGACGGCCTGCGAAACGGTCGTGGCGCCGAACGAAGCCGTCGCGGCGATGGTCGCCGAGGCCGAACGCCTCAGCCTGTTGCGGCCACAGACCGAATACGTCTGGGGAGGCTCGCACGGGGAGTCGCCAACCCCGGCCGACGGCCCCTTCGACTGCAGCTCGGCCGTCTCCCACGAGCTCCAGGTGGCCGGCCTCCAGGCGCCGACGATGGCGACCCCCGAACTGGCGAACTGGGGCCAACCGGGTCCCGGCCGCTGGGTGACGATCTGGGTCAAACCGTACGACGACCACGGCGCCGCCCACACCTTCATCGAGTTCATGCCGGGCGTGACCACGCCCGAGCACCGCTACTGGGGGACCTCGGGTTTCGTCGCCCCCGGACACGGCCCCGGCTGGATCCCGGAATCCACCTTCGACTCCTCCTATCTGCGCTACTTCGAGCGCCGGCACCCGGCGGGGCTCTGATGGCAAGGCCAGGTTTCCGAGACGCCTATCGCGCCGGCGCCGGATCGCCCGCGCGCATTGTCCACGCCGCCGCGGGGGCAGAAAGACCCCTCCCGCGCCTTGAGAGGGCATGGAGGCAGGACCGCGACAGGGCCCCGGCGGCGCGGGGATGGCGCACATGCGATCCGACGCGAGCAATCAGCGGGGAGGCTGGCGATGAGGAGGGTTCGCCCGCACGGCGTTCTCACCTGCCGGGGGCACCGCGATGAGCGAGCGCGTCCTCCTCGCCCGGCGCGAGGCGGCGGCGCTGCTGGGCATGAGCCTCAGCCACTTCCAGCGCGACGTACAGGCTTCCCTACGTCTACTCGGGCCAGCTGCGCCTCTACCTGCCGACGGAACGGCGGCGGGCTTGGCGTCCCGCACCGCGGCGGTGAGTCGCTGATGGCGAAGGGCACCAAGACCCGCTACCAGGGGGTCTACGCCCGCCACCAGCAGGGCTGCGCGCTGGAGGTCGAGCAGCCGTGCGACTGCACCCCCTCCTACTCCGACGTCGTCTACGACCCGGCGATCGGGCGCACCCGCAAGGCGACCGGCGGACGATGAGCGTCCTCTATCGCAGGCTCCTCGACGCGCGTCTCGGTGCCCTCCTGCGGGTCGAGTTCACCACCCAAGGCCGGGGACAGCCCTGTTACGACATGCGGGCATTGACCCGCAGCCTCGACTTCGTCACCGAGGTGGCCGACAACCTCGATGCCCTTGGCTGGGACCACTACGCGACCGACCACGAGGACGCCAACGGGCAGTTCGAGCAGAACTTCGACTACGGACACGTGCTGACGACCTGCGACCGGGCCATCTTCTTCCGCTATATGGTCGAGAGCCTCGCCCAGGACCGCGGCCTGATCGCCACTTTCATGCCGAAGCCCTTCGCCCACCTGACCGGCAACGGCTGCCACTTCCACATGAGCCTCTGGAAGGACGGCGAGAACGCCTTCACCGGAGAGGAGGACAGGCACGGCCTCGGCCTCTCCGACGCCGCCTACAACTTCATCGGCGGGCTGAAGGAGCACGCCGACGCCTACATCGCCTTGACGGCGCCGAGCGTCAACTCATACAAACGCCTGGTGGTCGGCTCCCAGAGCGGATCCGCATGGGCGCCGATCTTCGTCAGCTACGGGTCGAACAACCGCACCCAGATGCTTCGCATCCCCGCACCGGGACGGATCGAGGACCGCACCGTCGACGGCTCCTGCAACCCCTATCTGGCGGCGACGGCGATCCTCGCCGCGGGCCTCGACGGGGTCGAGCGAGGCCTCGATCCCGGCGAGCCGACCTCCGACCTGAACCTCCACGAGCTCTCCAGCGAGCGACACGAGGAGCTCGGCGTCGAGGTCCTGCCCGAGAACCTGCTCGACGCGACCCGTCGGCTGAAGCGCGACGAGGTGCTCCGGGCTGCACTCGGCAGCTGCGCCGACGAGGACTACATCGACTACTACGTCCGTGTGAAGCAGGCCGAATGGACCCAGGCTCACGCCCAGATCACCGATTGGGAGCTGGAGCGCTACCTTCAGCTCTTCTGAGCTACTCCGCGGACCCAGCCGGCGGCGCCGCGCTCGCCACCCACGACGAGCTGGAGCGCCTGCGGCTCGAAAACGAGACGCTGTCCGCGGTCGTCGGGGTGACCGCCTCCGGTCCTGACCTCCCCCACATCCTCGACCGCGTCGTCGACCTGCTGACGCGGGCCACCGACTGCCACGCCTGTTTCGTCTATCTGTGCGCCGGGTCCGACCTCGAGTTGCGGGCCGCCTCGCCGGTCTACACCCACCTGGTCGGCCGGATCAAGTTCGGCGTCGACCAAGGGCTGGCAGGCTGGGCGGTGCGCGAAGGAAAGGTGGGCTTCATCCGCGACGACGCGATCTCCGACCCCCGCACCAACTACGTGCCGGAGTTGGAAGAGGAGCGCTTCCAGTCGATCGTCGCGGTGCCGATCCCCTCGCGAGAGGGAGCAGCGATCGGAGTGCTCGTCCTCCACACCGTCGCCCCGCGCGAGTTCGACGAGCGGGTGATCAACGTCCTCTCGCGGGCGGCGACGCTGGTCGCCGGGGCGATCGAGAACGCCCGTCTCTATGAGGACGCCCAGCAGCGAGTCGAGGCACTGACCCGGCTGGCGGCGTTCGGGGGCGACATCGCCGCTGTCTCCGACCGCGGCTCGCTCCTGGCGACCGCGGCGACCGGCATCCGCGAGCTGATCGGGGCGGACCTCGTGATCGTCTACGGCGCCGACGGGCCCGGCGGCGGGCTGCGACGGACCGCCGCGGCGCCCGCCGAGGCCGGCGGCGACGGCGACGAAGATCACCTCGTCGAAGCGGCCCTCGATGGCGACGGCCTCGATGGCGAGAACGCGACGAAGCTGGCCGAGGCGCTCGGCCTGGAACCGGGGACCGTGCTCGACGCCGTCGGCCTGCCGATCGGCACGGATCGGATCGGGGCGATCCTGGTCGCCTCGGCGCACCAGTGGCCGCGGAGCGTGCCCGAGCTGCTCCGCGCCGCAGCCCAACAGGTGGCGCTGGCCGCCGAGAAGATCGCGCTGATCGAGCACCTGACCGAGGAGAACGCGGCACGCGACCTCTTCGATGCGCTGGGCGCCGGGGACCTCGGCCGAGCCGCCGAGAAGATCGCTTCGGCGGCCCTCCCCACCACCCGCGTGGCCTTCGTGCTGGAAGCGCGGCCGCCGGAGGTAGCCAAGGAGGGAGCCTTGGGTGCGGCCGAGCTCGAGGCCGGCCTGCGGCGAGCGATCCCCCAGGCCATCTGCGACCACTCGTCGGGGGCGCTGCGCGCCCTGGTCCCGGTCGCCGAGACCGGGGTCGATCCGGTGCGGCCCTTGATCGCGGAGCTCGATCGCTCCAGGGTCCTGAAGGGAACCGCGGCCGGCGTGAGCGAAGCGCGGTCGGGGATCGAGGGCTCGCGCGCGCCCTCCGCGAAGCCGGCGACGCCGCGACCGTCGCCGCGCGGCTGGGGAATACCGAGACCGCGCTCCTCTACCACGACACCGGCGCCTACCGGTACCTGATCGACCTTCTCGGGGAGGGCGGACCCGACGACCACCTGCGGGCAGCGATGGACACGCTCGCCGCCTACGACCGCGACCGCGGATCCCAGTTGCTGGCCACCCTCGACATCTACCTCTCCAGCGGTCGGATGCTTGCGGCGACAGCCCGGGACCTCTTCGTCCACGTCAACACCCTGCGCCAGCGCCTCGAGCGGATCGAAGAGCTGACCGGCCTGCGCCTCGCCGAGGAAGACCTGCTGAGCCTCCAGCTCGCGGTCAAGCTCGGCCTGGTGCGCACCGCTTCGCGCTGAACCTCGATGGCGCTCCAGGAGCGCTGATCTAGGCTCGGTCCGAGCTGAACTCGGTCCTGAGGCGGGCACCGAGAGCGACAAAGTAGTCGAGGGCAGCCGGGTTGGCGAGGGAGTCCCGGCTGACCGCCCGGCCCGGGTCGACCCCCATCAGGATCCGTTTCACAGGCAGCTCGAGCGCCTTACCGCTCAGGGTTCGCGGGACCTCCGCTATCGCGAAGGTCCGGTCCGGGGTATGACGCGGACTGCAGCGCTCGCGGACCTGGCGGGCGACCGCGGTTTCAAGGCCGCGATCGAGCTCGACGCCTTCCCGGAGCACGAGGAAGAGCGGGATCCACCCCTCGGTTCCGGGCATCGGCAGATCGACGACGAGGGCATCGAGCACCTCCTCCATCGAAAGCACCGCGCGGTAGATCTCCGCCGTCCCCATCCGGACGCCGCCACGGTTGATCGTCGAGTCCGAGCGGCCGTGGATGACGGCGCCGCCGCGGCTGGTGATCTCGATCCAGTCACCGTGCCGCCAGACGCCAGGGTACATCTCGAAATAGCTCTCGCGGTAGCGCCGGCCGTCGGGGTCGTTCCAGAAGCCGATCGGCATCGAGGGCATCGGCGCCGTGATCACGAGCTCACCGACCTCGTCGACGACCGACCTGCCCTCCTCGTCCCAGGCCTCCATGGCGACGCCGAGCGACGGCCCCTGCAGCTCCCCCCGAAACACCGGCTGTAGAGGCACCGCGCCGACGAAGGCGGTGCAGACGTCCGTCCCGCCGGAGGTCGAGAACAGCCAGGTGTCGTCGCCGAGCTCTTCGTAGACCCAGTCGAAGCCCTCCGGCGCGAGGGGCGAGCCGGTCGAGCCGACGGCGGTCAGGGCGCCGAGGTCGCGCCCGGTGGCAGGCTCGATGCCGTCCTTCATGCAGGCCGAGAGGTAGGAGGCGGAGGTGCCGAAGGTCGTCAACCGCGTGCGCGCGGCGAGGTCCCAGAGCACGTTCAGGTCCGGGTAGCCCGGATTGCCGTCGAAGAGCACGATCGTCGCCGACATCAGCAGCCCCGAGACGAGAAAGTTCCACATCATCCAGCCCGTCGTCGTGAACCAGAAGAGGCGGTCGCCGGGCCGCGCGTCGAGCTGGAGACCGAACTGCTTCAGGTGCTCGAGGAGGATGCCGCCGTGGCCGTGCACGATCGCCTTCGGCAGCCCGGTGGTGCCGGAGGAGTAAAGGACCCAGAGCGGATGGTCGAACGGGACGAGCTCGAACCGCGGCTCGGCCCCGGCGCCCGCGTCGAGCAGCTCTTCCCAGGTGATGCCGCCGGCGGGCGCGGACGCCTCGGAAGCGGGCTCGAGGTAGGGCAGGGTGGCGACCTCTCGCAGCGTCGGCAAACCCTCGCGCAGCTCGTCGATCACCGCGCGTCGGTCGAAGTCCTTGCCGCCGTATCGATAGCCGTCGACGGCGAAGAGGAAGCTCGGCTCGATCTGCGCGAAGCGATCGAGCACGCTGGCGGCGCCGAAGTCGGGGGAGCAGCACGACCACACGGCGCCGATCGACGCCGTCGCCAAGAACGCGATCACCGTCTCGGGGACGTTCGGCATGTAGGCCACCACACGATCGCCGCGGCCCACGTCGTGCGCGCGCAGGCCGGCGGCACAGGTCGCCACCCGGTCGCGCAACTGCCGCCACGAGATCGCGTCCAGATCGCGCAGCTCGGAGCAGTGAAGGATCGCGGTCTCGTCCGGGTCCGCCCCGCGGATGACGTGCTCGGCGTAGTTAAGCGAGGCTCGCGGAAACCATTCCGCCCCCGGCATCTCGGTGGCCGCCAGGACCGGCGCGGGGTCGCCGTCCGCCTGCACGTCGAAGAACTCCCAGACCGCCGACCAGAAGCCCTCGAGGTCTTGCGAGGACCATCGTTGAAGCTCCTGATAGCCCTCCAGCTCGAGGCCCCGCTCGGACCTCAGCCAGTCGACGAACTCGGTCACGCGGGCGCTCGCACGCCGCTCGTCGGTCGGCTCCCAGAGCGGTGGGCCCGCGGGTCCGCCTTCGACTGCCACTCCGGCCTCGCCTAGGCCCGGGCGGCCAGCGCGGGCACGAGATCGGCGAGCGCCCGCCGCATCGCCTCCCCGACCTCCCCGACGTCCTCGTCGCTGAGCGCCGTGCAGGGTCCCGCCTCACCGGTGGCACCGAAGTAGAAACCGTGGTTGACCGCCGCCAGCTGCAGCAGCGCCGACGCCTCCCGGTCGATCTCACCGCCCGGTCGATCGAGCACGTACAGCCCGAACGCCGAGCCGACACCGGGGGCCGAGATCGGCACCCCGTACTCGTCACCCGCCGCTTCGAGGTCGGCTTTCAGCGTCGCGACCCGCGCGTCGAGGCCGGCGATCGACTCGGCCGTCAGGTCACGGACGGCAATCGTCCCCGCCACCGAACCGGGCAGGTTGCCGTTGAAGGAGCCCCCGTGGTAGAGGGGCGACTCGCCGTCGCCGTCGAAGACCTCCATCAACTGCCGCGAGCCGCCGAGGACGCCGACCGCCAGCCCGCCGCCGACCCACTTCCCGAGGCAGACCACGTCGGCCTCGACCCCGAAGCGGTCGGCTGAGCCGCCCGCCGCGAGCCGGAACATCAGGCAGTCGTCGATCACGAACAGGGCCCCGGCCTTTCGGCAGAGCTCGGCGAGCCCCTGGAGGAACCCCTCCGGCGGCGGGATCACCGTACCCGTGAACTGGACCGGCTCGACCATCACCGCCGCGACCCGGCCGGCGTTGGCCTCCAGGGCGCGCCGGAAGGACTCGAGGTCGCCGAACTCGGCGAGCGCGGCACGACCGGGGATCTCGCCCTGTCCCAGGAGGCCGACCTCAAGGTCGGCGAAAGAGCCGTGATAAGCGTGCAGGGCCTTGACCACGACGTCGCGCCCGGTCACGTGCCGGGCCAGCTTCACCGCCAGCATCGTCGCCTCCGTGCCGGTGTTGGTGAACCTCACCAGATCGACGCCCGGGAGCCGCGAGCAGAGGAGCTCGGCGAACTCGATCTGCGCATCGGAGGCTCCCGGCCAGGCGGTTCCCCGCCCCAGCGCCGCCCGCAGAGCGGCGTCGATCGGCTCATAGGCGTGGCCGTGCATGAGGCTGAGGCCGTTGCAGAAGAGGTCGATGTAACGGTTCCCGTCGACGTCCCAGAGGTGGGATCCCAGGCCCCGCTCGAAGACGACGGGATAGGGGGAGAACCAGCTGAGCGAGCGGGTCAATCCACGTGGCATCGAGCGGGCGGCCCGCTCCATCAGCCTTGCCGATCCGGGCGTCGCTTCGACATAGGTCCGTTCGATCGAGGTCACGCTCGATGCCACCCGCTCATCCTCCGTCCGCATTTTGCATATCGCTTGATTGGTATCGATAAAAAGGAAAAAAATCGCCTTCGGGTACGGCTAGCAATCCATCCCCTCCCCGCCGGCGTAGCCCGCGAGCCCCGCCACGATCCGCATCAGCGGCCGCTCGAACTCGAGCTCTTCCGGTGGGACGGGGGACTCCTTGCGCAGGGTCTGCCGCAGCGCTGCCGTCCCCGCCTCGTCGACGACGCCGTCGTCCCCGATTCGCACCCCGTACACCTCGCGCGCCTGCTCAGCGCTCACCCAGGCTTCGCTCACGTCGTGGAGCACCCGAGCGGGGTCGCGCTCCCAGGGCAAGCCGTAACCCGCCCCCGCCGAGGAGCTGGCGACGATCGTCTCGCCTGGCAGCAGCCGCGCCTCCCCCATCCCGGGCAGCTCGGTGAGGCTGCCGTCGCGTCCGCGGCGGAACTGCGCCGCCCGCGCGCCGGGATAGGCGCCACGAGCGCCGATCGCGCCGTGCACGGCACCGTCGGTGGACCACATCGCATGCAGCTCGGTTCCGAGCGGTCCGTACTCGACATAGCAGCCCGGCGCACCGCGTCGCCTGCCCGGCCCGCCGGTGTCGGTCACGAGGCGGTCGGCCCAGACGACCACCGGGTAGAGCAGCTCGAGCACCTCGGTCGAGTCACGCATCATCTGACCGCCGTCGCCGACCTCGCCGCAGACCAGCCAGCCGTCGCCCCGGGAGTGCCCGGCCCCGCCGGTGAGGCCGAGCAGCATCATGTTCACGAAGGCATCTCCGTCGCGGCGCGGATCGTGGCCGAAGAGGTCGACGACCGCGGCGGTCAGGGTCCCGGTCTCCGCCATGCCGAAGCCCTCGGCCATTTCGGCGATCGCCCTTTGCGTGGCGTTGGCCGCGCGATCGGCGATGCCGGTCGTGGCGGTCGAGCAACTGGCGGGATGAACCGGGATCCCGGCGATGCAGTTCTCGCGCAGGATCACGTCGATGCGGCGGAAGCTGCCGGCGTTGGTCGGCACCCGCGCGGGCAACGAGTTGAAGACGCCGATCATCGCCGAGGTGCGGCTGGTCGCCTCGGTCAGGTTGATGCCGCAAGGCAGACAGTCGGGATTGTCGCGCAGGTCCACCTCGATGCGTCCCTCCTCGGGATCGACGGTCACGGTGACCGCCACCGGGACGCCGTCCCTGGCCCCGTCGGCCGGGACCGGGTCGTGCATGTTGCGTGCGACCGAGCGTCCGGCGGGCATCCGTCGGATCGCCGCCGTCATCATCTCCTCGCTGTAGTCGAACCAGGCGGTGGTGTACTCGTGCAGGTGGCCCCAGCCGACCTCGGCGCCGAGCGCGAGCAGCTCGCGCTCGCCGATCCGCGCGGCCCCGACCATTCCCAGGAAGTCCGCGTACCAGACGTCTGGAACGCGGATCCTCGTCCGGCACATCTCGATGATGTCCGGCACGTCCGCATAGTCGCTCTGCACCTTCACGCCGGGGAAGATCAGCGCGCCCTCGTTGTAGACGTCCTCGGCGTTCGCCCAGAGCGTGGTCGGCTGCGAGTTGCCGATGTCGGAGAGGTGCGCTTTGACGATCGCGGTGAATTGGTGCGTGCCGTCGGCGTCGACCACGGGCACCACCATGCAGTGGTCGCCGGCGTGCGAGTTGCCGTGGTAAGGAGAGTTATGGAGGAAGGCGTCACCGGCGCGAAAGCGCGGATGCAGCCGTGCCGTCGATGCCGCCACCATGTCCGGGCCACTCATCACGTGGATCGGCAGGCTCTCGGCGCAGGCCAGTATCTCGTGCTCGCGGGTGACGATGCAACAGGAGAAGTCGCGAGCGGTGTTGAGGACCGACGAACGGGCGGTCCGGAAGAGGGTGTTCGTCATCCGCCGGACGATTCCCTGGATGCGGCTGGTGACGACCGCGAGCGCGACCGGGTCGAAGCGCTCGCCATCGGGCGAGCCGGCCTTCTCAGCCAGTGACTGCGTCGACATCGTGCTGCTCCTCCTTCGGGTTCGGGTGTGCGGATGCGGTGATGATCAGGCCGCTCGCCTCGTCCCACTCGGCGACGGTTCCGGGCTCGACCACGATCGTGCTGAGCGGCGATTCGACCAGGGCCGGCCCGGGAAGCTGCTCGCCGGGCGCGAGGGCACGCAGCGAGCGCACCTTCGCGTTGACCCGGCCGTGCCCGGAGAAGTAGACCTCTCGCTCGTCCTCCACCTCGCTCTCCGAGCCGGCGAAGCGACCGCCGGAGCGGTCCTCCAGCGCGCAGATGACGCGCGCCCGCAGGGCGACGATTTCAACGGCGGAGTCCTCGTCGAGGACCGCGAAGATCTCGTCGTGCAGGCGGCGGAAATCCGCCGCGAACCCGATCACGGCATTGCGGTCGCCGCTGAACCGCCGGACCGTCAGCGGCACGTCGATCTGCCAGACCTGACGGGCCAACCGCGCCTCGGCGATCACCTCCATCTCGTAGTCGTCGTAGCCGACGTCGGCCGCGAACCGGCGGCAGGACTCCCCCAGCTCGGCGATCACCGCATCGACCCGCTCGGCGTCGAAATGATCGGTCGAGGTGAAGCAGGCCTGCGAGAAATCGGCGCTCAGATCCGCCATCAGGGCGCCGACCGCGCTGAGCGCCGCGCCCGCCTCGGGGATCACCAGCGCCCGGCAGCCGAGCCGCCGCATGATCGCGCTGCTGTTCAGACCGGCGGCGCCGCCGCCGCCGACCAGTACCGCGCCGCGCGGGTCGAGCCCGGATTCGACCGTGATCTCCGCGATCGCCTGCACCATCTGCTCGGTTGCCAACGCCATGATCGCCGAGGCGGCCTCGTCGACCGAGAGACCGAGCGGCTCGGCGACGTCGCGCTCGATCGCCTTCCGGGAGAGCTCAGGGTCGAGCGACATCTCACCGTCGAGAAAGCGCTCGGGGTCGAGATAGCGGAGGACGAGGCAGGCATCGGTCGTGGTCGGGCTGGTGCCGCCACGCCCGTAAGCCGCCGGCCCCGGGTCGGCGCCGGCGCTCTGCGGGCCGACGTGGAGCAGCCCGCCGTCGTCGATCCAGGCGATGCTGCCGCCGCCGGCACCGATGCTCTTGACGTCGATCGCCGGGAAGCCGGTGATGTGGCCGGTGAAGGGCTCCCCGAGCCAGGTCTCGCGGGTCATCGGGATGCGACCGCCGCGGACGACGGAGACGTCGTAGCTGGTGCCGCCGGTGTCGGCGACGATGGCATCGGCGTCAGCCAGGTAGCTGCCGGCGAAGTGCCGGCCCGCGACCGGCGCCATCGCCGGTCCGGAGTTGATCGAGGTGATCGGCATCGCCGCCGCCTCGCGAGCGTGCATCAGGCCACCGCTGGTCGAGATCAGGAGCAGGTCACCACCGAAACCGGCCTCCCGGAGCGAGCTCTCGAGGTGGGTCAGATAGTCGGTCATCAGCGGTTTCAAGGAGGCGTCGATCGCGGCCGAGGAAGCCCGCCGGTACTCGCGCAAGGTGGGGTTCAGCGCGTGCGAGAGGGTGAAGGGCACGCCGGGCAGGTGCTGCTCGATGAGTTCGCCGACCCGGTTCTCGTGGACCGGGTTGAGGATCGACCAGAGCAGGCAGACGGCGACCGCCTCGACCCCGAGCTCGGCCATCCGTCGCAGGTCGGCGACGAGACGTCCCTCGTCGAGCTCGCGCAGCACCCTCCCCTGGGCATCGACCCGCTCCCATGCCTCGAAGGTCAGCGCGCGCGGGATGTAGGGCTCGGGGTACTCCTCGCTCCAGTCGAACGACCGGGGCCGCCCCCCTTCGCGTAGAAGCAGGGCGTCCGGATGCCCGAGGGTCGTGACCAGCGCGGTCTTCGCGGTGTTCCCGGTGAGGACGGCGTTCGTCGCCCGGGTGGTGCCGTGGATCAGCATCGTCACTTCGTCGAGCAGGCCGGCCCGATCCGTCCCCAGGCCCTGCGCCGCTCGCGCGAGGACGTCGAGGATGCCCTCGATCGGATTCGCCGGCGTGGTCGAGCGCTTGAAGATCCGAACCGTCCCCTCGTGCTCGAGCGCGAGGTCGGTGAAGGTTCCGCCGGTGTCTATCGCGCATCGCATCTAGGTGTCCGCACCCTTCCTACCAATGGCCACGATCGCTATCCCTTTCTGAAACATATCGACTGATCGATATCTCACAGCTTACACAGAACGCCCGTCGTCGGCGGACTCGGGGACGAAGGCGACCGCATCGATCTCGATCGAGGCGCCGACCAGCAGTCCCGCCACCTGGACCGTCGCGCTCGCCGGCTTGGCGTGACCGAAGCGCTCCGCCCGAGCCTCTGCGTACGCGCCGTAGTCCTCCAGTGAGGTCACGAAAGCGTTGATCTTGACCACATCGGACATCTCCGCCCCGGCTTTCCGCAGAGCGCGTTCGATGTTGTCGAAGGTGGCTCTCGCCTCCGCCCCGGTTCCACCCGGGACGACGGTCGTGCCGTCGGGGCCGAAGCCGACGGTGCCGGAGACGTGGACCAGGCGCCCGGGTCCGACGCTCGTGACCGTCTCGCTGTAGCCACCCTCCGGCTCAGTTGGAATCCGCTTCAACGGCATATTTCCCCTTTCGTGAACGCCCCGATCGGCGTTCGCGGTATAATCCGACTGATTGATATGCAACGAGGGACCGACGCGAGTGCGACAAATCTGCGTCACCGACCGGCGACTCCTGCTCCGTGGCTAGGATCGGTTCCAGTTTCAGCTCACCGGATGAAGGGACAAGGACTTGCCTAAGTTGGGCATGGGACCGATCAGGCGCGAACAGATCTGCCGCGCCGCCGCAAGCGTCATCGCCCGCGATGGATTCGCCGGGACGACGATGCGCAACGTCGCCGAGGAGGCAGGCGTCAGCACCGGCATGCTGAACCACTACTTCGCGAACCGCCAGGACCTGTTGATGCAGACCTTGGTCTTCGTCTCGGAGCGCACCCAGGAAGCGACCGCGCGCGCGCTCGAGGCGATTCCGCCCGGACCTCGACGACTCCGCGCCCTGCTCGACACGGCGATCTCCGACGACCCCGCGGCAGTCGAGACCTGGCGCGTCTGGATCAACGCCTACGGCGAGGCGGTGAGGCTGCCGGCGCTGCGGGTCGCGATCGACGATCGCCTGCGCAGCTGGTACAAGCTGATCGACTTCGCGCTCGAGGGTCTCGTCTCCCCTAGCGCGCCCGATGCGGTCCCCTGGAGCTGGCGCCTCGATGCCGTCCTCAACGGGTACGCGATCCAGGTCTTCACGTCCGGGGCGAAGCTCGACAGCTCCAAGGTCCACGACGAGGTGATCCGCATGCTGTTCCCCGACGGGCTCGAGGTCGCCACCGATCCGGCCGCCGACGCGGACGGCCAGAGCCCCGACGCGCCCGGCTGACGGGCAGGAGCCACCGACGGTACGACGGCCGGTCATCCGGCCGCCCGCTCCGGGCTCTCGTCGACGGCGGCCTCGGCGAACTCGGCAACCGAGACCTGCCCCGGGAAGTGACAGGCGACCGTGTGACCCGGCTCGACCTCCCGCGGCAGAGGCCGCTCGCCGAGGCAGACCTCGCGGCCGCGCCCGACCGGGCAGCGAGGCTCGAACGGACAGCCCGCCGGTCGGTCGGCGACCGCGCCGACTTCGCCGATCGGCGTCCGCCGCCTCATCCGCCGGCCACGCCCACCCGACCGCGGCACGGGGATCGCCGACAGCAGGGTCACCGAATACGGGTGCAGGGGGCGGCGGAAAAGGGTCGCGCTGTCGGCGAGCTCCATCACCTGGCCGAGATAGAGGACGGCGACGCGATCGCAGAAGTACTCGGCGACCCCAAGGTCGTGGGTGATGAAGACGTAGGTCAGGCCGAGCTCGGTCTGCAGCTCCCGCAACAAGTTGAGGATCTGGGCCTGGACCGAGACGTCGAGGGCCGAGATCGGCTCGTCGAGGATGACCAGCTCCGGGCGCAGGACGAACGCCCGGGCGATCCCGATCCGCTGGCGTTGCCCACCCGAGAAGGCATGTGGCCGACGGTCCGCCTGCTCCGGGGTGAGGCCGACAGCGCCGATCATCTCCAGCGCCCGTCGATCGCGCTCCTCGGCGATCGCGAGCCCGTGGATCTCGAGCGGCTCGGAGACGATCTCGCGCGCGGTCATCCGCGGGTCCAGGGACGAGTAGGGATCCTGGAATACGAACTGGATCCTCCGTCGCACCGCCCGCAACGCCTCGCGGTCGAGCGAGGCGAGATCGACCCCGTCGAAGCTGACCCGCCCGTCCTCGACGTCGAGCAGTCTCAACAGGCACCGGGCGAGGGTCGACTTACCACAGCCGGACTCGCCGACCAGGCCGAAGGTCTCACCCCGCTCGACCGTGAGCGAGATGTCGTCGATGACCTTCACCTGCCGCGTGCGGCGTCGTCGCTCGTCGGCCCGGACCTGGAAGCTCTTCGAAATCGCGTCGGCGACGAGCACCGGATCCTTGGCCATCAATCCAGCTCCTTGACTCGAGATTCGGCGAAGTGGCACTCGGCGGTGACGGCACCGTCGTCCAGGGCGTGCAAAGCGGGGCCCTCGCGGTGGCAACGGTCGACGTCCCTCCCGACCGGGCACCGCGGCGCGAAGGAGCAGCCGTCCGGCAGCGAGCGCAGATCCGGTGGGAACCCCGGGATCGCGGGAAGGGGTCCCGCGCTCAACTTCTCCGGGTTCGGCACGCAAGCGAGCAGCGCCTCCGTGTAGGGATGGACGGGCTGCTCGAAGACGCGATCGGTCGGCGCGGTCTCGACGAAGCGTCCGGCGTACATCACCGCGACCCGGTCGCAGAAGTCGGAGACGATCCCGAGGCTGTGGGTGATCAGGATCACGGCGGTGCCGTGGTCGTCGACCAGGCGGTCGAGCAGTGCCAAGATCTGCGCCTGCGTAGTGACGTCGAGGGCGGTCGTCGGCTCGTCCGCGATCAGCACGGCCGGGTTGTTGGCGATCGCCATGGCGATCGCGACCCGCTGCCTCATCCCGCCCGAGTACTGATGCGGATAGTCGTCGAGGCGACGCTCGGCCTGCGGGATCTCGACCTCGCGCAGCAGCTCCGCGGCCCGCCGGCGCGCGGCCGCGCGTCGGATGCCGGGATCGTGGGCCGCGATCGCCTCGATCACCTGCGCGCCGATCGACTTGACGGGATCGAGGGCGCTAAGGGGATCCTGGAGGACGAGCGCGATCTCCTTGCCGCGGACGGCACCGAGCTGGCGGTCGGAGAGCCGCGTCATCTCGCGCCCGTTGACCCAGACCTCGCCACCCGCCACACGTCCCGGCGGCTCGATCAGCCCGAGCACGGAGAGCGCGAGGGCGGACTTGCCCGACCCC
Source organism: uncultured Actinomycetes bacterium (assembly GCA_963782515.1). Taxonomy (GTDB): domain Bacteria; phylum Actinomycetota; class Thermoleophilia; order Solirubrobacterales; family 70-9; genus VAYN01. Next base: position 708,061 of record CAWAJY010000004.1, on the reverse strand, counting down.
GACTCGCCGACGATGCCGAGCCTGGCGCGGGGGGCGACGTCGAAGCTCACGTCGCGGACCGCGTTGACCGCTGGGCCGACCGCCTCGTAGACGGTATGCAGGTTTCGCACCGAGAGGATCGTCCGCTCGGGATCGGGCGCGGGACCGGTCGCGTCGCCACGGTCGGTCCCGCCGGGGTGGCGACGGCGGACGAAGAGGGACACTTAGCTCCCCTCCGTGGCTTGGACGCGGACCCGCGGGTCGATCACGACGTAGAGCAGGTCGACCGCGAGGTTGACGATCACGAAGAAGACGGCGCTCAGCAGGATGAAGACCTGGACGACGGCGAAGTCCTGCTTGACGATGGATTCGAAGACCAGGGCGCCGACCCCGGGCCAGTTGAACACGGTTTCGACCAGCACGCTGCCGCCGAGGAATTCGCCGAGCACGAGGGCACTGGCGGTGAGCGTGGGCAGGAATGCGTTCGAGAGGCCGTGCCGCCGGAACGCCGTCCACCGACTCAGGCCCTTGCCCCGGGCGACGACGATGTAGGGCTCGCGCGAGACCTCGAGCAGGTTCGCCCGCAGCAGGCGCACCAGGAAGGAGAAGGAGGCCAGCCCCAGGGCGATACCCGGCATGATCAGGTGCGAGAGGGCGTCCCAGAAAGTGCCGAGTTCGCCCGCCAGCAGCGCATCGACCGTGTACATGTGGGTCACCTCGGGTGGCGGCACCGCGCCCACCGAGAGCCGCCCTTCCGGCCCCGGGAGGATGTGGAACGTCTTGAAGAAGACGATCAGCAGGATCAGGGCGACGAAGAAGGGCGGGGTGCCGAAGCCGACGTACGCGATCCCGCGAACCACCCGGTCGGCGATCGGCCGTGGCCGGTAGGTGACCAGCAGGGCGAGACCGATCGAGCAGGCCATCGTGATGACGAAGGAGAAGAGCGCGAGTTCGACGGTCGCCGGAAGGCGATCGAAGATCAGCTCCTTGACGGGCTGTCCATAGCTGAACGAGTAGCCCCAGTCTCCGCGGAAGAAATCGCCGAGATAGTGGAGGAACTGCACCGGCAGTGGTTCGTCGAGCCCAAGCTGGCTGTGGATCGCGGCGATCGTCGACGGCTTGGCGAGCGGGCCGCCGATCACCCGGGCCGGGTCGCCGGGAAGGACCCGCATGAGGAGGAAGGCGAGCAGCGTCGCGCCAAGAATCGCCGCAAGCGAGCCGAGCAACCTTCTTGAGACCAGCCTCGCCACCGCTCAGAGCCTCTGGTAGTCGCCGCGCGGGTCGAGCAGATCCCGCGCCCGGTCGGAGAGCATGCTGATCGCGGTGACGGTGATCAGCAGGGCGGCGCCGGGGAAGACGGCGATCCATTGCTGACCGGTGAGGACGTAGGGCAGTCCTTCGGTGATCATCGCCCCCCACTCCGGGGTGGGGACCTGGGCACCGAGGCCGACGAAGCTGAGTCCGGCGAGGGCGAGGACCGCGTAGCCGAAGGCGGCAGCCATCTGGATCAAGAGGACCGGCGCCAGGTGGGGCGCGATGTGCCGTCGGACGACCATCCCGCGGGGCGCGCCGAGAGCGTAGGCGGCTTCGATGAACGGCAACGTCCGGATCCGGATCGCCTCGCTGCGGATCAGCCGCGCGTACCATGGGATCGAGACCAGGGTCACACCTATCGCCGCCGTGACCAGCCCGACCCCCAGACCGACCGTGACGGCCATCGCCAGGATCAGGGGCGGAAACGCGAGCAGAGCGTCCATGACGCGCATCGCCAGGTTGTCGCCGAGCCCACCGAACGTGCCGGCGAGCAGTCCGATCAAGCCCCCGACGGCGGCCCCGACGGCGGCGACGAGGAAGGCGACGCCGAGTGAGATCCGAGCGCCGGAGGAGACCCGGGCGAGGACGTCCCGGCCGAGCTGATCGGTCCCCATCGGGTGGTTCGCGGACGGCGCCTGCAGCGCTTCGATCAGGTTCTGCTTGTCAGGGCCGTAGTGCCAGAAGATCGGCACGAAGACGGCGAACAGGACCATCAGCGCCAGGACCAGCGAAGGAATGGCGAGCTTGCGGTCGGTGAGGACGCCGCGCACCGCACGGGCGGCGGCCCCCCGGCGGGACCTCGACCGCGACGTTCCAAGGGAGGGTGGCCCGCCGTCGGCGGTGCCAAGCGCGACCGGCGTGGAGCTCAACGACGCGCTCTCCTGGCCTGACGGCTCCGGAATATCAATCGGCAAAAGTGCATATCGATCAGCCGATACGGAACCTAGATGATCCCAGGATGCGTGTCAACTCACCGTTATGCAGAAGTCTTTACTGCGCCAAGCAGTTCGTTAACTAAAAAACCTACGTACCTATTCCGATGCGCTACTGTGCCGTCGTCGGTTCCATATCGACTGTTTGGGTTGCAAAAGCACTTCTCGGGTGAGACGCTCGCCCGACCACGACGAGAAGGAGTGGTTTCATGAGGATGGGAACTCGGTTGCGGTCTGCTCTCTCCCGGTCCATCGTCGCCTTCGCGCTGGGCGCGACGGCGATCGTCATTTCGGCATGCGGTGGAGGGGGCGGCGGTGGCGGTGGCGGTGGCGAGACCGGCCTCGACACCTCCGGCGGCACGTCGAGCTCGCCGCTGATCGTCAATACGTCGGTCCCGATCTCGACCCTCGATCCAACGTTCACCGTCGCCAACCTCGAAGCGGGTCTCGCCGGCTCGCTCTACTCCACCCTGACCAAAGTCAAATACGTCCCCGGACCCGAAGGCAGCAACCAGCAGGACCTCGACCCGACCGCGGTCGAACCGTACGTCGCCAAGTCCTGGAAATGGAGCGACGGTAAACGCACACTTACCTTCAAGCTCCGGCCCGGCCTGACATTCCCGAGCGGCGAACCGGTGGACGCGGACGCGGTCGCCTGGTCTTTGAACCGCACGATCAAAGCGGAAGCCGGCGGCTATGCCGTGCTCGAGGAAACCGACACCGAACCGCCGCTGGTGAAATCCGTCACCGCACCCGACCCGAGCACTGTGGTGATCAAATACAAGCGTCCGGCGCCGAACCAGCTGGCCGCCCTGGCAACGCCGACCGCGGGGGCGATCTACGACCCCAAGGTGGTCGAAGAAAACGGTGGGCAACAGCCCGCGGAACCGAACAAATATCTCTCCAGTCACGCCGCCGGCTACGGCCCTTACCTACTGAAGAGCTATCAGCCAAACCACCAGATCGCGCTCACCGCGAACCCTGATTTCTTCGAACCGCCGAAGTCCAAGGAAGTGATCATCAACTTCATCACCGACAACCAGACGCTCCTTCTCGACGCCCAGTCCGGCTCCGCTGACATCACCCTGGGGATGACCGCCCAGGCCGCCAGCAGCCTGGTCGAGAATCCCTGCTGCATCGTCGTCGCGACGACCTCGAGGAACGCCCAGACGTTGAACTTCCCGCAGACCGGGAAAGTGCCGGAGTTCGAAAACCAGAAATTCCGCCAGGCGCTTGCCACCGCCTTCCCCTACGAAGAGGTGCTGGAAAAAATCGGCTACGGCTTCGGTGACCTCTACAACGGCGAGTGGATGCCGTCATTTGGCTGGTACGACAAAACGATCGGCGCGCCGATCGCGACCGACGTCGCGAAAGCCGAAGAACTGATCGCGGAATCCGGCGTCGAGACGCCCGTCTCCTTCCCGATCTACGTCAGCCAGGGGGACAACCTCGGCAAAGAACTCGCCACGGTCGCGGCCGGTGCCTGGGAACCGCTGGGGGTCGACGCCGAAGTCAAGGTCGCCGCACCCGCCGCGTTTCTGGAAGTGGTCTACGGATCCGGAGCAGGAGCCTCCGTCTTCCTCGACGGCCCCCAGGTCGTCGCGCCCGACTACTACTGGGCCTACGACCTGCAATGCGCCCCCAACGACGCCTTCAACGACACCAAAGTGTGCCTTCCGCAGGCGGACAAGCTGATGAAGAAGCTTCCGTACATTTCCGACGAAGCCAAGCGCCAAGAACTGGTCGACCAGGTTGACAAGCTGTACATCGAAGACGCGCCGCGAATCTGGGTGTACAACAACCAGCTGGTGACGGTCCTCAGTGGGAAGGTCACCAACTACTACGCCAGCGACCTGCCGGAAGTACGCCTCTGGTCGAAGGGTGAATAGTCCGTTGACCCGTCATCCCCAACCAGGAGAGGAAGACCGCCATGGCTAGGAATCCCCGCCACGACGTCCTCTTCGAGCCGATCAAGCTCGGCCCGAAGACAATGCGCAACCGCTTCTACCAGAGCCCTCACTGCACCAGCTTCGGGACCGATTACCCCGGAGCGCAGGCGGGGATCCGGGGTATGAAGGCAGAGGGTGGATGGGCAGCCGTCAACACCGAGTTCTGCTCGGTGCACCCCTCGAGCGATTCGCGGCCCCTGGTCTCGGCGCGGCTCTGGGACGAGGCGGACGCCCGCAGCCTGGGGGCGATGGCGGAGGTCGCGCACAGCTACGGCGCGCTTGCCGGAGTCGAGCTCTGGCACGGCGGATGCGTGGCGGGCAACCTCGAGAGTCGCATGCCGGCGCGCAGCGTCAGCCAGATGACCGACGAGAGCCTCTACTCGACCAGCTGCTACGAGCTCGACAAGGCCGGCATCCGCGAGATCCAGGGGTATTACGTGGCGGCGGCGCGGCGCGCCGCCGCCGTCGGGTTCGACATCGTCAACATTCACGGTGCCGAGTGCGGGGCGATCACCCAGCACTTCCTGATGGCGAAGTTCAACCGGCGCACCGATGAGTACGGCGGCTCGCTGGAGAACCGCGCCCGCTTCTGGATCGAGACGCTCGAGCAGGTTCGCGAGGCGGTCGGCGAGAGCTGCGCCGTCACCGCCCGGCTCTGCATCGACACCCTGAACGACAACCCGATGGGCATCCGCGCCGGCGAGGAGGCCTACCAGTTCATCCAGCTCGCCGACCATCTGGTCGACTTCTGGGACCTCCAGGGCGGCGGATGGGTGGCGGCGGAATGGGCAGGGGACGACTCCGTGCCCTCGCGCTTCTCGGCTGAGTTCAGCCACCGCGAGTACGTCGAAGCCGTGCGCCCGGCGACCACGAAGCCGATCGCGACGGTCGGCCGCTTCACCAACCCCGACACGATGGCCGCCGTCGTCGACGAGGGACTGGTCGACATCATCGCCGCGGCACGCCCCTCGATCGCCGACCCCTTCCTGCCGAAGAAGATCGAAGAGGGCCGCTACGACGAGATTCGCGAGTGCATCGGCTGCAACATCTGCGCTTCGCGGTTCCCGCAGGCGGCGCCGATCATCTGCACCCAGAACCCGACCGTCGGCGAGGAGTACCGCCGCGCCTGGCACCCCGAGCGGTTCGACCGGGCCGCCAACTCGGACCGGACGGTGCTCGTCGTCGGCGCCGGTCCCGCCGGCATGGAGTGCGCGATGGTCCTCGGCAAGCGCGGTTTCGAGGCGGTCCACCTGGTCGATGAGGATGTCCAGATCGGCGGCTCGATGCAGCGGATCAGCGCCTTCCCGAACCTGGGCGAGTGGGGACGGGTGATCAACTACCGACAGATCCAGCTCGACAAGCTGGCGAACGTTGAGATGGTCCTGCGGACCCGGCTCGATGCCGAGGCGGTCCTCACCTACGGCGCCGACATCGTCGTCTTCGCGACCGGCGCCCGTTGGCGCGCCGACGGGATGAACGGCCCCACGCAGGCGCCGATCCCGGGTGCCGAGCTGGACTCGGTGTTCACTCCCGAGCAGGTCGCCGAGCAGGCGGGCCGGATCCCGGGCGACCGCGTCCTCGTTTACGACACCGACGGCTACTTCACCGCCGTGGCGATGGCCGAGCTGCTGCTCGCCGCCGGCAAGCAGGTCACGGTCGTCACCCACTTCCCGAACTTCGCCCAGTACATGTTCTTCACCGGCGAGGCGTTCCGCGTCAACCGGGAGATCCGCAGGAAAGGGGCGACGATCGTCAGTGCACACCTGGTCTCCTCGATCGCGCCGGGGATCGTCACCGGCGAAAGCGTCTGGGCGCCGTCCCCGGTCCACTGGGAGGCCGACTCCGTCGTGCTGGTGACGCAGCGCGAGCCGGTCGATGCCCTCTACCACGAGGTCGCCGGCTCCGACCGCCTGGAGAGCGAGGAGATCCAGGCCGTCTACCGGGTCGGAGACTGCGTCGCTCCCCGGCTGATCGCCGAAAACATCTTCGACGGCCACCGCCTCGCGCGCGAGATCGACTCCGCGGACCCGACGGTCCCGCTGCCGTTCATCCGTGAGGGAGCGAGCATCGAGGCTTCGGCACTGCTCGGTGGCTGAGCGCCGGATGCGAGCAATTTGTCAACCGAAGCAAGGGAGTGCATGATGGAGCAGAAGAGCACCGCAGTGATCCAGATGCCGGTTCTCGAGAGCGCCCTAGAGCCGGCACCGATCCCGCCCGAGGACGTCATCGCCGGCGATCCGCAGGCCTCGATGGCGATCCTCCATCGCTCGGCGGACTCGAAGCTCTTCAACGGGGTCTGGCACTGCACTCCGGGGATCTTCAACCTGACCCACCCCGGCGAGACGATCTGCCTGGTCGAGGGCGAGGCGATCCTCACTCCGGAGGATGGCGAGCCGCTCACGATCCGCCCCGGCGAATGCGTCTACGTCGCCGAGGGCGCGGTAGTTCGCTGGGAGGTTGTGGAGACCGTCCGCAAGGCCTTCCATTCCCACGACTCGACCGGGGCTCTGCTCGGGTGAAGATCATGGTCGCAGTCAAGGAAGTCTCGCGACTCGCCGAGCACGCCGAGCCCGACGGCACCGGCGTCGATCCCGACCTCCTCGATCGCGACCGCAACGAGTGGGACGACTTCTCGGTCGAGGCGGCACTGCGTCTGACCGAGGCCGCCGACGGCGAGGTGGTGGTCGTGACGGTCGGTGACGAGGAATCCGAGGATGGCCTGCTCGACTACCTGGCTAAGGGGGCCGATCGCGCGATCAGGGTCTGGGACGATTCGCTCGTCGGGATCGACCCGATCGCCGTCGCCCACCTGCTCGCCGCGGTCGCCAGGCGCGAGCGCCCGGACCTGATCCTCGGCGGGGTGCAGTCTTCCGACGGCGCCCACGGCGCGACCGCCGTCGCTCTCGCGGGTCTGCTCGACCTGCCCCGCGTCGCGGTGGTCAGCGCGATCGAGAGCGACGGCACCGACCTGGTCGTCGACCGCGAGCTCGACGGTGGCCGGATCGAGCGCCTGCGCCTGTCCCTGCCCGCACTGCTGACGATCCAGACCGGGATCAACGAACCGCGCTACGCGACCCTGCGGGCCATCAAGCAGGCCCGCTTGAAGCCGCTGGAGACCTTGACCGTCGCCGACGTCGGGCTCGACGCCGCGACGGTCACGGAGGCCGGCGGCTCGACGACCGTCGCGCTTCGCTCGCCCCAGGTGCGGCAGGGCGCGACGATGCTCGAGGGGTCCACCGCCGAGGTCGCCGCCCGGATATCGGAGATTCTCAGAGAGGAGCTGAACAGATGAGCGGAATTCTCGTCTTCGTCCCGCGTTCCGACGCCGAGGCGGACCCCCTGGCGGCGGAGCTTGCCGGTGCCGGCCTGCGGCTCGCCGCCGAAGGTGGCGGCACCGTCACCCTGGCGCTTCTCGACTCGCCCTCGGTGACGGCCGAGCCGCCCCGCTTCGATGGCGTCGAGCAGGTCGTGGTCGTGCCCAGCCCACTCCCCCACTTCGAGCCGCACGTCGCCGAGACCGCCCTTGCCGGCCTGATCGAGGAGCTGCAACCGACCGTGGTCCTCGCCGGTCACACGACCGACTCACTCGGCTTTCTTCCCGCCGTTGCGGCTCGTGGCGGCCACGGCTTCGCCAGCGACATCACCCGGCTCGAGTGGCGGAACGGACGACCGCGAGCGGAGCGCGGCGCCTACGGCGGTCAGCTGGTCGCCGAGCTCGAGTTTCCGCAGAAGGAGGTGACGATCCTGCTGTTGCGCGCGGGGAGCTTCGAGCCCGCCGCGCCGAGCGGCGGGGAGCCCGAGATCGGCCGGCATGAGCTCGACCTTTCCGACAGCGCCCGCACCGAGCGGGTCGAGCTGCGCGAGCCGCCGGCCGGCGATGTCGACATCACAAAAGCCGACTTCTTGTTGGCGATCGGACGCGGAGTCGAGGACGAGGCGAGCATCCCGGAGCTGGCACAGCTGGCGGAGCAGATGGGTGCCACGCTCTGCGCCTCGCGCCCACTGATCGACGCCGGGTGGATGCCGAGCGCGCGCCAGGTGGGTCAGTCCGGCAAGACCGTGGCGCCGACCGTATATCTGGCTCTGGGAATCTCCGGCGCGGTGCAGCACCTCGCGGGCATCGCCGAGGCGAAGACGACGATCGCGGTGAACTCCGACCCCCGGGCGCAGATCTTCACCGTCGCCGACTACGGGGTCGTCGGCGATCTCTTCGACATCGCCGCCGAGCTCGAGCAGGCATTCGAGTAGAAGCCGGCGATGAAGAGCCGGCCGATCTTCTGGGACACGCCGGCAGGGCTTGAAGCCCTCTGGTACGTCCTCGCGATCGTCTCGGTCGCCGTGTTCCTCTTCGGCGTCGGGCGCCCGCTGCTCCGCTATCGCCGGGGCAACCGGGAGGGGCTCCCTCCCCGCCGCGAGCTGCCGGGGAGGATCTGGGTCGCGACGAAGACGCTCTGCTCCCACGCCTCGATCGGGCGCCGCGACGCATACGTCAGTTGGGCCCACCGGGGGATCTTCTACGGCTGGATGGCGCTGCTCGGCGGCACGATCATCGTCGCGGTCACGCACGACCTGATCGAGCCGATCTTCGGTACCAATCTCTACAGCGGCGACTTCTACCTCGCCTGTAAGGCGATCCTCAATCTGCTCGGGACGGCGCTGATCGCCGGGCTGCTCGCGATGATGATCCGCCGTGGCGTCCGTCGCCCGCGCCGCCTCGACTACGCACGTCCGGACCGGCCGGACGGCGAGGACCGCGAGCGCCGTCGGTACCGGGTCGGCGACTGGGTGTTCGTCATCGCACTGCTGTTGATCGCCCTCACCGGCTTCGTGCTGCAGGGGGTGAGGATCGCGATGGAACATCCCGGCTACGACCTGTTCCAGTTCGGCGGCTGGGTGGCGGCCCAGCCCTTCGAAAGAGCCTCGCAATCGACCCTCGCGGCCTGGCGCCACGGCCTCTGGTGGTTCCACGGCCTGCTGGCGCTCGTCTTCGTCGCCTCGATCCCCTACACGAAGGCCACCCACATGCTGACCAGCTTCGTCAGTCTGGTGTTGAAGGACCCGGCGGCCGGCAAGCGGCTGCCGACGATCCCCGAGGAGCGTGCCGAAGAGCCCGCCGGCTACGGAGCCCTCGCCGATTTCTCCGCTCTGCACCTGCTGGAGATCGATGCCTGCACGAAGTGCGGCCGCTGCCACGAGGTCTGTCCGGCGACGACCACCGGGCGTCCGCTCTCGCCGCGCGACGTCGTCCTCGAGCTGCACGAGCGGGCCAACGGCGAGCCTCTACGGCAGGCTTCGATCGGCGGCGTGCTCGGTTCCCTGCTGTCCCCGCCGTCCACCTGGGAGCAGCCCGTGATCGGAGGTGACGGCGTATCCGCGGACACCGCCTGGTCCTGCATGCAGTGCAATGCCTGCGTCGAGGTCTGCCCGGTCGGCATCCAGCAGGCGCCGATCATCAACCAGCTGCGCCGGCGCCTGCTCGAGGACGGCGAGGTCGACAACGGTCTGCAGGCGACCCTGCAGACGATCCAGCGTTCCGGCAACTCGCTCGGGCAGCGACGCGCGGCCCGCGGTCACTGGACGAAGGAACTGGAGTTCGAGGTCAAGGACGCCCGGACCGAGCCGGTGGACGTCCTCTGGTTCGTCGGCGACTACGCCTCCTTCGATCCGCGCTCGCAGGAGGTGACCCGCACCCTCGCACGGCTCCTGGACCGAGCGGGGATCGACTTCGGGATCCTCTACGACGGCGAGTGCAACGCCGGCAACGACGTCCGGCGGGTCGGCGAGGAGGGGTTGTTCGAGATGCTCGCCGAACACAACATCGAGCAGATCTCGAACTGTGATTTCAACCGCATCGTGACCACTGATCCGCACTCGCTGAACACACTGCGGAACGAGTACCCGGAGCTCGGCGGCGAATGGCCCGTCCTCCATCACACGGAGCTGTTGCTCGAGCTGGTGGAAACGGGGCGACTTGCCCTCGACCCCCTCCCGGGTCCGCGCGTCACATACCACGACCCCTGCTACCTAGGACGCCACAACGGCGTCTACGACGCTCCGCGCCGGCTGCTCGAGCTGATCGGCTGTGAGCTCGTCGAGATGCCCCGCTGTCGCGACAGCTCGTTCTGCTGCGGAGCCGGTGGCGGTCAGATCTGGATCAGCGAGCAACTCGGCGACGAACGACCGTCGGAGAACCGTATCCGCGAGGCGCTCGAGCTTGCCTCGATCGACCTCTTCGTCGTCGCCTGCCCGAAGGACGTGACGATGTACGAGGACGCGATCAAGACGACCGGCAGCGGCGACCGGATCCAGCTCCGCGAGGTGACCGAACTTCTCGCCGAGACCACAGCCGCAGGCCCCTGCGTGGCAGACGGCTGATCGGCGCCCTCGACGCTGGTCGTGCTCACCGGCGTGACCCACAGGTCGGCATCGAACGAGGGGTCGAGGGTCTGCGCCGTCGCCGCCTTCCGCATCGCCTGGCCGAAGGAGATCGGCTCGATCGTCACCGCCACCGTACGGACGGTCGCGCTCTGCATCAGGAGCGGCGCAAGGAAGGTAGGCCCGCCTCCGACCTCGGCCATGAAGATATCCAGTAGGTGTTGTGGAAGGCCGAGTCGGCGCGGTAGAGCGACCAGGAGGATTCCTCGGCGTGCGGTCCCATCAACGCCGGATCGAAACCCTCACGATTCGGGTCTCCGAGGCGCGAGCGGGAGCGCCCCTGGCGGCCGAAGGGGTCGAAGGCGTCGCGGATGACCTCCGCGTACTGGCGCGGCCGCAGCAGTCCGAAGACCCTGATGTCGGCCGCACCGAGCGCTTTCACCGGGCGCCGCTTCCTTGGGGCCGACAGCTTCCTTCCTTTCGCCATGCGCTACGACGATCGGAGCATCCGCGCCGAACTTCGCGCGGAGAAGAATCTTGAGCCTGCGCTCCTGGCCGCTGGTCACTACCAGCACGTTCCGCCTGACGTCTATGTACCAGCCGACCACCAGGCGCCGATAACGGGGAACCAAGGCGAGTCGATGGATCACGCCGGATTCGAGGTGCCTCAGATACCGCAGCGAGTTGGTCGCGAGGTGTCTAAGGAGGACGAGCCTATTCGGTTCGAGGATCCCCTCGATCGACCGGACACTCTTCAGGTTGAACTCGGGCAGCCGGGTGAAGCCGAGGACCAAGACGCCGCCCTGGCGGGGAGAATAATAGGTCCCGGCATAGCTCGCCGCTCCAGTCGTGCGACCCCAGCATTCGATCAGGTCGAGGTCGTGGCGGAGAGGATGGCTCTTTTCCCCGCCTGGCCGAACGCAGACTTCCCGGGCGGTGGAGGCTGCCGGCGCAGAGCTCGTCGCGCCGCACAACGCGAAGAGCAAGAGCGAGGCGAGGATCAAGGCTCTATTCAGCATGCCTGGGGAACAGTTCACCCATGGTCGAACTGATACTCACGGCGGTATCGCCTTTGGCGCCAGGACCGGGATAGATTGCGATTCAGCCCCGTCTTCCCGATCGGCACCCGACGTCTCAGGTTTCGGCAGGGGCTTCGCGCCGGAACACGTGAATTGGCGCCTGGGGGCCGAACCGTCGGCGGATCACCCGGGCCAGCCTGCGGACATTGGTGGTTGATACGTCGATCCGGTTGTTTGCAAAATCGGTCCCGATCGACGTGACGAGACCATGGTGCACCGGGCTGTCGATTATCTCCCTGACGATCCGCCGCCTGATCTTCAGCAGGTACCGGAGCGAGTATCGAGGGCGATAGGGGAAGCTGATGATGCGTGCCGGCTTCTGGATTCCGGGGAGTCGCCGGGCTTCCCTGAGGCGCGTTCTCGCCCCTCTGGTGAAGCCGACCACCACGTATTGAGCCAGGCCGGGTTTGACGGAGACCTCGAAGCCAGGATTCCTCCTGGTGGAAGGGAACCGATCAACCCATGCCACGAAAGACGAAATACCCCGAAGAGCTGCTCGATCGCGGAGCCAGGATGGTCTTCGACTCCGGCCGCCCCATCGCCCACGTCGCGAAAGACCTGGGCATCCACCACGAGACGCTGCGCAAGTGGGTGCGCAAGACCGAGGCCGACGAGGGCAGACGCAAGGATCTGCTCTCCTCGCAGGAGCGCGAGGAGCTGAAGGCCCTCCGGGGCGAGGTCCGCGAACTGCGGCGGGCCAACGAGATCCTGAAGTCCGCCTCGGCTTTTTTCGCGGCCGAGCTCGACCCACGCCGGACGAAGTGAGCGCCTTCATCGAGCAGCACCGCGAGCGCTTCGGGGTCGAGCCGATCTGCAGGGCCCTGGGGACGTCGGCCTCCGCCTATTACGAGCGTCGGAGCGGCAGGCGCTCCACCCGTTCGATCGAGGACGAGCACCTGCTCTCGAAGATCAAGGAGGTCCACGAGCGCAACTACTGCGCCTACGGCTACCGGCGTATGTGGATCGCCCTGCGACGTGAAGGCGAGCAGGTCGGCCGTGGCCGGGTCCAGCGGCTGATGCGGGCGGCCGGGATCGAGGGCGCCAAGCGGCGCGGCAAGCCCTGGCGCACGACAAAGCCCGATCCGAAGGCCGCCCGTCGACCCGACCTGGTGGAGCGCGACTTCAGCGCCACCGCGCCGGACCGACTCTGGGTCGGCGACTTCACCTACCTGCGCTCCTGGGAGGGCGTCAGCTACTTCTCCTTCGTGATCGACGCCTTCTCCAGGAAGGTGGCCGGCTGGCAGCTCGCCTCCCACATGCGCACCGACCTCGTCCTCGACGCCCTGCGGATGGCCCTGGGGCAACGTGAGCCCGGTGCCGACTTCCAGCTCGTCGCCCACACCGACAGGGGCTCGCAATACACGTCGGCCGACTACACCCAGGAACTCGACGACCACGGCGTCCTCGCCTCGGTCGGGACCGTCGGCGACGCCTACGACAACGCGATGGCCGAGAGCTTCGTCGACACGTTCAAGACCGAGCTGGTCACCGATCGCTCGTGGCGGTCCCGCTCACAGCTCGAGCTGGCCGTCGTGGAGTACGTCTCGTGGTTCAACCACGAGCGCCTGCACGAATCCCTCGGAGGTATCTCTCCCGTTGAGTTCGAGGACCTATACGTTCGACGGGAGGCTCAACTGAGCAATCTCTCTTAAATTGGAAACCAACAAAAACGGTCTCCGTGGAACCTGGTCCGGCTCAATTCGTGCCCAGAGGCCGGCCGGATCCCGCTGCTATCTGACCGGGCGCCGCGCCCCCGGCTACCTTCATCGTTGGAAAGTGGGGACGGGAACGGTCCTTGCGGTTCGCATTCCAGAGCCAAATACGGGACGGGCGTAGAACGCAGCCACCGCAAATGGCCCTGGAATGGGGAATTAGAAGCGGCGGACGGGGGTCGAACCCGCGACCTTCCGCTTCTCTAGACCGACGAGGAGTACCCGCCCGAGACCGGGTTTTATGTGACCGGTTCCGAAGGTCGCAGGCCCGACGTAGAGCTCTATTCGGCGGGTTGGGCATGATCTGTTGGACCCGGTGTGGCTCCGCGCCCATTTCGTGCCCCACGAGCAGGGCTCGTTACCGTCGTCGGCTTGCAAGAGGTTTCAGCGTCCACTGGATGCGCCCCTCTAGTGAGGCGGGCTACATCAACCTCGTGCCTTCCAGCCTCAGGAGTCTTTCAATACATCTTGCACACACTTCAGCCAGTCCGAGAGCGCTGCCGGATCGGCCGACATACGATCTTCTTCGATTTCTATACCGCTGCGAATCACGACAAGCGCGGTCTCGGGATTACGGCGCGGGGCATAATCGGCCAGTAACCGACTCATCGCCAGAAAGGCATCGTTTGCACGGTTGGCCCCGAAGCGTCGAACGAGCGGAGCCTTCCGCGCCTGATGATCGCGTCCGGCCGCGCTATCTCGGGCGGACGGTCCGGTCGCGGAGCTTCCCCGGGGGCGCGAACGCCTCAACCGCCTCAAGCACTTCAAGTGCCGCGGCTTCCGTCCTGGACCACCAAGAGATTGGCCGTTCCTTGGTCACGAAGAGGAGTCCAGGAGGGGAGAAAGCGGGCAAGTAATCGGAGCGAACACGGTATATCTCCGAGATCTCCGCCCATGCGAAGCGGCTGGGCGGAATGCCTCCAAAAACGCGAAGCATGCCGGTGAGCCATCGAAACGTCGCGGAGAGTTCGAATCCTTCCTGATCAATGGTCATCCGGACCAAAGGCCAGGTGGCTCCCCTCCGCCCCGCGTAGGCGCCGCCGAGAAAACTACGCTCACCAGCCAACTTCGACGCCCCAGGTTTCGCTGATCCCGGCAGTCACCCGGACCGGCGAGCCGAACCTGAGCCCGACGGTTCCCTCGCCCACTCCGATTTCCCTGCCCGTGGACGACGTACCTATCGCGCCACTTCCCGAAACGCCGACTCCCTCGCCTCCCGCCACCGTGACTTCCGTGAAGGGGCCAGTAAGTTCGCAGATCCTCTCGGCGTTGCTCACGGTGGCGCCCCCGTAAATTTCGGCCGCGATCCCGCCGGAGAGCCCAGCCCCTATGGTCGCGGTACCACCGAGGCCGTGGAGGTTTCCTTGGATGCACGCCTGTCCATGGATACCGACGCCCGCCACGACCGAGCCACCGACGCAGAAACCGATGGTGGTCGTAGTGCCGAAGTGCCAGGCCGATTCGGCACCTTCGACAACCGCGCCGATCACTTCGCTCGTCGACGGCGTACCCGGTATCCCCAGGATGAGACCGGTCGGATCATCGCGATTCACGGGGTCATCCCCCGCATAGCCGTAAGGCATCCCCGTGAGCTCCTCCAGCGGGTCTCTGCCGACGAACTGCCCCGTCCCTGGGTCGTAGACGCGAGCGCGCAGGTACAGGAGAGCGCCCTCTTCCAGCGTGTACTGACCGGCGAATCCGAGAGCGGTCGTGGCGCTACCGGTCTTGGCCGTCGACACTCCGTAAGCGCCGTAGGTGAAGCTCGCCACGGTTTTACCTTCAGCGTCGGTAAGGGCGCGGGTACTGCCGAGCTGGTCGTGGTGCAGATACTCGGGGACTTCTTCGGAGGAGATCTGCTCGACGGGGAGCCCTTCCGGCCCGTAGACATAGCTGTCTTCCCCGTCTGAGAGGAGTGGCGCCGGAGATTCTCCCTCGCCCCAGACGAGGTGCTCGGTGCCCGATCCCTCCGTCTTCGATGCCAGCATGCCCGTGCCATCGTAGGCAAAGGATTCTGACATCGCCGGCGTTTCGCCTTCTTCGGGCCGTTCGACGGCGGTCAGCTCACCGGCCTGGTCGTATTCGTAGGTCTTGGTCGGGCCGGTCGTCGGGATCTCTCCAGTGCGCTCGCCCTCTTCGTCGTAGGCGAAGCCGGCACCGGTCGCCGATTCGAGCTGGCCGGCTCGGTCGAAGGCATTGGTCGTTCCAGGCGCTTCGGTGATGTCATTCGCGGCGTCGTATCCGTAGGCGGCTTCGCCCGCTTGCGTCAGCCGCTCGTCTTCGTCGTAGCCGAATTCTTCTTCTCCGGCACCGGGGAGTCCTTCGCTCACCAGCGATTCGACCTGGCCGGCCGGGTCACGGGCGTAGGCGAGGGAGGCGAGCGTTTCGGCACCCTTCTTCATCGTCACGCCGCTCATCAGGTCGGCCCGGTCATAGGTGTATTCGTCGGTGTCGCCGGTCCCGGCGGGGAAGTCGGTCGCGGTCGGATCGGAGTCGGAGTTGTAGGAGAAGGAAGTCGTGTGGCCGAGCCAGTCGGTGACGCTTTCCAGGCGGCCGTCTTCGTCGAATTCGCGGCTGATCGATTTCCCGTTCGGATAGCGAAGCCCGATCGGATCGTCTGCGAGGTCGTATTCCCAGGCCGTAGATTCCCCGTTCCCGTCTTCGCTGTGGACGAGGCGGCCCAACTGGTCGTATTCGAAGGTGCTTTCGCCGGTCCCGTCGACCATGCTCGTCAGGTTGCCGTCTTCGTCGTAGCCGTAGGTCGCGTCCTGGCCCGGTTCGGACGAATACACCACTTCGCCCAGTCGACCGGCTGGGTCGTAGCTGTAGCTGGTCGTGCGACCTTCGGGGTCGATCAGGGTTTCGAGATTCCCCGCCGGGTCGAAGGTCCTGGTGGTCGCCCTTTCCAGGGGGTCGACCGTTTCGACCGGCTCCTCGAGGGCGTTGCGGACGTAGGTGGTCTGGTCTTCGTTCCCGTCGGTCTGGCTGATCACCTGGCCTGCTTCGTCGTAGCTGGTTTCTTCGACGCTGCCGCCGGGTCGTTCGACCTTGGTCTGCTCGTCGTCGGCGTCAAAGGTGAACCTGGTCACGTGGCCGTTCTGATCGGCGACCGATTCAAGGTTGCCTTCGGCGTCGTAGGCGTATTCGGTGGCGCCGCCGAGCGGGTCGGTGATCTTCACCGGCCAGCCCTGCGCGTCGCGTTCGATCGAGGTCGTGAATTCTTCGGCTTCGGCGCCTGACTGGTTACCTCGAGGGCTGGCCACGGAGATAGTCCGCGAGTCCCCGTCGTACACCCAAGTTCGTTCATCCCCTTCGGGATCGGTTTCAGAGGTTCGGTCGCCATGACCGTTGTATCCGTAGGTCCAGGTGGCGCCCAGGGAATTCGTCCTCGATTCGACTTCACCGTGGGGCCCGTATTCGAAAGAGGTCGTCTGCGTCTGGCTGTCGGGCGCCGGGCGCGAGATGCTTTCGGGGTTGCCGTGGGCGTCCCGGATGATCGTCGTTTTCTCGCCACTTGGATTGGTTTCGGTCAGGATCCGGTGGGCGCCGTCATAAGTCCAGGTAGTTTCTTCGCCTTCCGGACCCTTTTCACCGATCTTGTTGCCTTCTTCGTCGTATTCGAATTTGGTCGTCTGCCCGTCGGGATTCGTGCGGGCCGTGAGCTCCTCGGCCGAGTTGTATTCGTAGGTCGTCGTCGCGGCGATCGGCGTGCCAGCCGCTTTGGTGGCACTCGTGATCAGCCCTTCCGAGTTGAACTGGTCGACGGTTTCGGAGCCGTTGGGTTCGGTGATCGTGGTGGTCGGGGCTCCTTCGCCGGACGAGTAGGACCAATGGGTTACGCGACCCATCGGATCTTCCTGTCTGACGACGTGAAGCGATACGTACTTATTCTGGGTCACTCCCCCTCGCCCGTTCGCGACCGACGTGAGGAGGTGATGTTCGTCGTAGCCGAACTGCCATCTGGGGTCCGCGGAGTCCAGCTGCGAGACGGTGACGAGATTTTCGTTTTCGTAGCCGTATTTCACGATATGCCCCATCGGATCTTCGATGCTTTCGACGAAACCTTCAGGGTCATACGTGTAGACGAGTTCACGCCCTGATTCGTCGATGACCGAGGCGATCTTCCCTTCCCAGTCGCGGTTCACGGTCACGGCGTTGCCGTCCGCGTCTTCTTCCGAGGAGACCTGACCTGAGGTATCGAAATGCAGGATCGTCTGGTCGGGGAGCGTGTAGGTGAAGCCTTCTTCTTCGCTGGCCAGTTCGGCACGGTTCAGAGGGTTGACTGGCGTCCATGCAGATTCGCCGACGCGCCGGAATTCCGCGGTGCTCCCATTTTCCTGATGCACGACTGCGGTTTCTTCTAGAACTTCGGCTTCTTCAGGTTCTACTGCTTCTTCTGGCCCTTCGGAGCCTTCCGTCGTCCCGATCGGCGTCATTTCGTCCGCCTGGATTTCTTCCGCGTCGAGTGCGCGATCGTAGATCCGAACCTCGTCGATCTTGCCGTGAAATCCGTTACCCCAGTTGCGAGACCTCCCGATATAGAGAGGTCCGGGACCGCCTTCTGGCGCAGCTGCCGCTTCGGTCCCGGCCAGTTCCCCGTCGACGTACAGCCGGAGATCAGTACCGTCGAAGGTCATCGCAAGGTTGGACCAGCTCTGACGTGGCACGGAATTTTCAGCCCAGACTTCCCCACCTGATTCTTCGGACCGGATGCTGGCCAAGGGCCAGATGCCATTTTGGAGCGCAAGGATGTATCCAAATAAGCCCGGAGTTTCCTTTTCGACAATAGGAAGATAGCCCGGTCTTTCACCCGGCCTCACCCAGGCATCGATGGTGAAGCCTTCGGTGAGTTCGAGATCCGGAGAGGATGGAACCGTCATCTCGACTTCTCGAGTCCGCCCGAATTTCAGTGCAGCGCCGTATTTCCCAGGCACCCATTCGGCGCCGGAGAGGACGCCGTCGTGTTCGCCGGCCGAGTCCCCCGCCACTTCTCCTTCGTCTTCGTCGAACGAATAGGCGGCGACCAAGCCTTCGGTTGACGCTTCTCCGCCGCCTGCTTCCGCGTCCTCGGCCATCGCCCTGCTCGAAATGACTTCTTCTCCGCAGTATTCGAGGCACCGTTCATTGACTTCGATGTTCTCTTCGTAGGGGCTCGTCCAGCCCCTGCCGAATGTGCCGTCACCGCCGGCGGCCGCCAGCTGGGAGTTATAGGTTCTCCTCGCGGCGAGTCCCGGCCCTCTCCCGCCCACCGAAAGGTCGCTCTGGATCTCGACCAGGTTTCCCGTGGCACAGTTGACCGGGTCGGCTGCCATGCAATCGGTGTCCGTCAATTGCGCCGGGTTGCCGGCGCCGTACATTTCGCTGTCGGCGGGTTCGAGTTCCTGTTCTTCTTCCCAGGTCATGGACCAGGATGCGATTACCGCCGCCACCGAGAGGCTCACCGGTCCGACCGCCACCTGTTCATCCGGTTCGTAATGGTGAAATGGTCCAGTTTCACTACTTTCCCACGCCAGATCCGTCCAGGATTCGACCCAGAGGGTCGGCGGTATCCCGGCATAGAAGAACCATCGGCTGGCTCCTTCGCTGAACTCGCTGCAGGGTGAGGTCGCGAGCGCAGAGAAGACCACTTCAGCCGGAGGTTCTTCAGTCGCGTACCAGGTGGATTCTTGTCCGCACGCGATCAACGAGTAATCAGCGAAGGAATGAGAGCCCCAGAGGCCGGAGGCTTCGACTCCATCGAAATCGACGTGGGTCACAGGATGATTGGGCTCAAATTCAGGCCAACTTCCATAGCTCACGTAACCGTAGGCCAGCTGTTCGTACAGGTCTGTCAGAGGAAGGTATCCCTGACGGAACGAAACATTCCCGGGTGGATCTTCCTCGAACGTGATTCCTGGTTCGAGAAAGTAAGGCGGTTCGTGCCCGTTGGGGACTTGGTAATACTTCACCCAGGAATGTGACCTCCACGCGACCCCTGGCGCTTCTTCATCTTCTACTTCGGATACCACCGGGTCGACCAGGATCGGGTAGGCATAGGCGCCACCGCGGTGTGGGATCGTCAGATCCAGTTCGTCGCCGCTTATCGCGACGGTGACCGGGACGGGCGTCCCCTGCGCGTCACGCGCCCAGACCGCGGGGATTCGACCGATGACGGCGTCGCCGCGGCGGATCACCGCTCCCCCATCCTCGCCGACGAGCCTCGCGCCTAAGGGCAGACCAACCCGGTAGCGGAGTTCTTCGGGGCTGTCGGCCGAGCGAAGGAGCGCCGAGAGGTCGACACCGTCAAGCCTCGGCGTGGCCACTGCATCGGTGTCGGTCGCGACTTCACCGTAGAAGGCATCGCTTTCGCCGATGATCGCAGCCGGTGAGTCCGACCCGATCAGCGAGAGCGAGATCCCCGACGCCGTCAGATCGACGCCCTGATCGAGATGGTCGCCGATTACGGTGGGCCGGACGGGATTGGTCGGTTCGATCCCGTCGTCGCGGCGGATGAGGTCCAGGTCGACCGGGAGCTTCTTCCCTTCGGCCGAGGGGACCCGGAGCGGGGCGGTGGAAGACTCGACTTCGAGGCCCGTCGGGGTCCGCACCACGGCCGTGTGGTCGTTGCGATAGCGGATGATCTTGCCCTGACTCGCGATCGTTTCCGCTGGATTCGCGGCCATCCCCGCCAAGGCAGGACCGTAGTCACGGAACAGAAGCCGGCGCGCTTCCGGAGCGCCGACATCGGCGTATGCGGTCCGTGAGACGCGGCGCTGCGCCCGCGCCTGTGGGGAGTTCAGTTCACGACGTCTGATCCGCGCTCTCCGAGCACCCGCCCTGCGCGCTTCCCTTCGGCGGGCTTTGGTCCTTCTCCTCGACTTCGCCCGCTTCGCATGGCTCGTGGCGCCGCCGGCGTGTGACCTGCCTCCCGAAGCGTCTGCAGTCAGCGCTCCAAGAAGTGACACCCCTCCTAAAACCACTAGTGCAAGCAAGAGAAGCCACCGGCGACGATTCTGGTGTCCGGCGTGCGGATTCTTCACGGCCGGCGTGGCCGATCCAGATCGCGGCGGTTGGAGTGGACCATCACTGGATTGATGCGCGTCCGGCACGACGATCCTCCTGCTCTCGGTCTCTGGGCTATTTGGCCCCTCCGATTCGAAGAGCCTGTTGGTATCTAGTCATACATTCAGGAAAGTTCAAGTGTTTAGCTCAAATGACCTTAAATTTGGGTAAGCAGAAGGTTGAGCCCGGCTGTCCGGCTGCGAGCTCCTCCCCTGGTCGACGAAGGGCTGCGGTTGATCCGCGAGCAGCACGCCTCGGTCGGCGGCGCGGCGCGTAACGGACTCTCAACCTCGATCGAGACCCTGGAGCGCGGCGCCGACGGGACCTCGACTTCGAGCCGCTTATCGAGACCGAGCGCGGGCGCTCGAACCCAGGTCGAGCGGTGCGTCGACGCTTACCGCCTGCTCGCCGCCGAGGTCCGAACCTTCGTCGAAGAGGGCCACGCCTGACATCCGGAGCGAGTCGACCGCCTCGTCGTCTCCCGACTGGCGCGATGCGACCGCGTGCTACTTCGCCCGGCTAGGGAGCTCGCCTGCGGCCGAGCCGCTCTTTCGCATCCATGAATACGTCTTCGGCGTCCTCGCTCGGGAGAGCGTCCCGGCCGACCCACGGCTCTAGAAATAATGTCCTCCGCTTCGACGCAAATTCCGCCGACGGTTCTCTCCCTTTGCCTATCCCTTGAAGCAAATCGCGTCGCGCTCGGCCTGTTGAAGCGGCGGCGCGTTCTTCAGCGCCGGTCTCCAAAGCCATGGATTCGCCGGGAACTCAGATACGGTGATCTCTGGAACACGGGACGGGAGCGGTCCTCACGGTTCGCATTCCAGAGCCAAATACCGGACGGGTGTAGAACGCAGCCCTTGGAAACGGCTCTGGAATGGGGAATTTAAAGCGGCGGACGGGGGTCGAACCCGCGACCTCAAGCTTGGGAAGCTTGCGCTCTACCAACTGAGCTACCGCCGCATGGGAGCGGATTCTAGTTCGGAGCGGCGCGGGCGGCGGGCCGCCCGGTCGTTACTGCGGCCAGACGAAGTGGCCGAGGAAGAAGGCGATGGCGAAGACGACCAGCAGGATCTGGGAGAGCATGAAGAGCGAGACGCCGATCCAGAAGCCGATGCCTATTTTCTGTTCCAGGTTCATCGGGGGCGGAAGTTATCGCAAATTTAGATGGGAAATCGGGATTCTCCCCGGAGAACCGGATCAGTACCTAAGATGAGGCATGGCCACCACCGGGTCCAAAGGGCTCGACCTTCGGAGGAGATCGCGCGAGAGCCTGCGGGCGGAGATTGCCGAGGTGGCGTTCAAGGTGTTCGCCGAGCGGGGTTTCGACCAGGTGACGGCCACGGAAGTGGCCGCGGCGGCCGGGATCTCGCGGGCAAGCTTCTTCCGCTATTTCGATTCGAAGGAGGACGCGGTCTTCGTCGTCCAGGAGGAGAGGGGCGCCGACGTGGCCGCGGCGCTGGAGGATCGGCCCGCCGGGGAGGACGCCTGGACGGCGCTGCGGCGGGCACTCGACGTCGCGATCAAGAACTACCAGCGCGACCCCGCCGGGACCCTCGCGCGGCTGCGCCTGATCCGCCGCACGCCCGCCCTGCGCTCGCACCAGCTGGACCGCCTGGACGAGTGGAGAGAGGCGATCGGCACGGCGCTGGCGAAGCGGCTCGGGAAGCGCGAGGACGACATCGAGGTCGAGGCCCTGGTCGGCGCCGCCCTCGGCGCCTTCGACGCCGCCCTCAACCACTGGTCCCGGGGCGACGGCGCCGAGGACCTGATCGCGCTGATCGACGCGGCCTTCGCTGCCGTCGCCGCTCCTTGAACCGACGCTTAGTCGGTTTTCGTAGTCTCTGATGTCCCGTGCGCATCCGCTCAGTCATCGCCGTCCTCGTGGCCGTAGCCATCGTCGCCCTGCTCGTCTTCGGCCTCGTCAGCAAAGGCAACTCGCGCCTCGCGGTCGGGGAGGCGGCGCCGTCCCCCACCCTCCCCAAGCTCGACGAACCGGGCAGCGGCTCGCTGAAGGAATACCGCGGCAAGTGGGTGCTGGTGAACTTCTGGGCCTCCTGGTGCGTCCCCTGTCGCGATGAGGCGCCGGAGCTGGAGCAGTTCCAGAAGGAACACGGGGGAAAGACCTTCACCGTGCTCGGGATCGACACCCAGGACCTGAGCGACGACGGCACCAAGTTCGCCAGGCAATTCGAACTCAGCTATCCCCAGCTGCACGACGGGAATGGGGAAACCGGGCACGAATTCGGCACGACCGGCGTCCCCGAGAATTATCTGATCGAACCGAACGGGAAACTCGCCTGGGGCGTGGCGGGCCCGGTCGATGCGAGGATCCTCGAAGAACACGTGACGCCGCTCATTCCTCCCAAGTCGAAGGAATCGTGACCTTCGCATCGCGCCGCGGCAGGCTGAGGACGGCCCTCGCCGTGCTGGTCGCCCTCTCCGCCTTGATGCTGCCGAGCGCCGCGGGCGCGGCAGAAGCACCGAGCTCCCTACGCACGACCTTGAATGAAATCGAGGAAGAAGTGATGTGCCCGGTCTGCGGCACGCTCCTCGGACTGGCCGAATCCCCGCAGGCGACGCGGGAGAAGGCGTTCGTCGAAAAACTGGTCAAGGAAGGCAAGACCAAGAGCGAGATCAAGGACGAACTCGTCGCCCAGTACGGCAACGCGGTGCTGGCCGAACCGAACGGCAGCGGCTTCAGCATCTCCGCCTATGTGGTCCCGATCGTCGCCTTCATCGTCGCCGCCCTGCTGCTGGCCGGGGCGGTCTGGAAATGGCGCCGATCGTCCGGAGGCGGTGACGGACCCTTGCCCGCGGTCGACGGCCCGAGCGCCGAGGACCGCCGGCGCCTCGACGAAGACTTGGGGCGCTACGACCTTTAGCGGTGGCGGGGACGACGGCTGGCGCCTCGGGCCGCAGCGCAGGGAAAGCTGTCGCCTCGCGGCTGGGGCTCCCCGAGGATGAGTTCGCAGTAATGACCGGATAGCGGTAAGAAGTGCGAACTCGACCGGGAGGGAGGGCGGGCTCCCGGCCAAAGGTGCGCCGGGGATTCACGGAAGCGTCACCTCGTGCGGGTTCCGTGTCCTTCTCCACGCTTGCGTGCGTGTTCCTCATCACCGGATCCGTCGCTCGCTGAGTTGAGTGCCCTATAGCGCCGGCAACTCAGCGAGCGGCCGGCGGCCTGATGGGGAAGTGTGTCGTCCCGCCCTCCCCGGCCGGACCTGCCGCGGACCGCCCGACCCCTCCTAGCCGCTGACCACGACCGCGCCCAAGGCGCTCGCGCCGAGCCACGAGAGCGCCTCGGCGTTGGCCTTGGCGGTGCGACGGTCGGGGCGCTCGGCCAGGGCCGTGACGACGCAGTCGGCCTCGGCGGCGGCGCTCGAGAGGGCGCCGCCGGCGCCCTCGAGCGGTGGGCCGAGGAGGATGACCAGCTCGTAGGCGTCGCGAAGCTTCGTCGTCATGTGGTGGAAGCTGCCGAGGCCGAGCAGCGTGCGGGCGTCGCGGGTCGGCCGCCCGGCGCAGACGCAGGCCAGCGGCCCCGCGCCCGGCGCGCTCGCCGAGCCCGCCAGGGTCAGCGGCTGGACGATGTCGCCCGGGGTCACCTCCCAGCGCAGGTACTCGTGCAGGCCCGGGGTCGGGGACAGTCCCAGGTCCGCCGCGATCCGCGGCCGTTCGACGTCGCACTCGACCAGGACCGTCCGCTTTCCCGCCGCGGCGCCGACGCCTGCCAGCGCCACCGCGAGCGTCGCCGCCGGCGCCTCCTCCCCCGTCACCAGGACGACGCGCGACTCCCCCACCTGCCCGAGGACGCCGCGCAGCGCCTCCAGGTCGCCCCGCCGCAGCCCCCAGGCGCGCCCGTTCGAGGACGCGGGCGCACCGATCTCGGCGAGGATGGGAAGCTTCACATCCGCTCGGGCGCCGAGATCCCGAGCAGCCCCAAGGCCCCGGCGACCGTCCGCTTCGCGACCAGGCAGAGGGCGAGCCGCGAGGCCTCGACCCCCTCACCCTCCGCGCCGACCACCTGGCAGTCGCGGTAGAAGGCGTGGAAGTCGGCGGCCACCGCGGTCGAGTAGGCGCAGATCCGGTGCGGCGCCCGCCGCGCCGCCGCCTCGCGCACCTCGTGCGGGAATTCGAGCAGCCGCTTGACCAGGGCCTTCTCGCTCGCCGCGAGGGGCTCGGTGCGGCCGTCGGGGTCGAAGGCCACGGCGACCGCGTCACCGGTCCCGGCCGCGTCCTCGTCGCCCTCCGCCGCCGCTTTGCGCAGGATGCTCGCGATCCGCGCGTGGGCGTACTGCACGTAGTAGACCGGGTTCTCGCTCGCCTGCTTGCGGGCCAGGGCGAGGTCGATGTCCACGGTCGTCTCGTGGGACCGCGAGAGCATGAACCAGCGCGCCGCGTCGGCGCCGATGTCGTCGATCAGGTCGTCGAGGGAGACGAAGTCCCCGCTGCGCTTCGACATCTGCGCCCGCTGGCCGTCCTCGACGATGTGGACGAGGGACATGATCAGCGCCTCGAAGCTGTCCGGGTCGGCGCCGAGCGCCTCGATCGAGGCCCGCAGCCGCGCCACGTAGCCGTGGTGGTCGGCGCCGAGCACGTCGATCAGCCGGCCGAAGCCGCGGTCGAGCTTGTCCCAGTGGTAGGCGATGTCCGGCATCAGGTAGGTCGGCTCGCCGTCGGAGCGGATCAGCACCCGGTCTTTGTCGTCGCCGAAGTCGGTCGTGCGCAGCCAGAGCGCCCCCTCGTGGCGGTAGGTGTGCCCGCCCGCGTCGAGCTTCGCCAACGCCGCCTCGGCGTCGCCGCGGTCGACCAGGCTGCGCTCCGAGAACCAGGTGTCCATGACGACGCCGAAGCGCCCCAGGGTCTCCCGCACCTGGTCGATCATCAGCGCGATGCCGCGGTCGCCGACCGCCGCGAGGTCGTCGGGGTCGATCCCCTCGGCGGCGATCGCCTCCCCCAGCTCGACCACGTAGTCGCCTTTGTAGCCGTCCTCGGGCAGCGGCTCGCCCTTCATCCGGGCGCTGATCGATTCGGCGAACTTCATGATCTGGGACCCGGCGTCGTTGATGTAGTACTCGCGCTCGACCTCGTGGCCGACCGCCGCCAGCAGGCGCACCACCGCATCGCCGTAGGCCGCGCCGCGGCCGCCGCCGACGTGCAGCGGGCCGGTCGGGTTGGCGGAGACGAACTCGACCAGGATCCGCTCCGGCTCCGCCGTCGGCGTCGGGCCGAGCTCCTCCCCCGCGTCGACCAGCGCCGTCAGGGCGCGCCGGTACCAGGCGTCGGAGAGGAAGAGGTTGACGAAGCCGGGGCCTGCGACCTCGACCCGCTCGAGGCTCCCCGCGTCCCCGCCGAGGATCCCTTCGAGCTCCCCCCGCAGGCGCTCGGCGACGGCGCGCGGGTTGTCGCCGAGCGGCCCGGCGAGCAGCATCGCCGCGTTGGAGCTGTAATCGCCGAGGTCGGGCTTGGGCGGACGGTCGAGGGTCGGGGCCGGCTCGGTGGGCTCGCCGTCGCGCAGTGCCCGCGCGGCGGCCTCGACGGCACCCTTCAGCTCGGCGATGGAATCGGTGGGAGGCATGGGCGCATCGTAGGAGACGGTTACCCTGGATCGCTTGCGCGTAGGGGTGATCTCAGATGTCCACTCCAATCTCCCGGCATTTCAGGCGGTGCTCGAGTCGATCGAGGCCGCCGGTCCGGAGGAGATCTGGTGCCTCGGCGACGTGGTCGGCTACGGCGCCCAGCCGGACGAGTGCACGGCCCTGGTGCGCGAGCGCTGCGCCTTCTCCCTGAACGGCAACCACGACCTCGCGGTGACCGGCGCGATCGACGCGGCAACCTTCTCGGAGACGGCGCGGGCGGCGGTCGACTGGACCAGGGAGCACGCCTCGGCGGCGACGATGGAGTTCCTCAAGGGGCTCTCGCCCGAGGGCGAGCGCGAGGGCTTCGGGCTGTTCCACGCCTCGCCGCGCGATCCGATCTGGGAGTACGTGCTCTCGATCGACCAGGCCGAAGCCGGGCTCGACGCGCAGAACGAGCGGGTCTGCCTGATCGGCCACTCGCACGTCGCGCTCTTCTTCACCCGGCCGCCCTCGACCGGGCGGCGCAGCTCCGCCACCGGCGCGCAGGCGGGCGATGGGGACCTGCTAGACCTCGTCGAGGGCGAATGGCTGCTGAATCCGGGCAGCGTCGGCCAGCCCCGCGACGGCGACCCGCGCGCCGCCTGGCTCGAGATCGACACCGACGAGAAGACCGCGCGCTACCACCGGGTCGCCTACGACGCCGTGGCAGCGGGCAGGGCGATCCTCGAGGCGGGCCTGCCGGCGGCGCTCGCCGAGCGGCTCCAAATCGGCCGCTGAACATCCGCCATACCCCCACAAATGGGCGACCCAGAAAAGCGAAACATCAGCCTGAATGCAGGGTAAATACCGACTCAGAAGTGTTCTCTAGACTCGAACTATGGGTCGCGTCCGCGCAGCCTCGCTGGTCCTTGCCGCGCTTGCGGTGGGACTCCTGCCGGCCGCCTGCGGGGGCGGTGGGAGCAACGAACTGCTGCCCGGGACGACCGCCGACCAGATCACCTCGAACCTCGACCAGGTGCGCGAAAGCTACGAAGCGGGCGACTGCGAAGCGGCCGAAGAAGGCGTCGGGAAGGTGAGCACGGAGGTCGACGAACTCGGCAAGGTCGACGCCCAGTTGAAGAAAGCTTTGCGCCACGGCGCGGCAAAGCTGTCCGTGGTGGTTTCTACTTGTGGAGCCGCCGAAGAAGCCGAAGAACAAAAGGCCGAAGAAGAAGCCTACGAAGAAGAACAGTCACAGTTGGAAGCCGAAGAAGAAGCCCGCGCCGAAGAAGAAGCCTTCGAAAAGGGCCAGAAGACCGAAGAACGCGAAGAAAAGGCCGAAGAAAAGGCACAGGAAAAGGCCGAAAAACAGGCTGAACAGCCAGGTCCGGAAGAAGGCGAAGGACCCAACGGCAAAGCCAAAGGCCACGAAAAGCAGGAAGAAATCGAACCACCCGTCGAAGGCGAAGAAGAAGTGATCTCCCCGGGCACCGGCGAAGGCCCTGCGGGCGGGATCGGCCCGGGCGCGGAAGCGGGAGGCCCCTGATGGAGGCCGGAACCCTTTCGGGGCGCTACGAGACCGCCGAGCGACTCGGCTCGGGCGGGATGTCGAACGTCTACAAAGCGACCGACCGCATCCTCGAGCGCACCGTCGCGGTGAAGATCCTCGCCGAGCACCTCTCCGACGACGAGCGCTTCGTCGCCCGCTTCCGCCGCGAGGCGCTCGCCGTGGCCCGCCTGATCCACCCCAACATCGTCCAGGTCTACGACTCGGGGGTCGACGACGGCCGCCACTACATCGTCATGGAGTACGTCGCGGGGCGCTCCGGCGCGCAGATCCTCCAGCGCCACGGGCCGGTCGACGCGGAGGCGGCGGCCGAGGTCGGCATCCAGGCCTGCGCCGGGCTCGACTACGCCCACCGCCGCGGGATCATCCACCGCGACGTCAAGCCGGGGAACCTGATGATCACCGGCGGGCCGGTGGGCAGCGGCGAGCTGACCGTCAAACTCACCGACTTCGGGATCGCCCGGGCGATCGAGCAGACGCGGATCACCCAGGTCGGCTCGGTCGTCGGCACCGCCGCCTACCTCTCCCCCGAGCAGGTGCGCGGCGAGGAGGCCACCCCGGGCACCGACGTCTACGCCCTCGGCGTCGTCCTCTACCAGTTCCTCACCGGGCGACTGCCGTACGAGGGCTCCTCGCTGGCCGAGCTGGCGGTGCGCCAGCAGAACGAGAAACCGCTGCCGCCGAGCACCTACAACTCCGAGGTGCCCGAGCCGCTGAGCGCCGCCGTGCTACGGGCGCTGGAGGGCGACACCAGGCGTCGCTACGCGAGCGCCGACGAGTTCGCGACCGGGCCTGCAGATGGGCCTCGAAGGCGAGGACGTCACCTCGCTCGACAACTTCGGCGGCGGCAACACGCCGACCCGCGTCATCGGCAGCGACACCGCCGCCACCCGCCACCTCGATCGCACCACCGCGCAGACCGAGTACCGCCCCGCGCCGCCCCCGGCGCGCCGGGTCGAGCCTCGCCGCGAACCCGCCCACCGCTCGGAGCCCTACGCGGGCGACCCGCGCGCCCAGGCGCAGCGACCGGCTCCAGCCCGCCCAGCCCCGCAAGCGCTCCGCGTTCTCCCGCTTCGTCCGCTTCGTCCTCGCCCTGGTCGCCCTGGTCCTCGTCGCGGGAGCGGTGGCGACCGGCGTGATCCTGACCACCGACAAGGCCGCCGGCGTCCACATCTCCAAGGTGGCCGGGGACACGGTCGACAAGGTGGTCGAAGAATTCAAGGGCCTCGTCTCGAAGAACAAGGAATAGGGACGTGGACGTCGCGGGGGCGGGGGTCCTGACCCCCGCTTCGGAGCGCTTGCCGGGGTTCCTCGTGCTTCTTTGACTCGCTAGCTGGCCAGGGACGCGGCGGCGGTTAACGGGTGGGGAACGATACGGGTCCGTCACGAGACTCGCATCTCGTCACGGAGACCGTAAGAAGTCCACGCTTCCGTGCGTGTTGGGCAACACGCACGACCGCGCTGCAGCCTTTGTGGGGGCTATAGCAACTGAAAGGACTGCAGCGCTGAATCCGGGCCTCTGGCCGGGCCCGGAAAGCGAACGAAGGTGTCGGAAGGCCGCGAGAAGTGTGGGGTTCCCGGCATCTTCGTCAACGACCCGTGCCAGGTGTGGCATCTCTCGCGCGGACCCGTGACGTGAGTCCGACCTCCGCCCCGCCCCTGCACCGACCTGCGCCAGCTCCCGGGCGGTTGTTTCACGACCCCCTCACGTCCTGGGCGTCTCATCGCGGTCACAGCCAGCCAGGACCGCGATGAGACGCCCAGGACCGAACTCGGACGGCCGCCCCCGCCCGGAGCTCCGCTATGGAATCCTCTAGCCGACCGAGGCCGCGGCGGCGGCCCAGGGAGCAGCCCCAGCCATGACGGCGCTGCGGTAGGCGTCGAAGCTCCCTGCCTGGATCGCGCGGCGGGCGTGATTCGTCAGCTCGCGCATGTAGGTCAGGTTGTGGAGGACGATCAGGCGGACCGCGGTCAGTTCTTCGGCGCGGGAGAGGTAGCTGATGTAGTCGCGGGTGTGGCGGGTGCAGGCGGGGCAGGGGCAGCCCTCGACCAGCGGCGATCGGTCGCCGACGTGGCGGCCCTTGCGGAGGTCCAGGCGCCAGCGGGTCTCGGGGGTCGGGGCGAGGGCGACGCCGTGGCGGGCGAGGCGGGTCGGGACGGCGCAGTCGAAGACGTCGAGGCCGAGGGCGATTCCACCGAGCAGGTCGTCGACCTCGCCGATGCCGAGCAGGTGCTTGGCCGGCTCCTCCGGCAGCAGCGGCGCGGTGTAGGCGAGGACCATCGTGCATCTCCTCCTTGTCGCGTCCCAGGGTGCCGCCGATCGCGATGCCGTCGACCGCTGCCGCCGAGATGTACTCCGCCGATTCGCGCCGCAGGTCCTCGTAGGTGCCGCCCTGGACGATCCCGAAGAGGGCCTGTCCCGCCGGACCGTTCTCCTCGTGCCAGGCGGTGCAGCGGTCGAGCCAGCGGTGGGTGCGCTCGGTCGAGCGCGCGGTGTAGTCGCGGTCGACGTGGAATGGCGTGCACTCGTCGAACGCCAGGGCGATGTCGGCCCCGAGCGCCGCCTGCACCTCCATCGAGACCTCCGGCGAGATGAACAGCTCCCGCCCGTCCCGCGGCGAGCGGAAGCGGGCGCCCTCCTCGGTGATCTCGACCTCGGAGCCGTGGCCGCCGTTGCGGCCGCTCCCCTTCACCTCGTTGGCGACGCCGCCGTGGGCGAGCGAGAAGACCTGGAAGCCGCCGGAGTCGGTGATCAGCGCCCGGTCCCAGTTCATGAAGCCGTGCAGGCCGCCCGCGGCGGCGATCCGCTCCGGCCCCGGGTTGACGAACAGGTGGTAGGTGTTGCCGAGGATCAGCTGATAGCCGAGCGCGGAGACCTCGTCCACGTCCAGCCCCCGCACCGACCCCTTGGTCGCCAGCGGGATGAAGGTCGGCGTCTCGATCGGCCCGTGCGGCGTCTGGATCACCCCGGCCCGCGCCGCCCCGTCACGGGCGTCGATCGTGAAGCTGAGTCGATTCGGGTCGCTGCGCATGTCGATGGGCCGAAAACCGGACTATCTGACGGGTTTTCGGCCCGTCAACATCAGTCGATCAACGTCCGCCCGGTCATCGGCGCGGGCTGGGCGATGCCGAGGAGGTCCAGGGCGGTCGGGGCGACATCGGCGAGGATGCCGCCGTAGCGCAGGTCGAGGCCCTCGGCTGGGTGACGATCAGCGGCACCGGGTTGAGCGAGTGCGCGGTGTTGGGGACGCCGTCGGGCTCGAGCATGTGGTCGGCAGTTGCCGTGGTCGGCGGTGATGATGCAGACGCCGCCCTTGGCCTCGACCGCCTCGACCACGCGGCCGAGCTGGGCGTCGACGGTCTCCACCGCCTTCACCGCGGCCGGGATGACGCCGGTGTGGCCGACCATGTCGGGGTTGGCGAAGTTGACGACGCCGAAGCGGTACGCGCCCTCCGCCCATTGCCCGACGAACGCGTCGGCGGCGGCCGCGGCGCTCATCTCCGGCTTGAAGTCGTAGGTCGGCACGTCGCGCGGAGATTCGACCAGGGCCTGCTCTTCGCCCTGCTGCTCGCTCCTCCCGCCCGCCGTTGAAGAAGTAGGTGACGTGGGCGTACTTCTCGGTCTCGGCGACGTGGAGCTGGCGTCCGCCGGACTCGCGCGATCGTCTCCGCCAGGGTCGTCTCCGGGCGGCGCTCGGGGAAGGCAACCGGGTAGGTCCACTCCTTGCGATACGTCGGTCATCGTCGTCATGCTCGAGCGTCGGCGCCGCCCGCGCGGCTGAACTCGTCGAAGTCCGGCTCGGCCAGCGCCCGGGTCATCTCGCGGGCCCGGTCGGGCCGGAAGTTGACGAAGATCGCGATGTCGCCGGTCGGCGGCGCCGTCGTAGTCGCCGATCACGGTCGGCTGCACGAACTCGTCGGTTTCGCCGTCGCTCGTAGGACGCCTGGATCGCCGCGGCGGCGCTCGCCGCCTGCTGCCCCTGGGCGTGGACGATCGCGTCGTAGGCCAGCTTGACCCGCTCCCAGCGGCGTGTCGCGGTCCATCGCGTAGTAGCGGCCGCTCGACGGTCCCGATCCGGCCCGCGGCGCGCAGCCAGCTCTCCAGCTCGGCGAGGTACTCGCGCGCCGCCGTCGGCGGCGTGTCGCGGCCGTCGGTGAAGGCGTGGAAGACGAGGTCCGGCACCCCTCGCTGGGACGGCCAGCTCGATCGAGCGCCTCGAGGTGCTCCCAGCCCGAGTGGACGCCGCCGTCGGAGACCAGGCCGAGCAGGTGCAGCGCGCCCGCGCGGGCTTTGCGCGCCCGCGCGCAGGCGGCGACGAGCGCCTCGTTGTCGTAGAAGCGAGCCGTCGGCGATCGCGCCGTCGATGCGGGCCAGGTCCTGCTTGACGATCGCGCCGGCGCCGAGGTTGAGGTGGCCGACCTCGGAGTTGCCCATCTGGCCGATCGGGCAGGCCGACGTCGTGGCCCTGGGCCGAGAGCTGGGTGTGCGGGTACCGCGCCCAGAGCGTCGTCGAAGACGGGGGTCTGCGGCGAGCGAGACCGCGTTGCCCGGACCGGCCGGCGCGAGCCCCCAGCCGTCGAGGATGACGAGGGCGCAGCGAGGGGGACCGAGCGGCCAGTACGGGCAGCGTCACGCCGACGCCGCCTCGACGATCGCGGCGAAGTCGTCCGGCATCGAGCGCTGGCGCCGCCGACCAGGGCGCCGTCGACGTCGGGCTGCGCGAGGAGCTCGGCGGCGTTCTCGGGCTTGACCGAGCCGCCGTAGAGGATCCGCACGTCGTCGGCCGCCGCCGCGAGCGCGCCCGCAGCACGTCGCGGATGAACGGCGCACGCCTCCTGCGCCTGCTCGGGCGTCGGCGTCCTTGCCGGTACCGATCGCCCAGATCGGCTCGTAGGCGATCACGACGCTCGGCGATGTCCTCGTCGGACACCTCGGCGAGGTCGGCCCGGAGCTGGCGCTCAGCACTGCCTCGGTCTGCCCCGCCGTCGCGCTCCTCCTCGGTCTCGCCGACGCAGAGGATCGGCTCGAGGCCGGCGGCCAGCGCCGCGGGCACCTTCTGCGCCAGCGCCTCGTCGGTCTCGCCGAAGAACTGGCGGCGCTCGGAGTGGCCGAGGATCGACCGCCGTCGACGTCGAGCTCGACCAGCATCGGCGCCGAGACCTCGCCGGTGAACGCGCCCGGACTCGTCCTCGTGCATGTTCTGGGCGGCGACCCGCGACGGCGGTGCCGCGCGCGGCGCTCGACCACCGCCTGCGAGCGCCGTGAACGGCGGGCAGACGACGACGTCGATCGCCGCGGTCGCGGCGATCCGCGGCAGCAGCGCGTCGATGAACCCGCGCCGCCTCGGCGACGGTCTTGTTCATCTTCCAGTTGGCGGCGATGTACGGCGTGCGGGGCATCAGCTCTCCTCGTCCTTGGGCTTGACGTCGATCAGGGCCTCGACACCCGGCAGCTTCTTGCCCTCGAGCAGCTCCAGCGAGGCGCCGCCGCCGGTCGAGAGCCAGTCCACCTTGTCCTCAAGGCCGAACTGCACCATCGCGGCGACCGATCGCCGCCGCCGACCACCGTCGTCCCGGGGGCGGCGGCGACCGCGTCGGCGACCGCGCGGGTCCCGGCCGCGAACGGCTCCATCTCGAAGGCGCCCATCGGCCCGTTCCAGAAGCACGGTCCCGGCCCCGGCGATCGGCCTGCGCGTAGCGCGCGCCGCTCTGCGGACCGATATCAAGGCCCATCCAGCCGTCCGGCACCTCGACCCCGTCGAGCTCCTCGCGCTCGGCGTCGGCGTCGAACCGCGTCCCAGGACCAGGTCCACCGGCAGGGTCAGCTCGCAGTCGGAGGCCTCGGCCTTGGCCAGCGCCGCGCGCGCCGCCTCGACGCTCTCGTCGTCATAGAGCGAGTTCCCGATCTCCTTGCCCTGCGCCTTGAAGAAGCTGAAGCACATCGCGCCGCCGATCAGGATCTGGTCGGCGACCTCGAGGAAGCGGTCGATCGACCCCGACCTTGTCGGAGACCTTCGCCCCGCCGAGCACGACGACCAGCGGCCGCGCCGGGTCCTCGACCACCTTGCTCAGCTCGGTCACCTCGCGCTCCAGCAGCAGGCCCGCGTAGCCCGGCAGGTGGCGCGCCACGCCCTCGGTCGAGGCGTGCGCGCGGTGCGCCGCGCCGAAGGCGTCGTTGACGTAGACCTGCGCCAGCGAGGCCAGCGATCCCGCCAGCATCGGGTCGTTCTTCGTCTCCCCCGGCTCGAAGCGCGTGTTCTCCAGCAGCAGCACTTCGCCGGGACCGAGGCAGCCCGCGGCGAGGTCGACCTCGGCGCCGACCACCTCCGGCGCCTGCGTCACTTCCACGCCCAGCAGCTCGCCGAGCCGCTTGCTCACCGGCGCCAGCGAGAGCTCCGGGTCAGGCTTGCCCCTCGGCCGCCCGAGGTGGGAGGCGAGCACCAGCGCCGCGCCCCGTTCGCGCAGCAGTTCCGAGCGTCGGCAGGGCCGCCCGGATCCGCGTGTCGTCGGCGACCTCGCCGTCCTTCAGCGGGACGTTGAAGTCGACCCGGACGAGGACGCGACGCCCTTGACTCGAGGCGTCGCGCACGCTTGCCTTCGAGAACGCCATCGACCTCCGCGCTCTCTCGACCGACCGGCCGCCGGCCTAGAGGACCTTGCCGGCGAGCTCGACGACAGCGGTTCGAGTAGCCCCACTCGTTGTCGTACCAGGCGACGACCTTGACCATACGGCCGTCCCGATCACCATCGTCGAGCAGCGCCGTCGATGATGCGACGAGTGCGGGTCGCGTGACGATGTCGGTGGAGACGATCGGGTCCTCGGTGTAGTCGAGGATGCCCTTCAGCGGGCCCTTCGGCGGCGGCCTTGAGCGCCGCGTTGATCTGCTCCGGCGGTCGAGCGGCTCGGCGGTCGTGAAGACGAGGTCGACGACCGAGCCGGTCGGCGCCGGGCACGCGCATCGAGAAGCCGTTCAGCTTCCCGTTCAGCTCCGGCAGCACGAGGCCGACGGCCTTCGCGGCGCCGGTCGAGGTCGGGATCAGGTTGATCGCCGGCGGCCCGGGCGCGGCGCAGGTCCTTGTGCGGCATGTCCTGGAGGCGCTGGTCGGCGGTGTAGGCGTGGATCGTGGTCATCAGCCCCTGCTCGATCCCGAACGCGTCGTGCAGCACCTTCGCCATCGGCGCCAGGCAGTTGGTCGTGCAGGAGGCGTTGGAGATGACGTTGTGGGCGTTCTTGTCGTAGGCCTCGTCGAAGTTGACGCCGAGGGCGACGGTGACGTCGGGGTCGGTCGCCGGCGCGGAGATGATGACCTTCTTGGCGCCGCCCGCGAGGTGCTTGGCGGCCTCCGGGCCCTTGGTGAAGAAGCCGGTCGACTCGATCACGACGTCGACGCCGAGCTCGCCCCAGGGCAGGTTGGCGGGATCGCGCTCGGCGAGCACCTTGAGCTCCTTGCCGCCGACGACGAGAGCGTCCTCCTTCACCTCGACCGATTCCGGGAAGCGCCCGAGGATCGAGTCGTACTTGAGCAGGTTGCCCATGGTCGCGGTGTCGACCAGGTCGTTGACGGCGACGAACTCGATGTCGGCGCCCGCCGCCTGCGCCGCGCGGAAGACGTTGCGCCCGATCCGCCCGAAACCGTTGATCCCGACCTTCACTGCCATTGAAGCCTCGCTTCCCTAACTCTGTTTGGACGAGCCGATCCTAAGGATTCGGCACTGGATTGGTTTCACCCCGGCAGGGCGGGGCGCCCTAATCGGACCCGACGGTGATCTCGATCTCGTACCCGTCGGGGTCTTGGAGGAAAGCCGAGAAGGAGCCCGAGCCGTAGGAGCGGCGTTCGCCTGGCTCCGCGACGCTCGTGCCGCCGGCTTTCATCCCGTTCTCGTAGGCCGCCTTGACCGCGACGATGCCGAGGCCGGAGACGCAGAGCAAGCCGTAACCGGGCTGCGGGCCGTGGTGGGCGGAGATGAAGAAGACCGGTTTGGCGATGCCATAACCGATGGTTTTGTCCTCGTCGAAGTGTCGCCGCCAACCAAGCGGGGCGAGCATCGTGTCGTAGAACGAGGCACTTCGTTCGAGGTCCGAGACCTCAAGGAGGACGTGGTGCAGCATGCTGTCCAAGGGAAGTTATACGCGCGGGGCGGTGGCAGGCGGCGCGGCTCACCCCGAGCGGGGGGTCCAGCGGAAGAAGCGGATCGCCAGAAGGAGGCCGCCGACGCCCCAGATCGCGACGATCAGCAGGTTGCCCCAGGAGACCGCGTGGGTCGCCCCGGGCACGTAGGCGTCGAAGAAGGCGAGGAAGAAGTGGCGGATCGGGAAGACGTCGGCGAAGTGGATGATCCCGGTCGGCAGCTGGTCGTCGGGGATGAAGACGCCGGAGAGGAAGTAGAGCGGCAGGAGCAGGAAGTTGACGATCGGGGCGGCGGCGTCCTGGGTCGGGATCGCGGCGGTGAGGGCGATGCCGAGGCAGGAGAAGGCGGCGGCGCCGACCACGAGGACGAGCAGGATCTCCGGGATCCGGTCCCAGGGGAAGTGGACGCCGTAGGCGAGGCCGCCGATCAGGGCGAGCAGCGCCAGCATCAGGATCGCGGTGACGATCGAGTTGCCGACCCGGCCCGCGATGAAGACCCAGGAGGGCATCGGGGTGCCGCGACCGCGCTTCAGCCGACCGTCCTCGCGGGCGATCACCAGCGACATCGCCAGCGTCTGCATGGTCGAGGAGATGATCGCCATCGAGATGATCGCCGGCACGTAGTAGGTGTCGGTGCTGATGTGGCCGCCGCGGATTTCGACGTTGTCGGAGCCGAAGATCGTCCCGAAGATGACCAGCAGCAGGACCGGGAAGAAGACGGTGAAGCCGACCGAGGCGGGGTTGCGCCAGAACGCCTTCTGGTCGAAGCGGAACTGGTGGCCGACGAGGGCGAGGCCGCTCATTCGGTGCTCACTCCCTCCGCGGTCTGGGTGAGGTCGAGGTAGACGTCCTCGAGCGAGGGCCGCGTCACTTCCAGGGCCTCGAGGTCTTCGCCCTGCTTCAGCGCCTCGGTCGTGAGGCGGTTCAGCTCCCGCACCGGATCGAGCGTTTCGATCGTGACCGGCTCGCCCGCCGGGTCGCGATAACGGATCGTGGCGGCGGCCTTCTCGCGTTCGCCGAGGTCCCCGGGGGTGCCCTGGGCGACGATCCGCCCGGCCGCGATGATCGTCACCCGGTCGGCGAGCCGCTGCGCCTCGTCCATGTAGTGGGTCGTCAGGAAGACCGTCTTGCCGAGATCGCGCAGACTTTCGATCACGTCCCAGAACTGGCGCCGCGCCGAGGGATCGAAGCCGGTCGTCGGCTCGTCGAGGAAGAGCAGCTCGGGGTCGCCGACCAGCGCCATGCCGACGTCGAGGCGGCGCTGCTGGCCGCCGGAGAGCTTCCGCGCGCGGGCGTCGACCTTCTCCTGCAACCCGACCAGCGCGATCGTCTCCTCGACCGAGCGCGGGTGGCTGAAGTACCCCGCATACAGTTCGATCGACTCGCGCACGGTCAGGTAGGGGTCGAGGCTGTTCGATTGCAGGACGATCCCGATCCGGTCGCGCCAGGAGCGCCCGGCGCTCTCGGGGTCCTCGCCCAGCACCCGCACCTCTCCCCGGTCCGCTTCCGGTACCCCTCCAGGATCTCGACCGTCGTGGTCTTCCCCGCCCCGTTCGGGCCGAGGAAGGCGAAGATCTCCCCCCGCGCAACCTCGAGGTCGATGCCGCGGACCGCCTCGGTCTCGCCGTAGCTCATCCGCAGGCCGCTTATGGAGATGGCAGGTTCAGGCACTCGTCGCCGATTCTAGGTTCCGCGGCCCCCCAGCCGCCCTTAGCTGTTCTTTATGGACCCCACAGCGCCATAAAGAACAGCTGGCGGGGACGGGGCTAGCCGATCTCGACGTCGCGGTGCTTCACGCGGACCACCACGTCGTCGCGCTGCTCCAGGTCGCGGCGGATGCGGTCGGCGACGGTCACCGAGCGGTGGCGGCCGCCGGTGCAGCCGATCGCGATCGTCAGGTGGCTCTTGCCCTCGGCGACGTAGGCGGGGACGAGGAACTCCAGGAGCGGCATCAGGCGTCCGTAGAACTCGCCCGCCTGGGTGCCCGACTCGACATAGGAGCGGACGATCTCGTCCTGGCCGGTCAGCGGGCGCAGCTCGAGGTCGTAGTGCGGGTTGGGCAGGAAACGCACGTCGAGGGTGAGGTCGGCGTCGCGCGGCGGGCCGTTCTTGAAGCCGAAGGTGAGCAGGGTCAGCGCCAGCTTTTCGTCGCGCTCGGTACCGAGCAGCTCTTCGGCGATGCGGCGGCGCAGTTCATGGCCGGTCAGGTCGGTGGTGTCGATGACGATGTCGGCGCGCTCGCGCAGCGGCGCCAGGATCTCCCGCTCGGCCCGGATGCCGTCGACGATCCGCCCTTCCGGCGCCAGCGGATGGCGACGGCGGGTCTCCTTGTAGCGGTCGAGCAGGGTCGCCTCGTCGGCCTCGAGGAAGAGCAGTTTCGGCTCCGGCCCGTCGCGTTCGAGGTCTTCGACCACCTGCAGGAGGTCCTCGAAGTACTCGCCCCCGCGCACGTCGGAGACGATCGCCGCCCGCTCGACCCCCGAGCCCTCGTGGATGAAGAGCTCCCCGAGCCCGGCGATCATCCGCGGCGGCAGGTTGTCGACGCAGAAGTAGCCGCCGTCCTCGAAGGCCGCGATCGCTTCGGACTTGCCCGCCCCGGAGTGCCCGGTGATGATCACCAGGGTCATCTCGCGGCGCGCCTGCGCCTCCTGCGGGGTGTCGATCTCGCTAGCCAATGCGGTGGAGTTGCTCGTGTATCTCTCTACCGAGTTTGCCAGGCAGGCCGGGCACGCTCTCGAGTTCCTCCCGCGAGGCGGCCAGGAACCGCTCCGGCGAGCCGAAATGCTGGAGCAGGGCGCGCTTGCGCGCGGGCCCCACGCCTTTCAGCGTGTCGAGGACGGAGCCGGTCATCGCCCGGTCGCGGCGGCCGCGGTGGTGTTCGATCGCGAAGCGGTGCGCCTCGTCGCGGACCCGCTGCAGGAGCTGGTTGCCCTCGGAGCCGCGCGGCAGCTCGATCGGGTCGGTGCGGCCGGGGACGAAGACTTCCTCCTCGCGCTTGGCGAGGCTGACGATCGTCACCCCGAGGTCGGCGAACGGCTGCAGCGCCCGCATCCCCGCCGCCAGCTGGCCTTTGCCGCCGTCGATCATGATCAGGGACGGGAGCGAGGAGAAGCTGGCGTCCCGTTTGCCGTCGTGCGGCGAGAGGTCGTTCCCTTCGAGATAGCGGTTGAGGCGCCGGGTCAGCACCTCCTCCATCGAGGCGAAGTCGTCGGGGCCGATCGAACCCTCCTCGCGCAGGTCGCCGCGCACTTTGAAGCGCCGGTAGTCGGACTTCTTCGGCGCGCCGCCCTCGAAGACGACCATCGAGGCGACCGTGTGCTCGCCGCCGATCGTCGAGATGTCGAAGCCCTCGATGCGCACCGGCAGCTCCTCCATGCCGAGCGCCTCGGCCAGCGAGCTGAGGCTCTCCACGCGGCGGGCGCGGCGGTGCTCGCGCCGCAGGCGGTCCTGGTCCAGGGCCAGCTGGGCGTTGCGCTCGGCGAGCTCCCGCAGACGGCGTTTGTCGCCGCGCTCGGCGGCGTGGACTTCGACCGAGGTGCGGCGGCGCTCGCTCAGCGCTTCCGCGATCACCGGCGCGCGGTCGCGCAGGTAGGGGCCGACGATGATCGTCCGCGGCATCGAGGGCGAGGCCGAGTAGTACTGGCCGATGAACTCCTCGGTGACCTCGGCGACGTCGCGTTCGCCTTCGTTGTCGAGGTAGAAGCTCTGGCGCTCGGCGAGGATCCCGTCGCGGACCTGGAACACCTGGGCGTTGGCGTCGACGCCCTCGACCGCAACGCCGATCAGGTCCGCGGTCCCGACCGTGCCCCCCGCGACGCGCTGGCGCTCGAACAGCGAGCGGATCGCTTTCAGGCGGTCGCGGTAGATCGCCGCGCGCTCGAATTCCTCGGCGCCCGCCGCCTCCGCCATCTTCGTCTCCTGCTCCTTTTCCACCTCGCGATAGCGGCCGGAGAGGAAGTTGATGATCTGGTCGATGTTGCGCCGGTACTCCTCCTGGGACACGTGCCCGACGCAGGGCGCCCCGCAGCGCTTGATGTAGTAATCGAGGCAGGGGCTGCCGGAGCGGCGGCCCGGCTCGGCGCCCTCGCAGGTGCGGAACTGGAACAGTTTCCCGAGCAGGTCAAGGGTCTCGCGCAGGCGCTTGGCGCTGGAGAACGGCCCGAAGTAGGCGCGGTGGGCGCGGTGCTTCTCGCGGGTGAAGTAGACGCGCGGGTAGTCCTCATCGAGGCTGACCGCGACGTAGGGGTAGGACTTGTCGTCGCGCAGGCGGATGTTGAAGCGGGGGCGGTGCCGCTTGATGAAGCTCTGCTCGGTGAGGAGCGCCTCGGCCTCGGAGTTGGTGACCAGCGTGTCGATCCGTTCGATCCGGCTGGTGAGGCGCGGCTCGCCGCCGCTGAAGTGCGAGGCGATCCGTTTTTTGATCGAGCGCGCCTTGCCGACGTAGAGCAGCTCGTCGTCCTTGCCGTAGAACAGGTAGACGCCCGGCTGGTCGGGCAGCTTGCGGCGCTCCTCGGCGATCCGCTCGGCGCGGCCGAGCGCTCCGTTTGAGTTCGTGTTGTGGTCGCCTGCGGCCATCTCCTCTAAGGGTAGGCTGCGGCGATGATCAACCCACCGGAACTGAACACGCTGCGAATCGAGATCGACGACTCGATCGCGACCCTGACCCTCGATCGACCCGACGCCTTCAACGCGATGAGCCCCGAAATGATCGGCGAGCTCGTGGTCGCGATGGCGTGGCTCGCCGACCAGGGCGAGTTCCGCGCGCTGATCGTCACCGGCGCCGGCAAAGCCTTCTGCGCGGGCGGCGACGTCACCTGGTTCCGCAAAGGGATCGAAGACCCCGACCACGACATCTCCGCCGACGTGCGCCGCGGCGCCGACGCGCTCCACGCCGCGATCGTCGACCTGCGCCGGATCGAGCAGCCCGTGGTCGCCGCGATCAACGGGCCCGCCGCCGGGGCGGGGTTCTCGCTCGCCCTCGCCTGCGACATCCGCGTCTCCGCCGAGAGCGCTTTCTTCGCTCCCGCCTACGGCCGCATCGCCGCCTCCCCCGACGGTGGCATGACCTACTTCCTGCCCCGCGTGGTAGGTCCGGCGAAAGCGCTCGAACTCCTCCTGGACGACCCGAACCTGAAGGCCCCCGACGCGCTCGCGATGGGCCTCGTCAGCGAGGTCGTCGCCGACGATCAACTGATGGACCGCGCCCGCGAGCGCGCCGCGAAGCTCGCCACCCTGGCCCCCCACTACGTGAAGATGGCCAAGAGCCTGGTCGGCACCTCGCTCGACCACACGATCACCGAGCACCTCCAACTCGAGCGCCACGGCATCGCCGACAGCCTCGGCACCGAGGACGCCCGCCTCGGCGTCACCGCCTTCTTCAGCGGCGAGACCCCCGAGTTCCAGGGGCGGTAGCGCGGGGGTCGTTCGGGCCGCCCCGGCAGTCCTATATCGGTCCTGGGCCGTGAGGGGTTCGTGTGGGTTCTGGCGCAGGGACGGGCCGAGGTCGGACTTACGTCAAGGGTCAACGCGAGAGAAGCCACACCTCCCCCCGACCCAACGCTGCAGTCCTTACTGTGGCTATAGCGACAGTAAGGACTGCAGCGCGGTCGTGACCGTTGGACAACACGCGCGGGAGCGTGGACTTCCCACGGTCTCCGTCACGAGATGCGAGTCCCGTGACGGATCCGTGTCCCTGCCGTGACGAACCCGAGGCGCTCGCGTGGGCGATCCCGCCACTCCTCACATCCCGGCCGCGCTCGCCGACCCGCCTCGCGTCCCTTGTCCGGGCGCCGGCTTCCGCCGGCCCTACCGCGCCGCGAACAACGCCACGGTCCCGCGGACGCGGATCTCGCGCTCCGCGAAGGCCCGGGCCAGAGCGGCGTCCAACTCCGCCGGGCCGTCGTCCCAGTTGTGAAGGATTCCGCGGGCATTGCTCAGCGCGGTGGCGGCGCGGGCGAGCGGGTTGAGTGGGACGTCCTTGGCGAGGATGGTGGCGCCGAAGAGGGTGCCGCCGGGGGCGAGGGCGCGTTTGGCGCGCTCGAAGGCGACGCCCTTCTCGGCCATCGAGCCGGGCAGGCAGTGGAGGATGTGGGTCAGCGCGACCGATTCGTATGTACCCGGTTCGAGCTGCCAGTCATCGAGCACGTTGGCGCGGTGGGTGCGGGGCGCGTAGCGGGCGAGGCGACTGGACGCGGCGGCGAGCGAGTTCGGGTTGAGGTCCATCAACGTGATCTCCGGCGCCGCGACCGGGAAGCGGGCGGCGTCGACGAGCGTCCCCGTCCCCACCCCGATGTCGAGGTGGCGGGCGGAGACGTGGGCGTCGTAGTGCTCGACCAGGCGCGACTTCGGGCAGCGCCAGAGCACCGGACTGTTGAAGCCGTAGACCACCGCGTCGTACACGGAGAGGAAGGTGCGGGAATAGACCGCCTGGCCGGCGTGTGCCGGGTGGTCGCGCTCGACGGTCGCGGCGGGCGTCATCCGGCCACCCCGCGGCGGAAGCCGCCCTCGGCGTCGATCACCTGGCCGGTGATCCAGGCGCTGTCCGGCGAGAGCAACCAGGTGACGATCGGGGCGACGTCGTCGGGACGGCCCCAGCGGCCGGCCGGGAAGGCGGGCGCGAGGCGCTCGCGCAGCTCATCCGAGGGCCAGCCGGTGTCGACCGGCCCCGGATTCACCGCGTTGACGGTGATCCCACGGTCGGCGAGTTCGTCGGCGAGCGTGCGCGTCGCCTGCTGGACCGCGCCCTTGCTGAGGACGTAGGGCAGCTCGCCCGGCATCGGCCCGAGGTGCTGGCCGGAGGTGAGGAAGACGATCCGCCCGTCGGGGCGGGCGTCGTCGTGGCGCGCCGCGAACGCCTGCGCCAGCAGCACCGCGGCACGGGCGTTGACCGCCCAGGCCCGATCGAGCTCCGCGGCGGTCACGGTGTCGAGCGACCGAGCGGAGCTGTGAGCGTGGTTCACGACCACAGCGTCCACCGCCCCGAACGCCTCGACAGTGCGGTCGATCACCATGTGCGGAGCATCACAATCGCCGAGATCGGCATCGATCGAGGCGATGGCGTCGTGGGCGCCGCCCAGTTCGGCGAGGACGGCGTCATCGGCGGTCAACGAGTGGACCATCACCTTGACGCCGTCCTCCAGCAGGCGTTTCGCGATCGCGAAGCCGATCCCCTCGCGGTGGCCGACGCCGGTGACGAGTGCGACGCGACCCGTCAAGGCTCAGGCGGGCGGGGCCATCATCCGCGTCACCGATTCGCCGACGAAGCTCGGCTTCCCCGCCCCCTCGACCGTGATCGTGAACTTGGTCACCGCCTGCCACCAGCCACCGTCGAGCTCGTCGAAGGAGACCAGTTCGGCGGCGCCGACGATCTTGCTGTCGACCGGGACCGGCGCCGGGAAGCGCACCTTGTTCCAGCCGTAGTTGACGCCGAGCGCGAAGCCGTCGGCCCGCATCAGGTCTTTGCGGAAGCCGTCGGCGAGCGACAGGGTCAGGTTGCCGTGGGCGATCGTCTTGCCGTAGGGGCTTTCCTTCGCCGAGCGCTCCGGGTCGACGTGGATCCACTGGTGGTCACCGGACACCTCGGCGAAGCCATCGATCAGCTCCTGGGTGACGGTGAGCGGGGCGCTCGGCCCGATCTCCTTGCCGACGATGGACTTCATGCCCTCGACGCCGCTGATCTCGACGCCCGCCATCAGTCGGTCCACCAGTTCGGCAGCACTTCGCCGTCCTTCTCGTGGTGGGCGCCCATCGCGAGGACCGAGAGGCCGTCCGGCCCGGCCTCGAGGCAGCGCGCGACCTCGGGGGAGATGCGGATCGCGTCGAGCTCGGTCACCTCGATCACCTCGTCGTCGAGCTTGATCCGCCCCGAGCCGGCGATCACCACGTAGATCTCCTCGGCCTGGTCGTGCTTGTGGCCGAACGGCATCCGCTTGCCCGGCTTGACCTTGATGTGGGTGAGGCCGGCCTGCTCGGCTTCCAGGTCTTCACGGGCGAAGCGGGCCTCCAGGGACTCGTCGGCGCCGTAGCCCGGCGCGGAGTCCTTGACCTCGCTCAAGTTCATGTGCGTGTAGTCCGCCACTGTTCCTCTCCTGTCTCGTGTCCCGGTTGACGCGTTCCGTAGCCTAGAAGGCGTGAGCCGTCCCGTCAGCCGCGTCCTCTCCGGATCGCAGATCGACAACCTCGCCGAGCATGGCGAGGAGAGGACCGCCGCGGTCGGCGACGTCCTCTTCGAGGTCGGCGATGCCACCTACCCGTTCATCGCGATCCGCGAGGGCGAGGCGGCGATCCTCGACGCCACCGGCCGCGAGATCGTCCGCCACGGCCCGTCCGGGTTCCTCGGCGAGATGAACCTCCTCTCCGGCCAGACCGTCTTCCTCACCGCGGTCGTGACCGAGCCGATGCGCTACGTGGCGGTCGACCGCGAAACGCTGCGCGGCCTCCTCTTCGAGGACGGTGCCCTCTCCGACCTGCTGCTCTCCGCCTTCGTGCAGCGG
The DNA here is from genome assembly GCA_963782515.1 of uncultured Actinomycetes bacterium. Classification (GTDB taxonomy): domain Bacteria; phylum Actinomycetota; class Thermoleophilia; order Solirubrobacterales; family 70-9; genus VAYN01. Next base: position 663,939 of record CAWAJY010000004.1, on the reverse strand, counting down.
CGCGAATCGCTGCAACGGGTCGAGGGCGTCGGGATCGAGATCGTCGGACCGACCCAGGATCACGCGACCCGCGACCTGGTCGAGTACGCGAAACGCCAACGCCTCCCCTACTCCTGGCGCGACCCGGGGAAGGACCCCGAGGCGGCGCCGCTGGTCGCCGGCCTGACGCCGGAGGAGATCCCGCTGGTGCGGCTACCGGGCGGAGTCGACCTGCGCCGGCCCTCGAACGGCGAGCTCTCCCGGGCACTCGGCATCGGCCTCGAGCTGGCGCCGCGGGAAGAGGTCGACCTGCTGATCGTCGGCGGCGGCCCGGCCGGGCTCGGCGCCGCGGTCTACGGCGCTTCCGAGGGCCTCGACACGCTGGTGGTCGAGAGCAACGTGCTCGGCGGGCAGGCCGGAACCTCGCGGCGGATCGAGAACTACCTCGGCTTCCCGGCCGGGATCAGCGGCACCGAACTGATCGGCCGCGCGATCACCCAGGCGCGCAAGTTCACCGCTCGCACGGCCACCCCATACAAAGCGCTCTCCCTCGAGCCCGGCGGCGAGGCCGACCACGTGGTCAAGCTGGAAGGCGACATCGAGGTCCGGGCGAAGGCCGTCCTCCTCTCGACCGGCGCCGAATACCGCAAACTGCCGGTCGAGGACCTCGAAGAATACGAGGGCCTGAGCGTCTTCTACGCCGCCGGCCCACCCGAGGCCCAGCTCTGCGGCGCCCAGCGCGTCGGCGTCGTCGGCGGCGGCAACTCGGCCGCCCAGGCGGCAGTCTGGCTCGCCCGCGGCGGCGCCCTCGTCACCCTCCTCCACCGGCGCGCCGACCTCGCCGAGACGATGTCCGCCTACCTCATCGACGAGCTCGACCGCTACGGCGTCGCCGTCCGCGACCGCAGCGAAATCACCGAGCTCCACGGCACCGACGGCCACCTCGAGTCGGTCACCCTGACCGACGGGTCCGAGCTCCCCTTCTCATTCCTCTTCCTCTTCCTCGGCGCCTCGCCCTGCACCGGCTGGCTCGGCGACGGCGTCGCCCGCGACGAGAAGGGCTTCATCCTCACCGGCGAGGACGCCGGCGCCGAGGGCCTCCTCGAGACCAGCGTCCCCGGCGTCTACGCGGCCGGCGACGTCCGCGCGGGCTCGATCAAGCGCTGCGCGACCGCCGTCGGCGAGGGCGCCACCATCGTCCGCTTCGTCCACGAGCACCTGAACCGCGCCCGCGAGAACCGCGCCGCCGCCGGCTCCGCCTGACCTCGCCGGAGCTGTGTCAACCGCCGGCGCCGATCAGGCCCGGTGCGGCTCGGTGACGTAGAACATGTTCCCCTCCGGGTCGTACATCGGCCGGTACCGGTACCAGGCCCCGCTGGGGTGGTGCCAATCGATCGTCTCGGCCGCCCACTCGACCTTGCCGTCGAGGCGCGCGATCTCGGCGTCGAGGTCCTCGACCTCGAAGGCGAGCGAGTCCCAGCCCGGCCGGTTCACCTCGTTCTCCGGCGTGCGCCGCTCGCCGCGGTCGGTGTTCGTCGTCTCGAAGACGAAGATCGTCAGGTTGCCGGCGTCGAGCGCCACCCAGCCCTGGTCGGGCTCGAAGGGAAAGTGCAGCGGCAGGCCGAGCACCCCGTGGTAGAAGTCGTGGATCTTGCGGACGTCGCTGCAGAGCAGGTCGACGTTGTCAATTCGTGCGTACATCGAGGACCTCCTGGTGGTCTTCATCCTGTGGGGGTAGATCGTGTTGGAAATCTCGGGCTTGGCAGGGCCCGCCCGCGGCGACGCGCATGCGCCCGGCGAGCGGGTCGACGAGGACGGTGGCGAGCGTCATGTAGCGGTCGCCCATCGCCGCGCCCGGCTCGGGATGGCAGCAGATCGCGCCGCCGCGGCCGAGGTGGCTGTCGAACGGCGCCAGCAGCTCCGCGGCGCCGGGGCGGGTGCCGCGCAGGCGCGCGGCGCGCCGGCGCAGCAGCTCGTAGCGAAAGAGCGAGTCGGGCCCGATCGTCGGCTCCTGGTCCCCGGGGACGGCCGCGGGCGTGAGGAAGTGGTTGGTGTGGACGAGCAGGCCGGCCTCGTCCGGGAGCACGTAGCCGGGGACCGCGGCGGGCCGTAGCTCGGCGGTCAGCGCGGTCTCCTCGCCGCCTTCGGCGGCGATCAGGGTGACCGCGCTGGAAGCCGCCATCGGGGCCGAGGCGATCAGCTTCTGGGCGTCGAAGATCGACTCCGACTCGGCCAGGATCCGGCGCAGCAGCACGTGGATCGGGACGCCGAGCGGCACCGAGGCGTCGTCGGCGTGGTGAAGCACGTTCAGCAACACCGCGAGGCCCGCGGAGTTGATCCCGACCTTGCCGAGGATCCCGGCCTCGGTCAGCGTCTGCACGCGCATCCCGGCCGCCGTCGCGAAGCCCCAGATCAGCCAGGTGGCGCTGAGCTCCTCGTGCCAGTCCCAGGTCTGCACGCCCAGCGGCCGCTCGCCCTCGGCCTCCAGCGCGACCAGCACCGAGCACTCGCCGCGCGCGCCCTCGCGTCGCGCGCGCGCCACCCGTGCCAGCAGCTCGGTCCGCGCGTTCAGCGCCGCCACCGCCTCCGGGGCGATCCCGGCGCCGGCCGCGATGCCCTCGATCTCCTCGCCGAGCTCCGGCCCCCAGGCGGCGATCGCGCCGAGCGCCTCACCGCCCCAGCCTTCGACCTCCTCGCGGCCGAAGGGCCCGTCGCCTTCGAAGAAGCGCAGGTAGGCGCGCCAGCACTCCCCCACCGCGTCGGCCCGGGCTCGCCCGAACTCGCGGCCGCGCTCGCCCGGCGCCGTCGCGGACGTGACGACGAGCCGCGCCGACATCAGTCCGCCGACGCCGCGGCGCGCAGGCGGGGCCCGACGTGGTCGGCGACCTCACCCAGACCGGCGAACCAGACGTCGCCCGCGGCGACCATCTCGGCGACCAGCGTCTCCAGCGCGGCGAAGCGGTAGGCGCGGCCGATCACCTCCGGGTGCATGGTGAAGATGACGTGGCGGCCCTCCTCGCGGGCGGCCTGGAACTCGGCCCGCCAGGACGCGAGCAGCTCCTCGGTGCCCACCACGTTGCCGCCGCTGTCGATGTTCCAGCCGAACCGCGGCCAGTCGTCGAGCGACCAGTGCACCGGCAGCTCCAGCAGCGTCTCCCCCTCCCACTCCTGCAGGTAGGGACGGTCGTCCCCCATGCAGCTGGAGTCGTAGGCGAAGTCGAACTCGCGCAGCAGGTCGAAGGTCTCCGGAGTCAGCTCCCAGGAGGTCGAGCGGTAGCCGCGCGGGACCGGCGCGCCCGCCTCCGCCAGCGCTTCCAGCCCGCGTTCGATCTCCTCCCGCTGCAGCCCCGCCGAGACCTTGTCGCTGCGCAGGTGCATGTAGCCGTGGTGGCCGATCTCGTGGCCGCCCTCGAGCAGCTCCGGGACCACCCCGGGGTGGCGCTCGGCGGTGTCGCCGGGGACGAAGAACGTCGCCGGGATGCCATGGGCGCCGAGCAGACCGAGGATCCGGGGCACGCCGCGGCGCACCCCGAACGCTCCCTCCGACAGGGTCGTGATCCGCCGCCGATACTCCTCGCCCTCGCCGAGCCAGCCGGACTCGGCGTCGACGTCGAAGGTGAGGCTGACCGCGACGACAGCGCCGCCCGGCCAGCCCCAGTCGGTGCCCGCGGGCGAGGCCATCTACGCGGTGACGGCCGTGGCGCGGGGGCTCCCCGCCGCTCCCGCGGCGGGGGCGACCGTGATCAGGAACCCGTCGGCGTCGCGCCGCTCGAGCACGTCGCCCCCGTGCAGGACGATCGTCGTGGTCGGCGCGGCGACGATCGCCGGGCCGCTCACCACGGCGCCGATGCCGAGCGTGGCGACGTCGTAGATCGGCGTCTCCTCGACCTCGCCGCTCGCGGTCGAGTAGGCCTGCGTCGTCTTCATCGGCGCGACCTCGCCGGCCTTGGCGGCGGCCTCCGGCCGTCGTGCCGCCTCGGTCTTGCCGATCGCGGCGACCCGCCAGTGCAGGCACTCGATCGGCATCTCGGTCCGGTTGTAGGCGAATTGGGCGAGGTGCTGCTCGTGGAACGCAGCGACCAGCTCCTCGATGTCGCCGTCGCCGAGCGTCGGGGTCGCCGGCACGGTCACGGTGATCTCGTGGACCTGGCCCGGGTAGCGCGCGTCGACCGAGCGCTCCAGGGTGATCTCGTGCTCGCCGAATCCCTCCTCCAGGAGCTCGGCCTTGGCCCGCTGCTCGAGCTCGCCGATCGCCGCGTTGACGGCGCCCAGGTCGATCTCGTCGGTGACCGTGTGAAGCGCCGCGACGTGGTCGTGACGGACGTCGGTGACGGTCATCCCGAAGGAGCAGAAGACGCCGGCCTCGAGCGGCACGAAGACCTTCTCGATCCCCAGCTCGCGGGCGAGCTCGGCGGCGTGCAGGCCGCCCGCCCCGCCCGCGCAGACGAGCGTGAAGCGGCGCGGGTCGACGCCGCGGTCGACCGAGACGGCGCGGATCGCGCCGACCATGTTGGCGTTGACGACGCGGACGATCCCGGCCGCCGCCTCGACCGTGGAGAGGCCGAGCGGCTCGCCGACAAACTTGTCGACGGCGGCCCGGGAAAGGTCGTCCCGGAGCCGCCGTCGGCCGCCGAGGAAGGCGTCCGGGTTCAGGTAGCCGAGCGTCACGTTGGCGTCGGTCACGGTCGGTTCGGTGCCGCCGATGTCGTAACAGGCCGGACCGGGGTTGGCGCCGGCGCTGCGCGGGCCGACCCGCAGGGCGTTGCCGGCGTCGACCCAGCCGATCGAGCCGCCGCCGGCGCCGATCGAGTGGCAATCGACCGCGGGCACGCCGATCGGCTGGCCCTCGACCTGGATCTCACGGCTCATCGCCGCGCGCCCGTCTTCGATCAGGCAGACGTCGAGGCTGGTGCCGCCCATGTCGACGGAGATCAGGTTGTCGCCGACCGAGCGGGCGTAGTGGAGCGCCGCCGCGGGCGCCGCGGCCGGGCCGGAGGCGAGGATGTTGACCGGGCGGGCGAGGATCTCCGGCACCCGCGCGCAGCCGCCGTTGATCTGCATGATCAGGAGCGGCGAGGCGAGCCCGCCGTCCTCGAGCTGCGCGGTCAGCGCGGTCAGGTACTCGCGGATCTTCGGCATCACGTAGGCGCTCATCGCGGTCGAGGAGGTGCGCTCCCACTCGCGGATCTCGGGCAGCACGTCGGCCGAGCAGATGACGTCGACGCCGGGTAGCTCCTCGCGCAGGATCGCCGCCGCACGCTGCTCGTGCTCGGGGTAGAGCATCGACCAGAGGAAGGCGATCGCCACCGCTTTCACGCCCGCCTCGCGGAACTGGGCGGCGGCACCGCGGACCTCGTCCTCGCCGAGCGGCGCGACCTCGGTGCCGGTCGGGTCGTAGCGGCCCGGGACGCCGATCCGCAGCCAGCGGTCGACCAGCTCCTGCGGGTGGGCGAGGTGCATGTTGAAGCGCTCGGGCTTGTAGCCGTCACGGAAGTAGAGGACGTCGCGGAAGCCCTCGGTGCAGAGCAGGCCGATCGTCGGTCCGTTGCGCTGGATCAGCATGTTCGTCGCCACGGTGGTGCCGTGGACGAAGAGCTCGGTCTCGCCGAGCAGGCCGGCGACGTCGGTCTCCAGCTGCTCGGCCACCGCGGACAGGCCCTGGACCACGGCCCGGCCGGGATCGTCGGGGGTCGAGTCCTGCTTCCACAGCAGGAGCTCGCCGTTCTCCTGGGCGACGGTGAAGTCGGTGAAGGTGCCGCCGATGTCGACACCGATGCGATAGCTCATCTCTGGATCTCCTCTATCTCGCCGCGCCTAGAGCAGCGGGTCGAGCTCGTAGGTGTCGCCGTCGCGCATCTGGTTCTTCAACCAGGGCGACGCGTTCGGCTCGGTCGGGGTGACGACCGCGCTCTCGCCCTGGGCCAGCTCGGCCCGCTTCGCCGCGGTGGCATCCGCGTCGATCACCGGGTCGGCGGCATCCGAGAGGACGACACCGAAGACCTCGGCCGCCGCCTCGCGGCTGACGATCCCGTCGCGGACGTCGATCCGCACCCGCTCGGCATCGCGCTCGTAGGGGTTGCCCCAGCCGCCGCCGCCGGTGGAGACGCCGACATAGACCTCGCGCGTGTGATCGACCTTGAAGGCGCCGCTGGAGGAGACGAAGCGGCGGCTGCCGGTCGTCTCGTCCTCGACGTACTGGCCGCCGCCGGAGCCCTGGCCGCCGCCCATCGCCCCGTGAGGCGGATTCGAGGCGGCGTCGCCGAAGGTGATCGTCACCATCTCGTCGACCAGCGGGCGGACCGCGCAGACGTTGCCGGGACCGCCGAGCCACTGGCCGAAGCCGACCGAGTCGGCGTCGATCTCACAGCGCTCGATCCGCACCGGGTAGAGCAGCTCGAGCTGCTCGATCGGCTGGATTTTCATCCCGCCGAGGGCGGCCTGGTTGTACCAGAGGGGCCAACCGTCGTTGCCTTTCGCGGCACCCCCGGCGCCGGCGTTGTTGAAGAGCATGAAGCCCCATGGCGAGTGCCCGTCGGCGCCGTTGCCGGCGAACTGCGGGATGTTGCCGCAGCGGGCGCCGCCCGCCGGGACGCGCTCCGGCATCGCCTCGACCATCGCCCGGTTGACCACGTCCTGCATCAGGTCGGAGGGGACGATCGTGGCGACGCTGGTCGAAGCGGGGAATCTGGCGTAACAGACGGTCCCCTCCTCGGCGCTGACGTCGATGTGGTCGATCACCCCGTGGTTGTGCGGGATGTCGGCGTCGATGTAGTAGAGGAACGGCACCGCGCCCGCCGCCTGCGAGGTGGCGTAGCTGCCGTTGGCGCCGCCCCGCGCCTGCGGGTCGGAGCCGGCGTAGTCGACCTTCACCCGGTCGCCCTCGATGTCGACGGCGACCTGGACGCGGATGTGCTCGAGGCCGAAGCCGTCGGAGTCGATCCAGCCTTCGGCCTCGTAGTGGCCGTCGGGCATCGAGGCGATTTCCTGGCCGGCGCGGCGGTCGGAGTAGCCGATGATCTCGTCGACGTAGCGCAGCACGACGTCGGTGCCGTAGCTCTCGCAGAGCTCCTCGAGGCGCTGGCGGGCCTTTTCGATCGAGCCGATCTGGGCCCGCAGGTCACCCTCGATCAGGTCGGCGTACCGCAGGTTCGCCAGCAGCAGGCGGAAGAAGTCGACCCGCAGCTCGCCGCCTTCGACCATCTTCATCGGCGGGATCGTGATCCCCTCCTGGTAGATGTCGGCGGCGGAGGCGACGACCGAGCTGGGGATGTATGCGCCGGTGTCCATCTGGTGTCCCTTGGTCACCGACCAGAAGACGAGCCGGCCGTCGCTGAAGACCGGGGCCGCGGTGACGAAGTCGCCGACGTGGGTGTTGCCCGAGTAGGGGTCGTTGAAGAGGAAGACGTCACCCGGGTTGATCTCGCCGTCGAAGGCCTCGGCGATCTCCTTCACCGCGATGTGCAGCGAGGCGGTGTGGATCGGGAGCGCGTCGTACATCGAGACCTGGCGCGGGACGGCGTCGTAGATCGCGCACGAGTAGTCGTGGGCGAGGGCGAGGATCGAGGTCCAGGCCGACTTCTCCAGCACTCGCGTCATCTCCTCGACGATCGCGTCGAAGCGGGAGAGGATCACGCTGAAGGTGATCGGGTCGTAGTCGCCTCCGGCCGCCTCCGGGGCAGTCGCGTTGGCCAGGGTCTGGGTGGGCTCCATGGGGTGGGCTCGCCTCCTCTAATCGACGGTCGGGTTCTCGAGGTATCGGTCGCCGGGGCGGAGGTTTTCCTCCACCCAGGTCGCGGCGTCGGGCACGGTTGGCTCGACCAGTGGCCGCTCACGCTCGGCGAGCTCCGCCCGCCGCGCGCGCGTCGCCTCCGCGTCCAGCGCGGGGTCGTCCCCGTCGCCGATCACGAGGCCGAAGATCTCGGTCGCCGCGGCGCGGCTGATGACGCCGTCGCGGACCTCGCGGCGGACGCGCTCGGCGTCGCGCTCGAGCGGACTGCCGTAGCCGCCGCCGCCGGTGGCGACGCCGGTCCAGCTGTCACCGCGGGCGATGCTTACGTGGCCCGAGGCCGAGACGTAGGTGCGCTTGCCGGACTCGACCTCCTCGACGAACTGGCCACCGCCGATCGCCGGGGTGCCGCCGAGGACGCCGTGCGGCGGGTTGGCGGTGCCGTCGCCGAAGGTGATGCAGGCCATCGAGCCCTTGATCGGGCGCAGCGTGAAGCGCACGCCGAAGCCGCCGATCGTGGTGCCGAAGCCCATCGAGTCCTGCTCGACTTCCATCTCCTCCACCCGCACCGGGTAGAGCAGCTCCATCTGCTCGATCGGCAGCGCTTTCTGCCCGCCCATCGCCGCCACCGACTCCAGGAGCGGCCAACCGTCGGCCTCCTTCACCGCGCCGGAGCCGCCGCAGTTGTTGAAGATCATCATCGCCCACTCTTCGCCGGCCTCTTCGTCGAGGCCGTAGAACTGCGGCACGTTGGAGCAGCGGGCGGTGCCGGCGTGGACCATGTCCGGGATCGCCCCGGCGAGCGCCTTGTTGATCGCGTCGTGGAACATCGTCGCCGGGACGACGGTCGCGCAGGAGGTCGAACCCGGATATTCGGGGTTGGCGATCGTCCCTTTCGGCGCCCGCACCTCGATGTGGTTGAAGCAGCCCTGGTTGTGCGGGATGTCGGGGTCGGCGTAGAAGAGGAAGGGCAGCCGGCCGGCGGTCAGGGTCGTCGCGACCGAGCTGTTGAAGCCGCCCTCGGCCTGCGCCCCGGTCCCCTCGAAGTCGACCACCACCTGGTCGCCGCTGACCTCCACCGTCACCTCGACCGGCACGTTCTTGACCGCGTAGCCGTCGGAGTCGACCCAGCCGGAGCCGCGGTAGCTGCCGTCGGGGATCCGCTCGATCATCGCGCCCATGCGGCGGTCGGCGTAGGCGATCACCTCCTCGCCGTATTCCTCGACCGTGTCGAGGCCGAACTCGTCGCAGAACTCGAGGATCAGCCGGTGGCCGCGCTCGGCCGAGCCGATCTGGGCGAGCAGGTCGCCCTCGACCAGGTTGCGGAGCCGGACGTTGGAGAGGATCAGCTCCAGCACGTCGAGGCGCGGCGTGCCCGCGGCGACGATCTTCAGCGGCGGGATCTGCAACCCCTCCTGGTAGGTGTCCCTGGCGGCGGCGGTGCAGGAGGCGGGCTCGAAGGCGCCGACGTCGATGTGGTGCGCCTTGATCATCAGCCAGAACATCAGGCGCCCCTCGACGAACACCGGCCGTGAGATCACCAGGTCGCCGACGTGGGTGTTGCCGCGGTAAGGGTCGTTGCAGAGGAAGACGTCGCCGTCGGCGATGTCGGCGCCGAAGCTCTCTTCGATCGCGTCGACCACCAGCTCCAGCGAGGTCACCAGCGCCGGGATCGGGTCGTAGACCGAGAGCTGGCGGCCCTTGGCGTCGTAGATGACGCAGGAGAAGTCGTGGCAGAGGGCGATGATCGAGCTCCAGGCGGAGCGCTCCAGCGCCTGCGTCATCTCGAGCGAGATGCTCTCCAGCCGGCGCATCATCACGCTGAAGGTGACCTGGTCCATCGTCAGTTCTCCTCTCCGCCCGTGGCGGCGGTCGCGGGCGAGAGGCGCTTGGCCACCCCGCCGATCTCGATCAGAAAGCTGTCGTCCTCGTCGCAGCGCAGCACGTCGCCGGGTTCGAGCAGGATCGTCGTCGTGTCGCCGGCGACCACCGCGGGGCCGTCGACGCGGCTCCCGGTGGTGAGCGTCTCGACCTTGTAGAGCGGGACCGCGGTGACCTCGCCGAGCGCGGGTACGTAGACCCGGCGCTCGCCCAGCGGCTCTGCCGCGGCGCCGGCCTCGACCGTGCCGGACCCGGCGTCGTGCTGGAGCTCCATCCGCCCCACCGCGGCGGCGCGCCAGTGCAGGAACTCGACCGGCATCTCCTCACGGCGGTAGCCGAACTGGCGCTCGTGCTCGGCGTGGAAGGCGTCCTCGATCTGCTTCAGGTGCTCGAGGCCGTAGTGCTCGGCGGTCGGGATCACGACGGTCAGCTCGTAGACCTGGCCCGGGTAACGGGCGTCGACCGAGCGCTCCATGCGGATCTCGTCGGCGTCGAAGCCGTCGTCGGTGAGCCGCTCGCGGCCGCGCTCCTCGAGCCCGGCGTAGAGCTTGTCGAGGGCACCCGAATCGAGGCTGTCGGAGGTGCAGTGGAGTGCCTGCAGGTAGTCGTGGCGGACGTCGGTGACGGTCATCCCGAAGGCACAGAGGGTCCCCGCCTCGCGCGGGATCACGACCCGCTCGATGCCGAGGTCACGGGCGAGCGCCGAGGCGTGCAGACCGCCGGCGCCGCCGCCGACGACGAGCGCGAAGTTGCGCGGGTCGAGGCCGCGCTCGACCGACACGGCGCGCACGGCGGCGCTCATCGAGGCGTTGACGACGCGGATCACGCCGGCCGCGGCGGCCACCGGATCGAGGCCGAGCGGCCCACCGACACCGTCGGCGATCGCCTGCTCGGCGAGGTCGGCGCGCAGCTCGCGCCGACCGCCGAGGAACGCCTCGGGGTCGAGGTAGCCGAGCACGACGTTGGCGTCGGTGACGGTCGGCTCGGTCCCGCCGGCGCCATAGGCGGCCGGGCCGGGGACGGAGCCGGCGCTGCGCGGGCCGACGTTCAGCGCGCCGCCCTCGTCGATGTAGGCGATCGAGCCGCCGCCGGCGCCGACCGAGTGGACGGCGACGCCCTCCACCCCGACCGGCTGCTGGTCGACCCGGATCGAGCGCGAGCGGGCCGCCTGGCCGTCGCGGACGAGACAGACGTCGAAGCTGGTGCCGCCCATGTCGATGGTGATCACGTCGCGCAGGCCGCGCCGGCCGGCGTGGTGGGCAGCCGCCGCGGGGGCCGCCGCGGGGCCCGAATGGAGCGCGTAGACGGGGCGCTTCAGCACCTCGTCGATCGGCGCGCAGCCACCGTTCAGCTGCATGATCAGCGGGTCCTCGCCGAGCCCGGCCGAGGACACGTCGCCCTTCAGCCGGCGGAAGTAGTCGTCGATCCCGGGCAGGATGTAGGCGGAGAGGACGGCGGCCGAGGTGCGCTCCCACTCGCGGATCTCGGGGACCACGTCGGCCGAGCAGATGACGTAGGCGTCGGGCAGCTCCTCGCGCAGGATCTCGGCGGCGCGGTGCTCGTGCTCGGGGTTGACGATCGACCAGAGGAAGGCGACCGCGACCGCCTCCACCCCGTGCTCGCCGAGGTAGGCGGCGTGGCGGCGCACCTGGTCCTCGTCGAGTGGCGTGACCACCTCACCGTGGTGGTCGATGCGCTCGCTGACGCCCTGGCGCAGGAAGCGGTCGACGAACGGCTCCGGCGGGGCGAAGCGCATGTTGAAGCGTTCCGGCTTCCAGGCGTCGCGGAAGTAGAGGACGTCGCGGAAGCCCTTCGTCGCCAGCAGGCCGATCCGCGGGCCGTTGCGCTGGATCACCGTGTTGGTGGCGATCGTCGTGCCGTGGACGAGCAGCCGCGCTTCGCCGAGCAGCTCGGCGACCGAGCGGTCGAGACTGCCCGCCATGCCCTCGAGCCCGGCGAGGATCGCCTCCATCGGGTCGGCCGGGGTGGTCGGCTCCTTCCAGAGGTGCGCGCGCCCCGAGTCCTCCAGCACGGTGAGGTCGGTGAAGGTGCCGCCGATGTCGATGCCGATGCGTAGCACTAGTTCCTCCCGACCCGTTGCCGGGCCCTATTCGCGGGCCAGATCGGCAGCGCCGAATTTGGACCAGATGACGACGCCGATCAGCGAGATGACCAGGACCAGGGTCCCGATCGCGTTGATTTCCGGCGTCAGGGTGCGGCGCAGGCTGGAGAGGACGACGATCGGCAGCGTGTCCGATTCGCCGACCACGAAGGCCGTGCGCGCGGTCTCGTCGAGCGAGATCGCGATGCCGAGCAGCGAGGCGCCGACGATGGCGGCGCGGATGTTCGGCCAGGTGACGTAGAAGAAGGTGCGGATCTCGTTCGCGCCGAGGTCCTGGGCGGCGAGCTCCAGCGAGCGGTCCCAGCGGTCGAGCACGACCGCCATCTGGATCACCACGATCGCGATCAGCATCGTCGCGTGGGCGATGATCACCGTCATCAGCGACAGTTCGAGCTGGAAGTCGAGGATCACGGTCAGCAGGGTCAGCCCGCTGATCAGTCCCGGCATCAGGAACGGCAGCATCAGGAGGCGCTGGAAGGCGGTCTTGCCGAAGAAGTTGAAGCGGTCGACGCCCATCCCGGTGGGGACGCCGAGGATGACGGCGATCGAGACGCTGACGACCGCGACGATCACCGAGTTCTTCAGGCCTTCCATCATCGCCGCGTTGGCGAACGCCTTCGAGTACCAGTGGAAGCTGAAGAGTTCCGGCGGCCAGCTCATCACCGCGCCCTTGTTCAGCGAGTAGACGGCGACGATCACCGCGGGGATGTAGAGGAAGACGAGGATCGCGCCGATGCCGACGCCGATCCCGAGCGAACCGAGGCGGGCCCTCATACCGCGGTCACCTCCTCGTGCAGCGCGCCGGGGTTCACCTGGGCCGGGTCGGCGCCGCGGCCGGCGCGGATCCCGGTCACCTTGCGGTAGGCCCACATGAGGATGCTCGGCAGCATCAGGACGGCGAGGATGGTGACGATCATGACCACGCCGATCGCGGCGCCGAGCGGCCAGGCGAGGCCGTGTTCGAACTGCGAGGAGGCGAGGTTCGCGATCCCCTGCGAAGCCGGGTCGCCGACCAGCTGCGGGGCGAAGTAGTCACCGAAGGAGAGGACGAAGGCGAAGGTGAAGCCGACCGCGACGCCGGGGGCGATCAGCGGCGCCTCGACCTCGAGGATCTGCCGCCAGCGGCGGGCACCGAGGTCGCTCGCCGCCTGCATCAGCCGGTGCGGGACCCGCTGCATGACGACGAAGATCGGGATGAAGGTGAAGGACATCGCCAGGTGGGTCTGGACGAGGATCACCGCGAAGGGGTTGAAGACGAGCACTTTGGTCGGGTGGTCGAGGATCCCGACGCTGGTCAGGAGGCCGTTCAGCACCCCGTCGTTGCCGAGCAGGATGCGCCAGCCGACGATCCGCAGCAGGTAGCCGAGCCAGAGCGCGACGACCACACCGGCGAACCAGACGAACTGGTGCTTTTTCACCCGGAAGGAGATGAAGTGGGCGAGCGGCAGGCTGATCGCCACCGCCGCCACGGCGACGATGATCCCGCGCACCGCCGAGCGCACCAGCGCATCGGTGTACAGCGGGTTGCTGAAGAACGTTTCGAAGTTTTTCAGCGTCCAGTCGTGTACCAGGTGGTAGTACTGGATCTGGGAGAGGCTCATTTTCACCGCCTCCACCACGGGGAAGACGATGAACGCCGCCGCCCAGATGGCCGCAGGCCCGAAGAGGAGAAGGGCCTGCAGCCATCGGTGGCGGCGGATCACAGACATGGTGCGGGTGGTTCGGTCGCCGGGCTAGCTGAGGCCGGCGATGATTTCCTGCATGGTCTGGTTGTAGGCTTCCGGATCGGCCGGCGCTTTCTTCACGATCGCGCTACCGAGGAATTTCTTCGGGTCGTTCATACCCGTCGCTATCTGTTCTTCCTTCGACATCAGCGGCTTCGTCGCCGGGTTGACCGGGGTGTAGCCACTGGACGCGGAGAGGGCCGCCTGGCCTTCCGGCGAGACGAGGTAATTCATGAACTCGTACGCCGCCGCTTCGCAGTCGGGGCTGATGTCCTTGCTCAGGGCCGGACCCTCGGTCCAGGCCTGCGCGCCCATGTCTTCGATGTGTGCTTCCTTGACCGGAGCGCCCTTCGCTTTGAGTTCGTTGAGGACGTAGGTCCAGCCCATCGACGCGCCGACCTCTTTGTTGGCGTAGAGCTGGATCAGGTCACCGCCGCTCGACCACATGGTGCGGACGTTGCCCTTCAGTTCGAGCATTTTGTCGCGGATTTCGTTGAGCTGTTCCTGGCTCAGTTCGAACAGTTCTTCCGGATTTTCATCCATGCCGAGCGCGGAGGCGCCGACCCAGATCAGGGAGATGTCTTCCCAGAGGGAAACCTGACCCTTCAGTTCGGGGTTCCACAGGTCCGCCCAGCTGGTCGGTTCCTGCTTCAGCACTTCGGTGGAGTACAGGAACGGGTTCACACCCCAGTCGGAGGCCAGGGCCCACAGTTCGCCTTCTTCTTCCATCGGTTCGGTGGCGAAGCTGAAGAGCTTTTCGTATTCGTCGATCAGCGCCGGATCGATCGGCTTGATCACTTCGGCCTGCCGCATCGGCAGGATGATTTCCGCCGCCGCGATGACCATGTCGTACTGCGAGGTGGCACCGGCCGCGAGCTTCGCGATCGCCTCGGCGCTGGAGGTCATGTAGCTCGGTTTCACCTTCACGCCGTACTTCGCTTCGAACGGCTTCAGGAGCTCTTCCGGCGCCTCGCCTTCCCAGGTGTAGAGGTTCAGCGTGCCGCAGGCTTTGGGGTCGCCTTCCAGCGAGACGTTGGCGCTTTCGCCGCCGCCTTCGGACGAGGAGCTGGAGCTCCCGCCGCTGCTGCTGCTCGAGCTGCCGCCGCCACCGCAGGCGGCGAGCAAGGCCGCTGTCGCCGCGGCGACCAAGGCGAGGAGCGAGAGTCGCAGCGTACGACGCCGCCACCCGCTAGAGGTGCCTCTCTTGTCAGTTTTCATGTGCTGCACTGCCTCCTGTTCCGGGCGTTGGCTGGGTGGCCGTGTCCGTGTGGACGACGACTGTTCGGGCAACCGGGAAGCGGATCTCCACCCGCGTCCCGGGCTCGAAGGTCTCCGCCGAGGCGGGCATCCGCGATTGCACGCGGTCGGCACTCGGGGTGTTGACGAAGTAATGGACGTCGGAGCCGCCGTACTCGAGCTCGCCGACGGTGGCGCTGACCTGGTTCCAGTCGGAGCCGGGCGACGGGGTGCCGGCGGGGTAGAGCTCGGTGTGCTCGGGGCGGATCATCGCCACCGCCTCGCCGGCGCCGTCCGCCCCGGGGCGGGCCTTGATCCGGCCGCCGTCGGGCAGCTCGAAGTCGACGTAGGCACCGGACGGGGCGCCGGTCCTGCCGCTGAGGAAGCTCGACTCGCCGATGAAGTCGGCGACGAAGCGGTTGGCCGGGTGGTCGTAGATCTCCCGCGGACTGCCGATCTGCAGCGCCTTGCCGGCGCTCATCACGGCGATCCGGTCGGCCATCGCGAGCGCCTCCTCCTGGTCATGGGTGACGTAGACGAAGCTGATCCCGACGTCGCGCTGGATCCCCTTCAGCTCCAGCTGCATCGCGCGGCGAAGCTTCAGGTCGAGGGCGCCGAGCGGCTCGTCGAGGAGGAGGACCTTGGGGTGGTTGATCAGGGCGCGGGCGAGCGCGACGCGCTGCTGCTGGCCACCGGAGATCTCGGCGATGCGGCGATCGCCGAGGCCGGGGAGTTCCATCCGCGCCAGCATCTCGTCGGCGCGGCGACGGCGCTCGGCCTTGTTGACCCCCTTGATTTTCAGGCCGAAGGCGACGTTGTCGCGCAGGTTCAGGTGAGGGAAGAGGGCGTAGTCCTGGAAGACCAGGTTGACGTCGCGGTGGAACGGCGGCGTCCGCGTCACCACCTCCCCCTCGAGCAGTACCTCGCCGGCGTCGGGAAGCTCGAAGCCCGCCATCATTTTCAGGGTCGAGGTCTTGCCGCAGCCGGAGGGACCGAGCAGCGCGAAGAACTCACCCTGGGCGATCTCGACGTCGAGATCGTCGACCGCGACCACCTCGCCGTAGCGCTTGGTGACCCCGGTCACCTCGATCGCGGGCCGCAGGCCGGCGATCGAGGTACCGCCCTGATCGGCGAGCATCGGTGAGGCGGCGTCAGCGTTCACTACTCACCATTTGTGAAGTCAGGAAATCTCGACTTGAACAGTTACGCGTGCCGGGTGAAGGGTGAGACTGCTTCATATGCCCACGGTATAGTTTTCTGTGATGGGCGTCAAGTAACAATTTGAAGATGTTCTTGACGGCCCCCGCGGAGCCATTCCCGGCGAAGGTGAAATGCAGGGCTTTTAGGAGGCGCGCTCGATGGCGTGACCGAACGCGCGGGCGCCACCGAAGTGGCCCGCGGTCACCAGCTCGGCGGGCATACGACCCAGAGAACTTCCGCCTCGGTATCGCCGATGTTGTGGAAGGTGTGGGTCATCGAACTGCGGTAGATCAGGTTGTCGCCGGGGCCCATGTCGAACTCCTTGCCGTCGACCTCGGCGCGGATCGCGCCGCTGAGGACGATCGCCACCTCGTCCGAGTCGCCGTGCGTGTAGGGCGAGCCGGCGCTGCCGCCGACCTCGAACTGACCGGCCAGGACCTCCAGCGTGGTCACCGCCGAAGGGGTGACACGGCGCTTCGTCAGCGAGCCGATTTCGACCACGGCCCGGGCCGCTTTGGGGGTGAAGTGCGGAAGCTCGAAATCGGGGTCGACGAAAAGGTCGCCGACTTCGAGGCCGAGCGCGTGAGCCACCGCCTGCAGGGTCTTCAGGCTCGGCGCGGTACGACCGCGCTCGACCTGGCTGAGGAACCCCTCGGAAACCCCGGCTTTGTCGGCGACGACTTTGAGCGTCATCCGCCTCCCGATGCGCAGCTCGCGCAATCGCGAGCCGACGTGTACCTGGCTGCCCCCGTTCCCGGAGCCACCTGCGGATTCGGCAGCAGGAGTGCCGCTTTGGGACTCACCTGCAACCGCTGAAGTAGAAGAATCATCCACGTTTTCCATAGTATAGTTCTCTGTAGTCCTCGTCAATCTGAAGTTTTCCCGGATGCAAACAGGTGAGCATTGTGATTTCCGGACTGGCTCGATCTTGGGTGAACTACCTCTACCTCTGGGCAGCATTCGATTGCTGCAGCAGATTTAGGCCGTTCCTCCGCGCCCAGTATCCCACCGGGCGGCGGTCGGCTATGTTGCGCTGATGAACAATTCTTATGTCAGAGTTCAGACGGTTTCAGTAATCCCCGGTGACGGCGTGGGAGCGGAAGTCGTCGACTCGGCCCTCACCGTGCTTGCCCGCCTCGGTGAGCTCGACCCGACGCTGGCGATCGAGACGACGACCTTCCCCTGGGGTTCTGACTACTACGCGGAGCACGGCGCGATGATGCCCGCCGACGCGCTCGCCCAGCTGGACGAGTTCGACTCGATCTTCTTCGGCGCCGTCGGCTGGCCGACCGTCCGCGACGACGTCTCCCTCTGGGGCCTGCGGCTGGCGATCGTCCAGGGCATGGACATGTGCGTGAACGTACGCCCGGTGACCCTGCTTCCCGGGATCTCCAGCCCGCTCGCCGGGCGCGACGCGGGCGAGATCGACTTCGTCGTCGTGCGCGAGAACTCGGAGGGCGAGTACTCCGGCGCCGGCGGCCGCTCGCACGTCGGCCTCGAGTCCGAACTCGCGGTTCAGACCTCGATCTTCACCCGCCGCGCGATTGACCGCGTCGCCCGCTACGCCCTCGACCTCGCCGCGTCCCGCCCGGCCTCCCACCTCACCAGCGTCACCAAGTCGAACGCCAGCCAGCACGCCAGCGTGCTCTGGGACGAGGTGGTCGGCGAGGTCGCCGCCGAGCGGCCCGGGGTCGCCTTCGACTCGGTGCTCGTCGACGCCGCCGCGGCGCGCCTGGTGCTCGACCCGGGCGGCTTCGACGTCCTCGTCGCCTCCAACCTCCACGCCGACATCCTCAGCGACCTGACCGCGGCACTGGCCGGCAGCCTCGGCGTCGCGCCGAGCGGCAACTACCACCTCGACGGCAAGCATCCCTCGATGTTCGAGCCGGTCCACGGCTCCGCTCCCGACATCGCCGGGAAAGGGATCGCGAACCCGATCGCGGCGCTCTTCTGCCTGGCGATGATGCTCGAGGAGCTCGGCCACGAGGGCGCGGGCGCGACCGTCCGCGCCGCGGTCGAGGAGACCTGCGCGGCCGGGGTCCTCACCCCCGACGTCGGCGGCGAGGCGAAGACCGCCGAGGTCACCGCCGCGGTGGTCGCGGCGGTCGAGCGGCTCCACTCCCCCACCCCGGCCGCGACGGGCAAGGAGTAGGGGGATGAGCGACCTCGCGACCGAGACGCGTCCGGGCCTCTTCATCGACGGCGAGTGGTCGGCGAGCGGCGATGGCGTCGAAGAGATCCACTCGCCCTGGGACGGCGCGCTGCTGGCGACCGTGCCGGTGGCCGGCAGCGCCGACGTCGAGCGCGCGATCGCCGCCGCGGCCCGCGCCGCCCGCGACCCACTGCCGCCCTTCCGCCGCTACGAGATCCTCAGCAAGGCGGCGGCGATCATCGAGGAGCGCGGCGAGGAGTACGCGCGGACGATCGTCGCCGAGTCGGCGAAGCCGATCCGCGACGCCCGCGGCGAGGTCGCCCGCGCGGTGCAGACGATCCGCCTCTGTGCCGAGGAGGCGAAACGGCTGGCGGGCGAGACGGTGCCCTTCGACGCCACCCGCGGGGCGGAGTCGAAGTTCGGCTTCACCATGCTGATGCCGGCCGGCCCGGTCTGCGCGATCACCCCCTTCAACGCGCCGCTGAACCAGATCAACCACAAGGTGCCGACCGCGCTCGCCGCCGGCTGTCCGGCGGTGCTGAAGCCGGCCGAGCTGACGCCGCTCTCGGCGATCGCCCTGGTCGAGGCGTTCGAGCAGGCGGGCCTGCCGCCCGGCCACCTGAATCTCCTGCTCGGCCCCGGCGAGACGGTCGGCGAACAGCTGCTGAACGACGAGCGCTTCGCCGCCTACTCGTTCACCGGCTCGGTCGCGGTCGGCCGCCACATCCGCCGCACGGTCGGGCTGCGCAAGACCCTGCTCGAGCTCGGCAACAGCGCCGCCAGCGTCGTCCATTCCGACGCCGACCTCGACCGCGCGGCGACGAAGATCGCGAAGAGCGCCTACGCCTTCTCCGGTCAGCTCTGCATCTCCGCCCAGCGGGCGATCGTCCAGGAGGACGTCGCCGAGGAGTTCGTCGAGCGGCTGCTGGCGAAGGTCGGTGAGCTGCGGGTCGGCGACCCCGCCGACGAGGACACCGACGTCGGCCCGATGATCGACGACGGCGCCGCCGAGCGGGCCGCGGCGGCGATCGCCGGCGCGGTCGCCGCCGGCGCCCGGGTGGCGATCGGCGGCAAGCGCGAAGGCCGGCTCTTCGAACCGACGGTGCTGGTCGACGTCGAGCCGGAGATGTCGATCGCCTGCGACGAGGCCTTCGCCCCGGTGCTCGGGGTGATGACCTACGCGACGCTCGAGGAGGCGGTCGAGATCGCCAACTCCACCCGGTACGGCCTCCAGGCGGCGATCTTCACCGAGCGCATCGACACCGCCTTCTGGCTCGCCGCCCGGATCGAGGTCGGCGGAGTGATGGTGAACGAGGGCTCCCAGTTCCGGGTCGACCAGATGCCGTTCGGCGGCGTCAAGGAAAGCGGCGTCGGCCGGGAGGGCGTCCGCTACGCGATCGAGGAGTTCACCGAGCCACGCCTGGTCGCCTTCGATCTGCGGCGTCCGGAGTAGGCAGATGCGGATCCTCGAGGTACGGGAGCGGGCGGTGCCGATCAGCTCGGCGATCGCCAACGCCTACATCGACTTCAGCCGGATGAACGTCTCGGTCGTCGCGATCGAGACCGACGTCGTCCGCGACGGCGAGCGGCTGGTCGGGTACGGCTTCAACTCCAACGGCCGCTATGCCCAGAGCGGACTGCTGCGCGAACGCTTCATTCCCCGCCTGCTCGAGGCTTCCCCGGAGGACCTGCTCGACGAGAGCGGCGAGCACCTCGACCCCGGGCGCGTCTGGGCGACGCTGATGAAGAACGAGAAGCCCGGCGGCCACGGCGAGCGCTCGGTCGCCGTCGGCATCCTCGACATGGCGATCTGGGATCTGGCCGCGAAGCTCGCCGGCGTGCCGCTCTACCGTCTGCTCGCCGACCGCCACAACGGTGGCAGGTTCGACGAGACCGTCGCCGTCTACGCCGCGGGCGGCTACTACCACCCGGGGAAGGACGAGCAGGCCCTGGCGGCCGAGCTCGAGCGGTATCTGGAGCTCGGGTACCGCGACGTGAAGATGAAGATCGGGGGCGCCTCGCTCGACGTCGACCGGCGGCGGATCGAGACGGCGCTGGCGACGGTCGACGGCGACGGCTCGCGCCTGGCGGTGGACGCCAACGGCCGCTTCGACCTCGCCGAGGCGGTCGCCTACGGCGAAGCGATCGCTCCCTACCGGCTGCGTTGGTACGAGGAGGCGGGCGACCCGCTCGACTACGCCCTGAACGCCGCGCTCGCACAGACCTATGAGCCGCCGCTGGCGACCGGCGAGAACCTCTTCTCGATGCAGGACGCGCGCAACCTGGCCCGCTTCGGCGGCGTCCGCCCGGATCGCGACGTGCTGCAGATGGATCCGGCGCTGAGCTACGGGCTGACCGAATACCTGCGCATGCTGGAGGCCGTCGAGGAGGCCGGCTTCGATCGCCGTCTGCTCGTCCCGCACGGCGGCCACCAGTTCGGCCTCTCGATCGCCGCCGGGCTCGGGCTCGGCGGCAACGAGTCCTACCCGGAGGTCTTTCGCCCCTTCGGCGGGTTCGCCGACGGCATCGAGGTGATCGACGGCCGCGTGGCGCTTCCCGACGTGCCCGGCGTCGGCTTCGAGGCGAAGTCGGACCTGATCAGCGTGATGCGCCGGCCGAACCCATGTTGATGGGCCGAAAACTCCAGACATAGAGGAGTTTTCGGCCCATCAACATCAGGCGACGAGGCGGACTTCGAAGGCGGGGACGGCGATCGCGCCGGCGCCGCCGAGGAGGGCCATGATGCGGGCGACGTAGGCGCTCGTCTCGGGGATGGCGGGGACGCAGTGGCAGGATGCGACCGGGGACGGGCCGGCGTTGTAGGCGGCCAGGGCGAGCTCGGGGGAGCCGAACTGGCCGATCAGGTCGGACATCAGGTGGGCCTGGGCGTCGATGGCTTCCACCGGATCGAAGGGATCCGCCAGTCCATATGAGGCAGCGGTGGCCGGCATGAACTGGGCGATGCCCGCGGCGCCGGCGGCCGAGACCGCGAACGGGTTGAAGTTGCTCTCCGCCATCAGCTGCGCCGCCAGCAGGGCCGCGGAGACGTTCCACCTGGCGGCCGCGTCGACCAACGGATCGCGAAAGCGGGCGGGGACGAAGCTAGGCAGGGTCGCCCCGCCGGGCGGCCCCGCGTCGTCGCCCGGACCCAGCACGGCGTCGCCGGCGTCAGAGCAGGGCGACGGTCCGCTGATGTAGCCGAAGTGCCAGGCCTCCCAGGAATAGCGCTGCACGAAGCCGAAGCGGCTCGCGTTGCCGGCCAGCCAGCCGTAGGCGGATTCGGGACCGAGGTCGAGCTCGGTCGCGCACCGGTGGAGCGAGGTGCCCGGCGGCGCGACCCACTTCGGGTCCGGATGGGCGGCGAACAGTTCCGCCTGTTCGGCGTCGGAGCGAAAGCCGGAGACGACGATGAGGGTGACTCCGGCCGACGCCGCTGCTGCTGCCATCTGGTCGTAGGCCGCGGCCACGTCGGGACGCATGCCCTCACCGTTGCGGTAGAGGAGCCGACCGCTGTAGCCACCGCCGCTCGCCATCGCCGGACCCCCACCGCCGCCACTCGACACCGGGGCGGCGGCTTCGGCTTCGGCGCTCGCCTCGACCGCCCCCCGGCCACCGGGGCCGACGTCGAGCGTCCCCACCACCGTCGCCTTCGCCCGCACCGGCGCGAACGAGGAGCGGTCCGGAAAGGAGAGGCGCAGATGGCCCTCGTCGACTCCGTTGCGAAGGGCGGCGGAGAAGGCCGCGTCACGCGCGCCTTCGAGGTAGGTCGACTTCCCGATGTGGGACGGGTTCGGCACGCCGTTCGGCAGGCGCGGGGGCGAGAGGAGTCGCGGCAGGTCGTCGCGCATCGAGCGGACCGCCGAGATCGCCGCCAGGTCGGCCGCCCGCTGGGCGCGACCCTTGCCGGTGACGGCCCCGGCGATGGCGACCAAGGCGATCGCGGCGGCGACCAGGACGAAGCAGCCGCCCAAGGCGAGCGGTAGGGCCTGCCCGGACTCGTCGCGCGCCGCGACGGCCGCCAGGCGACGCACGCGCCGTCGGCTCCGAACTTTCCTCCCCGTTCCTCCGTAATCCGGGTAGACATTCCCGAAGAAGGAGCTGAACCGATGCACCGAAATAGAACCCGCGCGACGACCCGCCGCGCCCGCTGCCTCGCCGCCCTCGCCCTCGCCGCCGTCCTCGCGCTCAGCGCCGTGGCCGTGCCCACGGCGCTCGCCCGCGGCAGCAAGACCGTCGCCGGCGAGGCCACCGCGCCGAGCCTCCACAAGACGGTCCTCACCAACACCAAGGGCCTGACCCTCTACACGCTGAGCGGTGAGACCAACGGCAAATTCATCTGCACCGGCTCCTGCCTGAAGACCTGGCCGCCGCTGCTCGTCGCCGCCGGGACCAAGCCGACGGGCCCGGTCAAGCTCGGCACGATCAAGCGCCCCGAAGGCAAGACCCAGGTCACCTACAAGGGGATGCCGGTCTACACCTTCTCCGGCGACAGCAGGAAGGGTGAAGCGAACGGCGAGGGACTGCGTGACGTCGGCGTCTGGCATGCCGTCACCCCCTAGCCCTCAGGTCGAGCAAGCGCCGCAGCAGCGGCTCCGGCAGGCCGCCGGAGTCGCTGCCGAGGGCACCGAAACCGGCGCGGCGCTCCGCCACCCAGCCGAGGCGGCGCTTCAGGACCCCCACGCGAAGCCCGCGCCGGAGTAGATCGTCGACCGCCAGCGCGACCAACGGCCGCGCCTCCCTCAGATCGGCGCGCAGGAGCGCCGCATCCGGTCGCGGGGCTCCCGGTGCCTCCAGGAGGAGCTGGAGCTGTCCCGGCGCCACGTGGACCACGGCAAGTCCGCCGCGGGCGACCAAGACCGCGGTCCCGGCGGCCGCGAGACCGTCGTCGTCGTCCGCGACCGCGAGATGGCACACCTCCCCGCGCGCGGCCGGGCGCAGGGCGGGCAGGCGAGTCGTCAGGCGCTCCTCCAGCCGGTGGGCGGAGGCGGAGGCGATCAAGGTCGGCCGCGGCACCCGGCCACCAACCTCGACCAGCAGTGCCGCACGGCCTACCCCTGACCCCGCACAGGAAAGCGCCGCGGCGGCGCCGCGCGAGCCCTCCGCCCCGCCGACGGAGGTGACGACGACGACCGTGCCGTTGCGAGGAGCCGTGAAGACACCCTTTGCCGCGGTCCCGTAGACGCCATCGGACACCGCGCCACCGAGCAGGACGGGACCGAAGTTGATCGCGGTATCGGCCTTGGCCCGATCGCGACTCATTCGGCCGACCTCGCGCTCGCCATGCTCGTGACGGCCAGGTGGTCGGCGATCGCGCCGAACGGCGACGGCGGGCGAAGGTGGACGATGACCTCCTCGCCGTCGACCGCGACCGAGACGTTGTCGTCGGCCCAGCCGGGCAGCGCGGCGCGGGCCGCCTCGGTGGCGGAGCCGCCCTGGGCCAGCGCCAACGCGCCGGCCTCGGCAGCGCCGTCGGCCAGGGTCAGGGCGTAGCCGGCGGCAAGCAGTTGGAGCGAGATCAGGGCGGCCAGGATCAGCGCCGGAACGGCCGCGACGAGTTCGACGCTCGCCTGGCCGGCCTCGCCGCGCGATGGGCGGGCGGGATTCGGGCGATGCCCACAGGGCCCGCCTCCGGGGCGGGGCCGGGAGCGCGAGTCAGCCATCGCCGTCCCCCAGTCCACTGCGCGCCCCGACCTTCACCTCGGGAAGCTGGGGCAGCAGCGACGGGATCGGCACTTCCACCGAGACCGCGCCATCGTCCTCGTCCTCCTCGACCACCGCCCCGTCGCGCATCGCCGTCGGGAGCGCCCGGCGCGCCGCGGCCTTCGGGTCAGCGCCGACCAGGGCGGCGCGCGCCCCGGCCCGCGCGGCCACGCTCGCCGACCAGAGGGCCTGGCCGGCGAGCGCGATCTGGGCCGCGGCGGCGAGCGCCAACAACAGAAAGGGCACGGCCGCGACCAGCTCGATCGAGGCCGTCCCTTTCTCCCCGTGACTCGTGTTGTCGGCGCTCGTGGGTGGCACGTCGACCACCCTGAAGAGGAAATGCGCGCGCGTGGTGCGCAGAATGGATCAACTCCGGGCCAATTCTGTGCCCGAAGTGTGTGTTGGGCGTGGTTCCGGCGGCAGCGGCCGTCCGAGATGCGTCCTGGGCGTCTCGGACACGGCCCTGGCAGGCTGTGGCCGTGTCCGAGACGCCCAGGACGTGAGGGAGTTTCAGGGATCAGGACAAGGGTCGGGCGGAGGTCGGACTTACGTGACCGTCCCGCGCGAGAGAAGCCGGGGAGAGCCCACACCTACCCCGACCTCGCCCCGATCGGTGACGAAGATGCCGGAAACGTCACACCCGCGTCAGCCTCCGGTCTGTTTCCGGGCCCGGGATAAGGGCCCGAGGCCTCGATGCAAGCATTGACGTCGTCATGGCGACACCAAAGCTTGCATCGCGGTCGTGACCGTTGTCCGACGCGCGCGGAAGCGTGGAGTTCCCACGGTCTCCGTGACGAGGTCCGACCTCCGTGACGGATCCGTGTCCCTCCCGTGACGAACCCGGGGCACCGCCGCGAGAGACCCGCCACTCCCCGCACTCCCGGCCGTCTCGGCCACGGCCACACCGGCCAGGGCCGTGGCCGAGACGGCCGCGCTCGCCGCAGGCCCTTGCGTCCCTTGGCCCTCGGGGCGCCGGCACCCACCTAGTAGGTGTTCGCCTCGGTCCAGATCCGCCAGATCGCGACGACGGAGGCCGCCAACAGCACCAGCCAGATCAGCGTGCCGCCGCCGGTCGACCAGAGCTTGTCGTAGCCCGCGACCAGGAGGGCGAGCATTCCGAAAGCCCCGTAGAAGATCGCCCGCCGACCGTCGCTCAGCGTCGCCAGCGTCAGCTGGTTCTGGCGGCTCAACGTGTAGAGCATCCAGGTGATCCCGGTCAGGAACGCCATCCCGATCGCGGTCATGATGGTGTCGACCGCGTTGCCCCCTCCCGGGATGAACGCGACCCCGAGCGCCAGGAGCATGATGATCGCCACATTTCTCGCGGCCTTCACGTCGCAGATGGTACTCCGAAGCCGCCACCCGGTCGTCGGATAGACGCCGGGCGCCTCGGCGCTCCTACTTGCTGGTCATCACGACGACGCCGATGACGATCGCCGCCACGACCGCGAGCAACGCCAGGAAACCGATCACCGCCGCCGCCCCGGCGACCACCGGCCGGTCTTCCTGGCTCAGGTCGACGAAGCGCGCGGCCCCCCAGATCGCCACCGAGAAGATCGTCGTCACCCCGACCCCGGCGACGAAGGCGAAGACGACGGTCTCCGCCAGCTCCTTCGTTTCGACGATCTCGGCGAAGCCCGGCAGCCCGATCACCCGCTCTGCACCGTCACCGGCGCGCCGCGCTGGGCCCGGCGGACGAACGCCCCCAGGATCGCGCCCAGCGCCGCCACCGTCACCAACACCGGACCCACGGCGCCGCTGCCGAAGACGCTCGTCACACCGTAGGTAACCGCGCCGATGACCGCCGCCGCGGGCAACGTCAGCACCCAGGCGACGACGATGTTCCCGGCCACGCCCCAGCGCACCGCGGAGAGCCGTTTCGCCGCCCCCGCCCCCATCACGCCACCGTTGATCACGTGCGTGGTCGAGAGCGGGAAGCCGAAATGGGTCGAGGCGAGGATCACCGCCGCCCCCGCCCCCTGCGAGGTGAACCCTTGCGCCGCGTCCATCTTGATGATCCGCGTGCCGGTCGTCTTGATGATCCGCCAGCCGCCGCCGTAGGTTCCGGCCGCGATCGCCGCCGCCGAGGAGGCGATCACCCAGAGCGGCGGGTTCGCCCCCGCGCTGAGGCTGCCGTTGGCGATCAGCGCCAGGGTGATGACCCCCATCGTCTTCTGCGCGTCGTTGGTGCCGTGCGCGAGCGCCAGCATCCCGCCCGAGAGCACCTGGCCGTACTTGAAGCCGCGGCTGACGATTCCCGGCCGCTGTTTGCCGATGACCCGGTAGGCGATGCCGATCGAGATGCCCGCGGCGACGAAGGCCAGCAGCGGGGCGATGATCGCCGGGATCAGGACCTTGCCCACCAGGCCTTCGGCGATCACCACGTGAAAGCCGTCGGCGGCGATCGCCGAGCCGACGACCCCGCCGATCAGTGCGTGCGAGGAGCTCGAGGGCAGCCCGAAGTACCAGGTGACGAGGTTCCAGGCGATCGCCCCGATCAGCCCGGCGAAGACGATCGTCGGCGTGATCGCGGCGGCGTCGACGACGTCGTTGGCGACGGTCGCGGCGACCGAGATCGAGATGAACGCCCCGACGAAGTTCAACAGCGAGGCCACGGCGATCGCCACCTGCGGCCGCGCCGCCCCGGTCGAGATCGAGGTGGCGACGACGTTCGCGGTGTCGTGGAAGCCGTTGGTGAAGTCAAAGGCGAGCGCGGCGCCGATGACGATGACGAGGATGACGTCAGAGGTCACTGGCCGGGAACCTACCGACCCCGTTCACATTTCTGTTACACGCCCCTCGACGCCCCATTGCAGAGCCGTCCTGAGGCGATCTGGGCCAGCCTCGCAAGGACGCAGCGAGTGAGCGAGGGGAGCGCACTCCCGTGCGTGACCCGAAGCGAGCGAGCGAGGACGCGGCGAGGCGCCCCCAGATCGCCTCAGGAGTTCTTGATGACGATGCCCTCGAGGATCTGCGCGGCCTTCTCGGTGGCGTCGATCGCCTCCTCGAGGACGGCGAAGATGTCCTTCCAGCGGATCACGAACATCGGGTCGATCGCGTCGGTGAAGAGGGCCGCGACCGCGTCGCGGGAGATCCGGTCGCCTTCGTTCTCGAGGCGATGCACCTCGATCCAGTACTGGTCGAGGTCCTTGAACGACGGCAGGTTCTCCAGGCCCTCGGCGAGCGCTTCGCAGGAGCGGACCAGCACCCCGGTCAGCGCGCCGGCCTGGTCCATCGGCGCCTCGACCTGGTAGAGCCCGAGGAAGTCGGCCGCCTCCTCGGTGAAGTCGACGATGTCGTCCAGCTGGGTCGCGAGCCCGTAGATGTCCTCGCGGTCGATCGGCGTGACGAAGGTCGTGTTCAGCCTTTTGATGATTTCGTGGGTGACCTTGTCCCCACGGTGCTCGGCTTCGACCACCTCTTGGTGGAGCGTCCCGGCGTCGGGCCACTCCCGCATCAGCTTGTCCAGGAGCTGCGCCGAATGGACGCTGTTCTTCCCCGCCTCCACGAAGAGATCGAAGAAGGTCTGATCGTGGGGTAGAAGCGAGAAGCGCGCCACCGAAGACATCCTAGTCGCCATCCGCGACTTCCCGTCAGCCCGCCGCCGCGGTGGTCGGGGGCACGATCGTGTTCGTCGCGCTGCTCAGCTGCTCGGCCGCCCGCGATGCCGCCCGCTCGCGCAGTTCCGCCTGCACGTCGCGGCGCGGCTCGTCCTCGCGACGGCGATTCCGCGTCCACGAGCCGTCCGGCGCCAGGTCCCAGGAGTTCGAGTTGTCGGCGAAGCAGCGCTCCAGCACGTCGATCATCTCCGCCCGCAGCCCGGGGTCTTCGACCGGCGCCACCAGCTCGACCCGGCTGTCGAGGTTGCGCGGCATCATGTCGGCGGAGCCCATCAGCACGCGGGTCTCGGAGCCGCGCCGGAAGGTGTAGACGCGCGAGTGCTCGAGGAAGCGGCCGACGACCGAGACCACCCGGATGTTCTCCGAGACCCCCGGCACCCCCGGCTTCAGGCAGCAGATGCCGCGCACGTTCAGGTCCACCCGCACCCCCGCCTGCGAGGCCCGGTAGAGCGCCCGGATGCACCCCGCGTCGACCAGCGAGTTCATCTTCAGCGCGATCCGCGCCTCCTCCCCCGCTTCGTGGGCGGCGATCGTCGCGTCGATCTCCCCGATGAAGCGGTCCCGCATCGTGGTCGGTGAGACGAGCATCTTGCGGTACTCCGCCGGACGGCCGTAGCCGGTGAGGAAGTTGAACATCTCCGCCACGTCGGCGCCGATGTCCGGGTCGGCGGTGAAGAGACCGAAGTCGGTGTAGAGGCGCGCCGTCTTGGCGTGGTAGTTGCCGGTACCGATGTGGACGTACTCGCGCACCTGCCGGCCCTCGCGGCGCGCCACCAGGATCGCCTTCACGTGCGTCTTCAGTCCGGGGATCCCGTAGACGACATGGACGCCCGCCTCCTCCAGCGCTTTCGCCCAGTGGATGTTCGCCTCCTCGTCGAAGCGAGCTTTCAGCTCCACCATGCAGACCGCCTGCTTGCCGCGTTCGGAGGCGCGGATCAGCGACGGCACCAGCGGCGAGTCGTCGCTCGTCCGGTACACGGTCTGCTTGATCGCCAGCACGTCGGGGTCTTCGACCGCCTGCTCGACGAAGCGTTCGACCGAGGTCGCGAAGGAATCGAAGGGATGGTGGACCAGCAGGTCGGCATGACGGATCTCCCGGAACATGTCGACGGGGCGGTCCTCCTCGCCCTGCAGCCGCGGCTGCGTGACCGGCGTCCAAGGCGAGTAGCGCAGCTCGGCGTGGCCGGGGGCATCGGCGATCTCGGAGAGGTCGGCCAGATCCAGCAGCCCGTCGATGTCGTAGACCTCGCGGTCTTCGAGCCGCAGCGCGCCGATCAGCTCGTGGCGCAGCCGCGC
This sequence comes from uncultured Actinomycetes bacterium, assembly GCA_963782515.1. Taxonomy (GTDB): domain Bacteria; phylum Actinomycetota; class Thermoleophilia; order Solirubrobacterales; family 70-9; genus VAYN01. The sequence goes on along the minus strand of CAWAJY010000004.1, from coordinate 635,303 downwards.
GTTCATCCCGCTGGCGATCTCCAGCCGCACCACCTCGCCGAAGCGGCGCCGGCGCAGCTCGTCCTGCACCGCCTGCAGCAGATCGTCGGCCTCGTCGCTCACCGTGAAGTCGGCGTCGCGCGTGACCCGGAAGAAGCCGTGGTCGACCACCTCGGTGCCCGGGAAGAGCGCGTCGAGGTTGGCCGCGATCACCTGCTCCAGCGGCACGAAGGTCCCGTCCTCGCCGACCGGCAGGAAGCGTCCGAGCAGCTCCTTCGGCACCTTCACGCGGGCCACGATCTCAACCTCCGACTCGGGATCGCGCAGCAGTACCGCGAGGCTCAGCGAGAGGTTCGAGATGTAGGGGAACGGCCGCCCGAGGCCGATCACCAGCGGCGTCAGCGCCGGGAAGACCTGCTCGTGGAAGCGGCGGTGGATCTGGCGGCGCTCCTCCTCATTGGCGTCCTCGAGCGAGACGATGCGGACGTCGCTGGCCTCCAGAGCCGGACGCAGCTCGCCGCCGAAGCAGCGCTGCAGTCGCCGGTCGAACTCGAGCACGCGGCGCTGGATGCGGTCGATCTGCTCGGCGGGACGCAGCCCGTCCGGCCCGCGGGCGTCGATCCCGGCGTCCATCTGCTCGAACAGCCCGGCCACGCGCACCATGTAGAACTCGTCGAGGTTCGAGGCGTAGATCGCGCAGAACCGCAGCCGCTCCAGCAGCGGCACGCTCTCGTCCTCCGCCAGCTCCAGAACCCGCCGGTTGAACTCCAGCCAGGAGAGCTCTCGATTGAAGTAGAGAGAAGGATCCTCGAGGCTGACACCCGACTCGGCCAAGGGGACATCGTACTGCTGCGACACGCGTCCCCTCGCCTGCCCTACGCGACCCGGCGGAGGGATTGCTCCGCGGAGGCCGGCGCGGGCGCCGGAACGCCGACCCTGGCGCCGTCGAGCGCCAGCCGGTAACCGGCGGCGAGCTGGCTCATCGAGCGCTCCCAGGAGCGGGCGCGGGCCCCCCGGGCGCCGGCCGAGCCGAGCTTGGCGCGCAGCGCCGGCGAGGCGGCCAGCTGGAGGATCGACCCGGCGACGTGATCGGCGTCGGGGCGGCAGAGGAGGCCGGTGTGGCGGTTCTCGACCAGCGCGGCCGGCCCGCCCTCGGCGATCGCGATCACCGGCAGCCCGCTGGCGCCGGCCTCGAGGATCACCTGGCCATAGGTGTCGGTGACGCTGCAGAAGAGGAAGGCGTCGGCGCTGGCGTAGGCGACCGCGAGCCCCTCCCCCTCGAGCCAACCGAGGAAGGTCGCCGCGTCGCCGAGGCGCGCCCGCAGCTCCGCCTCCTCCGGCCCGCCACCCGCCAGCAGCAGGTGGAGCCGAGGGTCCGCGGCGTGGGCGGCGAGGAAGGCCTCGGCGAGGAGGTCCACCCCCTTCTCCTTGGACAGGCGCCCGGCGTAGAGGACCTTGACCTCGCCCGGGTAGGCATCGCGGTCGGCCTTGGCCGGGTCGAAGCGCTCGACGTCCACCCCGCGCTCCCAGCGGCCGACCTTGGCGCCGTCGATGCCGAGCTCGGCCAGGGAGGCGTCGGCCGCGGGGCTCGGCGAGAGGACCCGCGCGGGCGCGCCGTAGAAGGCTCCGAGGCCGGCGTGGGCGACCGCCTCCAGCATCGCGTCGGCACGCAGCCCCGCGTAGGTGGCCAGCTCGGTGTGGTAGCTGGCGAGCAGGGGCACGCCGGTGATCCGGCCGAGCAGCGTCGCCGCGATCCCGGCCGGGCCGGGGGCGGTGACGTGGACCAGGTCGTAGTTGCCCTCGGCGAGCGCCTCGACCAGCTCGGGGACCGCCGGGACGCCGAGCCTCATGCCCTCGTAGAAGGGCAGCTCCAGCTCGGCGGCGGCCGGGAGGCGGCGGTCGACTCCCGGGTCGGTGCCGATCACGTCGACGTCGAAGCCGGGGACGCCGCGCTCGCGGATCTGCTCGATCGTGTGGGTCACCCCGTGCACCTGACCGATCCCATCGGCGATCAGGGCGACGCGGCGGCGATCGCCGGAGGCGCGCTCGCGCAGCTTCGCTTTCTCGGCGCCGAGGAAGGCGGTCGAAGGCGCGTAGGGAAAGGCCGGGACGAGCGCCTCGAAGACCCCGGTCGCGGCGCTGCCGAGATCGCCGGAGGAGAGCGCTTCGACGCCCTCGTCGACGGCGGTCCGCAGGCGTCGCTCGTGGCGGCGGCGGGCGCGGCGGTAGAGATCGGCGTGGGAGAAGCCGTCGGCCTGGAGCAGGTCGAGGAGATCGCGGCCGCGGGCGTCGATGCCGACCCCGGCGAGCCAGGCCTCGAGCAGGCAACGGGCGTCCTCGGGGCCGATGTCGGTCGCGACCTTGCCCTGGCGCTCGGAGCCCTCGCGGATCACCCGTTCGGCCATCTTCATCACCGCGGCGGGGTCGGGGGCCGGCCCGGGGGCGGTGACGGCGCCGGCCACGACGGTGGCGCCCGGCGCGTCGATGGCGCCGGCGTCGGCCTCGCCCAGCGCCCGCGTCGCCAGCGCCATCGCGGCGTGGGTCCACTTCGCGGCCGAACCTTGTTCGCCCCGCGCCTCGGCGTCGCCGCGGCGCATGTGGGCGAGAAACTCTTCCGGCGTGGCAGCGGCCGGGACCTCGGTCCAGGTCCTGCCGATGTCGACGCCGGCATGGTCGTCGGAGCCACCGATCCCGGTGCCGCCGCGGGTGTCCACGTAGACGGCCGCCGGCATGTTCAGCTCCGCGGCGCGCGACCCGTTGCGAACCTCCCAGATCGGGAACAGCTCGGCGAGCCGCCGCCGATGGCGCCGTGTGAGCGGCGCCGCGACGTAGAAGAAGGGATGCGCCAGGGCGCAGGCGATCTCGTTCTCGTGCAGGTACGCGGCACAGGCCTCGACGTCGCCGGCGTGAGCCTGCAGCCACTCGTGGTCTCCGGGAGTGATCCCATAACAAAGGACGTGAACCGCCTGGGCCTCGCCGGCAAAGCGGGCGGTCAGCTCCTCGGAGACGAAGGTGTCGGGCAGGCCCTCCAGCTCCAGGGCACCCTCGATCGTGTCGTGATCGGTGATCGTCACGAAGTCCATCCCCCGCTTCTTGGCGAGCTCGTAGACCTCCTGCGGAGGAGTCGCGCACTCCGGCAGCCCGAGGCTGCGCTGGACGCCGAGGCGGGAAAGCTGCGAGGCGGTGGAGTGGCAGTGCATGTCAGCACGGGAAGTCATCGGTGTCTCCCTTGGTCATTGCTCTTCATCGCACCCCATAATTGGCTGTTTGCAGGGGATTCATGTGAACCACCTGCAAACGAGGAGTGAACTTCGTGTGACTCCGCGGTGGTGACCCCCGAGGCAAGGGACGCAAGGGTCTGCGGCGAGCGAGGGTGTGGAAGGTGTGGCGGGAGTGCGACGCCGTTGCGGGAGACGCCACGAGTCCCGGATTCGTTGCGTGTCGCCCAACGCCGCGGCGACGCTTGGTGAGTTGAGCCCCCTATAGCGCCCCTAACTCACCAAGCGCGTCTCGGGCCGCGACGGAACCCTCGCGAAAGGCCACGGAATCCGCTTCCTCACGCCTTCGGCCAGGGGCCGGCGCGCCCGACTAAGCGGCGCGGAGGGCGGGGCGGGCGCCGTTGCTCGACGCGCCGTTGCCGGCGAGGAGGTCGAGGATGACGCCCTCGCGCAGGCCCCCCTTGCCGATCTGCAGGGGCTGGCCGAGGAGCTCGGCGATCTTCTCGAGGAGGAGGACGCCGGTGGTGAGGATGCGGACCCGGCGGGGGTCGAGCTCGAAGCGGCGCGCCACCTCGGCGGCCGGTTCCGAGGAGAGGACGCGGATCGCGCGCTCCAGGGTCTCGTACTCGAGCACGGCGCCGACCAGGCGGCGCAGGCTGGTGGCCGAGCCGCCGACCGCCACGGCCTGGGCCGGGTGCTCGATCTCGACACCGGCGAAGAAGTCCTCGATGTGATCGCGGATGCGGCGGATCTCGGACGCCGAGGGCGGATCGGAGGTGATCAGCTCCTCGGCGAGGACGCCGGAGCCGATGTGCCAGGAGCGCACCTCGTCGACGCCGCCGAGGACCGTGCCGAGGATCACCTCGGTCGAGCCGCCGCCGACGTCGACGACGCCGATCGATCCCTCCGCCGGGTGCCCGAGCGCCTTCGTCGCGCCGATGAAGGAGAGCCGCCCCTCCTCCTCCCCGCTCAGGATCTCGACCTCGACCCCGGCCGCGGCGGAGATCGCCGCCGCCACCGCGGGCCCGTTGCTCGCCTCGCGCACCGCCGCGGTCGCCACCGCGCGGATCTCTTCCGCGCCGAGCTCCCGCGCCAGCCGCACCTGGGTGGCGACCAGCTCGCCGACCTCCTCGACCTTGTCCGGGCAGATCGCCCCCGAATCGTCGACCGCCTTGGAGATTCGCGTGTAGGCGCGCTGCTCCATCATCTTCTTCAATTGGCCATCGCTCGGCTCCGCCACGAGGACGCGGGTCGTGTTGGAGCCAATGTCGATCGCAGCGCAGATCATCAGGCCGTCATGGCCCATGTTCCCAGGCGCGGCGGATCTAAGCGTTCGCGCTCGGATGCGATGCGTCCTCGAACTCGCGGAAAAGGCCGGTGACGACGAAGGCGACCTGCTCGCCGATGTCGACTGCGTTGTCGCCGATCCGCTCGATCGCCCGCGCCGTCAGCATCATCGTCATCGCCCATTCGCGGATGTCGGCGTCGTCGCCGATCGCCAGCGCGAGGCGGAAGCAGTCGCGATTCAGCTCGTCGATGACGTCGTCGCGGTCGACCAGATCGCGCGCCATCTCCACGTTGCGCTCACAGAAGGCGCGCTTGGCCTGGGCGATCAGCGATTTCGCGTGGGCGCCCATCGTCAGGATCAGCTTCACCATCTCTTCGTCGGCGGGCGGCCGGTGCCCCGACATCGGGATCACCTTGCAGATGTTCACGCACTGGTCGCCCATCCGCTCGATGTTCTTCAGCACGTGCAGGAGCGCCGAGATCAGCCGCAGGTCGGTAGCCACCGGGGACTGCGTCGCCAGCAACGTGATCAGCGCCTGGTGCACCTCGAGATAACGACCGTCGATCCGATCGTCATCGGCGACGACGATCTGTGCCAGCTCGATGTCCTGGTGCTCGACCGCCTCCAGCGTCCTGACCAGCTGCGAGGTGACGAGGTCGAGCCCGCCCAGCGCGCTCGCTTCCAGTGCCTGCAGTTCCTCTTGATATTCGACCCGAATTTCCGGCATGTCCCCCTCCTTGCCCTGGGCTAACCGAAGCGACCGGAGACGTAGTCCTCGGTCTCTTTCTGCTTCGGTTTGGTGAAGATCTCCTCGGTCGGGCCGATCTCGACCAGGTGTCCCGGCTTGCCCGATTCGTCGAGGTTGAAGAAGGCGGTGTTGTCGGACGCGCGCGCGGCCTGCTGCATGTTGTGGGTGACGATCACGATCGTGAACTCTTTCTTCAGCTCGCCGATCAGGTCCTCGATCGCCAGCGTCGCCACCGGGTCGAGCGCCGAGCAGGGCTCGTCCATCAGCAGGACCTCGGGGCTGACCGCGGTCGCCCGGGCGATGCAGAGGCGCTGCTGCTGCCCGCCGGAGAGTCCGGAGCCGGGGCGCTCGAGCCGGTCCTTGACCTCGTCCCAGAGGTGCGCCCCGCGCAGGCTGCGCTCGACGATTTCGTCCTTCTCCGCCTTCTTCAACCTGCCCGCGTTGAAGTTGAGGCCGGCGGCGACGTTGTCGTAGATCGACATCGTCGGGAACGGGTTCGGCTGCTGGAAGACCATGCCGATCAGGCTGCGCACCGCGACCGGGTCCACCCCGTCGGCGTAGATGTCCTCGCCGTCGAGTTCGATATCGCCTTTCACCGACGCCCCCGGGGTCAGCTCGTGCATCCGGTTCAGCGACCGCAGGAAGGTCGTCTTGCCGCATCCCGAGGAGCCGATCAGCGCCGTCACCTTGTTCGGTTCGATCGTCATGCTCACGTTCTCGACGGCGTGGAAGGCCCCGTAATAGAGGTTGACTTCCTTCGCCTCCAGGGTCTTGGCTTTGCGCGCCGACGCGGCGGTGGCCTGCGGCTGGCTCGACGTCTCGGTGACGGGACCGGCTTGCGACATCGTGGTGCGGCTCTCCTCGGACTCGGTCTCAGGCTTGGTCGACGCCCCGAACATATCTCTCAGTTTCCTTCCCTCCACGGCAAAGCTCCTAACGGATCTCCGTTTTGTAGCGTCGATAGACCAGGCGGGCGGCGACGTTGAGGATCATCACGATGGCGATCAGCACCAGCGCAGCCGCCCAGGCCCGGTCGTAGGACGCCTGTTTCATCACGCCGGGCGATCGGTACTCGTTGTAGGCGTAGACCGCGAGGTTCTGCATGCGGCCCTGGAAAGGGTTGGTGTTGAGCGAGGTGACGACGCCGGTGGTGACCAGCAGCGGTGCCGTCTCACCGATGATCCGCGCGGTCGCCAGCATCACCCCGGTGACCAGGCCGGCGAAGGCGGTCGGCAGGACGACTTTCACGATCGTCTTCCACTTCGGCGTGCCGAGCGCGTAGCTCGCTTCGCGGAGATGGTCGGGGACGATCTTCAGGACCTCCTCGGCGGAGCGGATGACGATCGGGATCATCAGCACGGAGAGCGCGAGCGAGCCCATGATCCCCATCTGGATGCCGGGCCCGAGGAAGAGCTCGAAGAGCGCGTAGGCGAAGAGGCCGGCGACGATCGAGGGGATGCCGGTCATCACGTCGACGAAGAAGGTGAGCGCGCGGCGCAGCGGCCCGCGTCCGTACTCGTTCATGTAGATCGCCGCCATGATCCCGATCGGCACCGAGATGACGACGGCGCAGGCGGTGATGATCAGCGTGCCGACGATCGCGTGCTCGGCGCCGCCGCCGGTGATCGCCCCGCGACTGGTGGTGGTGAAGAATTCCCAGTTGATCCCGCGAAGGCCGCGTTTGAGCACTTCGGAGAGGAGCGAGATCAGCGGCGCCATCGAGACGCCGAAGGCGGTGGCGATCGCCATCGTGACCGCCCGGTCTTTGGCGTGGCGACGACCCTCCACCGTCCGCGACCAGGCGTATATCGCGAAGATCGCGATCAGCGCGCCGAAGACCAGCATCAGCGCGATCGTGAACCAGCCGAGCGCCGCCTCGACCGCGCCGGCGAAGACCAGCGAGCCGACGAAGGCGCCCCAGGGCGCCCACTTCGGCAGCGTCCCGCCGCTACCGGTCTCCTGGGTGAAGATCGAGCGGTCCGGGGCGTCGGCCAACGAGCTGTCGGGTGGGGGCGTCACTTACTTCACCTCCGAGCGGGCGATGATCCAGCGGGCGACGAAGTTGGTCGCCAGGGTGATGACGAAGAGGACGAGGCCGGTGGCGATCAGCAGGTTGATCGCGAGGCCCGAGGACTCGGGGAAGTTGAGGGCGATGTTGGCGGCGATCGTCGAGGGGTTCGACTGGCTGATCAGGTTGAAGCTGACGCCGCCGGAGACCGAGAGGATGATCGCGACCGCCATCGTCTCGCCGAGCGCGCGGCCGAGGCCGAGCATCGCCCCCGACATCACCGACGATCTCCCGAACGGCCAGACGGTGGTCTTGATCATCTCCCAGCGGGTCGCGCCGAGCGCCTGGGCGCCTTCCTGAAGTTTGCGCGGCGTCTGGGAGAAGACCTCCCGGGCGACGGCGGAGACGATCGGCAGGATCATCACCGCGAGGACCAGCCCGACCACCAGCATGGTGCGGCCGGTGATCGAGGCGGGCCCTTCGAAGATCGGGATGAAGCCGAGCTTTTCTTCCAGCCATTTCATCGCCGGAACGACGGCCGGACCGAGGACGAAGATGCCCCAGAGACCGTAGATGATGCTCGGGATCGCGGCCAGCAGGTCGACCACGAAGCCGAGCCAGAGGGCGATCCGCGGCGGCGCGATATGGGTGATGAAGAGCGCGACGGCGACCGCGAGCGGCACCGCGATGACCATCGCCAGGACGCCCGCCAGGCAGGTGCCGAAGGCGAGCGGGGCGACGTAGTTGAGGAACGTTTCCCCTTTGGGAAGTTCCGAGGACGACGCGGTCAGGGCCGGAAGCCCCTCGCTGACGAGGAAGATCGCGACCCCGGCGAGCAGCGCCAGGATCGTCACCGCGGCGATCACCGCGGTGTTGCTGAAGATCCGGTCGCCCCGGCGGCGGCGTCCTCCGGACGCCGCCGCCAGCAGCTGGCCGGCATTCGTCGTGGTGTCGAAATGAGCCACGAGAGCGTTGATTCAGTCGAAGGTCCGAGGCCTATTCGATGGCGCCGACCGCGGCTTCGACCTTCTTGGTGAGGGCGCTCGAGAGCGGCGCGGAGCCGGCGGCTTCAGCGGCCAGTTCCTGCCCTTCCGGGCTGATCGCGTATTCGAAGAACGACTTCACCAGGGCCGCTTCGTCCGCCGACTTGTATTTGGTGCAGCCGATCAGCGAGGACACCAGGATGATCGGGTAGACGCCGCTCGCTTCGGTTTTCCTGTCGATTTCGAAGGCGATGACGTTTTTCTGGCCTTTCTCCAGTTCCGGATCTTCCTTGGAGAGATCGAGAACTTTGGCCGCGGCTTCCGGGGACGGTTCGGCCCAGGAGCTGCCGACCTGGATGAGCGCTTTGCCGAGTTCGCCGGCCTGCGAGGCATCGGCGTAGCCAATCGCGCCTTCGCCGGCGGAGACGGCTTCGATCACACCGGAGGTGCCGGAGGCGGCTTCGCCACCCTTGACCGGCCATTCACCGCTCACTTCGTGCTTCCACACCGAGGGCGCGGCCTTGGAGAGGTAGTCGGTGAAGTTTTCGGTCGTGCCCGACTCGTCGGAGCGGTTGACCGGGACGATCCGCGTTTCCGGAAGTTCGACCCCTTCGTTCTCCTTGGCGATCTCCGGGTCGTTCCAGTTTTCGATTTCCTGGTTGAAGATCTTCGCCAGGGTTTCCGGGGTCAGTTTCAGTTCTTCGACGCCCGGGAGGTTGTAGACGATCGCGATCGGCGAGATGTAGTCCGGGACCTCGACCAGTTCGCCCGGTCCGCAGCGCTTGATCGCCTTGCCGAGCTCGCCTTCCTCTTCCGAGAGCGGCGTGTCCGAGCCGGCGTACGCGATTGCGCCCGCGATGAATTTTTCGCGGCCGCCGCCGGAGCCGACACCGTCATAGGAGATGGTGGCGCCGCTGTTGGCGTTCTCGAATTCGGCGATCCAGGCTTTCTGGGCCGCTTCCTGCGCGGTCGAGCCGGCACCGGCGATTTCGCCGGAAGCTTCGGTCGAGGGAGCGCCCCCACCGCTTTCGGATTCGCTGGATTCGCTGGTGCTGGACGAGCTGCTGCTGGATCCTCCGCCCCCGCAGGCGGCCAGGCCGAGCACGAGCACGCAGGCGGCAGCGAACACCGCAAGCCACTTAGAGCTGGACATCAGTCTCCTCTTCGATTTGTTGACGAGTTTGCGACCGCGGGTGGCGCGGTCCTTCGGGCGAGCGTGTCAACGTCGCGACCGAAGCTTGTTATCCCGATGTGGCGGCGGTGTGAAAAAAATGTAAAAGGCCGTTATCAGCCGTCGGGGGAGAAGCGGTAGCCGATCCCGTTGTGGGTGTAGATCAGCTTCTGATCCGGCAACGCGGCGCCGAGCTTGGCGCGGAGGCGACTGACGTAGACGTCGACCGAGCGATCGTCGCGGCGCGGCAGCGTCCCCCAGACCGAGGTGTGGAGCTCGTCCCGGGTGAGGATCCGCTGTGGGTTCGACCAGAGGGTGACGAGGAGCTGCAGCTCCCGCACCGTGAGGCTCAACGGGCGGCCGTCGACCAGCGCCGCGTGCTCCTCCGGCCGCACCTCCAGCTTCCCCATTTTTTCCGACGCGTTACCTACCGCCATCGTGGCGGAGAATCGCGTGGAGCAGCCGCCGGCCGGTTACGCCACGGTGAAGCTTTTGTGAACGACCTGTGAACCTTGGCCGTCAGGGGACGCCTGCGAGGGCGTCGGCGAGGCCGCGGGCGGGGCATCCGGGACCGCGCCCGCGGAGGGCTCCGGGTCGAACCGGTAGCCGACCCCGAAGTGGGTGTGGATGTACTCCCAGTTCGGGGAGCGCTTCTCCAGCTTCTGGCGCAGCTTGCGGATGAAGACGTCGACCGAGCGATCGCCGTGGGCCATCGCGTAGCCCCAGACCCGCTGGTAGATGGTCTCGCGCTCGAGCACCTGGCCCTGGGTGCCGGCGAGCAGGTGCAGTAGCTCGAACTCGCGCCGGGTCAGGTCGAGGCTCTCGCCGGCGACGAACGCCTGGAAGCGGTCGGGGCGGATCTCGAGCTCACCGGCCGCGACCGGCGAGGACTCGGTTTCGTGGCGGCCGCGGCGGTGGCGCCGGGTGACCGCTTCGATCCGCGCGATCGCCTCCTCGGGATGGGTCGGCTTGGTGATCCAGTCGTCGACGCCGAGCCGCAGGCCGCGCACGCGTTGGGCCACGGTCGACCGCCCGGTGCAGACGACGACGCCGAGGTCCGGCAGCAGGCTGCAGACGCGGTCGAGGTAGCGCCACGCCTCGTCGCCGAGCACCGCCGGGTCGACCAACAGCGCGTTCAGCTTCATCGCGACCAGCTGGTCGGGCGGCACCGCGCCACCGGAGGTGCGCAAGAGCCAGCCTGCCGCCTCGGCGCGCTTGGAAAGGACGGTGACGAAACCGGAATCGGTGTCGATCACCGCGAGACGAGTGGTCGGGTCGGAGGCCAACTCGAAGGGATTCTATGCACGCCGGGGGCCCTTTTACCCTTGTTTACAGGTTTTTCACAAGTCGGGCACGCCTAAATTCCGGCCGCGCGAAGCTCAAAAAGTGGCCGGACGCAGGCCCGTTGCGATCACGATCAGGATCGCGACCCCGGCCGCGTACCGGTAGAGCACGAAGGGCCGGTAGGACGTCGTCCGCACGAGGCGGAGCAGGAAGACGATCGCGAAGTAGCCGGAGATCGCGGCGGCGAGGGTCCCCACCACCATCGGGCCGCCGACCCCAGGGGGAAGCCCTTCTTTGACGGCGCTGATGCCTTTGAAGAGGGTGGCGCCGGCGACGATCGGGATCAACAGCAGGAAGGAGAAGCGGGCGGCGGCGTCGCGATCGAGGCCGAGGAAGCGCCCGGCGGTGATCGTGATCCCCGAGCGCGAGGTGCCCGGGGCCAGGGCGAGGATCTGGGCGAGCCCGATCCAGAGGCCGTCGCGGACCTGGGTGCGCTCCAGCGAGCGGCGCTGCGCTTTGTGGTCGGCCCAGTCGAGCAGGGCGGCGAAGAAGATCAGCTGGATGGCGATCATCCAGGGCTCGCCCAGGTGTTCGTCGATGAAGTCGGAGGCGAGGCCGCCCGCGATCACCGCCGGGATCGTGCCGACCGCGATCGCGATCGCGAGGCGCTCCTCATTGGTCTCGATCGCCCGTTTGCGCACCACCGCGATGAAGCTGACGATCAGTCGCCACACCTCCAGGCGGAAGAAGGCGATCGCCGCGATCAGCGTCCCGGCGTGCAGAGCCACGTCGAACGTCTTGTTGAACGATTCGTTTTCGGTCAGGAAGGTGTATTCCTGGAGCCAAGGGACGATGATCAGGTGGCCGGAGGAGGAGATCGGCAGGAACTCGGTGAGTCCCTGCACGACCCCCAACAGGAGGGCCTCGAGGTTGGACACCGCGCGATCCTACGCCGGCTCGTGCGATAGATTGCTGCCCGTGAAGCGCGCAACCTTTCTTTTCATCTCGGCCCTGATGACGATGCTCGTCGCCGCCCCGATGGCGTTCGCCGAAAACGGCGAGGGCCTGCTCGGCAAAGCCGACGACAAATTGGTCACCATCTTCTGCTTCGGCGTGATGGCCTTCTTCGTTCTCCTCGTGGTCGGGATGTCGCTGATCCAGGGCGCTCTCGAGCGCCGTAAGGAGAAGCGGCGCTACGACATCGAGCGCTTGAGCTGAGTCCACGTGGGGGCGCCTCGCGGTGTCCTCGGTCATTCGGTTCGGGTCCCGCACTTGGGTGCGCTCCCCTCGCCTCATCTCCCTGCGTCCTTGCGAGGCTGGCCCACGCGGACTCAGGATGTCTGACCTACGTCACGGTTCCGCTCGGAACTCCACACCCCGGTCACGCTTCCACAGCACCCCCAGGTTGACGGGCCGAAAACCCGTCTATATGGCGGGTTTTCGGCCCGTCAACATTCGGGATGCCGGGGGAGGTGCACGAAGCATGGGGAACCTGCGCGGGAGTGGGGAGTTCGTGGCGTCTCCCTCACGTCTCCCCGGACGGCGTCGCACTTTCTCCCCAGCTTTCGTACCCGGCCGTCTCACCGAGACGCCTTGCGTCCCTTACCTCGGGCGCCAGCTTCCCCCGTCCCGAGCCCTACGCCAACCGGAACCCGCTCAGCAGGCGCTTCTCGGTCTCGCCCTCGATCTCGGCGATCACTTCGACCTTCCCCTCCAGCGGAGTGCCACGAATCTTCGTCGCCAGCAGGTCGTCCACCTGGAAGATGCCCGCTGAGTTGTTCAGCTGGATCTCGATCCGCACCGGGTGGTCCTCGCCGGGGCTGATCCGGACCTCGTCGATCGCCGCGGCGGAGATCGAGTGGATGCCCTCGTGCCCGGCCTCGATCGGGATCCTGGTGCGACCTTGGGCCATGTCGAGCGCGTCGGCGACGCGGACCACGCCCGCCTCGACCGTGTAGGGCTCGCCGCGACGGCGGTGGCCGATGATCGAGTGGAGGATCTCGGCCGCGACCACGGTTCGCTCCGGCTGCTTGTAGGCGTCGGCGAGCAGGCGATCGAGCGCGCTCTGGGCGAGGAAGAGCGAGTACTCCTCATGGTCGGCGCGGTGGATCGACATGCCGATGTCGTGCAGGAGGGCGCCGCCCGCCACCACCACCTCGGCATCGCGGTCGCGCATCCCGTGGTCGGCGACCATCGCCGGCTCCACCCCCGCTTTGACCAGCAGGCGCAGCAGCCGCAGGGAGATGTTGAGGACGATCTGCATGTGGACCCAGCTGTGGTCCGACATGCCGAGGCGCTCGGCGTTGACCTGCGCCATGTACCACCAGCCGCGCACCTGGTCGTCGGCGTTGACCGCGTCGATGAAGCTCTCGAGCCTGCGGTTGCCCCGCGTCGGTGCCCGTACGTGTGCCTCCGCGATCGCCTCGCGCGGCGGCTTGCGCGTCGGCCCGTTCGGGTCGGGCGCGGGTACCCCCTCCTCCGCTGCCTCTTTCAGCTCGTCAGTGGCCATGTCCCCGGATCGTAGTCCGGGGACATGGACGCCGGTGTTATTGACCGCAGACGGGCCAGGGACTGGAGCCGGACCGGGAGTAGAGAAGCGCGGCGCGGTACTCCTGCTCGGCGGCGGAGGCTTCGGTGGGCAGCCCGGCGCCGCCGACCGATTCCCAGGTGCCCTGGTCGAACTGGAAAAGACCCATGTAGCTGCCGTCCGAGGAGACGGCTTCCGGGTTGCCGCCGGACTCGCAGGCGGCGATCGATTCGAGCGTTTCCAGCGAGACCCCGCCCGGCAGCTGCGCAAATTGTTCTTCTTCTTCGCGCGCTTCCTTGGCTTCCCGCTGCTTGCGGTGGTGGACCTTCTGGCGCTGTTCGGTGCGCTGCGTGGTGACGGCGATCAGCCGGCTGAAGCGTTCGACCGGATCGAGCAACGGTCCTTCGACGGCAACCGCATCGCCGATCGCGGCGACCGCGAACGGAGCCTCGGCGTGGAGGCGGACTCGCGGCGGCTGCTTCCCGTCCTTGGGAGCGGCCGAGGCGACGGCGGGCGCCGCCAACGCGACAGCGACTCCGAGCAGGGCGATATGTTTGCGTTCCGTGAGCAAGCGGTGAACCGTCGCTGGGAATTCCGCCGCTGTGTGTGATGCTCATCACGCTTATCCCTTCTCTGTAGAAGCTGAATCCGCCCCACAGAGCCAAAACCGCAACCTAGAGCGCGAGAACGCTGAGTTGCGGGCCGCCCTCAGGTGCGAATGGGAGATGAACCACGTCGAGCGCTGCACCGACCACTGGCCGCACTCGGGTGTCTGCCACTTGCCACCCCCCGACCTACTTGGGCCGGAGGTTGCCGTGGATACGCTCGAACTCCCATAGGAGTGCTCTGATCGGCACCGCGTGATGGAGGAAGGTCACGATCTGCCTCTCCGGGTCGTAGTGCCCGAATCGAGATCCGGGCGGCGGCCAATCCGTGCCGACCCCGATTTTCCGCGACGCGTAGATATCGGTGTCGCCCGCCTCGAACCACTCGACCACCCGCTCATCGAAGTGCTCGAAGGCGTTACGCACCTCTCGGGACTTCAGCGGCGAGCGGTCATCGACCACGGCCAGTCGCCGCAAGGGGGCGCGTTCCGCTTCGACCGCCGCGCCCTTCGATCCCCAGAACAGCTTGGCCAGGTTCGCGCCGATGGAGAGGATGCCTTGGAGCGCGAACCACATGTTGTCCTGGTAGCGGATTACCCCGGGGTCGAGCGCTTCCCCGTATGAGCGTTTCAGCAGGCGCCCGCCTGCTAAACCAAGCTGACAGTGGTAGATGGCCTCGACCTTGAGGATCGTCAGTAGATGGTCGTCCAACGCCGTCCCTTCCCCCGTTTGCTCTAGCGAGACAGCCCGCTCAAATCCTCTATAGGGTACGCCCTGGTCTTGTATCCGGACGAGGAGGGGACAATGTCATTGGGGGGATGGCCGTTATGAGTGCAGCGGGACAACCGATGCTCCGCCGGCCATCGGGCTACTCTCTGACGGTGGAGTCATCAAGGGGGCATATTCGTGTCGTTCCAGGCTCAGAGCAATCTTCCGGCGGCGCTGGCGACCCGCCACGCCCGTCAGCGGATCTCACTCCGTTCGTGTCTGCGCTCCGCGAGGCTTCTGAGCATGAGAATCGCAAAGAGGAGTTGGCCGGGGAGAAGACCCGAAGTGCGATAACTATCGCCGGCGCCTACTTCGCGGTCGTTCAGACCGCGACCTTCGCGTCGTCGGGGACCCTCGGAGCACTCGAAGGCTGGGGTAAGACTTGGACCATCGCACTCGCTGTCGGTGCGGTGCTCGCCCTCGGCGCAGCGATTTGTTCTGCGGTCATTCAGCAGTGGCCTCGCGAACACAAAGCGCTGAACTCGTTCGAGATCGCAGAGGACCTCACCGAACTTCTAAATGGCGAACGGACCAACGACCAGGCGACTTACGATCTGGCCAACCGATACTGGGAGGTCACCGATAGTCGCCAGAAGGCTAATAGCCAACGCTTGCGGCTGTATTACCTGACGGCCGCCTTCAGCACCTTCGCCGTCGCGTTGACGACCGTCGAGATCGCAGTCTCCCTTCTCTCTCGGATTTAGACCTCCGTGGACCAGCCACCGCCCGCTCCAGAGCCTGGAGATGCGTCCCAGGAGGGGACCACCGAACCTCCGTTTCCTCCGCCCAAACCGGCGGAAGACGGCGTCAAAGACGTCCACATGGAGGCCGACGATCCACAGAAAGTCGGCACTCTCACCGTGAGAGGAAGCTTGTTCACGCCGCTCAGAGCGGACGCAATTGCCGCTGCTGAAATCGTCAAGGGCTACGCGAACACGGCCTGGAAAATCGCCCTGAAGAAGACCCAATTGGGAGACGTTGTCGCGCCGTTGGCCGTCAAGCGACTCGTCTTGGAATCCCTGCATGTCGATTTCGTGGCGGGGGTCGAAGAAGTAGTCCGGGAAAAGAGCGACTCGTCCCCGACGATCGAGGCGGCTCAGACGATCAGCGATCTGATGCAGGCGAAAGGCGACGATCTACTCAACCTTGCCCTTCGGGTTGGACCTGAGGGGACGGCTGCTTATCGCGGGCTCTTGAAGGCAATCGGCGAGTCTGGAGAGGACGCTGAAGTCACCTGGGAGGTACGCAGTCGGCCTCCCACGACCCTCACGAGTGCCCAGGCCAAGGCCGCCCATAAACATCTAGGCGCGGAGGGCGATAGCTATTCGGATGAGTTCAAGATCCTGGGACGGCTCTCGATGGCGGACGACGACCTGAACCGATTCAAGCTCAAGCTGTTCAAAGATGGGCCAAGACCGCGCCAACTAAGACCACGACAGCGAGTCGTTCGCGGAACTTTCGATGACGAGGTTGGGGACTCAGTCCGCGCGCGAGGTTTATGGGGCAAACCTGTCGAGGCTCTCGTCAAGATGGAGCAGGAGCGGGCCGAGTCGGTAGCGACGCCTCACGCCCCCAAGTTCACTTTGCTCTCGGTGGAATCTGCGGAGGAACCTCGAGCGCGTGGCACGGGATCCACCGCCCCATCTGCCACTTTGAGCGATGGAGCGCCCGTCCAAACGTAGCTGTCAACCGACTTGACAACCTTCAATCTGTCAAGTAGCTTTACAGCATGCCACCGGCCAACAGGAACGAACCGCGACGGGCCAAGTCCTCGTCGTCGGACTACTCGGTCACCGAGTTCCTGCGGGACTTCCCCGACGATGCCGCCTGCCTCGACTACCTCTGGCGCACCCGCCACTCCGCAGACGGCGAGCATGCCCACTGCCCCAAGTGCGACTGCCGCCGGGTGTTCAAGCGCTACGCGACCAAACAGCAGCGCCAGTCGTGGACCTGCACCGCCTGCGGCCATCACGTCCACCCGACCGCCGGGACCATCTTCCACCGCTCATCGACCTCGCTGCGGCTCTGGTTCCACGCCATGTACCTGATGACGAGCACTCGCTGCGGGATCTCCGCCAAACAGCTTGAGCGGGAGCTGGGGGTCCACTACAAGACCGCCTGGCGCATGTTCAACAAGATCCGCACGGAGTTGATGAACGACGAGGACGAGCCGCAGCTGCGCGGCGAGGTCGAGATCGATGAGACCTCCTGGGGCGGAAGGCCGCGGAACCCGATCAAAGACCCACGCGAGCGCGCCCGCTGGCGCGAGAACCGCACGACCGTCCTCGGCATGATCGAGCGCGGCGGACGGGTCCGCCTGCGGGTGATCGCCTCACGGCGAGGCGAGCCGCTTAGTGGAGCCGTGCGGACGCACGTCAACCCGTCCGCATTCATGCTCACCGACGACTGGCCCGCCTACAAACCGCTGCGGACCGAGTACGCCTGGGCGACGATCAACCACTCCGCCGGGATCTACGTCGAAGGCAACATCCACACGAACACCATCGAGGGATTCTTCGGCAACCTCAAGACGGGGATGCGCGGCGCCTACAAGCACGTCTCCGACAAGCACCTTCAGTCCTACTTGGACGAGTTCGCCTGGCGCCACAACCACCGCCACGCGGGCCACCGCTCCATGTTCCATGAGTTGGTCGGGGAGGCGGCGCGGCAGTGAGCGAAGCGACTCTCCTGCGGAGCATCCGAGGCGCTGCCAGCAGGCGCCACACCGCCGACGAGGCGAAACGGAAGGCGACCGACGACCTGCGCGAGTTCGTCCGTCAGGCGCGGGAGGCGAAGGTGCCGATCACGAAGATCGCTTCGGAGGCCGGTCTTTCCCGTCAGGGTGTCTACGACCTGCTGGGGGAGCGACCTTCTTCATAGCCGAGTCGAAGTCCCCTTTGCTGGGGACGGGGATCTCCAGCCCCTTCTCGGTCTTCTGGGTGCGGCGCTTAGGCCATCGAACCCCCAAGGTAGCGCCGGCGCTTCCTTGCCCCGGGTCCCACTCAAGCCCTGGCAGGAGAGAGGCCGGCGGCACGCCGAGCGCCCACGCGATCCTCACGAACGTTTCGAGGATCAGTATCCCCGAGCCTGCTTCATAGGAGACGAGCACGGTCCAGTGGATGCCTGCGCGGTCAGCGAGTTCGCCCTTGCTGAGTCCCGCCGCCTGGCGGGCACGCCTGATGTTCCGGCCGACATGGCGGGCGAACATGCTCACAGCCGCAGCCCGGCGACCAACAGCGCCGGGTCCTCGCCCATCGCCCGCGCCAGCTTGACCACGGTCCTCAACTGCGGGTCCCGCAACCCGTACTCAAGCTTCTGGATCTCGGTCCGGTGGAGGCCAGCCACCCTGCCGAGGGTTCCTTGCGACCACCCACGGGCAAGCCGCAGACGTTGGAGATTGGCGCCGAACTGCTCGGAGAGGGTCACTCGGTTTCCTCGCTGACCGCGTTCGCGTAGCGGCCCGAGGCGGAGGCGACGACGAACCCGCTTCCCATCTCAAGGACGAGTCCCCTCCCGATAAGTCGCCGCAACGAGTCGGACGCGTCGACCGGCGAGTCGAACTCGCGGACCAGTTCGTCTTTCTTCCACGGCCCCGGCTCGTCGCAGACGATCTGCAACACCATCCCGTCCAACTGACCGGCGTATGCCGCCATCCCTTACCTCCGTCCCCCGCCGTTCGATCAATTGATCCAGGCGAATTTCGCTTTACGAGACGGAATGCTGGGAAGGACGGGAACGGAACGAGCTTCTACAGAGAAGGGATAAGCGTGACGCTCATCACCTTCGGATTCCGCTCAATCGGGAAATTCGCTCCAGACTGCGGGTTCCGCGCCCGATGGACGATGATCTCCTGATCGCTCCAGATGCCGAAACCACGCGTTTGTTGCTCGCCTGCCCGGATCGACCGGGGCTGATCGCTACCGTCTCCGGCTTCCTTGCCGACGCCGGGTTGAACATCGTCGACGTCGACCAGCACTCGACCGCGGCGGGTCGCTTCTTCATGCGGATGGTCTTCGACTCACCCGGCGGCGACGAGCGGGGGGCGCTCGAGGAGCGCTTCGTCGGTGAGATCGCGGCGCCCTTCGAGATGGACCACAGCTTCTCGGAGTCCGCGCGGCGCAAGCGGGTCGCGGTGATGGTGTCGCGCGAGGACCACTGCCTCTCCGACCTCCTCTGGCGGCGCCGCAACGGTCACCTCGGTGGCGGTGAGATCGCGATGGTGATCTCCAACCACGAGGAGCTGCGGGCCGAGGTCGAGGCCGTCGGGATCCCCTTCCACCACGTGCCGGTCAGCCGCGACACGAAGGAGGCGGCGGAGCGGCGGGCGCTGGAGCTGATCGGCGAGGTAGACCTGCTCGTCCTCGCCCGCTACATGCAGATCCTCTCCCCCGCCTTCCTCGAAGCGCTGGACGCGCCGGCGATCAACATCCACCACAGCTTCCTCCCCGCCTTCGTCGGCGCCGATCCCTACGCACGCGCCCACGAGCGCGGCGTCAAGCTGATCGGCGCGACCGCCCACTACGTGACCGCGGAGCTCGACGCCGGGCCGATCATCGACCAGGACGTGGTCCGGGTCGGCCACGCGGACGAGGTGGACGACCTGGTGCGGATCGGCCGTGATGTGGAGCGACTGGTGCTGGCGCGCGCGGTGATCGCGCACCTCGAAGACCGCGTGCTGCTGGATGGCGGGCGGACCGTCGTTTTCTGAGTTGGGCGGCGCAGGACGGGAAAGGGACGCGAGGGGTGTCGGCGAGAGCGGCCGTCTCGGCCACGCCCCTGGCTGGCTGTGGCCGTGGCCGAGACGGCCGGGGATGTGGGGAGTGGCGGGATCGCCCACGCGAGCGCCACGGGTTCGTCACGGGAGGGAAACGGATCCGTCGGCGATCTCCGACCTCGTGACGGAGAGCGTGGGAAGTCCACGCTTCCGCGCGTGTTGTCCAACGGTCACGACCGCGCTGACCCTTGACGTAAGTCCGACCTCCGCCTGGACCCGTGCCGGATGCTTCACGAACCCCTCACGTCCTGGGCGTCTCATCGCGGTCACAGCCAGCCAGGACCGCGATGAGACGCCCAGGACCGATCTCGGACGGCCGCGACGGCCGGGAGAACGGGAGAACGCCCGGCCCCCGCTACCTCGCCGCGGTCTCGGCGGCGCCCTGCGCCGTCTCCCACTGCGCCACCAGTTCCTCGACCGCCGCTTTCGCCGCCTCGTGCCTGGCGGTCGCCTGTTCGGTGCGGGTCGGGTTGGCCCAGGCGGCGGGGTCGGCGAGCTCCTCCTCGACCGCCTTCAGCTCGGCTTCGGCCTTTTCGATCCGCTGCTCCAACCGCGCCGCCTTGCGCACCGCCTTTTCGGCCGCCTTGTCGTCGCGCCGTTTGGTCGCGGCGCCGTTCCCGTTCGCGGCCTTCGCCTTCTTCGCCGCGCCCTTCGCCGCCGCGTCGCTCTCCGACTCGCGTTCGTCGCGCCGCCGCTGGTACTCGGCCCAGCCGCTCGGGTGGCTGGTCAGCTTGCCGTCCTCGAGCACGATCGTGCGACTGCCGACCGCCTCCAGCAGCGCCCGGTCGTGGGAGATCAGCACCACCGAGCCCTCGAACTCGGTCAGCGCGTCCTCGAGCGCCTCGCGGCTCTCGATGTCGAGATGGTTCGTGGGCTCGTCGAGGACCAGCACATTGGCGCCGGAGGAGACCAGGATCGCCAGCGACAACCGCCGCTGCTCGCCGCCGGAGATGTCGGATAGCTGCTTTTCGACGTCGCCGCCGGAGAAGAGGAAGCCGCCGAGGAGGGCGCGCGCCTTGGGGCCGGTGAGGCCGGTCTCGCGCTGCGCCGCGTCCAGCACCGTCCCCGCCCCGGAGGCGGTATCGGCGTGCTGGGACAGGTAGCCGAGGTTGACGTTGTGGCCGGTGCGGACGATCCCGTCGGCGGGCGGCCGCTGCCCGGCAAGCGTCTCGATCATCGTCGTCTTGCCGCTGCCGTTGGCCCCGACCAGGACGACGTGCTCGCCGCGTTCGACCTCGAGCTCGGCGTCCTCCAGCAGCACCCGCCCCGGCACCTCGATCTTCGCGTCGACCATCTTCAGCACGACGCGGCCGGGGCGCTCCGGCGGTTTGAAGGAGAAGCGCAGGTGGCGGGTGTCGCGCTTTTCGGTCCGCGGACCTTCTTTCTTCTTCTTGTCGATCTGTTTGACCCGGGACTGGGCCTGTTTCGCCTTCGAGGCCTTGTAGCGGAAGCGCTCGACGAAGCGCTCCATCCGCGCCAGCTCGGCTTCCTGGCGGTCGATCGCTTTGCCGAGCGCGATCTGGCGCGCGGCCTGCTCCTGGCGCCAGGCGTGCCAGGGACCGGCGAAGAAGCGGGCGCGTCCCGCCTCCAGCTCGAGCACCGAGGTGCCGACCGCCTCGAGGAACCAGCGGTCGTGGGCGACCAGGACGACGGCGGAGTCGATGGTCACCAGGTAACGCTCGAGCCACTCGAGCGAGGGGATGTCCAGATGGTTCGTAGGCTCGTCGAGAAGCAGCAGGTCGGGCTTCGCGGCAAGGGCGCGGGCCAGCGAGGCACGCGTCAACTCGCCGCCGGAGAAGGTCTTCAGCTCGCGGTCGGCGTGCTCGGGGCCGAAGCCGAGGCCGCGCAGCACTTCCAGCACTTCGTCGCGCCAGCGGTAACCGCCGCCGGCTTCGAGCCGCGCCTGGGCAGCGGAGTAGGCGTTCATCGTCTCCTCCGAGGCGCCGCCCGACATTTCCCCCTCCAGTCGCTCCAGCTCGGCCTCGGTCTCCAGCATGTCGCTGCGGCCGGAGAAGACATAATCGCCGAGCTTCACCGAAGAGTCGCGCGGCGGGCGCTGGTCGTGGAGGGCGACGCGGGCGCCGCGCTGGATCGAGATCGAGCCTTCCTCGGGGTTCAGCTCGCCGGAGAGAGCGCGGAGCAGGGTCGACTTGCCCGCGCCGTTGCGCCCGGAAAGCGTCATCCGGTCCCCCGGCTCGAGCTTGAAGGAGACGTCGCCGAACAGCAGCTTGCCGCCGACGTAGACGGTCAGTGAGGTTGCGGTCGCGATCGCCATGAACAGTCCAAGGTAAATGACGCCGACCCTCGGCGGCGCCCCGGTCGCCGCGGCGCTCAGACGCAGTACTTGGCGGCGATCAGCTCGATCGTGCCGGCGGTGCGGGTGGTGCCCTTGCCCAAGGCCTGGTCGAGCGCCTTGGTGTCGACCTCGGTTTCGGAGAGGCCGACGGTCGGCAGCCAGTGCAGCTCCCGATCCTCGACCACCATCAGGTCACCGTCGGGACGGAGCGCCTCGAGCGCCTGCTTGGCTTTCGCGCTCGGCTTGCGACCGAGCAGGACGACCTGCGGTTTGCCCTTCGACGCCTCGATCGCCTCGGCCGGGAAGGGCTCCCGCGCGGCGATCGCCGCGCCCTCCTTGGCGGAGCGCAGGAACACCGCCACGTCGTATCCCAGCCGCTCGTCCAGCTCCTTTTCAAGCCGTTTCTGCAGCTTCGACTCCGATTCCCCCGCCGGATCGAGCAAGACGACGTTGCCGCTCGCCCGGAAGGTCGCGACCTCCTCCAGCCCCATCGCCTCGAAGCGCGCGACCAGCTCCGGATTCTTGATCCGGCGCTTGCCGAGGTTCATCCCGCGCAGGAAGGCGACGTAGCGTTCCATCGCGGCACCGTAACCTGAACGGCGGTGGCGGGGCCGCTGCGACATCTCGGGGACCTGGCGCGGGCGCAGGCCGGGCGCCGTGCCGCGGCACGCGCCGACGGCGAGATGCTGGGCGAGCTGGAGGCGCGGCCGCTGTCCCTGCCGCCCGGGCTCGAGGTCGAATGGCTCGGCGTCTCCGGCTACCGGCTGACCTACGAGGCCCACACCCTCTTCGTCGACCCCTACTTCTCCCGCGTCCCGCTGCGCGATCTCCTGCTGCGCCGGCGCGCGCTCCCCGACGCGGCGGAGCTCGACCGCTTCGTCCGGGCGCCGGGGACGACCGTCGGGATCCTCGTCGGCCACACCCACTTCGACCACGCGGTCGACGCCCCCGCGCTCGCCCGGCGCCTCGACTGCAAGGCATACGGCTCGACCTCGCTGGTCAACCTGATGGGGCTTCACGGGATGGCCGAGCGGGCGGTGGAGGTCGATCCCTACCGCGTCTACGAGCTCGGCCCGTTCGAGGTCAGCTTCACCCCGAGCGCCCACTCGAAGCTGCTGCTCTGTCTCGCCGTCCCCTACGACGGCGAACTGACCTGCGAGCACCTCGACTCCCTCTCCCCCGCCGCCTACCGCTGCGGCCAGGTCTGGGGGATCTCGATCGCCGTCGCCGGGGTCCGCTTCTACCACCAGGGCAGCGCCGACCTCCTCGACGACGCGGTGCGCGAGCGCGGCGTCGACGTCTTCCTCGCGGGCGTCGCCGGGCGCGGGTTCACCGAGCGCTACTGGCAGCGGATCCTGCCCCGCCTCGAACCGCGCGCCGTCGTCCCCACCCACTACGACAACTTCTTCCGCCCGCTGGGACAGGACCTGGAGTTCGTCACCGCCGCCGAGCTGGCGCGCCTGCCGGAGGAGATCGGCGCGGTCAGCGGCGAGATCGAGCTGGCCGCGCTTCCGCGGGCGGACCTCGGCCAGGTGTCGCCGCCCAGGCGATGAGCGAACCTTCCCGCGACGCCCCTGCGCCGATCCTCCCCGACGTGCTCGCACCCGGACCGCGCATCGTCTTCTGCGGCACCGCCCCGGGGACGGCCTCGGGCTCCGACCGAGAGGTCGGCCGCCGCGGCTTCGACCCGGCGCGCCTGACCGCCGCCATCGCCACCGCGTCCCCCGCCCACCTCGCCTTCAACGGCAAGAACGCCGCGCGCGGGGCGCTCGGCCATCCGGTCGACTACGGCCGCCAACCCGAGCGCATCGGCGGCGCGACAGTCTGGGTCCTACCCTCGACCTCCGGCGCCGCCCACCGCTACTGGGACATCGGCCCGTGGAGGGATCTGGCTAGATGGTTGATTCCACGGGTTCGGGGCGGGGAAGCCGGCGCCCGAGGCGGCCGGGTCTTCGGGGAGTGTGGAGGGACCCTCGCGTGCGGGTCACGCGAGGCGCACGGGAGGGACACCGATCCGTCACCGATGTCACGTCTTCCTCACCGCCCCATCACTCAGCCTTTTGCTGTGGAGAGAAACCTGCCCTATGCGGCTCTAAGGCTCCACAGCCGTCGGGACGTGGGGGTCCGGGTCGACGGACCGTCACGGAAGTCCGACTTCGTGCCGTCCCTGTGCCCTTTGTTTCACGAACCCCTCAGGACCGATCTCGGACGGGTGCCACGGCCGGAAGCACGTCCGTCCCACCGTGGAATCAATCGTCTAGGCGGCAAGCTCGAGGATGCGGTCGCGCTGGGCGCGTCGCTGCCGGGCCGCCGTCCGCGGGGCGGTCCCGGTGACGCGCTTGAAGGCGCGGGCGAAGGCCGCCTCGGATCCGTAGCCGAGCTCGGCGGCGACAGCTGCGACGGTGACGCCCTCGTCTTCCAGCCGGTCCTGGGCAAGGCGCATCCGCCAGTCGGTCAGGTAGCGCAGGACGGGGACCCCGACCAGCTCGGTGAAGCGGGCGGCGAAGGCCGAGCGCGACATCGCCACGTCGCGGGCCAGCGTGGCGACCGTCCAGCCGCGCTCGGGTTCGGCGTGGATCAGGTTGAGGGCCCGGCCGATCCGCTCGTCGCGTAGGGCGCCCAGCCAGCCGGCGCGGGCCTCGGGGTCGGTCTCGATCCAGGCGCGGATCGCCTGGATCACGAGGATGTCGGCGAGCCGGGTGACGACCGCCTCGCCCCCGGGCCGCGGCTCGATCGTCTCGGCGGCGATCAACGCCAGGGTGCTCTGCATCCTCGCCGGGTCGTCGACCATGACGATCTCCGGGAGGAGGTCGACCAGGCTCTGGGCCGCCGGGTGGTCGAAACGGACGGCGCCGCAGATCATCCGGGCACGCGCGCCGCCGCCGCCGGCCCGGAGCAGCTCATAACGGTCGGAGACCGGCTTTCGATCGAGGTCGAGGATGTCCGGGGCGGTGACGTCGGGGGCGCTGCGCAGGACGTGACCGGTCCCGTGGGGCACCAAGGCCAGGTCGCCGCGGCCCATCGCCCTGGTCGACCCCTCGGCCTCGAGCTCGCAGCGGCCGTCGCTGAGCACGTGGAACCAGGCGTAGCCGGGCAACGGCGGCAGGGTCATCCCCCAGGGCTCGCTGAGGTCGGAGGAGCAGTAGTAGGCGCCGGTCATCTGAAGCGGTCGCAGGGCGATTGCGAGTGGGTCGCCGGAGATCGGCGCGATCGGCTCTGGGTGGGCGTCGCTCGACATGGGCTCAGCCTAGACACTTTACCCCATCATCCATGCCTATTGGATGATCGATCAAGAATTGAAGAGATCTAGGCATAGACAGTCCATTGCACAGACGGAAAGCTGGATCCATCAACCAACCAAGGAGGCCACCGATGATCCAGCCCGGACAGACACTCGAGAATCCCGTCACCGGTGAGCGATTCACCTTCCGCGAGACCGCGGCCACGACCGGAGGTGAGCTGCTCGCCTTCGAGCTCGGCCTGCGCCCGGGCGGCGCCGTCCCGATCCCCCACGTCCACCCGATCCAGACCGAGCGCTTCGAGGTCCGCGCGGGCATCATGCGGTTTCGGGTCGGCCTTCGTCACGTTCTCGCCGAACCCGGTGACGTGGTCGAGGTGGAGCCGGGCGTCCTCCACGGCTTCGCCAACGTCGGCGAAGCCGAGGCGCACGTCGCGGTGGAGGTGAGGCCGGCGCTGGCGATGGAGGAGCTGTTCGCCGAGGTGGTGGCGATGGCCGAGGCGGGCCGCATGGCGAGCAACGGGATACCGCGGAACGTCCTCGATCTGGCGGCGCTCGCCCGGCGCTACGACCGCGTGGCCCACGCGCCCTTCCTCGGCGTCGCCAGTCAGCGCCTGCTGCTGGCTCCGCTGGTGTTCGCCGCCAAGCACCTGCGGCCGGCCTCGCGCCGCCTGCCCGTCGTGCCGGCGCCCCCGGCCTGACCCCGCCCGACCGCAAGGAGACGACGATGTCCGACCCGATCCTCGCCCTGCTCTTCGTCACCGCTCTCGGCTCCGCGCTCGCGGCCGGGGTCTTCTTCGCCTTCTCGACGTTCGTGATGGCAGGCCTCGAGCGCGGCTCCCCCGCGACCGCCGTCGCCGCGATGCAGAGCATCAACCGCGCCGCGCCGGGACCGCCGCTGATGCTGGTCCTCTTCGGCACCGCCGCGCTCTGCCTGGCGGTCGCCGTCGTCGCCCTGCTCGGCAACGCCGGCCCGTCCGGCGCCCTCGCCCTCGCCGGGGCCATCGCCTACCTCGTCGGGGTCGTCGGCGTGACGATGGCCTGCAGCGTGCCGCTGAACGACCGCCTCGACCGGGTCGATCCCGAGGGCCCCACGGCCGCCGCGGAGTGGTCTCAGTACGACCGGCGCTGGCGCGCCTGGAACCACGTCCGCACCCTCGCCGGCCTCGCCTCGACGGCGGGCATGATCGCCGCCCTCGCGGCCTGAACGACGCCCGCCCGGCCGATGGCCGGGCGGGGTGATGATGGAGGCGCCGAGATTCGAACTCGGATCCGCGGACGCTGGGCGAGGGTCTCTACAGGTTTAGCCGGCGCTTGATTCTCGTCTCCCGGGGTCCGCGCCGACGGGCACTACGGGAGATAAAGCCCCTTAGGTGTTCCCGGACGGACGAGGCGGGCCGTCCAGGTGAGCCCGTTTCTGAAGCCGGTGCCCCTCCCCACGGGCGAGGGAGGACCGACTCTCACAGCGCTTAGTTTCTAGCTAAGCGGCGAGGGCGAACTCATGGTCCGCACGTATTGGTTTGTGCCGGGGTTTAACGAGGCCTCCGGCAACCTCGACCTGCAACCGTTCGCACGAATCGACCACGTCGAAGCCTGTCGCCCCCGTGCTGGATGCATCTGGAAGTGTACGCATCGCGTATTGCTGGAACAAGCAGCGGGTACGGCGCATCGTGATGGAGCCCAGATGAGCGACAAGACCTACGACGCGATCGTCCTCGGTGCCGGCCCCGCCGGGGAGGTCGTCGCGGGGCGGCTGGCCGACGCCGGCTGGAAGGTCGCGATCGTCGAGAGGGACCTGGTCGGCGGCGAATGCTCCTACTGGTCCTGCATGCCCTCGAAGGCGTTGCTACGCCCCGCCGACGTGCTGGCCGAGGCGCAGCGGATCCCCGGCGTGCCGGTCGACGAGGACGCCGAGCTCGACCCCGCCGCGGTCCTCGCCCGCCGCGACGCCGTGATCCACGACAAGGACGACTCAGGACAGCTGCCCTGGCTCGAAGCACGGGAGATCGACCTCCACCGCGGCGCCGGACGCATCGTCGGCGAGGGCCGGATCGGCCTCGGTGAGGAGACGCTCCACGCCTCGCGGGCCGTGATCGTCGCCACCGGCTCCGGCGCGGCGATGCCGCCGATCGACGGCCTCGACTCCGTCCGCACCTGGAACAACCGCGACGCGACGACGGCCGAGAAGGTGCCCGCGAGCATGGTGGTGCTGGGCGGCGGGCCGGTCGGCTCGGAGCTGTCCCAGGCCTGGGCCTCGCTGGGGACGAAGGTGACGTTGATCGACGGTGCCCCACACCTCCTCGGGCGCGAGGAGCCCTACGCGGGCGAGGAAGTCGCGGCGGCGCTGCGCGGCCGCTTCGGCGTCGACGTGCGGCTCGGTGCCGAGGTCGCGTCGGTGCGCGCGGGCGGCGCCGGTGCCATCGTCGAGCTGAAGGACGGCGGCGCGGTCGAAGGCGAGGAGCTACTCGTCGCCGTCGGTCGCAAGCCCCACACCGACGACATCGGGCTCGAGTCGATCGGGGTGGGGACCGACGAGGAGGGCTACCTCGAGGTCGACGACCGGATGCGGGTCGGCGGCCGCGAGAACCTCTTCGCGATCGGCGACGTCAACGGGCGCGCGCTCTTCACGCACGTCGGCAAGTACCAGGCCTGGATCGCCGCCGAGAACCTGGTCGGGCGGGACATCGAGGCGATCGCCGAAGGGCTCGGCTCACCGCGCGTCACCTTCACCGACCCGCAGGTCGCGGCGGTCGGCAAGACGCTCGCCGCCGCCGAGAAGGCCGGGATCGACGCCCGCGCGGTCGAGGTGCCGACCGATGGCTCGGCCGGGGCCAGCTTCCAGGGCAAGGGCACGGGCGGCAGATCGCGGCTCGTCGTCGACCGGGCGACCGACACGATCGTCGGCGCCACCTTCACCGGCTTCGAGACCGCCGACTTCCTCCAGGCGGCGACGCTGGCGATCGTCGCCGAGGTACCGCTGGCGCGCCTGCGCCACGCGATCGCCCCCTACCCCACCCGCAGCGAGGTCTGGCTGAAGCTGATCGAGAAGTGGGAAGCGGGCGACGACTAGATCGTCGCGCGGGACTTCAGGTCGGCGAGCACGTCCGCCGGGAAGCCGGCGACCTGGTCCATGTCATCGACCGAGCTGAACCCGCCCAGCCGCTCGCGGTGCGCGAGCAGGCGGGTCGCCTGGGTGACGGAGAGGTTCTCGGCGCGCAGCTGCTCGAAGGTCACCGAGTTGAGGTTGATCTGACCGCCCGAGGAGGGCGCGGCCGCGAAGGACCCCGTATCCCCGGTGGCGGCCGGTGGCGGCGGCGGGGTCGATGACTCCACGGGGCTCACCGTCGGGAAGGAGGCGGTGGGCGGTTCGGACTGCGGAGGTGGCGGAGGCGGCGGAGGCGGCGAGCCAAGTGAACTCGGCGGGGGCTCGGTCGGAGGCGCGGGAGGCGCCTCGAAGGTCGGCGGCGAGGGTTCGGCCTGCGGCGGCGCGGGCGTCGGCTCGAAGGCTTGCGGAGCCGGCTCGGGCGGCAGCGGCGCAGGCGGCTCCCCGAAGGAGTTCGGCACGGGGGGAGCAGCCTCGGCCCGGAGCGGCGAGCCGAAGGAGCTCGGCGCGACAGGGGGCGCCGGCGGCGCGACCGAGGCCGACTCTGGCGGAAGCGGGGCGGAGAGCGAGCGGATGACCTCTTCCTCGGCTTCGCGGGCCCGGCGCTCGGCCTCCTCGGCGCGACGTTCGGCCTCCTCGACGCTGCGCTGCATCTCCTCGAGGCGGCGCTGTTGGGCTTCTTCTTCGGCCCGATATGCCTCCAGGCGATGCGCGGCGGCGGCGCGCTCTTCGGCCGCTTTGGTGCGCTCGTCGATCTCGCGCAGGCGCTGCTCGGCCTCCGCCATCGAGCGCTCGCGGGCGGCGCGGCCCTCCTGCAGGCGCTGCTCGGCGAAACTGAGATCGGCGGCGGGGACGGACGGGACCGGCGGCCGGCCGGACTCCGGCGTGGGCGGCGGTCCGGGCTCCGATGCGAGCGGCGCGGCCGACTCCGGCGTGGGCGGGGCGCCGGGCGCCGGCGGCGGTCCGGGCGCCGGCGTGGGCGGGGCGCCGAAGGCGTTCGGCGGCGCGGCGGCCTGCCCCTGCAGGCGTTCGGCCTCCTGCATCCGTCGGTCGGCCTCGGCCCTGATGCGCTGCT
Source organism: uncultured Actinomycetes bacterium (assembly GCA_963782515.1). Taxonomy (GTDB): domain Bacteria; phylum Actinomycetota; class Thermoleophilia; order Solirubrobacterales; family 70-9; genus VAYN01. Next base: position 606,238 of record CAWAJY010000004.1, on the reverse strand, counting down.
CCTCTTCCCTCACTTCGGCAACTTTGTCACGGACGCGCTGCGCGGCGGCGGCCGCGTCGGCGTCGGTCGGCACCGGAGGAGGACCGGGGGTCGGCGGCGGCCCGACAAGGCTCGGGGGCTCCGGCGCGTCCTCGGGCGCGAAGCCCACCTGTCCGCCGGACGCGATCGCGTTCAGGTTCTGGACCGGAGGCGGCGGTTCCCGCAGGGGGTCGCCTTGCAGCGGAGGCTCGGCGGGGACCGGGGACGGCGGGACGACAGCGGGGCCCGGTGAAGGCGGCGCATCGACCGGAGGTGGCGTTGCCCCCGCGCTCGCCCGCGCCTCTTGCACGGCGCGCTCGTTGGCGGCGCGGGCCGCGGCGAGGCGCTGCTCGGCTTCCGCCCGTTCCTTCTTCTTCTTGCCGCCAAACTGGATCCCAAAGAGCGACATATCGAGGAAGCCTTTCTTCTCGGGGCCTTTGTCGGCACCGGCGGCGCCGACCGCGGCAGCGGCACCTCCGGCGATCACAGCGGTCTCGCCAGACGACGGCCCACCCGCCGGGGTCGCGGCGGGCGGCGGAACCGGAACGGGCGGCGGGGTCGCCGCGCCGGGCGCGGCCGGCGGAGCGCCCGGATCCGGCGGCGCAGAAGGCTGAGGGGCGGGCGGCGCCTGGCCCCCGCGTTTTGCGGCACGCTCGGCTTTGCGCTTCTCGATCGCGGCGCGGCGCTCGGCGCGCATCTGCTCCCGCGCCTCGCGCTGCTCCTTGCGCAACCGGTCACGTTTCTCCTTGCGCGTCTCGGAGGTGGGCGGCGTCGAGGCGCCCGGCGCTCCGGGCGGCGTGCCCGCCCCCGCGACGGCGTTCGGCGGCGTGCCCGGTGAATTCGGCGGCGTGCCCCCCGGCCCCCCCGCGCCCGTGGCTTTCTCTTCTTCCTCTTTGCTGCGGCGGTTGGTCACCATGACCACCAGCAGCAGCACGAGGATCGCGGCAGCGAGGGCGGCGATGAAGTAGCCCGTGTGATCGGAGATGTAGTTGCTGACGTTTGCCGCGGGCACGGTCCCATCCTTACAAAGGATCCAGCCGGGTCAACCGTTCGGCTACCTCCGTGGTTTTCGCCATTCAAGGTCAGCGCATGCGCCCCTTGAAGTCGCGTTCGACTTCGCGGCGCACATCGCGGTCGGCCAGCTCGCGCCGACGGTCGCGCCCCTCCTTGCCACGTGCCAGCGCCAGCTCCACCTTCGCCCGCGGTCCTTTGAAGTAGATCCGCACCGGCACGAGGGTGAGGCCTTTCTCCGCGGTCTTGCCGACCAGACGCTCGATCTCGTCACGATGAAGCAGCAGTTTGCGCGGCCGATCGGGGGTGTGGGCGTCCACGTCGGCGAACTCGTAGGGCGGGATGTGGAGCTTGCGCAGCCAGACCTCGCCGTCGTCGACGACCGCGTAGGAATCGGTCATCTGTGCCTGGCCACCGCGCAGCGCCTTCACCTCCGAGCCGGTGAGGACGATCCCCGCCTCCATCGTTTCGACGAACTCGAATTTGTGCCGTGCCCGACGGTTGGTGACGACATCGCCCGATGCCGGTGAGCGTTTCTTGCCTTTCTTCGCCATCAGCCCTTGCCCCCTCCTCCGGTGAGCTCGAGGTCGACGCGGCCGCGGCCGGAGTCGACCCCGGTCACCCGCACCCGCACCGGATCGCCGAGCCGCAGCGCCGTCGCCCCGTCGCCGCTGCCGCGCAACGCGACCTCGGCGCGATCGAGCTCGTAGCGCCCGCCGGGCAGGGTCCGCGAGGGCAGCATCCCCTCGTAGACGTCGCCGAGCTCGCCGCCGAAGGCGACGAACGCCCCCGCCCGGATCACCCCCGACACCTCGCCGTCGAATTCGGCATCGAGGCCGCGCTCGCCGAGCTCCCGTTCCAGCAGATAGGCGGCGCAGACGTCGTCGGCATCGCGCTCGATCTTCGCCGACTCGCGCTCCTGGGCGGAGCTGTGGGCGGCGACCTCGCGCGCCTCGGCGAGGGTCGGCGCCTCCTCCCCCTCGCCCAGCGCGGCCAGCAGCGCCCGGTGCACGAGCAGGTCGGGATAGCGCCGGATCGGCGAGGTGAAGTGGGTGTAGGCGTCGGAGGCGAGCCCGGCGTGGCCGGAGTTCGCCTCGCTGTAGGCGGCCTGTTTCAGGGAACGGAGCACAAGGGAGGTATATGCGTCCCGGCCGTGCCCGCGCCGTGCGGCCTCCGCCCGCGCCAGCCTGCTGGCGTCCGCGGCCATCTGCCCGGCCGAGCGCGGCGACAGCCCCTGGCCGAGCGGCGGGGTCGGCACGTCGAGCGCCGCCAGCTGCTCCAGCAGGCGTTCGATCCGCGGCGGATCGGGCTGCGCGTGGACGCGGTAGACGGCGGGGACGCGACGGTCGACGAGGAACTCCGCGACCCGCTCGTTGGTGAGGATCATCAGCCGCTCGATCAGGCGGTGGGCCTCGGTCCCCGGCACCCGGTGGGCGGCGACGACGTTGCCCTCGGCGTCGAACTCGAACTCCGGCTCGGCCGACTCGACGTCGAGCGAGGTGGTGCCGCGGTGCTCGCCGAGGGCGGCGGCGGCGTCGCGGGCGGCGGCGAGCGGTTCGGCGACCGCCGCGGGCGGCTCCTCGCGGCCGTCGAAGACTCGATCTAACTGGTCGTAATCGAGGCGCGCGTCGGAGCGGATGCGGCTGCGGTAGAAGCGGGTGCGGGTCGGCCGGGCGCCGGAGTCCAGCTCGATCTCGGCGGTGACGGCGAGGCGCTCCACTCCCGGCGAGAGCGAGCACGCCCCGCTGGAGAGCGAGTGCGGGAGCATCGGCTCGACCGTCCCCGGCACGTAGGTCGAATTGGCACGGCGCAGCGCCTCCAGGTCGAGCGGCGAGCCGGGCCGCACGTGGGCGGCGACGTCGGCGATGTGGATCCAGACGCGCCAGCCCTCGCCCTCGCGCTGGGCGGAGACGGCGTCGTCGAAGTCGCGTGCGGTGGCCGGATCGACGGTGAAGGTCGCGAGCGCGGTCAGGTCCCGGCGCGGGGCCGAACGGGCCTCGGCCTCCTCCGCCGCCGAAGCCGCTTCCTCTTCCACCATGCCGCTGAAGCCGCGCATCCCGAGGCGCTCCTCGAGCAGGTCGGCGACGGCATCACGGGCGCTTGCCGGCTGGTCGCGCCGACGGAGCGTCCCTCCCCGCGCCCCGGCGCCCTTTCGCGGAGCCTCCCGCGCCGCCGCGCGTTCGGAGCGGCTACGCCGTGGCCCGGCGCTCTGCCGTCGCCCGCGACCGCCCCCGCGCTCCGCCCGGGGGCTCAACCGTTGACCCGGGCGGCCACCGTTTCGAGCGCCTTCTGCCGCGCCTCGTCGACCGCCGTGTGCGGGTTGTCGACGACCTTCACTTCGGGGTGGATGCCGCCCGTGCGGGCGAGGTTTTCGCCGCTCGGGGTGAAGTATTCGCCCACCGTCAGCTTCAGCGCCCCGCCGTTGGCGAGTTCGTGCTCTTCCTGGAAGACGCCCTTGCCGTAGGAGCGGGTGCCGACCACGGTCGCGTGCGCGTCGTCCTGCAGCGCCGCGGTCATGATCTCGGCGGCGCTCGCCGTCCCCCGGTCGATCAGCACGTCGAAGGGCACGTCGACGATCTTCCCGGGGCCGCTCTTGCGTTCCGTCGACCCCTTCGTACGCGATTTGGTCGAGACGACGACTTCGCCCTCGGGCAGGAACAGCGAGGCGCTCGAGACCGCCTCGTCGAGCAGCCCACCGGGGTTCTCGCGCAGGTCGAGGACCAGGCCTTCGGCGCCTTCGCCCTGCGCTTTTTCGATGCCGTGGGCGAGTTGCTTGCTGGCTTCGGAGCTGAAGGACAACAGGCGCACGTAGCCGATCTTCTTGCCGTCGGTCGTGAACACCCGGCTCGACACGTTCGGCAGCACGACGTTCGCCCGGGTCAGCGTCCTTTCGACCTTCTTGTGGGTCTTCGGCTTTTCCAGGGTGACCGTGACCTGGGTGCCTTCCGGCCCCTTGATCTTCTGGGTGGCTGCGGTCGAGTCGAGCCCTTCGATCGATTCGCCTTCGACCGCGACGATCGTGTCCCCCACCTCGACCCCGCCTTCTTCGGCGGGGGAGCGTTTGAAGACCTTCACCACCCTCAGGCCCTTTTTCACTTCGATCACGCTCAGCCCCACGCCGGAGAAGTGCCCTTCGATCTGGGTGTTGAACCCTTCCAGGCTTTCCGGCGAGAAGTAGTCGCTGAAGCGGTCTTTGTGGCGTTTGCGCAGCTCGCGGACCATCCCCTGCAGGGACGCGTTGCCGAGCTCCGTGTTGCCGACCTTGCGGAAGTAGTTGTCCTTGATGATTTCCGACGCTTCGCCGACCAGGGCGGTGGGTTCTTCGGTGAACGCTTCGCGGGCGAAGCCGGGCAGCTTCGACGGGTGGCCGCCGAGCCAGATCCCGACGACGAGGAACGCGACCAGGGCGACGCCGAAGGCGATCGCGCCGCGCAGCCTCACGCGGCCCTCAGACCTTGAGGAAGCGACGCAGCGTGACGCCCGACCCGATCGTCGAGACGAGGATCGCGGCCCCGAAGAGGATCGCGATCAGCACCGGGAAGGCGATGGTGCTGTTGTGCTGAGCCAGGGCGAAGGAGTCGCCGTTGCTGCTCAACGGGTCGACGATCGTGATCTTGCCGATCCACAGGATCAGTATGGCGACCAGGCCTCCCATGAAGCCCACCACGACCCCCTCGATGAGGAACGGCCAGCGGATGAACCATCGGGTGGCACCGACCAGCCGCATCACCTCCACCTCGCGGCGGCGGGTGAAGATCGAGAGCCGGATCGTGTTGCCGATCAGCATCAGCGAGGCGACGATGAGCAGGGCCATGATCACGGTGAGGACGATCTTCAGCGCGCTCGTCACCTTGGCGATCTGCTGGGTCGACTGCTGGCGACTGAAGGAGTTGGAGATGACCGGGCTGATCGGGTCCTTCTTGCCGCCGCCGGCGGTCCCCATCACTTCGCGTTCGATCTGGGGCAGGTCGGAGGCGTTCGATGCCGTCACCTGGAAGCTGGCGGGCAGCGGGTTGGTGTGCAGCTCGTCGACGATCGTCTTGTCGCTCAGTTCGCTCTTCAGCGTCTGCAGCGCCTCCTGCTTGGAGATGTAGGTCACCGAGGCGACGCCCGGGACCGCTTCCAGCTTTTCTTTCGCGCCGGCGATTTCGCCGTTGGTCACGTCGGGGTAGAGCGCGAACTGCACGTTCAGCTCGCCGCGGACTTCGTCGGACTTCGCCTGCGCCGTCTGGAAGACCGGGATCAGCACGCCGAGCAGGACCACGGTGACGACCGTGGTGATCACCGCGGCGAGGGTCGGCGCGCCGTTGCGGCGAAGCGCCCGGAACGCCTCCGAGAAGAAGAAAAAGATGCGTGACATCAGTGGGTGAGCGAGTGGCCGTTGGTCTTGCGCTCGCCGTCGGGCCCGACGCCCATCTCGGCCTGCATCCGCATGCCGAATTCGGTCGTCGACTCCTCGGTGTAGCCACCGGAGACCTCGTCGCGGACGACGCGGCCCTCGTAGAGCTCGACCACGCGGCGACGCATGTTGTCGACCATCTCGCGGTCGTGGGTGACGACGACGACGGTCGTGCCGGTCTTGTTGATCCGGTAGAGCAGCTGCATGATCCCGATCGAGGTGACCGGGTCGAGGTTGCCCGAGGGCTCGTCGGCCAGCATGAGCGGCGGGTGGTTGACGAAGGCGCGGGCGACCGCGACGCGCTGCTGCTCACCGCCGGAGAGCTGGTCCGGGTAGTTGTGGAGCTTGGTCGAGAGGCCGACCAGGCGCAGCGTCGCCGGCACCTGCTCGCGGATTTCGGAGCGACTGGCGCCGATCACCTGGAGCGCGTAGGCGACGTTGTCGTAGACGGTCCGGTTGGGGAGAAGCTTGAAGTCCTGGAAGACCGTGCCGATGTTGCGCCGCAGCTGCGGGACCTTCTTCTCGGGCATCGCGGCGATGTCGCGGCCGGCGATGCGGACGCTGCCCTCGGTGACGTCGAGCTCGCGGATCAGGGTCTTGATCAGCGTCGACTTGCCGCAGCCGGTCGGTCCGACGAGGAAGACGAACTCGCCCCGGCCGATCGACAGCGAGACGCGGTCGAGCGCCATGTGACCGCCCGGGTAGACCTTGGTCACATCGTTCAGCTCGATGATCGGGGCGCGCCGGCCACGCGAGCGCACAGGCTCGGGGGCGCTTCTCTTGTTGCGTCGGAGTCTCGGCATAGGTGTGAGGTGCCTTCTGCGAGAACAACATGACTCCTGCGAAGTCTCGGCGGCGAAATTTTGCGCCCAGAAAAAGGCGGTTTCGCTCTGCGATTGGCCCGCTCGGGGCCACTTTTTAGGTTCCCGTGAGGAAGTCGGGCCTTGGGACTAGACCGCGACGAGGTCCGGACGGGCGCCGAGCGCCGCCTGCGGGTCGACGAGCACGACGACGTCGTCGATCTCCCGCGAGTGCATCACGTCGCCTGCGGCGGCGGCAAAATCGGCGTCGCCGACGATCGTCTCGATCACCTCGAGGCCCGCATCGCGCAGGGCGCCTGCCCCCCGCTCCGCACGCCCCACGGCGTCGGCCCAGTCGATCGGAGAATCGGCCCCGTGCAGCGACGTCGCCGGGACCAGCAGGGTGAAGCCGGTCCCCTCCGACCGTGGCCGCAGAGCGTCGACCATGATCGCCGGCTCGGCCTCCCGGCCCACGATCACCAACACATTGCGCTTGTTCTGAGTCTCCTGCATCAGCAGTCTCCTATTCGTCATCGGGTGCCACCAGCCTTCACCCTGGACGTAAACGCCCAGCCAAGTTCGCCTGAGGGTTCCCTTAAGACGCTCTGGGAGAACCAACGGAGCGGTGCGGCGAGGTTTTGCGGGGAGGGTTCGGGGCGGGGGAAGCTGGCGCCCGAGGCAAGGGACGCAAGGGCAGGCGGCCAGCGCGGCCGTCTCGGCCACGGCCCGGGCTGGCTGTGGCCGTGGCCGAGACGGCCGGGGATGTGGGGAGTGGCGGGATCGCCCACGCGAGGGCCTCGGGTTCGCCACGAGGGGGACACGGATGCGTCGCGGAAGGCGCATCTCGTCACGGAGACCGTGGGAAGTCCACGCTTCCGTGCGTGTTGGGCAACAGTCAATTCCGCGCTGCACGAGTTGACCGTGCTATAGGACGGTCAACTCGTGCAGCGCGTTTTCGGGCCCTGTTTCGAGGCCCGGAACAGACCGAAGGCTCACGCGGGTGTGACGTTCCCGGCATCTTCGTCACCGATCGGGGCGAGGTGTGTCGGATGTTTCACGAACCCCTCACGTCCTGCTACCCGATCGCGACCATGCGCTCGATCGGCACCTTCGCCCGCTCGGCGATCTCCGGTGCGACGCTGACCTCGAACTTCATCTCCACGAGCGAGTCGCGGAGCTTCGGCAGGGTGATCATCTTCATGTATTTGCAGAAGGCCATCCGGTTGGCCTCGATGAGGTTCGCCTTGGGGGCGGCCTGCTGCAGCGGGTAGAGCATGCCGTTCTCGGTGGCGACGATGAACTCGCCCTCCGGATTCGCTTCGACGTAGGTCTGCATGCCCGAGGTGGAGAGCATGTGGACGCCGGTGGTGTCGATGTCGCCTGAGGCGACGTACTCCATCGCCTGGGTCGAGCAGCCGCACTCGGGGTGGATCAGGAACTCGGCCTCGGGGTGTTCGGCGCGGGTGCGCGAGATGTCCTCGGGGCGGATGCCGGCGTGAACATGGCACTCGCCGTCCCAGATGTGGAAGCGGGCGCGGCGCTCGGGTTCGTCGGTGAGGCCCGTCTCGCGCTCGACGAAGGCGCCCAGCCACATGTCGGGCCCGAAGAGGATCTCGGTGTCGGGGCCGTGCTCGCGCCAGATGTGCTCGACCACCGAGACGGCGTTCGAGGAGGTGACGCAATAGTCGGTCTCCGCCTTCACCGCGGCCGAGGTGTTCACGTACATGACGACCATCGCGCCCGGGTGCTCGGCCTTCCAGCCGCGCAGCTGGTCGGCGTCGATCGAGTCGGCGAGGCTGCAGCCGGCGTCGAGATCGGGGATCAGCACCGTCTTCTGCGGCGAGAGGATCGAGGCCGTCTCGGCCATGAAGTGGACGCCGCAGAAGACGATCACCTCGGCGTCGGTGGTGGCGGCGGCGCGCGAGAGCCCGAGGCTGTCGCCGCGATGATCGGCGACGTCCTGGATCTCCGGAACCTCGTAGTTGTGGGCGAGGATCACGGCGTTGCGCTCGGCCGCGAGCGCGCGGACCTCCTCGCTGAGCGCAGCGATCTCCTCCGGAGCAAGCTCCGGGGCAAAGCCGGGTTGGATCGTCGGGAGCTCCTGCATGAGCCCTTCCTTTCCTCTGTTCGCCGGCAGACCTTCAGGTCGAACCAGGTCGAATGAACGTGGATGCATTCTAGCCTGCCCGTAGGGTGTCCATCTCCCACCCGAAAGGAACCCATGCGCCGCCTCTCGTCCCACCTCCCCTCCCCGGCGATGCTCGTCGCCCTGCTCGCCCTCTTCGTCGCCCTCGGCGGCAGCGCCTACGCGGTCAAGGCCGCCACCGCCCCGGCGAACTCAGTAGTCACCAAGTCGATCAAGAAAGGTGCGGTGACGTCGCTGAAGCTCGCCCCTGGCGCGGTCGGAACCGCCCAGCTCGGCGCAAAAGCCGTGGGCTCGGCGCAGCTTGCTGACGGCGCGGTCGGCAACGGCCAGCTCGCGGCGGGCGCGGTCACCGGCTCCAAGATCGCTCCCGGCACGATCACCGCCGGGAACATCGACCTGCCGTCCCTGAACATCCCGAAAGCGACGACCTACACGGAACGACGAGCGACCGTCGAAAATCATCCCTTCGCCAAAGACGACCAGTTTCAGCTGCTGGTTGCGTGCCTTCCAGGGGAGATGGTGACGGGAGGCGGCGGCCGCACCTCTAACGGTCGCATCTCGATCTCCGAAACGATCCCTTTCATCAGCACGGACCAGCAGCGCTGGGGCGTCCTTTTCCACAACACCTCAGGCGAAGCGCTGACCGCACAGGTCTCGACTTTCGCGATCTGCGCATCGAGCTAGTCATGCTTTAGGGATGCCCGAGCTTCCCGAGGTCGAGATCACCGCGCGTCGGATCGACGAAGCGACGCGCGGCGCCACGGTCGAATCGGTCCTCGCGCCGGGGATGAACGTGATGAAGACGTTCGACCCTCCACTGGAGGCGCTGGTCGGCCGCGAGATCACCGGCGTGCGCCGCATCTCGAAGATGCCGGTGGTCGAGTTCGGCGACCTCTCGCTCCTCATCCACCTGATGTCGGCGGGGCGCCTGCGCGTCTCCGACAAACGGGCCTCGCTGAAAGACCGGGCCGCCCGGGTGCTGATCCGGCTCGACGACGGGCGCGAGCTGCGCCTGCGCGAGTTCGGGACCAAGCAGCGCGCCTGGGCGAAACTCCTACTCACCGAGAAGGTCGCCGAGGATGAGATGGTGGCGACGCTGGGCCCGGAAGCCTGGCCCGCCCCACCCCTGGAGGAGTTCGCCGCGGCGATCGACAAGCCGCGCCACCTCCACCCCCTCCTGCGCCACCAGAAAGACATCAGCGGCATCGGCCGCTCCTGGGTCGACGAGATCCTCTGGGAAGCCTGCCTGTCCCCCTTCAAGAAAGGCACCGAGCTCGACGAGGAGGAGGTCGCCCGCCTCCACGCCGCCCTCCACGTCCTCGGCGACGCGATCGACCACTACGAGGCAACTCTCGGCCCCGATCTCCCCGACAAGATCAAGGTCCCCCTACGGATCCACAAGCACGAGGGCAAGCCCTGTCCCCGCTGCGGCACCACCCTCGAGGCCGTCTACTTCTCCGAACACCAGACGAACTACTGCCCCCACGACCAGACCGGCGACCGCGTCCTCAAAGACCGCCGGCTGTCGAAACTCCTGAAGTAGGCCTCAGACGGAGGTGATGTCGCCTTCGCGATGCATCGGGGCTTTCGCCTGGTCCAAGGGGACATCCCATGGCGGGGCCTCCGCGATCAGGGCGCCAAGGACGATACCCACCGAACCGGGCCCGTCAGAGATCCGGCTCGCGGATGAACCGGTCGGCGGTGAAGTTGGCGACCTCCTCGGCCGAGAGGTCAGATGCGAACCGTGGTGCCGGGGTGCCGGGTAGGGCCGTCACCAAAGACGCGACCAGCAGGGGCACGGCGACCATGAGCGAAAAGCCCGCGAGGCCACGGGCAGCGCCGTGGAGCGCATCGAGGACCGACACGACGTTTGCCCCGGCAAGAGCCAAGACCGCGCCCGAGAAGCCCGTCAGTTGCCTACCTCGGGCACGGAGCAACAGAACTCGGTCGCGAAGGTCGTCCGAGAGATCTTCCGATCGCTTGACATGCCAGGCGATTGCCTCGGGATTCGCGGACACGCGCCGAAGCTAGCTCGCGTCCAGGCCTACCCGGCCGGACGCGCGGAAGAAATTACAGAGGCGTGCGCTAGTCGGCGCTGAGCAGCAGGGAGAAATCGAGGGCCGGGGCCGAGTGGGTCAGGGCGCCGACGGAGATGAAGTCGACGCCGGTCTCGGCGACGGCGCGAACGGTCTCCAGGTTGACGTTGCCCGATGCCTCGAGGGTCGGCTTGCCGCCCTCGCCGTGGGCATCGCGGAGTTCGACCGCGGCGCGCATCGTCGGCGGGTCCATGTTGTCGAGGAGGAGCTGGTCGGCGCCGGTGCCGAGGGCGTAGGCGGTCTCGTCGAGGTTGCGGACCTCGACCTCCACCGGCAGCTCGGGATGCGCCTTGCGGGCGGCGTAGACGGCCTTGGCGATGCTCCCTGCGGCGGCGATGTGGTTCTCCTTGATCAGGAAGGCGTCGAAGAGGCCCATGCGGTGGTTGGTACCGCCACCCGCCGCGACCGCGGCCTTCTCCAGCTTGCGCAGGCCGGGGGTGGTCTTGCGGGTGTCGAGGATCTTCGCGTTCGTGCCGTCGACCGCCTCGACGTAGCGCGCCGCCAGCGTCGCCACCCCGGAGAGGTGGCCGAGGAAGTTCAGCGCGGTGCGCTCGGCGGCGAGGATCGCGCGGGCCGAGCCGCGGGCGACCAGCACCTCGACCGGGACGGTCTGGCGCCACAGCGCCTCCGGGGCCAGCTTCTCGACCTCCGCCACCCCGGTCTGCGCCATCGTCTCGACCACGAGGTCGAGCCCGAAGACGACCCCGGGCGCTTTCTGGACGATCCGCGCGGTCGCCGTCGCCTCGGCGGGAACGGTCGCCTCACCGGTCACATCGCCGTCGCCGAGATCCTCGGCCAGCGCCCGGGCTACCAGCTCGCGCAGTTCCTCGGCGGTAATTGCGGACACATCGTCACCCTATTGAAGTCAAGGGGGGCGAATCTCACGCGGCCCGGCCTTAGGACGTTGAAAGAGAGATGGCAGAGCTACCCCCCTTCCAGACGCTGATCGACGAGCACGCCGGCGAGGTGATGGCGGTGCTGCGTGGCGCGGTCGGCCGCGACGGGGCCGAGGACGCCTTCCAGGAGACGTTCCTGGCCGCCCTGCGGGCCTACCCGGGCCTGCGCGAAGCGAGCAACCTGCGCGGCTGGTTGGTGACGATCGCGCACCGCAAGGCGATCGACCACCACCGGGCGCGGGGACGTGCCCCGGTGCCGGTCGAGTCGGTGCGCGAGGAGGCCGTGTTCGACCCCGACCCCGCCGACGGCGAGGTCTGGCGCTCGGTCGCGTCCCTGCCACCGAAGCAGCGGGCCGCGGTCACCCTGCGGTTCGCGAGCGACCTCCCACACGAGGAGATCGCCGCGGCGCTCGGCTGCTCGCCGGAGGCGGCGCGCCGCAGCCTGCACGAGGGACTGCAACGACTGCGAAAGGAACTGACATGACGGCCACCATGGACAACACCGCCATCAACAAGTCACTAGAGAGGCTGCGCGAGCGCGCCGCCGCCGAGGGCCTGCTCGACATCGCCTACGCGACCGCCGACTCGCCCTTCGGGACGCTGCTGCTGGCGCGGACGCCGGAGGGACTGGTGCGGCTCGCCCTGCCGGGCGAGGACGTCGACGCGACGCTCCTCGACCTTGCCGAGCGGATCTCGCCGCGGATCCTGGAGGCGCCCGACCGCTTCGACGAGGAGCGACGGGAGCTCGAGGACTACTTCGAAGGCCGCCGGCGGGAGTTCGAGGTGCCGATCGACTGGCAGCTCAGCCACGGCTTCCTGCTCCGCGCCCGAGAAGGGATCGCGGCGATCCCCTACGGCGAGACCCGCACCTACACCGACCTCGCCCGCGGGGCCGGCAACGAGCGGGCAGTCCGCGCCGCGGGGTCGGCCTGCTCGCGCAACCCGATCCCCCTCGTCGTCCCCTGCCACCGCGTGGTGCGCAGCGACGGCACCCTGGGCCTCTACGCGGGCGGCGTCGAGATGAAGAAGCGGCTGCTCGCAATGGAGAACCAAAGCAGGTAGGTCAAACGTCTAGTCGAGTAAAGGAGCGCCCCGCGGGGTCGATGCAGGCCCCATGAAGCGCTCCTTCTCCCTGCTCCTCCTCTTCGCTCTGCTCAGCGGCTTGGCCGTCTCGCAGGTCGCCGGCGCCGCCGCGTCCTCGGCGCGGCCGACGACCTTCGCCCATCCGACCCTGCGCGACGACGCCGCCGAACCCGAAGAAGAATTCGAAGCCGAAGAACTCGAACTCAATTCGAAGACTGCGGATCGGCCGCCGAAGAGGAATTCGAATTCGAAGAGGACGAAGAAGGCGAATTCGAAGAAGAAGAAGAACTCGAAGAAGACTGCGGCGACGGCGGGGCGGCCAAGGCCGCGAAGAAGGGTGCGCCGTTCGTGACCGCGCCGGCGGCCTGCCAGGTCCGTCAGGCCGAATCGACGATCACCACCCTGCCCGCCTCGAACCAGGTGCGCCTCACCGTCCGCTACCAGGCCTGGTCCCCCACCCCGGTCACCGTCGGCGTGAAGCTGAAAGACGCCAAAGGCGCCGTCACGATCGACCACGCGAGCAAGCACCTGAGCGGTAAGGGCGTCCTCCACCTCACCACGAAGCTCGGCACCGCGGTGATGGACCGAGCGGCAGCGGCAAGCGAGTTCGACGTCTCCCTCCGCGCCCCGGAAACCCCCGGCTACTGCGCCGCCGCTCTGGAACAGCGCCTGCTGAGCGCGAAGCACACGAGCACCCGCGCGCCGCGCGTCTACGCCAACTGAGTGGGGGCGGTTGGGCGGGACCCTCGTTCTCCCGGCCGCCCCGGCAGTCCTAGATGGGTCCTGGGCGGGGTTCGTGGGAGAGCTGGCGCAGGGATGGCACGAAGTCGGACTTCCGTGACACGTGGGAGATCCGGTCGCCCGGGACGCCGGGATCTTGATGCCTGTGGAGCTTTACCGCCGCATAGGGACGGTTTCTCTCCACAGCAAAGCGCTGACCGATGAGGAGTTGACGAAGGTGCCGGGAACTCCACACTTCCCACGGCCTTCGGGCACTTCCGGTCCCTTGCTGGGCCTCGGAAGAGGGGTCCAGGGGACGCGCGTCGACTTTTGGTCGCTGAGCGACCAGAAAATCGACACGGAGATCCTTGTCCGTTGGGGCACGCGCACGGAAGCGTGGACTTCCCACGGTCTCTGTGACGCCGCGCGCCTTCCGCGACGGATCCGCCCCTCTCCCGTGACGAACCCGTGGCGCCCGTGTGAACGATCGCCGCCACTCCTCACACCCCGGCCGTCTCGGGCACGGTCACAGCCAGCCAGGGCCGTGGGTGAGACGGCCCTCTCGCCGGGACGCCTCGCGTCCCTTACCTCGGGCGCCGGCTTGCGGGGCCGGGAACCTACGCAGAGCCCGGCAGCGTCTCCGCGAGCCAGTCCGCCGCGTCCTGCACGGCGGCGGGGTCGATCGTGTGGACGACGTCGGACTCGCGGTAGGTGAGGTCGATCCCTCCGGCGAGGAGGAGGTCGCGGGCGGCGCGGGCGAAGCCGATCTCGATCACCGGGTCCTGGGTGCCGTGGGACACGAAGGCGCGGGTGGCGGTGCGGTCCTCGAAGCTCGGGCGCCAGCCGGCGACGGTCGGCATGAAGCCGCTGAAGGCGAGCACTCCGGCGACCGCGGGGCGCTCCGCGCTCCACCCCATCGCGTGGCTCATCACCGCGCCCATCGAGAAGCCCGCCAGGACCGTGCGCTCCGGCCCCGGCCCGGACTCCCGCCAGAGACCGTCGTGAAGCTCGGCGAGCGCCGTCCGCGCCGCGTCGAAGCTGGCTCGGTCCGGGTAGCCGACTTTCGGCACCAGGTACCAGTGGTAGCCCGGCCAGCCGGGCACCTGTAGCGGCCCACGCGCCGAGACGACCCGCAGCCGCCGCTCCGGGTCGAGAGCATCGGCCAGCCCGAGCAGGTCGTTCTCGTCGGTGCCACGGCCGTGATGGAGCACCAAGAGCCCCTCCGGCTCACCCGCCGCGCCCCGTTCGACAGTGACCAGCGGCGCCATCGGATCGCTTCCCGTTCCCTAGCTCGCCGAGGAGGCGGCGGTCTTCTCGAGGTAGTCGCGGACAAAGCCGTCGATGTCGCCGTCGAGCACCCGGTTGACGTCGCCGACCTCGTGTTCGGTGCGGTGGTCCTTCACCATCGTGTACGGGTGCAGGACGTAGGAGCGGATCTGCGAGCCCCAGGCGACGTCTTTGACCTCGCCGCGCGCCCTCGCCAGCTCTTCGGAGCGTTTGCGCTCCTCCAACTCGATCAGCTTCGATTTCAGCAGCTGCATCGCGACCGCCTTGTTCTGGGTCTGCGAGCGCTCGTTCTGGCACTGGACGACGGTGTTGGTCGGGATGTGGGTGATCCGGACCGCGGAGTCGGTCTTGTTGACGTGCTGGCCGCCGGCGCCGGAGGCCCGGTAGGTGTCGATGCGCAGGTCGGACTCGTCGATGTCGACCTCGACGTTGCCCTCGACCAGCGGGCCGACGTCGACCTGGGCAAAGCTCGTGTGGCGGCGCCCCGAGGAGTCGAAGGGGCTGATCCGGACCAGGCGGTGGACGCCACGCTCCGCGGCGAAGAGGCCGTAGGCGTTCTCGCCGCGGGCGATGAAGGTCGCCGACTTCAGGCCGGCCTCCTCCCCCGGCGAGGCCTCCGCCATCTCGACGTCGAAGCCGCGCCGTTCGGCCCAGCGCAGGTACATCCGCAGGAGGATCTCCGCCCAATCCTGGGAGTCGGTGCCCCCCGCCCCGGCGTGGACGGTGACGACCGCGTCGCCGGCGTCGTACTCGCCGCTGAAAAGACGCGCCTCTTCCAGCGCGGCGAGGCGCGACTCGATCGCGGCCAACTGCCCCTCGAGCTCACCCTCGATCTCCTCGTCTTCCTCGGCCAGCTCGGCGAGGTCGTCGAGTTCACCGACGTCTGACTCCAGGCCCCGGAACATGTCGAGACGCCGCTGGGCGCGGGCGTGCACGGCGGAGGTGCGAGCGGCAGCCTCCTGGTCGTCCCAGAAGCCAGGTGCGCCCATCTCCTCCTCGAGCGCGACCGCTTCTTTCTCTAGGCGAGCGGGGTCAAAGGTAGTCCGAGAGCAGGGACAGCTGCTCGCGGACAGCGGCGATTCGCGGCGCTACGGGCTCTTTCTGCGCGGCATCGGCCATGGGCACAGGTTACCGGTGGGAGAAGCCGGCGACTCGGAGCGCCTCCTCGCGGTCCTCGGAGGGGCGCCAGGAGCGGATCCGGTGGTCGCGCAGCTCGAAGGTCCAGGCCAGCTCGTCCTCGCCCGCGAACTCGCCGTCATCGTCGTCCCAGTGCCAGCGGCGCCTCACCAGCGCCACGGCGCGACCCCCACCGCCCTCGGTGCCTTCCTCGTAGAGCTGCTCCAGCTCGATCGTCTGCTGCACCCCGCCGCGCTTGCGCGTCGCCCACTGGCGCGCGCCCTCGGTGCCTTTGACCAGGCCCTTCATCGAGTGCAGTTCGACCTCCGGGTCGAGCACGGCCACGAAGCCGTCGAGATCGCGCTCGTTGAACGCCCGGATGAACTCGCGGATCGGGTCCCTCAGGACCCGTGGCACTTCTTGTACTTCTTGCCCGATCCGCACCAGCAGGGGTCGTTGCGGCCGAGTTTGTCGTGCTCGTCTTTGACCACCGTCTCGACCACGTCGGCGCCGTTGCCGCCGAGCGCCTGCGAGGCGGCCATATCGACGGCGCCACTCGCGGTCGCGGTACCCGCACCGGCCCCCAAGGCGACCTGTTCGAGCGCCGAAGGCTGGGCCTCGGCGGTCCCGCCCGAGTAGTCGAGCGCGCGCCGATCCGTGCCGGCTTCGTAGCCGCCGCCCTGGAACTGGGAGCCCGCCGGTTCGGTGAATTCGATCTCGGCGTGGAAGACGAGTTTCGAGAACTCCTCCCAGATCGAGTGCATGAGGTCTTCGAACATCGTGAAGCCCTCGTTTTTGTAGGCGACCAGGGGGTCGATCTGGGCGAAGCCGCGGAGGTGGATGCCCTCGCGCAGGTAGTCCATGTCGAAGAGGTGTTCGCGCCAGCGATTGTCGATCACCTGCAGCAGGATCGAGCGCTCGAGGTGACGCATCAGCTCCTCGCCGAGTTTGTCTTCGCGCTCGTCATAGGCCGCCATCGCGTCCTCGTCGAGATCGTCTTTCAGCTTCTCGCGGTCGATCGCCTCCGGCGCCAACGTCGCCACGTCGATGCTGACCGGCCAGATCTGGCGTATCTGCGTCTCCAGCTCGTCCAGGTCCCATTCCTCGAGCAGGTCGCTCGAGGTGTACTCCTCGACCAGGCGCTCGATCACGCCTTCCAGCTCTTCGCGGGCGTTCTCGGAGATGTCGCGGCCTTCGAGGATCTCGCGCCGGTATTTGTAGACGACCCGCCGCTGCTCGTTCATCACGTCGTCGTACTCGAGCACGCGTTTACGGATCAGGAAGTTCTGTTCCTCGACCTTCTTCTGCGCGTTCTCGACCGTTTTCGTAAGCATCTTGGCCTCGAGCGGCACTTCGGACCCGTCGTCGTCGGTAGGACCGAGGCGATCGAGGATTTTGTAGATGCGGTCGCCCGCGAAGAGGCGGATCACGTCGTCTTCGGCGGAGAGGAAGAAGCGCGACTCGCCGGGGTCGCCCTGACGGCCGGCGCGGCCGCGCAGCTGGTTGTCGATGCGGCGTGACTCGTGGCGCTCGGTTCCGCAGATGAAGAGCCCGCCGAGCTCACGAACCTCCCCGGCCTCGGTCTGGCACTGCGGCTTCAGCTCCTCGGTCCGCTCCGCCAGCGCCTCCTCGTAGCCCTCGTCGCCGTGCGTGATGCCCTGCTTTTTCAGCTCGTGGATCGCCAGGTGTTCGGGATCCCCGCCGAGCTTGATGTCGACGCCGCGGCCCGCCATGTTGGTCGCGATCATCACCGCGCCCTTGCGGCCCGCCTGGGCGATCAGCTCGCCCTCTCGTTCGGCGTGCTCCGGTTTCGCGTTGAGGACGGCGTGCTGGATCCCGTCGCGTTTGAGCGCTGAGGAGATCATCTCCGACACCTCGACCGAGACGGTCCCGACCAGCACCGGTTGGCCTTTTTCGTGGCGGCCGACGATTTCCTCGAGCACGGCCTGCCACTTGCCGTCTTTGGTTTTGAAGATCTGGTCGTTCTTGTCCATCCGGACCATCGGCTGGTTGGTCGGGACCTCGACGACCGGCATTTTGTAGATCTTCATGAACTCGGTCGCCTCGGTAAGGGCGGTACCGGTCATGCCCGAGAGCTTGTCGTAGAGCCGGAAGTAGTTCTGCAGGGTGATCGTGGCGAGCGTCTGGTTCTCCTCGCGGATCGCCACGCCTTCCTTCGCCTCGACCGCCTGGTGGAGGCCTTCCGACCAGCGCCGTCCCTCGAGGATGCGGCCGGTGAACTCGTCGATGATCATGACCTCGCCGTCGATCACCGCGTAGTCGTCGTCTTTCTTGTAGAGCGACTCGGCCTTCAGCGACTGCACGAGGTGGTTGACGAGGTTGCCGTTCTCGGCCAGATAGAGGTTGTCGATGCCGAGGAATTCCTCGGCTTTTTTGACCCCTCGCTCGGTCGGCGCGACGGTCTTGTGTTTCTCGTCGTACTCGTAGTCGAAGTCGGCGTCGGAGGTGTCTTTCGATTCGCCGAGGCTTTTCAGTTTCTCTTTGTGCGGGACGCCCTCGAGCTGTTTGGCCAGGCGGGCGAAGGTGTAGTAGGTCTGCGCCGCTTCTTCGGGGCGGCCGGAGATGATCAGCGGCGTCCGCGCCTCGTCGATCAGGATGTTGTCGACCTCGTCCACGATCGCGAAGTCGTGGCTGCGCTGGACGCATTCCTCGAGGGACTGCGACATGTTGTCGCGCAGGTAGTCGAAGCCGAACTCGGAGTTGGTGCCGTAGACGACGTCGCAGGCGTATTTCTCCTGGCGCGCGGCGTGGTCGTCGGAGTCCTGGACGGCGGCGACGCTGACCCCGAGGGCCTCGTAGATCGGCGCCAGCCATTCCGAGTCGCGGCGGGCGAGGTAGTCGTTGACGGTGACGACGTGGACCGCCTTGCCGGCCAGCGAGTTGAGGAACACCGGCAGGGTCGCGGTGAGCGTCTTGCCCTCGCCGGTTTTCATCTCGGCGATGGCGCCGTCGTTCAGCACCATGCCGCCGATCAGCTGGACGTCGTAGTGGCGCTGGCCGGTCGTGCGGCGCGAGGCCTCACGACAGAGCGCGAACGCCTCGGGCAGGAGGTCGTCCAGGGACGTTCCCTCCCGCGCGCGCTTGCGCAGTTCGTCCGCGACCTCGCGGATTTCCTCGTCGGAGAGCGCTTCCATCTCCGGCTCGTATCGATTGATCGCCTCCGCGCGCTTCTGGTACGCCTTGAATTTGCGCCCTTCCCCCGTGCGCAGGGCCTTGGTCACCAAGTCCATTGCGGGCATTGCTCAAGAGTAGCGGTCCGCCCCTTGTGGCCGACCCCCGGGCGGCGTACCCTTGAACCTCGAACCCACAAGGAGGTCACCCATGCGGATGGAGATTCGTGGACGCAACGTCGAGATGACTGACGACCTGCGTGAACTGGTGAGCAAAAGGTTCAATCGCCTGGGGAGGCAGGTTTCGGGTCTCGCGACCCTCGACGTAGTGCTCTACGAAGAGCGCAATCCCTCGATTTCCGACTGCCAGGTGGCCGAGGCGACGGTCCGCCTGAAGGGAGCGACGCTCCATGCCCGCGAGGCCTCGCCCGAGATGGCCCAATCGATACACAAGCTCTATGAGGACGTGCGAAGGCAGGTGAAGAAACACCGCGAACTCATGCGCAAGCGCAAGATGACGCGGCGAGTCGTGGGACAGATGCGAGGCCGCCCGGCGACCTAGCAGCCCCGATCCCGACGCTTGGTGAGTTAGGGGCGCCATAGGCCGCCCAACTCACCAAGCGGCCGAAGCACGGACGCGGCTCTCGGGACCGCTAAAGGCGGCGGGTGAAGGTCAGCGCGACGACCCGTTTCGCCCCCGCCCCGCGCAGCGCCATCGCGCACGCGGTCAGCGTCGCGCCGGTCGTCAGGACGTCGTCGACCAGGAGGACGCTGCGGGGGGCCTCGGCGATCGGCTCGATCTGGGGCGGGCGGCTGATCCGATCCGCCCGACCGTGGCCGACCTGGTGGCCCAGACCGCGGCGCGCGAGGCACGGGGACAGGTCGACCCCGAGCCGCGCGGCCAAGGCCGTGGCGAGCTCACCGGCCGGGTCGAAGCCGCGGCTCCGCAGCCGTGGCGGCGCGGACGGGACCGGGACCACGGTGCCGCCGAGCAGGTGGCCGGGAGCGAGCCAGTGGATGCGGTCGGCCATCAGGTCCGCCACCGGGAGGAGGCGACGAAACTTGAGCGCCCCGACGAGCGACCGGGCGACATCGTCGTGCGCGGCGGAGGACCAGACGCGGTCGATGCCCTGGGGACCCCCGGAGAGGATCGGGGTCGCCGCGCCGAGCGCCCTTGAACAGCGCGTGCAGATGACCGCCTCCGCGCGGCAGCTCCGTCCACAGGCGGCGCAGAGCGGCGGGGCGAGGAGCGACGAGGCAAGTTGGAGCAGACCCATGCCGCGAGCCTGCCCGGGAAATGCGCGCGCGTGGCGCGCAGAAAGTCAAATGTTCGTCACGCCCGGAGAAGGGCGGAGCGGCGTCTCTACTCGCGGGCGCCGAGGATGGCGCCGATGAGGATCGAGCGCTCGGGGACCACGGCCCCCGGCAGGACGATCACGTCGCGCAGGCGACTTCCCGCGCCGATCTTGGCGCCGTCGCCGATCACGGAGGGGCCGTCGATCCTCACGTCGCCGCCGATCTCGCACCCGGGCCCGAGGAGGACCGGACCGTCGAGAGCAGGCTCGCCGTCCTCGCGCTCGCCGCTGCGGAAACCGTCCACCATCTCCCCCACCTGCTCGACCCGCACCGCTCCGGTGAGGGCGTCGTAGGTGCTCTCGCGCAGCTCGGCGAGGTTGCCGATGTCGTTCCAGTAGGCGTCGATCTCATGGGAGAAGAACGGCACGTCTTCCTCCAGCAACTTCGGGAAGACGTCCATCGCCCAGTCGGCGAAGCCGTCCGGGTCGCCCGGCTTGGCGGCCTTGCTGGTTCCCGGCGCCGGAAAGAAGTCGAAGATCTCCTTGCGGAACATGTAGATGCCGCAGTTGGCGAGGTCCGACAGCGCCTCGCTCGGCTGCGGCTTCTCCTGGAAGCCGCCGATCCGCCCCTCGGAATCGGTGATCGCGACGCCGAACTGGCTGGTGTCCTCGACCCGCTTGGTCGCCAGCGTGGCGATCCCGTCGTGGCTCTCGTGGTAGGCGCGCATCGCCGTCAGGTCGATATCGGTGAGGGCGTCACCGGAGATGATCAGGAAGTCGTCGCCGAGGAAGTCGGCGACGTTGCGGACCCCGCCGGAGGTCCCGAGCAGCGCCTCCTCCTGGCTGTAGGACAGCGAGACTCCGCAGGCCGAGCCGTCGCCGAAGTGCTCGGTGATCAGGTCCGGGAACCAGTGCAGGTTGGCGATCGTCTCGTTGAAGTCGTGGCGGGCGAGGAGGCGCAGGATGTGCTCCATCACCGGCCGGTTCAGCACCGGGACCATCGGCTTGGGACGGTCGAAGGTGATCGGCCGCAGGCGGGTGCCGAGGCCGGCGGCAAGAACCATTGCTCTCATCCCAACTCCTCCTTGAAGCGCTCGATTGCCTCCACCGGCACCGGGTCGACGCCCCGCTGGCGGGCGAGTTCCAGCGTGACGATGTCCCCCAGCATGACGGCCCAGAGCATCCGCTCCAGGCGCGTCTCCCCCGCCGTCTCCACCCGCGCCACGGCGGCCGCGCCGGGCTTCACCGATTTCGCGGTCAGGTCGAAGCGCTGGGCGATCCGCGGGTGCTGGTCGCGGTCCTCGAGGAAGATCGCCGCGGCACGCTCGTCGCCCGCCGCGCCCGACCAGCCGCAAAGCTCGTTGTGATCGCCCTCCGGCAGCTCACCCCAGAAGGCGGGGAACTTCGCGTTCTCGTTGACCTGCGTCTTCCAGCGGCGCGCCACTGGGGCGGTCAGGTCGGCGCCATAGATGACCGGCACGGCACCGGCGACGAGCGCGGCGATCTCGCGCGCCTGCTGCTGCAGAGTCTCGGCCTGGTCGGCGAGGAAGGCGGCGGCGGCGTCGATCTCGGTGTGGAGGCGGGGGGCGATCCCGGCCAGGGAAGCGACCTCCGCGGCGACCACGACCATGTAGGCGACCGCGGTGCGGGGTTGGAAGATTCCCGGCAGGCCGACCACCGGCACCTCGCTCTCCCGCGCCCGATCGACCAACGGACCGCCGATACTGGCGACGAGGCGGTTGGCGCCGAGCGCCTCGGCCGCGTCGAAACAGGCAAGCGTCTCCTCGGTCGCGCCCGAATAGCTCGAGCAGAGCACCGTCCACTCGGGCGTCGCCCAGCTCGGCAGGGCATAGCCGCGCACCGTCACCATCGGGCCCGTCAGCCGGTCGCCGATCGCTGCCGCGGCGAGGTCGCCACCGATCGCCGAGCCGCCCATCCCGCAGACGAAGACGCCCGCCGACGGCACCGTTTCGAGGCGCGCCGATTCGATTCGCCAGAGCGCGTCGCGAAGCTGGTCGGGGATGCCGAGGACGTCGTCGATCATCGCTCGACCGCAACTCTCTCATTCTCGGCGACCATCGTGTCAACAAGTTGAACGCCCGGATCGACCACCGCGCCGGCGGCGAGGATCGAGCCGCGCACCTGCGCACCCGCGCCGATCGTGCAGCCGTCGAGGAGGACCGAGTCCGTGACCTCGGCGTCGGCGCCGACCTCGCAGCCGCGCGAGACCACCGCGCGCGGTCCGACCCTCGCCGAGCCGGCGACCTCGCAACCGTCGCCGAGGAAGAGGCCGGGCGCGGTCGGGCGCACCTGGGTCGCCACCCTCCCTTCGAGGATGTCCCAGGTCGCCTGCAGGTATCGCTCGTGGGTGCCGATGTCCATCCAGTACCCATCCAGCGGCAGCGCGCACAGCCCCTCGCCGACCAGTCGCGGGAACACCTCGGTCTCGATCGAGACGTTGCGGCCGGCGGGGATCAGGTCGAGCACCGAGCGCTCCAGCACGTAGGCCCCGGCGTTGACTTCTCCGGGCTCGGAGATGCCGGTCTTCTCGGTGAAGCTGAGCACGGCGCCATCGGCATCGCAGACCACCAGGCCGAAGGTCGCCGCGTCGTCGACCTGCTGGAGGGCGATCGTCGCCCGCGCGCCGCGGTCCTCGTGCGCGCGCAGGAGCGCCGCCAGGTCGAGCTCGGTGAGGAGGTCGCCGTTCAGGGCGAGGAAGCGGTCTTCGAGGCGCTCTCCGAGCGCTTCGGCGGCGAAGCGGATCGCGCCGGCGGTGCCGCGCCGCTCCGGCTCGGTGACGTAGGTCAGCGTGACGCCCTCGCGCTCGCCCTCGCCGAGCGCCTCGCGCAGCCGGTCGGGAAGGAAGCCACAGGCGAGCACGACCTCGGTCACCCCGTGGGAACCGAGCCACTCGACCATGTAGGCGAGGAAGGGGCGGTCGACCAGCGTGATCGCAGGCTTGGGGACGTTGTCGGTGAGTGGGCGCAGGCGAGTGCCCTCGCCGCCGACCAGCACTATCGCCTGCATGGCACGCCTCCCTAGAAGCCCGAATCGGCCCTAGGAGACCTTGGAAGCGGCCTGCCTCGACTGCCGGCCGATGCCCTCGTACTCGAAGCCGGCCGCGGCCATCGCCTCGGGGTCGAGGAAGTTGCGGCCATCGACGACCAGCGGACGTGCCATCGCGCCGGCGGCGGCTGCCCAGTCGAGGTCACGGAACTCACCCCACTCGGTGACGAGCACCGCGGCGTCGGCGCCCTCGAGCGCGGCCATCGCCGAATCGGCCATCTCCACCGAGGTCAGCATCTCGCTCGCGCGCTCGCTCGCGACCGGATCGTAGGCGACCACCTCGGCGCCCTCGCCCTGCAGCCGGGCCGAGAGCACCAGGCTCGAAGCCTCGCGCATGTCGTCGGTGTCCGGCTTGAAGGCGAGCCCGAGCAACGCGATCCGTTTCCCGATCAGTGAGCCGAGGTGCTTCTCCAGCTTGCCCACGACCCGTCGCTTCTGCAGCTCGTTCACCTCGATCACCGAGGTCAGCAGCTGGAAGTGGTACCCGGTGTTGCCGGCGAGCATCTTCAGCGCCGAGACATCCTTGGGGAAGCAGGATCCCCCGTAGCCGATCCCGGCGCGCAGGAAGGAGGAGCCGATCCGCGTGTCGGTGCCCATCCCCCGGGCGACCTCGCCGACGTCCGCGCCGACCTCCTCGCAGACGTTGGCGATCTCGTTGATGAAGGAGATCTTCGTCGCGAGGAAGGCGTTCGAGGCGAGCTTGATCATCTCCGCGCTGGCGACATCGGTGCGCACGATCTCCCCCTCGGTGCCAAGCGGCGCGTAGAGCTCCGCCACCGCGTCGGCAGCAGTCTCGTCGCCGGGGTCCGCGCCGATCACCACGCGGTCGGGGTGCATGAAATCCTCGACTGCCGTTCCCTCCTTCAGGAACTCCGGGCAAGAGACGTAGGCGAGGCCGGGCATGTCGCGGCGGATGGAATCGCCGGTCCCGGCGGGCACGGTGCTCTTCATCACCAGCACGTGGTCGGAGTCCGCGGGCAGGTCGGCGACCACCGCGCGCACCCGCGAGAGGTCGGCGTCGCCGGAGTAGGTCGGCGGGGTGTCGACGCAGGTGAAGAGCAGGCGGGCGCCGGCGAGCAGCTCCTCCATCGAGGTGGTGAAGGTGATCCGCTCGAGGTTGCGCTGGATCATCTCGGTCAGCCCCGGCTCGAAGATCGTGACGTCGCCGCGCGAGAGCGCCTCGACCTTCTCGGGAAGGATGTCGCGGGCGATCACCTTGTGCCCGAGCTCGGCGAAGCAGGCGGCGGTCACCAGACCGACCCAGCCGACCCCGATCACCCCGACAGCTTCGGCTCTATCGCTCATTTGCTCTGACTTCCCTTCTTCGCAGGTTTCTTCTTCGGCATGATCACGTGGCAGGACTCCGCGATCCCCATCATCTGCTCGTTGGTCAACGACTGCTGCAGGCTGTTGGAGATCCAGTAGGTGTTTTCGCCGCGGTGCCAGGCGACGAGCTTGATCTTCC
The DNA here is from genome assembly GCA_963782515.1 of uncultured Actinomycetes bacterium. GTDB lineage: Bacteria > Actinomycetota > Thermoleophilia > Solirubrobacterales > 70-9 > VAYN01. Next base: position 581,709 of record CAWAJY010000004.1, on the reverse strand, counting down.
CGCTGTCGGTGTAGATCGAGTATTCACGCCCGTTGACGGTCTTTTCTTCGGTCGGCTCGTCGAGGATCGGCGGGTCTTCCCAGCCTTGGATGCCCTGGACCCCGAAGTAGTTCACTTCGTATTCGGGCTGGTATTGGGCGACCATGCGGTAGGCCGCGTGCCGTTCCTTGTCTTTGTCTTTGAGGTGGTAGACGCGCGGGTCGACGATATGTTCGTAGGGATTCGATTCCTGGAAGGTCGCGCCCGAGGGCAGCCGGGTCGGGTAGAAGACGGGGAAGCCGCCGCCGACGTGGCGGGCGACGATTTCGGCCTCCTGTTCACCGAGTTCGGTCGCGGGCACGAGTTCGTCGCCGCCCGGCGGGACGTGCTTCTTGTGCTTCTTCTTGCCCTTTTCCTTCTTGCCCTTGTTCTTCTTCTGCTTTTCGGACTTCTTCTTTTCCTTCTTGGGCTTTTCTTCCGGGAACTTCTTCGACTCGTAGCCCGCTTCGCCCATGAATTCCTTCACCGCGTGGTGGACTTCGGCTTCGTTCGCGTAGACGAAGCTGGGCCCGAGTTCGGCCGGGAAGTGGACCTGCTGGACTTCGGCGCCACGGAGTTCGTAGAGCAGGTCGAGCAGTTCGAGCAGTTCGTCGCCTTCGGAGATGTCCGAGGTCGTGTATTCGGTGAGGATGTCGACCAGATTGTGGTTGTCCGTGATCAGGTCGGACGGCGAGATCTGATGGCGGGCCTGGCTGAGGAAATTCTGCTGGCGGGCCGAGCGGACGATGTCGGTGTCGGTGTGCCGATAGCGCACGTACTCGAGCGCTTTCTTCCCGCAGAGCTTCTGGTAGCCGGGCTGGATGTTGATTTCCGAATACTGTTCTTCGGGCGGCACGCCGACGTTCGAGTGGTAGTAGCGCCGATCGACGTCGGTGTAGACGCAGCCGATCGCGTCGACGGCCCGGACGAAGCCGAGGAAGTCGATGTTGACGACGTGGTTGATCTTCAGCCCGGTCAGTTCCTTGACCACTTGAAGCGTCAGTTTCGGCCCGCCCGCGTAGTAGGCGGCATTGAACTTTTCGAGGCCGACGCCGGGAATTTCGGTCTGCAGGTCGCGCGGGATCGACATCACCGAGATCAAGTTCTTTTTGTTGTTCAGCCGCAGCAGGATCGTGGTGTCCGAACGACCGCGTTCTTCCCCGTCGTTGGCACGTTTGTCGGAGCCGAGGATCAGGATCGTCTCCGGTTCGCCACCGTGGACTTCGGTGATGACTTCCTTGACCTGCTCCTTGATGTGCTTGTTTGGCCCTTGGCCGATCGCTTCGGCGATCGAGTTGATGTAGAGGAGCACGGCCGAGGACGTCGCCGCCGCGGTCACCCCGACGATGATCAGCGTGGCGAGGCTGAAGCGCCACCAGTAGCGCTTCCTCTTCGGCGGCTCGGTGCCGTCGCCCTCGGGGGGCGGCTTGCGGCCGTAGCCCGGGGGCGGGGTGCTACTCATGCAGTCGCTCCGGGATCGCGCGCAAGAACGACTCGAGCGTCTGCCGGTAGCCCTCCAGCGAGGAGACCGAGACCCACTCGGCCGGTCCGTGATGACCGGCGCCGACCGGGCCGAACTCGACTCCCGGCACCCCGACCCGCAGGAACGACACGATGTCGGAGGCCCCGTCGCGCCCGACGCTCATCGTCTCGCCGTCGGCATAGGTCGCCGCCGCCTCGCGCAGGCCGAGCACGAAGGGCGACTCGCGGTCGACCGTCGCCGGCGGCCGCACCAGCAGCGGCGTCGCGGCAACTCCCGGCATCGCGCGGATCTCCTCCATCAAGGCGGTGGGATCCTGGCCGGGCAGGTAGCGGATGTCGACGTCGATCACGCATCGGTCTGGCACCTTGTTCAGAGCGTCGCCGCCCCAGATCCGCCCCAGGTTTATCGACGGGCGGTCGAACAACTCCGAACTCTGTCTTGCGAACGGTAGCGACTCGATACTCCGGAAAACGTCGATCGCGTTCAGGACGGCATTGTCGCCAAGCCATGGGGTGGCGCCATGCGCCGCCGTCCCCCCCACTTCGAGCCGCAGCGCCAGCACCCCCTTGGCCTCGACGCCGATGTGCAGGTCGGTCGGCTCGCCGGTGATCGCGAAGTCCCCGGTGAAGCCGCTCTCGACCAGCTGGTCGCACCCGCGATCCTCCCCCTCCTCGGACTCCTCGTCCCCGACGATCCCCAGGCGCACGCGGACCCGGTCCTGGTCGCGCAGGGCCGCGGTGACCACCATCATCGCCGCGATCGCGCCCTTCATGTCGTAGGCGCCACGCCCATAGAGCCGGTCCCCGTCCAGCCGCGGCTCGAACTGCTCGGCGTGCGCCGGCACAACGTCGATATGCCCCTCCAGGACGATCGTGGGAGCCGTCGCCGGCCCCACTTCGGCCTTCACCACCGGTAATCCGCGGACCTCTTCCCGCTCCGCCTCGATATCGCGCGCCTCCAGCCATGCTTCCACGAACCCCGCGCACTCCAGAATGCTTCGCTCATCGCAGGTTTCGTACGCGATCAGGCGCTTGGCGAGCGACAGCAGCTCAGAACTCATCGGTCCACCATGTTGATGGGCCGAAAAGTACTGATATAGAGGAGTTTTAGGCCCATCGACACGAGCCGCGCGCCCGGCGCGGCGATGGGCTCAGCCCTGCGCTATCGACAGGAACGTCTCGGCGCGCTGTTTGTCTTTCACCGCGCGCGACCACTCGGCGGTGCCGGCCTCGGACTCCGAGAGGCGGCGTTCGGCGTCGGAGAGCTCCTCTTTGAGGGCGCCGGCGTCGAGATCCTCCGGGGCGACGGCTTCCTCGACCAGCACCCGGGCGGTGTTGGAGTAGACCTGCAGCCAGCCGTGCGACTGCGCGTAGCGCTTCGTCTCCGAGTCGGAGACGTGGAGCCGCAGCGTGGTCGGCTGCAGCGCGCCGAGCACCGGGGCGTGGTTGGCGAGGATGCCGATTTCGCCCACTTCGGTGCGGGTCGAGAGCTGGCGAACTTCGCCCTTGAAGACCTCGCCCTCGGGGGTGAGGACTTCGACGTCCAGCATGTGCTCGGCGGCCAACTTCGCTCCTTACGCTTTCGCGGCGGCGTTCTCGGTGACCTGGTCGATGCCGCCCTGCATGTAGAAGGCGCCCTCCGACAGGTCGTCGTGCTCGCCGTCGAGGATCTCGCGGAAGCCGCGGACCGTCTCCGACACCGGCACGTACTCGCCGGAGCGGCCGGTGAACTGTTCGGCGACGAAAAACGGCTGCGACAGGAAGCGCTCGATCTTGCGGGCGCGGGAGACCGTCTGGCGGTCCTCGTCGGAGAGCTCGTCGATCCCGAGGATCGCGATGATGTCCTGGAGCTCTTTGTAGCGCTGGAGGACTTCCTGGACCTGGGTCGCGGTGCGGTAGTGCTCGTCGCCGACCACGTCGGGCTTGAGGATCGTCGAGGTCGAGTCGAGCGGATCCACCGCGGGGTAGATGCCTTTCTCGGAGATCGCCCGGGAGAGCGCGGTGGTCGCGTTGAGGTGGGCGAACACCGAGGCCGGGGCCGGGTCGGTGTAGTCGTCCGCCGGCACGTAGACGGCCTGGATCGAGGTGACCGACCCGCGGTCGGTCGAGGTGATCCGCTCCTGCAGACCGCCCATCTCGGTCTCCAGCGTCGGCTGGTAGCCGACCGCCGAAGGCATGCGCCCGAGCAGCGCCGAGACCTCGGAGCCCGCCTGGACGAAGCGGAAGATGTTGTCGATGAACAGAAGCACGTCCTGGCCACCCTGCTCTCGGTAATATTCGGCCATCGTCAGCCCGGACAGGGCGACGCGGAGGCGGGCGCCGGGCGGCTCGTTCATCTGGCCGAAGACGAGCATCGTTTTCTCGATGACGCCGCTTTCTTTCATCTCGAGCCAGAGGTCGTTGCCCTCTCGCGAACGCTCGCCGACGCCCACGAACGCGGACAGCCCCTCGTGCTCCTCGGCGATGTTGCGGATGAGCTCCTGGATCAGCACGGTCTTGCCGACGCCGGCGCCGCCGAACAGCCCGACCTTGCCGCCTTTGGCGTACGGCGCGAGCAGGTCGATGACCTTGATCCCGGTCTCCAGGACCTCCTGGGTCGGGGTCAGGTCCGACGCCTTCGGGGCGGGCCGGTGGATCGGCCAACGCTCGACGTCGTCGGGCAGCGCCTCGCCGTTGTCGATCGGGTCGCCGAGCAGGTTGAAGATGCGGCCCAGGGTGACCTCGCCGACCGGGACGGTGATCGGACCGCCGGTGTCGATCACCTTGTCGCCCCGCTGCACGCCGTCGGTGGCGTCCATCGCGACCGCACGGAGGCGGTCGTCGCCGAGGTGCTGCTGGACCTCGCAGACCAGTTCGGTGTTGTCGCCCTCGTCGTTACCGCGACTCTCGATCACGATCGCCGAGTAGATCTCGGGCAGACCGTCGGGGAAGACCGCGTCGATCACCACTCCGGTGACCTGCTCGACGCGACCGATGTTCTGCTCGCCTGCTCCGTTGCCGTTCTCAGCCATTGATTCTGGGTCCTTTTCCTGGTCTTCGAAGTTTCTGGGACTTGCCGTCTAGCTCAGCGCCTCGGCGCCGGCGACGACCTCGAGGATCTCCTGGGTGATTTCCGCCTGGCGGGCGCGGTTCATCTCCAGGGTCAGTTCGTCGTTGATCGATTCCGCGTTCTCGGCCGCGTTGCGCATCGCCGTCATCCGCGCCCCGAGCTCCGAGGCAGCCGACTCGAGCAGCGCCCGGTAGACCGAGATCGTCACGTACTCCGGGATGAGCCTGCCAAGGAGCTCCTCGGCGTCCGGCTCGAAGACCCACTCGGAGCGGGACTGGTCCACGCCGGAGTCGGTCGACTCGGGCTGCTCTTCCTGCTCCTCCTCCTCATCGGCACCCTCGCCGATGACCTCCGCCTGCTGCAGGGGAAGCAGAACCTGACGCCACACGTGCTGGGTGAGTGGCGAGACGAAGCGGTTGTAGACCAGCTCGACCCGGTCGACGTCCTCGTCGACGTAGCGGGCGGTCAGCGCCTCGCCGATCTCGCGGGCGTCGGAGAACGCCGGGCGATCGGTGAAGCCGACGTATTCGCCGACCAGCTCCTGCTTGCGGAAGGTCAGCGCCGAGACGCCCTTGCGACCGACGACGGAGAAGATCGGCTCGGCACCTTCGCCGCGCACGCGCTCGGCGACCCGCATGCCCTCGCGGATGATGTTCGAGTTGAAGGCGCCGGCCAGGCCGCGGTCACCGGTGACGAGGACGATGCCGACCTTTTTCACGTTCTCGCGCTCGGCGAGGACCGGGACGCGAGGCACCCCGCCCGCGTGGGCGGAGGCGATCCGCGTCAGTTTCCGCATCCCCTCCGAGTAGGGCCGCAGATCCGCGATCCGCTGTTCGGAGCGGCGCAGTCGCGCCGCCGCGACCATCTCCATCGCACGCGTGATCTTCTGGATGTTCTTGATCGACGCAATGCGACTTTTGACTTCCTTCTGGCTGGCCATGGCTGAACTCCGGCGTCGCTAGGACGCCTGCGTCGCCTCCTCGGTGGCCTGGGCCTCCGCGTCGTCGGCGTCCGCGGACGCGGTCCGGGCCGGAGCTTTGCGCTCCTCCTCGGACTTGACGCGGTCGGACTCGCCGGCCTCCATCGGGTCGCCGTGCTCGTCGAAGTCGGGACCGAAGTCGTCGACGAAGTCGGCGATCGCCTTACCGAGCGCCTCCTCGTCGGCGTCCTCCAGCTTGCCCGTCTCCTCGATCCGATCGAGCAGCGCCTTCTCCTCGGAGTGCAGGCGCACCCGCAGGTCACCGAGGAACTCGCCGACGCGCTCGACTTTGATCCGGTCGAGATAGCCACCGGTGCCGGAGTAGATCGAGGCGACCTGGTCGGCGACGCCGAGTGGCTCGCGCTCTTTCTGTTTCAGCAGCTCGACCAGTCGTTCGCCTCGGGTCAGCGCTTTCTGGGTCTCCGGATCGAGCTCGGACCCGAACTGGGCGAAGGCCTCGAGGTCGCGGTACTGGGAGAGGTCGAGGCGCAGTTTTCCGGCGACCTTCTTCATCGCCTTCGTCTGCGCGTTACCGCCGACGCGGGAGACCGAGATGCCGACGTTGATCGCCGGGCGGACACCGGAGAAGAACAGGTCGGACTCGAGGAAGATCTGGCCGTCGGTGATCGAGATGACGTTGGTCGGGATGTAGGCCGACACGTCGGAGGCCTGGGTCTCGATGATCGGCAAAGCCGTCAGCGAGCCGCCGCCGAGCTCGTCGTTCAATTTCACCGCGCGCTCGAGCAGCCGTGAGTGCAGGTAGAAGACGTCACCCGGGTAGGCCTCGCGACCCGGCGGGCGCCGCAGCAGCAGCGACATCTGGCGGTACGCGGAAGCGTGCTTGGTGAGGTCGTCGTAGACGCAGAGGGCGGCTTTGCCGTTGTAGAGGAAGTGCTCGGCCATCGCGCAGCCCGCGTAGGGGGCGATGTACTTGATCGGCGCCGCCTCGTCGGCCGGCGCGGCGACGATGATGGTGTTCTCCATCGCGCCGTTTTCCTCCAGCGTCTGTTTCAGCTGGACGACGGTCGACATCCGCTGCCCGATCGCGACGTAGACGCAGATCAGGTCCTTGTCGCGGTTGTTGATGATGGTGTCGATCGCGATCGCGGTCTTACCGGTCTGGCGGTCGCCGATGATCAGCTCTCGCTGGCCGCGGCCGATCGGGATCATCCCGTCGATCGCCATCAGGCCGGTCTGCACCGGTTCCTCGACCGGCTGGCGCTCGACCACGCCAGGGGCTTTGAACTCGGCCGGGCGGGTCTCGGTCGTGGCGACCTCGCCGCGGTTGTCGAGCGGGCGGCCTAGCGGGTCGACCATGCGGCCGAGCAGCTCCTCGCCGACCGGGATCTCCAGCAGGTGGCCGGTCCGTTTGACCGTGTCGCCCTCGACGATCTTGTCCCACTCGCCGAACAGCACGGCGCCGACGTTGTCGCTCTCGAGGTTCAGCGCCAGGCCGGTCACCCCGTGGGGCAGGTCCAGCATCTCCAACGCCATGCAGTTGTCGAGGCCGTGGACGCGGGCGATGCCGTCCGCGACCGAGAGGACGGTGCCGACCTCGCTCAGGTCCGCCGAGTCGGTCTCCAGGCCCTCGATGCGCTCGCGCAGAATGCTCGCGATCTCGTCCGGCTTGATCTCCATCGCCATGCTCTTACTTCCTCCTTACGCCGCGCTCGCGACGCTTTTTCGCAGTTTCTCCAGACGAGTGCGGATGCTCGCGTCAAGGACCATGTTGCCGACCCGCAGCACGATGCCGCCGAGGATCCCGTCGTCTACTTCGCTCGACAGCTCGACCTTCTCGCCGGTCTGCCGTTCGACCTCCTCGCCGATTTTCCCGACCACGCTCGGGTCGAGCTCGATCGCGCTGGTGACGGTCACGTCGAGGCGGCGGTTTGCTTTTTTCCAGAGCTCTTCGTACTCACGTCGGATGCGGAAGATCTCCGGCATCCGGCCTTTCTCCACGAGCAGCTCGAGGAAGTTGGAGAACTCGGGCTCGGCACCTGTCACGGCGCGACGCAGCCCATCCACCTTGTCGTTGGAGCTCAGGTAGGGGCTGAACAGGAAGAGCTGCAGCTCACGGTCCCCGTCGACGGTGTCGGCGAACTTGGCGAGCTGCTCCTGCAGCTCGTTGATCTTGCCTTTGTCCTCCCCGGCAGCGAAGAGGGCCTCGGCATATACGCGGGCGGCGTCGGCCATGTGCTCCAGGTACCCCTAGTTCTCCGAGCTCTGACCCGAGAGCGCCGAGAAGTCGACCTCGCCGAGCGCCTCCTCGACGAGCCGTCGCTGGTCGTCCTCGGTGAGCGTCTTACGGGTGACTTTCTCGGTCGCCAGGACGGTGAGATCCGCGACCTCCCTGCGGATCGCCTCCAGCGAGCGCCGGGTCTCGGCCTCGATGTCGCGCTGCGCCTGGGCGACGAGCTCGTCACGTTTCTCCCGGCCGGCTGCGGTCGCCTCCGACTCCGCCGTGTCGGCGGCTTTACGGGCACGGGCCATGATGTCGTCCGCCTGCTCACGCGCCTCGGCGAGGCGGCCGCGGTACTCCTCGAGCAGTTCGTCGGACTCTTTGCGCTGCCGTTCGGCGGCCTCGATCGAATCCGCGATCGTCTTCGCCCGCTTGTCCAGGGCCTCCTGGATTTTCGGGAACGCGACCTTGCTGAGCACCCACATGGTGATCAGGAAGAGCACGATCGTCCAGATCATCAGCCCGACACTGGGCGAGACCAGGAAGCTCCCTTCGCTCTCCGCGACCGGGATCGCGGCTATCTGGCCGACGAACGCCATCGCTACGAGAGGAAGAAGGCGATGAGGCCGAAGATGAACGTGTAGAAGGCCACGGCCTCGGTAAGCGCGAACCCGAGCCAGCGGATCGATTCGAGCTCCGATTTCATCTCGGGCTGGCGGGCGACGGACTCGATCTCCTTACCGAAGATGAAGCCGACGCCGATACCGGCGCCGATCGAGCCGAGTCCGGCACCGACGCCGAGGGCGATCGCTTTGCCGCCGGCCTTGATTCCTTCGCCGACTTCGACGGCCCCGAGGGCGGGGGTCAGATCCATTTGAGGACAGTGCTCCTTTTCTTTGTCAGTGACTGGCGGAGGTGGCTCCGCCGATATAGATAGCGCTGAGGGTCGAGAAGATAAAAGCCTGCAAGGTGGCGACAAGCCCGACCTCGAAGATGAAGAAGACGAAGGCGAGCGGGAAGGTCACCGCGCCGAGTGCCGCGATCCCGAGCAGGACCGCGAGTCCGCCGCCCATGAAGAGCAACAGCAGGTGGCCGGCGAGGATGTTGGCGAAAAGACGGACGGAGAGGCTGATCAGCCGGACGAAGTGGGAGATGACCTCGATCAAGAAGATCGCGCCGCGGCCGATCGGGCTCATGTTCTCGAGGCCCGGCGGCAGCCAGCTCTTCAGGTAGGGAACGAAACCCTTGGCCCGCACGCCTTCGACGTGGTAGCTGATCCAGACGACCAGGGTGAGGACGATCGGGATCGAGATGTTCGCCGTCGCCGCGTAGATCGCGAAGGACGGGATTTCCAGCCCGAAGACGTTGAAGGTCTCCTCGCTGTTGGTCGGCAGCGGGATGAACCCGATCATGTTGGAGAACCAGATGAAGAAGAAGAGGGTGGCGATGAAGGGGAACCAACGCTTGGCGACGCCGGGCTCCAGGTTGTCGCCGAGGATGTTGTTCTTGACGAGTTCGTAGGAGAGCTCGACCCCGGTCTGCACGCGATTCGGCTTCTGCGCCATCCGTTTGGCGATGTAGGTCATCGTCACGATCGTCAGCACGCTGGCGATGAAGAGGTAGAGGACCGCGCGGTTGATCGAGAGGTCGAGCGGGCCGATCTGCAGGTGGATCCAGGCCGGGAGCTTGAACTCGTTCTGCGGTTTGAAGTGTTCGTTCTTACCGTCGTTGCCGAAGATCAGGAAGAGGGCGATCGCGATCGCCAGGTAGGCGCCGAGGCCGATCAGGACTTTCGATTTGGTCTTCATCGCGGCTGGACGCTCTGCCCTTCTTCAGGTTCGAGGAGATAGGCGAGGCCCGAGGAACCCATCGAGATGGTGAAGAGGGCTGCCAGGAGGATTGCCGAGGAGAGCCCGGCGGTGCGCTGGGCGATGCCGACGAGCAGCACCACGGTGGCCATCAGCCAGACGCGGCCGAGCGTGGTGGCGGCGATGATCCCCATCGCGCGCTGGCGGTTGCCCGCTTTCAGCGCTTCGCGGGAGCGGCGCTGCGCAAGCCACTGCACGCCGCGCTGGGCGAGCCAGGCGACGGCGGCCGCTGCGTACCCGAGCATCGGGAAATCGCAGACGGCGAAGACAACCGCCGCCGCGGCCAGAACAAGTAGGTCGACATGCTTAGGAGGAGACATAGATACGGCCGTCGGTAGCCCGGCGGACGCGGGCGCGACTATATCCGAAGCAGCCGACAATTGGCTTTCTGATGCGGGTTAGTGCCCCTTGCCACTACCTGCCGGAGGTTTGGGTGGGGCCGGCTCGTCGGCCAACTCCAAGGCTTCGAACTCACCCGTTTCCGGGTTGATCCGGCCCCGCCGCAGCTTCAGGATCTCGAGCACGTAGATGAGGTAGACGCTGTAGGCGAGAGCAGCCGCGATCAGCGCCAGCATCACCACGGTCCAGAGCACGTTGAAGTGGCCGTGGTTGTCGCTGTAGGGGACGAAGCGAAGAGCGAGGGCAAGGGCCGCCATCACGGTCGTCCAGGCGTAGAGAAAGGCCACCGTGCGGCGCTGGCTGAAGCCCTTGTTCGCCATCCGGTGGTGGAAGTGCCAGGAGTCGGCCTGGTAGATCGGCTGGCGGTATTTGAGCCGTTTGGCGACGACGAAGCCGGTGTCGAGGACCGGCACCGCAAGCACCATCAGCGGGAAGGCGAGCGCCACCACCGCGTTCGTCTTCAGCGCTCCCTGGACCGAGGCGGTGGCGAGCAGGTAGCCGAGCAGGTTGGACCCGGTGTCCCCCATGAAGCTCGACGCGGGCGGGAAGCCGTGACGGAGGAAGCCGAGTGCGGCGCCCGCGGTGAGCGCGGCGAGCACGCCCGCCTCGTTGCGTTCGAGTGAGAGGGCGATCGTCGCCAACGTCACCGCCGCGATCACGCAGACGCCGGCGGCGAGCCCGTCGACCCCGTCGAGGAAGTTGATGACGTTGACCACGGCGACGATCCCGAGCACGGTGAGCGGATAGCCCCAGCCGTGCAGTTCGAAGCCGCCGAGGAAGGGCAGCGTCAGGCTCTCCACCCGCACCCCGGCCAGGACCGGGATCAGCGAGGCGCCGATCTGGCCGACCAGCTTCGGCAGCGCCGGGAGGTCGTAGATGTCGTCGAGGACGCCGACGGCGGCGATCGCGACGCCGCCGATCATGATCGCGCGGCTCTCACCGTCCCCGGGCAGCCAGATCCAGCCCGCCACCTCGACCCCGGCCAGGATCGCCAGCCCGGACAGCCGCGGCATCGGCCGGTCGTGGAGGCTCCGCTCCTTCGGGTAGTCGATCGCCCCGACCCGGAAGGCAAGCTTCTCGACGTAGGGAACCAGCAGCCAGGCGATTGCCGCTGCGGCGATGAACGCAAGTGCTGCATCGGTGGTCGCGGCCAATTTTCAGTCCCGCGTTTGTAGGGGTGCGAGGGCCCGTCCGGCCTCCCCGGACCGGGTCAGATTACGGATAAACGGCGACGGCGCCGAGCACCGCGGCGAGGAGCAGGCTCGGGTCGCGCGGATTCAGGACCCCGACCGGATCGGTCCGCTTGCGCAACCGCAGTTCGGCGGGGTCCTCCAGCACCAGCAACCGACCTTCGTGGATCAACACCTCGTCCACCCCGCCCATGCGGCCGCTGAAGGTCGTGTACACGGGGGTGCCGAGGGCGACCGCCTCGCGGTTCATGGTCCCCCCCGCGCTCACCACCAGGTCGGCGCAGGCGATCAGGCTCTGGGCGTCGATCGCCTGTTCGGGGATCAGCAGGTTCGGCGCCCCGAGAGCCCTCGCCGCCTCCGCCTGCTCGCGGGTGCGGGGGATGATCACCGCCTGGACCTCGCCGTCGGCCTCGATGAGGCGGCGCAAGGTGGCGGCGTAGAGGTCGTTGCGCTCGTGGTACTCGGAGGTCTCCGGCGGTGGGCGCACCACCGTGATCACCTTGCTCCGATCGAGCCCGAGGTCGTCGATGATGCCCTGGTCGGGGACGAAGTCGTGGAGGTAGTACTCCTCCTTCAGCCCGGGATACCGGATCAGCTTCTTCGACTTCGCGCCGATCTTCCGCAACCGGTCGACCGGGATCGCCTCCGGGGCCAGCACCCGGGTCGCCGCACGGAAGGCGATCTGCCGCTGCAGGTTCGCGAACTCGTAGTCCTGCATCTGTACCGACGGGATGCGCAGGAGGGTGCAGACGACCCCGAGGTCGACCGACCCGTGCGCGAGCGCCAGTTCCGGACGTTTCGCCCAGACCAGCTTGGAGAGTGCCCGCGAGCGCGACTCGAGCGCCCGCACCTTGCCGAGCTTCGACCCTCCCCCGTGCTCGCCGACCACCGCGTAATGCATCCCGAACCGGTCGAGGATGCCGACCGTCTGCCCGTACTCGCGCGTGGTGATGAATACCTCATCCCCCCGCGCCTCGAGCCGCTCGATGATCGGCCTGAGCACGATCGGATGCGCGGCGGCGGTGCAGTCGACCCAGACTCTCATTGCGGCCCCTGCAAACCGTCGCATCTCGGCGTCCTCGGTCGGTCGCCTTGCTCCCGTGCGTCTGCACGCTCGCCGCGACGACCTCCCTGCGTCCACCGACCTGCTCGGTTTTCGGACCCTTCAGGCAGCGGTCAACGAAGAAAGTTGGGGATACAACGGGTGGCGGTCCATCAGGGCGCCGGTGCGGTCGGCGAGGGACGCCTTTTCGGCGTCGAAGTCGGAGCCGAGGGCGGTGGCGATGACGGCGGCGATCTCCTCCATCTCGCCCTCCTTCATGCCCCGGGTGGTGAGGGCCGGGGTGCCGATGCGGAGGCCGGAAGGGTTCATCGGCGGCCGCTCGTCGAAGGGGATGGCGTTGCGGTTGACGGTGATGCCGACCGCCTCGAGGCGATCCTCGGCGGTCTGGCCGTCGAGCCCGGTCGGGGTGAGGTCGACCAGGACGAGGTGGACGTCGGTGCCGCCGGTGAGGACCGGGATGCCGTTCGCTTCCAGGCCGATCGCCAGGGCGCGGGCGTTGGCGATCGTCTGCCGCTGCCGCTCGGCGAAGGGCTCCGAGGCGGCGATCTTCATCGCCACCGCCTTGGCGGCGATCGTGTGCATCAAGGGGCCGCCCTGCTGGCCGGGGAAGATCGCTTTGTCGATCGCTTTCGCGTGCTCGGCTTTGCTGAGGATCATCCCGCTCCGGGGGCCCGCCAGGGTCTTGTGCACGGTGGTGGTTACGACGTCGGCGTAGGGCACCGGGCTCGGGTGCTCGTTGGCGGCGACGAGACCGGCGAAATGGGCCATGTCGACCATCAGCAGAGCGCCGACCGAATCGGCGATCTCGCGGAACCTGGGGAAGTCGAGCCGGCGCGGGTAGGCGGACCAGCCGGCGACGATCATCTTCGGCTTGTGCTCGGCGGCGAGGCTCGCGACCTCGTCCATGTCGACCAGGTAGTCCTCCCGCCCCACGTGGTAGGCGACCGGGTTGTAGAACTTGCCCGAGACGTTGATCTTCATCCCGTGGCTGAGGTGACCGCCGTGGTCGAGGGCGAGGCCGAGGATCGTGTCCCCCGGTTCGAGCAGCCCGAAGTAGACGGCGTTGTTGGCCTGTGCGCCGGCGTGCGGCTGCACGTTGGCGTGCTCGGCGCCGAAGAGTGCCTTGGCGCGATCGATCGCCAGCTGCTCGGCGACGTCGACCTCCTCGCAGCCCCCGTAATACCGGCGGCCGGGGTAGCCCTCGGCGTACTTGTTGGTCAGCACCGAGCCCGCGGCCTCGAGCACCGCCTGGGGGACGAAGTTCTCCGAGGCGATCATCTCCAGCGTCCGCTGCTGCCGGTGCAGCTCGCGATCGAGGACGGTCGCGATCTCGGGATCGACCTCGCTCAGAGGGGCGGTCTGGAAGTTCTCGGGGAGGCCTGCCATCGCTTGTGGCGACGATAGCAACGGCCTCCGATACCGGGCTGGACCGCCGCCGTCAGGCGGCGGTCAAGTCGCCATCGGCGCGATCGCCGTCGGTCGCGACGCGGGGCCGCTCGGGAGAACCATGCGGGGGCCCCGACTTCGGCGAGAGGAATCGATCGATCACGGCGAGCGCGAGTGCCGAGACCACGAAGGTGAGGTGGATCACCGTCTGCCACAGCATCGTGTCCGCGGAGGTGTTGGCGGCGTTGATGAAGGTCTGCAGCAGGTGGATCGAGGAGATGCCGACGATCGCCATCGCCAGCTTCACCTTCAGCACGTTGGCGTTTACATGCGACAGCCACTCGGGCTGGTCGGGGTGGTTGCGGAGGTTGATCCTCGAAACGAAGGTCTCGTAGCCGCCGATGATCACCATGATCAGCAGGTTGGCGATCATCACCACGTCGACCAGGCCCAGCACCAGCAGCATCAAGTCGTTCTCGCTGAGGTGGCCGGCGTCGCTGACCAGGTGCCAGAGCTCCTGCATGAAGCGCCAGACGTAGATGCCCTGAGCGGCGATCAGGCCGAGGTAGAGCGGCGCCTGCAACCAGCGGCTGATGAAGATCGTCGAGCCGACGGTGCGCGCCAGCGGCCGGTCTACGTATTGCTCACTCGACATGGACGGAGCATCGTAGCGAGTCGGGTTAGGGTGCCCTACGACGAGGTAGGCTCCCGCGTGTGAAGGCACCGCTCTCGGTCCTCGCGTCGATCCTCGTCCTCCTCGTCGCCGTCCCCGGCGCCGCGTCCGCCGCGACCCCGTGGAAGGTCTCGACCGAGAACCCCTGTCAAGGGCCGGAAGCCGCGCGGCTGCTCTGCCCTGACCTGCGGATCGGGACGCCGAGCGAAATGTACGTCTCGACCTACGAGGGCAAGACCGTCCTGCACGCGACCTCCGACGTGCAGAGCCGCGGCCGTGGCCCGATGGAGGTGCGCGGCCGGCGCAACGGGCCGAAGTCGATGAAGGTCAACCAGCGGATCTACAAGGTCGGCGGCGGTCACATCACCGTGCGCACCAACGCCGGCCTCCACTTCACCGACGTCGGCGAGTACTTCGGCGGCTCCTACTGGAAGGTCCACCAGCTCGCGCGCTTCGAGCTCCGCCGCGTCCTCCCCGAAGGCGTGCTCGGCCCGGTCCTGCGCACGAGCCCGAAGCTGAACTACTGCCTGCGCGACCTGGAGCGGACCCGCCCCGGCAGGCGCTCCCCCCGCACCCGGCAGTACCCCGCCTGCAACCAGGACCCGAGCATCCGGCGCGACGTGCTCGGCACCTCGGTCGGCTGGTCGGACATCTACCCCGCCGACTACGACAAGCAGTACATCGACGTCAGCGGCCTGCGGGGGTGCTTCGTCTTCGCGATGACGGTCGACCCCAGGCACCTGCTGTTCGAGTCGAACGAGAAGGACAACTCCTCGCACCGGCGGGTGCGGCTGCCGTTCACCGGCGCCGGCTGCTGAGGGGCGTCCTCCCGGCCATCGCGGCAGTCACGCTTCTGTCGCACCCCCAGGTTGACGGGCCGAAAAGTCCTCTATATCTGGACTTTTCGGCCCGTCAACTTTTCGGGTCAGACGGAATGCGCACGAAACATGAAGAAGCCCGGAGGAAGTGTGGAGTTCGTGGCGGCACGGTCACAGCCGGCGAGGGCCGTGACCGAGGCGGCCAGCATCCCTTTCCCCGGCTGCCGGCTTCTGACGGCGGCGGACTGAGCTAGTCCAGGCCGACCTTGGCCAAGGCGCTGGCCAGGTCGCCTTCGGAGATCGCGCCTTCGCGCAGGATCTCCCAGCCGCCGTCGTCGTCGATCGCGGCGATGTCGACGACGGTCGAGGGCAGCCCGGTCAACTCGCCCCCGTCGATCGCCAGGTCGACCCCGCCGAGGATCGAGTCGGGGACGTCGACGAAGCGCCCCGGCGCGGGCTTGCCGCTGAGATTGGCCGAGGTCTGGAAGATCGGGCACATCGCCCCCGCCAGCGGCCCGGCCAACAGGCGGACGCCGAGCCGCTCGACGTCCTCGCGACAGGCGAGCGGATAACGGTGGCCGGAGTTCTTCACGACCAGGGTCACCGGTCCCGGCAGGAGGGCGCTGACCGCGGCGGCGGCGCGTGGACCGAGCTCGGCGACCAGCTCGCGCATCGCCAGCGGCGAGAAGTACATGACCGCGGCCGGTTTGCCGTCGTCGCGGCCCTTCAACCGGTGGATGCGGGAGATCGCGCCGGCGTCGAGCGGATCGCAGGCGAGCCCGTAGACCCCGTCGGACGGGAAGACGGCGACGCCGCCCGCGGCGATCGTCTGCTCGAGCGCCGAGCGGGCCGCCGCCGCGCCGCCGCGCTCCAGCGGCATGACCCGTGCGGATGGCGGGCCGGGGTTCATCTCTCCCCCACCACCATCCGCTCGATCCCGGCCAGATCCTCCCGCACCGAGACCTCGGCAAAGCCCGCGTCGCGCATCAGCTCGGCGACCTCGACCGCCTGGCCCTCACCGATCTCGACCGCGATCGCGGCGACTCCCGCGAGGAGGTCGGGAACGTCGCTGAAGGTGGGCCGCAGGCACTCGGCCGGGCCGGCGTCCATCGGTGCCAGGAGCTCGCGGTAGGCGTCGAGGCCGTCCTCGCCGGCGAGCAGCGCCTCGCGGGGCTCCCACTCGGTCACCTCCCGCTCGAGTCCCGCCCAATCGCGTTCGGCGACGTAGGGGAGGTTGGCGAGGACCAGGTCGAAGCACTGCCCCGCGGGGACGGTGCCCGCCTCGAAGTGGACCCGCTCGGCGAGGCCGAGGCGGGCGGCGTTCGCGCGCGCGACCTCGAGCGCCCCCGGCGAGGTATCGGTCGCGACGATCGTCGCCTCGGGCAGCTCGTCGGCCAGCGCCAGTGCGATCGCCCCGGATCCGGTGCCGACGTCGAGCACCCGTCCCGGCCGGCGCTCCAGCGCCATCTCGACCAGTAGCTCGGTCTCCGGCCGCGGCACCAGCACCCGCCGGTCGACCGCCAGCTCGATCCGCCGGAAGCCTTTCGTCCCGACGATGTAGGCGACCGGCTCGCGCCGCAGCCGCCGGCGGACGAACTCGCCGTAGAGGCGCGACACCGCGGGCGGGAGCGGGGCGCTCGGGTCGGCGATCAGGGACGCGCGACCGCGGCCGCTCGCGGCGGCGAGGAGGACTTCGGCGTCGAGGCGGGCCTCGGGGACTCCGACGGCGACCAGGGCGTCGGTCGCCGCGGCCAGCGCTTCGGCGGTCGCGCCGGACCCGGTCGCGGTCGCCCCCGCGGCATCGCCGGCGATTGCGCTCACTCTTCCGCGGCGGCCTCGAGGCGCCGCCGCTTCTCCTCTGCCGAGAGTGCGTTCGTGAACTCCTCCAGTTCCCCGTTCAGGACGCCGTCGAGGTTGTGCGAGGTGTGCTTGATCCGGTGGTCGGTGATCCGGCCCTGGGGGAAGTTGTAGGTGCGGACCTTCTCGGCCCGCTCGCCGCTGCCGACCTGCGCTTTGCGCTCGGAGGCGATCTGCTGCTGCTGTTCGGCGATCTGCTTCTCCAGCAGGCGCGCGCGCAGCACCCGCATCGCCTTGTCGCGGTTCTGCAGCTGGGACTTCTCGTCTTGCATCGAGACGACGATCCCGGTCGGTTTGTGGGTGATCCGCACCGCCGAGTCGGTCGTGTTGACCGACTGGCCGCCCGGCCCGGAGGAGCGATAGACGTCGATCTGGAGGTCGTTGGGGTCGACCTGGACGTCGACTTCCTCGGCCTCCGGCAGCACCGCGATCGTCGCGGTCGAGGTGTGGATGCGGCCCTGGCTCTCGGTCTCCGGCACCCGCTGGACGCGGTGCGTCCCACCCTCGAACTTGTAGACCGAGTAGGCACCGTCGCCGCGCACTTCGAAGGTGACCTCCTTGAAGCCGCCC
This sequence comes from uncultured Actinomycetes bacterium, assembly GCA_963782515.1. GTDB lineage: Bacteria > Actinomycetota > Thermoleophilia > Solirubrobacterales > 70-9 > VAYN01. The sequence goes on along the minus strand of CAWAJY010000004.1, from coordinate 564,178 downwards.
GCCTCGGAGGCGGACTGGGAGAGGACCTCGGTGGAGAAGCCGCGCAGCTCGGCGTAGCGGGTCAGCATCTTGTAGAGGTCCCCGGCGAAGAGCGCCGCCTCGTCGCCGCCGGTGCCGGCGCGGATCTCGACGATCACGTTCTTCTCGTCGTTGGGGTCCCGCTCGACCATCGCCAGGCGGATCTCCTCTTCGAGCGCCTCGATCCGCGCGGGCGCCTCGTCGACGACCGCCCGCATTTCCGCGTCCTCGCCCTCGGCGAGCAGCTCACGGGCACCCTCGAGGTCGTCCTTGAGGGTCGAGTACTCCGTCGCGAGGTCGTGGGCAGCTTTCAGCTGGCGGTATTCGCGACCCACCTCGGCGTAGCGTTCGCGGTCGGCGATCACGGCCGGGTCCGACATCTGGGCCTCGAGCTCGGCGAAGCGGGCGCGTATCTGCTGTACCAGCTGCTCGATCATGAATCCGAGTTTACGAACGTAGCCATCGAGGTGGCCCCTGGACGAACCTCCCGCAGTTCGTGAGGGAAGGGGCCGCCTCGATGGCGTCCTCGCCGGCTAAGCGACGATCTCGATCGTCTGATCGGAGTGCAGGTCCTCGGGTTTCTCGCGGGCGAGGACGGCGTTGAGAGAGGCGATCGCGACGGCGAGCTGATCCAGGTCGGGCTCGCGCGTGGTCAGGTTCTGCAGCATCAGCCCCGGCCACATCACCGCCCGCACCCAGGCTTTGCGACGGTTCTTGCCGGCCCACTTGATCACCTCGTAGGAGAGGCCGGCGATCACCGGGATGCCGACGATCCGCGAGATCACCAGCCAGTACCAGGCGGGCAGACCGAGCGGGGCGAAGATGAAGATCGCCAGCACCATCACGATCAGCAGGAAGCTGGTGCCGCAGCGCGGATGGAGGCGCGAGTAGAGCTGGGCCCGCGCGGGGACCAGCTCGTCTTCGGCCTCGTAGCAGGAGATCGTCTTGTGCTCGGCGCCGTGGTACTCGAAGGTGCGCCGCAGGTCCGGCATTTTCGAGATCGCCCAGATGTAGCCGATGAAGATGCCGGTGCGGAGCAGGCCCTCGACCAGCCAGAAGAGGAAGGGCGAGCCGAGCTGGTCCTTGATCAGGCTGGTGAGCCCGACCGGGACGACGAAGAAGAGGCCGATCGCGAGGACCAGCGAGAAGGCGATCGTAAGGCCCCAGACCCAGCCGCCGATTTCTTCGGGCTCGCCGTCCTCGTCGTCCTCGATCTGCGCGTTGGCGGAGATCGCCAGCGCCCGGAAGCCGATCTTCATCGATTCGGCGAGGGCGACGACGCCGCGGACGATCGGTACCCGGTAGAGGCGATGGCGCTTGGCCCACGGGGTGAGCGGCTCGGACTCGACTTCGATCTGGCCCTCGGGGGTGCGCACGGCGACGGCCCAGGTCGAGACGCCGCGCATCATCACTCCCTCGAGCACGGCCTGCCCGCCGACCGGCGCGTCGCGCTTGGCGACGAGCCGACCATCGGGCATGCGCAGCGGGTCCCCTCCTTTACTGCTTTCGGAGGGGGAGGTTTGGTGCGCCTGTTGTGCGGAGCCCGCGATGGGGCTCACGGTCGCTACCGCCTACCGGCCCGGTGTTTCGCCTGGCGACGCTGGAAGCGCTCGACGCGCCCGCCGGTGTCGACCAGCTTCTGTTTGCCGGTGTAGAACGGGTGGCACTCGGAGCAAAGCTCGACGTGCAGGTCGTCTTTCGTCGACCGCGTGTAGAACTGGTTGCCGCACGAGCAGTGCACGTTGGCAAGCTGATAATCGGGGTGGATTGAAGCTTTCACTCCTAAGAGTTTAGAGCAGTGCGCAAGCGAGCTCCGAGACGGTTGGCGGGCGGCGGTTCCGCGAGGGTCCTAGCCCTTGGAAGCCGGCGCCCGGGAAAGGGACGCGAGGCGTCTCGGTGAGCGCGGCCGTCTCGGCCACGGCCCTGGCTGGCTGGCCGTGGCCGTAGCCGAGACGGCCGGGTCTTCGGGGAGTGTGGAGGGATCGTCGCGGGCGGGACACGCGAGAGCCACGGGATGGTCACGGAACCGTCACGGATGTCGGACCTCGTCACAGAGATGCTAGGAAGTCCACGCTTCGGTGCGTGTTGGACAACGGCCACGACCGCGCTGCAAGCTTTGGTGTCGCTATGACGACGTCAATGCTTGCATCGAGGCCTCGGGCCCTTGTCCCGGGAGCACGCCGTCCCCCGCAACCCCTACCTCACCCTTGCCCCGGCAGCGGCGCCGCGAAGCTGTCGATCAACGCCAGGAGGACGGTCGTGATCTCGGCGCGGCCGGCCGGGTCGGTGGTGCGGGCCTGCAGCATCGCCGCCTCGTCGAGGGCGCCGAGCAGGAGGTGGGCGGTCGGTTTGACCGGGAGCGGGCGGATCTCCCCCGCCTCGATCGCGGCGATCAGGCTCGCCTCGATCAGGCCGAGGCCGTTGGCGGCGGCGATCTCGCGCCAGCGCTCCCAGCCGAGGACGGCGGGCGCGTCGTGGAGGACGATCTGCTGGAAGCCGGGCTCGGCGCACTCGTCGAGGAAGGAGGCGACGCCCGCCTTCATCGCGGCGAGGGGACTGTGCATGTCGGAGTCGAGGACGACGTGGGCGACGCGCTCGGTCGATTCCGCCTCGATGCGTTCGTAGATCGCCTCCAGGAGGGCGGGCTTCCCGGTCGGGAAGTGGTGGTAGAGCGCGCCGCGGGTGAGCCCGGCGACACGGACGATCTCCTCCGCCCCGACATCTTCGTAGCCGCGCTCGGAGAAGAGGTCGCGACCGGCGCCGATCAGCGCCTTGCGCGTGGCCTCCGTGCGCTCTGCCTGAGTCTTTCTTTGATTTCCATTCATGCAGTATGTATGTTAATCGGATGGATAAAGAACTGGAGCTGCCGCAGGGAACTATCCGCTACCGGGAGGCGGGATCGGGGCCGACGATCGTCTTCGTCCACGGCTTCCTGGTCGACGGCCGACTCTGGGACGGCGTCGTCGACGCCCTCTCCGACCGCTTCCGCTGCATCGCCCCACACTGGCCGATCGGCGCTCAGCAGGTGGCGATGGAGCCCGACGCCGACCTCACCCCACCCGGCGTCGCGACGATCATCGAAGGCTTCCTCGAGGCGCTCGACCTCGACGACGTGACCTTGGTCGGCAACGACTCCGGCGGCGCCATGTGTCAGGTGCTGGTGGCCCGCCGTCCCGCCCGGGTCGGCCGCCTCGTCCTCACCAACTGCGACACCCACGACAACTTCCCGCCTTCGATCTTCAAGGCGCTGCCACCGCTCGCCAAGCTCCCCGGTGGAGTGACGATGCTGGCCCTTCCCTTTCGCCTCCCGGCGATCACCCGGGCCGCCTTCCGCCCTTTCGCGAAGACCAGGCCCCCCGCCGGCCTGGTCGAGTCCTGGGTGAAGCCCGCCACCACCGACAAGGCGATCCGGCGGGACCTCGGCAAGGTCACCGGCGGCATGAACAAGAGGCATACGCTCGCGGCGGCGGAGACTCTTCGCGGCTCCGGCTTCCCCCTGCTCCTCGCCTGGGCTCCCGGCGATCGCTTCTTTCCGATTCGCTACGCCGAACGACTGGCCGAGGAAGTCGGCGGCGGGAAGCTGATTCGCATACCCGATTCGGCGACCTTCGTACCGTTCGATCAGCCCGGTCGCCTGGCCACGGCGATCGCCGACTTTGCGCCGTCGCTGTAACGGCTCTGCGAACAACTGTTCGCAAAATCCGCAAACTGCAACTTTTTCGTCCGACTGGGAGGTGAATCTTCATCAAACCCCCCTATTGAGGACGGAGAGCCATGTCTCAGCAGATCTTCGATCAGGACCGGCCCCGCAGCACGATGGCCAGGATGCTCGACGAAGCCTTCGCGGGCTGCGACGAGTGGACCATCGCGCCCCCGGTTCAGCGGCGAAGCACGCTCGACTTCAGGCCTCGCGTCGCAAGCTCGTCACAGATTCTCGGCAGAGCTGACGCGGTGCGCTCCCAAGAGTTGCGCGCACTATAGAAATCGGCGTCGTGCAAAAGGACGATGTCCCCGGGACGGATCCCGTCGGTCGCCCTGCCCGTGATCGATGCCGCCGTCGCCCGGCGCGTCCAGTCTCGTCCCCACTTCGACCAGAGCACCGGCCGCCAGCCGCGTGAGCGGATCGCGGCGAGCCCGGCGCCGCTGAAGATCCCGTAGGGCGGCCGATAGTCGGCGATCGCCTGCCCGGTGGCGTCCTCGATCGCCGCTCGCGCCCGTTCCGCGTCCTCGACGATCGCCCGCGGGGTCAGCCGCAGCTGGTTGCGATGACGGTGGCAGTGGAGCTCCACCCGGTGGCCGGCGGCGACGATCTCGGCGGCCAGCGCCGGACGCCGCTCGACCTGCTCGCCGGCAAGGAAGAAGGTCGCCAGCTGGTCGGCCTCGCGGAGGATCTCGAGCACTGCCGGCGTGCCCTGTGGGTGCGGGCCGTCGTCGAAGGTGAGGAAGGCACCGCCGGCCCCCTCTTCGCGCAGGACCACCGGGAGCCGCTGCCCGACCGCCGGGACGATCGGCGCCAGCGCCGGTCCGGCGTGGGGCACCGCGACGCCGAGGGCCAGCGCCGCCGCTCCCGCGGCTCGCCGCCCGGCGGGTGGGCGACCGGCGGCCTTCTTCACCGCGGTTCCCCGCGCCGCCCGCCCCGCCACTGGGGCGTCTCGCTCAAGGGTTGGTTTCGGCGGCTTCGTTCGCGACTTCGCGCGACGACGCGGCCGGGCCGAGCTTCTGCGCCGCCTGCGTCGCCTGCGGCACATCGCTGTCGGTGCCGATGTGGATGCGGCTGGTGACCGGCCTCAGCGGCTTCAACGGGCTCTCGCGGTGGACCGCGGAGATCACCAGCACCACCGCGATGATCGCCAGGCAGGTGACCGCGACGGCGCGCGCGGTGCGCAGCCGCCAGACCGGCTCCTGGCGCACTCGCGGCCGCACCGCCAGCGCCCGCGAGGCGATCGAGGGCAGCGAGGCGAACGAGGAGTCCGGCGACTGGCGCTCACCCGCGACGTGACGCAGCGTCGACTCGAGCTCCCGATCGGAGCGCGCCACCTCGGCGATGCCGAACCGCTCGAAAGCGGCGTTGTTGGCGCGCAGGTGGCCGGCCGAGAAGCCGTAGGAGATCACCGGACAGCCACGGATGTGGGCCTCGAGGACGGTGAGACCGGCGGTCGCGTGGATCATCGCGTCGGCGGCCGCCATCCAGTCGCTCATCTGTTCGGTGAAGCCGAGCACGCGGACCCGCTCGTTCCCGGTGAAACGCGCTTCGATGCGCTTCTGGGCAAGCTCGTTGCGGCCGGCGATGCAGACGACCTCGGCCTCGCCGTCGGCGAGTGCCAGCTCGATCGCCCGCTCCAGATCGCCTACCCCCCAGCCACCGCCGGAGACCAGCACCATCCGCGCGTGGGCGTCGACACCGAGCGCCTCGCGAGCGTCACGACGGGTGCGCGGCGAGAGGAACTCGGGCGAGATCGGCGGCCGCGCCCACTCCACCCGACCCGGCCCGACGAGCCGTTCGACTTCCTCGATCGACTCGGGGTGGGTGACGTAATGGAGATCGACGCCCGGGTGCGCCCAATAGCGCAGTCCCGCCAGGTCGGTGATCGCCGACTGGACCGGGATGTCGAGGCGTCGCTTCTCGCGCAGCATCCCGAGTACCACGGTCACGCCGGGGTAGGTCGAGATGATCACGTCGGGTTCGTGATTGGCGACCTCACGCAGCAGCCCGCGGGCGCCGGTCAGGTACATCAGCTGCATCGCCAGCCAGCGGGTCGGCGCGAATTTCGCGATCAGCCAGTACTGGACGTCGAAGACCCAGGGGGCGCGACGGAAGGTGAAGCGCGAGCCGCCACGCACGACGGCCGACATCATCTTCCCCATCGCCTCGAGGCCGTTGTCGATCGTCACCTCGGCGCCGGGGACCTCCTTCTCGAGGTCGGCTTTGATCATCCGCGCCGGGAGATCATGGCCCTCGCCGATGTCGGCGGTGAGCACGAGGACGCGCGGCGCGCGGGTCTCGCCGGGCCGCGAGGCGCCCGCGAGCAGCGCGCCCGCGGCGTGGTCGTTGCCGTTCATCGAGGGCTTCGTCCCCGGGATCGGGTCCGGCGGGCGGGTCGTGCACTTGACCCATTCGACGTACTGGCGGACGCCGTCTTTGAAGGGCGTCTCGGCTTTCCAGCCGAGCTCGTCGAGGGCGCGCACGTTGGAGATCGTCTTGCCCGGGAAGTCGCCGGGGCGCGGCGGCGTGTGGGTGATCTCGCAGGTGTCGACGTTTTCCTGCACCGCCTCGGCGATCTCGAGGATCGTCGTGATCTCGTCGCCGGAGAGGTTGTAGGTGCGACCCGCCGCCTGCGGGGCGAGCGCGGCGACGATCCCGTCGGCGAGGTCCTCGACGTAGATGAAGCTGCGGGTGGTGCTGCCGTCGCCGGCGATCGTCAGCGCCTTGCCTTCGAAGGACAGGTCGGTGAATTTGGCGACCACGCCGGCGGCGCGGGCGCGCGGGCCGTACGGGATGCCGAAGCGCAGGATCGTGAAGTCGAGGTCGTACAGCTCCGAGTAGCTTCCGCAGTAGGTCTCCCCCGCGAGCTTGGTCGAGGTGTAGAGATGGCGCGGCGCCGGGATCGCGGTTTCCTCGTCGACCTCCTGCTCCGGGCAGTCGCTGTAGACCCAGGTGGTCGAGCCGTAGACGACGCGCCCGACCTTCGCCCGACAGGCCGCCTCCAGCACCTGCAGGGTGCCGCGCGTGTTGACCTCCTCGGCCAGCACCGGGTCGGCCAGCACGTGGCCGACGTCGGCGACCGCGGCGAGGTGGATGACCGCGTCGCAGTCGCGCATCGCCAGGTCGAGGTTGCTGGGGTCGGTGATCGAGCCGGTGAAGGTCTCGACCTCGAGCGGCGAGTGGTACGGCGAGGCGCTGAGGTCGAAGATCCGCGGAGTGATCCCCTTCGCCATCAGCTTGTCGACGACGTGGGAGCCGATGAAGCCCCCGCCTCCGGTCACGAGGACCCTCATCGCTTACGCCTCCTTGCCGGACAGAGCCGCGGCGCGGCTCTCCGGGCGGTAGTAGAGCGGCACGCACCAATGATTCTCGGCCACCCAGTCGGTGTTAGGCAGCTCGTCGGAGCGACCCATGATGCGGTGGCAGGGCTGGTCGTAGACCTTGCCGGTGCTCTTCTCGATCTCCTCGAAGACGATGTACTTGTAAAGCCCCGAGGTCATCCCGTCGGGGAGCGCCAGATGCGCCGGGTGGACGGGGTCGAGATGCTCCCGCGCGTACTCGTTCTTCCAGTCGACGATCTCCTCCATCCGCTCGGCCTGGACCAGCGCCACGGCGGCGGTGAACTCGTTCATCCGGAAGTTGAGCCCGTCGACCTGGTGATCGAACTTGCCGTAGTTGCGGAACTTGCGGGCGAACTCGAGCAGGTCCTCGTCGCCCGAGACGAGCACGCCGCCCTCGCCGCTGGAGACCGTCTTGGTCGCGTAGAGCGAGTAGACGCCGGCGTCGCCGAAGCTGCCGGGGCGCTCCCCGTCCCAGTCGGCGCCGTGGGCGTGGGCGCAGTCCTCGAGCAGGAAGATGCCATGGTCACGGCAGTATGCGGCGATCTCCTTGGAATCAAATGAGAGATGGCCGCCGACGTGGACGAGGATCGCGGCGCGCGGCTTGTGCTTCTCGGCCTTGCGCTCGAAGTCCTCGAAGGACATGCAGAGGTCGTCTTTGCGGCAGTCGACGAACTCCACGTTCGCGCCCGCGCCGACTGCGGCCAGCGGCGTCGCCATGAAGGTGTTCGACGGGCAGAGCACGGTCTCGCCCTTGACGCCCGCGAACTCGAGTGCCGCCAGCGCGCCACCCGCCCAGCTCGAGAGGCCGACGCTCGGCAGCTTGTTCCACTCCGCCCAGCGCTCCTCGAAGGCGGCCAGCTTGGCCGCCCTCCGACCACTGCTCGGAGTCGAGGATCTCGGTCCACAACTCGAAGAGGCGGGGACGATCGCGGTGATCGAAACCGATCGCGAACTTCGTCACGTCAGGCAGGGATGTCTCGGCGGCGCCTACGGTCGGCTCCTTCTTGATTGGGCTGGGAAGAAAACGGAGTCTCGGTTTAGTTTCGGCGGAAAACAAATCTCTGGTCCATCGCCGAAAGCGGCGCAAGGCTACCAGCGAAAGCGGAGGGCAATCTTTAATCGACAGGTTCAGTCGTCGGCATGAGCAGACTCGATGACGGCGCCGACCGCCTTCGATCCGGCCAGCGCCACCACTCCCGCGAGCACCAGGAGGATCGCGACGACCAGCGCCGTGCCGCCGCCCGGCGTCGTCGACCAGGACTCTCCGAAAATCATCGGGGCGAGGATCACCGGCACCACCACCTGGACCGCGAACATCACCGGGGCGACCCGCGTGGCCGGTCGCCTGCCGAGCGCGCTCATCTCGCTGAGCAGCGCCAGCCCCTCAGACGCGGCGGCGGTGGCGAGCCACGCGGCGGCGACGATCAGCGAGCCCGCCGCGAGTTCGTCGGTGAGCAGCTTCGAGGCGATCGCCGTCCAGGCGTAGCCGAAGCCGGCCGCGACGACCGCCAGCGTCCCCGCCGCGTTACGCCATCCGCGCAGGACGTAAGGGGCGAAGATCGGGATCGCGACCAGGCCCAAGGCGATCGCGATCGGCACCGTCCCGGCGTTCGAGGTGGTCCGCTCAGGAGCGGCCCAGGCGATCCCACCGACGCCGACCACGATCGCCGCGACGGCGGCGTACTCGCGCCGGCCCGGCGTCTCCCCCAGCCTGGTCACCCCGAGGAACAGCAACAGCACGAGGCCGCTGGCGAGACAGGGCTGGACGACCGTCAACGGCGCCAGCAAGAGCGCGACGATCTCCAGCGGCCAGCCGAGCAGCCCGATCAGGGTCGCGACCAACCACCGCGGGTTGCGGATCAGCCGCCCGATCAACGAGACCCGCAACGCGTGCTCGCGCCCCACCTCCCGCGCCTCCAACGCCTGCAGCGCGATCGAGGTGTTGTAAAGCGCCGAGGCCCCGATCGCGCAGATGATCCCCAGAGCGAGCACGCCGCGAGGTTAATCGGAGCTTCGGTGGAGGGATGCGAGGGCCTGCGAGCGAACTCAGAGGCCCCGATCAATGATCGCTTGTTTTTCAGCTACGGACGCGAGCTTTTGCCGAGGGTCCGCGCCCTCACCAGAAGAGCCGGGAACGCAACTTCGGAGGGATCATGTGCCCCTCCGAATGAAGCTCATGGACCACGGCTCGAGCCCTTTCGGCCGTCCCAGCTGCGCGACGGCTTCAGGCGGAGGGGCACATGATCCCTCCGCCTTGGAGCTCGTCAGAACTACGAACTACGTCTCCTGGTACAGCGGCCCGTCGCCACCCTCGGGGAGGGTGAGGCGGCCGCCCTTGGCGGTGATCGCGCCGCACTGGACGCAGTTGGAGGCGGTGACGTGGACGTCTACTTCGGCGGCGCCGTTCTCCAGCTGGTCCTCGGGGATCTCGTAGACCTGCGCCGGGCACATGGACACCCAGGTCTGGGCGACCTCGCGCGGCACGTGGGTCTGGATGCGGACGTGGTTGGGGGCGTCGTCGCGGGTCGCGTTGCCCGAGAGGAACACCGACCCGAGCTTGTCGAAGGTCAGCTCGCCGTCCGGTTTCGGGTACTTCGTCGACGCCTTGCCGAGTTCGACCGGCACGTCGGCGTTGTCCTCGACCTTCCAGTGGCCGCCGGGGAAGTTGCCTTTGGTCGCGACCATCATCGAGGCCATCGCGCCACCGACGATCATGCCCCTGGTCAGCGGCTGTTTCATGTTGCGCGTTTCTTTGAGGTCCTTCTCGATCTCCGACTTGTGGATCATCTCGTCGTAGGCCTCGAAGTTGACCGAGTCGATGTCCTTCTTGAGGGAGTCGACGATCGCTTCCGCCGCGTACATGCCGGCGTGCATCGCGTAGTGGACGCCCGCCAGCTCGGCGATGTTGACCATGCCCGCGCAATCGCCGGCCATCAGCATGCCCGGCACGGTGAGCCGACTCGGCATCGCCCAGTAGCCGCCCGACGGGATCGTCTTGGCGCCCCAGCCGACCCGTTTGCCGCCCTCGATGATGTTCTTGATGAAGGGGTGCGTCTTCCACTGCTGCAGCGCGTCGTGAACCGAGAAGGTGGCGTCGGTGGTGTCCAGCCCGACGACGAGGCCGAAGCAGACCTTGTCCTCGCCCATCGGGTAGATGAAGCTGCCGCCGGCCTCCTTGTACTTGCCACCCCAGCGCAACGGCCAGCCCATCGTGTGGATGACCTTGTCGAGTGGCTTCGGCACCTCCCAGATCTCCTTCACCCCGAGCTCCCACGCCTGCGGGTCGGCCCCGTGCAGGTCGAAGTAGTCCAAAGCGGCGTAGGTGAGGTGGCCGATCGTGCCCTCGGCGAGGACGGTCGCCTTCGCGATCACGTCCGAGCCCGGCTCGAAGTTCGCCAGCTCCTGGTTCTCGCGGCCACGGCCGCGGTCGCCCGAGCGCACGCCTTTGACGATCCGGTCCTCGACCAGCAACTTGGTCGCGGCGGTTTCGGCGAGGATGTAGACGCCTGCCTCTTCGGCTTTTTCGGCGAGGAAGCGGCCGAGTTTCGCGACCGAGAGCGTGTAGGTGCCCTCTTTGCGGAAGTTCGGCGGCGTCGGTTTGAGCGGGAACGCTTTGGACTTGGTCAGCAGGTAGGTGGCGTCCTTCGTCACCTCCTGGTAGACCGGTGGCCAATCGGCCGGCGCCAGGTCGGGGAACAGCCGTTCCAGCGCCGACGGATTGACGTTCGCCCCCGACAGGAGGTGCGCCCCGGCAACTTTGCCCTTCTCGATCACGGCGACCGGCACTTCACCGAGCTTCTCGGTGAGCTCCGGCTCGTTCTCGAGCAGCTGCATCAGTTTGTTGGCACAGGCGAGGCCGGCGGGACCACCGCCGACGATCGCGATGCCGACCTCGATCCGATCCTCGGGCGCGTCGGTCGGCGGACCGATCACCGAGCTCGAGTCGAACGGCGGCGGGAACTCACTGGGTCGTACAGCCGGCATCTTGGGGCTCCTCCTGAAGGGGGAAACTGGGGGCTGAGCCGAAGCTCAGCCGCCCTTCTTGGCTTTGATCGCCTCGGTCAGCTTGGGGACGATCTTGTGCAGATCGCCGACCACGCCGAGGTCCGAGAACTCGAAGATCGGAGCGTTCGGATCCTTGTTGATCGCCAGGATGTTCTCCGAGTTCTGCATACCGACCTTGTGCTGGATCGCGCCGGAGATCCCCGCCGCGAGGTACAGCTTCGGCGCGACCGTCTTACCGGTCTGGCCGATCTGCGCCGCGTAGGGGTACCAGCCGGCGTCGACGACCGCGCGGGTCGCGGCGACGGCGCCGCCCATCGACTCGGCGAGTTCCTCTGCCAGCTTGAAGCCGTCCGCGGCACCGAGGCCACGGCCGCCACCCACCAGGATGTCGGCGTCCTCGATGTTCACGTCGGCGCCGCGCTGCTCGCCGCGCTGGACCAGCGTCGCCTTGGTCGACCAGGCCGACAGCTCCACGTCGACGTCCTCGACCGCGGCGGTGCCACCGGTCTCGTTGATCTCGAACGCGTTGAGCCTGCTGATGATGATCCCCGGCTCGGAGACGTAGCCGACGTCGGCGATCTCGGAGTCCTGCAGGATCGGCCGCTCGACGATCAGCTTGTCGCCGTCGACTTTGACCGCGGTGACCTCCATCGTCACCCCGGCGCCGAGACGGGCGGTCAAGCCGGCACCGATCTCGAAGCCGAGCAGACCGCCGCCGAACAGCGCGTAGCTGATGCCGTTGTCGGTGATGACCTTGGCCATCGCGTCGACGATCGGCTGGGCGAGGCCCTCCGGCACGCTCTTGGCCCGGTAGACCTTGGCGGCGCCGTATTTGCCGAGCCCGGCAGCGGCGTCGTCGGAGACGTCACCGACCACCAGCGCGGTCGCCTCCCCGCCGATTTCACCGGCGAGCTTGGCGGCCTCGGAGATGGCACCGAGCGAGTTTTTGTTGAAGTTGCCCTCGTCGTCGTGGAGGGCGTAAACCAGGATGCCTGCCATCTAGATCAGTTTCCTCTCGTCCAGCCAGGCGACGATCTTTTCGACCGTCTCGTTGGTGTCCTCGTCCTCGATGATCTCCCCGGCTTCCTTGGCGGGAGGCGGGTTCAGAGCGAGCACTTTGGTCTTCGAGCCGGCTTCGCCGACCTGACCGGCCTCGATGCCGACATCTCCGGCGGCCTTGTTGTCGAGCGGCTTCTTTTTCGCGCCCATGATCGCTTTCAGCGACGGGTAGCGGGGCTCGTTGATCGCGTCGCCGACGCTGATCACGGCCGGCAGCTCGATCTCGACGGTGTCGTAGCCGTACTCGGCCTGGCGCTCACAGCGGAGCTTGCCGTCGTTGACGTCGATCTTGATCACCTGGGTCAGCGAGGGCATCTGCAGGTGGTCGGCGACGACCGCGCCGATCGTGTAGCACTCGCCGTCATCGGACTGCTGGCCGAGCAGGACCAGGTCCGGCTTCTCGGACTCGAGCACCTTCGCCAGCGAGTAGCCGGTGGCGCAGACGTCGGAGCCCTGCAGGGCATCGTCGGTCAGCTGGACCGAACGGTCGGCGCCGAGGGCGACTGCCTTGTGCAGAGCGCGGACGGCGGATGCGGGACCCATGGTCACCGCGACGACCTCCTCGACCGGGATCGCGCCACCCTCCTTGATCTGCATCGCCGCCTCGAGGGCGTGCGTGTCGAAGGGGTTGAGGTTTTTCTCGCCGCTGCGGTCGAGGCGCATCGTGCTCGGATCGATGCGCTTCTGCACTGCGGCATCCGGTACCTCCTTGACCAGGACGCAGATCTTCAAGTTGAAGCCTCCTTGGGGAACGGTTCTCGGTGTGCGAGGGAAGGCCGCGGGTTGTGAGTCTCAAGGCCCTTCGCGGCCGGCCATATTAGCGGTTCAGCCGGTTGACTGACCAGTCAATCAGGCACTATACCGGCTCGGCGCGGACCTGTGCACCGATCCGTGTAGGCAAATAGGAGGAATGCCGCCTATCCGGCGACCGAGGCTATCGACTCAGGCGCCGGCGGCGTGGCGCTCGTTCGCGCCCTCGCGGATGAAGTCGACGATGTCGTCGGTACCCGACCCGGGCGTGAACACCTCGGCGACGCCGAGCTTCTTCAGCTCGGGGATGTCGTCGGCGGGGATCGTCCCTCCCACCGTCACCAGCACGTCGTCGACGCCCTGGGCCTTCAGCAGCGCCACGACTTTCGGCACCAGCGTCATGTGGGCACCGGAGAGGATCGAGAGCCCGACCGCGTCGGCGTCCTCCTGGATCACCGTCTCGGCGATCTGCTCGGGCGTCTGGTGCAGGCCGGTGTAGATGACCTCCATGCCGGCGTCGCGCAGGGCGCGGGCGATGATCTTCGCGCCACGGTCGTGCCCGTCGAGGCCGGGCTTGGCTACTACGACGCGGATCTTGCGAGCGGTGGCGGCCTCCATCGTGACGATGAACATTATTCGCTCGCGGGCTCGTTTTGCGGTCTGGGTCGCGGGCCGGCCGTCGCCAGCCACGAGCCGAGGAGGATCAGCGCGAGGCCGACCAAGGTGCCCGCGCCCGGTTCCTCGCTGAGGAAGACGATGCCGAGTGCCAGCGCGATCACCGGGTTGATGTAGGTGATGACCGAGGCGCGCGAGGGCCCGGCGAGACCGATCAGGATCGCCATCAGGACCAGGGCGAGCGCGGTGCAGAAGAGGCCGAGGACGACGACCGAGGCGAACGCGCCGGCGGTCGGGGCGCTCTCCGGCAGGGTGATCGCGGCGAGCGGCGTGAGGAGCACGGTCGCGATCACCAGGCAGGCGCCCATCATCGCGGTCGGGTCGAGGTCGGCGAGCTTCCGTTTCAGGATCAGCGGACCGGTCGCGTAGCCGCAGGCGGCGATCAGCACCGCGCCGACGCCGAGCAGTTCGCCGCCGTCGCCGGAGACGTCTACGCCGACCAGGAAGGCGACCCCGGCGAAGCCGACCACCAGCCCGAGGAGCCGCGCCCCGGCGACCCGTTCGCTCGGCTCGAAGCGCAGGCTGAGCACGGCGATGATCAGCGGCACCGTGGCGATCACGATCGCCGCCGTCGAGGAGGCGACGTGGGTCTCCCCCGCCGCGATCATCGGGAACGGGATCGCGATCTCGGCGACCGCGAAGGCGAGGAGCCAGGGCAGGTGGCCGCGGAGGCTCGGCAGCGTCCCGGCGCGCCAGGCGATCGCGACGAGGACCGCGGCGCCGAGGGCGACCCGCAGCCAGGCGAGGTCGAGCGGCGGCATCCCGCCTTCGTCGGCGATCTTGATGAAGAGGTAGGGCAGGCCCCAGAGGACCGAGACCGCGGCGAAGGCGCCCCAGGCGCGCCGGCTCATCCGCCGCGGCGGAGCGGGAAGCGGCGCGGTGCGGGGCGGCGGTTGGCGGCGACCCGCGAGGCGCCGAAGCCGGCGACGGTGGCGAGGACCGTCACCGCGACCGCGGTGAGTCGTCGGCCGAGCCGCTCGAAGCGAAGCGTCTGCCAGCCCTCCCCCTTGGCGATCGCCGCCAGCGGCGGGTCGGGATTGACCGCGACCGGGTTGCCGACCGCGCGCAGCATCGGCAGGTCCGAGAGCGAGTCGGAGTAGGCGTAGGACTCGCTCAGGTCGATGTCGTGGCGGGTCGCGAATTCCTCCATCGCCGTGACCTTGCCGGGGCCGTAGACGAAGGGGCCGTCGAGGCGGCCGGTGAAGTTGCCCTCGGCGTCGATCTCGTAGCGGGTGCCGATGCCTCCCTCCATGCCGAGGACCGTCGCCAGCGTCTCCACCACGTCGTTGCCGGCGGCGCTGACGATGAAGCACGCCCGCCCCGCGTCCTGGTGGGCGTGGACCTCCACCAGCATCTGCGGGTAGACCCGCGGCAGGATCGCCGTCATCACCTCTGGCCCCATTCGCTCGATCGTCGTCGCGGGCACGCCGGTGATCAGCTCCCGGGCGACCCGCAGCACCTCGCTGGTCTTCTCGTCGGTCGTCCCGCGGAGGCGATAGCGCAGGTGCTCGACGCCCCAGCTGGCGAGCTGGCGCCGACTGACGATCCCGCCCCGCGCCGCGACCCTCGCGAACTGCATCCCGGACGACCCCGCCATCAGGGTCTTGTCCAGGTCAAAGAAGGCCGCAGCCCGCTGCAAACCATCGCCTGGCTTTGTCCTCGGTCGAGCGGCTTGGTCACGCACTTCGAGTGCGCTCCCTGCGCCGCTCTCCCTGCGTCCGCGCCATGCTCGGTTTTCGCGGGCTACGCCGCGGCTACCTCGAGGACGATCGCGTCGCCTTGGCCGCCGCCGGAGCAGATCGCGGCGACGCCGAGGCCGCCTCCGCGACGACCGAGCTCGGTCACGAGCGCGCCGACTATGCGGGCGCCGGAGGCGCCGATCGGGTGGCCGAAGGCGATCGCGCCGCCGTTGACGTTGACGTTGGTCTCGTCGATGCCGAGGATCCGCATCGAGCCGATCGCGACCGAGGCGAAGGCCTCGTTGATCTCCCAGAGGTCGACGTCGCCGGGCTGCATGCCGATCTTCTCCAGCGCTTTCAGCGCCGCGTTGCCGGGGGTGCGGGCGAGGTAGGCGAAGTCGTCGGCGACGGTCGCGTAGGCGAGGACCTTGGCGAGCGGCTTGTGGCCCTCCTTCTCCGCCCACTCCTCGGAGGCGACGACGATCGCGCCGGCCCCGTCGTTCACGCCCGGGGCGTTGCCTGCGGTGTGGGTGGCGCCCTCGCCGCCGACCGCCTTCAGCTTCGCCAGCGTCTCCAGCGTCGTGTCTGGGCGCGGCGCCTCGTCGACCTCGACGGTCGTGTCGCCCTTGCGGCCCTTGACGACGACCGGGACGATCTCCTCGGCGATCCGGCCGGCCTCGGTCGCCTCGCCCGCCAGCTGCTGGGAGCGCACTGCGAATTTGTCCATGTCGGCGCGGGTGATCTCGAGCTCGTTGGAGACCTCGGAGGCCTCGTTGATCATCTGCTTGCCGGTGAAGGCGTTGGTGAGCCCGTCATGGGTCATCGCGTCGAGCGCCTGCACGTCGCCCATCCGGAACCCGAAGCGCGCGTTCGGCAGCAGGTAGGGGGCCTTGCTCATCGACTCCATGCCGCCGGTCACGGCGACCTCGAGGTCGCCCACCCGGATCGCCTGGTCGGCGAGGCCGAGCGTGCGCATGCCGGAGGCGCAGACCTTGTTGATCGTCTCCGAGGGGACCTCCTTCGGGATGCCGCCCTTGATCTGGGCCTGGCGCGAGGGGATCTGTCCCTGACCGGCCTGCAGCACCTGGCCGAAGATGACCTGCTGGATCTGCTCGGGGGCGACGCCGGAGCGCTCCAGAGCGCCTTCGATGGCGATGCCGCCGAGCTCGGGGGCGCCGACCGAAGACAGGGCACCGCCCATCTTGCCGACCGGGGTGCGCGCGGTACCAAGGATCACTGAGCTGGACATCTAGGCCTTTCCTCTCCTTTTATGCGGCCCGACTGTGCGGGCGCCTCGCCGCTCGGGACGATAGCGGCATCGGCCGCTTTTCCTGCCTGTCTAGACTCGCGCTCCCATGAAGATCGATGTGAGACAAGGGTCACTGCAAGATGTCGACGCGGCGCTCGTCGCGGTCGGGCTGTACGAGGACGAGGGGCTGCCGGAGGAGGTCGCGGAAGCTCCCGGCGCTGACGACGCCAAGGGCTCCTTCAAGGCGATGACGCGGCTCTACCCGGGCGACCCCGAGCGGCTGCTGGTGGTCGGGCTGGGCGAGCGAGGCGCCCTCGACGCGGAGAAGCTGCGGGTACTGGCCGCGCTGGTCGCGGGCGAAGCCTCGAAGCTCGAGGCGACGACGCTGGCCTGGGCGCTCCCCGACCATGAGGACGAGGCGGCGGCAGCGGAGGCGATCGTCACCGGCACGATCCTCGGCGCCTACCGCTTCGATCGCTTCAAGGGCAAGGACGCCGACGACGAGCCGGGTCCACGGCTGGAGTCGCTGACGCTGCTCGGGCCGGCGGAGCTCGCCGGGGCCGCCGAGGCGGCGCGCGTCTACTCCGAGGCCGCCAACCGCGCCCGCGATCTGCAGGAAACGCCCGCCAACTTCGCCAAGCCCGAAAACCTGGCCAAGCGCGCCGAGGAGATCGCCGCGGTCAACGACAAGGTCACGGTCGAGATCCTTGACGGTGACGCGATCCGCGCCAAGGGCATGGGCGGCCTCGCCGCCGTCACCCAGGGCGGCCCGGTCGACGCGCGCCTGATCGTCCTCCGCTACGCGGGCGGCGGCGACGGCCCGACGCTGGGCTTCATCGGCAAGGGGGTCACCTTCGACACCGGCGGCATCGTCCTGAAGCCGGGCGCCGGGATGCCGGACATGAAGTTCGACATGTCGGGCGCGAGCGCCGTGCTCGAGGCGACCGCGGCGATCGCCGAGCTCGGCCTGCCGGTCGACCTGATCACGGTCGTCCCCTCGACCGAGAACATGCCCTCCGGCACCGCGATCAAGCCGGGCGACGTCATCACCCAATACAACGGCAAGACGGTCGAGGTGAACAACACCGACGCCGAGGGCCGGCTGATCCTCGCCGACGCGCTCGCCTACGCGATCGAGCTCGGCGCCGAGCGGCTCGTAGACATGGCGACTCTGACCGGCGCAGTGCTGATCGCGCTCGGCTCGACCTACGCGGCGGTCGTCTCCAACGACGACGAGCTGGCGGGCGAGCTGGCGGCGGCAGGCGAGGAGAGCGGCGAGCTGGTCTGGCGCCTCCCCCTCCACGACGAGTACCGGGCGATGATGAAGGGCACGGTCGCCGACCTCTCCAACCTCGCCAAAAAGCGCGAGGCGGGCACGATCACCGCCTCCGCCTTCCTCGAGGAATTCGTCGACGAGACCCCCTGGGCCCACATCGACATCGCCGGCACCGCCTGGGACGTCAACCGTGCCTACACCGGCAAAGGCGGCAGCGGCTTCGGCGTGCGGTTGCTGGTGCAGCTGGTGCGGGACCTGGTCGGTTAGGCGGTCGAGGGACGGACAAGGGACGCTGCCCTCTCGGCGGCGGCCCTGGCAGGCCGTGGCCGCCGCCGAGAGGGCGGGCCTGCGGGGAGTGTCGGATCCGTGGAGGTATCGCCACGCGGGACGCACGCGGGTCCCACGGAGGGGTCACCGGACCCGCAACTCGTGACGGAGAGCGTGGGAAGTCCACACTTCCGTGCGTGTTGGACAACACGCACGACGACGCTTGGTGAGTTGGGGGCGCCATAGCGCCCCCAACTCACCAAGCGTGATTCCGGGCCCATCCGGGGATCGGAAGCAGACGAAGGCGCGCGGAGGGGTGACGTTCCTCCATGAGACGCCCAGGACCGATCTCGGACGGCCGCGACGGCCGGGACAACGCCCCCTTCAGCCCCCGAAGATCATCAGGGTCGAGGTGCCGGTGGCCAGCAGCTTGCCGCCGTCCTCGGCGGTGAGGCTCGCTTCGGCGGTCGCCTGGCGGCGGCCGCGATGGACGACGGTGCCCTCGCAGAGGACGCGGCCGGTGTCGCGGCTGATCGGCCGCAGGTACTTGACCTCGAGGCCGAGCGAGGTGTAGCCGACGCCGGCGGGCAGGGTGGTGTGGACGGCGCAGCCGAGCGCGGAGTCGAGGATCGTCGCCGCCCAGCCACCATGCACGACGCCGATCGGGTTGTAGTGCTCCTCCCCCGGCTCACCGGCGAAGACGGCTCGCCCTTCCTCGAGCTCGACCGGCGTCAGATTCATCGTGATCGAGATCGGCGGACGGCCCAGCTCGCCGGCGATGACGGCGCGCAGGTAGTCGAGCCCGGCCATCTCCGCCCCGGCGGCGGCGGTCGCCACCGGGTCCGACCACTCCAGGGTCCGCGAACGAACCGCGGGCTCGGCGGTGCTCACCGGCGGCCCCGGCGGAGCGGCGTCGCCGAGCCCGCCCGGCGCGGTTCGCCACCGCGGTAGTTCAGGTCGGCGGTGATCTCGTCCTGGCTGATCGCGATCCGCGGGGTCCTCAGGCGGCCCCGGTCCTGCTGTCTCTTGGTCTGGAACCTCATCGTCGCCTCCGTTCAGGGCGCTTCGGTTTCGTGATGCAACCCGCTCTCCTGGCGAGCCTAACCGACTCAGTTTTGTGATGCAACCGTTGTGTGCGAAGATCACATCCGTGCTCGGCCATGACTATCCGAACCAGGTCTGCTCCCTGGCCAAGTCGCTCGAAGTGATCGGCGAGCGTTGGTCCCTGCTGATCGTCCGCGACGTGATGACCGGCAACCGTCGCTTCTCCGGCATCCAGGCGAACCTCGGCATCGCCCGCAACGTCCTCTCGGCCCGCCTCCAGCGCCTCCTCGACGAGGACATCCTGGAGCGCCGCGCCTACCAGGAAAGCCCGCCCCGCTACGAGTACTTCCTCACCGAGAAGGGCCTCGACCTCTGGCCCTCCCTCATCGCCTTGATGGGTTGGGGCGACCGCCACTCCGACAGTCCGGCGGGTCCGCCGCTCCGCATCGTCCATAAGGATTGCGGCGGCCAGGCCTCCGACCGCGGCGTCTGCGAATCCTGCGGAGCGGTCCTGTCCGCCCGCGACGCCAAGGCCGTCCCCGGGCCCGGCGCCGGCGCGGCCTACGAGGGTCACTTCTCCCCCTTCGCCGAGCGCCGCTGATTTCGGCGCCACATCCCGCCCGGTAGTTTCTGCTCTGGACGGGCGAGCGACTTAGAGGAGGAGCGGGGATGGCTACTGCGGCGTCGATCAAAGCGTGGGACAAGGTCTTCATCGGTGGCGAGTGGGTCGAGCCGATGGGGGCGGATCCGCTGGCGGTGATCAACTCGGCGACCGAGGAGACGATCGCGACGATCCCGGGCTGCACGCCGGTCGAGGTCGACCTTGCGGTCGAGGCGGCGCGGGGGGCGTTCGACGGTTGGTCGACGACGCCGCGGGCCGAGCGGGCCGAAGTGCTGGCGGCGATCGCGGCCGGCCTCGGCGAGCGCGCCGAGGAGCTGGCCGACACGATCACCGCCGAGCTCGGGATGCCGCGCAAGCTCACCCAGATGATCCAGGTCGGACTCGGGATCAATCACTTCGCCGCGATGCCGAAGGCGCTCGAGGAAGTGCGCTGGGAAGAGGAGGTCGGCAACTCGCGGGTGCTGCGCGAGGCGGTCGGCGTGGTCGGCGCGATCACCCCCTGGAACTATCCGCTGAACCAGATCGGCGCCAAGGTGGCCCCCGCGCTCGCGGCCGGCTGCACCGTGGTGCTGAAGCCGAGCGAGATCGTGCCGCTGAACGCCTTCATCCTCGCCGAGGTGATCGAGTCGGTCGGCCTGCCCCCCGGGGTCTTCAACCTGGTGACCGGGATCGGCCCGATCGTCGGCGAGGCGATCGCCGGCGCACCCGAGCGTCGACCTCGTCTCCTTCACCGGCTCCACCCGCGCGGGCCGGCGTGTCTCCGAGCTGGCCGCCGCGTCGGTGAAGCCGGTCGCGATGGAGCTCGGCGGCAAGTCGCCGAACCTCCTGCTGGCGGACGCCGACTTCGCCCGCGCCGTCCCCGACGGCGTCGCCAAGTGCTTCCTCAACTCGGGCCAGACCTGCAGCGCGCTCACCCGGATGCTGGTGCCGCGCGAGCGGCTCGCCGAGGTCGAGGAGCTGGCCGAGCGCAGCCGCCGAGGGGTTCACGCCCGGCGACCCGCTCGACCCCGGGGCGCGCTCGGGCCCGCTCGTCTCCGCCGCCCAACGCGAGCGCGTCCGCGGCTACATCGCCAAGGGCGAGGCCGAGGGCGCGAAGCTCCTCACCGGCGGCGCCGAGCCGCCCGAGGGCCTCGACCCGCGGCTACTTCGTCCGCCCCACCGTCTTCTCCGAGGTGACGCCGGAGATGACGATCGCCCGCGAGGAGATCTTCGGCCCGGTGCTGGCGATCATGCCCTACGACGACGAGGACGACGCGGTGCGGATCGCGAACGCGACCGACTACGGGCTCGCGGGCGGCGTCTGGGCCGGCGACCAGGAGCGGGCGATCGCGGTCGCCAAGCGCCTGCGCACCGGCCAGATCGAGATCAACGGCGGCGCCTTCAACCCGCTCGCCCCGTTCGGCGGCTACGGCCAGTCCGGCCACGGGCGCGAGAACGGCCGCTTCGGCCTCGAGGAGATGCTGCAGACGAAGTCGCTGCAGCTGTAGCTCTCGCCCAGCTGTTCCTTATGGCGCTCAGGGCGCCATAAGGAACAGCTGGCGGGTCAGGCCGGCAGGGTGAAGCGGACGCGGGTGCCCGGCTGTGCGTCTTCGAGCCAGATGCGGCCGCCGTGGGCCTCGACGATCGCGCGGGAGATCGCCAGGCCGAGGCCGGCGCCATCCTCGCCGCGGGAACGCTCGCCGCGGTAGAAGGCCTCGAAGACCCGCTCGCCCTCGCCCGCCGGGATGCCCTCGCCGGAGTCGGCGACCTCGACCTCCACCCCGCCCGGCCCGCCTTTCGCCCGTACCGTGACGCTGCCGTCGGCGGGAGTGTGGCGGATCGCGTTCTGGATCAGGTTGAAGAGGACCCGCTGGACCTTCTCCGCATCGGCCTCGGCGATCACCTTCCCGTCGGGCAGCTCGGCAACGAGGTGCACTCCGCGCTCCTCGGCCGAAGAGCGGAAGGCGGCGACGGTGTCGCCGATCAGGTCGCCGAGCTCGACCTGGCGCATGGTCCAGGAGATGTCACCGGCCTCGATCCGGGAGAGCTCGAAGAGGTCGTCGATGAGGTCACTGAGGACGGCGACGTGGGTCCGGATCTCGCGCAGATAGCGGTCGCGGTCCTCGCCCGCGACGCCGTCGTCGATCGCCTCGACCAGCAGGCGCAGCGAGGCGAGCGGGGTCCGCAGGTCGTGCGAGGCGGCGGCGACCAGACCGCGGCGGGCGTCCTCGACCTGGCGGCGCATCCGCTCTTCCATCGACTGGCGCACGGCGAGGCCGGCGGCGACCGCCGCCGCCGCGACGGCGACCAGCACCAGCAGGATCTGGTCGAAACCCATCTGATTCGGGATGCCGACGGCGGCGGCGCCGGCGAGGAAGGCGGCCAGAGCGATCAGCCCGGCTCGCCACATGCCGCGGCTCACGGCCGGAACCTGTAGCCGACGCCCCAGACCGTCTCGATGAAGCGCGGTTCGGCGGGGTCGTCGTCGAGCTTGGCGCGCAGGCGCCGGACGTGGACGGTGACGGTCGAGGTGTCGTCGAACCAGGGCTCGCCCCAGACCGACTCCATCAGCTGGTCACGCGAGAAGACGCGCCCGGGGTTGGCGGCGAAGAAGGCGAGCAGGTCGAACTCGCGCATCGTCAGCGCGATCTCCTTGCCGTCGAGGATCACGCGGTGGGAGGCGGGCTCGACCCGCAGCGGACCGTGGACGATCGGGGGCTGATCCTCCTCCGCCACGGGCGGGGCGAGGCGACGCAGGACCGCCTCGACGCGGGCGACCAGCTCGGCGGGCGAGAAGGGCTTGACGACGTAGTCGTCGGCGCCGTTGCGCAGCCCGACGAGGCGGTCGGACTCCTCCCCGCGCGCGGTCAACAGGATCACCGCGATCGGCGGGCCCGGCCGTTCCTGCAACCGTTCCATCACTTCGATGCCGTCGATCCCCGGCAGCATCACGTCGAGGACGACGAGGTCGGGGCGATGCTCGGTGGCGACGTCGAGGGCCCTGTAGCCGTCGGGGGCGGTGTAGGTCTCGAAGCCCGCCCGCTCCATGTAGCGACCGACGATCTCGACGATCGTCGGCTCGTCGTCGACGACGAGGACGGTGGCGGTCTTCTCCGCGCCGGCGGGCTTATCCGAAGGTGAAGGCATATCCCTCTACGCCTTCTTCGGGGATGAGTTCGAGCACGTGGTGTTCCACTTTCGGCAGTTCGACCAGGTTGTAGAGGCGTTGGTTCGTAACCTTGACGTAGCCATTGTGGACGTCGGAGCCGTCGTCGGCGGCGGCGATCGGCTTCCCGTCCAGCATCACCTTGACCCGGCGTGGCTTTCCGGGCGAGCCGAGCACGAGGTAGACCCGGCGGGCGCCGAAGTTAAGGTCGAGCTTCGCGCCCTTCCCCGCCGTCACCGGCTGCTCCCCGATCTTCCATTCGCCGCCGTAGGAGAGTTCGTTTTCGCCGGGCTTCGCCAGGGTGAAGCTCTGGCGGCCGACCTTGATCAGGCCGTTGGTGAAGTTCCCGGCCCGCTCGGCCCCGAGGTAGGACTCGGGCGTGGTAACCGTCGGTTCGGCGGCAATGCCGTGGGCGCCGGCACGCTTCTTGCCGGGGTCGTGTCCAGCTTCGGCCAGAAGCTCACGGATCACCTGTTCTTTCTCGCCGTATTCGCCCTCGCCGAAATGCGCGTAGCGGACCTGCCCCTTGGCGTCGACGAAGTACTCGGCGGGCCAGTAGAGGTTGCCGTACGCGTTCCAGGTCCCGTTTTCGTTGTCCTGGACGACGGGGTATTCGATGCCGTCGGTCTTGATCGCCTCTTCGACGTTGGACGCTTCGCGCTCGAACGGGAACTCAGGCGTGTGGACGCCGACGATCACCAGGCCGTCCTTGGCGTAGCGCTTGTTCCAGGCGTTCAGATAGGGCAGGGTGCGGATGCAGTTGATGCAGCTGTAGGTCCAGAAGTCGATCAGGACGACCTTGCCGCGCAGCCCTTTCATCGTCAGCGGCTTGTCGCCGGGGGTGTTGAACCAGTCCTGGGTGTCTTTGAATTCGGGGGCCGGACCGATGTCGTTCAGCGGCACGGTCGCTTCCTGCTTGGAGGTCAGCCGCGCTTCGCCGACTTCGCCGAGCGGTTCTTCGCCCTTTTCGGCCCGCGCCTTGTCCACCTCCCGTTCCCCTTCGGCTTCCGCCGCCCGTAGCCCGAGCCCGCCGTGGCTGCCTTCTCCGCGGATTTCCGTGAGGGCGACCTGGGCCGAGTGGCTCTTTTCGATCCCTTCCGCCGGATTGGTCAGCCAGGACGGGAGGTCGGCGGTGACGTTCGACTGGAACTTCGTGTCGTATCCCTGCCACATCGCGAAGGCGACCAGCACCATCACCGCGCCGATGGCCATCTGGAAGGCGCCACTGCGGCGGGCGAGCGGGGCGGCGAGCCTGCGGCCCCCGATCATCAGCAGGTAGAGGACGAGGGCCGAGCCGATCGCGTAGGCGACGATGACCGCGAGGCGGCCGGCGTTGAACGACTGCGAGGCGGAGAAGGTGAGGACGCCGGCCAGGATCGGCCCGGCGCAGGGCGCGTAGAGGATGCCGAGGCTGATGCCGAGGCCGACTCCCGCCCAGAAGCCGTCGCCGCCCGACTTCACCCCGACCCGGCCCGCGAAGCGCGAGCCGAAGGCCTCGACCCGCGCCGCCAGTGGCGGGATCAGGAGGACGACGCCGAAACCGAAGAGGACGACGATCGCGATGTTGCGCAGCAGGTCGTTCGGCAGGCCGAGTGCGCTGATCACGTAGACCAGCGCGAAGAGCGCGAAGGTGAACGAGAAGACCAGCCCGGTGACGACACCGAGCGGTTTGCGCCGCCCCCCGGTGGCCGCGGCGGTGAGCGCGATCGGCAGCACCGGCACCACACAGGGCGACACCGCGGTGGCCGCGCCCGCGACAAAGCCGAAGATGATCAGTAGCGCCATGAGTCAGAAGCCTTCCAAGACTTCCTTACGAGACTCTGACGTCGCGTGGTTCAGTTAGGTGCGCGGCGGGATCGAGGTGATCGCGCCGTCGTCGAGGCCGACGACGGCGGCGGCGCGGCCGACCTCCTCGCCGATGCCGAAGTGCTCGCAGATCGTCAGCTCGTGCTCGCGCAGCAGCGGTCGGGTCGGGTCGACGACCGGGGCGCCGCGCAGGCGGGACTCGTCGATCGCCGCCCAGACCCCCGCTCCGCCGGCGCCGGCGCAGACGTCGACCGGCACGGCCACGATGCGGGCGCCACGTTCCCGCCGCCCACTCCCGGTCAGCTTCGCCACCAGCCAGGAGGGATGGTGGTCGGTCGAGTCGATGTAGACGGACTGGACCTCGCCGATCGCGTCGCCCTCGAGGCCGGCCAGCGGACCTCCGACCCAACCGATCGCCTCGCCGAGCGCGACCGGCTCAGCCATGTCCGCCCCGCTCAGGCATCGGTCTGACGCTCCAGGATCTGGCTCGCGGCGCTCGCCGGGTCGACTTCGCGCCGCACCACCTGCTCGAGCAGCTCCGCCGTCCCGGCGTCCTCCGCCGCCCAGGCCTCGAGCCGCCGCCGCATCCGCGTGGTCGCGATCCCGATCACCTCGCTGCGCAGGTTGCGGGCGCGACGCTCGGCCAGCGATCCCTGCTCCTCGATGAAGGCTCGGTGGGCGTCGATCTGCCGCGCCAGCTCCTCGATGCCGACGCCGTCGACCGCTTCGGTGCGCAGCACCGGCACCTTCCAGTCGCCCGGTTCGTGGGACAGCGCCAGGACCCCGCGCACCTCGCGCACCATGGTGTCGGTCATCGGGTGGTCGGCCTTGTTGACGACGATGATGTCGGGGATCTCCATCACGCCCGCCTTCAGCGCCTGGATCGAGTCGCCGGAGCCCGGCATCAGCGCGAGGATGATCGTGTCGGCGTGGTCGACGATGTCGATCTCCGCCTGGCCGACCCCGACCGTCTCGATCAGGACGTCGTCTTTGCCCGCCGCGTCCATCACCAGGGCCACCTGCAGGGCCGCCTCGGAGAGGCCGCCGAGGGCGCCGCGCGAGGCCATCGAGCGGATGAAGACGCCGGGGTCGAGGAAATGGTCGGACAGCCGAATCCGGTCGCCGAGGAGGGCGCCGCGGGTGAACGGGCTCGAGGGGTCGATCGACAGCACCGCGACCTCGCGGTCGGCTTTGCGCATCTCGCCCGTCAGCGCGCCGATCAGCGTCGACTTCCCCACTCCGGGTGGGCCGGTGAAGCCGATGATCCGCGCTTTGCCGGTCCGTGGGTAGACCTCGCGAACGAGATCCCAGCCCGCCGGGTCGTCGGACTCGATCAGCGTGATCGCCCGCGCCAAGGCGCGCTTGTCGCCTGCGATCAGGCGCTCGGCAAGAGGTGCGTCTTTGGCGACGTCGGGCACGGGGTGGGCAGTCTAGTGCCGCGTCCGGTGTCGTCGACTCAGCAATAGAGTTGCCCCCGCGTGCTCCGCTTCCTTGCCCGCAATCGCATGCTCAACTGGCGCTACGGGTTGCTCGCCTGGCGCTATGCCTGGCGGCGCCTGCTGACCCAGGCCGGGCGCCGTTGGCGCACCGACGGCTTCGTCTTCTTCGGCCGCGGCCTGGAAATCGAGATCGGCGCGCGCGGGCGCGTCGACTTCGGCCGCTTCGTCTGGATCGGGGACCGGACCAAGGTCCGCTGCCACGAGGGGCTGGTCGAGATCGGTCCGAAGACGGTGATGGGCCAGGAATGCACGATCACCGCCTACCAGCACATCCGGATCGGCCAGCAGTGCGTGATCGCCGACAAAGCGATGTTCATCGACTTCGACCACGGCGTCGTCGAGGTCGAGCGGCCGATCCGCACGCAGGGGATCTACAAGCGCGACGTCGAGATCGGCTCGAACGTCTGGATCGGCTACGGCGCCTGCGTCCTGCGCGGGGTCCGGGTCGGCGACAACTCGATCATCGGCACCAACTCGGTGGTCACCAAGGACGTCCCCGCGAACGCGGTGGTCGGCGGCATCCCCGCGCGGATCCTGCGGATGCGCCAGGCGCCCGAACGCCTGCACTGGGATCGCCCGGTGGAACCGGATCCGGACGCGCGGACGACGCTGCAGCCGCCGGAGGTGGAGGCGGCCGAAACCGAAGAATCGCTCGCGCCGGAGCCGGAGCGCGACCAGTCGGCGAGGCCGTAGATCGCGGGTTCGGCGGGGGTACGCAAGGGCCTGCGGCGAGCGCGGAGTTTTCGGCCCATCGACATCGGAGTGAGGCGGAGGCGTCACGTCCCTGTGGAGTTCCTCACGGAACCCTCACGTCCCGGGCGTCGCGACGGGCGCGACGGCCGCGAAAAGTCCCTACCCGCGCTCGCGCTCCTCGATCAGCTCGGCGACGCGGTGCTCGACCAGGTCGGTACCCAGCTTGAGGAAGCGGACGATGGCTTCGAGCTCGGCGTTGGAGAATTTGTCGATCCAGGCGAGGGAGCGCTCGGCGAGCGGGCCGTAGAAGCGTTTGGAGACCTCGTCGAGCTTCTCGGTCTTCTCGATCAGGACGCGGCGGCGATCGGTCGGGTCCGCCACCCGCCGCACGTAGCCCTTCTCCGCGAGGCGGTCGATCACGGCGGTGACCGCTCCGCTGGTCAGCCCGGCGTCGATCGAAAGCTTGCCCGCGGTCACCGGGCCGAGCCGCTCGACGATGTCGAGCACGCGGGCGTCCGTCCGGTTGACCCCCATGCCCCGCGCCGCGGCGTCGTCCATCTTGTCGGTCGCCAGCTGGTTCTCCCGCACCGCGGAGAACAGCTCACCGATTAGTTCTGCCTTCTTCACCAGTCTCGCCTCATATGCCGGTAATCTCTGTTACCTTGATTTTCAAGATACTTGAGAATTGAAGCAATCTTACAGGAGGACAGGTGGGCGACGCGAACGCGATCGAGGCGGTTGAACTTCGGAAGTCATACGGGGAGGACGTGCAGGCGCTCGACGGCCTGACCTTCTCGGTGCCGGCGGGGACGGTGTTCGGCCTGCTCGGCCCGAACGGCGCCGGCAAGTCGACGACGGTGAAGATCCTCACCACCCTCGCCCATCCCGACGGTGGCTCGGCGAAGGTCGCCGGGCACGACATCCTGAGCGAACCCGCACGGGTGCGCGAGTCGATCGGCGTCGTCTCCCAGGCAGGCGGGCTCGACCGCGAGGCGACCGGTCGCGAGAACCTGCGCCTTCAGGGCCAGGTGTTCGGCATGGGCGGGCGCGAGCTGGAGCGACGGATCGACGAGCTGCTGGAGCAGTTCCGCCTCGCCGATGCCGGCAAGCGGCTCGTGCGCGAGTACTCGGGCGGGATGCAGCGCCGGCTCGACGTCGCCCAGGGCCTCGTGCACCAGCCGCAGGTCCTCTTCCTCGACGAGCCGACCACCGGCCTCGACCCCGAGGTGCGGGCGGAGATGTGGGACGAGATCGCGCGCCTCGCCGGCGCCGGGCTGACCGTCCTGCTCACCACCCACTACCTCGAGGAGGCCGACAAGCTGGCGGCGCAGCTGGCGATCGTCGACCAGGGCAAGGTCGTCGCCGAGGGCTCCCCGGACGCGCTGAAGCGCGAGCTGCGCGGCGACGCGATCCACATCGAGCTCGGCAGCGAGTCCGCCGCCGAGGCCGCCGTGCGCGAGGCGCTGGCGCGGGTCGACGGCCTCGACGAGATCATCTTCGACGACCGCACCCTCCACGCCCGCGCCGAGGACGGCGCCCGGACCGTGCCCGCCGTGCTGGCGGCGCTCGACGGAGCCGACCTCGCGGTCGCCGCGGTGACCGTGGCGCGGCCGTCGCTCGACGACGTCTACCTGCGCTTCGCCGGGCGCACCTTCGGCGAGGCCGAGAGCGGCGAGCGCGGGCGACGAACCGACAACGAGAAGGAGGCGGTGCGATGAAGGCGCTGCGCGACACCCGACACATGACCGTCCGCCACCTGATGGCGCTCTGGCGCCAGCCCTGGTGGATCGCCGTCTCCCTGATCCAGCCGGTGATCTGGCTGCTCCTGTTCGGCGCCCTGTTCAAGGCGGTCACCGACATCCCCGGCTTCGGCTCCGACAACTACATCCAGTTCCTCGCCCCCGGCGTGGTCGTGATGACCGCCTTCTTCGGCGCCGGGTGGGCGGGCATGCCGGTGATCGAGGACATCGACCGCGGCGTCATCGACCGCTTCCTCGTCTCTCCGGTGAAGCGCGGATCGCTGATCTCCGGCCGCCTCACCTCCTGGTCGCTGACCACGGCGATCCAGTCGCTGATCATCGTCGTCCTCGCGCTGATCGTCGGCGCCACCTTCGCCAACAGCGTCCTCGGCGTCGTCGTGCTGATCGTCGAGGCGACCCTGGTCGGCGCGGCCTTCGGCTGCCTCTCGATCGGTCTGGCGCTCCTGATCCGCAAAGAGGAGACGCTGATCGCCGCCGTCCAGTTCCTCGTCCTGCCGCTCTCCTTCATGTCGGTCACCTTCATGCAGAAGAGCCTGATGCCCGACTGGATGCAGACGGTCTCCAACTTCAACCCCCTGAACTGGGCGGTCGAAGCGGGGCGCGACGCGGTCACCGCCGGAACCGACTGGGGAGCGGTCGCGGGCAAGACGGGGCTCCTCATCGCGTTCCTCGGCCTCTGCGCATTCTTCGCGATGCGGGCGTTCCGCACCTACCAGCGGGCGGTCTAGAGAGGTGCTTAGTGCTGGGCGCCGAGGCGGCGGACGCCGCGTTCGGTGACCGCCCAGATCTTCTCGCCCGCGGCGGTATAGAGCTCACCGGAGACGACGCCTTCGGCGCCGAGTTTGCGCAGCACGTCGGTGACGTCGCCGCTGTCGCGTTCGAGCGAGGTGGCGACGGCGAGCGCGGTGCGGTCGTCGTCGCTGCGCCCGGACTGGGCGAGCACCGCGAGGATCGACGCCTCCTCGGCGCTCAGTTCGCCGGTGGCCGGCTCGACCGTCGGGGCGGACTCGGCCGCCGGGACGCTCGGCCCGGCCGGCGCGGCGTTGATCGGCCGCGGAGCGTCGTCGGGCCCCGGCTCGCTCGCGGGGACCGGAGCCTCGGCAACCGTCGCCGGGCCGGACTCGGCGGCCGCGTCCGGCATCTCGGACTCCGGCGCGACGACCGGCACGTTCTCTTCGAACTGCACCGCCGACTCGAGCGGGACCTCCTCCCCATGCCGCTTGCGGCGGAAGACCGCGGCACCGAGGGCCCCGACCGCCAACCCGGCCAGAACCAGGCTGCGGCGCTGGTCGTTCAATCGTTGCGGGAGGCTGCGGCGCGACTTGCGCTTCGAGAAGGGCACGCGGGCAGATTACCGGCCCGACTCATCGGTTTTGGTTAACGAATTAGGCAGATTCGATATCGGTCAGGGCAAAGTCTTTGCCGATGTAGAGCAGCGGCTCGTCCGCGATTCGGGCAACCGCATAGCTCATGCAGTCCCCGAAGTTCAACTTGGCCCGATGACGGCCCTTGCCGTATCGGGAGAAAGCCTCGACCGCGAGCTTCCAGTGCAGTTCGCCGAACGGGATCACCTCGACTTCGAACGATTCGAGGAACAGCGAGACCAGCCCACGGCCGTGCTCGCCCATGGCCCCGACCATCACCATGCCGGTCTCGAACAGGGTGGGTGCCCCGACGGCGACGACCTCCGCGCCGTCCAGTTTGACGGCCAACTCTTCTTGGCGCGATTCCCGTAGGAGTACGGCAACGATCGCCGAACTGTCGGCAATCACACCCCGTCGGGCCCGTACCCGAGGATCTCTTCGCGTTCCGCCTTGGTGATGCCTTTCCCGAGCAGCTCGTCCGGAATCTGGGACCAGATCTCCGTCTCCAGCCACTGCTGGATTTCCTCCGGCGTCCGCTTCCTGCGGGCCGCGCGTCGCTGCAACTTTTCCAGCCGTTCGCGGGCCGCCGTGCGCACCGCGCCCGTTTTCGTCTCCCCCGTCAGTGCCGCGATCTCGGACACCAGCGCCTCCGTCTCCTTGTCCTTGATGTTCAAGGCCATGGTGGAATTTTGCCAGAAAGGTGGAATTCCCATTCTTCGCGCGGCCAGCTCGTTGAACCGTCTCTCTTCGGGCGTTTCGAGCGTCCGCTCCATCTGCAAGAACGCTAGCACGATGCAGACAATACCTCTCGGGATACTTTCTCTCCTGCTCTTGCCTCGCCGCATGGCGCGGGAAGATCGGAAGGTGGTTTCGGAAGGCGTGGCGCTGCGCTTCGGCCAGAACCTGCGCCGCAGCCGGCAGCTCGCGGGACTGTCCAGGAGGAGCTCGGGGAACGGGCGTCGCTACATCGCACCGAGGTCGGCAAGCTGGAGAAGGGAGAACGGCTGCCGCGGATCGACACGCTCGTCCGGCTCGCCGGGGCGATGGCGATCCCCGCCGGCGATCTGGTCGAGGGCATCTACTGGACGCCCGCGCCGACGAAAGTCGGCGCCTTCACCTTCGGCACCTCGCCGCGGATGCTGGACGAGTAGGCGCGCCGCTGCTAGGCCGGGCCGAGCTTGGCGCCGACCAGGTCGGCGTAGAGGTCCGCGGTCTGGGCGGCGACGTCGGCCCAGTCGAAGCGCAGGACGTGCTCCTTGGCTTCGGCGATCAAGCGCGCCTCGAGGGCCGGGTCGGAGAGGACGCGGATCGCGACCTCGGCGAGCGCCTCGGGGTCGCGCGCGGCGAAGCGCAGGCCGCCGCTCTCCAGCGGGACGACCTCGCGCAGGCCACCGGTGTCGGCGACGATGCAGGGACAGCCGGAGGCCATCGCCTCGAGGGCGACGAGGCCGAAGGGCTCGTAGATCGAGGGGACCACGGTGAGGTCGGCGATCCCGTAGAGGGTATGGAGCACGTCGTCGCCGATCCAGCCGAGGAAGGTCCCGTGCTCCATCAGGCTCGAGCTCCTCCGCCTGCGCCTTCAGCTCCTCCTCGTGGGTGCCCGAGCCGGCGACCAGGAAGCGGGTGCCGGGCACGGCCTCGATCACGGCCGGCATCGCCTCGAGCGCCAGCTGGAAGCCCTTCTCGTAGACGAGCCGCCCGATCAGCAGGACCAGCCGCTCCTCCGGCGCCGCGAACTCGGCGCGCAGGCGGGCCAACTCGGCCGGGTCGGTGCTCGGCAGGTCCCCCGGGTCGATGCCGTTGGGGATGACCGTGATCCGGCGGGTCGGCACGGCGAAGATGTCGGCGACCTGGTCGCGCATGAAGGCCGAGCAGGCGATCACCCGCTGCGCGCGATTGGTGATCCAGCGCTCGACCCCGTGGATGTAGGTCTGCGGGTGCTTGTTGACCCAACCCTGATGGCGCCCGTACTCGGTCGCGTGGATGGTCATCACCAGGGGCGTCTCGAAGCGCCGCGCGAGGTGGTCGCAGGCATTGGCCACCAGCCAGTCGTGGCCGTGGACGAGGTCGAAGTCGAAGCGGTCCCCCAGCCCCACCCCCGCCGCGAGCATGTCGGAGTTCATCCGCTCCACCCAGGCGACGAACTCGCCGAGGTCCGTCGGGTGGCTCGGCTCACGGATGCGGTGGACGGCGACGCCGGCGGCGGTTTCCTCGGCGGGCGAGTCCTCGCCGCCGCGGGTCAGCACGTGGACCT
This sequence comes from uncultured Actinomycetes bacterium, assembly GCA_963782515.1. GTDB lineage: Bacteria > Actinomycetota > Thermoleophilia > Solirubrobacterales > 70-9 > VAYN01. The sequence goes on along the minus strand of CAWAJY010000004.1, from coordinate 531,969 downwards.
CGACGCCGAGCTCCACCAACGCCTCCGACAGCTTGCGGACGTGACGCGCCAGCCCACCCTCGATCAGCGGCGGGTACTCCCAGGAGAGGATCAGGACGCGCGGCACGGGGCTGCCTCGGGCTCTCTCACTCAGGGCTCCAGGAGGGGCGCGAGCGTCATGTCAGGGGCCAGCGAACGCATGCGCGGATCGGTGTCACGGTCGCATCCTATGGCCTCGTAGACCGCCAGCGAGTGATCGGCCGCCCGCTGCCACGCGTAATCGCCCGCCTGCCCGCGCCGGTCGAGGAAGGCCCAGTCGCTCGCCTGCGCCGCCAGCAGCTCCCGCGCGGCGCGGCGCGCCCGCCCGGCGGGCAGGCCGTCGCGCACCGCCCGCACGAGGCGCAGCTCCAGGCGGCGCTCCGCCCAGGCCAGGTCGGCCACCGGCGGCGAGTCCCAGGTGGAGAAGTCCTTGTCCTCGCCCCAGCTGGCGCGGCGCAGCGGCCGGCGCTCCGGCTCGTGGTCTTCGAGCGCCTGGGGGACGGTCACCAGCCGCACCCCTGCGGCGGCCGCTCCCTCCAGCACCGCGGCGAGCCAGAGCGGCCCCTCCGACCACCAGTGCCCGAGCAGCTCGGTGTCGATCGCGAAGGTGACGAGGCCGCGGCGTCCCCGCTCGGTCGCGTAGTCGCCCAGGCGGGTCGCGATCGCGGCGAGGAACTCCTCCGCCTGGCGCCGTGCCGACGCCGCGGCGGCTGCCGGGTCGTACGCGCCGCCGCCGATCCGCCAGATCCGCATCCCGCGCAGGGATTTGCCGTCGAACTGGACGTAGGAGGGGTCGGAGGGATAGCCGTCGAGCGCCCAGAGCCAGGAGATCGCCTCCCAGTCGATCGGCAGCGCCACCGGACCCGCCTCGGTCGCCACCGGGCGCAGGGCCGCGAGCGGCTCCTCGTGGGCGCTCTGGTCGACGCAGAACCACTCGACGCCCGCGCGCGCCAGTCCCCACTCGAGCCCAGGGTCGTATGCGCACTCGGGCAGCCAGAAGCCGCCGTCCCAACCGAAGCGGCGGCGGTGCGAGCGGATCCCCGCGTCGAGCTGCAGGGCCAGGCCCGCGCGGGTCGCCAGCAGCGGCAGCAGCGCGTGGGTGGCCGAGGACGCGCCCAACGCCACCCGTCCCTCCCCCGCCGCCCGCCGGAACGGCGCCAGCGGGTCCCCGCCCGCCGCGTCGAGCAGCTCCAGCGCGTGACGGTAGCGGTCGCGCTCCGCCGCGCAGGCCGGCCGCAGCTCCTCGTCGACGTCGCCCAGGTCGGCTTCGGCGGAGCCGATCCGGTAGTCGACGAGGAAGCGCCGCAACCGCTCCGCCACCCCCGCGTCCTCCAGCTGGTCGGCGAGCACCGGGGTCACCGTCAGGGTCAGATCGCGGGCGACCTCGAGGACGGGGAGGTAGGAGCGCACCACCGCGTCGAAGAGCCACTCCTCGCCGAACGGGTAGGTCCCGAACCCCTCGACGTAGGGCATGTGGGAGTGCAGGACGATCGCCAGGTCGCCCGCCGTGGCCGCGCTCCCGCCCCGGGCGCTCTCAGGGCCGGCAGACGGCAAGGAAGTCGAGCGCGTGGTCGAGGTCCTGGTTCGCGAGGCGGAAGTCGGAGGCGGCGATCGCCGGCGTGAAGCGGTCGTAGAACGGCTTCGTCAGCCGGAGCCGCTTGTGGACGTCGTCCCAGCCGAGCTTCAGCGCCCAGGCGTGCATCCGCAGCTTGCGCGCGTGGAAGAGACCGAGGATCTCGACCCGGCCGAAGTGCGCCTCGCAGAGCGCGCGGAACTCCTCCACCCGGTACTCCTTGATGTGCCACGGGTTGTCGGACTTCTCCGCGCCCTCCGGCGCCAGCGTCAGCAGGTTCGGGGTCGAGACGTAGGCGACGCCGTCGGGGCCGAGCATCGACTTGAAGTGCTCGAGCACCCCGCCGGGGTCCTGCACGTGCTCGATCGTCTGCAGGAAGGTGACCGCGTCGCACGGCTCGGCGAAGAGTTCGACCGCGTTGCGCTCGAAGCGCAGGTTCGGCCGGACGTAGCGCAGCCGCGCGTGCTCGTGGGCCTCCGGATTGGCGTCGACGCCGACGACGCTCGCCGCGCCGGCCGCGGCCATCAGGTCGGCCCCGTATCCCTCCCCGCAGGCCATGTCGACCGCGCGCAGCCCACCGACCCGCGCCCCGATCCATTCGTAGACGGCCAGGTGGCGCCGGAACCAATAGTTCTCGGCGGGGACGTCAGGGAGCGTCCGCTCACCGGTCAGTGGCAGCGGCGGCACCCCCTCGGGCTGGTTTGCCTGCAGGATCTCCTCGGTCACGGGGCCGCACCGTATTGCAGCGGACCCATAAAGTCCCGGCCGCATGCCCGCCTCGCCGACCGCGACACCCGAGCACATCAAGGACGTCAACACCCGCTACCACGACGCGGCGGCGGCGGAGTACGACGCCAAGTGGGGCATCGACTTCGGCGACATCGGCAAGGATCAGGTGCGCGGCAAGCTGGTCAAAGCGCTCGGCGGCGCGGCTGGTGAGACCTTCGGCGACGCCCTCGAGATCGGCTCCGGCACCGGCTACTTCTCGCTGAACCTCGTGCAGCTGGGGCTGATCGGGAACCTGACCGCGACCGACATCTCCCCGGGGATGCTGGAGCAGCTGGCGGGCACCGCCGAGGCCCTCGGCCTCGCGAACGTCACCACCGTCGTCACCGAGGCCGAGACGCTGCCCTTCGACGACGAGAGCTTCGACCTGGTCCTCGGCCACGCCGTCCTCCACCACATCCCCGACCTCGACCGCGCCTTCGCCGAATTCAAGCGGGTGCTGCGGCCGGGCGGGCGGATCGTCTTCGCCGGCGAGCCCTCCCGCTACGGGGATCGCCTCGCGGTGCTGCCGAAGCGCACCGGGGTCTTCGTCGCCCCGGTCTGGCGCCGCGTCGTCGGAGCGAGCGAGCGCGCCGTCGCCGAAGCCGACCAGTCCGAGGGCCACTCGCTGGAGGGCGAGGTCGACGTCCACGCCTTCGCCCCCGCCGACCTCCGCCGCCTCCTCGAGCGCGCCGAATTCGACGACCGCCACGTCGGCGGCGAGGAGCTCCTCGCCAACGCCTGGGGCTGGGGCCTGCGCACGGTCGAGTCGAGCGCCGAGCCCAACTCGGTCCCCTTCCGCTGGCGCAAGTTCGCCTTCCGCAGCTACCTCGCCCTGCAGAAAGTCGACACCCGCTTCCTTGAGCCCCACCTCCCGGCCGAGCTGTTCTACAACCTCCTGGTCAGCGCCCGCAAGCCCGCCGCGTAGACGCGAGGATCCCTTCCACGTGCCCCGGTTCGTGGGCCACTTGCCAGTGGGTGAAGCGCAGGGTGGTGAGACCGGCGGCGGTATGGACCTGATCGCGCAGGAGATCACGGGACTGCTTGATCGCGTTGCGGTGGTACCGCAGGGAGTCGGTCTCGACGACCAGCGCAAGGTCGGGCCAGTAGAAGTCGACTTCGTAGTCGTTGACGAAAACTTTGGTGAGCGGCTGCGGGAGTCCCGCCGCGACGGCGACGGGTCGAAAGAGGCGCTCCAGCTCTGAGTCGGACAGGCGGAAGGTTTCGGGATCGAGCAGGTGGCGAAGGCGCCTGACCCCAGGCTCGCCTCCACGGACATCGCAGTAGCGACGCAGTGCCGGCAGATCGAGGTCGATCCTCTTCGAGGCGTCGGCTTCGTTGACGAGGCGCTCGAGCGAGGAGTCGGAGATCGGCGTCGCCGCCTGGTCGAGGATCGTGCGCGCCGGGGTGGTGACGGGGATCCGGCGATGGACCGTGACGTCCTCGTCGGGTAGCGACGGACGGGCACGTCCTTTGACGCCGCTCAGCCGGGACCAGACACGGTGCCGCACGGTGACCTCGATCAGGCGCCACTCCGATCCGATGCCCCACAGAGCGGCCGCGCTGCCGTGGCTTAGCACCGAGTCATCTCCGCTGGCGAGTAGCGCCGCCATCCAGCGCCCTTCGCGCGTCAGCTCGCGTCGACCAACCGCGTAGACCCCCCGTCGGACCTGGTGCAGTCGACCCGTCGCGATTCGGTGCTTGATCGCGTCCGGAGTGAACCCGATACCCAGCAGGTCCCGTCGCGCGAGGACCCCGTGCTGTCGGCGAGCCATATCCCAGGCCGCCACGCTACGCGCTGCAGCTTTTGTGGGCGTCATAGCGCCCTAAGGAGCTGCAGCGCTGATTTTCACCCCCCGGTCCTAGCGGGGTGGGCCGAAATTGCGGTGTGCTCAGGTCACTCGTCGGGGCGGCCGAGGACTTCGCTTCGCTCGCCCTCGCGGCGCACGCGGAAGAGTTTCTGGCGGGCGTCGATTCCCTTCAGGCGGCGCTCGCCGGCGAACGAGTAGGTGAGGCCCGCCTCGCCGGCGGCCTCGCGGGTCGCGGTGTCGACCAGGACGCTGCCGGGGCGGGCGATCCCGGTGACGCGGCTCGCCAGGTTGACCGAGCGGCCGTAGTAGTCGCCGGACTGCGGCAGGGTCGGGCCGGTCGCGATGCCGGCGCGCAGGACCGGGAACTGGTCCCCTTCGGCGGCCGCGGCGGCGACGAGGTCGAGGGACTGGGCGACCAACGGCTCGGCCTCGGCCGATACCAGCATCACCGCGTCGCCGATCGTCTTCACCAGGCGCACCGGCGGGGCGATGATGCTCGTCGCCAGCTCCTCGAAGTGGCCGACGACCGCCCCCAGCTCCTCCGGCGCGATCTCCTCGCCGAGGCTGGTGAACTCGACCAGGTCGGCGAAGCAGACAGTCCGCTCCACGACTCCGCCGATGTCACCTGCCGCGAGGTCGGCGGCGCCGATCACGTCGCGTTTGATCAGCTCCAGCAGGTTGGCCTGGAAGGCGTACTCGAGGAACTCGGTCCCCAGCGGCAGCAGGAACTCGACCGTGCCGACGAGGCGGTCGGCGAGGTCGCGCTCGTTGTCGCCGGGGCTGGTGAGGTTGCGGACCACGAGTTCGCGGTTGGCTTCCGCGACCCGCGCCGTCGCCATTCCCACCACGCGGGCGTTCCGCAGCATCTCCTCGACCGGGAATCCGGCGTCGAGGATCGCTTTCATGCGCTGGGCGGCCTCGAGGTCGTCATCCGTCCCCACCGGGTCGTCGAGATCGTCGCCGTAGGGAATCCCCAGAGCGGCGCGAAAGGCGAGCGCCAGGTCGAGAGCGAGGCCGGACCGCTCGGCGATTTCGCGCGCCGAGTAGCGCGGCCCGTCGCCGGCGATCGCGCGCTCGACCGGGAGCACGGTGAGGTGACCGGTCGCGACCGCATCGCGCAGGTCCTCCAGTGAGACGCCTTCCGTGCTCAGGCGCTCGAGCAGTCCCAACCGAGCCTCGCGCGCCTCTCCCGCAAGGTCGTCGAGAAGCCCCTCGGCCGCGAAATCGATGTCGACGTCGCCCGCCACGCGCCCATTCTTACCGACCCTCATCCGTAGGCGACGGCGCCGCCGCGCCGGGGGTCGCCGCCGCCGCTGAGCGCACCGGTTTCCGGATCGCGGGCGACGGCCTGGACGCCGCCGAAGAAGAGGTTGATCTCGGGACGGCGGGCGACGGGCACGCCGCGAGCCTCCAACCGCGCCAGCGCCTCCTCGTCGACCCCTGGCTCGGCCTGGACCAGACCGCCCTCGAAGTGCAGGCGCGGCGCCGCGATCGCCTCCCCCGGATCCATCCCCTGCTCGACCACCCGCACGACCGTCTGCAGGATCGCGGAGCGGATCCGGTTGGAGCCGGCGCTGCCGACCGCGAGGATCACCTCACCGTCGCGCAGCACCACGGTGGGGGACATCATCGAGGGGACCCGCTCACCCGCCGGAATCGTGTGGAAGCCGCCGGGGTTCAGGTCCTCCTCGCCCAGCATGTTGTTGAGGATCACGCCCGTCCCCGGCACCAACACGCCCGAGCCGGAGCCGTTCGAGCAGGTGACCGCGACGCACATCCCGTCGCCGTCGATCGCCGAGATGTGGGTGGTCGAGCCGAGCAGGTCGGCGCGGTGCTCGTTGGCGGCACCCATCGCGGCGACGAGCCGCTCCGGCCCGCTGACCGGGCCGAGCCGCTCCAGGCGGTCGAGCGCGTAGACGATGAGCGTTCCGCCGGCGGACGGCGGCGGGTTGGTGAGGACCTCGGTGCCGCGGAAGCGGGCCCGCACCGGCGGGCGCTCGATCGCCGCGTAGGCGGCGAGGTCGTCGCGCCCCAGCGTGCCACCGTGCTCGAGCACGAAGTCCGAGAGCGCCGCCGCGACCGCGCCGCGGTAGAACGGCTCCGCCCCCTCGGCGGCGAAGCCTTCCAGCGCCTCGGCGAGCTCCGGGAAGCGGAACGTCTCCCCCTCCCGCAGCGTCCGTCCCGAGGGGGCGTAGAGCTCCCGCGTCCCCGGCAGCCGGTCGTGGATCGGCGCCAGGATCGCGAGGATGTAGGCCTGCTCGTGGTTGACCGGGGCGCCCTCGCGGGCCAGCCGGATCGCCGGCACCACCAGCTCCTCCAGCGGCATCGAGCCGAAGCGGCGCAGCGCCTCGACCAGCCCGGCCGGCGTCCCCGGCACCCCGCAGGAGACCGGGCCGACGTAGAACGTCTGCACCGTCTCGGCGTCGAAGACGACGTCGACCGGCGCCAGCTCGGCTGTGCGCGGCGCGCCGTCGAGGCCCGGCGCGGCGACGAAGAAGTCGAGCAGAGTCGTCTCCCCGCCGGCGTGAACGGTCATGAACCCGCCCGCGCCGAGCCCGGTCAGCGGCGACTCGACCGCGAAGGAGGCGAGCACCGCGGCCACCGCCGCGTCGACCGCGTTGCCGCCGGCCCGCAGCATCGCCGCGCCGGCCTCGGCGCTCTCCGGATGCCCCGCCGCGACTACGCCGGGCATGACTCAGATCCGTCCCTTCAAGAGGCGGGCCCGGGCTGACGGCCGTGAGCGCAGCGGCGGTGGGTCAGGGGCGAGCGAAAACCAAGCGGGACAAGGACGCAGGGCGGCCGCATGGCAGAGCCATGTGGGCAACCGAGGACGCCGTGACGCGCCGGTTTGCAGCCGCCCATGACCCGGCGCCGCAAGGGAGCGGCCGTCAGCCCGGTAAGAACTCGGGGACGTCGATCCCCAAGGTGTCGCCGCCGCTGCTCCGCCCGGTCTCCGGCGGCCGGCCGCGTCCCATGTCTTTGGTGCGGCGGATCGTCGGCTCGGCGGCCGGGCGACGCGGCGCGCCGCGGCCATCGAAGCGGGTGGCGACGACGGTGACCCAGATCTGGTCGGAGAGCTCCTCGTCGACGTTGGCACCGAAGATGATGTTGGCGTCCGGGTGGGCGGCCTCGCCGACGACCTTGGCGGCCTCGGAGACCTCGACCAGCGAGAGGTCGGCGCCGCCGGTGATCGACAGCAGGATCGCGCGCGCGCCGTCCATCGAGGTCTCGAGCAGCGGCGAGGAGATCGCTTTCTCGGCGGCGAGGATCGCGCGGCCTTCGCCGTGCGCCATGCCGATCCCGAGCAGCGCCCGCCCCGCGTCGGACATGATCGTCCGCACGTCGGCGAAGTCGAGGTTGATGACCGAGGGCAGCGTCACGAGGTCGGAGATGCCCTGAACGCCCTGGCGCAGCACGTCGTCGGCGACCTGGAACGCCTCGACCATCGAGGTCTGCTGGTCGAGGACCTCGAGCAGCCGGTCGTTCGGCACGACGATCAGCGTGTCGACCTCGGCGGCAAGTTCCTCGATGCCCTTGGCGGCCTGGCCGGCGCGCTTGTTGCCCTCGAAGGTGAACGGCTTGGTGACGATGCCGACGGTGAGCGCGCCGACCTCGCGAGCGAGTCGCGCGACCACCGGGGCCGCCCCGGTGCCGGTGCCACCGCCCGCGCCGGCGGCGACGAAGACCATGTCGGAGCCCTTCAGCAGGCGCTTGATTTTGTCCTGCTCCTCGAAGGCGGAGCGATGCCCGACCGCGGCGTCGGCGCCGGCGCCGAGCCCGCGGGTCTGTTCGTCGCCGATGTGCACGGTGACGTCGGCGACGCAGAGCTGCAGCGACTGAAGATCGGTGTTGACCGCCATGAACTCGACCCCGGGGATGCGGGCGTCGACCATCCGGTTGACCGCGTTGACGCCGGCCCCGCCGACGCCGACGACCTTGATCACCGGCTGGTGCGGTTCACCCGAGCCGGGCGCCTCGTAGGCGGGCTCCTCGCGGCCGTAGCGCGGAGTCTGCAGGAAGTCCTCGCGCGGATCGCGCGGGCGCGGCTCCTCGGCGAACACCCGTTTCAGGCGCTCGGGGGCGGGCTCGCTCGACTCCGGCGGGTCGGTGCGGCGCGGCGCGGGCGGCTCCGGCTCGTGGGCGACGGGCTCACGCGGCGGCTCGGGCTCGGCGCGCACGGGCTCCTCGCGGCGTCGCGGGGGAGGCGTGCCGGGAGCGGGGTCGGACTCGCTCTCCTGGTCGAAGAAGGTGCCGGCGGACGCGCTCGGGCGCGGCGATCGCGCAGGCGCGCTCGGTTCGGTCGGCGCGGCGTCGGCTTCGGCCTTTTTCGCCTCGGCGGGATCCTCGCGGCCGTAGCGCGGGCCTTTGCCGGGGCGCGGGGCCTCCGGCGGGTCCTCAGGGGCATCCGCCCCGGTGGACCGGAACAGGTCCGACAAGGGACCCTCCCGCATGCTTGCTCGTTTGTTACGCCGAGCCATTCGCCAGGACCTCCTTCGCCAAATCCCGGTAGTAGCTTGCCGCGCTGCTCTCGGAATCGTACTTGAGGACGCTGGCTCCCTGGACCGGGGCCTCGGCGAATTTGATCGCCTTGCGGATCCGGGATTCGAAGACGAGGTCGCCGAAGTTCTCCTCGAGGATCTCGACGGCCTCCTTGGCGTGGATGGTCCGCGTGTCCAGCATCGTCGGCAGGATGCCCTCGATGCGGACGTCTGGGTTCAGGTTCTCTTGGATCATCCGGAGCGTGTTCTGCAGCTGGACCAGCCCGCGCATCGACAGATACTCGCATTGCACGGGGACGATCACTTTGTTCGCCGCGGTCAGCGCGTTGATCGTCAGCAGTCCGAGGCTCGGCGGCGTGTCGATGCAGACGAAGTCGTAGTCGGCGGAGACCTCTTTCAGCGCTTTCTCCAGGGTGCGCTCGCGGCCGATCTTCGTGCTCATCGCGATCTCGGCACCGGCCAGGTCGATCGAGGCGACGGCGATGTCGATCTCCCGTTCGACGATGATCTCGGAGATCGGCATGTCGTTGACCAGCACGTCGTAAAGGCTGTGCTCGACCTTGTCCGGGTCGATCCCCTGGGACATCGTCAGGTTGCCCTGCGGGTCGAGGTCGATGCAGAGGACGCGGTAGCCGGACTCGGCGAACGCGACGGCCAGGTTCAGCGTCGTGGTCGTCTTGGCGACGCCGCCCTTCTGGTTGGCGAAGGCGATCACGTCGGCGGTGTCGACCGGCGGCTCGGGGGCGGTCTCCTGCGGTTTCAGGAAGTCCAGACGGGTCGGCGCGATCAGGTCGACGGCCTTCATCCGGGCGTCGCCGGACTCTTCGTCGTCGTCCTTGGGCTCAGCGTTGAGAGCCTCCTCGACGCGCAGCGAGCCGACCTTGACGCCACCGGTCGGCTCGGAAGCCTGAGGTGCGGGCGCGGGCGCAGCGGCCTGGGGCGCCTCCTGGACCCCGGGCTCCGGCTCGGCCTGCGGCGCCTCGGCGACCGGGTCGGGCAGCGGCTCGGGCTCGCGGTATTCCGGCTCGCGGTACGCGGGCTCCGGATCCGGGTACTCGTCCACGCGCCGCTCCGGGACCGCCTCTTCCATCCCCTGAAGCTCTTCCTCGAGCGGATGCGTCTCCTCGACGACGGCGGGCTCCCGATTCTTCTTCTTGCGGCTTAGAAATCCCATTGCGCGGTAATTCGGATGGGACCGCGTTTTTCCTGCCTTCACGCGAAATTGCTAGGAATTGCCCGATACCCGAACTTCTCGACAAGCGATTGGTGATCGTCACCGGCAAGGGCGGGGTCGGCAAGACGACGGTCTCGGTGGCCCTCGGCATGCGGGCCGCGGCCGAAGGAAAGCGGACGATCGTCTGCGAGGTCTCCTCGCAGGAGAACGCCTCGCGGATGTTCGAGCACACCACCGTCGGCTTCCACGAGGTCGAACTGGAGGAGAACCTCTGGGCGATCTCGATCGACCCCGATGAGTCGATGCGCGAGTACGTCCTGCTGCAGCTGAAGGTCCGGGCGATGCGCGACATGCTCTTCCGCAGCCGCATCTTCAACTACCTCGCCGCGGCGACCCCGGGGCTGAAGGAGCTGGTGACGATCGGCAAGATCTGGGAGCTCGCGCAACTGGACCGCAAGGTGAAGTCGGGGGGCAAATACGACGTCGTCATCGTCGACGCGCCCGCCACCGGCCACGGTGTCGGCTTCCTGCAGACGCCGCGCACCTTCGCCAACATCGCCCGCGTCGGGCCGATCCACTCCCAGGCGCAGACGCTGGACAACTTCATCACCGACCACGACAACACCGGGGTCGCGATCGTCGCCCTGCCGGAGGAGATGCCGGTGAACGAGTCGGCGGCGCTGGAGCACGACCTCGTCAACGAGGTCGGCGTCGCGGTCGACCGCGTCTACCTCAACGGGCTCTACCCCGAGCGCTTCTCCAAGGAGGAGGCGGAGAAGCTGACCGCGCTCGAGGCGGCGGAGGAGGGCGCGGCGAAGGCGGCGGCGCGGGCGGCGCTGTCGGAGTTCGGGCGGGCGCGGAGCCAGCGGGCGCAGCTCGCGCGGCTGCGGCGGCGCACGCAGGCGCCGGTGAAGACGCTCCCCTTCCTCTTCGAGCCCGACCTCGGGCCGGAGGCAGCCCGCCGCCTCTCGCGGAGGCTCTCGTGAGTCCCAACTCCCCCACCCTCGCCGACGTCCTCGATGGCAAGCAGGTCGTCATCTGCGCGGGCTCCGGCGGGGTCGGCAAGACGACCACCTCGGCGGCGATCGCGGCGGGCCTCGCGGCGCGCGGCCTGAAAGTCTGCGTGCTGACCATCGACCCGGCGAAGCGGCTCGCCGACTCGCTCGGGCTGGAGGAGCTCGGCAACGACGCGCGGCGCGTCGACCCGAAGCTCTTCGAGGCCCAGGGGATCGAGATCAAGGGCGAGCTGTGGGCGATGATGCTCGACCCGAAGCAGACCTTCGACGAGCTGATCGCGCGCCAGGCGCCGGACGAGGAGTCGCGCGACCGCGTCCTGCAGAACCCGATCTACCAGCAGATCTCCGGCGCCCTGGCCGGGTCCCAGGAGTACATGGCGATGGAGAAGCTCTTCGAGCTCCACACCGAAGGCGGCTACGACATGCTGGTCCTCGACACGCCGCCGAGCCGCAACGCGCTCGACTTCCTCGAGGCGCCGCGCCGGCTCACCCAGTTCATCGAAGGCAAATCGCTGAAGGTCTTCATGAAGCCGACCGGGTTCGCGGCGAAGGTCGCGGGGCGGGGCGCGACGGTCGCGCTCAGCGTGATGAAGCGGATCGTCGGCTTCGACCTGATCGCCGACCTGGCCGAGTTCTTCAACGCCTTCAGCGGCATGGTCGACGGCTTCCAGGCGCGGGCGAAGCGGGTCAACAAGCTGCTCGCGTCGCCGACCACCTGCTTCCTCGTCGTCTGCGGACCGCAGGGCGAGCCGATCCAGGAGGCCGTCTACTTCCACCGCAAACTGGTCGAGGCGAAACTGCCCTTCGGCGGCGTCATCGTCAACAAGGTCCACTATCCGGCCGAGCAGCTGCGCGGCGACGACGAGGACCTACCGGCGACCCTGGCGGCGAAGCTTGGCGACGAGGACCTCGCGCGGCGGGTGGCGGCGAACTTCGCCGACTACCAGGCGCTGGCCGAGCGCGACGCCCGCAACATCGAGCACCTGGCGCGGGAGATGCGGGCGACCGGGGTGATCCGCGTCCCCTACCTGGACGAGGACGTCCACGACCTGGCCGGGCTGGAGCAGATCAACCGATACTTGTTCGCGACCGGCGAGGAGCGGGTCGCGATGGCGGCGGGGCGGGCTTAGGGGGGACGGCTGTCGTGCCGGGCGGGGCGGCAGTCCTAGAAGCGGTGAGGGATCTCACGGCCGTCACAGATCCGCCCTTCCCGTGCCCCCAGCGAGCGTCCCTGACCCGATCTCGCGACAGAGACGCCGGGAACTCCACGCTTCCGTGAGCCTTCGGTCGGTTCCGTGAGCTTCCGCGACGGTTCCTTAGGGCCAGGACGCGCTCGGTGAGTTGAGGGCGCTATAGCACCCCCAACTCACCACTCGTCGCCATGACTGTTGTCCAACACGCACGGAAGCGTGGACCCCCACGCTCGACGATCCCTCGTTACCTGCCAGGGCCGCTGCCGAGAGGGCAGCGTCCCTTCCCGTCCCCTCGGAACCGAAGCGATCCCTAGCGCCGGCGGTACTCGAACTCGGGGTGCGAGAGAGACCAGTCCGAGTCGGGGACCGGGAAGAGATGGCGCACGCGGGGCGTGTCGATCTTCTCGCGATGCTGGAGGTCGCGCTCCTCCTCGGGGGCGGGCCACTCGAGTGAGTGACCCTGCTCCTGATCGACCTCGTCGAGCCAGTGGGTGGCCGTGACCTTGATCTCGCCGGGGGCGGGGATCGGCTCGAGGATGCGGGTTTCCATGCGTTCGTCCTCCTCCTCGAGGTCGGGCTCGTCGTCCAGGAAGCTCTCGGCTTCGGCGAGGTCGGAGGCGAGGTCGCTCGGCGCGGCGTCGACCTCTTCCTCGGGAGCATCGGCCGTCAGCTCGCGGGCCTCGGTGACCCGGAACTCCTCGGCGGGAGGCTCCTCGGGGATTTCGACAAACGCGTCCTCTTCGGCGTACACCATGATCTCGGCGTCGCCGGCTTCGAGGCCGGTGGTGATCAGTGTCTCGTCGGCGGTCGTCGAAAGGTCGTTGCCGAGCTCGCCCAGCGCCGCCTGGCGCAGGAGGCGGCGGGCGCCGTCCTCGATCCAGGTCGCCAGCTCAATCGCGTGGTCGAGCATGCGGCCGTTCATCAGCGCGCGCTCCAGCTCGAGCACTTCCTCAACCCGCTCGCGAGCCTCGATCCGATCGAAGTTCTCGTCGGCGATCAGGGCCGAGGCGCGCAGCGGCAGCGAGGCGCCCACGGGGCCGTGGCCCTCGAGCACCGCGCGGAGCGCCAGCAGGTGGTCGGAGAGGCCTTCCATCGCGCTCTCACGCTCGCAGCCCATCTCGAAGCGGCCGACCGCCCAGGTGAGGGCGCCGTCGGGGTCAGGGCGCTGCTCCAGTTTCGCGGCAAAGTCGGCAAGTTCGGTGCCCTCCTCCTCGGAGAGGCGGTAGCCGCCGGGGCGGGTCGCGGGGGCGCCGGTCGTCATGCGTCGCCAGGTGTCCTCCCCGGTCGGGGCGAAGGCGAACGGGCCGAGGCCGATGCCGCCGACCTTGAACATCCGCATCACGCTGATCAGCTCGCGCAGCTGCTCCAGGGCCGCCTCGGCCCCGTCGGTCCCCTGTTCGGCGACGGCGAGGAACTGCGGCTCCCAGGCGGCGCGGCCCATACCCTCGCTGCGCATCGCCTCGATCGGCGCGGTGATCGAGTCGGCACGGACGATCCGCACCCCGTTCGGCAGCTGCAGCCGGTTCATCGACATCCGCAGCCCCACGATCGGCACGATCAGCACGTCCGCATCATCGGCGCTCCGCGCTTCCGCGTCCAGCGTCGAGACCAGGGCCTCGAGCCTGCCGCGGTCCAGCGCGAAGCCGGTGCCCTCCATGAAAAGCTCAGCCGTGAAGACCTCCAGCATCCGTTCGGCGCGGGCGCCCGGTTCGGGCGGCACCATCTCGCCGCGCCCCTCCAGGTAAGTCGACGCCACCCCGGCCTCGACCACTGCCTCCCGAGCGGCGTTCCAGCCCGACAGCCCATGGAGCTCGCCGACCCGCTCTTCCACGAAGCGCCCGGTCTGCGGCACGTAGCTATAGAACGGCGAGTCCTCAGCCGTATCGGTCGCCACGTCGAAGGGAATCTGCTCCCCTTCGGCAACCATCGCGTTGAAACGGGTCGCGGCCTCGGTGGCGAGGCGGCGAAGGCTTTCGTTGAGCAGGAAGTCGCGCACGAGGGCAAGCTTCCGCCGCGCCCCCCGGCCTCCTGCGCCTGCACGAGGGCTTGCAAGTTATGCGGCGCCGGCCGGCGCCCGGGAAGGGACCCGGGGAGTGGCGGATCTCTCGCGGCGGTGCCCCGGGTTCGTCACGGGAGGGACACGGATCCGTCACGGAAGACGGACCTCGTCAGGGAGATGCTGGGAAGTCCACCCTTCGGTGCGTGTTGGACAACAGTCACGACCGCGCTGCAAGCTTTGGTGTCGCCATGACGACGTCAAAGCTTGCATCGAGGCCTCGGGCCCTCTCTCGAGGCCCGGAGACAGACCGAAGGCTCACGCGGGTGTGACGTTCCCGGCGTCTTCGTCACCGATCGGGGCGAGGTGTGCCGGATGTTTCACGAACCCCTCACGTCCTGGGCGTCTCATGGCGGTCACAGCCAGCCAGGACCGCCATGAGACGCCCAGGACCGATCTCGGACGGGCGGGGCGGCCCGAGGCAACTATCTAAGCGGCAGCGACCTGCTCGGCGGCGGGCTCGCCCGCCTCTTCGAGCAGCCAGCGCGTCCCGTAGGTGCGCATGTCGTCGATCAGCGGCACCAGCGCCTCGCCTTTCGCCGTGAGCGCGTACTCGACCCGCGGCGGCACCTCGGGATAAGTGTGCCGCTCGACGATCCCCTCCTCCTCCAGCGCCCGCAGCCGCAACGACAGAGTCCGCGGACTGATGCCCTCCAGCGAGCGTTCGAGCTCACAGAAGCGGCAGTTCCCCTCGGCCAGATCCCGGATCAGGAGGAGCGTCCACTTCCCGCAGACCACCTCGGCGGTCTTGCAGACGGGACATTCGGCGTTGCTGCTTGCACTCATGGCTTCACACGGGGGTGGGGATCGGAACTTCGCTTCAACAAGTGTAGCTACATAGCTTCATTAACTGAAGCGATGGAGTTGGGCAACCGGATGGCCAGGAAGATTCGTTGAAGAACGCCCGTAATAGCCGGTAGAACCGGCGTCGAACCTGGCCGAGACCGCTTAAAGAAGCCAAACGGGCTGCCGATGCGCGTAGCGAATGATTCCGCGCGCGCCCAAAGCCGAGGCCCAGGAGGGCTTCATCATCATCGAGGTCCTGGTCAGCGCCCTGATCCTCGCGATCGTCGCGGGTGCCGTGCTGACCCTGATCGCGGCGTCCACGCGTGGGGCGGCGGCACAGCGTGACCGCTCGTCCGCCTACGACCTGGCCCAGGCGGATCAGGCGCGGCTGCGGATGATGCGGCTCACCGAAATCAACGGGATCGAAACGACCAAGACCGAACCGGTGAGCGGTGGGACCAAATACACCGTCACCTCGGAACGCGTCTTCGTCAACAACAAAGCCGGCGCGGTCTCCTGCGCCGAAGGGACCAACAAGCCGGACTACGTCCAGCTGACCTCGACCGTCAATTCACCCACGATGGTGCGTCCGGTCGTCCTCCAGAGCGTCGTCTCCCCCTCGACCGGCTCGCTGGACACCAAAAAAGGAAACCTCTCCTCCAGCGCGACCAACGCGCTGGGCGAACCCGTCGCGGGAGTTTCGGTCACGGTGTCCGGCCGGACGGCGACCACCGGAACCGAAGGCTGCGCGAACTTCGTCAGCCTGTCGGAAGGCAAATACAAAGTCCTCTACAACGGCAACGGCCTGATCAACGAAAAGGGCGAAACCGAATCGTCGGCGGAAATCAGGGTCGAAGGGGGCAACACGGTCCCCGCCCCGGCCGGGATGTGGGACCGCCCCTCGGTGCTGAAACCGGAATTCGTCTACCTCGAACCGGGCACCGGCACGCTCCGCCCCGCGCCGGTGGACTCGATGTACGTCGTGAACGCGACGAGCGGCCAACCGGCGAGGGTGATCGGCACCCCCGGCGCCACCCCCCGGAAAACGATCCAGACCGCGGAAAAAGTCTTCCCGTTCAAATCCCCGTCCGAATACACGGTATACGCCGGAGCCTGCCTCTCCAACAACCCCGGAACGGCGTTGGCCAACGCATCGGGCCTCTACTCCGCCATCGTCCCTCCCGCGGCCGAACTGAAACCGCAGATCCACGTCCCCGCCCTCGAACTGACGGTGACGAACGCGACCGGCGCGATCGCCGTCGGCGCCAAGGTGACCGTCACCGACACCAACAGCAACTGCAAATACGGGGGCACCGCGATCAAGCGCACCTACGCGGCGAACGCCGCCGGCCATCTCTCCGCGACCGCGACCGGCCCGACCGAAGCCGGGTTGCCTTACGGCATCTACTCCGTCTGCGCCTCCCTTAAGGTCGGCACTGAAACCCAGTCCGTCACTCAGAAAGAAGTCAAAGTCCAGAACTACTCGACCGGGACCGTCCTGCCGCTGAAACTTGCGAAAGGTGGCAGCGAATGCGCCTGAGCAGGGGTCCGCTCCCGATCGACCCAGGTGACGAGGACGGCTCGAGCATGGTCGAAGTCATGGTCGGGATGGCGATGGGAATGGTCGTGCTGGCCGGGCTGTCGATGTTGCTCATCGTCACCCTGCGCGGCAACGCTCGGATCTCCGCCCGCGCCGAAGCCAGCGATAACGCGCGGGTCACGATGACGCGGGTCATCGAAGAGCTCCACTCGGCCTGCGTGGAACCGACGGTCGCGCCGGTGAAGGCCAAA
This sequence comes from uncultured Actinomycetes bacterium, assembly GCA_963782515.1. Taxonomy (GTDB): domain Bacteria; phylum Actinomycetota; class Thermoleophilia; order Solirubrobacterales; family 70-9; genus VAYN01. Next base: position 515,287 of record CAWAJY010000004.1, on the reverse strand, counting down.
AGCAACGAAAACACGCTGGTCTTCACCCGCGGCACCTACGGGCAGGCGGCCGTCGCCGGCGCGGCCGCCATACCGGTCGAACTGACCTACTCCCCGACCAAAAAAACGTTGTCGGAAACGGTGTCCGGCGGCGCCCCGCGGATCCTGCTCTCCAACGTCACCCCGGCCGCGTCCAACGTCACCCCGGGCACGTCCAAGCCGATCTTCACCTATGAAAACCCGACCGTGCCCGCCGTGTACAAAGGCGAACTGGAAGAAGCGGAAGCGAACCTCACGATCGTGGTCCGCGTCGCGTTCAAAGCCAGCCCGAGAGTCGAACCCGTCTCCGACGCAAGTGCCGCGACCGAAATCGAAAACAGCGCGACGCTGCGCCTAACCCCGCCTACCTACGAAGGGAAACCGGCCAAGCCATGCGAATGAACACTCGAGACGAGGGCGGCTTCACGATGATCATGACCGTCATCGGCGTCACCCTGGTCGCAATGGTCGCCGCCGTCGCGGTGGTCGCGGCAAATGGCGACTCCAAGCAAACCGCCGGAAGCGCCAACCGGCAGCAGGCCTACGAGGCCGCCCTAGCGGGCGTCCACGAATACGCCTTCCACCTTCATGAAAACCAAGAATATTGGGCGAAATGCACGGGTGCCGCGGCGAAAGAAGAAGCCGAAGGAATCCCGACCGCCCTGAACGAACTCGGCTCGACCGCCAAACGCCGGCCGGTCCCCGGCGCCGGAGGCTCCAGTTACGCGCTGGAACTCATCCCCGCCGCCGGGCGCACGAAATGCGATCCGACCAGCTTCGAAACGGCGTCCGCCAGCATGCTCGAATCCAAAGGCTCGGCGCGAGGGGCGTTCCGGGTTCGCTCGACCGGCTACTTCAACGGGACCGAAGTCAAGGTGATGGCGACGTTCAAGCCGAAAAGCTTCCTCGAATACGTCTACTTCACCCAGCTCGAGACCTCCGATCCGGTCACCTACGGCAATCCCGAATTGATCGCGGCGGCCAACCGCCAATGCTCGAAGACGATCTATGAAAGCCGCTATTCGACGCAACTGAAGAATGCCGCCGGCCAGTCCCTGAACAGACAGGGCAAGGTGGCCACCAGTTCAAACGAATACGTCTACTGCGACGCGATCTCCTTCGTCAACGGGGACAACATCAAAGGTCCGATGCACACCAACGATGCCTTCGTGATCTGCGAAAAGCCGACCCTCGGACGCAACTCCCAGGACCCGGTCGAGGTGAGCTATCCGAAAGCACCGGGATGGTTCTCCACCTCCAGCATCCCCAACTCCGGCTCGAACTGCAACGGCAGCAGCTCGAACTTCAAAGGTTCCTTCGAAGTGGCATCGGCGCTGCTGATCCCGCCGGCGACCAACGGGAAACTCGAAACCGTGGTCCAGCCGGCGTTCCACTTCACGGGCGAAGTGAAGGTCTGCCTGGAAGGCTCGACGATGAAAGTTGGCCCGGGCAAATCGTGTAGCGGCTCTCTCTACTCCGGCCCGCTGCCGGCCAACGGGATCATCTACGACTCGAGCGCGGCGGGATGCACCGGCGAATACACGCCGACCAACGTCTCCTACGAATCCCCCACGGTCAGCCCCTGCGGCAATCTGTACCTCGAAGGCAGCTACGCCAAGCCGCTGACGATCGCCGCGGCCAACGACGTAGTGATCACGAACAACCTCCTCAAGTCCAATGAAGAAGCGATTCTGGGACTGGTCGCCAACAACTTCATCCGGATCTACCACCCGGTGAAAATCACGAAAACCACCAAGACCGAAAACGGCGTCACGGTGACCGAAGAATCATGCACGTCGTCCAGCCAGAACCTGACCGGCTCGATTTCCAACATCAGGATCGAAGCGGCCCTTCTCGCCATCAACCACTCGTTCATCGTCGACAACTACAAGTGCGGACCCCAGTTGGGAACGCTGAACGTGAAGGGCGCGATCGCGCAGAAATATCGCGGTGCCGTCGGCACGACCGGCAGCACCGGCTACATCAAGAACTACGAATACGACGACAAGTTCAGGACCAACGAACCGCCTGAATTCACCGCGCCCGAAAAAACCGCCTGGGTCCTCGGCCGCGAGATCGTCGAATAGGTCCTGGCGATGCGGACGGGTGTCGCCGATTTCTCGGTAACACCCGTCCGAATCGGCTCCCGGAGGCCCCTTACTTCTAGGTAAATCACTGTTGCTCCGGCGGCCCGCGGCCGATGAATAGGGGTCGGCCGAAACCGCCGCGCATCCGATCCGATGAGCTCCATCCTCACCAAGCAGATCACCCTTCCGCGCCCTCGCCGCCCCGAACTGCGACGCCCTGAATTCAGGCGACCGAGCGGCGGTCGTCGGACCCTGGGCGGGCCCGAGATCTCGCTGCCGAGCTTCGGCCGCAAGAAGGGTGCCGACGGGGTCGTCGTCGGCCTGGAGATCGAGGCGGGGAGCGTCGCCGCGGTCGAGGCGCGGCTGGACGACGGCGTCCCGCGGGTGCTCCGCGCAGGCGTCCAGCCGCTGGCGCCCGAGGCCTTCCGCGACGGCGAGGTCGCCGAGCCCGAAGCCGTCGCCACCTCCCTCCGCGCCCTCTTCGACCAGCACGGCCTGAGCCGCAAGGTCCGCCTCGGCGTCGCCAACCAACGGCTCGTCGCCCGCACGCTCCGCCTGCCCGCGATCGAGGACCCCGACGAGCTCGACGCGGCGGTGCGCTTCACCGCCCAGGAGCAGATCGCGATGCCGCTCGAGGAAGCGGTGATCGAGCACCGGGTCGTCGGCGGCGTGCCGGCGAGTGCCGAAGGCCCGGCGCAGATCGACGTGATCCTGGTCGCCGCGCGCCGCGACATGATCCGCGCCTCCCTCGCCCCCCTTCTCGCCGCCGACCTCGAACCGGTCGGGGTCGACCTCTCCGCCTTCGGGTTGATCCGCGCCCTCGCCGACGGCATCGTCGACGCGCCCGCCGACGGCGCCCTCCCCACCGCCCGTCCCGCGGTCCTCTACTGCCACCTCGGCGATGCCACCAACCTCGCCGTCGCGCGCGGTCGCACCTGCCTCTTCACCCGGGTCTCCCCCCTCGGCCTCGAGGACATCTGCGGCGGCCTGGCCTCGACCACGGGCCTGAGCCCTGAGCACGCGGCGATGTGGCTGAACCACGTCGGCCTCGGCCGGCCGGTCGAGGAGATCCAGGGCGATCCGGGCACCGTCGCCCGGACCCGCGCCGCGCTGGAGCACGGCGCCGCCTCGCTGGTCGACGAGCTGCGCCTCTCGCTCGACTTCTACGCCGCCCAGGAGACGGCTGTAGCGGTCGAGCGGATCGTGCTCGGCGGCCCCGGAGGGGCCATCCCCGGCCTGGCCGAGGAGATGGAACCGCAGGTCGGCCTGCCGATCGGGGTCGGTCGTCCCGTCGCGCTTTCCGGTTACGACGCCGCCACCGCGGCGCGCCTCGCCCTGCCCCTCGGAATCGCCCTCGACATCTGATGCGTCCCGTAAACCTCATCCCACCCGAGGAGCGCCTCGGCAGCCGCAAGCCACTGCGGTCGGGGCCGCTCGCCTACATGCTCGTCGGCGCGCTCGCCGCCGCCGTGATCGCGATCACGGCGCTGGTCGTGACCGAGAACTCGATCTCCGACAAGAAGGCCGAAGTCACCCAGCTGGAAGCCGAAGGGGCGCAGATCACCGCGAAGGCGCAGGCGCTCTCCCCCTACACCCAGTTCGCCTCGGTGCGCGAACAGCGCCTGGCGACGGTGACCGAACTCGCCGACAGCCGCTTCGACTGGGCGCGGATCCTGCACGAACTCTCGCTGGTGATCCCGCCGGACGTCCAGCTGACCAGCCTCGCCGGGAACGCCACCGCGAGCGCCGGCGGCGTGGGCGTCGGGCTGCGGTCCCAGATCGCCGGGCCGGCCCTGGAAATGATCGGCTGCGCCTCGGGTCAGGCAGGGGTCGCCGCCTTCATCGAGGCGGTGAAGGGCATCGACGGCGTCACCCGCGTCGGCGTCCCGTCGTCGTCGATCAGCGGCGGCGCCGGGGGCGAAGGCAACGCCACCGCCGCCGGAACCTGCAGCGCCGGAGGCACCGCCCAGTTCCAGCTGGTCGCGGCGTTCGACGCGGCTCCAGTGGCGCCCACCGAAAGCAGCGAAGCGATCGCCCCCGAAGCCGTGACCCCTGAAGCGACCTCGGAAAGCGCCGAAACGACCTCGACGGAAACCTCCGAATCGACCTCCACCGAAGCCGCCTCCTCCGAAGAAGGGGAAGCGGAGTGATGAAGTCCTCCGCCCGACCGATCATCGCGATCCTCCTCATCGTCGGCACGGCGATCGCCTTCTGGACTCTCGCCCTGAGCCCGAAGCGCGACGAAGCCGCCAAACTCGACACGCAGATCGAAACGCTGGACGCGAGCGTCGTCTCGGCTCGCAGCGAACTCGCCCAGGCGACGGCGGCGCGGCGCACCTTCCCGACCGCGTACCACCAGCTGGTCGAGCTCGGCCAGGCGGTGCCGTCTACCGACGAAACGCCGTCGCTCCTGCTCGAACTGGAACAACTCGCCGACGACTCTGGCGTCTCCTTCGAAACGATCACCCTCGAAGGCGGCGGGGAAGCAGCGCCCGCACCGGCGCCGGAAGCGGCGGCTACCACCGCCGCCCCCGAAGTCAGTTCGTCCACCGGCACCCCGGCGGCGGAAGTCGTCCCGGCGACCGAGGTCGAAGCCTCGCTCCTGCCGCTCGGTGCCTCGATCGGCCCCGCCGGCCTCGACGTGATGCCCTATTCGCTGACCTTCAGCGGCAACTTCTTCGGCATCGCCAAATTCATCGGCAAGGTCGATGACCTGGTCGAGTCAGGCGACGCCAAGATGGCGGTCGACGGCCGCCTGCTGACGATCAACGGCTTCTCCCTCACGGGCTCAGAAGCGGAAGGCGGAGGCAGCCAGCTACAGGCCACGTTCAGCGTGACTACGTATCTGACCCCGCCCGGCCAGGGCATCACCGCGGGTGCTTCCCCGAGCGCGCCCGCCGAAGCTTTCACCCAGACGGTGGCGGCGGAATGAACTGGCTGAAGAAAGGGCCGGACCTGAAGCTGTCCGAGCTGAAGGTCCCGGACTTCCTCTACGACCTCTTTTACGACCTGAAGGAACGGCACCTGCTGCCGCTGGTCGCGCTGCTGCTCGTGGCGATGGTCGCCGCACCGATCTACTTCAAAGACCCCTCCAAGCCGGAACCGGAAGTGGCGGCGACGCCGGGACCGGCCGCGACCGGCTCCTCGGTGGCCGGCGGGGGCGAAACGCTGGTCGTGGCCCGGTCGGAGCCGGGCCTGCGCGACTACAAGCGGCGACTGCGCAACTACCGGGCCCTCGACCCGTTCGTGGGTGGGGGCGGCGGAGAAGCCAGCCCGACCCCGGAAGTCTCGAACGTGGCACCGACCGCGTCGACGCCGACGCCCGAAGTACCGGCGGAAGCGACCGCGATCGTCCCGGAAACGAGCGCCCCGGTGGGAGCGCCGATCGAAGTGCCGAGCACGCCCGAATCGTCGGGCGGCCCGGTGGAATACCCGACCGGGAGCAACGGGAGCACGACCAGGACCCGTTACGCCTCCGACGCGATCGACGTACGGATCGTCACCGTCCCGCACGGCTCGACCGAACAGGACAAGGCCAAGAAGCCGAAGCCCCAGGTCGAGGTCCGCCGCAACCTCCCCGAACTGACCATGCTTCCCGCGCGCCAGTCGCCGGCGGCCACCTACATGGGTCTGAGCAACGACGGCAAGAAGGCGCTCTTCGTCGTCTCCTCCGACGTCGTCTCCCTCTTCGGCGAAGGCAAGTGCGTGATCGGCTCACAGAGCTGCCAGCTGCTCATGTTGGAACCGGGCCTGCCGGAGACCTTCGTCTACGGCCCCCAGGAACACACCTTCCGGATCGAGCTGCTGAAGATCGACCAGACCTACGCGTCGAAGCCCCGCCGCGCCACCCTCGGCGCCACCAAAGGCAAGCACCCGTCCCAGGGCGGCAACAAAAGCGAAGGCGGCGCCGAAGCAACCGGTCCGAGCGGCAGAGAACCGGCCGAACGCGGCAACCGCTAGTTCAGGTAGATGTCGACGAGGTGGTGCCCGGCCAGCAGGCCGAGGATGCCACCAAGGGCGAGGAAAGGGCCGAAGGGGATCGTCATCTTGCGCGCCTCGGTGCCACGAGAGGCGATCAGGGCGAGGCCGACGATGCTGCCGGCAAGCAGCCCGGCGAGGATCGCGGGGGCGACGGCGCGGCCGAGGAAGAGGCCCATCGTCGCCACCAGCTTGGCGTCGCCGAGGCCCATGCCGCGGGGGGCCGCGAGGACAACGAGGAAGAAGAGGGCGCCGGCGGCCGCGCCGGCGATCAGGCGCTCGGGCACTCCGCTCGGGTCGGTCGGGATCGCGATCGCCAGACAGAGCACGGCACCTGCGATCAGCGCCTTGTTGGGGATGATGCGCCGCTCGAGGTCGGTCAGCGTGATCACCGCGAGCATCGCCACGAACACCAACCCGATCACCGCTTCGGCGGCGTCGTGGCGGTAGACGATCACCGTCGCCGCGTAGAGGACGCCGACAGCGAGCTCGGTCAGCGGGTAGCGCGGCGAGATCGGCCCCCCGCAGCACCGCGCCCTACCGCGCAGCAGCAGCCAGGAGACGACCGGGATGTTGTCCCGCGCCCCGATCTGCGCGCCGCAGCCAGGGCACCGCGACCGCTCGAGCCCGAACGGCAACCCTCGCGGTAGCCGGTAGGCCACGGCAGTGGCGAAGCTGCCGATGGCAAGCCCCGCCAGGAACGCGATGATCGCCACGCCGGCCACGGCGAAGTTCTACCCGAGCCCGTCGGCGGCCCGATCAGCCCCCCGCGGGCGGGACGACGATGAAGCGGCGCTTCACCGGCTTGCGTTCGCGGTTGCCGGCGGTGTCGGTGGCGCGGATCGAGACGACGTGGTGGCCGAGCTTCAGGTGCTTGAGGTGGAAGGGGGACGCGCAGGGCTTCCACTTGGCCTTGTCGGCCCTGCAGACGAAGGTGGTACCGGGCGGATCGTCGGTGATGTCCTTGAAGCGGAAGACCGCCTTGCGCTTCCGGGTCTTGACGCCGGGGCCCATGGTGATGCGGGTGCGCGGGGCGGTCGAGTCCTCGGTGTAGGTGACCGGGTCCGAGCAGTTGGAGCGTTGGGCGGCGATCGAGACGGCGGAGAAGATGGCGGTGGTGTTCATCGCCACGGTCACCTCGAAGCCCGCCGAAAGTTCAGCCGGAGAGCCCTTGGCGATCGGCGTGCCCCTGCACGTGGAGCCGGAGTAGAGCGTGACGCTGGTCGCGCCTGGCGCGTTGCCGGCGACCGAGGGGGTCGGGTCGTTGGCGCGTTCGCCGGGGATCAGACGGAGGCTGGGCGCGGCGGGCTTGGGGCCGGCCGGGTTGTTGCCGCCGACCGAGCCGCCAGAGGAGTTCTTACCCGTGGACGATCCGGGCGAAGACGGGTTGCCCGTGGAAACGCCGCCGGAGGACTGGCCGCCGCCTTCACCCCCACTCCCCGATCCGCCGCCGTTGCCGCCGCCGGCACCGGGCCCGATCGCGATGCTCCCCTCGAAGTAGGTGAGTGGGTTCGAGCAGGCCGACATTTCGTTGGCGGAATTGATCTGGACGGCGGAGAAGGTGGTCGCCGAGTCGAGGTTGACCGCGACCGGGATCCCCACTTCCTCGAGCGCTCCCGCGGTGCCATGGGCGACCATCGGAACGCCACATTCGGGCGACTGGTAGATCTGAATTTCGTACTCGGGATGCGCCGTCGGTCTTTTCACCGTCTGCGTGGTGAACAGCGGCATGCTTTTCAAGATGACGCCGTCTTCCGGTTCGGCTTCGCCGAGGATTGACGGCGTGATGACGTTCGCGGTCGCTTCTTCAGAGGAAGGCGGGTCCGTGGTGACGAGCCGCGGCGCCAGCGGCGGAGCGGCCGTGGCCACGGCGCTGGCGACGAGGGCGAACGCGAGAGGAAGCGCACACGCCAAGAGGCGGGCCATCAAGGCCCGCCTCTTGGGAATGCGTACTGCGGTCATGCGGCTGACCGAGGGTCAGGACTAACCGTTTTCCCAGTTGCCTGGCCCGGTGCCGGTTGCAGGCTTCGGACATCCACCCTTGCCACCAGTCGTGCAGGTGAAGGTCATCACACCTTTTTCGTTTTTGATCGTGAAAATATTCCCGGTCGAGGAGATGGATTCGATCGAATACCCTTCTCCGGTGCTCGTCGGAGTGGCGATGATTCCTTCGACCGGACCATGGCCACCGGTCCCCGTCACCGCTAGTTCGCCTTTCTTGATGGTCGGCTCGATCGCGTTCAGTTTGACCTCTTCAGCGCCAGAGTAGGATCCGCCGTTTTCGGTGGCGTAGGTCTCCATCGCCACCTGGGCCGAGTGGGCGTTCTCCTTGGCCTTGGAGTCGCCGGCCTTGTCCCGCTGGTTGAAGAAGGCGGGGAGGGCGATGGCGGCGAGGATGCCGAGGATGAGCATGACGACGAGAAGCTCGATGAGGGTGAAGCCGGCCTCGCTGTCGCCGCTTAGCCGGGCACCGAGGCGCGCCCGGAGATTCTGGAGAAACATAGGTACCTCCTGTGGTCCTATCGTTTGCGCCAGGCCCCGTCGCGTGATGCCACGGTGTCTGTCGACCCCGGTGGTAGTCCGGCCAACTCTCGAGTGAGAGTTCCGACGACTTTGCGTCGCCACCTCGCAGTGGGTTTGCCTGTTGCACCAAGGCTCTGGCAGATTCATTACCGAACAAGCATCGACCGTCTTGAGCGCACCTTTAGAGCCGACCTTTGTCCACTTTCGAAGCCTGACTTTTGAGCCCGCCGGTCGCGAAAAAGTGTGACCTCGGTTCCGAAAAATGTGGAGAAGAAGACCGTTCGTCTACTGGCGGCAGAACGAACGTCCAGACGGCCTCGAAATCAGCGGATATGTTCGTAGATCGAGAACATCGGCAGGTACATCGAGATGACGATGAACCCCACCATCCCGCCGACGAAGACGATCATCACGGGCTCCAGAAGCGCCGTCAGGGCCTTCACCTTGGCGTCCACCTCGGCCTCGTAGAAATCCGCGACCTTGCTCAGCATCCCGTCGAGTTGTCCGGTTTCCTCCCCGACCGCGATCATGTGGCCGACCATCGGCGGGAAGATGGCGGCCTCGGTGATCGGTGCCGCGATCGAGCCGCCGCGCTTCACCGAGGTGTAGACGTCGTCCATCGCTTCCTCGACGACGACGTTCCCGGCCGTTTCGCCGGTCAGCTTGATCGCCTGCAGCATCGGCACCCCGGAGGACACGGCGCCGGCGAAGGTGCGCGACCAGCGGGCCAGCGCGACCTTCTGCACAATGTCGCCGATCTTCGCCGGCAGCTTCAGAGTGAAGCGGTCCCAGGCGCGGTGACCCGCTTCGGTCTTCTTCCATTTGAAGAACAGGAAGACCGCCAGGACGAGGCCGGGGATTATCACGAACCAGTAGCCGGTCAGAGCGTCGGAGAGACTGACGCAGAACTGGGTCGGCCCGGGCAGGCCGGCCTTTTCGGCCGGGTTTTCTTCGGAGAGTTCTTTGAAAATGTTTGCGAACACCGGGATCACGAAGGCGACAATCGCGACGAGGACCACCGTCGCGAAGCCGAAGATCAGCGACGGGTACATCAGCGCCGATTTGACCTCTCGCCGCAGCGCGTCGGCTTTCTCCACCTGGTAGGCGATGCGGTCCATGGCCTCGTCAAGTCGCCCCGACTGCTCGCCCGAGCGCACCATCGCCCGGTAGAGCCGGTCGAAGATCTTCGGATAGCGGGCCATCGCCTGCTCCAGCGAGCTGCCCGCCTCGACGTCCTGGCGGATCCCCGCGGCCGCCTCTTTGAGCAGCTCGTCGTTGGTCTGATCCTCCAGCGTCTGCAGCGTGCGCAACATCGGCATCCCGGAGGCGTTCAAGGTCGCGAACTGGCGCGAGAAGATCGCCAGCTCCCGCATGTCGACTCCACGCCAGCGCTTGAAGATGTCCTCGAGGTTGAACGGATTCGACTTCTCGCTGACGTCGAGAACGATCAGTCCGCGCTGGCGCAGTTGCTCGCTGACCGCCGACTTGGATTCGGCCTGGATCTCACCGCTTGAGGTGGAACCGGCAAGGTCCATCGCCTTGAAGGAGAAGGTGGTCGCGTTCATGCCCGGGCCCCGTTCGCCTGCTGTGCGACAGCCGGGGCGCCGCCGAGCAGCCGATTGAGCTCCTCCGGCACCGAGGCACGCTGTTCGGCCAGCTGGCGGCCGATCTTCCCGGAGCGGACCAGGCGCGCGAGGTCGGCGTCCATCGTCTGCATCCCGGTCGCGCCCGAGGTTTGCACGGCGGCGTAGATCTGGTGCGTTTTGCCCTCGCGGATCAGGTTGCGGATGGCCGGCGTCGGGATCAGCACCTCACAGGCGACCACCCGGCCGCGGCCGTCGCTCGTCGGCAGCAGCTGCTGGGTGACGATCCCCTGCAGGGCGATCGAGAGCTGGGTCCGCACCTGGGCCTGCTGCTCGGGCGGGAAGACGTCGATCACACGGTCGACGGTCTGCGCGGTGGACTGGGTGTGGAGGGTGGCGAAGACGAGGTGGCCGGTCTCCGCCGCCGTCAGCGCGGTCGAGACCGTCTCCAGGTCGCGCATCTCCCCGACCAGGATCACGTCGGGGTCCTGGCGCAGGGCGCCACGCAGGCCGCGGGCGAAGTCGGGCGCGTCGCTGCCGATCTCGCGCTGGTTGACGATCGAGCGTTTGTGACGGTGGAGGAACTCGATCGGATCCTCGATCGTGAGGATGTGGTCCTCGCGCTCGACGTTGATCGCGTCGATCATCGCCGCCAGCGTCGTGCTCTTCCCCGAGCCGGTCGGCCCGGTGACGAGCACGAAGCCGCGCGGTTTCTGGGTCAGCTCGCGCAACACCGGCGGCACCCCGAGCGAGTCGAGCGCCGGGATCTCATGCGGGATCAGGCGGAAGGCGGCGCTCACCGCCCCACGTTGGAAGAAGCAGTTGACGCGGAAGCGGGCGACGTTCGGGATCGCGTAGGCGAAGTCCAACTGCTGGTCGATCTCGAAGCGTTTGCGCTGGTCGTCGTTGAGGATCCCGTAGACGACCTCGCGGGTCTGCTGCGTGTTCAGGACCGGGAAGCCCTCCATCGGCCGGATCCGCCCCTTGTCGCGGATCATCGGCGGCGCGCCCGGGGTGATGTGGACATCCGAGGCGCGGGTCTCGACCATCTGGCGCAGCACCTCCGAGAAATCAAAATCATGCGGTGACACGAAGCACCTCCTCGAGGCTGGTGACGCCCGCGCGGACCTTGGAGACGCCGTCCTCGCGGAGCGTCAGCATCCCCTCTTCCTGCGCCACAGCGGCGATTTCGGGCTCCGCCGCGCGTTGGATCGTCAGTTCTTTCAGCTTCTCGCTCATCGACATCGCGGAGTAGATGCCGACCCGCCCGCGGTAGCCGCTTTCGTTGCAACGCGGACAGCCGACCGGTTCGTAGCCTTCGAGTTCCGCCCCCGCCTGGACCCCGGCCCCGACCAGCGCCTCCGGTGAGATCACCGTGCGCCGCTTGCAGTTCGAGCAGAGCTTGCGCGCCAGCCGCTGGGCGATGACGCAGTCCACCGCCGAGGCGGTGAGGAAGGTCTCGATCCCCATCTCGTTCAGCCGCGGGATCGCCCCGGGCGCGTCGTTCGTGTGGAGCGTGCTCAGCATCATGTGGCCGGTCAGCGCGGCCTCGATCGCGATCCGCGCCGTCTCCGCGTCGCGGATCTCACCCACCATCACGATGTCCGGGTCGGCACGCAGGATCGAGCGCAGGCCGGTGGCGAAGTCGAGCCCCGCCTTGCGGTTCACGTTGATCTGGTTGACCCCGTCGATCCGGTACTCGACCGGATCCTCGATCGTGATGATCTTCTTCGTCACGTCGTTCAGCGCGCCAAGCGCCGCGTAGAGGGTGGTCGACTTGCCCGACCCGGTCGGCCCGGTCACCAGCACGGCGCCGTAGGAGCTGCGGAACGCGTCTTCGAAGCGCGCCCGCGAGGAGCCGGCCATACCGAGATCGTCGAGCGTCCGCTGGGAGTTGCTTTCGTCGAGGATGCGGATCGTCGCCCCCTCGCCGCGCTGCGTCGGCAGGGTGGTGACGCGCAGGTCGATGCGCCGGTCTTCGACCGCGACGCTGACGCGACCGTCCTGCGGCACGCGCTTCTCGGCGATGTCGAGCTCGCTCATGATCTTCAGCCGCGAGATGACCGCGCCGATCATCCGCTTCGGCACGTGCGCGGCCTCCTTCAGCACGCCGTCGATGCGGAAGCGGATCCGCAGCTCCCCTTCTTCGGGCTCGAGGTGGATGTCGGAGGCGCCCTCCGACACCGCCTGGGCGAGCACGCTGTAGACGAGCTTGACCACCGGCGCATCCTCCGGCCCGGCCTGCATGTCGGACACGGGCGCGAGCTCGGCTTCTTCGTGCTCGTCCGGTTCGGCGGTGGTGATCGCGTCGGCGGCGGCGCTCTGCATCGTGCCGAGGCGGGTCAGCAGGCCTTCCACGTCGCCGCGCGCGGAGACCGCGATCCGGCAGTCGAGCCGGGTGGCGATCTGGATGTCGTCGACGGCGAGCACGTTGGCCGGGTCGGCGGCGGCGACCAGCAGGGTCCGCTCGTCGAGGTGTCCGACCGGGACGGCCATGTAGCGGCGCGCCAGCGCCACCGGGAAAAGGGCGGCGGCGTTGAAGTCGACGCCGTAGACGGCGAGGTCGACGTGGTCGAGGCCGTATCGCTCGGCGGTCGCCCGGGCCAGCTGGTCTTCGTTGATCGCGCCCTGCTCGAGCAGGAGCGACTCCGGCGGCCGGCCGGCCGTCCGTGCCACCTCGACCGCCGCCGCCACGGTCTCCGCCGCGACGAAGCCGAGCTCCACCAGGACGTCGGTGATGAACCCCCGCGAGTGACCACGCCGAAGCGGCGGCGTCAGCCCCGGCGTGCCCGCCTCGCCGGACCCGGGCATCGCGGGTGCGGCCGAGCCGCCGGAATCGGGGACCGGCTGCAGGTGAGTGGGGTAATCGCCCGCCATCGAGTCGCTCATTCGGGGTGGTAGGAACCCTGTTCGGGGCCGACGTAGGTGGCGTCGCGGATCGTCTGGTAGATGCTCTGCGGGGTCTGGTAGCCGTACGCCACGAGCGCCTGCGGCACGCCATTGCTGAGGCCCTTCGGGCGCATCGCGATCAGCGCCGGCACCTGGTTGATGGCGAGGCCGACGGTGACCGACGCGTAGCGGTAGATCTGCTTGGCAGGGACGACGATCGCCACCGCCCCTTCGACCGCCGCCGCCTCCCTCAACGCGAGCGTCGTGTAGGCGTCGTCGATGCCGCCGTCGTGGACCACCAGCAGCGCGACCGCCTTGCCGGAGTCGTAGGCGGTGGTGAAGCGCCGGGGCAGCGGCTGCGCTGCCGGCAGCGAGGTCGGCAGTTCGCCCATCCCGGTCGGGCTCCCTTCCAGCGACGAGGTCGGGGCCGAGATCGACAGCGTGTTGCCGCCGGATTCGATCGTCACCTTGGTTTCTTCGACTTCGCCGCCTTCGCTTTCGCCGCCGCCGCTCGATTTCAGGAAGAAGACGGCGGCGATGACCACGAGGACGGCCACCAGGCCGATCTGGGCGGCCTTGCTTTCGTTGAGCTTGTCCCTCACGCGGCCACCGACCTCAGTGCGTCATCGCGGCGTCGAGCTGCTCGATCCCGCTGGCGCGACGGCCGCCGGCGGCGAGCATCAGTTTCAGGTCGTGGGGGTTGGAGGCGTAGTCCATGGCCGTCTCCTCGGTGATCCGGCCGGCGGCGGCGTAGGAGAGCAGCGCCTGGTCGAAGGTCCGCATGCCGTAGTACTCGCCTTCGGCGATGACCTCGGTGATCTTGCCGGTCTCCTCCGGGTTGAGGATCAGGTCCTGGACGCGGCCGGTGACGACGAGGACCTCGGAGGCGGGCACGCGGCCCTCGCCGGTCACGTCGGGCACCAGGCGCTGGGCGATCGCCCCGCGCAGGGTCGCGGCGAGCATGACGCGGGCCTGCTGCTGCAGGTGGGGCGGGAAGAAGTCGATGATGCGGTTGATCGTCTCCGTCGCGTCCAGGGTGTGGACGGTGGAGAGGACGAGGTGGCCGGTCTCGGCCGCGGAGAGCGCCGTGCGCACGGTCTCCTCGTCGCGCATCTCGCCGATCAGGATGACGTCGGGGTCCTGGCGGAGCACCCGGCGCATGGCGCGGCCGAAGCCGACCGTGTCGGAACCGACTTCGCGCTGGTTGACGATCGAGCGCTTGTCGGCGTGCAGGTACTCGATCGGGTCCTCCAGCGTGATGATGTGCCGGGACCGCGTCTCGTTGATGTGGTCGATCATCGCCGCCAGCGTCGTGCTCTTGCCCGAGCCGGTGGTGCCGGTGACGAGGACGATCCCGCGCGGTTCCTCGGCCAGGCCGCGGACCACGTCGGGCAGGCCGAGGTCGTCGATCGAGCGGATCTGGAAGGGGATCGCGCGGCAGACGATCGAGATCGTCCCGCGCTGCTTGAAGACGTTGACGCGATAACGGGAGACGCCCGGCAGGGCGTAGGAGAAGTCGGCCTCCCCGTCGGCCTCGAACTCGCTCACCGAGCGCGGCTCGGCGATGTCGTGGAAGGCCCGCTCGGTGTCCTCGGCGGTCAGCTTGCCGAAGCCCTCCAGGGGGATCAGCTCGCCGTGCATCCGGGCCACCGGCGGCGAGTCGACCTTGACGTGCAGGTCAGATCCCTCGCGCTCGACGAGGGTCCGTAGGGCAGTCGCGATATCGAACATCCCGAGCGCTATCGGCCCGGTTCAGGTCCCCTTGACCGCCCTAGACGGGTGTCCGAACACAAATGCTGGGCGCACGGGCCAAAAGAAAGGGCGCGCCGACAGATTGCCGACGCGCCCTGGTCAAAACTTGGGTACCAGCTGCGGTGCTGAGGGATCACCTGGCAAGGACGCAGTGAGCGCCGTGTGCCTACGCACACAAGCGATCGAGGACGCCGCCAGGTGCTTCCTCAGGCGACCTCGCGCAGTTTCTGCGCCTCGCCGAGAGACTGGAGCTTTTTGAGGCTCTGGTTCTCGATCTGACGGATCCGCTCGCGGGTGACGTTGAACGTCCGGCCCACCTCGTCCAGGGTCCGCGGGTGCTCGCCGCCGAGCCCGTAACGGAGCTCGAGCACGCGACGCTCGCGGTAGGAGAGGTTCTCGAGGGCTTCCTTGAGCGCCTCTTTGGTGAGCAGGTCGGCCGCCCGGTCGAACGGGGACTCGGCCTTCTCGTCGGCGATGAACTGGCCGAACTCGGACTCCTCCTCGTCGCCTACCGGCTTCTCCAGGGATACCGGAGCCTGCGCGGAGCGCTTGATCGAGTCGACCTCCTCGGGATCGATGCCGGTTACCTCGGCGATCTCCTCCGGGGTGGGCTCACGGCCCAGCTCGGTGACGAGCTTGCGCTCGGCACGGCCGATCTTGTTCAGCTTCTCGACCACGTGGACCGGGATGCGGATGGTCCGCGCCTTGTCGGCGAGCGCACGGGCGATCGCCTGGCGGATCCACCAGGTCGCGTAGGTGGAGAACTTGAACCCCTTGCGGTAGTCGAACTTCTCCGCCGCGCGGACGAGCCCGAGCGTCCCCTCCTGGATCAGGTCGAGGAAAGGCAGGCCCTGGTTCCGGTAATTTTTCGCGATCGAGACGACCAGGCGGAGGTTCGACTCGACCATTTTCTGCTTCGCGTCGAGGTCACCGCGCTCGATCCGCTTCGCCAGTTCGACCTCCTCCGCCGCGGTCAGCAGGCGGACTTTGCCGATGTCCTTGAGGAACAGCTGCAAGGAATCGGTGGTCATGTCGGGTTTCAGGTCTAGCGTCGTTTTCTGACGCCGCCGGCCTTTTTTCCCGGTGTCCGCGGGCATGGCGTCCGCCGCCGCTTTCTGGGCGGGATCCATGTCCTCGACGAGCTCGATGCCCGATTTCTCGAGGTGTCCGTAAAGATCCTCGACGTCAGACTCATCAAGGTCCACCTCCGAAACCGCCGAAGCGATGTCGCCGAAGGTCAGCACGCCAAGCTGCTGACCACGGTTCATGAGGTTTTTGACCTCCTCCAACTCCTGAAGCTCTGCTACCAGCATTCTGTATCTACTTCTTTCCCTAGCGCTTGTCGAAAGGTGCGTAGGCGTATAAATGCCTCAAACGACGGCAAGTCGCGCCACGCGACGAAAAAGCGGACCGTGGGACTGGTCCGCGAATGTGTAAATCAAAGGCCTTTGATGCCGTTGCCCCGTTGGGCGTGCGTTGAAACAACCGTCAAACGCTCGTTCGGATGGTAGTCGCTTCAGTTTGTAAAGTCAATGCCCGCCCGTACCCAAAAATCCCATCGCTGGCTCAGCGCTTTTTGGAACCGCGCGTACCGCGAGAACGTCACCGGCCTGGCCGCCATGGTGGCATACAACCTCATGTTGGCGGTCTTCCCCTTCACCCTGCTGGTGCTGTTCATCGGCGGCCAGGTGCTGAAGATCCACGGCGTCGAAACCAGCGTCCTGACCGACCTCCAGCGCCTCTTCCCGAACACCGAGTCGCAGACCCTGGAAGACGTCCTCAGCCGCATCGAGAACAACACGGCGACGATCGGGATCGCCGCCTTCCTCGGCTCGATCTGGATCGGCGCCTCCTTCTGGGGCGCCATGGACACTGCTTTTTGTCGCATCTACCACGTGCCCTGCCGCGGCTGGATCGAGCAGAAGCGCTTCTCCTTCGCGATGCTCGGCGTCGTCCTCATCTTCATCGCCCTCTCGATCTTCGTGCCGACCCTGGAGAGCACGCTCGTCTCCAGCACCGACAACCTCCCCTTCGGCCTCTCCGGAGTCGAAGTGCTCGACAAGATCCTGCTCCTCGGCGCCGCCCTGCTGATCACCTTCCTGATCTGCTCGGTGATCTACTGGGCGGTGCCGAAAGCGCCGGTGCCGTGGCGGGCGATCTGGCCCGGCGCGCTCTTCGTGACGATCGGCGCGGGCCTCGCCAACTGGCTCTTCCCGCTCTACCTGACCAACGTCTCCAGCCTCTCCCGCTTCGGCTCGACCCTCGGCTTCGTCCTGATCGCGCTGCTCTGGTTCTACCTCCTGAGCCTCGGGATCATGGCCGGGGCGGTGATCAACTCGCTGCGCTTCGAGCTCCATGAGACCGGCGAGCTGCCCTATTGGGACGACGCCGGCCCGCCCGCCAACCCTTGCGCCGGGCTGACCGAGGAGGAGCGGGCGCGGGCAACCTCTGCACGGGCGCAGCCGGACTGAGATGATGCGCTCATCGTGGGGAGACACTCAAGTACTGGGTTTGCCCCGAGCGATCGGGGCCTCGGCCCGGTACCCGGCCTGAAGCCGCCGTCGCAGCGTCGCCGGGTCCTCGACGCGATGGTCGATGCCTGCGCCGAGAAGACCTACGCCGGGACGACGATCGCCGACGTCGTCTCACGCGCATCGGTCTCCCGGACCACCTTCTACAAGCTCTTCAACGACAAACGCGACTGTTTCGACGCTGCCGCCACCCTGTGCGTCGACCGGATCGCCGAGACCGTCGCGACCGCGGCCGCCGGCCAGGGATCGCCGGCCGAGGCGACCCGGTGCGGCGTCGCGGCGATGCTCGAGCTGCTCGCCGCCAAGCCGGAGCTGGCCCTGATCCTGAGCGGCGACGTGGTCGGCGTCGACCCGGGCCTGGTCGAGCGCTACACCGCCTTGACCATCCCGGCGCTCGAAGGGCTCTGGGCGCGCGAGGGGATGCCGCCGCCGAAGCACCTGAGCCCGGGTCTCGCCTTCGGGCGCGCCCAGCTCCTCGTCTTCCACGAGGTCACGGCCGGGCACCCGGAGCGCCTCCCCGCCCTGCTCCCGGACCTCGTGTACCTGGCGATCGCGCCATTCGCCGGGCACGAAGAGGCGCTCCGCCAGGCGCGACGGGCAGGCGCCGAGGCCGCGACGTGAACGACCCGGCGGCGCTCCCCCGCGGGCGCCATGGCCTCTCGCGCGCGGCAGTGGAGCGCTCCCAGCGCGAGCGGCTGCTCGACGCCGCCGCCCGGGTCACCGCGGCCCGCGGCTTCGAGGCCACGACCGTGGCCGACATCCTCGCCGAGGCCGGGGTCGGCCGCGAGACCTTCTACGAGCTCTTCGAGGACCGGCGCGCATGCGTCCTCGCCGCCCACGAGGAGCTGCTCGACGACCTGGTCCGGCAAGTGCGGATCACCTACCAGGGGCCGGGAGAGTGGGTCGAGCGCTGCCGCGCGACGCTGCGGGTCCTGCTCGAGTGGTTCGCCGCCGACCCACCCCTGGGACGCTTCCTGCTGGTCGAGGCGGCCGCCGTGGGACCGGAGTTCCACGCGATCTTCCAGGCCGGATTCGACCGCTTCGTCGCGGTGATCGACGCCGGCCTCGACGACGACCTGCCCGATCCGCAACCCTTGCCGGCGACGAGCCTCGCGGTCGGCGCGGCGATCTCCCGCGTCTACGGCGAGGTCGCCGCCGGGCGCACAGCCCGCCTCCCAAGCCTGCTGCCGCAGCTGACGTACGAGACCTTGGTGCCGTATCTAGGCGAAGCCGCGGCGCGCGAGGCGGCGTACGCGGGGACGGCGCGGTCGCGGTAGGAAGCTCAAGCCGGGACGAAGGACCGACAAAGGGACGCAAGGTGGGTCGGCGAGAGCGGCTGTCTCGGCCACGACCCTGGCTGGCTGAGGCCGTGGCCGAGACGGCCGGGTTATGAAGGAGTGCCGGAAGTCCGACGCGGTCGAGGGAGACGTGCGGGAGATGTTGGGAAGTACGGGCTTCCGTGCGTGAGAGCGGGGGAAGTCCTGATTTTCGTGCGTGTTGGACAACAGTCGATTCAGCGCTGCAGCGATTACCGTTGCTATAGCCCCTGTAAAGCTTGCAGCGCGTTCCGGGGCCGCCCGGGACCGACTTCTTCGTCACGGAAGTCCACGGATCCAGGCCGAAGGCGCAAGGAAGTGTGGAGTTCTCGACGTCTTCGTCAACGATCCCGGCCCGGTGTGGCGAATCACGCACGAACCCTTGGAGAGACACCGCATTCCTCCCAGGCCGCCATAGGACTGCCGGAGCTCGCCGGCACAACACCCGTCAGCCGCCCCGCCCCCGACCTCAGCCCTTCTCAGCCATCTCCGCTGCCGCTTCCCTTAGCGCCTGGTCGAGCGGCGTGCGCTCGCGTGCGGGGAGCGCTTCCATGCCGCTCGGGTCGGTGACGACGGTCTCGTGCGAGAGGCCCTCGATCAGGGGGCGGGCCACCCCGGGGTCGACCGGGGTGACGAGGCCGACCCAGAGCGAGGAGAGGTGCGGGGTCAGGACCGGGATCGTGATGCGGATCGGCGGGCGACGGTCGAGCGCCTTGGCGAGCTCGTCGATCATGCCGCCGTAGGTGGTGATGTCGGGGCCGCCGATCTGGATCTCGCGGTCGAGCGGCGCGTCGAGGTCGGTCGCGGCGGCGAGGTCGATGATCACGTCCTTGGCGGCGATCGGCTGGGTGCGGACCGTCGTCCACTTCGGCGTCACCATCGCCGGCAGTCGCTTGACGAGGTAGTAGACGGTGAGGAAGGACTCGCTGCCCGCGCCGATCACCGCGGCGGCGCGGTAGTAGGCGACCGGGACCTCGCCGGCCTGCAGGGTGACGGCGGTGGAGTGGCGGCTGTTCAGGTGTTCGGAACCGGAGCCGAGCCCGCCCAGGTAGACGATCCGCTTCACCCCCGCCGCCGCGGCCGCTTTGGCGAAGTTGCGCGCCCCGTCCTGATCGCGGGAGGCGAAGTCCTGGTCGCCGCCCCGGCCCATCGAGTGGACGAGGTAGTAGGCGACCTCGACGCCCTCCAGCGCCGGGCCGAGGGTGTCGGGCTCGAGCACGTCAGCGCGGCGGACCTCGCAGCCGGCGGCGGCGAGATCCTGGGCCTTCTCCGGCGAGCGGGCGAGCGCCGCGACCTCCTGACCGCCTTCGGCCAAGTGCCGCGCCAGCAGCCCGCCGATGTATCCGGTGCTTCCGAGAACCGCGATCACGGGCTACTAGTGCCCGATCGCGGCGAACTTAAAAGATCGACTCAGCCGTAGCGCTCGGCGCCGCCCGCGATCTCCCTCAGCTTGGAGCGATCGTGGGTCGCCTGCACGCGACGCACCGTGCCGGAACGGGAGCGCATCACCAGCGATTCGGTGGTGGCGCCCTTGCCGCGATAACGGACGCCCTGCAGGACGTCGCCGTCGGTGACGCCGGTGGCGGAGAAGAAGACGTCGTTGCCGGAGCAGAGGTCGTTCGCTGTGAGGATCTGGTCGAGGTCGTAGCCGGCGTTGACCGCGGCGCTGCGCTCCTCGTCGTTGCGGGGCCAGAGGCGTCCCAGCAGTTGGCCGCCCATCGACTTCAGCGCCGCCGCGGAGAGCACGCCCTCGGGCGTGCCGCCGATTCCCCAGAGGAGGTCGACCGGGGAGCGCTCCGAGACGGCCAGCAGGGCCGCCGAGACGTCGCCGTCGGTGATCAGGCGGATGCGAGCGCCGGCATCGCGGATCTCGCGGATCTGCTCCTCGTGGCGGGGCCGGTCGAGGACGACGACGATCACGTCGCCGATCGAGCCGCCGCGGCGCTCGGCGACCAGCTTGCAGGTCTCCACCAGCGGCCGGTCGAGATCCAGCAGGTCGGCGATGTCTTCCCCGCCCGCGAGCTTTTCCATGTAGACGCAAGGGCCCGGGTCGAACATCGAGCCGCGCTCGGCGAGCGCGATCACCGCCAGGGCGCTCGGCATCCCGAGGGCGCAGAGGCGCGTCCCCTCCAGCGGATCGACCGCGATGTCGACCTGCGGCGGGCTGCCGTCGCCGATGTTCTCGCCGTTGAAGAGCATCGGGGCTTCGTCCTTCTCCCCCTCGCCGATGACCACGACGCCGTCCATCGAGACCGAATCGAGGACGAAGCGCATCGCGTCCACGGCGGCGCCATCGGCGGCGATCTTGTCGCCGCGTCCCACCCAGCGAGCGGCCGCGAGGGCGGCTGCCTCGGTGACGCGGACGAGCTCCAGCGCGAGGTTGCGATCCGGCTTTGCCTGGTCGGGCGACGGCATCGGAGCGAGGACCCTATAAGGTCGCGGGCGATGGAGGGACGCTGGGGTCTGACGCTACCGCTGAGCGGGGTACCGCTCGCCGAGCATGGCGAGTACGTGAAGCGCGCCGAGGCGGCGGGCTACACCGACCTCTGGACCGGTGAGACGGCGGGCCCGGACGGCTTCACGCCGCTGGCGCTGAGCGCCGCCTGGACCGAGCAGATGCGGCTCGGGACCGGGATCGTCGGCGTCTTCCAGCGCGGTCCGGCGCTGCTCGCCCAGGAGGCGGCGGCGCTCGCCGACGCCAGCGAAGGGCGCTTCGTCCTCGGCATCGGCTCCTCCTCGGACCGGATCATCGAAGGCTGGAACGGCATCCCCTTCGAGCGCCCACTGTCCAAGGTCCGCGAGACCCTCGAATTCCTCCGCGTCGCACTGGCGGGCGAGCGGACGGAGACCCGCTTCAAGCTGGAAACGAAGCCGCGATACGAGGTGCCGATCGTCCTCGCCGCCCTGCGCGGCAAGATGCTCCAGCTCGCGGTCGAGAAGGCCGACGGCGCCTTCACCAACTTCCTCCCCCTCGACGGTCTCCCCCAGGTTGTCGAGGGCGTCAAGGGCGCGCCGGAGGGCTTCGAGCTCCTCTGCCGCTTCTTCCTCCTCCCCGGTCCGCGCGAGGAGGTCGAGCCCCTGGCCCGCTTCATGTTCTCCACCTACATCACCGTCCCGGTCTACACCGAGTTCTACAAATGGCTCGGCTGGGGCGAGAAGATCCAGCCGATGCTGGACGCCTGGAACGCCCGCGATCGCCAGAAGGCCGCCGCCGAAGCGCCCTGGGAGGCGATCGAGCAGATGTTCATCTTCGGCAGCCCCGAGGAGATGAAGGAGCGCCTCGAGCAGTTCGTCGCCGGCGGCATCACCACCCCGATCCTCACCCCCGTCGTCCGGCCCGAGAAGCTGGCCGAGACGATCACCGCCCTCGCCCGCTAGACCCTATGGCCGCCTGACCTGAGCGCCGGCTCGATCCGGAGCGGGTGTGAAGGTCGGCACCCGCGCATGAGATGCGCGGGTTCGCCGCCGAGGGACGGCCTCGGCGGGTACCGCAATCATGGGGGTGCCGACGTGGGTCAGGTTAGGACGTGGGTGGGTCTCGATGTTCACGCCGCGAAGGTCGTGGCTGCGATCGCCGATCAGCAGTCGGGCGAGCTGGCGGTGAGGAAGATGGGTGGAACCACCGGTGAGGTCGCCGACTTCTGCGCCGGGCTGCCGGCGCCGGTGCGGGTGGCCTACGAGGCGGGCCCGACCGGGTTCGGCCTGGCTCGGGCGCTGCAGGAGCGTGGCATCGCCTGCGTGATCGCGGCGCCGGGCAAGATCGAGCGTCCCGCCCAGGACAGGGTGAAGACCGACCGCCGCGACGCCGAACGGCTGGTGCGGCTGCTGATGATCGGCGGCCTGCACCCGGTGCGGGTGCCGACCCCTGCCGCGGAGGCGATGCGCGACCTGGTCCGCGCCCGCGAGGATGTGCGCGGCGATCTGATGCGGGCCCGCCACCGGGTCGGCAAGCTCCTGCTGCGCCACGACCTGCGCTTCGAGGGCAACAACTGGACGGAGCGCCATCGTGAATGGCTGGGTCGGATCGAGCTGCCCGAGCCGGTGGCGCAGTCGGTCCTGCTCGACGGGATCGGCGCGATAGAGGCGCTCGTGGTGCGCCGGGACGATCTCGAGGCCCGGATGGTCGCGCTGGTCCCGGGCTCCCCCTGGGAGCAGGACGTCGCCCGGCTGCGCTGCCTACGCGGCATCGACACCCTCTCGGCGCTGGGCCTTTGCGCCGAGGTCGGCGACTTTCACCGCTTCGAGCGCCCGGCGCAGCTGATGAGCTATCTCGGCCTGGTGCCTTCCGAGAACAGCTCGGGCGAGCGCCGCCGGCAGGGCTCGATCACGAAGTCGGGATCACGCCACGCCCGTCGGCTCCTGGTCGAGGCGGCCTGGCACTACCGTCGGGTGCCACGCAAAGGCCGCGAGCTCGGGCGCCGCCAGGAGGGCCAGCCCCAGGCGGTCTGCGCGATCTCCTGGAAGGCCCAGCAGCGACTTCACCGCAGCTGGGTCCGCCTCGACTCAGAACGTGGCAAGCGCCGCACCGTCTGCGCCGTCGCCGTCGCCCGCGAACTGGCCGGCTTCTGCTGGGCGGTATCCACCGCCGACTGAGCCCGCCGAGCACTGTTTGGTCCAGGAGGCGGCGGGCTCGGCACCTCGCGCAGCGCATCCGCGACACAGCTATGAGCAGCCGCTCCGCGGTCACGCTCGATCCTAGACGGCGGGCGCTATGACGAAATCCGGTCCTGCGGTAGCCAACCCGCGCATATCAGCCTGACCGCGAGTCGCGCACCAGGCCGACCGCCGCCTCCTGGACCAAGAGAAGGGCCCGCTTCGGCGGGCCTTCGGTGGTTGGAGACTTGACAAAACGACGGCCATATCAGCTGTTCCTTTTGCCGGACCGTCCGGCAAAAGGAACAGCTAGGCGAGCTTGGCGAGGCTCAGGGCGTAGTCCTCGGCCGGGTCGGTGAACCAGTGGGCCATCGCCAGGCCGGTGCCGGCGTAGGACTCCTCGAGGCGGGGGCGGGTGAACTTGGTGGAGATCTCGGTGCGCAGGATCTCGCCGGCGTCGAAGTGGACGGTGAGGTCGAGGTCGGCGAGGTGGACCTGCTGCTCGGCGATGGAGCGGAGGCCGATGTCGATCCACTCGTGCACGGCGTCGAAGGTGGAGAGGTGTTCGAAGGCGTCGGGGTCGAAGTCCCCGCCCAGCTGGCGGTTCAGCACGCTGAGGACGTTCTTGTTGAATTCGGCGGTCACCCCGGCAGGGTCGTCGTAGGCGAGCTCGAGGCGCGCGATGTCCTTGACCAGGTCGGTGCCGAGGAGCAGGTGGTCGCCGGTGTCGAGGAGGCTGGCGATGCGAGAGAGGAAGGCGGCGCGCTCGTCCGGGTATAGGTTGCCGATCGTGCCGCCGAGGAAGGCGATCAGGCGCGGACCGGCCTCGCTCGTGGTCGGCGTGCGCTCGAGGTGCGCCTCGAAATCGCAGACGAGGCCGTGGACGTCGAGGCCGGGGTACTCGTCGACCAGCGCCGAGGCGGTTTCGCGGGTGATCTCCTCGGAGATGTCGACCGGGACGTAGGTGCGCAGGCTGCCGGCGTCGCGCATCGCGTCCAGCAGGTGGCGGGTCTTCGACGCCGAGCCGGAGCCGAGCTCGATCAGCGTCGCCGGATTGCCGGCGGCGGCGACGATCTCCCCCGAGCGCGCTTCGAGGATCTGGCGCTCGCGACGGGTCGGGTAGTACTCCTCCAGTTCGGTGATGTCCTCGAAGAGCTGCGACCCGCGCTCGTCGTAGAAGTACTTCGGCGACAGCTCCTTCGGCGTCGCGGTGAGACCCTCGCGCACGTCCCGCTCCATCGCGGCGGCCTGGTCGGCGGGCAGGTGGACGTCGATCGCGATCGTCATGCGGTCTCCTTTGCGAGGCGGATGCCGGCGAATATCTGGCGGCGCTGCGGCAGGTCCCAATTGCGAAAGCTCGGCCGGGCGACGTGCGGGTCGGTCGCCCAGGACGCGCCGCGCAGGACCTTGTAGGTGTCACCGAGGAACACCTTCGAGTACTCCGCGTAGGGGAAGGCCTCGAAGCCGGGGTAGGCAAGGAAGTCCGAGGAGGTCCACTCCCAGACGCCGCCGACACCCTCGAGGCGCGGTCGCGCCGCCTCCCACTCGAACTCGGTCGGCAGGCGCTTGCCCGCCCGGCGGGCGAAGGCCTCGGCCTCCATCCAGGAGACGTGGACGACGGGACGCGCCGGATCGACCGGCACGCGGACGCCCATCGCGGTGCGCACCCAGCCGGAGCCCTCACGCTCCCAATACATCGGCGGCTCCGCCCCGGTCTCCTCCATGTAGGCGATGTACGCGGCGTTGGTGACCGGGGTTCGATCGATCTCGAAGGCGGCGAGCTCGACCTCGTGCCGGGCGCGCTCGTTGTCGTAGGCGAAGCCCCGCTCGGCCGCGCCGATCTCGTGGCTTCCCGCCTCCACCCGCACCGTCCCGGTGGCGCCGCCGACCGGGGCGGGCATGAAGGGCTCGGGATCCGCCTCCGCCGGCCGGTAAGGAACGTCGAGCATCTGCAGGAGCTGGAGCATCGTCTCCTGGTGCTGCAGCTCGTGCGCGACGAGCATCTCGTAGACGAACCCGTCGCGCAGCAGGCGATCCGGCGCGTCCGGACCGATCTCGACCTCGTTCAGCACCTCCAGCGTCCGCTCGCGCACCTCGCCCATGTAGGCGCGCAGTTCCTCGTCGCGGAGGATCGGCAGCTCGCCGCGCTCCTTGCGCGGGTTCTCGATCGCGTCGTAGAACTGCCCGAGCTCCCCGTGCAGCGGCGCCCGGCCACCCACCCTCTGCACCAGCCAGAGCTCCTCGAAGTTGGCGATGTGCCCGAGGTCCCAGGCCAGCGGACTCAACAGCTCGGAGTAGACCTTGTTCAGCAGCTCGTCCCCGAGCGGCGCGATCAGCGCGATGGTCCGTTCGCGCACCTCGGCAAGGAGCGCCGCGATCGACTGCCGGGTCGGACTGGTCGTCACCTCGGTGGCGATCGAAAAACCGTACAGGACGGGCGCATTCGCTTCTCAAGTTGGCTCCAGATCTGCCGATCAAACGTTCACGATGAGACTCGTCCGCCGTTTTCCGCGTCCTGCCCTCGTCCTCGCCACGGTGCTGGCC
Organism: uncultured Actinomycetes bacterium; assembly: GCA_963782515.1. Taxonomy (GTDB): domain Bacteria; phylum Actinomycetota; class Thermoleophilia; order Solirubrobacterales; family 70-9; genus VAYN01. Next base: position 489,473 of record CAWAJY010000004.1, on the reverse strand, counting down.
GCCCTCGCGGTCCCCGCGTCCGCCTCCGCACTCCAGTTCCACATCGTCAACGAAAGCGGTCGTCCGGCGAGCGAAGTCTTCGTCGATATCGCCGCGGGCGGGGAATTCGACGTCCCCGGCTTCCTCAACGACCAGCCGAAGGCGCTGAGCGAAATCCCCGGCCAGGAAGTGACGATCGAGAAGCTGATCAGCGGCCGCGTCTACATCTCCTATGGCGCCCCGGTCCAAGAAGGGGTGACCTTCCAGTCGCCCACCCGCTTCGACTGGGCCGAGCTGACCGTGACTCCGGTGCCCGAAGACGCCGCCAACCTGACCGCGGTCAACCAGTTCGCGATCGGCATGCGGCTGACCACCCTCGGGCCCGGCGGCGAAGCATTGGAATCCGTCGGCAGCACGTACGCGAACACGATCTTCGACGCGCTCCAGGGGATCCCGGGCGGGCCGGAGTCCACGGTTCGAGCCGCGAACGGCGAAATCCTCCGGGTCCTCTCCCCTGACAACACGGGGTCGGCCTATCCGCCGCTCACCGAATACGTCAAATCGATGGCGGGCCAGAAAATCACCCTGCACACGGCCTTCTTCGGCGAACCGTTCACGACCAGCGAATACAGCGGCACCTTCGGACCCGAAGGCTCGATCACGCTCCACGGCACGATGGACGAAGGCAGTGGGAACGTGGCGGCACCGCCAATCGAAGTGGCGGGGCAGGAACTGATCGAAGACATCTACACCGGCGGGAGCGGCCCCAACAACCTCGAAAGGGCCGTCCGTCGTGACCTCTATTCGGCCTTCAGCATCGGCCTCTGGGGCGGGAAATACGGCAACGACGCGAGCGCCTTCTGCACCGATCTCGTGACCACCTCCCAGGGCAGCTGGTGCCCGAAGGGATTCAACGTGCCCGCCTTCGCCGAAGCCCGGACGGTCACCCCACTCTTCCCCGCCTACGAGCAGTACGCGGCAGTGATCAACCAGTACTCGAGCATCTACGGCAACCCCTACAGCGACGCCTCGAAGAAAGTGCAGGTCGAACTCGACCAGTCGAAGGTGAAGACCCTGCAGCTGACGATCCTCCCCGACTCCCCGCCGTCGACCGGCGGAGGAGGAGGATCGGGCTCCGGTACCGGGTCGTCCGGCAACGCCCCCGTCGCCTCGGCACCCAAGGCGGGGCCGAAGTCCACCCTGCCCCAGTCCCAGGCGACCTTCAAGCTGGCAAAGACGACCAAGCTCGACCACGGCAAGCTCGCGGTCGGCAAGCTCAACTGCAAAGGCGCCTGCGGCAAGGTCGTCGCGCTGCTGCAGCCAAAGCACGGCAAAGCCGTGATCGCCCGCGAGTCCGTCAACGTCAACAAGGCAACCGGCACTCTGGTCCTGAAACCGACCAAGGCCGGCAGGCGACTCCTCGACGGCAAGGACCCACTGGCGGCAAAGCTGACCGTGACCGTCACCCAGCCGGGCCACGCGCCCGCGCAGAAGCAAGCGCCGCTACGAGTGCTGCGCTGAGCGAGGTCTGCTCGGCTGGGAGGCCGGGACCAGGCGAGACTCCCTGGCTGAGCGCAATATCGGCTCCTCCCCCTCCTCCTGGGGGACGAGGATCGAGTAGACCCGCTCACCGTTGACGCCGATCTCTCCCCAGTCCTCGACCACCTGGACGTCCCAGCGGGTGCTGGCGATGGGCAGAACGGCCCATTCGCCGAGCGCGAATTTGGGTTTTCCCTTGGAGGTGGTCATGCGGCGAAAGTATCACCAGGGCTCGGCGCAGCCGAGTTCTTCGCATTGGGCGGCAAGCACCTCGTCGAAGGTGTCCGCGAGCGATCCCAGCGCCTGCCGCCAGCCTCTGCAGCTTTCGGGGTCGAGATCGCGGGGGACCAATCGACCCTCGGCCTGCTTTCGGTCGATGTCGCCGTGGACTATCGCGTTGCGCCAGTCACAGAGCCGTTCGAGCTCCGTCTTCCAATGTCCATTCCGTCGGTCGCGCGCTTCGACCGCATCCCAGAACCTGATTCCGAATCGGGCAAAATCCACGCCGAGGTGCCCTGGGGTGGGATTCCCTCAATCGAGTCGCAGATCCCGCGCCAGGAGCCCTTCCATCACGTCGGCCAGCGCGGGGTCCGACATCTGCGCGACGAGCACCTCGGCCGCCTCTCGATGTAGCGCCCGACAGTAACGCTGGAAGTGGGCCGCGATCAGCATCACGTAGGCGTAGTTGATTTGCGCAGTGAGACCTCGACCGATGCCGGCCGTGCGACCGACTCCTGCTTGGACCAACTCGATCTCGTCAAACACCTCACGACAGGCCGCTCGCCATTCACCCAGTGCCGCCGACATCACCCGGTACCTTCGGCCTCGGGGTCGCGCCAGACTTCCTTCAGCCAAGGCGGGACGACGGCGAAGGTTGCGTGGGAGTCGGCGGCGATCGGCTCGAGCGGGATCAGGTGGACGCGGCGGCCGGGGGTGTAGCGGGTGCCGCGCGGCTCGCCGGTGGCGTTGCCGGCGTGACTGCCGCCGGAGACGAGCAGGATGCCGGTCTCCGGGCCCCAGCCGTTGGGGTGGCGGAGGTCGAGGTCTTCGGACAGTTCCTTGAGGATGTCGATGCCGGCGTCCGAGCCCCAGTCGAAGTCCCGCAACGAGTAGTTGTAGCCGTCGTGGCTGGAGGCGCGCTCGTCGACCGAGCCGTCCGGGTTGAGGCGGAGTTGCACCGATTCCCAGTCATCGCGGTGTTCTCCCGCGTCGCCGACGATCGGCACGTCCCGGAGCGTCGCGGAGTTGGCGTAGAAGAGCCAGTACTGGATGTAGAGGGAGCCCGCCCGGTCGCCCGAGCAGTCGATCCCGGCCGCTTCGGTCGCCTCTCGCGCCCCTGCCCGACAGTCGACCACATGGACGAAGGCGCTCACCGGAAGTCGTTCGTCGGTGCGGTGCACGAGGCCGTCTTCGGGAGCGTCGCCGCAGGTCGTTTCGCGGCAGCGGCGGTAGTCGACGGGAACGGCGCGCGAGCCCGCCTCGAAGCCGATCGTCGGCATGTGCCGCCGCACCAGCCGGCCGATCTCGTCGCCGTAGGTGGCGATCAGGACCGGCTCGTCGCCGCAGCCGTCGGCCAGCTCGACCGCGCAGAGGAGGTGGCGCGCGATCGTGCGTCCCAGGTCGACACCGGGCACCCGCACACCCACCGCGATCATCCCGACCAGGAGCAGCGAGACGACGCACACCACGCCGACCCACTCCACCGTCCCCTGCCCGCGCTCGGAAGCCATGGACGCCTAAGTTCTGGCGGGCCGACATACTCCCCCCGGATGAGGCGTCGTCAGCGCGGAACCACGCGTGTTGCGGGTGTCGTTTTTGCGACGGTGGCGCTCCTGGCCGCCGGCTCCCCCGCGGCGAGCCCTGCCGCAAAGGCGGCGAAGAGCCAGAAGCCGAAGAAGGTCGCGCCGGCGTCCGGGCCCTTCTGCTCCTCCCCGATCGTCGACAACTACCGGGCGCCGATCGAAAAGCTCCAGCCGATCCCGGCAGTGCCGGAAGGCGGGGTGCTGCCGTTCGCGCCGCCCGGCACGACGCTAGGCGCGACCGGGCCGCAGGGTCTACTCATCGGCGGCTCGAACATCGGCTTCCGCCTCACCAACGGCGCACCGGCGACCGCCGCCGCGCCACAGCGGCTGAACTGGGTGGTACTCGAGCGGTTGATCCGGCTCACCGACGAAGGCCGCAAGCTCCACCCCGCCGGGCTCAAGCGCCTCGACCTGAAGCAGCTCCCGGCGGGCAAGCACCGCGGCCTGACCTTCCCGATCCCGAGCGGCCCGGCGATCTACTCGCTCGAAATCACGATCCAGAACCACCGCGGCCGGCTGCTCGGCCGCTACGGCCAGTACATCCGGGTCGTCGACCGCCTCGTCAACGTCGGGATCACCCTCTCGGCCACCGACAAGGTCGCCCCCGGCTCCTACCTCGAAAGCTGCTTCGAAAACCACGGCAGCGCCTCGGTCACGCCGACCGGAACCAACTTGGAACACCTCGAAGGCGGAACGTGGCGCCCCGTCGTCGTCGGGCCCCGGTACTCCCCGGCCCAATCGGCGATCCAGCGGACCCTCGGCCCCGGCGAAGCGGAACGGATCGCGACCCTGGTGCCACCGAACGCGCGCCCGGGCCTCTACAAACTGAACGCCACCGGCACCACGGACCTCGGCGAACCGGTCGCCCTCAGCGCCGAATTCGGCGTGCTCTAGATGTAGTCCTCGAGGTGCACGCAGCCGGAGATCCTGCCGGGCCCAGCCCTCTCCGGCCCCCATGACTCGACCCCGTGCCAGCAGCCCAGCCGATTCACGTGCACCCGGTAGGGGACATCACTGCTCGATTCGAAATCTTCACGCAGGCATTCCCACTGCCACGCCCCGTCGGATAGATGGCGACACTTGCCGGTCTCGCCGAGCGAGTGTCCGAGGACCGACGCCTGCAGCGAACCCCCATCGACGCCCAACAGCGTCGCGGGCCGCGCCCAGGCGACGCCGAGGACCAGGACGGCGACGACCGCTGCGGCGCCGACGCGTAGGAGCGTCCGCCGCGACTCGCCCGAGGCCGCGCCGACGTACCAGACCAGGCCGAAGGTCAGCCAGCCCGCGGCGAACATCAGCCACTGGCCCTTGCGGCAGCAGATGACCGCCGCCGGGATCAGCGTCGCGAGGTAGAGAAGAACCGCTCCGTAGATGACGACCGAGGCCATCGCCGGAACTACAGCAAACTGCGCCGGAGAGAGCTAGAGGTTCTCGATCTCGGCGGCGATTTCCGACGCCGCGGCTTTCGCGTCGGCGAAGAGCATCGAGGTGTTCGGTTCGTAGAAGAGGTCGTTGTCGATGCCGGCGAAGCCGGTCGAGAGCGAGCGCTTGATCACGATCACCTCACCTGCCGAGGAGACCTCGATGATCGGCATCCCGGCGATCGGCGAGTTCGGGTCGTTTTTCGCCGCCGGGTTGGTGACGTCGTTCGCCCCGATCACCACGGCGACGTCGACGCGCGGCATCTCCGGGTTGATCTCGTCCATCTCTTTGAGGTTCTCGTAGGGCACGTCGGCCTCGGCCAGGAGGACGTTCATGTGGCCTGGCATGCGGCCGGCGACCGGGTGGATCGCGTAGTTGACCGTCACCCCGCGCGCCTCCAGCTGGTTCGCCATCTCCTTGACCGCGTGCTGGGCCTGGGCGACAGCCAGACCGTACCCCGGGACGATCACGACGTTGTCGGCGTAGGCGAGCTTGATCGCCGCGTCCTGGGCGCCGATCGACGTGACCGGGCGCTGCTCGGCGCTGCCCGCGGCCGCCGCGGGCGCACCGCCGAAGCCGGAGAAGAGGATGTTGCCGACCGAGCGGTTCATCGCGGTCGCCATCTCCATCGTGAGGATCGTTCCCGAGGAACCGACCAGGGTCCCCGCGACGATCAGCGCGACGTTGTCGAGGGCGAAGCCCGCCGCCGCGGCGGAGAGACCGGTGAAGGCGTTCAGCATCGAGATCACGACCGGCATGTCGGCGCCACCGATCGGTAGCACGACCAGGTTGCCGAGGATCGCCGCGGCGATCAGGATCAGGATGAAGAGGCCCTGCGAAGGCGGGTCATTGTTGATCGCGATGATCACCGCGAGGACGATCACGCCGATGCCGAGGATCGCGTTGATGAACTGCTGCCCCGGCACGCCGAGCGGGCGGGTCGGGATCAGGTCCTGGAGCTTGGCGAAGGCAATGTTGGAGCCCCAGAAGGAGACCGAGCCGATGATCCCCGCGAGCAGGGTCGGGATCAGCTCTTGGAGCGGCATCGCCCCACCGAGGTGGATCCCGTGGCGGATCTCCGACCAGGCGATCAGTGCCACCGCGCCGCCGCCGACCCCGTTGTACAGGGCGACCATCTGCGGCATCTCGGTCATCTTCACGCGGATCGAGGCGTAGGCGCCGACCGCCGAGCCGATCGCCAGGCCGATCGCGATCAGGCCCCAGTTGCCCATCCCGTCGAGCAACAGGGTGGTGACGACGGCGACCGCCATACCGACGGCGGCGATCATGTTCCCGCGCCTGGCCGTGGTCGGGTGCGTGCCCTGTTTCAGCCCGAGGATGAAGAGCGAAAACGAGACGATGTAGAGCGCCGTGGCGGCATCGCCGCCCGGCTTCAGCACTGCCTCGGCGATCATTTACCGGCGTCCTCGTCTTTGTCTACCGCCCCCGGACGCGAAGCGGAGGAGGCGGGACTGGCCTTGGGTTTCGGCTTTTTGGCGAACATGCCGAGCATCCGGTCGGTGACCAGGAAGCCGCCGACGATGTTGATCGCGCCGAAGGCGACGGCGATCGTGCCGATCACGTACTCGAGCCCGTCACCGGCGTAGCCGAGGACGATCAGGCCGCCGAGCATGACGATGCCGTGGATCGCGTTGGTCTGCGACATCAGCGGCGTGTGCAGCGTGGTCGGCACCTTCGAGATGACCTCGAAGCCGACGAATACGGCAAGTACGAAGATCGTGAACTCGGTCATGAAGCTCATGCGGCGTCCCTCCCTGCGGCCCGCTCGTTCTTGATCTGGCCGCCCTGGGTGATCAGCGCGGCGGCGAGGATGTCGTCCTCGAGGTTGACGTTCAGCTCGCCCTCCTCGGTGATCAGCAGCCCGAGCAGGTTCTCCAGGTTTTTCGCGTACAACTGCGAGGCGGGGACCGGCATCAGGCTCGGCAGGTTGCGCGGGCCGATGACTTTGACGCCGTTCTCGACGACCGTCTCCCCCGGCTTCGTCAGCTCGCAGTTGCCGCCGGTCTCGGCGGCGAGGTCGACGATCACCGAGCCCGGCTGCATGTTCCGCACCGCGTCGGCGGTGATCAGGATCGGCGCCGCCCGGCCCGGGATCGCGGCGGTGGTGACGATGATGTCCTGTTTCGCCGCGTTGGCCGCCAGCGCGTCGCGGACCTGGGCGTTCTCCTCCTCGGTGAGCGGGCGCGCGTAGCCGCCCTCGCCCTCCGCGTCGGGGATGAAGTCGAGTTCCAGCGGGCGACCGCCGAGCGAGGCGATCTGCTCCCAGGCGGCGCGGCGGATGTCGAAGCCGGTGACGATCGCGCCGAGACGCTTGGCCGTGGCGACCGCCTGCAGCCCGGCGACGCCGGCGCCGAGGACGAGGACTTTGGCCGGCGGCACGGTGCCCGCGGCGGTGGTCATCATGCCGAAGAAGCGACCCGACTCGCGGGCGGCGATCAGCATCGCCGCGTAGCCCGCGGCGGCGGCCTGCGAGGAGAGCGCGTCCATGGCCTGGGCGCGCGTCGTCCGCGGGATCGCCTCCATCGCGAAGCTGGTGACGCCGGAGGCCGCCAGCGCCTTGTTGGTGTCGGCGGCGACCCACGGGTTCAGGTGGGAGACGTAGATCTGGTTCGAGCTGAGCCGACCGACCTCCGCGGCGCTCGGCACGCCGACCCGCAGGACGACGTCGGCATTCCAGATCGCGTCGGCGGCGGCGATCTCGGCGCCCGCGTCGGTGTACTGAGAGTCGGGGTGCCCGGCAGCGTCGCCGGCCCCGGCCTCGATCAGCACGTCGACCTTCTCGTTTTTCTTCTTCAACGAGCGGACGACATCAGGTACGAGCGCGACCCGGCGCTCCCCCTCGGCGGTCTCTTTCGGCACTCCGATCTTCACAGCGGCGCGGAACCTTATGCGATTCGGTTCAAATAGGTCAGCCGGTCACGCCGGCGTCCGCCATTTCGGCCAATCGCGCAAGCGTGTGAAGCCGCTGATCTCGCTCTACATGTACCGGTGACACGATCAGGCGATCGACACCGGCGGCCGCGAAACGCGCCACTCGATCGGCCACCTCGGCCTCGGTCCCGACCAGTGAGGTGGCCGCGACGATCTCGTCCGGCAGCGCCTCGAAGGCCCCGCCCCGGTCACCCGCCTGGAAGCGTCGCTGCACCTCGTCGGCGACCTCGCCGAAACCGAAGCGGTGGGCCAGATCGACGTAGAAGTTGGTCTTTCGGGACCCCATCCCCCCGAGATAGAGCATCAGCCCCGCCTTGACCATGTTCCTGGCCGCCTCGAGGTCGCCGTCGATCGCCACCTGCAGGCTCGGCGAGACCTCGAGGTCGGCGCGCGTCCGCCCGCCCTTGGCGAATCCGGCCTCCAGATGCTCGCCCCAGGTTTCCTGGAAGCGGTCGACGGAGAAGAAGATCGGGATCCAGCCGTCGGCGACCTCGGCCGCCATCTCCACCGATTTGCGCCCGATCGCGCCGACGAAGACCGGGATCTCGGCGCGCAGCGGGTGGAAGTTCAGCTTCAGCGCCTTGCCCTCGCCGCCCTCGAGCGGCAGGTCGTAGTGCGTCCCGTGGTGCTCCAGCGGCCCTTCGCGGGCGACGATCTTGCGCACCACCTCGATGTACTCGCGGGTCCGTCCCCAGGGCTTCGCGTACGGCACCCCGTACCAGCCCTCCGAGACCTGCGGGCCGCTCGGCCCGAAGCCGAAGAGGAACCGCCCGCCGGAGAGTTTGTCGATCGTCGCCCCGGCCATCGCCGCCGCCGCGGGCGGGCGCGCCGGCACCTGCATGATCGCCGCGCCGAGGTTGATCGACTTCGTCTGCCCGGCGAGCCAGGCCAGGACGCTGACCACGTCGGAGCCGTAGGACTCGGCGACCCAGACCGACTCGTAGCCCAGGCCCTCGGCCGCGAGCACGATCTCCAGGGCCTCGTCCCCCGCCGGGCCGATCCCCCAATAGCCCAGATTGATGCCTAGCTTGACCCCCATCCGACGCCAACCCTATTCAATAGGCGAGTGGCCACCGCAACGGCGACCCCTGACACGGGCCTCTCGAGCCAGGAGGCACAGGCGCGCCTGCGCAAGCTCGGTGACCCGCCGGAGAACAGCTCGCGCTCGACCTCGAGCATCATCGCGGGCAACGTCTTCACGCTCTTCAACGCGATCATCGCGGTCTTCTTCGTCTTCGACCTGGCGCTGGGGCTCTACGCGGACTCGCTCTTCGGGCTCATCGCAGTCATCAACTCCTATATCGGCATCCGCCAGGAGCTGAAGGCGAAGAAGACGCTCGACGAAGTCGCGGTGCTGGTGGCGCCGCGGGCGCGGGTGATCCGCGACGGCAACCCGGTCGAGCTGCTCGCCGACGAGGTGGTCCCGGGCGACCTCGTCGTCCTCAGCCCCGGGGACCAGCTGGTCGCCGACGGGCGCGTCGTCTCCAGCCGCGGCCTCACCCTCGACGAGTCGATGCTCACCGGCGAGGCCGACGGTATCCGCAAGGAGTACGGCGACGAGGTCCTCTCCGGCTCCTTCGCGACCACCGGCTCCGGCCACTACGAGGTCGAAGCGGTCCGCGAGCGGAGCTACGCGGGTCGACTGGCGGGCGAGGCGAAAGCCTTCCGCCACCCGCTCTCGCCGCTGCAGGAGGAGGTGAACCGGGTGATCATCGTCTCCACCTACACGATGATCCCGCTGGCGATCCTGTTGATCCTCAGCCTGAAGATCCGCGCCGTCGGCCTGCAGAGCGCCGCCGAGACCGCGACCGCGGGCCTGGTGACGCTGATCCCCGAGGGCCTGGTGCTGCTGATGAGCGTCACCTTCGCCGTCGCCGCCGTGCGGCTGGCGAAACGCGACACGCTGATCCAGCAGATGAGCGCGACCGAGAGCCTCGCCTCGGTCGACACGATCTGCGTCGACAAGACCGGCACGCTCACCGAAGGCGAGCTGCGCCTGCGCGCGGTCGAGTTCGCCGAGGACGTCGACCCGGCCGTCGGCGCCGCGGTCCTGGGACGCTTCGCGGCGAGCGCCGGGGACCGCAACAAGACCCTGGAGACGATCGCCGAGCGCTACCCGGGCGACGCGGGTCAGGTCGAGGCCGAGGTCCCCTTCTCCTCCGAGTACAGGTGGTCGGGCGTCTCGCTGGCGGGCAACGGGGCGGGCGCCGGCACCTTCGTCCTCGGCGCGCCGGACGTCCTCGAAGAGGCGGGCGCCCTGGTGCTGCCGCCGGGGCTGGCGGCAAAGCTGCGCGAGGAGACCCAGGCCGGGCGGCGCGTGGTCGCCTTCGGGCGCACCGGAGAAGCGCTGCCGGACGACCCTGCGGCCGCCCCGGCGCCGCGCCTCACCCCGGTCGCCCTGATCGTGATGGAGGAGACGCTGCGCGCCGACGCCGCCGAGACGATCGCCTTCATGCGCGACCAGGAAGTCGACCTGAAGCTCATCTCCGGCGACGCGGTGGCCACGGTGACCGCGGTCGCCTACGCGGTCGGCGTGCCGCGCGACGCGGGCGTCGTCGAGGGGCCCGACCTCCCCGACGACCCGGAGCGCCTCCAGGAAGTCGCGCTCGCCAACACGATCTTCTGCCGGATCAAGCCGGAGCAGAAGAAAGCGCTGGTCGCGGCGCTGGTCGCCGCCGGGCGCTACGTGGCGATGATCGGCGACGGGGTGAACGACGTGCCGGCGCTGAAGCAGGCGCGGATGGCGGTCGCGATGGGCTCGGGGACGCAGGTGACCAAGGGCGTCGCCGACGTCGTCCTGCTGAAGGACGAGTTCGGGAGGCTGCCGGAAGCCGTCGGCGAGGGCCGCCGGATCGCTCGCAACATCCACCGGCTCGGCCGCCTCTACCTCACCAAGTCGGTCTACGCGGCGACCTTGATCGTCCTCGTCGCGGTGCCCGGCTTTGCCTTCCCCTTCCTGCCCCGCCACCTCACCATGGCCGCCTTCCTGACGATCGGCATCCCCTCCTTCGTCCTCGCCCTGGCGCCCTCGGACGGGCCGCTCTACCGCGGCCGGCTGATCCGCGCGCTGGCCGCCTTCGCGATCCCCGCCGGGGTCGCCACCGGCCTCGCCTCGATCATCTCCTGCTTCCTCGTCGGCACGGTCGCCGGCGGCGGCCTCGCCGCCGGGCGCACCGCGGCGACCACCACGCTGATCTTCCTCGGCCTCGCCTTCGTGCTGCTGCTGGAGCGCGGGCCCGGGCGCGAGGGCAACGCGGTCCAGAGCTACATGCTCTCGATGGTCGCCGGCCTCGGCGCCCTCTACGCCCTCGTGCTCGCGGCCGAGCCGGTGCGGAACTTCTTCGAACTCGAACTCCTCACCGCGACCCAATGGTTCCTCGCCCTGCTCGCCGCCGCGATCGGCCTGACCATCGCCGCCCTGGTCTGGCGCCTCCCGGTGATCGAACGCTGGGAAGCCGAGATCGACGAACCCGACGAGCCGCCCAGCCCGATGGAGGAGTCGGAGCCAGAGCCGCCGACGCGGGCGCTGTAGGGACGAGACCCTCTGCGCGTCCAGCCAGGACCGTCGAGGTATCGCGACGCGGGACGCACGCGGGTCCCACGGAGGTGTCACGGGACTCGCAAGTCGTGACGGAGAGCGTGGGAAGCCCACGCTTCCGTGCGTGTTGGACAACACCGACCCGCGCGCTGCAAGCATTACCGGTGCCATAGCCCCTGTAATGCTTGCAGCGCGATCTCGGGGCTCATCGCGGTCACAGCCAGCCAGGACCGGGATGAGGCGCCCAGGACCTCCCCGCGCTGCCCCGACAAGGGCCTCCCTCACGCACAAACCCTCCACGCGTCCAGTCGCCACCCGCGATCTTTCGACTTTGGGCCATGCCCGATGCGGGTAGTGGTCCATAGCGTGCGAGCATGGCGACGACCTTGAATCCGGCCCGTCCCTTTCCCGGCGCCGGCGTGTACCCGCTCGATTCGGGGCACTTCGACGAGGCGTTCGCCCAGACCGGCACCTCGCGCCCTCCCTACGCGACGGTGGTCGACGCGCTCGCGCGGCAGAACCTGGTGGAGCTGCGCGAGCGCGTCCGGTCGAACGTGGCGGAGATCGGCCTTTCCTTCGGCCCGGGGCGGCCGATGAACGTCGACCCGGTGCCGCGGGTGATCGAGGCGGCCGAGTGGGAGTCGCTCGAAGCCGGCCTGCTGCAGCGGGCGCGGGCGCTGAACGCCTTCATCCTCGACGCCTACGGGGACCAGCGGATCTTCGAGGAGGGGGTCGTCCCGCGGCGGTTGCTGGAGACGTCCCAGGGGTACGAGCCCCGCATGCGGGGACTGCTCGACCCGGCGGTGCCGCCCGCCACGGTCGCGGGCATGGATCTGATCCGGGACGCCGACGGCGAGCTGCTGGTGCTCGAGGACAACCTGCGGATGCCCTCCGGGGCGACCTACGCGATCGCGGTGCGGGAAGCGGTCGGCCCGGAGCTCGGCTCCGCGGCGGCGAGGGACGTACGCCAACCGGACGGCTACGTCGAACGGCTGGGAGAGGCGATCCGCGCGGCGGCGCCCTCCCAGCACGCCGCCGAACCGGTCGCCGCGATCCTCTCCGACGGCCCCGAGAGCGGCGCCTACTACGAGCACGAGCGGCTCGGCCGCGAACTCGCGCTGCCGATCGTCACGCCGGACCAGCTCTCCCAGGCACGCGGCCGCCTCCACGCCCAGGTCGGCCGCGAGCGCCTGCAGCTCGACGTCGTCTACCGCCGCCTCGACGAGGACCGCCTGACCGACCGCGGCGGGGCGCTGACGCCGCTCGGCGCGCTCCTCGCCCCGGCGCTCGAATCGGGCCGCCTGCGCTGCGTCAACGCGATCGGCACCGGCCTCGCCGACGACAAGCTCGCCCACGCCTACGTCGCCGACATGGTCCGCTTCTACCTCGGCGAGGCGCCACGACTGCGCTCGGTGCCGAGCTACGACCTCTCCGACCCGGAGGCCCGCGAAGAGGTGGTCGGCCGGCTCGACGAGCTGGTGGTGAAGCCGCGCGACGGCTTCGGCGGCCACGGCGTGACGATCATGCCGCGCGCCACCGAGGGCGAGCGGCGCAAGGTGATCGGCCTGGTGCGGCGGCGGCCGGAGCGCTTCGTCGCCCAGGAGCTGGTGCCGCTCTCCACCCATCCGACCGTGGTCGGCACCGGGCTTGCCCCGCGCCGCGTCGACCTGCGGCCCTACGTCCTCACCCCGGCGAGTGGCGGGCCGTCCGTTATGCAGGGCGGCCTCACCCGCTACGCCAAGGAAGCCGAGGAGATGGTCGTCAACAGCTCCCAGGGCGGCGGCTCCAAGGACACCTGGGTCCTGGGACGGCCAGACGACGTGGTATGAAGACGCGCTCCTTGGCATCCCGGCAACAACGACCTTTGATCGGGGTCACGACCTCCGAGGTCCGCCCGAAAGAGCGGACCCAGCCGACGCCCGAGGGCGATCCGCTGAGCAAGGAGATGGCCCTCGGCCTCCCCTACCTGCGGGGGATCGAGGCGGCGGGCGGGCTGCCGCTGGTGATCCCGCCGATGGACACGTGCGCGATCGAGCCGCTGCTCGACCGGCTCGACGGCATCTGCCTCTCCGGCGGGCCCGACCTCGACCCGGCGCTGTATGAGGCCGAGCCGCACCCGGAGCTGGGGCCGATCGAGCCCGACCTCGACCGCTTCGAGCTCGACGTCGCCGCCCGCGCCGACGCCCGCGAGATGCCGATCCTGGCGATCTGTCGCGGCACCCAGGCGCTGAACATCGCCCGCGGCGGCGCGCTCCACCAGCACCTCCCCGACCTCTCGACCGAGATCGGCCACCGCCAGACCAACCCCGGCACCGAGACGAGCCACCCGGTCGAGGTCGAGCCGGACTCGGAGCTGGCCCAGATCTTCGGCGGCGACGGAGGTCGAGGTGACCGACGTCAACTCCTTCCACCACCAGGCGATCGACCGGCTCGGCGAAGGCCTGCGGGTGAGCGCGCGGGCGCCCGACGGCACGGTCGAGGCGATCGAGGACCCGCGCCGGCGCTTCCTGATCGGCGTCCAGTGGCACGCCGAGACGCTCGTGCACCGTGAGGCCGAGGCCGCCCTCTTCCGCCGCTTCGTCGACGCCTGCCGCGACGACGGCGCCGAGTACGAGCGGGCCGCGGCCCGCCGACGCGAGGTCGCGTGACGGCGAAGTCCTCCGGGACGACGTTGCCGGCCTGGGCGAGCTGGCCCGAGCCGCACGAGCAGGGCGCGTACACGGTCGGGATCGAGGAGGAGGTGATGCTGCTCGACCAGCTCACCTGGGCCCTGGCCCACCGCATCGACTCGGTCCTGCCCCGCCTCCCGCATGCCCGCGACAACAGCTTCACCGCCGAGACGCACGGCTCGGCGCTCGAGATCCAGACCGGCGTCCACGGGCGGATCGAGGAGGCGATCGAAGAACTCGGGGCGCTGCGGCGGGAGCTCGACGAGACGCTCAAACCGCTCTCGATGCGGGCCGCCGAGCGCCGGCACCCACCCCTTCGCCGTCTGGCAGGAGATCGTCATCTCGGCGGGCGAGCGCTACCAGTTCGTCTACGGCTCGATGCGCGAGCTGGCGCGGCGGGAGCCGACGTTCGGCCTCCACGTCCACGTCGGCGTGCCGGACGCCGAGCAGGCGATCCACGCCGCCAACCGGCTGCGCACCGAGCTGCCCCTGCTGCTCGCCCTCTCGGTCAACTCGCCCTTCTGGCAGGGTCGCGACACCGGCCTCGGCTCGGCCCGCACGCCGCTCTTCCAGGCCTTCCCGCGGGTCGGCGTCCCGCGCGCCTTCCGCAGCTACGAGGAGTACGTCGAGTCGGTCGACGTCCTGATCCGCTCCGACGCGGTCCCCGAGCCGACCTTCCTCTGGTGGGACGTGCGCCCGCAGCCGCGCTTCGGCACGGTCGAGGTGCGGATCATGGACGCCCAGACGACGCTCGCCGACACCGCCGCCCTGGCGGCGCTGGTCCAGTCGATCGTCCGCCTCGAGGTCGAGGAGGGCGCCGGCACCTTCGACTGCGGGATCCCGCCCGAGGTCCTGAACGAGAACCGCTTCCTCGCCGCCCGCGACGGCATGGAGGCGGAGCTGATCGCCCACGACCTGAACGAACGGATCCGCGCCCGCGACCTGCTCGAGGACCTGTTGGTCCTCTGTCGCCCGCACGCCGAGGCGCTCGGCTGCTCGATGGAGCTGGACATGGTCAGCCGCCTCGCCGACCGCACCGGCGCGCGCCGCCAGCTGGAGCTGAGCCGCACCCTCGGCTCCCTCCCGCGCGTCGTGGCGGTCCTCGCCGACGACTTCCTGGCGGGAGCTTGATCTGAGCGCCCCTGGGCCAGCAGACCAAGGACGCAGGGAAGCGAGGCGAGGTGAGCGCACCAACAGTGCGTGACCCGAGCCGAGCGACCGAGGACGCCATATGCGCCCAGGGGCGCTCAGATTGCGAAGGGTTCGCCCGGCGGGATGACGAACTGGCTCACCACGAGGTTGGCGCACAGTTTCGAGGCGCCGTCGCGGATGCGGTCGATCCGCACCTCGATCACCGCGGTGCTGCGGCCGGCGTGGAGCGGGCGGGCCTCGGCGACGATCTCGTCACCCAGGCGGCCGGCGCCGAAGACGTTCAGCTTCAGCTCGATCGTGGTGAAGTCCCAACCGGGCGGGATCGCGCGGAAGGTTGCCCAGGCGGCGACCGTGTCGCCGAGCGCCGTCCAGACGCCGCCGTGGACGAAGCCGCCGGGATGGAGGTGGCGGCTCTCGACCGTGATCCGACCACGGGCGTGGTCGTCCTCGATCTCGAGCGGCTCGATCCCGAGATCGGCGGGGAAGCTCCCCACGGCGAACTCGCGGATGTCCTCTGGCTTGACCTGTGAGAGATCGGCCATGTGGTCGGTATGTAAACAAGAAGCGGCCCCGCCATGGGGGCCGCTTCGTCACACAACGACTACTCGGATTCCCTGGAAGCCCCTCAGACCCGTTCGACGATCATCGCCTTGCCCTGCCCGCCGGCGACGCACATCGTCTCCAGGCCGACCTGCGCGTCGTCGGTCTCCATCCCGTTCAGCAGGGTGCCCATGATGCGGGCGCCGGTCATGCCGAAGGGGTGGCCGAGGGCGATCGCGCCGCCGTGCGTGTTCAGCTTGTTTTCGTCCATCCCGGTTTCCTCCATGATCGGGATGACCTGGGCGGCGAAGGCCTCATTCAGCTCGTACTTGTCGATATCGGAGATCGACATCCCGGCCCGGTCGAGGACCTTCTTCACCGCGCCGATCGGGGCGACGCCCATCAGCTCGGGCTCGTTGCCGTAGGTGGCGGCGGTGACGATGCGGGCGCGCGGCGTGAGGCCGAGCTCCTTCGCCTTCGTGTCGCTCATGATCAGGACGGCGGCCGCGCCGTCGTTCAGCGGGCAGGAGTTGCCGGCGGTGACGCCGCCGCCGCCTTCGAAGGCCTCGTCGAGTTCGGAGAGCTTCTCCAGGGTCGAGGACGCGCGCGGGCCATCGTCTTTGGCGACCACGGTGCCGTCGGCGAGCGTGACCGGCACGATCTCGCGATCGAAGAAGCCGTCCTCCTGCGATTTGACGGCCAGTTCCTGGGAGCGCTGCGCGAACTTGTCCATGTCCTCGCGGCTGACGCCGTACTTCTTGGCGACGTTGACCGCGGTGATGCCCATGTCGATGTAGGCGTTCGGCTGGCCGTTCTCGCCGATCAGGTTCGGGTCGCGGTCGTCGACGCGGACCGGCTCGGAGGCTTCGTTGAAGCGGCTGACCCACTCGACGCCGACGGCGATGTAGGCGTCGCCCTCGCCCGCCTTGATCGCGTTGCCGGCGTGCCGGATCGCGTCGAGGCTGGAGGAGCAGTAACGGGAGACGGTCACGCCGTTCACCGTCTGCGGCAGCTTCTGCGAGAGCAGGCTGATGATCCGGCCCATGTTGAAGGCCTGCAGGCCCTGCGGCATGCCGACGCCGCAGAAGACGTCCTCGACCAGGGCGGGGTCGAGCCCGGGGTTACGCTCGAGGAGCTGGTCGACGACGAAGGCGCCCTGCTCCTCGGGCCGCAGCGAGGCAAGCGACCCCTTGAAGGCGCGGCCGATCGGCGTGCGAATGGTGTCGACGATTACTGCTTCGGGCATCTCAGGCGCCTCCTTGGGCTAAGTGCGAACGCTGACGTTGGTCCGTGAACCGAGGGGCAGCGTAGAGGAAATGGACCACCGACTGATTGACTGGTCGGTCAATCTATTGTGGCATTTGCCACCTATCGTGCGTGAGATCTGGGCGATCTGGGGTACATTCGATCGATCCAGCCCGCGTCCGTACGTGGGAAACCGCCGCAACGCGGCAGGAAGGAGGCCTCGACATGCCAGAGGGCTACTGCGTCAAAGAGCGCAAGAAGGTCGAGATCAAAGACGCCAAGCAGGTGACGATGAAGAACGGCCGCCCCGCGATCCAAGGGGTCTGCCCCGACTGCGGAACGAAGATCTTCAAGATCGGCAAACTCGAGGCCTAGGAGCTGGTTTCAGGGGCGCCGGGGGCTGGGGGCCGGAAGGGACGGGGCCGGTTGAAGCTGGCGCCCGGGACACGGGACGCAAGGGCCTGCGGCTAGCGCGGCCGTCTCGGCCACGGCCCGGGCTGGCTGTGGCCGTGGCCGAGACGGCCGGGGATGTGGGGAGTGGCGGGATCGCCCGGGTGAGCGCCACGGGTTCGTCACGGGAGGGACACGGATCCGTCACCGATCTCCGACCTCGTCACGAAGACCGTGGGAACTTCACGCTTCCGTGCGTGTTGTCCAACAGTCACGGCCGCGCTGCAGTACTTGTAGGCGCAATAGCGACAGTAAGGACTGCAGCGCTGGATCCGACCCTCTTTCCGGGCCCGGATAGCGCCCGAAGGTGCCCGAAGGCCGCGGGAAGTGTGACGTTCCCGGCATCTTTCTCACGGATCGGGCCGAGGTACGGGGAGGCGCGGGCTCTCCCTGGCTTCTCTCGCACGGAAGGGTGACGGAATCCGACCTCCGCCCGACCTGTGTCCTCTTCCCTGAAGGACCCTCACGTCCTGGGCGTCTCATGGCGCTCACAGCCTGCCAGGAGCGCCATGAGACGCCCAGGACGCAACTCGGACGGCCGCGACGGCCCGAAGCACGCCCGTCCCCGCCCCACCCACCCCCCACAACCCCTAACCCGGAAGCCGCACCCCCACCGCCGCCCAGGCGGTCGCGGCGGCTTCCGAGGCACGCCGCACCCCGAGCTTCGCGTAGGCACCCTGCAGGTGCTTCTCCACGGTTCGGGGTGAGATGCCCATCGCCCTGGCGATGTCGGGGCCGCGGCGCCCGAGGGCGACCCAACGGAGCGCCTCCGCCTGGCGGCGGGTGAGTCCCAGGCCTTCCAGGGCGAGCACCGACAGACCGCTGACCTCGGGCTCGATGACCAACATCTCGCTGCCCCCTTCAGGGCCGCGCAGGACGCGGAGCGAGAGCGCCCCGTCGGGGCCGTCGACGACAAGCGGCTCGGTTGCGGGCGTCCCCGCCTCCCGCCGCGCCGCGAGCGCCGCGGTCACCTCGGGGGAGAGCCGCTGCGGGCTCTCGCCGCCGAGCGGACCGCGGAGAAGCCGTCGCCCGGCCGGGGTCGCGAGGTCGACGCGCCCGTGGCGATCGACCACGATCACCGCCGTGCCGACCTGCTCGAGCCCCGCCTCCAACGCCGCGATCGTCGCCTCTCGCGCCGCCGCCAGCTCGGCGTTGCGATAGGCCTGGATCAGGTGCGGCCGCGCGGCGGCGAGCCCGGCGACCTCGCGGTCGGTGAAGTCGGTGCGAGCGCGGGTGAGGGCGAGCCCGATCACCACCGGCGGCCGCGACGGCAGGGTGAGCGCGCACTGATACTCGGCTTCGATCTTGCCGTAGAACTCGCGATAGAGCGGCAGGCGGTGGTACTCGGCGCGGGTGAGGAAGTCGGAGATCCGCCACGGCCGCCCGTCGCGAGTGCGGCGCATGTAGGCAAGCACCGGGTTTTCGCCGGCCAGCTCCCTGAAGGTGGCGGCCAGCTCGGGGCTTATCGACAGCACCGGGTCGCTCGTCCACCAGGACGCGTGCGGGTCGTCGTCCATCTCGTTGTAGGAGGCGACGTCGGCGGGGACGAATTCGCGCAGCAGGATGGGGATCCCGTTGCGGAAGTCGTCGAGATCCTCGAAGGCGTGGGCGTTGCCGATCAGCTCGGCGAGAGAGACGGACACTGGGAGAAACGTAACCGCGGGCCGCGATCTTGCGATTGAACCCCCTCGGGCCGCCTGCCGTACAACTGTCGTCATGACGATCTGCAGCGAGATGGAATGCGGGCCGAAATGGGCGCCCTGACCCGCGACCGCGACGTGCGCGAGGCCTATGCCGCCCACTCGGGCGAGCTCTACGGCTTCGCGGTCCGCTCGCTGGGTGACGCCGGCCTCGCCGAGGAGGCGGTGCAGGAGACCTTTCTGCGCGCCTGGCGGGCGGGCGACCGCTTCGATCCCGAGATCGGCAGCCTGCGCACCTGGCTCTTCGCGATCCTGCGCAACGTGGTGATCGACCTGGGACGAGCCCGGGCGGCGCGGCCGCGGGTCGCCGAGGGCGGCGTCGAGCCGTCGGTCGAACCCCTGGAGCAGGCGCTCCTGGCCTGGCAGGTCGAGGAGGCGATGCGGCGGATCGGCGACGACCACCGCAAGGTCCTGCTCGAGACCCACTTCCGCGCCCGTCCCTACTCTGAGGTCGCCGAGGAACTGGGCGTGCCGGAGGGAACGATCAAGAGTCGCGTCTACTACGGGCTGCGAGCACTGCGGGTCGCGCTGGAGGAGATGGGCTATGAGGACTGACGACCACCGCGACTGGAAGCTCTCCCTCGGCGCCTACGCGCTCGGCGACCTGCCGCCCGACGAACGCGCGGCGGTCGCCGCGCACCTGGAGGGCTGCGAGGAGTGCCGCGCCGAGCTGCGCTCGCTGGAGGGGGTCGCGGCGCTCCTGCCGCTCGCCGATCCCGCCCGGATCGAGCAGCCGACGGCGCGCCCGCCCGCCGACCTCGGCGCCCGGATCGAGGCGCAGATCGCGGCCGAATCGGCCAAGGAGGGACGCGCCAAGCGGCGCCGCCGCTTCCGCCTCGGGTTCGGCGGCGCCCTCGCCGCGGCGGCCGTCGCCGCGGTGCTCGCGATCGCGATCCTGCCGCTCGGCGGCGGGGAAACTTCGCCCGCCCAGGAGGTCAACTTCGCCTCCTTGCCGAAAGGGGTGAGCATCGACGCAACCCTCGAACCCCACGCCTTCGGCACCGAGATCGAGATGTACGTGAGCGGAGTTCGCTCCGGCACCCTCTGCCGCGTCTTCCTGCGCGACGGCAAGGGACGGACCTATCCGGCCGGGAGCTTCCGCTACCGCTGGGGGGAGGACTCGCACGCCGTGCTCAGCTCGGCGCTCGACCTCTCCCAGGCGACCGAGCTCGGCGTGCACGCGGGCGACCGGACCTTCATGGCGCCGGTCGACCGGGCGACCGCGCTGGTCGGTGGGGCCGGCATCGACGCCACGTGAGCCGACGCGCGGCGGCGGCCATCCTGATCCTCGCGCTCGCCCTCGCCGGGTGCGGCGGCGGATCGAGCTCCTCGACGACCGCCACCGAAGCCGCCAAGACCTCCACCCTGCCGACCCCGGCGCCGCCGCCGCCGAACGCCGAAGAAGGCACCGTCTTCGTCTCCCTCGGCAGCGCCGCCGGCCTCGGCCAGGTCCTCGTCGACTCCGAAGGCCACACCCTCTACGCCTTCAGCGGCGAAGCCTGCGAAGGCGCCTGCGCGAAAGCCTGGCCGCCGCTCCTCGACGAAACCGGCGAACCGCAACCGTCCAACGGCACCTCCGCCGCCCGCCTCGGCACCGCCGAGCGCGCCGACGGCACCACCCAGGTCACCTACTCCGGCCAACCGCTCTACACCTTCGGCGGCGACAAATCGCCGGGCGAAGCGAGCGGCGACGGCCAGAGCGCCTTCGGCGGCACCTGGACCGCCCTCAAGGGCAGCGGCGAACCGGCCGGCTAGGGGCGCCCCGAGGCGCCTGCCGCGGCGGCTCTAGGCGGAGCGCTTGCGGATGCTGATCGTCGGCGGGACCATCGCGCGGATCTCGGCGAGCAGGCGGGCGGAGAGGTCGGCGGGATCCTCGTCGGGGCGCGGCTGGCCGCCGGCCGGATCGAAGAAGTGGACCTTGATCCGGGGGCGCCTGGGGAAGCCGGTGAGGTCGGTGGTGCCGCTCACGGCGACGCAGATGACATGAGCCTCGGGGACTTCCAGCGCCAGCCGGCCGACGCCGCTGCGCGCCCGCATGACCCGGCCCTTCGAGCGCGTTCCCTCCGGGAAGACGCCGACGCAGGAGCCTTCGCGGAGGGCATCGACCGCGTTGGAGAGCGCCTGGGCGTCGCCGGCGCCGCGGACGATCGGGATCTGGCCCATGCCGTTCAACACCGGCGCCAGCCCTCTCACGTCCCAGAGCTGGGATTTCGCCAGCGCCCGGATCATCCGCCGCCTGCGCGCCGCGAAGCCGATCATCACCGGGTCCCAGTGGCTGTCGTGGTTGCCGACCACGAGCAGCGGCCCGCTCATGGGCAGGGCCTCGACGCCGCTGGCCTCCAGGCGCGCCCAGCGGGCGACCGGAAGGTTTACGGCCATCGCCACGCGGTATGTGCGGGTTGGCTCTCTCATGCCGGGGGCGGGAAGCGTATTCGTTTGCGCCGGTCCCTGGGGAATCCGCAATTTACGAATTAGAGTGTTCGCTGTGTCGCAAAAGTCGCTCGAGTTGATCCTTGCCAGGAATCTGATGTCGGCTCTTTCCACGCCGGCCTTCCTGGTCGACGAGGACGGGCTGCTGGTCTTCTACAACGAGGCCGCCGGGACGCTGCTCGGCAAAGGCTTCGACGAGGTCGGCCACGTCGGACGCAGCGGCTGGGACGGCGTCTTCGGCCCCCGCGACGCGACGGGCAAGGAGGTGACCTACGACGAACTGCCGGTCGTCCGCGCCCTGCGGACCACCCGCCCCACGCACGGCAGCTTCGGCGTCCGCGGCTTCGACGGGCGCATGCACGACGTCGAATCGACCGCGTTCCCCCTGGTCGGCGCCCACGGGACCGAGGGCGCGCTCTCGATCTTCTGGCAGGTCGACGAGGTGTCGGCGTGAAGGTCGACCTCTGGGGCACGCGCGGCTCGGTCCCCTCCCCCGGTCCGACGACGATCCGTTACGGCGGCAACACCTCCTGCGTCGGGGTCACCCTCTCCGACGGCTCGCTGCTGGTGCTCGACGCCGGCACCGGCCTGCGCGGCCTCGGCCTCGCGCTGCCCGACGAGCCGATCCGCATCAACCTCCTGCTCACCCACCTGCACCTCGACCACATCCAGGGCCTCGCCTTCTTCGCGCCGCTCTTCCGCAGCCAGGCCGAGGTCGTGATCTGGGGACCGGCGACGCCCGAGGCCAGCCTGCGCGATCGCATCGCCCGCTACATCTCGGCGCCGCTCTCACCGGTCGAGGTGCGCGAGCTGCCCTGCGACATCGCCTTCCGCGCCTCGCCGGAGCGCTGGGAGATCGGCCCGGCGACGATCGCCGCCGCCTCGGTCGCCCACCGGGGCCCGACCCTCGGCTACCGGATCGACGACGCCGGCTCCTCGCTCGCCTACGTCCCCGACCACGAGCCCGCCCTCGGCACCGACCTCGACGCCGTCGACCCCGAGTGGATCTCCGGATTCGACCTGGCCGCGGGCGTCGACCTGCTGATCCACGACGGCCAGTACGCCGACGAGGAGTACGCCGACCACCTCGGCTGGGGACACTCGGCGCTCTCCCACTCGCTCGCCTTCGCGCGACGCACGGAGGCCCGGCAGACCCTCCTCTTCCACCACGACCCGCGCCACTCCGACGACTGGCTCGACGCCCACGGCGAGCTGGCGGCGGCGGAGTGGGAGGCTCGGGGCGGCGCGGCCGGCGGGGTCGAGGTGGCGAAGGAGGGCGCGAGCTATGAGGTCGATCCCGCGACCGGCGAGTTCGCCCTGGTGCCGATGGGCGGTGCCGTCGGGTGAGCCCGATCGACACCGCCCCGATCGACGCCGCGGCGGCGCGCTCGGAGCTGATCTCCCGCGCGCTCGCCAAGGCGAGCGAGGCGCACGCCGACCAGACCCGCAACGGCAGCGGTGGCCTCCCATACATCGAGCACCCGCGGATGGTCGCCGCCACGCTCGCCACCCACGACTACTCCGACGCGACCCTCGCGGCGGCCCTCCTGCACGACGTGGTCGAGGACTCCGACACCACGGTCGCGGAGCTGCGCGCCGAATTCGGCGACGAGATCGCCGACCTCGTCGCCGCCCTCTCCGACGACGAGTCGATCGAGGATTACCGGGCCCGCAAGGAGGAGCACCGTGCCCGCGTCACCGACGTCGACGGCGACGCCTTCGCGATCTACGCCGCCGACAAGCTGACCAACCTGACCACCATCGGCGAGTCGATCCGTCGCGAAGGCCAGGCCGCGGTCGCCGGGGAGTTCAAGGTGCCGCTGGAGCTGAAGCTCGAAGTCTGGACGGCCGACGCCGCGATGCTCCGTCGGGCGGCGCCCGGGCTGCCGCTGCTCGACCCTCTCGACCGGGCGATCAGCCTTCTCGCGGCGGAGCTATCGCCGGCAAGCCCTCGTCCCGGTACCTGAAGCGCCGGCGCATCGGCAGCGCCAACCAGAGCACGACGAACATCAGGAGCACCAGCACCGTCGTCACCACCGTCGTCGCCGTGGTCCCCCAGAGGATGTTGGTGACGAGCAGGATCGCGCAGGTCATCGCCAGCGCCAGCACGGCGAGCCCGGCGATCGCCAGCCGATTCGACACGAAGACGAGCCGGTGCTTCTGCTGATAGCGGAAGGTGAGGCGGTGGTAGGCCGACGGCGCGATCAGGAGCGCCGCCGACAGTGCGGTGAGCAGCAGCGTGACGAAGTACATCGTTTTGTCGAACTTGCTGATCTCGGAGAAGTTCTGCTGGAACGGCACCGCGAGCAGGAAGGCGAACAGCACCTGCACGCCGGGCAGGGCGACGCGGAGCTCCTGCAGGAGCTCGCCGAGATTGCGATCGAGGCGTTCCTCCTCGGTCTCTTTTCGTCCGGAGCCGGAATCGGGCATTGGTGAAACATATGCCTGACGGGGCGATGTTCAAACGGGCGGGGTTCGCCGAACTCATCGCCGGACTCACGTGATCGTCCCGCGCGAGAGAGGCCGGAGAGAGCCCACACCTCCCCGACTTCGCCCCGATTCGTGACGAAGATGCCGGGAACGTCACACCTCCGCGCGCTCCGGGTCACCTCCCGGCACCGGGATCGAGGTCCCGGAGAGTGCGGGCGACCTGAGTGAACCTATGCGTAACCAGGGTCGCCCGCGCCTCCGTGACGGTCGGACGACACGCACGGAAGCGTGACCCGCACACGAGGGTCCCCTCATCACTCCCCTTGGACCCGGGTCCTTCACCGCAACCACCTGGAGGCGCAGGCCGGATTCGGGTATAGGTCTACGGCATGTCCAGCAAGACCGCAGTCGTCCTCTTCACCCGCGACCTGCGGGTGACCGACAACCCCGCGCTCTGGGCCGGCTCGCGGGCGGAGCGGACGGTACCGCTCTTCGTCCTCGACGACGCGATCCTGGGGTCGCGGTTCGCGGCGCCGAACCGGGTCGCCTACATGAGGGAGGCGCTGATCGACCTCGACGGGCGGCTGAAGGCGATGGACGGGCGGCTCTTCCTGCGGCGGGGCCAAGTGGTCGAGGAGGCGATGAAGGTCGCCCGCGAATCGGGCGCCGACGAGTTCCACATCGCCGCCGACTGGAGCTCCTACGCGCGGCGACGCGAGCGAAAGCTGCGGGAGGCGTGCGTGGAGGCGGGCATCGACTTCACCGCTCACCCCGGCGTGACGATCCTCGAACCAGGCGCGGTTACGCCGACCGGCGGCGACCACTTCAAGGTCTTCAGTCCCTACCACCGGGCCTGGAGCTCGGCCGGATGGCGCGAGGAGGTCGGCACGCCGCGCAGGCTGACCACGCCGTCGACGCTCGCCGCGGGCGAGCTGCCGACACTGGAGAGGCTGACCGACGGCACGCCCTCCCCAGGGCGCGAGCCCGGCGGCGAGACCCAGGCGCGCAAGCGGATGCAGGCCTTCCTCCGCGACCGGGTCGAGCGCTACGACGACGGCCACGACGACCTCGCCGGCCACGGGACCTCGAGCCTCAGCGCCCACATCCGCTTCGGCTGCGTCAGCCCGCGCGAGCTGGCGGGGGCGGCGGCGCAGGCGCGCGGCGGCGAGCCCTTCGTGCGACAGCTCTGCTGGCGCGACTTCCACCACCAGGTCCTTGCCGCCTACCCCGACCTGCCCCGCCGTGACTACCGCTCGCGCGGCGACCGCTGGTCGCGCTCGGCGCAGGTCTTCGAGGCCTGGAAGGAAGGCCGCACCGGTTACCCGCTGGTCGACGCCGGGATGCGCCAGCTGGCCGCCGAGGGCTACATGCACAACCGCGCCCGCCTCGCGACCGGCTCCTTCCTCACCAAGGACCTCTACGTCGACTGGCGCAAGGGCGCCTGGCACTTCTGGGACCTGCTCACCGACGGCGACATCGCCAACAACGCGGGCAACTGGCAGTGGATCGCCGGGACCGGCAACGACACGCGGCCGAACCGGGTGCTCAGCCCCGTGCGCCAGGCGGAACGCTTCGACCCCGACGGCATCTACGTGCGCCGCTGGGTGCCGGAGCTGGAATCGGTGCACGGCAAGGCGATCTTCCGGCCCTGGCTGATGGAAGGCTTCGAGGACCTCGACTACCCCGAGCCGATCGTCGACCACGACGACGCCGTCGCCGAGTTCCGCGGCCGCCGAGAATCCTGAGAGGATCCGTCGATGGGACGACTGGCCGTCATCCTCGGCTCCAACGCGCTCGGTCCGGGCGGCGGCGAGATCGCCGCGGCGGCGGCCGATCACGGCGCGGCGATCGTGCAGCGCCACGGGGATCCGGCCGCTTACGTCCTCCCCCACGAGATCGACCACGCGGCCAACCTGAAGCCCCTGGTCGAGCAGGGCTGCGACCGCGTCCTCGCGATCGCCTCGGTGGGCAGCCTGCGCACCGACCTCCCGGTCGGCTCGCTGATCTGCCCCGACGATTTCATCGCCCTCCACGTCTCCGACTCGATCTTCGCCGACACCCGCGCCCACTCCGCCCCGCGCTTCGCCGCCCACTGGCGCGCCGAGATCCTCGCCGCCTGGGCGGAAGGGGGCGAGGCGCCGGTGAACGGCGGCGTCTACTGGCAGACGATCGGGCCGCGCTTCGAGACCCCGGCCGAGATCCGGATGATCGCCGCGCACGCCGACATCGTCGGGATGACGATCGCCTCCGAGTGCGTGATCGCCGGCGAGCTGGGGCTCGAGTACGCGGCGATCTGCGTCGTCGACAACCTCGCCAACGGGCTCGCCGAGGGTGAGCTGAGCGTCGCCGAGATGGAGGCCGACCGGATCATCAACGCGACCCGGCTGCGCGACGGCCTCGCAGCGGTGCTGCCGCGACTCGGCGCGGTCGGACGTTGAGCGTCCTCGTCGTCACCGACGCACGCCTCGCCGGCGAGCCGGTCGGCCTGCGCTGCGCGCCCGACGGCACGATCGCGGCGCTCGGCCCCGACGTCGTCGCCGCCCCCGGCGAGGAGACGCTCGACGCGGCCGGCGCGATCCTCGTCCCGCCGCTCGTCAACGGCCACACCCACGCGGCGATGACGCTCTTCCGCGGCTCCGGCGGCGACCTGCCGCTGATGCCCTGGCTGGAAGAGCGGATCTGGCCGGTCGAGGCCCGCCTCGACGCCGAGGACGTCTACTGGGGCGCCCGGCTCGCCTGCCTGGAGATGGTCCGCTCCGGCACGACCCGCTTCTGGGACATGTACTGGCACCCGGAGGCGACCGCCCGCGCGGTCGCCGACGCGGGCGTGCGGGCGGCGATCGGCGCCCCCTTCTTCGACCACGGCCGTGACGCCACGGCGATGCGCGCCGACGCCATCGAGCACCTCGACGCGCTGACGGCCTTCGGCGGCAAGGTCTCCCCCGCCCTCGCCCCCCACTCGATCTACATGGTGAGCGAGGAGTCCCTGCGCTTCATCGCCGACCACTCGGCCGAGCGCGACGTCCCGGTGCAGATCCACCTCTCCGAGACGAAGCCCGAGGTCGACGACTGCATCGGCGAGCACGGCCGCCGGCCCGCCGCCTACCTGGACGAGGTGGGCCTCCTGACCGAGCGCACCCTGCTGGCCCACGGCGTCTGGCTCGACGACGAAGAGCTCGACCTGATCGCGGCGCGCGGGGCGACCGTCGTCTCCAACCCGGCGGCCAACATGAAGCTCGCCGTCGGCAAGTTCTTCGACTACCCCTCGGCGCGCGCCGCCGGCGTCGGGGTCGGCCTCGGCACCGACGGGGCCGGGTCCAACGACTCGCTCGACCTCCTCGCCGACCTGAAGCTTTTCGCGCTCGGCCAGCGCCACGCGGCGGCCGACGCCACCGCGATCTCGGTCGGCGACGCCTGGGCGATCGCGACCGGCGCGAAGGCCCCGCTCCTCGGCGCCACTCCGCTCGAGGTCGGCGCCCCGGCCGACTTCCTCCTGCTGGACCCGACCGCCCCCGAGCTCGCGATCGGCGACCTGACCGCCGACCTCGTCTACGCCGCCGACCGCGCCGCGGTCGACACCGTCGTCGTCGCGGGCCGCGTCCTGATGCGCGGCGGCGAGCAACCCGAGCGCGCCGAAGTGGTCGCCAAGGCCCGCGAGCGCGCCGCCCGCCTCGGCCTCTGACCTGCGGGTCGATACCCCCCGGCGGGCACGCCTGTAACCATCACAATCTTGACGAAAACGGTCAAGAACAGCGTGAACCCGACCCCGCCGGGGTATAGGGTCGGCTCAGTGCCGGCCCCGACGGCGTCCGAACAGTCCCAAGGAGGAGCCTCCTCCGTCAGCTACCAGGGCGCTACGAAGCGTTATGGCGGCTCCGCCGAACCAGCTGTCGACCGCCTCGACCTCGAGGTGGACGCGGGCGAGATCTGCGTGCTCGTCGGGCCCTCCGGCTGCGGCAAGACCACCTCGATGCGGATGGTCAACCGGATGATCGAGCTGACCGATGGCGACATCCTGATCGGCGGCGAGTCGGTCAAACGCAAGGACGCGGCGAAGCTGCGGCGCGAAATCGGCTACGTGATCCAGCAGGTCGGCCTCTTCCCCCATCGCACGATCGCCCAGAACATCGCCACCGTGCCGCAGCTGCTCGGCTGGGACAAGGAGCGGACCCGCGCCCGCACCGACGAGCTGCTCGACCTCGTCGGCCTCGATCCCGAACTCAAAGACCGCTACCCGGTGCAGCTCTCCGGCGGCCAGCAGCAGCGCGTCGGCGTGGCGCGCGCGCTCGCCGTCGACCCGCCGGTGATGCTGATGGACGAGCCCTTCGGCGCGATCGACCCGATCGCCCGCGAGCGCCTCCAGAACGAGTTCCTCCGCCTCCAGGCGAACATCCGCAAGACGGTCCTCTTCGTCACCCACGACATCGACGAGGCGATCAAGATGGGCGACCGGATCGCGATCATGAAACAGCACGGGCGGGTCGAGCAGTACGCGACGCCCGCCGAAGTCCTGATGGCGCCCGCCAACGACTTCGTCGAGGACTTCGTCGGCGCTGACCGGGCGCTGAAGCGGCTCTCGCTGATGCGGGTCGGGGACATCAACCTCTGGCGCGCGCCGAACGCCAGGCCGGGACAGTCGACCGCCGAGGTGCGGGCGGAGCTCGACCACCCCGACGTCGAAGTCCCCTACGCCCTGCTCGTCGACAAGGACGACCGCCCGCAGGGGTGGCTGACCCAACGCGACCTCGGCGGCGACACCGTCCCCGCCACCGCCGACGCCCCGCTCGGGCCGGTGCTGGAAACCGGCGACGTCATGCGCGACGCCCTCGCCGACCTGCTCCAGGGCGAGTCGATGTACGCGGCGGTGGTCGACCACGACGGCCGCATCGTCGGCATCCTCTCGGTCGAGATCATCTCTGAGTTCCTCGCCTCACCGGCAGCGAGGAGGGACGAATTGAGCGCGGCGGAGCGCCCGCTGGGTTCCGATCGCGAGTCCGAGATCCGGGCCGATGAATAGCGCCCTGATCGGGATGCCGCTCGCCGCGGTCGGCGAAGTCGGGGAAGGGTTCTTCAAAGAACGGAGCTCCGAAACGCTCGGATGCGTCGCCCACTCGAGCCACCTCTTCTGCGGCGAATGGGCGCTCGAACACCTCGGCGATTACGGCACTCCGGCGCGCCAGCAGCTGGAAATGGTCGTGATCTCGGTGTTGATCGGGTTCGCGATCGCCTTCGCCCTCGCCCTGCTCGCGCGCCGCTTCCGCTATCTCGAGCCTCCGCTGCTCGCGGGCACGGGCATCCTCTTCGCGATCCCCAGCGTCGCATTCTTCCTCCTGCTGCTGCCGATCACCGGCCGCGGCCGTGAGACGGCGATCATCGCGCTCAGCGCCTACACGCTGCAGATCATCTACCGCAACGTGATGGTCGGCCTCCACAACGTTCCGGAGTCGACCAAGGACGCGGCACGCGGCACGGGCCTGACCGAGCGCCAGATCCTCTGGAAGGTCGAGATCCCACTGGCGGTCCCCGAGATCATCGCCGGCCTGCGGGTCGCGGTGGTCTCGACGATGGCGATCGCGACGCTCGCCGTCTTCGTCCACGCGGGCGGTCTCGGCGAAAAAATCTACGGCAGCGGCAACCTCAACTTCCCGACCACGATCATCATCGCCGGCGTCATCGCGATCGTGATGGCGCTGCTGCTGGACGCCATCCTCCTGGTCATCCAGCGGGCCGCCACGCCGTGGCGACGGGCACAGGCGATCGCATGAGTGCGCTCGCTTTCCACCCCCTGACGGCGGGCTTCGGCGGCGCGGTCGAATTCATCTTCCACAAGCAGATCTCGAACGTCACCGGCGGCCACAAGGTCGGCGGCTTCGAACAGGTTCTGGAACTCGCGCTGAGGCAGATCGAGGTGAGCGTCGTCGCCCTGGCGATCGCCATCGTCGTCGCCCTCCCGATCGGCCTCTACTTCGGCCACAAGGGCGCCGGCGAAGCGGTCGCGATCGGCCTTGGTAACGCCACCCGTGCGGTGCCCGAGCTGGCGGCGATCGCCTTGGTGGCGGCAGTCGTAGGGGTCGGCTTCTGGCCCCTCGTCGCCGTCCTCTCGCTGCTCGGGATCCCGCCGATCCTCACCAACGCCTTCACCGGCATCCGCCAGGTCGACCGCCCGACCGTCGATGCCGCCCGCGGGATCGGCATGACCGAGCCCGAGCTGTTGCGCAAGGTCGAGATGCCGATGGCGGTGCCGAGCATCATGGGCGGGATCCGCACCGCCAGCATCAACATCATCGCCACCGCCACGATCGCCCCGCTTGCCGGCGTCCTCACCCTCGGCAACTTCATCATCAACGAAAACGTGTACGGCGCGAACGGCGTGCTCGCGGGAGCGATCGTCGTCGCCGTCATCGCGCTGATCTTCGAGTTCGCCTTGGCAGGGTTGCAGAGGCAGCTCACTTCCCGCGGCCTGCGCCTGCAGGCTCAATGATCGACTCGCCTGTTCAACACACGACAAGGAGGCATGTAGTGAGGTTCAACCATAAGAAGCCGTTGATGGCATTGGTCATGCTGATCGCGGCACTCGCGCTTGCAGTCGGGATCTCGGCCTGCGGTGGCGGCTCGAGCAGTTCCTCGTCGGAATCGACCGAAGCGGAAGCGCCCGCGACCGAAGAAACCACGGAAGAAAGCAGCGGCGGCGAAGCCATCACGGCCAACCCGGCGAATGAAAAGGTCAGCCTGACGATCGGCTCGAAGAATTTCCCCGAACAGGAAATCCTCGGTGAAATCTACACGCAGGCGCTCCAGGCGGCCGGGTACAACGCGAAGAGCGACCTCAGCCTCGGCTCCGAAACCGTGGCCCTCAAAACGCTGAAGGCGGGCAAGATCTCGGGCTACCCCGAGTACGCCTCGACCGCGCTGACCGCGTTCTTCGGACTCGAACCCGAAGAAGTCCCGTCCGGCGCCGTCCCGGCCTGGGAAAAAGCGAATGCCGAATTCGAAAAGGAAGGCCTGACGGCCTTCAAGCCGACCCCGTTCGAAAGCGCGAACGCGGTCGGGCTACTTAAATCGACGGCGGAAAAGTACAACCTGAAAACCATCTCCGACCTCAAGGGTGTGAGTGAAAAACTCAGCCTCTACGGCTCACCCGAGTGCGAAGAACGGATCGATTGCCTCGCCGGGCTCGAAAAGTACTACGGCCTGAAGTTCAAGGAATTCAAGCCGGTCGACATCGAACTCAGGTACACGGTGCTCGAAAAGGGCCAGGCGGATCTGTCGATCCTCTTCACCACCGACCCGAAGCTCGCCGCCGAAGCGAACAAGTTCGTCATCCTCGAAGACGACAAGCACGTCTTCCCGGCGGGGAACGTCATCTTCGTGACCTCACAGAAGGTCGCCGAAGAAGCGGGCCCCGATTACCAGAAGACGATCGAAGACGTACAGTCGGGCCTCACCCTCAAAGTGATGCAGGAGCTCGACGCCCGCGTCGAACTGGAACGGCAGACCCCGAAGGAAGCCGCCGCCGCCTACCTGGAAGCGGCCGGTTACGTCGAATAGGTCGGCGCTCGCCTGACCTAGACGGATGCCTCGAGCGGGCGGGCTTGCGCGCCCGCCCGCTCGGACATCCGGGTGAAGATCACCCGTGCCGCCCAGGCGGCGCTGAGGCCGGAGATCCCGGCCAGGACCAGGGTCCACCGCGGGTCGTAGGCCTCCGCCAGCCAGCCCGTCAAGGGGCCGCCGATCGGCGTCGAGCCGAGGAAGACGATCGAGAAGAGCGCCATCACCCGGCCGCGCATCTCGGCCGAGACGGCGAGCTGGATCGTGGAGTTGATCGAGGAGACGAAGATCACCGCGGCGCCGCCGAGCACGGCGAGCACGATCGCCTCGAGGATCAGGTCCGGCATCACGGCGGCGAAGAGGGCGGCGATGCCGAAGGCGAGCGAGGCGGAGGCGATCACCCGTCCCCCGGTCTCGCCCCGGTGGCCGTTGACCAGCGCGGCGGCGATCGAGCCGACCCCCATCGCCGATACCAGCACCGCGTAGGAGCCCGCGCCGCCGCCGAAACTGAACTTGGCGAGCAGCGGCAGGGCGACCTGGAAGTTGAAGCCGAGCGTCCCGACCAGCGCCATCAGCGCCAACGGCACGGCCAGTTCGGGGTTCTGGCGGACGTGGCGCAGGCCCTCGCGGATCGCGCCCGGCTTGCGGACCGCCGGCGGCGGCGCCTGCAGCGCGCGCGGGTTCATCGACCAGAGCGCGACGAGCATCGCGACGAAGGTCAGCAGGTTGAGGCCGAACGCGGGAGCGACGCCGACGGTCGCGATCAGGATGCCCGCCATCGCCGGGCCTAGGATCCGGGCGACCTCGATGATCACGCTGTTCAGGCTCACCGCGTTGACGAGCCGGTCGGAGCCGACCATCTCGATCACGAAGCTCTGGCGGGTCGGGTTGTCGACGCAGTTGACCGCGCCGAAGAGGAAGACCGCGATGAAGATCATCCACGGCTCGACCACCCCGAAGGCGGTGACCGCGAAGAGGCCGGCCGCCGGGATCATCATCAAGGTCTGGGTGATGAGGAGCAGGCGGCGCTTCGGGATGCGGTCGGCAAGCACCCCACCATAGGCGCCGAAGAGCAGCATCGGCAGGAACTGCAGGGCGGTGGTGAGGCCCACCGCGAAGCCCGAGTCGGTGAGGCTGAGGACCAGCCAGAGCGCGGTGACGTTCTGCATCCAGTTCCCCGAGAGGGAGATCACCTGGCCGACGAAGTAGCGCCGGTAGTTCGGTACCTCGAGCGAGTTGAACGAGCGTCGCAGGGCCCTCGTCAACCCTGCTCATCCTCCCGCATGCGATCGAGCAGTTCGGACGCCCGGGCGAGGGTCTCGACCTCGTCGGGGTCGAGGGCGCGCAGGCGGCGGGCGAGGTAGGCGCTCTTGCGGCGGCGCAGCCGGGCGAGGCGCTCGCGCCCGGCGTCGTTGACGGCGACCAAGGAGCTGCGGCCGTCGGCCGGGTCAGGCGTGCGCTCGATCAGCCCCTCGCGTTCGAGACAGGCCAGGGTCCGCGTCATCGTCGGCCGCTTCACCCGCTCGAGGTCGGCGAGCTCGCTCGGCGTCAGCGGGCCGTCGCGGTTGATCGTCGCGAGCACCGCGGTCTGGGTCGGGCTGAGCCCGCTCTCTCCCGCCGCCTCCTGGCGCAGCGCGCGGGCGGTGCGCACGATCGAGTTCCGCAGGCCGGCTGCGGTCTCGGAGATCGTGGTGTCGGGGGTCATGGGTGCCATGAGAAAGTTAGCTCAGGTAATTAGCCTAGCAAACTATCTCTCTCGGCTAGGGTGGGCACGGTGAGGAGCAGCGCGTGACCGACGTCGCCGAAGCCCGCGACAAACGCTGGATCGCGCTGGTGCTGCTCTGCGTCGCCCAGTTCGTCGTCGTCCTCGACGCCTCGATCGTGAACGTCGCGCTACCGACGATCAAGGAAGCGCTCAACTTCTCCGAGGAAAGCCTGCCCTGGGTGGTGAACGCCTACGTCCTCACCTTCGGCGGCTTCCTGCTGCTCGGCGGACGGCTCGCCGACCTGCTCGGCCGCCGGCGCCTCTTCATGGCCGGCCTGGTGCTCTTCGCGGTCGCCTCGCTGGCGGGCGGCCTCGCCGCCGACTCCGGCCAGCTGATCGCGGCGCGGGCCGTCCAGGGCCTGGGCGCGGCGATCCTCTCCCCCGCCGCCCTCTCGATCGTCGCCGTCACCTTCAAAGACGGCGCCGAGCGCAACAAAGCGCTCGGGGTCTGGGGCGCGGTGGCGGGCTCCGGCGGCGCGGCCGGGGTGCTCCTCGGTGGCGTCCTGACCGAATACGTCGGCTGGGAATGGGTGCTCTGGGTGAACGTGCCGATCGGCATCCTCGCCGCCGCGCTCGCCCCGGCGCTGATCGCCGAGACGCGGGCGGAGACGGAGACGCGCCACTTCGACGTCGCCGGCGCCACCACCATCACCCTCGGCCTCTCGGCCCTGGTCTTCGCCCTGCTCGATGCCGAATCGGCGGGCTGGGGCTCCGCCCAGACGATCGGCACGATCGTCGCCGCGCTGCTCCTGCTGGGCGCCTTCGTCGCGATCGAGCGGCGCTCGCGAGCACCGCTCGTCCCCTTCTCGATCTTCCGCGTCCGCACCATCACGGGTGCCAACGTGGTCGGCGTCCTGGTCGGCGCCAGCCTCTTCTCGATGTTCTACTTCATCTCGCTCTACATGCAGCAGGTCCTCGGCTACAGCGCGATCAAGGCCGGGATCTCCTACCTGCCGTTGGCGGTGACGATCATCCTCTCCGCCGGGGTCGCCTCCGCCCTCGTCACCAAAGTCGGCTTCAAGCCGATCCTCGCGGCGGGCATGGCCTGCATCGCCCTCGGCCTTCTCTGGTTCACCCAGATCGAAGCCGAAGGCACCTTCCTCGCCGACATCCTCGGCCCCTCCCTCCTTGCCGCCGTCGGCCTCGGCTTCGCCTTCGTCCCGGTGACGATCGCCGCCGTGTCCGGCATCCAGGACCGTGAGCAGGGCCTCGCCTCCGGCCTCATCAACACCTCCCAGCAGGTCGGCGGCGCCCTCGGCCTCGCGATCCTGGCCGCGGTGGCCAACTCGGTGATCGGCTCGACCGAAACGCCGGACACCCTCGTCGAAGGCTTCCAGGCCGCCTTCGCGGTCGGCGCCGGCTTCGCCATCCTCGGCCTCCTGGCCACCCTCTTCCTCGTCCGCACCTCCGACAGTCGGGCGCACGTGGAACTGGACCGACGGGAAGCCGTCGCCGAAGCCGACTAGACCGGCAGCGCGCGAACGCTCGTTGCCCGAAGTCCAGTCGCCGACCCAGGAACCACAGCGGTCGCTCCTCTTCAAGCGATGGCACAGAGTTGGCACACAGAGGGGGCGAGGCGGCACTTGTCGAATGAATCGCGGTGAGCTCCGAAGTCGCAGAGGCAACTGTCCGCTACAAGCCGGGAATGGACGAGCGCAGCACGCGGGTCGCCGAACGGCTGGCGACGCCGATGCTCATCGCGGCGGCACTGGTCATCCCGAGCGTGGCGCTGTCGGAGTCGCACCCGGGTGGGGCGCTCCAGACGATCGCCTTCGCGCTGAACTGGATCACCTACCTCGCCTTCCTGACCGAGCTGGTGGTGATGCTCATCGTCGTCCCCGACCGCTGGACCTGGATCAAGCACAACCCCCTCGACCTGGTCATCGTCATCCTCACCCCGCCGGTCCTCCCCCCCGGGTTGCAGGCTCTGCGGGCACTGCGGCTGTTGCGCCTGCTGCGGCTGCTGCGCCTCGCCCAGCTCTCCCGCGAGGTCTTCTCGCTGCAAGGCCTCCGTTATTCCGCCCTGCTCGCCCTGCTGACCGTCATCGCCGGCGGTGCCGTCTTCGGCGCCTTCGAGAAGCACTCCCAACACCTCACCTTCTGGCAGGACACCTACTGGGCGATCACCACGATGACCACGCTCGGCTCCAACATCTACCCGACGACCACCGGCGGCCAGATCGTCTCCACCTTCATCCTGCTGATCGGGATCGCCTTCGTCGCCCTCCTCACCGGCGGCTTCGCCCAGCGCTTCCTCGCCCCCGAACTGACCGAGATCGAGCAGGAGCTGCGCGAAGAAGAAATCCCGCCCGAGGAGCTCGCGCTGCGCGAACTGCGCAGCGTCCAGGAACAGCTCCAGTCGCTCCAGGTCGCGGTCGAGACGCTGGCCCGCGAGCGCGAACGCGAAGCAGCGTGACCTCGGTGATCGTGCGTATTCCGCCGGATCCGAAATGTTGATGGGCCGAAAACCGGCCTATATGGCCGGTTTTCGGCCCATCAACATCGGGGTGCTGCGGAGGCGTGACGAGACCGTGGACTTCCGGGAGGATGCGTCACGTCCCTGTGGAGACGCTCACGTCCCAAGGACGTAACCACGACCGCGCTCTGGCGTGGAATCAATCACCTAAAGGCCGGGCACCAGGGCGTCGACGATCGCCCCCTGCTCGAGTCCGGCGATCACTTCGGCGGTGCGGGTCATGTCCTCGATCATCCCGTCGTCGGCCAGGGCGAGGATCCGGTCGCGCGGTCCGATCGCCGCCAGGGCGCTGCGCACCTCGCCCTCCGGCAGGATGATCGGCACGGCGATCGTCGCGGCGCCGATCTCCGACTCCTCGTCGCAGATCGCGTAGCCACGTTCACGAATCCGCACCATCTCGGACTCGAAATCCTCCTCGTCGACGATCGAGTTCACGGTCAACCGGGCCATTCCCCCGCCCGCCGCGACCAGCCGCTCGCGCTCCTCCGGGGAGACGTGGGAGAGGATCGCCTTTCCCGAGCCGGCCACGTTCGGCGCCATCGGCTGGCCGAGCGGCACCGTCACCGTCATCCGGTTGGCGTCGATCGTCGGCAGCGAGCGCACGCAGATGATCGCGTCGTCGACCACCGAGGCGAGGAAGAAGCACTCGCGCCAGCGATCGCGCAGCGCCGTCATCCCCGCTTCGATCGACGCCCCGCGGCCGATCTGGCTCACCATCCCGGACAGCTGCACCAAACCCGGCCCGACGCTGTAGCGACGGGTCAGCGGATCACGCTGGACCAGCTCGTCTTCGGCGAGCGCCGCCAGCAACCGATGGCAGGTCGCCGCCGGCAGCGAGCAGGCGTTGGCGATCTCGACCAGGCCGCCACCCTCGGGCCGCCGGGCCACCTCCTCGAGGATCGAGACGGTGCGACTGATTATCTGCATCGGCGGCGCTTTGGCAAGGGCGCGGGCTAGCTTTCGTCGTCGGTTTCCTCCGCGATCTTAGCCTCCAGTTCCGCCATCACGCCGGGATCCCGGAGCGTGGTCACGTCCCCGAGCGCCCGCCCCTCGGCGATGTCCCGCAGCAGGCGGCGCATGATCTTGCCCGAGCGCGTCTTCGGCAGGTCATCCGACCAGACGATCCGCTTCGGTCGGGCGAATTTGCCGATCCGCTCGGCGACGGTCTCGCGGATGCCGGCCTCGACCTCCGCCGAGGGCTCGGTCCCGCCCCGCAGGGTGACGAAGGCGCAGATCGCCTGGCCGGTGTCGGGATCGGACTGGCCGATCACCGCCGCCTCGGCGACCGATTCGTGGGCGACGATCGCCGACTCGACCTCCGCGGTGGAGAGACGGTGGCCCGAGACGTTGACGACGTCGTCGATCCGCCCGATCACCCAGAAGTAGCCGTCGGCATCCTTGCGGGCGGCGTCGCCGACCAGGTAGCGGTCCTTGCCGAACCTGGAGAAGTAGGTCTCGACGAAGCGGTCGTCCTCCTTGTAGAGGGTGCGGAGCATCGAGGGCCACGGCTTTTCGAGCATCAGGAGGCCCTGGCCTTCGGCGACCGGGGTCCCCTCCTTCTCGTCTACCACCTCGGCGCTCACACCGGGGAACGCCTTCGTCGCCGAGCCGGGCTTGGTCGCCGTGATCCCCGGCAGCGGCGTGATCATGATCGCCCCGGTCTCGGTCTGCCACCAGGTGTCGACGATCGGGCACCTTTCTCCCCCGATCACCCGGTGGTACCACAGCCAGGCCTTGGGATTGATCGGCTCGCCGACGGAGCCCAGCAGGCGCAGGCTCGAGAGGTCGTATCTCGCCGGGATGTCGGCGCCCCACTTGATGAAGGTGCGAATCGCGGTGGGGGCGGCGTAGAGGATCGTCGCCTTGGTCTCCTGAGCGATCTCCCACCAGATGCCCTGGTGGGGGTAGTCGGGGGCCCCCTCCCACATCACGCTGGTGGCGCCGTTGCTCAAGGGGCCGTAGACGATGTAGGAGTGGCCGGTGATCCAGCCGACGTCGGCGGCGCACCAGTAGACGTCCTCCTCCGGCTTCAGGTCGAAGACGTACTTGTGCGTCGTCGTGACCCCGGTCATGTAGCCACCGGTGGTGTGGAGGATGCCCTTGGGCTTGGCGGTCGAGCCGGAGGTGTAGAGGATGAAGAGCGGGTGCTCGGCCTCCATCGGCTCGGCCGGGCACTCCGGGTCGGCCGCCTCGCAGATCTCCTCGTAGAAGACGTCGCGTCCCTCGGTCATCGGGCAGTCGATCCCGGTGGCGCGGACGACGACGATCGTCTCCAGGCTCCCCAGGTCCCCGAGATGCTCGTCGACCTGCTCCTTGATCGGGGCCGTCTTGCCCTTGCGCCGCGCGCCGTCGACCGTGATCAGGGCCTTGGCCTCGGAGAACTCCATCCGCTCGCGCACCGACTCGGCGCTGAAGCCGCCGAAGACGACGTTGTGGATCGCGCCGATCCGGGCGCAGGCCAGCATCGCCACCGCTACCTCGGGGATCATCGGCAGGTAGATCCCGACCACGTCGCCCTTCTCGACCCCGAGGTCGCGCAGCGCGTTGGCGAATCTCTGGGTCGAGTCGAGGAGCTCGGCGTAGGTGACGTCGCGGCGCTCGCCCTCCTCGCCGCGCCAGTGGTAGGCGACGCGCTCGCCGCGTCCCGCCTCGACGTGGCGGTCGAGGCACTGGGCCGAGGCGTTCAACCGCCCGTCGGAGAACCACTTGTAGAACGGAGGATTCGAGTCGTCGAGGCCCTGGGTGGGCTCGACGTCCCAGTCGAGGAGCTCCTTGGAGCGGGCCGTCCACCAGGCGACCGGGTCGGCGGCGGCCTCCTCGTAGATCGCGGGGTCCGACCAGCTCGCCTGCGCCCGGAACTCCGCGGGCGGCTCGAAGGTCTCGATCGAGAGCATCTCCTCGAGTTCGTGCTCGAGGCTCGAATCGATCCCTGCTCGCGTCTGCGTCAGTTGCCATCGCGACTCCTCTCTCCGTCTACTTACCAAGCGGCACCACCGGCAAGACCGTCCTGCCGAAGGTGGAGTTGATCACAGCGGCGAAGGACGCGTACCACGCCGCGGCCGCGGTCAGGATGCCGGCCCAGCCGCCGACTTCGACCATCCCGCTCGATTCGCTGGATTCACCGATCCCGAGCAGGAAGAAGGTGATCGCCAGAAGCAGGAAGACGAGCGCGACCGCGGCCGTCGTCCGCAGGCTGGCGAAGAACATGTAGGTGGTGAAGATTCCCCAGGAGATCAGGAACAGGCCGATCGCTGCGGCGGCGTGCTCGGGTGGGATGTCGCCCGCGAAGAACGTCACCAGTGCCCAGAAGGAGACCCAGAACGCCCCGTAGGAGGTGAAGGCGACGGCACCGAACGTGTTGCCGGTGCGGAACTCCCACATCCCGGCCGCGAACTGGGCGATCCCGCCGTAGGCGAGCGCCACCCCGAGGACGACCGGCTCCCCGGCTTTGCTGACGAGACCCGCGTTGAACATGCTGAGGACGAACGTGGTGAGGGCGAACCCGGCAAGTCCGAGCGGCCCGGGATCGGCGGGCGACCACCCCACGCGGCTCGACTCGGCAGGTTCGTCGGCGATCGGCGGCCGGCCCCCCGGCACGGATGCTGACTCCATGACTAGCTCCTTCCCTTGGATACTTGACCCAGAGACGGCAGTACCCAAAAGTGGAAAGTTGCAACCAACACGTTCCCGCTCGCCGACTTCCGTCTCGTTGACGGGCGGGTGGTGCTTCGGGGCGAGGACGGGCGTGCTTCCGGCCGCCCCGCCCGTCCGAGGTGCGTCCTGTGAGGGGTTCGTGAAACTCCGGGCACAGGGACGGCACGAAGTCCGTACTCCCGTGACTGTCTCGCATGGAAGTGGGCCCCACGAAGGATGAGTTCGCAGTTATGTCCGGATAGCGGCAGAAAGTGCGAACTCACAGGGGGACGGCATGAGGAAGGCGCACGGAAGCGTGGAGTTCCCACGGTCTCTGTGACGAGGTCCGCCTTCCGTCACGGATCCGTGTCCCTCGCGTGCGCCTCGCGTGACCCGCACCCGACGATCCCTTGTCACTCCCCGAAGACCCGGCCGTCTCGGCCACGGCCACAGCCGGCCAGGGCCGTGGCCGAGACGGCCGCGCTCGCCGCAGACCCTTGCGTCCCTTGCCCCGGGCGCCGGCTCGATCCGGCCCCCAAACCCGTGGAATCAACCCTCTGGCTAGACGGAGAAGACGACGAGGCAGAAGATGCCGGCGCAGATGCAGTAGATGCCGAACGGCGAAAGTCGGTTCGTCTCGAAGTAGCGGAGCAGGAACTTCACCGCGGCCCAGGTGGTGAGGGCGGCGGCGACCGCGCCGACCAGAGCCTGGCCGCGGACCCCGTCACCGGTCGAACCGAGCAGCTCCGGCAGCTTCAGCACCCCCGCCGCGCCGATCACCGGCGTCGCCAGGAGGAAGGAGTACCGGGCGGCGTCCTCGTTGGAGAGGCCGGCGAGGAGGCCGCCACCCATCGTCACCCCGGAGCGCGAGATGCCGGGGATCAACGCCAACGCCTGGGCGGTGCCGATCCCGAGCGCCTGGCGGAAGCTCATCTTGGCGATCCGTTCGTCGCCGTCCCCCTCCCAGTCGCCGGGCTGCGGGGCCGGCGCCGGAAGCGCTCCACCGCCAGCAGGAGCACGCCGTTGACGGTGAGGAAGACCGCCGCCGCGGTCGGCGAGGCAAACAGGGTGCGCAGCTTGTGCTCGAGCGCGAGCCCGAGGATCCCGGCGGGGATCGTGCCGATGATGATGATCCAGGCGAGCCGCGCGTCGTTGTCGCTCGGCGTCGCCCGGCCTTTCACCGAGCGCAGGAAGCCGAACCAGATCCGCTTCCAGTCCTCGAAGAAGTAGATGAAGAGGACGAGGGCGGTCGCGCAGTGGGTGGCGACCAGGAAGGAGAGGAAATAGTCGGCGTTCTGGTGGATGTTCCAGCCGAGCAGCTTCGGCAGCAGCACCGCGTGACCGAGGCTCGAGATCGGGAACGGCTCGGAAATCCCCTGCAGGGCCCCGAGGATGATCGCCTGGAGATAGGAGATGGGTTCCAAGGCGCGGCGGAGCCTACCCCACCCGCAGGCGATTAAAGGAGGCTTAGAGCCTCAGAGGCCGGGCGGGTGGCGGACGATGAACCCTTCCGGGCTGTCCACCGGGGAGCTGTGCCAGCGCGGCCCGGGGCCGCCGACGGTGTCGAAGGCGAGGCCGGCGATGATCATCCAGGCGTGTTCGGCGTTCGCGTAGACCGTGATCCACTTACCGGGGCCTGCTTCGCCCCAGGTCTCGAGGCCGGTCGAGTCGAGCGGGCTTTCCAGCAGGCCGCCGCCGTGCAGGGCGTAGGAGACGGCACCGGAGCAGTCGTAGCCCGACGATTCGAAGGAGCCGTGGCCGCCGCCCCAGATGTAGGGGGTCATCGCGATCGCGTTGGCGGCGGCGATCGCGGCCTTCACCTGTTCCGGCGCCGCTTCGGGGGCGCTGGCTTCCGATTCGGAGATGAAGCCCGCGGTTTCGCCCGCGTTCAGCGGCGCCGGGAATTCGCCCGCCGCTTCGCTGACCACGCCGGAGGCTTCGGCTCGTTCGGACGCTTCCTGGGCGCGCTCGGCGGCGATCTGTTCGGAGATCGAGGAGAGGTTGTCGCTGAGCGCCTGTTCTTTGGACTCCAGCGCGTTCATGGTTTCGCGGCGCTGCGCCTGCGCCGTCTTCAGTTCGGCGAAGCGCGCCTCGGCGACTTCCTTGGCGGCGACTACTTCGGCCTCGGTGGCGGCGATCGAGTTGCGCGCCCCTTCGATCCGCTCGCGGGTCGAGGTGAGTCGGCCGACCGCGGTCTGGACTTCGTTCCGCAGGGTCTTCACCCGGCCGACGACCGCGTTGTCGTAGCTCTGGATCCGGCTCAGGTATTCCGTCTGCGCCGCCATCGAGGACCAGTTTTCGGATTCGAGGATCGCGTTGAGGACATCCGGCGAGCCGGCCTCGTAGATCGAGACGAGCCGTTCGCGCAAAGAGCCGAGCGCGCGGGTCAGCTGGCCGCGCACTTCGACCAGGTGTTCGCGTTCCGCGCTCAGCGCCTGCGTCGCGGCCTGAAGTTCTTCTTCCTTGGCGGCCAGCTGCGCCTCGACCGCTTCCTGTTCCTGGCGCAGGGCCGAGACTTCGCCGATCATCGTGTCGATTTCGGCGTTCTCGGCGGCGATCGTGTCGGCGAGCGCGCTGGTGTTCGCTTCGACTTCGTTCAGCTTCGACTGGGCCGCGTCCTGTTTTTCCTGCAGGGTCGCCGCAGGCGCGGTCGCCTGGAGCAGGAGCACCAGC
The DNA here is from genome assembly GCA_963782515.1 of uncultured Actinomycetes bacterium. Lineage (GTDB taxonomy): Bacteria > Actinomycetota > Thermoleophilia > Solirubrobacterales > 70-9 > VAYN01. Next base: position 447,530 of record CAWAJY010000004.1, on the reverse strand, counting down.
ACGCAGAGCGCCGCCAGGAGGACGGTGCCGAAACTGAACGCACGGCGACGGTGTGCGCGACGGGGGTCGTTGTCGTTGAAGAGAGTCCGCATCAAAACCGGGTCGGCTCGTGAAACACAGGAACTCGACCGCGGTCGCGCAGGCTAGCGGAGCGACCCCATCGCACCCCCTAGTTGCCCATAATTTGCAAGGGACGTTGCAGATTAGGCGCGTTTGCAGGACTTTCGGCGCCTCCGTAGAGGGCGGCGGGGCGCCGTTTGCGCCCCGCCGAGCCCTTTACGTCCCGAATCTCAGGCGAGCAGCTTGGACTTCGCCTGGTCGAACTCCTCCTGGCTGAGCGCGCCCTTTTCGCGCAGCTCGTTCAGCTTGTGCAGTTCGTCGGCGGGCGAGGTGTGAGCCTGCTCCCGCACGTATTCGTCGAAGTGTTTTTTCGCGTCGGTCTGGGCTTTGATCGCTCGGTCGCGCATCCCTGAGCCGCGCGCGATCAGGTAGACCAGCCCGGTCAAGAAGGGGATGAACACGAGGAAGAGGATCCAGATCGCCTTCGCCCAACCCGACATCTCGTGGTCGCGGAAGAGGTCGGTGATGATCGTGAAGAGGATCCAGATCCAGATCACGAAGAGGAAGATCTCGGCGACTACGAGGAGTAGTTCGCCGAAGCTGATGTCTGCGAGGGGCACTAGAACGCCTTTCAGATTCGGTTGGGCTGCAACACCATTGTCGGCAGTTACTTAACCTAGCTTTACCGATTGACGCGGACCGTGCACGTCGAGTTCACGATCGGCGGGCCAGGCGGATCGCGTAGAGGACTGCCGCGACCGAGGTCGCCAGGTTGAGGCTGGAGACGCCCGCCCGCATCGGCAGTGCGATCCTGCCGTCGGCGGCGCCGAGCAGATCGTCGCTGAGGCCGTGCCGCTCGGTGCCGAAGGCCAGCAGCGCGCGCGCCGGGATCGCGGCCGGGTCGATCTCCTCCCCCTCCGGGTCGAGCGCAAGGAGCGGCCGCCCGCCCACTCGCGGTGCCTGCTCCACCGCCGCCACCACCGGCAGCGCGTAATGGAGGCCGGCGGCGCCGCGCACCGCGTCGGGATGCCAGGGATCGTTCTCGCCGATCGTCAGCAGCCCCGCCGCGTCGGCGGCGGCCGCGACCCGCACGCAGGCACCGAGGTTCCCCATGTTGCGAGGCTGCTCGAGCAGGACGAAGGGCGCCTCCCGCGGATCGGCGAGCGCCGCCCCCAGATCGGCCTCCTTGCGCCGCGCGATCGCGACGACCCCGGTCCGCGGCGCCCGCGGCACGAGTCCGGCGAGCACGTCGGGCTCGACCGTCTCGACCAGCGTCCCGAACCTCCCGGCCAGGTCCGGAGCCAGATCCGCGGCCAGCGCCTCCAGCTCGTCAGGGTCGGTCCCGACCGCGATCTCCACCTCCGCCCCGAACCGCAGCGCGTGCTTCAACGCGTGAAACCCTTCCAGCACCGTCAGCTGAGGATCCCGCCGAGCCCCCCTGAACCTGCCGCCAAGTCCCCGATCAGCCATCCGAAGCATCCTGCCGGCCGGGAGGCGACATCAGGGCGACCCCTGAACGAACCTCCCGCTGTTGTGAGAGAAGGGGTCGCCCTGATGTCGTCACGCCACCGCGCTGACGAGCCGATCCCGCCCCGACTCCTTGGCTTCATACAGGGCCTTGTCGGCCCGCGCGACGAGGTCGTCGACGCTCTCCCCCGGCCGCCACACCGCAAGTCCCCCCGAGCAGGTCTGCCCCTCCGGCGTCGCCGCCCGCAGACGCTCGAGGATGTCGGCGGCGTCGTCGGGGCCGCAATTCGGCAGGACGACCAGGAACTCCTCGCCTCCGAAACGCAGGATCGTGTCTTCGCCCCGGAGAGCCCCGTCCCAGGCCTTGGCGCACTCGCGCAGCACCTCGTCGCCCGCCAGATGCCCGTGGGCATCGTTGTAGGCCTTGAAGTGGTCGATGTCGATGATCGCCAGGCAGAGCGCGGTCCCCGCCCGCAGGGACCGCGCCATCTCACGCGGCAGCTGGTCGTCGAGGGCGCGGCGGTTCGGCAACCCGGTGAGCGCGTCGGAGGCGGCCAGCGTCCGCACCTCGGCGATCAGCGTCTCGCGCTCGGCCTGCATCTCCTTCTGGTCGGTGATGTCGGTGGAGCGGGCGTAGACGAGCTCCTCCTCGGGCTCGAACACCGAGCTGGTCCGCAGCCAGTGCCAGCTGCCGTCCTTGGCCCGCACCCGCGTCTCGAGGTTCTCCGACACGCCGCCGGCGAAGACCTGCAGCGCCTCCTCGGTCGCGTGCGCGTGGTCGTCGGCGTGGGTGAAATCCAACAATCGCCTGCCGCGCATCTCCACCGGCCGGTAGCCGAGGTTGCGCTGCCAGGCACCGTTGACCTCGATGCAGCGTCCCTGCGCGTCCATCGTGCAGAGCATGTCCTGGGAGAGGTCGAAGAAGTGGCGGGCCCGCGCGTCGGCACGTTCGCGCCGTGCGGCAAGGTTGTTGACGAACAGCATCACGACGGTCAGCGAGACCGCGCTGAAGATCCAGCGGGTGACCGGCGAGTAACCGCCGGTGCTCTCGACCACGGCGAGCGCGCCGGCGTAGACCAGGAGCAGCCAGGCGAGGTGGAGCGCGGCGGCGCGGCGGGTGAAGAAGTAGGCGGAGATCAGGGTCGCCCAGGTGAAGATCGTCCCGTACTGTCCGACCGCGAGGCCGGACTCCCAGAACAACGCGCCGGTGACCAGCGCGGTCGCGGCAAGCAGCAGGTGGACGAGCGCGAGCGGCACGCGGGGGGCGAGGAACCAGACGGCACCGCCGATCACGGCCATCCCGGCGGCGGTCGCGCAGAGGGCGATGAGGTGCCCGCCGGCGGGGTGCGGCAGGATCAGCGAGAGAGCCACAAGGCCGGCACCGGCGAGCAGCAGCATCGCGGTCGCACGGGCCTCCGAACGCCCCGGAGGGCGGATCTGCTCGCGTGCTGAAGTGCCCGTCGCCACGACAACGTATGAATCGGCAAACCTCCGGTTTTCTTTAGCTCTGGCAGGCCTTTTCCGGCAGGTTTTGCACAGACTTACCGATCCGGCGCGACGACCTTGATCGTGCCGCGCAGCCAGGGGTGGATGGCGTCCATGAACCAGAGCCTGGTCCCGGCCGACGCCGTCACCTCCTGGGCGAAGCGTCCTCCCCGTTCGGTCCCTGAGTACCAGGAGTCCCCCGGCGAGGTCTTGGTGCCCATCGTGTCCCAGCCGGGCAAGCCCGCTTCGGCGGGGTTGATCGTCGGCACCCCTTCGCCGTGCACCCCCTGCCATTCGGCGATCGACCAGCAGATGTGGCCGGGCGTGAAGCAGATCGCCTGGGCGCGCCTCGTTTTCGGCAGGTATCCGCGGCGCACCAGCGAGAAGGTGATCGGGCCGACCTTCTGCGGGTTGGTCTTGTCGACGATTTCCAGTTCGTCGCCTTCCACCACCGTTTCCGGCCCGACGAAGCTCAGCCTCCCCGCGACTTCTTCGACCGCGATCCTCACCGTGTTCCCGGTCGCTTCCGGCGCCGCCACCGGCACGGCGGCCGCGGCGACCCCCGCGCTCAAGGCGAGGGCGACGGCGACGAGAAGGACTGCGCGACCCGGGGACGGCATAACCGGAGGATAAGCTGACATCCATGGCCAACACGTTCCTCCACACCTGCTATCGGATCGGCGACATCGACAATTCGGTCGCCTTCTACGAGAAGCTCGGGTTCTCCGAGGTGCGCCGCATGCCGATCGGCGACGAGGCGATCAACGTCTTCATGGCGCTCGAGGACGGCAACCCGATCCTCGAGCTGACCTACAACCACGGCGTCGACTCCTACGAGATGGGCACCGGCTACAACCACATCGCCCTCGCCGTCGCCGACCTCGACGGCACCCTCGCCTCTCTCGCCGAGCAGGGCATCGAGCCCGAGAAGCCGCCCTACCGCCCCGGCGGTCGCACCACCGGCAGCCGCATCGCCTTCGTCCGCGACCCCGATCAGTACCGGATCGAGCTGGTCGAGCGCGCCGACGGCAGCGAGTAGCGCCGCGTAGGCCGGTCGGTCGGGCGAGGACCCGCGGAGGAGGACGACACACTTCCTCATCAGGCCTCCAGCCGCTCGCTGAGTTGACGGCGCCATAGAGCCCCTAACTCAGCGAGCGACGGATCCGCTGATGAGAAGCACGCACGCACGCGTGGAGAAGGACACGGAACCGGCGCGAGGTGACGCTTCCGTGGACCCCAGGCGCACCTTCCGCCGGAATCCGCACGTCCCTCCGAACTCAACCCAACGAGCAGTCCCGCCGCCTCCGCCCTGAGGCGGCGTGGGCCAGCCTCGCAAGGACGCAGGAAGAGAGCTGAGGGGAGCGCACTCCAGTGCGTGACCCGAAGCGAGCGACCGAGGACGCCGCGAGGCGCCCCCACGCCGCCTCAGGCACCTCAGCCGGGGAGACGCCGCCCCCGGCGGGCGCGTGGGTCACTTCTTCCGCGGGCGCTTCTTCGACCGGGGCTTCGGTTTCTTCTTCGAGCCCTTCTTCTTCTTCTTCTTCGAATTCTTCGAATTCGTTTTCTTCGCCGGTCGATGGCTTGAAGCCCCCACTCGTGGTGTGGCCGCTGTCGTAGGCCGAGAGTTCGGGCAGGGTTTCGGGCGTTTCGAAGGCCGGGCATTTGCCCGCCGTCGCCGCTTCCATGTACCTGAGCCAGATCGGGCCGGCGGTGGGGCCGCCGAAGCCGGTGTATTCCCGACTGCGCGGGTGCCCCACCCAGACGGCGGTGGAGAATTCCGGCGTGTAGCCGACGAACCAGGCGTCGGACTCTTCCTCGGAGGTGCCGGTCTTGCCCGCCACTTCCGAGCAGGGGAGATTGGTGTAGCCGGCGCCGGTGCCCTTGGTGATCACGCCTTTGAGCACGTTGGTGACGTCGTATGCCTGGCCGGGCGTGAGGACGCGGTCGCCGTCTTCACTTTCGATTTCTTCGACCTTGCCGTCGGGGAATTCCACTTTGCTGATCGCGGTCGGACTGTGGTGGACGCCGCCGTTGGCGAAGGTCGCGTAGCCGTCGGCCTGTTCCAGCGGCGAGACGCCGTGAGAAAGGCCACCTAGCGCCTCGGCGGGCACGGACTGCAGTTCGGCTTCGATGCCCATTTCGTGCGCCGTCTGCGACACGTTTTCCGGGCCGACGTCGAGGTCGAGCTGCGCGTAGATGACGTTGACGGACTGCCAGGTGGCTTCTTCCAGTGACATCGTGCCGCCCTCGGTCGGCTCCGAGTTGTTCACCGTCCAGGTGCCGCCACCGGGATTTTCCAGCGTCATCGGTCCGGTGCCGTCGTAGTAGGTGTCCTTGGGGTCGATGCCCTGCTTGATCGCGGTGGCCAAGACGTAGGGCTTGAACGACGATCCCGGCTGCTTTTCAGCCTGCCAGGCGTAGTTGAATTCTTCTTCGCCTTCTTCCCCGGGGGTCGAGGCAAGGGCGAGGATCGCCCCCGTGCTGGGGTCGACCGAGGCGAGACCCGTCGCCGGCCCGCCGCCGCTGTAGCAGACGCCGGTTTCCGTACAGGACGCGACCGCCGCTTCGGCGGCTTCCTGCAGTTCGGGGTTGATCGTCGTATAGGCCTTGAGCCCGCCGTTGCGCACGGTGTTGATCCCGTAGCGTTCGATCAGTTCCTGTTCCACCAGGTTGTAGAGGAACGGATCGTTGACGTGGGAGTAGTGGTTGCCCTTGTCGAGGCCGATCCCGCTGGTCCGCGCCTTCAGATAGCGCTCGTGGGTGATGTAGCCCTGTTCCCACATCGTCCCCAGGACCTCGTTGCGGCGCTGCAGCGCCGCTTTCGGATTGAAGAACGGGTTGTATTCGGAGGGGGCCTGAGGCAGGCCGGCGATCAGGGCCGCCTCGGTCAGGTTCAGGTCCTTGGCCGGTTTGTTGAAGTAGGTCTGAGCCGCGGCTTCCACTCCGAGCGCGGTCTGGCCTTCGTTGGTCCCGTAGGGCGCCGTGTTCAGGTAGGTGTTGAGGATCCAGCGGCGGCTGTGCTGTTCGAAGAGCTCTTCCGCCAGCGCCGCTTCCTTGATCTTCCGTTCGAGCGTGTCTTCGGGGTGGCGGATGTAGAGATTGCGGACCAGCTGCTGGGTGATCGTCGAGGCGCCCTGCACCGGCTTGCCGCCGGCCAGCAGGTCCTTCCACGCCGCGCGGGCGATGCCGGCCGCGTCGAGCGCGCCGTGCTGCCAGAAGGCCTTGTCCTCGATCGAGATCGTCGCGTTCTTCAGGACTTTCGGGATTTCGCCACCGGGAATCGGCTGGCGCACGTTTTCGGAGTGGATGTAGCCGATCAGCTTGCCTTCGGCGGTGTAGATCGCCGAGGTGCGGCCCTTCTGCACCGGCTTGAGGTCTTCCAGCGGCGGCGCCGAGTGGTAGATGTTCAGAGCCCAGGCAGCCGCGATGCCGCCCGCGGCCGCGAGCGCGCCGGCGACGATCACGATCGGGATCACGAACTTATGCCAGCGCATCTTGTGCGGCTGGCGGCGCCGCCTGCGGGTCCTGGTGGCCATCGACCCGCGATTCTAGAGAGGCAAAGTAATCGGCCCTTTAATCCCGGACGCCTTGGCAGCCCGCGCCCAGCCGGTCAGGAGCGGAGCTTGTAACCGCGCTGGAAGAGACGCAGGTTGACCAGGAAGAGGGCCGCGGTCGCCAGCGTCAGCGCCCCCAGCGCGAGCGGGATATTGACTTCGGTGAAGCCGACGAAGCCGTAGCGGACGAGGGAGATCATGTAGTAGACCGGGTTGAACTTGGTCAGCGTCTCCCACGGCTGCGGTAGCAGCGAGGCCGAGTAGAAGACTCCGCCGAGGAAGATCAGCGGCGTCAAGATGAAGGTCTGGGCGAAGGCGACGTCGTCGAACTGCTCCGCCCGCACCCCGATCAGCACGCCGAGGTTGGCGAAGAAGAAGCCGACCAGGATGATCGCCGGGATCAGCACCAGGACGTGGGCGACGCCGAGGTTGGTGAGCACGATCGAGACGATGAAGGTCAGCGTCGCGACGATCAGCCCGCGGACGAAGCCGCCGAGGCAGAAGGCGAGGAGCAGCTCGCGCGGCGAGGCGGGCGAGGAGAGCTGGTCGTGGATCGCCCCCATGAACTTCTGCTGCAGGATCGAGGAGCTGTTGTTGGTGAAGGCGTTGGTGGCGAAGGCCATCATGATCAGCCCGGGGATCACGAAGACGATGTATTCGATCCCGTGCAGCTCCTTGATCCGCGAGCCGAGCGCCCCGCCGAAGACCGAGATGTAGAGGAACGTTTCCAGCAGGGGCCCGCCCAGCGTCTGTTTCTTGATCTTCATGAAGCGGCTGATCTCACGCCGCCAGAGGGCGAGGAAGCGAATCTGCCAGGTGCTCATCGTCAGGGTCTCCGCGGGGTCAGGCGACGACGTCGGCCTCGACGTGCGAGCGCGAGAGCTCGCGCCGTCCGACCAGGGCCAGGTAGGCGTCCTCGAGGTTGGCGACGTCGTAGCGCTCGGCGAGGTCCTCGCTCGTCCCCTGCGCGGCGATCTGGCCGCCCGCGATGAAGGCGATCCGCCCGCAGAGCTGGTCGGCCTCCTCGAGGTAGTGCGTGGTGAGCAGGATCGTCACGCCTTCGGCGTTGATTTTCTGGACGTAGTGCCAGAGCTCGAGCCGCAGCTCGATGTCGACGCCCGCGGTCGGCTCGTCGAGGATCAGCAGGCGGGGTCGGTGCATCAGCGCCCGCGCCAGGATCAGTCGGCGTTTCATCCCGCCGGAAAGAGCGCGGGTGCGCTCCTTCGCTTTCGGCGTCAAGGAGAAGGTCTCGAGCAGCTCCTTCGCCCGCTCCTGGCGGTCGCGCTTGGGCATCCCGAAGTAGCCGCCGTGGAATTCGAGGGTCTCCTCGCAGGTCAGGAACTGATCGAGGTTGACCTCCTGCGGGGCGAGCCCGACCGCCGCCCGCGCCTCGCCGTAGTCGGCGATCGCGTTGTGGCCGAAGACGTGGATCTGGCCGCCGGTCGGCTGCGCCAGCCCGGTCGCGCAGTGGATCAGCGTCGACTTGCCCGCCCCGTTGGGGCCGAGCAGGCCGAAGAAGTCCCCCGGCTCGATCGTGATCGAGACGCCGCCCAGCGCCTCCACCCCGTTCGGGTAGCGTTTCTGCAGGTCGACGATCTCCAGGGCTTTGTCGGGCGAGGCGGGCATGGACCCCTCAATCTAGTGAGCCGACGACCCCGGGCGGCCGGGCGGCCCTAGGAGGCGGAGCGGGCGACGGCCGTGAGGTGGGCGTTCAGCCGCCGCATCGCCAGCTCGTAGGCCGGTGGGAAGTAGCGCTGGGCGAGGAACGCGGCGCGGATGTCGGCCGAGGTGAAGACCAGGTAGCGGTCGCGCTCGATCCCCTCGACGATCTTCGCGGCGACGTGCTCGGGGCTGACGGCGCGGCGGGCGAAACGCTCGCGCAGGGCGCGGACCGGCGGCGCGTCGGTGTCGATCCCGCGGATGTTCACCGTCTCGACCAGCGGCGTGGCGACGCCGCCCGGGCAGACGAGGCTGACGCCGATCCGGTGCCGGCGCAGGTCGAAGCGCAGGACCTCCGAGACCCCGCGGAGGCCGAACTTGGCGGCGCTGTAGGCGGCGTGCCAGGGCAGTCCGAGCAGCCCTGCGGCGGAGGAGACGTTGACGACGTGGCCGCCGCGGCCGGCCTCGATCATCGGCGGGACGAAGGCCTCCAGCACCGAGATCGGAGCGCGCAGGTCGACGTCGATCATCTGCTCCCAGTCCTCGTGGGTGAGCCGGTCGATCGTCCCCCAGGTGGAGACGCCGGCGACGTTCATGACCACGTCGACGCTGCCGTGCGCGGCGTGGATCCCGGCGGCCAGGGCGAGCACCCCCGCGTGGTCGGTGAGGTCGAGGGGCTCGGCGCTCAGCACCGTGCCGCCCTCCGCTTCGACCAGGCGCGCCGTCTCCGCCAGCCCGGCCGCATCGAGGTCGGTCAGGTGCAGCTCGGCGCCGCGCCGGGCCGCGGCGAGGGCGGTGGCCCGGCCGATCCCGCTGGCGGCGCCGGTGATCAGGCAACGGCGGCGCAGGAGGCTCGGCACCGGCGGTCGGCGGCGACTCATCGGCCGAGGCGTCTTGCCGGCGGCTCGGGCTGCACCCGCAGCGAGGCCAGGGTCATCGCCAGCATCTCGTAGTGGCCGATCAGCATGCAGAGCTCGATCAGGCGCGACTCGTCGAGCTCGGCCGCAAGGCCGGCCCAGGTCGCGTCCCCGATCCGGCCCTCGGAGTGACACTCGCCGACGGCGGCGAGGAGGAGGCGTTGGCGCGCGGTCCACCCGGGCGCGTCGGGACCCTGGCGGACGCGCTCGATCTCCTCCGGCGAGAGCCCGGCGCGCGCCCCGAGCCGCTCGTGATGGCCCCGCTCGTACTCGTTGTCGGTGAGGTGGGCGACGCCGAGGATGACCAGCTCGGTGTCGGCCCGCGGCAGCTTCCCACCCGGCATCAGCGCGCCGGCGAACCAGAGCCAGCGGCGAAAGAGACGGCGGTTGCGGGCGAGCGTGGTGAAGACGTTCGGTGGCCGGCCCCCGGCGGCGAGCCCGATGACCCGGACGATCGCCGCGTTCACCCACCCGATCTGCTCGCGGCCCCCCGGCGCGATACGCGGCTCCTCCCCCCTCACACCCCCAGCGTACGAGCTTTTAGGCCATATATGGCCTAAAAGCTCGGAAGCGCTCCGGGGTGGTGCGAGATCGGCCCGGTATAAGTGGGGCCGTGGCAGCCCCCGCCCCGCTCCTCGTCGTCGACGCGCCCTCGATGCTCTTCCGCGCCTTCTACGCGCTGCCGAAGACGATCACCGGACCCGACGACCAACCGGTGAACGCCCTGCTGGGGACCGCGAACCTGGTGCTGCGCGAGGTCGAGCTGCACGAGCCGCGCGCGGTCGTCATGTGTTTCGGCCCCGATGCCGCCGCCTACCGCACCGAGCTCTACCCGCCCTACCACGCCGAGCGCGACGAGGCGATGCCCGACGAGCTGCCGCACCAGTTCGAGGCGAGCGGCCCGTTCTTCGAGGCCTTCGGTTGGACCGTGGCGACGAGCGATGACCTCGAGGCCGACGACCTGCTCGGCACCCTGGCGCGGCGCGAGGCCGAAGCGGGCGGCCGGGCGCTGATCATGACCGGGGACCGCGACATGTACCAGTGCGCGGCGCCGGGGATCACCGTCCTCTACGTGCGAACCGGCGGCAAAGGCGCCGAAGAGGTCGACCCCGACGGGGTGCGCGAGCGCTACGGCGTCGACCCCGAGCAGGTCCCCGACTTCATCGCCCTGCGCGGCGACCCTGCCGACGGCCTGCCGGGCGCGAAAGGGGTCGGCCCGAAGAAAGCTGCCGAACTCCTGCGCGAGCACGGCTCGCTGGAGGCGACCCTCGACGCCGCGATCCGCGAGCGGCGTCCCAAGCTCCGGGCGGCACTGCTCGAAGGGCGCGAGGAACTCCTGGCCTTCAAGGACATCGCGACCCTGCGCGACGCCGGCGTCGACCCACCCCCGGACCAGGAGACCGACTACGAAGGCGCGGCGAAAGCGGCGCTCGAACTGGGGATGCGGAAACTGGCGGAGCGGCTGATCGAGGCGGGCGGCGCGGCGGGGTAGTTGTTCGGGGCGGGGGCGGCCGTCCGAGGTGCGTCCTGGGCGTCTCATGGCGGTCCTGGCTGGCTGTGACCGCCATGAGACGCCCAGGACGTGAGGAGTTCGTGGGACATCGGGCACAGGGACGGCACGAAGTCGGACTTCCGTGACCGCCTCGACGGCCGGCGGCGACAGATCGTGGAAGAACCCGGGAGGAAGTGTGGACCTGTGGCCGAGACGGCCGCGCTCGCCGCAGGCCCTTGCGTCCCTTGCCCGGGCGCCGGCTACGCCTCGGGCGGTGGGCCCACTTCTTCGGCCGCTTCCGCCGCTTCGGCTTCTTCGCCGAGCAAGACGAAGAGGCTCCAGGCGGAGACTGCTGCCCAGACGCCCTCGAGCAGGACGAAGCCGATCTGGCCTTCGATCACCGCGAGGACCGCCAAGATCGCGGCGCCGACCACGTTCAGGGCGAGGTAGCGACGGGAGTCGGTCGGCAGCTCGCCGAGCTGGCTACCGGCGAAGGCGCCGAGGATGATCAGCGCACCGATGATCTGGATGACCTGGGCCACCCGCCGAGAGTAGAGCGCCAGGGCAGTGCCATGCCGGCCGGTTAGGTTGCATGGATGGCGATCGGCGGACTTCCCTGGCGCGGCCCCGGCGACGATCGTCCCTCGCTGCCGCTCCCACCCGGCCCGATGCCGCTCTGGCGCGACGGCGGCCTGCGCAAGCGCTGGCGCTACGTCGGCCTCTACTCGGAGGGCTTGATGCTCTGCGCGGCGCGGGCCGAGGTCGGGCCGACCGAGCAGTGCTTCTGGGCGTTCTGGGACCGCGAGCGCGGCCTCGAGCTGGACCACACCTCCCTGCGACCAGGCAGCCGCGAGGTCGTCCTCGATGGCCCGCGCCTGGTGATCGACGCCCCCGGCCTCCACGCCGACCTGCGCCTCGGCGAGGCGGAGCCGATCGAATCGATCTGCCCGAGCGGCGCGGGCGACGGCTGGGGCTGGACGCGCAAGCGCGCCGGTGTCCCGATGGAAGGAGTCGTCGAGACGCCGGGCCTACGGGCGCGGGTCGAGGGTTTCGGCGTCGACGACGAATCGGCCGGCTACCAGGCCCGCCACACGAGCTGGCACTGGTCGGCCGGGGTCGGGACGGCCGCCGACGGCCGCGCCCTCGCCTGGAACCTGGTCCAGGGCATCAACGATCCGCCCGAGCGCAGCGAGCGCGCCGTCTGGGTCGACGGCGTCCCCTACGAGCCGGCCCCGGTGAGCTTCGACGGCCTCGACGCGGTCCGCTTCGCCGATGGCTCACGCCTCGACTTCGACTCCGGCGCCGAGCGGGCCCGCGACGACAACTTCCTCCTCGTCCGCTCCACCTACCGCCACCGCTTCGGCACCTTCTCCGGCTCCCTCGACGGCATCGAGCTCGCCGCGGGCCGCGGCGTCATGGAGTCCCACGACGCCCTCTGGTGATCACCAGGTGTCGACCGGGCGGGGACGCTCGGGCGGGGACGACGCCCCCGCCGCGCGGAGCGTCCTCGCGATCACGTCGCGCGTCTCCGCCGGGTCGATCACGTCGTCGACCTCGAACAGCGTCGCCGCGTTCAGCGCCTTCGCGTTCTCTTCCGCCGCCACGGTCAGCTGACGCACGCGCGCCTCGCGCTCGCCCTCGTCGGCGATCTCCCCGAGCTCCTTGCGCAGCGCCAGCCGCACCGCGCCTTCCAGCCCCATCGGGCCGAGGTGCGCGCCCGGCCAGGCGACCGTCAGCAGCGGCTCGTGCAGGCTGCCGCCGGCCATCGCCTGGGCACCGAGCCCGTAGCCGCGCCGCAGCACGACCGCGATCAGCGGCACCCGCAGCGCCGCCCCGGCGACCAGGAGCCGCGAGGCGTGCCGCACCAGCCCCGTCGCCTCGGCCTCCGGCCCGACCATGTAGCCGGGCGTGTCGAGCAGCGAGACGACCGGCAGCCCGAAGGCATCGCAGAGGGAGAGGAAGCGGGCCGCCTTGTCGGAGGCATCGCCGGTGAGCGCGCCCGCCATGTGGCGCGAGTCGTTGGCGATGAAGCCGAGCGCCCGGCCCTCGATCCGCGCCAGCGCGGTCACCAGCTCCGGCGCGAAGCGCTCGCGCAGGAAGGTGACCGAGTCGACGTCGGCGAGCGTCTCGATCACCGGGGCGACGGCGAAGGCGCGCCGCGCACGCTCCGGGATCATCCGGCGGAGCGCCGTCTGGTCGGGTACCGCGCCCGGCGGCGTCGCCCCCTGGAAGTAGCCGAGCAGCCGCTTCGCGATCGCCGTCGCCTCCGCCTCGTCGGCCGCGACGACGTCGACGACGCCGTTGCGCGCCTGCGTCCCCAGCGGCCCGACCTCGTCCGGGTCGACCTTGCCGAGGCCACCGCCCTCGATCATCGCCGGACCGCCCATCCCCAGCGAGGAGCCCTCGGTGGCGACGATCAGGTCCGAGCAGCCGGCCAGGACCGCGTTGCCCGCGAAGCAGCGGCCGGCGACGATCGCGATCCGCGGCACCAGCCCCGAGAGGCGCGCCCAGAGCGCGAAGGCGCGCGTGTCGAGCGCCGACACAACCGGGTAGTCGGTGTCCCCGGGCCGCCCGCCGCCGCCCTCGGCGAAGAGCACCGCGGGCAGCCGCATCCGCTCGATCAGCTCGAACAGCCGGTCCTTCTTGCGGTGCCCGAGCGCGCCCTGCGTCCCGGCCATCACCGTGTAGTCGTAGGAGAGGACCGCGCAGGCGGCGCGCTCGCCGAAGAGCTCCGCGTTCACGGTCGCGGTGCCGCCGATGAAGCCATCGGCCGGGGTCCGCGCGATCAGGTCGTCGAGCTCGCGCCGCCCGCGCTGGGCGGCGACCGCGAAGCGCCCGTACTCGACGAAGCTGCCCGGGTCGACCAGGTCGGCGAGGTTCTCGCGCGCCGTGCGCCCGCCCGCCGCGTGGCGGCGCGCCACCGCCTCGGGCCGCGCCGCGTCCTCGGTCAGGGCCCGCCGGGCCCGCAGCTCGGCGAGGTCCGGGCGCTCGGCGCCGCCCTCCCCGGCCGGGCCGCCCGCCGTCATCTCAGCCCTTTTCGAGCAGGTCCGCCAACCGCTTCATGCCTTTGCCGTTGGCGCGGCGCATGAAGGCGCGGGAGAGAAATGGCGCGAGGCGTTCGGAGCGCGGCGTCTTGCGCCACTCGAGCTCGAATTCGATCCGCGTCCGCCCCTCGTCGATCTCGACGAAGCGATAGGTGCCGCGCGTCTTGCGCTTGCCGTGGGCGTTCTCGCCTTCCTCGACGATCCGCTCCGGCGCCACCGACTCGACCACCTCGATCGTGACCTTCTCGCGCGCGCTCGGCGCATTGACCTGCGCCTTGGTGATCGCCCCCACCCCTCGCTTCGGTCCCTCGAAGCGCCAGTCCTTGAAGAGGTGGTCCATCCACTTCTCGTGGTTGGCGGCGACGTCGACGCAGTCGAACACCTCCTGGCGGGGGCGGGCGACCTCGACGGCGACGGTGACTGGCTCCGGCATCGGGGCGGATCCTAAGCGCTGCGGTGGGACGCGCCTAGGCGCTCGGTGTGCTCTCCTCGTCGACGACCCCGTCGGCGTCGGCCCCGTTCCCCTCCGCGCCGAGGCGAGAGTCCATCTCCGCTCCCACCTCGGGAACGAAGCCGTTCGGGGCCGGCTCGAAGGCGGCCATGCCGACCACCAGCGCGGTCGGGTCCTCGCCGTTCTGCTCCATCCGCCGGCGGCAGAGCTCGTGGATCGCCTCGAGGCGATTGGTGACCGCCTCGAAGACCGCGGCCACTTCGGCCCAGCCCGCCTCGTCGACCGCCATCGGCATCCAGTTCAGCGTGGTGTCGTCGCGGGCGTCCATGGTCCCGGCCTCGAGCGCGTCGGCAGCCTTGTCGAAGAAGGTCCCCAGCGAGGCGCCGGTGACCGCGTCGCGCAGGCTCTTCGGCACTTTGCGCCAGTCCTGATGGCCGATGTAGGAGCGCGGCCGGGCGCGGAAGTAGTGCTCCACCGCCCCGCGCCTGCGCGCGGTCGCCACCTGCTCGATGCAGCCGCATTTCTCCAGCACCCGCACGTGGTAGGCGACGTTGCCGAGCGGCGCCTGCAGCAGGTCGGTCAGCTCGCTCGGGCTGGCTTTGCGAACCTGGACGACTTCGAGGATCTTCACCCGCAGCGGATGGCCCAGCGCCCGCACCAGGCGTTGATCGATCCGGTTCGGTCGACGGCGATTCATTGATCGGGCAGTTTTGCGTAGGTACGCGCGCGAGGTGTCAAAATCGCTCGTTTGAGCTAGGGGATTGGACCATTCCGATCCCTTAGAGAATGAGGCGGCCCCCACGCGCGTCCGCGCAGGGTGTCGCCTTGAGACCCCGGACCTCAGTTCGGCTTCTGAACGCTGGTCGCGGGAACGATCTGCGGAATCTCCACGATGCTCATGTCGGCCACCTCCTTCCCTGTATTCCCCCGGTCGGGATCAACAGGAAAGTTTGAGGCAAGCTGACTACTCAAACAAGATTCTCCGATGTTTTTATCCGCTTGTAGCGACGGTTGTGGGAATGAGGTTTAATGCAGTCGGGTCACTAACTCAATTTTTTTGGAGGATTGCTTGGGAGCCATTCCGACCAAAGATTCCGGCGTTGCGACGCCGGACTTCATCAGCCCGCAGCTGGCAGCGGCGATGTCGCACCCGACGCGCGTGCACACGATGAGCGTCCTGCTTGAACGCAGCGCTTCGCCCCGACAGGTGGCGGAGGAGATCGGCGAACGCCTCAACAACGTCACCTACCACATCAACCAACTGCTGAAGCTCGGCTGCATCGAGCTGGTGCGCACGGAGCGGGTCCGTGGCGGCCGGGTGCTCGAACACTTCTACCGGGCCACGCAGCGGCTCTACTTCGACGAAGCCGCGTGGCAGGCGCTGAACGAGAAGGAGCGCCTCGACCTCGTCAGCGTCTCCCTGCGGATCATCTCCCAGGACATCACGGCCGCGATGGCGGCGGGAACCTTCTTCGGCGACAACAACGCCCACCTCTGTCGCATGCCGATGATCGTCGACGCACCCGGCTGGGACGAAATCGTCGAGGTCATCGAGCGAACGACCCAGGCGCTCTTCGAGGTCGAAGCGCGCGTGGCCAAACGCGTATCGGACGGCGAACCGGCCGATATCCACGCCAAGGTCGAGCTGATGCAGTTCCGCTCGCCGCCGTTCGAGCGCGGCGGACTCCCTCGCGACGACTAGCCGCGGATCGCCTTCCCGACGATGTTCTTCATCCGGGTCTGGTCGCGGGCGCTCAGGTTCCCCGGGCGGCCCTGAGATTTCTTCAGCAGGGTCCAGAACTCCGACTGCTCCCGGTCGGTGAGGTTGCTCTGCACCCGGTCGCGGCCCTTCTGGGCGAGCCAGAGAGTGATCGCCCAGACGGTTTTCCAGGGGACTTTCTTCCAGATCCAGGGCACGGCGCGGCGGGCGATCCAGGTAGGCATGCAGTGACGGTACCCGTCCAGCTGTTCCTTATGGAGCCGAGGGCTCCATAAGGAACAGCTGGACGGGGGCACCAATAGGATTCGCGCGTGCAGGACGCCGACCGTCACCGCCGGTGATCGCCGCGCTCGCCGCCGCGGTGACCGGCCCGCGAGGCCGCTGGGTGACGATCGCCGTCTGGGTCGCGATCGGGGTCGGCGGCTACGTCGCCCGCTCCCACATCGGCGAGGTCACCGCCGCCGGGCAGTCGAGCTTCCTGCCGAAGGGCGCCGAATCGATCCACGCGATCGAAGTCCTCGACGGCGCGGCGGCGCTGGGCGGCGCGTCGAGCCCCGGCGACGCCGGCGTGCCGGCGCAGGGGACCGGGTCGACGAGCGGCGGGTCCTCGTTGGGCGGTGGCGTCCCCACGACCACCGCCGATTCGAAGGCCGAAGAGGTCCCGACGGTGATCGTCTTCGACCGCCAAGGCGGCCTCACCCCCGACGACCTGAACGCGATCGGGACCCTCGGCCGCGGCCTACAGCGCCTCGGCATCACCGGCGCGACCCCGATCATCGACCCGTTCTCGGCCGATACCGGCAGGCCGCTCGGTGAGGTCGCCGATTACGCGCGCGGGGTCGGGCCGATCTCCAGGGACGACGAAGCGGCGCTCCTCGTCCTCGCGCTGAACGCCGCCGACCACGGCGCGATCGGCGACGGTGTCGCCCAGATGCGGGAATACCTGGCGGCCCACGCCGTCCCCGGCCTGCACGCCTACGTGACCGGCCCGGCCGGGATCGCCGCCGATCTCGACAAGGTCGCGAACGAAGCCGGCCGCACGCTGCTGATCGCGACTCTCGGGCTCGTCCTCCTCCTCCTGCTGCTCGTCTACCGGGCGCCGCTCCTTGCGCTGCTGCCGCTGATCGCGGTCGGCGCCGCCTACACCGTCGCGATCGGCATCGCCTACCTCCTGATCAAGGCGGGCTGGATCGTCGTCAACAGCGAGGGAACCTTCCTCTTGTTGGTGCTCGTCTTCGGCGCCGGGACCGATTACTCGCTGCTGCTGGTGCACCGCTACCGCGAAGAGCTGCAGTCGGGGTCGCCCGCCGAGGTGGCGCTGCCGAAGGCGCTGCGCGAGAACGTCCGGCCGATCGCCTCCTCCGGCGGCACCGTGATCGCCGCGATGCTGGTGCTGCTGGTCGCCGACCTGGAGTCGACGCACTGGCTCGGGCCGATCCTCGCGATCGGCATCGCGGTGATGGTCTGCTCGGCCTTCACCCTCCTCCCCGCCCTGCTCGCGGTGCTCGGCGAGCGCGCCTTCTGGCCCTCGGCGGGGGCGGCGCGGCGGGAGGGGCCGCGCCGCTGGGAGGCGATCGCCGGGTTCGTGCGGCGACGGACCCGGCCGATCATCGGCGCCGTCATCGTCGGCCTCCTCGTCCTCGCGGCGGGCAACCTCGTCCACCACGGCACGATCGGCTTCGGCCAGGGTGAGACGAAGCCGACCAACTCGAGCGAAGGCACGCGGGTCCTGAACGAACACTTCCCGCCCGGCCTCGCCTCGCCGCTGACCGCGGTGGTTCCGACCGACGAAGCCGCCCAGGTGGCGCGGGCGATGGGCGGCCTCGACTCGGTCCGCCTGGCGATCCCGGTCCCCACCGACGGCAAGCTCGACTCGGCGATCGTGGTCGTCATCCTCGCCGGCAACCCGTACTCGGGCGAGGCCGCGGAAGAGGTGGAAAAGGTCCGCGAACGCCTCCACGAGATCTCCCCCGACGGGCTGCTCGGCGGCCTCCCGGCGGAGAACTGGGACGTCGAGCAGACGAACGGTCGCGACACCCGCCTGATCGTGCCGCTGGTGCTGCTCGTGGTCGGGCTGATCCTGGCGGCGGTGCTGCGGGCGATCGCCGCGCCGCTCTACCTGATGGCGACCGTCGTCCTCTCCTTCGCCGGCTCGCTCGGGCTCGCGACCTTCGCCTTCGCGGTGATCGGCGGCGAAGGGATCACCTTCGACCTGACCCTCCTCGCGTTTCTCTTCCTGGTCGCGCTGGGGGTCGACTACAACATCTTCCTGATGACCAGGGTGCGCGAGGAGGCGCGCGTCCACGGCACCCGCGAGGGGACGAGTTCCGCGCTGGTCGCCACCGGGGGCGTCGTCACCGGCGCCGGGCTGATCCTCGCGGGCACCTTCGCCACGCTCTGCCTGCTGCCGCTGGAGGAGCTGATCCAGATCGGCGCCACCGTCGCGATCGGCGTCCTGCTCGACACCTTCGTCGTCCGCGCGCTCCTGATCCCGGCGATCACCTACCGGCTCGGCGACCGCGCCTGGTGGCCGAGCCGGGCGGGAGGGACCCGTTAGCTGGTCGGCGCCCGGGAAGGGTGGGTCTGTGGGGAGTGTCGGATCCGGGGAGGGCGTGGGACGCGGGACGCACGCGAGTCCCACGGAGGTGTGACGGGACTCGCATCTTGTGACGGAGAGCGTGGGAGGTCCACGCTTCCGTGCGTGTTGGACAACAGTCACGACCGCGCTGCAAGCATTACCGGTGCGATAGCACCTGTAATCACTGCAGCGCTGTCTCGGGGCCTCTTTTCGGGCCCCGAGATCGGCTGAAAGTGTCTGAAGGCCGCGGGAAGTGTGGAGTTCCCGGCACCTCCCTCACCGAATGCAGGCAGGTGTGGCATCTCTCGCACGGACCTCCGACGTAAGTCCGACCTCCGCCCGGAGCTGTGCCGAGATCCACACGAAACCCCTCACGCCCAGGACCGATCTCGGACGGCCGCCCGCGCCCGAACCCTCAGACGTTCGGGCTCCGTTTTGCCTTGTGGCGCTCGCTCTTGTGGGCGCCGCCCTTCTTCTCCAGCGTGTCGCAGGCGTGTTCGATGTCGTTGGCGAGGCGGTCGATCTGCGAGCGGCTCAGGGTGTGCTTTACCAGCGCCCGCAGGACCTTCACCTCCTGGGCGTTCGGCGGCATCGTGTAGGCGGGCAGCATCCAGCCGCGCTCGGCGGAGAGCTGCCAGGAGACGTCGAACTCGTCGTAGCCCTTGCCGTCGATCAGCTTGAAGGCGACCAGGGGCAGCTGCTCCTCGTTCTCGCCGATCAGCTCGAAGTGGCCGCAGCGGTCGAGCTTGTCGACCAGGACCTGGGCGTTCGACTGCATCGCTTTCATCACGTCGGAGTAGCCCTCGCGGCCGAGGCGGACGAAGTTGAAGTACTGGGCGAGCACCATCGAGGCGCCGGTGGAGAAGTTGAGCGTGAAGGTCGCGTCGACCTCGCCCAGGTAGTTCTCGTAGAAGACCAGGTGCTCGGCGAGGTCTGATTTCTCGCGGAAGACCAGCCAGCCGATGCCCGGGTAGACGAGCCCGAACTTGTGACCGGAGACGTTGATCGAGCGCACCTGCTCGAGCCGGAAGTCCCACTCCGAGTGCGGGTAGAGGAACGGCCAGACGAAGCCGCCGCTGGCGCCGTCGACGTGGATCGGCACGTCGTGGCCCTTCTCTTTCTTCAGCTTGACCAGGTAGTCGTTGATGCCCCTGATGTCATCGGCGTGGCCGGTGAAGGTGGTGCCGAGGACGGCGGCGACGCCGATCGTGTTCTCGTCGACCTCGGGGGCGACGTCGTCGGGGCCGATCGTGTACTTGCCCTCCTGCAGCGGCACCACCCGCTGCTCGACGTCGAAGTAGCGGCAGAACTTTTCCCAGACGACGTGGACGTCGCCGCCGAAGACCAGGTTCGGCTTGTCCACCGGCTTGCCTTCGGCTTCGCGGCGTTCCTTCCACTTCCACTTCAGCGAGAGGGCGCCGAGCATGATCGCCTCCGAGGAGCCCTGGCAGCGGGCGCCGGTGGTCTCCCCCGGGGCGTTGAAGAGGTCGGCGAGCATGCGGATGCAGCGCTGCTCGATCTCGGCCGAGATCGGATACTCGGCGTGGTCGATGAAGTTGCGGTAATTGTTCTCGGCGATCAGCCGCTCGGCCTCCGGCTCCATCCAGGTGGTGACGAAGGTGGCCAGGTTGCGGTTCGGGTCGCCCTCCAGCTGCAGTTCCTCTTCGACCAGGCGCTGCGAGTCGAGCGCCGACATCCCCTTTTCGGGGAACGGCCCGTCGGGGGCGTCCTCGGTCAGAAAGCGGGTCCCGTAGAAGCGGGCCTGTTCGGTAGCAACGGAGTCTTGATTCGCCATGGTGCCGAACCTATCGACGGGCGAGGGGCTTCGCTTGAAAATTCTCTTTCGGAGAGTTCGCGCGCCTACCAGCTTTTGTCGCCGCCGGGCTCCTCGTCGACGGTCAGCTCGGCCAGCGGTTCGGCCTCGAGGCGCCCGTCGGGGATCGGCTCGCCGGACCTGACCGAGAGGCCGTAGGTCCCGGCCGCGAGGCGCTCCTCGGCGCGCTCGATCCGCTCCAGGCGGCGCTGCAGGTCCCCCTCGCGCCCTTCGGCGAGCTCGTCTTCGTAGAGGTTCTCGTTGTTGAAGTCGCCGGCGGGCGTGTTCTCGGTCGAATCGCCGCGGCCTTCGTCGCGGACCCGGGCGAGAGCCTGCTCGACCCGCTCCCGCTCGGCGCTCAGCAGCTCCTTGGCGCGTGCGTCGTCCATGGATCGCAGCCTACCCGGCAGGGGTTGAGGTCCGGAACCTGTAGCGCTATCCTGACAGAGCACTAACTACAGAAAGTGGACTTGGCAATGACCTACAGACTCGTTCCCCTTGACGACGCGATCGTGTTCCCGACCGTCACCGCGACCCTGCCGATCGACGTCGGCGAGGACGAGCGCGTCTTCCTCCTCCCCCGCTCCGACGGTGAGTACGGCCGCGTCGGCGTGGTCGCCGAAGTGGTCGAGCACGGCACCTCGCGCCGCGGCCACCCGGTGGCGACCGTGGTCGGCCTCCATCGCGGGATCGCCGGCGCCGCCCAGGCGGGCGACGACACCGACGCCCTGCACGTCGAGGTCCAGGAGATCCACGACGGGCACCCTGACGACGAGCACACCCGCGAGGTGTCCCGCGAGTACCGCGCGGTCGTCGAGGAGATCCTCGAGCTGCGCGGCGACGACGGTCGCATCGCGAACTTCCTGCGCTCGATCGAGGAGCCCGGCGCGCTGGCCGACACCTCCGGCCTCGCCCCCGACATCCCCAATGAGGGCAAGCTCCGCCTGCTGGAGACGATCGACGTCACCCAGCGGCTGGAGATCGCGGTCGAGCTGCAGCGCGAGCGCCTCGCCGAGCTGCAGGTCCGCTCGAAGATCCGGGACGACGTCGAGTCCGGCGCCCAGAAACAGCAGCGCGAGTACTTCCTGCGCAAACAGATGGAGTCGATCCGCAAAGAGCTGGGCGAGGACGACACCGACGTGATCGCCGAGTACGAGACGAAGATCGCCGAGGCCGGGATGCCGGAGGCGGTCGCCGAGCAGGCGACCAAGGAGCTGCGCCGACTGGAGCGCCAGGGCGAGCAGTCGCCCGAGAGCTCGATGATCCGCAGCTACCTCGACTGGCTGATCGCGGTCCCGTGGAGCAAGCGCTCCGAGGACAAGCTCGACCCGAACCACACCCGCGAGGTGCTGGACTCAGACCACGCCGGGCTCGACGACGTGAAGAAACGGATCACGCAGTTCGTCGCCGTGCGCAAGCTGCGCGAGGAGCGGGCCGAGGAGATCGAGGAGGACTCGCGTGCCAACGGCACGATCCTCACCCTGGTCGGGCCTCCCGGCACCGGCAAGACCTCGATCGGCGAGTCGATCGCCCGCAGCCTCGACCGCGAGTTCGTCCGCATCAGCCTCGGTGGCCTGCACGACGAGGCTGAGATCCGCGGCCATCGCCGCACCTACATCGGCGCCCTGCCGGGACGGATCGTCCGTGCCCTGCGCGATGCCGAGACGATGAACCCGGTGATCCTGCTGGACGAGGTCGACAAGGTCGGCGCCGATTGGCGTGGCGACCCGTCGGCGGCGCTGCTCGAGGTCCTCGACCCGGCGCAGAACCACTCGTTCCGCGACCACTACCTGGACGTCGAGGTCGACCTCTCCGAGGTCGTCTTCATCGCCACGGCGAACCTGCTCGACACGATCCCGGCACCGTTGCTGGACCGGATGGAGATCATCGCCTTCGACGGCTACACGACCGAGGAGAAGCTGGCGATCGCCAAGGGCTACCTGGTGCCGCGTCAGCTGAAGCGCAACGGCCTGCGGGTCGAGGAGGTATCGGTTGAGGACGACGTCCTGCGGACCGTGATCTCCGAGTACACCCGCGAGGCGGGCGTGCGTCAGCTGGAGCGTGAGGTCGGCAAGCTGCTCCGCGGGGCGGCGACGAAGATCGCCTCCGGCGAGGGGGCGGCTCCGATCGTCCTCGACATCGAGGCGGTCCGCGAGGCCCTCGGGCGGCAGAAGGTGTTCCAGGAGTCGGTCGAGCGCACGGCGATCCCGGGCGTGTCCACGGGGCTCGCGGTCACCGGCACCGGCGGCGACATCCTCTTCATCGAGGCGACCGCCATGGACGGTGACAAGGGCCTGGTCCTGACCGGCCAGCTCGGCGACGTGATGAAGGAGTCGGCGCGGATCGCCCTCTCCTACGTCCGCTCGCACCGCGAGGCGCTGGGCATCCCGGAGGACCGCTTCCAACGCGAGTTCCACGTCCACGTGCCGGCGGGGGCGATCCCCAAGGACGGCCCGAGCGCGGGCACGGCGATGACCACGGCGCTGGTCAGCCTGCTCACCGGCCGCCCCGTCAAGCACACTGTGGGCATGACCGGAGAGGTGACCCTGCAAGGACGGGTGCTGCCGATCGGCGGCCTCAAGCAGAAGGTGCTGGCCGCCCACGCGGCGGGGCTGACCGAGGTGATCCTGCCCGAGCGCAACCGCGGCGACCTCGACGAGGTCCCCGAGGAGGTGCGCGAGCAGATGAGGTTCCACCCGGTGATGTCGATCGACGAGGTGCTCGGACTGGCGCTCGAGCCCGCGGAGGCCGGAGCGGATGTCGCCCAGGTGTCGTAACTGCGACCCCGTGCCGAAGGAGCTCCGCGCCGCCGCGGGGCTCCTCGAGCGGCGCTGGACGATGGCGACGATCTACGCCTGCTCCAGCGGCGCCCACCGCTTCAACGAGTTCCGCCAGTCGCTCCCGGGGGTGTCGCCGACGACGCTCTCGGAGCGACTGGAGCAACTTGAGGCGGCGGGGATCGTCGAGCGGCGCCTGGTCGCCGGCCGTCCCCCCCACGCCGAGTACGCCCTGACCAGCCGCGGCGAGCGCCTCGCGCTGGCCGTCGCCGGCCTCCTCGAGCACTGACACGTTGACGGGCCGAAAACCCGCCTATGTGACGGGTTTTCGGCCCGTCAACATCGCGGCGTGAGGTTCGCGCCGCTCCACCGCGGCGGCGAGGGTCCGCCGCTCCTTCTCCTCCACGGGTTCACTGACACGTGGCGGACCTGGGAGCCCGTTCTGGGCCGGCTCGAAGAGCGCTTCGAGGTGCTGGCTCCGACCCTCGTCGGGCACGCGGGCGGGCCGCGCCATCCCGCCGACGGGGCCAGCGACGACGCGCTCGTCGACGCCGTCGAGGCCATGCTCGACGAGGCGGGCTGGGAGGCGCCGGCGATCGCCGGCAACTCGCTCGGCGGCTTCGTCGCCATGCGGCTGGCGGAGCGCGGGCGTGCCCGCTCCGTGGTGGCGCTCGCCCCGGCGGGTGGCTGGGCGGAGGGCGATCCGGCGATCGCCGAGACCCTCCGCTACTTCCGGGTGATGGCGAAGATGGTCCGCGATGCCGCGCCCCGGGCGGGCGAGATCGCGGCGACCCCGGAGGGCCGCATCGCCGCGAGCGCCGCCTACGCGAGCAACGCCGACCACCTCTCCGCCGACCTTCTCGCCCACCTGATCCGCGGCGCCGCCGCCTGCGACTCCGAGCCTCTCGTCGACTTCGCCGAGCGCGAGGGCTGGCGACTGGACCCCGCGCGGATCACCTGCCCGGTGCGCTTCGTCTGGGGCACCGACGACAAGCTCCTGGTCCTCCCCGGCGCCGCGACGCGCTTCCGCACCGAGTTCCCGCAGGCCGAGTGGATCGAGATCGACGGCGGCGGCCACTGCCCCCAGCTCGATCACCCGATCGAGGCGGCCGAGCTGATCGCGGGGTTCTCGTCCTGACCGTTGTCCGTAGGCGCGCCGCAACGACCGGGGAGCCGGTGTCCGGGCAAGGGACGCAAGGGCTTGCGGCGAGAGCGGCCGTCTCGGCCACGGCCCTGGCCGGCTGTGGCCGTGGCCGAGACGGCCGGGTCTATGAGGAGTGACGAGGGACCCTCGGGTGCGGGTCACGCGAGGCGCATGCGAGGCACACGGATCCGTGACGGAAGAGGAACCTCGTCACAGAGACCGTTAGAACTCCACGCTTCCGTGCGTCTTCCTCATCCGCACCTCGGGTGAGTTCGCACTTTCTGCCGCTATCCGGACATAACTGCGAACTCATCCTTGGTGGGGGCCCGCTTTCATGCGGAAGGGTCACGGGAGTCCGGATTTCGTGTCGTCCCTCTGCAATTTGTTTCACGAACCCCTCACGTCCTGGGCGTCTCATGGCGGTCACAGCCTGCCAGGACCGCCATGAGACGCCCAGGGCGCTTCTAGGACTGCCGCTGCGGCCGCGAGCAACGACGGAACAACCCTCGTCCCGCCCCCTCCCACCGGCGAAACCCTAGGCGGGGGCCCCGGGGCCCGGCGCCGGCGGATCCGGCGGCGGGACCGGCTCGTTCCATTCGTCCGCGACGCCCCGGTCGCTCGGGTGGCGCGGGGCCGCCTCGCCCTTCAGCTCCAGCAGGCGGTAGTAGATGACCGCGGCGAGGAGGCCGCCGACCGGCGCGGTGAGGGTCGTGGCGAGGGCGCCGAAGACGATGCGGAGGATCGGGCCGCCCGCGATCGCGTCGGCGATCCCGAGGAGGATGATGCTGGCGATCGCGGTGATCAAGGTGGCGACGATGACCGAACCGAAGACCGGCCAGCCGAAGCCGCGGACGAGTTCGCGGGAGCGGCCGAAGGAGGCCATCGCGGGCTGTTTCTCGATCACGATGGCCGGCGCGATGACCGCCCAGATGGTCAGCAGGATGCAGCCCGGGACGATCAACAGGAAGAAGCCGATGCCGACGGCGATGCCGTAGAGAAGGCTGGCACCGATCAGCGCGCCGAGCACCGGGCCGACCGAGCGGAAGAGCTCACCGACCGAGGAGTCCCGGCGGCCGTCCTGCACGTCGTGGACGAGGCTGACCACCATGCCCTGGTAGAGGATCGCGACGGCGAGGCTGACCACGTAGAAGACCAGCAGCGCCAGATAATTGGTCCGGCTGAGGACGCCACCGAGGATCGAGACCACCAGAAAGAGCCAGAAGGCGGCCGGGATCAGCACGCCGAAGTGCTGTTTGTAGAGATCGAAGACCCGGTTCAGGACCTCCCCGACGCTGAAGGTATTTGCGCGATCCATGGCGCCCCATTCGACTCTGGGCCTAGGATCCCTGCGTGGCCGAGATCGAGCGCAAGTTCCTGGTCGAGGAGATGCCGCGGGCCGAGAGCGCCGCGGCGGCGATCGAGCAGGGCTATCTGGCCCTGGACGAGCGCGGCGAGGTGCGGCTGCGGCGGATCGACGGTGAGCTGCTTCTGACCGCGAAGAACGGGCACGGCGAGGTCCGCGAGGAGGTCGAGGTGGAGATCGATCCGGACGCCTTCGAGGCGCTCTGGACGTTGACCGCCGGCCGGCGGGTGCGCAAGGTGCGCCACTACGTGCCGCTCGGCGAGGGCCTGCGCGCGGAGATCGACGTCTACGCGGGCGCCCTCGAGGGGCTGCGCACGGCCGAGGTCGAGTTCGACTCACTCGCGGCGGCCGAGGCCTTCGAGCCGCCCCCCTGGCTCGGCCCCGAGCTGACCGGCGACGAGCGCTACGCCAACCAGACGTTGGCGACCGTCGGCCTGCCTGAAAAGCGCAAGGATGTGGAGATGGAGACGGAGACGACCAGCCGCGCCTACCGCCTGCTCGCCGAGGAGGACGCCGCGACCGGCGTGCGCCGGGCCATCGTCGGCCGCCTCGAGAAGGTCGTCGAGCGGCTGGGCGAGGCAAGGGAGGGTGCCACCGACGGCGACGCCCTGGCCGAAGCGATCCACGGCGCCCGCAAAGACCTGAAGAAGGCGCGGGCCGCCCTGCGCCTGGTCCGCGACGACCTGGGCGGGAAGACCTTCAAGCGGGAGAACCGGGCGCTGCGCGACGCCGGCCGCGCGCTCTCGGCGAGCCGCGACGCCGAGGTGAAGGTGGCGACGCTCGACGCGCTGGTCGAGGGCGACGGAGACGTGCCGCCCGGCGGGACGGCGCTCTGGCGCGAGGCGCTCCTCGCCGACCGCGACCGGATCGTCGGCGAGGAGAGCGGCGGGACCGAGGAGGCCATCGCGGCGATCGAGGCCGTCGCCGCCCGGGCGCCGGAGTGGAAGCTCGGCACCGACGGCTGGGGGCTTCTCGGCCCTGGCCTCGACACCGCCTACCGCGAGGGCCGCGAGGCCTTCGCCGCCCTCGGCGACCCCCCCGACTTCGAGGCCGTCCACGAGCTGCGCAAACGAGGCAAGGACCTCTGGTACCAGCTACGCCTGCTGCGCGATGCGTGGCAGCCGGTGCTGGAGCCGACCGCCGAGGAGGTCCACGACTTCACCGACCTGCTCGGCGACCACCACGATCTGGCCGTCCTCTGCATCGACCTGGTCGGGCGCGAGGACGTCGATGCGGTCCACCGCGAAACGCTGCGGCGGCTGATCGAGGCCCGCCAGGCGGACCTGATCACCGCCGCGCTCGCCGCCGGCGAGCGCATCTACGCCGAGAAGCCGAAGGCGTTCTCCCGTCGCATCCGCGCCTACTGGCGCGTCTGGCTCAGTTCTTGAGCTTGAAGGCGACCTTGTAGACCGAGTGGCCCGAGACGAGGTCGCCTTTGACTTCGCCCTGGCCGCCGGTCCCTTCGAAGTGGCCCACCGGCGGGCTGTCGGGACCTTCGTCGTGGACCTGGGCGACCCGCTGGTCGCCCTGCCAGGCAAGGTTGGTGAGCGTGAAGGTCCGCGCGGTCCCGCCGGTCTCGAGTTCCACCGTGGCGAAGGCGGGATTCCCTTCGACCTTCATCGAGCCCGAGCTGACCACCGCGCCCTTGACCCCGAGGCCCTGGGCGACGCCGATCACCGCTCCGAGGGTGCCCGCCTTTTCGGTCGGATCGGTGCCGCCGTTGGTCAGTTCGTATTCGCCTTCGTATTCGGAGGGTTCGCCGCCCCAGCCCGGATTGTTGGGTTCGGCTTCGTGGATCTGCTTCGCCGCCGGGGGGCTGGCGGTGTAGCGCTCTTCGTCGCCGAGGACCTTGAATTCGACCGGCCAGGGGCCGCCGCCGTGGAGGCGCAGCTGACCTTTCACCGTGTCCCCTTCGGGGTTGAACAGCTGGAGTTCACCGTCCGGGGTGACCTGCCCGTACTGGGCTGAGGCGCCGACCTTCAGCGCCGTGAACCCGAGGCCCTTGCCGTTCGGCAGCGCCTTCGGCGGATAGAAGGTGAAGAGGCCGGTTTCGATTTCCCCGGTCGGGCCGTAGGAATAGAACTGCGAGATCCCGACCAGGAACTGCGGCGAGGAGCCCTCCTCGAATTCGAACTTCATCTCGCCGCTGCGGATGCTCGCGCCGCTGCCGACCGCGGTCAGCACGTACCGGTTTTCGAAGGGAGCCTGGGTGGTCGCGGGGACGCTGTGCTTCGGCTGGGGATAGCCGGTGGTCGCGCCAGTGGTGCCCCAGGCGACGCCGACGCTCGCCAGCAGGGCGATGATGCCACCGAGGACGGCGATCAGCTTGAGGCGCTTCAAGATTTGCTCACCGGGACCTCCGCGCACGACTTGAGCTTCGCCGCTTCGGCGAGTTCGCCGAGGTGGATTTCCACCAGGCCGGCCGAAAGTTCGCGGACGGCGTCGAAGTTTTCGTTACGCGCCGCGTTCGACATCTTCGTCAGCACCGGCACCGCGGTCGCCAGGCCTTCGGCATAGGCGGTTTCGGCCGCGCCCGAGGCTTCCAGGGCGGTGACTTCCTTCTCCAGCGTTTCGATCACGGCTTCGGTTGCCTCGATGTAACCGGTCACCTGGTCCTGCTGCGGCGTGCCGAGGGCGACGATCTGCTTGTTGGCCTTGCTGCAGGCCGCTTCGGCGCCGGCGACGAAGTCGCCGCCTCCGCCGCCCGAGGAGCCCGAGCCCGATCCCCCGCCGCCGCAGCCGGCGACGAGCAACAACCCGACGACGGCGAGGAACAGAAGGGAAGCGACGGACCTCGACTTCGCCTGCATCGCTTCCCTTCCGACCCAGCCCTATTTGCCGCCGACGACGTCTTCGACCACGAAGGCCGCGACGTTCTTGATTTCTTCTTCGCTCAACTGGCCCTTGAACGCCGGCATGCCACCGCCGCCGTTGGTTACCTGTTCTTCGGCGCCGGCCTGTTCCTGGGCTTTCGGCATCGTCGTCAGGTCAGGGCCGCCGTTACCGCCGTGGCCGGTCGCGCCGTGGCAGATCGAGCAGTTTTCGGCGAACACTTCTTTGCCGGCTTCGGCGTTGGGAGCGCCACCCGCTTCGGCGGTTTCGCCGCCTTCTTCGTTGCCTTCTTCGGTCGGCGTTTCACCTTCGTTGGCTTCTTTGCCGGGTTCGTCACCCTTGTGGGTCGTGCCTTCGCCTTCCTTTTCGGTGCCTTCCTCGCCTTCCATCGTCCCCTTGAGAGAGAAGACCCAGAAGTTTTCGCCGTGCGGCGTGGCCGCCAGCGAGTTGCCGCCCGCGTAGATGGCGATCTTCTCTTCGCCTTCGTCTTCGAACGGGGTCACCGTGGTGTTGGCGCCGGCGCCGGTCTGGAAGCTCCAGAGTTTTTCGCCGTTTTCGGTGTTGTAAGCCACCAGTTCGCCGTCGTTTTCGCCGATGAAGGTGAGGCCGCCGGCGGTGGTCACCGCCCCCGAGTAGCAGGATTCGGGCATCGATTTCTGCCATGCGATCTTGCCGGTCGACATGTCGTAGGCGGTCACGAAGCCCGGCGCGGCGAAGCCGGTCGTCCCGCCGATGTCGCCACCGGTGAACGTTTCGCCGGCTTTGAACTGGGTCTTGCCGGTTTCGGCGATCACGCCGAGAGCGCCTTCGGTCGAGCAGACGACGTAGATGTTCTTTTCCGGGTCATAGGAAGACGCCGGCCAGTTGTCACCGCCGACCGCCGAGTTCGGGGTCACGACGATCGTGCTCGGATCGGTCGACATCGGCTGGAACATCTTCCCGGCCACGACCTTCTGCTTCGGCTTGTTGCCGGCAACCGATTCTTGGATTTTTTCGACCGATTCCTTGCTCACTTCGATCGGGCTGAACGGTTCCATCGTCGGCTCCGGCTGAGTGGCGGCGGTCTTCTGCGACGGGTCCTGCGGGACCTTGACCTCGGGGATCGGGTAGATCGGCTTGCCGGTGTTGCGGTCGAGCAGGTAGACCCAACCGGTCTTCGAGGGCTCGCCGACGGCTTCGACTTCTTCGCCGTTCATTTCGCCGTCCATCAGGACGGTCGGGCTCGGGCTGTCGTAGTCCCAGAGGTCGTGATGGACCTGCTGGTAGCCCCATTTGATCTTCCCGGTCTTCACGTCCATCGCGACGATCGACGCGGCCCACTTGTTGTCGCCTTCGCGTTCCGCGCCGTTCCAGTCCGGTCCGGCGTTGGAGGTCGAGAAGTAGAGGGTTTCCGTCTTCGGGTCGACGGTCGGCGTGTTCCAGATGCCGGCGCCACCGTGCTTCCAGGCGTCGTTGTTCGCGGGCCAGCTGCCCTTGAAGTCTTTTTCTCCGGGCGCGGGGATCGTGTACGACTTCCAGGCGATCTTGCCGGTTTCGGCGTCGAGCGCGGTCAGGCGGCCGCGGATGCCGTACTCGCCGCCGGAACCGCCGACGTAGAGCATGCCGTTGTAGTAGAGCGGCGCGCTGGTGATCGAGAAGCCCTGGCCAGGCTTGACGACCGGGGTCGACCATTTGACCTTGCCGGTTTCCTGGTCGAGCGCGACCTGGTCGCCGTTCAGCTGCGAGACGAAGACCATGCCGTCGCCGATCGCGACGCCGCGGTTGTCCCAACCGCAGCAGATGACTTCGCCGAGCGGGTCAGGCGGCAGGTGCGGTTCGTAGGTCCAGAGGATTTCGCCGTTGCCGGCGTCGATCGCGTAGACGTTGTCGGCGCCGTCCGGGATGTAGATCGTGCCTTCGTACTCGAGTGCCTGGCCCTCGGCCGAGAACTTCGCCGCGGTCGCTCCTTTGCCGATCTTGGTGACGTAGTCGCCTTTGAGTTCGGAGACGTTTTCGGTGTTGATTTCGTCCAGGGTCGAGAAGCGGTCGTTGGTCGTGCTACCGCCGTTGGTGACCCAGTTGTCCCCGGCGTGTTCCCAGAGTTCGTCGCTGGTGAACTCGGGCGCCATCGTGATGCCGTTGGAGGCGGTGACCTTTTCGCCTTCCGCGGACGATTCCATCGGCGAGGTCTGCCCGGCAGCGACCGTGGTGGTGCTCTTGTGCCCAGTGAAGTGGCCGAGGAAGAAGCCCGCGAGGAAGGCGATCGCCACGCCCATGCCGACCGCGCTGACCGCCAGTGCTGCCCAGAATTTGATTCCCAGGTCTTGTTGTTTCACCGATACACCTTTCCGAGTCTGGACCCCGACTGAACTGCTCTGTCAACCGAAGACGGCGGTACCCGCCTTAGGTCCTCTTTATTCGTATTGCAAACCTATCGAGTTGGGTTTGCCGGCGGACGGTAACAATCGGCGCGGTCCCCCTGGAAGCCGAGGTGCCCCGGTCGCTAGAGTCGCCGCCCGATGGCCCTGATCCCCCGCACCGACCTCGACGTCTCCGGCCTCTGCCTCGGCGGGAACGTCTTCGGTGGACGGCCGACCGCGAGGCCTCCTTCGCCGTGCTCGACGCCTACGCCGCGGCGGGCGGCAACTTCATCGACACGGCCGACGCCTACATGGCCGGTGCGCCGGGCAACAGCGGCGGCGAGTCGGAGACGATCATCGGCGAATGGATGGCGGCGCGGCCGGAATGCGCGACGCGATCGTGATCGCCACCAAGGTGGGCAACTCCCCGGGCTGAAGAACCTGCGCGCGGAGACGATCCGCAAGGCCGCCGACGATTCGCTCCGTCGCCTCGGCACCGACCGCATCGACCTCTACTACGCCCACTTCGACGACACCGAGACGCCGCTGGCCGAGACGCTCGGCGCCTTCGGCGAGCTGATCGCGGCGGGCAAGGTACGCGCCGTCGCCGCCTCCAACTACAGCGGCGCGCGGCTGACCGAGGCGCTGGCGACGGCCGAGCGCGAGGGCCTGCCCCGCTACGTCGCCCTGCAGCCGCACTACAACCTGATGGAGCGCGGCTACGAGTCCGACCAGCGGGCGGTCTGCGCTCGTGAGGACGTCGCCTGCTTCCCCTTCTACGCGCTCGCCAAAGGCTTCCTCACCGGCAAGTACCGACCGGGTGGCGAGGAGGTCGACAGCGTCCGCGCCGAAGGCGCCATGGCCTACCTGGACGAGCGCGGCGAGAGGATGCTGGCCGCCCTCGACGAGATCGCCGCCGCCCACGACACCGAGGTCGCCGCCGTCGCCCTCGCCTGGCTGCGGCAACAGGACACCGTCCTCGCCCCGATCGCCAGCGCCCGCACCACCGAGCAGCTGCAGCCGCTCCTCGCCTCCGTCGACCTGACCCTGGGCGACGAGGAGCTGGCGAAGCTCACCGCGGTTTAGCTCCGCACCGCAAAGGGAATCCTGCCGGGATGGCTGATCTCGTCCTCGGGCCCCTGCTGCGCTACGTCTCTGACACCGAGGCGACGATCTGGGTGGAGACCGACGAGCCCTGCGAGGTCGCCGTCCTCGGCGCCGTCGAGCCCACCTTCACGGTCGAGGGCCACCACTACGCGCTGGTCCGCGTCGAAGGCCTGAAGCCAGGCACCGAGCATCCCTACGACGTGCGCCTCGACGGTGCCGTGCGCTGGCCCGAGGCCGACTCGCCGCTGCCGCCGCCGTCCCTGCGCACGCTCGGCGGCGCGGGCCCGCTCGACATCGCCTTCGGGTCCTGTCGCGTCGCCGTCCCCCACGAGGAGCCCTACACCAAGTCCAAAGACGACGACGAAGAGGGCCACGAGGTCGACGCCCTCTGGGTCCTCGCCCAGGAACTGATCCGCGGCGACTGCCGTCGTCCCGACCTCCTCTTCCTGCTCGGCGACCAGGTCTACGTCGACGAGGGCAGCCCGGAGACGCGGGCGAAGATCGAGGCGCGGCGCGGCACCAAAACCGAACCGGGGCGCGAGGTCACCGACTTCGAGGAGTACACCTGGCTCTACCAGGAGAGCTGGCGCGAGCCGCTGATCCGCCGGCTCTTCCGGTCGTCTCCACCTCGATGCTCTGGGACGACCACGACATGTCCGACGACTGGAACATCTCCCGCTCCTGGGTCGACGAGATGCGCGAACGCGCCTGGTGGCACCGCCGCGCGATCGGCTGCATCGCCAGCTACTGGATCTACCAGCACCTCGGCAATCTCTCGCCGCGGGCGCTCGACGAAGAAGAGGTCTACTAAGGGGTGCGCGGCAACGAGAAGGCCGACGAGGTGCTATTCGAGTGGGCCGACCGGATCGAATCCGAGGGCGCCGGGACGCGCTGGAGCTTCTGCCGCGACCTGAACGGGACGCGGGCGGTCTTCGTCGACTCGCGGGCGGGCCGGGTACTCGAGGAGGGCGCCCGGCGGATGGTCGACGACGAGGAGTGGCGGTGGATCGTCGACCAGACCGAGGGGGACTTCGACCACCTGCTGATCGCGACCACGGTGCCGTGGCTCCTCTCCCCCGGGCTCGACCGACTCGAGGCCTGGAACGAGAAGGTCTGCGACGGGGCCCACGGGCCGCTCGCCGCCCGCGCCGCGGAGAAGCTGCGGCGCGCGGTCGACTTCGACCACTGGGGCTCCTTCTCCCGCTCCTTCCGGGACCTGCGCGACCTGCTCGGCGAAGTCGCGGACGGGAAGCGCGGCGGGAAGCCCGCCTCGATCGTCGTGATGGCCGGCGACGTCCACCACGCCTACCTCTGCGAGGTCGGCTGGCCGGTTGGCGAGGCCGAGGGCAAGGCGCCGATCTATCAGGCGGTCTGCTCCCCCTACCGCAACCCCCTCTCGAGCAAAGAGCAGCGGGTGATCAAAGCGGGCTTCACCAATGGCTTCACCCAGATTGCCGCGGCACTGGCGAAGGCAGCCGGAGCCGAGGACCCCGGCATCCGCTGGCGACGCCTGAACGGCCCCTGCTTCGACAACCAGGTCGCGACCCTCCACCTCGACGGCCGCCACGCCACGATGCGCCTCGACAAGACGGTCCCCGGCGACCGCGACGAGCACTCGCTCAAGGAGAGCTTCCACCGCGAGTTGGCGTGAGGGTCAGGTCGCCGGCGGGGCCCCGTGCGAGAGACGCCGCGTTCCCCAAGTTCGTGCGCATCCCGCAGGACCCGAAATGTTGATGGGCCGAAAACCCGTCATATAGGCGGGTTTTCGGCCCATCAACCTGGGGGTGCTGGAGGAGCGTGACGGGAGTGGGGAGTTCCTGGCGGAAGCGTGACGAACCCCGGGAGTTCCCCACGAACCCTTCACGTCCCGGGACGCAACTCGGACTGCCGCGCCGGCCCCGAACTATGCCCGCCGACCCACCTAGCTAGGTCGCCGGGGTCACCCCCCGCGGCGCCAGGATCCGCAGTGCGTCCGGTGGGACGTGGACGCTCACGGGCGCGCCCTGTTCGTGGGAGTCGAGGTCGACGCCGTCGTTCGGCACGCTCGCCTGCAGCAACCCGCCGTTGGCGAGGCGCACCATCACCTGGAGGTTGGAGCCGACGAAGATCGTGCGGTCGATCATCCCCGGCAGGCAGTTCTCCCCCGCCTCGGCGCCCGGGGTCACGCGCAGGCGCTCCGGCCTCACCACCGCCGAGGCCGGGCCGGTGCGCCCGATGTCCCCGCATTCCGACCAGAGCTCGCGCGTCCCGACGCGCAGCCGACAGCCGTGGGCATCGCGGCCGATCACCTCGACCTCCATCACGTTGGCGACGCCGAGGAAGTCGGCGACGAAGAGGGTCGCCGGGCCCTCGTAGATCTCCCGCGGCGTCCCCACCTGGTCGACCCGCCCCTCGTGCATCACCGCGATCCGGTCGCTCATGCTGAGCGCCTCCTCCTGGTCGTGGGTGACGAAGATGAAGGTCGTCCCGACCTCTTCCTGCAGCGCTTTCAGCTCGACTCGCAGGGCGCGGCGGATCTTCGCGTCGAGGGCGCCGAGCGGCTCGTCGAGGAGCAGGACCGCGGGGCGCAGGACGAGCGCGCGGGCGAGCGCGACGCGCTGCTGCTGGCCGCCGGAGAGCTGGTGCGGGCGTCGCTTGGCGTAGTCGCCGAGCTCCACCAGCTCGAGCGCCTCCTTCGCCCGCCGCAGGCGTTCGGAGCGCTTCACCTTCTGGTAGCGCATGCCGAAGGCGACGTTGTCGAGCACGTTCAGGTGGGGGAAGAGCGCATAGTTCTGGAACACCGTGTTGACGTTGCGACGGTCCGGCGGCACCGCGGCGAGGCTGGCGCCGTCGAGGAGGACGTCGCCTGAGGTCGGTCGCTCGAAGCCCGCGATCAGCCGCAGCGTCGTCGTCTTGCCGCAGCCCGAGGGGCCGAGCAGCGAGAAGAACTCGCCGGTGGCGATGTCGAGGTCGATCGCGTCGACCGCGACCACGTCGTCGAAGCGCTTTTCCAGCGCGACCAGCTCCACCTCTCCGCCGGCGCCGCCGCCGATCGCCGGGGTCGTCCCCGTCGCCGCCGTCATCTCCATCTGTCCCACCGTCCCATCACTCGCACCCTCCTAATCCATCCCCGTCAGGTCCATCCCCATCTGCCCGGCACTGTCCCCACCGGCTTCGCCGCTGCGGTGCCCGAACCAGCGCAGCACCAGGTAGGCGCCGCCGACCCCGATCAGCGTCACCATCACCATGATCGTCGCCACCGCGTTCAGCGCCGGGGTCGTCGCCGCGCCGCGGGCGTTGGCGTAGAGAAGCATCGGGATCGTCACCGTTTCCCCGCCCGCCGACATGTACTGGGTGACGACGAAGTCGTCGATCGAGAGGGCGAAGACGATCAGGGTCGAGGCGAAGGCGGCGGGCAGGAGCAGCGGGAAGAGGACGTGCTGCAGCGACTGGCGCGCCGAGGCGCCGAGGTCGCGCGCGGCCTCCTCGTATTCGGGGCCGAGCGAGGCGAGCCGGCTGCGCACGATCACCACCACGTAGGAGACCGAGAAGGTCACCTGGCCGATCACCTGCGCGGTGGTACCGAGGGCGATCGCGGTGAAGGGCAGGATCGAGAGCTGGGTGAAGACGAGCAGCAGCGAGACGGCCATCGCCAACTCCGGCGTGGTCAGCGGCACCAGCATCAGGAAGTTGGCCGAGCCGGAGCCGCGCCCGCGCCAGCGCGAGAGGCCGATCGCCAGGAGGAACCCGAGCGGCGTCGCGATCAGCATGTCGAGCGCCGCCAGCTCGAGGCTGTGGACGAGGGCGTTGGTGTAGATCGGGTCGTGGAAGACGGAGAGGTTCGGGTCGCCCCACCACCAGCGGGTCGAGAAGCCCTGCCAGACGCTGCGCGAGCGGCCGTCGTTGAAGGAGAAGACGATCGCCGCGAGGACCGGGATCAGTGACCAGGCGATGTAGAACCAGGTCGTCAGCTTGAGGAAGCGCGGGCGTCCCCAGGGATTGCCGACCCAGTC
The DNA here is from genome assembly GCA_963782515.1 of uncultured Actinomycetes bacterium. Classification (GTDB taxonomy): domain Bacteria; phylum Actinomycetota; class Thermoleophilia; order Solirubrobacterales; family 70-9; genus VAYN01. The sequence goes on along the minus strand of CAWAJY010000004.1, from coordinate 411,736 downwards.
CGGCCAGCGGCTCGGGCGGACCGGCGGGCGCGGCTCGGGCGGGGCGGGCGGCGCGGGCGCGGGCGCGGGGCCCGGGGGCGCGGTGACGCTCATGCGGCCGGCTCCGTCCCCGGGCGCCTCATGAGGCGAGCTTCTCCTGCTGGCGCCGGGTCTCCCAGAGGTAATAGAGCATCCCGACCGCGAGGATCGTCATCAGCACCAGCACCAGCGCCGCGCCGAGGTTCTTCTGCGAGCCGCCCTGGACCAGCAGGTTGACGCTGTTGCCGAGCATGTTGGTGTGAGGCGAGCCGGAGATCAGGTCGTTGGTGTAGTAGTCGCCGAACATCGGCAGGACGATCAGCACCGAGCCGGCGAGGATGCTCGGCCAGGAGAGCGGCAGGGTGACGCGGAAGAAGGTGCGGCCCGCGGAGGCGCCGAGGTCCCGGGAGGCCTCGAGCAGGCGCTGGTCGATCCGGTCGAGGCCCGCGTAGACGGGGAGGATGAAGTACGGGATGTAGCCGTAGGTGAGCGCCGCGACCACCGAGTAGGGATTGCCGGAGAGCCATTCGGTGTGGCCGATGCCGACCCAGCCGAGCACCACGTTGACGTAGCCGTCCGGGGCGAGCAGGCCGATCCAGGCCAGCATCCGCATCAGGTAGCTGACCCAGAAGGGCAGGAAGATGAGGAGCAGCAGGAGGCCCTTCCAGCGGCCTGCCTTGCGGGCGACGTAGTAGGCGACCGGGTAGCCGATCGCGAAGCAGAGGACGACGGTGACGGCGACGAAGACGATCGTGTTGCGGGTCGCCGGCCAGTAGGTGCCGCCGGGGACGACGCTGGTGAAGGCCTCCTTGACGAAGCCGACGTTCCAGTGGATCGGGTTCCACTGCGGGACCGGCTGCAGAAGCGAGTCGATCTGCCCCATCGCGACGGCGACCACCGCGTAGGCGGGGACGACGACGAAGAGGAAGAGCCAGACGACCCCGGGGATCGAGAGGCTGCGCCAGATCGAGCCTTCGTTGCGCGTCACGCGCCGCCTCCGCTCACGTCGCCTTCACTTCCGACCAGGCGGTTTCCCAGATCCCCATGCCTTCGGCCGACAGCGGGCCCTGCAGGAAGCCCTGCGAGAACTGCTCCTCGCGGACGATCGCCGAGAGCAGGTTTTCCGGCACCAGTTCGGCTTCCACCACCGCCTTCGGCGTCATTTCCACCAGCGGCTGCTGGTAGCCGGTGAATTCCATGTTCAGGAACGCCGTTTCGACGTCGAGCACGTGGTCGAGGAAGAGGTGGGCGAGGACCGGATGCGGCGCGCCTTTGAGGACCGCCATCGTGTCGTTGCCCATCAGGCCGCGGCCATCGGGTGGCCACCAGTAGCTGATCGAGGTGACCGGGGTGCCCTTCGGCAGGTAGTAGCCGATCGCGGTCATGTCCCCGCCCCAGGCCTGGTGCAGCCAGATCGAGCCGTCGGCGAGGTGCTGGTACTCGTTGGTGTAGAAGCGCAGGTTGACGAGGTCGATCAGTTCCTGGAGCGCCTCGCGGGAGCCGTCGATGTGTCCCTGGTTCGCGGTGTTGACGTCGGTGATGCCGTTGCGCAGGAGCCCGAAGGCGAGCCCTTCGCGCTGGTCGTCGAGCATCCCCACGCGGCCCGAGATTTCCCCCATGTCCCAGAAGCTCTGGTAGGGGTTGGCGAGCTTCGAGGGGTCGTAGTCCGGCAGGAAGTCGTTGCGCCAGCCGATCCCGGTGGAGAAGACCGTGTAGGGGACGGTGTAGCGCGAGCCCACGTCGTACCAGGGGCTTTGCAGCATCTTCCAGACGTTCTTGCGGAGGTTGGGGACGTAGTTGAGGTTGAGCGGCTGGATCAGCTTGCCCGCCACCAGGAGCGAGATCTCCGGCTGGGTCGGGACGAAGACGTCGTAGCCGACGGCGCCCGCGGCGAGCTTGGCGACCGCTTCGTCGAGGGTCGAGAAGGTGCTCAGCTGGACCTCGACCCCGTAGCGCTTTTCGAAGGACTTGAGGACGGCCTCGTTGATGTATTCGGCCCAGTTGTAGAGCTGGAGCGGGCCGGACTCGGGTTCGAGGCCGGAGGGGATCCGCGGGTTGTCGGGGTAGATCGGGAGGCGGACCGGATTGTCCGGGCGGGCGAGCGGCAGGCCGCCCGGGGCGAGGTGCGGGTCGTGGCCGCCGGGGACGGTGGTGTCGGAGCAGGCGCTGAGGGCGGAGCCGGCGCCGACGGCCAGGGCGGCGAGGCCGGCGCGCTGCAGGAAGCGACGGCGCGTCGTCGCCTCCCACAGCCCGGCGCCCGGGCGTTCCCTGGGGTGGCTCAGGGCGATGCCCGCCCCCCTGCCCTGGCGGGGAGTTCGGCGTCGAGAAGTCGCCCGGCGCCGGCGAGGACGGTTTGTCGGACCCGTGGGTTCGACACCTCCGGGTCGCCGAGCGCCGCCTGGGCGGAGAGGCCGTCGATCAGGGCGGCGATCGCGAGCGCCGCCTGCGGCGGGTCGGTGGCGCCGAATTCGCCGGCCGCGACGCCGTCGGCGACGATCGCCTCGATCGCGGCCCGCCAGCGGGCGTCGAAGCGCTCGCGAGCGGCGCGCAGGCCCGCGTCGCGCAGCGCCCAGGTCCAGAGCTCCATCCAGAGGGCGAAGTCGTCGGCACTCTCGGTCGCGGTCTCTATAAGGGCGACCATCCGCTCACCCGGCGTCGCCGCGCCGTCGAGGCGCTCCTCCAGCTCCTCGTAGAAGCGCTCGTCGTCGGCGGTCAGCGCCTCGGCGAGCAGCTGCTCCTTGGAGTCGAAGTAGTAGAGGAGGGCCGGCGGGCTGACCCCGCAGCGCTCGGCCACGTCGGCGATCCGCGTCCCCGCCACCCCGCGCTCGGCAATCACCTCGGCCGCGGCCGCGAGGATCTGCGGGCGACGGATGTGATCGATGCTGGGACGTGGAGCCACGTTCCCTGCCTCCTCCTGGCCGGGTAGTTTTAACCGCGGTTCAAATTACATCGTCGTGACGAATCGCGCAAGGGAGTTTCAGCGATGTTCGTCTGCATTCGGGTGCGCCCAAGGGCGTTCGAAGAGCGCCTGGGCGGCGGGCCGAAGCTGCGGATCGCGGAGCGACGACGCGGTCGTCGAGCCCGACGACCCACCGCACCCGGACAGCAGCACGGCGAGCGCCGCGGCGAGGAGGAGGAGTCCGACGGTCATCGCCGCAGAAGACCGCCCATCCGCCCGAGTAGCGCTCAGGCGGCCTGGGTGAGAAGCGCGGCGGGGTCGATGCCGAGCTGCGGGGCCAGGAAGTCGGCCACCTGGGCGCGAGCGGCGTCGATGTCCATCGTCGGGTCGTGCAGGAGGGCGCGGATGCCGAGGCCGTCGAGCAGCGCCATCGTCCGGTCGGTCAGCGCGCGCAGGTCCTCCGGGGCGGTGAATTCCCCCGCGTCGATGCCGCGCTGCAGCACCTCTTCGAGCCACTCGTGGTAGCGGGCGTAGAGGCTAGCGGCGAGCGGGCGAAGGTCGGGCTCGCGGGCGGCGCGCAGCCAGAGCTCGACCCAGAGGACCCAGTCGCGTTCGAGGTGGCCGGGGCGCGGCAGGCACTCCTCGATCGCCTCGGCGAGCGCGGCGGTCGGGTTCGGCGCCTCCCCCCCGGCCTCGGCGAAGCGCTCCTCGCCGACCGCCTCGAAGGAGTGGAGGATCGCCTGCTCGAGCAGCTCCTCGCGGGTGGAGAAGTAGTGGTGGACGAGCGCGGTGGAGGCGCCGGCGCGCATCGCGACCCGGGCGATGCGGACGTCGTCGATACCCTCGGCGGCGATCAGGTCGCACGCCGCCTCGAGGATCCGCTCGCGCGCGCTCTCCCGGTCCGCCATGGCGCGACCCTATGCGACCGACCGGCGCGGGCCGATCGCGCGGCGGCGACGTTCGAGATGGGCGGCCACCCGGGCGACGGTCTCCCGCGGTTCCCGGTCGAGCCGTACATCGGTGACCCGGATCAGCTCGATCCCGGCAAGGAGCAGGTTGTCCTGCCGTTCCCGGTCGGCCTCGAAGGAGTCACGGGAGCCGTGGGTCGCGAAGACGTCGAGTTCGACCGCGAAGCCCTCCGTCTCCCAGTAGCAGTCGAGCTCGTAACCCTCGACCACGATGTTGGTCTGCGGCGCCGGCAAGCCGGCGGCGAGGACGAGATCGCGGAAGCGCCGCTCGAGGTCGGAGCGCAGGACGGCGTACTCCGGCTTGAAGGTGTCCAACGCGTAGCGGAGCTTGACCCGCCCGGGGTGTCCGCCGGCCCGAGAGAGCAGGCGATCGAAGCGCCGCAGGTCGAACGTCTTGCGCTCTTCGGCCCGGTCCATCATCCGGTGGAGGTTGCGGGTCGATTCGTCCGGCGCGAGATCGAGCATGGTGCGCGCCACCGAGGTCACCGGGATCTCGTCGACGACGTCGCGGTCCTCTGGCGCGAGCCGCGCGAAGTGGACGACGATCGGCTCACGACGATGCCGCCGGGTCGGCGCGATGAGGTCGAACCGTCCGGGGCGCCACCGCCGCAGCTCCCAGATCCACGCGGCGGTCTTGTGGCTGGCGACGGCCGGCGAATTGGCGAGCACCGCCGCCATGCACCGTCCCTCCCAGGCGAGCGAGGTATGCCCCACGGCGTAGACGCCCCGGTAGATCCGGTGGAGCTTCCCCTCCACCTCCCAGCGCGAGATCGTCTTTCGCGGGTAGCCGAGGCCCGCCAGTTGCCGCGCCGAGACCACGCCATGCTGCCCTTTCGCCAGTTCGGCCAGGTCCGTCCCTCGGTGCGTTCGTCCGTTGTGTCGCATATGGGCACAAGGGACGAACGCACTCCTTCTCTCCCCCCTGGAGTTGGGACGAAGGCGGACTATGCGACCGTTGCGAGGTCCGCCAGGAGCGCCGTGGCGGCGTTGCGGCCGTTCAGGGCGATGACGGAGCCCGCCGGGTGGGTGGCGGCGCCGCAGAGGTAGACGCCGGGGATCGGGGTGCGGGACGGGAGGCGGCCCTCCCACATCTGGTCCGGCGTGACCTCGCCCTGGAAGATGTTGCCGCCCGTCAGGCCGATGCGCTTCTCGATGTCGGGCGGCCCGAGCACTTCGCACTCCTCCAGGCAGTCGCCGAAATCGGGGGCGTAGCGGGAGATCAGGTCGACGAACTGCTTCTCGACGTCCTGGCGGCGACTGTCCCAATCCCCGTCGGCGATGTCGTAGGGCGCGTACTGGCCGAAGCACGCCAGCAGGTGACGGTCCGGAGGGGCCGGGGACGGGTCGTAGCCGGTCTGGATGTAGATCTCGCCGAAGCCCACGGACGGCTCGCCGGCGGCGCATTCTTCGAAGGCCTTCTGGGCGGCGTCGACTCCGCCGGTGAGGTCGATCGTCGCCTGGGCCGGCCAGGTCTCCCCGGGCGCGGCGGTCCAGTTCGGCAGCTTCGACAGGGAGGCGTTGAACTTCACCACCGGGCTGCGGACCTTCCAGGCCTCGAGGCGGGCGCGGAAGTCGGCCGGGATCTCGGCGTCGCCGAGCAGGCGCAGGGCCACCTTCGGGTCGGCGTTGCAGACGACGTTGGTGGCGCGGATCAGCGTGCCGTCCTCGGTTTCCACGCCCTCGCCGGGGATGATCGCGCCGACCGGCACGCCGCACGCCAGGACCGCGCCGGCTTCCTGGGCGGCGTCGGCGATCGCGAAGCTGACCATCCCCATGCCGCCCTCGACGTAACCCCAGACCGGGCCCTGCCCCTCGAAGTCACCCTGGTAGTGCATGAGTTTGATCGACGCGGTGCCGGGCTCGTGGGGGCCGCCCCAGGTGCCGATCACGCCCTGGCCGAAGAGCGCGTCCTTGAGGCGTTGGTCTTCGATGTAGTCGTCGAGGACCTCGGCGATCGAGGCGGTGAAGCAGAGGTCGATCAGCGGTTGGGAGTGGCCGAGCAGCTCCTCGATCTCGTGCCGCGTCGGGGTGTCGCCGACCCAGGTGTCGCGCGGGCCGGTCCGCAATTTGCGGCGCACTTCGTCGAAGAGGTGCTCGTAGGCCCAGTAGCCGTCGATGTCCTTCTTCGAGACGCCCATCTTCTCCAGGTCGGCCTGCGTCTTTTCGTCGTCGAGCCACTGGCCGAAGGAGCTGCCGTCCTCGAAGGGGACCCAGAGGTTCGGGTCGGCGACGAAGAACTTGAGGCCGCGCTCCCGCAGGCCCAGCTCGCGCATCACCAGCTCGTCGAGCAGGCCGACCACGTAGGCGCAGGGGCTGACGGTGTAGCGCTCGTCGCTGAACGGGCGCTCCAGGGTGCAGGCGCCGCCGAGGCGCTCGCGCCGCTCCAGGACGAGGACGCTCTGCCCGGCCTTCGCCAGGTACGCCGCCGCGGTGAGGCCGTTATGGCCGCCGCCGACGACCACCGCGTCCCAGTCGCGTCCCGCCAGCTCCAAGAGCGGCGCCGGCAGGCCGAGCTCCCCGAGCTGCTCCGCGACCGGGTTCACGCGACCACCTCCCGCAGGCCCTCGGCATAGCGCGCCGCGACCATCGAGTCGAAGGCATGCACGTCCTCTTCCTCGGCCGAGTAGCGGCCCGGCGAGTACCCCGGCGAGGCCACCCCCTTCTGGGCGAGTTCGCAGACGTGCCAGTCCTGGCGGTTCGTCTGGTCCCAGAAGGCGATCGCGTCGCCCGGGTCGAAGTCGGGGCGCGCCATCGTCGCGGGTTCGAAGAAGAACTCGCAGACGACGTCGGTGCGGCCCGGCTCCCGCGGCCAGAGCGTGTGCAGCATCGCGTAGTCGGGATGGAGCGAGATCAGGGCGTTCGGGAAGAGCGCGAAGTAGAGGATGTTGCGGAGGTCGTCCTCGCCGAGCGAGGCGATCGGCGGGCGGTCGAGGTGGCCCCCCTCCTTGCCCATCGTCTCGGCGCCGTCGTTCAGGACCATCGAGCCACCGCACCAGGCGCCGGCGCCGTAGAGGCCTTCGCCGCTCATGTAGTCGCTGAGCGCGTTCAGCTCCGGGTGGACGCCGGGGCAGTGCAGGCACTCGTTGTAGTTCTCCGCGATCCCCTTCCAGTTGGCGTGGACGTCGTAGTCGACGTTCCCGGCGCGGGCGAGGGCGCCGACGCTGTAGTGGTCGAGGTGCGGGAGGAGCTCGCCGAGGTGATCGGCGGGAGGGCCGGCGTCGCCGGAGAGGTCGACGAGGACGAGGCCGCCGAGCACCGCGGTGCGGATCGGGACGAGGCCGTAGCAGGCGGTGTCGAAGCCCTCGACGCCCTCCATGTGCGGGGCGGCGCGCAGGTTGCCGTCGAGGTCGTAGGACCAGGCGTGGTAAGGACACTGGATGCGGCGGCGGACCTTGCCCTCGGCCTCCTCCATGAGGCGGGCGCCGCGGTGGCGGCAGACGTTGTGGAAGGCGCGCGGGGTGCCGTCCTCGCCGCCGACGACGACGAAGGAGCGGCCGCCGAGCTCACGGGCGACGTAGGCGCCGGGCTCGGCGACGGCGGAGACGTGGGCGGAGACGATCCAGCCGCCGGAGAAGATGTTCGCGAGCTCCCAGTCGAGCACCGAGGGGTCGAGAAACGCCGCCTTGGGCAGCATCGTCGCCCGCTCCAGAGGCTGCAGCGTCGCCTCCAGATCGGCCCCGCGCACCACACCGTCCAGGCCGCGATCGGCCCGTCCCGTCCCGTCCCCGTTCGCAACGCCCACGCCGATCTCCTTGGCTCGGGGCCGCCTGGCAAGCGGAAAAAGGCGGCCGTTGACCTTGTAGTTAATCGCATGATACCTTCGCGGTCAATGACGCCCGAGCGCCTCGACGAAGCGACCTTGGACCTCCAGGAACGCGCTCGGCGGTACACCGACGAGGTGCTGATCCCGCTCGAGGTCGAGGCCGAGATGGCCGACGGCAAGCTGCCCGACGCGGCGATCGAGCGGGTCAAGCGCGAGGCGCTGGCGGCCGGGCTGACCGGCGGGCTGCACGCGCGCGAGCACGGCGGCCAGGGATGGACGCGGCTGCAGTGGGCGCTGGTCGCCGAGCAGTTCGGGCGCTCTACCAACGCGATCCACTGGCACGTGCCGAACGCCTACAACGTCTGGGCGCACTGCTCGCCCGCGCAGATCGACCGGTACCTCCGCCCCGCCCTGCGCGGCGAGCTCCGCGACGCATACGCGGTGACCGAGGCCGAGGCCGGCTCCGACCCGTCGCGGATCGCCACGGTCGCCGAGCCCGACGGCAACGGCGGCTACCGCCTCAGCGGCGAGAAGTGGTTTGTCACCTCCGGCGACGTCGCCTCGGTGATCATCGTGATGGCCAACGTGGTCGACGGCGACGCGCTCCTCCCCACCCTCTTCCTGGTCGACGTCGACGCGCCCGGCGTGTCCGTGATCGACGACCCGCGCTTCACCCACAGCTATCCCGATGGCCATCCGACCTTCCGCTTCGACGGGGTCGAGCTCGGCGCCGACGCGGTGGTCGGCGGGATCGGCGGCGGTGACGATCTGCAGCGCGAATGGTTCACGGAGGAGCGCCTCGGCATCGCCGCCCATGGGATCGGCGCGATGTGGCGGCTGCTCGACGAGACGGTCGCCTGGGCGGCGGCGCGCGCGCAGGGCGGCAGCCGGATCATCGAATACCAGGGGGTGAGCTTCCCGCTCGCCGACTCGGCCACCGACGCCGCGGCGGGACGGCTGCTGACCCTGGAGGTGGCGCGGCTCGCCGACGAAGGCGCCGACCCGAAGGTGGTCCACGCGAAGGCCTCGATGGCGAAGCTCTTCGTCTCCGAGGCGGCCTGGCGCTGCGCCGACCGCTGCGTGCAGGCCTTCGGCGGCCGGGGCTACATGCGCTCCAACGTCGCCGAGCGCTTCCTGCGCGAGCTGCGGGTCGACCGGATCTGGGAGGGGACCTCGGAGATCCAGCGGCTGATCATCGCCCGCGGCCTGGAGAAGCGCGGCGTCGAGTCGATGCTCCACTGAGGTGACGGCGAGCGCCGACTCGGGGGCGGGCGGCCGATCGGCGGCGGTCGACGCGGCGACGCGACACGAGGATCCCGCGGCCCGGCGGCGGCCCGACCCGGCACCGCTGCTCGAACCCCGCTCGGTCGCGGTGGTCGGGGCGAACGACCGGCCCGGGTCCTACGGCGACGTGATCTTCCGCAACCTCGCCGCGGCGGGGTTCGAGGGCCCGGTCTGGGGCGTGAACCCGAAGCGCGAGGAGGTCCACGGCCGGCCCTGCGTGCCGAGCATCGCCGACCTGCCGGAGCCGGTCGACGCGGTCGTCGTCGCGATCCCGGCCGCGGCCTGCCCGCCTGTGATCGTCGAAGCCGGCGAGCGCGGCTGCGGCGGCGCGATCGTCCTCGCCGCGGGCTTCGGCGAGACGCCGGCGGGGCGACCGCTGGAAGCGGAGCTGCGCGAGGCGGCGCTGCGGGTCGGCCTGCCGGTCTGCGGGCCGAACGGAAACGGCGTCGTCTCCGCGGCCGCGCGGGCGCCGCTCTGGGGCGACTCGGTCGAGCGCCTCACCCCCGGCCCGGTCGCGGTCGTCACCCAGAGCGGCAACTTCGGCGTCAACGCCCTCGGCTCCGACCGCGGGATCGGCTTCCACACCGTGGTCTCGACCGGCAACGGCGCGGTGCTCGAGCCGAGCGACTGGCTCGAGGCGCTGGCGGGGGCCGAGGGGGTCGGCTCGATCGCCCTGATGCTGGAGTCGGACGGCGACGGCGCGCGGCTCGCCCGCGCGCTGGCCGACTGCGCCGAGCGCGGGATCGGGGTCGCGGTGCTGAAGGTCGGTACCTCCGAGCGTGGCGCGCGGGCGGCGGGTGCCCACACCGGGGCGCTGGCCGGGGACCAACGTGTCTTCGCGGCGCTGTTGGAGGAAGCGGGCGCGGCGCGGGCGAGCGAGCCCAGCGAACTCCTGGAGCTGGCGAGAGCGCTCGCGGTCGGCGCGAGCGGGCCGGGCCAAGGGACGACCGCGGCGGCGGACGGTGGCGCGCCGGTTCGATCGGCACGGCCGACGCGGCGGGGTGGGCTGGCGATCCTCACCTGCTCGGGCGGGGACTCGGGGATCGCCGCGGACCTCGCGGAGGCGCGGGGGCTGAAGCTGCCGGACCTCTCGCCGGCGACGCGGGAGCGGCTCGGGGAGGTGCTGCCGAGCGCGGCGACGGTGGCGAACCCGCTCGACTACACCTCGATGCTCTGGGACGACCACGCGGCGCTGGAGGAGGTCGCGGCGGCGGTGTCCTCCGACCTGGCGATCGACCAGCTGCTACTGCTCTTCGACCAGCCCCGCGGCCTCGATCCCGAGATCGCGACCGACTGGGAGCGGGTCAAGCGCGCGCTCCTCACCGGGGCCGCGCGCGGCGACGCGGCGACGATCCTGGGCTCGACCCTGCCCGAGCTGCTCGACCCGGACGGAGCCGCGGAGCTCGCGGCGGCGGGAGTCGCGACCGCCGCGGGACTCGGGGCCGCGATCGCCTGCGCCGCGGCGCTGCGCACGCCGCCGGCCGATGCGAAGCGGTTGCGCGAGATCTCCTTGGCTGCCGAACGCGAGGCCGGCAACCCATCACGGGATGTAAGGCTCGGCGAGGCAGAGGTGAAGGGGTTGCTTGCGAGCGCCGGGCTCGAAGTTCCGGCCGGAAGCGTTGCCGTGGACATCGCGGGGGCGGTCGATGCGGCCCGGAAGGTCGGGGTGCCGGTGGCGCTCAAGCTGTCCTCCCCCACCTTGCTGCACAAGACCGAGGCGGGGGCGCTGGCACTTGACCTTCAGGACGAGGACGAGGTGCGGGAGGCGGCGGCCCGCTTACTCGCGCTACCCGAGGCGGCCGATGCGACGCTGCTGGTCGAGCGCATGGCGGGCGAAGGCGTCGAGCTGATCTTCGCCGTGCGGCGCGACGGGGTCGTGCCGACGCTCCTCGTCGGGACCGGCGGGATCTGGGCGGAGGCGCTCGACGACGTCGCGATCGTCCCCCTCCCCGCCTCACCGCCCCGCATCGAGCGCGCTCTCCGCAGCCTCCGCGCCGCCCCGCTCCTCACCGGGGCGCGTGGCCGCCCGGCCGTCGACCTCGCCGCCGCGGCGCGCTTCGGCTCGCACCTCGGCGAGCTGGCGCTCGAGCACGACCTCGACCTGCTCGAGATCAACCCCGCGCTCGCCTCACCTCGCGGCTGCGTCGCCCTCGACGCCCTCGCCCGCCGCACTTCGTGTTGATGGGCCCATCAACCCAGAAGCTAGGGCGTTGCGGTGAGCTCGGGGCGCTCGCTCATCCGTTCGGCGGCGACGGTGAGTCCCTCGCGGAGGATCTGGACGATCTCTTCGATCGTGCCTCGGTCGGCGACGAGGGGCGGGGCGATCTGGACGATCGGCTCGGTGCGGTCGTCGAGGCGGCAGATCAGGCCGCGGCCCCAGAGCTCGGCCGAGAGCACGTCCTTCAGCAGCCATTCGGCCGCCGGGCCCTCGAAGGTCTCGCGCGACTCCTGATCGCGGACCAGCTCGATCGCCCAGAAGTGGCCGGTGCCGCGCACATCGCCGACGATCGGGATGTCGCGCAGCCCGTTCAGCAGGTCGCGGAGGAGCGGCTCGTTCGCCATCACGTTGTCGAGGACGTTCTCGCGCTCGAAGATCTCGATCGAGGCCAGCGCCACCGCCGAGCCCACCGGATGGCCGCCGAAGGTGATCCCGTGCAGGTACATCTCCCGGCCCTCGACGAAGGGCGCGGCGACCCGCTCGGAGATCATCACCCCGCCCATCGGGAAGTGCGCCCCGGTCAGCCCCTTGGCGAAGGTGATCATGTCCGGCTCGTAGCCGAGCCGTTGTGCCCCGAACCAGGAGCCGATCCGGCCGAAGGCGCAGATCACCTCGTCGGAGACGAGCAGGATCCCGTGGCGGTCGCAGAGGTCCCGCAGGCCCTGCCAGTAGCCGGCCGGGGGCACCAGGCAACCGCCCGCGTTCTGTACCGGCTCGGCGATCATCATCGCGATCGTCCCCGCGCCCTCGCGCTCGATCGTCGCCTCGACTTCGGCCAGCAGCGCGTCGCGCATCCGCGCCTCGTCGGCGCCGTCCGGGTGTCGGTAGGCGTTGGTGTTGGCGACGTGGGACACGGGCACGCCGAACGGTTCGAACGGCACCCGGCATTCCTCCAGGCCGGTCATCGCCAGCGCCCCCATCGTCACCCCGTGGTAGGCGTCCTGGCGGGCGATCACCCGGCGCCGCTCCGGTTCGCCGTTGGCCCGGTGGAACTGGACCGCCATCTTCCAGGCCGACTCGACCGATTCCGCCCCGCCCGAGGTGAAGAAGACGCGCTCGAGACCGGCCGGCGCCAGCTCGGCCAGCTTCGCGGCGAGCTCGATCGCGGGCGGGTGGGCGACCGTCCAGTTGCTGGTGAAGGGGAGCCGCGCCATCTGCTCGGAGGCGGCGATCGCGATCTCCTCCCCGTGCGAATGGCCGAGGTTGACGCAGTAGAGGCCGGAGAGCCCGTCGATGTAGCGACGGCCGTCGACGTCGAAGACGAAACAGCCCTCCCCGCGGTCGATGATCGTCGTCCCCTCCGCGACCAGCGACGCCATATCGGTGAAGTGGAGCATCAGGTGCTCTTTGGCGAGTGACTGCAGGCGAGTGTCCATTCGCACATTCTACGCACCTTGCTGACCTTGTAGTCAAATGTACAAGCTTGTGTTAGGCTGCCGCGCCATGGCGACTACCTCGACGCACCTCCCCAGCAAGGTCGGCGGCTCGTCCGGCACCTCCTACGACGCGATCGTGGTCGGCGGCGGCCACAACGGATTGACCACCGCGGCCTACCTGGCGAAAGCCGGGCAGAAGGTGCTCGTGCTGGAGCGCCGGCCGATCCTCGGCGGCGCCTGCGTGACCGAGGAAGTCTGGCCCGGCAAGCGCGTCTCGCGCGCCTCCTACGTCGTCTCGATGCTGCAGCCGCAGATCGTCAAGGACCTGCGACTCGAAGACTTCGGCTACCACGCCGTGCCGCTCGATCCGGCGTACGCCGCGCTCACCCCGGACGGCCCCGTCGTCTTCTACGACGACCCGGCGGCCACCGCCGCCTCGATCCGCCCGATCAGCTCCCACGATGCCGACAACTTCGTCGCCTTCGAAGAGCGCCTCTTCCGCGTCGCCGACTTCCTCAGCCCGATGCTGATGCGCGAACCGCCGGCGCTCGGCTCGAAGAAGCCGGGGGACCTCCTGTCCCTGGCCCGCGAGGGCGCCCGCGCCGCCGGCCTTTCCCGCCGCGACGTCCACGAGTTGGTCCGCATGTTCACGATGTCGGTGGCCGACATGCTCGACGAGTACTTCGAGCACGAGGCGATCAAGGGCTCGATCGCCTCGACCGGCGTAGTCGGCGTCTGGGCCGGCCCGAACACCCCCGGCACCGCCTACAACCTGCTCCACCACGCGCTCGGGGAACTGAACGGGATCAAGGGCGCCTGGGGCCATGTGATGGGCGGGATGGGCGCGATCTCCGAGGCGATCGCCGCCTCCGCCCGCGCCGCCGGGGCCGAGATCCGCACCGATGCCGAGGTCGCCTCGATCGACATCGAGGGCGAACGGGTCGTCGGCGTCACCCTCACTTCAGGCGAGAGCTTCCGCGCCCCGATAGTCGCCTCCGGCGCGCACCCGAAGAACACCGTGCTGGACATGGCGGGTGCCGAGCACTTCCCCGCCGAGGTGGTCGAGGACATGCGCCGCTTCCGCACCCGCGGCGGCTCGGTGAAGATCAACATGGTGCTGTCCGAGCCGCCGAAATACGTCGGCGTCGACGACGAGATGCAGGAGACGCTCCGTCATACCGGGGTGAATCTGTGCCCCTCGATCGACTACCTCGAGCGGGCCTGGCAGGACGCGCTCGGCGGACGCCCGGCGGCCGAACCGTACGTCGAGGCGGAGCTGCCCTCGGCGATCGACTCGAGCCTCACCGACGACGGCACCTGGGTGATGACGATGTTCACCCAGTACGGGCCGCCGGACGAGGCGGGCTGGCCGGAGGGGGCGCGCGAGAGATACGCGGACGCCTGCGTCCAGCACCTCGCCAAGTACGCGCCGAACGTTCCCGACGCGATCGTCGAGCGCGAGGTCCTCGCCCCGCCGGACATCGAGCGCATCTTCGGCCTCACCGGCGGCTCGATCTTCCAGGGCGAGCAGGGCATGGACCAGATGGCGTTCATGCGCCCCTCCCCATATATGGCGGGATACGCGACGCCGGTCGCCGGCCTCTACCTCTGCGGCGCCGGGACGCACCCGGGCGGCGGCGTGATGGCGGCCTCAGGTCACAACGCCGCCAAGCGCATCCTCAAGGACGGGCGCTTCGACCGCCTGCGTCGTCGGGCCACTGCTTCCACCACTCGGTGAACCCGCGGGCGCGCCCCTCGTCGTCGAGGTCGACCAGCCAGAGGTTCGAGTAGTCCTTGCCGAGGCTGTGGTACCTGGTGCGCGCCTCGACGATCCAGAGGTCGCCGTCGCGGCCGACGTGCCACCACTCGAAGCTGGTGTCGCCCGGCTTGTCGGCGTGCTCGAGCCAGCCTTTGACGATCTCCTCGCGGCCGTTCCAGGTCTCCCAGGGCTCGAACCGGTAGACGCCGTCGGCGGCGAAGAGGCTCGTGATCGCGGCCGGGTCGTTCGACTGCCAGGCCTCGACGTAGCCGTCGATCCAGCGCCGTAGCGGCGCCGCGGCGAAGGCTTCCTCGGGTCCCTCGTAGGCGCGCATCCGGCCGATCCGCCCCTCGCGGAAGCGGAAGACGTCGGTGGCTTCGGCCTCCAGCGGGGTGCCGTCGAGGAGGATGCCGTGGAGCTTGTGGACGACGACGATCTCCGGCCCGACCCGCGTCGCGGTCGGCTCCGAGGTCAGGTGCTTCCAGCCCGAACGCGAGGCCGCGAGATACTCGGCGACCGCGGCGGTCCCGACGCGCCTCCCGCCCATCTCGAAGGAGAGCGGCTCGATCCACTCGACCTCGGGGTCCATGTCGGCGACCGCCGCCTCGGCGTCGCCGCGCGCGAACGCCTCGTAGACGGCGAGGACGACCGCGATCTCTGGATCAGCGCCAGGCACCACCCCAAGCTACCCGCCCAGCTGTTCCTTATGGCGCCCCCAGCGCCATAAGGAACAGCTGGCGGGGACCGGCTACGGGATCTGGGAGGTCTTCTCGCAGTTGACGGCGGTGTTGTTGCCGCTGCCGCCGTTGCAGTCGTCGAAACCGCCCTTGCCGTCCAGTTTGTCGTTGCCACCGCGGCCGAGAAGGTCGTTCGGGCCGTTGTCCCCGGTGAGGATGTCGTTGCCGGGCGAGCCCTCGATCTTCTCGGTCGAGGAGTCGATGCGGCCGGGGGTGCAATTCGAGGCGCCGGGGGTCGTGACCGCGCCGCCGATCGTCGCTTCCACCGCGACGCTGCCCGAGTTGTGGACGCGGGCGAAGGAGGCGCTGTCGTTGGCGCCGGCGCCACCGTTGAACGTGTCGCCGTCGCACGGCTGACCGCCGATCATCAGGTCGGAGCCGGGGCCGCCGTTCATCGTCGCCGCGCCCGAGTCTTTCCTCGGGTGGAAGATGTTCACGCCATAGAGGACGTCGTTGCCGCCGCCCCCTTCCAGCGTGTCGGGCACGTGGTCTTCGCCCGCGTAGAGGACGTCGTTGCCGGGACCGCCGACGAGCCTGTCGGAGCCGGTGCCGCCTTCCAGCATCGCCGGGACCGAGCTCGGGACGCTCTGGCCGATCGTCAGTTCGTCGTTGCCGCCGAGGAGGTTGGCTTCGATCGCGTCGACTTTGCCGGTGCAGGTGAGCGTGCCGCCACCCGTGCAGTCCGGGTTGCCCGGGTCGCCGTTGGTGATGTCGGAGCCGCTGATCGTGTAGCTGCCGCCGGAGTAGCTGACGGTGCCCTGGTCGGGACCCGAGGTGCCGGTCAGGATCAGCGTCGAGGTGCCGCCGATCGATTCGTAGATTTCGACCGCGAGGCCGGAGGCGCCGCCCGCCGGGCCGCAGGACGTTTCTTCGGCGAAACCGCCGGTGCACTGGTCGGAGCCGGGCCCGCCGAAGGCAGCGTCGCCGGGGCCGGCCGCCTCGAGGTGGTCGTTGCCGGGCCCGCCGTCCATGCGATTCGATTCCGAGGAGCCGATGATCGTGTCGTTGCCGGAGCCGCCGATCGCGTCCTCGATGCCGGTCAGGTGCTCGCCCTCGGCGCCGGTCACCGTCTGGTCGGCGAGGTTGATCGTGACCGCGCCGCCGACGCCCTGGTAGTCGGCGATGTCGTGTTCGCCGGGACCGCCGTCGATCTTGTCGTTGCCGGGGCCGCCGAAGATCACGTCTTCGTTGCCGGCGCCGCCGTTCAGCGTGTCGTCGCCCTGGTTGCCTTTGACGATGTCGTGGTCGCCCGCGCCACCGTTGACGGTGTCGTTGCCTTGTTCGCCTTCGACGAGGTCGGAGCCAGGGCCGCCTTCGATTTCGTCCGATCCGCGTTCGCCGTAGATCTTGTCGTTGCCGCCACCGCCGTCGAGCGTGTCGGAGCCGCGTTCGCCGTAGATCGTGTCGTCGCCTTCTTCGCCGTAGATCGAGTCCTTGCCGCGTTCGCCGTAGATCGTGTCGTTGCCGGCACCGGCGCAGATCGTGTCGTTGCCGCCTTCGCCGTGGATCGTGTTGTCGCCGGGACCGGCGACGATCACGTCGGGGGCCTTCGTGCCGGTGATCGTCGTCGCGTTGGAGACGATCGTCGCCGCCTTGCCCTGGCAGGTCGGGGCCGCTCCCGCTTCGCGGGCACCGAGGGCCAGCAAGGTCGCCAAGGCGAAGAGCGGCACCAGGACCAGCAGCGCGACGATACGGGCAGAGGCATAGGGGCGCATCGAGGAAGGCATGATCTCCATGTCGGCAGCCGTACCCGACCTACTTAAAAGAAACGACCCGGGTAGACGTAATTCCTAGACGTTTGTCGGGCGGGGCCATGGGGCTAGGATCGATCGAGAGAGCCAACCAGGGAGAAGGAGCAGAGGTGAAGATCCGCGCCGCCGTGCTTGAGGAGTTCGGAAAACCGCTCGCGGTCCAGGAGGTCGACCTGGCCGAGCCGAAGGCGGGCGAGGTGCTGGTGCGCCTCGAAGCGTGCGGGGTCTGCCACACCGACCTGTACACGGCCTCGGGGGCCGATCCGTCGGGTTACGCGCCGACCGTGCTCGGGCACGAGGGCGCCGGGGTCGTCGAGAAGGTCGGCGAGGGGGTCGCCTCGCTGACGCCCGGCGATCACGTCGTCACCCTCTTCTCCCCCCAGTGCCGCGAGTGCGTCCATTGTGTCGACCCGCGCACCAACCTCTGCATGGCGATCCGCGCCGAGCAGAACGTCGGCCACCTCCCCGACGGCACCACCCGGCTGGCGCGGGGCGAGGAGGACATCCGCAGCTTCATGGGCTGCTCGACCTTCGCCGAGTACACGGTGATGCCCGAGATCGCGCTCGCCAAGGTCAACCCGGAGGCACCGTTCGAGCACATCGCGCTGTTTGCCTGCGGCCTCTCCACCGGGCTCGGCGCGGCGATCAACACGGCGAAGGTGGAAGCGGGGACGACCTGCGCGGTGTTCGGCGCCGGGATGGTCGGCCTGGGCGCGGTCGCCGGCTGCCGCCTGCAGGGTGCCGAGCGGATCATCTGCGTCGACATGTCCGAGGACCGGCTCGAGCTCGCCAAGGGCCAGGGTGCCACCGACACGATCATCGGCGGGCCCGGCGCGGTGAACGAGATCCTGGCGATGACCGACGGCGAGTTCGGCGCCGACTACACCTTCGAGGCGACCGGCCTGGTCGCGGTGATGCAGCAGGCCCTCGAAGCGACCCGCATGGCCTGGGGACTCTGCACCGTGGCCGGAGTCGCGGGCAAGGGCGAGACGCTCGACGTGGTCCCGCGCCTGCTGATCACGGGACGGCGGCTGGCCGGCTCCTCCTTCGGCGGCGTCAAGGGGCGCGATCAGGTGCCGGTCCTCGTCGACCGCGCGCTGGCGGGTGAGATCGACGTCGAGCCGTTCATCTCCCACAAGATCACCCTCGACGAAGTGAACCGGGGGTTCGAGCTGATGGAGGCCCAGGACGGGATCCGCAGCGTGATCGAGTTCAACTGAGGACGGCGGATGCGTCCTGGACGCCACGCCGGCCGCTGAAGAGGAGCAGGCGCCGGTTTCGAATGCCTGGACCGCGCTGCCTGCTGCCGTGGGGCTCCCTTGAGATACCGTGCGACGCCGGATGCTGCTGCGGACGGGATACGACAGGCACTACGTCGCCAACTGCCGCGAGTCGGTCGGCGCCGCGGCCCAGGAGATGCGCCGGGTCGGGGCCGGATCGGCGGCCTGGAACCAGCTCGTCCCCGCCCTCGACCGCTGGTTCTCGCTGCGGAATCCGAAGGTCGAAGGGCGCGACGGCAACCCGATCAACGAGGTGCGGACGATCGCCGAGTCGGTGACCGAGCACGGTTCGGTGATGGTGGTCCCGCGGGGGATCAAGCTGTCGCCGGAGACGTCGGTGCTGGGGCTCGAGGAGGGCGAGGAAATCTCCCTCGACGGCGACGCCTTCGAACGCCTCTTCGACGCCTTCCTCGCGGAAGCGGAAGAGAAGCTCTGCTGATGGCGGTCGAGATCCAGACGGTGAAGACCCGCCGCGAGATCGGCGAATTCATCGACCTGCCGTTCCGGCTCCACCAGGGCACGCCCTGGGTGACGCCGCTCAAACTCGAGCGCCACCAGTTCCTCACCCGGCGGCTGAACGCCTACTTCACGCACGGCGAAGCCGATTACTTCCTGGCGCGGCGTGAGGGCCGCGTGGTCGGCCGGATCACCGCCCAGATCGACTTCGCCTACAACCGGTTCCACGGGACCCGCACGGGGATGTTCGGCTTCCTCGAGTACGAGGACGACCCGGAGGTCCTCGCCCGACTCCTCACCACCGCGGAATCCTGGCTGCGCGCGCGCGGCTGCGACCAGATGCTGGGTCCGATGGACTTCAACCTCAACGAGGACGCCGGGGTCCTGATCGAGGGCTTCGACCTCGAACCGCTGATCCGCCAGAACTGGCACCCGCCCCGCTACCAACGGCAGATCGAGGAGGCGGGACTGGCGAAGGCGATGGACCTCCTCTCCTGGGACCTCTCGATCGACGACCGTGCCTCGATGAAGCCGATCATCGAGAAACTCGCCAAACGCTGCCGGGAGAAGTACGGCGTGACCGTGCGCAAGATGACCCGCCGGTCCCTGCGCAAGGACCTCGACAAGTTCGCCGAGGTCTACAACTCGGCCTGGTCGGAGAACTGGGGCTTCGTCCCCTACTCCAAGGAGGACCTCGACGCCTACGCGCTCGACCTCCAGCTCGTCTACTCGCCGGAGTGGTTCATGGTCGCCGAAAAGGACGGCGAGACGATCGCCATGGCGATCACCGTCATGGACGCCAACCAGCTCCAGAAACGCATGGGCGGCAAGCTCTTCCCCACCGGCTGGTGGGACTTCCTGATGCGCAACCGCACCACCGACCGCCTCCGCGTCGGCTTCCTCGGCGTGAAGCCCGAGTGGCAGCACACCGGCGTCGCCGCCCTCCTCTACGTCGAACACTTCGAAGCCGCCGCCCGCTCCCGCCTCAAACACGGTGAGGCCGGCTTCATCCTGGAGACGAACAAGGCGATGAACGCCGGCCTCGAAGCGATGAACGGCCGCGTGGTGAAGAAGTACCGCGTCTACGAGCGCAAGCTGCAGCCGTAAGCGAATCCGGTACACGGTGATACGTTCCACCGCGATGGCAACCGTGCTTCGGCGATCGATCGTCTTCTCTTCGATCTGCGCTGCCTTCGTTCTCCTGTTCGGTGGCACCGCGATCGCATCGCCGTTCATCACCACTCACGGAGTCGGCGCGCTCCGCCTTGGTGCGACCGCCAATGCGCTGCACCGCCAGGATCTGATCGGCGGCCTGCGGAAGGGCTGCGAGCTCGACCCAGGCCAGCGGGTCGCGCCGCTGCGGGCACCGCTTCAGGGCTGGGCGGTCTTTCAGTCCGGCCACAAGGGCCTCCGCGGGTTCACCGTCGAAGGCGGGGCCGAAACCGCCCGCCACATCGGGATCGGCTCGACGGCGACCGAAGCCCGCAAGGCCTACCCGAACGCGCTCTACGAGGCACCAGGAACGGCCAAACCGTTTCCCCAGGGCTTCCTCTGGGTGCCGAACCTCTCGAAACCCAAGATGACGATGACCATCGACCCGGGCACGCGGCAGGTGGAAGCGATCAGCGTCCCGGCGCCGAACTTCTGCGAGTAGCGGGCGGGCACCTGCGAACATCCCCCGATCCGCCGTTCGCTTCTCATCGCGCCGGCCGTGGCCCTCGTACTGCTCCTCGCCGTGGTCCCGTCGATCGCCTCCTCGGAGAGCGTGCTCGTCCTGCATGGCTCGCAGGGGACCTCGCACCCGCGCTTCTCGGTCGAAGGGTCCGACCTCGTCCTGGGTAGGTCCCAGGGCATGCACTACCCGAGCGGCAGCGGCTGCCGGAACACCCACCCGGGGTTCAGGTGCCCGCTCGGCGCCTACGGCAGGGTCGAAATCGTCATGGGTCCGAGCGACGACAAGGTGGAGATCGACAGCCCGATGCCGGTCCCGGTGACGGTGCACCTGGGCGGCGGCTCGGACAAGTTCATCGGCAACGACGAGCCGGACACCTGTTACTCGGAAGGCGCGAAACGCAACCGCTGCTACGGCGGCGGTGGTAACGACGTCTGCATCACCGGCAACCGCAACAGCGACTGCGTCGGCGGGCCCGGCGACGACTACTGCCGGCACGGGGACGGCAGCGACGGATGCTGGGGCGGGCCCGGCGATGACGTCTGCGTGATGGGGGCGGGTCAGGACGGCTGCCATGGGGGACCGGGTGACGATCGCCTCTACGGCGGCCCCGGGGCCGACCAGCTGTACGGCGGGCCAGGGAACGATTACTGTGACGGCGGGCCTGGGGTGGGCCGCTCGCACGGCTGCGAGAGGGGCCCTGGCCACTGAGCATCGGCAAGGGCGACCGTTCGGGGGAGGACGTTGAGATTGGCTGAGCTGTATCGAGAGGAGCGCGGGACCGGGACGCCGTTGCTGCTGATCCACGGGAACGGGGCGAACACGCTCACCTGGGGACGGACCTTCGACGACCTGGCGGCGGAGCATCGGGTGATCTCGTATGACCGGCGGGGATTCGGGCGCTCGCCCGGGCCGCCGGCGTCACGGATGGCCGACCACGTCGCCGACGCCGCCGCGCTGCTCGAGGAGCTGGACGCGGCGCCGGCCGCGGTGCTCGGCTGGAGCGCGGGCGGCGTCGTCGCCCTCGGCCTGGCGGTCGAACGACCCGACCTCGTCTCCTCGCTGATCCTCGAGGAAGCTGCCTACGCCCTGCTGCTCCACCCCACCCGCGGTGGACTGCGCTTCAGCTATCGCTTCGACGCGGCGCGCCTGCGTCGCGACCGGCGCCGCTCCGCCCAGGCGGTCTTCGACTACGCCCTCGACTACCGCGACGGCGGCTCCCAATTCGACCGCTTCCCGGCCGAGTGGCGGGCGACGATGTTCGACAGCGCCGAGGCGATCACCGCCGAGGGGGCGCGACTGCGGAAACCCTGGCCACCGCGCAAGGCGGTCGCCGCGATCTCCTGCCCGGTCACCGTCATCACCGGCTCCCGCGCGGAGCCCGCCTTCGGTTCAGCCGCCCGCCGCCTCGCGAAGATCCTCCCGTCGGCCCGCTACGTCGCCGTCCCCGACGCCGGCCACGGGGTCCACTTCGACCAGCCCGACCGCTTCCGCGACGAGGTCCTCTCGGCCCTCCGATCCTGATGGCCGACCAGGTGCCCGCCGTCTGCGACGTCCTCGACGCGATCGAGCGTCGCAACTGGGACCGCCTCCGCCGCCTCCTCCACCCCGACGTCCACTGGACCACCGCGGTCGAGGAGCACCTCCACGGCCCCGACGCAGTCATCACCTGCCTAGAAGGCGACCCTCCCCCGGCCCCGCCCGCCTACCACGAGCAGCGCGACGGTCGCATGATCCGCTGGTTCGACACTCCGGGCTGAGCGGCGTCCCCGGCGTTCGGTGACCAATCGTCGCCGAAGGTCGATGTTCGGTCACGATCTTGTGACAGATCGGCGACAGTCATTTGATTGCATGGATTTGGCTGTAGACGTGATGTCTGCGCTGCCCAGAACTGCCGAGCGTGGATCTAGGGAAACGCTTCGGAAGGAACCTGGCGCGTGAGCGCAAGGCAGCGGAACTGAGCCAGGAAGAACTGGCCGCCCGCGCGGCGATCCACCGAACCCAGATCAGTCTGTTCGAGTCCGGCAGACGCGTGCCGAAGTTCGACGTGCTTGTCAAGCTCGCGGGGGCACTCGAGACCTCCTTGGACTCCTTGGCCGATGGCATCACGTGGACTCCGACCGTCACCACTCCGGGCGAGTTCAATGTCAGCGATCCCCCGAAGTAACGAAATTGCGTCTTTTTTCAAGGATTCGCGAGACGTTTGTCTGTTTTTCGTGACCCACCCGTATGCGAACATATGTTCGTATGGAGAGGTCACAGCGACAGCAGTTCGGCCTGAATTTGGCCGCTGAGAGAAAGAAGGCCGGACTCAGTCAGGAAGACCTCGCCTTCCGGGCCGACCTGCATCGGACCGAGGTGAGCCTGATCGAGCGGGGTCTCCGCGAGCCACGACTGGAAACGTTCCTGAAGCTGTCACGGGGCCTCGGCGTGAATCCCGCGACTCTGATCGACGGGATCTCCTGACGCTTCGGACATCACGGCCGTCCGAGGTGCGTCCCGAGCGGGAGTTTCAGGGATTGGGACAAAGGTCCGGAGGAGGTCGGACTTACGTCGGGGTCCCGCGCGAGAGAGGTCGGGGAGCGCCCACTCCTACCCCGATCTCGCCCGGATCCGTGACGAAGCCGCCGGGAACGTCACACCCGAGTGCGCCTTCGTCCTCTTTCCGGGCCCGGGAACAAGGCCCGGAGACGCGTTCCGGACTTTGACCTTCCTATGGCAGGGTCAAAGTCCGGAACGCGGTCGTGACCGTTGGACGACACGCACGGAAGCGTGGAGGGCCGTGGCCGAGACGGCCGCGCTCGCCGCAGGCCCTTCCGTCTCTTACCCGGCCCCCAACCCAGGCGCCGGCTTGCGGGCGCCCCGAATTCAGCGGTTAGCGGCGGAACGCGACGACGCAGTTCTGGCCGCCGAAGCCGAAGGCGTTCGCGATGGAGGTGGAGGCCTGGGCCTCGCGGGCGGTGAGGGCGATGTGGTCGAGGTCGCACTCGGGGTCCGGGTTGGTGAGGTTGATGGTCGGGGGGAGGATGCCGTCGCGCATGCCGAGGAGGCAGGCCATGGCGGCGAGGGCGCCGGCGGCGGCGATCAGGTGGCCGACCATGGACTTGGGCGAGGAGACCGGGATGTGGTCGGTGGCGTCGCCGAGGGCGAGGCGGATCGCGCGGGTCTCGGAGGTGTCGTTGGCGCGGGTGGCGGTGCCGTGGGCGCAGATGTAGCCGAGCTCCTCGGGGGCGATGCCGGAGCGCTCCAGGGCGAGGCGGATGGCGCCCGCGGCGTAGTCGCCGCTCGGCTCCGGTGCGCTCATGTGGAAGGCATCGGAGGTGAGGGCGCCGCCGGCGATCGAGCCGTAGGGAGTCGCTCCGCGCGCGGCGGCGTGCTCGGCGGACTCGACGACCATCACCACCGCGCCCTCGCCGAAGACGAAGCCGTCGCGGTCGGAGTCGAAGGGGCGGCTGGCACCCGCCGGGTCGTCGTTGTTCTCCGAGAGCGGGCCCATGTTGGAGAGGCCGGCGAAGACCGCCTCGTTGATGCCCGCGTCGGCCCCGCCGGCGATGACGACGTCGGCCTCCCCGGCGAGGATCAGCCGGCGCGCCTCGAGCAGCGAGTACGTCCCGGTGGCGCAGGCGAGCGCGCTCGCCGTCACCGGCCCGTGGGCGCCGAGGTCGATCGCCACCTCGCAGCTCGCCATGTTCAGGATCGTCGAAGCGACGTAGAAGGGACTGACCGCCCGCGGCCCGTCCCCCACCAGCGCTCGCACGTTGCGCTCCGTCTCCGGCGTCCCCGCCACGGCGCTGCCGATCGCGACCCCGACGCGGTCGGCCCCGGCGCCGACGTCGAGCCCCGCGTCCGCCACCGCCTCGCGCGCCGCCGCGATCGCCAGCTGGGAGAAGCGCGCGGTGCGATGAGCCCGCTTGGCCCCGAGCGTCTCCACCGGGTCGAACCCGGTGACCTCGCCGGCGATCCGCGTCGCCAGGCCGGAGGCGTCGAACCGGGTGATCGGGACGACCCCCGACTGGCCGCCGACGAGCGCCCGCCAGGTGCTGGGCGCGTCCAGCCCGACAGGGGTGAGCGCGCCGAGCCCGGTGACGACTGGGTCTGCTGACGAGTTCACTGCGGGCGGCACCGGGCGTCCATGCGGAGCGATTATCGCGATTCGTGCGGAAGAAGACGCCGCGGTACCCGCCTGATCGGGTTACTCAGACCGCTTCACGACTGGCTCTACATATACGTTTTTGTCTAGTGCATCTCTATGTGAGGGAAACGTCGGGACGCCTACAAGGCGAGATCTCGGTCCCCGCGTCCAAGTACCACGCCCATCGGGCTCTCATGCTTGCGTCGCTGGCCGAGGGTGAGAGCCGCATCACAGGCGGCGTGGCGGCCAAACACGTCCAGTCGACGATCGAGGTCCTGACCGGCCTGGGGACCCAGATCGAGAGGACCGGCGAGGGCTTCCTCGTCCGCGGCGGCCTCCCCTACCGGCCGCTTCGGGACACCGTCTCGGTCGGCTCCTCCGGCACCACGCTCTACTTCATGATCGGGCTGGCCTCGCTGGCCGACGCCCCGGTCACGATCACCGGCCAGAAGTACTTCCAGCGCCGCCCCGTCGGGCCGCTGCTGGAGGCGCTCGGCGAGTGCGGGGTCGAGCTCTCCTCGGCCAACGCGACGCCGCCGATCACGGTCGCGCCGAAGCGCCCGCGCGGCGGCCGCGTCTCGATCGCCGGGACGCTCAGCCAGTGGATCTCGGGCCTGATCATCCTCGCGCCGTTCGCGAGCGGGCCGACAACGATCGAGGTCGAGGGCACCCTGAACGAGCAGCCCTACGTCGAACTGACCGTGAACATGATGCGGGAATTCGGGCTCGAGGTCGGCGTCTCCGACGACTGGCGCCGCTTCGAGATCGAGGGCAACCAGACCGCCCGCGCCGCCGACATCACGCTGCCCCCCGACATCGGCTCGCTCGCCTTCGGCCTTGCCGCCACCTCGATCCATCCCGCCGACGTCCTCTTCCGCGGCGTCTCGGAAATCGACGGCGCCAAGGTCGACCACCCCGAGGCCCACTTCCTCGACGTCGTCGCCGAGATGGGACTGCCGATGGAGCTCGATCGCGAAGCCGGCGGCCTGCGCGTGCGCCACGACGGGGTGCGGCTGCGCGGGGTCGAGATCGACTGCCGGCCGATGCCCGACATGCTGCCGGTGCTCTCCACCATGGGCCAGTTCGCCGAGGGCGAGACCCGCTTCTCCAACGTCGCCCACGTGCGGCTGAAGGAGTCCGACCGGGTCGTCTCGATGCTGCAGCTGAACCGCATGGGCGGGGACGTCGAAGAGCAGGGCGACGAGCTGGTCGTGCGTGGGATCGACGGCGAGCTGACCGGCTCCCCCCTCTCCAGCTTCAACGACCACCGCGTGCACATGTCGCTCACCGTGGCGGCGTCGCGCGCCCGCGGCGAGAGCTCGCTGACCTACCCGAACGCCTTCCGCATCTCCTACCCAGGCTTCATCGAGGACATGTCGGCGATCGGCTTCGACCTCTCGATCGAGGACGACCGCGAGCGCTCCGCGACCGGCGCCCCGGTGGCGACCGGCGAGGCCGAGGGTGGGCAGCGGGCGGTCGAGTCGATCGCGATCGACCAGGCGGCCGAGGTGCCGATCGTCGACTGGGTCGGGCGCTGGGCGCGCGAGCGGCCGGGCGGGGACGCGCTGGTCGACGTGCGCGCCGGCGGCAGCCGCACCTGGACCTGGGAGGAGCTCGACCGCGAGGCCGACAAGGCCGCGTCGCTGCTGCTCGAGCTCGGTGTCGAGCCGGGCGAGACCGTCGCCTACCAGCTGCCGAACTGGGGCGAGTTCGTGATCCTGACCCTGGCCTGCATGAAGGTCGGCGCGATCTGCTGCGCCCTGATGCCGATCTTCCGCGAGCGTGAGATCGGCTTCGCCCTGCGCCGCTCGAAGGCGCGCGTGCTGGTCGTCGCCGACGAGTTCCGCGGCCGCCATCACGCCGACGAGACGGCGAGCATGCTCGCCACCGATGTTGATGGGCCGAAAACCGGACTATCTGACGGGTTTTCGGCCCATCAACATGGGCTGGCGGTGGAGCACGTGCTTGTGGTCGGGGCGGACGGGACGGCCGCGCTGCCGCCGACCGACGGGGTCCGCTGGCACGACTTCGCCGCCGTGCTCGCCGGGCAGGAGCCGGACACCGCGGCGATCGCCGCGCGCAAACCGGCGCCGACGGCGCTCTCGCAACTCTTCTTCACCTCCGGCTCGACCGGCGAGCCGAAAGGCGTGCTGCACCGCTATGACGCGCTCACCCGCGCGGCGATGATGGAGGTCGAGCACCTCGGGCTCGGACGCGACGACACGATCTTCATCCCCACCCCGCTCGCCCACCAGACCGGCCTGCTCTACGGGATGTGGCTGGCGTTCGCGCTCGGCTCGACCCAGGTCATCCAGGACGTCTGGGACCCGCACGTCGCCGCCAAGGCGCTGCGCGAGTGGGACGGGACCTTCGTGCAGGCGGCGACCCCGTTCCTCGCCGACCTCGTGCGGGTGGTCGAGTCCGGCGAGGAGGCCGCGCCGCCCGCGCTGCGGATCTTCGTCGTCACCGGCGCCGCGGTGCCGCGAGCGCTGGCCGAGCGCGCCACCACCGTCCTCTCGGCCGCCGTCTGCGGTGCCTGGGGCTCGACCGAGTCCTGCCTCGGCGCCCTCGCCGCCCCCGGCGACGACCCGGCCAAGGTCTGGGGCACCGACGGTCGCGCCCTCGCCGGCACGCGGATCCGGATCGTCGACGAGCACGACAACGTGCTCGGCCCCGGCGAGGAGGGCAACTTCCAGGTGACCAGCCGCTGCCTCTTCGAGGGCTACCTCGACCGTCCCGACCTGACCGCGGCGGCGATGACCGCCGACGGCTGGTACCGGACCGGCGACCTGGCGACGATCGACGGCGACGGCTTCCTGCGACTGACCGGCCGGGTCAAGGACATCATCAACCGGGGCGGCGAGAAGGTCCCGGTCGCCGAGATCGAGCAGCTGCTGCACGAGCACCCGGCGGTGTCGGAGGTGGCGATCGTGGCGATGCCCGATGAGCGGCTCGGCGAGCGCGCCTGCGCCTACGTCGTCCGCGCGCCCGACTTCAGCGGCGACTTCGGCCTCGCCGAGGTCCGCGGGTGGCTCGACTCCCACGAGATGTCCAAGCACTACTGGCCGGAGCGGGTCGAGATCGTCGACGCGATGCCCCGCACGCCGAGTGGAAAGATCCAGAAGTTCATCCTGCGCGACCGCGCCAAGGGGCTCCGGCCGGAGCCGCACCCGACCGACAAGGAGCCCGTCCGATGACCCCGCAAGCGCCGATCCCCCTGCCCGAGACCTTCGACGATTCGGGGTTCGCGGACCTGAAGGCGGAGATCGCCGCCTACGTCGCGAACGAGGGCGAGGAGTGGGCGGCGCGGATCGAGGCCGACCGCGCGGTGCCGCCGGAGCTGCGGGTCGAGCTGAAGGAGCGCGGCTACCTCTCCCTGGCCGGGCCGAAGGAGTACGGCGGCGCCGGGATCCCCTTCTCGCGCTACCTGGAGCTGCTCGAGCTCTTCGCGATGTCGCACGCGTCCCTGCGGATGATCGTCCACGTCGCCAACGGCGTCTGGCGCTCGGTCGACCAGTTCGCGACCGAGGAGCAGCGAATGTCCTATGTGATGCCCGCGGTGACCGGGGACCTCACCGTCGCCTTCACGCTGACCGAGCCGACCGCCGGGACCGGCGCCGACCTGCGCTGCGAGGTGGAGCGCGAGGGCGACACCTACTACCTCTCCGGCGAGAAGCACCTGATCACCTTCGGGGTGAGCTGCGATCGCTGGCTGCTCTTCGCGCGGGCGGCCGGGACGACCGGCGCGGAGGGGACGATCGCGCTGCTGGTCGACCGCGACACCCCGAACGTGAAGTGCGAGGACATGGGCGAGTCGATGGGCGTGCGGGGGACCGACCACGCGCGCCTCGTCTTCGATCGCGCGCCGGTGCCGGTCACCGACACGCTCGGCGAGGAGGGCAAAGGGCTGCAGGTCGCCTTCGGCGGGTTCCTCACGCCGAGCCGGATCGCGGTCGCGATGACCTGCGTCGGGCTGGCCCAGCGGGCCCAGGACCTGGCGGCGGAGCACGCCGCCAACCGCGTCACCTTCGGCAAACCGCTGTCCCAGCGCCAGGCGATCTCCTTCGCCCTGGCCGAGAACGCCGCCGACATCGAAGCCTCGCGCCAGCTGGTCCTTCACGCGGCGCGCCGCTGGGAGGCCGGACAGCCCGACGCGGCGGTGCTCTCGTCGATGTCGAAGCTGGTCGCGGTCGACATGCTCGGCCGGGTCACCGACAAGGCGCTGCAGGCGCACGGCGGGATCGGCTTCTGGGCGTCGGAGCCGATCGAGCGGGTCTACCGCGACGCGCGCGCCCAGCGCTTCGAGGAGGGAACGAACGAGATCCAGAAGACGATCATCGCCCGCGAGGTCTTCGCCCCCGTCCACGCCTCGATCGCCGAGCGCGAGGTCGGTTGATGGCCGCTGATTCGGCGGCGCAGGCCGCCCCTGATGGCTTCGCGGCCGACAAGGTCGCGCTGATCACCGGCAGCTCGCGCGGCATCGGCCGCACGCTGGCGCTTTCGCTGGCCGAGCAGGGTGGCTCGGTCGTCGTCAACTACAAGGTGAACGAGGACCTGGCCAAGGAGGTCGTCGCCGGCGTCGAGGAGCGCGGCGGGCGGGCGATCGCAGTCCAGGCCGACATGGAGTCCCCGGAGGACATCGACCGCCTCTTCGACGCGGCGAAGGAGGAGTTCGGCAAGCTCGACTACTTCGTCGACAACGCGGCGGCGTCCAGCTTCAAGAACATCCGCGACCTGAAGCTGCACCACCTCGACCGCTCCTACGCGATGAACATCCGCAGCTTCGTGCTCGGCGCGCAGCGGGCGGTGGACCTGATGACCGACGGCGGGCGGATCGTCACGCTGTCCTCGCTACGGGTCGATCCGCGCCTACCCGACCTACGCCAACCTCGGCGCGGCGAAGGCCGCGCTGGAGGCCTACGTCCGCTACATGGCGGTCGAGTTCGCGCCGCTCGGGGTGAACGTGAACGCGGTCAACGGCGGCATCATCGAGAGCGATTCGAGCGCCTACTTCTACGACGTCGAGGGCATGCCGGACGTGCACAAGGACGTCCTGCCGAAGATCCCGAAGCAGCGGATGGGGACGGTGAAGGAGGTCGCCGACACGGTCGAGTTCCTGCTCGAACCGCGCTCCGAGTACATCACCGGGCAGTCGCTCGTCGTCGACGGAGGCTTGACGATCATCGCCCCGCCGTTCTTCGACGACGCGACCGGGCCGCTGAAGCTGCCCGAGCGCGATGCCTGACCCAGGCATCTCCCTCGATCACATCTTCACGCCGATCCGGATCGGCGGGCTGCGACTCCCCCATCGGATCGCGATGGGCTCGATGCACCTCTGCCTGGAGGGGTCCGAGGACGCCGGGGAGCGCCTGGCGGCGTTCTACCGCGAGCGCGCGCTCGGCGGCGCCGGGCTGATCGTCACCGGCGGCTGGGCGGTGTCCGAGGACGGGGCGGCGGACCACTCCTACGGCGTCCTCACCCCCACCGAGGACGGGGCGCGGTGGTCGCCGGCAAAGGTCGCTGAGGCCACGGCCGGGACCGAGGCCGCGATCGCGCTGCAGCTTTTCCACGCGGGGCGCTACGCGCTGGCCGACTCGCCGGGCGAGGTCGTCGCGCCGTCGGCGATCGCGAGCCGCGTGTCCCGGGTCGAACCGCGGGCGCTCGGCGAGGAGGAGGTCTGGGACGTGGTCGCGCAGTTCGCCGCCGGGGCGGCGCTGGCGCGGGAGCTCGGGTTCGCGGCGGTCGAGGTGATGGGCTCGGAGGGCTACCTGGTCGATCAGTTCCTTTCCCCGGTGACGAACCGCCGCGACGATTCGTGGGGCGGGGACGCGGAGCGCCGGATGCGCCTCGGGGTCGAGGTCGCGGCAGCGGTGCGCGCCGCGGTCGGAGACGATTTCCCGGTGCTCTTCCGGCTGACCGGGGCGGAGCTGATGCCCGAGTCGCGACCGTGGGAGGAGGTCGAGGCCTTCGCGACGGCACTCGTCGGCGCCGGGGTCGATGCGCTGAACGTCGGCGTCGGGTGGCACGAATCGCCGGTACCGACGGTGCAGGGGGCCGTGCCGGCGGGGGCGTTCGTGCCTTGGGCGGAGCAGCTACGGGCCGCGGTGGAGGTCCCGGTGATCGCGGGGAACAGGGTCAATCGCCTCGAGGACGCGGAGACGATCCTCGCGGCGGGAGGTGTGGACATGATCTCGATGTCGCGGCCGTTCCTGGCGGATCCTCGGATCGTCGAGAAGGGACGGGTCGGACGCGCGATCAACGTCTGCATCAGCTGCGACCAGGCGTGCATCGACCGCTCGATCGTCGGCGAGCACGTGTCCTGCCTGGTGAACCCACGGTCGGGTTATGAGGTCGACTTCCCCGTCGCCACCCGAACCAAGGACCGCTTCGCGGTGATCGGCGGCGGGCCCGCGGGACTGGAGGCCGCTCGGGCGCTGGCCACGCTCGGCGCCGAGGTCCGCCTGTACGAGGCACGCTCCGAGCTCGGCGGCCAGTTCCGCTGGGCGCGCCAGGTCCCCGGCAAGGAGGACTACGGGGCGACGATCTCCTACTTCGAGTCCGAGCTGCGGCGCCTCGGCGTCCGCCTTCACCTCGGCCACGAAGTCGGTGAGGACGACGCCGACCTCATCGCCGGGTGCGCCGGCGTCGTCCTCGCCACCGGCGTCCACCCCCGTTCCGTCGACATCCCCGGCGCCTCTCTCCCCCACGTCGTCGACTACGCCGAGGCTTTCGAGTCGGGCCTCGGCGACGCGCGGTCGGTCGCGATCGTCGGCGCCGGCGGCATCGGCGTCGACCTCGCCCACCTCCTCACCCATGAGCCGAGCGACGCGGCCGCTTTCTTCGACCGTCACGAGGTCACCCCGCCGGCCGTGGAGACTTACCGTCGCATAGGGACGGTTTCTCTCCACAGCAAAGGGCTGACCAATGGGGCGAATGTGACGCTGATGCGACGTTCGGGGCGCATCGGGGCCGGGATCGGCCGCACGACCAAATGGGTGTGGCTCGACGCGCTGAAGCACGCCGGGGTCCAGACGCGCACCGAGCTCTCATATCGGCGGATCACGCCCGACGGGATCGAGATCGCGCTCGAGGACGGGAGCCTCGAGACGATCCCCGCCGACCGCGTCGTGATCGCCGCCGGACAGGAGCGGCGCGACGAGCTGCGGCCGCTGTTGGAGCGACTCGAGGTCCCGCATCGGGTCGTCGGCGGGGCGCTGAACCCGAGTGAGCTGAACGCGGTCCGTGCCTTCGGCGACGGGCTGCGCGCGGCGTACGAACTGGGGGCTTGACCCAGCCGCCGCAAGGACCCGTGGTTTCCCTGATGCGGGCTCCCGACGGTGAGCCGATGATCCTCGGGACGCCGCCGGGAAAAGTGCCGCCCCGGATACTCGAAGACCATCGAGGAGGAGATGCGCTTCAACTTCCCGGCCCGCAGGACCCAGATGTCGATCGCGATCGGACGCCTGGTGATGCCGGCACTGAGCGGTGGCACCAGCCAGCTCGACGTGCGGCTCGGCGGTCAGACGACCAACTACTGCCCGCCGCAGAAACCGAGGACGAGCTGGGTTGGCACGCCGACCCGAACAGCGGGGTCGCGCTCGGCAAGAACGCGCCGACGCTCGTCTGCGGCCTCCGCGGCGGCCCCGCACGGCATCACCAAATGCACCTTGGACGGGGTGGTCTTCGTCAAGGTCACCGGGCTCGGCTGAGCCCGGTGACCCGCCGCGGGCTCAGCCCAGCTTGCGGGTCAACTTGACCGTGCCGCCGGGGGCCTTGACGGTGATCTTCAGGGTCTTGCCGGCGAGCTGACCGAGGCGCATGCTCCATGCCTTGGTCGCCTTCAGGCGCAGGGTGACCTTGCCGGCGCGCTTGGCCTTGGTTTCGCCGGTGGCGACGAGCTGGGCGCCGACCTTGCCGGCAGCCGTCACCTTCCCCGCCTTGGCGACCTTGACGGTCAGAGCGAGGCCGCCGGCCAGGGCGGAGGACTTGACGGTCTTCGGCACGCTGCCGAGTCGGCCGTCGCCAGCCACCGCTCCCGCCACTCCTCCACCGTCCTTCCTTACGGTCGGGGCCGTGGCGGGCGCGGGTTGAGAACCGCCGCCCGCCGCTCCCCCGCCGCTCGGCGGCATCGCCGCGGTCGAGTTGCCGATCGAGGGGTAGTTCCCGGTCGCCGAGATCACCACCGGCGGGCGCGAAAGATTGCAGGCCGATTCTTGCAACGTGGCGAACCAGACCGGCGTCCCGGCGACGACCACGCCGCGGTCGTCCTTCCATGCCATCGAGGTGCCGTCGGGGGAGAACGAGACCCCGAACGCTTTGCCCTGGGTCGGCAGCCAGCAGTCGCTGCCGTCGGTCGGGAAGGCGGCGCCGAGGCCGGCGAACGGCACCATCCCGATTTTTTCCACCCCCGATACCCGCAGCGACACGGCGGCGATCGTCCCGCTCGGCGAGACGTCGACCCGATCGGCTTCGGCGCTGAACCAGCCCGTGAATTCTTCCGAGTAGGGCGGCTGGCCGGTCGGGTTCTGGACCGCGACGGTGCTGCCGCTGACCCCGACCAGCCGACTCCCGACCAGCGTCCCCGACTTGACGCTGCGCACGTCGAAGGGTTCGATGTACCAGCCGGAGGAGCCCTCGGCGTAGGTGCCGAACTCGTACACCGTGCTCGGCGCGAAGCCGGTCCAGTTCGCGTAGCCGTAGGTGACGATCTTGCCGTCGGGGGTCAGGCTGAGCGTCACCGGATAGGCGTAGCTGGTGCGCCCCGGCTTGGCGGTGAGGGAGCCGTAGCCGATCGTCGAACCGTCCGGGCCCCAGAGCTGGGTCGCGTTCAGCGTCCCAATCTTCCCCGGTTCGCGTCGCACGCCGATCACGGTGCCGTTTTCCGCCTGCGCGGTCTCGGTCCAGGTCTTCTCGTCCGGGGACGGTCCCGAGAGCGAGCGCTTCGACGATCCGTCCAGGGTGGAGATCCAGACCTGGCCGCCGTCGATGTAGGCGACCTCGGCCGCCGCGGCGCTCCCGGCCGCTCCCAGACCGGCGAGGGAGAGGATGGACACGACAGCGGGGACGAGACGGCGAATGCGCATAGCTCCCGATGGTCGTCCGGCCCGGCCGGATCCGCATCGGTGAAAACACGGGGATCGCTATCTTCGCGGGCAGTGTCCGTCCCGACCGATTCGCTGCCCCTGCTGGGCCGCGAGGACAGCCTCGCGCGCCTCGCCAAGCTGACCGAGGCGGTGCGGGCGGGTGCCGGCGGCGCGATCCGCATCGAGGGCGCGCCGGGCGTCGGCAAGAGCGCCCTGCTCGAGGCCGCGGCGCCGGCGGACCTGATGGTGCTGCGGGCCGTGGGCGTCGAGGCCGAGGCCGGCCTGCCGCTCGTCGGGCTCGAGGATCTGTTGCACGGGCTGGGCATGGACGAGACGGCCGGGCCGCTCGCGGGGGTCGACGGACAGGACCCGGTCGCCCTGCTGCGGGAGGTCTCGACCCGCCTCGCCGAGGCGGCGCCACTGATCTGCCTGGTCGACGACGTCCAGTGGCTCGACCCCTCCTCGCGCGCCGCGATCGCCTACCTGGCGCGGCGGGCGGAGCGGCTCGGGATCGGCGTGATCGCGGTCTGGTCGCTGCGCGGCGAGGCGCCGGAGGAGTGGCCGGGAGTCGAGACGCTGCCCCTGGACGAGCTGCGACGGGAGGACGCGCTGGCGCTGGCCCGGCGCGGCGGCCTCGCCGACCCGGTGGCGGAGGCGCTGGTCGCCGCGGTCGGCGGCAACGCGCTCGCCCTGGTCGAGGCACCCGCGGAGCTGAGCGCCGCCCAGCGCGGCGGCCGCGCCGTGCTACCGGACCCCCTCCCCGCCGGAGAGCGCCTGCAGCGCGCCTTCGCCGCCCGCGTCGCCGACCTGCCGGAGGCGACCCGGGACGCCCTGCTGCTGGCCGCGGCGGGCGCACCGGGTTCGTCCACCCTCGCCGCGGCGCTGGCACCGGCCGAGGACGCGGGGCTCGTCCACCTCGGCCCCGGCGGCGTCGCCTTCTCCCACCCCTCGGTCCGCGCCGCCGTCTACCACGGCGCGCCGCCCTCCGAGCGGCGGGACGCGCACCGCATGATCGCCGCGGCCGTCCCCGAGCCGGAGCGCTCCTGGCAGCGCGCGCAGGCGGCGCCCGCGCCCGACGAGGAGCTCGCGGCGCGGCTCGAGGAGCTGGGCGAGGAAGCGCGGCGGCGCGGGGCGCCGGGCACCGCCGCCACCGTGCTGGAGCGCTCGGTCGCGCTCAGCCCGAACCCCGCCGACGCGACGCGCCGCGCCCTGCAGACCGCGGTCGCCGCCGGGACGGCCGGGCGCCCGGCGCTCGCCCGCGGCGTCCTCGACGCGGTCCTCCCCACCGTCACCGACCCACTCGCCCGCGCCGACGTACAGATGCTGCGCGGGATGGCGATCCACCAGGGCGGGCGGCCGCGCGAGGCCTTCGCGCTGCTCGAGGCCGAGGCCGACTCGATCGAGGACAGCGACCCGCTGCGGGCTTCGGCCCTCCTCACCCAGGCGTGCATCGCGCTGATGGGCACCGGGCCGATGGCCGCGCTGCAGGAGACCGCGGCGCGCGCCCGGTCCCTGGCCCCGCCCGGCGCCGACACGATCCCGAGCCTGCTCGAGGCCGAGGTGCTGGTCAACCTCGGCGAGCACGCGCGGGCGCGGGAGATGCTCGACCGGATCGAGCCCGGGCTCGCCGCCTGGGACCCGACCGCGCCGGGCCACGAGGTGCTCGCGATCGACGCGCT
This sequence comes from uncultured Actinomycetes bacterium, assembly GCA_963782515.1. Classification (GTDB taxonomy): domain Bacteria; phylum Actinomycetota; class Thermoleophilia; order Solirubrobacterales; family 70-9; genus VAYN01. Next base: position 376,661 of record CAWAJY010000004.1, on the reverse strand, counting down.
CTGCCGCCTCTGGATGGGCGATCACGAGGTTGCCGAGCGCGCCCTCACCCGCCTGGTCGAGGCCAATCGCGCGGCCGGCGCGGTGACGCCGCTGGCGCTGCCGCTCGCCGTCCTCGCCACCCTCCACATCCGTCGCGGCGACCTCGCGCGCGCCGCCGCCTGCGCCGAGGAGTCGAACGAGATCGCCGAGACCGGCCTCGGCGGCGGCTTCGTCGCGACCCTCTCCCTGGCGGCGATGGCGATGGTCGCGGGGCACCGTGGCGACGCCGAGGCCTGCGAACCGGCGGCGGCGCGGATGCTGGCGCTGGGTGAGGAGATGGAGCTGCCGTCGACCCTCGCCTGCGCCGAGCAGGCGCTCGGCCAGCTGGCCCTGGGACGAGGCGACGCCCAGCGCGCCGCCGTCCACTGCCGCGCCGCCCTCGACCACACCGCCGCCCACGGCACCCGCGATCCGGCCTTCCTCTTCAGCCACGCCGACCTGATCGAGGCCCTGGTGCGGCTCGACCGTGCCACGGAGGCGCGGCCGGTCCTCACCGAGCTGGAAGCGGGTGCCGAGCTGACCGGCGGGCCCTGGCCGCGTGCCGCCGTCCACCGCTGCCGGGCGCTGCTGGGGCCGGAGGAGGAGATCGACGCCAACCTGGCCGCGGCGCTGGCCGCCCACGCCGACCCCGCGATGCCGTTCGAGGCGGCGCGCACCCGCCTCGCGATCGGCGAGCGCCTGCGCCGCGCCCGCCGCCGCGCCGACGCCCGCTCCCTGCTCGCCGAAGCGCGCGGAGCCTTCACCGCCGCCGGCGCCCGCAGCTGGGCCGCGCGGGCGGCGAGCGAGCTCGCCGCCGCGGGAGCGACGACCGACGACATCGGCCCCGAGGAAGCCCTCACCTCCCGCGAGCGCGACGTCTGCGAGCTGGTCGCCGCCGGCCACACCAACCGCGAGGTCGCCGCCTCCCTCTTCCTCTCACCCCGCACGGTCGAGCACCACCTCCGCTCCGCCTACCGCAAGCTCGGCCTCCGCTCCCGCACCGAGCTCGCCGTCCGCTTCGCCGGCGCCGGGCGCGACGCGGCGTAGCCGGGAAGGGACGCAAGGGCCTGCGGCGAGCGCGGCCGTCTCGGCCACGGCCCTGGCCGGCTGTGGCCGTGGCCGAGACGGCCGGGACTTATGGGGAGTGACGAGGGATCGTCGGGCGCGGGTCACGCGAGGGACACGGATCCGTGACCGAAGTCGGACCTCGTCGCAGAGACCGTGGGAACTCCACGCTTCCGTGCGTGTCGTCCGACGGTCACGGAAGCGCGGGCGACCCTGGTTACGCATAGGTTCACTCAGGTCGCCCGCACTCTCGGGGACCTCGATCCCGGTGCCGGGAGGTGACCCGGAGCGCACGGAAGCACGGCCGCCCCGTCCCCTCCCCAACCTCCCCCTACCCCCCACCCACAGCCGAGACGATCCAGGTCGAGGACGGGGCCAGGACGCCTTCGTCGGTCTCGAACTGGGCCAGCACGTCGCGGATCTCGGCGGCGATCGTCGGGCGGATCTCATCGGCCCGATCGCCCCAGAGGCGCAGGACCTCGCCCGCCGGGCCGATCGACATCACCAGGTCGACCGCGCCCTCGAGGTCGGCACCCATCTTCAGCGGCAGGTCGCAGCGGCGCAGCTCGATCGCCTCGAATCCGGCGAGCGTCAGCTGCTCGCTCACCACGTCGGCGTCGGCCATCGAGAACGGGCCCGGTCCGCAGGTCGGCTCCTCGGTCTTCTCCGGGTGCTCGAGGTAGCGCTCGACGACCCGCTCGGCCTCGCGGACCCAGCCGTTGTCGAGCTTGCGCCGCCAGACGACGAAGCAGGCCCGGCCGCCCGGCCGCATCGCCTCGCGCACGTTGCGCAGCGCCTGCACCGGGTTGGCGAAGAACATCACCCCCATCCGCGAGAAGACGTAGTCGAACGGCCCGCCGAGGTCGGCGATCTGCACGTCGCCGACCGAGTAGCCGACGTTGCGGAGGCCCGCCTCCTCGGCCTCGCGGGTGGCCAGCTCCACGAACGGCGCCGAGACGTCGATGCCGACCGCCTCGCCGTCCGGCCCGACCAGCTCGGCAAGCCGCCGCGTGGTGTCGCCGAAGCCGCAGCCGACGTCGAGCACGCGATCGCCCGGCCGTGGCGGGCGCGCCGCCATCGCCGCCTCGCCGTGCCGCCCCAGCCCTTCGGCAACGTAGGGACGAAAACGCACGAAGCGCTCGAACAGCGGCCCGCTCCAGGCCTCGGTCGACTCCGCGTTGGCGGGGGCGACGTCCGTCATCAGTCCTCCTCGACCGGCCTGAACCCCGAGCAGACCGAGCGCATCCAGCCGATCCGACCGTCGCGCTCGCCGATGTAGGCCTGCTGCTCCACTTCGAAGAGGCCTTCCGGGTTGCGCACCAGGAAGCGGTAGCCGACCCGCTCGCGATCGGCGAACGTGTCGGTCTCCACCTCCAGCAGCTCGAGGATCTCGTCGGAGTCCTCGAACCACATCCGCAGCGCACCGCTCACCACCGCCTCGGGGTCTTCCGCCTCCCAGAAGCGGCGTGGCGTCAGGGCCCGGAACTCGATCTCCGGGTGCAGCAGGTCGCGGACGCGGTCGAAATCCTTCTGCGCCAGGGCGGCAGCGAAGGAGGATCCGAGGGACGCGGATTGGTCGACGTCGGTTGCCTCTGGCATGAACCGATCCTGGCGGCCCGGCGCCTGCCTGTCAACGGGGGGCGGGCTGAGCCGGGCGCGGGCCCGCCGCGTCGATCAGGTCGCGGCCGACGAACACGATCAGCGTCGCCACCGCGGGCAGGATGACGGCGACGATCGCCCCGGCGCGCCAGCCTGCCGCCTCGACCAGCGGGCCGACCAGGGCCGCGCCGATGCTGGCGCCGATCGTCGTCGCCAGCGCCAGCCAGGTGAAGGCCTCGGTTGCGGTGCCTTGCACCAAGGTGCTCTGCACGACCTGATTGCGCACCGTGATCTGCGGCGCGAGGGTGACGCCGGCGAGCGCGGCGAAGACGAACATCTGCGGGATCCCGGTCGCCACCGGCAGCGGCAGGCAGGTGAGGACCATGAGGCCGCCAAGCAGGATCAGCGCGCGCCGCGGCGGGCCGAAGATCCCCGGGCGGGCCCCGTAGGCGAGGCCGCCGACGCCGGAGCCGAAGGCGAGCGCCGCCGCGAACGGTCCGCCCAGCGCGGCGGCGCCGTGGTGGGCGCCGAAGGCGGGCAGCATCACGTCGAGGGCGCCGAAGGTGCCTGCCAGCGGCAGGTCGGAGAGGACGAGCAGGCGCAGGTGCGGTGAGACGAGGGCGCCGAGCCAGTGGCGCTCGGCGCCGGGGTCGCCGCCCGGCTTCACCGTCGAGAGGCGGGCGAAGCCGACCGAGCCGACGATCCCGAGGACGCCGGCGACGATCAGGCCCTCGGCGGGGCCCGCGGTCGCCGCCAAGATGCCCGCCAGCAACGGGCCGCTGACGAAGACGACCTCCATCATCACCGCGTCGAGGGCGTAGGCGGTCGGCAGCTCGGCGGGGCCGACCAGAGCCGGCCAGCGCTGCCGCAGGATGCCGCCGATCGGGGTCGACCCGGCCCCGGCGATGAACCCCGCGACCACCAGCGGCACCGTCCCGACGCCCCCCTCGCCCAGCGCCACCAGCGCGACCATCGCCGCCATCACGAGGAGCGCGCCGGGAACGAGGACGAGGCGCGAGCCGTGCCGGTCGATGAACCGCGCCACCGAAGGTCCGGTGATGCCGAGGCCGATCGTGTAGGCGCCTGCGACTCCTCCGGCGATGCCGAACGAGTCGGTCTGGCCGTGGATGAAGAGGATGATCGCGACGGCGCCCATCCCGATCGGCATCCGCGCCAGCAGGGCGAAGGCGACCAGCGGTCGCACGTGCGGCGCCGCCAGCACGCGGCGGTACGCGGTGAAGCCTTGGCTGGGTGGGACGGGAGCGTCGGCGGCCATCCCACCAGCGTCTCAAACTGACGCCCGGCCGCGGCGGGGGCGCCGCGCCGCGCTCAAACGTCGCGGGCGGGGAGCAGCGTCTCGATCAGGCCGCCAAGGGTTTCGGTGGCGTGGGCCAGGTCCGTCAGCTCGTCGTCGGGGAGGCCGGCGAGCGCCTCGCGCATGTTCGCGCGGATCTCGGACCGGACTTCCTCGAAGACCTCGGTTCCGGCGGGGGTCACCTCGACCATGACCACGCGGGCGTCTTCGCCGGAGCGGGCGCGGGAGACCAGGCCACGGCCCTCGAGTTTGTCGACCAGTTGGGTGACGGTGGGCTGCGCGAGCGCCTCGGTCTGGGCGAGCTCGGTGATCCGGCGGGGGCTCTCGGAAAGGGTCGCGAGGACGCCGACCTCGGTCCGCGACAGCTTGTGGGCGCCGCTGCGCATCAGCAGGCGGGTGAGGCGCGCGGCGCGTCCCAGCAGGGTGCTCGCGACCAGGTCGATCGCCTCGGTGCGGTCCGGAGATGGCGGCGCCATCTGACCAATATAGAAAAACTATGGAAGTTTCGCGGGCTGCGGTCCCCGCTCGGCGGGCCCCGGTCGACGCGAACGTCGCCGTTCCCAGGCCCCCCAGGCCGCCATCACGGCCCCGGCATAGATCCAGCCGAGCAGGATGTCGAAGAAATAGTGCTCGCCGGTGGCCATCAGGGTCAGCGCCATCACCGCCGGATAGAGGAACACCAGCGGCCGCGCGCGGCGCCACCGGATCAGGTTCCAGAGGTTCAGCGCGACCAGCATCGTGAAGGCGGCGTGCAGCGAGGGGACCGCGGCGACGAGGTTGACCGAGGCCTGGCCTTCGGAGAAGAGGATCGAGGTGCCGACACCGATGATCTTCCAACCTTCCGAGGTGGTCCGGTAGACGTCGTGGAGGAGGCCTTCCTGCCCCGCCATCCAGGGCGGCGCCGCCGGGAAGAGGATGTAGGTGATGACGCCCGCGATCGCCAGCGTGACGAGGCGCTTGGCGAAGCGGAGGTAGGCGGGGCGGTCGCGTGCCCAGAGCCAGCCGGCGAGCGCGAACGGGGCGATGAAGTAGCTGGTGTAGACGAGCGTGAAGAAGACGTTCCAGCCGGTCAGGCGGGTCGGGTCATAGAGGTGATGCTGCAACCATTCGGTCGGCGTCTGGCCGAAGAAGACCGCTTTGTCGAAGTCGATCATCGGGTGGAAGTGGACCCCGATGCCGAGCTTGTCGGCGGCGCCGCGGGTGACGTCGTAGACGCCGAGGACGATCACCATCGGTGCCCAGTCGATGACCAGCCACAGCATCTCGCGCGGGTGCCGGCCGATGCAGGCGCAGGCGAGCGCCCCGCAGACCCAGATGATGACCAGCTCCCGTTGGACCGGGATCCCGTAGTTGTAGCTCCAGACGACGAAGCCGACCAGATAGAGCGCGAGCGCGCAGCGGCGCACCGCCGGCCAATGGCCGAAGCGCAATACGGGCTCCGCCTCGGAGCCCGTCCTGGACCGGGCAAGGTCGGCGGAACTCACCCGCCTAACCCTAAGTGCAGGCGGTCAGAGGGGGCGGGGACGGCTGTTGTTCGCGGCGGGCGCGGCCGTCCGAGATGCGTCCTGCATGCAATTGGGCCACCACGAAGGATGAGTTCGCAGTTATGTCCGGATAGCGGCAGAAAGTGCGAACTCACCGGGGGGAGGCATGAGGAAGGCGCACGGAAGTGTGGAGATCCCGACGTCTCTGTGACGACGTAGGACTCCCGTCACGGATCCGCGTCCCTCACGTGACGAACCCGGGGCACCGCCGCGAGAGATCGGCCACTCCCCGCACTCCCGGCCGTCTCGGCCACGGCCACAGCCGGCCAGGGCCGTGGCCGAGACGGCCGCGCTCGCCGCAGGCCCTTGCGTCCCTTGCCCTCGGGCGCCGGCTTGCGGCGCCCCACCGCCAGCGCCCTAGGAGCCGCCGAGGGTGACGCCGACGATCAGCAGGCGACCGGCACGACGGCCGGTGTTGGAGACGCGGTCGGCGCCGTCACGGATCAGGACGGCGTCGCCGCGCGAGAGGGTCACCGGCTCCTCGTCGTGCACGGTGACCTCGAAGGTCCCGGTGACGACGTAGATGAACAGCTCGCGGTGGTGGAGGATCTCGCGCGCGGCCTGCTCGCCGCCGGCGACCTCGATCGTCCCCCCCGGCTCGTAGTCGGTGACCCGCGGTGAGAGCTGCCAGCGCTGGTGCCCGAGAAAGCGGGTCGTGATCCCCTCGCTGCTGGAGGCGAGGACGCTGCCCTCGCCCTCGCGGATGACCTCGAGCGGGCTGCGTTCCACCCGGCCGCCTTCGACCAGCTCGCTCAGTTCGACTTCGAAGAAGTCCGCCAGGCGGACCAGCCTGCTGATCGTGATGTCGGACTTGCCGCTCTCGACCAGCGAGAGGAACGAGCTGGAGATCTTCGTCGCCGCTTCCAACTGGCTGAGCGAAAGGCCCCGCTCGGTGCGGAGGGCGCGGAGTCTGGTGCCGAGATCGAGCTTGTTCATGGAGGGCGGCGATCATCTCATCCCAGGCGCCTTCCTCCAAGAAACTGGAGCGTTCCATTAATCGAGACGCCTCTCAGGCGTCAGGGGTCGCCGCGCCCCGCCGGCCCAGCTTCGCCCCCATCTTCACCGCCTTCACCGCGCTCGTCGCACCCGCCTGCAAGGTGAAGCCGATGATGAAGATCAGGATCCCGGGGAAGCGCAGGAACGGCGAGCCGATCATCAAGAGGCCGATCCGGCCGAGCACGTAGGCGGGCGCCGAGACGACCGCGCCGAGCACCGAGCCGACGATGCTTGCCGAGAGCCGGTCGCGCCGCGAGACCGCATCGGACTCGACCCCGATCAGCCGTGCAGGGACGGCGACGTAGGCGATCATCATCACCCCGATCACGATGCTCAGGGTGAGCGTGAACCAAGGCGCGTGAGTGCGGGTGACGACGGTGACGGTCAGTCCCAGGGCGAGGCCGACGACTCCGCCGGCGCCGAGGATCGTCGGCAGGTGCGGCCGAGCTTCGTCCATCGCCGGCCGCACTTCGGGATTGTCGCCCTGGCTGATCGCGAAGCCGAACACGGCGTTCAGCCAGAAGCAGACCATCGTGATCGCGACGATCACGGCGACGATCGGGATGATCACCGGTCCGCTCACGGCCTGCACGGTGCGGTCGTGGAGGACGTGGCCGCGCAGGTCGTACATCGCCGCCCAGATCCACATCGCGGGAGGGATCTGGATCACCGTCAGGCGCCAGTTCGTGAGCAGCAGGCGCACCCCACCGAAGAGCATCGCGACGCCACCGACCAGGAGCGCCAGCGGAGCGAGCAGCCGGTGGCGCCGACTGAGCGCCTCGACCGCGCGGACGACCTCCTGCTCATCGCCTTCGCGCACCCCTCGGACAACTTCGACGAGTCGCTCTGCGTATGGCCAATCGCGGTCGAACAAGTCAGCCTTCGGCCGCGAGCAGCCAAACTCCGAGGATTCCGCACCAAACGATGACGTGGGACATCGCCCGTTCATATCGGATCGGCGCACCCCTCACGTCCGAAGCACGCCCAGATCGATCGCCCAAACTAGCGGGACCAGACGAAGGCGAAGGAGATCGGGTGGTGGCGGAAGCGCTCCCACTTCGGCTTGAGGGCGACCCACTCGTCGTCGACGACGCGCTCGTGCAGCGCGGCGACCGTGAGCCCGGCGCCGAGGCCCGCGGCGACGTGATCGCCCAGGAGATGGACGTGGGTCTCGATCGCCAGGGACTCGCCGGAGTCGGCGTCGTCGAAGTGCGTCGGCATCCCCGAGGCGATGATGAAGTGCGGGTGGAAGCCGACGATGACGAAGCGGCCGCCGGGGCACGCGAGCCGCGCCGCCTCGGCGTAGAGCGGACGGAGTTCGGCGAGGTGCTCGTCGACCAGGCAGGAGACCACCAGGTCGTAGGCGCCCGGCGCCAGACCGGTGTCGCCGACCTCGCCCTCGCGCAGCGAGGCGTAGACCCCGCGGGCGCGCGCCGCCGCCAGCATCCCCGGCGAGAGGTCGATCCCGTCGATCTCCCCGACACCCCGGGCCGCGAGCCAGGCCCCGGTGCGCCCCGTCCCACAGCCGAGGTCGGCGGCGCGGCGCACCGAGCCCCAGTCGAGATCGAGCCGCTCGAGCAGCGCCACGTCCATCGCGTCCTCGACGGAGTCCTCATAAGTGGCCGCCCACCGGTCATACCCCTCCCGCGGGTCGACGGTGCGGTAGCTGCGCGTGTCGAAGGAGGAGAACGACGCCATGCGCTCAGTTTTCCATGCCCGGCGAGACGGTCGGCAGGCAAGGTCGTCTCGCGTCACTCCTCGGGATCGCTCGCCGGTAGTTCCCCCTCGCGTTCGCGCTCTTCGGCGAGGGCGGCGGCGGTGCGGAGGTCGGCGAGGACGCGCTCGCGGATCGCGACGACGAGCGCGGTCGCGGTGCGCGTGTCCCGGGGTCCGGCGGCGACGGCGGCCGGGTGGACGCTGCCGACGATCATCTCCAGGAGGACGAGGCCGGGGTCCTCGCCGGGGAAGGCGCCATCGGGCAGGTCGTCGAGCAGCGAGACCACCACGTCCTCCAGGGCCATCGCCGTGCGCAGCACCTCCTCGACCAGCTCGCGGGTGGCCGCCAGGTCCATCGCCTCGCGTCGGTGGCTGTCGCGGCGTCGCGCCATGCGTGCCCAAGGTCCCGGCGCCCCCACTTCTCCCCCCACCTGGCCCCAAGGTCGAGTGCCGAAGCCGCTGAGTGGGTAGAAATCGAGGCGATGAGCTACGACGCAGACACCAATCGCTACGACGGCAAGATGATCTACCGGCGCACGGGCCGCTCCGGGCTCGACCTCCCGGTCCTCTCCCTGGGCTACTGGCACAACTTCGGCGACGACCGCAAGTTCGAGACGCAACGCGAGATCGCCCGGCGGGCCTTCGACCTCGGCATCACCCACCACGACCTGGCGAACAACTACGGCCCGCCCTACGGCGCCGCCGAGGTCAACTTCGGCCGGCTGATGCGCGAAGACTTCCGCCCCTACCGTGACGAGATCGTGGTCTCGACCAAGGCGGGCTGGGACATGTGGCCGGGCCCCTACGGCCAGGGCGGCGGCGGGCGCAAGTACGTGCTCTCCTCGCTGGACCAGTCGCTGCAGCGGATGAACCTCGACTACGTCGACATCTTCTACTCGCACCGGCTCGACGGCTCGACCCCGCTGGAGGAGACGATGGGCGCGCTCGACACCGCGGTCCGCCAGGGCAAGGCGCTCTACGTCGGCATCTCCTCCTACGACGCCGACCACACCCGCGAGGCCGCCGCGATCCTCGCCGACCTCGGCACGCCGCTCCTCATCCACCAGCCGAGCTACTCGATGCTGAACCGCTGGATCGAGGACGAGGGCCTGCTCGAGGCGACCGAGGAGCTCGGGGTCGGCGTGATCGGCTTCACCGTCCTCGCCCAGGGCCTCCTCACCGGCAAGTACCTCGACGGCATTCCCGAGGGCTCCCGCGCGACGCAGAAGGACTATGGCGCCTTCGACAGCTCCTGGATCAACGACGAGGTGATCGGCCGCGTCCGCGAGCTGAACGCGCTGGCGCAGAAGCGGGGCCAGTCGCTGCCGCAGATGACGCTCGCCTGGAGCCTGCGCGACCCGCGCATGACCTCGCTCGTCATCGGCGCCTCCTCCCCCGCGCAGCTGGAGCAGAACGTCGACGCCCTCGACAACCTCGACTTCACCGCCGAGGAACTGGCCGAGATCGACCGCATCGTCGACTTCCCCTCCGGCGTCGACGAATGGGCGGACGCGCGCGCGGGCAAGGTCGGCTCCGGGATCTGAGGCGCCGCCCCGAGCCGTCGTGGCGGGCCGGCGCGGCCGGTTCGGCATGCTTAGGACATGAGCGATCTGACCGACGCACCCGCCCGCCCCGACGTCCCCGTCTCGATCCTCGACCTCGCCGCGGTCGGACCGAACGAGTCGATCGGCGACAGCTTCGCGGGCTCCGTGCGCCTCGCCCAGCTGGCGGAGCGGATCGGCTACCAACGCATCTGGTATGCCGAGCACCACAACATCCGCTCGATCGCCAGCTCGGCGACCGCGGTCCTGATCGCCCACGTCGCCGCCCACACCGAGAAGATCCGCCTCGGCGCCGGCGGCATCATGCTCCCCAACCACTCGCCGCTGGTGATCGCCGAGCAGTTCGGCACCCTCGCCGAGCTCCATCCCGGCCGCATCGACCTCGGCCTCGGCCGCGCTCCCGGCTCCGACACCGCCGCGATGCGGGCGCTGCGCCGCGACGAGCTCTCCAGCGAACGCTTCCCCCAGGACGTCCAGGAGCTGCAGGCCTGGCTCGGCGACAACAGCCCCGTCTCCGGCGTCATCGCGATCCCCGGCAAGGGCACCCACGTGCCGCTCTACATCCTCGGCTCCTCCCTCTTCGGCGCCCAGTTGGCCGCGGTCCTGGGACTCCCCTACGCCTTCGCCTCCCACTTCGCCCCGCACGCCCTCTTCGACGCGCTGCAGATCTACCGGGAGAACTTCAAGCCCTCCGAGCAGCTCGCCGAGCCCTACGCGATCGCCGGCGTCGGTGTGATCGCCGCGGCCGACAGGGCCGAGGCCGAGCGCCAACTCGAGGTCACCCGCCGGATCCGCGTCAAGAGCCTCTTCAAGACCCCCGCCGGCGGCAAGCTGACCGAGGAGGAAGTCGACCAGATCCTCGACTCCCCCCGCGCCCGTGCGGTCGACGAGATGCTCACCTACTCCGCCATCGGCACCGGCGCCGAAGCCGCCGCCTACCTCGCCGACTTCCAGGCGAAGACCGGCGTCCAAGAGCTGATCACGGTGCACTACGCCGACTCGGTCGACAACCGCCTGCGCTCGGTCGAGATCCTCGCCGAGGCCGCCCAGCTCGGCGCCCCCGCGGCTGCCTAGTTCGGCTGATCTGGCGCCCGCGGTTAGGGACGAGGCCGCTTCAAGCCGGCGCCCGAGGAACGGGACGCAAGGCCTTGCGGCGAGCGCGGCCGTCTCGGCCACGGCCCTGGCCGGCTGTGGCCGTGGCCGAGACGGCCGGGTCTTGTGGGGAGTGGCGAGAGATCGTCGGGTGCGGGTCACGCGGGCGCATAAGAGGGACGCGGGTCACGCGAGGCGCACGAGAGGGACACGGATCCGTGACGGAAGAGCAACCTCGTCACGGAGACCGTGGGAACTCCACGCTTCCGTGCGTGTCGTCCGACGGTCACGGATGCGCGGGCGACCCTGGTTACGCATAGGTTCACTCAGGTCGCCCGCACTCTCCGGGACCTCGATCCCGGTGCCGGGAGGTGACCCGGAGCGCGCGGGGGTGTGACGTTCCCGGCATCTTCGTCACGAATCGGGGCGAGGTCGCGGTAGCTGTGGGCTCTCCCCGGCTTCTCTCGCGCGGGAGGGTGACGGATGTTTCACGAACCCCTCACGTCCTGGGCGTCTCATGGCGGTCACAGCCTGCCAGGACCGCCATGAGACGGCCAGGACCGATCTCGGACGGGCGGGGCGGCCCCGAAGCACGCCCCCCCGCCCCGCAAAGACCCACCTACGGAAGCAGCAGCGCCACGGCTTCGGCAAGCGTGTCGAGGATCTCGATCGCGCCTTCCAGTTCGCTTTCGAGGTGCGAGGTGCGGAAGGCGACGACGGGGATGCCGGCGGCGCGTGCCGACTCGATCCCGCTCGGCGCGTCCTCGAGCGCCAGGCAGCGGCCCGGTTCGACGCCCAGCTGTTCGGCGCCGAGGAGGAAGGGTTCCGGATCCGGCTTGCCGCGCTCGATCGAGTTGGCGGTGATGAGGACGGCGGGCGGCTCGAGGCCGGCGCCGCGCAGTCGCGCCCGCGCCAGTTCGTTGGAGCCGCTGGTGACGACCGCGATCGGGATCGCTCCCGCGAGCAGCTCGGCGGCGCCCTCGTAGGCGGTCACCGAGCCGGCGTCCTCGACCTCGTCGCGGTCGATCTGGGCCTGCTCTTCGTCGCGTTCCTCCTCCGGCACCAGCAGCGCGACCGTCTCACGAGTCGGCCGGCCCATCGCGAAGCGGTGCGTCGCTTCCTCGTCGAACCCGCGCCGCCGCGCGAACGCACCCCAGGCCCGCTCGCTGGACTCGACCGAGTCGATCAGCGTCCCGTCGAGGTCGGCGAGGATCGCCGCGGGCGCCCAGATTCCGGCGCCCGCCGCCCCCCAACGTTGGTCGGCTTCGCTCACCGACCCGATCCTAGAGCGCCCGTCCCTCCCCCACCGCGAGGGACTGGATCCGCATCCCCCGCTTGGCCTTCGCCTTGGCCTTGCGGTCGACGCGCTTGCCCTTCGCCGCCTTGCGCTTCTTCTTGTGATGCTTGCGCTTGGCCTTCGGCGCGGGCGCTCCCTGCTTGCCCTGAGGACCGGCCGCACCCGCAGCACCGGCGGCGCCGGCCGGACCCGTCGCCCCGGTCGGGCCCGCGGGGCCAGGCGTGCCGTCGCCCGGACCGCCTGCCGGGGGCGTCCCGATCCAGAGCGTGACGAGGTCCCCGAAGGCGACCGGCTGGGAGCCCGCGGGCGCCGCCGCGCCACGGTCCAGCCGCGCCAGCCACGCTTCGTCGGCGTTCGGCGGCGCGACGCCGTCGAGCGCGACGACCTGGCCGCCGGAGATCGACAGCGATGCGATGCACCCGGCCGGATTCGACCCCGCCCGCGCCGCTTCCAGCAGCGCGGTCAGCGGCGCCCCGGACGGAGCGGTGACCTCGCACATCCGCACGCCTTCGCCGCCCAGCTTCACCGCGAGGAGGTGGCGCACCGGCGTCCCGTCGGCGACGCTCGGCGGCGTGCGCACCGTCTTCGGCGCGGCGGTGAAGGCCCCGCCCGCGAGCGCCCGCACGATCTCCTGGGTCTCGTAGAAGTTGGCGCCTTCCGGCCCCTGGTAGCCGAAGGCCCCGTTCGCCTCTCCCGCTTCGTGGATCTGCAGCGACAGCAGATAGTCGACCGGCGTCTTCCCGGCCGTCGTCGTCCATTCGGCCGACTGCGGGTCGATCCCGCAGGCGTTCAGCCCGCTGATCGCCCAGGCGTTGGTGTCCCCGTTGGGACCGCCGAACGGGTATTTGAAGCCGCCGTTTTCGGTCAGGTTTTCATGCAGGAATTCGATCGCGCGGGCGACCTGCGGATCCCAGGCCGGGACCCCCGCCTCGCAGAACGCGGCGATCGCGGCGCCGGTCATGTCGGCCGTTCCTTTCGTTTCCTTCGCCGCCGCGGTCGTCGCGGCCGGGTATTCGAAGCCGCCGTCGTTGTGCTGGTTGCGCCGCAGGTAGGAGACCGCGGGCTGCAGCGCCCAGGCCGGCAGCGGGGTGCGGCCGAGGGCGAGGATGCCGAAGACGGTCGCGTTGGTGCTCGGCGCGCCGAAGCTGCCGGTGGAGGAGTTCCAGAGGCCGGCGATCTGCGCCGGCAGGTTCCCGTCGGCCGAGAGCCGCGCCGGGTCGAGGCCCGCGGCGTAGCTCACCAGCGTCGCCCGCTCGTACTCGCCGGCCGACCGCGGAAACGGCCCGCTGCCCGCCAGTTCGGTCCATCCGCCTTCGGTGTATTCGGCGAGGAGGCCGTCCTGCAGGCTCTGCGGCCCGTAGGTCGGGTTGACGACCTGGGAGGCGTCGACGCCGGCGGCGGCAAGCGCGGTCGCGGCCCAGTCCCCGCCGAACCCGGAGATCGCCCCCGTGTACGGCGCCTGGGGGTCGAATTCGTTCGGCTTCTGCTGGGCGCGGATGTAGGCGACGGCGGATTCGATCGCCCCGTCGACTTCGGCGGAGGTGGCCGCCGAAGCGGTCGGCGCGAGCGCGAGGATGCCGAGGACGGCGGCCGCCGCAAGGGCCGTGAAGGTGCGTTTCATGTCGTTGCTCCTTTTTCAGGGCGACGACACGCACGCCGAGTGGCGAGAGGGTCGGCGCCTATACGCGAGACGTTTGACTCCTCACGACCGGGTCTTCGGACTTGGGGTCAACCTCGCGGATCTCCTTCCCGAGCCTTCTTTTTCTCGGCTCAGTGGACCTGACGATCCGCTCGTCACCCTCACCGCTGCGCGTCAGTCCCGGACTCTCACCGGGTTCCCCGCGTTCGTGAGCGGGGCGATTCCTACCACAGCCGCGGCGGGCGGGTCAAGGCGCCACCGGGCCGATCGGCGGACCTTGACCCTTGCGCTAGGGTCGCCGCAGAAAGATCAGGGATCGGTGGCAAGGGAAGTCCGGTGAGAAACCGGCGCGGGCCCGCCACTGTGACCGAGGATGCCCGTCGCAGGCGCGACGCGCGGCCACTGGTCCACCGACCGGGAAGGCGCGACGGGACAGCTCGGAAGCCAGGAGACCTCCTCCGAATCCCCCAACGTCGACCGCCCTCGCGGAAAGGGGCCAGGCATGCGCAAGACCATCGCGACGACCACCGTCGCCTTCCTCTCTCTAGCTCTCTTCGTGGCGGCCGCCCCGGCGGCCCAGACCACGGTCAACGTGCGGATCGAGGGCCGCGCCGAAACGCTCTTCGAGGGCCCGGTCCTGGTCGAACCCGACCGCGTCCGCGCCTCCTCGGACACCCAGCCGCGCAGCTGCGACGGGATCAACTCGCTCGACCCCGGGAACGTCCTCCCCGCGCCGACGCCGACCGCGGCCACGGCCGATGCGCTCGGCCTCGTCGGCGAGACCTTCGACGGGCAGTGGTACCCCGGCTTCAACGACTACTTCCTCACCCGCTGGGGCCCGGATGCTCAAAGCCCCGGCGAAGCCGCCTACTGGGGGATCCTCGTCAACGACACCTTCACCAACGTCGGCGGCTGCCAGTACCAGCTCGACGCCGGCGACGAAGTCCTCTGGGTCTACGACGCCTTCAAAGGTCGGCCGGACCTCGCCCTCTTCCCGGAAGCCGCTCACTACGCGTCGGGACCGCGACCGCTGACCGCCACGACCGGCGTCGACGAACCGATCGCGGTGGAAGTCGTCGCCTACGCGGACGACGAAGAGAACCGACCCCCGGACGCACCCGGGCGCGCCGGCGCCGCTCCCTTCGCCGACGCCGAGATCGCGCCGGTGGTGACGACGGCCAAAGGCTTCCAGCGGGTCGACACCAGATCCGCGGCGACGGTGAAATCCGACGGCGCCGGGAAGGCGACGATCAGCTACACCGAACCGGGCTGGCACCGGATCAAGGCGACGGTCGGAGGCGAAGGAGCCGAAGGAGCGATCCGCTCCAACCGGCTCGACATCTGCGTCACCGGCGGCGTCCCCACGAAAGCCCTCGAAGGGGCGACGAGTTGCGGTGAGCTCCCGGCCGCCGACCAGGTCCGGGTCGCGCCGCGGATCGTCGGCGAAGGCGATCCGCCCGCCACGGGAGACGGCGGCGGCAACGGCGGGGGAAGCGACGCGGGCAACGGCGGAGGGGACAGCAGCGCCGGCAGCGGAGGCGACACCCAGACGAGCCCCGGCACCCCCTCGAAGGGAGGGCCGTCCCCGGTCGGCGGGCTGAAGGTGAGCGTGCCGAAGCTCGACCGGACGCGCCTCGCCAAGGGGCAGGTCGGCCTCCGCTGGAAGGTGACCGACGCCGGGCCGGGCGTCCGCGAATGGACCGTCGCCTCGCTCACCGTGGGACAGAAGAACGCCCGCTGGGTGAAGCGAGCGAGCGGCAGCTCGAGGACCGCGGCGACGATCCGCCTGCCGAAGGGCCACGCCTACAAGCTGCGCTTCGCGATCACCGACGCGAGCGGGCAGACCTCGACGGTCGCGCTCGGCACGGTGAAGGTGCCGAAGGCGAGACGCCCCCACCGGCGATGAAGGCACTGGTCGCGTCCGCGATCGCCGCCGTGGCGCTGGCCACGGCGGCGATCGCGCCGGCGCTGACCCCGACCCATCAGGCGCTGATCGACACCACCGTGAGATACCTGCAGGAGACCCAGGACGCCGGCGGCGGCTTCGCCGAACCCGGCAGCAAGCCGAGCCAGGGGATCAGCGCCTGGGTTGCGCTGGCGCTCGCCTCGGCGGGAATCAACCCCCAGGACCAGGCGCGGTGCGGCACGTCCGCCTTCGAATACCTGGAAGGCCACTTCCGCGAAGGCCTCGCCGAAGAACTCGCCTGGCCGCAGATCGCGGTCACCTCCCTGGAGCGCGAACTGATGGTCGTCGACGCCGCCGGAGCCGATCCGCACGACTTCGCCGGCCACGACCTGGTCGCCGAGATCCTCGCCAGGCAACTCGGGGACGGCTCCTTCGCCTACACGCCCGACGGCCCGCACGGGGAATCCAACGACACGATCTTCGCGATCCTTTCCCTCTTCCCGATCGATGAGCCGGCGGTCGCCGCAGCGGTCGCCGCGGCGCGCGAATGGGTCGTCTCCGCCCAGCTCGAAGACGGCGGCTGGTACTACTCGGGCGCCAACTCCTTCAGCGAAGTCGACATGACCGGCGCCGCGATCGAGGCCCTCGTCGCCGCCGGCCCGCCCGCCGAAGAACCGGCCCTCGGCGCCTACGAGGAGGCGATCGCCGCAGGCCTGCGCTACCTCGAGGCGTCCCAGCTTCCCGACGGCGGCTTTCCGGCGCGGCCGTCCGGATCCGCGGGCGAAGGCGAATCGAACGTCGCCTCGACCGCCTGGGCGGTGCAGGCGATCTGGGCGGTCGGCCAGGACCCGGAAACGTGGACGGTGGGACCCGAAGCGCGCGAACCGCTCGACTACATGGAATCGATGCAGCAGCCCGACGGCCACATCCGCTGGAAGGCGAGCCAGGACATGAACGGGATCTGGATGACCGCCTACGTCACCCCGGCGTTCGCCGGGCAGGCGCTCCCGATCGCCCTCGCCGCCCGCGGCAGCCAGGCCACCCAGCGCGGCGAAGCGGCCGCCTGCCTGAAGACGGGGGACGAAGAAGGCGACGCGCCCCGGCCCCAGGAAGGCGTCATCGCCGGGGGCGGCGGGCACCATGCTCCGGCGTTCAGCCGACCGAAGGCAGGGAGCAAGGGCAGGACTCCCGGCGGCGCCAGGATCGTCCGCGGCGAAGGCCTGGAAGCGCGCGACCACAGTCCCGATCGCCGGCGCGGCGCCAACCTCGACCAAGCCCGCGGGACCGAGACGGTCGAACCGAGGAGCGCCGTCGAAGCCGACCAGGAAGTCGAAGCCGTCGCCGCCGGGCCGGCCGGGAGCGCCGACGCCGGCCCGGGCGGGGACGGCGGCGACGGGAGGAGGCCGGGCGAGCGAGGCGCGCCACTGCCCGCGGCGGGCCCGCCGCGGGCCCGCGCGAAGACCACGGGTGACGAGGTCCGCGGCGTCCTGATCGGCTCCCCCGACGGCGGCGAGGACGGCAAGCTCGCCTTCGGTGCGCCGGGGCTGCGCAGTGCCGGCGCGGGCACCGCCGAGGAGCCGTGGACGGCGATCGGGATCGGCGCCGCGGCGCTCCTCGCGGCGCTGCTCGGGATCGGCTGGGAGCGGCGGCGGGGAGCGCTCGCGTGAGCGCCGCCGCCCTCGACCTGGGAGACGCCCTCTCCCACATCGCCACCGCGCTGCGGGTGCCGGTGCTGATCGCCGCCGTCGCCGTCCTGCTCCTCTGCGCGCTGGAGCTCGGGCGCTTCGCGGCGGAATGGTGGCGACGCTTCCGCAACCGCCGCTTCGACCTCGGCGAGGTCGTCGCCCAGGCGATCGCCGACCCGTCCCACGCCGGCCACTACGCGCGCTACGCCCGCGGCCCGATCACCGCCCGCGCAGTGCTGGCGATCGCCGCCGCGCCGCCGGCCGAGCGTGGCCTCGCCACCGAGCACGCCCTCGTCGACTACGAGCTGGCGGTCCAGCGCCGCCTCGACCGCACCCGCCTGCTGGTCCGCGCCGGCCCGGCGATCGGCCTGATGGGCACGCTGATCCCGCTGATCCCGGGACTGGCGGCGCTCGCCGGCGGCGACGTCTCGACCCTCGCCGACGACCTGCGCGACGCCTTCGGCGCCACCGTGGTCGGCCTCCTGGTCGGAACCGTCGCGTTCGCCCTCACCCTGGCGCGCACCCGCATGTACACCGAAGACCTGGCCGGCCTCGAGCGCGGCAGCGCCGTCCCGGTCGAGCCGCCGGCGGCGGTGGCCCGATGAGCCGCATCGGGCTCGGCCGCCACCGCTCGATCGAGGACGACGCGGGCGACCCGCTCGACGGCCTCGTCAACCTCTTCGACGTCGGCATGATCCTCGCGATCGCCTTCCTGATCGCCGGCCTCGGCCTCACCCTCGACCTGAAGGGCAAGGGGTTCGAGGCCCGCCAGGGAGCCGCCGCCCCCACCGCCAGATCGGCGGGCGAGGAAAAGGTGATCCCCGACCCGGGGGGCGCCCCCCACGCCGCCGGCCGCGGCACCCCGGTCGGCCAGGTCTACCGGCTCCCCGACGGGCGCCTCGTCTACGTCAAGAAGGGCGGGGCCGCCCGTTGACGGCTCAGTGGACCGGTGGCGTCGACGGCTGAGCGGGCCGTTCGACCACCGAGCGGCGGCTGAGCTCGATCTTCCGCGAGACCCGCTTCGTCTTGCCGGAGGCGCTGAAGGCGACTTTCACGCCGACCTTCGCCGTCCCCACCTGGCGCAGCTTTTGGTTGATCTGGCCCTTCGGGGCGACCACCAGCCGGTACTGGCCCGCGGCGGGGGTGTCCAGCGATTCGGCGCGGACCGCGGTGCCGCTCAGCTTCAGCATCCCGGCGGCGTTCACCTTCGCGGTCAGCACCGCGGAGCCGTTGCCGAGGCGACGGACCCGCGTCACCTTCAGCGTCACCGGCGCCGGTACCGGCGTGGCCTCGACCGGCGGGGTCGGCGTCGGCGTCGGTGGGGTCGGCGTCGGCGTGGGCGGGGTCGGGGTCGATGGGACCGGCAGGGCGGCGCAGGTTTCTTCGATCCCCGCCGGTAGGAACTTGCCGAAGGAGGCACCGTAGGCCTTCTTCGCCGCCTCGCCGAAGTACGGCCCGTAGAGGTAGCCCGGCTGGTTCGCGTAGCCGTAGGCGGTGAGCGACAGCACCGTCGGCGTCGCGGTGCCCACCCCGACCGTCCACGGCCCGCCGCTGGACCCGCGGGTGAAGTCACTGGCGATCTTCATCGGCACGGGCGAGAAGGCGCCGTTGGTGTCGGCGCCCGCATAGGGCGCGACGTGCGAGTAGAGGAGCTCACCGCTGTAGGGCGCTTCGGCCGGGTACCCGAACTGCGTGTAGACCTGGTTGCAGGCTCCGTCGAAAGCGATGCCGAGCGAGCCGACCGCGCTTTCCACGGTTTCGCCTTCCCGAGTTCCCAGGGTGACGAAAGCGACGTCGCCTCCCTCGTTCGAGGTCGTCCCGGCCTTTGCCGTCTTCTTCCACGTTTCCGTGGTCGTGAAGAATTCCGCGTGCCAGACCCCGTAGGGCGGGGTGCCGTTGCGGTAGCCGGGGATGAAGATCAGTTCTTCGTTGGTGACCGTGCCCGTTTCGGGATCGATCAGGCAGTGGCCGGCGGTGACGACGACGCCGCTCTGCGAGGCGCCGGATGGAGGGCGGACGACGCTGCCCGAGCAGACGTAGTCCTCCTGCTTGTATTCGTGCGGTCCGACGCGGATTTCGTAGGTACCGAAGAGCTTGCCGTTGGCGCGGTTCGGGAGGAGCGTGGATTCGGCGGCCGCCACTTCGACCCCTTCCACCGTCCCCGCCTGGCCGGCGACCGCGGAGCGCAGGGCGGCCGTGCGCGCCGTTTCCGACGAGCCGGCGGATGACGATTCCGGCGCGGCGAGTGATTCCGGCGCGGCGGGCGATTCCGGGCCGGGCAGCGTGACGATCGGCAGCGGTTCGGCCTCCTCGAGCCGCTCACGGCTCCAGTAGCCCCACGGCCACCCGTGCGCGGGGGCGAGCGATTCGACCACCGCGCCTTCTTCGCCGGGTTCGCCGGGTTCCGCGGCGGCGAGCGCCGGGAACGCCAAAGAGGCAGCGACGAGAGCCGCCACCACCGCGTAACCCGAGCGCCGATCGCGCCTACCGATCAAATCTTCGCCTTCTTCATACGATCTCCGCGCCGTCGGTTTCGACTCTCCCGAAACGGGACCTCCACCAGAAAGGCTCGGTGCAGCGCGGCTACCCATTTTTACGGACAGAGAGAGGGTACCTCTTGAGCTGCCCGATGAGAACCGTTGATCTGGGTTCTGGCGCTATCCGTGCGGCGGGCCCTCGGAGGGCGGCCCGCCGGATTCGATCCGCGCCCGCAGTTCGGCGCCGCGACCGGCGGCAACCGCGCGGGCCGCGCGGGCCGGGGTCAGGTCGACATGACGGTCGATCGCCAGGTCCAGGAGGTCCTGTTTTTCGATGTCCTCCTTCGCCCAGCGGAGGAAGACCCAGGCGAAGATGCCGAGGGCGAGGAAGGTGCACTCCCCCATCAGGATCGCCCCCGAGGTGCTCTGGTCGGCGATCGCCGTGATCCCCGCCGCTTCGGCGGTCGCCGTGTAGTCGGGGTAGAAGACGACGTCCGCCCACATGAAGACGTTGGCCATGATCATCGACGGCGCCCAGATCCCCACCGTGTAGATGACGTGGGCGCCCTTGCCGAACCACTCGGGTTTCGGCAGCGGCCCGAACAGCGGCATCCAGAGCAGGACTCCGGTGAAGAGGAAGAGCATGTGCTCGAGCACATGCAGCGAGGTGTCGGTGAGGACCGCCTGGTAGAGGAACGGGATGTGCCAGAAGTAGAGGTTGAAGGTGAACAGGGAGATCGCCACCACCGGATCGGTGAGGCGGCGCAGCGGCCGCCCGGCGCGGAAGCTGAGGAGCGGCTGCAGCAGCGGGCCGGTGAAGCCGAGGACGATCAGGAGCGAGGCGACATCGGCCAGCATCAGGTGCTGGATCATGTGGACCCAGAGGAGCTTGTCGGCCTGGTCGTCGATCGGCCCGGCCACCGAGCCGCCGACGACGATGATCCCGAGCGCGAAGCAGAGCTGGCGCCAGATCGGCACGGGGCGGCCTTCGTCGGCGAGCCGGTTGGCGCGCTTCAGGTAGGCGGCGGCGACCGCGAGCGGCACCGCGACCTCCATCACCGACCAGAAGGTGTCGACGGCGCTCGCGAGCGGGAGCGCACTCATAAGGGGGCCTCCGCGGGAGCGGATTTCAGGTCTGGTCTGGCGATGGTGACGGCCGCTAGGACGAGCAGCGCCTTGAGGCTTCGGACCGCGATCGCCGTCGACGCCGTGAGGCGCCGAACGTCGCGAATCGGCATGTGGAGAAGAATAGAGCCATGGACGACGACGCCCAACGCCGCCGGTACCGGATCGCGGGGCTCGCCATCGCCCTGCCGATCCTCGCGGGTCTGATCATCGCGTCGCTGGTCTACTTCTTCGGCGGCGAAGAAACCGAGGTGACGACGCCGAAGGGCGAGGCGCGGATCGAACGCCGCGTGGCCGAAGCGGCGACCCCGGGTGAAGCCGGCACCCCCGCACCGCGGATTCGGCTCACCGAAGCCGGCAGCGGCAAGGCCTTCGACGGAGCCTCGCTGCGGGGGGAGCCCTACGCGGTCGTCTTCCTCACCAGCCGCTGCGCGGCGTTCGGTGGCTTCCTCCACCGGGTCGCGGCGGAACTGGGGCCGGGCGAAGGCGCCGTGCTGGCGATCTCCGCCGACCCGGCCGTCGACCCGCCGGCGGCCGCCGCCAAGTTCATGTCCCAGAACCGCATCGAGGCGGGCGGCCCGGTCCACTTCCTGATCGGCTCCGAAGACGAGTTGCGCGGCTACTGGAACGCCTGGGGCTTCGAGGGACCGGCGGCAAACTGCGCCGAGTCGATCCCCGCCCACCTCGTCTCCGGCGCGGGCAAGAACACCGGCCTCCTCGATGTCTCCCCCGAATCCCCCGCCACCCTCCTCACCGATCCGCTGAGCGGCATGGCCCGGTAGGACAATGGCATGGCCGGTGGTAGCGTCGTCCACGGGTCACTACAACGCCGATTCCGAGGAGAGTGCGTCATGGCTGGAACCCTGCAAGGAGCCTGCCTCTGCGGCAGCGTCGCCTACGAGGTCACCGATCCGGAGGCGATGGGCGTCTGCCATTGCACCCGCTGTCAACGCTGGACGGGCTCGAGCCTCTCCGGCGTCGTCGTCGCCGAGGAGAACTTCCACTTCACCGATGGCGAGGACCTGGTCGAAACCTACGAGAGCGAGTTCGCCCCCCGCAACTTCTGCCGCAAGTGCGGAGCCAGCATCTACGACGACCTCGGCGGTAAATACTTCGTCGCGGCCGGCCTCATGCGGGACCTCGAGATGAAGCCCGAATTCCACCTCCAGGTCGCCTACAAAGCACCCTGGGAGGAGATCGGCGACGCCGCCCCGCAGTTCGACGAGAACCCGCCGGCCTGAGGCCCGCTCGCTGACTTAGGGGCGCTATGGCGCCCTCAACTCAGCGAGCGTCGGAGCCCTGGGGCGCGCCGAGGGCCCAGAGCGACGGGTCGGCCCAGGCGCCGAGGATGACGCGGTCGGGATCGACCTCCTGACGGTCGGCCCAGCGGGAGGCGAGGGTCTGGAGACGGACCGTCAGCGGGATCTGCGCGAGCAGCGGGTGCAGGTCGGGCGGCGGGTCGAGGCGGGCGACCGGGATGTCCTCGCGCTCGGCGGCTTCGGCCAAGGACGAGGCGAGGCCGGAGGGGTCGCCGCCCGGGTCGACGGCGATGAGGTGGTCGTCGCTCGTCAGCGGGACGGCGGAGCCGTGCAGGAGGTACTCGGCCTCGAAGCCCTCGGCGAGGGCGCGGGAGGCCTCGCGGAGCTTCAGCGCTCCCTCGCGGGCCGTGACCGCGGCGGGGCCGGCGCCGAAGAGGACGGTGAGGCGAGGCGGCGGCGCCTCGACCGCGAGCGGTTCGACGCCGGCGCCGTCGACCAGGCCGGGAAGCGCCGCGAGGTCGTCCGCGCTCCACTCGGCGCCGCCGAGCGCGAGGGTCACGCGGGCCAGGGCAAGGAGCGCCGCGAGATAGCTGGCGGTGTAGGTCTCCGAGCGCTCCGGCGGCGCCGCCTCGATCGCCTCCGGCCAGCCCTTGCCTTCGCCGGTGATCGTCAGGAGGCGGACGCCGGCGGCGAGCGCGTCCTCGCGGATCCGGCGGGCGAAGGCGGTCTCCGTGGTGTGGCTGATGACGACCAGCGCGTCCTCGGGACCGAGGCGCGACCGCGGCGCGGGCGATCCCTCCGCCGCGGCGCCGCCGGCGTCGAGGCACCCCGCCGCGACGAACTCCGCCGAGGAGCAGGCCCGCGCGTCGAACCCTGCCGTCGCCAGCATCGCCGCCCCGAGGCACGCCGCGTGCTCGCTCGTCCCGGTGCCGAGGAGCCAGACCCGCTCCGCGCCCTCGAGTCGCGCCGCGGCCGGTGCCAGGTCGAGGTCGAGGACGTGGCGCAGCACCGGTCCCTGGATCGCGATCGTCTCGGCCAGCGCCGTCATCAGGCTCCCTCGGCCTCGGCGACGCGGTCGCCCAGCCATGCCAGCACCTCGCCGGCGTCCCGGTCGGGCGGGAAGACAGGATAGAAGACCTTGACGATCCGGCCCTCCGCGGCGACCAGAGTGAGGCGCCGGTACAGCGTGCGCGCTGCGACCGCGAAGGTCGGCAGCCCGAGCGTCTCGCGCAGGCGCAGCCCCTCATCGCTCAAGAGGGCGAACGGGATGTGCTCGCGCGCCGCGAACTCCGCCTGCTCGGCGGGCGACTGCGCGCTGATACCGACGACGCTCGCGCCCAGCCGCTCGAAATCGGCGAGCGCGTCGCGGTAGGCGCAGCTCTGCGGCGTGCAGCCGCGGGCGCCGGGGATGTCGTCCCAGCCGTGCGGCAGCGGCTCACCGGGGGTGCCGGTCATCGGATAGACGTAGGCGACGAGCAGGCCCACCGCGAGGTCGGCGAGCTGGGCCTCCGCCGCTTCGGCGCCCAACACTCCGCCGGCAGCCGTCGCCCGCAGCGCCAGGTCCGGGACCTCCCTCCCGACCAACCCATCTGCCGCCCCGTCGTCGACCGGAACCGGCAGACCCTCGGGCAGCTGGGCGTACTCGCTCACCGAGCCATCGTGTCGCGTCCCTCCCATCCCGCGCAACGGACGCGGCGGCAGAACCCTCCCCCACGTTTCGGCCATCGCGGCGGGGCGGTGGCGGCCGTCCGAGATCGGTCCTGGACGTGAGGGGTTCGTGAAACATCCGTCACCCTCCCGCGCGAGAGGAGCCGGGGAGAGCCCGCACCTCCCCCGACCTCGCCCCGATCGGTGACGAAGATGCCGGGAACGTCACACCCCCGTGCGCTCCGGGTCACCTCCCGGCACCGGGATCGAGGTCCCCGAGAGTGCGGGCGACCTGAGTGAACCTATGCGTAACCAGGGTCGCCCGCGCCTCCGTGACGGTCGGACGACACGCACGGAAGCGTGGAGTTCCCACGGTCTCCGTGACGAGGTGCGCCTTCCGTGCCGGATCCGCGTCCCTCTTATGCGCCTCGCGTGACCCGCACCCGAGGGTCCCTCGTCACTCCTCACAAGACCCGGCCGTCTCGGCCACGGCCACAGCCGGCCAGGGCCGTGGCCGAGACGGCCGCGCTCGCCGCAGGCCCTTGCGTCCCTTTCCCCGGGCGCCGGCTTGAAAAGGCCCGAACCCCCGCGGGACCCCCAAACCCCCGAAACCAACCGTCTAGGGTCATCCCGTGCCCACCGAACCTCAGGTCGTCTGGATGCCGGGCGGCGTCCGGACCGAGATCCACCTCACCGGGGACGACACCGACGGCGCCTTCTGCCTCCTCGTCGATCACCCGCACCCCGGCTGGTCGCTGCCGCCGCACGTCCATGTGGACGCGGCCGAGACGATCCACGTGATCGAGGGGGAGTTCGAGATGACGATCGACGGTGCGACCGAGCACCTCGGGCCCGGCGAGACCGTGCACGTCCCGGCGGGTGTTGTTCACTCGGGCACCAACGTGGGCAGCACCGCCGGCCGGCGCGTACTCACCTTCACCCCCGCCGGGATGGAGGAGTTCTTCCGCGAGGCCGGGGGGCCCGCGCCCGAGGCGGAGCCTGACCGGGACGCCGTGCGCGACGTCGCGCTCCGGCATGGCTGGCGGTTTTCAGCTTCTTAACTTGATCGATTCCAGAAAAGCGGCATACTGCTCGCGGTGCCGACGACTGTCGACTACGAGCTGCTGCTGCGGGGGGCCGACCTCCGTGTCACCCAACCGCGACTCGCGGCGCTCGCCGCCGTCCACGAGCACCCGCACGCCGACACCGCCTCGCTGATCGAAGCGGTCCGGGGCGACCTCGGCGAGGTCTCGCCGCAGGCCGTCTACGACGTGCTGCGGGCGCTCACCGACGCCCGGCTGGTGCGACGGATCGAGCCCGCCGGCTCGGTCCCCCGCTACGAGTCCCGGGTCGACGACAACCACCACCACGTCATCTGCCGCTCCTGCGGCGCGATCGCCGACGTCGACTGCGCCGTCGGCGACACCCCCTGCCTTACCGCTTCCGAAACTCACGGCTTCACCATCGATGAGGCCGAGGTCATCTACTGGGGCACCTGCCCCAGCTGTCGAAAGGAATCACGTGTCTGACACGAATGAGACGCCCGACGCCGTAGTCGGGAAAATGGACGAGCCGCAGGTCAACGGGGCGGAGGAGTGCCCCGTCCACGGCCGCGCGCCGGAGCCCGTCGAGGGTGGTGGCAACCACGGCTGGTGGCCGCAGAAGCTGAACCTGAAGATCCTCGCCAAGAACCCGGCCGAGGCGAACCCGATGGGCGCCGACTTCGACTACGCGGCCGCCTTCGAAGCGCTCGACCTGGACGCGGTCAAGAAGGACATCGAGGAGGTCCTCACCACCTCGCAGGACTGGTGGCCCGCCGACTTCGGCCACTACGGCCCGCTGATCATCCGCATGGCCTGGCACAGCGCCGGCACCTACCGGGTGAGCGACGGCCGCGGCGGCGCGGGCGCCGGCCAGCAGCGCTTCGCCCCGCTCAACTCCTGGCCCGACAACGGCAACCTCGACAAGGCCCGCCGCCTGCTCTGGCCGGTCAAGCAGAAGTACGGCAAGTCCCTCTCCTGGGCCGACCTGCTGATCCTCTCCGGCAACGTCGCCCTGGAGTCGATGGGCTTCGAGACCTTCGGCTTCGCCGGCGGCCGCGTCGACGTCTGGGAGCCCGACGAGGACGTCTACTGGGGTCCGGAGAAAGTTTGGCTCACCGACGAACGCCACACCGGCGACCGCGAGCTGGAGAAGCCGCTGGGCGCAACCGAGATGGGCCTCATCTACGTCAACCCGGAGGGCCCGCAGGGCAACCCCGATCCGCTCGCCGCGGCGGTGGACATCAAGGAGACCTTCGGCCGCATGGCGATGAACGTCGAAGAGACCGCCGCGCTGATCATCGGCGGCCACGCCTTCGGCAAGACCCACGGCGCCGCCGATCCCGAAAAGTACGTCGGGCCGGAGCCGGAGGGCGCGCCGCTCGAGGCCCAGGGCCTCGGCTGGATCAATACGTATGAGTCCGGCAACGGCACCGCGACGATCACCAGTGGCCTCGAGGTCACCTGGACCGACACCCCGACCCAGTGGGACAACCGGTTCCTGGAGATCCTCTTCGAGAACGAGTGGGAGCTGGAGCAGAGCCCGGCGGGCGCGAACCAGTGGGTCGCCAAGGACGCCGCCGAGAGCGTCCCCGACGCGATCGACGCGGCGAAGAAGCACAAGCCGCGCATGCTCACGACCGACCTGGCGATGCGCTTCGACCCGGAGTTCGAGGCGATCTCCCGGCGTTGGAAGGACAACCCGGCGGAACTGGCGGACGCCTTCGCCCGCGCCTGGTTCAAGCTGACCCACCGCGACATGGGCCCGCGGGCCCGGTACCTCGGCCCGGAGGTCCCGAGCGAGGTGCTGATCTGGCAGGACCCGGTGCCGGAGCCGAGCGGTGACCCGATCGACGCGTCCGACATCGCCTCCCTGAAGGAGCAGATCCTCGGCTCGGGCCTGTCGGTCTCGCAGCTGGTCTCGGCGGCCTGGGCCTCGGCCTCGACCTTCCGCGGCGGCGACAAACGCGGCGGTGCCAACGGCGCGCGCGTGCGCCTCGCGCCGCAGAAGGACTGGAAAGTCAACGACCCGTCCGAGCTCGCCCAGGTGCTCACCGTGCTGGAGAAGATCCAGGGCGACTTCAACGGCGCGGGCGGCCATCAGGTCTCGCTCGCCGACCTGATCGTCCTGGCCGGCGGCGCGGCGGTCGAGAAGGCGGCGCAGGACGCGGGCCTCGCGGTTGAGGTCCCGTTCACCCCGGGCCGCACCGACGCGTCCCAGGACCAGACCGAGGTCGATTCGTTCGAACACCTCGAGCCGACCGCCGACGGGTTCCGCAACTACCTGGTCGACGGCCACCGTCTGCCGGGTGAGTACCTGCTGATCGACCGGGCCAACCTGCTGACCCTGACCGCGCCGGAGATGACGGTGCTGGTCGGCGGCCTGCGGGTCCTCGGCGCCAACAGCGGCGGCTCCCAGACCGGCGTCCTCACCGACCGCCCCGAGACGTTGACGAACGACTTCTTCGTCAACCTGCTCGCCATGGACACGGTGTGGAAACCGACCGCGGCCGACTCGACCACGTTCGAGGCCCGCGACCGTGACGGCAACCTGAAGTGGACCGGCAGCCGTGCCGACCTCGTCTTCGGCTCGAACTCCGAGCTGCGGGCGCTGGCGGAGGTCTATGCCTGCGACGACGCGAAGGAGAAGTTCGCCGCCGACTTCGTCGCCGCCTGGGACAAGGTCATGAACCTGGACCGGTTCGACCTGAACTAGGCCGCCGGGGGCACCTGCGACAGTCCACGGCGATGACCGTCCTTGGACTGTTCGCAGGTGCCTGCACCACCCTCAGCTTCCTGCCGCAGGTGATCCGCACGCTGCGGACCCGGCACGCGGGCGACCTCTCGGCGGCGTGGCTCCTGATCTTCAGCGTCGGTACCGCCACCTGGCTCATCTACGGGATCCTGCGCTCCGACGTCGCGGTGGCGGCGGCGAACGGGGTGACGTTCGTCCTGGTGATGATGCTGGTCGTGGTCAAATTCACGACGACGCCCCCCGCCGCCGAGTGAGCTCGGGTCAGGCCGCCCGCGGCGCGCCGGGGTAGGTGCCGAAGGACCAGAGGTTGCCCTCCGGGTCGCGGACGATCAGGTCGCGGCTGCCGTAGTCGCGCTCGACCGGGCCTTCGACGATCTCGGCGCCGGCGGCGACGGCGCGCGCGTGCACGGCGTCGGGATCGGCGGTGACGATGTAGGCCCCGCAGGTCCCCGGCTCCCGTGCCCAGGAGGTGCCGGGCCGGTCGTCGCCGAGCATGACGCCACCCCCCTCGGGCCAGTCGAGCTGGGCGTGGTGGATCACCCCGTCCTCCTCGTAGGCGACGTTCCGGGCGAAGCCGAAGGCGCGGACGAGGAAGTCGATCAGCGCGCGCGAGTCGCGGGCGCGGAAGGCGGGCCAGACATTGGGTGCGTTGGGAGTCTCATTCATGCCTCCCAATCTCGCGCGTAGCGGTGGCCTCCGGCTTGGATGTTTGGGAACTCCTCGGCGATCCAACCGGTCGGCGAGGTGCCGGCGAAGGCGCGGAACTCACGGTCGAGGTGGGACTGGTCGGCGAAGCCGCACTCGGCGGCGACCCGCGCGAGGTCCAGCGAAGCGGAGCGCCCACCACCACTCGCCGCGGAGCCGACGCGCGACGCGGAAGCGCCCGCCCGCACCCCCTCCCCGATCCGCGATACCGCGTGGGTGAAGCGCATCGTCCGCGCGGCCTCCTTCGGCGTGATCCCGAGCTCGGCGACGAACAGCGTCGAGAGCCGCCGGCGGCTGAGGAAGACCCGCTCGGCGAGGTCCCCGATCCGGATCCGCCCGCGGGTCGCGGCGAGGAGCCGCCACGCCTCGACCACCTCGTGGCGCGGGCCAGGGAGGCTCCCCGGCGGCGGAGCGTCCACACCGCGCCCGAGCTCCATCTCGGCGGCGAAGATCGCGAAGCGCTCGTCCCAGCCGGACGCTTCGGCGAGGCGCTCGCGCAGGCGCGGGGCGGTGCGCCCGAGCACGTCCTCGCCCTCCAGCGACAGCCGCGCGATCTCCCCCGCAGGCAGCCCGAAGAGCCGCCGCGCGGCGAGCGGATGGACCGCCGCCTGAAGCCCGCGCTGGCGCACCGGCATCTTCACCGTCTCCACCTCGGTGGTGAGGCCGGCGACGACGACGTCGAGCGGGCGCTCTCCCCCGTCCTCGGCGATGACGACCGGCGCATCCAGGGTGACGATGAAGGTGAGGAACGGGGAGGGCAGTCCCCGGTGGTCCCGCGGCGCCGCGGCGATCGTCTCGTAGCCGACCGCGGTGACGACGGCGCCGGTCGGGTCCCGCGGCGCGGCCAAAAAGCGGTCGGTCGTCGTCTCGCTCACGCCCCCATTGTCGCGCCCCCACGTTGACGGGCCGAAAACCGGACTATCTGACGGGTTTTCGGCCCGTCGACATCGGGGTCAGGGGGTGGCGGGGCGGTTCGTCAGCGGGACGTATTCGCGGCAGGGCTCGCCGCGGAGGCCGGGGCACGGGGGCAGGCCGCTCGGGACACTGATGCCGGGGACGACCGGCAGCGTGAGGTTCGAGGGGTCCTGCTTGGAGTAGGCGATCGCCACCTGGGCCTTGCCCGCCGGTTCGGCTTCTTCGAAGTCCCAGATCGGCTGGGTGCCGTTCGGCGCCGCGATCGTGACCCGGATGCGCGAGCCCGCGCGGTAGGCGTGGCCCTCGTAGTAGAGCGGGATCGTCACCTTCACGAATTCGTTCGCGGGCATCGGTTGGATGTCGGATTCGCGCAGGCTCAGCACCGGCTCCAGCGCCGTCGACTTGGCGGCGTCCAGTTTGCGCTCGTCCGCCCGCACCCAGCCGTTCTGCACGAAGGTCTCCTTGCCGTCCGGGCGCACCTCGCTCACCGTCGCCTGGAGATCGATGTTCGGGGTCGAGGAACGCACCCAGACGTTCACCGCTCCGGCGCCGATCACGGTCGTGCTTTCGCCGAGCGATTCGGTCACGTAGGAGACGGCCGAGCCGGGCGGGCTCTGTTCCCAGTGGTAGCTCGGCGTCGCCGTCCAGAGGCCGCCCGCGCTCCCGTCGGTGGGGCCGCTGAAGTCCTGCAGCGGCAGTGCGTGCGCGTCCCAGGTGAATTCGTCGGCGTGGGACCCGGCGGCCTTCGTCGACTTCAGGTTCCCGCCCGGCGCCAGGTACCAGGCCTTGGCCTTCGTCCCCGGGATCGGGAATTCGCTGAACGATGCTTCGAAGGTCGGGTATGGCTGCCCGGGCGAGAGGCCGCCGGCGCCGCTGTCGAAGGTGACGCGGATCGGCTTCTGTGCTTCGAAGGCGGCGAGGGCCGAGCCGTAGGTCGGCAGCAGCTGGATCGGATCCGGCGGCAGGGTCAGGCCGGGGATGCCCATCGCTTCCTGGAAGACGAGCGGCGCCGCGACGTGCATGACCGCACCCGTCACCAGAGGTGGTTGCTTCGCCACGTAGAGCTCGAGGAAGTCGAGCCAGCGGTTGAACGTCGCCGGGTCGAGCGAGTCGATATGAGTGCCGTTGGTGAAGGTGAACCACTTCTTCCGCGTGCCGGTGAAGTGCTCGGCGAGGTCGGGGCAGTGGCCGCCGGTCTGCTCATCGGTCCACTGGCAGGCCATGAAGGTCGGCACGTTGATCTTGCTGACGAAGGTGACCGGCGAGAGCGGGTCGGCCACTTTCGGCACGTAGTGGCTGTTGTCTTTGACCTTCTGCAGGAGGTTGACGGCTTCCGGGTGGAGCGCCTGATTGCGCTTGCAGGTTTCGTCGCCTTCCTGGACCCGCTTGTAGGCGTAGGCCTGGCCGCTGTTCGGCCCCGCCGCTTCGGCGTCGTGGACGCGCTCCTTCGCCCATTCGAGTGCGAAGCCGGTGTTGAGGATGCCGCCCGGATAGAGCGTCGTCTGGGTGTTGTCGATGACCGAGAGCGGCGCGATCGCGGCGAGGTGCGGCGGCCGCGTGGCGGCGGTGAAGAGCTGGCTGATGCCGCCGTAGCTGATCCCCATCATCCCCACTTCGTGGTGGAGGACCCACGGCTGGGCGGCGATCGTCTCGACCACGTCGTAGCCGTCGAGGTTCTGCAGCGGTTCGAAGAAGTCGTAGGCGCCGCCGGAGCAGCCGGTGCCGCGCATGTTCACGTCGACGACGGTGAAGCCCATCAGGTTGGCGATCAGCGAGATCCCGTGTTCGGGGCCGGCCGGGTCGGCGTAGCCGTAGCCCGCGTACTCGATCAGGGTCGGCGTCGGCCCGGTCGGGATGTAGGGGAGTTCGACGGCGGAGCCGTGGGCCGCCTTGCGGAGCTGAAGCAGCTTTTGCCGCGGGGGTCCATTCAGCTTGATCCCAAGTCCTTCACCGACCTTCCCGAGCACTCCGGAAAGACCCCCGGCAACTTCTTCCACACCGGGCACTTCCTTCAGGATCTTTTCGACTTCCCCGACTGGTAGCTGCGGCGTTCCAGACGTTCCTTCGGCCGGGTTCGGGATCTGGTCGGTGAGCAGCGTCAGCACGTCCTGCGGCGGGTGGACGTCGATCGCCAGCTTCGTCCCGTCGCGGGTGGTCAGGTACTGGTAGCCGTGCGGTTCGATCTTCTGGTTGTAGATCGAGGTGCTCGGGGGCGCCGAGCGCTGGGTCAGCACGGTCAGCGGTTGGGACTGCTGGCCGGCCACTTCGAGCCGGTAGCCGCTCCCCGGTTTCACTTCGCGGAAGAGGACGGCGCCGAGCTCGTCGGCGCTCTTCGATCCGACCACGTTCCCCGAGCCGTCGCGGAGCGTCACCCCCGCGCCGGCGGGAACGCCGGTCGCGTAGACCTGTTCGACGCTCCCCGAGGCTTCAAAGGCCGGCGCCGCCTGCGCGACGCCGGCCCAGGAGGCAATCGAGATAAGGAGGAGCAGGCCCAGGGCGGCCACCGACAATCCCACCGTTCGCCGCCCCGGCCTCCAACCGACGGAAGTTCCCGCTCCCCCCATGATGCGGAACTACTACCACAAATTGTGTAGTCGAAACCTCGATTTTTCGGGAAGGGGCCGAATCGGCGCGGCTCAGCGGACGATCGAGACGGCGCCGTTGGCGATGTTGTAGACGCCGGCGACCACGTCGATCGCGCCGGACTGGACGGCCGGGGCGACGATCGGGCCGCGCCGGGCGAGGTCCTGGGCCTGGGCGATCGCGTTGGCGGGGACGCAGCGGGCGAGCGTCCGTTCGTCGGCGGGCAGGGACTTGACGGTCGGCACCAGGAGGTCGACGAAGTCGCCGATCGCCCCGTACTTGGAGCTCGGGTAGGTCTTGCCTTCGGTGACCGCGCCGATCGCCGCCTTGACCGCTCCGCAATCGCTGTGGCCGAGGACCACGACGATCTTCACGCCGAGGACGCCGACCGCGTACTCGGTGCTGCCGAGCGTGCCGTTGTCGACGCTGTTCCCCGCGATCCGCGAGACGAAGATGTTGCCCCGTTCGATGTCGAAGACCAGCTCGGGCGAGATCCGCGAGTCGGCACAGGTGATGATCGCCGCGAACGGTTTCTGTTCGGACGCCCGTTTCTCCCCCACCGGCGAGTAGTCCCGCAGCGAGAGCTTCCCCTGCCGGTAGCGCTTGTTCCCGGCCTGGAGGATGCGCAGTGCTTCGGCGGGCGTCTTCGGGTGGGGAGCCCTCCCGCCCGTGGACGCGGCCAGCGCCTCCACGGCGCCGGCCCCACCGAGCGCCGCCGCCCCGGTTGCCGCGCCAAGACCACCGATGAACCGCCGTCGCGAAAGAAAGGAATCTTTGTTCATACCCCGAGTCTAGGTTCGCCGGCCGGACGGAAGGTGCAGAGCGGACGGATGAGGGACGCGAGGCGTTTTCGGCCAACCCGGCCGAGGCCCGTACGTGTTCCTCCACGCTCTGACGGCGCCGACGGCAACCCTCTGTCCTTTGTCACCCACAGGGTTACAAAGGACAGAGGGTTGGGTGACGGTCCGACGGAACCGTCACCGAAGGCCACGGAATCAGACCGAAGGCGCAAGGGGGCGTGGAGTTCCCGGCGTCTTCGTCACGGACTCATCGGTCAGGGTTTTGCTGTGGAGAGCAAGTTGCTCTATGAGCCACTAAAGCTCCACGGGCACCGTGACGCGGCCTCGGAATCTCACGGAACCCTCACGTCCTGGCCGTCTTATCGCGGTCACGGCCAGCCAGGACCGCGATGAGACGCCCAGGACCGATCTCGGACGGGTGGGCGGCCGGGAGAACGGGCGTCCAGCCCCACCCACCCGTCTAGTTGTTCAGCATCTCCATGCCGGAGTCGTCGTAGCGGGCGCCGCGAACGGCGTCGGGGGAGATCGCGGCGTCGAGCTCCGCCATCTGCGCGTCGCTCAGCTCGAGCTCCGTGGCGGCGGCGTTCTCCTCCAGCCGCTTCGGGCTTTTGGTGCCGGGGATCGGGACGAAGTCGTCGCCTTTGGCGAGCACCCAGGCGAGCGCCACCTGTGCGGGCGTCGCGCCGATGCCCTCGGCGAGCTCCGCCACGCGGTCGGCGAGGCGCAGGTTCTCCGCGAACGCCTCGCCCTGGAAGCGCGGGTTCGTGCGGCGCCAGTCGTCCTCCGCCAGGTCGTCGAGCGAGCGGATCTGGCCGGTGAGGAAGCCGCGCCCGAGTGGCGAGTAGGGGACGAACCCGATGCCCAGCTCACGCAGCGTCGGCAGCACCTCGTCCTCGGGGTCGCGCGTCCACAGCGAGTACTCGCTCTGCACCGCGCTCAGGGGATGGGTCGCGTGGGCGCGGCGGATCGTCTCCGGCGCCGCCTCGGAGAGGCCGATGAAGCGGACCTTCCCCTCGGCGACCAGCTCGCTCATCGCGCCGACGGTCTCCTCGATCGGCACGTCCGGGTCGACCCGGTGTTGGTAGTAGAGGTCGACGTGGTCGGTGCCGAGCCGGCGCAGCGACTCGTCGCAGACGCGCCGCGCGTTCTCCGGGCTGCCGTCGACGCCGCGCGTCTCCCCCTTGAAGTCGAAGCCGAACTTGGTCGCGATCTCGACCTCGTCGCGGCGACCGGCGACCGCCCGGCCGACCAGTTCCTCGTTGGCGTAGGGGCCGTAGACCTCGGCGGTGTCGAGCAGGGTGATGCCGAGCTCGAGCGCCCGGTGGATCGTCGCGATCCCGCCCTCCTCGTCGCCCTCGCCGTAGGCGTAGCTCATGCCCATGCAGCCGAGCCCCTCGGCCGATACCTCCAGGCCCTGGGATCCCAAAGTTCTTCTATCCATCAAGCAATTCACTCCTCGTCGGTGGGTTCTCGGGTTGGCTCTACCCGCGACCGGGGTCACGCAACGCCTAGAACGGCAGGACCAGCGAGCCGTCGTCCCTCAAGGTGAAGCCGGGGTTGTGCGCGATCTCCCACAGGTGGCCGTCGAGGTCGGCGAAGTACGCCGCATAGCCGCCGTAGAAGGTCACCGCGGCCGGCTTCGTGATCGTCCCCCCCGCTGCCTCGGCGGCCGCCACGACCGCGTCGACCTCCTCCCGCGAGCGCACGTTCTGGGCCAGCGCGACACCACCGAACCCGTCGGCGCGCGCGTCCTCCACCCCGGCGTCGGCGGCGAGCTTCTCCCGTCCCCAGAGGACGACCGCCGACCCGCCCGCCTGGACGAAGACGGTCTCCTCGACGTCCTTGCAGTCCCACCCGAGCGCCTCGTAGAAGCCCTTCGCGGCGGCGAGGTCGTCGACCCCGAGGGTGATCAGACTGACCCGTTGGTCCATGGTCTCGAGGCTATCCGCTCCCCGATACGGCAAACCTCCGTTTCAGACCCGGTGGGGCGCGCCGCGGCTTTCCAGTTCGCCTGCCCAATCGACGAAGTCGTTTGCCTCGATTACGGCCTGTTCGTTGGTGAGAGCGGTGCCGGTCGGCTGATAGGCCGGGAAGTCCAGTTCGAGTTCGGCCAGTTCCTTGGCCGCCGCCTTGTAGATCTGGCGCGCCGAATCGGTGCAGAGGAACGAGGTCACCGCCGGAGACGTGACCGGTTTGTCGCTCGATCCCGGCCCGACGTAGAAGGGCTTCTGTTCCACCGTCGCTTCGAAGCGTTCGTTGGCTTCGTTCATCTCCTGAAAATGCTTGAAGCCGATTTCGTCGCCACGGATCGGCCGCGGCGCCGTAAACCCCATCTGCTCGGCGGTCGTCGCCTGTCGCATCATGTTGCCGACCAGGAACTGGCCTTGGTCCCACTGGAGGTAGACGATGTCCTTCACCGAGCCCAGGCACATGATCCCCGAGCACTGGGCACAAGACTCCAACGAGGTGTAGATCGTCACGTCCGAGAGAAGGGTCGTGTACGGCACCGGCGCCTCCGGCTTCGCCTCGAGCGCCTCCGCGACCTTCTCCGGTGGCGCCGCCGGCTCCGCCGCGCCCTCGGTGGCGAAGAGGTTGCGTCGGACCCGACGGCGACGCGCGTGCCGGACGCCCTCCTCGTTGGCAGGCGTCGACCCGTCCTCACTGAGGGCGAGCCACGGATCGTAGATCTGGTTCAGCGCAAAGACCCGGCGCACCAGCCGCGACTCCGCGTGTTCGACGGTGCTGTCGAACACGGCGTTGTGGTTGAAGTCGAAGTCGATGACCCGCCCCTCGGCATCAACCGCGACCGCGGCGATGTTGTGGCCGAGATAGGTGCCGCCTTCGTAGACCTTCAGACCACTCTTCGTCGTGCCGATCTGCTGTTCTGCGCGCCAGTCGCCGTAGTCACCGATCTCGCCGTACTTGTTGCCGTTCCACTTGCTCTCCAAAAGGCTCATCAGCATCAGCGAGTAGATCCGGTGGCGCTCTTCCTCTTCCGGGCTGAGGTTATTCGGCTGCAGTTCGGTGAACTTCTCTACGGAGCCGCTCCAGAACTGCTTCAGGCCAGGCGGCACGGGTCGTTGTCGGACCATCTCGTCTCCCCCGATCGACGAAAGAACAAATCCCTATTGATCAGCAACGCTAGCGGCGTGAGCTCCTCCTGACCAGGACAGCGTGGTTCGCAGGTGCGGGTAAGGCGGCGTGGGCCCTCGCTCGCCGCCTCGAGGCCCTGCAACGTCGCGGCTTGACGGCCGCCGGGACGATGCGGAATCAGCCGGGCGTGCTTCGGGGTCGCTCCGCCCGTCCGAGATCGGTCCTGGGCGTCTCATGGCGGTCCTGGCTGGCTGTGACCGCCATGAGACGCCCAGGACGTGAGGGGTTCGTGAAACATCCGTCACCCTCCCGCGCGAGAGAAGCCGGGGAGACCCCACAGCTCCCCCGACCTCGCCCGGATCGGTGACGAAGATGCCGGGAACGTCACACCCCCGCGCGCTCCGGGTCACCTCCCGGCACCGGGATCGAGGTCCCGGAGAGTGCGGGCGACCTGAGTGAACCTATGCGTAACCAGGGTCGCCCGCGCCTCCGTGACCGTCGGACGACACGCACGGAAGCGTGGAGTTCCCACGGTCTCCGTGACGAGGTACGGCTTCCGTCACGGATCCGTGTCCCTCTCGTGCGCCTCGCGTGACCCGCACGCGAGGGTCCCTTACCTCGAGCACCTTCCCCACCGCGGGGTCGTGGAATCGGGCGTGTCGATGCGAGCATCGACCCCGGCGTGCTCCCTGAGGAGGTAGAGGGGATTCGTAGAGATCGCGGACAGCACTGACCCCGACCGCATGGGCGTACCGCTTCGCCTGGATCACGAGCTTTCCGCCCATCACCGGCCGGGTGACCGCGCGGGCCTGATTCTGAGCGCGATTTGCGAAATGGCGAGAGCGCGGCCCGACGAGCGTCCATTGCCGCCGGCTCAGCCGGGCGCCGGGATCGCCTCCACCCCGCGCTCCGCGAGGCGCCGGTCGAAGTCGACGATTTCCTGGGTGTCGACGTAGAAGTCGTGCTGCTCGACCACCTTGCCCCAGCGGGTGCGCAGGACGAGGACGGTGGAGTTCTCGTAGAGCCGGGTGCCGTCGGGGGCGTCGGCGTGGTCGTCGAAGCGCACCCACATGGTGAGCGCCCAGAGCGGCCCGCTGGTCGCGATCTGCTTGATCTCCCCCTGGATGCCGGCCGCGGTGAAGTTCTGGAGGAAGCGGTCCATGGCCGCCTTGCCGACCCAGTCGCCCCGCCAGCGGTGCGGGCCGTCGTGGAAGTGGAGGACGAAGTCGTCGGCGTAGGCGTCGAGCAGCGCGGCGTGATCGCCGGCGTTCAGCTTCTCCACCGAGGGCGCGAATTTGAGCAGCAGGAGGCGGGGCAGCGCGGCGCGGGCGGCGAGGCCCAGGGCGGCGCCGGCGAGCAGGTTCGAGAGCTTCATCTCGGTTCCCTTCTGGATAGATCGCTCTGGTGGGTCAGGGTGATCTTCCCTGGTCGCCGACTCATAGATCATCGAATTCCTTCACGGGCCCGCTGGAGTACCCGCCCGTTTAAGAATCTGTCCGATTTGCCGATCAAGTTGGGAGCCTGCCGAACTGCGCGTTTGGCAGGCATTTCTATTCGGTAATCAGAAGCTTGCAAGCGAGGAAAACATCTGTGAATAGGTTCGATAGATGGCGGCTGCTGGCCATCGCGGCGGTCGGTGCGGCCACCTTGATGGTCCCCGCATCTGCCGGCGCGTTCGGGACGATCAACGGCATGGGTCAGCACGCCGAGCACGAAAAGATCACGAAAACCTTGTCCTGCGGTGCCGAGGACAGCGTGACGCCGTGCTTCCAGTCCGGCTCGATGGCGATGTTGGCCGGGAGCGACGGCACGATCGGCGGGGTCGGCCTGCCCGACCGCGTGACCGAGATCATCGGGCACGGCGCGGCCCACTGCGACGCCGCCGACTACCTGCCCGGCAAGCCCTACCAGCGCAGCGACGCCGCTCGCGCCGTGCAGGCGATCGACGAGTGCGTCGACCTCTTCGGCGACCACATCGGCGAAGGCGTCGACGCGGCCGGCGGGCTGGCCGGTGACAAGGGGATCGCCGCCTCGCAGGCAGATGCCAGCGATCCCTGTCCGTGGGACGTCTCCGGCTCCGCCGGAATCGAAATCGGCACGCCTTCGGCCAAGTGCAAGGTCGTCAACGGGCTCGGACGCGCGCTGCACGCCGCCGAGGATTTCTGGTCGCACACGAACTGGGGCGACCAGGCCAACCCGAACGAGCCGGTCATCCTCCCCGGGACCGCCGACGACAAGGACCCGACCTACAACGTCCTCAACCCGCCCGGCCTGGGACGCACGGAGCTGGTGCCCTTCCTGCGCTATCCGATTCCCCGTGACGAACTTCCGACCGAGGCGGCCATGCTGGCCGGGGATGCGCCGATCAGCGGCTGCGACGACAGCGCCGACGAGATCGCCAACAAGGGCCTGGACTGGATCAAGAAGATCAAGGACACCGGGGTGAAAGTGGACAACTGCCCGGAACGCGTCAAACACAGCGCGCTGAACAAGGACAAGGGCCTGATCGACTGGAAGACCGGGAAGACCTCGGACCCGGGGACGCCCCGCGGCCAGGTCGGCACCAACTTCCAGCGCGCGGTGACCGGCGCCCGCAAGCAGGTGCGCGCGATCTGGGGCGACTTCGTCGACGCGGTCGAATCCCGCTACGGCAAGACCCGCGGCGGACTGATCGTCCGGGCGCTCACCAGCGACACCCCGTGGACGGCGTGCAAGCTGTCGGGGAAGTCGGCCTTCGTCGATGACGCCCCCAACGGGGGTAAGTCGGCCCTGCGTTCGGTCACCGCGACCGTCCGCAACGAAACGGGTCAACCCTTCACCTGTGGGTCGACGGTCCTCAACAGTGGCGTGTGGGGAAGCCTGCCCGCCGACTCGATCGAGAACGGCACCACCATGTCATTCCGCACCGAGAGCAACCTGGCCACCGTGAGCTTCCCCCGGATCAAGGTCGCCAGCGGCGGCCCCGAGGGCAGCGTCACCTACGCGATCGGGACGACCGGCTACAGCGTCCGGGTGAGCTGGGACAACCCGCTGGTCGGCTCCAACAGCTACAGCTGCGGGTTCCTGCTGAACGGAGCCCCGACCAAGAGCGCTCCGTACTCGTGCAGTCGCAGCGGCGGCGGTGGCGACAACTCGAAGCCGAGCTTCTCGGTGGTGGGACGGTGATCAGAATGCGAAGCATCAAACTCATGGTCCTCGCGGCGCTCGCCACCTGCGCGTTCGCGATCCCCGCGGTCAGCTCCGCGGCCGGTGGCTCGACCGCACCGGTCACGGCAGCGGGCATCAAGGTGAAGCACTGCGAAGAAAGGGACACGGCTCCCCTGCTGATGTTCGTTCGCGGTGTCAACTGCGACAAGGCGCTGGACCTGGCCAACGAAGCCTCCTCCAGCGACGACCCCTGCCCTGCCGAATGGCACTCCCGGCGGGTCCGGCTGAAGGCTCGGGTCGACGGCAAGATCAGCGTCGGCCCGTTCGTCTTCCTCTGCACGCAGAAGGCGGGCAAGAGGGCGTTCACGTACCGGCCGATCACGGGCTGATCCAGGCGTTCAGGCGGCCGCGCTGGTGGCCGCCTGAACGACATCGGCCGCTTCGATCCAGTTCGAGGACTCGCCGGTGACGGAGGGCCTCGCGCCGCGCCGCGACCCCATCGGGCACCGCCGTGGTGATTTCGTGCGTGTTCATCGTCGGCCGCTCCGTCGCTTGGTGAGTTGGGGGCCCTATAACGCCCCTAACTCACCAAGCGGCCGGGAATCCGCGGCTTTGCGGGCCCTCAGCTCAGGCGCTTTTCCAGGGCCTTGCGCGATTCCGCGGTCGGCTCGCCGGTGAAGCGGAGGGAGAGGCCCAGGGGCAGGCCCTCTTCGGCGAACTTCGGGACCGAGGCGGCAAACGCGGACTCCGCGGAGCTCGGCGGCGCCGAGTCGCGCTCGGCGCTCCAGGTCATCGAGAGGCCGTCGCCGCCCATCGTCAGCGAGCCGGCGCGCTCGACGTTGAGGCTCTGGACGCCGCCGTCGGCGCCGGTCACCCGGGCGGCGCTCAGCGAGGTGTAGGCGATCGAGCGGGCGCCGCCGTACGGGGTCGTGCGCGGTCGGCTGCCGTCGTAGGCGACACCGGAGAAGGTGAGCATGTAGCCCAGGGCCGGCTTGGTGACGTTCTTGCGCTGGTCGACCGGGAGCGGCACCAGCATCGTGATCTGCCGGCGGTCGGGGTCGAAGACGACCCCCGAGGGAACCTCGAGGCCGCGGCTCGGCAGATAGGTCGCGCGACGCCAGGCACCGCCGGTGGCGCGCTGGTCGAGCCGCACTTCGGCGGCCGACTGCATGAAGACGCGGTCGCCGGTGCCGATCTGGGGCTCGCCCGCTTCGGTCGTCGCCGGGGCTGCCCGCCAGGAGTCCGACCCCCAGCTCACCGGGATCCCGAGGAAGTGGCCCTCGAAGCGTCCGGTCGCGGGCTTGAAGTCGACGCTGACGCCGTCCGCGCACTTGCTCCAGAAGACCATCTTCACGCAGCCGCCGGCCCGCGCGTAGCCGTCCCGGACCCAGAAGCGCGGCGCCTCCAGCCCGAGCTGGAGCGAGGACTGCAG
The DNA here is from genome assembly GCA_963782515.1 of uncultured Actinomycetes bacterium. Taxonomy (GTDB): domain Bacteria; phylum Actinomycetota; class Thermoleophilia; order Solirubrobacterales; family 70-9; genus VAYN01. The sequence continues at coordinate 336,248 of CAWAJY010000004.1, read as the reverse complement.
CGCGCCCTCGAAGTAGACCGAGGCGACGTAGATGCCGACCTCGCTGCGCGGGATCCGCAGGTCGAAGTCGTAGCGCTCCGGCAGCGCCACGGTCATCTGCAGGTCCCGGCGCAGGCTGCCGACGGTGAGTCCGCCGCAGAGGCGGAGCAGCAGCTGCTTGTTCCCCTGGGCAGCAAGCTGACCGACGTTGCAGCCGTCCCCACGCAAGCTCACGCCGTCCGGCGCGTAGGCGAAGAGGACGCCGCTGCGGAGCTGCGCCGGGCCCGCGCCGGCGCTGTACTCGAAGGCGCCGGCGGCGGTCTTCACGCTGCCGTCCTCGTAGGCGAAGATCACCCCGACGGTCGACCCCAGCACGGTGGTCCGGGCGTCGACCTTGGCGCTCCCCGCCTTCCAGCTACCGCCCTGACGGCGGAAGTCGAGCGCCGCGTCGATCCGCCCCTCGGCGAAGGTGCGACCGGCGAGGCGCAGGCGGCCCTGCCCCTTCAGCGCGGCGGAGATCTGGTTCTCGTCGGCGAGGAAGCGCCCTTCGACGTCGACGTTCGATTCGCCGAGGTCGAGGCCGCCGATGAAGGCGACGTCGATGCGGCGGCGCTCGGCGCCGACTTCGATGTCGAGGTCGAGCGCGGTGCGGCGGAAGCGGATCGCACCCGCGTCGAAGGCGCCGACGCGCACTTTGGTCCTCAGCGCGAAGGCCGATTTCTCCAGCCGCATCGAGGCGATGAAGGTGACCGGCGCGGTGCCGATCTGGCCGTCGAAGCCGAGGCTGAAGCCGGGGTCGATGACGGTCGCGGGCGTGCCGGGCACGGCGCCGCCGATCCTGCAGCCGGTCGGCGCGATCACGATCTGCGCATAGGAGGCGCTCAGCGCGCCGAGCCTCATCACCGTCGGCGCCGTGCTCGTGCCGCCGCCGGCGGGCGGCGGGCTGCCGACGGCGAGTTCGAGGCAGGGCGCGGTCTGGGACACGTTGAAGGCGACCGCGGCCGGCGCCCGCGCGCTCATCCCGAGCGAGCCCGTCCAGGCGGTCGGCAGCGTGGCGTCGGCGGAGATGCCGAAGGAGGTTTCGGCCCCGAGCGAGGCGGCGACGACCAGCTTGCGCACGTCGAGCTCCGGCTGGCCGAAGGCGTTGACGACGGTGCCGTTGACGACGCTCGGGTCGTTGGTGTCGACTCCCGCCGACACCGCGACCGAGGGTTTGCCGAGGTCGATCCCGGCGGCGACGAAGAGCGGCGTGGTCGAGGCGGCGATCCCCTTCGCCGCGTTGGCCGGGGTGAGGAGCGCGGCGCGGGCGCTGAGGCCGAGGCGCAGGCCGCTCGAGGACGAGAAGGCGAAGGCGAGCTGGGCCGAGCGCGCCTGGAGGCGGGCCTGGTCGGTGTGGGCGGCATCGCCGAGCAGGTAGACCGGGCGGGCGAAGTTGAAGGCGGCCTGCCCGTCGAGCGTGAAGGCGCCGTCGGAACGGGCGATCGTCAGCGTCACCTCGTTGCGGCCGCCGAGCACGTCGCGCAGCTGGTCCGGGAGCTGCTTCGCCGGCAGGTTCAGGTCGCCGGCGAGGCGCAGCTGGTTCGCCTTGACCGCGACGGTGCGCCCGGCGAGCGCCACTTCCGCGTCGCGGGTCGCGTAGAGGAGACGGGCGTTGTCGATCAGCGGCCGGTCGCCGGCGGTGAGGCCCTCGGGGTCGAACTTGCCGAAGGTGCCGGCCAGGCAGTAGCCCGACGAGGTCAGCTCGGCCTGGGCGCGGAAGGGCCGGCCGAGGATGCGACCGTCGCCGCCGACCGAGAAGGAGAGTTCCTGGTCGGCGGCCAGTTCGCCGCCGGCGTCGTCCTTGGCGTCGCCTTCCTTGGGGTCGCCATCGGCGGCGGGCGGGGCGGCAGCGGGCTCGACGGCGGCCCCCGGAGCCTTGCACCACCGCGGGCCTTCGTTCGTCATCCGCAGCTCCACCCCGGTCAGCGACAGTGCCGCCGGGCCGAATTCGGCCAGCCGCGCCCCGGCCGAGAAGCGCAGCGCCAGCGTCTTCAGGTTGACCTCGGCTTCGCCTTCCCAGGGGATCGTCTGGCCCAGCACCTTGGCGGTGCCGCCGACTTCCATCGCGAGCCGGACGGGGCCGGGCTTGCAGCCCTTGGCGTCCTCGGCGCAGACGTTGGTGAGGCGACCGGTGACGCGGACGCCGGTGAGCTGCGGCGAGGGGTCCCAGCCGCTGACGGTGCCGGTGAGGTCGATCGCGAAGCCGCCGGCTTCGGGCGAGCGGCCGAGGAGCCCGCGGACCCCGTCCAGCGTCACGCCTTCGGTGACCGCGAACGGCTCCGTCTGGGCGACTTCGAGCTTCCATTCGGAGGTCGAGACGAAGCTGCCGTCGACCTGCGCCTCGAAGGGGCCGTTCTTGGTCTGCACCCGTAGCTTGCCCTCGAGCGCGATGCCGTCCTCGTTCCAGGTCCCGACCGCGTCTTCGACTTCGACGCCACCGGCGAGCGGGATCGCCGCGCCTTCGTCGGTCGCCAGGCGCACCGAGCCACTCATCCCGCCCCCGGGTTCGGCGGTCACTTCGCCTTTCCCGGACAGGCCGACCATGTTCGTGCCGGTGCCGCGCAGGACGGCGACGTCTTCAGCCTCGACCGTGACCGAGCTGGTCCCGTCGGCGAGACTGCCGTCCAGGCGCACTTCGCCGCGGGCGCCTTTCGGCGCGCGCGCCACGCCGTGGAGCGCGAACTCACCCTTCAGCGGTTCGAACGCAAGCGTCGATTCGCCTTTCGGGAAGCGCCACCCGGCGGGCAGCGGCAGCAGTTCGAGCCCCGCGTCGAGTTCGATCCGGACGCGCAGCTGCCCCCACCCTTCGTCGCCCAGCTCGGCGCCGAAAGCGGCGGCGCCGGGCAGCTCGATGTCGATCATCGCGGGCAGCTCTTCCGACCAGCCCGCCGGGCGCTGGAGCGCGCCGGAGCGGATCCGCAGGCCGTCCGCGGTGACGGTGCCGGCGAGGTCGACGAAGGTGACGCCGCTCGCTTCCAGCGTCCCCGCGGAGAACCGGATCGCGGCGCCGCCGTCGCCGCAACCGCCGCCGGAGCGGGTCACGTCGCCGAGGACGATCGCACTGCCTTCTTCCAGTTCGATCGCCGCGTCGTCGCCCTCCGCCCAGAGCGAGCAGAACGAGTCGTCTTCGGAGTCCTCCGCGGAAGCGGTGGCGATCGCGCGGCTCAGCGGGACCAACCCCCTGGACCGGACCTTGGCGCGGGCGGCCGACGCGGTCGGGCCGTCGAATCCCAGGGAGCCGACGGACGCGAGCGCGCGGGTGACCTGGCCGTGCACCTTGGCGCCGGCACCGCGGCGGCGTCCCGGCTTCAGCAGGCGCAGGCGCTTCGGCGAGCGCAGGCGGACGTTCGCCTGCGGGCGGACGAGGACGCTGGTCCTCGTCGTCGCCTTCCCGCGCCAGCTCGTCGCGGTGACGGCGAAGATCAGGCGGGTCGGTCGGGCGACCTCGGGGACGCGAACCTGGGCGGTGGCCATCGTGCCGCTGACCCGGCCCGAGGTCGGCGTCAGCCACTCGACGCGCCGGCAGTCGCGGCGGCAGACCTGGCGCCAGCGGTAGGCGACCGGCAGGCCCTTCGCCGAGCGGCCGAGGTGGGCCCTGAGCACGATCGGCGCCACCCGCAGGCCGGGCGCCGGGTCGAGGACGCTCGGGGCGGAGGGGCGCGCCCGCACCGACAGCGGAGCGCGGACGCGGAAGCGCGCGGTGTCGGCGGCGGAGTAATGGCGGGCGCCCTGGCGCCACGCCGCGTGGATCGCGATCGCGGCCGCGCCGCCGCGGCGGGCGCGGAGGCCGACCTGGATCGGGCCGAGCGAGCCCGCCGTGACGGTGCGGGCCGCGGCGCAGCGCACGATCTGGGCGCGGCGGGCGCAGTTCCATCCCGGCCCCGCAACCGAGCCGGCCCGGTACTCGCGGGGGACCTTCACGGTCACCCGCTGGTCGGCGATCCGCACCGGCCGATCCACCTGGCGGGCGAGGGAGATCGTCAGCACGCCGCTCCCGCCGGAGCGCAGGCGCAGTTCGCCGTCGGCGCCGATCCCGAGCGCGCCGATCAGCGCGGCGCCGCGACCCGGCTGGTCGACGGCGCTCGCGTGGCGGGCCTGGTCGGCGTAGGCGGCGTGGCGGGAGACGTCACCGAGCGGCGACGGCGAGGCCGCGTCCGCCGGCGACGGGAACCGCGCGGCGAGCGACACGAGCGCGGCGAGGAACAGGACACCGAGGAGGCAGGTGCGGCGGGAACGCAGGCTCCACGCCCGGCTGGACAAAAACACTTCATTACGCATCGGCTCAATTACATCGGCGCCGGCAGCGATGACTTGAATCGACTTCGAACCGCGCCCACTCAGCCTTTCTCGAAGGCACTTCCCCAGCCGCTCCAGAGCGCGCCGAGCGCGTTGGCGACCACCCGTTCGCGGGGTACGTCGGGATGGTCGACCCACCAGAGCGCGAGACCTTGGAGGACGCCGCGGAGAACGACCCAGGTCATCTCGAGGTCAGGCGCGGTCGCGGCGAGCGCGGCGGTCGCGGGGGCGCCGGGCAGAGGTCGAAGGACGAGGTCCCGGCTGCGTTCGGAGACGGCGCGATGGACGGCGGCGGCATCGCCGTCGGTCGGCTCCCGAAAGAGGATGCGGGCGGCGTCGGGATTCGCCTCGACGTAGGCGAACCAGGCATCGAAGGAGGCGGCAACCGACTCGCTGGTCAGCGCGGCGACCGGGAAGCGCGCCCAGATCGCCCGCAGGTTGGCGAAGTGCGAATCGAGCACCGCCTCATAGAGGGCGAGCTTCGAGGCGAAGTGGTCGTAGAGGACCGGCGGCGACACCCCCGCCGCCTTGGCGATCGCGTCGATCGGCGCGCCGGCGTAGCCCCGCGCGGCGAAGAGGCCGGTGGCAGCGTCGAGGATCCGGTCCCGCCGCGCCGCCGCGCTGAGCCGTCGGCGCGGCGCTCGCTCCTGGTCCCCCGCCCCCTGGCGTTCGTCGCTCTCTCTTTTGCTCGTCGTCATCAATGCTAACCTAGTGATCACTAGGTTAGTCACAGAGGAGGACGCCAGTGATCGCATCCGTACATCTCGCCGCGACCGGGAGCCGCCTCGGTCTTCGCACCTTCTTCCGCGGCGCGCCGGACCCCGCCGCCATCGCCGGCCTCAGGTACGCCGAGGCCGTCCTCACCGCGCCACTCACCTCCGCCGTCCTGCCCAGGCCGACGTTCGGCGAGGTCGGCCTGATCGCGAGCTGGGACGACGACGAGCACCTCGATCGCTTCCTCGCCGACCCGGCGCTCGCCGGTCCCTTCGCCTCGGGCTGGCACGTGCGGGCGCGGCCGGTCCGCGTATTCGGGACCTGGCCCGCGATGCCGGGCCTGCCGGAGAAGCCGATCCCGGTCGACGACGACGAGCCCGTCGTCGTCCTCACCCTCGGCCGACCGCGAGTCTCCCGGCTCCACCGCTTCCTCCCGACCAGCGCCCGGGCCGAGGCGGCCCTCGACGGCGCCGGGGGCCTCCTCGCCGCCACCGGGCTCGCGCACCCGCCGCGCCTCGTCTCGACCTTCTCGGTCTGGGAGACCGCCGCCGCGATGCGGGCCTACGCCCACGACGCCGGCGGCGCCCACATGGCGGCGGTCCGCGGCGACCGTGCCGCTCCCTTCCACCACGAATCGGCGTTCATCCGCCTCCGCCCCTACTTCTCGACCGGCAGCTGGGCCGGCCGCGATCCGCTGGCGGGCCGACTCCGGGACGCGGAGCCGGCGGCCTGAGCCGCGCTAGTGCGCGTGCGGCCGGTGGATGACCAGCACCGAACTTTCGAAGTGGGACACGGTGGCGGCGGCGACGGAGCCGGCGAGATGGCCGAGGAGGCCGCTGCGCTGGTGGGAGCCGATCACGATCAGGCCGCACCTGTGGTCCTCGGCGATCTGGACCAGGCCCTTCCAGGTGGGGGCGGCCTCGATCGTCACCGGGCGGGCCTTGAAGCCGACCTTCTCGGCCAGCTCGGCGCCCTGGGCGGCGGTCTCCTTCGCTGCCTCCTCGACCTCGTTGGCCGCTGCGGCGTGCAGGCTGCGCCCCTCGACCGGCACGAAGCCGACGTCGGCCGGCTGCCAGACGCAGACGACCAGGGCCTCGCGGCCGGGGGCGAGCTGGATGCCCGCCTGCTCGATCGCGTAGCCGGCCAGCTCGGAGCCGTCGTAGGCGAAGATCGCCGGGCCGGCGGCCTCGCAGGGCGACGGGGTCGCGTTGGATGCCTCCATGGTCAGTCAGCTCCTTGGGTGACGGTTCGTCCCCCGCGGGGCAGGTTACGCAGGCGGGCGAGCAGGGGCGGCGAAACGTAGGCGGCTTCCTCGCCGGCGAGGAACCCCTCGATGTCCGGCCGTTCGGCGCGGGCGCCGCCGAGCCAGTAGAGGACCACCGGCACGACGCCGCCGAGGATCGCCAGGGCGAAGCCGATCCAGAGGACGACGCCGACACCCTCGTTGAAGCCGCCACCGTAGTTCACCGCGAAGTGGGCGAAGATCGGCGCGATCAGGAACGCGGCGACGGCGCGCATCAGCTCGACGATCGCGAAGACGCGCTGCAGGTTGGTGGCCCGCAGGGCGAAGCCGGCGACGAAGAGGGCCGGCGCGACGGTGGCGCCGAGGCCGATGCCGGTGAGAAAGGAGCCGAGCAGGGTCAGGCCTTCGCTCGAGGGGACTTCGAGCCGGAAGACGAGGATGCCGGCGGCGAGGAAGACCATGCCGATCAGCGGCAGGAAGTGGATCGAGCGCCTGTTGATGACGGACCCGAGGGCGAAGGCGGTGATCACCGCGCCGCCGAGCTCGGGCAGGTAGAGCAGGCCGAGGTGCAGCGGGCTGTAGCGGTCGGCGAGCGCCGCCGCGGTCAGCGCCGTCGCCGACACCGAGGCCGCGGCGGCCAGCAGCGCCAGGACGATGCCGGCGACCGGGATCGTCGAGGTCAGCATCGAGCGGATCGTCAGCAGCGGGTTCTTCGCCGTGGCCTGGTAGACGATCAGCGCGACGATGATGGCGAGGCCGAGGACCAGCGGGACGATCGCGATCGGGTCGAGGAAGGCGTGGCTGGTGAGCTGGGAGGCGCCGAAGAAGGCAGCGACGCAGCCGACCCCGGCCATGCCGAGGGCGAGCGGGTCGCGTGGCGATTCCGGGTCGGCCGGGGGCGCGTCCTCGAAGGTGAGGAGCGCGAGCGCGAGCGCCACGACCGCGACGCCGGCGACGATCCAGAAGAGTGGGCGCCAGGCGTCGGCCTGGGCCTGGAGGCCACCGATCGCCGGGCCGGCGGCGACGGCGCCGAAGATCACCATGTTCATGATCATCGCCGTGGTCTTCAGCTTGGCGACCGGGTAGCCGAGCGCCAGCGGCGGCACCGCGGCGATCAGCAGAAGGCTGGTGCAGAGACCCTGGATGACGCGGCCCGCGATGAAGACCTCGATGCTCGGGGCGGCGGCGGCGAGGATCGAGCCGATCACCAGGAGGACGGCGTAGAGCACCATCATCCGTCGCTGGGGATAGTGCTGGGCGAACGAGACCGCCAGCACCGTGCCGACCGCGTAGGCGGCGTTGGCGAGGCCGTTGCCGAGGCTGAGGGTCTGGGCGCCGGCGTGGAGCTGTTCGCCGATGATCGGCGTGACGGCCTCGAGGGCGCCGGACAGCGCGAGGTAGGGCAGCAACGCCAACAGCACCATCGCGGCGACGGCGGGGTAGCGACCCGCGAGCGGTCCCTGGCGCATCAGCGGCCTCCGCGGTTCAGATCGGTGGAGGGAGCGGTTCTGGTCATCTCTGGTGAAGTTGTCCGGTGGAAGAAGGTAAGCGGACATGAGTGTCCGCTGTCGCGTCCAACAGATATCAAACAAACGGAGGAAAACTCCACTTTCGCCCTGCTTATGTGACGGAGTCACGCAAGCGGGTATCGCTTTCGGCTTCCAGTGCAGATGGACAGCATTGTCCGGTTGCTAGGGTCCCCGCCGATGGCACTGGCCGCGTCTCCAGATCGGCAGCGCCGGGACGCCCGCGACAACCGCGAGGCGATTCTGGCGGCGGCGCGCGCCCTCTTCGCCGACTCCGCCGACGTGGCGATGGTCCAGGTGGCGCGCCGGGCCGGCGTCGGTCAGGCGACGCTCTACCGCAATTTCCCCAATCGCGGTGTGCTGGCGGCCGAGATCCTCGACGAGCGCGTCGACCGCATCGCGGCGATGGCCGCCGAGCACGCGGGTCAGGCCGATGCCTTCTTCGTCCTTCTCCGCGGCCTGGTCGACAGCATGGTCAGCCTCTACGGCGTCGCCGTCCTCGCTCGTCGCGACGCCGAGACCGATTCACACCTGCAGGCGGGCAGGCAGCGGATCCGGGAGCTGCTGAAGCAGCCGTTGTGCGACGCCAAGGCCGCGGGCACGCTGCGCCGCGACGTCACGATCGACGACGTCTTCCTGCTGCTCTCGATGAGCCGCGGCGCGATGGAGGGGCTCCCCGACTCCGGCGCCCGCTCGGCCGTGGCCCATCGGGTGCTGGCGCTGATCCTCCGCGGGATCGAGCAGCCGGCCGCCGGCGCCTGAGCGCGCCGGCGAGGGCTGCCGCGCCCTACGCCAACGCGGTCGCGGTCGCGCCCAAGGCCTCTGCCGGGGCGGTCCACTCACGGCCCTGGTCGGTCGCCACAGCCGGGTCGGTGAGCTTGCCGTCGCGGACGCTGAGGCCGCCGAGGAAGCCGGGGTCGGAGCGCAGCGCGTCCTCCACCCCGTCGGCCAGGCGCACTACATAAGGGAGCGTCGCGTTGGTGAGCGCGCGGGTCGAGGTGATCGGCACCGCGCCGGGCATGTTGGCGACGCAGTAGTGGCTGATCCCGTCGACCTCGTAGACCGGGTCGGTGTGGGTGGTCGCGTGGGAGGTCTCAAAGCAGCCGCCCTGGTCGATCGCGACGTCGACCATCACCGAGCGCGGCTTCAGCAGGCCCAGCTGCGCGCGGCTGACGACGTGCGGGGCCTTCGCGCCTTTGACCAGGACCGCGCCGATCACGAGGTCGGCCTCGGCGAGGCGCGCCTCGACCTCGAGGCCGGTCGAGTAGCCGGTCTGGATGGTGCCGTTGAAGATCTGGTCGAGCTCCCGAAGGCGGTCGATCGAGCGGTCGAGCACGGTCACGTCGGCGCCGAGGCCGACCGCCATCCGCGCCGCGTTGGCGCCGACGATGCCGCCGCCGATCACGAGGACCTTGCCCGCGGCGACTCCGGGCACGCCGCCGAGGAGGACCCCGGAGCCGCCCGCCGGGCGTCCCAGCATGTAGGCGCCGGCCTGGGTCGCCAGGCGTCCGGCGACCTCGCTCATCGGCGCCAGCAGCGGCAGGCGTCCGGCGACGTCGGTGATCGTCTCGTAGGCGATGCAGGTCGCGCCGGAGTCGATCAGGCCCTGGGTCAGCGCGGCGTCGGGGGCGAGGTGGAGATAGGTGAAGAGGACGTGGCGGGGCTCCAGCATCGCGACCTCTTGCGGCTGCGGCTCCTTGACCTTCACGATCGCGTCGGCGGCGGCGAAGACGGCGGCCGCGTCGGGAAGGATCTCGGCGCCCTGGGCGACGTAGGCGTCGTCGTCGAACGCGGAGCCCGCACCGGCCCCGGCCTGCACGACGACCTGGTGGCCGCGGTCGGTCAACTCACGCACTCCCGCCGGGGTCATCGCCACGCGGTACTCCTCGACCTTCACCTCGCTCGGCACGCCGATCTTCATCGCCTTCTCCTTCTCAAAGTCCAGTGGGGGGGAATCCCCAGCATCTGTGGGGATCCCAGCGATGTTGCGCTTCAGTCCTCGCATCCGCAACTTGTGGCGCGAAATCTCTACGATTCCACAGCGATGGACTCCATCGACGACAGAATCCTCGGGATCCTCGCCACAAACGGAAGGGCCTCCTTTGCCGCGATCGGCGAGGAGGTCGGCCTCAGTCCCCATGGTGCCGCCGACCGCGTGCGGCGGCTGGAGCGCGACGGCGTCATCGCCGGCTACGCGGCGCGGATCGACCCGGCCGGCGTCGGCCGCTCCCTCGACGCCTTCATCGACGTCCGCCTCCTCCCCACCACCGACTCCGAGGAGTTCGAGCAGCGCGTCGCCCGCCTCGCCTCGGTGCGCGAAGTCGCCTTCCTGACCGGCCGCTTCGACTTCCAGCTCCGCGTCGCCTGCCGCGATGCCGACGACCTCAACGACACCGTCCGCGCCATCCGCCGCGAAGCCGGCGCCGCCGGCACCGAGACCCGCATCGTCCTGCGCTCCACCTCCTTCGAGCGCGCCCCGATCGGCTAGCGCGCTCGATCCCCCGACCTCCGCGGTCGTCCTTCGGTCCGGGGGACGGACGTAGGGTCGACTGCGGTGAGGTCTCGGGGCCGTTTGAGCCGGCGCCCCGAGGCAAAGGCACGCAAGGGCCTGCGGCGAGCGCGGCCGTCTCGGCCACGGCCCTGGCCGGCTGTGGCCGTGGCCGAGACGGCCGGGTCTGCGGGGAGGGACGAGGGATCGTCGCGTGCGGGTCACGCGGGCGCTAAGAGGGACGCGGTCCCGCGAGGCGCACGGGAGGGACACGGATCCGTGACGGAAGTCCGACCTCGTCACAGAGACCGTGGGAACTCCACGCTTCCGTGCGTGTCGTCCGACGGTCACGGAGGCGCGGGCGACCCTGGTTACGCATAGGTTCACTCAGGTCGCCCGCACTCTCCGGGACCTCGATCCCGGTGCCGGGAGGTGGCCCGGAGCGCACGGGGGTGTGACGTTCCCGGCATCTTCGTCACCGATCGGGGCGAGGTCGGGGTAGCGTGTGGGCTCTCCCCGGCTTCTCTCGCGCGGGAGGGTCACGATCGACCCGCCCCTGTTCCTCATCCCTGAACTCCCTCACGTCCTGGGCGTCTCATGGCGGTCACAGCCAGCCAGGACCGCCATGAGACGCCCAGGACGCACCTCGGACGGGCGCAACCGCCCCGAACAACTGACCGAAGCACCAACCCCGCCGCGGACCAATCCCCAGCCGTGGTTCGAGCCAGGCCCCTACCCGACGGAAAGGAGCCGGATGCGAATCAACCGCGGGCGAGGTCGACGATGGCGCCTTGGGCGTCGGGCAGGGTGCGGGCCGCGGCCGGACCGAGGACGCGGCGCCAGAGGCCGGCCAGCGGGCCGTCGATGTAGATCGTGTTCGTCAGCCGGGCACCGGTGCCGGCGGGCTCGACCAGGTGGCGGTGCCCCATCCGCGCGCCGGGCAGTTTCGCCTCGTCGGTGAAGAGGCGGCCGTCCTCGAACTCGACCACGCGGAATCGCAGCCGCAGGCCGGTGCGGAAGACGATGCGCGCCTCGGCACCGGCAGCGGGCGGTAGGCCTTGTCCCAGACCGCCGCGGCCTCCACCTCCGCGTCGAGCGAGCTCGTCGCCTCCCAGCGACTCACCGATAGCTCGCCTCGCGACGACGGTCGTCGTCGTCGGGCAGGAACAGGTTCAACAGGCCGTTCATGAGGCTGACGATGATCGCGGCGAGCACGCCCCACCAGAAGGTCTTGATCTCGAAGTCCGGCACGACCCAGTCGGTCACGTAGAGCATCAGGACGTTGATGAGGAAGTAGAAGAGCCCCAGCGTCAACACGATGAAGGGGATCGACAGCACCGTCAGGATCGGCTTCACCCAGGCGTTGACCAACGTGAACACGGCGGCGGCGATGAACAGCGTCCACCACTGGTTGCCGTAGCTGACCCCCGAGAGGACCCAGGCGGCGACGAACAGGGCGATGACGTTGCAGATCCAGCGGACGAGGAGCTTCGGCATCTGGCGCCAAGCATAGGCCCCGCTCAGGCGGCTCTACGGGCTCGGCTCAGCCATCGGCCAGGGCGCCGCGGAGCAGGGTGAGGAGGGCGCCGGTGACGGCCTCGGTGTCGGCGGCGCCGGTGCCGAGGCGGCGCACGCCGAGGCCGGTGATGAGGGCGACGAAGGCGCTCGCGTGGCGGGTCGGATCGGCGACACCGAGGACGCCAAGGGCGCTGGCGGCGAAACCGTCGTAGGCGGCGAAGCAGCGCGCCGAGGCCCTTTGGAGCTCCGGGTCGCGGGCCGCCTGCAGGTGCAGCTCGAGCTCGGCCAGGGGACCGGGGCCGCCGCCCGGCCGGCCGATCAGCGCCTCGACGTCGGCGGCGACCTCGGCCGGGCTGGGGTCGCGCTCGCGCAACGCCGCGGCGATCGCCTCCAGCCGCTCGACCTCCTCCCCCACATAAAGGAGGAGGCTCTCGCGCAGCAGCGAGGCCTGGCTGGGGAAGTGGTAGGTCAGCGAGCCGAGGGAGACGTCGGCGACGGCGGCGATCCGCCGGTTCGACAGCGCCGCGGTCCCCTCCTCGGCGAGCAGGGCGAGGGTCGCGCGGAGAATCCGCTCGCGCGTCTCCGGGGCGCGGCGCCGGTCGATCGACTCCGGCGCCTCGCGTCCTTTGGTCGGGGAGGGCACTGCGGGGCATCGTACCCGGATTACTCGTTCGTTCGAACGATCTAGTATCTTGGCGCGGGCCGATGGACACCTTCGGGCAGGAGATAGAGGGCACCGCGACGACCGAGGCTGGGAGGCCGGGTGTCGCGGTGCCGCCGTTCCCCGATGCGGCGAGGGCGCCGGAGCTCGCCTTCACCGCGCTCGGCGACCAGGCCCGTCTCCTCACAGAGCGCGAGGTCAGCTCGCGCGAGCTGGTCGAGCTGTCCCTCGCCCGGATCGAGGCGTCCCAGCCGCGCCTCAACGCCTTCCGCGTCGTCTGCGCCGAGAGCGCGCTCGAGGAAGCCGACCGCGCCGACGTGCGCCTGCGCGGCGGTGACGGCGGGGCGAACTCGCCGCTGCTCGGGGTGCCGATCGCGATCAAGGACGACGTCGACCTCGCCGGCCACTCGACCCCCTTCGGCTGCGGCGGCACCGTCGAGGAGTGCCGGGCCGACGCCGAGCTCGTGCGCCGCCTGCGCCGCGCCGGGGCGATCATCGTCGGCAAGACCCAGGCGCCCGAGGTCGGCCAGTGGCACTTCACCGAGTCCCCCACCTTCGGCGCCACGCGCAACCCCTGGCACGAGGACCACGCGCCGGGCGGCTCCAGCGGCGGTTCTGCGGCGGCGGTGGCCGCGGGCCTGGTCGCGGGCGCGATCGGCTCCGATGGCGCCGGCTCGATCCGCATCCCCGCCGCCTGGTGCGGGCTCGTCGGGCTGAAGCCGCAGCGCGGTCGGATCTCCACCTGGCCCGACGCCGAGGCCTTCCACGGCCTGACCGTCCTCGGGCCGCTGGCACGGAGCGCCGAGGACGCGGCTCTACTGCTCGACGCGGTCGCGGGCAACGTCCCGGCCGACCGCCACCACGTCGCGCCCGCGGGCGAGCCCTTCGCCGCGGCCGTGGCGCGCGAGCCGGAGCGGCTGCGAATCGCGATCAGCCTCAAGGTCCCCTTCGGCATCCACGATCGCCTCTGCGACGAGCACCGCGAGGCCACCTTCGCGATGGCCCGGCGCCTCGAGGCCCTCGGCCACGAGGTGGTCGAGGAGGACCTCGACTACGGCCTCGTGGCCCCGGCGCTGGTGCCGCGGGGCATGGTCGGCGTGCGCGACTGGGTGCGTGACCACGCCATCGACGCCGCGGCGCTCGAGCCCCGCACCCGCGTCCACGCCCGCCTCGGCGGCCTCCTGGCGGGGCCGGCGCTACGCGCCTCCCGCGCCGCCGAGCCGTCCCTGCGCCGCCGCCTCGGCCGCACCTTCGAGCGCCACGACCTCGTCCTCACCCCGGTCACCGCCACCCCGCCGCCCCGCATCGGCTCCTACGACGGCCGCGGCTACTGGGCGACCGGCGGCTCCGCCAGCGAGTCCTGCCCCTTCGCCTTCCCCTGGAACGTCACCGGCTGGCCCGCGATCAGCGTCCCCAACGGCCTCACCGCCACCGGCCTCCCGATCGGCGCCCAGTTCCTCGCCCACGAGGGCCAAGAGGCCCTGCTCCTCTCCCTCGCCCGCCAGCTCGAAGCGCGCTAGAGAAGCGGTTGGTTCGGCGCGGTGCGGGCCGGCGGCCGCGGAAGGGACGCGGCCTCCTGAAGCTGGCGCCCGGAGGTGCAAGGGACGCACGGGTCCGCGGCGAGCGCGGGGAGTGACGAGGGACCCTCGGGTGCTGGTCACGCGAGGCGCACGCGAGGGGCACGGATCCGTCACGAAAGAGGGACCTCGTCACGGAAAGCGTGGGAACTCCACGCTTCCGTACGTGTTGTCCAACGGTCACGACCGCGATGCAAGCTTTGGTGTCGCCATGACGACGTCAATGCTTGCATCGAGACCGAGCCGGGCGGGGTCGGGGGAGGTGTGGGCTCTCCCCGGCCTCTCTCGCGCGGGAGGGTGAAGGGTGTTTCACGAACCCCTCACGTCCGATCTCGGACGGACGCTGCGGCCCCGAAGCACGCCGCCCGAAGCCCCCAGCCCCTACCGAAGACAATCCCGGTCGCCGCTGACCGTCGCGTCGGCGGGCAGGGTCGTGTCGCAGAGGGTCGCCCAGGTCCAGGGGCGTTCGCCGGATTCGTCGTCGTTCCATCTGGAGCCGGCGAGGGTGGCGTCGGTGAGGTCGGCGAGGAAGAGGAGCTGCGGCGGGGGCGGCCGCGGTCGGTGCCGGCGGCTTCGACGCCGTCGAGTCGCGCGCCCATCAGGTCGGTGAAGCCGAGGTCGACCTTGCCAAGGGTCGCGTCGCCGAAGTCGGCGCGCCGCAACGAGGAGGCCGCGAAGGTGCCGTCGGCGATCGTGTCGCCGGCGGCCGGAGACGAACCGGGTCCACCCTCGCCGTCTCTTTGCCTGGACTTCGACCCGGGCGATCCGAGGCGCGGGCGTCACCCTCCCCGTCGCCAGTATCCGGTCGCTCCCAGGCGGGTTCACGCGCACCGACAGGGAAACGCGATGCCGCGCCGCGGCGGCGCCCGCGGCACCTGCAAGGCAGGCCAAGAGGCAGGCGACCACGACGGTCAGCGGGAGATGGCGGCGCAGCGGGACCATCAGCCCTCTTCCGGTAACCCCGAGTCTTACTTGACTAACTAGATCAACTTTGTATTCTTAGCCGGTCGCGGCACTTTGCCGGGTGGCCGTGACAACACGAAGGCGGCCTGCCTCCAATGGGTCGTCCCTCGCCCGTCGCCCGGCCCAGCGCCGGGCGACGGGATCCTCCCGACACCCGCGCGCTCCGCCGCTTCCTAGATTCCCCTGGCGGCCGCTCGCGTCAGCGCCGCGAGGGAGCTCTTCTGCCGCCCCTCCGGATCGAAGTTCGCCGGGTCGAGCCAGGCCTCGAAGGCGGCGCGCACCGCTGGCCACTCGTCGTCGAGAATCGAGAACCAGGCCGTGTCGCGGTTGCGTCCCTTGACCACTTCGTCCTTGCGGAAGACGCCCTCGAAGCGGAAGCCGAAGCGTTCGGCCGCCCCGCGCGAGGCGGCGTTCAGTGCGTTGCACTTCCACTCGAGGCGGCGGTAGCCGAGGTCGTCGAAGACGTGGCGGGCGAGGAGGAAGATCGCTTCGGTCGCGGCGGCGGTGCGGCGGAGGCCGGGGGCGAAGAAGATGCTGCCGATCTCGATCGTGCCGTTAGCCGGGTCGATCCGCATGTAGGCGGCCTGTCCCAGGGCGCGCCCCGCCTCGGTCGGTTCGACCGCGTAGAAGGCGTAGCCCGCGGCGGCCGCCTCGTCCTCCAGGACGGCGCACAGGTCCTCCCCGCTCGCGAACGGCCCGATCCGCAGGTAGGTCCAGATCGAGGGGTCCCCTTCGGTCGCCGCGTGGAGCGACTCGGCGTCCGCCGCCGGATCGAAGGGACGCAGCACCACCCGCCCACCCCGCAGCACCTCGCCCGCGGGTGCGGCGACCGGGGTCCACTCGACGGGCTCGCCGAGCGGCAGGTCGGCGGATCTATCGGGCGGCTCCCCCACGGCCGCTGAATCTAGCCGGCCCGGAGGTCGTGGTGCCGGCGGCGCGGCCTCGAGCCTCAGCGCTTCGCGCCGGGGGTGCCGGTCAACTTCCCGTTCACGGCGTCCATCACCCGCGCCGGGGTCACGCCGCTGAGTGCCGCCTGGACCTTGACGTCGACGCCGACCGGGTAGCGCGCCTTCGGCTTCGTCGCGATGAGCGCGCGCTCGATCACCGACGCGACGGTGTCGACCGGCTTGGCCAGCTTCTGGATCCGCGGGATCGTCCGCCGCATTCCCTTCAGGTGCTCGCCGTAGAGGTCGCGGTGCTCGGCGGTCATCTCCGCGACCCCGGTCTCCAGGGTCTGCGGCGCGTCGCGCCAGAGGTCGGTGTCGGTCATCGCCGGCTCGACCAGGATCACCTTCACGCCCCAGGGACGCAGCTCCAGCCGCCAGGCGTCGGCGATCGCCTCGAGCGCGAACTTGGAGGCGTTGTAGGCGCCGGTCATCGGGGTCGAGACGATGCCGCTGAGCGAGGAGACGAAGACGACCCGGCCCCGCGCCGCCCGCAGCCGCGGCAGCACGGCGTTGGTGAGGGCGACGGCGCCGACCACGTTGACGTCGAACTGCCCGCGCAGCTCGTCCGCCGACAGCGTCTCGAGCGGCCCGGAGACGACGATCCCGGCGTTGTTGACGATCGCGTCGAGGCGCTCCGGCAGCGCCTCGGGGAGCGCCGCGATCTGCTCGTCGCTGGTCACGTCGAGCGGCAGCGGATGGACGTCGCCGCCCGCCGCCTCGGCGGCGAGGGCCTCCCCGTCGGCCGCCTGGCGCACCGTCGCGTAGACGGTCCACCCGGCGCGCGCCAGCCGCAGCGTGGTCGCCCGGCCGATCCCCCGACTGGCCCCTGAGATCAGAACGCTCGGCACGGCCTGACCTTAACCCGGCTGGGACGATGTCGCAAACGGCGGATCGGCTCCGACCAGGTCGTCGTCGACGCCGGACTCGACAAGCGAACTCCGACGGATCCGACTTCAGGGTGATCTCCCGTCCCCAGGAAGAGCCGGGCGATGACCTCGAACAGACGACAGGTGGCAGCTCAAGCGGGCGACCGACGCCTGCTGATCGACGTCGAGGCGGCTACTCGACCGGCGCGTAGCGGCGGTGCAGCATCAGCGAGTTGCCCTCGGTGTCGCTGAAGAAGGCCATGTTGCAGACGCCGGTGTCCTGCTCGCCGGAGAACTCGAGGCCGCGCCCTTCGAGCTCGGCCTTCGCCTCCGCCACGTCGCCTACCCGCAGGGCGATCGGCGCCACGTGGGGCGCGAACTCGTTGCCCATCACGGTCGGGTCGACGAGGTAGAGGGAGACGTTGCCGGTCTCGATCTCCGGCCAGCCGGCGTCCCAGTCGGGGCTGTGGAGGCCGAGCACGTCGCGGTAGAAGGCTTTGGCCCGCGCCATGTCGGCGACCGGGACCGAGACGAAGTCGGTGCGTTCGAATTCCATGGGGGAATCCTGACGCCGGGGCCCGTCGTCATCTTGAATGAATGCGACAGATGCGGAGCGAGATCATCACGCCGAACTCGGCCGGGCGGGTGGCCGGAATGGTCCGGATCGCACCGGACCCGGCCATCGCCGATCTGGTCGAACAGCACTGGATCGTCACCTGGGACCAGCGCGGCGTGGCGCCGACGAGGCGCGAGGTGCTGCCGGACCCGTCGGTGAACCTCGCGATCGAGCCTCGCGGGCGCCTCATATACGGAGTCGGTTCCGGACACGGCGTGCGCCTGCTCCAAGGCCGCGGCATGGTGATCGGGACCAAGTTCCGACCCGGCGGGTTCTCCGGCTTCACGGCCGGGCCGGTCTCCGACCTGAGCGGTCGTGTCCTGACCCTGCGCGAAGCCTTCGGCAGCGGGGGCGAGGACCTCGACGCGGCCCTCGAGGCGGCGCCCGAGATCCCCAGGGTGATCGCCGTCGTCACCGATTTCCTGCGGCGACGGCGACCGGCCCCTGACCCGCGGCGCGAGCTGGTCATGGAGGTCGTCGAGGCGATGCGTGGCGCCGGCCCCGAAGCGAGCGTCAGCGGAATCGCCAGCGACTTCGCGGTTTCCCCGCGCACCCTCCAGCGACTGTTCACCCGGCACGTCGGAGCGACGCCGAAGAATGTCCTCCAGCGCTTCCGTCGCCAGCGGGCCGTCGACCTCCTGGGCGGGTCCGACGCTCCGAGCCTCGCGCGGATCGCCGCCGAGCTCGGCTACTCCGACCAGTCGCACCTCACCCGTGACTTTCGCGCCACGCTCGGCCGCAGCCCGAGCGCCCTGAAGCGGTCGCCGCCGCCGACCCGGGGTTGAGCCTCGCCGGGCGGCCGCGGCCGTCCGCCATACTTGGTCGCATGGCGACGCTGCGGGATGTTCGGCTGTCCGATGCAGGCGTCGCCGCCTGGGGTGAGCGGCTCGCGAGCGGCATCGCGCGGGGAATGCAGCTGGACCCGCAGATGCTGCAGGTGGTGATCTGCACGCTGCTGGCGGGCGGGCACCTGCTGCTCGAGGACCGGCCGGGGGTGGGCAAGACGCAGCTGGCGCGCAGCCTCGCGGCGAGCATCGACGGGCGCTTCGCGCGGGTCCAGGGGACGGTCGACCTGCTGCCCTCCGACGTGCTGGGGACGACGATCTGGCGGTCGAGCACGGAGACCTTCGAGTTCCACCCGGGGCCGATCTTCGCCAACGTGGTGCTGGTCGACGAGCTGAACCGGGCGACGCCGAAAACGCAGTCGGGACTGCTCGAGGCGATGGCCGAGCTGCAGGTGACGATCGAAGGGAAGGCGCACATGCTGCCGCGCCCCTTCACGGTGATCGCGACGCAGAACCCGACGGCCGGCTTCGACGGCACCTACGCGCTGCCGCCGGCCGAGCTCGACCGCTTCATGACCCGGATGTCGCTCGGCTACCCCTCCGCGGGCGCCGAGGCCGACCTCCTGCACTCGCCGCCGCCGCCGGCGATGCCGCCGGTCGCCGACCTCTCCGAGGCCTCGGAGGCGATCGCCGCGGTGGCCGAGGTCGAGGCGCGCCGTCCCCTGCTCGAGTACATCGTCGCCCTCCTCGAGGCGACCCGCCGCCACCCGCTGAGCGACGCCGGGGCGAGCCCGCGCGGCGGGCTCATGCTGCTCGCCGCCGCCCGCGCCCACGCGGCGCTGGAAGGTCGCGACTTCGTCGTGCCCGACGATGTCCAGGCGCTGGCCGGGCCGGTCCTCGCGCATCGGATCCAGACCGTCGGCGGGGTCGCCGCCGAGGCACAGCTGGCGATCGTCGAGGACGCCCTGGAGGAAGTCCCGGCACGATGAAGCGAGGAGTCGCGACCGAGGTGCTCGGGTTCGCGTTGCTCCTCACCGCCGTCCTGCTCGGCTCGGTCGCGCTCTTCGCCTTCGCCCTCGGGCTCCTGGTCGTCGTCGCGGGCTGCCTCGCGGTGACCGCGATCGGCGGCCGGCGCGTCACGATCACCCGGACCGTGGACCAGACCGAGGTGGTCGAGGGTCGCCCGGTCACCCTGCGCTTCGACATCGGTGGGCTGGGAGGCCTGCCGGCGCACGCGGAGGTCCTCGGCGAGGACGGCAGGTGGCAACGCCTCGAGGGCGGCCCGGGGACCCGCCTCACGATCGACCGTCCCGGCGCCCACCTGGTCGGCCCCTCGGCGGTGCGCGTGCGCGACGACCTCCGCCTCTTCTCCCGCCGCCGGAGCGTCGGCGAGCCGACCGTCGTCCTGGTGCTGCCGGCGCCCGCGACCGCCGGGGCCCAGCCGCTTCCCCAGGGCGCCGACCCCGGCGGCGACCCCGAGCCCGACGGCCTGCAGCCCTACTTCCGCGGCACGCCCGTCGGTCGCATCCACTGGCCGAGCGTGGCGCGGGCGGGCGAATGGCAGGAGCGCCGCGTGGTCAGCGCGCCGCGCGGCCTGCCGCTGGTCGTCGTCGATCTCACCGGCGCGGCCTCCGACGGCGCCGTCGACTGGGCCCTGCGCGCCGCCGCGGGCCAGATCCACGTCCTCGCCCGGGCGGGCGGCTGCCGCGTGCTCCTCCCCGGGGACCGGTCCCCGATCCCGGTGGAGAACGTCGCCGAGGGCTGGCCCACCGTGCACCGCCGGCTGGCGAGCGCCCGCGGCAGTCGCGAAATCGCGCCGGCCATTGCCGCCCCCGACGCGGTCTATATAAGGGCGACCCAGGCGCCCGCGGTCGCCGCGGCCCCGGGGCGACTGCCGCCGGGGGTGGTCCCGCTGGAGCGGACGAGCTACGGAGATGACGCGCGCGTCCGCCTCCCATGACTCCCGCCGGGGGGACGCCGCCGCGCTGATCCTGCTCAGCGCCGGCGGCGTCGCGGCCTGGTGGAGCGCCTTCGGCAGCTCCCTGCTCTGGCAGGCGCCGGTGATCGCGGTCGCCGCGCTCACCGCGGGCGGCGTGCTCAGCGTTCGCCCCGCCACGATCCTGGCGATCGTCTGGGTGCCGGGGGCGCTGCTCGCGGCGGGCCTGGGAGCCGGCGTCCTCGTGCCCGCCGCCTGGGACACGACCGCGACCGCACTCCGCGACGGCGCCCAGGCCCTGCCGACGATCGCCACCGGCACCCCCGTCATCCAAGCCTGGGCGCTGGGCGCGGTGCTGCTGGTCGCCGGGACCGCGATCGGCCTCGCCGGGATCCTCTGGCGCGGCGAGGGTTGGGAGCGGTCGCTGCTCGGCTTCGTCTTCCTGCTGGTGCCGCTCGGCGCGGCGATCGCGATGCAGCAGACTCCCGACGCCTCCTGGCAGGGCGCGATCGTCCTCGTCGCCGTGGTCCTGCGGGTGGCGCGCGGCCGGCTCGTCCCGATCGTCGCCACCGCCTCGATGGTCGGCGCGATCGCCCTCTTCGGCGCCCAGGTCGCCGCGCCCCGCGCCGGCTGGCAGCCCTTCGACCACCCCCAGCGCCTCTCCCAGTTCCACGAACTCGACCCCGACCAGACCTACGGGCCGCTAGACGATCGGCGCACCGGGGCCGTGATGCTCGACGTCACCGCGCGGCAGCCGGCGCTCTGGCGGATGCAGGTGCTCGAGGCCTTCGACAACCGGCGCTGGCTCGCCGCCCGCGAAGACTCCCACCTGCCCGAACCGGCGGCGCGCAAGCACACCGTCAAAGTTGAGGTCCGGGGACTGCGCAACCGCCTGATCGTCTCGCCGGGGCGGATCGTCAGGGTGAGGCACGCCGGGCCGTTGGCGGTTGAGCAAGGCGAGGGCCGCGCCCTCCTCGAGGCGCCGAGCGAAGGCGACACCTACTGGGTCCAGGCCGACACGGTGAACGTCGGCGAGGCTCGCCTGGCGCGAATCCCGGTGCCCGCCGGACGGCGCTACGAGTCGCTGACCCAGATCGGCCTCGGGCCGCCGCCGCGCTACGTCCCCTACCCGCTCGCCGAACTCGCCAACGACATGCCGCAACCGCTGCAGGGGACCGACTGGGGCCGTCTCTTCCACCTCGCCTACCGGCTCTCGCACGGGGTCAGGTCGGAGCTTGCCGTGGTCCGCCGGGTCGAGAACTTCCTCCTCCGCGGAGGCCGCTTCCACTACACGACCGACGTCGGCACCCCGGGGATCGAACCGCTGATGGAATTCCTCTTCCACACCCACGCGGGGTACTGCCAGCACTTCGCCGGCGCCGCCGCCCTCATCCTCCGCGTCGCCGGCATCCCCACCCGCGTCGTCGTCGGCTTCGCCACCGGCGAACAGGTGAGCAAGGACACCTGGGCCGTCCGCGACGAGGACGCCCACGCCTGGATCGAGGTCTACTTTCCCAGCATCGGTTGGGTCCCGTTCAACCCGACGCCGGCCGCCGCTGCTGCCGACGTCTCCCCCGGCCTCGACGTCCTCCAGGCGAGCGCCGCCCCCGCGGGCGGGTCGGGCGGGGGCATCGTCGGGCTCGCGGGCGGCGCCGCGGCGCTCCTCGTCGTCGTCCTCCTCGGCGCCCGCCTGGCGCGCCGCCGCGGCCCGCGCACCCCGCTCGCCGAGCTTCTCGTTCGACTCACCCCCGAGCCCTCGGGCCCCCGCACCACCCTGCGCAGCCTCCATCCGACCCTGACCGAGATCGGCCCCGCCACCGCCGACCTCGCCCTGGTCGCCGAGCACGCCCGCTTCGCCGCGACCGGACCGAGCGGACCCGCCCGTCCCGGGCTGGCGGTCTGGCGCGCCCTCGTCGCCGACGTGGGTTTCTGGCGCTCCCTCGGGATGATGGCGCGGGCGGCCAGATCCGCGGGCCGCACCTGAGCGCCCCGACCCAGCTCAGCCGCCGGCCGCTTTAGGAGCGACTGCTACCGTGAAAGGGGTCGGAGCGGCCGATTCGCCGCCCGAGAGGTTCCGTCCACTCCGCGCGCTTTAAGGGTGCCTTGGGGTCGCAGGACTTCCCTAGCAGTCCATCGCAGGAGAGACGAGATCACTTCTTTGCCGCCGGGATCACGGTCCCAGGGATGAACGCACTGGCAACCAGATGGAGCTGCGCCCGCTGCGCGGTGTCGGTCGGACGCCTCGACGGGGGCGAGTCCAATCTGCCGGACACCTGGTCGAGCGCCGAGGGACTGATCTACTGCCTGTCCTGCAGCAGGGCTCGGGCCGCCGAGTTCGCCTGCGACGATGCCCCCGAGGCGTGCTCGGCCGAAGATCGGATGCGCTTGAAGCGCCGGGCCATCATCGCCTTCGAGATCGACCGGGCCCCGACGGCCCTGAACCGCACGATTGCGAATGCCTGTCGGACCTCGAGCAAGACGGTCGCCCTGGTGCGCGAGGAACTCCTCAGCCCGCCGTCGGCCGAGCTCGTCGAGACGCGCGGCGGCTGAGGCACGCAGACCGTGGAGATCGGGATCGGACTGGCGGTGCTGGTCGCCCTGGCGACCAATCTCGCCTCGCTGCTGAAGCATCGCGGCTGCCAAGACGCCCGCGCGGTCCAGATCGCACGTCCGCTCAACGGGTTGCGCGACCTCGCCCGCTCCCGCTGGTTCGTCGCCGGATGGGCGCTCGCCGCGCTCGCCTGGCTCGCCCACGTGGCGGCCCTTTCGATGGCACCGATCTCGCTCGTCCAGGCGATCCTCGCCGGCGGCGCGGTCACCCTCGCCGTCCTCTCGCAGCGGCTCTTCGGCGACCCGGTCGGGCGCCGGCAGTGGCTGGCGCTGACGGTCGGCGCGATCGGCCTGATCCTGCTCGTCGTCACCCTGCCCCGCTTCCACGGCTCCGACTCGAACTTCTCCCTTTCGGCGATCGTCAGCTTCGAGGGGGGCCTCATCCTGCTCGCCACGGCGATCGCCCTCGGCCACCGCTCCGAGCGCCTGCTGGCCAGGCGCGGGGTCCTGCGCGCGGTGCTCGCCGGCCTCCTCTTCGCCCTCGCCGGGATCGCGATCAAGGCCGTCACCGGCGGCGCCGGCGGCCCTGCGGGCGTGGCCGCCCTCGTGGCGATCATCGTCGCCTGCGGCGCCCTCGCCCAGTACACCGCCGTCGCCGCCCTCCAGGACGGCGGCGCGATCGAGACCATCGGCCTGATGGGCCTGGTCGCCAACGCGATCCAGATCATCGGCGGCATCGTCGTCTTCGGCGACCCGCTCTCGCCGAGCCCGCTCGGGATCGTCCTCCAGGTCGTCGCCTTCGCGATGGTCTGCCTCTCGGCCCTGCTCCTCCCCTCGCCGCTGCCGCGGCGGGTCCCCGCGCCGGCCTAGCCAGAGCGTCCCCAGGTCGGGGTTTGGCGGGGCGGCCGGTGTTCGGGGCCGTGGCTGGCCGTCCGAGGTCGGTTCGTGGGACACCCGGCACAGGGACGTCACGAACTCCGGACTTCCGTGATTGCCTCGATGGGCCGGAACCCAACCCTTAGACCTTGGTAACCCACAGGGCTACCAAGGTCTAAGGGTTGCCGGCGGCGGCGTCAGACCGAGGAGGAACCCGGGAGGAAGTGTGGAGTTCGTGGCGTCTCCCTCATCGACGTCACGGTTCCTCCACTCCTTTCATACCCGGCCGTCTCGGCCAGGGCCGTGGCCCACCACGACGGTGTCGTCGCCTTCTCGCGGACCGCACTGCCGGGGATCGGCGGGCGCTCCTCGGCCTTCCGGAAGCCGGTCTCGCGGAACCGCGGGCCAGGTGCTGCTAGCCTCAGTGGCGTTCGAGTCGGGATCACCCGACCAAAGTGGTGCCCGCGCCCGTAGATCGTTTGCTTAATCGCATCCTCCACGTTCGCAGCACGCAAAACATGGAGGTAAGCAAATGGCAACCGGAACCGTGAAGTGGTTCAACGACGACAAGGGCTACGGCTTCGTCACTCCCGACGACGCTGGCAAGGACCTGTTCGTCCACCACAGCGACATCGCCGGTGAGGGCTTCAAGTCCCTCGAAGAAGGCGCGAAGGTCACTTTCGAGTCTGAGCCCGGCGACAAAGGCCCCAAAGCGGTCAACGTCCGCCCGGCCTAAGCAGTAACGAAAGCCCCGCACACGCGGGGCTTTCGCGCAGTACCTCGCTTCGACCGATATCTGGCGCGAGGCCTCACGCCGTCCGCAGCGCTTCGGTCGGGGTGAGACGGGAGGCCCGCATCGCCGGGTAGAGGCCCGCGAGGGCGCCGAGCAGGCAGGCGGCGGCGAGGCCGCCGGCGACCGCGACCGGGGGGACCAGCAGGGTCAGTCCTTCGGCGGCCGCGTAGGCACCCGTCGCGCCGACGCCGAGGAGGACGCCGACGACGCCTCCGGCGATGCCGAGGACGAAGGACTCGCCGAGGAACTGGACGGCGATGTGGCGGCGGCGGGCACCGAGGGCGCGTCGCAGGCCGACCTCGGAGCGGCGCTCGAGGACGGAGATGATCATCACGTTGGCGATGCCGATGCCGCCGACCAGGAGGGCGACGGCGCCGAGGCCGAGGAAGAGCGAGGTGAAGGAGCCTTCGGCGGCGGCCTTGGCCTCGAGGACGTCGGAGGGGCGGCTGACCGCGACTTCTTCGGGCGCCCAGGGAGAGGCGGCTCGCGGCAGGAGGACTGCCGCGCCGCGCACCTGCGCTTCGCCGTCGCGGGCGCGGACGTAGACCTTGGTCGGGCTCCGGTCGGTGCCGAAGAGGCGGGCCGCGACCGGGTAGCCGACCAGCGCGGCGCTGTCGAGTTCGGGGACGAGCGGCAGCGGGTCGAGGATGCCGACGACGGTGAAGAGGCGCCCCGCGACGTATACCTGCACGAGGTCTTCGACGCCGCGGATGCCGAGCCGCTTCGCCGCGGTCGCCCCGAGGACGATCGCCGGGTAGCGCTCGGTCGCGCGGTCGACGAAGCGACCCGAGGCGGTCGTCCCCTCCAGCGTCCCCAGCAGCTCCGGGTCGGCGGCGGCGACGTAGATGCCGCCGGTCACCTCGGGCGGGACGAAGGAGCTGCGGCGGACGGTGACGCCTTCGGCGATGGTGACCGCGGCGGCCGATTCGACGTCGCCCAGCAGCCGGATGCGACCGCCCGCGGCGGCCGGAAGCTCCGCTTCTTCGCCGAGGAACGATTCGCCCGGCCCGACCGTCAACAGATTCGTCCCCAGGCGTTCGATCCTCCCCAGCAGGTCGGCCTTGCTCGTTTCCGAGATCGCGAGGACGGCGACCAGCGAGGCGATCCCGATCGAGATCCCGAGCACCGAGAGGGCGGCGCGCAGCTTGCGGGTGCGGAGGCCGACCGTCGCCAGCCGCAGCAGGTCCCGGGGGAGCAGGCGGCTCACCGGCCGGCCTCGATCCGACCGTCGCGGACCGCGACCCGGCGCGGCAGCGAGGCGACGATCTCCTCGTCGTGGGTGATGATCACGAGCGTCGTGCCCGCCTCCCCCAGGCCCCGCAGCAGGTCCATCAGCTCGCCGCCGGTGCGGCTGTCGAGGTTGCCGGTCGGCTCGTCGGCGAGGACGATCGCGGGCTCGCCGACCAGCGCCCGGGCCACCGCCACCCGCTGGCGCTCCCCGCCGGAGAGCTTCGCGGCGCTTTGGCGCTCGCGGGCGGAGAGGCCGACCCGACGCAGCGCCTCGGCGGCCCGTGCCCGGCGCTCCCCGGCGGGGACGCCGGCGTAGAGCAGACCGTCGGCGACGTTGTCGAGCACCGGTGCCGCCTCGAGCAGGAAGAAGCGCTGGAAGACGAAGCCGATCCGGGTGGCCCGCAGCCCCGACAGCTCGTCGTCGGAGGCTCGCGAGACATCGCGGCCCTCGATCGCGACGGTACCCGCGCTCGGCCGGTCGAGCGTCCCCATCAGGTGCAGCAGCGTCGACTTCCCCGAGCCGGAGGGCCCGACGATCGCGGTCAGATCCCCGCGCCCGACCGACAGCGAGACGCCGCGCAGCGCCTCGACCCCACCGGGGTAGGACTTGCGGACGTCGCGCAGCTCGATGACCGGGGCCTCACTCACCTCCCGTCTCCACGCTCATCCCCGGCCGCAGCCCCCTCCCCGCAACCTCGACGTAGCCGTCGGCGGCGAGGCCGGGGGTGACGACGACCGGCCGCCGCGCGCCGCGCCCGTCGGCGACGTAGATGGCAAACCGTTCGCCGCCGATCGCGACCAGCGCGGTGAGCGGCACGCTGAGCACGTCCTTGCGCACCCGCTGGGTGAAGAGGACGCTGACCGAGGCCCCGTCGAGCGAGGGAATCCGGCGCTTGCCGGTCACCGCGATCGTCGCCTCGACCCCCGCTTCGGTTTCTTCGCCCGGCCCCCCTTCGGCGCCCGACGCTTCGATCGCGGCCAGGCCGCGCACCTCACCGGGCACCTCGGCCCCGCCGGGGAAGACGACGCCGACCTGTTGCCCGCGGTGGGCGATCGACTGCTGGTCGGCTTCGAGCGCGACGCTGACGATGCGCCGGGTGGACCCGGTGCGGAGCACGGGGACCGAGGGCGCTTCCGATTCCGCCGTAGAGCCGAGCGATTCTCCCAGCGTGGCTTCCAGCTTCGTCGCCCGCTGGGGGCCGCGCAGGAACGCGACCCGTCCCAGTTCGACTTCGCCGGTGGCTTCGAGCCCGAGCGCTTCCTGCCAGGCGACGATCGCTTCGGCGGTCTGCCAGGTGAAGGCTTCGTCGACCACGCCCGGCGAATAGCCGAGCGCTGCCAGATTGCGCTCCAGCTGTTCGACGTCGGTGCCGTCGGAGACGCCTTCGGCAAGCGTCCGGTAGGCGGGCACCGCCCCGTACATCAGTAGCACCGGTTCGCCGTCCACCCCGTAGAGGCGCCGGCCGCGGCGGATCACGTCACCGACCGCGGGCAGCGCCGTGACCGTGCCCGAGAGCCGCGCGAGCACGGTGGTCTCACCGGCGTAGCCGATCGTCCCGGTGGCGGTCAGCCGTTCGGCGAGGGTGCGGCGCTCGACCGTGCCGGTCGCGCCGCCCGCGGTGGAGGAAACGTCGGCCGTGGCGCCGTCGCCGGAGCCACCGAGCAGGAGCACGAGCGCTCCCGCGACCACAAGCAGCGCCGCCGTCGCGGCAATGACCAGCGTCCGTCGCCGCGCCACGTCAACCACCGACGCCGGCGATGTCGAGTTCGGGCATCTTGCTCTGGCAGGCGGCCTGGGCGGCTTCGAAGGCCGGTGAGGTCGTGTCCAGCCCTTCGATCCCGAAGTGGAATTTGCCCGGCCCGAGGAACACCGGGTCGCCCATGTCGATGCCTTCCTTGCGCATGCATCGCGCGAACGCCAGCGCGCCTTCCCTCAGTTCCCCTTCTTCGCCCGAGGAAAGTTCCTGGCCGGTCCCGCCGAGCTTGTCGTTGCAGGCGACGAGAGCCTTCTTCGTCCCCGGGTCTTCGGCTTCGAGCGCGATGCCCTGCCCCGGCTTCGGGTCTTCCACTTCGACCCCGTGCCGCCGCATGCATTCGGCGAAGGCCAGCCCCGCCTCTTCGCGCGCGGCGCCCTTGCCCCCGCCCCCGCCCGGGCCGCCGCCCCCGCCGCAGGCCGGCAGGCCGACGACGCAGAGCGCCAGGGCCGCAACCACCAGGATGTCCGTCTTCCTCATTTCCGCTCCTTCGTGTCGTTGATCGCGCCGGCGACCAGCCGCTCGGCGGCCTCGGCCGCGGCGCCGAGCAGCGCCGCGGTGTCACTCCCTTCCCCCTGCCC
Organism: uncultured Actinomycetes bacterium; assembly: GCA_963782515.1. Classification (GTDB taxonomy): domain Bacteria; phylum Actinomycetota; class Thermoleophilia; order Solirubrobacterales; family 70-9; genus VAYN01. The sequence goes on along the minus strand of CAWAJY010000004.1, from coordinate 308,310 downwards.
CATCACGACCCCCACCGCGGTCGCCGGGCGTCCGCCCTCGCTCCGCTGGGTGAAGAAGGCGAGGCAGCCTCCCGCCGCCGAGTCCGAGCCGGTCTTGCCGCCGTAGCCATCGGCGATCAGCGGGTTGAAGTTGGCGACCGTGCCGACGACCGGCAGGGTGGCGGTGCCCATCGAGACGATCTGGCGGAAAGCCCGGAAGCGCATCGCCCGCCGGAAGACCCGCAGCTGGTCGGCGGCGGTCGAGACCGTGCCCGGATCGAACCCACTGGGATCGGTGTAGGTCGTGTCGTCCATCCCGAGCGCGCCGGCCTCGGCGTTCATCTCGGCGACGAAGCCCGTCTCGGTGCCCCCCACGCCGGCGGCGAGCATCCGGGCGATGTCGTTGCCGGAGGGGATCAGCAACGCCTCCAGCAACTGGCGCTCGGTCAGCCGCTCACCCGCCTCCACGGTCACGACCGATTGGCCCTGCTCGGCTTCCTCGGCCACGGCCTGCGCCTGGGCCGGGGTGACCGTCATCGTGAACCCTTCGTCGGTGCCGTCCAGCGGATCGTGCCGCAGGGTCAGGTAGGCGGTCATCACCTTGGCCAGGCTCGCGATCGGGGCGGGCTCCTGGTGCGGGCTTGCCGCCGGCCGCCCGTGGCCGACCACGATCGCCGCCTGCCCGCTCGAGGGCCACCGGTCCGAAGCGACGAGGGTCTGTCCGTTGACGCCCGGGGCACCCCTCGTGCCGGCGAGCAGGTGGCAGGCCGCCGCCAACGGCGTGACGGCGAGGAGCGCGACGAGCACGGCGCCGAGCACCATCGAGCGGGTGCGACGAGCCGAGCGGGTGCGGTAGAAGGTCGTTCGTGCCGGTTCGCTGAAGGCCATGCCGCCAGCCTCGACAGCGGGCCGTTGCGGGCACGTATGCCCTTTTCGATATGCCGACGATATGCACCCTGACTAGCATCGGCGCATGCGTGTCTTGCTCGTCGAGGACGAGCCCTTGATGGCCGAGGCCATCCGCGACGGCCTGCGCCTGGAAGCGATCGCCGCCGACATCGCCGGCGACGGCGACTCGGCCCTGCGATTGCTCGCCGTCAACGCCTACGACATCGCCGTCCTCGACCGCGACATTCCCGGCCCCTCCGGCGACGAGATCGCCGCACGCATCGTCGCCTCCGGCAGCGGCATGCCGATCCTCATGCTCACCGCGGCCGACCGGCTCGACGACAAGGCCTCCGGGTTCGAGCTCGGTGCCGACGACTACCTGACCAAGCCCTTCGAGCTCCAGGAGCTGGTGCTCCGGATCCGGGCGCTCGACCGCCGCCGCGCGCACAACCGACCGCCGGTGCGGGAGATCGCCGGCCTGCGCCTCGACCCGTTCCGCCGCGAGGTCCATCGCGACGGCCGTTACGTGGCGCTGACCCGCAAGCAGTTCGCGGTGCTCGAGGTGCTGGTCGGGGCCGAGGGCGGCGTCGTCAGCGCCGAGGAGCTCCTGCAGCGGGCCTGGGACGAGAACGCCGACCCGTTCACCAACGCCGTGCGGATCACCGTCTCGGGGCTGCGCAAGCGCCTCGGCGAGCCTGCCGTCATCGCGACGGTGCCCGGCGTCGGGTACCGGATCGACGCGCGGCCGGACTGACGATGCGCCGTATCCCCTCGCCGACCATCCGCCTCCGCCTGACCCTGCTCTACGGCGGCCTCTTCCTCATCTCGGGCGCGGTGCTGCTGGCGATCGCCTACGTCCTCTTCCGCCGCGCCTCGGGGGCCAACCTGGTCGTCCTGCCCGGCGCCACGGCCGATCCGGGGACCCACGTCCGCGAGATGGCCGAACGCGCGTACGCCTCATCGGTCGAACGCAACACCGACATCCTCCATCAGGGGCTTCTCCGCTCCGTCCTCGTGCTCGGCGTCATGACCGTGATCTCGGTGGCATTCGGCTGGCTCGTCGCGGGCCGGGTCCTGCGCCCGCTGCGGGAGATGACGGCGACCACGCGGCAGATCTCCGAGCGCAACCTGAACGAGCGCCTCGCGCTGCCGGGCCCCCGCGACGAGCTGACCGACCTCGCCGACACGATCGACGGCCTTCTCGCGCGGCTCGAGGCGCACGTCGCCGAACAGCAGCGATTCGCGGCCAACGCCTCCCACGAGCTGCGCACCCCGCTGGCGACCACGCAGGCGCTGCTGGACGTGGCCCGCAACGATCCCCACCGCGACAACGGTGAGCTGGTCGAGCGCCTCCACGACGTCAACGCCCGGGCGATCGACCTCACCGAGGCGCTGCTGCTGCTCAGCCGGGCCGACCAGCGGTCCTTCGTCCGGGAGGACGTCGACCTGTCCCTCCTGGTCGAGGAAGCGGTCGAGGCGCTGCTCCCGGCGGCGGAAGAGCGCGGCGTCACCGTCGAGGCGACCGGCGAGATGGCGCCCACCACCGGCTCGCGCGCGCTCCTCCTGCAGCTGGCCACGAACCTCGTGCAGAACGCGATCGTCCACAACCTGCCCGGCGGAGGAACCGTGTGGGTCACGACCGGCACCCACCCCGAGGGCGTGACCCTCACCGTCACGAACACCGGCGAGAAGCTCACCCCGCAGCTGGTCTCCACCCTCGACGAGCCGTTCCTCCGCGGCAGCGAACGCGCCCGCACCGATCACGCGGGTGCCGGCCTCGGCCTGGCGATCGTCAAGAGCATCGCCCAGGCGCACGACGGCACCCTGGCCCTCACCCCGCGGGACGGCGGCGGGCTGCGGGTCACGGTGGAGCTGCCCGCCGCCTGAGTGGCGCCGGCCTAATGTCCTCCCGGGCCGCTGCCGATCAAGACCGGGATGACAGCGCCGCAGGGAAAGCGTCTCGGCATGATCGCGGCGGCCGTGGCGGCTGCCTCGCTCGCGCTCATGGTCTGGTTCGCGGCGCGAGGGAGCGCCGATCCGGTCGTCACCTTCACGGTCACCAGCCTCGAAGACTCGGACCTGGTCAACGGCTGTGAACCGAGCGAAGGCTGCACGCTGCGCGAAGCGATCGTCTCGATCGACGAAGAAGAAGAAACCGGGGCGAAGTACAAGATCGTCTTCGCGGTCGAAGGGACGATCCACCTGCAGGGGGAACTGCGGCTCCAGCCGGCCCACGAAGTCGAAGTCGAGATCGTCGGGCCGGGGACGTCGAACCTGATCCTCGACCAGCATGAGGAAGAACGGGTCTTCACCGCCAAGGAAGTCGAAACGCTGAAGATGTCCGGGCTGACGCTCACCGGCGGCGAAGAAGAAGGCATCGACGGCGGCGGCGGCCTGTTGGCGCGGGAATCCGAAGTGACCCTCTCCCACGTGCGGGTGACCGGCAACAGCGCGGTCGAAGGCGGCGGCATCGCGGTCGAAGACGAATCCAACCTCGCGCTCATCGACTCCGAAGTCGACCATAACGTCGCCACCGAAGACATCGGCGGCGGCATCTCCGACACCCACGGGAGCGGCCTCCAGATCGAAGGGTCGACGATCGCCGAAAACGAAGCCGCCGAAGACGCCGGTGGCGGGATCGGGCACGAAGGCGAAGTGCTGCGGCTGACCGACTCCACCGTCCGCGACAACCACGCCGACGAAGGTGGCGGCGGCATCTGGTTCTTCGGCGGGTTCCCGCACGCTGAAATCACCGGCTCGACGATCGAAGGCAACTCGAGCGGTGGTGGCGGTGGCGGGATCAAGGCGATGAACGCCGAGCTCGGCGTCGCGATCTCGACGATCGCCCACAACACCGCCGCGATCGCCGGCGGCGCCATCTACGCGGACTCCGCGGTGGCCGTCGAAGACAGCACCCTCGTCGGCAACGAAGCGCCGCTCGCCGGCGGGATCGTCGGCGAGTCGAGCGAAGGACTGGTCGTCACGACCTCGACCCTCACCGCCAACACCAACGGCGCCGTGGTCGCGCCCTCCGGATCGACCGCGATCACCGGCTCGACCGTCGTCGGCAACGCCGCCGCCGCGGGCGCCCCGAGCGGCGGCGTCAGCGGCGCCCAGCTCACGGTCACCTCGACGATCCTCGACGAAAACACGCTGGCCGGGGCACCGTCCGACTGCGGCGGACCGGTGGTCAGCGAAGGACACAACCTGCTCGGCTCGGAACTGGGCTGCTCCTGGGCCGCCGGCAGCGGCGATCGCATCGGCGTGGACCCGCTGCTGGCCCCGCTCGGAAACTACGGCGGGCCGACCGCGACGATGCCTCCCGCGAGCCGCGAGAGCCCGGCGATCAACCACGGCTCCAACCCGGCCGCCACCGACCAGCGGCACCGCACCCGGCCGGTGCCGACCGGGGTCGGCAACACCGACATCGGCGCGGTCGAGGTGCAGGCTCCGGTCCTGACCACGGAAGTCACCGTCGCGCCCGACCACGAACTGACCGTCGGGGAAACGCTGACCTGCTCGCCGGGGCAGTGGAACACCGACACGATCGCCGACCCCGTCCACACCTACACCTGGATCGCCGATCCGGGCGGGTCCGCCGAGACGATCGGCACCGGCGAACATCTCGAACTGGAAGCGGCCGACGCGGGCAGGCCGATCGTCTGCGAAGTGGCGGTCGACGACGGCGCCACCTCGGTGAGCGCCCGCTCGCAGTCGATCGAACTGGTGCCGGCGAGCGCGGCGTTCTCACCGACGTCGATCGACTTCGGCGAGCAGCGCCTCGCCGCCGGACCGAGCGCCGCGCGCGGGATCACGATCACCGCCTCCGGCGGCGTGCCGCTCACGGTGACCAGCGTCGAATCGACCGACGCCGCCGTCTTCGCGGTCGATTCCTCCCCGTGCACCGCCGCGCCGATCTCCCGCGGCGTCTGCGTCCTGGAAGTCACCTTCGATCCGAGCGCCCGCGGCGTGGCGGAAGCGACGATCGTCATCCACACCGACGGCGGCGACAGATCCGTGCCGGTCCAGGGGACCGGGGTCGAACCGATCTTCATCCCCTCGGCCGACCCGCTGACCTTCCCCGCCACCGAAGTCGGGGACCCCTCGGCGGCGCAGGAGCTGGTCGTCACCAATACCGGCAACGACCCGCTGCGGATCCAGGTCCCGGTCCTGGAAGGGGCCGATCCGGCCGACTTCGCGCTCACCGGGGACTCCTGCGAAGGGGCGGAACTCCCCGAAGGCGGGCATTGCTCGGTCGAGGTCACCTTCACCCCGCGGGCGAGCGGCCAACGGGCGGCCACGATCCACTTCCCCGGCAACGACCCGAGCAGCGTCGCGCTGGCGGGCACGGCGATCGCCGCCGGCCTCCTCGCCAGTCCCGCCGGCCTCGAATTCGGCTCCCGCCAGCTCGGCTCCGGGGCGGGCGGGCCGCTGTCGCTGACGCTCTCCAACCCGGGGAGCGCGCCGACGACGCTGCAGTCGATCGCGATCGAAGGCCCGGACGCCGGCGCCTTCGCCTTCACCGCCGACGGCTGCCTCGCCGGAAGCCTTGCCCCGGGGGCCGAATGCGTGCTCGAGGTCTCCTACGAGCCCACCGCGGTCGGATCCCAGAGCGCGGTCCTTCAGGTGGGTGGGGAGATCCCGCTCGCGGTTCCGCTCGCCGGCGTCGGCGCCGCGCCGCCCGGCCCCGCGCAGAGCTCCCCCGCCCCGCAGGCTTCGCCGTCGACCGGGGGCGCCGAGACGGGCAGCGAGCCGGCATCGGCGCCGCGGCTGGTGCGGCCGGGCAAGGGCCCGCTCGTCCTCAGCGACAACGCGGTCCGCCCGCGGCTGTCCTGCGCCCACTCGGCGGTGGCCTGCGAAGCGCGGCTGACCCTGCTGCGCGGGTCGGGCCCGCCGCGAGGGACGCCGCGCCGGCTCGGTGGCCGCACGGTGCGCTTCGCGCCCGGGGAATCGCGCCCGGTGGCGATCTCGCTCACCGCCGCCGCCCGTCGCGTCCTCGCCGAAGCGGGTCGGCTGAACTCCGTGCTCGAGGTCGACGGTCCGGGTCCCGCGACCCGCACCCAGGTGACGCTCGCCGCAGGCCGCGGCACCCGCTGAGCACTCCGGCCGCGCTGGAGGGACGGCCCGGCTCGCCTGTCGCCCCGGCGGTTTCAGGCCTCCGCGTGATTTGCGACGAAGATGCCGTCGGGATCGCGCGCCGCAGCGATCGCCGCGAGCCGGTCGACCACCTCGGGCGTGAACGAGCCCCGCATCGGGCCCTCCTCGTCGAAGGTGAGGATCGTGTCGCGGGCGCCCGAGAAGGGGGCGACGCGCTCGCCCGCCTCCCGCTGGGCGGCGAGAATCGGCGCTTCGGCCTCGGGCGAGGTGATCGGGGCGACCGAGTAGAAGAGCCCTTCCGCGTCGAGCGTCCCGGCCGCGCCGGGATCGGGCTCGGCATCACGCAAGGCGCCGCCGAGATGCCGGATTTCGACCGAGAGCAGCGGCGTGTCTACCCCTGGACCGGCGAGGTCCAGGAACGCAGTGGTCTCGGCCGGGCCGATCCGGTCGAGCAGGGCCGCGTGACCCGACGCCTGCGTCGGCGCGGTCGGATCTCCGGCGACCTCGGCCAGCGCCGCGCCGGCGATCGTCGCCAGCGTGTCCATGAACGGGGTGGCGAGGGCGCGGAGCGGAGCGACGAGCTCGGCCCCTCGCTCCGCGGTGCCGGTGAAGGCCAAGGTGACGGCGACCACCGCGCGGCCCCGCAGCGCGTCGGGGAGGGTCGGCAGCGGCGGGAAGCGGACCAGCTTGATCGTCGAGGTCAGCTCGTCCGGGACGGTCGCGATCCACTCGCGCCAGGCGCCGACGACCTCCTCGGCATCCTCGATCGGCCAGATCAGCGCGCCGGCGAAGGCCTCGCGCAGCTCGAACAGGTCGAGCTCGAAGGAAGTGACGATGACCGGTCGGCCGCCGCCGCCGCGCAGCGCCCAGAAGAGGTCGGGGTCGGTGGTCGCGTCGACGCGGCGGGCTTCCCCGTCGGCGCCGACGACCTCGAAGGCGCGCACATGGGTCGAGGCGAAGCCCTCGCGCCGCGTCAACCAGCCGATCCCGCCGCCGAGGAGGTAGCCCGCGACGCCGACCGCCGCCGACATCCCGTGCAGGCCGACCAGCCCGTGCTCGGCCGCCGGAGCGACCACGTCGCTCCAGAGCGCCCCCGCCTCCACCGTCGCCGTCCGCGTCGCCGGGTCGACGGCGACCGCGTTGAGCGTCGCGGTCTTGAGCAGGATCGTCCCGGCCAGATCGCCCATGCTCGCCGCGCCGTGGCCGGTCGACTGCGGGGCGACCTTGAGGCCGTTGGCGGCCGCGAAGCGCACCGTCGTGGCGATGTCGGCCACCGACCCGGCCCGCACCACGAGCGGCGGGCGCTGGTCCGCGGTCAGGTTCCAGGCCAGGCGAGCCGCGTCCCAGCCCGCCTCGCCCTGGGCGATCACATCGCCGGCCAGCGCCTCGCGCAGCGGTCCGGCCTCTGACTTCGGTTCATTCATCCCGTGAGTCTTCCTCAAGTGAGCAGGAGGACGACGCCCCGGACCAACAGGGCGATCCCGATCACCCCGGCCAGGTTGGCGGCGGCACGGTGGCCGTTGCGGTCCAGCCAGCCGCGGAAGGCGCTCACCTTCGTCGCCGTGGCCTCGGGAGCGAACAGGTAGCCGAGCAGCGGCAGCTCCAGCAAGGTCAGCTGGATCAGGCAGAAGAGGACGACCAGCGCCACGGTCGCTCCGGTGCTCGCTTCGAGCCGGTCGATGTGGCTGAGGCCGATCAGATAGGAGCCGCCGGGGAAGCTGAGGACGATGCCGATCGCGAAGGCGACCCGGGCCGAGCCGCGGCCCAACAGTCGCACCGAGAGGCCTTCGCGCTTCTCCCCGCCTTTCTCCCGCTTCGCCGCCTCGCGCCCGGCGCGCCGGCGGGCCGCGCGGTCGCTGCGCAGGACCAATGAGACGACGACCAGGATCAGCCCCAGCGCCAGGTCCTCGGCCGGGCTGATCGTGTTCCTCGTCGTATTCACGGCGCTCGAACCCTCCAGCGAGGACACGATCACCAGCCCGAGGGTGATGCTGGTGACGTAGGCACCTAGCAGGTAGCCCAACATGATCCGCCGCGGACTCGGCAGCAGAAGCATGACCGTGACCGCCGCGAGCAGCGTCGGGTTGACCGCCGCGAGCAGTGCCAAGCCAAGAATCTGACCGACATCTCCCATCCCCTGATCCTTGACCCTGAGCGCCCCGCCCGAATCACCCGGTTCGGGCTAAGTGTGGTTTGGGTGGTTGGGGCGGGGGAGCCGGCGCCCGGGGCAAGGGACGCAAGGGCCTGCGGCGAGCGCGGCCGTCTCGGCCACGGCCCTGGCCGGCTGTGGCCGTGGCCGAGACGGCCGGGAGTGCGGGGAGTGGCGGATCTCTCGCGACGGTGCCCCGGGTTCGTCACGGGAGGGACGCGGATCCGTGACGGAAGCCGTACCTCGTCACAGAGAGCGTGGGAACTCCACGCTTCCGTGCGTGTTGTCCAACAGTCACGACCGCGATGCAAGCTTTGGTGTCGCCATGACGACGTCAATGCTTGCATCGAGGCCTCGGGCCCTTATCCCGGGCCCGGAGACAGACCGGAGGCTCACGCGGGTGTGACGTTCCCGGCATCTTAGTCACCGATCGGGGCGAGGTGTGCCGGGTGTCTCACGAACCCCTCACGTCCTGGGCGTCTCATGGCGGTCACAGCCAGCCAGGACCGCCATGAGACGCCCAGGACCGATCTCGGACGGACGGGGCGGCCGGAACAACAGCCCGAACAACGCCCCCTACCCCACCCCCGGCGCCACCCCGCCGAGGACCCCTGCCTTTGCCCGCTCGAACTCGGCGTCGCTCAGGGCGCCGCGGTCGTGGAGGGTCGCGAGCTTCTCGATTTCCTCGGCCTGGGAGGGGGCTCCCCCGCCCGGCGTGCCGGGGCGCCACTTGGGCATCCGTAGCTCCGGCTTCGGTTGGTCGGGGAACTCGGCCAGGGCCTGGCGCCGCCAGAGCTCCGTGCCCGCACCGAAGAGGAGGGCGAAGATGAGGACGCCGAGCGGTTTCGAGAGGGCGGCGATCGGCGCCCAGGCCAGGAGCAGCAGGAAGACGAGGGCGGCGCCGCCGTAGAACGCGGCCCGGTTGTCGGCGTACGGGGCGACGAGGCGGCGGGACGCGACCGCCGGACGGGTCGAGCCGGCGAGGAAGGCGCCCAGCACCAGGAGGAGTCCCAGGGTCAGCGCCGAGACCGCCACCGTGACCAGCAGGGAGGTGGCGATGCTCCAGACCGCCGCCACCGCCGGTTCGCCTGCCTTCACCTGGGCCAGGGCACCGACCAGGTAGTCGCCGGCGAAATGGCGAAGGATGAGCACGACGAGGCCCGCGGCGGCGATCGCGATCCCGACCGCGCGCAGCTTGCGGCGCCGCGCCGCCGGGGGCGCGAGCCAGAGCGCCGCCACGAAGCAGAGGAGCGCGAGGAGGGTGAGCACGATCGGCAGCTTGCGGACCAGCTTCGCCACTTCCTGGGCCAGCGAGAGCTGTTCGGACTTGAGGATCGTCAGTTCGCCCGCGTCGGCGGGCAGCTTCGAGGCGAGGCCGCCACCGATGCCGACCCGTTCGCCGACGCTTTCCAGCGCCGGGCGCAGCTTCAGCGTCACTTCGCCGCCCTCGGTCGACACCGCCTTGCCGCCGCCGTCGAGGATCTTCAGCAGGGTTTCGTGGGCGGCCCGGTTGGCGGTTTCCCAGACCCCCTGAAAGCGTGGCGCGTCGAGCACCCGTTCGATCAGCTGCGGCGCCGCCGACTGCAGGCCGGCCGCGGCGGGAGCGGCCAGCGGCGCCAGCCGTGGCGGCAGCGCGCCTTCCAGTTCTTCCTTGACGTCGACGTTGGCGAAGATCTGTTCGGAGAGGTATTCGGAGAGCCGCCCGCGGACCTCTTCGTTCTGGAGCAGCTCGGTGCTGGTGGTGACCCAGTTGTCGGTGTTCAGCACCTGCCGGTTGATCCAGATCGAGAAGACGGCGAGGAAGGTGAGGAGGCCGCCGAGCACGACCAGTGCCATCGGCAGCGCCCGCCGCGCCTTCCCCGGTCCGCCCTTAGTCGCGCTCTCGCGCCCGCCCTCGTCGACCTTCGGTTCTGCTGGCATACGGGCACGGTAGGCCGAGGTGGGACCGGCTCACATCATCCCGATCGGGTGAATGCGACGAGGGGCCCGCCGTCACTCACCCGGACCGCCCCGCGATCCCCCCGCCCCCGCGCGGCCGGGTCACCTCGACCGTCGCCCCCTCGGCCTCGCCCGCCGGATGGGCCCGCAGCCAGCGGCCGTAGCGCGCGGCGAACGGCGCGGCGGTGACGCCGTGCACGAGGACCGAGAGCCCGACGGTGAGGTAGACGGCGGTGACGATCAGCGCCTGGTCGGGAAGGTGGGACTCCTCGACCACGATCAGCGCGAAGACGATCGAGGCCAGCCCGCGCGGCCCGAACCAGCCGAGCAGCGCCACGGTCGGGGGCCGTGCCCGCGTGCCGAGCATCGCGATCGCGACCGGCGCCATCCGCACCACGGTGAGGCTGAGCACCGCGTAGAGGACCAGGGTCCAGCTGATCGCCCCCAGCGCCGGGCCGAGCAGGAGGGCGCCGAAGAGCAGGAAGGTGACGCCGCCGAGCGCGTCGCCGATCTGCTCGCTGAGCGCGTCGATCTCGACCGGGTCCTCCCGCACCAGCCCGCGGAAGACGAGCCCGGCGACGAAGGCGGCGATGAAGCCGGACCCGTGCAGGGCGACGGCGATCCCGTAGGCGAGCGCGGCGCCCGCGGCGGGGACGATCCCGCGCCAGAGGTCGTCGATCATCCCCCGCCGGCCCGCCTGGATGACGACCAGCGCGACCAGGCAGCCCGCCACGACACCACCCAGCGCGCCGTACCCGACCTCCTCGAGCAGCAGCGTCCCCGGGCCGCGACCGCCGGCGATGTGGGACTCGACGTCGGCGGCGGCGACGGCGGCGAAGAGGAGCGGCACGCAGATGCCGTCGTTCAGCCCACTCTCGACGTTCAGGCCTTGGCGGTAGCGCTCGGGAATCAGCGGCGAGGTGACGATCGCCTGGCCGAGCGCCGCGTCGGTGGGGGCGAGGATGACGGCGACGATCGCCGCCTCGCCGAGCGTCAGCCCGCCGAAGCAGAGCAGCGCGGCGGCGGTCCCGGCGACGATCGTCAGCGGCAGCCCGACGCCGAGCAGGCGCAACGGCACCCCGCCGCCGCGACGCAGCTCGCCGAGGTCGATCCGCGCCGCGTCGGTGAAGAGGACGAGCGTCAAGGCCGCCTCGGCCAGGGTGCGGACGGTCGAGTTGCTCGTCGCGAGGTCGACGCCGCCGAGCACCTCGCCGCCGACCAGCAGGCCGAGCAGCATGAACGCCAGCGCCGGCGTCAGCGGCGACCCGGCGAGTCGGCCGGAGACCGCCGCGACCGCGAGGACGGCCGCGGCGACGATCGCCAGGGACCAGTCCACGGCCTACTGCCGGGCCATCGCCAGGCGCAATCGCTGGTCGGCCGTGATCAGGTGGTCGGCGCTCCTCGAGTCCTCGCCGAGGTCGATCCGCACCCACTTCACGCGGCCGCTGAAGGCGCTGTCCTTCGGCCCGTAGTCGTCGCTCACCGGGCTCGCCCCGTCTCTCCCCACGTCGGTCGTCTCGTCGCCGGAGAAGATCAGCGGCACGCTCGCCTCGAGCCGGCCCTCACCGACCAGGGCACCGTCGACGTAGAGTCCGATGCCGCCGCCTTTGCCGAGGCCGCCGCCGTCGTACTCGAACTCCATCCGCACCTGGTGCTCGCCAGGGCCGAGCGGCTCGGCGCCCGCCACCTTCACCCGGGCGAGGCCGAGCAGGTTGTAGCAGTAGACCGGGCGGCCCTCGAGCAGGTAGAGGCTCCAGCCGCCGAAGGCGCCGCCCTGGGCGACGATGACGCCGCTGTCGCGCTCGCCGAGTAGCACCTCGGCGCTCACCGCGTGCGACTTGTTCTTGATGTTGACCACGGTGTTCTCGGTCAGCCGTCCCATACCCGGGAACAGCATCTGCGAGTTGCCGGCGATCAGTTGCGGCCGGCCGGCGAGCCCCGGGTCGAAGCGCTCGATCCGCCGGTCGTCGAGCGGGAAGACGTCGTAGCGCGCCGCCTCGAGCAGGAACCGCCGCTGCAGCTCACGCAGCTTCTCCGGCTGCGCCGCGGCGAGGTCGTTGGCCTGGGTCCAGTCCTCAGGCGCGTAGAGCTCCCAGACGTCGTCGTCGAAGGTGGGCATCTCCTCGGTCACCCACGGGGTGCTGTGGCGGGTGACGGCGGTCCAGCCCTGGTGGTAGATGCCGCGGTTGACGAAGATCTCGAAGTACTGCGTCTGGTGGCGCTCGGGAGCCTCGCCGTCCTCGAACGAGTAGGCCATGCTGGTCCCGTGCAGCGGCATCTGCTGGACGCCGTTGACGCTCAGCGGCGCCGGCAGCCCGGCCGCCTCGAGGATCGTCGGCACGACGTCGATCACGTGGGTGAACTGGGAGCGGACCTCGCCCTTGGCGACGATGCCGCGCGGCCACTGGACGACGGCGCCGCAGCGGGTGCCGCCCCAGTGCGAGGCGACCTGCTTGGTCCACTGGTAGGGGGTGTCGCAGGCGTGCGCCCAGCCGACCGCGTAGTGGTTGTAGGCGGCCGGCGTGCCGAAGTCCTCGAGGTGGGACTCGAGGAACTCGGGGGTCTCCAGGTGGCCGGCGCCGTTGAAGACGAAGCCCTCGTTGAAGCTGCCGTTGAGGCCGCCCTCGCCGGAGGCGCCGTTGTCGCCGACGATGTAGTAGACGAGCGTGTCCTCGAGCACGCCGAGCTCCTCGATCGCGTCGATCAGCCTGCCGACGTGGTGGTCGGTGTGCTCGAGGAAGCCGGCGTAGACCTCCATCTGGCGGGCCAGCACCGGGCGCAGCTCCTCCGGCACCTCCTCCCAGGCGGGGATCTCCTCCGGGCGCGCGGTCAGCTCGGCGTCGGCGGGGATCGCCCCGAGCTCGATCTGCCGGGCGAAGGTCCGCTCACGCAGCTCGTCCCAGCCCTCGTCGAAGCGGCCGCGGTACTTGTCCGACCACTCCTTCGGCGCGTGGTGCGGGGCGTGGGTGGCGCCGGGGGCGAAGTAGGCGAAGAAGGGCTTGTCGGGCATCAGCGCCTTCTGCTGGCGGATCCAGTCGATCGCGCGGTCGGCCAGGTCCTCGGTCAGGTGGTAGCCCTCCTCCGGCGTGCGGTCCGGCTCGACCGGCGTCGTCCCGTGGTAGAGCGAGGGGAAGTACTGATTGGTCTCACCGCCGAGGAAGCCGTAGAAATGCTCAAAGCCACCGCCGCCGGTGGGCCAGGCATCGAAGGGCCCGAGCGGGCTCGTCTCCCAGGTCGGCACCTCGTGGCACTTGCCGAACTGGGCGGTCGAGTAGCCGTTCAGCCGCAGCGTCTCGGGCAGCGGGGCAGCGGTGTTGGGACGCACCGAGTTGTAGCCGGGGGCGGCGGTCGCCAGCTCGGTCACCGCTCCCATCCCGACCGAGTGATGGTTGCGGCCGGTGAGCAGGGCGGCGCGGGTCGGCGCGCAGAGGGCGGTCGTGTGGAAGCGGTTGTAGCGGAGGCCGGTGGTCGCGAGGCGCTCCGCGGTCGGCGTCGCGCAAGGCCCGCCGAAGGCGCTCGAAGCGCCGAACCCGACGTCGTCGAGGAGGACGATCAGCACGTTCGGCGCCCCGGCGGGCGGGCGCAGGGGCTCGATCGGCGGGTAGTCGGCACCCGGTTCGGAGGCGTCGTAGGCGATCGGGCCGACGTAAGGGCGATCGGGGATCGGCAGGACCGTCCTCATCTGGTCTGACTGGCTCATCGTCGCTCCTCTTCTCCTCGTCTGGTCGCGGCTCGGCCGGGCGCCGACGTGCCGACGACCGCGCCACCGAATCTACGGAGGACCGGGCGGACCGCAATCATCAGATCCGGGTGATCTACCGCGAGCGCGAGGGTGGTTCGATGACCCCGTGACCTCCAGGCCGGACATCCCGGCGGAAGACCCGGACGACACTCCGCGCGACGCGAAGCTGCGCCGCCTGCTCGCCGAGCTCGAGGAGCTGCGCCGCGCCGGCATCTTCACCGAGGTGCAGTTCGAGGACGAGCGGCGACGGTTGCTGCGGGAGGCGGAGGGGGATGAGGCAGGCTGACATTGTTGTGCCGGCGGTTGCGGCCGTCCGAGTTGCGTCCTGAGGGTTCGTGAAACACCCGTCACCCTCCCGTGCGCTCCGGGACACTTTCCGGCACCGGGATCGAGGTCCCGGAGAGCGCGGGCGACCTGAGTGAACCTATGCGTAACCAGGGGCGCCCGCACGTCGGTGACCGTCGGGCGACACGCGCGGAAGTGTGGAGTTCCCACGTTCTCTGTGACGAGGTCCGCCCTCGTCACGGATCCGTGTCCCTCTCGTGCGCCTCGCGTGACCCAACGCGACGATCCCTCGTCACTCCCGGGTCCCTTGGCCCGGGCACCGGCAGCCGGACAGAGATATCGTTCTATTCGCTCCTGGCCCGTGCGAGGTCGGAGGTAGCCATGAAGACGGTAGCCCCGAGTCACAGGCCTCCTGCCACGTGCATTGCCGGCATCCACCTCGGCGCGCTGGGCGGCGACATTTTTTTCGAGCGGCCGCGGCTGCTCGAGGCGCTCGCGGGGACGCGGGAGTCGGTGGTCGAGCTGCGGGCCCCGGCGGGGTACGGGAAGTCGGTCCTGCTCGCCCAGTGGGCGGTCCGCGATCCGCGGCCATTCGCGTCGATCTCACTGGGGCCGCGCCACGACGATCCGGCCGCCTTTCTCGCGGCGGTGATCGAGGCACTGGAGGGTGTGGAGCCGGTGAGCGCCGAGCTGACCGCCCTCCTGCAGGTGCCCGAGCTCAACCTGGCGCTGGCCGACGACCGACTGAGCCGGGAGATGGAAGGGCGGACGGTGCCGATGGTGCTGGTGATCGACGAGCTGGAGATCGTCGAGAGCGAGGAGACGCACCGGCTGCTGTCGGCGATCGCGAGGACGATCGGCAATGGGTCCCAGCTCGCCGTCGCGAGCCGCGGTGGGGGACTGCGACAGGCGGCACGGTTGCGTGCGGGCCAGCGCCTCGCCGAGCTCGGCAGCAACGACCTGGCGATGACCAAGGGCGAGTGCGAGGCGCTGCTGAAGCGCGTCGGGCTCGACCTTCCCCCGGCGCAGTCGGCGGCCGTGATCGGCCGCGCCGAGGGCTGGCCGGGAGCGCTCTACCTGGCGGCCCTGGCGCTCCGCCGCGAGGACGACATCCCCGCCGCGATCTCCCACTTCGCCGGCGACGATCGCTTCATCGTCGACTACATAAGGGAGGAGTTCCTGGCGCGCGCGTCCCCCGACCGGGTCGCCTTCCTCACCCGCGCCTCGATCCTCGACCGCCTCTGCGGCAGCCTTTGCGACGCCGTCCTCGAGCGGACCGGCTCGACCACCGAGCTGCGGGATCTCGCGGCGATGAACATGCTCGTCATCCCGCTCGACCGCAGCGACGAGTGGTTCCGACTGCACTCGCTGCTGGCCGACATGCTGCGCACCGAGCTCGCGCGGACGGCACCGACCGAGGTCCCGGGACTGCACCTGCGCGCGTCGCGGTGGTGGCACGAGCACGGCGACCTGCCGCGGGCGATCGAGCACGCGATCGAGGGCGAGGACCTGGGTCGCGCGGCCGAGCTTCTCTGGGAGGCGGTCCCCGTCTACAACTCGTGGGGCCAGTCGGCCACCCTGCGTCACTGGCTCGAGCGGATCGGCCTCGAGCGGGTCTCCACCGACCCTCGCCTCAGCCTGATCATGGCTCAGGTCGCGGTCCTGCGCGGAGAAGGCGGTGCCGCCCAGGAGTGGAACCGGACCAGCCGCGAGCTGATCGCCCGCGACCCCGCCGCCTACGAGGGCACGACCCTGCTCGGGACGCTGGCCCTGGTTGACGGGACGCTGGCCAGGGACGGGGTCGAGGGGATGCTCGCCGGCGCCCGGGCGGGCGCCGCGGCGCTCCCCTCCGACAGCCTCTGGTGGTCGTGGGTGTGGATGCTCGAAGGCATCGGCCTGCACCTGCGGGGCGAGCACGAGCCCGCCCGCCAGGCGCTCTCCGAATCGGCCCGCCACGCCGCCCATCGAGGCGTGCCGATCATCCAGGTGACGAGCCTCGCGCAGCTGGCCCTGCTCGACGCCGGCGCGGGCGACTGGGACCGGGCGCTGATGCTCGCCTCCCAGGCACGGGCGCAGATCGATCGCTCCGGCCTCGAAGAGCAGCCGACGATCGCCGGGGTGCTGGCGATCTCGGCGTTCGTCAAGTCCCATGAGCTGCGCTCGACCGAGGCGACGGCGGACCTGCGCCTCGCCCTCTCCCTGTTCGAGCGGACCGACGAGTTCGGCACCTGGTACGTCGCCCAGACCCACGCCGCCGCCGCGGCCGCGGCCCTCGCCCTCGACGACCTCCCGCTCGCCAAGCGCCTGGCCGCCGAGGCGCGCCGGATCGACCCCCCCGCGATCGGCGCCCCCGCCCTCGACGAGTCGCTCGAGCACCTCGAGGCCCAGATCGACGGCCTCCGCGCCAGCCCGGTCGGCGACCTCACCCCGGCCGAGCTGCGCGTGCTGCGCCTCCTCCCCACCCACCTGCCGTTCGCGAAGATCGCGGCCGAGCTCTACATCTCGCCGAACACGGTGAAGACCCAGGCACAGTCGGTCTACCGCAAACTCGGCGTCCGCGCCCGCAGCGAGGCGGTCGAGGCCGCGGCCGCGGCGGGGCTCCTCGACGACTGAGCGCGGGAGGCCCGCGACCCGACAGCCGCCCCCGGGGCGAAGCCGCCCCGGATCAACTCCGCGCCTCGCACCTACCGGTCAGGGTCGACGACATCTTCCTGCCGTCGGCGAACGAGAAGCTCGCCTTGGCGAAGGGGAAGACCGCGCCCGGGAAGCCCTTCGGGGCGGGACAGCCGGCGCTCGCGTAGCTGCGCGCCTTGCCGTGGGAGGTGAACTGGCGGTGCAGGACGAGTTCGAGGGCGGTGACGTAGTTGTTTTCCGCCTTCGGCAGGACCGCGGTGAGGGTCGTGCCGAAGGTTCCGCTCGTGTGGCCGATGACGAACGGCAGGGTGACCGAGGTGGGTACCGGCTCGGTGCCGTAGACATGGGCGAGGATCGCGGGCCGACCCTTGTACGTGCCGTTGAAGGCCAGCATGCGGCCGTGCGATGGATAGGTGACCTGGTTCGAGAGCGCGACTTCGGCCGCGAAGGCGCCGCTGCCCACGAGTGAGTCGCGGCAGGCGGCCAGGGCTTTCTGGTTGGTGGCGGGCTGGATGTCTTCGATCCGACAGACCGGCAGCCCGGTCGGGTCGAGCCGGCCCTCGGCGTTGATCGCGATCGAGATCCGGGTCAGCTGCGGCGGGCCCTTCTTCTTGTCGGTCGAGGAGATCGTCGCCCCGACCTTCACGCTGACCGGCGCCACCCCCTCGCGCGGCAGGGTCGTGGGCGAGATCTCGCCCTTGAAGGAGATCCGCACCCCGCCGCGCTGAATCGTCTCGGCGGAGGCGAGCGAGGCCAATCCCAGCCCGAACAAGGCCAGGCACGCCGCCGCCACCCGCAGGCGCACGCTCCCCCCCGTCCTCATCGACGACCGCCGCGATGCTTCTTCGCCTTCTGCTTCTTGTGCTTCGCGCCATGGGCGCACGCGGGGTTGATCAGCCGCGGCCGCAACAGCCGCGTCGCGTTGTTCTGGCCGATGAACCGTGCTTGCGCCGGCGGCGCCGTGCACACGTCGTCGGAGTTGACCAGCAGCCCGCGCTTGCCTCCGGGCAGGGACATCACGAACTTCGTCACCGGGGCGTCGGGCAGCACTTCGTAGCTGACTCGCATCCTGCCGCGGACGGAGTCGATCCGACCGACCACGTCGATCCTGATGCCCTCACCGTGCAGCGTCGCCACCAGGTCGGGGAGCTTGTTCTGCGAGGAACGGAGGTAGACCGGACCTTCGAGCGGCTGATCGAGGAGGGGCGTGATCGCCCTCGCCTTCCCGTAGATCGATTTGGCCGGACACCGGTCGGCCGCCGACTGGGGCACCGTGCAAATCGTCTTGATGTGGTTCTGAGCGAGGAACTCCGACGGCGGCAGCGTGACCGTGACGCGACCGATGTTGGCGTTTTCCGGGCCCGGCGTCACCGTCGCCTTCAGCGAGGGATAGCGGCCCCGTCGCGTCCCGCCGCCCAACCGCATCGAGAGCCGTGGGTCGAAGTCGAGCGAGGAGCAGAAGGACACCTGGAAGGGATTGGAGACGGTCGCGGTCGTGTTGTCGCCGGAGTCGGAGAGGTTCGCCCCCGAGCCGTTCAGGGTCGAGCTCACGGCGAAGTGTTCGCAGCTGGTCGGGTTGACCATGAAATGGGGCCGGTCGATGTAGACGCGGACGTCACGAAGGTGGATCGGGATGCCTTTGAGGATGTGCGGGATCGGATCCGACCCGGACGAATCGAGGCTGATCTGCGCGGTCAGCGGATCGACCCGGACGGCCGAGCGGATCACCACCGTGCCGAGGTCGAAGGGCCCGACCGTCGCCGAATCGACCGCCACCACCGAGAGGGGCGAGCCGTGGTAGGGCCCGGCGAGGTAGAGCGCCCCCGGGGCGTAGGCCAGGACCGAGCCGAGGCCGTAGCCGGCGGTCGTGTGGCCGATCTGGGACGCCGCCGGGCAGGACGGCGAGGCCGTCTCGGCGAAGCCGTCGTTGCGCTGAGCGGCGGCGATCGCGGCCTCCGGGCAGAACGACACCCCGCTCAGGTTGCCGAGCAGGCCGGGTGGCAGCTGGGCCGAGTAGCCGGTGATCTCCTGGTCGTCGTCGGAGCGCGTCAGGTGCAGGTAGAACGGCGAGTAGGAGCCGGCGTTCCGGTTCAGCGTGCCGGCCTGGGACTGCGGGGCGAACGGCGCGTTCGCGGCGGGACAGGGTCCGCCACCGATCCCCTTGGTGAATTGGAACTGCGTGCTTTCGGAGAACGTGCTGCCGGGATCGATCCAGCCGGTCAGCTTGGTCTGCGCCACGTAGGAGCCGCAGCCCGCC
The DNA here is from genome assembly GCA_963782515.1 of uncultured Actinomycetes bacterium. Lineage (GTDB taxonomy): Bacteria > Actinomycetota > Thermoleophilia > Solirubrobacterales > 70-9 > VAYN01. Next base: position 289,341 of record CAWAJY010000004.1, on the reverse strand, counting down.
GGCATCGCGAGCGGACTGCGCTGGCCTTCCCGGAAGGAGACGAGGAGGTGCGAGTACGGAAGCTGAGGCAGGTCGACGAAGGTGGCGACGAGGCGCCCACTGCCGGGGTCGGCGCTGAGTTCGCCGGCCAGCTTGACGATCACGCCGCGGTCGGGAGCCTTGGCGATCAGGTAGAGCGCCAGCAGGCTGCCGAACGGGTTCTGGTAGGGCTTGGCGAGGAAGATGCCGCCTTCGATCGGCGACTGGAACAGCGGGCTTTCGACCTTCAGTTCACCGATCTTCGAGTCGTTCGGGCAGCCCGCGCCCGACGCCGAAGTCGCCGTCTCGGCCGCGTACCCGGCAGGCGTGCAGACGCCGAGGCCGGCGGCGACCGACGGGTTGATCGTCATCCCTTCGGGCAATTCGACCACCGCCGTCCTGACCTGGGTCGGAGCGCGGGTGGATGGGACCAGGCGCCCGGCGAAGGTGGTGTTGTGGAGCAGGCCGTCCTGGTTGCGGTCGAGGGTGAAGTTGAAGCCGCCCGGCGAGGCGGCGCGGTCGGTGGTCGGCTGCGCGATCGCGGTTTCCCGAGTGGGGCCCCGCAGGTCGCAGCCGCCGAGCCCCTGCGGGTTGCCGCCTTCGTCGTGGCTCAGCGAGGTCCGCGAGACCGGCGTCGGCTGCTGCCAGGAGCTGGCCACCACGGTCGAGACGAGCGGACCGCCGCAGGCGGTCGGCAGCGTCAGATAGGCCAGCGGCGGCGAGGCCTTGGGGTTGCCGATCGAGCAGGTTCCCAGTTCGTAGAAGGGCGGCGTTTCCGGTTTCGTCTGCGGTTCGCGTTCCAGGCTGCCGGGGACGCCAAAGTAGGCGGCCGGGTCTTCCTCGTTGAGGCAGTTGCCGCGTTCGTTGTCGTGCCCGACCAGCCAGGGATTGCCCCAGAGGGTCATCTTGAGAGCTGAGATGTCGACCTGCTGGGAGATGTCGGTGGCTTCGAGGCTGATCCCGTATTCGCCTTCGGCCCCACGGATCCGCGAGGCGAAGGTGATCGGCATCCCGAACGGGCTGGCGCCGATCATGGCGGGAACGCCGGGAGGCGGCACCAGGTTGAAGAGGCCGAAAGTGCGGGTGGTGCCGCCGCCGTAGGCACTGCGGACGGTGATCGTGCCGACCTGGCTGGTGTTGGGGCAGCTCTCGCCCGAGAGGCTTTCCTGGAAGGGCGAGGAACGCGGAGTGTTGAAGGCGGTGACCGGGCAGGCACCGATCGCGGTCGGGTTTTCGATCAGCCCCGGGGGGCGTTCGATGCGGATGTCGCGGACGTCGCCGTCGCTGAAGAAGTAGCCCGGGTGCCCGGCGGGTTCGGCGCTCTGTTCGAGGCCGATCGTCGTCGTCATTTCGTAGGGATGGCTGGCCGCCTTGGCGTTCACCGAGCCGTCGAGTTCGGTCGCGGCGACGTCGAATCCTTCGCCCCCCGGCAGGAAGCCGAAGGCCGCCCGGGCCGAAGGCGCCCCGAGAAGGAGCACGACCAGGGCCAGCGCCAGGGAGGCGACCGAGGCGAGGCCGAGACCACTGCCGCGCGAGCTCATCGATGCCCTCCCTTCGCGTGTCCGCCACCTGAGGAGTGCTTCTTATGCGCGCGGTGCCGCTTCGGCTTGTGGCTCTTCTTCTTCGCGTGCTTCTTCTTCGCATGCTTCTTCTTCGCCTTCGGGACCTTGACCGGAGGGTTCACTTCGGCGCGATAGAGGGCGGTCCCGGGAGTCGGGTCCTCGGGCGGCGCCGGGATCGGCTGACAGGCGTCGGCGACACAGGGCAGGGGCACTTCCGGCACCGGGAAGCCACCGCCGACGCGCGCGTCGTAGAGGTCGATCCCGCCGACGTCGGCGGGCACCAGCGAGCCGTCGGTGACGAAGAAGGCGTCCGATCCGTCGGCGCTCGCGTCGACGAAGGAGGCGCCTTCGGTGCTGCGTCCGCTGGAGATCAGGGCGATACAGCCGACGAACCGGGGGCAGCCGTTGACGCCGTAGGCGTCCCACTCGTAGACGTCTGTCACCGAGTTGGAGTCTTCGGTCACCAGCGCGTCGGCGCTGTCGAAGAACAGGCGGTTGCCCGCCGCCGTGAGAGCGCGCGGCTTGTACAGGTCGGTCGCGGCCGGGCCGCTGCCGTTGGCGACGGAGCCGGGGATGCTCGCGGCGCCGATCGGTCGGGCAGCCAGCGGATTGCAGGAGGCGCAGGTGAGCGTCGCGGTCGCGGGCGAGTAGACGTAGACCTCGGAGTAGCCGCGGTTGTCGAATCCGGCTTTGAGCGGGGCCGAGGAGACGAAGGCGAGGGTGCCGTCGGCGGCGATCCGGGTGGTTCCGGTCGCCGGCGGATAGTTGCTCGCGTCGGCGGCCGCGGCGACCGTGGACACGGTGCCCGCGTGAGCCAGCTGGAGCCCGGCCGCGGTGAGGAAGTAGAGGTAGGAGCCGTCCGCGGAGGCGCCGAGGACGCCGAGGACTTCACCGCCCGGGGTGAGGTCGGTCGTCGTGGCGCCGATCGCTTCGTAGCGGTACAGGTGCCCCGCCTTGGTGAAGAAGGCGATCGCGCCGTCGCCGGCGGTGGTCTGGAAGGTGGCGCCGCCACCGACCGCCGGCGCGCCGTCGACCTGCACGGTCTGGCCGCCTTCGCGCAGGTAGAGGTTGCCGCCGTCCTCGAAGTAGATCCTCCCGCCGCCCGCCGAGATCGCGCCCGCCTGGGACGCGAGGACGGCACCGGGAGTCCCCTGGGCGTCCCCGGGCAGAAGGTTGACCAAGCGGAGACCGGCCCCCGACCAGAGGTAGAGATTGGCCTCGGCCGGATCGCAGGGCGCCGGCGCGCCGGCGGGACCTGGGTCGCTTCCGGGGTCAGCGCGGCGCAGGTCGAGAGGACGACCTGCCCGAGGTCCGGGGTGGCGCCGGCGAAGCGGAGGTCGGGCTCTTCCACCGACGGCATGAGGCCACCGCCGGCGCTACTCCGAAGGTCGTAGCCGCGCAGGCAGGGGGCGCTCGCGCAGCGCTGCGGGGCGGCGATCAGCCCCCGGTCCAGGGTTTCGGAGAAGAGCTGGTAGGGGACGCCGTCGGGCGTGTCGCCGAAGGCACCGGCATCCGCGGGCGTGGTCACGTTTTCGGTCGACCAGCCCGTGGCCGACCGACGCGAGACGTACTGGCCGGCGCTGGAGGCGGCCTGGGGCGCGGCGAACGAGGCTTTGGAGCCGTAGGTGACCGAGCCGCCGTCAGCGGCGGCCTGAAGGACGCCGCCGCCGAAGATCGTCCCGGGCGGCTGGACCTGGCCGCCGTTCTTCTCGGCCGGCGAGACCATCTCCCAGCCGCGGCCGTCCGGCAGCGTCAGGGCCGACGCCGATGGCGCCGCCAGAGCGGCCGCGGCGGCCAGGACGGCCGCCGCGGTGCCGAGGGGTCGGAGCATGCGCGCCGTTCTCGGCTCCGCTCAGCGACCGGCGCCGGAGCGATGGCCGCCGGCCTTCTTCTTCGGCTTCCCGGCCTTCTTCTTCCCGCACTCGTTCTCGACGATCTGCTTGAACTCTTCGACCTTGCCGTTCTGGCCGGTGAGGTTGACCACCGCGCGGCGCTTGGCCGGTTCGGCCTTGCAGAGGTTTTCGGAGTTTTCGAGCAGGCCGTACTTCTTGCCGCCCTTCATCTCGAGCACGAACTTCGACACCGGGGCATCGGGCACCATCTCGAAGGTGCTGCGGATGCCCTTGTTGGGACCGGAGTCGATTTTGCCGACCAGCAGGACCCGGATCTGGCCGTTCAGGTCGGCGACCAGGGCCGGGAGTTTGAAGCCGTAGCCGCCGACCAGGTAGACGTTGCCTTCGAGCGGTTTGTCGAGCAGCGGCGTCCAGGCCGTCGCCTTGCCGTAGACCGAGGTCGCCGGGCACTTGCCTTCGAGCAGCACCGGTTTGGTGCAGGTCTTGTTCAGGTTGCCCTGGTCGAGGAACTCGCCGTGGGGCAGGTTGACCTGGGCGCGGCCGATGTTGGCTTCGCCCGGCTTGGCGGTGAGGACGGCCTTCAGGGCCGGATGACCGATCCGCTTCGTCGCCCCCTTCAGCTGGATGCTCAGGCCGGGCTTGAAGGCCAGGGCGTTGCAGCCGCCGACCTGGAACGGGCTGGAGACCGTCGCGCTCTGTCCGAAGACGGAGAAGACGGAGCCGCCCACCGTGCTCGGCGCGCAGGACGTCGGGTTGAGCGTGAAGCTCGGCCGTTCGAGGGTCAGCGCGATCGAGCGGACGTCCAGCGGGATCCCCTGCAGGATGGTCGGGATCGGGTCGCTGACGGCGTGGATCTGGGTGCTTTCCGGATCGACGTTCAGCGCCGTCCTGACGACGACGTTGCCGAGGTCGAAGGGTCCCGCCACCGCCGGGGTGACGATCGCCAGGCTCAGCGGAGCGCCCTTGTAGGGGCCGGCGAGGTAGGCCTTGCCGGCCGCGTAGAAGGGCGTGGAGCCGGCACCCGCACCGACGTTCACGGTCCCCACCTGGCTGGCGGCGGGGCAGCTGGCCGATGCCTGCTCCTCCCTGCCGCAGCTTGCCTCGCGGCGGCCGCCAGGGCGGCGTCGGAGCAGTACGGGATCCCGGCGAGCTTGCCGAGCAGGCCCTTGGGCAGGGTGGCGTCGATCGCCTTGATCGGCTGGGTGCCGTCCTGTCGGCTGATCTTCAGCACGAACGGCGAGTACGCGCCGGCCGTGGGGTCGATCGTGCCGGCGTTGAACGTCGGCTTGTTGGGAGCTTCGGATTCGGCCTTCACGCAGCCTGAGCCACCCGCCCCCTGCACGATCTTGAAGGCGTCGGTGGGGTAGGCATCGGCCCCTTCTGGCGAGGTCCAGGGCGTGAGGTCGGTGGTCGTCTTGAATTCACCGCAGGCGAGCGGGGTCTTGAGCGCCGCCCGTGGGCCGGTGAAGAGGCTCACCTTGAGGTCTTCGAACGGCAGCTGCGGGCTCTGGTCGAAGGTGACCGTCAGCTGGCCGGTCTGCGGATCCGGCTTGGGCTGTCCGGCGAGCTTGATCGTGATCCCGGTCTGCGGATCTTCGACCGAGATGTAGAGGCCGAGCAGCGATCCGAACGGGTTCTGGTTCTGTTCGGCGAGATAGATCGTCCCGTTCAGCGGATGGTCGATCAGCGGCGTGTCGACTTCCACGGTCCCGAGCTTGGAGGAGTCGGGGCAGGTGGCGTCGGCGCCGTTGAAGATGGCGTGGGCCTGCCCGACCGGGCTGGTCAGGCCGATCTCACCCGGGCTGCAGGCGCCGAGCCCGTTGGCCGAGGACGGGTTGACCGTCATCCCCTCCGGCAGGGTCATCGAGACGTTCTTGACGTTGGCCTCGGAGAGCCCGTCGGGGTCGGTGTTCTGGGGCACGTGGAGGTGCACTTCGAGGCCCGAGGGCGAGTCGCCGAGGTTGGTGGTCGGTCGCGCTTCGAAGCTCGGATCGAACGGCACCCGGTCACAACCGGTATCGATGAAGGGAACGCCGTTGGGATCGGCGGTGAAGCTCTGGGTATCGAAGAGGCCGATGGTCTTCCAGCCGTCGATCCGGGCGGTCTGAGTATCCGGGGTGCCCGGGCACGAGGTCGGCGTGCTGACGAACGCCTTGCGCGGCGAGGTCGGTTCGGCGGGCGGCCAAGTAGTAGCTCCGCCGCCCATCGGGCGGAAGCGCAGCGGGTTGTGGGCCGGATCCGCCGGCACGCCCCAGAAGATAACTTCGGTCTGCCGGGCAGGACCATGCCCTGCGAGATCGTGCCGGAGTCGAGCGTGATCCCGTAGTCGCCGGGACGCAGCGTCGGCGTGAGCCGGATCACGACGCCGAGGTAGTTGAAGGCGAACAGCGCCGGAGTTCCATCGGGCGGGGGAACGTTGAAGACCGGCACCTTGGAGAGGTTGCAGTTCGGCCCTTCGGACCCCGATGTAGGCGATCCCGACCTGCGAGTCGACCGGACAGACCGCGTTGTTGCCGTTAGCCCCGCCCTTCATCCCCGCCAGGGAGCAATAGCCGGCGGAGCGAGGGTTGCCGATCAGCCCGGGTGGCAGTCCATCATGAACCGGTGCGGCGCCTCGACCGGGAGTGATTACGGGTCTTCCGGTTCCTGCAAGACGACGCGAAGCCGCCCGAGGCATCGGGGTGCGAGCCCGCCTGGCGGTCGGGGTTGTCAGTGATGTCGTTGAACCATGCATACGCGCCCTTCGTCGCGGTGAATTCGATCGCGGAGGCGGCGGGGCCTGAAGCCGACCAGCGCTCCCAGCGCCGTCAATGCAATGACGGCGCGGGCGATGCGGCGGCGCAATTTGTTGGTGTTCTTTCGCCGAGTCGGTCATCTGCCTGCCTTCCGAGCGTGCGTGCGTATCGAGGTCTGGGTTGGGTCGGATGCTCCCCATGGCTAACGCCCTCCCTTCTTGCCGGCAGAGGCCTTGAAGGTGAGCTTCACCGTCGCGCTCGATGCCTTGCCCTGGCTCGGCTTGAAGGTGACCTTCACCTTCTTCCGGGCATGTCCCGATTTCTTCAGGGCCTTACGGGCCGCCGGGGTGAGGGTGACCTTGATCTTGTACGTGCCGGCCTTGGAACCGACTTCGTCGCCTTCTTCACCCCGGCCCCGGTGACCGTCAGCTTGCCCTTGCCGGGTGCCTTGATCTTCAGGGCGCCGGTCGTCCCGACGGCGGGCTTGGCCTTGGCGACCGTGACCTTGCCGGTGCCGGGCGTCTCGTTGCCGCGCCCCTGGAAGGAGGAGCTCCCCGCCGATGACTGGCCGGGGGTGCCGGGCACTCCGGCGCGACAGGCTTCGAGGCCGCTGCAGGGCGGCGTCACGACCGTCGGCGTGTACGGGTAGCCGGCTCCTTCCCGGGTCATGTAGACGTCGACGGCCTGGTCGTTGTCCGTCGGTGAGATCGGGTCGTTGGTCGCGATGAAGACGGTCTTGCCGTCGGCGGTGGCGTCGAGGAACCTGGAGCTATATCCCGGCTGGCCCGCGAGATCAGGCGCAGCTCCCCGTCCCTGTAGGCGTAGACGTCTTCGAGTTCGTTCCGATCGGCCGGCAGCAGACCGTCACGGGTGGTGAAGAACACGGTGCCGTCATTCGCCACCGACTGGGTCATGCGGTCGTTCAGCCGCATGAGTGCTGTTGTTGTTGTTCAGCACGTCGCCGGCGGGGCCCAACGGTGGCACTCCTGGGGCGCGGCATGAGGCGCACTGCAACGGGTCGCCGGTGGCCTCGCTGTCGTAGACGTACACCGCCTCGCAGGGCCCGGGTTCGGACGTGTACCCCAGCGGACAGGCGCTCACTCAGGTCGTTCTGGTCGAACTTTTCCGCCAGCCCTTTCGCGTTGGCGGTGAAGGTGAAGTACCGACCGTTCGCGCTGAGGATCTGGCGCGAGGACCCGATGCTCGCGGAGGCGCTTCCAGGTTCCACGGTCGCGACGAACTGCCGTTCGCCGTTGCGCCAGATGTAGTAGTTCGGTTTCCCTTCTTCGGCGCCTTCGGATTCCGCGAGACTGCTCTGGAACGCGATGGTCTGTCCGTCCTGACTCATCTGGATGACCCCGGCCGTCCCATAGGACTGGGTCGTTCCGACGTAGTCCAGCGATTCGTCGCTGAAGTGATAGCGGTAGACGAACACCGTCGGCCCGAATTCTTGGTTGGGGGATTCCGGGGTGTCTTCCGTCAGTCCGGGAGTGAATGGCGTCGTCTGGAACACCATGTATTCGCCGTCACGGGAGATTCCGTCGACTTGGGCCGGAGCGGGTTCCGTCGAGGCTCCCGGCAGCCGCGAGTAGGAAACCGGCTTGGTTTCGTCGCCGGTGCGGACGTATACGCCTCCGTATCCCTGTTGGGAGATCCTTCCCCAGTAGATGTGATGGGCGCCGCCGGTTTCGGGCATCGCAAGCCGGGTGCTGTTCTCGCCTGGGTAGCCGCCAGGGTAGCCGGCGACCACTTCGCCGCCTTCGGATTCCGGCAGCACGGTGACCGCTTCGACCCCATTTTCGGGAGTCCACTTGTAGGAGGCCGCGAAGCCGTTGAAGTCAGGGCGGTTCGCCGCCCGACGGCGCATCCTGCCACCAACGGCACCCCGGTGGCTGAAGAGCACCGATTTGCCTTCGCCGCCGACATATTGGATGCTGAGTTCCCCCTGGGGGTTCTGCAGCTGCGCGCTGAGCACCCTGTACGGGCTCGTCGCGACCAGGGTCAGCTCGCGAGTGTGGGTGTCCCGCAGGTAGATGTTGCCGCCGCCTTCGGTGGCGCCGGGAGTCATCGCGACCGGCGAGGCGACGACGGCGTAGCGAAGGTTGTTCGAAGAGGCGATCACACCCTGGATGTTGTAGGCCACACCGCTGCCGGTGCCGGTGTCATAGGGCGGATCCAGCGGGATGTTGTTCCACTGTTCCGGCCCGCGGATGCCGAGGTAACGGGTGTACTGCGGCGAGGATTCGCTCGGAATCGAGTCGAAGGGGGCGCTGGTCGTATATAGGAATGATTCGCCGTCAGGAGCGGTCTGGAAGGTGTCGACGTAGGACACCGTGCCGGCGCCCTTGTCCACCGGGGTCAACTGCTCGAAGCCCCACGGCTGAGCGGCGGCCGCAGGCCCCGCCACGGCTAGAAGAATCACCAATCCGGTCACGTAGCCACCGACCAGGCCAACCACCCTGCCGCGAGTTGACCTACCGGTCGCCGCGTTCACGAAAGCTCTCAACGCACTCCTCCTTGGTCACTGAGTCCTCGGCGTCGCCAACTTCAGCGATGCGACGAGCCCCCAATCCGAGTTCCCCAGCCCACCTCCCTGGTGGACGGGCGCCAATATAACACGATTTGAGGTCGAGGTCTACAAACAGAACACTACGTATAACTCTTGAGTGGAAGGTTTTCCTCACTCGCTGTCAGCCGCGGCGCGGGCCACGTCCACACCCAGGTAGGTGGCGACCACGAGGTAGACGAGGTCCGGGACGCGGTCGCCGAATTCCTCAGGCTTGTCGCGACCGAGAGCCCACCGGGCGGCGGACTCGACCGAGGCGATCAGGAATTCCGCCGCACTCGGAGGCGGGGTCAGACCGGCGGGCGTCACCTCCCTGCCGCCGTCGAGGGCGGTGGCGAGCCGGGCCAGGGCATCCCGGTGAGGGGAACGTGCCACGCCGTCGGCGACGCGCGTCGGAAGGAACAGGCCGTTGGCCAGCGTCGGCGCCGCGAGGATCGCCTCGGCAAGTGCGTCCAATGCCACCCTCACCCCGGCCACCCAATCCGGCGCCTCCCGGCATCGTTCGAGCAGGCCATCGACCATCCGGCTCGCCGTCTCCTCGTAGCCGTCCAGGTAACAGTCCTCGGCGCTCTCGAACACACGGTAGAAGGCATCGCGGCTTGTCCCACCCCGCGCGAGGATCCGCTCGACCGTCAGCCCGCTGTCGCCGAACTCGCCGGCCACCTCGACGGCCGCCCTACCGAGCGCCGCCCGCAACTCCTCCGGATCGACGCGTTCGACCCGCAGGTCGCCGAGACGTCGGGCGGGCGTGAGCAGGGGCTCTCGGCGGGGCTTTGACTCGCTGGGATCTTCCATCGTCGTGAGATGTCAAACGCGACCCCGGTCGAAGCTCGCACGGGCGCGGGAGATTTGGGAACGGTAGCGTCAAACCAGAAACGTTGTCATCAATCAATGTCCGATTCGACACTGCGGGATCGCGCCGATCGACGACGGCCGCCTGCTCCAGAGCTATCCTCTGCTTTATGGCACGGCTTCCAGAGGCACTGCAGAGCGCGCCGGTCGGCCGGACCCGGGTCTCCCGCGAGGAACTGGCCGAGCGGCAGCGGGCCCGGATCGTCGAGGCCGCGACACAGGTCTTCGCCAAACGCGGCTTTCAGGATTCGACGGTGGACAACATCGTCGCCGCGGCAGGGATCGGGGTCGGCAGCTTCTACGCCCATTTCGAGAGCAAGGACGACTGCCTCGCGGGCGTCTGCGAGGAGATCGGAGCCGAAGTCCACGCCGAGATCGATGCCGCCTTGAGTGAGGGCGGCGCCTGGGCGGCGCGCCTTTGCGACGGCCTGCTGGCGGTCCTGCGTTACGGCGCAGGGCGTCCCATGGCGGCGCGAGTGGCGCTGCTCGAGGCGCAGACCGGAGGCCCGGCGGCGCTCCGTCGCTACGGCGCGATGATCGAAGAGATCTCCGGGTTCCTGCGGGAGGGACGCGAGGTCGCGAAGCTCGACCCCGAACCGCCGGTGAGCTTCGAGGAGGCGAACGCCTGCGGACTCGTCTGGCTTCTCCAGAGCCGTCTCGTCCGCGGGGAGATCTCCGATATCGACGTGCTTTTTTCCCAGATGGCCGCCGTCGCCCTCGAGCCCTACCTTGGTCCGAGTGGCACCAAGCGAGAGATCAAGGCCGCGCTCCTGCGCGCGGGCTGAAGCGCGTCGCGGGCAATGATCACCCGGCAGGCCGTCGTCAGCTGATGCGGCCGATCGCCCTGCCGCCGCCTCTCTCCTGGGATCCGTTCGCCGACCCGCTCGCACGGGCGATCGTGGACGAGGTGGCCGAGCGTGGCTACGCGGCCACGACCGTGTCCGGGGTGATCGCGCGCGCCGGGGTCCGCCGGGAGGGGTTCGACCGGCGCTTCACCGATCTCGAGGACGCCGCGCTGCGGACCTTCGAAGCGTTCATCGTCGATTTCGAGCGGCGCATCGGCTCGGCCTTCAACGCCGAGGCGGATTGGCGGAGCGCCCTGCGCGCCGCCGCCTACGAGACCGCCGACTGGATGGCGGCCAACCCGAACCTGGTCCGCTTCGGCACGGTCGAGGTGCTCGAAATGCGCTCCGAGATGGCGCGGGTCCGGCGCGAAGAGATCACCATCTTCAGCGCCAGGCTGATCGATGCCGGGCGCCTCGAGGCGCCCGATCCCGCCGCCGTCCCCGATTCGGCGGCGGTCGTCGCGATCGGGTCGATCATCCAGATGGTCACCTACCGGCTGCAGCAAGGCATCGACCTCGACGCCCACTCGACGGTGCGGGAAATGCTCTACGCGGCGGTCCGCCCCTACCTCGGCGAGGAGATCGCACGGGAGGAGCTGACGCTGCCGCGCCCGCCCCGACGCAGTTTGAACTGATCGGTAGACATGCCGACACCGAAACAGACACGGGTGTGCAAAATAATCTGGTACGCCTGTATCCTCACGCCGTGAGTTCGCACGAGCAAGGGGCCGAAGGGGCGGATCGGCTGCAGAAACTTCCCCCCGGGCGTCACGGCCTACCGCGCGACTTCGTCGCCCAGAACCAACGCGACCGACTCGCGGCCGGAATCATCGCGAGCGTGGCCGACTTCGGCTACCACGAGACGACCATCTCCCGGATCGCCGCCGCCGCCGGAGTGTCGCGCCGCACCTTCTATGGCTACTTTGGCTCGAAGGAGGAGTGCTTCATGGCGACGTTCGGTCTGATCGAAGACCACGTGGTCGAGACGATGACCGAGGCAGGCACGAAGGAGAGGAGCTGGCAGGGCCGGGTGCGAGCCCAGCTGGCCGCGATGCTCGAGTCCTTCCAGGAGAACCCCAACCTGGTCCGCTTCGCCCTGATCGCGCCGCCTGCCGCGGGCGGCGATTTCGTCGAACGCTACCGCTCGTTCCTCGAGCACCTGGTCGCGGTCGTCGTCGCCGATCGGCCCGCCTCATCCAGCCGCCGCCCGTCCGAGGCGGCCGAGCTCGCGATGGCAGGTGGCCTCGCGTCCCTCCTGGTCGCCAAGGTGAACGCGGGCGAAGGCGAGCGACTGACCGAGCTCCTGCCCGAACTGGTCGAACTGGTCCTCACCCCCTACGTCGGCCGCAAACGCGCGGTCGCCGCCGCCCGCGGCTGAGGCGGTCCGAAGCCGGCGCCCCGAGGCGGGGGACGCAAGGGCTCGCGGCGAGCGCGGTATGAAACGAGTGGAGGATCCGTGACGTCGTGAGGGAGACGCCACGAAGTCCACACTTCCTCCCGGATTCTTCCACGATCTGTGGCCGCCGACGGCAACCCTTAGACCTTGGTAGCCCTGTGGGCTACCAAGGTCTAAGGGTTGGGTCTCGGGCGGTCGAGGGGTGACGGAAGACCGACTTCGTCCCGTCCTTGCGCCCAATGTCCCACGAACCCCTCACGTCCTGGGGACGCAACTAGGACTGCCGCGACGGCCGGAAGCACGCCGTCCCGCCCCGGAACCAGCCCCCTACCCTCGCCGGGAGCGCGCCAACAGCAGTAGCGAGGCGACCGCGGCCGGGACGGCCAGGACGACCGCGGCGCGACGGGCATCGCCCCCGTCGATAACGACCCTCGACTCGAGGCCGGCGACGAGACCGACGATCGCCACCCCGCCGGCCCGCCGTTCGACCCGGCGATATTCGAAGGGGAACTCGCCGAAAGGGGTGCCAACTTTCACCGGCCAATCATCGCAGGGCCGGATCGACCTCATCCGGTTCCTTCTTTCTCATGTCTTGATATTTGTAGACGTACTCCTCTATATTCGGCCGCGGCCTCTTCCTTCCCGCGGCTCCCCGCCGCAGTGAAGGGGTCGCGCGAGGCGGTCCTTTCCCTGGGTTCCGCTCTCAGGTACGAGGACGATGCCCAGTCCGGGCCGCGTCCTCGTGCCGTGCCCGGAGACGCGGAGGATTCCGGCCCTTTTACTCCCCACGGCCTTCAGGCCGCCAGATCCGCCCCTCGATCTCATACTCGGGGCCGGCCAGTCGGGTCGGCGTCCGCAGCTCCCGCTCGTGTTCGCCCATGACCAGGCCGGAGACCGCCGCGTCGAAGGCATCTTCGGACCCGGCGGCCCGCTCGAGGAGGTCCCGCGGCTGCTCGGGAAAGCGCTCGAGCAGGTAGTCGTGCCGCGATGTCCACCTGCCCTTGTCCACCAGGCCGGTCAGCGCGCGCGGGTAGATCTCCACCACGCGCGGCCACCGGTCGGAGAACGGCCAGATGCCGAAACCGTGGTCGGCAAGTGTCGCCAGGTACGGCATTCCGCGGATCGATCCGGTGCCGACCGCCCCGGCGCCACCGATCTGAAAGACGGACTTCGGCAGGCGCACCTCCTCGTCCAGCTCGGTTCGCCGGTAGAGCCGCGGCCTCGCGTGGAGGTTCCGCTTGCCCGGGCGCCCCCAGAACGGGGCTTCGCATGAATCGAGGAGATCCCCTCCCCGATCCCTCATCGCCGTCCAGACGTCCCGCCCACTCGACCATCCCTGCTCCGCGCACCACCAGGCGGGGAAGGAGAAGGCAAAGTCGAGCCCGACGACCATCCGCGGCTCCTCCTTTCCCATCTCGACGACCTTCGCGATGAGGCCATCGCGGTCGAGCCCGCTTCGCAAATCCGTCAGCCTGCCATCGCGGACCTCGGCCCGCCAAAGCGTCTCCGCGGCCCCCTTTGCCCTGCCGGACCAATCGATCGCCAGGATCAGCACGACGGGATCGTCGCAGTCCCTCCGGCTACCCCGAGGCCCGCTCGCCGGCCCGCCGCAGGATGTCGCGCAGGGCGCGTTGGTCGGCGGCCGAGAGGCCCTCGATCCAGGCGGGCGGCTTGTACATCTCCTCGACCGCCCGCGCGCGCAGCTTTTCGCCGGCCGCGGTGAGCTCGACCACCTTCACCCGGCGGTCGCCCGCGGAGGGCTTGCGCGCGGCGAGGTCGCGCTCCTCGAGCGCGTCGACGATGCCGGTGACGTTGGAGGGATCGCAGTGGAGGAGCTCGGCCATCCTCCCCATCGTCTGCGGCTGCTCGAGGAAGCGGAGCGCGCCGAGGATCGGGGGCGTCACGCCCAGCTTGTGCGCGATCTCGATGAACCGCGGTGGGTATACGAGGGGGATGAGCAGACCCCAAGCCTCGGCGGCGAGGCCTTCGTCGGCGGCAGATCCCGGTTTGACCTTACGGGCCATGAAAGCTATGGTAGCCCAAATGTTGAGAACCTCAACTTTCGAGCGAACCAAGCACCGGAGGGACGATGGCCGCAGGTAGCTCAGTGGACGGGACGGCAGAGAGCGCCGGCATCGAAGCCGTCGACCTCGTGCGCGAGTTCAAAAAGGGCCCGCGCGCCGTGGACGGGATCAACCTGCGGGTCGAGCCGGGCGAAATCTACGGCTTCCTCGGCCCCAACGGCGCCGGCAAGTCGACCACGGTACTGATGCTGACGACGCTCCTCCCACCCACCGCCGGAACCGCCCGGGTCGCCGGCTTCGACATCGTCACCGAAGGGCCGCGGGTCCGCTCCGCGATCGGCGCCGCCCTGCAGGAGGCGGCGCTCGACCCGCTCCTCACCGGCAACGAGCACATGCGGCTGCAGACGGCGCTGCACGGCCTCGGCAAGTCCGAACGCGAAGAGCGCGGGCGCGAACTGCTCGCCCGCGTCGGACTGACGAAAGCCGCGGACCGCAAAGTCGGCGGCTACTCGGGCGGGATGAAACGGCGGCTCGACCTGGCGCTGGCCCTCGCCCATCGGCCGCGGATCCTCTTCCTCGACGAGCCGACCACCGGCCTCGACATCCAGAGCCGCACCGCGCTCTGGGAGGAGGTCGCGCGGCTGGCGAGCGAGGACGGCGTCACCGTCTTCCTCACCACCCAGTACCTGGAGGAGGCCGACGCGCTCGCCAAGCGGGTCGGGATCATCGACCACGGCCACATCGTCGCCGAGGGCACGCCGGCCGAGCTGAAGGCGGAGATCGGGCGGCCGACGGTCGAAGTGGTCCCCTGCGACCCGGGCGAGCGCCGCCGCACCGCGGCCGTCCTCGCCCGCTTCGGCGAGCCCGGCGACGCCGGCACCAAAGGCGCCGCGGTCATGCTCGCCGGCGGTGACTCCGAACTGGCCGAGGTGGTGCGGGTGCTCGACTCCGAGGGGATCGCGATCGAGACGCTGCAGCTGCACGCGCCCTCGCTCGACGACGTCTTCCTCGCCAAGACCGGCCGCAGCCTCGAGGGTGCCGAAGAGGCCACCGAGGAGGCCGACGACGCCCGCGCCGAAGCGGCCGAGGCGGCGTGAGCAGCACCCTCCAAACCCAGGTCGGGCAGCTCGCCCGCCGCTCGGTCATCCGGACGCTGCGCCAGCCGGCGCAGATCGTCCCCTCGCTGATCTTCCCGATGTTCCTGCTGGCGGTGAACTCGGGCGGGCTGAAAAGCGTCACCAGCCTGCCCGGCTTCCCGACCGATTCCTACCTGACCTTCGCCCTGGCGATCACCTTCATGCAGGGCGCGCTGTTCTCGGTGATCAACTCCGGCACCGACCTCGCCCGTGACATCGAGACCGGCTTCCTCAACCGGATGGCGCTGACCCCGCTGCGCGGCGCGGCGCTGCTGAGCGGATTGCTCGCCGGCTCGATGATGCTGGGGCTGATGCAGGCGCTCGCCTACCTGCTCGTCGGCCTCGCCTTCGGCGCCGAACTGACCGCCGGCGTCGGCGGCTTCTTCGTGATCATCGCCCTCTCCGTCACCGTCACCGTCGCCTTCGGCACGATCGGCCTCTTCGCCGCCCTGCGGACCGGATCGGGCGAAGCCGTCCAGGGGCTCTTCCCGGTCTTCTTCGTCTTCCTCTTCCTCTCCTCGATGGCGCTGCCGCTGAACCTGATCCAGACCCCTTGGTTCCACACCGTCGCCTCGATCAACCCGGTCTCCTACCTGCTGCAGGCGTTCCGCTCGCTGCTGATCGAAGGCTGGGAGCCGGGCAAGATCCTCCTCGGCTTCGGCATCGCGCTCGCCCTGTTCGGACTGGGGATGTTCGGCGCGTCGAGCGCCCTGAAGACGCGGCTGGTGCGCACGTGAGCCCCGCCGACCGTCGCCCCACGGCAGGCTTCCGCACCGTCGCCCGCGCGGTGGCCTGGCGCAGCATCCACAACTTCCTCACCAACAAAGCACTGCTTATTCCTGCGCTGATCTTCCCGCTCTTCTTCTTCGCCTCTTTCGCCGGCGGCCTCTCCGCCGTCGGCAACGTGCCCGGCTTCGACTTCCCCACCGGCTACACGGCCTTCCAGTACGTCTTCGTGCTGATGCAGTCGGCGGCCTTCGGCGGGGTCTTCACCGGCTTCGGCATCGCCCGCGATTTCGAGACCGGCTTCGGCCGCCGTTATCTGCTCGCCGCCACCGACCGCCGCGGGATCATCGCCGGCTACGGGCTCGCGGCGCTGGCGCGCGCCTTCGTCACCTGGACCGTCCTCACCGCGGTCGCCCTCGTCGCCGGCATGCAGATCGACGGCTCCGGGGTCGACCTGATCGGCATGTACGCGCTGGCGATCCTCGTCAACATCACGGCCACCCTGTGGGCCGCGGGGGTGGCCATGCGGATCCGCTCCATCCAGGCCGGCCCGCTGATGCAACTGCCGGTCTTCCTGATCCTCTTCCTCGCCCCCGTCTACGTCCCCCTCTCCCTGCTCAGCGGCTGGATCCACGCGGTCGCCTCGGTCAACCCGGTGACCGCGCTGCTCGAGGCCGGCCGCGGCTTCATCTCCGGCGACCCGACCGTGATCGGCCTCGCCTTCGCCCTCGCCATCGGCCTCCCGATCGCCTTCGCCCTCTGGTCGCGCGGCGGCCTGCGCCGCGCCGAAGCGGCGGGGTAGGTGGTGGTTTCACCGGGGGGACGGGCGTGCTTCGCGGCCGCAGCGGCCGTCCGAGGTGCGTCCTGGGCGTCTCGGACACGGCCCTGGCAGGCTGTGGCCGTGTCCGAGACGCCCAGGAGGTGAGGGTCTTTCAGGGATGAGGACACAGGACGGGCGGAGGTCGGACTTCCGTGATCGTCCCGCGCGAGAGAAGCCGGGGAGAGCCCACACCTACCCCGACCTCGGCCCGATCGGTGACGAAGATGCCGGGAACGTCACTCTTCCGTGCGCCCTGGGTCGCTCTTCGGGCCCGGGATCAGGGTCCCCGGGAGGTGCGTTCGTCCTTTGGGCCGCATAGGTATCCAAAGGACGAACGCACCTCGTTGACTGTTGGACAACACGCGCGGAAGCGTGGAGTTCCCACGGTCTCTGTGACGACGTCCCTCTCCCGTGACGGATCCGTGTCCCTCTCGTGCGCCCCGCGTGACCCGCACCCGACGATCCTTCGTCACTCCCCACAGACCCGGCCGTCTCGGCCATGGCCACAGCCAGCCAGCCAGGGCCGTGGCCGAGACGGCCGCGCTTGCCGCCAGCCCTTGCGTCCCTTTCCCCGGGCGCCGGCTTCAAGCGGCCGAGCCTATGCCGGAGGAAGAGTTGCCCCGGGCGCCGGAGGGCATCTGGCGCCCGGGGTTCCTCCTGGTGAGTGGACCGCCAGGCCAGGGAGACCGGGGCAGTCGGGGGCGAGGCGCCGCCGCGGAGGGCGGGTCGCCTACGCCTGTCTTCCGGCCGCCGGGGAAGGGTGGCCGAGAAGGGATGAAAGGCTCAGCTCCGCTTCCCTTTCTTGCCCTTGCGGCAGACGGTCGCCATCTTCTGCTGGAAGTCGGTGCTCTTGCCGTTCTGGCCTTCCAGCTGCACCGCCGCGACCGGCTTGGCCTGGCAGAGGTTCTGCGAGTTTTCGATCAGCCCCCGCTTGCCGCCCCGCAGCTGCAGGACGAACCTCGAGACCGGGGCGTCGGGGACCGAGAGGAACCGGGCCCTCACCCGCGAGGTTTCCTTGCCGACCTTGACCGAGTCGATGAAGCCGACCAGGGTGACGTGGATCTGACCGTTCAGGTCGGCGACCAGGTCGGGCAGCTGCCGTTCGCCTCCGTTGGAGCGGAAGTAGACCGGTCCGGTGAGCGGCTGATCGAGCAGCGGTGACCAGGCGGTCGCCGTGCCGAGGATCGAGTTTTCCGGGCAGGCGTTCGCGGCGAACTGGACCCTGGTGCACGGATTGTTGACGTGGGACTGGTCGATGAACATCGTCTTCGGCAGGATCACCTGGGTCCTGGCGATGTTGGCGTTCTCGCCCGCGGGCTGGGTCAGGACGGCCTTGATCGCCGGGTTGCCGGTGCGCCTGGTCTGACCCTTGAGGGAGAGGCCGAGCGTCGGCTTGAACGCCAGGTGCTCGCAGTCGGCCACCTGGAAGCGGACCGAGGGGGAGGCGCTCTGGCCCGTGACCGAGGTCAGGGTCGAGGTGACCTGCGTCGGTTCGCAGTTGGTCGGATTGACGGTGAAGTCGCCGCGATTGATTTCGACCCTCACGTCCCGATAGGCGATCGGGATCCCTTCGAGGATCTGCGGCAGCGGGTCCGATTCGGCCGTCACCTGCGTGGTGGTCGGGTCGACGCGCAGGGCGTTCCTCACCACCACGGTGCCGAGGTCGAACGGGCCGGCCTGGGCCGGGACCTTGACGACCAGCGAGTACGGTGCGCCCTTGTAGGGGCCGGCCAGGTAGACGCCCGTGGGCGCCTTGCCGGGCTGGGGAACGTAGAGCGGACTCGGACCGGCACCGACTCCCACCGTGCTCGTCCCGACCTGCGAGGAGGACGGGCACTGGCCCGAGGCCGCGGCGGCATCGCCGCAGACCGGCACCCCGGCGAGTTTCGCCAAGAGGCCCTCGGGAAGGGTGGCCGAGATCTTCGACAGGTTCTGCCGGCCTTCATCGGCACTCACCCGCAGGAGGAAGGGTGAGGACTTGCCGGCGACCGAATCGGCGGACCCGGCGCTCAGCTTCGGGCCGAACCCTCGCGGGCCGCAGCCTTCGTTCACCGGGAACGAATCGGTGCCGCTGAACTGCGCGCCCGACCAGGCGGTGAGCTGGTATTCGGTGGTCGCCGTCCCGCAACTCGGCGGGTTGACGAGGGCCCCGTTGGGCCCGCCCTTCAGGGACAGGTGCAGCTTGCTGAACGGCAGCTGCGGGTTGTTCGCGAAGGTGGCGGTGAGCCGCCCGCTGACCGGGTCGGGCGTCACCTTCCCTTCCAGCTTGACTTCGACTCCGTAGCCGTCGAGCGCGAGCAGGATCCGGTAGGTGTTGCCGGGCAGCGGCGTGCCGACGTAGACGGCCCCTTGGACCGGGCCGGGCAGGAGCGGCGAGGTCACCGTGGCATCACCGATCTTCGAGGACGCCGGGCATTCCGCCGCCAGCGCCGTGCCGACCTGCATCTGGTCCGACGAGCAACCGGTCAGACCGGAGGCGAGGCTCGGCGAGAGCGCCGTCCCTTCCGGCAGGGTCACGGTGGCGTCCTTCAGGTGCGCGGTGGCGAGCCCGTCCGGCGATTCGGTCTGCGGGACACGCAGGTCGATGTCGTAGCCCGCCAAGACGCCGGCGCGATGGGTGGCGGCGTTCACCG
Source organism: uncultured Actinomycetes bacterium (assembly GCA_963782515.1). Classification (GTDB taxonomy): domain Bacteria; phylum Actinomycetota; class Thermoleophilia; order Solirubrobacterales; family 70-9; genus VAYN01. The sequence continues at coordinate 270,175 of CAWAJY010000004.1, read as the reverse complement.
AGACGCTGGGTTCGAACGGCAGTTTCTGGCAGCCGGTGAACGGTGCCAGGGTCGTCTGCGCCGGGACCAGGACCCCCTGGTTCTGCCACGATTCGAGCGTCGCGTCTACCGGTTGCGGCGCGCCCGCGCAGGAAGTGGCGTTGGCGAGGAACGGCTGCCGCGGTTCTTGAGGGTTCGGTCCACCGAAACTGCGGACCGTGGTCGTGTCCGCGAACGGGCCGGGTCCGGTGTGGTCGGCCGGCACTCCCCAGAAGGTGACTTCGCCACCGAGGATGTAGAGCTCCTCGTGGACGCGGGTGACGCTGACCCGGACCCGGTATTCGTCGCCGGGCAGCACCGCGGTGTCGAGCCTCACCGGGATCCCCTGCACGGAAAGCGCAAATGCCGCGGGCTCGTCGGCGTAGGGGGTGATGTTGTAGATCAGCACCGGGAGCGGATCCCAGAATTCGAATCCGGGGAAGGCGATATCGAGGATCGCCATGCCGACCACGGTGTTCAGCGGGCAGGCCGGTTCGGGGGAGTTGAAGCCGGTCGTGACCCGTGACATGTCGCAGTGGGGCAACGCGGCCGCGTTGCCGACCACCCCGGGCGGCAGATCGATATGGAGGTCTTTGAGATTTTCGTCGGGAGTGGCCGGTTCGGTCAGGCTGAGATCGAATGCGGTGCTCAGGTCGGCGTGCTTGCCGGCCTGCTGATCGCTGCTGCTCAGGGCGAAGCTGCTGAGGCCGATCGCGGCCTGCGCCGCGCTCGCGAACGCCACCGCGCACAGCACCGCCGCGACCAGGGAGACGGCAAGCTTCGCCGCCACCCGGTTGGATCGAGTCTTGGAGCGGGCCATCAGCGGTGTCCCTTCTTCTTGTGGTTCGCCTTCTTGTGGTTGGACTTCTTCTTGTGTTTGGCCTTCTTGTGATGCCTGGCCTTCTTGTGATGCTTCGGCTTCTTCTTGTGGGGGCCGGTCTGGACGTTGCCCTTGCCGGCCAGAGAGGCAGTGGCGGCATCGGTGAACGGTGGCGCAGCCCCCGGTTCCTGACAGCCGGCCGCGCAGGGTGCCGGCGGCTGCGCCGCCGGGAAGCCGCCACCGACCCGAGCGTCGTAGACGTCGTAGTCGGAGTCCGTGTCCCGCGGGTCGAGGCCGTCTTTGGTCGCGAAGAACACGTCATTGCCGGATTCGCTGTTGTCGAGGTAGAAGCTTTCCGCGGAGCCGAGCCCGGAGGAGATCAGGTACCGCTTCCCTCCCTCCCACATGTAGACGTCGCGCTGACCGTTCGAGTCCTGTTCCACCAACGGGTCGGCGGTGTCGAAGAACACCCGCGAGCCATCGGCCGAGATGCCCCGGGCGTCCCGGAACTTGCCGATCGGGTCGACGCTAGGTACGTACGTCTGGTTATGACTCATCTGGGCGTCACTCGACGGCGTGACTCCCCATGGCGGACAGCTGATGCAGCTGAGTTGGCCCGCGGGCAGGTCGTAGCGATAGATCTGTTCGAAGGTGCCGCTGTTGAAGTTGCCCGGCATCACCTGGTTGGTCTCGAAGAAGAACGCGTTGCCGTCGGCGGTGGTGCGACCGTTGAAGGCGAACCGTGAGCTGACCGAATTGTCGAAGTCCGCCAATTTGGTCGCGGTCCCGTCGGTCCACACACCGATCTCGCCCGTCGACGGTGCCGGATCCGCCACGTTCGCTCGCGCGTAGACGAACGAGGAGAGGTCGTCCGTGGCGGCGATCGGCATGCCCATCACTCCGGGCAGGTATTCGAGGTCCCCCGTCGCCGTGTCGTACAGGTACGACTTTTCGGTCGTCGTCTCGGCCGGCGCATCGGTGGTCAGTGGATCGAAGCTGACGAAGTAGACATGCGATCCGTCCTTCGAGCCATAGGCGTATGCGTAGGCACCGCCGCCCGAACTACCCCGGGCTCCCGCCTCGGGGAGCGCACCGCTCGATGCCGGCAGCCCGGTCAGCTCCGACTTCGAGACCAGTACCGACGGCGCGTCCCCGTGTCGCACGTAGAGCTGGGTGGTATTCCAAGCCCACACAGGTGGCGATTCCCCCACCTTAGGATCCGGGCTGACGAACAGCACCTGGCTGCCGTCGGCGGAGATCTGGTTGTTGAAATCTCCCGGGGTCAGGTTGTTGTTGAACTGCGAGCCGGGCACCCCCCCGGCGGCGATGGCGCCCATCGGGTCGTAGGAACCGTCCGGAAGCGAGCCGATGTTGACCAGCTGTCCTTCGTGCCAGCGGTAGAGACCCTGCGGCGCGGTTTCGACTTCGTAGAATTCGCTCGGCACGTTCGGCGCCCGCGAGGCGTCTTCCGGGACCAGCGTCCCGTGGTACTGGAAGTAGTAGGTGCTGAGGTCGGGCGAGCCGCCGACCGGGGTGAAGAGGGACTGCTGGGAGATCGTGCCGACCGCCGGATTCGGCGTAGCGATCTTCGGTTCGGTGACCCAGTTGACCTCGTCGCCCGGGCCGACGACGTACTCGGCGGCGGCGCTGTCGAAAGGTTCGTTGAGTTTGGTTTTCGCCGGGTTGCCCGGCACCAGACCACCGCCGGTGATGTTGTAGGCGAAGCGATCGACATTTTCGGAGACCTGCAGCGCGAAGGGGCTGTAGTTGAGGTAGTTGATCGGCCCCTTCGGCAGCGGCAGCGGGCTCATGCTGCGCCACCCGTCCGCCCCGCGGTTGCCCACCGCGTAGAGCTCCATGCCGCGCGAGGCACCTTCGATCGCGCTGCTCACCTGGTAGAGCAGGCGGTCACCGGAAGGCGAGGAGACCGCGTACCCGACGGCCTCTTTGCCGAGGGCACCGGCGCGGTTGCCGGACTTTTCCACCGGTGAGACCATCTCGTAGGCGCGCCCGTCAGGCAGTGGGACCGCCCGGGCAGGCGCCGCCCAGCAGAGCATCGCGACGACCAGCGACGCCAACGCCCCGATCCGATAGGCGGGCCCGAGCCTCGTGCCCCTCCCGAACCCCGCCCGCTCGCAGACACGAACAGACAACTCTCCGACACGACCGCTCACGCGATTCTCCTTGTCCCTGCAGGGCCCCACCTCTCCGACCGGAGAAGCGCCCCCTGAAATTTGACGATCCCTGATCCCTCCACCCTGGAAGGACTCGTCGAGCCTAGAGCATGCCGTTTACAAATGTCAAGAAGATCATTTCTAGGAAAGATCGATGTTTAGAAACGCGGTCCTCAATCTTGACGAGAGGCGGCCCGCGCCGCGGCCTCACGCCCGACGTAGGGCGCCAGGACCAGCTCCACAAGCGACGGGACGAGGGCGGCGAGGTCTTTCCCCCGCCCGCTCCTGACCTCCCGCAGCAGGAGCGCCGAGAGACCGCCGACGACCGACTGCTCGGCCGCCGGAGAAAGTTCCGCGGCGCCCGTCGACGCGGGCATCTCGGCGATCAGAAGCGAGAGCATCTGCTCCATCCAGAGTCGATGGCGGGTGACCGCCGGGCCCTCGGTTCCCAGTGAGACGAAGCAGAAGAGGACGAGGTCCGGGTTGTCGGCCAGGGCCTCGAGCATGGCGAGGAGGCGCACCTCGACGGTGTGCGGCCACTCGACCTCGGCCGCCGCGGCCGCCGCGTTCATTTCCGCGGCAAGATGGTCGGCGATCAGATCGAAGGCATCGAGATAGCACTCGTCCTTGGTGGAGAAGTACGTGTAGAACGTGCGACTCGAGACTCCGGCAGCCTCGACGATCCGGGTGACGGTCACCTCGTGGTAGCCGAGCTCGGCGACGGTGGCGATGATCCCGGCGGCGATCCGATCCCGCTGGTTGCGGACCACGAACTCCCGCGGCAGCCCGTGCCGTCCGGGTGGCAGCCGCGGCAGAGCGCCGCTCGAATCCTCCGCTGGGTCCTCAGTGCCCACGTACCCAAAAGATACCTCGCCCGGGGGGCCGTCTCTCGAAGGCGGTGAACCCGCCTCCCGCTCAGCCCGCCCCACGCTCGGGGGGCGGTGGGATCGTCAGCTCCTCGCGGGCCACCTCGTCGCCGAGGTAGGGGCGAACCGCGAGGTACATCAGCTCCGGGACCATCCCCACCCCTTCGGCGTTGCCCTTGCCCAGTTCCTTCACCGCGGTCAGGTAGATCGAGCCGAGGGCGGCTTCGGCGGCACCGCGGCCGATCGAGTCCGGGTCGTCGAGCTCCTGGCGGCCGGCGTCGATCAGGTCGACGATCCCGTGCAGCTGGCGCTCGCGATGGGCTTGGGCCACGGGGCCGACCTGCATCATCTCGATCGAGCCGAAGCGGCACTCGCGGGCGTTGTCGCGGATGAAGCGAGCCGCCTCATAGGCGCACGCCCGCAGGCTGTCTCGCCAGGTTTCCTCGGATTCGTAGGCGCCGAACACCGCCACCTCGAAGGGATCGGCGACGTGGCTGCGATATGTCTGCATGAAGCAGTCTTCCTTGCCGGCGAAGCGACTGTCGAAAGCCGCCCGCTCGACGCCCGCCCGCTCCACCACCGCGTCGATCGTCGTCTGCTCGTAGCCGCGCTCGATGACCACGTCGATCATCGCCTGGCAGATCCGCTCCCACTCGGGATCGGTGCGCGGGGAGCCGGTGAGGTCCGTCGACTCGGTCAACTCGCCGCGATCAGATCCGCCGTCGCCTTCGTCCCCAGGTAGGGACCGATGACGATCTCCAGCACCTCCGGCAGGAGGTCCACCGCGCCCTCGGTCTCCCCGAGGGCGATCCGCTGCTGCAGGAACCAGACGAGGCCGCCGACGGTGGCGAACTCGAGCGTGCTCGGCAGCTGATCGGGGCTCGCGCTGTACTTACGAGCCCCCCGCAGGAGCTGCGCCGCTTCCTCGAGCCGGTGCTCGTGCCGCTCCAGCCCCCTACTGCCGGCGGTCTGGATCTCGATCAGGGCGATGCGCATGTCGAGCGGCGCGGTTTCGATCATCTCCAGCAGCACCCGGAGGCAGGTGGCGAGGGCCTCCGGCCAGGAATCGCAGTCCGCGATCGCCTCGGTCATCCGCTCGCGGCCATCGGCGATGACCTGGTCGTAGACGGCGAGGAAGCAGTCCTCCTTACCGTCGAACAACGAGTACACGCGCCCCACCCCCACCTTGGCCGAGGAGACGATGTGGTCGATCGTGGTCCCCTGGTAACCGCGCTTCGCGAAGACCTCCGTGGCTGCCGCGATGATCCGTTCGCGCTGGTATCCGGCCATCACCTCCGGGGCGAGTCGCTCGCGTCCGATCGGCGTCGACTTCAGCTGCTTCGGGAGGGCCGCCATCGGTTCAGCTTAACCCCCTCGTCGCGGACCTTGGGCGACGGCGAGACCGGGTGAGTTCCACCCACCCGCCGCCGGCACCCGTCGCGGCGACCCGGCGGACGCGAGCGCCGGGCTCGCCCTGCGCACCGGCGGCAAGAGCGCCGCCGCGCAGCTCTTCTTCGTCCGCCGCGACCCCCTCAGCCTCACGGTCGACCCGCAGTCGATGCGGCTCTCCCCGTTAGGCCCCAGATCGGACGCGCTGCAGTCATTGAGGGCGCCATAGCGCCCACAAGAGCTGCAGCGCGATCTTGGGGGCCTGCTCTCTGGCCCGAAGAGTGCCTGAAGGCGCACGGAAGCGTGACGTTCCGGCATCTTCGTCACCGATCCGGGCGAGGTGGTGCCGCTCGAACGCATACCTTGACGGCGGCGAGCGCGCCGTGGACACGCTGACCAAGACATCTCTGCTCCTGACGAACATCGTCGTCGTCCTCGGCACCATCGCCTGGGCGGTATCGGGCGCGATGGCAGCCGCCCGCCACCGCCTCGACTGGTTCGGGGTCGTCGTCCTGGGAGTGATCGTCGCCGTCGGCGGCGGCACCGTCCGGGACCTCCTGCTCGGCCTGCCGATCTCGTGGATCGAGAAGCCCTGGCCGGTGTTCCTCGCCGCCGGCGTCGCCCTGGTCACGATCCCCCCGGCCCGGCGCTGGACCACGGCGCTCGACCGGTGGCACATAGTCCTCGCCGCCGACGCGCTTGGGCTCGGGCTGTTCACGGTCCTCGGCTGCGACACCGCCCTCCATGCCGGCACGAGCGAGGTGGTCGCCGTCCTCCTGGGCGTCCTGGGAGGAATTTCCGGCGGCGTCATCCGCGACCTGTTACTGACCAGGACGCCGATCGTCCTCACCGGCGAGATCTACGCCCTGGCCGCGATCGCCGGAGCGGTCGCCTACGTACTGCTACTGCGAACCCCGATCAGCCCGGTCGCAGCCCTCTGGATCCCGGTGCTCCTGACGTTCGGACTACGAGCGATCGCCCTGCGACGAGAGTGGTCGCTCCCCGCAGCCGTCCTCGGTCCCGAGGGCGCTGACCGACAGGAGTGACCGCACGCAACCGGGGACACATGACTGCTCATCAGAGGTGAGAACCGATGCTCTCTGAGACCGACTCTTTCACGGGGTACCGGGCACCGTTTCCCGGAACGGTCAGCGCCAAGACCAGCGCGGCAGCGGCGAGGATCGCGAGATAGATAAAAGCCGCTTCGAGATTGATGTGATCCCAAGCCAAGGCTTGACCGTTGGCGATCCCGAAGTCGCGAGAGCTCACACCGCCAACGATGAGAAACATGAGCAGCGCACCCACCCCGACGACGAACATCGACGCGTTCCCGTCGCGCCGCGACTGGACACCGGAGCTGTCCCAGAACGCGATGTAGAGACGGTGGCTCAGGGCCGCGCTGCCGAACCCGAGGAAGACCAGCCCCACTGACGGCCCAACCGTGTCGGCATGAACGACCGACCAGTTCAAGACGACACATGCCACCAATAGTGATACCGCCGGAATGGTGAACCCCGCGCGGATGCCTCCCTGGCGGGCCGCCATATCCGGCCACAGCCCGGCGAGCAGGACGCCGATCGCGAAGCCCAGGAAGCTGACGCTGACGAGAACCTCGGAGAGCTTCGCGACCAATGCGAGATACACGGCCGCGAAGAACATCGTCCCCACCTGGATGGTCCGACCCAGAATTCCGATCAGTACCAAACGTAACCTCCTTCCCCGGAAGACCCGCGCCAAGCCGAGGTTGTATCTCCTGCGCTGGTCCGCCACGAAGAACGTTGCGGCGAGACACCAGACCAGAAAGAGGACGCCGGTTCCGAGCAGGTCGAGGCCTTGGGTCTGGATTCGATAAGCAGCGAGCAGCAACGCCGCGCCGCCGACGCTCACGACCGCGACTCCGAGGCGATCGACACCCGGCCCACCAAGGCCCCCGTCGAGGAGCCCGATTCCATATCGGCCGAGGCACAGGGTTATGGCCATCACGGCCGCGGCCGACCAGAAGACGCCCCGCCAGCCAACGAGCTCCGCCAACAATCCCGTCGACGACGCGGCTAGCAGAAGACCCATCGGAAAGGCCAAGGAGATCAGACCGAGGGCGAATCCCCGTCGCTTTTCGTCGAAGGTGGCGACACGGACTATCTCGAAGGATGCGACCAGGATCAGAACGTCGGAGAGCCCCTGTCCAGCTCGCGTCAGGAGGAGCCAGAAGGGGGTAGGAGCGAGCGCCGCGACGGCGCATGCCGCGCATGAAAGGAGGATTCCACCCAGGAAGGTGGCCCTCGGGGGCAGGCGATTGCCGACTCGATTCTGCATGACGGGCATGAGTAGGAGGGGCGCCAGGTATGCAGCCCACAGCATCTCGACGCCGGAGATCGACATCCGCAGGTCGTGCTGAATGGGGCCCATGAGCAGGATGGTCGTGAAGCCGACGAAGGTCGACGCCACGATCCCGGTGAAGATGCTGGTGAGCGCCAAAGTGCTGCGGTGCTCGGAGCTCGCCAGGGCGCGCCTCAGCGGGCGCCCCCAGAGCTCGTGGGACCCTTGCCTGAGCCACCAAAACCGGATGGCAGGGTTCTCATCTCGTCTTACTTCTTGCCGGGCCTGGACCCCCAGCATCACTGCACCGACGCCGAAGGTGAGTACGTAGATGCCAAGGTCTGAAAGTCCCAATATGACTGCGATCGCGGCCGTCAGCACTCCTGCGACGACCGACACTACGAAGGCGCGATACCTGCTCATCGCATTTCAGCCGAGAACCGGACGGAGCAGGTGACCAGCCAACGCCACACTTAGGGTAAATCCCGCGGCTCGATAGGCCGTGTGGTTGGCGACCGTGAGAGGCGGGATCGGTGGCGTGGATTCGGTTGCGTGCCCATAGGCGACGACGGCGAGGTAGGAACCGACCCCGCCGAATAGCTGACCGCCCAATCCCCAGGAGATCAGATCGGCCATCAAAGGCCCGGCAAAGGCTCCTGGATCACTCACGGCCGCAACCTTAGAGCGTTGATACCGAGGCCGTACCCATGTTGCGAGCGGTTGGTGACGTCCGCTACCTGGCCCCGGGCTATACTCGTACCCAATGGCGTATCAAGTATCAGATGACGATCGGGACGTTACCTCGCGGATCAGCGAGTTCAGCGACGGGACCGGGCATAGGACGCTGGCCGAGAAAGCGTTCGTGATGCTGCACGACGCGATCATGGTCGGCGCGCTGCGGCCGGGCGAGCGGCTTCCGGTCGGCGATCTGGCCGCGGCGACCCAGCTGAGCCCGATGCCGATCAGAGAGGCGCTGCGGCGGCTCGACGCCGACGGTCTGGTGGAAATCGTCCCGCATCGAGGGGCCCGTGTCGCCGACCTGACGATCGACGATCTGATCGAGGTCTACGACGCCCGCCTGCTGCTCGAGCTGCCCGCGATCGCCGGTGCCGCCGAACACTTCACCGCCGAGGACGAGCGCAACGCCGAGGCGAGCTTGAAGCGACTCGAGGACTCGACCGCCCGTGGCGAACGCACCGAGGCACTGAACGCCCACACCGCCTTCCACTTCGACCTCTACCGGGCCTCCTCCCTGCGCTGGCTGCCGCGGTTGATCTCACCGCTGTGGGACAACGCCGAGCGCTATCGGGTCGCGGCGCTGGGCACCAGCCTCGGCCTGTTCGAAACGCGCGCCGACGAACATCGCCGCCTCCTCCAAGCGTGCTCGGACCACGATCCCGAGCTCGCCTCCTCCCTGCTCTGGAACCACCTCGCCTTGACCGCGAACGCGATCATCGAGGAGATGGGCAGCGGCAAGCCCTACGAGCTGCGCGAGATCCCGGCCTCCCGCTGAGCGGCCGAGAGGTCGGTCAGGCGCACGCGGTTACGGAGCGTGCCGAGGTCAGTGACCCGGGTCTCGACCACGTCACCATCGCCGAGGAAGACCTGCGGCTCGCGGGCGTTGCCGATGCCGGACGGGGTGCCGGTCAGGAGGACTTCCCCGGCGCGGAGGGTCATGCCGCGGGAGAGCTCGGCGATCAGGGTCGGGATCGGGAAGGCCATCTCGCCGGTGGAGGCCGCCTGCAGTAGGCGGCCGTTCAGCTCGCATTCGATCCGCAGGTCGGCCGGGTCCGGGACCTCGTCGAGGGTCGTGATCCAGGGTCCGAGCGGCATCGTCTGATCGATCGACTTGCCCTTCAGCCACTGGCCGCCGTGGGCGCGCTGGAGGTCGCGCTGGGAGACGTCGTTGGCGACGCAGAAGCCGAAGACGTGGTCCCAGGCATCCTCCTCGCGGATCGAGCGCCCGTCGCGGCCGATCACCAGCGCCACCTCGGCCTCGTAGTCCCACTTGGAGGACAGCTCGGGATCGAAGGCGATGTCGTCGGTCGGGCCGATCACCGTGTCGGGGCCCTTGGTGAAGAAGGTCGGGTGCTCGGGTTTTGCCTTGGGATCCTGCCCCTCGCGCTTGCCCGCCGACTCGTAGAAGTGGTCCCAGTAGTTCCAGCCGGTGCAGAGGACGTCGCGGTTGAAGCGGGCGAGGGGCGCGGCGAGGGCGGTGGGATCGAGCGGGACGCGCTCACCGTCGGCGACCGCGGCGCGCGCCGCCTCCAGCGCCTCCGGCCCGCCGCGCACGAGGTCGTCGAGCGAGCCGATCGCGGCGGGGAGGATCGCCAGCGCACGCTCTTCGTCGACCACCGCGGCAAGGCGCGGGCCGCGCTCGGTCCGCAGCGTCGCCAGCCTCAAGGGAGCACCGCGATCGCGTTCATCTCGATTTCGTAGCCGGGGCGGCTGAACTTCGAGATCTCGACCATCGTCGAGGCCGGCGGGGTGCCGGTGAAGAACTCGCGGCGCACCGCGTGGATCGCGTCGAAGTGGCGCATGTCGGTGACGTAGACGTCGACCCTCACGATGTCTTCGAGCGTGCCCCCCGCCTCCTCGACCGCGGCCTTCACGTTCTCGCACACCTGGCGGGTCTGGGCCTTGATGTCACCGAAGCCGGTGATGCCGCCTTCGTTGTTGCGGGCGGTCATGCCGGAGACGAAGAGCAGGCGGCCGCCCGCCTCGGCGACGACGGCCTGGGCGAAGTGCCCGTTCGGCTCGGCAAGCTCAGGCGAGACGATCTCCTGCTTGGGCATCAGCGTGCGTCCTCCTCGTTCGTGTACCAGCTGGGTTGGGTGGGGTAATGGGGACCGTCGTAGATCTCCAGCAGCACCGACTCCTCCTCGGCTTCGGTCGGGCCGTGCTGGGCGCCCTTCGGGTTCCAGTAGAAGCTGCCGGGGGTCAGGGTCAGGCCGGTCGGCAGGTAGCGGTAGCGGCCGCGCAGGCAGAACATGAACTGGTTGGACGCGTGCGCGTGCGGGGACGGCACGCCGGCTCCCTGCTCGAAGCGGACGATGGCGATCGAGGCGCCGGTGGCGTCGTCGCGCCAGAGCATCTTCTGCGCCAGCCCGTCCAGCGTCTTGTCGACCCAGTCGAGGTCGTCGGTCTGCAGGAGGATCTCGCGGAAGACCGCCATCGCGCCGTCGGCCGGGGCCTCGCCGACGCGGGCTCGGTCGGCCGCCTCCCCGGAGTAGGCGGCGGGCTCGGAGACGTTGCGCTCGTCGCGCTCGGGCGCGGCCATCAGTGGGGTACCTCGGTCGACTCGTCGAGCATCTTCAGCTCGACGAGACGGTTGACGTAGGTGGTCGTCCCCTCGTTGGTGAGCATGTGGACCTTGCCGGCGTCACGAAAGACGACGCGACCGGGGGCCTCCTGCATGTGGCGCGGCTCGGAGCCGTCGAGGAAGTCCATGCGGTTGTCGGCGCCCTCGATGCCGACGATCAGATATGGGTGGTGGTGCCGATGCCAGGTCTGGGTCTCGCCCGGCTCGAGCCGCACCTCCCAGACGCGGACGTGCTCGTTCTCGTAGACGATCTCCGTGCCGATCTCGCCGAGCACGACCTCGGCGCCGTCCAGCGCCTTCACGACCTCATCCTTCGCCATCGGGACCTCCTCTGCGGTGCTTAAGGGACACGGGAATCTCGCGGGACCTCGAGGCCGGTGATCTCGGCGTAGAGCTCCGCCGCGCGATCGTCTCCGGCTTGCGGGTCGAAGGGCTCGATCGCGGCGACGTGCCCGTCGGGGCGCAGCAGCACGAGGGTGTCCGGCGGCACGCCGAAGCGGCGGGTGACGCGCTCGGCGGGGTCGAACAGGGCCCGGTCGCGGAGCCCCGAGTCGTGCGGCGCGTCCCAGCGGCTGACGATGAAGTGGCGCAGCGCCGGGCTGTCCTGCGCGGGGATCGTCGGCCGTCGCCGCGTGTCGGTGAAGTAGAGGGCGACGAAGGCGTCGGCGCAGAGGTCGTGCACGTGGGCGACCCCCTCCTCGGCGATCAGCGGCAGGTCGGGCGAGCGGTCCCCGGCGCGCACCGCGTCGGGCTCCGAGCCGCCCCGCACCATCGACCAGTCGCCCGAGCCGTCGACGTCGAGGCTGACGCCGAGCAGGCCGCGGGTGAAGGCGTTGCCCCAATTGTCGTCCGCGCCGTCGGTCGCGACCTCGGCGCCGCGGCGGGACATGTAGAGGCGCGCCGCCTCGGCCATCTCGCCGGAGCCCTCGATCGCCACCGGGGCCTGCTCGGCCTCGTAGCCGTCCAGCAGCGACGGCGCCGCCCACCCGCGCTCCACCCAGGCCAGGCGCCAGGGCAGGTTGGAAGCGTCGAGGATGCCGGTGTTGAGGCCGAGCGCCCACATCGGCGTGATCAGGTGGGCGGCGTCGCCCATCAGGAAGACCCGACCCTCGCGCCAGCGGTCGGCGACCCGGTGGTGCACGGGGTAGACGTTGCGCCCCAGCACCTCGATCTCGTCGACGTCGCCGATGAAGCGGCGGGCCTTCGCCCCGAGCTCCTCGGGGGTCGGCTCCGGCTCGCCCTCCGGCAGCGGGTAGAGGAAGCGCCAGCAGTGCGGCTGGCGCACCACGATCATCCACTCCCGCGGGTCGCCGAAATAGGCGAGATAGGGATAGTCGCGCGGGTTGGCGACGTCGAGGTCGACCTTGAGGTCGACCAGCATGTAGCGCTCGGCCAGGGTGTGGCCCTCGACCACGACGCCCATCTCCTCGCGGATCTGGGAGCGCCCGCCGTCGCAGGCCAGCAGGTAGCGCACGCGCTCGGTGCGCTCCTCGCCGCCGTGCTCGACCCGCACCTCGACGTGGTCCTCCCGCTGCTCGAAGCCGGTGACGCGGTGGTCGAGCCGGATCGCGCCGGGCGCCACGCGCTCGAGCGTCTCGACGAGCGCCGGCTCGAGGTCGTTCTGGGGGATGTTGATGACGAAGGGGAAGCGGGTGTCCTCGATGAGCGCGCCGGTGACGACGGAGCCCGACGGCCGATTGGTCTGGCGGTCGATGTCGCCGATCTCGTCGATCCGCACCGCCGAGCGCAGGACCGGCGCCAGCGCGCCGAAGCGGTTCAGCACCTCGATCGTCCGGGTCAGCACGGTGCCCGCCTTGGTCTCGAGCGAGAGCCGGTCGTCCTCCTCGAAGAGGACCACCGGCTGCCCGTGATGCACGAGCCCGAGAGCGGCGGTCAGCCCGATCGGGCCGGCGCCGACGATGCCGATCGGCAGCTGCTCCCCGCTCACTCCGACTCCCGGAAGACGCGGTCGCGGGTCAGGGTCGAGCCGGTCATCGAGGCGGCGTCGGAGAGCAGGAACTGGAGCGCCCCGACGACGTCGTCGGGGCTGCCGATGCCGGTGGTCCGCAGCCAGTGCTCGCGCTCGGAGCCGGGGTTCGCGGCGCGGAACTGCTCGGTGTCGATGACCCCCGGCCAGAGGACGTTGACGCGCACCCGGTCGGCGGCGACCTCGGCGGCGAGCGAGCGCACGAACGGGAGCAGCGCGCCCTTCGAGGCGGCGTAGGCGGAGGCTTCGGCGCGTCCCATGTGGGCGAGGCCGGAGGAGAAGACGACGATCGAGCCGCGGCGCGCGGCGCGCATCGTCGGCAGCACCGCCTGCACCGCCCAGACCACGCCGTCGAGGTTGACCGCGAGCGTGTGCCGCCACTCGTCGGGATCCATCTCGGCGACCGGCGACCGCGGTTGGACGGCGGCGCCGGCGATCAACCCGTCGACGCGACCGTGGCGCCTCACCACGTCGTCGACCGCGTCGAGCACGGCGTCGCGATCGGCGACGTCGACCGCGATCTGCTCGACCCCCTCGGTCGCGGCCAACCCGTCGTCCGGCGCCAGGTCGAGGACGAAGGCGCGACCGCCGGCGGCGGCGTAGGCGCGGGCGGCGGCGGCGCCGATCCCGCGGGCCCCGCCGGTCACGATCAGCACCTCGCCGGTCGCGTCGAAGCTCGCCTTCACGCCGGCACCTCCAGCTCGAGCCCGAGCGAGGCGGCGACCGCGAGCAGGTTGTCGATCACGCTGCGCTGCACCCGCACACCATCGCGCTTTGCCCCGGCGTAGCGCTCGCTCTCCATCTGACCGGGCAGCACCACCCGCTCGACGCCGGGCGCGGGCGGTGAGGTCGTCACCTCGCTCGCCAGCTCCCTCACCCGGGCGGCGAAGCAGTCGGCGCCACCGAAGGCGGCCGGGTCGACGGCGATGAACAGGTGGGCGCAGTCGTTGGGCGCCGCGGTATCGGCGTAGAGACCCCGCACGCTCGCGCCGAACGCGCCGCCCGACAGCACGCCGCTGAGCACGTCGACCATGAAGGCCAGGCCGAAGCCCTTGGGCCCGGCGGCGGGCAGCAGCAGCCCTTCGATCGCCGCCTTGGGATCGGTCGTCGGCGTCCCCGCCGCGTCGGTCGCCCAGGTCGGCGGGATCTCGCGCCCTTCCTGCGCGGCCAGCCGGATCTTCCCCAGCGCAGCCTCCGAGAGCGCCATGTCGAGGATGACCGGCTCCCCGCCCTCGATCGGAACTCCGATGGCGAGCGGGTTGTTGCCGACGACGGCGCGTGCGCCTCCGGGCGCCGGCATCAGGGGCCGCGTGTTCGCCGCCGCGATGCCGACCAGGCCCTCCCTCGCGGCCGCCTGCACGAAGCGGAACGCGCCGCCGAAGTGGAAGGCGTGGCGGACCGCCACGATGCCGATGCCGAACTCCTCGGCACGCTCGACCGCCATCCCCATCGCCTGGTCGCCGGTGAGGATGCCGAGGGCGTTACCGGCGTCGAGGACCGCGGTCGCACCGAGATCGGCGACCACCGAGCCGGCCGTCGCGGTGCTGACCGAGCCGGCGCGGATGCGTTCCGCGTACATCGGGACCAGCATCAGCCCGTGCGATGGAATCCCCCGCATGTCCCCGTCGACCAGCCCCTCGGCGACGGCTTCGGCAGCTTCCTCGGGCAGGCCCAGCGTCGCGAACACGTCGGTGGTGATCGCGCGCAGGCGGGATGCGGGAATGCGGATGGATTGATCTTCGGACATGGATGATGGGCCTTCGCGGGATAGGCGTTTCGCGGGTTGCGCCCCTACAAGTATCATTTATCAAATGTCAGGTCTTGAAACTACCACGACGTCCGATCAACCTGGAGTCCGGGTCGATTTCCACACCCATATGGCCCCGAGCTGGACCGACGACGACCTCATCGCGCTGGACGCGACGCGCGACGGCGGCGGCCGGCTGACCTTCGCGGGCCATGCGGTGGGACCGCCCGACCTCTACCGCCCGGAGCGCCTCGTCGCCGACCTGGACGCCCGCGACCTCGACCGCGCCGTCGTCTCGGTGCCCCCTCCCTTCTTCCGCCAGGACCTCGACGCGGACCGGGCGGCGACCTGGGTGCGGGCGCTGAACGACGGCCTCGAGAAGGCCGTCGGAACGCGGGAGCAGCTGCTGCCGCTCGCCTACCTGCCCCTGGAGCACCCCGACCTGGCGCTCGCCGAGTACCGACGTCTGCGCGGCACCGGCCGGTGGGTCGGCTGCTGTGCCTCGGCGGGCGGCGGCTCGACCTCGCTCGCCGACGATTCGCTGGCGCCCCTCTGGCGCGCGCTGGAGGAAGATGGCGCGCTGCTCCTCCTCCACCCCGGGTCCTCCCCGGACCCCCGCCTGGAGGAGTTCTACCTCCACAATCTGCTGGGCAATCCGGTCGAGACCGCGGTGGCGGCAGCCCAACTCGTCTTCGGCGACGTCCTTCCCCGCCATCCCTCGCTGCGCGTGCTGCTCGTCCACTGCGGCGGCTGCGTCCCCGACCTGGTGCCACGCTGGGACCACGGCGTCGCCACCGAGCGGCCCGGCCTCCGCCCGCTGACCGAGCCTCCCTCGACCGCGGTCCGCCGCCTCTTCGTCGACTGCCTCGTCCACGACCCGGGCGCGATCGACCGCGCGGTCGAGGTCTTCGGCGCCGACCGCATGGTCCTCGGCAGCGACTGGCCCTTCCCGATGGGCAGCGAGGACCCCGTCGGCCTGATCGCCCATCGCGGCAAGCCCTTCGTCCACCAGGTCGCGGTCGACAACGCCCGCGCCGCGCTGGGCGCGAGCGCCGGACCGTCGATCAGTGGAACAGACGACCGCCGTTGACCCAGAGGTCCTGCCCGGTGACGAAGTCGGAGCCAGGACCGACCAGGTACATCAGGGTGCCGACCATGTCGGAGGGGACCTGATCGCGTTTCAGGCAACGCTGGTCGGAGATGAAGCGGGCCATCTCCGGCTGCCGCGAGCTGTAGTCGGCATCGTGGGGGATGTAGTCGGGGCTGATCGTGTTCACGGTGATGTTCCACTGACCGAGCTCGCGGGCCAGCGCCCGTGTCATCCCCACCACCGCCGCCTTCGACGCCACGTAGTGGAGGAACCCGGGCACGCCGCTCGGGACGGTCATCGAGGAGGTGTTGACGATCTTGCCGGAGCCCTGGTCCTTCATCGTCGGCACGACCGCCTTGATGCACTGCCATGACCCGATCACGTTGGTGCGGTAGGCGACTTCCCAATCCTCGATCGGGATCTCGTCGAAGTCCATCTTCACGATCGAGGTGAAGTACCCGGCGTTGTTGACGAGGGCGTCGATGCGGCCGAACTTCTCCACCGTCCGGCGCGCCATCTCCTCGGTGGCCGCGACGTCGGTGATGTCGACCACGACCCCGAGCGCGTCCACCCCTTCGGCGCTCAGCTCGTTCACGACCTCGCCGGGATCGGTGAGGTCGGCCACCACGACCGCGTAGCCGCCGGCCGCGAGGCCGCGGACGTAGCTCAGGCCGATGCCCTTCGCACCGCCGGTGACGATTACGACTTCCTTGTGGCTGGCGGACATCCGTGCCTTTCTCTAGGGGTTAAGAAACTCGGTGAGCGCCAGGGCCAGGTGGCGCGGCTGTTCGTTTACGACCAGGTGGCCGCTCGCCGAGATGTTCACGAGCTCCACGCCCGGCACCGAGGCCATCGCGGCGGCCTCGACGGCGGAGAGGATCGGCGATTCCTCGGCGTGGACCACGAGGGTCGGCACCGAGAGCCCGCGCAGCTGATCCCAACGGTCGTCGGCCCGGAACGGCCAGCGCTGCGTCAGGTAAGGGTCCATCTTCCGCGCCAGGCCACCGTCGGGCATGGAACGCGTCCCGAGCGCGGCGAGCGCCTCCAGCAGCGGCTCCTCGGCGCGCGGCGCCAGGGCGCGCTCCCCCGCGACCGCGTCGGCGTGATCCTCGAAGCGGGCGTGGAAGTTCGGCGGGATCGCGTCCTCGGGGAGGTCGGTCGCCGGCGGGATGTCGATCATCGCCAACCTGCCCACCAGCTCCGGGTGGGTGGCCGCGAAGTCCAGCCCGATCAGCCCTCCCCAGGAGAAGCCCACGAGGTCGAAGCGATCGAGGCCGAGCGCGTCGACCAGCGCCTCGACGTCGCCGACGTGATCGGCAGTGTCGTAGCTCTTGGTCGGCGACCACTGGCTCTCGCCGTAGCCGCGGAGGTCGAGGGCGATCGGGCGACGGATCGCGCCCAGCTCGGCGGCGATCCCGCCCCACATCCAGGCGTTGCCGCCGACCCCGTGCAACAGCACCACCGGCGGGCCGTCCCCCGGCCAGTCCAGGAAGCTCAGGCGGAGGCCGTCGGAGAAGTAGAACCGCTGCCTCGGGACGGGCCAGCCGTGGTCGAGGACGTCGACTCCCTGCCCGCGCACGGCCTATCCGACGTCCCAGGCGAGGCGGAGGTGACGGAAGCCGCGGGCGAAGAAGACGTCGTCGCGGACCGCGACGCGCGGCTCGGCGTAGCGCAGGTTCGGCAGCCGTTCGAACAGCATCGGCAGGCCGACGCGCAGCTCCAGGCGCGCGAGCGGCGCGCCGACGCAGACGTGGATCCCCTTGCCGAAGGCGACGTGGCGCATCAGTCCCTCCCGCTCGGGCTCGAGATCCACCGGGCAGCCGAACTGCTCCGGGTCCCGGTTCGCGCTGGCGAAGAGGATCATCACCCGCGACCCCGCCGGGATGTCCACCCCGCCGAGCGAGGTGTCCTTGACCACCGTCCGGAAGAAGCCCTGGGCCGGGGATTCGAGCCGCAGGAGCTCCTCGATCGCGCCCGACAGATCGGTCCGCAGGCGCTCCTGCAGCTCCGGTCGGTCGAGCAGCACGGAGACCGAGTTCCCGATCGCCCGCGTCACCGTCACGTGACCGGCGATGATCAGGTTCATCGGGATCCGCATCGTCTCGATCTGGTCGAGCGGCGGGTCCAGTTCCTTGCCGAGCGCCAGCAGCGCGGTCATCAGGTCATCGGTCGGCTCGCGTTCACGCCGTTCCAGCTCGGCGATGAAGTAATGCTGCATGTCGACGACGCTGTGCGCGTAGGCGACCTGATGGTCGACCGGGTCGGTCGCCTGCAGCAACCTGAGCCAGTGGTAGCTCCAGACGTGGAGCTTCTCGATGTCCTCGCGGTTCACCCCGAGGATGAGGCAGAGGGCGACCAGCGGGAACGACCAGCCGTACTGGTCGATGATGTCGGCTTCGCCGTCGGCCTCGAAATTGGCGATCAGACGCTCCGAGGCCTCCCGGATCGGCTCCTCGAGCTCCGCCACCCGCTGATGGGTGAAGGCCTTGTTGACGAGGCCGCGCAACCGCTTGTGGAGGGGCTCGTCGCTGTCGGTGAGGGTCGGCGAGAGCGGGAACCCCTCGGCCAGTACCGCCGCCACCTCGGGCGCCGGCGGGTCGAGGCTGGAGCGGACGGCGTCCCGCGAGGAGAACGTCTCATGGTCACGGAGGACGGCGAGGACGTCCGAGAACCGGCTGACGACGAAGAACTGGTTCTCCTCCGACCAGCACACCGGCGCCTCCCCGCGGAGGCGCTCATAGGTCGGATACGGATCCTGGAGCTGCCCCTCGGACAGCGGGTCGAAATGGATCGGGCAGCCTTCGGGGATCTGGGCGGTGTTGGTCACGCGGCAAGAATATCAAATGTCAAATCCGTGAAAGTGGGTTCCGTCGCAGCCCCATCGCGGCTTTGGCGGCGATCCGACCCGAGGCAGCGTTCAGCCCCGCACCGGGATAGGTGCCGGCGCCGCACTGGAAGAGACCCTTGACCGCGGTCGCGTGCGAGCCATTCCCGGGCAAGGGTCGCCAGAGGTAAGACTGGTCGAGGCCCGCGTCGCCGGCGTAGATGTCGCCTCCGACCAGGTTCGGGTTGCGCCGCTCGAGCTCGGCGGGCGGCAGCGCGACGGTCTGCAGTCGCAGCCCGTCGAGGTCCTCGACGTGCGGCCGGAGGCGATCGAGCACCCGCTCAACATAAGCCGAGACCAGCTCCTCGGTCCACCCCCGGCCGACCTCGAGCTCGCCCGCGGCATCGCCGACCGGATGGCGCGGCACCTCCTGCAGCTGCAGCCAGAGGATCGCGCCTCCGTCCGGCGCCCGCGAGGGGTCGAGGACCGTGGGCTGGCCGACGACCACGGTCGGGCGTCGCGGCAACAGGCCGACCGCGGCCTGCGAGCACGCGAGGGAGACCTGGTCGGTGTCGTCGGCGCAGTGGACGATCGGCACCGAGTCGAGCCGCGGGTCGCGCCAGCGCAGCGGCCCCGAGAGGGCGAGGTGAACTTGCATGCCCGAGCGCCGGTTGTAGCGGTAGAGCGCCGCTTCGCGCGCTTCCTCCGCCGCCGCGGGGACGGCGGCCAGGAGGCGACCGTGCAACTGCGTCGGGGTCACGTTGGCGATCACCGCGCGGGCGGCCCCGATCTCCTCGCCCCCGACGCGGACGCCGGCGGCACGGCCCCCGCGGACGACGATCTCGTCGACCTCCGCCGCCGTGCGGATGACGCCGCCGTGGGCTTCGATCAGACCGCGGAAGGCGTGGGCGAAGCCGACCGACCCTCCTTTGACGACCGGCATCCCGACCGCGTGCGGGGTGGCGGCGATCGCCAGGGTGAGGAAGCCCCCGCCTGCCGCGTCGGGATCGAGGCCGGTGTGCAGGACCCACGGCGCCAGCAGGTGCGCCGGCTGCGGATCCTTGAAGGTCCGGTCGAACCAGCCCCTGGCGCTGGAGACCATGTCGGCGCCGAAGCGATAGCGCTCGCGCTTCCCCAGCCGGCGGCCGAGGCGCAGCATCCGGCGCAGCGCCCGGGCCGAGTGCAGCTCGTCCCCCATCAGGCCGCCGACCAGATCGATCTGGGACCCGAAGCGCTCGATCTCGGCCAGGTAGGCGGCGCCGTCGCGGTCGGTGAACTCGGTCACGGACTTCGCCGGATCGCGGTGGGCGAGCACGGTCGAGCCGTCGGCACCGACGCTCGCCGACGTCCACTCGTCCGTGTTCAGGTACTCGAGGCCGTGATCGGCGAGCTCCGGCCCGAGCTCGGCGAAGGCCTGGGAGAGATGGAAGAGCGGATGCCAGGCCGACATCACGTCATGGCGGTATCCCGGCAGGGTCAGCTCCTCGGTCGCGACGCAGCCACCGACCTCGTCGTTGCGCTCGAGCAGACACACGCCCCAGCCCGCACGCGCCAGGTAGGCCGCGGCGACCAGCCCGTTGTGGCCACCGCCGACGACGATGGCGTCGAACTCTGCTGCCGGTCGAGATACCATCCGCGACGAGTTTATGCATACATGATCAAATGTCAACCATTGTTCTAACAGTGCCTGGAGGAGGTTGATCGGGATGAACGGCGATTCGACTCATGACGTGATCATCATCGGGGGCGGCCACAACGGTCTGCTGGCGGCCACCTACCTGGCGCGAGCCGGCTTCGGCGTCCTGCTGCTGGAGCGCAACGACGAGGTCGGTGGCGCCGTCGCCAGCGGCGAACCAGTGCGCCCCGGCTTCGTCCACGACCTCTACGCGACGAACATGAACCTGTTCCTCGGCTCCCCCGCCTTCGCCGAGCTCGGCGAGGACCTGATGGCGGAAGGGCTCGAGCTGGCGACCACCGAGCGCCCCTACTCCTGCGCCTACCCGGGCGGGACCAGCCTACGGGTCTACAACGACCGGGAGAAGACCCGCGCGATGTTTGCCGCCCACGACCCCCGCGACGCCGAAGGCTGGGACCGGCTCGCCGCGACCTACGACCGCTTCGCCCCCGACCTCTTCCAGCTGTACGGGACCCGGCTGCCCTCGCTCGGGGCGGTGAAGCTGGCGACCGGCGCGGCGCGCAGGCACGGCTTCCGCGCCCTGGGGGATCTCGCGAGCCTCATCCTCAGCTCCACCCGGCGGCTCGGCGACGAGTACTTCCACAGCGACGAGGCGAAGGCGATGCTCGCCGCCTGGGGGATGCACGTCGACTTCGGCCCCGACAGCAGCTTCGGCGGCCTCTTCCCGTTCCTCGAGTCCTTCGCCGACATGGACAACGGCATGTCGGTCGTCAAGGGTGGGGCCGGCGGCCTCGCCGAGGCGCTCGCCGGCCTCGCCCGGCGGGCCGGCGCCGAGATCCGCACCGCGAGCCCGGTGGAGCGGATCATGGTCGAGAACGGCCAGGCGGCAGGGGTGGTCCTCGGTGACGGCGAGCGCGTTCGCGCCGCCAAGGCGGTGATCGCGAATCTGACCCCGCGTCCGCTGACGGGCCTCCTCCCCGACGATCCCGCGACGACGGAAACCCGCCGGCGCCTCGCCCGCTACTCCTACGGTCCGGGGACCATGGTCGTCCACGTGGCCTTGAACGGCACCATCCCGTGGGCGGCCGGCGGCGACCTCGATCGGTTCGGCTACGTCCACCTGGGCCCGTACGTGCGGCAGATGGCCCAGACCTACACGGACGCCCTCAACGGGGTCCTCCCCGGCGACCCCCTCCTCGTCGTCGGGCAGACCAGCGCGATCGACAGCTCGCGCGCCCCCGAGGGTGCCTCGGTCATCTGGATCCAGGTGCGGATGTTGCCGAGCGCGATCGCCGGCGACGCCCTCGGCCAGATCGAGGCGACCGACTGGGGAGGCGCGAAGGAGCCATACAAGGAGCGCGTGCTCGACAAGGTCGAGGACTACGCGCCGGGATTCCGCGATCGCATCATCGACGCCGTGGTCGCCGCGCCCGACGACCTCGAGGCCGCGAACCCCAACCTGGTCGGCGGCGACAGCGTCGGCGGCACCCACCACCTCGCCCAGAACGCGGTCCTCAGGCCGGCTCCCGGCGCCAGCTCCTACCGCATGCCCCTGCCGCGGCTGATGATGGTCGGAGCCGGAACCTGGCCGGGCGCCGGCGTCAACGGCATCTCCGGCCGGCTCGCGGCCTTGGAGTTGATCCGCGCGAACCGACGTCAGCGCAAGCGAATCTGGAGCCGATCCACCCCTTGACTGACCGGGGAAGGCGGATAGTCCAGCTCCTGCCCCTCCACGATCCTCATGGTCGGGAAGCGGCTCGTCAGAAGCTCCAGTGCTATCCGCGCCTCGAGACGGGCGAGCGGTGCTCCGATGCAGAAGTGCGTGCCTTTGCCGAACGAGAGATGTTCGTTGAGATTGGCGCGGCCCGGATCGAAGTCGGCCGGGCAGGCAAAGACGGACTCGTCGTGATTGGCGGCGCCCCAGACCAGCCAGACCACGGCTCCCTCCGGCAGGGTCACGCCTCCCAACTCGACCTCCCGCGTGGTCGTGCGAAATAGCCCCCGAATCGAGGACTTGATCCGCAGGACCTCCTCGATCGTCGCCGGAATCAGCTCCGGGTTCCGACAGAGCTCGTCGTAGCGCTCGGGATCGGAAAGAAGCACCAGCATCAGGTTGCCGATCAGGTCGGTGGTGGTGACGTTGCCGCCGATCAGAAGCTGCGCCGTGACGCTGATGATCTGCTCGTTGCTGAGCCGGAAGCTCTCATCGCTCTCGTGCACCAGGCGGCTGAGCAGGTCGTCGCGGGGGGCCGAGCGCCGCTCCTCGATCAGGTCGGTCAGGTACCGGTTGAGGTCGGCATGCTCCCTCGCGAACTCCTTGAATTCCTCGTCGCTGATGTTCGGGTTAGCCATCAGGAACGCCGCGTTGGACCAGCGCTGAAAGTCCTCGAGGTGGTTCTCGTCGACGCCGAGGATCCTGGCGATGACGACGACCGGTAGCGGCACCGCGAACTGGTCGACGATGTCCACACTCTCATCGTCGGCGAACCGCTCGATCAGCGATTCGGAGATCGTGCGGATCGACGGCTCGAGAGCGGCGATGTGCCGCGGCGTCAGAGTACGGTTCGCGATCTTGCGGATCCGCGAGTGCTCCGGTGGATCGCTGTTGATCAGCGAGGGGAACGCCTGCGGGAAGCCGTTCGGCAGATCCTGCCGGAGGTCCTCGGGGACGGGGCGAAAGTTGAGTGCGTCGCGAGAGGTGAAGGTCGTGGTGTCACGTGCGACCTCGAGGACCTCGCGATAGCCGGTGACCGCCCAGAAGCCGGCTTTCTCCACGTAGAAGACGGGGGCCTCCCGCTGCGAGAGGCGCCATAGCGGGTACGGATCGGCCAGGTGGTCAGGTGCGAACGGGTCGTAGTTCTGGAGTTTGCTGGGGCAGACTTGAACGTCAGTCTCTGTGACTCGTCTCTCGCTTGTCATGGCGAC
The DNA here is from genome assembly GCA_963782515.1 of uncultured Actinomycetes bacterium. Lineage (GTDB taxonomy): Bacteria > Actinomycetota > Thermoleophilia > Solirubrobacterales > 70-9 > VAYN01. Next base: position 247,061 of record CAWAJY010000004.1, on the reverse strand, counting down.
GATCGTAGGAGCTTCCCGAGCCCGGTCAAGCGTCCTACAGTGAACGGTTCCGAACCGGCAGGGAGTGACTCGATTCCGTCAGCGGCGCTAGCTCGATCGAGTGCTCTTCTGAAAGTAGGCGGCGTTCGTTTCCGCGTACTCAGCCCACGCGGCCGGCAGCTCTTCGGCCGGGAAGATCGCGTCCACCGGACAAGCCTCGAGGCACGCGTCGCAGTCGATGCACTCGGCGGGATCGATGTAGAGCTGCCCGCTCGAGTCGTAGTCATCGTCACCCGGCGTCGGATGGATGCAGTCCACCGGGCAGACCTCGGTGCATGAATTGTCCTTGGTGCCGATGCACGGCTCGGCGATCACGTAGGGCAAGTGCCCCTCCTTTCGAGCTTCGGTTCACACATGCGAAACCTGACCCGCGTAGCAGGCGTCGATCAGGTCTCGCTCGCTGAGCCCTTCGCTGGTCAACTCGCCGACCAGCCGACCTTCGGCCATCACGATGACCCGGTCGCAGACGGTCAGCAGCTCGCCGAACTCCGACGAGATGAAGATCACCCCGCTGCCCTCGGCGGCCAGCCGGTCCATGCTCTCGTAGGCGTCCCGTTTGCCCTCCACGTCCACGCCCAGGGTGGGCTCGTCGAAGATGAAGAGCTTCGCCCCGTGCTCGAGCCACTTGGCGAGGATCACCTTCTGCTGATTGCCGCCCGAGAGCAGGCGCACCGGGTGCTCGACGCCCGAGCCGCGGATCGACAGCTCCTCGACGTGGCGGGAGGCGACCTCGCGCTCCGAGCGCCGCGAGGGATAGGGAAGGAAGCGCGCGGCGCGGTTGCGCTCGAGGGTCGGCAGGGTGACGTTCTCGCGGATCGTGAAGCCGCCGACCGCGCCCTGGTGGCGGCGGTCCTCGGGCAGCAGGACGATCCCCGCCTTGAGGCCGTCGCGAGGCGAGCGGATCTTGACCTGCTTGCCCTCCATATATATGGAGCCCGCATCGCGCTTGTCGGCGCCGAAGATCATCCGGCAGACCTCGGTCCGTCCCGAGCCGACCAGGCCGGCGATGCCGAGGACTTCGCCCGCCTTGACCGAGAAGCTCACGTCCTCGACCACGCCGGCACGGTGCAGGCCCTCGACCCGCAGCATCTCCGGGGCCTCGCCGGCGGCCGCGGCGCGCACCCGACGGTGGGTGACCGGAACGTCCTCGGAGAGGGAGGGCCCGGTGATCATCTCGATCAGGGCCTCGCGGTCGAGCTCGGCGGTCGGCCTGGTGCCGACGAAGCGCGAGTCGCGCATCACCACCACCCGGTCGGCGACCGCGAAGACCTCGGCCAGGCGGTGGGTGACGTAGATGACCGCGACGCCCTGGGCGCTCAGGGTGCGGACCACCTCGAGGAGGCGCTCGACCTCCGGCGCGGTGAGCGAGGCGGACGGCTCGTCGAGGATCAGGATCCGCACGTCGAAGCTGAGCGAGCGGGCGATCATCACCAGGCGCTGCTCCGCGACGCTGAGGGAGGAGATCGGGGCTGCCGGGTCGATCCCGGCGCCGATCTTGTCGAGCGCCTCGCCGGCGCTGCGCCGCAGGCGGCGCCAGTCGACCAGGACGCCGCCGAGACTCGGATAGCCGAGCCCGAGCTCGACGTTCTCGGCCACCGAGAGGCCGGGCACGTCGGCCAGCTCCTGGTGGACGACGGAGATGCCGAGGTCGGTGGCGTCGCGGGGGTTGCCGATCGGGACCGTCCGCCCATCGACCTCGATCGCGCCCGCGTCGGGGGACTCGACGCCCGAGATCATCTTGATCAGGGTCGACTTGCCGGCCCCGTTCTTGCCCAGCAGCCCGATGATCTCGCCCGGGTTGACCTCGAAGGAGACGTCGTCGACCGCGACCACCCCGGGGTAGGCCTTGCTGAGGCCCCGGACCGCGAGGGCCGGGGGCGGCGCCTCGTTCGTCACGATGCGCGCCCCGAGCCGATCCGGCTGAGCAGAACCGCGATCACGAGGATCGAGCCCTGCACCATGTAGATGACGTCGGTGGTCAGGTTCAGCATCGTCAGGCCGGTCTGGATCACGCCGAGGAAGAGCACCCCGATCACCGTCCCCGGCATGTTGAACTGGCCGAGCTTGAACACCGCCGAGCCGAGGAAGACGGCGGCGTAGGCCGGCAGCAGGTAAGGGGCGCCGACCTGGGGGGTCGAGGAGGAGGCGGAGGAGGTCAGCAGGATGCCCGCCACCGCGGCGCCGAGGCCGACGGCGATGAAGCCGAGCACCTTCAGCTCGCGGGTGCGGATGCCCGACAGACGGGCCGCTTCCTCGTTGCCGCCGATCGCGTGCATGTAGCGGCCGAACTCGGTCTGGGAGAGCAGCAGCCAACCGAGCACGGCGATGATCGCGGCGATGTAGACCTGGTTGGTGAGGCCGAAGAGGGTCTGGTGCGTGGCGATCTGGCCGTACGTCATCGGCAGGCCGCCGATGATCGTCTGCTGTCCGGTCACGGCGAATTCGACCCCGGTGAAGATCGTCCCGGTGGCCAAGGTCATGATCAGCGCGGTACCGCCGAAGTAGGAGACGAGGATGCCGTTGAGGAGGCCGCAGGCCGCCCCGGCCAGCAGCGCGATCAGGATGGCAAGCTGCCAGCCCATCCCGTCCTGGGACATCAGGACGATCGCCAGGGCGCCGCAGAGGCCGATCGTCGCGGCGAACGAGAGGTCCAGCAACTGCATCGTCAGGACCACCGTGAGGCCGACGGCGACGACCATCAAGGGCGCGGCCTGGGTGAGGATCGACTTCAGGTTGTCGAGCGTCAGGAAGCTGTCCGGGCGGAGGGCGCCGAAGACGCCGATCGTCAGCAGCAGGGCGAGGAGGAGCCCGTAGCGGGGGAATTGGCGGAGGAGTACGGACCCCCTTCCGGGGCGCCCCGGAGAATCCGGGGCGCCCCGTTTTTGGACAGACTCGGTCTGGGTGAAGGCGTTGCTCATCGCGTCAGTTCCAGGTCGAGCTATTCGACCCCGAATTCTTTCTTCCACTTGCCTTTGAAGAAGGCCCAGTAGTTGGACTTGCTCGGTGGGTAGCGTTCTTCGGCGAGCAGGTCTTCCGGCGTCACCAGCTGGGTGGATAGATAGTCGATGCCGTAGTCCGGTTCCGGTTCCTTGCTGATCGGCGCCTTGCGGGCGAAGTCCTGCGCCAGCTGGTCGACGGCGATCCAGGCGGTGGCGCCGTAATTGGTGTCGACGAGGCCCGCGATCTCCGGCGGTTCGGTGCGCATGTAGGCCTGTGAACCGAGCAGCGCGTTCCAACCCATCACCAGCGGCGCATCCGGGAACTCCTTGCCGGGCAACTTGGTCGCCACGGCCTGTGCGGTGCCGGCGATCGCGCTGTCGAACGGATCGACGGTGGCCGCCAGGTCCGGATACTCGGTGAGCTCGGTTTCGGTCGCCTTTTTGATGCTGCCGACCGCGTCGGCGGCTTCCACCGGGGCTTCGGCGACGACCTCGATGTCAGGGTGGGATTTGATCTCGTTCATCACGCCTTCGACCCGTGCTTCGGCGAAGCCGAGGGGGAAGGTGTGGAACGCGATCTCCTTCGTGCCGTCGAGCTCTTCCAGCTTTTCGACGAGGAATTCACCGCCCATCTTCCCGGCCAGTTCTTCGGTAGGGAAGAACGCGCCGTCGTATTCACCCAGTTCGGTCTTGGCGCCGTAGGAGAGGACTGGAATGCCGCGGGAGTGCGCTTGCTTGATCTGCGCCGAGACCACCGATGGTTCGATCGCCCCGTTGACGATCGCGTCCACGTTCTGGTTCAGGAGCGTGTTCATGCAGTTGACATAGCCGGTGGGGACGCCGCCTCCATCGCAGGGGATCACCTTCCAGCCGAGTACCTTCGCCGCTTCGATGAGTTCGTATTCCGAGCGGAGACCCGACTCGGCGGCCTTCGCGAAGTTGACAGCGCCGATGGTTATCGTCGGCAACTTTGCGGGCTTCGGATTCGCGAACTGTTCGCCTTCCTTTTCCCCTTGGGCCGCCGCGACGAGCGTCGGGGTCGAGTATTTCGAGTCACCCATCAGTTCGACGTATTCGCCGTTGCCGGCGCTGTCGGCAGTGGCACCACCTTCGCCGCCGGAGTCGGTCGTGTCGCTGCTGCTCCCACTCGAACCACACGCGGCGACCAGTACGGCAATGCCGAGCAAGGCCGCCACGCAAATCAGTTTCTTGAACACATCTGCTCCTCGGTCGGATTTTCCCGGAGCGATCGTAGGAGCGGCAAAAGGGTCGTCAAGCAACTTGCAGCGAATGGCTCGAGTTGGTCGTCGGGTGGCGAATTGCCGACAGCGAGCGACGACCGGGGCGCCTCGGTTAAATCAGCTGGGATCCAGGCCGAGCACTTCTCGCAGCACCGCGACTCGTCGCCGAGCCACTTCGATCGGCGCCGACGATCCCGCGACGAGAACCCAGAGCCCGCCCTTGAAGCCAGGTCGCAACTCCTCGATCCGGGCCAGGTTGACGAGCGTGCGGCGGTTGACGCGCATCAGGCCACGGGTTGCCGCCGCCCGTTCGAACTCGTCGAGGCTGCGGCCACGAGCGCGCATCCTGCCCTTGTCGGTATCGAGCCAGATCATGCCGTCGACGATCTCCACGAAGCGCACTTCACCGCTGGCGACGAGGACGATGCGGTCCTCGATTTCAGCGGCGATGCGATCGTCGGCGAAGGCCGGGGGGCCCTGCTGCGGCCCGCGTTCACCGGGGTCGGTGATCGAGGCCAGGATGCCGATCAGTTCACTCTGTCCGGAGTAGACCGGCTCCAGCTCGATAAATCCACCCTTCCCGATCTCAGCCGCCCCGGACCAACCACGTTCGGCCCGGGCGCGCCCGACGACGGTGCGAGCAAGCTGCGTCAGGCTTCCCTGCGAGCCGGCCAACGCCGCCCGCGCCGACTCATCCGCCGCGACGATACGGCCGCCGACGTCGAGCGTCGCCGAACCAAATGGGGCGCGCGGCCGCGCTCGGTGGGTTGCGAGTAGTTCCGAGGCAGCGCCGGCGGCACGCGATCGCAGCCGGCCCTGCAGCACGTCCGCGGCGTCGGTGAGCCAACGCCGTGTGGCCGCGGGAAGAGAGCTCTCGACGACCGTCACCGACAGACAGCCGACAGGCTCCGCGGTCGTCGGATCGTGAACGGCCACGGCCGCGCAGCTGAAGGGGTGAAAGCCCGCGCACCAGTGCTCGAAGCGGCTGATCTCGATGACGCCGCTGGTCGCCAGCGCGGTTCCCATCGCGGAGGTGCCCGCCATCGGCTCGCTCCAGCCCGAAGCAGGGGCGCAGTTCTGCGCTCGCGCGCGCTCGACGGTGTCCATGTCCCCCCATCCCGCCAGGACACGCCCCTCGCCGTCGGCGGCCGTGACCGCGGCGTGGCACCCTTCCGCACGCGCGGCGATCGTCGCCGCCGCCGCCCCGAGCTCCGCCGCCAGCGCGTTCTGTTCCTGGACGTCATTGCGAGTATCCGCCGCCGTGGGCGCATGGGTAAGCGTGGGATCGACGCCGTAGCGGTCGCGGCAGCGGTGCCACGATTCCAGAACTCGCGGCCGCACTTCAGGCATCGTCGGCTCGCCCGCGACGAAGCGCTCCCATGCGCCCATCGCCGATGCCGTCGGTTCCCGGCTCATCGAAGCTGATGATGCCAGTAGGTAGCTCGGGCAGTCAACCCCGGAGGGAAGGTTCCTCCGGGGCCCGGTTCAGGTTCCTACGTACTCGACCACGGTGCGGATGCCGTCCTGGTCGTGCATCAGGTCGAAGCCCGTGTTGATGTCGTCGAGGGTGGTGCGGTGGGAGATCAGCGCGTCGACGTCGATCTCACCGTTCAGGTAGCGATCGACCAGTTGCGGTACCTGGTCGCGCCCTTTGACGCCGCCGAAGGAGGCGCCCATGACGGTGCGGCCGGTGATCAGGTACCGGGGGACGACCTCGAGGGTCTCGCCGCGACCGGCGACGCCGGTCACGCAGACGGTGCCCCAACCCAGCCGGGCCGATTCGACCGCCTGGCGCATGACCGCGACGTTGCCGGTGGCCTCAAAGGTGAAGTCGGCGCCGAGGCCGTCGGTCTCCTCGAGGACGCGGTCGACGATGCCGTCGCCGCCGACCCAGAGGTCCGTGGCGCCGTGGTGTGCCGCATGCTCGAGCCGGTCCTCGGAGAGGTCGACGGCGATGATCCGCTCGGCCCCCATCAGGCGCGCGCCGGCCACCGCGCCGAGGCCGACCAGGCCGAGGCCGAAGACCACGGCGGTGGAGCCCTCGAAGACCTTGGCCCGGAACATCGCCGCGCCGAGCCCGGTCGAGAGGCCACAGGCGAAGAGCGCGTTGGCCGCGTGGGGCGATTCGGGGTTGACCTTGGCGAGCGCGATCTCGGGCATCACCGTCGCCTCGGCGAAGGTCGAGCAGCCCATGAAGTGGCGGAGCGGCTCGCCGTCGCGCGAGAGGCGGGTGGTGCCGTCGGGCAGGAAGCCGAGGTTCTGCTGCTCGCGGATCGCGAGACAGATGTTCGTCCGGCCCGAGCGGCAGTTCACACACTCGCCGCACTGCGGCGAGAAGAGCGTCACGACGTGGTCTCCCGGGGCGACGGAGGTGACCTCCTCTCCGATCGCCTCCACCACACCCGCGCCCTCGTGGCCGAGCACGCACGGCGCGTAGCCGGACGGGTCGACGCCCGAGGCGCTGTACATGTCGGTGTGACAGACGCCGCAGGCATGCAGGCGCACCAGCACCTCGCCGGCCTTGGGGCCGGCGAGGTCGACTTCCTGGACGGCGAGGGGTCGGCCGAACTCCTCCAGGACCGCGGCGCGGATCTTCACGCGGGCGGGTTTTCGTCGAACTGCGGCGCGTCGTCGCCGATGATCTCCCAGGGCGCTTTGAACGCGACCTGCAGGTGGAATTCCGGCTGCAGGTCGAGCTCACGCATCAGCCCGGCGGCGACGTAGTACTTCTCCCCCAGGTCGTCGTAGAGGGCCGAGCCGCAATCGGCGCAGAACTGCCGCGGCGCGAACTCGCTCTCGTAGCGCTTGACCAGGTCCGCGCCCTTGGTGACGTTGAAGTTGCTCGGCGATACCAGCACCCCGGTGAGGCTGGAGCCGGTCCAGCGCTGGCAGCGGGTGCAGTGGCAGACGCCCATGCCCTCCGGATCGGTCACCTCGTACTCGATGCCGCCGCAGAGGCAGGCGCCGCTCAAAGTCTTGGCCATCATGATCTCCTCGAGTTCGGTTTGATCGTCGCCCGGGAAGGCGCACGCGGTGGCACGCTAAGTCCCAGGTGGAGCCGGCGCTACTCGGATTCGAAGGCTGCGTCGAGGCTGCGCCGCGCATCGACGATTCCGGGTGCCCGCGACTCGGGCAGCAGGCCGACCGGGGCATCGTCGATGTCGGTGGAGACGCGCTCGTGGAGCCGGTAGGGCCGGCTGAGCACGACGTCCGCGCCGAGGCGTCGACGCAGCCGCGTGATCTCCGCGCGGACCGTCGCGCCTGGCTCGGCCGAGCCGTACAGCGCGAGCGCGAGGTCGCGCACCGTCATCCCCTCGGGGTTCGACGCGAGCAACGCGAGGATCTCGCTGTGTCGCCGGTTCATCTCCAGGCGACCCCGGGAGGTGGCGACGATTGCCCGGGCCCGGCCGGCGATGGCGACCGACACCTCGCCCGCGCGCTCCTCGACCCCGCGGCGCTCCGCGGCCAGCCACGCTTCGGTGGCCGTTGCCACGGCAGTGACGAGCGGCAGGCCATGCACGTGTGCCGTCCTGAAATCGCCCGAGAGGTCGATCGCGCCCAGCGTCTCGCCGGTGTCCGGATCGTGGATCGGTGCGGCAGCACAGGTCCAGCCGTGCAGCAAGCGGCTGAAATGCTCGGCCGAGAAGATCTGCACCGGCTGGTCGAGTGCCAGGGCGGTCCCGATCGCGTTCGTCCCGACCCCGTCCTCGCTGCAGAGGAACCCCGGCAGGAAGCGCGGCGGGACCGCGGTGCGAAGCGCCCGCGGCGACCCTTCCGTCCACAGCAGCACCCCATCGGCGTCGCTGAAGGCGACGAAATAACCCGACTCGACCAGCGCCTGCCGGAGCAGGGTGCTGATCCGCGACAGCAGCGGTCCCACCGGGTGCGCCGCGAGGCGGCCAGAGGTGCGCCTCGCATCGAGGACCCTCGGGGCGGGACGCCTTGGGTCGACCCCGGCCGCGACCGAGCGCCGCCACGATTCCGACACGACCTGCCGGACGACTTCTGGCGCGACACCGGTGTCGAGGGCGATCGTGTGCGCGCGCCGCAGGAGCCCGGCGAGGCGCAAGTGATCAGACTCGGCACTCAGCGCCAGCTTCGAGGTCGACGTCATCGCCGGGCGCAGTCTAGACCCGTCTCGTCGTCCTCCCATGGGGGCTCTGCGCGTGTCCGTTCCGTATTTAGATACGGTAGGGCCATGAGCAATTCCGCTACCCCTCGTCGCACCCGCCGTGCCGGGGGTGCCAGACGCATAGACGTGCTCGATCATGTGATCGCGGTCGTCGCGCGGCGCGGCTATGCGCGAACGCGATTCGCGGACGTGTCGGAGGCGTCCGGTGTCGCCGTCAGCACCTTGCAGGGGTACTTCGGCTCGCGCGAGGACATGCTGATCGAGGCGATGCAGCGCGCCACCACGCTTGCGGTCGAGGAAATGAGCGAGTTCGCGGCGCGGTTCGACGATCCGTGGCAGCAGCTCGTCGCGATGGTCGATCGGGGCTTGACCACGCCGGTCGTCACCTGGCGACTACTGATGGAGTTCTGGACGGCCGCCGCCCACGACGATGAGCTGCGTACGTTTGCCGCTGCCTTGGCGGAGCAGTACCGCGCGCCGTTCGCCGATGCGGTGCAGCGTGGGATCGACAGCGGCGCGTTCAACCCGAGCTTCGGCACCGACGCGGTGGTCGAGGTCGTGGTGGGAAATATCGTCGGGCTGCTCTACCCCGTCGTGCTCGGTCACCTCGCGCCGCGAGATACGGACTATCGCGCCGTCGTCCTCGCCCAACTCGCCTTCGCACTCGGAACGAGCGCGGAGTAACCCACACGGATGCGCGAAGCATCCACCACACAGGAAGGTAATCCCCCCATGGCACACACCATCGTCAATCCCAGCGAGCTCCACGACCCGGTGCGGTTCGGATATAGCCACACCGCCAGCGTCCCCGCAGGCACCGACCTCGTTTTCGTCTCGGGCCAGTACGGATCTGGCGCGGACGGCATGGTCGTCTCCGATGACTTCGCCGAGCAGGTGCGCCAGGCGTTCCTCAACCTCGGCACCGCGCTCGCCGCGCACGGCCTCGACCTCGGTCACGTCGTACAGCTCCGCACCTACGTCATCGGGCCCGACTTCGAGAAGCTCGGCATCATCGGCGCATCGGTGCGCGAAGGCTGCGGCGACATCCCGCCCACCCAGACCGTCATCGGGGTTGCGGCGCTGGCCATGCCCGACATCTTGTTCGAGGTCGAAGCCGTCTCCGCCCGCCCCTGAGCTGGTGGGCGTCTTCGGCGTGCGGGGCGCACGGCGATAACGTCACCGCGACGCTCGCCCTCTTCCCGCAGCGCCTTCTCGGGCTCGACCACGCCGGCCGGGCCGGAGAGCGTCCTGATGGTCTTCGCCGGCACCGCCTCGACCGGGATCGCCCGCGGCTCCTGGGCCTACCAAGAACCCTGATTCGCCCTCAGGATCCTTTCGCGGATCTGAGCAGCACCATCTGGGAAACCGTCAGACTCGGCGTCGATTTCACTGATCACCGTCAAGGGGCGGGATAGGCTCATCGTCGATCAAAACCCGCCCGACAGAATCGAGTGTTCCCGGATGAGCCGACCCAACGTGCTGCTGATCCTCACCGACCAGTTGCGCCACCCGCCCGCCTACGAGTCCGAGGAGCTGGCCCGGTTCCGGGCCGAGACGATGCCGGGGGTCGAGCGCCTGCGCGAGAACGGCGTCTCCTTCGAGCACCACTACCCGATGGCTTCGGCCTGCGCACCCAGCCGGGCCTCCCTCCTGACCGGACAGTACCCCTCGCTACACGGGGTGACCCAGACCGACGGCATCGCCAAGTCGGCCGACAGCGACGACATGTTCTGGCTCGCCCCCGACACCGTGCCGACGCTCGGCGACTGGTTCCGCGCGGCCGGCTACAAGACCTACTTCAAGGGGAAGTGGCACGCCTCGCACGCCCATCTCGACGCCGAGGACGGCGATGGCTACCTGCTCTCCATCGATGACGACGGGACCCCTCGAGAGGCGAACATCCAGAAGTACCTGGAGGCCGACCTGCTCGACGACCACGGCTTCTCGGAGTGGGTCGGGCCCGAGCCGCACGGGCTCGGCAAGCACAACACCGGAACCGTCAAGGATCCCTTCACCGCCGACGAGACGATCGACCTGCTACTCCGCCTCGACGCCGCCGACGGCGACGAGCCCTGGCTCACGGTCTGCTCGTTCCTCAACCCGCACGACGACTCGTTGTTCGGGCTGGTCGGCCTGGCCCAGGGGCTGCGCTACCACCCCTCCCGGGTGCCGGCGGTCGCGCAGGCGCCGACTCACGACGAGGACCTCTCGACCAAGCCCACCTGCCACGCGAGCTACAACCACGAGTTCGCGAAGTTCATGGCCCCGCAACCGTGGATAGAAACCCACCTGAAGTTCTATTACCAATTGCAGGCGACCGTCGGCGAGCAGATCACCAGGGTGCTCGACACGCTCGCCGCCGGCGACGCCTTCGAGAACACGATCGTCGTCTTCAGCTCCGACCACGGCGACATGCAGGGCGCCCACGGCGGCATGCATGAGAAGTGGCACGTGGCCTACGAGGAGGCCCTGCGCGTCCCCTTCATCGTCTCCGGCCCGCAACTTACCGACGGTCCCCGCGAGGTCGAGATGCCGACCAACCACGCCGACCTGGTCCCGACCCTGCTCGGGCTGGCGGGGATCGACCCCGGTGGCGACGCTGGCAAGCGTGCGGGCCGACCATCGCGACGCCCGCCCCCTTGGTCGGCCGCGACCTCTCGCCGGTGATCCGCGGCGACGGCAGCGTCGCCGCCGAGCCGATCCTCTTCACCACCGACGACGAGATCAGCGAGGGGAACGATCGCTCCGCGAGTCCCCTTCCAGCGGTTGGCCCGGAAAGCGAAGATCTACGCGACCGTCGCCCAGCCCAACCACATCGAGACGGTGGTCGCCGAGGTCCCCGTCGACGGCGAGCGACACCTGGTCAAGCTCTCGCGCTACCACGACAACCAGCAGTTCTGGACGGTGCCGGGAGAGCGCGACGAGCGCCTGCGGGGCCGCAAGACGATCACCGTCACCCAACCCGAGCCCGACGAGTTCGAGCTCTACGACCTCACCGTCGATCCCTACGAGGAACGGAACCTCGCCCACCCCGCCTATACGGACGGTCGATCCCGGGAATTGCAGCGGCAGATGCTCGGGCTGCTGGCCGAGCAGCTGGAGCGCAAGCGCCTTGTCCCGAGCTCCGGGGAGATCCCCGGCTATCGGCCCCTCGTCCTGGACTGACTCACGGGACCGTTCCACCGCGGGCACCGTGGGCACCTCACCCTCTCCCCCACGATCGTCACCCTGTACAGAGCGGACGGGCCGGGGACGCGCCCTCGAGCACCGTGGACATCTCCTCGAAGTCGTGGCGACGGGGCGGCGGACCGCCGCCTTGGGGCACCAGCATGTCGATCAGCGTGTAGCGGCCTTCGGTGCCTCGCCCGGTGACCCATTGATCCGTCACTGACAGCTTTCCAGAACTTCGGATAGGTGCCTCCGCATTTCCTCCTGCGCCGCTTCGCTGTTCTGTGCCCGCACGGCATCCAGCAGCCGAGCGTGACGCATGGACGTGGCGGCGCGCAGTGCTGGGTCCGGCGAGGTATTTGCGCGCGAGTATTGGAGGAGATCTGTCAGCGCGCTGTGGACAACCAGCAGTGCCGGGCTCGCAGCCGACCTCACTACGAGCTCGTGAAGGCGCAGGTCAAGAACGGCGAATGAAGTCGGATCGTCGGTCGGCTCCATCTGGGCAACGAGCTCCTCCATTTCACCGAGTTGCGTCGCGGAACGTCGCTGCGCGGCAAGAGATGCTGCATATGGCTCAAGACGCAGTCGAACCTCCATAAGGTCGACCAGGTCGACCGTCGCAAGGTAGGTCCCAGATCCTTGGCGAGCGTTGAGGATGTCGAGATCGACGAGCCGGCGTAGGCCCTCTCGCAAACTGGAACGCGCGATTCCGAACTCCGCGGCGAGTTGCCGCTCGGGAGGCAGTCGGTCGCCGGGCTTGAGGCCGCGCTCGACCAGCAACTCGCGTATGCGCTCTCCGATCTCACTTCCCTCGGCCATGTGTCCCAGTATATATTGGTCGGACCATAATGGTCGGACCAATAGGAGGAAACGTGAAGTTAGGGACCGCGATCGCAGACGGCTTGCCAGTTCCCGTTCTCAGCCACGACGACCGGCTCATTCCCCTTGCCGCGGCGCCGGGCGAAACGCTCGGCGGGATCGTGTCGAGCGGACGCTCGCCGGAGGTGGTCGATTACGACCGGCACCTTCCGGGCGCGAGGCTGGTGGCACCGCTGGTGCCGAGGAAGATCGTCGCGATAGGCCTCAACTATGCAGACCACGTCCGAGAGGCCGGAATGGAGACTCCGACCAAGCCGCTCGTCTTCGCCAAGTTTCCAACCAGCGTGATCGGCGACGGCGAGGTGATCGAGATCGACCGGTCACTGACCGAGCGCGTCGATTGGGAGGTCGAGCTCGGCGTCGTGATCGGTCGCCGGATGCGCAGGGTGACCGAGAAGGCGGCGTTGGATCACGTATTCGGTTACACCGTCGCCAATGACATCTCGGCACGCGACCTCCAGTTCGCCGACGGTCAGTGGGTGCGCGGCAAGAGCCTCGATACTTTCTGCCCGCTAGGCCCGACGATCCTCACGGCCGACCAAGTCGGGGATCCGCAGACCTTGGCGCTGCGCACCCGGGTCAACGGGGAGACCGTGCAGGACTCATCCACGGCCGAGATGATCTTCTCCGTCGCCGAGCTACTCGCCTTCTGTTCGCGCTCGTTCACCCTCGAACCGGGCGACCTGGTCCTGACCGGCACCCCCTGGGGTTGCGGCGAGTTCATGGATCCAGTTCGCTCACTTCAGGATGGCGACGTGGTCGAGGTCGAAGTCGAGGGCGTGGGCACGCTGCGGAACCGCGTCGCTGAGGTCGGTCCTCGATGAGCGCCGGCCTCGAGACTGACCTGCGGGCGCTGGTAGGCGCGGAGGCGGTCGGCGACAGCAGCGACCTGCGCTTTCACCGCGACGCGACCGAGAGCCAGGGCGTCGCCGGCAAGCCCGACGCGGTGGTCCTTCCGGTCACGACCGCCGAGGTGGCGAGGGTCGTCGCCTGGTGCTATGAGCGGGACCTGCCGATCGTCCCGCGCGGCGGCGGGAGCGGCTTCTCCGGGGGCGCGGTGCCGGTCACCGGCGGGGTTGTGATCGCGCTGGACCGGATGACCCGGGTGCGCAGCTTCGACCCCCTGCTCTGGCGGGCCCAGGTGGAGGCCGGCCTGCGCACCGGCGAGCTGCGCCGCCTCGCGCGCGAGAACGGGCTGCTGTTCCCGCCGGACCCCGGCGCGGCCGAGCAGTCCCAGATCGGAGGCAACATCGCGACCAACGCCGGCGGCCCCCACGCCTTCAAATACGGCGTCACCGGGCGCTGGGTGACCGGACTGGAGGCAGTGATTCCTCCAGGCGAGGTGATCGAGGTCGGCGGCCCGGTCCGTAAGGACGTTGCCGGCTACGACATCGGCGCGCTGCTGATCGGATCGGAGGGCACGTTGGGAATCATCACCGCAGCATGGCTGCGCCTTATCCCCGCCCCCGAGGCCGCCGCTTCAGTGATCGCCTTCTACGCCTCCCCGGCGGACGGCTGCGCCGCGATCGAAACGGTTCTCGGGAGCGGAATCGAGGCGGCGGCGATCGAGTTCCTTGACGCCGGCGCGCTCGATGCCGCCGGCGCCGGCGCACCCATCCCGATCCCGCCTCAGGCCAGTTTCATGGTCCTCGCCGAGGCCGATGGCGACGGCGGACTGACCGCAGCGACGGTCACCTCGCTGCGCGAGGCCTTGTCCGAAGGCGCCGTCTCGGTCGAGACGGCGCAGACCACCACCGAGATCGCCGACCTGTGGCGCTGGCGCGACAGCGTGTCGCTCGCGGTCGAGGCCCTTCACGGCGGCAAGGTTTCCGAGGACATCGCAGTCCCGCTCGACCGGCTTGTCGACGCTATCGAGGAGACGATCGCAATCGGTGCTCGCCACGGGCTCGGGGCCTGCAGTTGGGGGCACGCCGGCGACGGCAACCTCCACTCCACGTTTCTGGTGAACCCGAGCGACGACGACCAGATCGCTCGGGCCCACGCCGCCGCCGCCGACCTCTATCGGACCGCTGCCGCGATGAATGGCACGATCTCAGGCGAGCACGGCCTCGGCTGGGTCAAGCGCGGCCATCTTGGCGCTCAATGGAATCGCCCGACCGTCGCCCTGCACGAAGCGATCAAGAGGACGATCGACCCGAAGAACCTGATGAACCCGGGGAAGAAGCACTGACGGACGTTCATCGCAAGTCGCGTCCAGGTGCCCTGCTCATTCGAAGACGAGCGTCGCCTTGATGCCGCGGAAGGCGAACGCCTCCTCGAAGCAGTCAAGGGGAACCCGCAAACCGATCATTGTCTCCAGCGCCTCAGGCCAGAACCGGCGCATCTGCTCGAGTCCCTCGACCGCTGCCCGCCAATCGCAAGAGTGCGCGTTGACGCTCCCGAACAGGGCTCGGTTCTCGAGCACGGCGTCGAGGCCGATCACCGTGCTGGAGATCGATAGCGGGCGGTGGTGGGAGTCCAGCCCCAACAGGCAGCCGACGCCGTTGCGTCGCAGCAGCCCGAGCACGGCGAGCATCACCTCGGCGTCGCCGCTGGCCTCGACGACGAGGTCGAATCCGCCGACCGCCTCGCGCAGGTCGCCCAATTGCACCGCGGCGGTCGAGACGTACTCCGCGCCGGCAAAGGCGACGAGGCGGGCCTTGTCGCTGCTGTCGACCTCGCGGTCGGCGGTCCAGACGTCGAATCCGAGCAGCCGCAGCTGGTAGGTGGCAAGGATGCCGACCGTCCCGGCCCCGATCACCAACGCGCGCTCGGGGATCCACTCCTGGCGACGGCCGATCTCCAGGGCGTGGCGGATGCCGCGCGCGCAGACCGAGGCCGGCTCGACCAGGACCCCGAGCCGGCCGAGCGAGGCGGGGACCCCGACCAGATGCTCGCGCCGCTCGACCACGAGCTGGCTCGCGAATCCGTGCAACCGGGTGATCCCGCGCTCAGCGTACTCCCCGGTTCGGCACGAGTCCGGCGAGTCGGCCGCGCAGGCCGGGCAGAGGCCGCAGGAGCGCCGGACGGTCGCGGTAACCAGGTCGCCGGCGCTGAAGCCGTCGCCGTCTGCGACCACTTCGCCGAGCAGCTCGTGCCCGAGGACGAGATCGCGCTCGCCGGGCGGGGCGACGCCGAACCCGCCGCCGGCGATCTCGCGGTCGGTGCCGCAGATCCCGATCTCGAGCGTGCGGATGCGAACGCCGCCGGCATCGGGCGACGGGACGGGTACATCGGCGACGCGCAGGCTGCCGGATCGGCCCGGCGTCGCGATCAGCGCCAGCATCGCCTGCCTCCCTCTCCCCCGGGCTCAGGCATCGCTGACCTCGATGCGAAACCGCATCCGGTACGGCGCCCTCGGCAGAGCCCAGCCGGAGACGAGCGCGTCGCCCGGTGCCGCCATCGGCTCGAAGGAGACGAGCGCCTCGTCAAGCGGCGCGAAGAACTGGCCGTACGGCGCTCCTTCCTCGAAGTGGACGGCCAGCCGCCGGCGTTTTCCCTCCAGCACGAACGGACCCTCGATGTCCGCCAGCGCCTCGTCGAACTCGCGGCCGCCCAGGGCGGTCGGACCCAACCGAAAGGCCGAGATGCTGCCTGTCGGCAGCTTGCGAGCGTCGAGCTCGACCCGGCTCGCGGATCCGAGCTCGACCACCCAGTCCTCGCGCGCCTCGCCGGGCAGAACGAGGAACGGGTGCCAGCCGAAGGCGGCCGGGGCGTCGTCGGTCACCTCGGTCGTCGTCTCCAGCCCTGATGGCGTCAGGACGTGCTCGACCCGCAGGCGATGGGGAAACGGAAACGCCGGGTCGTCCCAGTCGAGGATCGCGCTGACCCGGTCGGCGCCGGCAGCGACGACGGTCCAGTTGCGGCAGCTGTCGGACAGTCCGTGAAGCGGCGCGCCCCGTTCGTCGGTGCGGGCGCCCGAGGCGTCGATCGTCCGGCCCCAAAGCTGGAACCGCCGCTCGCTCAGCCGGTTGGCCCACGGATAGAGGAGCGAGGACCCGGTCCACAGCCCGGTCCGGGCATACGTCTCGACGTCCGCCCGCTGCCCGAGGAGCTCCTCGCCTCGATGGCGCAGGGAGGCGACCAGCATGCCGGCGCCCGGAGCGACGAGCGCCGCCAGCCGGCCGGCGGCGAGGCGGTGAACCTGCGGGGGGCGGCCGACAGAGGTCACGCCGGTTTGAGCTGGTCGGGGGGATCGACGAGCCCGTTGGCCAGCAAGTGCTCGAAACGCTGCATGGCGTCGGCGATGCCCTCGTCGAGCGGACGCATCACGGAGCCGCCGAGCAGGTCGACGAACGACTGCCCGTCGGCCTGGCCGGCGAATGGCAGGGCCGCGTCGGCGGCGCTGATCGCGGCGCCGGGACGAGCGACGGAGCCGATCAAGCCGGCGAGCTCGGACATCGCGACGACCGTCCCGTCGAGGTTATGGACCGACGCGCCCTCGTGCCGGGAGAGCGCCGTGCGCGCGAAGGCCTCGCCGACGTCGGGGACGTACTGCATCTGCGCCTTGCCGCCGAACGGGATGCGATACGGGACCCCGGCGGCCGCGGCGACGATCGCCGCGGTCGGCCCCGAGGTGAGCCCCTGGTCGCGGCCGGGGCCGAACACCGTGTGCGGCCGCAGGCCGATCGAGGAGACGCCGTAGGTCTCGAAGTAGGAGCGGGCGGTGCTCTCGTTGTCGCGCTTGAAGACGCCGTAGAGCGTTCCGGGCTCGTCGTCCGCGTCGAGCGTGCCGCCGCGCCCGATGACCGCGATCGAGGAGGCGTAGACGAGCGGGGCGATGCGGTCGGCGCGACGGCGGACGGCCTCGAGCACGTTGACCGTGCCGACCACGTTGACGCGTGCGCCCTGAACCGGATCGGCTCGCACGAACGGCGCCTGCAGCGCGGCCAGGTGGATGACGTGGGTGATCTCGTGCTCGTCGATCACCCGCTCGGTCGCCGCCAGGTCGGTGATGTCTCCCTCGATTCGGATGACGGCGGCGGCTTGAGCCGCGTCCAGGGCGAGCGGGACCCGGTGGCCGTCGCCACCGACGTCGAGCCCGACAACGGTGTGCCCGCGCTCGAGCAGGCTGCGCGTCGTCCAGACCCCGATCACCCCCAGGGCTCCGGTGACGAGGACGCGAGCTGGATCGGTCCCCGGTGCCGGGGTGTCCGTCTTATGGTTAGCCGACATTTGGTCGATCTGCCTTTCGCTGGTTTCAGGGCCGATTGCCGTCAAATCCGCAGCGTCGCCCCGTCGGAGGCCGAGCCGACGAGCCCCGCGTAGCGGCCGAGCACGCCACCGCCGTGGGCCGGCGCCGGTGGCTGCCAGGAAGCCAGACGATCGGCCAGCTCGGCGCCCGAGAGATCGACCTCGAGCAGGCGGCGATCGACGTCCACCGTGATCTGGTCGCGATCGCGCACGACGGCGATCGGGCCGCCGCGCGCCGCCTCCGGGGACACGTGCCCGACCATCAGCCCCCGCGTTGCGCCGGAGTAGCGGCCGTCCGTCACCAGCGTCACCGACTCGCCGAGGCCGGAGCCGACCACGGCGGCGGTGACGCTCAGCATCTCGCGCATGCCCGGCCCCCCGCCGGGCCCTCGTTGCGGATCACGAGCACGTCGCCGGCGCTGATCTCGCCGGCTTCGATCGCGGCGACGCATGCCTCCTCGGCCTCGAACACGCGGGCAGGCCCCGTGAGTCGGCGTCGCTCCGTCCCGGCGACCTTCGCCACCGCGCCTTCGGGAGCGAGGTTCCCCCACAGCCCGACCAGCCCGCTCGTCGGCTTGAAGGGCTCGTCGAAGGCGTAGGTGACGGCGCCGTCCGGAGCCGGAGCCGAGGCGACAGCCTGCGCCAACGTGCCACCCTCGACCTTCGGCGCCGAGCCGTCCACCAGCCCGGCCTCGATCAGCTGGCGGATCAGCACCGGCACACCGCCGGCGTCCTGCAGGTCGGTCGCGACGTAGTCGCCGGAAGGCGCGAGGCTGGCGATCACCGGGGACCGCTCGCAGGTCGCGACGAGGTCGTCGAGCGTGGCGTGACCTCCGCCTCCCGCGCGATGGCGAGCAGGTGGAGGATGCCGTTGGTCGAACCGCCGCTCGCGGCAATGCCGGCCATCGCGTTCAGCAGCGCCGCGCGGTCGAGGAAGTCCCGCGCCGAGCGCTCGCCGCCCGCGATCCGCACCGCCAGCTCGCCGCCCGCCGCGGCATCCGCCTCGCGCTCCTCGAGCGCATCGGCGGCGACCATCGTCCGGCCGAGCGGCGTGATCCCGAGCAGCTCGAGCGCGAGGCCCATCGTGTTGGCGGTGAAGTGCCCGGCGCAGGTTCCGGGGCCTGGACAGGCGAGCCGCTCGAGCTGGTCGAGATCCTCGCGCGGGAGCATCCCGCTTTGGTGGGCACCGACCGCCTCCCACACGTCCTGGATCGTCGCCCGCCGCCGGCGCCAGCTGCCGGCCCGCATCGGCCCGCTGTAGAGCACCACCGCCGGCTTGTCGATCCGTGCCAGCGCCATCAGCGCCCCTGGCACGGTCTTGTCACAGCCGACAACGCAGACCAGCGCGTCGAAGTCGTGGGCGACGTCCATCAGCTCGATCGAGTCGGCGATCAGCTCGCGTGAGACCAGAGACGCCCGCATGCCCGGCGTGCCCTGGGTCTGGTTGTCTGAGACGGCGACCGTGTTGAACTCGAGCGGTACCCCGCCCGCGGCCGCCACCCCTCGCCCGACCGCCGCGGCGAGCGCGCGGTGGGTGAGGTTGCATGGCATCGTCCCGGTCCAGGTCGAGGCGATCCCGACGATCGGATCCCCGAGCCGGCCCGGGTCGACTCCCATCGCGCGGAAATGAGAACGAGCGCCGGCCCGGCTCGCGCCCCCCGCCAGCTCCCGGCGCGCCCGGGCTCGGGGGGAATCCCCCTCGGCGCCGGTCCTCACCGCTGCGTGATCCAGACGCTGACGTCGACCGGCAGCGTCCCGTCCTCGGGCAGCGCCTCGGAGGCCGCGATCACCTCGCCCGGCGGCAGCGGGACGACTTCCTCCGAGAGGTTCGCCATCACCACGACGCCTTCGTTCTCGAACTTGAGGACGCCGGCCGGCGACGACAGCCAGGTCAGCGAGCCGGCGCCGAGGGCGTGCTCGCGCCGCAGCCGCAGCGCCGTCCGGTAGAGCTCGAGCGTTGAGTCGGGCACGCCCTCCTGACGATCTCGGGCCAGCTCCTCGAACGACTCCGGCTGCGGCAGCCAGGTCTTGCCGCTCGGGCTGAACCCGTTCGCCGGGGCGCCCCCGACCCAGGGGATCGGCACCCGACAGCCGTCGCGCCCTATGAAGGTGCCAAAGCGCAGCCACATCGGATCGTGGCGGGCGCTGTCGTCCATCGTCGTGTGCTCGGGCAGGCCCAGCTCCTCACCCTGGAAAAGGTACGCCGAGCCCGGCAGCCCGAGCATCAGGAGGGCCGCCGCGCGCGCCCGTCGCAGCCCGGTGACCGCATCCGGCTGCGGGTCCCCGGCGCCGATCCCGTTGGGCCGCGGGCGGTCCTGCGGTAGGCCGAAGCGTGAGGCGGGCCGCACCACGTCGTGGTTCGACAGCACCCAGGTGGTCGGCGCGCCGACCTCGCCGTTGGCCCTCAGCGAACGATCGATCGTCAAGCGTAGGATGCGCTCGTCCCACGGCGAACCGAGGAAGTCGAAGTTGAACGCCTGGTGCATCTCGTCGGGACGCACGTAGCGCGCCAACTGTCGGAGCGGCCGGACCCAGGACTCCGCCACCAGCATCCGGCTCGGCTCGTACTGGTCGAACAGCCGGCGCCAGGAACGGTAGATCTCGTGGACCCCGTCGCGGTTCCACATCGGCGCGTTCAGCGGCTCCGGCTCCACCTCCGTCGTCATGTCGCCGTAGTTGGTGAGCTGTTTGCTGAGGTCCGCATCCGGCAGCCCGGGCTCCTTCACGAGCCCCTCCGCCACGTCGACCCGCATGCCGTCGACGCCCTTGTCGAGCCAGAACCGGATCACCGAGAGAAACTCCTCGCGGACCTCGGGGCTTTCCCAGTTCCAGTCCGGCTGGTGAGTGTCGAAAAGGTGCAGGTACCACTGTCCCGGCGTCCCGTCAGGGTTCGGCGTGCGAGTCCAGGCGGGCCCGCCGAACGCCGAGCACCAGTTGTTCGGCGGCTCGGAGCCGTCCGGCCCGCGCCCGTCGCGGAAGATGTAGCGCTCGCGCTCCGGTGCGCCGGGGGCGGCCGCGAGCGCGTCGCGGAACCACGGATGCTGGTCTGAGCATTGGTTGGGGACGAGGTCGATGATCAGCTTGAGCCCGAGCTGGTGCGTCCGCTCGAGCAGAGCGTCGAAGTCGTCCATCGTGCCGAACAGCGGATCGACGCCGCGGTAGTCGGCAACGTCGTAACCGGCATCGGCCTGCGGGGAGGGATAGAACGGCGAGAGCCAGATTGCGTCGACGCCGAGCTCTGCGAGGTCAGGCAGGTGCGAGGCGATGCCGTTGAGGTCGCCGACCCCGTCGCCGCCGGCGTCGGCGAACGAGCGCGGATAGACCTGGTAGACGACGGCGCTGCGCCGCCAGTCGGCGGTCTCTGGGATCGCATGACCTGCGCTCAAAACGAATCACTCCTTCGGTCGCCGACGGTGAAAGAACTGTCTCCTCAGCTTATAAGAGAAGTAGATATCTGTCAAGTAGGGGCGATCAGCTCGAAATCGATCGTGGCCCGCACGTCCCGCGACGACGCCGCGACCTCGATCCGCGCCTTTCCCCGCGGCTGCTGCCACCGCCCTGAGGCGACATCCCAGACCGACAGGTAGAGGTGTGGCACAGCGATCTCGAGGCGACGCTCCTCCCCGGGCGCCAGCGCGACCTTCCCCCACCCGACCAGGCGGCGAGGCGCGGCGAGCTCGCCATCGGGCAGAGTCGCGTAGACCTGCGCCACCTCGGCCCCGGCGCGATCGCCGACGTTCGCGACCGTGACCGAGACCCGGCAGCCGTCGGCGTCACCGCGCGCTTCTGCCTCGCGGTAGGAGAACTCGGTGTAGGAGAGGCCGTGGCCGAACGGGAACAGCGGCTCGATGCCTTCTGCCTCGTACCACTTCCAGCCGATCAGCAGCCCCTCGTCGTAGACCGCGTCGAACGACTCTTCCGGCTCTTCGGCGAGCTGGTTGACGAGGGTCGCGTCGGCCGCTTCGCGCGGCGGCGGTTCGGCGCCCTCGAAGACAGTGCGGTGCGGCAGATCCGCTTCGGAGAGCGGGAAGGTGAGCGGCGTCTTGCCGGAAGGGTTGACGGCGCCGGTGAGCAGCGCCGCGATCGCCTCGCCACCGCCGTGCCCGGGATACCAGGCCGAGAGGATCGCCGGCACCCGCGGCTCCCAGGGCATCGCGACGACGCCCCCGGTCTCGAGGACGACCACCGTCCGGGGGTTCGCGGCGGCGACCGCCTCGATCAGCTGCGGCTGCTCCCCGGGCAGGTCGAGGGTCGCGACGTCGATGTGCTCGCTGGCCTGCTGATAGGCGAATAGGACGACCGCGTCGCATTCCGCAGCGAGCGCGGCGGCGGCATCGAGGTCCTCGCCGCTCGCGTAGCTGACCTCTGCCGCCGGCAGCGCCCTGCGCAGGGCGCGGAGCGGCGAGGTCGGCAGCCAGAGCAGGGTCAGCGGGCCGATCGTGTCGCCGGCGACCGGGCTGCCGCCGATCGGGTTGACCATCGCCGAGCCGCCGCCGACGGGCACCGCCACGTCGGCGTGCGAGCCGATCACCGCGAGGCGCCCCGCGAACCCGGGTTCGAATGGCAGCAAGCCGTCGTTCTTCAGCAGCACCGTCCCCTCCTCGGCGATCCGGCGGGCAACCGGCATGCTCTCGATGTGGGCCTCGCGCGGGCTCGGCGGGGGCGGGCCGGCGTCGGCCCCGATCACGCCGACCGCGAACAAGGTTCGGAGGATTCGCTGGTTCATCTCGTCGAGCCGCGCCGGCGGCACTTCCCCGCCCTCGACGGCCGCCTTCAACGCCGGGCCGTACCAGAGGACCTGCGGGAACTCCTGGTCAAGGCCGGCCAGCGCCGAGGCGACGGTGCTGTGGGTCGCGCCCCAGTCCGACATCACCCAACCGGCGAATCCCCACTCGCGCTTCAGCACCTGATCGAGCAGGTAGGGGCTCTCGGTCGAGTAGACGCCGTTGAGCTTGTTGTACGCGGTCATCACCGAGCCGACACCGCTGCCGCGGATCGCGATCTCGAAGGCGAGCAGCTCGCCCTCGCGCAGGGCACGCTCCTCGACCACCGAGTTGACGACGAAGCGCCCGGTCTCCTGGAAGTTCGCGGCGAAATGCTTGACGGAGGCGACCACACCCTGCTCCTCGGTCCCGAGCAGCTCTTCGCGCACCAACTCGCCGGCAAGCACCGGATCCTCGCCGTGGAACTCGAAGACGCGCCCGCTGCGCGGCTCGATCGCGAGGTTCGCGGCGGCGCCGAGGACCACATTGATTCCATGTGCCCGGGCCTCGGCGCCGAGGCGCCGGCCGAACTCGCGAACCAACTCGCGGTTCCAGGTCGCGCTCTGCGCGGCGGCGGAGGGGAACGACGTGGCGGCGCCGTCGAGCCGGCCGATCATGTCGGTGATCCCGTTGCCGGCGCCGGCGAGCTGCAGGTCGGGGATCCCGAGGCGGGGGATCCCGGGCACGAACCCGTCGGAGCCGACGGCCCCGGCAGGCGGCGTCATCTCCGGGGTCAGGCCCTGAAAGAAGGCCGGCAGCTCGCGCATCGGCTCACCGTTCTCCGTCGGGATGCCCGAGTACCCGGTGACCAGCTGGATCTTCTCGTCGAGCGTCATCCGGGCGACGATCTCGGCGGCCCGAGCGTCAGGGTCGGCGACGGCCCCGCCTGCCGCCGCCACAGCGTTTTCCTCCGCGGCCCGGCTCATGACGGGTCGTAGCGGACGAGATGGTGCCGGTAGGCGCCGTCGACGACCAGGTTCGCCCCGCTCACGTAGCTGGACGCGTCGGAGGCGAGGAAGACCGCCGGCGCGACGATCTCCTCGGGCTTCGCGACCCGGCCGAGAGGGATCCACTCGGCGAACCGCTCGGGCCCGATCCGGCCGATCAGGTCGCGGTTGATCTCGGTCTCGACCGCACCGGGTGCCAGCGAGTTGACGCGGATCGCCTCTGGCCCGAGCTCCACCGAAAGAGTCGCCGTCACCATGTCGAGCGCGGCCTTCGAAGCCGCGTAGGCGAGGTTGCCGCGGTAAGGCACCCGGTCGTGGATCGAGGTGACGTTGATGACCGAGGCGGCCTCGCTCGCGCGGAGCAAGGGGAGCAACTGCTGGACAAGCCGCACCGGCGCCAGCGTGTTGACCTCGATCGTCGAGCGCAGGGCCTGCTCCTCGAGCGCCTCGATTGTCTGCGGCGACTCCATTCCCGCGTTGTTGACGAGCACGTCGAGACGGGTCGCCACCTCACCGAACCGCTCGGTCAGCCGCTCGACGCCATCGGCCTTCGCCAGATCGGCCGCCAGGAACGGCGTTCCCAGTTCGCGCGCGACCTCTGCGCCCGCCTCGCCATCCCTGCCGTGGGCGTAGACGCGGGCACCGGCGGCGGCGAAGCCGAGCGCGATCGCGCGGCCGATCCCTCGGCTCCCGCCGGTCACCAGCGCCACCTTGCCGTCGAGCGGGCGGGCCGCGTCGTTCGCCGCGCTCAAAAGACCGTCTCCCCCGCCTTCGCCCACTCGCTCACCGCGCCGACATCGACCTCGACCCCGATCCCAGGCCGCTCGCCGATCGCCACCGCGCCGGCCTCGATCAGGGGACGACCGACGATCGCGTCGAAGAACGGTACGTCCTGGGCGTGGAACTCGAGCGCGAGGAAGTTTGGCCAGGTGGCGGCGAGCTGGGCGGCGAACGCGGTCCCGACCGGACCGGCGATGTTGTGTGGGGCGATCGCGATACCGCGTTCATGGGCCGCCTCAGAGATCCGCCGCGCTTCGCGAACGCCGCCGACCTTGCCCAGATCGGGGGTCACGACCGCGAGCGCCTGGCTCGCGATCAACGGCTCGAAGGCGGCGTAGCCGACCAGGTTCTCGCCGCCGCCGAGCGGGATCCCGGTGCGACTCGAGAGCGCGATCAGGCCGGCGGTGTTCTCCGGCGGCAGTGGGTCCTCCAGCCACAGGATCGGCTCGTCGGAGAGCGCCTCGGCCAACCGGGTCGCCGAAGCCATGTCGTATCGCCAGTGCAGATCGAAGGCCAGCTCCACCCCGTCGCCGGCGCCACGCCGCACGGCGTGCACGATCTCCCGCGCCAGGCCCTCGCCGGCCGGCGGCATGGTGCGCGATCCGCGTCGCAGCGGCACCAGCCCCGGGACGTCGAGGTCGAACTTGAGCGCGTCGAAGCCGGCCGCCACCGCTTCCGCAGCCCGCCGCTCCAGCAAGCCGAGATCGACCTCCTCGGTCTCGGCGCCCGGGTCGAAGAGCATCCGCCCCGGCTGACCGGCGGCGACCGAGGCGCCATCGGCCCAGCGCGCGTCGCGAATCTCCAGCAGCGGCCCCAGGCTCATCAACCCAGTGCCGCCATGACAGTCCGCGTAGCAGCGAACGCGCTCGTGGAAGCGCCCGCCGAGCAGCCGCCAGAGCGGGACGCCGAGGGCCCGCGCATTGAGATCCCAGAGCGCCGCGTCGATTCCCGCCAGCGCGTTGTGGATGATCCCGCCCACCGAGCCGGCGCCGGAGGCGGCGACCCGCAGACGGTCGACCACCGCCTGCACGTCGCGCGCGTCGTCGCCCCGGACCAGGGCGCCCATCTGGCGGATGATCTCGGTCAGGCCCGGGGCGAAGAACGACTCGCCCCAGCCGACGCAGCCGTCCTCGCTCTCGACCCGGACGATCGTCCAGTCGAAGTTCGCCTCGACGACGGCGGTGGTGATCGATCTGATGCGCATGCTCTGCTCCTAGGCGGGGATCGGGGTGGTCGGGGCCAGCCGCTGCTCCGGCAGGCCGGGGTGCTCACTGCGATGGTGGTAAAGGTCGCCGCCGGTCCCGTCGTCGTCGACGGCCGTCGTGATGTAGACGTCGCGCAAATCAGCGCCGCCGAAGGCGAGCGCGGTGACATTTCTTGCCCCCGGCACCTCGACGGTGAGGGTCTGGGAGCCGCCCGCGTCATAGCGGCGCAGCTGGCCGCCTCCCCAGAGCGCGACCCAGACGCCGCCCTCGGCGTCGACCGCCAGCCCGTCCGGCTGACCGTCCGCCGCCGGCACCGCGACGAACGGCTCCGGATCTCCCCCCAGGGCGCCGGAGGCGAGATCGAAGCGACGCCGGGTGACGCACCCCGTCGGCGTATCGACGTGGTACATCCAGCGCCAGTCGGGACTCCAGCCGAGACCGTTGGAGATCGTCAGGCCGGTTGCCACCTCGGCAATCGTCCCATCCACGTCCCGTCGATAGAGGCTCGCGCAGGGCGTCTGGAGATCGAGCGCCATCGTCCCGATCCACCAGCGGCCCGCCGCGTCGCAGCGTGCGTCGTTGCCACGCACGAGCGCCGGATCGGCGCCCGGGAGCGGGACGCTCGTCTCCGTCAAGCGCGACAGATCGGTGGCCAGATCAACTCCCTGCAGCCCGGCGAGCCCGCCGTCGGCGGTCTCGCAGACCGCCCCGACGGGCGCCGGCAGCGGGATCGTGCGAGTCGCCGGATCGCGGGGCCGCCAGGCGTGGACCAGACACCGGTCGATGTCGACCCAGGCCAACTCGCCGCGCCGCTCCCGCCAACGCGGGCCCTCGCCGAGGGCCATCGAGAGTCGCAGGACGAGCTCGGCGCGGACCGACCTCACAGGACGCCGAACTCCCGGAACGCGTCGGTCGTGCTCATGCCGTCCTCGATCGCCCGGCGGACGACGTTCTCGGCCGCCGCCTTGGCACGCGCCAAGTCGAGCACCTCCTGCTCGAGCCGCGCCGGCACCACCACGACACCGTCGCGATCGCCAACCACGAGATCGCCCGGGCACACCAGGACCCCGTCGATCTCGACCTCGACGCGGTAGTCGAGCACCACGGCGCGAACACGGGCGTCCTGGGCGAAGGCGCCACGACTGAACACGGGCCAGTCCTGGGCGAGAACCCCGGCGGTGTCGCGGTGGCTACCGTCGAGCACGGCTCCGGCGGCACCGCGCGCGCGCGCCGCGACGGTCATCAGCTCGCCCCAGTTCGCGCAGGGCGTGCGGCCGCCGCGGGCGATGTAGACGTCACCGGGCCGCAGCTGGTCGAGTGCCTCGGTCAGCCGGCCGAAGGGTTCAGCGGTCTCACCGAACACGTCGCCGACCAGAACCGGCATCGCGCGGCCGACGACCATCATCTCTGGAACGATCCCGCGGATCTCCGCCGGCAGGAACCGGTGCGTCTCGCCGAGTTGGTCGAGCACGTCGCCGATCACCGGCGTGTAGAGCTCGGCCCGCACGAGCGCGAAACGCTCCTCGTCGGCGCTGGGCAGAGCGGTGCTCACGAGCGGGCCCCTTCCGCCGCCTGGGGCGGGCGTGCCAAGGCCGCGCGCCGGTCGCGCCGCTCAGCCTGTTGGCGCGGGTCGGCCACCGGCGCCGAGGCGAGCAGGCGCTGCGAGTACGGGTGCGATGGGCTGGAAGCGAGCGTCTCGGAGTCGCCGACCTCGACAATCTCGCCGTCGTGGATCACCGCCGTGCGGTCACCGATGTAGCGGACCACGTCGAGGTCATGCGAGATGAACAGGTAGGCGACGCCCGTCATCGCCTGGATCTCGGAGAGCAGCTCCAACACGGTTGCCTGCGTGGAGAGGTCGAGCGCGCTGACGGCCTCGTCGCAGACGATCAACCGCGGCGAGCGGCAGAGGGCCCTGGCGATCGCGATCCGCTGTCGCTGGCCGCCGGAGAGCTCGCGGGCACGCCGCGAGCCGATGTCGCGCGGGAGGTGCACGGCCTCGAGCAGCTCCCTGACGCGGGCGCGGGCATCCGCCGCCGAGCGACCGTGGCGGAGCAGTGGCTCGGTGAGGATGTCCTCGACGTCGAGCGCCGGGTTGAGCGAGCCGTAGGGATCCTGAAAGACGACCTGGATCTCATCGCTCAGGGCTCGCCGCTCCGCCCGATCCAGGTGCGCGATGCTGCGACCGTCGAAGACGACGTCGCCGCTGGTCACCGGCGCCAGCCCGAGGATCGCTCGGCCCAGCGTCGTCTTTCCGGAGCCGGACTCGCCGACCAGGCCGAGGGTTTCCCCGGCGCCGAGCGTGAGCGACACGTCCTTGACCACGGTCTTGTCCTTCGCCCGGAACCCCTGCCCGGGGTACTTCACGGTCAGCCGCTCGATCTGCAGCAGCGGCGCGCTATCCGGCTCTCGGGTCGGGCGGCGCCGCTCCAAGCCGCGAGGGTCGGCCGCGAGCAGCGCCCGCGTGTACGGGTGTGACGGCGAGTCGAACAGCGCCTTGACCGGCTGCCGCTCGACGATCCGCCCCTCCCTCATCACCGCGACCTGGTCGCAGATATCGGCGACAACGCCGAAGTCGTGGGTGACGAGCACCACCCCCAGGTTCCGCTCCCGGACCAGCGAGCGGAACACGTCGAGCACTTCGGCCTGGACGGTGACGTCCAGCGCCGTGGTCGGCTCGTCGGCGAGCAGCAGCTCCGGATCGCAGGAGATTGCGGCCGCGATCAGGACCCGCTGTGCCATCCCGCCTGAGATCTGATGCGGAAAGGCGTCGAACGTCCACTCCGGGTCGGCGATGCCGACCCGGCCCAGCAGCTCGATCGCCCGTGCCTTGGCCCGGCGGCGCGAGAGTCCAAGGTGGACCCGCATCGGCTCGACGATCTGGCTTCCGACGCGGAAGCTCGGGTCGAGGTTCGACATCGGATCCTGCGGGACGTATCCGATCCGCCGTCCCCGGATCTCGTCGAGGCGAGCCGTCGGCAGAGCCGCGAGGTCCGAGCCGCGATACCAGGCCGCGCCACCCGTGACCTGCCCGTTGGCCGCCAGCAGGCCGAGCACGGCGAGCAAGGTCTGCGTCTTGCCGGACCCGGACTCGCCGACGATCCCCAGCACCTCGCCGACCCGGGCGTCATAGCTGACGCCGGTGACGACACGCTGGGGGCCCTCGCGAGTCTCGTAGCTCACATCGAGGTCGCGAACCGCCAGCAACACGCCGCTCTCCAGGTCGGCGGGCTCCGACCCCGCCTCGACGCCGTCCCGGCCGGGCGGTCGGGCCCGGCGCACCCGGCCCTCATGACCTTCGAGCGAGTCCCTGACGCCGGTGGAGACGAGCACCGCGCAGAGCACGGTGAGCGTGATCGTCACGGCCGGGACGATCAGCAGCCAGGGCGTGTCCGCGCTCTCGGCGAAGGCGTCGCTCAGCATCCCACCCCAGCTGGGCGCCCCCGCCTCGCCGACCCCGATCACCTCGAGCCCGGCCTGGGCGATGATCGCGATCCCGAAGACGAAGCCGGCCTGGACCAGCGCGGTCGGCAGCGCGACCGGCGCGACATGACGGGCGACGATCCGGGCGTCCCGGAGCCCCGACACCTTGGCGGCGTCGATGTACGGCTGGCGCCGCACGTCGAGCGCGACCGCCCTGACCGGCCGCATCATCGCTGGCAGGAGCAGCAGGCCGAAGACGGCCATGATGCCAATCGGGTTTGGCCCCAACACGGCAGCGACGGCAAGCAGTGCGAGCACCCCTGGGAGCGCCTGGACGAGATCCCCGATCCAGGTCGCGGCGCTGTCGACCGGACCGCCCAGGTAGCCGGCGGCGAGTCCCAACGGCAGCCCGATCGCGATCGCCACGACGGTCCCGACCGCCGCGGCGAGCAGGGTGGTTGCGCCGCCGTGGAGCAAGCGGCTGAGGACGTCGCGACCGACCGCGTCGGTGCCGAGGAGATGGGCTCCGCTCGGCCCTTCGCGCACCGCACCAAGATCGGTCGCACTCGGATCGGGGAGCCCGAGCAGCGGCGCCAGCGCGCAGGCCGCGACCAGCAGGAGCAGAAACGCGGCGCAGGCGAGCGCGAGAGGATTGCGGGCAAAGGCCGCCGTCACGATGCACGGACCTTCGGGTTGAGCCATCCGTAGGCGAGGTCGACCAGCAGGTTGACGATCACCACCGCCACGACCATCGCCACCACGACGGCCAGGATCACCGGCTGGTCCTTCTGCTCAGAAGCCCCGATTGCGAGCTCCCCCAGGCCCGGGAGCGCGAACAGGGACTCGATCACCACCGCCCCGCTGAGCAGCCCTACAAACTGCAGCGTCATCACCGTCAGCGCCACCGGCGCGGCGTTGCGGAGGACGTGCCGCAGGTAGAAGCGCCAGGTTGGGACCCCGCGGCTGCGCAGCGTCCGCACCCACTCGCTCTGGAGAATCTCGATACAGGCGTTGCGGGTCTGCTGCGCTACCGCCGCCGTCGCGCCCAAGGCAAGAGCGATGACCGGGAGCGCGATCGAGCGCAGCCAGCCGCCGAGCGATTCGTCGGGCGGAACGTAGCCGGTCGCCGGCAAGAGCCGTAGGTGCACTGCCACGATCGAGACCAGGATCACCGCCAGGACGAAGTTCGGCAGGGCGAAGCCGAGAACTGAGACCGGCTGCAAAACGGAGTCGAGCGCGCCGCGACGCGCCGCCGCGGCCATGCCGAGCGCGATCCCTATCGCCCCCGACAGCAGCGTCGCGACGAGGGTGATCGAGAGGGTGACCGGCAGCCGTGAGGCGATCGTCTCGGCAACCGACCGGTGGCCGTACCAAGAAGTGCCGAAGTCACCGGTGACGGCGTGCCGCAGCCAGTCAAGATAGGTGCTCGGCAAGCTCCGGTCGAGTCCCAGTTCGGTCCGCTTCTCGGTGACCTGTGCTTCGCTGGCTCCCACTCCGAGGATCTGACGTGCCGGGTCGCCGGGGATCGCGCGGGTGAGCGCCAGCGCGAGGAAGGAGATGACGACGATGAGGATGACGGCGGACAGTAGCCGCCGCACCAAGTACCAGATCATTGGATGTTCCTTGTCGGGGAGTGACGAGGGCAGCCCGACACTGCCCTCGTCACGTCTGACACTGCCCTCGTCACTCTTGTCTCAGGCGGCCGGGACGTAGTTGCGGATCGAGGGCACCACCTGCTGAGCCTCTGGAGTCACTTCGACCGCTTCCGACGCGAAGTACAGGTTTTCGGAGGTGTAGAACGGCGCGAACCATGCCTGGTCGACGACGTAGGCCGAGAGTTCGCGGAACAACTTCGCCTGCTCGGCGCCGTTCGCCGTGGCGATCTTCTTCATCATCGCGACGATTTTCGGGTCCTTGACGTGGAGCGGGTTCCAGGCACCTTCGGGCGAGAGCAGCAGGGTCGCGTCGAGCCAATTGTTCGAGGCACCCCAGCTGAACATGTACATCGGGAATTCGCCGGATACGAACGGCGTGATCCCGGAAGCCTCGGAGATCGTCGTATATTCGACTTCGATCCCGACTTCGCCGAGCTGCTGCTTGATGACCGGGTAGACGTCGCCCATGAAGGCGGACGAAGGCATCGGGATCTTGAGACCGTCTCCGTAGCCGGCTTCGGCCAGCAACTGCTTCGCCTTTTCCGGGTCGTAGGGATAGCGATCGTTCAGATCCGGGTCGTAGGCCGGCGTGTCCGGGTAGAAGATCTGCGTCGTCGGCATACCCCGCCCGAAGGCCAGCACGTCGAGGATCGCATCGCCGTCGAGGGCGTAGTTGATCGCCTGCCGCACGCGCACGTCGGCAAGCGCCGGCGTCGTTTTCCCTTCGCGATCAATGATGAAGAGGCCCTGCCAGTCGCCGGGCGAAGAGACGACGTTGAGGCCTGCGCTTTCGGCCTCCTCGACCTGATCGGGGAGACCGTAAGCGCCGTCGACCTGCCCGGTCTTGACGGCGTTCAGGAGCGCCTTCGGGTCGCCGATCGGGCGGATCACGATCTCGTCGTAGGGAAGCGCTTCCGGTTCGTAGTACTTCTCGTTGCGGGTGAAGGTGTAATGGTCACCGGGAGTGCTGTTGCCCGGGTCGAGCACGTACGGCCCGGTGCCGACCGGCTGCGTCGACAGCTGCTTCGCCCCCGGGCTGGTGATCATCCCTGCCACCAGGCCGAGGTTGTAGACCAGGGAGGGATCGGGTGAGGAGAGTTCGATCTCAACCGTGTGGTCGTCGACCGCGGAGATCTTCTTCACGTTGATCAGCGCCGACGCTCGCGGCCCGTTCGCTTTCTTGAAGCGTTCGAGGCTCGCCACCACCGCTTTCGCGTTGAACGGGGTGCCGTCGGAGAAGCTGACACCTTTGCGCAGCTCGAGCACCAGCTTCAGCTTGGCGGGGTCGACGTACTTGAAGGAGGTCGCCAGCATCGGCCGGATCTCACCGCTCTCGTCGATCCGGACCAGGGAGTCGTAGACCGGCTGCAGATACTGCATGTAGTGGCCGACATCGGATTGGGCTGGATCGAAGGAGGTGATGTCGGTCACCGCGCCGAGCTTCAGAACGTCGGCCGACGCTTTGGCGGTGGTCGATCCGGTGGAGTTGTCACTCGAACTCGTGTCGCTCGAGCCTCCGCAAGCGGCGAAGGCGACTGAGACCGCGGCCGCGGCCAAGAGCGCGGTCATAATACGGAGGGGGCTGCGCAATTGATTACCTCTTTCCCAAGTAGTAGCGAGCAACTGTGGAGTCCTCGCGGGGGAACTTATATGAGAAGTAGATATCTGTCAAGAATCTGGCTATTCTCCGCCGGGTCGCAGAAACCAACGGCAGGAGCGAAATGACAGAGAGCGCGGTTGAGGCAGGCCCGATGAAGCGCGCGCCGCTGACCGATCAGGTCACCGACGCGCTGCTGGCGATGATCTCGGCACGGGGGTTGAGCGAGGGCGACAGCCTGCCGCCGGTCGGCGAGATCGCGCAGAAGTTCGAGGTCAGCATCCCTGTGGTCCGGGAGTCGATCGCCGGTCTCGCGGCGCTGGGGCTGCTGCGGCGCCAGCAGGGCCGGGAGACGCTCGTCGCGACCCCTGACGCATGGCATCTGCGCCGGATGATGGGGCTGCGGATCGCGCAGGCGCAGATCGACGACGAGTCGATCCAGCAGTTCCGCGAGATCGTCGAGGTCGGCAGCGCCGGCCTCGCAGCCCGTAACGCCTCGAGCGCGGAGATCGTCGAGCTGGAGGAGCGGCTCGAGCGATTGCGCGAGGCCTCGACCGAGGCCGAGTTGCACGAAGCCGACGTTGCCTTCCACGCGGCCGTCGCCCGGGCCGGCGGCAACGACCTCCTGATCTGGACGCTGGAATCGCTGGAGCCACTGCTGCGCCGGCTTCGCGAACGCGTCTGGGCCGGATGGGTCGAGGGCGGCGGCGACCGGGACTCGATCATCGAGGCCCACGCCGCGGTGCTGAAGTGCATCCGCGCCGGCGACGAGGCCGGGGCGGCTGCGGCGATGACGAGTCACCTCCGCCAGGCGCGCCTCGGGCTCGACACGGAGCCGGCCGAGCCGGGCCCGGGCAGCCCGGCGAAGTGACGGGTCTCGCGGCGGCGGAGGAGCGGCTGCCGCTGCCTCCCGAGCTGCAGGCGAGCGGGTTGGTGGCGGTCGTGCGGGCACCGAGCCTCGGCCGCAGTGCCGAAGCGATCGATGCGCTCCTCGCCGGCGGGATCCGTTCGATCGAGCTGACGCTGACGACGCCCGGGCTCCTGGAGGGCTTCGCCCACCTCGCGGGCCGCTACGGCGATGCGGTCGAGCTTGGCATCGGAACCGTAACCCGAGCCGACCAGGTCCACCGGGCCGTGGCCTCCGGCGCCCGCTTCGTCGTCACGCCGACGACCGACGAGGCGGTGGCCGAGGCCGCACGGGCAGGCGAGGTCCCGATCATCATGGGCGGGCTGACGCCGACCGAGCTGGCGCGCGGCTGGGACGCCGGCGCCGCTGCTGTGAAGCTGTTTCCGGCGGCCTCGGTCGGGCCGGCCTACCTGTCGCACCTATTCGGACCGTTCCCGCAGCTCGAGGTGGTCCCCTCCGGCGGGATCGCGCCGGAGGAGATCGGCGCCTGGCTCGGCGCCGGCGCCTGCGCCTTGAGCCTCGGCGGCCCGCTGGTCGGGGATCTGAACGCAGCCGTCGACGAGGGTGCCATCGCCGTCCGGGCGGGGCGGTGCCTCGCCGCCGTCGCCGCGGCACGAGCGGCACGATGACGCCTGCCGCAAGTCGCGGGCCCCGCCTGGTGACGTTCGGCGAGACGCTCGCGCTCGTCGCCGCCGACCGGGCCGGGCCGCTGGCGAGGGGCGCGGCGATGACGCTGCGGATCGGTGGCGCCGAGTCGAACGTCGCGATCGGAGCCGCCCGCCTCGGCCTCGAAGCCACTTGGGTCGGCCGCGTCGGTGCCGACCCGCTCGGGCGCATGGTCGCGCGGGAGATCGCGGCCGAGGGCGTTCAGGCCGTGGCGATCGTCGATTGCGACGCGCCCACCGGCCTGATGGTCAAGGAGCAGCGGACCACGACGCGGCAGT
Source organism: uncultured Actinomycetes bacterium (assembly GCA_963782515.1). Classification (GTDB taxonomy): domain Bacteria; phylum Actinomycetota; class Thermoleophilia; order Solirubrobacterales; family 70-9; genus VAYN01. Next base: position 213,249 of record CAWAJY010000004.1, on the reverse strand, counting down.
CGATCGCCTACTACCGCAAGGGCAGCGCCGGCTCGCGTCTGCGGCACGACGACGTCCCAGAGGAGCTGATCGCCGACGCCGGCGCGCTGCATCTCACCGGCATCACCGCCGCTCTCTCGAGCTCGGCGCGTGGGGCACTGCTGCAGGCCGTCGCGATCGCCGGCGCGGCGCGCGTACCGGTTTCATTCGACCTCAACTACCGAGCGGCGCTCTGGAGCGAAGCCGAGGCGGGCAGCTTCTACCGCTCGCTTCTGCCTGCGGTCGACTGGGTGTTCGCCGGTGAGGACGAGGCACGTCTCGCCTGTGGTCCGCTTGACGACGCCGAGGCGCTGGCACGTGGCCTGGTCGAGCTCGGGGCGGGCGCCGCCATCATCAAGCGCGGCGCCCGAGGCGCGCTTTCGCTCGTCGACGGAGTCGTCCTCGAGCACCCGGCGATCCCGGTCCAGGCTGCGGACACGGTCGGTGCCGGCGACGCGTTCGTAGCTGGTTACCTGGCGGAGCGTCTGATGGGCGGCGACCCCGCCGCCTGCCTCTCGACCGCCGTCACCGCGGCGACCTTTGTCTGCGCGACGCCGGGCGACTGGGACGGGCTCCCGTACCGCGAGGAGCTGGCCCACCTTGTCGCCGACGAGCCGGTGATGCGCTGATCGGGGCGGCGCCGCCGAGCGCCTCGCCAATCTAGATGAGTGGTTCCACGGCGGGACGGCTGTGCTTCCGGCCGCAGCGGCCGTCCGAGGTCGGTCCTGGGCGTCTCATGGCGGTCCTGGCAGGCTGTGACCGCCATGAGACGCCCAGGACTGAGGGCTCGTGAAACCTCCGGCACACCTCGGTCCGATCGGTGACGAAGATGCCGGGAACGTCACACCCGCGTGAGCCTTCGGTCCGTCTCCGGGCCTCGGGAAAGGGCCCGGAGTCGCGCTGCAAGGGTTGACGTGCCATGGCACGGTCAACCCTTGCAGCGCGGTCGTGACCGTCGGCCAACGCGCGCGGAAGCGTGGAGTTCCCACGGTCTCTGTGCACGAGTCCGTCTCCGGTGACGGATCCGTGTCCCTCTCGTGCGCCCCGCGTGACCCGCACCCGAAGATCCGCTCGTCACCCGCCACTACCCGGCCGTCTCGGCCACGGCCACAGCCAGCCAGGGCCGTGGCCGAGACGGCCGCGCTCGCCGCAGGCCCTTGCGTCCCTTGCACCTCCGGGCGCCAGCTTCCCCGACCGCGGCGGCCCGGGAACCAACCACTTAGCTCGGGCCTGGCTAACGACTTTGAATCGTCCGCCGGCTCATGCTGTGGCCTCTCGTAGTCGTAGAGTCCCTCGCGCGGCTCGGCGAGCTCGCCGTAGAGCTCCGGCCGACGGGCGCGCAGCGTTCCGGGTAGCGCTTCGAACGGCTTCGGCGAGACCATCGAGTCGTCCGTCTCACGGAGCCAGCGCAGGCGGGCGAGATCGCAGGACGCGACCATCACCTCTTGCTCGGCCGACTCGGCGAGCAGTCCCTCGGGCCCCGCGATGAGGGCGTAGCCGCGTTCCGCTCCGAACATGTGCGAGGTCATCGCGACGAAGGACTCATTCTCGATCGCTCGCGCCCTGGAAATCAGCTGCCAGTTCTCGCCGACCTGGGCGAAGCCGCCTCCCGCCGGCGCGAGCAAGACCTCGGCGCCGCGCAGGGCCAGGATCCGAGCCACCTCCGGTATCCATAGCTCCGAGCAGATCAGGAGGCCCACGGGTACCCCGTGGAAGTCGGCGACGACGAGCTCATCGCCGCCGTGCAGACCGACCCCGGAGAGAGTCGCGTGGACGTCGCCGGTCGCCGGGTGCACGCGTACGTACCGGGCGATTCGCCGGCCTTCGCGATCGGTCAGATAGGCGACGATGAACCACCTGCCCGCCTCGTCGCGCTCGATCCGACTCCAGCAGATCCCGCAGGAGTGATTGGCGGCGATACGGCCGATCTCGGGCTCGGCGTCGAACGACTGAGTGTGACGCAGCGGGCCCGGATAGCCCTCTGGGAAGACGGCCAGCTCGGCCCCGGCGGAGGCGGCCTGCTCGACCAGCTCGCCGAGCCGGATCGTGCTCTCCCGCGGGTCTGGGTCCAGCGTTACGCGCGGCTGGATACTCGCCAATCGGAGGATTTCCTGGCTCATTTCGTCTCTCGCTTTCCTTCGTCCAGAGTATTCGCCCAAGCCGCGGCCCGGGCCAGCTCGGCCGGGTAGTGCGCGCCCCTCTCCGAGGTATCGAGCCGAGGGCCGACCCGGCCCACCTCCCAGGCGACCCGGCAGCGGTCCTCGAAGTACCAGGCACGCGCCAACGCCTCGGCGAGGTCGGCGCCGACCGAGAGCGACCCGTTCGCCGCCAAGAGCAGCGAATGCGCCTCCCCCAGGGACTCGGCGGCGCGGCGCGCTCTCTCCCCGTCGCAGACCAGTTCGGGATCGAGGTGAAGACCGACGGCACCGCTGAGGCCGCCGAGGCCGTGGCGCAGCGGCGGCACCCGCGGCAGCGCTCCCCAGAGGACGGCATAGGGACCGTGGGTGCGGCAGATCGCGCCCACGTCGGGGCGGGCACGGTAGACCGCCAGGTGCAGCGGAACCTCCAGCGGAGCCCCCGGCGGCGGCTCATCTGAGCCGACCACGAGAATTGAGCTTGCATCCGCCGCGACCAGCGGTGCGGTCGAGGTGATGCGAATGCCCTCGTGGTCGCGGGCGGAAACGTGCCCGAAAGCGGAGACGAGGCCGAGGCCGGCGAGCCTGCGGGCGGTCGCCGCCACAGCCTCCGCCGTGCCCCCCTTGCTCATGACGCGGGCTGCCCGAAGACCCGGATCGCCATCGCCGTCGGGTCGTAGGCGTTGCAGGGCGAGAGATCCTGGGGACAGGCGCTGAGAGTGAGAACGAGGTCCTCGAGCACCTCCAGCTCGATCAGCGATCCTGGTCCGTGCTCGGGCTCGTAGGTGACGATCCGGCCGTTCTCGAGCCGGTTGTTCATGAACACGTTCCAGGCGCTCTCGCCGGCGACCGGCACCGCCGATCCGAACTCTGCCAGAGCGCGTTCGATCGAAGCCAGGCAGGAGCCGTGGTCGTGCTCGCCGTAGTCGCGCGAGTAGCGCTCGGGGTCGCAGCACGGGACGAGCAGGTCGTGGCGGCCGACGTCGTCGCGGCGGACCCGCAGCAGCGGGGTGCGATGGTTGCTGAACAGCTCGTCGCCAACCTCCGGGACCAGCTTGGTCAGGCATGAGACCGTGTGACCGGCGCTGAAGTGCTCGTGCGGCGCCTCGGGGCGATAGGCGACGAAGTCGCCGACCTGCCGCCCTTCGAGGTCGACCAGCTGCAGGACCTGGCCCGCCTCGACTGCGACGGTGCGCGCCTCGCGCGCCGGAACGGTCACCTCAACGAGCGGCTGCTCGAGCTCGGTCTCCATCTCTACTCCTCCTCGCTGATCAGTTTGCAGGCCCCGTCCGGGGCGGGGGTGTTGCGCGAGCGCAGCGCCCGCACCTCGCCGTCGACGACGACGGCGCCGATCCCAGGCAGGTCGCCATGCTCGACGCAGAGCAACGGATCGGCGTAGGCGGCGCCGAGCGGCGCGAAGGCGAGCACGACGTCGGCGGGGTGCCCGAGGCCGAGGACGCCCTCCGGCCGGCGCAGCACGCGACCGTTGGCGCCGGTGGCCATGGCGATCGCGTCGGCCGCCGAGAGCCCGGCCAGGGAACTGATCTCTACCACCGTCTTCAACATTCCCAGCGGCATCACCCCGGTTCCGGTCGGCGTGTCGGTGGCCAGGACGATGCGATCGAGCGCGTCGCGCTCCTGGGCCAGCTCAACGATCTTCAGCGCGCTGCGCAGGTTCCCCGCCTGGACGAGCTGGATCGCCCCGGGCGCGTCGAAGAGCGCCGGCAGGTCGGCGTCGGGCAGGGCGGTGGTGCCGCCGTTGGCGTGGCCGACGATGTCGCAGCCGAGCGCCAGCACGTCGTCGATCGTCACCGGCGAAGAGCCGGGAATGCTGGCGCCGCCGGTGTGGTTCATGACCACGAAGCCGAGCTCCTGGGCAGCGCGCACGAGCGGCGCCGCTTCGGACTGGGACGCGAAGGAGCCGAACCCCACCTTGGCGAGCCAGACGCTCCGCTCCCGCAGCCAGGCGAGGTCGTCGGCGTCGAGGCCGGGCTCGAGAATCAGGGATCCGGCGAGCACCTTGACGCCCCCGGGCCGATGCTCCGCGTAAGCGCGCTGCGCCGCCACCGCCAGCGCTTTGACGCCCTCGGGATCGTGCGGTCGGCCGGGCAGGTGGACCTCGGAGGCACTCATCATCGTGGTCACGCCGCCGTGCAGAGAGCTCTCGATCCAGCCGAGCGCCGATTGCCGCGGGGTCCAGTCGCCGAAGACCACGTGGGCGTGGGAGTCGATCAGCCCCGGCAGCGCCACCGCGCCGCCGGCGTCGAGGACGACGTCGGCGTCCTCCGAGGACGGGTCGAACTCGGCGATGGCGCCGTCGCGAGCAAGGATCGCCTCGATCGCCCGAGGCTCCTCGCCGAGCTCGCCGGTGACCAGGCCACCGAGGTTGCGGATCAGTAGCGAGCCCACTACTCGAGCGACGCCAGAGCCTCGGCCTTGGTCATTCCGCCGAGGCGTGCGTTGAGCCGGCCCCTGGTGGAGACAGCGCCGATCAGGACGATCTCATCCGGCGCCGGGGCATCGGGGACGACGACCGTGATCGTGTCGTAGTGGCTGCGCACCCAGATCTCGTGGGTGAAGCAGATCGGCACGTCGACCGCACTGCCCGGGGCGCAGCGCTTCGTCGTCGAGGGCAACCAGGCCTTGCCGCCTCCGAAGGCCTCCCGGAAGGGGTTGCCGAAGGTCGTCGTCTTGACCGCGTTGCCGTGCTCCTGCTCGCCGTCGAGGCCGACCAGAACCGCCTTTCCGTGACCCTCGATCGTCGCCCCACCGAGCGCGTCGTGGACCGCCGACCCGATCAATTCGCCGAGGGCAGCGCTCGGCTCGACCAGCTCGGAGAGGTCCTCGGACCACTCGCGACCGGCATAGGGATTGCGAAATACGACCGCGCACGCCGCTTTGCGCACCGGGCCGCCGTCGTCCCCCCTCCCCCCTTCGGTTCGTACCTCTTCGACCACGGTCAGGACTTTGCGGATCTCCAGATCACTCATCCGGCCGGCACCTCTTCCGCGGTGTTGGCGATCCCGGTCGGGGTCCGCTCACCACACGGACGCACCGGCAACGAGCGCAGGTACGCGATCACATCGTCGGTCGACTTGACGTCGCCGTACTTCATCTGGATGTCGAAGAGATTGACCTTGTGGGTCAGCTCGCCCCGGTCCCAGACGCACTCCTCGGGGACGATCGAGTGGAAGTTGTACTGCGCCGCATCGACCGCGGTTGCGCGCACACAGCCGCTGGTGGTCGTCCCGGTCGTGATCACCGTGTCGGCGCCGAGGTAGTTGAGGTAGCTGAGCAGCGGCGTGCCGAGGAACGCGCTGGGCTTGTCCTTGACGAAAACGACGTCCTGCGGCTGCGGGGCGATCTCCTTGACGTACTCGTTGCCGAGCGAGCCCCTGATGTCGCTGGCCTCGCCTGAGCGGTGGCTCTTCCAGTTCCAGGCGCCCTGGTCGAAGCCGTCAGGCCGCCGGTCCATTCCCGTGTAGAAGACGGGGACCTGCTGCTCGTGAGCGGCCTCGATCAGCCGGGCCAGGTGCTTGACGCCCTCCCAGCCGCGCTCGCCGCAGGAGTAACGCCAACGCTTGATCGAGTCGAGGATCGGCTCGGGAACGTCGCCGACGAAGTTGTAGATCACGTCGACGACGAGGAGGACAGGACGCCGGCCGAAGCCGGCGTCCTTGCCCCACCCGGCCGCCGCGAACACTTCGCGGTCGATCTCCGGCAGTACGTCGTCCCAGACCGGCATCACTCGGCTCCCGCGACGCTCGCCACGTCGACCAGCTGGGACCCGGCCTGGCGGCGCAGGTAGTGGCCCTCGGGCTCACCGATGAAGGTCGGGACGACGGCGTCGCCCTCGATCCTGGAGACCTGCTTGCCGCGCAGGAAGGTCGCCACCGGCCAGCCGTGGATCTCGTGCCCGTCGAGCACCGTCCAGCCGGAGCGGGTGCTGACGATGTCGTTGCTCACCGTGACCGTGCGGTCGAGGTCGACGAGGACCACGTCGGCGTCGGCACCGACGTCGAGTGAGCCCTTTTTCGGGTAGAGGCCAAAGATCCGGGCCGGGTTGGCGGCCGAGACCTCGACCAGCCTCTCCAGGCTCAGTTTGCCTTGGTGGACGCCCTCGAGCATCACCGGCAGCAGCGCCTCGACGCGGCTGGTGAAGCCGGTCTTCAGCTCCCAGATGTTCTCGTTGAAGGAACTGTCGTAGTCAGCCGGGTCCCAGGCGACGACGTGGTCAGAGCCGACCGCATCGATGATCCCCTCCTGCAACGCCTGCCAGATGTTCGGGTTGTTCTCCCGGGAGCGCAGCGGCACGTTGATCCGCCAGGCGTTTTTCTCGCCCTTGCCGAAGTGCAGCCAGTGCGGTCCGGTCTGCGCGTAGACGCGGACGCCCTTGCCGCGCAGGTCGCCGATCTCGGCGTAGGTCTCCGGCGTGGTCGCGTGCTGGACGTAGATCGGGCAGCCGAGCTCCTGAGCCATGTGGCCGTACTGGCGCAGGTGGGTCGACTCGAGGAAGTGCGGCGAGCGGTCCGACCAGGTGGCCCAGTCGGTGCGGCCGGCGGCGCGCAGGCGCTCGTCGAAGATCCTCGCGATCTCCCAGTTCTCGCAATGCATGCAGACGACGCCGGGGTCGCCGAGCTTCGCGACCGCCTCCATCGTGAGCCAGACGGTGCCGTCGTCGAAGCCGTGGCCGAGGCCGGCGCGGCGGCCGGGCCAATGCGGCTCCGCTTCCGGGCTCATCGCCTGCAGGTAGAGCTTGTAACTGGTGACCCCGTGCTGCTCGGCGTACTCGGGGATCTCCCTTGCCTGCTCGTCGGTCTCCAGCATGTAGGTAAGGAAGACGTCGATCGCCGAGTCCTCCTCGACCGCCTCCTCGAAGTAGGGGAAGCCCTCGTGGAAGGAGTGCACATCGCCGGGCTGGACGAACTCGACGAAGTCCGGATGGCCCATCCGGGTAGCCGGAGCGTGGACCCCCCAGGTGGTGACGCCGGCGGCGGCCGCGGCCCGCGACTCGCTGCCGAGGTCGTCGCGCAGCGGCGAGTAGCAACCCGGGTGGGCCTCCGTGTCGACGAGGCCCGGCAGAAGGTGCAGGCCGGTCGCGTCGAAGGTCTCCCGCGCGGGGGGAAGCGTCGCGTCGTCGCCGACCGCCACTACGCGGCCCTCGTTGATGGCGATGCCCGTCCGGCGCGGACCCGATGGGCTCACCACCGTTCCCCCGGTGATCTTCAGATCGACTTCGAGTGACATGTTTCTCCCTATAAGTTCAGTATGCTGAACATGGTTCAGAGTGTAGGCCGAGCCTAGCCAACTGGGGCGTCGCTTGTCAAATCGACCAAGTCGATCGCGATGGACGCCGGCAGCGAAGGCGGGCGGCTTGGGAGGAGTTGCCTAGGCGGACTTACCGGCTGCTCGAAGCGAGGCGACCAGTTCGCTGAGGATCGACGCATCCTGCAGGGGCGTCGAGGTGAGGCGGCCGCCGCGGGCTTGGCGATGGCGGGCGAACTCGGCGGCGGAGGGGAAGAGGCGGACCATGCCGGGCTCGATGTCGCCGACCCCGACCAAGCGCATGTTGCGCCCGTGGGCGCGACGGTTCAGGGGCATGCGCCCTTCGCGGCGCTCCTCAGCCTTCGCGAGGAAAGAGCGATGCGGCATCCCCGGTGCCGTGCAGCCGAAGATCGCCTGGTAACTGTCGCGCACGCCCTTCAGATCGCCCACGATCTCGGTCGCGAGCGCGTTGTGCATCTCCGCGTAGGAAGCACGCTCGTTGTCGCCCCAGCGCCACCAGCCGGGCTTGACCTCGACCGCCGTGCAGTCGTCTCTCCAGACCGGGCCGATGCCCCGGTGCTCGAACAGCCCCGGGTCGTCGTAGCGGGCGACGGGTGAGAGCTCGCCTTTCAGCTTGTAGACAACCTCGTAGGGCACCAGCCCGAACGGCTCCGAGATCACGGCGCGGTCGACGACCAAACCGCTCTCGTCGGCCAGCGGGGCGTTGGAGAGCAGGTCCGGGTCGATTCCGCTCGCCCCGAGCTCGCGCGGCCAGTCCCCTTTCCCGGTCGGCTTGAAGCCGGCTTCCAGGAACGCCCGATTGATCGCCTGGTGCTCACGCGAGAGCGGGTAGGGCTTGGTCAGTTGGCAGGGAACGAGGAGCAGGACCCGGCGTCCACCCTTCGGCACCTGCCAGCGCTCCCGCTTGAAATCTCGCAGCGCCTGCACCGAAGGATGACTGAGGCCTTCGACGTTCTCCTGAGGGCAGAAGAAGGTCAGGGACGGGTCCAACTCGTAGGGCGGAGTCGGTTTGCGGCGCGCGGCGGCGAGGAGGCGCTCGCGGGCGCCGGCGCGATCAGACGTCATCGGCGGAGAGGCCGGTCTGGCGATTCAGTTCGATGGCAAGGCGCGCGAGGCGCTCGCCCACCTCTTCCATCAGAGCGGCCGGGAGCTGGCTCGGGAAGCCGAGGGCGAGGAGGAAGATCTGCTGGTTGGGATCCTTGCTCGGCGAGAAGCCGACGACCGCGTGGTTGTCGTTGAGCTCGCCGTCACTCACCGCCCAGCCGCGTTGCCGGGCTGTCTCGACCTCGGTGACCATCGAAGCGGAGTCGGTGATCGTGCGCGGCGTGTGCGGGACGAGGTTCGTCGCTTCCAGGGCCTCCTTCGCCTCGGCCGGCGGCAACAGGGCCAGCAGGGCCTTGCCCAGCGCGCCGGCACGCTGATCGAAGCGGCCTCCGATCAGGACCCCGACGTGTTCGTCGGTCGTGGGATAAAGGCGCTCGACGATCTGCGCCACCCCGTCCGGCATCAGCCGCGCGATCGCGAACGAGACGCCGTACTCGTCGACCAGGTCGGCCAGCTTGGGCACCGCGAGGGTGAGAATGCTCTCGCGTTTGGTGGCGGCGATTCCGAGCGTGATCAGCGCGGCGCCGAGGTGGTAGGTGCGGTCGGACCCGCGCTGGACCCAACCGATGTCCTCGAGCGTGACCAGCAGGTTGTGCGCAGAGCTCTTCGAGAGCCCGACCGCCCGGGCCAGCTCGGTCTGCGTGGCACCGGCCGGAGCTTGGGCAAGGAGGTCGAGTAGACGGCTGGCGGAGACGACCGCCGGGACCCGGTAGTCGTTCACGCCGGAACCTCCGCGAGAACCGGCGCGGCGAGGCCACCCCGCCGCAGGCGATCGGTCAGGTCGTGGAGATGTCGGGAGTGGACGATCACGCGATTCGGTGCGACACAAGTCTGCCCGGCGTTGCGGCGTGGGAGGCGGGGATCCCGACCGCCTCCACGGCTGCTGACAGGGCGGTGCTCATCGGTGATCGTAGTCTCGAGTGAGAGTCGTGCGCAGGTGGTCCATCTGGGCGACGCTTTGCCGCACCTCGGGCGAGGGGCTGCGGTGGTGGCCGGCCCGCGCGGCAGCGAGCTCGGCAAGCTCGGCGAAGACGGCGTCCTCGTCGACGGTGAGGCAGCGGCCGTCGCGGACGACCTCGCGGCCGGCGACATAGACTCGGCGCACCGAGCCGCCGTTCTCCGAAAGCGCCAGGGTGCCCTCGAGGTCGAGCGCACCGGCGAGGGTCGGGCTCCGGCGGTCGAGCAGGGCGACGTCCGCCGGCGCGCCGGCCTCGAGCGTGCCGAGCCCGCTCGACCGCTCGCCGAGCGCGGCGGCACCGCCGGTCGTCGCCATCGCCAAGGCCTGGGCCCCGTCGATCCAGACGTCGGCGATGCCGTCGTTGTGGATCAGCGCGGCGAGCTTCACCTCGTCCCACATCACCTGGTTGTCCGAGGAGGCCGACCCATCGGCGCCGAGCGCGACGATCGCGCCGGCCTCGAGCAGCGCCGGGACCGGAGCGCGTCCACTGCCGAGCCTGGTGTTGGCCGCCGGATTGTGGACGACGACGGCCTCCCGCGCCGCGATCTCGGCGATGTCCTCGTCGTCGATCCAGACGCTGTGCGGCAGCGAGACGTTGGGGCCGAGCACGCCGAGCTCTGCCAGCCCGCGCAGGCCTGAGCGCCCGAACCGCCGGCGGCAGGTCGCGTCCTGCAGCGGCGTCTCCAGCAGGTGGATGTGGAAGCCGCTGTTGTGCTTGGCGGCGATCTCGGCGGCGCCGGTGAGCAGGCGGTCGCTGGACCACTGCACCCCTCCCGGCCCAGCGAAGAGCTGCAGGCGTCCCTCGCCGCGACGGTGCCAGCGCTCCATCGCGCCATCGAGGCATTCGAGCAGGAGCTCGCTGTCCCCGACCGGGATCGCGGCCGCGGAGACATCGACCCCACTCGCCCGTCCCAGCTCGTGCGTGGGGTCGAAGTCCGACATCAGCGGCGCCACGGCGGCGCGGATCCCCGCTTCCTCATAGGCCGCCATCACCGCGTCGATCGCGGTCGCGCTCGGCGGCGTCATCCAGAGGTGATCGAGGACCGCGGTGGTGCCGGTGCGCAGCATCTCGGCCGCCCCGGCGAGGGCGCAGATCCGGTGCTCCTCCGGCGTGTAGAGGCCGCCGACGCCGAACATCAGCATCAGCCAGGGCTCCAGCGGCAACCGCTGGCCCGCCCCCCGCAGGCAGTTCTCCGGAGAGTGGGTATGGGCGTTGACGAGCCCGGGCATCGCCAGCAGCCCGCTCCCGTCGACGATCGTCGCGCCGTCCGGCGGGGCCGTTCCCACCCCCCCGATCGTCGCGCCGTCGAGGACGAGCCCGGCGCCCGGACGCAGGTCTCCGGGGCGCACGAGGACGTCGCAACCGGTGATCGCAACCGTCACCTACGCCTCCGTTCCGCCGATGAAGGCGTCGATCTCGGCTTCCAGCTCGGCCTTGCGCTCCGCGCCGGCGAAGCTCGCCTGCACGGACCGGTGGGCCAGACCGACGAGCGCGTCGGCGTCGAGGTCGAACTGCTCCTGTACGGCGACCCAGTGGTCGGCGACGTAGCCGCCGAAGTACGCGGGAGAGTCGGAGTTGACGGTGACGCCGACCCCCTTCTCCATCAGCTCGGCCACCGGATGGTCGCCGAGCGAGTCGTAGAGCCCGATCAGCACGTTGGAGAGCGGGCAGAGGGTCAGCGTCGTGTCGCGTTCGAGCACGGCGTCGAGGCTGACGGGGTCTTCGATGCAGCGCGGCCCGTGGTCGATCCGGTCGACCCCGAGCACCGTCAGGGCGAGGCCCACGTTCTCTCCCGGACCGGCCTCGCCGGCGTGGATCACCTTGCGCTTGCCGAGCGCTTCGGCCTGCTCGTAGAGCGGCGCCCACATCGGCGGGGGGAACCCTTCCTCGATCGAGTCGAGCCCGATTGCGACGACCCGGTCGGAACGCTCCAGGGCGGCGAGCTCGGAGAGCGTCGCGCTCGCCGAGTCGACCCCTAACTCGCGGATGAAGCACGCCATAAGGGCACCGCTGATGGCGTGCTCCCGCTCGCCGCTGTCGAGGCCCGCCACGAGACCGTTGAGCACGGTCTCGAGCGGGACCCCGCGCCGCGTGTGGGCCTGCGGGTCAAAGAACAGCTCGACGTGGCGCAGGCCCTGCGCGGCGGACCGCTCCATGTAGGACTCGACCAGCTCGCGGTAGTCGTCCTCGGTCTGCAGCGTCCCGATGTGCAGGTAGTACATGTCGAGGAAGGCCTTGAGGTCCGCCCACGAATCGACGGCCTCGCGCGCCTCCTCGACCGACGCGTACGGGAGCGAGACCTCGTTGCGATCCGCAAAGCGCATCAGCAACTCGGGCTCCAGGCACGCCTCGGCGTGCACGTGAAGCTCAGCCTTGGGCAGGCCGAACGCCAGCTCCCGCCCGGTCATCCCGCTTCTCCGCTGCACTGAGCCCATTCGTCCGATTTCAGCGTCGCGTCGACCGTGTCCGGAGCGAGGTCGACCAGCGGGGTCGAGATCAGCTTGGGAATTTCCTGCCCAGCGAGTGCTTCGGTCATCTTCTCGATCGCGATTTCACCCATCCAGGTCGGGCACTGCGAAATCGTGAAGTCGATCTTGCCGGCTTGGACGCCGGCGACTCCGTTCGGGAGGCCGTCAGTCGCGGCGATGAAGATGTCGTCGAGGGCGATGCCCTGCTCTTCGATCGCCTGCACGCCACCGAGCGCCGCTTCGTCACCGGAGTAGAAGATCGCCCCGACGTCGGGGTTCGCGGTGAGGATGTTCTCGGTCGCCTCGAGCCCCTCGGTTTTGTTGATCTCGGCCGCGAAGTCTTCGGCGACGACTTCGATCCCCGGTTCGCCTTCGAAGACCTCCAGCGCCCCTTTGCGCTGTCCTTCGACGAACGAGACGCCGCGGGGCCCGTTGGCAAACGCCACCTTGCCCTGGCCATCCAGGGCGGCGACGATCGCTTCGGCCTTGCGTTTGCCGACCTCGGCGAAATCGGCGCCGACATAAGCGTTGGAGGCGCTCGGGTCGGCCAGGGAATCGCCGACGGTGATCACCTCGACGCCTTCGTCCATCGCGGATTTGAGGATCGGCGCCAGAGAACGTTCGTCGAGGGCGGCGACCAACAGCCCTTCCGGCTGCTGCGCGATCTGGTTTTCAACCGTCGAGAGCTGGTCGGTCGGGCTGAATTCCGCATACACGAGGGAGAAGTCGAACCCGGCATTCTGGGCGCCGGTTTCGAGGCCGTCGCCGAGGTGCGCGAAGAACGGAACCGCGCGGGCGACCAGGCTCGCGCTGACCTTCGCTCCACTGGCATCGGTCCCACTGGTACCGCCAGTTTCCTCACCGGCCGTCGTGCCGGCCGAGGAGTCGTCGCCACCACCGCACGCTGCCAAGGACAGCGCCACGACCGACGCACACAGAGCAACAAACAGCAATCGGTACCGCTTGCACGTGCTCACCAATTCACTCTCCTCGTAGTGCCTTCTTGTTGACTGGGGGCTTGAAAACTGGGCTCGGGCGGCGCACCATCCGCCGGCGCACCACCTCGGTCGATGCGGCGCCGATCAGCACCAGCCCGACGATCACTTTCTGCAGGTCGGGGCCGACGCTGAGCAGGTCGAGGCCGTTGCTGAGCTCCGCGAGCAGAAGCACCCCCGCGAAGGTCCTCAGCATCGAGCCGCTGCCCCCGTAGAGACTGGTGCCGCCGACGACCACCGCGGCCACCGCCGTCAGCTCCAACAGCGCTCCGGCGTCCGGCTGCCCCGCGAGGACCCGTGAGGTGGCGGCCACGCCGCCGATCCCCGCGCAGGTCCCGCTGACGACGAAGGTGAGCACGCGCACGCGGTCGACCGGAAGCCCGGACACCCGGGCCGCATCGCGATTGCTGCCGACCGCCCGCACCCACGACCCGAAAGTCGTCTCGGACTGGACGAAGAAGAGGACCGCGAAGACGGCGAGCATCAGCCAGATCAGGCGGTTGACGCCGAGCAGGTCGCCCGAAAGCACGCCCGCCGATTCAGGCAGGGCGATCAGGCCGGCGTCGGAGATCGCGTAGGCGAGGCCGGACCCGATGACCAGGGTGCCCAGCGTGACGATGAAGGACGGCGCCTTGGCGACGGTGACGAGCAGGCCGTTGACCAGTCCGACCAGCGCCCCGACCGCGATCCCGGCGGCGAAGCCGAGCGCGACCGAGTCGGCGTGGACCATCACCCAGGCGCAGATCACGCCGCTGAGGGAGACGACCGAGCCGACCGAGAGGTCTAGCTCACCGCCGAGGATGACGAAGGTGAGGCCAAACGAGACGATCGCCAGGACCGACGCCTGGACGAGCAGGTTTTCGATGTTGCGATCGGTGAAGAAGACGTCGGACGTCGCGGTCAGGTAGGCCCCAAGCCCGATGATCAGCAGGGGCACCGAGAGGCGCTCCACAACTCCCTCGGTACCGCCGCTGCGGCTCCACCGGGCGCGCAGGTCACGCTTTGCCGAATACCGCATCAGACGTTCCCTCCAACTTGTGAGGCGGCCCCTGGCACGCCGTTGATGAGCGTTTCGAGTTCTGCCGGGCCGGCCAGATCGCCGGCCGCGAGTTCGGCGGTCGCCTCACCGCGAGCGAAGACCACGATCCGGTCGCAGAGAGAGACCAGCTCCTCCGGTTCCGCACTCGCAACCACGATCGCGCCGCCGTTGTCGGCGAACTCGCGGAGGAGCGTGTGGACCTGGAACTTCCCGGCGATGTCGACCCCGTGGGTTGGCTCCTCGATCGCGAGCACCCGGACTCCCGAGGCAAGCCACTTCGCCACCACCAGTTTCTGCTGGTTGCCGCCGGAGAGCGCTTTCGCCGGGGCGTGGATCGAGGGACAGCGGATCTCGAGGCCCTTGGTCGCCTGCTCGGCTCGCTCGTCGACGAGTGACCGACGGACTACGCCGGCTACCGAGACCTGTCCCATCGAAGGCAGCGAGAGGTTGGTCGCCACACTCAGCTCGCCCAGCACTCCGAGCGTCGTCCTGTCCTCGGGGATGAACCCGATGCTCGCCTGGACCGACGAGCGGGGAGACCGGATGACCAGCGAGCGGCCCTCGCGGTCGATCTTCAGCGAGCCTCCCCGGCCGGCCAGCCGGCGAACCGCCTCGGTCGCGCCCGACTGCGGAATCCCGGCGAGACCGACTATTTCCCCCGCCGCCACCGAGATGCTGCGGTTGCCGGCTTCGAACGCGATCGCCGGCTGTCCCCCGGCCGCGCCGGGGGCCGAGACCCGGCGGCGCTCGACGTGGGCGTGGATCCCCCTCGGGCCGACGATCTTCGCCGCCAGGTCGGCCTCGGCCAGCGGCGCCTCCTGGCGCGCCACCACCTGCCCGTCGCGCAGGATCACAGCGTTGTCGGCGACCGAAACCACCTCGCCGAGGCGGTGGCTGATGAAGAGCAGGCCGACCCCGTGCGAGCGCATGCGGTCGATCAGGTCCAGCACTCGCTGTGCTGGAGCCGGCTGCAGCGAAGCGGTCGGCTCATCCAGGATCAGCACGCGGGGCTGCTCGAGCAGGGCCCGCGCGACCTGCACGAAGGTCCGTTCGGCGGCGCCGAGGCGGCGCACCGACCAGCGCGGGTCGACCTCGATCCCGAACTGCTCGAAGACCGCCTCGACCCGCTCGTACATGGCGCGGCGGTCGATCAGCAGCGGGATCGGTCGCCGACGCGGCTTGCGGACGTGGATCCCGATCACGTTGTCGGCCACCGAGAGGTCGGGGAAGAGCTGCTGGTGCTGGTGGACGACCGCGATGCCGGCGTCGAGCGCATCGGTCGGTTTGTGGAACTCGACGGCCTCGCCCTCGATCGCGAGCGAGCCGTCGAACGGCCGGACGATGCCGGTCATCACCTTGACCAGGGTGCTCTTGCCGGAGCCGTTCCCACCGAGCAGCGCGGTCACCTCGCCCGAGCGGAGCGTCAGGTCGACGCCCTGGAGCACCGGGGCGGCGCCGTAGGCGTGCCAGATGTCGGCAGCGGAGAAGAGGCTGGGTTCCGGTCTCGGAGACATGAACAGCTTTTGAGTTCGACATACTGAACTGTGTTCCACCTATTGGCGGCGCCAGTATGACCCTTCACTCAGCCGGTGTCAAGCGCGGCGGAACGGCTCTCGATCTCCAACCCGCGCTCTCCAACCGGATCCGGCCGCTGGAGCGCGAACTCGGAGGCGTGCCGCTCGAGCGCACGCGGGCAGCGCCATGCCCACGCTCGCCGCCCATTGCCACCCGAGGCCGATGCCGGGGCCGATCTGCCTAGTACCCGCGGAGGATTTCTCGGCCATGAAAAAGGCCCCGTCTCCGGGGCCTTTGTCCTATAGCGGGGGCAGGATTCGAACCTGCGACCTTCGGGTTATGAGCCCGATCCGGGGACGCGGCTGGGGTATGTAGGGCTAGGTATCAAGCCAAATCCGCGAAATCGGACTTGGCTGGGATCGGCGGGGCTATGTGGAGCTTCGTGCCCCATTCCGTGCCCCACAAAGGAAGTTGCCATCTGGCCTCCCGGCCGCCAAACCGCAGAAGCGGTGGGTCGACTCCCCGCGGTGTCCAGTCCGACCTGCGCCTTCGTCGCGAGCGACGACGGCTTGCGCCTCGATCTCGGCAGTGTGATGCGAGGTTTGACATAGACCCTTGCCGACGCCAGAGCGACCGGTCCACGAGTCAAGTCCCAGGATGTGGTGTAAGAGGTCGCCACGATCGGGAGGTCCTCCTCGGCCTCGCTCGGCAGTTCGCCACCTTCGCGCGGTCGGGGTCAGGCGCTCGATCACGGCCGCCGAGCACTCCCTTGCGTTGCCCAGGTCTCTGCATTGAATACCTCGCGCAGGGCCGCGGAGACCACTAAAGGCCCTGGTATCGTGAAGCTAGTTGGCTCGCATAGCGAAACAATCGAATATCAGCTCACTGGAGCGCGGTCTGCTGCTGCTCGAGATCATGAGCGAACGGGACGAGGTAAAGCTCGCCGAGCTGCCGGAGCTGCTTTCCTCTTCGCGCGCCACCGCCTTTCGGCTCCTCGCCACCCTGCAGGACCGCGGCTACGTCGTCCACAATAAGGAGTCACATTCCTACGGCCTGGGCGTCGCGGCAGTTGCGCTTGCCGCCCGCTCCCAGACCACGGCGTTGGTAAGAGCCGCCGAGGAGCCACTCGAAGAGCTACGTCGCTCGACCCGCGAGACCGTGAACCTGGCGATCCTGCAGGGGACTGGCCTCTTCTACGTCCGGATCCTGGACGGCCTGCACAACTTGCGGATGTCCGGCAACGTCGGCGACCCCGCCCCGATCCACGCCACCGCGCTCGGCAAGGCGCTGCTCGCGGCGGTCCCGGTCGAGACGCACCCCGACTACCTTCCCGCCGAGCCCTTCGAGCGGTTCACCGGGAACACCCCGGCGACGCTCGCGGAGCTGGAGCGAGATGTCGCGGCGGCACGCGAGAACGGCTACGCCGTCGATGACGGAGGAGTGGACGAGGGCGCCGTCTGCCTCGGCGCGGTGATCTGCCCGACCCCGGGCAAGCCAATCGGCGGCGTCTCCCTTTCCGGTGCCGCCGCCCGTTTCCCGCCGGAGCGCCGGATCGAGTTCGGCGAGGGCGTCGCCGCCACCGCCGAGGCGGTCCGCGACGCCCTGATGGCCCCAACCAAAGCCTCCTTAGACGGTTGATTCCACGGGCGGGTGCGGGGGCTCGCGGAGCGGGCGGCCGGGATGGGTGAGGGTTCGTGGTCCGGGCAGCCGTGGCCCGGCCCCGGGCGGCCATCCGAGGTGGCGCCGGGGTGTCTTGGGCGCCTCATGGGGTCCTGGCAGGCTGTGACCCTCATGAGGCGCCCCGGACGTGAGGGGTGCGAAGGGTTCCGGCACGGGGACGGGGGAAGGTCGGACTCACGTCACGGCCTCGTGCGAGAGAAGGCACACCTCCGGCCGGTCGGGCGCGATCAGGGGCCGATCCGTGACGAAGATGCCGGGAACGTCACCCTTCCGCGCGCCTTCGGTCCCTTTCCGGCCGGATTCGAGGGCCCGAGGACGCGCCGCGCGCTTTGACCCGGCCTTCTCACACGGCCACAGCCAGCCCGGGCCGTGATGAGAGGGCCGCGTCCCTTGTTCGTCCCTCGGCCGCGCCCCGGCGGCCGCCGGACCACATGGCGAAACAGCTCACGCCGCCGAGAGCCCCCCGTCCAGGGTCAGAGCGGTGCCGGTGGCGAAGGCGGCTTCGTCAGCCGCGAGGTAGAGGGCGCCCTGCGCGATCTCCTCGGGTGTC
Source organism: uncultured Actinomycetes bacterium (assembly GCA_963782515.1). Lineage (GTDB taxonomy): Bacteria > Actinomycetota > Thermoleophilia > Solirubrobacterales > 70-9 > VAYN01. Next base: position 195,500 of record CAWAJY010000004.1, on the reverse strand, counting down.
CCCAGCCGGCCCATCGGCTGGCGCGCCCGCAGCGCGTCGATGCTCTCCCCCGCCTCCTCGACGAGCCGCCGCACCCATGGCGAGTCGACGGTGCCCGGGCACAGGCAGTTGACCCTGACCCGCTGGGAGACGTGGTCGACCGCGAGCGCCCGGGTGAGGGAGACGACGGCCCCCTTGGAGGCGCAGTAGGCGGCGCGCGAGGGAAGCCCGACGAGCCCAGCGACGGAGGCCATGTTGACGATCGAGCCGCCCCCGGCCGCGATCATGTGCGGGATCACGTGCTTGCAGGCCAGGAACGTCCCACGAACGTTGACCGCGAAGACCCGCTCCCAAACCTCCAGCGGAGTGTCCGGGGCCGTCGTCGTCGAGCCGACTCCGGCGATGTTGAAGAGGTGGTCGATCGAGCCGCCGTCGGCGATCTCGGCGACCACCGCCGCCATCGCGGCCTCGTCGCTGACATCGGCAACCAGGCGCGCGGCGTGATCGTCCTGCGGCGCGGGCACGTCCGCGAACCGCAGGTCCACCGCGTAGACGCTCGCGCCCTCGCCCTCCAGTGCCTCGCAGATCGCCGCGCCGATCCCCGAGCCGGCGCCGGTGACCAGCGCCCGCCGGTCCTTGAACCTCATCCTCATATCGCCTTCTTTCCTGGGTTGAGAAGGCCGCGCGGGTCGAAGAGCTCCTTGACTCCCGCCTGTAGCCGCAGTGCCTCCGCGGGCAAGTTACGGCGGAGGTGCCCGCCCTTGACAAGGCCGATCCCGTGCTCGCCGCTGATCGTGCCGCCGAGCTCGACGGCCATTTCGAAGAGCTCCTCGGCGGCCGCGGTCGCACGGGTCACCGCCTCCTCGTCGCCACGCGAGAAGAGGAAGGTGGCGTGCAGGTTCCCGTCGCCGGCGTGCCCCCAATTGCAGGTTTCGACCCGATGGCGCCCGGCGATCGCGCGCGTCCCTTCGATCGCCTCACCCAGCCGCTCGACCGGAACCACGATGTCCTCGCTGACCTTGCCGCCCCGCGCCGCGTCGGCCGCGATGCCGACGCCCTCGCGCCAGCGCCAGAGGGCATCGATCTCGCCCTTCTCGGTCGGCACCAGGACCTTCAGCGCGCCTTCCCCAAGGGCCTCGGCAAGTAGCGCCTGCCCGGCGAGCGCCTCCTCGCGGCTGCCATCCGCCTCGGCGATCACCGCAAAGGGCGGGGGCGCGGGAACCACCGCCGGGAAGGCATCGCGGACGATCTCCATCGCCGCCTCGTCGAGGTACTCGAGCGCGGCGGGGACGACGCCGCTGGCGAAGCAGGCTTCGACGGCCCGGGCGCCGGCGGCGACGTCGGCGAAGAAGGCGACCACCGGAAACCGCGACTCGACCGCCGGGATGAACCGCAGGTGCACCGCGGTGATCACCGCCAGCGTGCCCTCCGAGCCGACGAGCACGGAGCACAGGTCGTAACCCGCGACGTCCTTGCGGACCGGCCCGCCCACGGTCACGACCTCACCCGGTGCGACCACGACCTCGAGCCCGGTGACCCAGGCCCCCGTCACCCCGTACTTGAAGGCGTGCGGGCCGCCCGCGTTGGTGGCGACGTTGCCGCCGATCTGCGACTGCTCGGCGGCGCCCGGGTCAGGCGGGAAGTAGAGGCCGTTCTCCCGCGCCAGCCGCTGCACCTGTGCGGTCGGCAGGCCCGCCTCGACCTCGGCCCGCCACTGCAACGGCGCCAGGGAGCGGACCCGGCGCAGGCGCTCGGTGCAGAGCACCAGCCCGCCGTCCGGGACGGCGCCGCCCGCATACCCGGTGCCGCCGCCCCGCGGGGTGATCGGCACCCCGCTGCGGTAGCACCACTGCATCACGGCGACGACATCCTCGGTGCAAGCCGGCAGCGCCACCACCTCCGCGTGGCCGCGCAACCCGCGCGTCTCGGTGGCGTCGGAGAGGTAGGGAGCGACCGCCGCGCCGGTGAGGAGGGCGCCATCGGGCGAGAGCTGCAGGCCCGGATGCGGCAGGGTGCTCACGTCGCTACCGACTCCACTTCCACCACCGGGTTGCGCAGGCGGCCGATCCGCTCGACCTCCACCTCGACGACATCGCCCGGGGCGAGGCTGCGCTGCGGGGTCATGAACTCGCCGCAGCCCCAGGGCGTGCCGGTGAGGACGAGGTCGCCGGGCTCGAGCGTGAAGCTGCGGGAGCAGTAGCTGAGCAGCTCGGCGATGCCGAACACCATCATCTCGGTGCCGGCGTCCTGCACGGTCTCGCCGTTGACCCGCGTCCGCAGCCGCAGCGACTGCGGGTCCCCGACCTCCTCCGCGTCGGCGACGCAGGGGCCGACCGGACAGAAGGTGTCCATGCTCTTGCCCCGCACCCACTGGCCGTCGGCGAACTGGACATCACGGGCGGAAACGTCGTTGCCGACCGTGTAGCCGAGGACGTGGTCCAGCGCCAGCGCCGAGGGCACGTCTCGCATGCGCCTTCCGATCACGACGCCGACCTCGACCTCCCAGTCGACGCGGGCGCAGAGCGCGGAGTCGATCTCGATGGCGGCGCCCGGGCCAATGATCGAGGAGGGGAACTTGGCGAAGACCAGCGGGCTCGTCGGCGCCTCCACCCCCGCCTCCGCGATGTGATCGCGGTAATTGAGACCGATCGCGACAATCTTGCCGGGCCGCACCGGGGCCAGGAGGCGCTCCTCGTCGAAAGGCCCGACATCGCGGCCCGCGGCGACCCCGGCGTCCCCGCCGAGCAGCGTCGCCCGCTCGCCGCCGAGCGCCACCAGACGTCCCTGGCGCTCCTCCGCGGCGACCCTGACGCCCTCGTGCTCGACCACCCAAGCGCGCATCACTGACCTCCGCCGCTGGGGATCGCGGCCACCGCGTCGACCTCGAACCTGATCGGCCCGAGACATCCCGTGAGCGTCGTCCTGGCCGGCCAGGGGGGCGAGAAATACTCCCGGTAGAGCTCGTTGAAACGCGCCAGGTCGTCGGGATCCTCGACATAGGCCCGGATCTGGACGACGTCCTCGAAGCCGCACCCGGCGGCGGCGAGAACCGCCCCCAGGCCCGACATCGACCGCCTCATCTCTTCCTCGAAGTCACCGGGGACGATGTTACCCAGCTCGTCGACGGAGGCCTGGCCGGAGACGAAGAGGTGATCGCCGCTGACGATCGCCGGCGAGAACGCCCGCACCGGTTCGGCGTCGGTAAGGAGAATTGCCTTGCGCGTCATCTACATAGTCCTTTCTCGGGAGCCTCAGAAGAAGGTGCGAACCGCACCGATCACCTCGTCGGACCCGTTCACCACGGGCAACAGCGACCACTTGTCGAAGGCCGTGCAGGGATGGGAGATCCCGAAGGTGACCGTCTCCCCCACTTCGAGGCGGAACCCCGGCGCGACCCGCACCATCGCGTGCTGGTCGTTGAGAGCGAGGACCTCGAGCTCACCGGCGGCGACCGGCACGTCGAGGTCGGCGCGGATGATCCGTCGGGCCCGCGGCAGCCCGGCGTCGTAGGGAGCGTCGCGCTTGCCGAAGCCGATGATGGCCAGCTCCGGTTCGGGCCGCGAGAGAACGGCGCTCCAGAGCTCGAGCGCCGGCCACAGCCGATCGCTCTCCTCGCTGTCCTCCCGAGCCGCCCCGAAGGGTGAGAGCTCCTCGTAGGCACCGTCGTCATGGGTCAGGTAGCAGCCGCCGCGCACGACGACCCGCACCGGCCTGGAGAGCTCGCCGACGTCGTCCAGCCGGGCCGCGCGGTCGAAGAAGACACTGCCGCCGGCCGAGAGCAGGATCTCCGGCACGTCGGCGAAGAGCCCGGCGGCGTCGAGCTCGCGGGCGAGCGCTCGAACCCTGCCGAGGAGCGCCTCGACCCGTTCGACCGCCGCCGCGCTCACCCCCGGCCCGATCACGCCCTCGAAGCACTCGACCCCGGCCAGGACCAGGCGGTCCGAAGCAGCCACCGCGGCGGCCACGGCGCTCGCCTCCTCGTCGCCGCGAGCCCCGGCGCGCCCGGACTCGACCCCGAGCTCCACCAGGACCGGCAGCGGCCTGCCGGCGCCGCGCGCCGCGAGCATCCGGTCGAGCCGGGCGACGCTCGCCGCCGAGTCGACGAGACAGAAGACCTCGAAGCCCGGGTCCTCGTCCATCACCTGTGCAAGCCAGCCGATCCCGGCCGGGTCGAGCACCTCGTTTGCGATCAATACCCGTGGGACCCCGTTCTGGCGCATGATCGCCGCCTGGCTGACGGTCGCCGCGGTAATCGCCCAGGCACCGGCTTCGAGCTGGCGATGGAAGAGTTGCGGCGCCATCGTCGTCTTGCCGTGAGGGGCGAGGGAGACGCTGTGCCGCCGGCACCAGCGCGCCATCGTCTCGAGGTTGTGGGCGAGCGCCTCCTCGTGCAGCACCATCACCGGCAGCAGGAGGTCGCCGGCGCGCAGGCTCAGCCCCTGCTCGCCCACTTCCGCCGGCGACAGACCGCTCAGCGCCGGGGGGAAGGCCTTCTGGTCGCTGCCGATCGGCGCCTGGAGCAGGCGCTCCATCGCCGCGTTCATCGCGGTGTCCCCTCGGCAGGGGCCGCGTCGCGATCCAGCGGCCAGACCGACGCGGGTCGGTTCCGGTAGTCCAGCCTGCTGAGGTCGGCGGTGGTTATCCCGGGGGTGTCGGCCAACACGAACCCCGCCGCGATCGGCTCGTAGCCGGCGCGGGGAGCGACGACGCCCTTGGCGACGATGACCGCGACGCGCTCCGGCTCGAGGCCGACGTCGCGCAACTGCTCGGGGCTGTGGCTCGGCATCGCCCGGGAAGTGATCAAGACCTCGTTGCCGCCGTCGAGCGTTACCCGGGCAGTCGGGCCCGCGTCGAAGCGCCGGACCCCGGCGTGGGTCGGGCCCGGGTCTTCGAAAACGCCGTCGCTGAGGCGGGCGACCCGGCCGCGCAGCCGCAGCACCGGCCCCACCGAGACAGCGGTCCGGCCACCTACCGACAGATCCACCTCGGCGCCCGCGCCGGCAATCGTCGCGATGCCGGCCGCCTCTTCGTCCCAGACCGAGCAGACCACTCCACTCGCGCCCGCGGCGGTCGCCTCGTCGAGCAGGACCGTCGAGTCGCCCGGCGAGCCGCCGCCGATGTTGTCGCCGACGTCGAGCAGGACCACGGGACCGCCGGCGCCGGCGAGCCGAACGGCCTCGGCCACCGCCTCCGCCGGCCCCGGTGCGTACGGATCGAGCTGCTCGCGGCATCGCCACATCGCCTCGGCAAGCCGCCGGGCCGCGCGCTCCGCGGTCCCGGAATCGGCCGCCACGGCTAGAACGCTGCTCCCCATTTCGGCGACGTCGGCGTAGCCGAAGCCCTGGAAGACGGTGAAAGTCAGCAGGCCCTCCTCGAGGGCGATCGCGGCAGCTTCGTCCATCAGCTCGCCCATCGCCCCGCCGCCGGTCCAGCCGCCCAGAATGGGCACCACCATCGGCAGGCGGCGGAGGCACTGGCTCGGGCGCTTGCCCTCGCTCGCCGCCGAGATCGCCAGGGCGGCGCACTCGAAGGCGCGCTGGTCGGCGTCTCGGTGCGGGTTCTCGCGGTAGCCGACGACGACGTCGGCGAAGGCGACCATCCGCTCGCTGACGTTGGCGTGGAGATCCAGCGCCATGCCGACGACGACGTCCGGGCCCACGGCCTCGCGAACCCGGACGAGCAGCTCGCCGTCGAGGTCCGGATGCGACTCCCCCACGGCCGCCCCGTGTTGGGCGAGCAGGACGACGTCGAGACCGGCCTCCTGCCGCAGGCCCTCGATGATCCCGCCGGCGAGCGCGGCGAAGGCCTCGGCGCTGGTCGCGCCACAGGGCGTTTGGTTGGCATAGAGGATCGGGACGATCTCGACGCCGCGCTCCTCGCAACAGCGGATGAAACCGGCCACGGTCGAGCTCGAATCCGACAGCGCCTCGACGATCTCACCGCCGCACAGAATGCCGGCGCGCTCGTAGGCGGCAAGATCCGCGGGAACGGGCGAGAAGGTGTTCGTCTCGTGGTGGATCCCGGCGATCGCTACGCGCACGGCGGCCTCACAGGATCCCGTACTTGGCGAACGCGTCGGCGGCGGAAAGCCCGTCGGCGAGCTCCGCTCGCATCCGGCCTTCACCGTCGATCTTGGCAAGGGCGTGCTCGACGACCGCCTCCTCGAGGTCCTGGGGGACGATCACGACCCCGTCCGTGTCGGCGAACACGAGGTCGCCGGGGCAAACCCGGATGCCGCCGCAGACGATCTCCTCCCCGTGCTCGATCACCTCGTCGCGCCCGTAGGAGTCGGCGGGCGAGTAGCCGGTGGCGAAGGTCGGGAACTGAAGCCGCTCGAGCTCGCTGGTGTCGCGCACCGCCCCGTCGACGATGCAGCCGATCGCGCCCCGCGCCCGGGCCGCCGTCGCCAGCAGCCCGCCGAAGATCGCCGACCGCGGCTCGCCGCCGGAGGCCACCACCCAGACCTGTCCCGGGGTCAGGCAATCCATCGCGTCCAGGAGGACCCCGTAAGGCCGCTCGGGCAGAGCCTCGACGCTCACCGAGCGCGCCGTCGCCGCCCTTCCGATCAGCGTCTGCTCAGGCGCCACCGTCGGGCGGATCCGATGACTCATGCAGTGGTCGGGGAACCCAAGGGCGTCCAAAGCATCGGAGATGACCGCCGAGTAGAGGCGCCCGCCGAGCTCCCGGTACCGGTCTTCTTTTCCGCTTACGTTACCTGACATATTGTTCCTTATCTCATATAGCGAGACAGTACAGTTCGCTTCTCGACACTATACCCCACAGGACGACGACGAGCAGGGGCACGCCGCCCGTGAGCACGCGGCGCTTGCGCCGTAGGGACGTTCCGAACGCCGAACTGGGGTCGGGGGCGGGCCTCGCCGAGCCATCCACAGGGGTTCGGGGCGCGGAAGGGGCGAGGCGGGGTGCAGGGTTCGTCGAGGGTTCGTGCGCTTTCGTGAAAAAGCCGGCACGGGTTCGTCACGCCTCCGCCGGGGAGCGCGTGGTAAGTGGGCCGCGTCCCTTGACTCGTCCCTCGGCCAGCAAGGCCGAAAGCGCCCATCTCCTGGTGTTCGGAACGTCCCTGGGCTCGACATCTACGGTCGTGTGAGCCGGCCCACGGCGGAACGCCCTCACGGCTTCCACCGCCCTTCCCTCCTCAGAGAATCCCGTACTTGGCGAAGGCCTCGACCACCGGCATGCCGTCGGCCAGCTCGCCGCGCATGTCGCGCTCACGATCGATCTTGGCGAGTGCCTTGTCGACGACGACGCGCTCTAGCTCACGCGGTATCGCGACGATGCCGTCGTTGTCGGCGACGATCAGCTGCCCGGGGTGGACCTCGACGCCGCCGCAGACGACCGGTTGGCCGTGCTCGACCACCTCGTCGCGCCCGAACGAGTCGGCCGGAGAGAAGCCGGTGGCGAAGGTCGGAAACTCAAGGCGCTCCAGCTCGCGCGTGTCGCGGACGGCTCCGTCGATGACGCAGGCGACGGCGCCCCGCTGCCGTGCGGCGGTGGCGAGCAGGCCGCCGAAGATCGCCGAGCGGACCTCTCCTTCTCCGTCCGTCGCGACGACCCAGATCTCGCCCTGCTGCAGTCTGTCCATCGCAGCGAGCAACGTCTCGTATGGCCTCCCCGGCTCGGCGTCCACGCGCACCGCCCGTGCGGTCGCCGCACGGCCGATGATCGGGAGCCCGTCGCGCCCGGCCACCGGTCGGATTCGCGGTGCCATTACTTGACTGGTCGAGCCCGACTGGTCCAGCGCATCTGAGACGACCGCGGCGTACAACCGCTTCGTCAGCTCCCCCACTTCGGTCTTCATTCCGATCGCCAAACCGCTCCCTGTCGTTTCGTCTAGCCGTTTCTATATTGCAGTAGCTGAAACATAAATGAGATCGCGGGAGCGCGCAAGTGGGTCCCTCCGCTCCCGGAGTCCGGTATAAGTAGTTCGATGGCTGAAACCGCGCATGGGGATGGCAGCGGCTCGCTCGACGGCGCTTACTCGATCCGCGCAGTGCAGCGAGTCTGCGATCTGCTCGATCTGCTGCAGCAGGAGCCCGACGGGACGTCGCTGATCCGCGCTGCCGAGGTGACCAAGCTGCCGAAGAGCTCGGCGTTCCGCTACCTCGCCACGTTGGAGTCACGCCGCTACGTGGAGCGAGACCCCGAGACCGGCGAGTACCGCTTGGGACTGGCCCTGCTGCCGATGGAGGCACGGCAGCTCGACGTCCTGACCCGACGGGTGCGGCCGTACCTGGCGCGCCTGCAGGCCGAGTTCGGCGAGACCGCGAACCTCGGGCTGCTCGACGGGCACAACGTCGTCTATCTCGACATCGTCGAGAGCGATCATGCGATGCGGTTGGCCGCGCGGCCGGGAGACCGCGACCAGGTCCATTCGACGGCGCTCGGGAAGGCACTGGCGGCCGGCATGCCAAGCGATCGGGTGCGGGCAATCCTGAAGGCGGAGGGAATGAAGCGCCTCACCGCTCGCACGATCACGACGCAGGGGGCGTTCATGGACGCGCTGGAGGAGGTCCGGGAGGCCGGCTATGCCCTCGACGACGGCGAGAACGAGGATGGCGCGCGCTGCGTCGCGGCGGCGCTGTCGGGAAGGAATCTTCCTCTCGCGATCTCCGTGTCCGGGCCGGCAGCGCGATTCAAGAGCGAGCAGGTCCCCAAGGTAACGGCGCGACTGATCGAAACCGCCAGGGAGATCGATCGCCAGCTCAGCACCGAGGCATAGCAGGCGCCGGCGATCGCCGGCAGCTGACGGCGCGACAGGCTCAGACCCGGCAATCGTTCTCCGGCAGCCCGTCCACTTCGACCGGCGCCACGAACACCGTTCCCGCCAGCTCCCCTCGGTCGCCTTCGCGAGCGGTGGTGATGTAGAGCCGGCCATCGCCAAGCGCACAGCTGGTCACGTTTCGCGCCGGAACTGAGACGGTCGAGAGCAGCCTGCCGGCGGCATCGATGCGACGGACTTCACCCGCCCCCCAGATCGCCACCCAGATGGCTCCTTCCTCGTCGACCGCGATCCCGTCCGGCATTCCGCCCTCGGCCTCGAGACTGAGCAGGCACCGCCGTTTCCCCAGCTCGCCCCGTTCGACATCGAACGCGAACGCGTCGACGCACCCCCGCCACGAATCGACGAAGTACATGGTCCCCCCATCCGGGCTCCAGCCGATGCCGTTGCCCAGCTGCACTCCGCCGAGCACCCGCCGCGCCGGGCCGGCGGCGTCGGCGAGGCGATAGAGCCCACCACCGCCGCGGTTCGCCTCGCTCGTCGCGCTTCCCGCCCAGAAACGACCCAGGGAGTCGCAGCGTCCGTCGTTCAGCCGCTCGCTGGATCCGTCCATCAGGCTCCCACCCAGCAAGACGAAGCCGTTCGCGTCGCCCCGGATGAACCCGTCGCGACCGGTGGCGACGTAGTCGGAGTCGCCGGCGCGGGCGACGGCCGCGACGTAGCGACCGGCCTCGATGGTGCGGAGATCGCCGCGGTCAGGCTCGTACTCGTAGATGCGGCCGTGCGGAATATCGACGAAAACAAGCCGCCGCGCATCCGCCAGCCAACGCGCGCCCTCCCCGAGCGTGAGGCCGAGCCCGAGGAGAGGCTCGGCAACCGAGCGCTCGATCGTCAAGGTCCGGCCGACCCCGCGTCGTCAGGGGCGACGGGAACGACCGTGCTCATCAGCCGTCGGGTGTAAGGGTCAGAAGGCGAGCCATAGATCGTTGCCGTCGGCCCCGACTCGACGATCCGGCCCTGATACATGACATAGGTGCGGTCGGCAAGGAAGCGGATCACGTCGAGATCGTGGGAGATGAGCACGATCGAGAGTCGACGGTCCACCTGGAGATCTCGGAGCAGGTTCAGGATTTGCGCTTGCACGGAAACGTCGAGACTGGACGTCGGCTCGTCGGCGATGAGGACGGACGGGTTGGCGGCGAGCGCGCGGGCGATCGAGACCCGCTGGCACTGACCGCCGCTCAACCGCGCCGGCCGCCGCAGGATCAGGTCCCCGGAGAGGCCGACCGAGGCAAGGAGATCGGAGGCCGCCTGTCGCACCTCGGCGCGACCGAGCCCCCCGCGAACGCGACACACCTCGCCCACGGCGGCAAGGGGGCTCATCCGCGGGTTCAGAGCCGCGTAGGGATCCTGGAAGATCATCTGGACCGCGGCGGGCCCCATGCTCGCGTCGCGCTCGATGGCTCCGGCCGACGGCACGTCGCTCCCGGCGAGGAGGCGGCCGAGCGTCGACTTGCCGCTGCCGCTCTCACCGACGAGTCCCACCACCTCCCCCGAGCCGATCCGCAGATCGATGTCGTGCAGTACCTGCGGACCTGACCTGTAGCGGTATGACACCGCCTTCGCCTCGAGCCTGCTGTTCGTCACGGTCCAAGCTCCTCCGCCCGGACGCAGGCGGCGTCCTGACGCGGCCCGAGCGCTCGCAGCTCGGGCACCGCGGCGTTGCACGCGCTTTGCTGATGACGACAGCGCGGCGCGAAGCGGCATCCCGGCGCCCAGTCCCCGGGCAGGGGCGGCGACCCCTCGATGTTTGCAAGCCGGCGGTCCCCACCCGAGCGACTCGGCTGCGCTCCGAGCAGAGCCACGGTGTAGGGATGCTGAGGCGCGCCGAGAACCTGCTCGGTCGGCCCCGTCTCCACGGTCATCCCCGCGTACATGATCGCCACCGTGTCGGCGATATTGCGCACCACGTCGAGGTCATGCGTGATCAGGACCAGGGAAAGCCCCCGGCGGTCACGTAAGTTCCGGAGGAGTTCGAGGATTTCACGCTGAACCGTGACATCGAGTGCCGTGGTGGCCTCGTCGCCGATCAGGATGTCCGCGTCGCCGACCAGCGCCAGGGCGATCATCACCCTCTGCCGCATGCCGCCCGATAGCTCGTGGGCATGGGCATCCAGCAGCCGCGCGTCCGGGTCCAATCTCACGTCGCGCAACAGCTCCTTCGCCCGCTGCTCTGGATGCTCGGTCGCTTCGAGGGCGTTGATCGTCTCGATCATCTGGTCCCGGATCGTCATCAGGGGGTCAAGCGCGGACTGTGAGCTTTGCGGAACCAGCGCGATCCGATGTCCCCGTACCTTCCGCCAGCCCTTCTCGTCGAGGGTCGTCAGGTCGATCGAGCCGAGGCGCGCGACGCCGTCCGTGACCTTGCCGTCGATCCGGCCCAGGGTCCCGGTCAGAACCCGCGATGTCATCGTCTTCCCCGAGCCGCTCTCGCCGACGATCCCCACTATCCCGCCCGCAGGAAGCGAGAGCCGCACGCTGCTGAGGATCTGCGCTCCCGCCACCTCGACCGCGAGGCCGTCGACCTCTAACGCGACGCTAGTCATCGTCCTCGAGGGAGTCCGCGATCAGGGCGAACGAAGCACCGAGAAGCAGCACGATGATGCCGGGGAGGATCGTCACCCACCAGGTGGTGGCGAGGTAGTTGTGCCCCTGGTACATGATGTTGCCGAGCTCCGGGGTGGGTTCTTGGATGCCGGATCCCAGGAACGCCAGGGACGCCACTCCCATGATCACCAGGATGGCGTCGGCCGCGGCGTAGGAGAAGGTCGTCGGGATGACGTTCGGCGCCACGTGGCGGAGCAGGATGCGCGCCTTGGAATACCGCAAGAGGCGCGCCGCCAGAACGTACTCGCGGTCCCTCAAGGCAAGCGTCTGGGTTCTGGCGAGACGAGCGTATATCGCCCAGTCGACGAGGACGATCGCCAACACGACCGTGCCGACTCCCTTCGGCAGGCCTAGCACGCTCGTCTGGGCCCCGAGCACGATCACCAGGCTGAGGATGAGGATGACGAACGGGATCGCCAGGACGGCGTCGATGAACCGCAGGCCGAGCGCGGCGAGGAACCGCTGCCGGGTGAGGCCGAGGAGGACGCCGATGATGGTCCCGAGTGCGACGCTGATCACGACCGAGAGGCCGGCGATCAACACGTCCGTACGGCCTCCCGCAAACGACCTTGTGAAGAGATCCCGGCCAAGGCTGTCGGTTCCAAACAGATGGCTCGTCGACGGCGGCGAGTTCGGCGGCCCGACGATTCCGTCGGCGCTGTAGGAGCTGACGATCGGAACCACCACGAAGGCGAGACAGAGGACGCCGAGGATGCCGGCGCCGACGATCCTCTCGGCACCACCCGGGACGATCCGGAGGCGACGGGCCCCACCCAAGAGCCGCGGGGCCCTCCTCGGCGCCTGGGCTAGCGTGCTCATGTCCGCGTCCTGGGATCGACGAAGCGAATCACCGCGTCGGCGGCGAAATTGCAGAGCACGACAAACGTCCCGGCGAGGATCGCAATGCCCTGCACGACCGGGTAGTCGCGCGACTGCACCGAGCTGAGCAGCAGAGACCCGATCCCGGGGAGGCCGAACAGCGTTTCGACCACGACCGCCCCGGAAAAGAGGATGCCGGCGTTCAGGCCGATCAGCGTGATGGCGGGCAGGGCGCTGTTGGGCAGGACGTGGGCGAAGATCAATCGCCTCCTGGAGATTCCGCGGACCACCGCGGCCTCCACGAAGCGTGACCGCATGATCACCCTGGCTCGCTGCCTGACCGCCCGGGCGATGATCGGGATCATCAACGCGCTCAGCGTGAGAGCGGGCAACCAGAGGTAGCGCAGACGTTCCGGGTAGCTCTCCGCCCAGCCCCCCGCCGGGGCGATCCCGAGATCGAGGGAGACGAGCAGGATCAGCACCGGGCCAAGGAAGAACGGTGGCATGGCGAGGGCGAGAACCGTTCCGAAGCGCAGCCCGCCGTCCAACGCCCTGGAGCCCGTGGTGCCGGCCCATAGACCGATGCCGATTCCGAGCGGAACGCTGAACAAGAGGGTCAGCGCGATCAGGACGAGGGTCGGTCCGACGCTTTCGAGGATCAGGTCGGTCACGCCCAGGCCCTGATGCGCGAGGCTCGTGCCGAGCTGGCCGCGAACCGCTTCCGAGAGGAAGTGGAGATATTGCTGAAACATGGGTTCGTTCAGGTTGAGCTGTTCCTGAAGCGTCGCGACCGCGGCGGGAGAGGCCTGCGGCCCCAGCATCTGACGAGCCGGATCCCCGGGAATGACGTGGATGAGGAAAAAGGTGACCGTCACCACGCCAAAGGCGACGATCACCGCTTGGAGAAGTCGGCCACCGATCGAACGAAGGACCTCGACCCCGCGCCTGCGCGCGGAGGTCGAGGTCATCACGGCGGGAGTAGCAGGAAGGACTTCGCTCATCCGACTCTCAACCCGAGCAGTTCCTGACGGAGAACTGACTCGGGTACGTTGGCCGCGTTGACGTAGAAGAGGTCGACGACGTTCGCGAAGGGCATGTCCTCCAGGAACAGTTCTTCGACCTGCTTGGCGATCGGCGCCCGCTTCGCGACCGGTGAAGCGAGCAGTTCTTCGATCAGCGAGTCCATCTTCGGGGACTTGTAGCCCGTGAATGCGGCCTTGACGGGCCCCGAGGGTTGGAGATTGATCGTCGTCAGGCTCTCTGGCTCAGCCACGAGGCCGGTCCAGGTGTCCAGGGTCATCTCGTACTGCATCTTTTCCTCGCGGGCGAGGTAGGTCGCGTAGTCGACCGATTCGAGTTCGAGCTTGATTCCCAGCGGTTCCAGTTGCTGCTGGAGCAGCAGGGCAGCCGGCTGAGCCCACGGTGCCGCGGACTTGACGAGATAGTGGAGAGTGCACCCGTTCTCACACTTGGTGCCCTGAAGTTCCCGTTCGGCCGCGGCCACGTCGGGGGCGGTGTCCTGGGCGGGGTTGTAGTACGGGAACGCTTGCGGCCAGTACCCGGCGTTGGGGTGGCCTTTTCCTCCCCACGCCGTTTCGTTCAATGCCTCCCGGTCGATGGCATCGCCGATCGCTCGCCGAATTTTAGGATCGGACAGCAGCGGAGAGTCGTTGTTGACATCAGTATGGTGCTGCCCGGGAGGTTCGCGATCTGAAGTTCCGCGCCGTCGGTGAACTGCGGAATCAGGTTCGCGGGAAGATCGAAGGCCAGGTTGGCCTCGCCGGTCTTGACCTCCGAGAGCCTGGTTCCAGGGTCTTCAGTGACGCTGATCGTGACCTTGCTGGATTCCGGCTTTTGCCCGTAGTAGTTGGGATTGACGCTGAATTCAGCGTGCTGGGGAGTCCACGAGTCGATCTGGTATGGGCCCGCCGAGATCGGGTTCTGGAAGAACTTTTCCCCTTCCGCCAGGCCCTTCGCGGGAAGGATCATGAAATCCGGCGCGGACAAGAGCGCCGGGAGGACCGGGGAGGGTGCTTCAAGGTTGAAGAGGACAGTGGTCGGGCCTTCCGCCTTGACCGACTTCAGCGTCGGTACGTACAGCGACTGGAACGCGGTTTCATCGCTGAGGATGTGCTCGAAGGTGGCTTCCACGTCCGTGGCCGTGAGGGGGCTGCCATCCGAGAATTTCAGCCCCGGCCGAAGCTTCACGATCCACTGCAGCCCATCCTTGCTCTCCACCAGCGACTGCGCCAATTCCGGCTTGCCCACTTCGTCGCCTTCGGCGTATTTGGTCAGCGTCCCGCCAAACAGGCTGGCGACGAAGAAGTCCTCTTCGATGGTCACCCCATTGGGTTCGAGTCCGAGCATCTTCGCCCCGACGACGACCTTCAGTTCCTTGGGAGCGGGAGCGTGGGCCTCAGTCGCGTCCGCGCCGGCGTCAGTCCCACCACCGCCTCCGCAGGCCGAGAGACCGGCGACCACCGCGACGCTGGCAATGCTTAGAAATGCCCTTCTCAAGACCAATCTCACTCCCATTTCAACCCGGCTCCTGTGTTTCAGCTATCAAAATATCTGTCTAAGCTAGTGAAACTAGCCTTCTGATCAGGCGCTGTCAAGGGCCGCGGCGGCCACGCGTGCCCGCCGGCGACCGTCTCGGGGCCTATCCCGGATCGCCGTACTGGCGGGACAGGAGGCCGCCGTCGACCACGACGGTGGTGCCGGCGACGTGGGAGGCTTCGTCGGAAGCCACGAAGGCGTAGACATTCGCGACCTCCTGGACGGTCGCAATCCGGCCCAGGGGAACCCGCGCGTTGGTGGCGTCCAGGTCCAGCTCCGTCACTCCCCCGTCCGTGGCGAGCTCCGTCGGTCCCGCCTGCCCGGGGGCCACGCCCGCGACCCGGATCCCATGGCCGGCAAGGTCCAGGGCCATGGCCTGGGTCAGCAGCACCACCGCCCCCTTTGACGCGTCGTAGCTGCTGCAGAGCCGCTCGGCGGCGAACCCGTTGGTGGAAGCCGCGTTGATGATGACGCCGGGCCGGCCGCCCTCGATCATCCGTCGCGCGGCCTGCTGGCCGAGGAGGAACGGCGCCCGGGCGTTCACCGCCATCGTCAGGTCCCAATCGTCGACCGTGAGGTCCAGGAACTCCTTGACCCTCACGATGGCCGCGTTATTGACCAGGACGTTCATCCCCGCGAGCGCCGCGTCCGCCTCCGCGACGGCCCTCTGGCAATCCTCGGCGCTCGAGAGGTTCGCGACCACCGCGTGGACCTCGCCAAGGGACGAGAGCTCTCTGCGCGTCTCCTCAAGCCGGTCCTCGAGTACATCGACGAGGGCGACACTGGCCCCCTCCTGCAGGAACTTGAGCGCGATCGCCTTACCGATCCCGCGCGCCGATCCGGTGATGAGAGCCGCTTTGCCTTCGAGCCGCAAAATTCCCTCCTTGAAATCTCAGTTTCTGTGTGTGAAACGATGTCAGGCGCAGATGCTGCTGTCAAGCAGTCCCGAAATCACGGCCGCTCCCGGCTGGGCACCTACGGACGCGACCTGAGGCTCCGGCAGACGAAGGCCCCCGTCGCCGGGAGGACGCAGATGACCGCCGGATCGTCCACGAGGCAGCCCCCGAGGGCAGGCTCTTGCCGCCGTGCGCTCGGCAATCTCGCCTTCGCGACAGGGGCCGCACCGACGCACGACCACATTTCGGTGCCGGCCGCCGGCAACGACCCCGGGCCGAAGTTGGGCCTCCTCAGCGTGCCATCCTTGACTCTGACGCCGGCCTCCTCGTCCCCGCCGAGCTCGGCGTTCTCGGCGTCGTCGACCAGGGCGCCGAAGGCCGACTACCGATGGACGCGACGATCGGCAGTCTCGTAGAGGCTCCGCCTCCTCCGGCGTCATCGCCCTGGTCCCCGTCCGCTTGCGTCTCGATCCAGGAAGGGCTCCTAGTAGCCGGTTCCTGGGTTCTCGGAGTCGCTGCCGGGCCGACGGGCGCCCCGCTCGACCCCACCGCGACCAGCCGCGGCGCCCCAGAGATCGCGCAGTCTGTTGGTGCGGGCCGCGCGAAGCGCGCGGCCGGGCGCCTGCCAGGGCGCCGCTGGGTACTCGCGGTCCCCGGCAGGGAACGCGGTGATTCGGTCTGCCTGCAACTCCGCTACGAGGGACGTGGGCCCTCTTATGACTGCGGCGACGCGCCCACCTCTCCGGGCCGCCACATCCGCCGCACTCGCATGCCGATGCCGTAGAACAAGGCGATCCGGCAGGGTTCGCGCCGACCGTCCCGACGCCGCGCGCCTTCTTCTTCCGGGCAGGCGGATCAGCGAACGACGGGCCACTCGACTCGGGCTTGCCTGCGTGCAGGGTCGAGACGCCTTCACCTGCTACCGCAGCTCCGAAGAAGCTGAAGAGGCCTGGAAGGCCAGGCAGGGCGAGCGATGGCCTCTGCCTCGACACCTCGAGGAGGGCACCTGACGATGGGTCGCCCGGGTCCACTGTCCATGTGGATGCGGGAAAGCACGACATGACGAGAACTCCCGACCACGGCCGCGGCCGCCGGGCGTCGGGAGGACCACTTCGGCCGCTTGTCGCCGTGGGGTCCCGTGGTCGTGACGTGCAACCGGTATTCGGTCGCGCCGTCCCAAAACTTCGGTCAGCCACCCGCGGAAACCCAGTCTGGCCACCTAGTGACGAGCGTGCAACGCCAGCGCGGTCTCAAGCGGTTTTTCGCGAAATCGAGTTCGGCTGAGACCGGGCGGGCTGGAATCTGTGGGGCACCTTGCCCCATTCTTGCCCCAGCCAAGTGCCGCCGAGAGCCCGTGCAGTTGCGCGCGACTTAGTTCAAATGGAACCGAGCGCCGACGACGGGTCGCCTACACTCGACTCGTCGAGTCACGATCGAACATCGACTCGACGGTGGCTGATCGCGATCAAGATCGCCGATCGTGCCGCCCGGCTCGACTCGATTCTCGGCTCAGTCGATGACGACCGTGAAAGAGGCGGCCTTCGCCTCCGAGACGTTGCCGGCGGCGTCGCGGGCGATCAGGCCGGCGGTGTAGGAACCCGGTTTCAGCGCCTTGCCGCCCAGCTTGCCGCTGAAGGGAACCTGACCGGACCCCATTCATCGGTCCACCCCGAGTGAGAGTCCGGGGTTGGTCTGTGTCGAGTATCGCTCCTGATCGCCGCCTCGCGCAGCGAGCCCGGAGGGCGAGCGCAGCGAGGCGGCGAAGCGCGCGGGCGACATCATCCCGAGCGCCGAGTGAGGATGGTTGGCGTTGTAGTCCCGACGCCAGTCCTCGGCGAGCACCCGGGCCTCCTCCAGGCAGGTGAAGACCTCCGTGTTCAGCAGCTCGTCGCGTAGCCGGGAGTTGAAGGACTCCACGTAGGCGTTCTGCCAGGGCGACCCCGGCTCGATGTAGGCGGTGGCAGTGGAACCGTGACGGCACCATTCGCGGAGTACCGCGGCGGTCAGCTCGGGGCCGTTGTCGGCGCGCAGGTTGGCCGGGGCGCCGCGATCTGCGGCGAGGCGCCGGAGGACTGCCACAGTCTCCTCGGCGTCGATCGAGCGATCGACCTCGATCGCCAGCGCCTCGCGGGTGAACTCGTCGACGACGTTCAGGAACTTCAGCCCGAGGCCGTCGTCGGTGGCGTCGTGCTGGTAGTCGAGGGCCCAGACGTGGTTCGGGTGCTCGGCCTTCAGGCGGCCCGCCGGCACCGTGGAGTCGCCCAGGCGCCGCCGCTTCTTCGCCTTGGCGGGCACGCGTAGCCCCTCCTCGCGCCAGAGCCGCTGAACCCGCTTGCGATTCAGCGACCACCCTTCGCCGAGCAGGTGGCCGTGGGCGCGGCGGTAGCCCCAGCGAGGTCGCTGTTCGGAGATCTTGCGCAGCCGCCGCCTCAGTGCCTGATCATCGGGAGCCACCAGCGGGCGGTGGCGCTGGGTGGAGCGGTTCTGGCCGGCGATCCGGCACGCCCGACGCTCGGAGAGGCCGAGGCGGTCCTGCAGCACGCGGACCGCCTTGCGCCTCCGGGCCGGGCTCAGAAGTTTCCCTTGGCGATCTCCTTGTAGGCGCGGATGTCGAGCGCCTGGTCGGCGACCATCTGCTTGAGCTCGCGGTTCTCCTTCTCGAGCTCCTTCAGGCGCTTCGCGTCGGCCGCCTTCATGCCGCCGTACTGGTTTCGCCAGCGGTGCAGGGTCTGCTCGGAGACCTCCAGGGCCTTCGCCGCCTCGCCGATCGTCTTGCCCTCCGAGAGCATCTGCTCTGCGGTCCGCAGCTTGCGGATCACCTGCTCGGGGGTGTGCCTTTGCCTCTTCACCTGCTTCGGTCCTCCTCTGCCCATTGTCGCGGGCGGGAAGGACTCTCAGATGGGGCGGACCGATTTCAGGGGGTCGGGCCAAACCTGCGACGCTCCGGCGGCGACGCTCCAAGACTGCGTCCCGACGGTGACCAGGCGCACGCATTTCGCCGCGCCTTTGCTTGCCGCGCCGGGGGCGACGCAGCGCCCCCCCTTGCGGCGACCGGGCAGCGAACGGCCGACGGTGGCGGTCAGGTTCGCCGCCTCGGTGAGCGAGACCTTCAGTTTGCTGCCGCCGGCGGCTTTGCCACGTCGGGTCGCCGACGCCTTGGCGCTGCGGGCGACGATGAAACGTGCCGGCGAGAACGACGGATTGCCGGTGAAGGCCGGCGGCGTGCGGTCGGCGGCGGCCGGGGTAGCGCCTGCGCCGTCCCCGGCAGCGCCCGGGGGGGCAGGGACAGGGGTGTTCGCAGCCGGTGGGTCCGGTACCAGTCGGCCGATCTTCCCGGCCGAGGACTCGGAGAACCAGAGGTTGCCGTCGGAGCCCGTGGTGATGCCGATCGGGCCCGCGCTGGGCGTCGGAGTGGCGTACTCGCCGGTGACTACGCCCGCGGTCGTGATCCGGCCGATCATGTTCGCGCCGAACTCGGTGAACCAGAGGGCGCCGTCAGGGCCGGCCGTGATGTCGTACGGTTTCGAGCCGGCGGGCAACGGAAACCGCGTTCGGAGCCCGGCCGGCGTGATCCGGTCGATCGCGTTCGCTCCCCACATCGTCACCCAGAGGTTGCCGTCGGGACCGAGGGCGATTCGCCTCGGGTCCGATCCGACCGGAAGATCGACCCTTGGGCCACTGGGCAGGTTGAGGACCACGTTCGTCCCCGGGGCAACGCCCCACAGGTGTCCGCTCGGGTCGAAGGCGAATCCGGTGAACTGGCCTTGCCCGTCCGTCGAACATGAAGTTCCGCTCCCCCGGAAAGGTTCTTCGCACCACGATGGCCCGATGAATCCTTCTTCTTCCCCCCAGTACCACTTCCCACCAGCGTCGACGATCGTGGCGGCACCGTTGATGGCTTTTTTTTCAGTGACGAAGCCACCGGGGTCGCGTCGGCCCCGTTTGGAGTCGCCCACCCAGTAGAGGCTCCCGTCGGGGCCGAAGGCGAGGTCGGTGACGTCGATCGTGCCGCCGATCGGCGCGAAGGCTTCGCCGGCCGTGCTGATCCTGGCGATACCGCCGCCGCTGCCCCGGTCGGTGAACCAGAGGTTCCCGTCGGGTCCGGCTTTGATGAAGCGTGGCTTGTGAGTCCCGGGGGTGCCGATCGGGAACTCGGTGATCGTCGCCGCCGTGGCGGTCGTGGCGAACGACGCCATCGCCACCAGCGAGGCGACAAGCAGACCGAGAGCACGGCTGACCGAGAGCATCGCAGTAACCTAGACGACATAATCGGGCATCGCTCGATTTTCATCCGCGCCGGTGCGGCGGATGGTGTCGATTGACGGCCGCCGGCGTCAGCGAACGTGCAGAGCGGAGGCGCCCATCGCAAGGCTTTCCTAGGGCGGAAATTGAATCGACCGTGCCCCACAGGCATTTTTGACGCCCTTTGTCTGCATCCCCAGGAACGCGAAAGCCCCGCATTAGCGGGGCTTTCGTCCTATAGCGGGGGCAGGATTCGAACCTGCGACCTTCGGGTTATGAGCCCGACGAGCTACCTGGCTGCTCCACCCCGCGGCGGACACAAGATCTTAGCAACGTGGCGTTGACTTCACGGGCTCGGCGGTTGGAGGAAGCGGGCGATGGTGGCTGAATAGGGTGCGCGGATGGCACTTGAGTCGCAACGGGTGGCGGTTATCGACATCGGGTCAAACTCGACGCGGTTGTTGGTGGCAGATGTCGAAGATGGGCGGGTGAGGCCGGTGAAGCGGCGGAGCACGGTGACGCAGCTCGGGCGGGGCGTCGACCTGAGCGGGCAGCTCGCTGCCGAGGCGATCGAGGCCACCTGCGCCGCGGTCGGTCCGTACCTGGCCACGGTGGAGGAGATGGGCGCCGAGAAGGTGGACGCGATCGCGACCAGCGCCGTCCGGGACGCGAGGAACGGGGGCGCGTTCGTGGCCGAGCTGCGGGAGCGCTTCGCGCTGTCGGCTCGGGTGCTGGACGGTGAGGAAGAGGCGCGGCTCACTTATCTGGGAGCCACCTCGGAGCACTGGCCGGAGGTGCCCACCCTGGTGATCGACATCGGCGGCGGGTCGACCGAGATGGTGGTCGGCGAAGGGCGGGAGGTCGACTGGCACGTGTCGCTGCAGGCGGGGGTCGTCCGCCATACCGAGCGCCACCTCGTTCACGACCCCCCCACCCCGGTCGAGCTGGAAGCGCTGGCCGCGGACCTGCGAGGGCTGATCGAGGCCGCCCGCAGGGAGGCTCCGAGGGCGGAGGCGGGGATCGCGGTGGCCGGGACGCCGACCTCCCTGGCCGCGATCGAGATGGAACTGGTGCCTTACGACCCGCAGCGGATCCACGGCCACGTGCTGGAGCTACGGTCGATCCAGCGGATGCTGTCGCGGCTGGCGGCGACACCGCTCGAGCGGCGGACCGAGATCCCGGGGCTCCACGCCGATCGGGCCCCGACCATCGTCGCCGGCGTCGTCACCCTGGTCGAG
Organism: uncultured Actinomycetes bacterium; assembly: GCA_963782515.1. Classification (GTDB taxonomy): domain Bacteria; phylum Actinomycetota; class Thermoleophilia; order Solirubrobacterales; family 70-9; genus VAYN01. The sequence goes on along the minus strand of CAWAJY010000004.1, from coordinate 174,363 downwards.
GCGATGCGCGCGTTCGACCTCGATCGCATCACCGTCTCCGAGCACGACATCTTGTACGGAACGGCTATTGCGCTATCGGAATCGACTTAAGTAAACTGCCGGCCCAATCCACTCGCATCAACTACCGCTTGGACAGTGGCCGACCGGCCGACAGGACAAACGGGTGGTTGGTCGACGAAGACCCCCACAAATGGGCTACTCGATGGCCCTAAATTCGGTAGTCCACCAACGCAAGAGTGGACAAACGACACCTGCCTTGGCAATACTTCCGGCACCGGGGACGAGGTGGGGTTAGCCCTTCCTTGCCCTTGGCATAGGGCTTAGGCGATTGCCGCATCATGGCGCCTCCCGCCGTCTGAGCCCACCAATAAGGGTCCCTGAAGACGTACCCCTGCCCGTCCTGAGGGATCCGCGTGAATCGCCCGTCAGAAATGCCGGGCGATTCTCGTTTCAGGGGTCGTGTACGGCGACGTTCGCCGATCTTTGCTCGTCGGCCCTGAGGCGGCGTGGGCCGGCCTCGCAAGGACGCAGGAAGCGAGCCGAGGGGAGCGCACTCCAGTGCGTGACTCGAAGGCGAGCGACCGAAGACACCGCGAGGCGCCCCCACGCCGCCTCAGTCAGGCCAGGTTGGCTTTGCGGGGGTAGGCGATCTCGGGGTCGGTGATGACATTGACCAGCGTCGGCGCTCCCGAGGCGAAGGCGCGCTCCAGCGCCGGGCGCAGCTCATCGGGGTCCTTCACGATCACTCCCTCGCAGCCGAGCGTCTCGACCAACTGGTCGTAGCGCGTTTCCGGCCGCAGCTTCGCCGCCACCGAGTAGCCGTAGAGGAATTCCATCGGGTGGTGCTCGAGGGCCCAGATCCCGTTGTTGCCCATGACGCCGACCACGCCGAGGCCGTGGCGGGCCATCGTGTCGAACTCCATCCCGGCGAAGCCGAAGGCGCCGTCGCCGAGCAACAGGCAGACCTGGCGGTCGGGGTTGGCGACTTTCGCGCCGATCGCCTGGCCCGGGCCGGCGCCGAGGCAGCCGAACGGGCCCGGGTCCATCCAGCAGCCCGGCTCGTAGGTGTTGATGTAGCGCCCGGCGTAGGAGACGAAGTCGCCGCCGTCGCCGACGACGATCGCGTCGCGGTCGAGGACCTTGTCGAGCTCGTTGTAGACGCGCACCGGATGGAGCGGCGAGCGCGGGTCGTCGAGCTGCTCGCGCTCCGCTTCGCGCGCCTCCCGCTCGACGTTGCCGAGCTGCTCCAGCCACGGCTTCGAGCGCGTCCCCTCCCCTGCCGCCGCGGCGATCGCGGCCAGCCCGGCGGCGACGTCGCCGACCAGGTCGAGGTCCGGCAGCCGGTTGGCGGTCAATGCGTTGGGTGCGACGTCGAGGCGGATCAGCTTCGTCTCCTCGCCGAAGCTCCCGCCGAACCCGAGCCGGAAGTCGAGCGGCACGCCGATGAAGAGCGCCACGTCGGCGCCCTTCAGCGCGGTCGAGCGGGCGCGGCTGAAGGCGAGGTCGTGATCGGCCGGCAGGCAGCCGCGACCGAGGCCGTTGAGGAAGACCGGGATGCCGAGGGCCTCGGCCAGCGCCCGCATCTGCTCCTCGCCGCGTCCCCAGTAGAGCCCGGTGCCCGCCATGATCACCGGCCGCTGCGCCCCGGTCAGTAGCGCCGCGGCCTCCTCGACACCCTCGGGCGCGGCCGCCTCGCGGACGGCGGGCGCGGGGATCTCGTACTCGGCCTCGGAGAAGACGACGTCCATCGGATAGTCGACGAAGGTCGGGCCGCTCGGCGCGGCGGCGGCGGTGTCGAAGGCGGCGGCGGTCAGCGCGGCGATCGCGTCGGTGATCTTCGCCGTCTCCGCCGACTTCACCAGCGGCGAGACGAACGGCAGGTGGTCGATCTCCTGGAGCGAGCCGGAGCCCCAGCGCATCTCCGGTGCCCGCCCGCCGAGGACGACGATCGGCGAGTTGTTCGACTGGGCCCCGGCGATCGCGCTCAACCCGTTGGTGACCCCCGGCCCCGCGGTCAGCGCCGCCACCCCGACCCCGCGGGTCGCCTTCGCGATCCCCTCGGCGGCGAAGGCGGCGGTCTGCTCGTGGCGGACGTCGAGGATCCGGATGCCCTCCGCTTTGCAGCCGTCATATATGGAGAACAGGTGCCCTCCCGAAAGCGTGAACAGGGTGTCCACTCCACGCGACTTCAGGACCTTGGCGACGATGCGACCTCCGTGATCTCCCATGGCGGGATCCTATATGTGACACGGATCCGTGCATAGTCCCGCCGGCGAAGGAAGTGCCCGGGGCGGGACTCGAACCCGCGAACTCCTAAGGAGTAGCGCCTTTTAAGGGCGCCGCGTTTACCAGTTTCGCCACCCGGGCACGGGCGATGGTAGCCGGCGAAACGGCTCTGGAGCGCGTAAACCCGCAATAAAAGTTTGAAGACCGCAACTCGCTCGTTGTTACCGTGTCTGAGAGGCACCGGACCCAGTCGTGTGCCTGGAGGGAACCATGGAGGCATCAGCTCTTACTCACGCCAGTCGTCGCGGGCTCCTTGCCCGCAAGTCGCCGCTGCTCAAACTGCAGGGCGACGAGAAGTTGATCGCGATGGCCCGCGGCGGGAACGCGGGTGCCTTCGAGATGATCGTCGACCGCTACCAAGGGCGCCTGCTCGGCTTCTGCCGCCAGATGCTGGGCTCGACCGAGGATGCCGAAGACGTCCTGCAGGAGGTCTTCGTCAACGCCTACCGGGCGATGCTGGCCGACGAGCGTGAGATCAACCTGCGCCCCTGGCTCTACCGGATCGCCCGCAACCGTTGCCTCAACCACCTGCGCAAACCGAGCGCCGACGCGCAGGAATCGATGGACATGGTGCCGGAAGTGGAAGCTGCCTCGACCGCGGAGAAGGTCCACAACCGCGAGGAGTTCCGGCAGATCCTCACCGACGTCAACAAACTTCCCGAGACGCAGCGCTCGGCGCTGCTGCTGCGCGAGATGGACGCGCTCTCATACGAGGAGATCGCCGACGCGATGGAGACCACGGTCCCGTCGGTCAAGTCGCTGCTGGTGCGGGCGCGGATCTCGCTCGCCGAGGCGAGCCAGGCCCGCCTGCTGACCTGCGGCGAGGTCCGGGTCGAGCTCTCCGAAGCGGCCGAGGGCCTGCGCAAGGTCGCGGCGCCGGTGCGACGCCACGTGCGCGAGTGCGAGGAATGCGCCGACTTCCGGTCCCAGGTCCGCTCCAACGAGAAGCTGCTGGCGGCACTCTTCCCGGTCCCGGCGCTCTTCGCCCTCAAAGGCTTCATCGCCGGCAAGCTCGGGCTCGGCGGCGGCAGCGCGGCTTCAAGCGCGGCGGCCGGCGGGGCCGCGGCGGGCGGCGGCGCGGCTGCCGCGGGCGGCGCGGCCGGCGGGATCGGCGCGGCGCTCGGCGGCGGCAGCGCGGCCGGCGGCCTCGGCGGCCTGGGCGGCGCGATCGGCGGCGCGATCGGGACCAAGGCGGTCGCCGGCGTCGTCACCGCGGCGGTGCTGACCGCGGGCGCCGCGGTCGAGCTGCCGAAGGAACAGCACTCCGCCACCCCGGTGGCGCCGGTCGCAAACGAACGACCCGCGCCCGCCCCGGCGATCGCGTCCGCGACGACGCCGCCGAGCGGCGGACTCGAAGCGGGGCTCACGCCGGCGGCGGCGGTCGAAAGCTCGAAACCGGCGATCGCGAGCAACGTGGTCGCGCTGGCGCCGAGCAAGGCCGAAGAAGCCGCTGCCGTGACCGAAGTGGCGCCGACCGAAGAAGCGCCCGCGACGGCCGAGGAAGAAGCGGCGACCGGCGAAGCCGCGGTGGCCGAACAACCCGAGGCTGGTGCGTCCGAGGTCGAAACCCCGAAGGTCACCGGCGGCGTGGAAGTCGAAAGTGCCACCACGGCGAGTCCGACCACGACTGCCGGCGCCCACGGCGGCAAGGGGACGGTCACCGTCACCGTGACCCCGGAAACGCCGGCGCCCTCCACTCCCCCGGCGCCGCCCGCGACGACTCCTCCGCCGAGCGAAGCGACCCCGCCCCCGGCGGAAGCCGAAGCGCCGGCGACCACGACGGAACCGAGCGTCGAAGTCCCGCCGGTCGCCGTCGCGACTCCCTAGCGCCAGGCGCGCCCGGGCCTCGCCCCGGCCACCTCAGCCGAGGCCGATCACTTTGAGCCGCCGCATCAGGCAGGTCGCGGCGAACTGGCGGGTTTCGCCGAGCGAGTAGCCGAACAGCTCGAAGTCGTCGCCACCCTCCGCCCAGGGCGGTGAGAAGACCCCGTCGGCGATCGGCAGCGCCTCTTCCAGCGTCCGCTGGATCGCGGCTTTGTAGCGCTCGTCCTCGTGCGCCTTCTCGCGCAGGAAGACGGAGCCGAAGGCGACGTGACGATGCTCGTCGCGAGCGACGTTGCCGAAGCCCTCGACGAAGCCCGGCAGCGTGTTTTCCCGTTCGTTGAACTCCATGATGAAGTGCTGGCCGGTGAGGGCCAGCATCCCCTCGATGACCATGTGGTAGAGCGTCACCGCCTCGACCAGTGCCTCCGTGTCCTCCGGTTCCTGGGACAGCCGCTCGGTCCGCGCGCCGAGCATGTCGTCGAAGAGTTCGCCGAAGTTCTGGTTCAGGTGCGAGGACGTCTCGGCCAGCATCTCCGACAACCCGTCGGCCTCGAGCACCCCGACCTCGCGGTAGAAGCGCTCGAAGAAGCGCACGTGCCTGGCCTCGTCCGCGATCTGCGTGCAGAGGAAGACTTTCTGGTCCTCGGTCGGCGCCGCCCGCATGATCGGCCCCAGCTCCTCGGCCACCTTCTGCTCGCCGATGAAGAACGACGACAGCCCGTACATGCGCTGAAACCGCTCCTCCTCGGGGATCCGCTCGTGCCAGTCCTCGCGGTCCTGGCTGAAGTCGAGCTCCTGGGTCTGCCACTGCTGCCGCTCCCAGAGGTCGTACAACTCCCCGTAACCGAGCAGCTTGATGTTGGCCGTCCGATCCGCCGCCTCGTTCAGCGCCGGATCCGCCGTCGCCTGATAGTCCGCGCGCTGCGTCCGCGACCGGATCCCAGCCGCCTCCTTCGCCTCCATCGTTCCTCCCTCGGGTCGTGACCGAAGAACGAACGTAACACCGGACTGGCCAGCTGGCCAGTCCAGGTTTCGCACGGCTCGCGGGGTGAGGGACGGGGCGGTCCGAAGCTGGCGCCTGGAGGCGCAAGGGACGCAAGGGCCGGCGGCGAGCGCGGCCGTCTCGGACACGGCCCTGGCTGGCAGGCTGTGGCCGTGGCCGAGACGGCCGGGTCTCCGGGGAGTGACCAGGGATCGTCGGGTGCCGGTCACGCGAGGCGCACGTGAGGGACACGGATCCGTGACGGAAGACGGACCTCGTCACAGAGACCGTGCGAACTCCACGCTTCCGTGCGTCTTCCTCATGCCCGGCCCCCGGTGAGTTCGCACTTTCTGCTGCTATCCGGACATAACTGCGAACTCATCCTTGGTGGGGGCCCACTTCCATGGAAAGGTTCACGGAAGTCCGGAGTTCGTGCCGTCGCTGTGCCGGGTGTTTCACGAACCCCTCATGTCCTGGGACGCAACTCGGACGGGCGGGGCCGACCGGAAGCACAGCCGCGTCCGTCCCCGCAACCAGCGGCCTACGCCGTGTGCGACTCCCCCGGCTCGAGCACCACGACGCTCCCGGCCCCCGCACCCTCAACGTCGGCCTTGAACGCCTCCGCGTCGGTCTCGATCGGCGGGAAGGTGTTGAAGTGCATCGGGATCACGGTGTCGGCGCCGACGAACTGGGCCGCGACCACTGCGTCGTGGCGATCCATCGTGTAGTGGCCGCCGATCGGCAGCATCAGGATGTCGACCGGGTTGCGTTCGGCGATCAGCTTCATGTCGCCGAAGAGGCAGGTGTCGCCGGCGTGGTAGATCGTCTTGCCGCCGATGCTGATCAGCATCCCCGCCGGGTTGCCGACCACGGTGCCGTCGGGCAGCGTGTTGGTGTGCCAGGCGGGTACGAACTTGATCCAGCCCCAGTCGAAGCGGACGGTGCCGCCGAAGTTCGGGTCGCTGACGTTCTCGACGCCCTGTTCGCCGATCCAGCCCGCGACCTCGACCAGCGCCACGACCTGGGCCCCGGTCCGCTTGGCGACCGGCACCAGATCGGCGATGTGGTCGGCGTGGCCGTGGCTGACCGCGATCACGGTCGGGTCCACCTCGTCGGCGGTGGCGACCGCGACCGGGTTGTTCGGCTTCAGAAAGGGGTCGGTGAGGACGACGGTCTCCCCCTCGGTGATCTCGAAGCAGGACTGGCCGTGGAACTTGATCTCCATCTCAGGGTCTCCTTGTGGTCGGGTCAGCGCGGGTCGTCACCCGGCGGAACCGGGTCGTCGCGCTCTACGTCGCTACGCAGCTCCTCGTTCAATGCCCAGCCGACCGCGACGCCAACCATCATCCCCATGCGCGCCTCCTCGGCGAGCAGGGCGCGGACCGCGAGGAGCCGCTCGTCCGGATCGGGGACGGTGGCGGCGCGCAGGGTCTCGTTGTCGTGCGGCTCACCGAACCAGCCACCCTCGGCGAGGGCCGCCGCCAGCACCTTCTGCAGCTGCGGCGCCGCCTGGGCGACGATCCGCTCCGCGTCGGCAAATCGCTCGGGCTCCATCAGCCGCTCGATCGCGGCTTCCAGCTCACTCTCGTCGGGCACGCGCGGAGCCTAGACGACGGGCGGCGCCGCCTAATCCTTGTGGTGCAGAGCCGTCGCCGCCAGCCCGGCCAGCCCGCCGACGGCACCGCCGACGAGACAGGCGAAGAAGTTCGCGGTCGGGGCGAAGAGGGGCAGGGCGATCAGCACCGCGGCAGCCACCGCCACGCCGATCACGTCGTACTCTTCGTCGATCGCGCCGTGCGATTCCGACCGGCGGATCGCGAACCAGGCGGCGACCGCGCCGAGCGCCATCCCGTTGCCGCCCGCGATCACCGTGATGTCGCCTTTGGCGGCCGCGATCCCGCCCGCGGCGAGGACGCCGAGCGCCCCGCAGGCGAGCAGCAGGAGCGCCGTCGGCGCGCTGCCGAGCCGCCGCTCCACCCCGGTCCCGAAGATCGCCAGCCCGACCGCGACGACGAAGAGGTAGCCGACGTCGATGTAGGCGAAGGGCGCGGTGAGGTAGCGCCACCACTCGTTCCCGATCGGGACGATCAACCCGCCGTAGGTCGACAGCGGATTGCCGGTCGCCTTCTGGACCAGCAGCAAGAGCGCCGAGCCGACGATCACCGACACCGTCGCGTAGGGACGGAAGGTGTCCGAGCGCGCGAAGCTCACCGAGCGCCGTGGACGACCGGAACCGCCGGGACGCGGGACCCGCAGTCGACGGCGCCGCCGCTTCGGCCGCTGGGCCTCGAACTGGTCGCCTTTGCGCTCCAGCTTCGGCGCCCGCTTGCGCAGCCGAGCACCGCAGTACGGGCACTCCGTGACGTACGGACTGACCTCCGAACCGCAGTTCTTGCAGATGACGCTGAGCTCGGTCTCACTCATGGTCTCGTCCGAGGATACCCGGCGACCGGGCTCCCCATGGTCGATTCCGCTGCCATACTGGCAATCCACCCATATTCGAGGAGGAATCACAGTGGAGTTGAAGAGCCTGACCGAGCAAAAATCGCTGCTCGCGACGCTTCCGGCCGGCAAACGCGCCCGTCTTTACCGCCTTCTGTATGAGTTCGGTCCGGGCAACGGCACCTTGATGTTGCTGCCGATCGACCAGGGCATCGAGCACGGCCCACGGGACTTCTTCCCCAACCCCGCCTCCAAGGATCCCGACTACCAGTTCAGCCTCGCCGCCGAGGCCGGGTATTCGGCTCTGGCCTGTCAGATCGGCATGGCCGAGAAGTACTACCCCGACTACGCGGGGCGGGTGCCACTGATCCTCAAGGTCAACGGCAAGACCGACCTGCCGAGCTCCGCGCAGGCCTTCTCGTCCTGCAACTCGAGCGTCGAAGACGGCGTGCGGCTCGGCGCCGACGCGATCGGCTACACCCTCTACGTCGGCTCCCCGCGCCAGGATGAGGACCTCGCCCAGCTGCGTGAGGTGCGCGAGGAATGCGACCGCTTCGGCATGCCGCTGGTCGTCTGGTCCTACCCCCGCGGCGAAGCGGTGGAGGCGAAGGGCGGCCAGAACTCCTTCTACGCGATCGATTACGCGGCGCGCATGGCGATGGAGATGGGTGCCGACATCGTCAAGCTCAACATGCCGAAGATCGACGCCGACAAGGACAAGGACGCCCCGGCGCCCTACAACGAGATGCAGGTGGACCAGCAGGAGGCGATTCGCCAGTGCGTCGAATCCGCCGGTCGCGCGCTCGTCGTCCTCTCCGGCGGCTCCAAGGCCGATGACGAGACCGTGCTCCGCAACACCTCCGAGGTGATGGCGGCGGGCGGCAGCGGCGTCATCTTCGGCCGCAACGTCTGGCAGCGCGAGCGCGGCGAGGCGCTGGAGATCGTCGAGCAGATCAAGGAGAGCCTGCTCGCGAACGTCCGCCGCACGCCGTAATTGCGGCTTCCCCTCGCTGAGCGGGGGGGTGAATCCGCCCCCGTCCGCCCTTGGACGGGGGTGAAGGGACGCGGGAGCATCGCCCTGTTGTTGATCGCCGCGGCGATCCTCCTGCGGCCCTGGGAATCCGGCTCACAGCAAGCCGGTTCCCGACATCTCACGGGAAACGTCGTCAGAGCGGTCGACGGCGACACCCTTGAAGTGGCCATCGACGGCGGTCCGACCGAGACGGTCCGCCTGATCGGCGTCGACACGCCGGAGACGGTGAAGCCCAACGCCCCGGTCCAGTGCTTCGGACCGCGCGCGTCGGCGTTCGAGCACCGCACGGTCGAAGGCCGCCGGGTGCGGTTGCTGACCGGCGTCGAACCGCGCGACTACTACGGCAGGCTGCTTGCCTACGTCTGGGTCGACGGCCGCCTCCTGGAGGCCGAGCTCCTGCGCCGCGGCCTCGCCCGGGTACTGACCTTCCATCCAAACGATCGTTTCGCGCACAGGTTCGAACTAATTGCGCAAAAAGCATCTGAGGCCGGGAAAGGGCTCTGGAATGCGTGCTGAGCCCGTTCCGGCATCGGCAGGATGTGAGCGGACCGTGAGCTTTGCAAGATCCTTTGCTACGGTCCTCGCTGCCCTTCGGGGCTCCCCGTTATGAAGATGAAACAGAGCATCTCCCAGTTCGAGTCGGCCTTCGAGCAGGAGACTTCACTTGAGCGTCGTCGTCGCGAACAGCTTCGCCGGCGCGCCGCCGACCGCTCCCGCGCGCGCCGCGTCGAAAAGAGTCAGCACCACGGCTCGGTCCGCTTCAGCGTCCTCGCGATCTGCCTGACGGTGACCGTGGTCGTCGTCGCGGTGGCCATGTTCGAGGCGCTCGCGCTCCTGATCTCGTAGTTGTCGGTACGCCCGCGGGACGCTCCCACCCTCGCTTTCAATAGAGTTCCGCGCCGATGCCACGACGCTCTTTGAAGCCACAGCTGAATCAGATCCGCGCCTGGGTCCATCAGGGACGCACGGACGCCTGGATCGCCCACCAACTCGAAATCTCGGCGACCGAGCTGCGCGAGTTCCGCAAGCAGTACGAACTCTCGCCCGACGACGAGAACGCCGGCTCGAGCGAGATCGACCTGCGCGACGAGATCGAAGCGGAGATCGAAGCCGCCACCGCCGAGGAGGAGGCCGAGGAGGCCGAGTCCGAGGAGGAGGCCGACGGGGACGACGAGGGTGACGGCGAGGGTGCCGGTCGCCCGCGCAAACGTCGCCGCCGCGGTCGTCGCGGTGGTCGCGGTCGCCGTAAGGAGTACGAGGCGACCTTCGACCACGGCGAAGACGACGGCTACGGCCTCTGGCTCGATGCCTCGGTCAAGGACAATCCCGTCTATGCCGAGCACTGGGCCGGTAACCGCGACGTCACCGTGCGGATCGAGGCCGACCAGATCGTCATCCGCCGCGCCGGCGCCAACGGCGACGCGGACGGCGACGCGGACGGCGACGAGGATTCCGACGACGACGAGTAGTCGTCGTCCCGCCGGTGACGCCTAGCGCCCGCGGGTCAGCAGTCGGTCGTGCCGGTCACGACCTGAGGCGTCCCCACGCCGCCTCAGGTGCGGCCGCCGGCGTAGTCGCCGGCCCCACGTAGGTAAATCCAGAAGGCCGCGTCGGCGAGGATCTGGGAGTCGTCGGAGGCCGCCGGAGCGACGTCGATCGCGACCTGCTGCGCCCAGTCGGTCCCTTCGCCGTAGAGGTCGGCCAATGCGTCGGCACTGAAGGTCGGGCCGATCCGGCGGCGCAGCTCGACCCGGATCGCGTTGACCACCCGGTCGGCGAGACGCCGGCGGCGCGGGTCGTCGATCGCCGCCAGCTCACGGGCCCCCTCCTCCCATTGGAACAGCGCGTTGGCGAGTGGATAAGTCATTTATCCGACTGTACCCATTAAGAATTCCGTTCTATTGTCCGTCGATGTTGGTCACTCCCTGGGGGGACGCAGACACGCTTCGGGACCACCGCCTGCCACCCGGCCGAAGTGGCGACCGCCAAGCTGCCCGCCGTGACCAGCGGGAGCGCCTTTTCGCCGCCCTGGTCGCCAACTGCGTACGAAAGGGGTACGAGGCGACCTCGGTCGAGGACCTCCTGCGCACCTCGGGTGTCTCCCGCGCCACGTTCTACGAGCAGTTCGACGACAAGCGCGACTGCTTCCGCGCGGCCGTCGAGGAGATCGTCGCCGGCGGGGTCGGCGCGGTCACCGCGGAGTTGGAAGCCGACGGCGACCCGGAGCAGCGCTGCCGCGCGGCCCTGGCGACCTTCGTCCGCGTGGTCGTCGCCCAGCCGGCGGCGGCGCGGACGTGCCTGGTCGAGTCCTACGCCGCCGGCGACGCGGGGATGGAGCCGGTTCAACAGAAGTTCGACCGGATCGTCGCGCTCGCCCACGGCGCCGCCGAGCAGATCCCGGGGCGCGCCGGGTTGCCGCGGGAGCTCGTGCGAGGGATCATCGCCGGGATCTTTCAGGTGATCTACGAGCGCCTGCTCGCCCGCCGCGAGGGGGAGCTGCCGGGGCTCGTCCCGCAGCTGTGGGACTGGGCGATGGGCTTCCCGCCGCCGCCGCGACCGCTGCGCCGTCCCGGCCGCCTGATGGTCGCCAAACCGGTGTACCCCGCCCCACCGTTTGCCTCCTACAGCCCGGAACAGCGGATCATCCGTGGCTTTGCCGCCGCGGTCGCGGACAAGGGCTACCCGGCGACGACGATCGCCGACGTCGCCGCGGCCGCCTCGATCTCCCAGACCACCTTCTACGAATACTTCGACGGCAAGGCCGACGCGGTCGCGGCGGCGCTCGACTCGAGCGGCGCCCAACTCATCGCCGCCGTGATGCCGACCGTGAGGCGGATCGAGGACTGGCGCACGGCCGTGCGGGTCGGCTTCGAAGAAGTCTGCGGCTTCTTCGCCGCCGAGCCGGATTTCGCCGCGCTGCGGATGGTCGAGGTCTATGCCGCCGGTCCCAAGGCGATCGGCGAACGCGACGCGACCGGGCGCCAGATCGTCGCCAGCCTCCTCCGACCGGCCGCCGAGCACGGCGTCGAGGCCTCCCATCTCGTGGTCGAGGCGACCGTCGGCGCGATCCTCGGCGTCTTCTTCGAGGCGATCCGCAAAGGCAAGGCAGCCGATCTCCCGCGCCTGGCCCCCTTCCTCACCTATTTCACCCTGGCGCCCTTCGTCGGCGCCGAGGATGCCTGCGAGGTCGCCACGAGCCGCGGCCACGGCCGCGGCCACTAGACGAGTGGCTCCCTGGCGGCGGGACGCCGGCCGGTGCCTCGGGCGTGGCGCAGCGACAAAGTCGACACGGCGCCGTGAGGAAGCGCGCGTGTCCGGCGCGCCTTCCGTGCGCCTTCCCCGCGGAAGGTGCGCCGGGGGATCATGGAAGCGTCACTCCGTGCGGGTTCCTCATCGGCCGATCCGTCGCCTGGTGAGTTGGGGGTCCTATGACGCCCCTAACTCACCAAGCGGCCGGGACCCTGTCGTCCCTCCTTCCCGCCGGAGCGGATTTCTAGCTCCCGGGCGTCTGGGGGATTTCGCGGAGGGGGGCGTTCTTCTGCGTGCAGGTGGTCGCCAGGGGGCCGGTCACTTTCCAGACCGTGACCGGGCCTTCGTTGAAGTAGGGCGTGGCCCCGCCCGCGCCCCGTAGCCAGCGCGCCTCCGGTGAGGGGACCGGCTTGTCGGGGTGGATGAAGTTGAGGAAAGGCGAGGTGACCAGGTAGTCGAGTTCGGCGGCGTTGACCGCTTCGCGGAAGCCCTGGCAGGTCGGGATCGCGTCGAAGGCGCCGTGCGGGCCTTCTTCACCCAGGTAGATGACCTTGTTGGAGAGGTCGGGACCGTAGAAGCCGTAGCCCGCGAACCCGGCGGTGGTGCCTGCCAGGCCGATCCGCGCGTCACGGATGCCCCGCGCCCAGCGGTATGGGTCGTCGAGGTCCATCCCGGGGACCGAGGTGGCGGCGGAGACGTTGGCGAAGCGATGGTTCAGATAGTGCCGCTGGACCGGGTAGCCGAGCGCGACCGTCGCCAGCGCGAGCGCCGCCAGCGAGGCGGCGACGAGGCGTCCGGGCAGGCCGTCGCGACGGGCCAGCCAGATCAGCGCCGGGACGGCGACGAAGACGATCACGAAGGCGAGGGCGAAGAGGCGGGCCTTGTCGTGGAGGCCGTCGTCGGGGCGGTCGGTGATGAGGTAGACCAGCGTCAGCACGCCGATCAGCCCCCACTGGCGCTTCTCCCCGTCGAAGAAGCGCGGCAACGGGAGTAGGACGAGCGCCGCCAGCAGCGCCGGGATGACGTAGCGGATGTTGATCGCGAAGCCGACCGGCGCCCCCTCCAGCCCGGCCGCGCCGAGCGGCGTGAAGAGGTAGGCGACCAGGCCGAAGAGCGCGCAGCCGCCGAGCCGGCGGATCAACCGGTCGCGACCGGCGAAGATCGCCGCCAGGCAGGCGGCGACGGCGCCGAGCAGGATCAGCGGCCAGAGCGCGCCGAAGGCGTCGTGCACGCCGGGCGCGAAGTAATGGCGCCAGACGCCCGTGTCGGTCAGGTAATGGGCGATGCTGTAGCCGGGGCGGCCTTCCTGCAGGCGCTCGGGGTGCGGCAGGGTGATCGGACCGAGCTTCGTCACCTCGGGGATCGGGCTGCCGGAGACGATCAGGTTGCGCAGGTACCAGTAGCCGCCGCCGAGGAGGCCGGAGATGAACCACCACCCCGCCGCCCGCCATCGCTTGCCAGACGGCGCAAGGACGATGACGACGACGCTGAGCGCCGCGGCGAGGGCGAAGACGGTGAGCCGCGTCCCGGCGGCGAGGCCGACCGCGAGCCCCGCGGCAGCCAGCGGCCAGCCATAGAGCGTCCTGCGGTCGGCCGGTCGGGCGTTCCAGGCCTCGATCAGGATCGCGATGCCGGCGAGGAGGAGCGCGGCGGCCATCAGGTCGTTCTTCGCCGCGCCCGGCTCGCGCACCACCAGGGTGTGGCAGCCGATCAGGATCGCGGCGACGATCGTCGTCGGTATCCCGCGCCCGTAGGGCCGTCCGACGCAGTAGGCGGCGAGGAAGGAGACCGCGAGCCAGCCGAAGTTGATGAAGAGGCTGAGGGTGTCGCGACCCGTCGCGAGGATGCCGATCGCGTGCAGCAGCTCCGAGTTCTGCGGGTAGAACCAGTTGACGAACACCGTTTCGATGTGGTGCATCCCGGTCGTCGAGTGCGACTGGGCCATGTCCGCCGAGAACGGCATGTGGTACCAGAGCGAGTCGAAGTTGAACATCCCCGCGTCGAGCGCGTGCTTGGCCGTCACCGCCCAGTCGAAGACGACGATCGCGATCACCGCGATCGCCACCAGCGAGGCAAGGACTCCGGGGTCGACCCCGCGGGCGGTCTGGCCACCGCCCCGTCCCTGGGGGACGAGGCGGGCGGCGAGCGCCACGGCCGACATCGCGAGGATCAGCGCCCCCGCGTAGAGGAGCCCGAAGGTGCCGAGGACCTCGCTCACCACGGTCAGGAGGCCGACCGCGACGGTCACCTCCACCAGCCGCGCCGGCGCGCCCCGCCAGCCCGGCAGCAGGCGCGCCCGCAGGAGCCATGCCGCGTACCCCGCCGCGGCGGCGAGGACGGCGAGCTGGGCGGCCCCCAGGAGGTAGGAGCCGAAGCTAGGCACGGGCCCTCAGTTCAGGCCGTGGAGCACGAACGGGGTTTCGCCCTGGACGATCATCCCCTGCTTGCGCGCCGCCCCCTCGACCACGGCCGGCTGGTCGGCCGTCTGGATGGCCTTGTGGAGGCGCTTGTTTTCCCGCAGCAGCTCGTGGAATTCGGCTTTTGCCGCGGTGGTCGACTGGTAGGTCTTGAAGAGGTCGATCGCCGGGTTGAGATAGCTGTAGGCGACGGCGAAGAGGACCAACACCAGGGCGATCCGGCCGACCCGGTCCCATTTGATGCGACTGGCGGAGCGCCGGGCGCCGGGACGACGCGCCGCGGGGCGTCGTTTCTGGGGGCGACGGTTGGAAGCCATGCCCGCAGCTACGCTGCCGGCAGAGCTTCTCCTTCATAAATTGCCGCTCCGGGAGCCCTATGAACGCCGCTGGGCGAATGCGTTCAGGCCGGGGAACTCGGCCGCGCCGCCGAGCTCCTCCTCGATCCGCAGGAGGCGGTTGTACTTGGCGACGCGATCGGAGCGCGAGGGCGCGCCGGTCTTGATCTGGCCGGCGCCGGTGGCGACGGCAAGGTCGGCGATCGTCGTGTCCTCGGTCTCCCCCGAGCGGTGGGAGATGACCGCGGTGTAGCCGGCGTCGCGGGCGATGCGGATCGCCTCGAGGGTCTCCGACAGCGTGCCGATCTGGTTCACCTTGACCAGGATCGAGTTGCCGACGCCGAGCTCGATGCCGCGGCGCAGCCGCTCCGGGTTGGTGACGAAGAGGTCATCGCCGACGAGCTGGACCGTCTCCCCGATGCCTTCGGTGAGGAGCTTCCAGCCGTCCCAGTCCTCCTCGTCCATGCCGTCCTCGATCGAGACGATCGGGTACTTGCCGGCGAGGTCACCCCAATAGGCGGCCATCTCCTGCGGCGAGAGCGTGCGGCCCTCGTGCTCGAGGACGTAGTTGCCGTCCTTGAAGACCTCGCTGGTCGCCGGGTCGAGGGCGATGAAGACATCGGAGCCGGGCTCGTAGCCCGCCGCCTCGACGCCCTCCAGGACGGCCTGCAGGGCCGCCTCGTTGGACTCGAGGTTGGGGGCGAAGCCGCCCTCGTCGCCGACCGCGGTGGCGAGCCCGCGCGCGCCGAGGCTCTTCTTCAGCGCGTGGAAGACCTCGGCCCCGGTGCGCAGGCACTCGGAAAAGCTGGAGGCGCCGGCGGGAACGACCATGAACTCCTGGAAGTCGACCGAGTTGTCGGCGTGGGCACCGCCGTTCAGCACGTTCATCATCGGCACCGGCAGGACGCGCGGCTCGCCGCCGCCGTAGAGCTCGGCGAGGTACCGGTAGAGCGGCTGCTGGGAGTCGGCCGCGGCGGCCTTGGCGGCGGCCAGGGAGACGCCGAGGATGGCGTTGGCGCCGAGGCGGCCCTTGTTCGGGGTGCCGTCGAGCTCGATCATCGTCTCGTCGAGCGCGCCCTGCTCGGCGGCGCGGGCGCCGGTCAGCGCTTCCGCGATCTCGCCGTTCACATTGTCGACCGCCCTGGTGACCCCCTTGCCGACCCACCGATCGCCACCGTCGCGCAGCTCGACCGCCTCGAACTCACCGGTCGAGGCGCCGGAGGGCACGGCGGCCATGCCCCGGGCTCCGGACTCCAGCGCGACCTCGACCTCGACGGTCGGGTTGCCGCGCGAGTCGATGATCTGACGGGCGTGGATGGAGGAGATCGTGCTCATAGGACGGCGATCCTATTCGCCCGCGACCCCTGGGCGCGGTCCGCCCGGCCGGGCGCTATTCGCCTTTGGAGGTGCCTTTTGCGGCAGCTTCTTCAGCTGCTTTGGCGGCCGCTTCTTCGACCGCTTTCTGGGCGGCTTCGGATTCGGCGGAGCCTTCGGCCCCTTCCGCCGCGCCTTCGCCTGCTCCCGCCGCGCCTTCGGCACCCGCCGCGCCTTTTTTGCCGGCTTTGCTGACTTCTTCCGGACGCGGGCGCTGCACTTTGCGTTCGCCTTCCGGTTTCGTCAGGGAGACCGAGCCGGGCAGGGCAGGCTGGTTCTGGACCACCGGCGCCGGGCATTCTTTGGCGGGCGTTTTCGGGTTGGCTTCGTAGCAGGCTTCAGAGGCTTCGGCGGGATGCCCCGAGCCCTTGTAGTTCGCGCACTGTTCGATCGTGAAGCCGGAAGCGCAACGGGTGCGCGAGGTCCACTTCGCCTGGAAGTCCTCGGCGACCCATTCGGAGAAGTACTTCTGTTCCCGTTCGCTCGCGAGGGTCTGTTCGATCGTCGCTTTGACTTCGGGGAAGGTCTGAACTTTTTCCGGATGATCGGTCACGACTTCCAGCAACAGCCAGCTTTTCGCCTGCTTGACGGGACCGATCAGTTCACCGGTCTCCGATTTGAAGATGTCTTTTTTCAGCGGTTCCTGAAGGAATTCTTCGGAGATTTCTTTCTGGAGGCCGCCCTGCGCAGCGGTAGTCGGCGAGTATTTTTTCGTGACTTTTTTCCAGCTGGCTGCCGAGTTGTCGGCTTCCAGAGCCTTCTGCGCGGCTTCGACTTCTTTTTTGTTTTCGTTCACGACGACGCGGACGTCGCGGGTCGCGGGTTTCGTGAACTGTTTCGCCTTTTCGGCTTCGTAATAGCTTTCAAGCTCCGCTTCGGTGGGCGGCGGCGTTTCCCCGGTGATCTTTTCCTGGATCTTCGTGGAGAGGATCTGCAGTTCCAGGCGCTCGTTCACGTCTTCCTCGGTGAAGTTCGATTCTTTGAGGAATTCCTGGAAAGCTTTTTCGGTTTTGAAGCTTTCTTTTTTGACTTTGGCGAGTTCGGTTTCGACTTCTTTCTGGGTGACCTTGATCCCCAGTTCTTCCGCCTCGCCGAAGATCCAGGCGCTCTGCAGAAGTTCGCCGATCGCCGATTTGTGCAGTTCTTCGGCTTTTTTGGAGCCGGCTTTCGGCGCTTTTTTCAGGCCGGCCTGCGATTCCTGCTGCTGAAGCGACCGCTTGTAGTCGGCTTCGGAGATGTGTTCGTACTTGGCCGGAGCGCTGCTCACCAGCGCGATGTCTCCGGAGGGGACGCTCGGCGCGCCGAGGCCCTCGGCCACCGCGAAGATCACGAAGAGGGCGACGAAGACGACCGCGAACAGCACGAGGCCGACGCGCTGCGCGCGACTCGAGCCGCCGCTCCGTCCGGCTTGCGGCGCACCCGATTTTTTGGAGCCGCCCCTGCCGCCCCGTTTATTTCGCCCCGATTTGGCTCCCACCGAGCGGGCAGCATAGTGAAAAGGGCATGAACGGGGGCTAAAGAGTGCGACGAGGGCGCGGATTGGCAGGATTCGCCGGCCGGCGCCTCGGTCCGATTTGACGGGAAAGCCGGCGCCTCGGGCTGGTCGGAGGGTTGTGGTCCTCAGGACCGGATCCGTCGCTCGCTGAGTTAAGCGCCCTATGACGCCGTTAACTCAGCGAGCGTCCAGGTCCCTGAGGCAGAAGGCTCGCGGGAGTGTCACTTCGTGCGCCTTCCGTGTCCTTCTCCACGGTTCGGCGCGGCCTGAACCCTCAGCCTTAAGCCGCCGCGGGCTCCGCTGCGCGCTTCGCGTCGCGCAACGCCACCGCAAGTGCCAGGACCGCCTCGAGGCGTTCGTCGGGATCGCCGGGGACGCGGAGGGAGGCGGCGTGCTCGCGCCATTCGTAGAGGGCGCCCTCGACCTGCTCGGAGAGGACGCCGGAGCCGGTCGAGTCCAGCTCCACGCCGGTCACCGTCAGTTTGCCGCCGCGGAACTCGACCGCGCGGGCTCCCGCCAGGCCAAGTTCGATGCGGGCGCGCTGGAGCTTGAGGAGGTTCTCCGCCTGCGGCGGGAGCTGGCCGAAGCGATCGTCGAGCTCATCGCGGATCGCCCGCAACTGGCCCGGCTCGCGCGCGGCGACGATGCGGCGGTGGATGTCGATCTTGGCCGCCTCGAAGGGCACGAAGGTGGCAGGCAGGTAGGCATCGACCGGGACGTCGAGGCGGACCGGCTCCGGGGCCTCCTCGCGCTCGCCATCGTCGCCGGCGGCATCGGCGACGGCCTCGTCGATCATCTGGCAGTAGAGCTCGAAACCGACCGCGGCGACGTGCCCCGACTGCTCGTCGCCGAGCAGGTTGCCGGCGCCGCGGATGTCGAGGTCCCGCATCGCGATGCGGAAGCCGGAGCCGAGCTCGGTGTGGTCGGCCAACGTGGAGAGGCGGGCCGCCGCGTCCTCGGTCAGCGCCTCGGCGCTCGGGTAGAGCATGTAGGCGTAGGAGCTCTCCTTGGAGCGCCCGACCCGTCCCCGGATCTGGTAGGCCTGGCTGAGCCCGAGCTGGTCGGCGCGCTCGACGATCAGCGTGTTCGCGGTCGGGATGTCGAGGCCGGACTCGATGATCGTCGTCGTCACCAGCACGTCGGCGTCGCCGCGCAGGAAGGAGAGCATCGTCTCCTCCAGCGTGTGCTCGTCCATCTGCCCGTGCGCTTCGAGGAAGCGGGCACCGGGGACGAGGGCACGCAGGCGCTCGGCAACCTCGAAGAGCGAGTCGATCCGGTTGTGGAGGACGAAGGCCTGGCCGCCGCGCTCGATCTCTCGCGAGAGCGCCTTTTTCGACCAGCGCCTCGTCGTAGGGGCCGACGTAGGTGCGGACCGGGCGGCGGCCCTCGGGCGGCGTCTCGATCACGGAGATGTCACGCAGGCCGGCGAGGCTCATCTGCAGGGTGCGCGGGATCGGCGTCGCCGACATCGCCAGGACGTCGACCTTCAGTTTGATCTGGCGCAGCAGCTCCTTCTGTTTGACGCCGAAGCGCTGCTCCTCGTCGACGATCACCAGGCCGAGGTCTTTGGCGCGGACGTCTCGCGAGAGCAGGCGGTGGGTGCCGATCAGGATGTCGACCTTGCCCTCCTCGAACTCGCGCGAGGACGGCTTTGGTCTCGGCGGCGGGGCGCAGGCGGGAGATCCCCTCGACCCGGAACGGGAGGTCGGCGAGGCGCTCTTTGAAGGTGCCCCAGTGCTGCTGCGCGAGGATCGTCGTCGGCACCAGCATCATCACCTGGAGCCCGTCGGCCGCCGCCTTCACCGCCGCGCGCAGCGCCACCTCGGTCTTGCCGAAGCCGACGTCGCCGCAGACCAGCCGGTCCATCGGGCGCTCCGATTCCATGTCGCCCTTGACGGCTTCGATCGCCTCGATCTGGTCGGCGGTCTCGCGGTAGGGGAAGTTCGACTCCAGCTCGATCTGCCACTCGCCGTCGGGCGCGTAGGCGTGGCCCTTGCGGGATTTGCGCTCGGCGTACAGGTTGAGTAGTTCGCCCGCCAGCGCGCCCGCGGCTTTGCGCGCCCGCGCCTTCAGGTTCTGCCAGCGTTTGCCGCCGAGGGCCGAGAGCGTCGGTTCGCCGCCGGCGCCGAGGTAGCGGCTCAGCTTCTCCAGCTGTTCGGTCGGGACGTAGACGCGGTCCTCGCCTTTGTATTCGAGGTAGAGGTAGTCGCGGGTGACGCCGCCGATCGCGCGCGTCTCGAAGCCGGCGAAGCGGGCGACGCCGTGGTCCTCGTGGACGACGTAGTCGCCGACCCGCAGCTCGGAGAAGGCGAGCCGCCCCCGCCCGCCTCCGGTCGCGGGGGTCTCCTCGGCGCGGCGGCGCCGGTGGACGAGGCGGCGGAACGGATAGACGGCGAGTTTCAGCTCCGGCGCGACGAAGCCCTCGCGCAGGCGCGCCTCGGCGAAGGAGAGGCCGGGTTCGGGCGAGAGCCGGCCGCCCTCGAGGATCTTCGCGTCGAGGCGGTCGAGCCCGTAGCGGGCGCGCTCCGCCTCCCCCATCGAGTCGAACGCGATCACGGTGCGGTAGCCGGAGCGGACCAGTTTCTCCAGCTCCGACTCGGCCTCCTTGATCGAGCGGGCGGGGCTCTCGGCGCGCGAGGCGCGGAAGGCGTCGTGGTCGTCCTCGCCGACGGCGGTCAGGGACAGCGCGGCGCGCTCGTTCAGCGGCCCAGCGACGTCGACGTAGAGGCGCCGCGCGTCCTCGTCCTTCATCGAGGTCGTGGCGTCCTCCCAGACGTCGCGCAGGGCGGGCTCGACGTCCTCGGGGGCGGCGAGGACGACGGCGGCGTTGTCCGGGACGAGGTCGAGCGGCGCCCGGAACTGGTCCAGCGGCAGGAGCTCGCCCAGGTCGGTGGCGCCCGGCTCGCCTTCGGCGGCCTCGAGCGCGGCCAGGGCGGCGAGCTCACGGTGGTCGGCGTCGAGCTCGGCGGCGGGTGCCAGCTCCACCACCTCGGCCTCGCCGAGGCTCCGTTGCGTGAAGGTCGAGAACCAGCGCATCGACTCGACCTCGTCGCCGAAGAGCTCCACCCGCACCGCGCGTTCCTCGGTCGCCGGGTAGACGTCGAGGATGCCGCCGCGGACGGCGAACTGGCCGCGTTCCTCGACCTGCTCCACCCGTTCGTACCCCGCCGCCACCAGGTCCTCGGCGACGACGCCGAGGTCGACCTCGTCCCCCTTGGCGATTTCGAAGCCCGCGGGGCGCAGCGAGGCGTCCGGCACTGCCTCGGCGAGGGCGACGGCCGAGGCGACGACGATCGCGTCGGCTTCCCGCGAGAGCGCGTCGAGGGCGTCGATCCGCAGCCCCACGAGGTGCGGCGGCGGCGTCACGCTGGACGCGTAGCCGGTGCCACGCGAGGGATAGAGGCGGACGCGGCGCGGAGTGAGGAATGCGCGCAGGTCGGCGGCAAGGTCACGGGCCGCGCGGTCGTCGGCGGCGACCAGCAGCGCCGGGCGCCCCGCCAGCCCGCGATCGTCCTCCAGGAGCGCCGCCAGCAGCAGCGGCCGCAACGTCTGGGACGCCCGCAGGTTGACGCCCTCGCCCCCGTCGGCGGCGGCGAGCACCTCGGAAGCGAGCGCGTGGACGCGCTCGTTCTCGGCGGCGAGATCTAGAAGTGGTCGTAGGCTCATGGCACGCAGGACGGCCGGATCAACCGATCCGGCCTCGGCGATCCAGTTTACGAATCCGGCGTCCTGGGCTCCGTCTACTTGCGTCCGCGGAGGCGGGCGCCGAGACGCCGGAGCGGCGCGAGGAGGCGCCAGGAGCGCGAGCCGAGAACCTCGGCCAGCAGGGCCTCGGCAGCGCGTCGGGCATCCGCTTCGCGCACGGCGTCGGCGGCGTGCAGAGCTCCAGCGTCGGCGGTGCGCAGCGCTTCAGCTTCGGCGGCGACCAGCTTGCCGCCGGTCTCGTGGAGGCGGACTTCGAGGTCCGCGATCCGCTCGAGCAATGCGCCGTGCGTCTGCTCGGCCCCCTCGGCGCGAAACACCGCGCGGCGCTCGGCGCGGACAAGGAGGGAGATCGTCTCCGCCGCCTCCTGCCGGCGCGGCGTCCCGGCCCCTTCGAGCAGGCCGACGAGTTCCTCGACGTGACGGGCGGCCGAGTGGTGATGGCGGACCAGCTCGAAACCGAGGTCGCCGAGGTCGGGGTCGTAGGCGGCGAGGTCTTCGCGCAGCCGCTCGCCGTCGATCGCCTTCCCGTCGGAGTTGCCGGCGAAGCCGTCGGCCTCGAAGGCGGGGTAGGTCTCGGGCGTCACCCAGCCGTCCCCTCCGGCCCGCTCCCAGACGTAAGCGGGCCGCCCCATCGCCATCCCGTCGAGCACCGAGCGGCCGTAGCCGACGACGATGTCGGCTTCGGTGATCCGCTCCGCCGGCGTGATCGTCGCCGCGGCGCCACCGGCGCGCAGGAGCTCCAGGCCGAGGTCCTCGCACGCCGCCTCGAGCATCCGCAGCCGCCCACCGCCGACCGCGTTGCTGAGCAGCAGCAGACGGCGCGGGCGCCGACCGACCGGGGTGCGGGGCCTGAGCTTGGCGATGTCGATCGGCTGGCGCAGGCGGACGACCGGCGGACGCTCGGCGAGGGCCGCGGCGTGGCGGGCGGTGCGGTCGTTGAGCACGACGACGGTCGGTGCCGGATCGAGCCCGCGCGGCGGGTGCTCGAACGGGGCGAAGCCGTGGATCGTGAAGATCTGGCGCGGCGCCGGGTCGCGACCGGCGAGCAGGTGGGCGGTCGCCGCGTCCTGGGCCAGGACCGCGTCGGCGCCCTCGGGGACGGCCTCGCCGGTGCGCAGGACGAGCCCGCGGGCGGCGGCCATCTCGCGGCCGAGGTCGGTCGCTGTCGGTGCGTAGATGGTGACCGTGTGACCGAGGGCCTCGAGGCCCTCGGCGACCGTCGCGGAGTAGGTCTCGGTGCCGCCGAGTCCGAAGGCGGATTGGGCGATGAGGATGTCCATCAACTGCTCGGCGCGAGGTTCCGTGTGAGCTCTTCGGCGAAGCCGCGGTCGGCCAGGTCGACAAAGCCGCCGCGCAGGTCGGTCGCTTCACGGGCGATGTGCCCGCGGCCGATCAGCATGACCACGTCGCCGGGCCGGGCGATGGCGATGGCGCGGGCGATTGCCTCGCGGCGGTCGATGACGATCTCCAGCTCGCCACCGGGGGCGGCGCGGGCGCCGCGAGCGAGGGCGGCGATCGACGGCACCCGCGGCTCGCCGCGGTAGCTGGCGCCGGCGAGGATCAGGTGGTCGGAGAGTCCCCGCGCGAGGATGCCGGAAAGGGGCCCGGTCTCGAGCGCCGAGCGGCCGACGATGGAGAGGACGGCGATCACCCGGCCGCCGCGCGCGTGGGCGACCGGTCGGGCCGCTTCCAGGCCCGCGCCGACGCCGGCCGGACTGACGCCGAGGTCGACGACAACGTCGAAGGGCGCCTCGGTCTCGACCAGCTCGAAGCGCCCGCTGACCGGCGTCGCGGTGGCGAGCGCGCCGAGAGTCGGCTCCCGCGGCAGGCCGAGGCCGTCGGCGAGGGCGAGCGCGGCGGCGACGTTGGCGGCATTGTGGAGGCCGGGAAGCCGCGTCGCAAGCTCGACCCGGCCGCTGGGCGTCTCCAACTCGACCTCGGCCCCGCGCAGGTCCCAGTGGCAAGCGTCGATCCGATAGTCCGCGGACTCATCACGGCCGTAGCGGAGCACCCGTCCACCACGCTCCTCCACCTCTCCGACGAGGCTCGCACCGAACTCGTCGTCGACGTTCAGCGCCGCGAGCGGCACCGCGGAGTCCCCGCGGACGAAGAGCTTGCGCTTGGCGGCGGCGTACTCGGCCATCGTCAGGTGGCGGTTCAGGTGATCCTCGGAGAGGTTGGTGAGGATCGCCCCGTCGACGACGAGCTCATGGCTGAACTCGAGCTGGTAGCTGGAGATCTCGGCCACCAGCGAAGGGGGCGGCGCCTCGGCCAGTTCGCCGATCGCCGAGCCGAAGTCGGTGTTGCCGCAGAGCACCGGCTCGAGCCCGTGGGCGGTGAGGATCCCCATGCAGAGCGCCGAGACCGTCGACTTGCCCTTGGTCCCGGTGATGCCGACGGTCGGCGCCGCAATGAGCCGCCAGCCGATCTCGAACTCGTCGATGACCTCGAGGCCGCGGGCGAGCGCGGTCTGGACCAGCGGGATATCGGGCGGCACGCCGGGGCTCTTGACCAGAGTGGCGGTACCGTCGAGCAATCTGACGCCATCCGCACCGAGGTCGACGCGGACCCCGAGCCCACGCAGCTCGGCGGCGTTCGCCTGCTGGACGGGATCCGCGCTGGAATCCCAGGCGCGCACCGCGTCCGCACCGCAGCGTGCGACGAGGGCGCGACCGGCGGAGATCCCGGCTCGGCCGAGGCCGACGATCAGGAAAGGACCGGGCGGCAGCGGCGGCCTGCGCAGATCAGCCCCGACGAGATCGGCGGCGGCGGTGCCCAGTGCCGGGGCGACGAGCGGACGAGAGCGCGTCACCCCTTGGACGGTACGAAATTCCATACCGCTCTGCAAAGAGGTGTTCAGGCGTCAGGATTCCCGTAACCAAAGCCGAGGCTGCGCACGTGCTCGACCTGGCCGATGCCCTCGGCGGCGGAGCGGCCCTCGACGTCGTCCCACTCGTGGAGCATGCGCTTCAGGCGGGCGACGGCCTCGGGCGGGTGGGCGGCGACGGAGGCGGCGAGGGCGAGGGCCGACTCCTCGGTCGCGGCGGCGGGGGCGACGCGGTTGATCAGGTTGAGGCGGAGGGCCTCGTCGGGGCCGACCGTGCGCGAGGTCAGCAGCAGGTACTTGGCGGCGGCGAGGCCGCAGAGGGTGACGAGGCGGGCCGGGCCGACCGGCATGCCGAGCGCGGCGCCGGGGAAGCGCATGCGCAGGTTGGAGCCGCCGACCCGCATGTCGCAGGCGATCGCGATCTCCGCGCCGCCGCCGACGACGTCGCCGTGGCAGGCGGCCACAGTGGGCTTGGGGAAGGCGACGATCGCGTCGTAGAGGTCGGAGAACTGCCGCATCCGGGCCACGTGCGCGTCGTGATCGAGGTCCTCGCGCACGTCGGCGCCGGCGGAGAAGCCCATGTGGTCGGTCGAGGAGAAGACCAGGACGCGGACGGCCTCGTCCCCCCGCGCCACCGCGAGGTGCTCGAGCAGCTCGCTCAGCATCTGGGTGTCGATCGCGTTGCGCGCCTTCGGCCGGTCCAGCCGGATCAGCGCGACGCCGTCCTCGGCGACCTCGTAGGTGGTGACGGCAGCGGGCTCGGCGGTGGAGTCAGTCATCGTCCGGGGACGCTAACCGCTCGACCAGGCGTTCGGTCTCGCGGGCGGCGTCGTCGACGAGGGTCTCGACCTCGGCGGGGGGCTCGCGGAACTTGCCGAGGACCCAGGCGGAGACGATCTCGGGATCGGTCGAGGCGGGGCGGCCGACGCCGATGCGGATGCGCCAGAAGTCGGCGGAGCCGAAGCCGCGTTTGAGAGACTTGAGGCCGTTGTGGCCGGCCAGGCCTCCCCCCTCGCGGACGCGGATCTCGCCGAACGGGATGTCGATCTCGTCGTGGAGGACGATCGTCTGCTCGAGCGGGACCTTGAGGGCGCCGCGGGCGGGGCCGGCCGAGTCGCCGACCGCGTTCATGTAGGTCAGCGGCAGGAGGATCGCGACGCGGGGACCGCCGGGGCCGGTCCGCCCTTCCCAGAGCTCCCCCTTGTACTTGGAGCGGGGCTTGCCGAGGTCCCACCGGCGCGCCAGCTCGCGCGCCACGTCGAAGCCGATGTTGTGACGATCGCGGGCGTGCTCAGGCCCGGGGTTCCCCAGGCCGACGATGAAGATCCGATCACCGCCGTCGTCCTCGCGACGGCCGAAGAGGGCCACGGCCCGAGAGGGCTACTCGCCCTCGGAGTCGCCGCCCGAGTCGCCGTCGCCGTCGCCCGAATCGCCGGCGGTCTCGCCGACCAGTTCGGTCTCCTCCTCGACCTCCGGGGCGGCCTCTTCGACGCGCGGCGGGGCGAGGGTGGCGATGGTGACCTCCTCGGGGTCTTCGGCGACGAAGGTGATGCCTTTCGGCACCTCCACCGAGGAGAGCTGCAAGGTGTCGTTGATCTCCATCGCGGAGACGTCGACGACGATTTTGTCCGGGATCTCGGTCGGCAGTGCTTCGACCAGGATTTCGCGGGTGACGTGCTCGAGGACTCCGCTCGCCTTCACGCCCGGGGCGTCATCGACACCCTCGAGCTCGATCAGGACCTCCGCCTGGATCGCCTCGTCGAGCTTGACCTCTTGGAGGTCGATGTGGCGCAGGGTTCCTTTGACCGGGTGGAGCTGCTGCTCCTTGACCACGACCGGAAGGGCTTTGCCGCCGTCGACCGAGAGGTCGAAGAGCGCGGCGCCCTCGGCGATCACGCTGCGCACGTCCCGTTCGGAGACCTGGAAGTGGGTGGCCTCCGAGCCGCCTGAGTAGACGACGCCGGGGACGAGCCCCTCGCGGCGCATACGGCGGGAGGTCCGCGAACCGAACTCGGTGCGCGGATCGACTTTCAAAGTGGTGCGTGCGTCTGCCATCGGACGCGACAGGATAGAGAATCGGCGCGGAAAGCAGTCTGTGGCAAGCTGTCCACGTGGCTGACGAAGCCAAGATCCCGAAAGGGCGGATCCGCAGATCGGCGAAATTGGGGTCGATCATCGGCACGCAAGGAGCCCGTTACGCGGGCACCAAGGCGGCCAACGTGGCCCGTTCCGAAGAGTCCGGCCAGGAGAAGCTCGAGCAGCGTCACCTGGAAACGGCGATGAAGATGGTCGGCGCGCTGGGCCAGATGAAAGGCGCGGCGATGAAGCTGGGCCAATTCGCCTCCTTCATCGACACCGAATTCATCCCCGAGGAGTACCGCGAGATCTACCAGGAGCAGCTGGGCAAGCTGCGCAGCGAGGCGCCCGCGATGCCCTGGAGCCAGGTCGTCAAGGTCCTCGAAGAGGAGTACGACGGCGAACCGCTCTCCGACTACTTCGCCGAGATCGACCACGAGGCGTTCGCCGCCGCCTCGATCGGCCAGGTCCACAAAGCCGAGCTGCTGGACGGACGGCAGGTCGCGGTGAAGATCCAGTACCCGGGGATCGCCGAGGCGATGGAGGCCGACCTGCGGAACGCCGGGACGCTCGTGCGGCTGGCCCGGGCGATCGCGCCGGGGCTCGACGCGAAGGCGATCGCCGAGGAGATCCGCGAGCGGATGATGGAGGAGCTCGACTACGAGTACGAGGCCCAGAACCAGCGCATCTTCTCCCGCGCCTACCGCGAGCATCCGTTCATCTACGTGCCCGAAGTCGTGACCCGGATCTCGCGCCGGCGCGTCCTCGTCACCGAGCTGGTCGAAGGGATCGGCTTCGATGCGATCAAAGAACTGCCGCACGAGGAGCGCAGCCGCTTCGGCGAGATCGTCTTCCGCGGCAGCTTCGGCTCGATCTACCACCTGCAGCAGTTCAACGCCGACCCCCACCCCGGCAACTACATCCTGATGGACGACGGGCGGGTCGCCTTCCTCGACTTCGGCATGACGAAGAAACTCGACCGCGAGCAGATCCTGCTCGAGCAGCGTGCCTTCGACGCGGCCTCGCGCGACGATCCCGAGGCGTTCCGCTCCGCCCTCCACGAGCTCGGCTTCGTGAAAAACCCCTCGAAGCTGGACGCCGAACGGCTGTTGGAACACATGCGCGCGATCGGCGGCTGGTACGTCGAAGACCGCGAGGTGGAAATCGACGCGCGGCTCGTGATGAAGATCATCGAGGTGACCAACGACCCGCGCTCGGAGTACTTCGACCTGATGCGCCGCGAGTCGATCCCCGCCGACGAGCTGATGGGGCGACGGATGGAGATCGGCGTCGTCGCCGTGCTCGGCCAACTGCGGGCGAAGCGCAACTGGCACCGGATCCTGCGCGAGTGGGTCTACGCCGACGCCCCGGCGACCGAGCTCGGCCGCCAGGAGTGGGAGTACTTCGAGGAGCGCGGGCTAAAGCAGACCCCGGGTCTGGCCGACACCCCCTGAATGAAACGCATCCGCCGCGGCTGGGCGCTCACGAAGAAAAGCTGGGCGCTCCTCAACTCGCACCGTGACCTCGTCCGCTTCCCGCTCTACGGCGGGATCTCGACCATCATCCTGGGCCTGATCTTCCTCGGCCCGGGGGCGTACTTCCTCGACCACCACAACTACGGCCCGGGCGTGCCGCTGGTCGTGATCGGGATCTACGTGCTCACCGTGATCGGCGTCTACTTCAGCGTCGGCCTGGCGGCCTGCGCGGACCGCATCTTCCGCGGCCAGGACGCGACCTTCAGCGACGGCGTCGCGGTCGCCAACTCGCGCTTCTCGATCATCTGCGGCTGGGCGGCTCTTTCGACCGCGATCGCCCTGATCTCGATCGCGCTGGAGAATCAGGGCGGCGCGCTGGGCGAGATCGCCGGGCGCCTGATCGGCGCAGCCTGGTCCCTCGTCACCTTCATCTCGGTGCCGGTGATCGCGATCGAGGGCGTCGGCCCGGTCGAAACCCTGAAGCGCTCCGCCTCGCTCTTCCGCGAACGCTGGGGACAGCAGATCACCGGCAACATCGCGATCGGCGGCGTCGTCTTCCTGGTCGGCTTCCTGCCGGGCGTGGCGCTGATCGCCGCCGGCGTGATCATCTGGCCCTCGGTCGGCATCGCCGGCGCGGTGGTCATGGTGATCGGCGCACTGATCGTCTGCGTCGCGCTCCTCGTCTCCAAGGCCCTCAGCGGCATCTTCGGCGTCGCGCTCTACCGTTATGCCCTCGACGGCGACGTGGTCGGCGGCTTCACCCAGGAAGACCTGGAGAGCGCCGTCCGCCCGAAGAAGCGCGGCCGCAAGAGCGGCACCCCCGCCCCCGGCACCGTCTAGCGCCCGCCAGCTGTTCCTTTTGGCGCCCACAGCGCCAAAAGGAACAGCTAACTGCGGTCGCTCGCGGGGAGGTCGAGGCGTTTGTAGAGGCGGGGGTCGTTGGAGACGAGGCCGTCGACGCCCATGTCGACGAGCTTGCGCAGGCGCCGCTCGTCGTCGACGGTCCAGGCGATCAGCTCGACTCCGGCCCGCTTGCAGATGCCGGCGAGCCTGGGACTGACCAGCGGGTGGTAGACCCACATCGCGAAGAGGTCGAACTTCGGCAGTTTCTCGGCGGCGAGGCCGGGGAGCTGCAGGCGCATGGCGGCAAGCGCTGCCTGCAGCGCGGGCTTCGCCCAGCGGCGCCGGGTGTAATCGCGACCCGCCTTGGGATAGGTCCAACCCCGGCGCAGCTTCGGTTCGAGTTCGAGCACGCGTTTCAGCGTGTGCATCTCCATCGTCGAGATCATCGCCCGGTCGATCAGATCCCGCTCGCGCAGGGCCTCGACGAACTCCTCCTCGCGCCCGGGCAGCTTGATGTCGAGGTCGATCTCCACCTGGTCGAGCGGCGGCTCGAGGAAGGAGTCGAGCGCCTCGGTCAGCGGCAGCGACGGTCGACTCGCCTGCGCCTCCCAGTCGTGGGCCACCATCAGCGGCGCCCGCTGCTCCACCGGCAGGTGCGCGTCCTGCAGCCAGATGACGTCGAACTCGATCGTGTCGACGCCCGCCTCGACCGCTGCCTTGAAGCTCTCCACCGTGTTGCCGGGCGCGATCAGGTCGGCCCCCTTGTGGCCGACGAGCCTCACGAGTTGCTCCGACCGGCCGCATCCATGGGCGGGACTCTTCCAAATCCGAGGCGTCGGCAAGGGCAGACGTGGTGACTGGGCGCAGAGCGGCAAGCGGGGCGCCGACGACACGGCTCCCGCATAGCGGCGCTATGCGGGATGTCGGGGAGGCGACGCATCCGCGCCGCCGATATGCGTCCAGGCGCCGCGGCTGACCGCAGCCGCCGCCGTCAAAAGAGCTGGTTCTCGCCGGCGAAGATCTCGGAGACCGAGTCGTCGGTGAAGATGCGGCGGATCGAGTCGGCGAAGGTGCCGGCGGTGGAGAGCACGGTGATGTTGTCGGGGGCGCCCGGGACGCAGCGGGATCGTGTCGGTGACGACGATCCGCTCGATCGCCGAGTCCGCCAGCCGTTCGTAGGCGTTGCCGGAGAAGACGCCGTGGGTGGCACAGGAGATGACCCGCGCGGCGCCCTCGTCCATCACCGTCTGGGCGGCGGCGCAGAGGGTCCCGGCGGTGGCGATCATGTCGTCGACCAGGACCGCGGTCTTGCCCTTCACGTTGCCGACCACGTAGCCGATCTCGGCGACCGCCTGGGCGGGGCGCTCCTTCTCCATCACGGCCCACTGGGTGCCGATGCGGCGGGCGAAGTTACGCGCCGTCTTCACCCGGCCCGCGTCCGGGGAGACGATCACCAGCTCTTCCTTCATTTCCTGGTCGATGAACCACTGGGTCAGCATCGGCATCGCCGTCATGTGGTCGACCGGGACGTGGAAGAAGCCCTGCACCTGACCGGCGTGGAGGTCCATGGTGAGGACGCGGTCGACGCCGACCGCCTCCAGGGTCTTGGCGACGATCCGCGCCGTGATCGGCTCGCGCGGGGCCGACTTCTTGTCCTGGCGGGCGTACCCGTACCAGGGCATCACGGCGATGATCCGGTGCGCGGAGGCGCCCTGGGCGGCGTCGATCATCGTCAGCAGCTCGACCAACGAGTCGTTCGGAGTCATCCCCGTCTGTTCGTTGCCACAGGTCGACTGGACCAGGAAGACGTCGGCGCCGCGGATCGACTCCTCGTAGCGGCAGTAGACCTCGCCGTCGGCGAACGTCTTCAGCGTCACCTGACCGAGGTCGATTTCCAGTTTCTGGGCGATTTTCGCCGCGAGCTCCTGCGAGCTGCGCCCGCCGAAGACCATCATCCGCTTCTCGTAGGCGTGGGAGATAGCCGTGGCAGCCACAGGCTGCTCCTCGAGCGTGCTCACGTGTCCTGCTCCTCTCGCATCTTCGCCGCCTTGTCTGCCGCGTAGCCGTCGATATTGCGTTGCGCGTTCTCAGAGACGGCAAGAGCCCCTTCCGGGACATCGTCCTTGATCACCGCGCCGGCGCCAGTGTAAGCGGAGTCGCCAACCTCAACCGGCGCGATCAGCATCGTGTCCACCCCGACCCGCACGTCGCGGCCGATCGTCGTCCGGTTCTTGCTGAAACCGTCGTAATTCGCGGTGATCGTGCCCGCGCCGAGATTGGACCCGGCGCCGACGTCCGCGTCGCCGATATAGGACAGGTGGGGGACCTTGGCGCCCTTGCCGATGTGGGAGTTCTTGATCTCCACCGAGGCGCCGGCCTTGGAGCCCGCCTCCATCACGGTGCCGGGGCGCAGGTAGGCGAAGGGGCCGACGCCGGCGCCATCGCCGACCTGGGAGCCTTCGACGTGGGAGCGCAGGACGGTGGCCTCGGCGCCGATCTCGGTGTCGATCGCCGTGGTCATCGGGCCGACGATGGCGCGGGCCCCGACCTTCGTCGCGCCGAGCAGGCTGGTGGCGGGCTCGATCCGGGCGTCCTGGCCGATCTCGACGCCCGCGTCGATCCAGGTCGAGGCAGGGTCGACAACGGTGACCCCGGCCAGCATGTGGGCCTCGAGCAGGCGGCGGCGCGCCTCGGCCTCCACCTCGGCGAGCTGCACGCGGTTGTTGATCCCCATCGTCACCGCGAGATCCGTGGTGAGGTGGGCGGCGACGGCGAGGCCGGCGACGCGCATCGCCGGGAAGACGTCAGGCAGGTAGTACTCGCCCTGGGCGTTGTCGTTGGAGAGGCCGGCGAGCGCGGCGGCGAGTGGCGCGGCGTCGAAGGCGTAGGTGCCGGCGTTGATCTCACGGATCTCGAGCTGGGCGGCGTCGGCGTCGCCCGCGGCTTTCGCCTCGACCACCTTCTCCACGCCGCCGTCGGCGGTGCGGACCACGCGGCCGTAGGCGCCGGGGTCGTCGAGCTCGATCGTCAGCATCGTCGCCGCCGCGTCAGAGGCCTCGTGGGCCTCGAGGAGCGCCGCGATGGTCTCGGTCGAGATCAGCGGCACGTCGCCGGAGAGGACGAGGACGGTCTCGGCCTCCTCGATCAGCCCGAGGGCCGTGCGGATCGCGCCCCCGGTGCCGTCCGGCTCGGGCTGCTCGACCGTCTCGACCCCCTCGGGAAGCCCGGCCGAGATGTCGCGCCCCGGCGAGACGATCGCCGCGACCCGGCCCGCACCGGCCTCGCGCGCGGCCAGGATCGGCCATGCGACCATCGGCCGTCCGCAGACGGGATGGAGCATCTTCGGCGTCTGAGAGCGCATGCGCGTTCCCGAGCCGGCCGCCATGACCAGGACCAGAGGGGCTGCCACTGCCCTTCAGAGTATTGGCGCGCGCCCTTCGGCGTCGTTTTCAGGGCTGCTGCGAAATTTCCTTGCCGACCTGGGCGACCGAGATCAACGTCCAGCCGGCGAAGATCAGGTCGATCCCGACCAGTAGGCCGATCGCCCAATCGGCGCTGGAGGGGAACTCCACCAGCACCAAGATCCCGATGATCAGGCCGCAGACGCCGGAAAGGCCGACCCAGCCCGCGTTCGGCGTCCCGCGTCCCATGAAGGCGACGGCGAGGCGCGAAAGTCCCATCAGCAAGAAGTAGATGCCCAGGACCAGGGTCAGCGTGAGGGTGCCGTTGTGCGGTTCGATGATCAGCCAGAGGCCGACGACGAAGGTCAGGAGCGCCCAGGCCAGTCGGGCCAGCAGGCTGCCGACCCCGTGGGCGGTGAAGGCGGCCGCGGTGAGGAATGCACTGGCGACGACGAGGACGCAGCCGGCGAAGACGGCGGCGCCGAGGCTGAACAGCTCCGGAAGCAGGATCGCGAAGCAGCCGACGACAATCGCGACGATGCCGATCGCGCGCACGGTCTTGTAGGTCTGCGCAAGGCCCGCGCGCACTTCAGGGTCGAGTGATGCTCCTCCGTACTCCATGGACGGAGATCTTATTCCGGGGGAAGGACTCGAACCCTCTCTTCCTGGACCAAAACCAGACGTGCTGGCCAATTACACCACCCCGGAGCGAGGTCGCAGCCTAGCGCCGAGGGGGATGGCGGGACGCCGTGCTTCCGGGGGTTGCTGCAGTCCTAGGGGCGTCCTGAGGGGTTCGTGTGGGGTTCCGCCACGGGTCCCGGGCCGAGGTCGGACTTACGTCAAGGGTCAGCGCGAGAGAAGCCACACCTCCCCCCGATCCAACGCTGCAGTCCTTACCGTCGCCATAGCGACAGTAAGGACTGCAGCGCGGTCGTGACCGTTGGACAACACGCGCGGGAGCGTGGACTTCCCACGCTCTCCGTCACGGGATGCGAGTCCCGTGACGGATCCGTGTCCCTTCCGTGACGAACCCGTGGCGCTCGCGTGGGCGATCCCGCCACTCCTCACATCCCCGGCCGCGCTCGCCGACCCGCCTCGCGTCCCTTGTCCGGGCGCCGGCTTCAGGCGACCCGAAGCGCGCTCAGTCTTCCCCGGCCCGGGCCACCTTGCCGCCGCCGGCGCCCGGCTCGAGCGCCGGGCCGCGCGGTGAGGCGATGCCGAGGACTCGCATCGCTTTCAGGCCGAGGCCGAGCTTCTCGCGTCCCTCGGTGGAGGAGACGTCGTGGCCACAGAGCTCGCGGACGCGCTCGAGGCGGTAGCGGATCGTGTGGCGGTGGGTGAAGAGCTGTTTGGCGGTGGCGGCGACGTTGCCGTCGTTGTCGAGGTAGGCCTCGACCGTGGTCACCAGCTCGGTCTCGTACTGCTCGTCGTAGTCGGAGAGCGGCTCGATCGTCTCGGCGTAGAAGCGTTCGAGCTCGGCCGGGTCGTCGCTCATCGCCGGGAGGAGCAGGCGGTAGGCGCCGGTGTCCTCGAAGGCGAGCAGCGGCCGCCCCTCGGCCTCGCCCACGTTCACCGCGAGGCGCGCCTCCGAGCCGGCCCGGTAGAGGTCGACGGGGTCGGCGGAGCGGCGGCTGCGGCCGATGGTGAGGTGGAAGCCGGAGAGGCTGTCGGCGAGCTCCCGGGCGAGGCCGGCGGCGGCGCGGGCGAGGCGCTCGTCGTCCTCGGCCGGGACGATCACCGCCACCTCGGCGGCGGGGTCGGCGTCCTCGGTCGTGGCGAGGGCGCCGGGCGCGAGCGAGCGCAGGGCGCGCAGCGAGAGGGTGAGGACGCGGCCGCGCCACTCGCCGGTCTGGGCGGCGCGCGGGGCGGCGCGCAGGACGAGGACGCCGGCGCCGCGGTCGAGGTCGGCGCCCAGCTCGGCGCCGCGGGCGACGATGTCGCCGCGATCGGTGACCCGCCGCGCGAGGACGTCGTCGACGAAGGCGCTCGCCACCTCCTCGCTCGCCCATTCGGGCGCGCGCGAGCGCTCCAGCTCCAGCGCCAGGAGGGTCGTGACCATCCGGGCGATCACCGGGGCGGGCGGGGATTTGGCGCGATAACGGAGCTCCCCGACCACTGTGTCGGCGACGCGGAGGGCGACGGTGACGACGCCCTCGCCCCCGGACAACAGCCGTTCCTCCTGGTCGGGGGAGGCGCCGGCGACCGCGAGCACCGAGCTCGAACGGTCGATCAGGGCGACGCTGGCGTCCAGCACCCGCGCCGCGGCGCGGGCCACCGCGGGCAGCCCGGCGCCCGATTCCACCGCCTCGGAGAGGGCGTCGAGCAGAGTCGGATCTTCCGGAGCCATGCGGGTTTCAGCCTCTTTGGAGGTTGCGGTCACTTTGCGCATTATCCAGAGCGCGCCACCAAGGGCGCCCCGCAGCGGTGCGCTACCCGCTGATGAATTCGTGGATTTCGGGCCAGTATTTGACGATCACGAGCCCGATCACGACGCCGCCGACGATCAGTGCCGCCAGTACGAAGAGCGAGAGCGCGCCGGCCGCCGCCTTTTCCCACATCCGGCCCGCGCCGCTCAGCGCCGGGCTGAGGATCAGGGTCACAAAGGTGATCAGGCAGATCAGCGCGGCGATCCCGAAGAGGACGTACTGATGCCCGATCTTGGCGAGGCCGAAAGCGATCACTGACGCGGATTGTGGCGCAATTGGCTGACGACGAGGCCGATCGCCGCGCAGATCGAGAACGCGGCGGCCCCCAGGGCCCACCCGCCGCTGACGTCGCTGAGGTAGTGGACGTTGAGGTAGACGCGGCTCAGGCCGACCAGCGCGGTGAGCACGATCCCGGCGACGACGACCAGCGTCGCCCGCGCCATCCCCGGCCGCAGCCGCACGACGATCGTCGTCGCCGCCCAGACGTAGATGACCGAGTGGGCGGCGTGGCCGCTGGGAAACGACGAGCCGTGGGTGGCGACGAGCGGGTCGGGCGGGCGTGGCCGGTCGACCCACGTCTTGATCTCGCTGAAGCCGAGCTGGATCAGGATCATCCCGGCGAGCAGGACGCAGACCTCGGTCCAGCGTCGCGCCCAGGCGAGCGCCGCCGCGCAGACGATCGCGAGCGGCCAGACGAAGGCGCCCGAGCCGAGGAAGGTGATGATCTTCGAGAGCGTCGTCATGAAGCCGCCGCGAAGGGCTTCGGCGATCTGGATCGCGGTTTCGTCGCCGGTCGTCGGCCCGGGGTCGCCTTCGACCACGACGATGTAGGCGAGCAGGACGAAGAGGGCGACGGCGAGGACCGCCATCAGGCTGGTGAATTCGAGGCCGAAGGTGCCGCCGGGGGTGAGCCGGTCCCCGACCAGGCGCAGGCCTTTCTCGTGGCGGCGACCGAAGGCAGTGAGCCAGCGCGTCGCCGCGTGGTCGTCCATCCACCGGACCGCCTCTTCCCGGTTCTCCTTCACCCGCAGGAAGCGCGTCGCCCAGACCACGCCGACCACGACGACGATCAGCGTGCCGAGGATCAACGCGCCTTTGCCGGCGTAGTCGATCGCCGTGTGGATCGATTTCGAGAAGAGGTAGCCGATGACGATGACCGAGCCGGTCCAGATCCCGCAGCCGAGCACGCTGTAGGGGATGAACTGGCGGAAGCGCATGCCGGAGGAGCCGGCGATGAAGGGGGCGAAGGCGCGGACGAAGCCGACGAAGCGGCCGAGGAAGATCGTTTTGCCGCCGTGGCGGGAGAAGAAGTCCTCGACCTGCTCGAGGCGGTCGTGGCCGAAGCCGAAGCGCGGGCCGTGCCTGAGCAGGAAGTCGCGGCCGAGGCGGCGGCCGAGGAAGAAGCTGGTGACGTCGCCGACGCAGGCCATGGTCCAGGCGAGCGCGATCAGGACGTAGACGTTGATCGTCCCCTGCCCGGCGACCGCGCCCCCGAGCAGCATCACGGTCTCGCCGGGGGCGACCAGGCCGATGAAGGCGCCGGTCTCGGCGAAGGCGAAAAAGCCGACCAGCGCGTAGGTCCAGGCGCCGAGCGCGTTGGCGACGCTCTCCAGGATCGCCTCGAGGTCGAGGACCTGGGTGAAGAGGTAGTAGGCGACGCCGATCGCGGCGACGATCGCGACGCGGGTCGCCCACTTGCGTTGGGTCGGGGTGCCGGGGAGCTTCATCGGGGTGCTCCGAAGGGCGGGGACGGCGTGACCCTCTCCGGACGCGCCTTCGGCGCTGAGTGTCCGGAGAGCATCACGCCGTCCCCGCCAATGGGGCGCTTCCGGCCAGGCAGACGATTGCGTCATCGCGGTCGAGGGACGAGGCGGTGCGCTCGGCGTCGGAGAGGGAGGGGAACAGGGCGACCGCCGTCGGGCCGGAGCCGCTCAGGAAGACGGCGGGGGCGGCGGTGGAGCGGAGGGCGTCGAGGGCGGTGCCGATGTCGGGACGGAGGCTGATCGCGGCGGGCTCGAGGTCGTTGACGAGAAGGTCGACGTAGGCGAGCGGCGAGGCGCCGGAGCCGGCCGCGGCGCGCAGCTCGGCGGCGATGGCGTCGAGGTCGGCCTCGTCGCGTCCCAGGCCGAGCCGGTCGGCCTCGTCGAAGACGTCCTTGGTGGAGAGGCCGCCGCCGGAGGGCAGCAGTAGCGCCGCGTGCTCGGTCGGCGCCGGCAGCGGCTCGACCCTCTCCCCCGCCCCGCGCACCAGCGCGAGCGCCGGCCGCAACTGGGAGGGCACGTCCGCCCCCAGTTCCGCCGCGATCGCCGGCAGGTCCGCCAACACACCAGCCCCCAGGGTGCCCGCTGAAGCATTTTGGTCATCAGAGGACCCCCAGGCTTCACGCGGCAGTCGGAGGACCGCGGCGGCGTCGGCGCTGCCGCCGCCGAGGCCCGCGGCGACCGGAGTCCGCTTGTCGATCTCGATCCGCAGCGGCGGCGCGTCCCAGCCCCGCTCGCGCAGCGCCGCCAGCGCCCGGGCGGCCAGGTTCTCCCCCTCGACTCTGGGACAGACGACCTCGTCGCGCTCCGCCTCCTCGATCCGCAGCAGGTCCGCCAGCGCCAGCGGCTCGAAGAGCGAGCACAGCTCGTGCAGCCCGTCGGGACGGGCGCGGCCGAGGTAGAGACCGAGGTTCAGCTTGGCGGGAGCGTGGACGAGCATCGCGGGAAGGGTGTCATGGCTCGCCGTCGTCGGGGTCGCGAAGCATCCCGGTGCAGGGTCGCGCGAGGCGCGGCGGCTCAGGTCGCCGGCCGCTGGAGGAGCGCGGACAGGGCGGCAAAGTCGGCCGGGGCGAGCTGCTCGGCGCGGGTCGTCTCCGGGAAGCCGAGCTCCGCCAGCGCCGCGCGGGCCGCCGCCCGCGGCTGCGGGACGCCCTTCAGCCCGGTGAGCTCCAGCGACCGCGCCAAGGTTTTGCGGCGGTGGGCGAAGGCGGCACGGACGAGATTGCGCGTGTCCGCGTCGGCACCCGGGCCGGTGCGGCGCAGGCGCAGGATCGCCGAGTCGACGCGAGGGCGCGGCTTGAACACCGCCGGGTCGACCTTGCGCACCAGCTCGACCTCGCAGGCGAGCTGGGCGATCGCGGTCGGCGCGCCGTAGGT
Source organism: uncultured Actinomycetes bacterium (assembly GCA_963782515.1). Taxonomy (GTDB): domain Bacteria; phylum Actinomycetota; class Thermoleophilia; order Solirubrobacterales; family 70-9; genus VAYN01. The sequence continues at coordinate 137,036 of CAWAJY010000004.1, read as the reverse complement.
CTTGTTGCCGGACTTCGCCCGCAGGCGCTCGGCGATCTCCAGCTGCACCATCACGGTCCAGCTCCGCAGGGATGGCAACTCCTCGATCGTCTTCAGGATCACCGGCGTCGCCACCGAGTAGGGCAGGTTGGCGACCATCGCGTTCGGGGCCGGATCGAACGGCGCGAAGTCGAGCCGCACCGCATCGCCCCAGTGGAGCGTCACGTTCGGGAGCGCCGCGATCGGGGCGAGCGCCGGCTCCAGGGGACGGTCGATCTCCACCGTGTGGAGGTGGGCGACCCGCGCCGCGAGGCGCTCGCTCAGGACCCCTTCCCCCGCCCCGACCTCGAGCACCACGTCCTCGGGTCCCACGCCCGAGTCGCGGACGATCGCGTCGAGCAGGTTCGGGTCGGCGAGGAAGTTCTGGCCGAGCCTGACCACGGCGCGGCTACCAGCCGAAGAGCGCCGCGGCGTTGGCCTCGACCGTGCGCTCGAAGTCCGCGAGCGGGACGCCACGCTCCGCGGCGACCACCTCGGCGGTGGCGACGACGTTGGCGGGCTCGTTGCGTTCGCGGCGGCGCACCTGCGGGGTGAGGAAGGGGGCGTCGGTCTCGACCAGGATGCGGTCCTCGGGCACCTTGGCGGCGGCGAAGCGCAGGTCGGCGTTGCGCGGGTAGGTGATGTTGCCGGCGAAGGATACGAACCAGCCGCGCTCGGCCGCCTCGGCCACCTTCTGCGGCGCGGAGAAGCAGTGGAGGATCACGGTGACGCCGTCGGCGCGCTGGTCGAGCGTGGAGAAGATCTCGTCGATCGCGGCGCTCTCCCCGTCCTTGTCGCGGGCGTGGATGACGATCGGCAGCCCGAGGTCCCTCGCCACCTCGATCTGGCCGACGAAGGCACGCCGCTGGTCCTCGGGCGAGGCGGTGTCGCGGTAGAAGTCGAGCCCGGTCTCGCCGATCGCCCGGACGACGTCGCGCGCGCCCAGCTCGGCCAGCGCCGCCTGCGCCTTCTCGTCGAACCCGCCGGCGTCGTTGGGATGCCGGCCGACGCTGGCAAAGACCGCCTCCTGCGCTTCGGCGACGGTGACGACCTCCGCGTTCGTCGTCTCGTCGAGCCCCACGTTCAGCATCCGCTTGACCCCCGCCCCGGCGGCCGCCTCGAGCAGCTCAGCGGTCGGCTTCTCACAGAGGAAGAGGTGCGTGTGAGAGTCGATCACGCCGCCGGCGTCTCGATCTTCGGGAACAGCGGCTGGATCTTCTCCACCTGCTGCCCGCCTCCGCGCGAGCCGAGCTCGGCCAGGCCGCGCCCCTCTTCGGAGAGCACGCCGAGCAGCTGCTCCGCGGTCGCCGGCAGGAACGGCACCAGCATCAGGGTGACGACGCGCAGGCCCTCGATCAGGTTGTAGAGGACCTCGTCGAGGCGCTCCGGGTCGGCCTCGTCCTTGGCGAGGACCCAGGGCGCGGTCTCCTCGACATAACGGTTGAGGCGACGGACGAGCACCCAGATGACCTCCAGGGCCTGGGAGAGCTCGGCGCGGTCGATCAGGTCCCGGAGGCGGTCGAGGGTGCCTTCGAAGTCCTCGGCGAGGACCGCATCGACGCGCGCCTCGGCGGGGACGACGCCGTCGCGGTAGCGCGCCACCATCGCCAGCACGCGGCTGGCCAGGTTGCCGTAGTCGTTGGCGAGCTCGGTCTCGTAGCGCGCCTCGAAGCCCGCCGTGGAGATCGACCCGTCCTGGCCGAAGCTCACCTCGCGGAAGAGGTAGAAGCGCAGGGCGTCGGCGCCGAAGCGATCGATCACCTCGAAGGGGTCGAGCACGTTGCCAAGGCTCTTCGACATCTTTTTCTCGCCCATCAGCAGGTAGCCGTGGATCACCATGCGGCGGGGCGGCTGCAGGCCGGCGGCCATGCAGAGGGCGGGCCAGATCACCGCGTGGAACTTGAGGATGTCCTTCGCCATCACGTGCAGGTCGGCGGGCCAGTAGCGCTCGGTGAGGTCCTCGCCGGGGCGGGCGAAGGTCAGCGCGGTGACGTAGTTGAGGAGCGCGTCGAACCAGACGTACATGCGCTGGTCGGGGTCCCAGGGCAGCGGCAGCCCCCATTTCAGCGTCGGCCGCGAGAGCGACACGTCCTCCAACCCCCCTTTGATGAAAGCGACCGCCTCGTTGCGGCGGAAGTCGGGCACGACGAAGTCCGGCTGCCCCTCATAAAGCGCTTCCAACTTCTCCTGGAATTTCGACAGCTCGAAGAACCAGTTCTCCTCTTCGACCCAGTCCAGCGCGATCTCGTGGATCGGACAGGTGTTCCCCTCGGCGACCTCGCGTTCCGTTTTGAAGTCCGCGCAGCGCGGGCAGTACCACCCTTCGTAGGACCCCTTGCGCACCCAGCCGTTGTCGTAGACGCGCTGCATGATCTCCGCGACCTTCGCTTCGTGCAGCGGGTCGCTCGTCCGGATGAAGAAGTCGTTGGTCGCGTCGATGATCGGCCCGAGCGCCTCGAACTTGGCGGCGTTCCGATCCACCAGCTCCTCCGGCGAGATCCCCTCCTTCGCCGCCGCGTTCTCGATCGGCTCCCCGTGCTCATCGGTCCCCGTGAGGAAGAACACGTCGTCCCCCCGCTGCCGGTGATGCCGCGCGAGGATGTCCGCGGCCAGCGTCGAGTACGCGTGCCCGAGGTGCGGCTCCGCGTTGACATAGTAGATCGGGGTCGTTACGTAGAACTTATCTGGGCCAGACATCGCCCCCGACCCTACTCAGAACACCGAGGCGACCAACAAACGAGGAGGGCGAAGCAGGGAGTCGGGTCAACCAGACCGTGGTCCCGGTCAGCACGGAGGGCGAGTCGGTCTGCTTCACACGGCCGAGCGGCGCCAAACGGCAGTGCGACCACAATGGCCGGCCGCCCCTCCACTAATGGGGTAGAGAATCACGAATGGCACAATTTTCCCTAATGGCACGACTTGCCCTGGTCGTGGCCAACCTCGCGAGCGCTGTGCTCGCGGTCGTCGCGGTTGGACGCCGACTGGTTCTCGGCGGGCTTGCTACTCATCGCCTCGTTTGCCAAGCCGTTCTTTGATGCCTTTCTTCGCAGATCCACAAGGCGAGAGCAGTAGCCCGAGACCACCCCCTCCACCTGCGGCAAATAACTTCGCAATCAGGTCCATGCGAGGATGCCGCCCGATGCGGATCGGGGACATCGCCGAGCGCTTCATCGCCGCCTTCTCGGCGGCCGACTTCGACGCGATGCGGGAGCTGCTGGCGCCCGACCTCGTCGCCTGGGTGACCGGCCCTGACGGGGAGATGTCGCGGATCGAGGGGCGCGATTCCTACCTCGGGCGGATCAAGGCGATGGACCTACCGGCGGCGGGCTTCGGTGTCGAGCTGACCCAGGCACCGGTCGAGGTCGGCCCCGACCGGGCGCTGTTGATGGTGGAGGTCCACGCCGAGCGCGGCGGCCGCACCCTCCACAACTTCGCCGGCCACCTGCTGCGGATCGACGGCGAGCGGATCGCCGAGTGGTGGATGGTCGACGCGAAACCTGCCGAGAGCGACGCCTTCTGGGCGTCGTGACCCAGCGGTGACGCGACGGGTCGACACGCACGGACGGTGGCCCTGGATCGCCGCCGTGCTCATTGCGCCGACTTGGGTTGCGGCAGTGGCGAGGCGCGATGCGCTTCGCGCCGACGACGCCTGGGTGGCGCTGCTCGGCCTGCCGATCCTCGTCGCCCACCAGACCGAGGAGTGGGTCCGGCCCGGCGGCTTCCTCCCGTTCTGCAACGAACGACTCCTGGGGAGCGACCGCCAGACCTGGCCGCTGACCGAGCGAGACGGCTTCCACGTCAACGTGACGGCCGGCTGGGAGACGGCGATCGCGGCGGCGGTGCTCTGGCGCCGGAGCGCGGCGCCGGCGACGGTCGTGCTCTGGGCGGAGGCCGGGAACGCGGCCATGCACACCGGCATGGCGGTGCGCGAGGGTCGCTACAACCCCGGCCTCTTCACCGCGGTCGGGCTGATGGGCCTCCATGCCGCCGCGAGCGCCCGCGCGCTACGCCGCGCCGGCAGGCTCGGTCGGGGCGAAGCGATCCTCGGCGCCGCCGTCGGCATCGGCCTCAGCGCCGTGCTGCCGCTGGCGATGAAGCTGCGTATGCGGCGCGCCGCCCTAGACCCGGCGGCGCAACGATGCGTTCGTCGCTTGTAGTCCTATGCGACACAAGCGACGAACGCTCTGCGCGTTACCGCCGGGCCTCGCGGCCGGTCAGAGCTTTGTAGAGGTCGTTCGCGCGCGTGCCGGTCAGGGCGGCGACGACGGAGGCGGCGGCGCGGGGGCGGGCGCCGGACTGGACCAGGTGGCGGAGGGCGTCGACGGCGAAGCCGACGTCCTGGCCGTGCTCGGCGGTCGCCGCGGGGCCGATGACGAGGACGATCTCCCCTTTGACGTCGCCGCGGAAGCGGCGGGCCAGCTCGCCGAGGGTGCCGCGGGCGACCTCCTCGTGGATCTTGGTCAGCTCGCGGCAGACGGCGGCCTCGCGGTCGGGGGCGATCGCCGCCAGGGCGGTGAGGCTCTCTCCCACCCGGCGCGGGCTCTCGAAGCAGACGACGGTCTCGGTCGAGCGCAGCACCCGCTCCATCTCCCCCGCCCGCCGCGGCAGGAAGCCCTCGAAGCGCCAACGGTCGGTCGGCAGGCCGGAGGCCACCACGGCCACGGGGACGACCGAGGGCCCGGGCAGCACCGTCACCTCGAGGTCCCGGTCGATGCAGCGGCGGATCAGCTTGAAGCCCGGATCGGAGATCGCCGGCATCCCCGCGTCGGAGACCAGCGCCACCGTGTAGCCGCGCTCGATCTGCTGGGTCAGCTCCTGCGAGCGTGCCGATTCGTTGCCCTCGTGGAAGGAGACGAGCCGCGGCGCCGGGCGGATCCCGAGGCCCTCCAGCAGCTTGCCGGTGCGGCGGGTGTCCTCGCAGGCGATGAAGTCGGCGGAGATCAGCGTCTCGCGGATGCGCGGGCTGACGTCGTCGAGATTGCCGATCGGCGTCGGGCAGACGGCCAGCGTGCCCGCCATCAGCCGCGTTTCTCGAGCTCGGTGCGGGCCAGCGCGGCGGCGCCGATCGTCCCGGCGTCGTTGCCGAGGGTCGCTTCGAGGATCGGGGTCTTGTTCATCGGGTCCAGCGCCCGGGCGCGGACTTCTTTGCGGGCCGGGTCGAGCAGCAGGTCGCCGGCCTTGATCACGCCGCCGCCGACGACGATCGCTTCCGGCTCGAAGATGTTGGCGAAGCTCGCGCAGGCGACGCCGAGTCGCCCACCGATCAGGTCGAAGACGCCGATCGCGGTGGCGTCGCCGGCCAGCGCCGCCTCGGTGACCGCGGTCCCGTCCACCTCCTGGCCGTCGGCGAGCAGCTTGCCGAGCGCCGAGCCGGGCTCCGATTCGGCGGCGGCGCGGCCCTCTCGCCCGAGCGCGGTCCCCGAGGCGAGTGCCTCGACGCAGCCGTGGTTCGGGCAGTTGCCCTGGCAGGGTGGGCCGTCGGCCTGGATCACCACGTGGCCCAGCTCGGCCCCGGCGCCGGTGGCGCCGCGGAAGATCTCGCCGCCGAGGATCAGCCCGCCGCCGATCCCGGTGCCGATCGTCAGCATCACCATCGTCGGCTTCCCGCGCGCTGCCCCGTAGAGGTACTCGGCGAAGGCGGCGACGTTGCCGTCGTTGTCGAGGAAGACCGGCAGGCCGACCCGTTCCTCGACCACCTCGCGGACCGGCAGGTCGAGCAGCGGCAGGTTGACGGCGGCGATCGCGACCCCGCGCTCCTGGTTGATCCTCGCCGGGATGCCGAGCCCGACCGCGACCGCGTTCGGGCGCGCTTCGTGTGCCTCCGTCACTTCGCGGACGAGCAGCTCGACCAGTTCGTCCTGGCTCTGCCCGCGCGAGGTCTCGCGGCTCTCCCACAGGGTCTCGACTCCGGCGAGGACGCCCACTTGCATCTTCGTCCCACCGAGGTCGACACCGATCGTCTCGGCCTCACTCATGCGGGTCTAGGCTAGTCGTCCCGCCCTCTTGGCGGCGCGGCGGGGGCCGCGGGCGCAACGCGCTTCCCGGCGATCTTGCAGGCAGATCGAGTCATCCGGCGAAGTTCGTTGTTCCTTAGGAACCTCGATTACGGTTTCGGACCCTTTTTATGCCTGACGACGAGCAACGGCCGCAGGGGCCGTCGAACGAACGGCCGGACGGCCAGCCTGATTACAAGGTGTACCGCTCGCGGCGGGGCGTCTTCTCGCGCCTCAAAGGCGGGGATCTGCCGCGCTCCGGCGAGGCGGAGCCGGGCGCGGGCGGGATCGGCGGCGGCGCGCGAGGCCCCGGAAGCCCGGGCTCACCGCCGGACGAACCGGGCCGCACCGACTACGGCCGGGGACACCGCCAGGGGCCGTCCCTCCCCTCCCTACCGCCGCTGAAGCGCCCCTGGAAGCGGCGCGAGGAACGCCGCTCGCGGCCCGGCCGCCACAAGCCCCCGGCGCGTCGCATCGCCTTCTGGGCGGGGATCGCGATCGTCGGCTGGATCTTCGTCAGCCTCCTGGCCTTCGCGATCTCGGCCCAGCTGCAGTCCTTCAAGCTCGCCGGCGAAGCCAAGGACGCGCTGCACGGCAACCCGTTCATCCTGCCGAGCGCGCAGAACATCCTCGTGATGGGAACCGACGCCCGCCCGGTGACCACCAAGGAACCGGGCGCCGCGCACAACCCCAAGTGCTTCGAACAGCAGGAAAAGGGGGAATCCCCGCACGCGCCCTGCTCGCAGGGCGAATACCGCGCCGACACCCTGATGGTGATCCGGGCCGGCGGTGGGACCTTCAACAAACTCTCGATCCCACGCGACTCCTACGCCGAAATCCCCGGCTATCAACCGACGAAAATCAACGCCGCCTTCGCCTACGGCGGCGCCGCGCTGCAGATCAAGACGGTGGAAAAGTTCCTCAACATCAAGATCGACCACGTCGCGATCATCAACTTCACCGGCCTCGAAAACCTGGTCGACGCGGTCGGCGGCGTCCAGGTCAACCTGAAGCACAAGCTCTGTGCCGAAATCTCCGGCGGGGCCGGTGGCGGGCAGGGCGGGATCACCCTGCGCCTGAAGAAGGGCGAGAACACGCTGAACGGGGAGCAGGCGCTCGCCTACTCGCGCATCCGCGAGCCGAGCGAATGCCCCGGTAAGGGCAAGAGCGCCTACACCCTCGGCTACTCCGACCTCGACCGGGAGAACGCCCAGCAGGAAGTGATCAACGGGATCAAGGACCGCCTCACCAGCATCACCCGCATCCCCTACAACTTCATCAAGGGCCCGTTCATCGGCTGGGCCGCGCCGAAAGCCTTCGTCTCCGACATGGGCTTCTTTACGATGCCGCAGCTGGTGATCTCGGCGGCGCTGGGCGGCTCGAGCCCCGCGAACGTCCTCTGCGGCACGAGCGCCAAGGAAGCCGCGAAGTGCGGCGTCGGCCCCGAAGGCTCGATCGAAATCCCGCAGTCGGTGCGCCGCAAGGCCGTCCACCGCCTGATGGGCTGAGGGGCGTCCGCCCGGGGGGTGCTCCCGGCGGTTGCGGCAGTCCACACTTCCCGCGGGCTTCGGGCACTTCCGGGCGCATTCCGGGCCCGGAAGGAGGACCGGAACCAGCGCTGCAGTCCTTGCTGTCGCTATAGCACCCACAAAGCTTGCAGCGCGGTCGTGACTGTTGGACAACACGCACGGAAGCGTGGACTTCCCACGGTCTCCGTGACGTCGCGGGACATCGGCGACGGATCCGTGGCCGAGACGGCCCGGCGTCACTTACCTCGGGCGCCGGCTAGAAAGGCCTAGTCGCTGCTCGAGGACGACGACGAACTGGACGACGAGGCGGATTTCGAATCGGAGCCCGAGCCAGAGCCTGAGCTGCTGCTACCGGAATCGGAGGAGCTCGACGATTTCGAGTCCGACGAGGATCCCTCGCCGCTCGACCCGTTCGAGCCGCCGCCCTTGCGTTTGCCGTAGTCGGTGTTGTAGAAGCCGGAGCCCTTGAAGTGGACGGCGGGGGCGGTCAGCTGGCGCTGGGCGGGCGCGCCGCACTCGACGCACTCGGTCAGCGGCTCGTCAGCCATCTTCTGCATCACGTCGAAGACGTGGCCGTTGTCGCATTTGTACTCGTAGATCGGCACGGGACTCCGGATTATCGCAGCCGCTACGGTTCGGGCATGGCGACCACCCCACAGGAGAAGCCCGAGACCGACGTGACGATGGAGGAGATCGTCGCGCTGTGCAAACGCCGTGGCTTCGTTTTCCCCTCCTCGGAGATCTACGGCGGGCTCGGCTCGACCTACGACTACGGGCACTACGGGGTGCTGCTGAAGACCAACGTGAAGAACGAGTGGTGGCGCTCGATGCTGCAGGAACGCGACGACATCGTCGCCCTCGACTCGGCGATCATCCAGAGCCCCAAGGTCTGGGAGGCCTCCGGCCACCTGGCGGGCTTCACCGATCCGCTGGTCCAGTGCCTCGGCAAGTGCAAGCGGCGCTTGCGGGCGGACCACCTGCGCGAGGCCGCGGCGGCCGAAGGCGGCGATCCCGACGGCGAGATCAAGTGCCCGGCGAGTGCGGCGGCGACCTCACCGAGCCGCGCAACTTCAACCTGATGTTCGAGACGCACGTCGGCCCGGTCGCCGGCGAGGGCTCCGAGGTCTACCTCCGCCCGGAGACGGCGCAGGGCATCTTCATCAACTTCAAGAACGTCCTCGGCTTCGCCCGCAAGAAGCCGCCGTTCGGCATCGCCCAGGTCGGCAAGTCCTTCCGCAACGAGATCACGCCGGGCAACTTCATCTTCCGCACCCGCGAGTTCGAGCAGATGGAGATGGAGTTCTTCGTCCCGCCCGCCGACGCCGACCGCTGGTACCACGAGTGGATCGAGATCCGCGAGCGCTGGTACACCGACCTCGGCCTGCGCCCCGACCACCTGCGGATCCGCCCGCACGACCCGGACGAGCTCTCCCACTATTCATCCGGGACGAGCGACGTCGAGTACCTCTTCCCGATCGGCTGGTCGGAGCTGGAGGGCATCGCCAACCGCGGCGACTTCGACCTCAAAGCGCACACCGCCCACTCCGGCGAGAAGCTCGAGTACTTCGACCAGCAGACCAAAGAGCGTTATGTCCCGCACGTGATCGAGCCCGCCGCGGGAGCCGATCGCGCCACCCTCGCGTTCCTCGTCGACTCCTACGAGGTCGAGGAAGTGGAGGGCCGCCAGCGCACGGTGCTGCGCCTGCACCCGCGCCTCGCGCCGGTCAAGGTCGCCGTCCTCCCGCTCGTCTCGAAGGAGGGCCTGCCGGAGAAGGCCCGAGAGATCTTCGCCGACCTGCGCAAGCGCCTCCCCGCCGAGTTCGACGAGGGCGGCTCGATCGGCAAGCGCTATCGCCGCCAGGACGAGATCGGCACCCCCTGGGGCGTCACCGTGGACTTCGACACGATGCAGGACGACACCGTCACCCTGCGCGACCGCGACTCCCTGGAGCAGATCCGCGTGCCGATCGAGGGCCTCGGCGACGAGCTGGTCAAGCGCCTCGAAGCGCCCTGGCAGAGCCCCAAGCTCGGCTAGCCTCGCGGCCGGTCCCGCCCGAGAGCGGGTCCGAGTTGACAGATGACTTTAAGTGGACATAGGTTTCCCGTCCGCTATGTCAGATTCCACCAAAGACGCTCCCCAGCCACCTCCGGACCCGGCAGGTCCGGCCGACTCAGAGGCTTCCCCAAGCCCATCCCCCGGTTGGTATCCGGACCCGAATGCGGGCGGCGCAAACTTGATGCGCTACTGGGACGGCGATGCCTGGACCGACCGCGTCCAGAGCGGCAGCGAGATCAGCGCGACGCGTCGGACGGCCGACGAACGGAAGGTGCTCCTGTCCCAGCAGCTCCAGACGGCGGCCGCGCGTGGGCTTCGGATCGAGTCCCAGAGCGAGTTCCAGGCAGTGCTCGTGGAGGGCAAGCCCGTCAACCACGTCTTGCATGCGATCCTCACGATCTTCACCTGCCTGCTTTGGGGGATTGTCTGGGCGATCATCGCCGCGACCGGCGGCGAGAAGCGCGAGATGGTGGTGGTAGATGAATTTGGCAATGTCGTTTGGCAGAAGCTCGGCAAGGCCTAGCACCGCCGCGGCCGGGGTCCTCTTGGCGAGCGCGGCACTGTCTGCCGCGAGCGAAGAACCGGGTGCCGGCAGAAATCTGGCCGTTCGCCACCACCGTGTCCCGGACCTTTGCCCGATTCATCGGGCGACTGGGCGCAGGTGTCCCGGTTGCGGCATGGGCCGAGCCTTCACGCTCCTTTGGCGCTGCCGGTTCCGGCAGGCGGTCAGGTCCAACCCCGCATCCCCCTTGCTCTTCGCGGCGCTCGTCTGCATCGCACTTGCGCCGGCTTGGAAATCGGTTCCATCTCTCAAATCCGGAGGAGCTAGAGAAACGTGACGTTCAGTGAAGCCATCAGCGACGCCTTCTCGAAATACGCACAGTTCAGCGGCCGCTCATCGCGTTCCGCTTATTGGTGGTTTGTCCTGTTCTACGTCCTTGTCTACATCGCGACGACGATCGTCGACGCCGCCATCAACACCCCGGTCCTCACCCTCCTCGCGGTGCTGGCGCTCCTTCTCCCCAGCCTCGCCGTCCTGGTGCGCCGGCTCCATGACACGGGTCGCAGCGGATGGTGGGTGCTCATCTCGTTCGTGCCGTTCATCGGATCCATCGTTTTGATCGTCTTCGCCTGTACCGACAGCGAGCCGCCGAACCGGTGGGGCAGCGGGCCCGACGCGACGACCGGCATGACCGTGATCCCGTCGCTCGGAGAAACGCTTCCGCCGCCGCCCCCTCCCGCGCGTCCCGCGCCCCCGCCTACCGACATGCCTCCGCCCCAGGAGAGCGAACGCGCACCCGAGCGATGAGGCGGTAGACCTACGGCTGAATCACCCGCCGAAATTCAAGCGCGACGCCCGTTCGGCCGAATAGGGTCGAGACCCATCCCTGCTCGTCCCTTGAACGGAGCCCTGAATTGGCGCAAGAGTTGAACATCCCGAACAGCGACGCGACCGTCAAGGTGCGCAACCCGTGGTTGGTCGTCCTGTGGACGATCGTCACCATCGGGATCTACCACATCGTCTGGTGGTACAAGATCAACAAGGAGCTGAAGGAGTTCGGCGAGTCGCGCGGCTACGACCTCGGCCGCAACCCGACGAACTCGCTGCTGGCGCTGGTCCCGGGTTTCATCATCATCATCCCGCCCCTCGTCTCCTACTGGCACGGCACCAAGCGCGTGCAGGGCGCGGCGGCACTGGCCAACCGCGAGCCGGTCAACGGCTGGATCGCCCTGGTCCTCTACCTGTTCATCGGGATCGCCTTCCCCGCTTACCTGCAGGTCTCGCTGAACCACGTGTGGGAGCAGGAGCTGGGCTCGGGCGTCGCCACGGACGCCGACCCGATGCCGGCGAAACTCGACTGAGACGCTAGCCCGAGAGGAACGCTTCTACGGCGGCCGCGTCAGCCTCGAGCTGGCCGGCCGCTTTTTTCGTGACCTTCTCGAGGTGCTCGATCTCCACCTTGCCCTTCGGCAGGCGCCAGGTGGAGACGGCGCGCCCCTTCACCAGGGCGAACGGGCGGAAGATTCCGTTGTTGGTGACGAGGCCCTTGTGCTCGCCGATCACGGCATCGCGGGAGGCCCAGCCGAGCAGCAGCGGGTCGAAAGCGCCGAGGAGGCGCGGCGGCGGGAGCGGCGCGGGCTCTTCGCGCTTGCGGAGGTCGACGAGGCCGTCGCCGAGGTCGACGATGCGCCGGGCGATCCGCTTCAAGCCGGCGCGGGCATCGCCGAGCGAGATGCCCGCCCAGCGGGCGAGGTCGGCGTCGGTCGCCGGACCGTGGCCGACGAGGTAGCGACGGGCGAGCTCGCCGAGCATCGCGTCGCGGGAGGGTGCCGGATGGACCCCTTCGCTCACGAACTGCGGGGAGGTTCGCTCAGGGGTCCATCCGGCACCCATCACGGGGCCTAGCCAATCGCGCGTGGAGACGAAGGCTTGCTCGTTCCCGCGCATCGGGCCGCGCACGCAGACGCCTCGGAGCGAGGTGTAGAAGAGGACGTGGATCAGCGCCTGGCCGGCGGTCGGGACGTCGGCGGAGTCGAGCGCGTCGCGTAGCTCGGCGCGGGTGCGCGGGCCGTCGGCGAGGGCGCGGCGCACGGTCTCGACGCCCCGGTCGGCGGCGTCCCCCACCCCGGTCTGCCCGAGCCGCGTGCGACACGAGGTCCAGAGCGGCGGCGTGGTCAGCGCCTGCAACAGCGGATAGTCCTCCGACCGGATCAGGTGCAGCGTGCCGCGGTTGACCCAGGTGACGACGAGGCGGCGCTCGTCGAGCGCCCGGTCGACGTCGGAGGCCACAGACCCTTCGCTCCGCGCCCGCACCGCCAGCCGCGCCCCGCGAGAGTCCTGCCCCTGGATCGCAAGCAGCCGCTCCGCCACCGCCTCCGGCGACCGCGCAGGCGTGGTCGCGAGCCCCTGCGCAGTGAGCCGCCCGGCGTGGATCCGGTCAGCTGTTCCTTTTGGTCCCCTGGAGACCATAAAGAACAGCGGGCGGGGTCAGCCCTTGCCGGAGAGGCGGTCCCAGGCTTTCGACCAGAAGCTCTGCGGCGGCTCACCCGCGACGTCGTCCGGGGACACCTCGATCGACCCGGGGTTCTTCCCGGGCTTGGCGAGCTTCGCGGCGGTCGCCGCGTCGATCGTGAGGATCACGCCGCGCTCGTAGATCCCCTCGACCTCGGGCGCGTCGACGAATTTGTGGCCGCCCGGTTTCTTCGGCGTGGTGTCGAAGATGACGCCGTCGAAGATGTCGGCCTCGGGCGCGTCGAGGACCTCGACCACCGTCCCCAACTTCACCTCGTCGGAGGAGTAGACGGGGATGCCGCGCTTGGCGACCAGATAAGAAACCTTCGAGCCGAGATCGTCCATGGCCGCGAGCCTAACGGAGCGTGCCCGCCCCCCTCACGCCCGCGTCTACACTCGTTGCGGGAACACCCAACCGGGAAGGGATCGCATGGGAACGAACTTGGCCTCGATCGTCAGCGCGAGCGCCGCTCGCGACGCCGCCGCGCCGGCGGTGCGGCTGGGTGGGCGGACGCTCACCTACGGCGAGCTGGAGGACGGCATCGCCCGCGTGGCGACGCTGCTGCGCGAGCACGGCCTGAAGCCGGGCGACCGGGTCGGGGTGATGCTGCCGAACGTGCTCGAGTTCCCGCTCGCCTACTACGGCGTGCTGCGCGCCGGGGGCATCGTCGTGCCGATGAACGTGCTGCTGAAACGGCGCGAGATCGCCTTCTACCTGGAGGACTCGGGGGCGAAGCTGCTGCTCGCCTGGCACGGGTTCATCGACGAGGCGCGCGAGGGGACGGCCGCGGCGGGCGCCGAGCTGATCGCGGTCGAGCCGGAGGAGTTCGCGGCGACGCTGGCGGCGCTCGAGCCGACGGCCGAGACGGCGGAGGTCGACGCCGAGGACACCGCGGTGATCCTCTACACCTCCGGCACCACCGGCAAACCGAAGGGGGCCGAGCTGGCCCACCGCAACCTCGACGAAAACTCGGAGATCATCTCCCGCACGACGCTGGTGATCGAGGCGGGCGACGTCGTCCTCGGGGCGCTGCCGCTCTTCCACACCTTCGGCCAGACGGTGGCGATGAACGCCTCGATGCGGGTCGGCGCGGTGCCTGACGCTGGTGCCTAAATTCGACCCCGGCGAGGCGCTGGCGACGATCGAGCGCGACCGCGTCACCCACTTCTACGGCGTCCCGACGATGTACGGGGCGATGCTCCACCACCCCGAACGGGAGAAGTTCGACACCTCGACCCTGCGGCTCTGCAAGACCGGCGGCGCGTCGATGCCGGTGGAGGTGCTGCACGGGTTCGAAGAGGCGTTCGGGACCGAGCTGATCGAGGGCTACGGACTCTCGGAGACCTCCCCGGTCGCCTCCTCGGGCCACCCCGGCCAGGTGCGCAAGCCGGGCTCGATCGGCACGCCGATCGAAAAGGTGGAGATGCGGATCGTCGACCCGGAGGACCGGGAGGTGCCGACCGGCGAGGTCGGCGAGATCGTCATCCGCGGCCACAACATCATGAAGGGGTACTGGGGACGGCCGGAGGCGACCGCCGAGGCGATCCGCGGCGACGGCTGGTTCCACAGCGGCGACCTGGGCCGCGAAGACGAGGACGGCTTCTTCTTCGTGGTCGACCGCAAGAAGGACATGATCATCCGCGGCGGCTACAACGTGTACCCGCGGGAGGTCGAGGAGATCCTCTACGAGCACCCGGCGATCCGCGAAGCCGCCGTCGTCGGCGTCCCCCACGACGAGTGGGGCGAGGAGATCGGCGCCGCCGTCGTCCTCAAACCGGGCGAGGAGGTCGCCCCGGAGGAGATCAGCGCCTACGTCCGCGAGCGCATCGCCGCCTACAAGTACCCCCGCGTGGTCTGGTTCACCGACGAGCTGCCGAAGGGCCCGACCGGCAAGATCCTGAAGCGCGAGATCGAGGTCCCGGCCCAGGTGGACGCCTGAAACTGGCCGGCCGGCCAGTGCTGCGGTACTCTCGGGTTCCACCTGAACTTAGACACGAAACGGGGTTGAGATGAGCGTCGCGTCCCAGCGATTGATGGACAACATCAGCTACGAAGACCTCTACAAGCGCTGGGAGCAGGGGAACTGGTCGGCGTACGACATCGACTTCTCCGCCGACGTCGCCGGCTGGAACGGGCTCAGCGACATGCAGCGCGCCTCGGCGATGTGGATCTACTCGATGTTCTTCTACGGCGAGGACCGGGTGGCGGACACGCTCGCGCCCTACATCACCGCCGCGCCGACCGAGGAGCAGGCCTACTTCCTCGCCACCCAGCAGGTCGACGAGGTGCGCCACTCGATCTTCTTCCACCGCTTCTTCAAGGAGGTCATCGGGGTCGGCGGCGAGACCATCGAGGACACCCTCGCCTCCACCCTGCCGCAGCTGAACTGGGGCTACCGCGGCGTCTTCGACCGGCTCGACCGGATGGCCGAGGAACTGCGCAAGGACACCTCGGTGCCGAAGTACGCGCAGGCGATCACGCTCTACCACCTGATCGTCGAGGGCAGCCTCGCCCAGCCCGGCCAGCACTTCATCGAGGACTTCTTCGCCAAGGGCGGCGCGCTGCCCGGCTTCAGCGACGGGATGACGAACGTGTCCCGGGACGAGCAGCGCCACATCGGCTTCGGCGTGAAAGTCCTCTCTGAGTTGCTGGCACCGGAGCACCCCGCCTCGGAGGAATCCCGCGCCGCGGTGCTCGAGCTGCTGCGTGAGGTCCTCCCCTACAGCCCGGCCGTCTTCCGCCCGCCGAACCTCGACCGCGCCTACACCGAGTGCTACGGCTTCACGATGGAGGACATCTACGCCTTCGGCCTCAAGCTGGTCCGCCAGCGCTGGCGGACGATCGGCTTCCCGACCGAGGAGATGCCGCCCGGCGTCTTCCCCTTCGACCCCGACAGGTCCGAGGATGAGATCGCCGCCGACCAGGTGAAGCTGATGCTCGGCGGCATCATCGGCCCGGCCGACGGCAGCGTCGCCCCCAGCACCGACCCGGAGCTGATGCGCCTCTACTTCGACGTCACCGCCCGCGCCGCCGACCCCTCCGCCGGCGGCGGCTCGCCGCTCGTCTACCAGTGGAAGTTCAGCGACGCCGAGCCGTGGCACGTGATCATCGACAACGGCTCGACCCGCGCCGAACCCGGCGTCGCGGCGAACCCAGCGCTGACGATCGAGGCGAGCTGGGCCGACTGGCTGGCGACGACCAAGCCCGACGCGAACCCCTTGAAGCTCGTGCTCAGCCGCCGAGTCCGCCCCCACGGCAGCATCCGCGAGCTGGCCCGCATGCGCAAGGTCTTCGGCTGACGATGTTGACGGGCCGAAAACTCAAGTTCTGCTTGAGTTTTCGGCCCGTCAACTAGGAGATCGGCGGGCGGAGGTCCGCCCAGGGGCGCTCGGCCTCGATCTGGGCGGCGAGGGAGATCAGGAGCGGCTCGCTTGCGGGGCGGCCGATGATCTGGATCGCCAGCGGCATGCCGTCGGCGCCGAGGCCGAAGGGGATCGACATCGCCGGGTTGCCGAGGTGGTTCCAGGGGACGCAGTAGGGATAGAAGCGGCTCATGCCGAGGACGGTGTGGAGGGCGCCGCGGCCCTGCCAGCGGCGGATCGGCAGCGCCGTGCCGCCCATCACCGGCATCACCAGCACGTCGACGTCGTCGAAGATCGCGTTGATGCGGGCGATCTCGGCGGGCCGGTTCGCCATCGCTTTCTCGTAGAGCGCCTCGGGGAGGATGCCGCCGAGCTTGCCGAAGCCACGGGTGCGCCGTTCGAGGCGCTCCGGCAACGGCACTTCCTCGACCGTCTCCGCGACCCCCTTGAGGAAGCGCGCCGTGATCGTGTCGCCGACCCGGCCCCAGTCGGGGTCGCGCGGCTTCACGTCGTGGCCGAGCGTGGCGAGGAAGGCGGCCGCGTCGGCGGTCGTCTGCTTCACCTCGTCGGAGACGGCCGGCGGGGCGAGGGCGCGCGGCGCCAGCGTCGACCAGCCGATCCGCAGCTTCCCCGGCGAGTCCTTCACCGACTCGACGAGCGGCTTGGCGAGCGGCGCGGGCGCTTCGTCCTCGATCGACCCGCCGGAGACGATGTCGAGCCAGAGCGCCGTGTCGATCACCGAACGGCTGAGGCAGCCTTCGACCGCGAGCCCACGCCAGCCTTCCTTGCGCGGCGCGAGCGAGACGCGACCGCGGCTCGGCTTCAGGCCGAAGAGGCCGTTGCAGGCGGCGGGGATGCGGATCGACCCGGCGCCGTCGCCGGCCGAGGCGATCGGCACCATGCCGGCGGCGACCGCCGCGCCCGAGCCGCCGCTCGAGCCGCCCGGCGTGCGCTGCGGGTTCCAAGGGTTGCGGGTGACGCCGTAGGTCGCCGACTCGGTGAAGCCGCAGATCGCCAGCTCGGGCAGCAACGTCAGGCCGACGATGATCGCGCCGGCCTCGCGCAGCCGCCGGACCACCTCGGAGTCCGCCTTGGCGGGCTCCTCGAAGGCGTCGGTGCCGTGCGTGTTGATCTCACCGGCGACGTCGACTTCGTCCTTGATCGCGATCGGCACCCCGAGCAGGGGCCGTTTGTCCCCGGCGCCCCGGCGCGCCTCGGCCTGCTCGGCCTCCAGCATCGCCTTGTCGGCGAAGACCTTGCGGAACGCGTTCAGCTGTGGATCGAGCTGGTCGATCCGCTCCAGCGACTGCCCGACCAGCTCGGTCGGACTGACCTCCCCGGCGCGCACCATCTCCGCCTGTCGGGCAAGCCCCGCGAACGCAATCTCGTCTCCCCCCTGCGGCACGACCGCGATCCTACCCGGCCGATCCCCGACCGAGTCAGGTCAGGTGTGACAAAAGTGCAAATTTTTGGCTTGTAGAGCCAAAATCTGGAGATCGTGCGCTACCTTCGAAAGATGAGCCCGATTGAAGCATCTCGACAGCTAGAAGAGCTCGAGCCCGTGCCTCCACCCCCGCCCGGCCCGAGCTACGAGCACATCGTCGGCAACCAGATCCGGTGGTCAGCGAAGGTGATTCGTTACAGCCGCTACCGACGCCGCCGGCGCAAGCTGGAAAAGCTGGCGGCGCGGTGACCGCGTAAGGGCTCCATGTTCGAATTCGACCGCGATGAATTCGAGTTTGCGATTCGGGTCTGCGTCTCCGCGGTCTTCGTAATCGCGGGCTTTGCCGTTCTCCTGTTCGGCATCGGACAAGAAGGAAGCGCCAAGCTCGCCGCCGGCTGGCTCGGTGCCGTGCTCGGCTTCTGGCTCCGCTGAGCGGCGGAGCGCGTCAGTCGCTGACGAGCAGGAAGCGGGCTGATGCCGCGCCGGCCTCCAGGGCCGGGGCCATGTCGCGGTTCGGGTCGCTCAGGGACTGGAGGGCGAAGCCGTCGGCGACGGCGAGGAGGTAGGCGACGACGGCCTCGGCGTCGAAGCGGAGCGAGAGGATGCCCTCGTCCTCCTTGGAGCGGAAGACCTTGGCGACGTGGGAGCGGGTCGCCTCGAAGAGCTGGCCGACCTCGTGCTGGATGTCGAGGTTGCGGCGGCCGGCGGAGAAGAGCTCGTAGAGCAGGAGGAAGTAGCCGGGATCGTTCTCGATCATGTCGGTGAGACTGGAGACGAGGACGTTCAGGACGTCATCCGCCGTCCTCGCCTCGGCGAGCAACTCGTCGAGACGGGCGATGCGCAGTTCGGTGTCACGGCGCACCACCTCGACGAGGAGGCGCTCCTTGGTGCCGAAGTAATAGTGGAGGAGGCCGCGGCTGACCCCGGCCTCGCGGGCGACGTGCTCGAAAGTCGAGCCCGCCGCCCCGCGCCGGGCGACGCTTTCGCGCATCGCGTCGACGATGCGCTGTGCCTTCTCACCGCTGAGCTGACGCTCTTTGGTCCCGGCCTCCACCGTGTTGATAGTCGCCTCCGCCTCGGGCTCTACGAGCCGTTGATGCTGGTGGTGCTGGTGTACTCGAACTCCTCTTCGGCACCGAAGAGAGCATCGAGGACAGCCTTGCGGGCACCCTCGCTGACGACCAGGGCGACGACGCCGCCGACGATCGCGAGCAGAATCATCTTCCGCAGCGGATGGCGCTTCTTCGCGGGCTTCTGCAGACGCTCGCGCGCCTCCTGCAGCGCTTCGGCCGCCTGGCGCATTTCCTTCTGCACCTTCTTGTCGGAGGTGACGGCCTTGACCGTCCCCTTGCCGTTGCCAGTTGCGCGGCCGTAGGCCTTCTTGGCCGAGTTGTACGCGTCCTTGAGATTGTCGCGCAGATCTTCGTCCTCGATCAGGCGCTGCACGTACGGGTTTTCACGCGCCGCTTCGTACAGGTCTCCGGCGCGGTCCGCCGTATGGCTGGTCTTGGTCTTGGACATCCTTCTCCCTCGCTGATCTCGCGGTTTCGCTCAGGATATACCCGCGATTGGCCCCAGGACACCGCGACGGACGATCGGACCGTCCCAGTCACTCCGGCCCGACGCCGTCCAACAGCACCCCGGTGGTGCGGAAATCGAGCTTCGCGTCGCGCAGCCGGCGCAGCCGCAGCGGCGCCAGACCGGGCTCCTGGAAGCGGTAACGGCGGATGTAGAGGCGCCCGGTGTCTTCGCGGGCGACCTGGCGGAAGCCCGGCCCGAGCAGCCGCCGCGGCGGGGCCGGCACCTCGCCGTCGGAGACGAAGTCGACTTCCTTGACCAGCCAGTCGTAGCCTTCGCTCGCCCGTATCTGGATCGCGCCGGTCGAGAGGTAGTACCGCAGCGGCGCCTCGCCGAGCGTCCAGGTGACCGTCGCCCGCGGCCCGTTCGGTTCGCCGATGCGCTCGGCGACGGCGCTCCAGTTCGGCCGCTGGAACTGTTCGTCGGCGCTCGCCAGGATGCTGAAGCCGAGCGAGTAGGCGACCAGCAGCGCGCCGATCGCGGCGCCGAGCTTGCGCGACGCGGGCGAGGCGATCGCGATCCCGATCGCCGCCAGCAGCGGCACCAGCGCCGGGATCAGGTTCCGGGCGAGGACGAAGTTCTTGCTCGAGTCGAGCACGGCGATCGCCACCGGGATGCCGATCGCCGCGGCGGCCAGGAGCAGCGGCCGACCCGCGGCACGCCGCTCGCGAGCGGCCCCCTTGCGGAGCATCAGCGCCAAAGCGCCGAGGCTCAGGGCCAGCGGGACGAAGGCGAGCCAGGGACGCTCGGGGCGGGCGATGATGTCCCCGGTCTCCCCGGTGACGAAGGTCGCCGCCGTTTCCCAGAGCCGGTGGCCGAGGCTGAAGTTGCCGATCCACTCGGCGTGGCCGAGCGACATCTGGTGGATCGCCACCGGCGCCACCGCGATCGCGAAGCCCGCCAGGATCGCCATCCCGACGAGGCTCGCTCGCGGCCCCCGCCGGCGCAGCAGCATCAGCGCCTCGGCGAGGATCGGGAAGGCGACGAAGTAGTGCGTGGAGATCGCGAGGCCCGACCAGATCCCCCACCAGACGAAGTCGCGCCGCCGGCCCTGCCGTTCGGCCCGCAGCCAGTAGAGGGCCGAGAGCGCACCGAAGAGCGTCACCAGCGCGTAGGCGCGCGCCTCCTGCGAGTACCAGAGCATCATCGGGTTCACCGCGACCAGCGCCGCCGCCCAGAGGCCGGCGCGTCGCCCGCGCAGCTCGATCCCGATCCAGTAGGCGACCGGGACCGTGAGCACGCCCGCCACCGCCGAGACGCTCCGCAGCCCGAATTCCCCGGTCCCCGTCAGCTGCGTCCAGACCCAGGCCAGGGCGTAGTAGACGGGCGGGGTCGACTCGCTGAACCAGACCACGTGCATCGCGTGGCCGAAGCCGTCGCGCAGGACACGGCTGGCGGTGACGATCTCGTCGTGGTGGTAGCTCTGCACGCCGAGCGTGGCGAAGCGCAGGGCCGCCGCCAGGACGGTGAGGCCGGCGACGATCCAGAACGCGCGCGAGCGCTCCCGCGCCCATTCGAGCGGAGAGCGACGCGCCGGTCGCTCGGCGGCGCCGCGCCCGGAGCGCGGAAGGCTCGCCGCCTCCATCAGCCGCGCCCCCTCAAGAGAGCGCGACGTCGATCGCTTTCGAGACCTCGTCGACGAACACGAATTGCAAGCCCCCCAGCTCTTTGCGGGGGATCTCCCCCGCGTCTCCCTCGTTGCGCGCGGGTACGAGCACCCGCTTGATCCCCGCCCGCTGTGCCGCCAACGACTTCTCCTTCAGCCCGCCGATCGGCAGCACCTTGCCGGTCAGGGTCACCTCGCCGGTCATCGCCACGTCGTTGCGGACCGGCCGCCCGCTGATCAGCGACGACAACGCGACCGTCATCGCCACCCCCGCCGAGGGCCCGTCCTTGGGCACCGCGCCGGCCGGCACGTGGATGTGGACGTCGTGGCTCGCGAACCAGTCCTCGGTCAGCTTCGGCGCGATCTGCTGCTGGTGGCCGCGCACGTAGGCGAGCGCCGCCTGCGCCGACTCTTTCATCACCTCGCCGAGCTGCCCGGTGATCGTCAGGCGCCCGGAGCCGGGCATCCCGGCCGCCTCGATGAAGAGCACGTCGCCGCCGGCCGGCGTCCACGCCAGCCCGGTCGCCACGCCGGGGTCTTTGGTGCGCCGCCGGGTTTCGGTGAAGACGCGCCGCCGTCCCAGCATCTCGCGCGCTTTTTTGCCGGAGATGCGCACCTTGCCTTTGGCTTTTCCTTCCGCCACCTGGCGCGCGACTTTGCGGCAGATCGTGCCGATCAGGCGCTCCAGGTTCCGCACCCCGGCCTCGCGGGTGTACTCCTCGATGATCGCGGTCAGCGCCGCGTCGGCGAACTCGATCTGGGACGGTTTCAGCCCGTTCGCGGCGATCTGGCGGTCGACCAGGTAGCTGCGCGCGATGTGCCGCTTGTCGTCGAGCGTGTAGCCCGCCAGTTCGATCGTTTCCATCCGGTCGAGCAGCGGCCCCGGGATCGTGTCGAGCACGTTCGCGGTGGCGATGAAGACGACGTCGGAGAGGTCGAAGGCGAGGTCGAGGTAGTGGTCGCGGAAGGTGTCGTTCTGCGCCGGGTCGAGGACCTCGAGCATCGCGCTTGCCGGGTCGCCGCGGAAGTCGGCGCCCATCTTGTCGATCTCGTCGATCATGAAGACGGGGTTGCGCGAGCCGGCGTCGCGCAGCGCGCGGATGATCGTCCCCGGGAGTGCCCCGATGTAGGTGCGGCGATGGCCGCGGATCTCCGCCTCGTCGCGGACGCCGCCGACCGAGATGCGCTCGAACTCGCGCCCGAGCGCCTTCGCGATCGAGCGACCGAGGCTCGTCTTGCCGACGCCGGGCGGGCCGACGAAGCAGAGGATCGGGCCGGGCGACTCCGGGTTGAGTTTGCGGACCGCCAGGTACTCGAGGATCCGCTCCTTCACGTCTTCGAGGTCGTAGTGGTCGGCGTTGAGGACTTTTTTGGCGTGCCGGATGTCGAGGTTGTCGGTCGTCTCCTTGTCCCAGGGCAGCTCGATCAGCCACTCCAGGTAGGTCCGGATCACCCCGTGCTCGGCCGCCGCCGGGGGCAGTTTCGCCAGCCGCCCGAGCTCACGATCGGCCGCTTTGCGCGCTTCCTCGGGGAGGTTCGCCGCCTCGATTTTCTCCTGCAGTTCCTTGACTTCGGCGGCCTGCTCGTCTTCCTCGCCGAGCTCGTCCTGGATCGCTTTCAGCTGCTGGCGGAGGAAGAACTCGCGCTGGCCTTTGTCGACTTCGGACTGGACCTGGGACTGGATCTGGGTCCCGAGCTGGACCACCTCGAGCTCGCGGGCGAGGATCTGGGACAGGTGCCGCAGGCGCTTGGCGACGTCGACTTCTTCGAGCAGCACCTGCTTCTCGGCGGTCTCGACGCGGAGCGCGCCGGCGATCAGGTGGGCGAGCGCGCTCGGGTCGTCGATGTTGGCGACGGCAAGCTGCAGCTCCTCCGGCAGGTAGGGGATCTGCTCGACGATCTCCGAGAAGGTGCGCTGGACGTTGCGGCTGAGGGCGGAGAGCTCGGGGCTCGGTTTGACCTCGTCGGGCAGCTCGGCGATGCGGGCGATCAGGTAGGGGCGATCGGTGACGAACTCGTCGAGGCGGACGCGCTGGGTCGCCTGGACGAGGATCCGGAGGCTGCCGTCCGGCACTTTCACCATCCGCTCGACCACGCCGACGACGCCGACGTCGTAGAGGTCGGAGGGGGTCGGCTCCTCGAGCTCGGCGTCGCGCGAGGCGACCATCACCAGCATCCGGTTGCCGCCGAGCACGTCGTCGATCAGCTTGATCGAGCGCGGCTGGCCGACCGCGAGCGGCGTGATCGTGTCCGGGAAGGCGACCGAGTCCCGCAACGGCAGGACCGGCAGCGCCTCCGGGATCGGCAGGGGTCCGTCGGTGAGCGAGCCCTCGGCGTCGAGCGGGGCTTCGACGACCTCGAGGGTGGGGGATGAGCCCTCCATGAAGTAGGTCAAGTCCGCTCGATCGGGACTCGGTGCGTGGTTTCGTGGGGCTCGCGCAGCGGGAGTTCGATCGTCAGGATGCCGTCTTCGTAGTTGGCGACGGAGCGGTTGCCGTCGACCTCCACCTGCAGCTCGACCACCCGGCGGAAGGGGCCGGACGGGATCTCGATCTGCTGGTACACGCGGCCCTCGGTCTCCTGCAGGGCGCGCCGGCCGACGATCGCCAGCTGGCGACCCGAGACCTCGATGCCGATCTCGGTGAGGTCCATCCCGGCGAGGTCGACCTTGACCACGGCCCGCTGCGGGTCGTCGACGTAGTAGACGTCGACGTTCGGCGAGAAGCCGGAGGTCCGGCGGCTGACGTAGCGGGTGCGGCTCCAGGGATCGCCCATCAACTGGTCCATCTCCCGGCGCATCCGCGCGAAATCGGCGAAAAGGTCGCGCTGCGGCATCGGCCTAAACATACCCAGGCCGGGCGCGGTCGACGGTCAGGCCGAGACGGCGCGGCCGGTCGAGGCCCACCGCGGCGCCCGCATGAGGAGCACCGGCTGGCGCGGCGGGACGAGGCCCTCGGGACGGTTGGGGCGGAAGGTCGCGCAGGGCTCGCCGAGCTCCAGCGCGCACAAGAGGTTCTTGTGGAAATAACAGTCCTCGCAGGTGGGGGCTTTGGGCTTGCGCGGCATCGGCTCGGGCATGTAAGCAATCGCGCCACGCAGGCGTCGGGCACGAATCCGCAAATCGCTACATCTGCGTCACAGCCCCTTCACATTGTCCCCGCGTCTTGCGCCCCTGGGGCGGCGTGGGGGCGCCTCGCGGTGTCCTCGGTCGCTCGCCTTCGGGTCACGCACTTGAGTGCGCTCCCCTCGTCTCGCGACCCCCGCTGAAAGCGGGGTGTGAGCCCGAAGGGCGAATTCCTTGCGAGGCTGGCCCACGCCGCCCCAGGTCGAGTGGCGTCGGCGGGCATTCACTCACCTGGCCGCCGCACCCGCACTAGCTAACATCACAACCGATGGAGGCACACGAGCGCACCCAGCGGCTATCCGCGTCGCCGCCGCTCTTCAAGAGCGAATTCCTGAACTTCTTCTCCCGGGTCCACCCGGCGATCCCGGCGATCGTCTTCCTGCCGGTGATCGTCGCGGCCGAGGTGATCGGGGCGACGAAAGGCTGGAGCGCCTGGCAGATCGTCCTCATCAACCTGGGTGGCCTCGCCTTCTGGACGCTCACCGAGTACTGGCTCCACCGCCTGATCTTCCACTGGGAGCCCGACAACGCCTTCGGCCGGCGGATGCACTTCATCATCCACGGCATCCACCACGACCATCCCAACGACAAGATGCGCCTGGTGATGCCGCCGTCGGTGTCGATCCCGCTCGCGGCGATCTTCTTCCTCGGCTTCTGGCTGGTCCTCGGGGACGCCGCCTTCCCCGCTTTCGGCGGCTTCATGCTCGGCTACCTCGGCTACGACTACACGCACTACTACGTGCACCACTTCGTGCCGAAGTCGACGGCCGGCAAGCGCCTCCGCGAGGCGCACATGCGCCACCACTTCCAGGACCACCGCTACGGCTACGGCGTCTCCTCACCGCTCTGGGACGTCGTCTTCCGCACGCTGCCGAAGAAGCGCGACCGCTAGATCGACTTCACCAGCCCGCCGTCGATCACCCAGTTGGCGCCGGTCACGTTGCCGGCCAGCGGCGAGGCGAGGAAGGCGACGATCGCGGCGACTTCCCGCGGCGCGGTGAAGCGGCCGGTCGCCATCGCGGCGGTGGCCTGAGCGCGCACCGCGTCGGCGCCCGCGCCGGACGCGTCCCCGAAGGTCGCCGCCACGCCGTGGTCCCCCAGCCAGAGGTCGGTGGCGACGGGCCCGGGGGCGACGCTCGTCACCCGGATCCCGAGCGGCCCGAGCTCCTGCGACAGCGCCCCGGCGAAGTTCAGCTGCGCCGCCTTGGCGACGCCGTAGTCGATCACCCCGCTGTCGGGCTGGAAGAACGAGTTGACCGAGTTGACGTTCACGATCACGCCGTCGCCGCGCTCTTTCATGTCGGCGAGCACCGCGCGCGTGGTGCGCATGGCGCTGAAGAAGTTCAGCTGCAGGGACCGTTCGAAGTCCTCGTCGCCGACCCCGTCGAAGCCTTCGGTGCGCGGGCGCACGCCACCGACGTTGTTGACCAGGATGTCGACGCGGCCGTGGGCCTCCAAGGCGGCGCCGACGAGCTTCTCGGGACCCTCCGGCGTGGAAAGGTCGACCTCGACCGGCAGCACCCCGTCGCGCTCGTCCCCGTCGAAGCTCCGTGAGCCGGCGACGACCCGGACGCCCTCCGCCCGCAGCGCTTCCGTCACCGCGAGTCCGATCCCTTTGCCCGCTCCGGTGACGATCGCGACCTTGTCGGTCAATTCGAGGTCCATCGGCGTCCTTCCCCTTGGTTCGTGATCAGTTTAGGAATCGGGCCTAGCATCGCGGAATGGCCGCGATCGAGACGCCCAGGGCGCCGGAGATCCTCCACCTCTCGCTGATCCTCGGCGGCGCGCTGCGCGACAGCGACGGCGCGCGGCTGGGACGGGTCGACGACGCGATCGTGCGACTGGAGGGAAGCGGCTACCCGCCGATCACCGGATTCCTGGTCACCGTCGCCGGGCGCCGCTCCTATCTCCCGGCCGAGCGCGTGGCGGGCGTCGCACCGCGGACGGTGACGCTGAGCAAGGCGAAGCTCGACCTGCGGCCGTTCTCGCGGCGGCCCGAGGAGGTCCTGCTGAAACACGATGTCCTCGACCACCAGCTGATCAACGTCGAGGGCGCCCGGCTCGTGCGCGCCAACGAGGTCGAGCTGGCGCGGCTGGAGGGCTGGTGGCGGGTCGTCGGCGTCGACACCGGCGCGCGCGGCGGGATCCGGCGGTTGCTGCCGAAGGCGATCGGCGGCCGGATCGCGACCGGGGACTTCCTCGACTGGGCGAGCGTCGAGCCGTTCTCCGGCGAGGCCCCCACCGTGCGACTGCGGGTGCTCCACCCGCGGTTGGCGAAATTGCACCCCGCGCAGATCGCCGACCTGGTCGAGGCCGCCTCCCACGACGAGGGCGAGGCGATCATCGCGGCGGTCGGGGCCGACGCCGAGCTCGAGGCCGACGTGTTCGAGGAGCTGGATGCGCGCCATCAAGTCGAGTTCGTAGAGCGGCGCTCCGACGAGGAGGTGGCAAGGCTCCTCTCCCGCATGGCCCCCGACGACGCCGCCGACCTCGTCGCCGAGCTGCCGGAGGAGCGCCGCGAGCCCGTCACCGAGGAGCTGACGCCGAGCCAGCGACGCAAGGTCCGGGCCCTGCTGGGCTACGACCCGGCGGAGGCGGGCGGCCTGATGAGCCCCGACTTCGTCAGCGTCTACCGGCACGCGACGGTGGCCGAGGCCCTCGACCGAATCCGCCGCAGCGGCCTGCCCGACGAGAACCTGGCCGTCGTCTACGTGATGGACGCCAAACGCCGCTTCGCCGGGGCGCTCTACCTCTCGGCGCTCCTGCGCGCGGACCCGGCGGGCAGCGTCGTCGACCTCGACCTCGACCGCGTCCCGCACCTCCTCCCCGAGGCCGACTTCGAGGAGGTCGCGCGGCTGATGGCCGACTACAACCTGATCGCCGCCCCGGTGCTCGACCGCGAGGAGCGGATGATCGGCGTGGTCACCGTCGACGACGTGTTGGAGGTCCTCCTGCCGAAGGGCTGGCGGCGGCGCTTCGGCCTGCTCGGCGAGGACTAAGAAGGGCTTTAGGTTTCCGGAGTTAGATCGCCGCCGTGAGCGTCGTCGAGTGGAGCGATCAGGTGGATGCGGGGCCGAGTACGAGCCGCCACCCGGCGGTTCCGGTCCACGCGCCTGACGGCACGGCCGCAGCTGCCCTCGCGGCTGCGCTCCCGGCGTAGCCGCGTCCTCGTCTTCCTCGGGCTGCTCGGCCCGGGCCTGATCGCCGCCAACGCCGGCAACGACGCGGGCGGCATCGCCACCTATTCGGAAGTCGGCGCCAAGTACGGCTACACGCTCCTCTGGGCGCTGGTGTTGATCACCGTCTCCCTGGCACTGGTGCAGCGCGCGGCGGCGCGGATGGGGACGGTCACCGGCAAGGGCCTCGCCGAGCTGATCCGCGAGCGCTACGGCATCCGCTGGTCGGCCTTCGCCACCCTCGCAGTCCTGGTCGCGAACTTCGGGATCTGCATCTCCGACTTCGTCGGCGTCGGGGCGGCTTTGGGACTGGCCGGGATCCCGCCCCAGGTGTCGGTGCCGATCGCCGCCCTCGGCATCTGGCTGATCATCGTCCGCGGCTCCTACCGGAGCGCCGAGCGCGTCTTCATCTGGCTGACGATCCCGTTCTTCGCCTATCCGATCGCGGCGATCCTCGCCCACCCCGACTGGGGCGAAGTCGGCCACGCGCTGGTCGTCCCCCAGATGCACACCAGCTCGACCTTCCTGCTCCTCTTCGTGGCGATGGCGGGGACGACGATCACCCCCTACATGCAGCTCTACCTGCAGTCGGCGGTGGTCGAGCGCGGCGCCACCGAGGAGGACCTGCGCAAGGAGTCCCGCGAGGCGGTCGGCGGCGCCCTCTTCGCCGACCTCATCGCTGCCTTCATCATCATCGCCACCGGCGCCACCCTCTACGTCGGCGGCATCCACTCGATCGGCTCGGCCGCCGACGCCGCCAAGGCCCTGGCGCCGTTCGCCGGCCAGTACGCCGAGCTCCTCTTCGGGGTGGGCCTGCTCGGGGCGAGCCTGCTCGCCGCCGCGATCCTGCCCATCGCGACCTCCTACGTGGTCGCCGAGTCGCTCGGCTTCGAGAAGGGCATCGGCAGGCGCACCGAGGAAGCGCCGGTCTTCATCGGCCTGATCACGGCGATGATCGTCGTCTCCGGCGTGGTCGCGGTCGTCCCCGGCCTCCCGGTGATCTCCCTGCTCGTCGGCGTGCAGGTGGTCAACGGGGTGCTGCTGCCAATTAACCTCTTCTTCATCTGGCGCCTCGCACGCTCCGAGGACCTGATGGGAGAGCACCGCAACCGCGGCCCGGTCGACTGGGTGACGGCCGCGACGGTCGCGGTCACCTCCTCCCTTTCCCTGATCCTGGTCGCCGTGACCGTGCTCGGGATCTGAGTCGCCGGCCCGCCTGGACGGGGAGGAAGGGACGGGGCCGTCTGAAGCCGGCGCCCCGAGGCAAGGGACGCAAGGGTCTGCGGCGAGCGCGACCGTCCCGGCCACGGCCCTGGCCGGCTGTGGCCGTGGCCGAGAGTGCGGGGAGTGGCGGATCTCTCGCGGCGGTGCCCCGGGTTCGTCACGGGAGGGACACGGATCCGTCACCGAAGGCGGACCTCGTCACGAAGACCGTGGGAACTCCACGTTTCCGTGCGTGTCGGACAACAGTCACGACCGCGCTGCAAGCTTTGGTGTCGCCATGACGACGTCAATGCTTGCATCGAGGCCTCGGGCCCTTATCCCGGGCCCGGAGACAGACCGGAGGCTCACGCGGGTGTGACGTTCCCGGCATTCTCATGGCGGTCCCAGCCTGCCAGGACCGCCATGGGACGCCCAGGACGCAACTCGGACGGCCGGCCACCACCGCGAAGCACAGCCCAGTCGGTCCCCTACGCCGGCACCCCGCCGCCGTTGCCCCCGCCACCGTTCCAGTGCGGCGCGGCGACGGGGACGACCACGCGGTGGTCCTCGGGGCCGGGGCGCAGGATCATCACCTCGGCGGGGGCGCGCTCCAACAGCCAGACGAGGTCTTCGCCGGAGAGGCCCTGGGTACCGGTGGCGCCGGCGGAGACCACGACGCGGTCGAAGTCCTCTTCGGAGAGCAGCCGGGCGAGGGCGTGGCGGTAGGTGCGGCCGCGCTCGATCCGGGCGTCCACCGGGACCCCTTTGGCGGCCGCCTGCTGTTCGATCGCCTCCAACATCGCCATCGCCTGGCCCGCTTCCTTGGGGATCGGACAGTCGAGCGGCAGGCTCTTCGGCACCTGGGCCAGATAGGCGGGCATCAGGGTCGCGCCCTCGGCGCGGGACAGGCGGAGGGCCGCGTCGACGGCGCGGCGGGAGATCTCGGTGCCGGTGAAGGGCAGCAGGATGTGGTGGACCGCGTCGGGTTCGACGGACGCCTTGCGCCCGTGCCGGGACCGGGCGAGCCAGAAGCCGCCGACTCCGCCGAGGATCAAGGCGACGACGACCAGGATGTGCTCGACGCGGATCAGGGCCAGGACGGTCACGGCGCACCCTCCTCGTCGCGGACCCCGCGGTTGGCGACGATGCGTACGTCGACGCCGGGCGGCGTCGCGCGCATCAGCCGCTGCGGCAGTGGTTCGCGCAGCCGCGCGAGGCCTCGCGGCGGGGCCGACTCGCCGACCATGATGTAGGTGCTGCCGCGTTCGCGCGCGACCCGGGCGGCGCCGGCGACGACGTCGTCGTGCTCCTCGATCAGGAAGGTCGCGCCGAGCACCGAGGCGAGCCGCCGCAGCGCGGTCACCTGGCGCTCGCACTCGCCGTCGATCGTCGCCCCCGGCGGCTTCACCCAGAGCAGGTCGAGGTCGGTCCCCAGCCGCTGCGCCGAGCGCCAGGCGCGGCGCACCAGACGCTGCGCGCTGGCCTGCGGCCGCACCAGCGCCAGGAGCCTCTCCCCCACCGCCTTGGCCGCGTCGTCGGAGACCCGTTCGGCGTCGCGCGTCCCGACCGACTCGGCCCCGGCGAAGACGAGCCGCTTCGACTCGACCTCCTCGGCGACCTGGCGCAGGCTGACCTCGCGCAGCGCCGCCAGGTTCTCGATCTTGAAGAAGTTGTTGAGGGCCGCGTCGATGTTCTGGGTCGGGTAGATCTTCCCATCGCGCAACCGCGCGATCAGCGCCTCCGGGGTGAGGTCGATCAGGACGACTTCGTCGGCCCGCATCAGCACCTGGTCGGGCACGGTCTCCCGCACCCGCACGCCGGTCAGCTCGGCGACCTGATCGTTCAGCGACTCCAGGTGCTGGACGTTGACGGTCGAGAAGACGTCGATGCCGGCCGCCAGCACCGCGGCGATGTCCTCGTAGCGCTTCTCGTGCTCGAGCCCCGGCGGGTTGGTGTGGGCCAGCTCGTCGATCAGCGCCAGCTCGGGCGTCCGCCGCAGGAGGCCGGGCAGGTCCATCTCGCTTGCCGTGGCGCCGCCGCGGATCGCCACCGTGCGCCGTGGCAGCTCTTCGATTCCGCGGGCCTGGTCGCTCGTCTCGGGGCGTTCGTGCGGCTCCAGGTAGCCGATCACGACGTCGCGTCCCGCCTTCACTTCGGCGTGGCCCTCCTGCAGCATCCGGTAGGTCTTGCCGACCCCCGCGGCCATGCCGAGGAAGATCTTGTAATGGCCCCGGCGCGGCGCCTCGACCTCCGTCGTCCCGGGGCCCTGGTCGATCGTCGCCGGAGGCACCATCGCCCCCTAGGGCGACCCGCGGAGGGCGCCGAGCACCTTCACGGCGCGCTCGCGCAGTTCACCACGGCGCTGCGGCCGGTAGAGCGGGCCGGTGACCTCGGAGAGGATCTGGGATGCCATCGCGACGCCACGACAGTAGACCGGCGTGGGCGAGATCAGGAGCTCCTCCAGTTCGACCAGCTGACGCTCGGCCATCCGCTCCTCCGCCAGGTCCACCGGCACCCGCGGGTCGGTGGGGTCGATCCGGGCGCTCGCCGAGCGCCGACTCTGCCGCAGCGGCCAGTGGCGGCCCGGCTGCGCGATGCTCCAGACCGGGTCCTGGACGGTCGGGATCGAGAGCTCGGTGTCCGCCGGGTGATGATGCGCGCGCACCTCAGGCCCCCAGCAGGTTGTGGACCACCAGGTCGATCAGTTTGATCCCGACGAACGGGACGATCAGGCCGCCGAGCCCGTAGATGAGGATGTTGCGACGCAGGAGCGCCGTCGCGCCGATCGCCCGATAGCGGACCCCTTTCAGCGAGAGCGGGATCAGCAGCGGGATGATCAGCGCGTTGAAGATCACCGCCGAGAGGATCGCCGACTGCGGCGTCCCCAGGTCCATGATGTTCAGCGAGTGCAGAGGGCCGTTGGACTGGCCGGAGGCAGCCCAGGTCGCCGCGAACATCGCCGGCAGGATCGCGAAGTACTTGGCGACGTCGTTGGCGATCGAGAAGGTCGTCAGGGCACCACGGGTGATCAGCAGCTGCTTGCCGACCTCGACGATCTCGATGAGCTTGGTGGGGTTGGAGTCGAGATCGACCATGTTGCCTGCCTCGCGCGCCGCCTGGGTACCGGTGTTCATCGCCACGCCGACATCGGCCTGTGCCAACGCGGGAGCGTCGTTCGTGCCGTCGCCGGTCATCGCGATCAAGCGACCGTCGGACTGCTGCTCCTTGATCAGTTCGAGCTTTCGCTCCGGGGTGGCTTCGGCGAGGAAGTCGTCGACGCCCGCCTCCTCGGCGATTTTCGCCGCGGTGAGCTTGTTGTCGCCGGTGACCATGATCGTGCGGATGCCCATCGCCCGCAGCTGGTCGAAGCGGGTCTTGATGCCCTCCTTGACGATGTCTTTGAGGTAGATGACGCCGAGCACGCGCTCGTCGCGGGCGACCGCCAGCGGCGTGCCGCCCTCGCGGCCGATGCGGTCGAGCTCCTGCCGCAGCTCCCCCGGCGCGTGGCCACCCTCCTGGGCGATCCAGGTTTCGATCGCGTCGCCGGCGCCCTTGCGCAGCTGGCTGCCGTTGAAGTCGACGCCGCTCATCCGGGTTTCGGCGGTGAACGGGACGAAGGTCGGCTCGTGCCCGACGAAGTCGTGCTCGCGTATCCCATAGCTTTTGGCCAGGACGACGATCGAGCGCCCCTCGGGGGTCTCGTCGGCGAGCGAGGACATCTGGGCGGCCTCGGCGAGCTCCTCGCCGCTCACCCCCGGCATCGGGATGAACTCGACGGCCTCGCGATTGCCGAGCGTGATCGTGCCGGTCTTGTCGAGGAGGAGGACGTCGCAGTCGCCGGACGCCTCGACCGCGCGCCCGGAGAGCGCGAGCACGTTGCGCCGCACGAGCCGGTCCATGCCGGCGATGCCGATCGCCGAGAGCAGCGCCCCGATCGTGGTCGGGATCAGCGCCACCAGCAGCGCGATCAGCGTCGTCTCCGACAGTTCGGTGCCGGCGAAGAGGGCGAACGGCCGCAGGCTGACGACGACGAGGATGAAGATCAGGGTGAGCGCGGCGAGGAGGATCCCCAGCGCGATCTCATTCGGCGTCTTGCGACGAGAGGCGCCCTCGACCAGGGAGATCATCCGGTCGAGGAAGGAGCCGCCGGGCTCCTGGGTGATCTCGACCACGATCCGGTCCGACAGCACCTTGGTGCCGCCGGTGACGGCGGAGCGGTCGCCGCCGGCCTCGCGGATCACGGGCGCCGACTCGCCGGTGATCGCCGACTCGTCGACCGAGGCGATCCCCTCGATCACGGTGCCGTCGCCGGGAATCCCCTCGCCCGCCTCGACCACCACGACGTCGCCGCGGATCAGCTCGGCGGCCGACTTCTCGGTGCCGTCGCGCATTTTCGCCGTTGCCTCGGTGCGCATTGCCCGCAGACTCGCCGCCTGGGCGCGACCGCGACCCTCGGCGAGGGCCTCGGCGAGGTTGGCGAAGACGACCGTCAACCACAGCCAGATGGTGATCGAGAAGGTGAACCAGGCGGGCTCGTGACCGCCGCCCAACGGGCCGCCGCCAAAGACCTGGATCAGCCAGGCGACGGTGGTGATCGCGGCGCCGATCTCGACCACGAACATGACCGGGTTGCGGACCTGGATCCGCGGGTCGAGCTTGGTCACCGACTCCCACAGGGCGGGACGCAGGATCTCGCGGTCGAAGAGCGAGCGCGGCGCGCTGCGCTCGGACGAGGTCGTGGTCGTGGTCGGCTCGGTCGGGGTCTGGGTCTGGGTCTGGGTCGAAGTCTGTTGTTGGTTGTCTCGGGTCATTTCAGCGGTGCTTCCTGGTCGACTGCGATGTTGAGTTCGAGCACGTTCACGCCCGGCTCGCCGAGCACCCCTAGCGAGCGGCTGTCGGTGTTCTGGGAGATCAGTTCTTCGACCTTCGTGAGCGGGATATGACGAACGGCGGCGATCCGGTGGGCCTGGATCAGCGCGTTCGCTTCGGAGATGTCGGGGTCGACGCCGGAGGCCGACTGGGTGACCGCGTCGACCGGGACGTCTTCGCGGGTCAGCGAGTGGTCATACGGTTTGTTCAGCCGGACGTAGGCGGCGAGTTCTTCGCGGATCTCTTCGCGCAGTTCGGCGCTGTTCGGGCCGGCGTTGCCGAAGAAGGTGACGTTGCCGGAGTATCCGGTCGCCGAGGGCCGAGAGTGGAACCACGCCTTGCCCTTGAATTCCTGGCCGATCAGGTGAGAGCCGACGACCTTGCCGTCGACCGACACCTTCGAACCGTTGGCCGAGCCGGGGAAGGCGACCTGCGAGATCCCGGTGATCGCCAGCGGGTAGAGGATCCCGAGCACGATCGTCATCACGACGATCGCGATCGCTCCGGTGACCAGGTCCTTGCGTAGGCCGTGCATCATCAGAACAACCTCCCCGAGAGTCCGTTGGAGATCGGGCCGAGCAGGATCGCCGGGAAGAAGGTGAGTGCCCCGACCAGGATCACGATCCCGATCAAGAGGAAGACGAAGGTGGGATTGTCGGTGCGCATCGTCCCGAGACCGGCGGGCGAGACCTTCTTGCCCGCCATCGCGCCGGCGATGGCGAGGACGAAGAGGATCGGCGCGTATCGCGCGGCCACCATCACGAAGCCGCCGAGCAGGTTGGCGAAGGTGATGCCATAGGCGCCGACGTTGCCCGGCGCGTGGGGCTGCAGGAAGCCGGTGTAGCCGGCCCAGGCGGAGCCGTTGTTGTTCGCCTGCGAAAGGTAGGCGTAGAGGTTCTCCGAGAAGCCGGTCGGGTTGATCCCCGCGTAGAGCGACCGTTTGCCGAGCTCGGTCGCCGACGCGGCGCCGGCCGAGAGCAGCACCGCGAGCGGCGTGAAGAGGACGCCGAGCGAGACCAGCTTGATCTCCCGCGCCTGGATCTTCTTGCCGAGGTACTCGGGGGTGCGGCCGACCATCAGGCCGCCGATGAAGACGGCGAGGATGACGTAGAGGAGCATCGAGTAAAGGCCGGTGCCGACGCCGCCGAACACCACCTCGGAGTAGCCGAGGTTGGAGAACGGGACGGCGCCGCCGATCCCGGTCAGTGACTCGAAGGCGCCGTTGACGGCGCCGCAGGAGGTGACCGTGGTGATCGCCGCCCACAGGGAGGTGTTGGCGACGCCATAGCGCTGGTCCTTGCCCTCCATGTTGCCACCGGTCGACCCGTGAACGGCGTGGGTGTGGAGGCCGGCGGCATGCTGGGCGACCGAGCCGTGCTGCTCGGCCATGTACACGACGACCACGCCGATGATGAAGAGGGTGAACATCGCGGCGAAGATCGCCCAGCCCTGTCGCTGGCTGCCGACCATGCGCCCGTAGGTGTAGGTGAGCGCCGCCGGGATGACGAGGATCAGCAGCATCTCGAAGAAGTTGGTGAGGCCGCTCGGGTTCTCGAACGGGAAGGACGAGTTGACGTTGAAGAAGCCGCCGCCGTTGGTGCCGAGCTCCTTGATCACCTCTTGTGAGGCGACCGGGCCCTGGGCGAGGATCTGGGTGCCGCCCGTGATGGTGTGGATCACGGTCGAGTGGCTGAAGTTCTGGATCACGCCCTGGGAGACGAGGAACAGCGCACCGACGATCGAGATCGGCAGCAACACGTAGAGGAGGATCCGCACGATGTCGTGCCAGAAGTTGCCGAGCGAGCTTCCGGACCGGCTGACGATGCCGCGGATCAAGGCGACGAGGACGGCGATCCCGACCGCCGCGGAGACGAAGTTCTGCACCGCGAGGCCCGCCATCTGGGCGAAGTAGGTGAGGGTGGTTTCGCCGCCGTAGTACTGCCAGTTGGTGTTGGTGAGGAACGACGAGGTGGTGTTGAAGCTGAGGTCCCAGGGGCCGGAGTGGAACCCTTGCGGGTTGAACGGCTGGATGCCCTGCGTGCGCAGGATCAGGTAGAGCAGGATCCAGAAGAGGAAGGAGAAGACGATCAGGCTGCGGGCGTACTGCTTCCAGTCCTGGCCCTCGGCCTCGGGGTTCACGCGCAGCACCCGATAGGCACCGCGCTCGATCGGCCCGAGGACCGGGGACAGGAAGACGCGTTCGTTCTGGAACACGCGCGCCAGGTAGATGCCGACCGGTTTGACCAGCGCCACCAGGACGACGACAAAGATCGCGATCTGAACGTATCCCTGGAACACCTAGAGGTTCTCCCCGCGAAGGAGCGCATAGACCAGGTACACACAGACGAGGAAGGAGACGATGAGTCCGAAGACGTCGGCGGCGGTCATATGCGATCGATCAGGCTGATGAGCCAGTAGAGAAGGGCGAACATCGCGATCGCCAGAGCGATCGAGAAGAGGTCGGCGACGGGGCTGCCGCCGCCGGGGAAGATGTCCGCGGAGGTGCTGATCAGGTGGGCAAAGGGAGTCACAGGAGCATCGTGCTCCCCACCCCGTCAAGGCCGCATGAAGTTCGCGGGGCGCCGTATACAGATCGTGTGAAGGCCCCCTACTCGGCGAAGCGGTAGCCGACCCCGGGGTCGGTCCTGATGTACTTCGGGCCTTCGCCGCCCGACGGCTCGATCTTGCGGCGCAGGTTGGCGATGTGGGCGCGGAGGACCTGGAAGTCGTCTTCGTACTCGACCCCCCAGACCTCGACCAGCAGGGCGCGGTGGGTCATCAGTCGGCCGCGGTTGCGGGCGAGGGTGCGCAGCAGGCTGAACTCGATCGGGGTGAGGTGGACCGGCTCGCCGTCCCGCTTCACGGTGCGGGCGGCGAGGTCGATCTCGAGGCCGTCGGCGACGATCTTCGGCTCCGCCCCTGCCGGCGCGGCGCGCCGGAGCACCGCCTGCAGGCGGGCGACCAGCTCGCGCGGGCCGAACGGCTTGGTCACGTAATCGTCGGCGCCCGCGGCGAGGGCCTCGACCTTGCGATCCTCCTCCCCCACCGCGGAGAGGACGAGGATCGGGATCTGCGTCCACTCGCGCAGACGACGCGTCACCTCGACCCCGTCGATGTCCGGCAGCATCAGGTCGAGGATCGCCGCCTCGGGCGGTTTCACCGCCGCCAGGTCGAGAGCCTCCTCCCCGGTCGCCGCGGTCACCGCCTCGAAGCCGGCGTCGCGCAGGATCACCCGCAGCGCCCGCAGGATCTGCGGCTCGTCGTCACAGACCAGGATCCGCGGCGCGCTCATCGCGAGCCGTTCCTTTCTTCGGAGGGGTCGGCAAAAGGAACAGCTGAGGCGAAGGTCACGACGAAGCTCGATCCCTGGCCGGGCAGGGACTCGACCTCGACCTCGCCGCCGTTCGCCTCGATGAAGCCGCGCGCGATCGCCAGGCCGAGGCCGGAGCCGCCGCCGCTCGGCGCCCCCGGCGCGCGGTAGAACGGCTCGAAGATCCGCTCGCGCAGGTTCTCCGGGATACCGGGGCCCTGGTCGACCACCCGCACCACCAGCCGCGGGCCGACCAGTCGGGAGCGCACCAACACCGGCTGCCCCTCGCCGTGGACGACCGCGTTCTCCAGCAGGTTGGCGAAGGCGCGCTCGAGCTGGGTCGGGTCGACGCGCAGCGGCGGCAGGTCCTGGTCGAGCGATAGCCGCACGTGCTCACCGTAGGGGCCGATCGATTCGCGGGCCGCGGCGAGGAGGTCGCCGAGCTCGACCGACTCCCGGTGCGGCTCGGCTTTGCCCGATTCGAGGCGGGAGACGTCGAGCAGGTTCTCGACCAGCCGCGACAGCCGCTGCCCCTCGTCGACCACCGCTTCGGAGAGCTCGTGGCGCTCGGCGGGGGTGACGCTGGGCGAGTCGAGCGCGGCGCCGGCGGCGATGATCGCGGTCAGCGGCGTCCGCAGGTCGTGGGACACCGAGCGCAGGAGCGAGGTCTTCAGCTCGTCGGAGCGTCGCACCGCGTCGGCCTCGATCGCCTCTTCGCGCATCCGGTCGCGCTCGGCGGCCAGCTCGGCGGCCTCGCGCAGCGCCCGGTCGGCGTCCTCGCGACCCCGCTCCGCCTCGGCCGCGCGCGCCCGCGCCAGCTCGGCCAGGGTGCCGCCCGCGATCGCGACGATGATGAAGACGACCAGGGCGACGATGTCGTGCTGGGCGTTGATCGTCAGCGTGCGCAGCGGCGGCAGGAAGAAGAAGTTGAAGACGAGCGCGCTGACGACGGCGGTCCCGATCCCCATCCAGAGGCCCCAGACGGTCGCGATCAGCAGCACCCCGGGGATGAAGACGATGCCGAGGGAGACCGGCTCGGCGATCGCCTCGAGCGCCGCGGCGATGCCGGTCCCGATCGCGACGACGACGATCGCGGCGAGGATGCCGAGCGAGGTCGAGGGCGACTTGGCGGGGAACACCCCGGCAGAGTAGAGCGCTACTCGTACTGGAGCGATTCGAGCACGTCGAGCCGTGAGGCCCGCCGCGCGGGAAGGACCGCGGCCAGCACTCCGGCGAGGGCGGCGAGGACGAGCAGAACGACCAGCGACCCGAGCGGATAGGAGAGCGTGAAGCCTTCGCTCTTCAGGGGTTGGGCGATCAGCGCCGCGAAGATCACGCCGAGCGCCATCCCGAGGATCGCCCCGATCAGCGCCGTGATCACCGACTCGTAGCGGATCATCGTCCGCACCTGGCGCCGCGACATCCCGATCGCCCGCAGCATCCCGAGCTCCCGGGTGCGTTCGTGGATCGAGAGCGCCAGCGTGTTCGCGATTCCGAACAGTGAGATCAGGATCGCCAGCCCGAGCAGCGCGTAGAAGAGGTTGACCAATTGGTCGACCTGGGCTTCGCGGCTTTCCTTCAGTTCTCCCTGGTTCAACACTTCGGCGATCGGGAACGCCACTTCCGCGCCTTTGGTGAGGAGCGCCTGAACCGTCGCTTCGTCGGCGCCGGGTTCGGTTTCGACGAAGTCGATCCGATCTTGACGCTGGCCGAACTCGCGGGCGATCACCGACTGGGTGACCAGGACCGAGCCGAAGACGCCAAGCTTCGAGTGGAATTCGCCGACCACCGTGAACCGCGGCCTGCGACCGCTCTGGCTCAACAGGCGGAAGCTGTCGTCGACCGCGAGGCCGTGCGAAGAGGCGAAGGAGTCGGAGACGACCGCCTGTCCATCGCCGAGGTTGCGCAGCACCGGCGGCCCGCCGCGCTTCCATTCGACCCTCACCGAACCTTCGATCCCGGGTGACGGCGCCGTCACTTCGACCCCACCGTCGCCGACGAGCTTGGCCCGCGCGGAGCGGATCGTCTGCACCGATTCGACCCCCGGTACTTTCGTTGCCAGGCGGGCGGCGCCGGCCGGAATCGGGCCGAAGCCGTCGCTGTTCTGGATCACCAGCCCACCGGCGAAGTTTTCTTCGACGACCTGGGCGACCGTGCTCTTCAGCCCGGCGGCGAAGACGGTGACGAAGGTGACCAAGGCGAGCCCGATCATCAGCGCCGCCGCCGTGACCGCGGTGCGGCCGGGATTCCGCTCGGCGTTCTCCCGCGCCAGCCGACCGATCAGGCGCCGCACCCGCTCCAGCGGCCAGCCCGCGACCCGGGACAGGAACGGCACCAGTCGCGGCGTGTAGACGGAGCCGCCGATCACGATCAGCAACGCGCCGATGCCGATCTTGGCGGCGCGACCACCCGCTCCACCGCCGCTGCCCAGGCCGGCGAGCAGCAGCGCGACCCCGGCCAGCGCGAGGACGACGGAGAGAAGAATGACGACGAGCCGTTTGCGCCGGCTCGGTTTCGGCACGAAGCCGCGGAGGGCGGCGATCGGCGGCACCCGGGTCGACCGCAGCGCCGGCACCAGCGAGGCGATGAAGGTGACGATCACGCCGACCAGCAGGGAGACGATCACCGTCCGCGTCTCCAGCACCAACCCGGTCGTCGGCAGGTCGATCCCGAAGGCTTCGAACAGACCGTTCAGCGCCAGCGCGACGACGAAGCCGCCGCCGATCCCGACGATCGCCCCGACCAGCCCGATCGCCAGCGCTTCGACCAGGACCGAGGAGAGGATCTGCCGCCGCGAGGCGCCCAGGGTCCGCAGCATCCCGAACTCGGTCACCCGCTGGGCGACCGTGATCGAGAACGTGTTGAAGATGATGAAGGAGCCGACGAAGACGGCGATGAAGCCAAAGACGAGCAGGAAGGTCTGCAGGAAGCTGAGGTTGTCGCGGATTTCTTCGGAGGAGCGGTCGGCGCTTTCGCTGCCGGTCTCCACCCGGACGTCGCGCGGCACCTCGGCTTCGATCCGACGCTTCAACGCCGCCGGCGCTACCCCCTTGACGGCGGCGACGGAGATCTGGTCGAGCCGGCCGCGCTTGTGGGTCAGCTCCTGGGCGACCGGCAGCGTCACCTGGGCGATCGAGGCGCCGCCGAAAGAGGCGCTGCCGAGCTGGGTGAACCCGACCAGCTCGAATTCCCGCAGCCGGCCCTCGCCGACCAGGCCGATCTTTTCGCCGAGCTCGAGGTGCGCGGATTCGGCCGCCGCGCGGTCGATCGAGGCTTCCGTCGGCCCCCGTGGCCGGTGCCCTTCGACGTACTTCAGCGACTCCAGCTGCCCCGGCAGGACCGAGGAGATGAACTTGGGAGCGAATTTGCTGCCGATCTTTTCGCCTTCCGAGTCGAAGAAGCCGCCGGGGGTGAAGATCGCGCCGGCCGCCTGCCGCACCCCGGGCGTCTGCTGGATCCGCGGGAGCAGCGCGGCATTCACCGTCGGGACTTCCCCGTTTTCCTGTTCGACCGGGTCCTTCGCCGTCACCACGACGCTGGTCCCCTTCAACGACTCGCTGAAGATTTCATCGAAGGCGGCGAAGATCGTGTCGGTGAGGACGTAGGAGCCGGCGACGAAAGCGACGCCGATCACCACCGCGATCACGGTCGAGAGGGCCCGCACACGGCGTGCCCAGACGCTCTTCAGCGCGAGCCCGGTCATCGAGGCCTAGTCGAGCTGCTTCATCAGCTCGATCACGTCGTCGGCCCCGCCGGGCGCGCCGTCCTGCACGATCTTGCCGTCGCGCAGCGTGATCAGCCGGTCGGCGTGGGCGGCGGCGACGGGATCGTGGGTGACCATCACCACGGTCTGGCGGAACTCGTCGACGGCCTGGCGCAGCAGGTCGAGCACGTCGGCGCTCGCCTTCGAGTCGAGGTTGCCGGTCGGCTCGTCGGCGAACACCACCGCCGGTTTCGACACCAGTGCCCGCGCCACCGCGACCCGCTGCTGCTGGCCGCCGGACAGCTCCGACGGCCGGTGCGTGCGCCGATCCTCCAGCCCGACCGTGCGGATCAGCTGGTCGACCCAGGCCTGATCCGGCTTGCGCCCGGCGATCGAGAGCGGCAGCACCAGGTTCTCCTCGGCGGTCAGCACCGGCAGCAGGTTGAAGAACTGGAAGACGAAGCCGAGCTTGTCCCGCCGCAGCTTCGTCAGCTCCCCGTCATCGAGGTGCGTGATGTCCACCCCGTCGAGCGTCACCGTCCCCGACGTCGGCGTGTCCAGCCCGGCGAGGATGTGCATCAGCGTCGACTTGCCCGAGCCCGAGGGCCCCATGATCGCGGTGAAGCGATCCCGCTCGAACGCGGTGCTCACCCCGTCGAGGGCGACGACCTCGGTCTCCCCGGAGCCATAGACCTTGGTCAGCTCGGAGGCGACTACGACCTTTGCGTCCAAGGCAGTCACGCCCCGCACGGTAGCGGTCATGGGCGAAGGGGCGCCGGAGACGGGCAGCAAATACGCTGGGCGGCCGTGCCGGTGATCGAAGAATTCGATGGTTTCCTGGTCGACCTCGACGGGGTCGTGTGGACCGGCCGCGAGCCGGTGCCGGGCTCGCCCGAGGCGCTGGCGACGATGCTGGCAGCGGGCAAGGAGATCGTGTTCGTCACCAACAACCCGACGAAACGACCCGCCGAGTACGCCGAGCGCCTCCAGGGCATGGGCGTGGACGTGGGGCCGGAGCGGGTCGTCACCGCGGGCATCACCGTGGCGCGCCTCGCGGCCGAGGCCGCCGGGCCGGGCGGCGGCGCGCTGGTGCTGGGACGCGAGCCGCTGCGGGAGCTGGTCGCGGGCGAAGGCCTGCGGCTGGTCGACTTCGAGGCGCCGACCGAGGCCGACGTGGTCGTCGTCTCCGGCTGGCGCGACTTCACCTACATGACGCTGCTCGGCGCGAAGCAGGCGCTCGACGCGGGCGCCGCCCTCGTGGCCACCAGCCACGACGCGACGATGCCGATGCCGGGCGGCGAGTGGCCGGGCACGGGCGCGATCCTGGCGGCGGTCGAGGTCTGCTCGGGCAAGAAAGCCGAGATCGCCGGCAAGCCGGAGCGCCACCTCTTCGAGCTCGCGCTCTCGCGCATCCCGGACGCCAAGCGCGTGGCGATGATCGGCGACCGCCTCTCCTCCGACATCGCCGGCGGCCACGCCGCGGGCCTCGACACGATCCTCGTCCTCAGCGGCACCTCCGGCACCGGCAATGGCTCCGAGGACCCGGCGACCGCCGCGGTCAAACCGGACCTGATCGTCGCCGACCTGGCCGCACTCGTCACCTGATCGTTCCGGAGTTTGACCCTGCCATGGCAGGGTCAAACTCCGGAACGCGTTTTGGACTATGGGGAACCCCTCAGCGTTCGGCCACCAGCAGCGTCTGCAAGGCCCGGCCGATCCGCCCCCGCTCGTCGCTAAGCACCGACTCGGCGGTGGCGTTGCCGCGCTCGCGCGGCAGGGTTACTGCGTCGACGCAGACCCACTCCCCTTCGGGGAGGCGCTCCAGCTGCACGGTGAGGTCGACGTTGACGAAGAGGAAGCGGCGGAAGTCGACCGCGTTCGAGATGCCGTTGCCGACGTCGGCGGCGATCAGGGTCCGTTGGAGCGGCGTCGGCTCCTCGCCCTCGACGAGTGGGTGGCGCATCCGCAGCCAGGCGCTCGCCGGGCCGATCTCGGTGAAGGCGCCGGAGACGAAGCGGATCTCCATCGCCGTGTGGTAGCCCTCGTCCTGCCCGGTCGGGAAGAAGTTGGCCGGGCCGGGCTCGTCGGGGAGCACCGGGCCGGGCGGGATCGCGACCGCCTCGGCGGGCAGGTCGACCGGCGCCGTGCGCAGGCGCCAGGCCCGGGCGATCATCAGCGCCTCGCCGTCGACCCGCAGCTCGGCCTCGAGCATCTGCACCCGCCGCCCCGGCCGCACGATCCGCGCGGCGACCTCCACCGGCCCGATCGGGATCGAGCGCAGGATCTCGAAGGTGACCCGGCAGACCTGGAAGTCCGCGGCTTCCGGCAGCAGGTCGAACTCGCGCCCGAGGAGCGCCGCGGGCGGCCCGGCGTGCTGCGCCCCAGGGCCCCAGGGACCACGGGTCAGCCCCGTCGCCAGGTATCCCTCACCGTCGGGCTCATAGAAGGCCGGCACGCCGCCATCCTAGGCATCCTCCGCCGGCTGTTCTTTATGGCGTCCAGGGCGCCAAAAGGAACAGCTGGGCGCTCAGCACTTGTGGCTGCCGAAGTCCTGGGTCCAGACCGCGGCGGCTTCGTAGCCTTCGACTTCGCCGACGCGCAGGCCGATGCCGATTTCCCGGTACGGGCCGAGGATGTTTGCGTGGTGCTCGGGGGATTCGAGCCAGGCGGTGAAGATCGAGCCGACGGTCGCGTAGTTGCCGGTCCCCCAGGCGATGTTCTCGGCCGCCCGCCAGCAGCCCTTCAGGTAGCCGTAGCGCTGGATCCAGAACTGGAAGGGGCGACCGCACGCTTCGTGGCTGAATTCGTCGCAGGCGAGGATGTCGGCAGACTTCTGTTCGGCCGCGCGGCCGAGCTGGCGGTTCAGGGCCAGCGGCGCGAGTCCGTTGGCGGCGCGCGCGTAGTTGGTCATGCAGAGCATCACGCCCGCCTGTTCTTCGGTGGAGAGGCCGGTGGTGGTCTGCCCGGGGCAGGTGGAAGGCGGGGAGACTTCGCCGCCGCTGAAGGTGAAGGACTTCTGGGCCCGCCCTCCCTTGCTCGACGACTTGGCGGTCGCCGTGCCGGAGAAGGCCAGGACGACGATCGCCACCATCGCGAAAACCAGGTATGAGCAGCGTAGGCGCATCGCTACCTACGTCGGCCGACGTCACAGACCCGTAAGGAAGACGGCGTACCCTGGACCCAGAGACGAAAGGAGAATGGACGATATGGCCACGAAAGTGGAGAAAACTGATGAGCAGTGGCGCCAGGAGCTGACGCCGGAGCAGTACCAGGTCACCCGCAAGGCCGGCACCGAGCGCGCCTTCACCGGCCCCTACTGGGACAACCACTCAGAGGGCAGCTACGACTGCGTCTGTTGCGGCACCGAGCTGTTCGAGTCCGGCACGAAGTTCGATTCCGGCACCGGCTGGCCCAGCTTCACCGAGCCGAAGAACCTCGAGCACGTCGAACTGCGCTCCGACAACAGCCTGTTCATGCGCCGCACCGAGGTCGTCTGCAAGAACTGCGACGCCCACCTGGGGCACGTCTTCGACGACGGACCGGCCGAGGCAGGCGGGATGCGTTACTGCATCAACGGCTGCGCGCTGGACTTCAAGCCCGCAACCAGCGGGGACGAGGCCTAGGAGGCCGTCCCCCCGGCCCCGAGATAGCTGAACTTGACGGCCAGCGCGACCGCCTCGGTCCGGGTATCCACCTCGAGCTTGGCGATCGCGTTGCGCACGTGGGTGTGAACGGTCGCCGGGCTCAGCTGTAGGCGCTCGGCGATCTCTTTCACCCGCAGCCCCTCGGCGAGCAGCTCGAGGATCTGCCGCTCGCGCGGCGACAGCTCGAGCAGTTTCTCGACCTCCGACGGCTTGCCACCGGCGAAATCGCCGCCGAGGAACGTCCCACCGCCGGTCACGGCTTTGACCGCTTTGGCGATGTCCTCGGCCGGCGCCGACTTCAGCACGTAGCCGGAGGCACCGGCGCGCAGCGCCAGCGCCAGCAAATCGGGCTGGGCGTGGGCCGTGAAGATGATGACCTTGGTCCGCGGCCGCACTTTCAGCACCTCGCGGGTCGCCTCGATGCCGTCGCGCTTCGGCAGCTCGACGTCGATGATCAGGACGTCGGGCTCCAGCTCCTTGACCACATCGACGACATCGCGCCCGTTGGAGGCCTCACCGACGATCTCGACGACGCTCGAATCTGACATGCGCGCCTTGATCGCCTCACGGACGATCTCGTGGTCATCGCAGAGGACGACGCGGCGGGCTTCGCGGACGGTAGTGCTCATTGCGCCGAAATTCTGTCAGGCGCGCCGTACCGATGCAAAGAACTGGGTAGCGAAAAGCCCCCGTCCGCTTCCTGCCGGTTCTCGATCAAGGCGATGATCGTCCTTCCTACCGCGGTGGCGGTCCCGTTCAGCGTGTGTACGGCCTCCGGAGATTCGCCATCGCCCGGCCGATACCTACAACTGAGCCTACGCGCCTGGTAATCGGTCGTGTTGGAACAGGACGTGACCTCGCGATAACGTCCCTGGGACGGGATCCACGCCTCGCAGTCATACTTCTTCGCCGCGGGCGCGCCGAGGTCGCCGACCGCGATGTTGACGATCCGGTACGGGATCTCCAGCTCGCCGAGGATCTTCTCCTCGATCGACAGCAGCCGCTCGTGCTCGGCCTTCGAATCCGACGGGGCGACGAACGAGAACATCTCCACCTTGTCGAACTGGTGGACGCGGAAGATGCCGCGGGTGTCGCGGCCCGCCGCCCCGGCCTCGCGCCGGAAGCAGGTCGAGAAGGCGCAGTACCGCAGCGGCAGCTGGTCGGCTTCGAGGATCTGGTCGGCGTGCAGGCCCGCGAGGGCGACCTCGGAGGTTCCGGTGAGAAAGAGGTCGTCCTTCTCGATCTCGTAGATCTGGTCGCGCGCCTCGGGGAAGTAGCCGGTCCCCTCG
The DNA here is from genome assembly GCA_963782515.1 of uncultured Actinomycetes bacterium. Classification (GTDB taxonomy): domain Bacteria; phylum Actinomycetota; class Thermoleophilia; order Solirubrobacterales; family 70-9; genus VAYN01. The sequence continues at coordinate 92,118 of CAWAJY010000004.1, read as the reverse complement.
AGTGCCTCTTCGCGGACCAGCACCGGCGGCACCACCGGCTCGTGGCCCGCGGCGCGGGCGGTCTCGATCGCCAGCCGCACCAGCGCCAGCTCCAGCAGGACCAGGTCGCCTTTCAGGTAGGCGAAGCGCGAGCCGGAGACCCGCGCCCCGGTCTCCATGTCGATCACGCCCAGCTCGGTGCCGATCTCCAGGTGGTCGCGCGGCTCGAAGTCGAAGCTCGGCTTCTCCCCCACCTCGCGGATCACCACCGCGTCCTCCTCGGCCATCCCGTCGGGCGCGTCGTCGTCGGGGATGTTCGGCAGCGCCAGCGTCAGCTCGCGCAGCGCCCCCTCGATCGCCTCCAGCTCCTCTTTGCCCGAGTCGATCGTCTCGCGCAGCCGCCCGACCGCGGCGATCTCCGCCTCGGCGTCGCCGCCCTCGCGTTTGATCTCGCCGATCCGCTTGGAGGCGGCGTTGCGCTCCGCCTGGGCGTCCTCGACCTGGGGCAGCAGCTCGCGCCGGCGCGCGTCGAGGGCGAGCAGCTCGTCGACCTCGCCGCCCGCGCCGCGGCGCTCCAGAGCCGCCTTGACCCGCTCGGGTTCGGAGCGGAGCAGCTTCAGGTCAAGCATCGCGCGTCTCTACGGTTCGGCCGGGCCGGATTCCACGCCGGGGCGAGGAGATTCCTTGGCGTCGGAACCCGCGTACTTGGCGACGAAGTCCGCCACCTCTTCGGCTTCCTTGCCGACGACGATGTTCTGGGGCATGATCGCGCCGGAGAAGCCACCGTTGCGGATCGCGAAGAGCACGTCGTTGACGCTCTCTTCACGCTGGTTCAGGTTCGGACCCTGGGTCCGCTCGCCGCGGTTGCCGCTGCCCTGGGTTCCGGCCGCGCTCAGCGTGTGGCAGCCGGAGCAGTGCTGGGCGAACAGCACGGCACCGTTGTAGTTCGGTTCGCCGGACTTCACGGCAAGGCCTTCTTCGCCGTAGCCACAGGCGGAGATGCCGAGGGCGGCGGCGATCACCGCGACTATCAGGATCATCGTCTTCGGACGCACGCGGCGCGGATCATATTGTTTGGCGCCGATCCAGATAGTCCGCCAATGACCGCACCCACTCCAGACCGCTTCAGAACCGCGATGGCAAGCCTTCCGACGGGGGTCACGATCGTGGCCACCAGCGGCTCCGACGGGCCGGCCGGAGCCACGGCGAACGCCGTCTCCTCGCTCTCGATCGAACCGATGCTGATGCTCGCCTGCCTCGATCGGGGCTCCCGCACCCTGCTCGCGGTCCAGGCCGCGGACCGCTTCTCGGTCAGCGTCCTCCACGATGGCCAGGAGCCCGTCGCCCGCTCCTTCGCCACCAAGGCGCCGCCGGCGGAGAAGTGGGCGAACGTCGCCTGGAGCGAGCGCGACGGCCTCCCCGCCATCGACGACGCCCTCCTCTGGGTGGCCTGTGATCTGCGGGACGTGATCGCGGCCGGCGACCATGTGATCCTCACCGGCGCCGTGACGGAACTGACGACCGCCGCGGGCACCCCACTGGTGTTCCACGGCGGCGAGTACCGGCCGCTGGCGCAGTAGGCGAGGGGCCTCGGAGGCCGGCCCCCGAGACACGGGACGCAAGGGCCTGCGGCTAGCGCTGAGTGACCAGGGATCCTCGCGGTCGGGTCACACGAGGCGCACGAGAGGTACACAGATCCGTCACGGGAGTCCTACGTCGTCACGGAGACCGTGGGAACTCCACGCTTCCGTGCGCCTTCGTCCTGCCCGGCCCCCGGTGAGTTCGCACTTTCTGCCGCTATCCGGACATAACTGCGAACTCATCCTTCGTGGGGGCCCGCTTTCATGCGGGACGGTCACGGAAGTCCGAGCTTCGTGACGTCCCGGGAGCACCGACAGCCGGCACCCTCCGGGCCTCCCCTCGAATCGACCTTCTACCCCAGCTTGAAGACCGGGTGATCCGGGACTATCGCGAGGAGCTCGGCGTCGGACGCGTCGGGGCTGACGCCGTCGAAGAACGCGCCCACCTCCCACTTCCACTTCCGCAGGTAGGCGCGCAGAAGGGGAACGGCGTCCTCGCCGGTGACCTCGGTCGCCTTGAAGTCCTCGGCCCGCCGTCCCAGCTTCAGGCGACCGCCGCCGGCGACGCGCATGTTGCGGACCCATTGGGTGTTGCCGCGGGGAGCGACCAGGTAACGGGCGCCGTCTACTCCGAGCAGGTTGACCGGGGTCGAGCGCCACTCGCCCGATTTCCGGCCTTTGACTTCGAGGACCCGCGAACCCTGCATGCTGATCCCCAGTGCCATCAGCCCGCTGACGGCCCGATTGAAGACGTTGCGGGTGAACCATCCGGGTTCCTGGAAGCCCTTCGCGGGAGAACTCGAGGGCGTTCCGACGGAACTCATCGCCGTGATTGTTGCACGGTCGGCGCGGACTCCGGAAGTCCCCGGAAACCTGCCACATTCCCGTGTAGGGTTGCCCGCGTCCTGAGAGGCGAACACTGATCGGTAACCGGATCCGAGGAGGCGGCCAATGCCTGGCAGAGGAGGTGACGAGCGAACAGCACCGCGACCGTCGCCGCGTAACAAGCGCGCCGAGATCGTCGCGGTCGCGACCGAGTACTTCGGCCAGAACGGCTACGAAAACACCAAATGGGCCGAGGTCGCCGCCGCCGTCGGCCTCGGGCCGACCGCCCTCTACCACTACTTCGAATCGAAGCAGCACTGCCTCTTCGAGATCCTGGTCGAAGCCGTCGATGATGCGCTGGCCGAGTTCACCCGGCTGAGCGACGGCGAGTTTCACGCCGCCTTCCCGGCCGTGGTGCGGGGCAGCTTCGAACGCGACGACCGCGAAGCTCTCCGTTCCCGCGTCCTCGTCGCCGAGCAGGGCCTGGTCCGCCAACCGTGCCGGGCGCCGCGCGAGGAGAATGCCCGCCTGCGCGCCTACGCCCTGCTGAAGCGCTACGAGGAGGCCTGGCGCGACCTGCTCACCGCCGGGATGGCAGCGGGGGCGATCCCACCGGTCGACGCCGACCTGCTGAGCCGCGCCGTGATCGGCACCTACAACAGCGTCTGGCAGTGGTACCGCCCGGACGGGCGTCTGGACCTCGATGACGTCGCCGACTTCTACGTACCCCGACTCCTGGCGCTGGCCGGCCTGCCGACGTAGCCCGCGCGACGCGGTCGGCCAGGCGCCTGCCGGCGCCTGAGGTCAAGGGACGCAAAGGGCCTGCGGCGAGCGCGGCCGTCACGGAAGTCGGACCTCGTCACAGAGGCCGTGGGAACTCCACGCTTCCGTGCGTCTCACTCATGCCCGGCCCCCGGTGAGTTCGCACTTTCTGCCGCTATCCGGACATAACTGCGAACTCATCCTTGGTGGGGGCCCGCGTTCATGCGGAAGGGTCACGGGAGTCCGAGCTTCGTGACGTCCCTGTGCCGGATGTTTCACGAACCCCTCACGTCCTGGGCGCACCTCGGACGGCCGCAACCGCCCCGCCCCTACAGCCCGCTCGTCGTCGCCGCGCGCACGGCGAGGAAGAAGATCACGGTGCAGCTGACGGCCATGATTCCCATCTCGCGGCGGACGATCTGCATCGCGATCGATTCCTGGGCCTCGGGGGGGAAGGATTCGATGTCGAGCTCACCGAGCTCGCGCTGGGCGGCGCCGAGGCGGGCGCCCTCGGCGATGAAGGAGATCACCAGGGGCAGGACGCCGTAGAGGTAGTGGAGGTCTTCCTTCGCCGAGTGGCCGGTGACGAGAAGAAGGGCACCGAGCGCCGCCTGGATGAAGACGGCGACCTGGGCGAAGCGCAGGAGGTACCAGAAGGGCACCGACGGGCGCACTTTGAACCAGGCCCAGCCCCCGATGGCGCCGGCGGCGAGGTTGAGCAGGATGACCAGCATCCCGACGGCGATGTGCAGGCCAACCATTTTGCCTCAAATCCTCCTGAAAGGGTCGGAATTCCGCTTGCTGATGCGGAAAATCACTATGTAGCAAGTTGTCACAATGTGCTTGTATAAAGCACGGCTAAGGGTTACCGAGGGGCCGTGAACGGGCTCGCTCGGGCCCGAAATCCGAGAGATAACACCACTTCGTGCTCAAGACCTACTTCCCGATCCTCGTCTTCGCGTTCCTGGGCCTCACGGTCGGCGGGGTCTTCGCATTTCTGAACCACATCATCGGCCCGAAGAAGCCGGCACGCGCCACCTCGGCGAGCCGCCGCCAGGCCGAGCCCTACGAGTCGGGCATCCCGGTCGAGCCGGTGAAGAACTTCCGCTTCGGCGTCAGCTTCTACCTGCTGGCGATGCTTTTCATCCTCTTCGACATCGAGGTCGTCTTCCTCTATCCGGTCGGGGTGATCATGAAGGGCGCCGACAGCCTCTTCGTGCTCGGCGAGCTGGCCACCTTCGTCGTCCTGCTGGGGATTGCCTTCATCTACGTCTGGCGAAAGGGTGCACTCGATTGGAAATAGAGCGCCGCAGCCTGGGGAGCCGACAGGCCTCCGCCCGCGACATGCTCCGCGGCGACCTCGAGGGTGAAGACCTCGAGCGCTACGTCGAAGAGCGGGTCGTCACCACGACCTTCGAGAAAATGCTGAACCTGGCGCGGGCCAACTCGATCTTCCCGCTCACCTTCGGCCTCGCCTGCTGCGCGATCGAGGCGCCGATCTCGATCGTCACCGCCCGCTACGACCTCGCCCGCTTCGGCGCCGAGGCCCTGCGCGCCTCCCCGCGCCAGGCCGACCTGATCATCCTGTCGGGCCGCGTCTCGATCAAGATGGCGCCGGTCGTCCGCCGCCTCTACGACCAGATGCTGGAGCCGAAGTGGGCGATCTCGATGGGCGCCTGCTCCTCCTCCGGCGGCATGTTCGCCAACTACGCCGTCGTCCAGGGCGCCGACAAGTTCATGCCGATCGACATGCACATCCCCGGCTGCCCGCCGCGGCCGGAGGCGGTCATGTACGGCTTCAACAAGCTGCAGCGCAAGATCATGGGCAACCCCGACCAGGGGTGGCGCGCCCGCTACAACGCGCAGGGCACCGAGGAGTGGGCGCGCGGCGGCCCCGCCTCGCAGCCGAGCGTCGAGGCCGCCGAGGCCTACGAGCTCGCCCGGGAGCTGACCCGTGCCTGACGGTCCCGGCCTCGAGCTGCTGCGCGGCGAAATCGACGTCGACCTCTCCGGCGCCGTCCTCGACACCTCCTACGCGAAGGAGCGCGCCGTCCTCATCGTCGACGCGGCCCGCATCCGCGAGGTCCTGACCTGGCTGCGCGCCACCCCCGGCCAAGGTTACGACTTCCTCTCCAGCCTCCACGTCGCCGACTACCTGCCCGCCGAGCCGCGCTTCGGCGTCCACTACGAGATGCTGAACCGCGAACGGGTCGAGCGCCTCCGCGTCAAAGCGATGCTCCCCGCCGAGGGCCCCGAGATCGACTCGGTCACCGACCTCTTCCCCACCGCCAACTTCCAGGAGCGCGAAGCCTTCGACTTCTTCGGCGTCGTCTTCCGCGGCCACCCCGAACTGACCCGGATCCTGCTCCCCGAGGACTACGTCGGCTGGCCGCAGCGTCGCGACTTCCCGGTCGGTGGCGAGCCCGTCACCTTCACCTACTCCGAAGAGCGTTATGGCTGACCAGCACACCTTCCCCCAGGGCCTGGTCGACGAGGACCCGGCGGCGCCGACCGTCGCCGACCTCTACGGCGAACTCGACGCCGACCGCACCACCGAGGTGATGACGGTCAACATCGGCCCGCACCACCCGGCGACCCACGGCGTGCTCCGCCTCGTGGTCGACCTCGAAGGCGAGATCGTGCGCGACCTCAAGCCGGTGATCGGCTATGTCCACACGGGGATCGAAAAGTCCTGCGAGGACAAGAGCTACTGGAAGGTCATCCCCTTCGTCGAGCGGATGGACTACGTCTCCTACTTCTTCCAGATGGAGGCCTACTGCGGTGCGGTCGAGCGGCTCGTCGGCCTGGAGATCCCGCCCCGCGCCAAGTACCTGCGGACGATCTTCCTCGAGCTGAACCGGATCCACTCCCACCTCGTCTGGCTGGGGACGACGGCGCTCGACCTGGGCGCGATCTCGATGCTCTGGTACTGCTTCCGCGAGCGCGACCGGATCCTCGACCTCTTCGAAATGGCGACCGGGCAGCGGATGCACACGCGCTACTTCCAGGTCGGCGGCGTGATCGAAGACATCCCGCTCGGCTGGGAGGAGAAGTGCCGCTCCTTCGTCCACGACATGCCGATCCGCGTCGGCCAGTACGAAGCGCTGCTCGACCGCAACGAGGTCTTCCTGCAGCGCACCAAAGGCGTCGGCATCGTCAGCCGTGAGCGCCTCCTGGAGCTCGGCGTCACCGGCCCGCTGCTGCGCGCCTCGGGCGAGCCCTGGGACCTGCGCAAAGCCTTCGACTACCTCGCCTACCCGGAGATGGACTTCAAGATCCCGGTCGGCACGGTCGGCGACAACTACGACCGCTATCGCGTCCGCGTCGCCGAGATGGTCGAGTCGACCAAGATCATCGGCCAGGCGCTCGATGCCCTTCCCGGCGGCCCTTTCATCGCCGACGACCGCAAGTACGTGCTGCCGCCGCGCTCGGAGCTCTCCACCTCGATGGAGTCCCTGATCCACCACTTCAAGCTCGTCACCGAGGGCTTCCGGGTCGACCCCGGCGAGATCTACTACGCGATCGAGGGACCGCGCGGGGAGCTCGGCTGCTTCGTCCTCGCCGACGGCTCCTCGAAGCCGGCCCGCGTCCACTTCCGCGATCCCTCCTTCGTCAACCTGCAGAGCTTCCGCGACATGGCCAAGGACACCTACGTGGCCGACATGATCTGCTCGCTCGGCATGCTCGACCCGATCCTCGGCGGGGTCGATCGATGAGCCCGGTCGACGGCGCGGGCGCCTCGAACCCGAACCTGCCGGTCGACCGCGCGGTCACCGTCGGGCGCGAGCCGACCTCCAGCCCCGAGCAGATCCCGCAGCTCTCCGAAGTCGACTGCCCGGCGGAGCTGCAGGAGCGGATCGAGGCCCTGATGGCCCGTTACCCGGACCGCAAATCGGCGTCGATCCCGGCCCTCTGGGCGGTGCAGGAGCGCTACGGCTGGTGCACCCCGGAGGGGATCCGCCAGGCCGCCGCGGTGATGCGCGTCACCCCCGCCTACCTCGAGTCCGTCGCCAGCTTCTACGACCTGCTGCACACGACCCGCGTCGGCGAGCACCGGATCGAGGTCTGCACCAACATCAGCTGCTGGATGCGCGGCGGCGACGAGCTGCTCGACGCCTTCCGCGCCGCCGCCGAGGGCGAGGACATCTTCGTCACCGGCTTCGAGTGCCTCGGCGCCTGCGACATCGCCCCGATGGCCTCGATCGACCAGCGGTACTTCGGGCCGCTGCTGCCGGGCGAGGCGAAGACGGCGATCGACCAGCTCCTGAGCGGCGACGCGGTGCTGCCGGAGAAATCGCTGGAGAAGCGCCCGCTGGCCGGCGACACGGTCGTCCCCGGCGCGTCCGGCGGCGCACACGAAGGGAGCGCCTCGTAATGCCCCACTCGCTGGAGACCCGCGTGCTGCTCGAAGCGGCCGAGGACCCGCGCCTGGCAACCCTGCAGGGCTACAAGGACCTGGTCGGCGGCTACGCCACGCTGGAGAAGGCCTACAAGTCGATGGAGCAGGACGAAGTCCTCAAAGAGCTCGAAGACTCGGGGCTGCGGGGCCGCGGCGGCGCCGGCTTCTCGATGGGCAAAAAGGCGAGCTTCCTGCCGCGCGGGGACATGAACAAGTACCTCTGCTGCAACGCCGACGAGTCCGAGCCGGGCGCCTTCAAGGACCGGGAGCTGATGCAGCGCAACCCGCACCAGCTGATCGAGGGGATCGCGATCGCGGCCCTCGCCTCCGACGCCGGCCACGCCTTCATCTTCATCCGCGGCGAGTACGACTCGCAGGCCGACGTCCTCGACGCCGCGGTCGCCGAAGCCTACGAGGCCGGCTACCTGGGCAAAGACATCCTCGGGTGCCACCGGGACCTCGAGCTGGTCGTCCACCGCGGCGCCGGCGCCTACATCTGCGGCGAGGAGACCGCGCTGCTCGACGCCCTCGAGGGCAAGCGCGGCAACCCGCGCCTGAAGCCCCCGTTCCCGGCGGTCCAGGGCCTCTACGGCGGCCCGACGCTGATCAACAACGTGGAGACGCTCTCCAACGTGCCGCGGATCGTCGCCAACGGTGCCGAGTGGTTCCGTCAGTTCGGCACCGAGCAGTCCCCGGGCACCAAGGTCGTCTCGATCTCCGGCGGCGTGCGCCGCCCGGGCAACTACGAGATCTCGCTCGGCATCCCGACCCGCGACCTGATCTACGACCTCGCCGGCGGGCCGCTCCCCGGGCGCAGCGTCAAAGCGATCTACCCCGGCGGCTCCTCCTCCCCGGTGCTCACGGCCGAGGAAGCGATGGACCTCCCCTACAGCTTCGAGGCGATGGCGGAAGCGGGCTCGATGCTCGGCTCCGGCTCGGTGATCGTCGCCGACGACACCGTCTCGATCCCGCACATGGCGCTGCGCACGGCGCGCTTCTACCACCACGAGTCCTGCGGCAAGTGCACCCCCTGCCGCGAGGGGACGAACTGGACGGTGAAGATGCTGGAGCGGGTCGTCCGCGGCGAGGCGACGCCGATGGACCTCGACATCATCAGCTCGGTCCAGGAGAACATCATGGGCCACTGCCTCTGCGTCCTCGGCGACTCGATGGCGATGCCGGTGTCGGCGATGGTCCGCAAGTTCCGCGGCGAGTTCGAGGCAGTGATGGCGGAAGCAGCCGAAGGCATCGACCCGCACGTGGTCGTCGACGCCCCGGTCGAGACCCTAGGAGCAGCGACGTGAGCCCTGAGAAGCGCGAGGTGACCCTGACCATCGACGGCCGCGAGGTGAGCGCGGTCGAGGGCGAGATGCTCCACGACGCGGCCCGCAAGGGCGACGTCGAGATCCCGGTCTTCTGTTACGAGCCGAAACTCGGCGCCCCGGTCGGCGCCTGCCGGATGTGCCTGGTCGAGATCGAGGGGATCCCGAAACTGCAGACCTCCTGCTCCACCCCGGTGCGCGACGGGATGGTCGTCCACACCCGCACCGACCAGGTGAAGAAGGCCCAGAACGCGGTGGTCGAGTTCCTGCTCGTCAACCACCCGCTCGACTGCCCCGTCTGCGACAAAGGCGGCGAGTGCCCGCTGCAGGACATCACCCAGGGCTGGGGCCCGGGCAAATCGCGGGTGATCGACGAAAAGCGCCACTTCGAGAAGCCGATCGAACTCTCGCCGCTGGTCGCGATCGACCGCGAGCGCTGCATCCTCTGCTACCGCTGCGTGCGCTTCAGCCAGGAGGTCTCCGAGGACTCCCAGCTGCAGCTGCTGGAGCGCGGGGATCGCACCTACGTCGGCACCTTCGACGACCGCCCCTACGTCTCGCCCTTCCACGGCAACATCACCGACCTCTGCCCGGTCGGCGCGCTCACCAACTACACCTACCGCTTCCGCGCGCGGCCCTGGGACATCGAGCAGGCGGGCTCGGTCTGCACGCTCTGCCCGAGCCAGTGCAACGTCAGCTTCACCGTCCGCGACGAGAAGGTGAAACGGGTGATCGTGCGCGAGAACCCGGGCGTCGACGACGGTTGGATCTGCGACCGCGGGCGCTACGGCTTCGAGATGTTCGACGCCGCGGAGCGGGTCACCGAGCCGCGCACCAAAGGCGGCAACAAGGTCTCCTACGAGGACGCGATCGCGAAAGCGGCGGCGGGGCTCGCGGCGCGCGACGGCAAGGTCGCGGCGATCGTCGGCGACGCCTCCAACGAGGAGGGCTTCCTCGTCCAGGAGATCGTCCGCGGCGCACTGCACTCCCCGCACATCGACTCGCGCCCGGCCGCCGGGCCGGCGATCGACACGATCCTCGGCCTGGAGCGCCCTGAGGCGCAGGCCAAGGTCACCGACATCGACGACGCCGACGTCATCCTCGTCCTCGGCACCGACCCGATGCAGTCCTCGCCGATCCTCGACCTGCGGATCCGCAAGGCCATCCGCCGCAACGGCACCCGCCTCGTGGTGGCGACCGAGCGGCCGACGGCGCTCGACGGCGGCGCCGAGGCGATCGCCCGCTACGCCCCCGGCCAGGCCTCCCACTTCATCTCCGAGCTGGCCAAGGCGGTAGGCGGGGCCGACAACGTCGCTACCCCGCTGGCCGAGAGCCTGCGCGACGCGGGCAAGGTCGTCGTCGTCTGGGGCGAGCGGATCGGCGCCTCCGCCGCCAACGAGCTCCTCAACCTCACCGCCGCCCTGAACAACGATGTTGACGGGCCGAAAACCGGACTATCTGACGGGTTTTCGGCCCATGAACACGGGGTGGGGCTGCTGGAAGTGCCGGATACGACCAATGCGCGCGGGCTGCGTGACGCGGGCGTCCTCCCGGACGCCGGGCCGGGCCTCGCGGCGTTGGCGATCAACGGCCACGGCACCGAGGAGATCCGCGAGGCGCTGATCGACGGCTCGCTCGACGGCGTGATCCTGGTCGGCGTCGACCCGCTCCGCGACTTCGGCGACACGGCGCGCTGGGAGGAGGCGCTGAACGCGACCGGCTTCGTCGTCGCCTTCTCGACCTTCGCCACCGCGACCGCGAGCAAGGCCGACGTCCTCTTCCCCCTGGAGACCCACGCCGAGAAAGACGGCACCGTCACCCACCCCGACGGCCGCCTGCAGCGAGTCCGCCCCGCCGCCGGCCGCCCCGGCGACATCCGGCCCGGCTGGCAGACCCTCTCCCAGCTCTCCCTCGCCCTCGGCCACGACACCGGCGTCACCTCCCAACCCACCGCCTTCGCCGCCCTCACCTCCGCGGTCCCCTTCTACGCCTCGATCACCGACGCCGACATCGGCGGCCGCGGCATCCGCTGGCAGGAGACCGAGTCCGCCGCAAGCTTCCCGAAGTCAGCGACGGACGTCGGCACTGGTTCGCCGGACACTCAGCGCGACAGCGCGTCCGGCGAGTCAGTGCCGGCGGCCGGCGCCTCCGGCCTCGCCCTCGGCACCTACCGCGACCTCTGGGCCGGCCCGATCACCGAGCTGAACCCGCCCCTGAAATTCCTGAAGCCCAACCAGCGACTCGAGCTTTCTCCCGAGGACGCAGAGCGTCTCGGTCTTGCTTCCGAGGATGCCGTTCGGGTGACCCAGGGCTCAAAGTCCCTCGAGGCCACCGTCGCGATCCGCGAACGGGTCCCGGAGGGCGTCTGCTTCCTCGCCGAGGGCGTCGCCGGCGCCAACGCCAACAGCCTGCTGAACGGCCACCAGGTGCGGGTCGAGATCGAGAAGCTGAGCGAGGTCCCCGCGTGACCCACGTCCTGCCCCTGGCGGACACGCAGTTCGCCGAATCGATCTGGATCATGATCGCGAAGTCGATCGTGATCTTCGCGGTGATCTTCGCGATCCTGCCGATCCTCACCGTGGTCGAGCGGAAACTGATCGGCCGCTTCCAACACCGCTACGGCCCCAACCGCGTCGGCCCGTTCGGCCTGATGCAGCCGCTCGCCGACGTCGGCAAGCTCATCTCCAAGGAGTCGTTCCGCCCGGAAAACGCGATCTCGACCCTCTTCATATTGGGACCGCTCCTACCGGTCCTCTCCGGCGTCCTCGCCCTCGCGATCCTGCCCTGGGGCGACGTTAAGGACGGCGTCGGGTTCTACGGCATCGACGTCCCGATCGGCATCCTCTACTTCTTCGCCGTCGGCTCGATCGCCTTCTACGGACTCCTCCTCGGCGGTTGGGCCTCGGGGTCCAAATACAGCCTCCTCGGCGCGATGCGCTCGGCCGCCCAGCTCATCTCCTACGAGGTCTCGATGGGCCTGGCCCTCCTCGGCGTGATCATGATGAGCGGCTCCCTCAGCCTCGTCAGCATCGTCGAGGCCCAAGGCCAGGTCTGGTTCATCGTCCCCCAGATCGTCGGCTTCCTGATCTTCATGCTGGCCGGCTTCGCCGAGACCAACCGCACGCCGTTCGACATGCCCGAGGCCGACGCCGAGCTCGTCCAGGGCTTCATGACCGAGTACGGCGGCATGCGCTTCGGCTCCTTCCTCCTGGTCGAATACATGGAGATCCTGGTCGTCTCCGGGATCGCCGCGGCAATGTTCCTCGGTGGCTGGATGGGCCCCGGCCCGGGCTGGCTCGACCCGATCTGGATGCTGCTCAAGATGCTCGCCCTGGTCTTCGTCTTCATCTGGGTGCGAGCGACGCTGCCGCGCCTTCGATACGACCAACTGATGACCCTGGGGTGGAAAGTGCTCCTGCCCCTGGCGACCCTGAACGTCCTGGTCACCGCGGTCCTGGTGGTGGTCACGTGAGCGGCGCGAGCATCACCGCCCCGGTCTTCGACGAGATCCGCGAGCACCCTGGCTTCAACTGCCGCCGTTCTCGCCTCGGGCGCCAGGCCGGCAGCGAGAAGCTCAGCATGAGCCTCTGGGACCTTCCCGCCGGGGAAGCGGCCTACCCGTACCACTTCCACCTCGCCGAGGAGGAGATCGTCGTCCTCCTCGAGGGCCGGCCGAGCCTGCGCACGCCCGAGGGCTGGCGCGAGATGGAGGAGGGCGAGGTCGTCTCCTTCCTGGTCGGCGAGGACGGCGCGCACCAGATCGTCAACCGGACCGAGGACCCGGTCCGCTTCCTGGCGATCTCCAACCAGCAGCCGGACATCGTCGTGCGGCCCGATTCGCGCTCGCTCAGCGTCGTCGAGCGCCGGCCCGAGGGCGGCGGCTTCTCGCGGCACTTCTCCATGGACGACGCCGCCGGTTACTTCGACTTCGAGGGGGAGGACGCACGATGAGTGCCGAAAAGGATTCCGGGGGCGTGTACGTGAAAGCGGCCGCCTACCTCGACTCGATCGACGTGGTCGAGGTGCAGCGCGGCCCCGAACCGGGCGGCATCGGAGGCGCCTACCGCGCCTTCGGCGAGACCCTGCGGGGATTGAAGACGACGATGTCCCGGCTGATCGAGGGACCGCTGACGATCGAGTATCCGGAGGAGAAGACGCCGGTCTACCCGCGCTTCCGCGGCCGCCACAAACTACACCGCTTCGAGGACACCGGCCTGGAGAAATGCGTCGGCTGCTCGCTCTGCGCGGCGGCCTGCCCGGCCGACTGCATCCGCGTCGTCGCGGCCGAGAACATCCCCGGCGAGCGCGTCTCCTCCGGCGAGCGCTACGCGGCGGTCTACGAGATCAACCTCAGCCGCTGCATCTTCTGCGGCTACTGCGAGATCGCCTGTCCTTTCGACGCGATCACGATGGGCCACGACTACGAGATGGCCGACTACGACCGCACGAACCTGATCTTCACCAAGGAGATGCTGCTGGCCGAGCCGATCGAGCGGACCCCGCTGAAAAGCGAGGGCGAAGAGACGATGGGCGCCCTCTGATGGAAGCGGTCCTCTTCTTCATCGCCGCGATCGGCTGCGTGGGCGGCGCGATCGGCGTCGTCGCCTCCCGCAACCCCTTCTACAGCGTGCTCGCGCTGATCGCCCACCTGTTCAGTCTGGCGGTGCTCTTCCTGCTGCTGACCTCGGCCTTCATCGCCGCCGCCCAGGTGGTCGTCTACGCCGGCGCGGTGATGGTGCTCTACGTCTTCGTCGTCGCCTATGTGGGCAGCGCGCACGAGCCGAAGTGGGACCCTGTCCCCGGCCAGCGACTGTTTGCCGGCCTCCTGGCCTTCTTCCTCTTCGTCGAGATCTCCGCCGCCGTCCTCTCCTCCGCCCTCAAGGCCCTCTCCACCAAGGGCCCCGACGTCCCCGCCGGCTTCGGCGACCCCGCCGCCATCGGCAACCTCCTCCTCGAGAAGTTCCTCGTCCCCTTCGAGGCCTCAAGCGTCCTTCTGCTTATCGCAGCCGTAGGAGCGATCGTGCTGGCCGGCAAGAAACGCGACGGCCGGCAACAACCCTCATCCCCCTCAACCCCATCCGTCGGAGCTCCCCGGTGAACATCAACTGGTACATCGTCCTCTCAGCCCTTCTCTTCACCATCGGCGCGATCGGCATCCTCGTCCGCCGCAGCCCGATGGTGATCCTGCTCTGCCTCGAGCTCATGCTGAACGCCGCCAACCTCGCGCTGGTCGCCTTCAGCCGTGAGGTCGGCAACCAGCAGGGCCAGGTGTTCGCCCTCGTGGTGATGGTGATCGCGGCCTGCGAGGTCGTCGTCGGCCTCGGCCTGATCGTCGCGATCTTCCGCCGCAAGCTGCCACTCGACGTCGACGACCTGCGGGAGCTGCGCGGATGAGCGCCACCGCCTGGGCCTGGCTGGTCCTCCTCCTCCCGCTCGCCGGCTCGATCGTAATCGCGCTCGGCTTCCGCAGCACCACCTGGCGGTTCGCCGGGATCGTCGGCACGGCGGCCATCGGCCTCGCCTTCGTCTGCGGAATCTTCGCGCTTGTCAACCTGCTGGGCGAAGACCCCGAGGCGCGTCATCACGCGTCCTCGCTGTGGGAATACGCGAGCGTCGCCGGGCTCCACATCAAGCTCGGCATCTACGTCGACCCGCTCTCGGTCTTCATGGTGCTGATCGTCACCGGGGTCTCGACCCTGATCCACCTCTACTCGTTCGGCTACATGCAGTCCGACGAGGGCTACCACCGCTTCTTCAGCTACCTCAACTTCTTCGTCTTCTCGATGCTCTTGCTGGTGCTGGCAGGGAACTTCGTCCTGCTGATCGTCGGCTGGGCCTTCGTCGGCTTCGCCTCCTACGCGCTGATCAGCTTCTGGTACCGGCGGACCACCGCGACGCGCGCCGGGATGAAGGCCTTCGTGATCAACGTCGTCGGCGACATCGGGCTGGTGCTGGCGGCCTTCCTGATCTTCCAGCAGCTCGGCACCTTCGAATACACGGAAGTGTTCGCCAAGGCGCCGGAGGTCTTCCACACCAACGAGTGGACCGTGACCGCGATCTGCCTGCTGCTCCTCGTCGGCGCGTTCGCCAAGTCGGCGCAGCTGCCCTTCCACACCTGGCTGCCGGACGCGATGGAGGGCCCGACCCCGGTCTCCTCGCTGATCCACGCGGCGACGATGGTGACCGCCGGCGTCTACCTGATCGCCCGCACCCACGTCCTCTTCGTCCTCGCCCCGACCGCCGCCGACATCGCCGCCTTCGTCGGCCTCGCGACGCTTCTGGTCGCCGCCACGATCGCCCTGGTGATGACCGACCTGAAGCGGGCGATCGCCTACTCGACGATGAGCCAGATCGGGTACATGATCGTCGGCGTCTCGATCGGCGCCTACAGCGCCGGGATGTTCCACCTGATGACCCACGCCTTCTTCAAGGCGCTCCTCTTCATGGCGGCCGGCTCGATCATCGCCGCGATGGCCAACGAGCAGAACATCGACAAGATGAGCGGCTTCGGCAAGGCGATGAAATTCACCTCGGTGACGATGCTCTGCGGGGCGCTCGCGCTCGCCGCCTTCCCGTTCACCTCGGGCTTCTTCTCCAAGGACGAGATCCTCGCCTACGCCTCCGCCCGCGGCGGCATGTACCTGATCTTCACGGTCCTCGGCTACTTCGGCGCGCTGCTGACCGCGATCTACACCTTCCGGCTGATCTTCCGGGTCCTGCGCGGCGACCCCTGCCCCGAGGCCCAGCACCTGATCGACACCGGCCACGTCGTCCACGCAGAGGCGCCCTTCAACCCGGCGACCGGTGAAACCGAGGACACCGACGTCGGCTTCCCCGGCGAGGAGCACCACATCGCCGACCAGACGCCGCCGATGAAGATCGCGATGGGCGTGCTCGCCTTCCTCGCGCTCTTCGCCGGCTTCATCCAGGTGCCGGGAGTCGACGAGGCCGTCACCCACTTCCTCGACCCGGTCTTCGCCGACTCGCCGCTGGCGGCGATCCACCCGTCGAACACGGCGGCCTGGATCGGCCTCGCGATCGGGGCGGCGATCTCCCTCGCCGGCATCGGCATCGCCTGGTTCCTCTACGTCGCCCGCCCGGAGACGCCGCGCCGCCTGCAGGAACGCTTCTCCGCGGTCCACACCTTCCTCTACAACAAGTGGTACTTCGACGAGGCGATCGACATCCTGATCGTCCGCCCGGCGCTGGCGGTCGGCCGCTTCGCCAACCGGATCTTCGAGCGCTACGTGATCGACGGGGCGATCACCGGCGGCACCGAGGAGACGGTCGGCCGAGCGGGAGCGATAGTCCGTACCTTCCAGAACGGCATCGTCCGCACCTACGGCCTCTTCCTCGTCTTCGGCGCCGTCGGCCTGGCCCTCTACTTCCTCATCCAACAGTCATGATCAACGCACTTCTCTGGCTCCCCCTCGCCGTCGGCTTCGTCGGCTTCTTCCTGCCCAAGCGACTGGTCGGCTGGTGGGCGACCGCGGGCGCCGTGGCGACGCTGGTGATCGGCGTGATCATGGCCTTCGGCTTCGACAACGGCGTCGCCGGCCTCCAGGACACCGTCAACACGACCTGGATCTCCGGGCTCGGCGTCGACTACAGCCTCGGGATCGACGGGCTGAGCCTCTTCCTGGTGCTGCTGACGGCCGTGCTCTGGACCGGCGGGATCGCCTTCGCCGCCTTCCGCGAGCAGGAGCGGCCGCAGCTGTTCTTCTTCCTGATGCTGGCGGCGGAGACGGCGACGCTCGGCTCGTTCCTCGCCCAGGACCTGCTGCTCTTCGTCCTCTTCTTCGACCTGATGCTGGTGCCGTTCTACTTCCTCTTCGGCATGTGGGGCAAGGACCGCACGGCCGAAGGCGGCCCGACGGCGCCGCAGGCGACGCTGAAGATGATGATCTACACGCTGATCGGCTCGCTCTTGATGCTGGTCGGCGCGATCGCCACGGCGATCATCTCGGCGGACGGCGGCCACCTCACCTTCTCGATCCAGGCGATCTCCGAACACGGCCTGCCGCTCGGCAGCCAGCGCTGGATCTTCTGGTTCTTCGCCGCCGCCTTCCTGGTGAAGATGCCCGCCTTCCTCGTGCACGGCTGGATGCCGGACGCCTACCGCGCCGCGCCGCTGCCGGTCCTGGTCGTCTTCTCCGGCGTGCTGGCGAAGGTCGGCGCCTACGGGTTCCTGCGGGTGGTGCTGCCGCTCTTCCCGCAGGCGACCGCGCAGTTCCAGACGATCATCCTGCTGGTCGCGCTCGCCTCGATCCTCTACGGCTCGGTGATGGCGTTCACGCAGACCAACGTGAGGCTGATCGCCGGTTACTCCTCGGTGGCACAGCTCGGCTTCATCACCGCCGGGATCTTCGCCCTGCGGGCCGACGGCTCCGACGGGGCGATCCTGCAGATGGTCAACCACGGCCTGGTCGTCGCGCCGCTCTTCATCATCGTCGCGATCCTGGTCGAGCGGACCGGCACCGAGGACCTGCGCTCGATGGGCGGCATGGCGATGCGCGCGCCGGTGCTCGCCGTGCTCTTCCTCGTCGTCGCCCTGGCGACCCTGGCGATGCCCGGGTCGGCCAACTTCATCGGCGAGTTCTACATCCTCAACGGGCTCTTCCAGTCGAAGATCGTCTTCGCCTGCATCGCGATCTCCGGGGTGGCGATGTCGGCCTACTACGCGCTGCGGCTCTACCAAGGGACGATGCACAACCGCAAGCCCGACGGGGTCGCCTCGCGGGAGATCAGCCTGCGCGACGGCGTGATCCTAGCGCCGCTCGTGCTCTGCATCCTGGCGCTCGCCCTCTACCCGCAGCTGATCCTCCACCGCGCCGACCCGAGCGTCCAGAAGTCGGTCAGCGCGGTCACTGAATCCAACGAATCGAACCTGGCGGTGGACAAGTAATGGCAGGCGAAGGCTTCAACGCTCCCCACGTCGACTACGCGGGGATCTCCCCGATCATCGCGCTGACCGTCGGTCTGCTCGTCGTCCTGATGAGCGGGGTGTTCCCGATGACGAAGCGCTGGGCGCCGGGGCTGACCGTCCTCACGTTGGGCGCGACCGCGGGCCTCCTGCTCTGGCACTGGAACGACAACATCAGCCTCGTCGCCGGCGCCCTGCGGGTTGACAACCTGGCGATCTCGATCTCCCTGATCGCGATCCTGAGCGCCTTCGCCACCGTGCTCCTCTCGATCCGGGAGCGGGCCGCCGAGGAAGCCGGGCAGGGCGAGTACTACGCGCTGCTGCTGGGCTCGGTGCTCGGGATGGTCCTGTTGACCCAGGCCGAGAACCTCGTCACCTTCTTCGTCGCGCTGGAGACGCTCTCGATCCCGCTCTACATCCTCTGCGCCACGAACCTGCGGCGCGAGGGCTCGCTCGAGTCGGGGCTGAAGTACCTGATCGTCGGCTCGCTCGGCTCGGCCACGCTGCTCTACGGGATGGCCTTCATCTACGGCGGGACCGGCTCGACCGACTTCGCCGGCATCGCCCACGGGATCGAGGCCAACGGGATGCTGCACGACCCGCTGATCCTGATCGGCATCGCCCTCGCCACCGTCGGCCTCGCCTTCAAGACCTCGATCGCGCCCTTCCACCAGTGGACGCCGGACGTCTACCAGGGGGCGCCCACGCCGATCACCAGCTTCATGGCGGTGGCGACCAAGGCGGCGGCGTTCGCCGTCTTCGTCCGCTTCTTCGTCGTCGCCCTCGGGCCGGAGACCGGGGACTGGCAGATGGGCCTGGCGATCCTGGCCGCGATCTCGATCGTCGTCGGCAACGTCGGCGCGATCACCCAGGACTCGCTGAAGCGGCTCCTCGGCTACTCCGGCGTGGCGCAGGCCGGCTACATGCTCGGCGGGATCGTCGTCGCCTCCGAAAAGGGCCTCAGCTCCCTGGTCTTCTACCTCGCGACCTACCTCTTCATGAACCTCGCGGCCTTCGCGGTGATCGTCGCCCGCGAGCGCGAAACCCCGTTCGGCGATGACATCCGCGGCATCCGCGGCCTCGGTGCGGAGCGCCCGTCCCTTGCCTGGCCGCTGACGATCTCGATGCTCGCGCTGGCCGGACTTCCGGCCACCGCCGGTTTCATCGGCAAGCTCTACCTCATCGAGGCCCTGGTCGAAGGCAACTTCACCTGGCTCGCCGTCTTCATCGCGGTCGGCACGATGATCTCGCTCGCCTACTACCTGCGGGTGGTGGCGGCGATGTGGATGAGCCCGGGGGAAAGCGCCGTCACGGTCGGCACGGTCGGCGGGCCCGGCTCGACCCCGGTCATCGCCGGCGCCTCACCGGAAGCCGACCCGGTCGACCCGCGGGCGGGCCGTCGCTGGTACCTGGTCGGCCCGGCCATCGTCGCCGCCGGCGTCACCGTCTTCTTCGGCGTCATCCCGCAGCCCCTGGTCGACTTCGCGACCCACGCCGGCAGCTCGCTCTTCTGAGCGCGACACCCCGCTGAGCACGCGCCGGCGGCGGCCGGTATATCTGCCCTCCGATGGGCGTCCTACTCACGGCCGCGCTGATCGTGGCCGGCACTGCGGTGGGGGTCGGCGCCGAGCACCGCTATCCGACCACCGCGATCGGCCTCGCGCGCCGTCTCCTGCGGCTGATCCTCTACGTCGCAGTCCCGATCGTCATCTTCTTCAATCTGGCGAGGGCGTCGGTCAGCCTCGACAACGGGGTCGGCCTGATGCTGGCGCTGCTGACGATGGTCCTGATCGGGACGTTCGCCTGGCTCGTCGCCGACCGGGTGCTGGGTCTCTCGAGGCCGCAGACCGGTGCGGTCATCGTCGCAGCGACGGTCTCCAACACGGGCTACCTCGGCTACCCGCTGACCGTCGCCGTGCTCGGACATGACCAGCTCGCCACCGGCGTGCTCTATGACGTGCTGGTCTCCGGACCCGTCCTGATGCTGGGCGCGTTCGGGGTGGGAGCGGCCTTCGGCGACCGCGTGGGCGAAGGGCTGAAGGCGCGGGCAAAGGCATTCCTCACCCGCAATCCAGCGCTCTACGCGGCGATCCTTGGCCTCCTCGCCCCGCATGCGCTGGCACCGGAATTCCTCGTCGATGCCACCCAGGTGCTGGTGATCGCGGTGCTCCCGATCGGCTTCTTCGCCGTCGGCGCGACCCTTGCCGAGGGCGCCGAGCACGGTGACCTCCCCTTTCCCCCTCCCATCGAGCGACCCGTGGCCCTTGCCGTCCTCACCCGCATCGCCCTCGGCCCGGCGCTTCTCATGCTGCTGGCGGCACCGCTGATCCACCTACCCGCCGCCTACCGGCTGATGTCGGCGATGCCGACGGGCCTGAACGCGTTGGTCGTCTCCCACGCCTACGGGCTCGACAACCGCACCGTCGCCGAGTCGATCACCTGGTCGACCGCGATCGTCGTCGTCGCGGCATTAATCTCGCTCCTGTTCCAATGATCACCCGAACCCTCCCAAGCTGATGCTCCAACACGCCGGCATCGAGGTTTCGCCCGCCGATCTCGACCGCACCGTCGAGTTCTTCACCATCCTCGGCTTCACCCAGGTCCCCGATCCCTTCGACGGCGGCTTCACCTGGCTCGAATCCGCAGGCACCCAGATCCACCTCATGCACGAGGACCACCCCGTCGTCCCACCCCGCGCCCACGTCGCGGTGGTCTGCGCCCACATCGACGCCACCCTCGCCCGCCTCCAGGAGCACGGCTTCGAGGTCGAACGCCGCCGCGAACACTGGAACGAGCCCCGAGCCCTCGCCATCGCCCCCGGCGGCCACCGTGTCGAGCTGATGCAGACCCCGCCCCCGAGCACCGCCTAAGCCACCCTCACCCCGTCCCCGTCCCCGTCCCGATTCGGGAACAGATGCCGCGTGACGACGGCGACGACCCCGACGACCTGCACCACCGTCGCCGCCAGCCAGACCTCGATCACCCCCGGCGTCAGCGCCCAGCTCCAGCCGGCCCAGGCAACGGCCACGAAGACGCCATCGGCGACGAGGAACTGAACCCCGAGGAGCCAAAGGATCCCGTCGGCGTACTTCTGTCGTAGCCCGTGCTCCTGCTCGGCAAAGACCCGCCTCAGCGTCATCCCCTGCGCGCGTTCCTGCTCATCGAGGAACCTGAACTCGCCCGGGATTTCGACGACCGGCGAGGTCTCTCCCTCTCTGCGGTTCGCGATCTCGCCGACCGCGCCTTGCGATCGTCCGTGCTCATCACGCTGCCTTGAGATCGGGGACACGGAACCCGAGAGCTATCAATCGATCCTGCATCGCCTCACGCGGCACCCGGAAGTGCAGCGCCATCTCCAGGTCATCCATCCCAAGGTCGGCCAGGATCTTGATGTCCCCCTCCGGCATCAGGAGGCTTCCCGCGAACTCTCGCGCGTATGCATCATTCGCTTCCCCACCGAACTGCTCGGAATCGTCGTAAAGGTCGGCGCGTTTGTACTCATTCGTCCTCGCCGACACATGCACGTAGTGACCCAGCTCAAGCGCACAAGTGAGTCGCCGCCGGAAGAAGCTATGTCGCCGATTCAGAACGATCTCAGAATCGTGCCCAGGCTCGAGGAACAGGCCGCCGAGGATGTTCTCGTCGAATTCGGCTTCGACCACCTGGACACCCAAGCGGTTGGCGATCCCGACAGGCTCGACGGCGAAGCCGATTCTGCCGAAGTCAACCTTGATCAGCCGCACGGCGTCCTTTTCGGCTTCCTTCCGGACCTTCGATCGCATACCGATCCCTTCTACAGGGGCCGACCAAGGAATTTGCACTTTCGTTTGACTTCGCCGGAGTAGGCCGGGTGCGGTCAGGCTGTTCATCGAGCCACCTCCAGATGCACGCCTCCGAGCCACTCGCCGGGAGTGTCGGTGCAGGCGTAGTCACCGCGAGGTCGATCGAAGAGAAGGCCCAGGCAGGTGCCCATCACCTTCTGGCCGTAGGCGTTCGGATGGAGCGATTCGCGGGTCGAGCCTTGGGTGAACGAGAGGCGGCGAAACCACTCGGCTCTCAGCGGTGACGGGCCACCCGCGCCGACCCGCTCCGCCCGGCGGTCGCACAGCTGGTGGCCGTCGAATGCGTCGGCGAGGTCGAGATACTCGGCTCCGGTGGCCGCGGCCGCCGCGCTCAGCGCGCCGGCGAGGTCGACGGTCGCCCGATCCGCTGCCCAGTCGGCGTCCGCGTTCCAGACCGGGCAACCCCCTACGTTCAGTCGACTCCACCCGTCCTCCGGATAGCGGAACCAACGGCTCTCGGGGAACGGCGAGGCGTAACCCATCGCCACCAGCCGATAGTCGGACCGCGCGTAGCCCGCCGCTCGCATCACCCTCCGCACTCCGTGAAGGGCCGCGGTGATCGCCCGCGTCGCGGCTGGCAACGCGGCTTGGATGTGAGCCTCGGCGTCGCGGTGGCACGTCGCCTCTTCTCCCTCCGGGCTGCGCGCCCAATCGACCGCGCATTCGGCGACGAGGCCGCCGAAGCCGACGTCGTTGGCCCCCACCGTCACGACGACCATCCGCACGAAGGCGCGCCGCGCCACCGCCGTCAGCCGATCGGCCTCCGGCGGCTCCTCGAAGTGCGCCGTGCCGCCTTCGTCGCCCGGCCAGAGGTCGCGAGCCTTCGCCCCCGAGCAGGCGAGGTTGACCTTCTCGTCGACGGCGATCGGGGTGCTCACGATCGGCGCGACGTCGGAGCGGTGGCAGTCGTTCGCCTCGCTCGCTCCATAGATTCGCGCCGGGTCGTACTCGCACCCGAGCGAGCCGCAGTCATACGCGGCGCGATCGGTCCCGGACCTGGTCCCGAAAGGTTCAGAGCCGTTCCCCGACCAGCGGCCGCCCTCGCCCGAGATGAAGCTGTCGCCCATGGAGACGATCGCCGTCGGCCGCGCTGAGGCGGGCGCGACGACGAGGGCGAAAGCGACGAGGGCGAGGGCGGTGATCCGCATGAGCGCCACCCAAGCGGGCGACCCCGGCCGGGTCAAGGGGACGCGCGCCAATTGGTACGAAGGGCACTGAATTGGCACTCCGTACGGCCTTCCGTGAAACGCCCGGAGGACATCCAGTCGCAGGCGTACGATGGCCCACCCATGCGCTACCCGGCCGAACAATTCACGCCCGAGGAGAAGGCTCTCCTCGGGCCTCATTTCACCAACCTGGATCGACCGGTCTTCGCCCTGGTCAACCTCCCGGAAACGGTCAAAGGCGCGCTTTTTGCCCGCTATTCGCGCTATTCTGGGTCGGTCCGCCGTCTCTATCTGGATGAGTTCGCCGCTGAGGCGCCCGGCGGCGGCCGCCCCTTCGACGCCGAGGAGGGCGCTCGCGCCGCGGGCCTCTACGAGCGCGTTTTCGTCGGCTACGGCGATGATTCGATCGCCCAGGTCGGCGGCGCCCACGTCGCCTGCGAGTGGGTGTCGAACATCCTCACCAAGGTGCTGCAGCGCGGCCGGCTCGCCGCCTACCTCGAGCAGTCGACCCGTTACATCCCCTACGACAAGGCACTCCCCGGCGGCGGCTATCGCTTCTACCGCGACGAGGAGCTCGGCCCCGAGTTCGCCGCCGCGATGGACGAGATCTTCGTCATCTACTCGCGCTCGCTCCGCGAGGTCGAGGAGTGGGCCGCCGAGCGGTGGCCGCGCGGCGACGAGGAGCCCGAGGCAGCCTGGCGGCGCTCGATCCGCGCCAAGGCCCTCGACCTCCTCCGCGGCCTCCTGCCGGCGGCGACGCTGAGCCACGTGGGGATCTACGCCTCCGGCCAGGCCTACGAGCAGCTGCTGCTGCGGCTGATGGCCTCGCCGCTGCCCGAGGCACGCGAGTTCGGCGCGATGATCCTCACCGAGCTGCAGCAGGTGATGCCGAGCTTCGTCTCCCGGGTCGAGCGTCCCGAGCGCGGCGGCGAGTGGGTCTCCTACCTGCAGCAGCGCCGCGCCGGCACCGAGCGCTGGGTCGAGCGACTCGGCCTCGGCCGCCGCGAGGAAGCCGATCCGGCGGCGACCGTGGAGCTCCTCGCCGTCGAGGGCTCAGAAGCCGATCTCCTCGCCGCCTGCCTGTACGAGGCGGCCGCGGTGCCGGAGACCGAGATCCAGGCCCGGGTCGACTCCCTGAACGCCGACGAGCGGGGCGAACTGCTCGCCGCCGTGATCGGCGAGCGCGCCAATCGCCGCCACCGCCCCGGACGCGGGTTCGAGGCGCTCCGCTATCGCTTCGAGATCGTCTCCGACTACGGCGCCTTCCGCGACCTACAACGCCACCGCCTCCTGACCGTCCAGTGGCAGCGGCTCGGCCCCGACCTCGGTGCGGGCGTCCCCGAGGAGGTGCGCGAAGCGGGCGTCGGCGGTGAATTCGAGCGAGCCCTCGAGATCTCCCGCAACGAGTACGAGCGGCTCGCCGCCGCCGGACTCGACGAGCTCGCCCCCTACGCGCTCAGCCTCGCCTTCCGCATCCGTTACGTCCTCGACCTGAATGCCCGCGAGGCGATGCACTTGATCGAGCTTCGCTCCGGCCGCGAGGGCCACCCGACCTACCGGGCCGTCGCCCAGGCAATGCACGAAGGCATCGGCGCAGTCCATCCCGGTGTCGCCGCGGCGATGAAGTTCGTCGACGAGACGACCGAGCCCCGCCTCGAGCGGATGATGAGCGAGATCCGAACGCACCGAAAGCAGGTCGCGGCGGGCGTTCAGCCGGCCGACTCCTAGCCAGGCGACGGTTCAGTCGCGGCGCTTGCGCTTGCGGCGCGGCGGGCCGCCGCCGCCCGGGCCACCAGCCGAGGAATCGTTGCCCGGTTCCGGCGCTTCCTCGGGTTCCGGCGCTTCGACGCCTTCGGGCAGCTCGGCGGTCGAGGAGCCGGGCGTGATGCCCATGTCATCGCGGTCCGGTTCCGGCCCGCCGTCCTTCGGTTCGAGCTGCTTCGCCATCCGCTCGCCCGGCGTCGGCCACGGCACGGCCTCACCGGCCGCCCACGCGGGTGGTCGGCCGCGTGGCAATTTCCCGATCAACAGCAGGCCGAGGTAGATGAAGAAGATCAGCGAGAACTGGACCAAGAGGATCAGGGCGGCGACCCCGAGGGCCATGCCGAAGGAGCCCCAGAATTTCGTCAGCAAGCCCACCCGCATCGCCCAGAGGCAGCTGTAGACCAACGCCACGGCGAGCCCTATCCGGCCCGCCAGGCCGAAGCCGGTCGCCGCGTTGCGCACGGAGGCTTCACTCAGCGCGTTTTTGGCTTTGCTTTCTTCCTGTTCGGTTGCTTCGCAGTCTTTGAGCGGGCTCGCGCCGGCGTCGTACTTTTCACCGAACTCCTTGGCGCCCTTGTCACGTTCTTCGGCGCGACATTCCTGAGCGCCCTTTTCCGCGGTCAGCGTCGACTTCGCTTCGCCCTTGTGGAACGTGTCGGCGGCTTCGTTGGTGGCGATCCCGTTCAGCACGCCGCCGATCGCGAGGAAGATCGGCGCGACCACGATCACCCCGACCAGCTGGCTTTTCATTTTCCCGCCGGCCCGGCCGAGCGCCGCGCGGAAGAGGAAGTAGAGCGGTGCGGCGAGGATCAGGAAACCGATCCCCTCGAGGACCGTGGAGAGCGTGATCGAGGAGGAGTGTTCGTATGCCGAGACCAGCACTTCGGCTTCGCCGGTACCGCTGACACCGGCAATCACGATCGACGAGACGATCACCAGCACGACCGCGACGAAAGTCAGGAGGCCGGTGGGCAGGCTCCAGCGCGACTCCCAGGCCAGGACGTCCTCTTTACGGCGTTTCAACTCAGGCTGCCCTCTCGCACGGATCCGTACGCTACAGCGCATGGATGAATTGACGACGCGTCGGTCCGTGCCGCTCGAGGCCGGCGCGAGCCCTGACAACCCGCCCTGCCCCGCCTGCGGAGAGCCGCTCTTCGGCTGGCTCGCCGACGAGGACCACCTCGGCGCCCCGGTTCGGCGCTGCGAGAGCTGCGGCCTCGGCATCGTCGGCGAGTCGGCGGGGACCGAGGAGGCGCTGGAAGCGCTCAACCGCCTGGGCGACCAGGAGCGGGCACGGATCGACAACCGGGCGAGCCTCGCCTGCTCGATCGGGAGCGCCGGCTGGGCGGGCCTCGTGCCGGGCGTCCACTACCTCTTCACGGTCGAGTCCGTGCGCCGGCTGATCGCGCGGCGCGATCAGGTCGTGCGGCGCCGCCGCTGGGTTCCGGGCCCGAGCTTCGCCCAGACCTGGCAGACGCTGCTGAACTCGGTGACCTTCGGCCACAACGTGGCGCTCGCGGCGCTCGGCTCCGGCCGCGCCGCCCCCGCCGAGGAGCGCTGGCAGCGGCGCATCGACGCCCTCGCCAGCATCGTCCTGGCGATTCCCGCGGCGCTCATCGCCGTCCCGCTCGAGCTGACCGGCGCGCTCTTCCGCAGCGGCGCGGTCGTCGACCTCCGCTTCGAACTGCTCTAGGTCCTGCTTCGACTCCGCGGCGCCCGTCGGGCTAGCTGAGGCCTTCGCGGGCCTCGCGCACCAGCGTCACGGCCTCCGGGAAGAGGACGCGGATGGCGTCACGGACCTGCATCGCCTGCTCGTCGGCATTGCCGTTCAAGTCGAGCCGACCGATCGAGGCGACGGTCATCTCGACCGCCAGCTTGATCGCGTTGTCGGCCCAGGCGACGCGCTGCGAGGACTGCATCTGCTCCGAGAGCTCCTCCATCCGGGCGCGGAACTCGTCGGGATCGCCGAAGAGATTGAAAGGGCTTCCCTCCATGAGCCGAATGAAAGCAGACCCGGCACCTCGTCGATCTACATCCGGCACAAAGTGCGCGCCACGGGCGCGCATTTCGGGCCTAGCGTCGCCGCATGGCCGTGCAGCGGAGAAGCGGAACATCTGGGACGACTGCCGGAGAGAGCGGGCAGGCGACGATCGAGAGCGCCGGGCTCGCGGCGCTCATCGCGTTGCTCATGATCGCGGTCGTCGCCGCGATCGCGGGCGGCGGTGAAGTCGAGGCCGGACGCGATCTGGCGCGGGCGCTCGGCCGCCACATCGTCTGCGCCCCGCGCCTTCCCGACGCCTGCCACCACCAGCCGCTCGTCCCCGCCTACGGATGGCCGCTCGCGCGCCTCGCCCGGGCGCTGGCCCGCGCCCCGGAGCCGCTGACCGGCCCCGACGGCCTGCCGCTCGTCCCGGTCGACTTCCGCCGTTGCCGCCGGGCGAGCTGCGCGGTCGCCGCCGGACCTCACCTGACGGGATCGAACCGCCGCACCACCGACTTCACCCAGTTGGTCGACCGTCGCCGCACCGACGGCTCGGTCGAATTCATCTACTGGGAGTACCGCCCGACCCTCGGTTGGCGCGCCGTCCGCCGCAGCGCGACGGCCGCGGACATCGATCTCGCCTCGGAGGTCGAGGTCCTCGCATCCCAGGACCCCGCCCTCGTCCCCCTCGAGACCCTCCCCGGCCGCGACCACTACGACTTCCCCGCCGACGAGACCCCGCCGTGGCGGTGGCACGTCGAAGCCCGCTACCCCGGCTGGTCGGACTGACGCGGGACCCAACGCCCAGCGAGGGCCTACGCCGAGCTCGCGGTCGGGGCCTCGTCGCAGGCGCCCGCGCCGCCCTCCGGGCCCCCACCTTCGTCGCGGTCGGCCTCGTCCTGGGCCTGCTTGATCAAGCCGCGCCAGTCGGTGGTGCGGAAGACGAGGAGGATGGCGCCGAAGCCGAGGACGACCGACCAGGCTGCCATCGCGATCTGGGTCCCGACCGAGAACGACAGGACGGCGGCGCGCGAGGGGCCCCTCAGGGTCGCGACCAGGAGTGCCTGTTGCGCGCCCGCCCCGCCCGGCGTGAAGGGGACGATATTGGCGATCGCCTGCACGCTCATCACCAGCATCACGTTGCCGATCGAGCCCTTCAGGCCGAAGGCCTCGAGGAAGAACCAGAAGGCGGCGAAGCGGAACAACCAGCCGACGCCCTGCCAGGCGAAGACCTGCTTCATGTAGTCCCGTGGCCGGGCGAGGATCACCAGGCCCTGCCTGACGCGTGCCCAGAAGCGGCGCACGCGATGCGCCAAGAACCAGACGCCGACGACGATCGCGACGATGAGGATGCCGACCGTGATCGCCAGCGTCATCGGGTGGTTGGCCCAGAAGGACACCTCGAAGGCCGGCAGGCGGGGCAGCTCGGGCAGCGGCGGCAACAGGCCCTGGGTGATCGCGTAGGCGAGGACGAGGATGCCGACGGAGGTGTCGAAGACCGTCTGCACGAGGAACGAGGAGGCGACCGCCGGATAGGAGGAGTCGGGGATCTGGCGCTTGACCAGGAAGACCTTGGTGACGTCGCCCGCGTGTGCCGGGATGATCGCGTTGATCCCCGCCCCCGCCAGGTAGGCCGCCGAGAGCCGGGTGAAGCCGATCCGCTTGCCCGGGTAGGCCGCCTTCAGCACGTTGCGCCAGGCCCAGGCCCGGCAGAGCTGCATCGCCAGTAGGCACAGGAGCGCCAATCCGAACTGGTCCCAGCGCACTTCGGAAAGGTGGCGGAAGAATTCCGTCGTCGCGTTGAAGAAGTGCTGGAGGCTCGACCCGAGGTCACCGAGGGGTGGCTGAACGAGGGAAACCGGCATCACAGCTAGACTAGCCACGCTCGTGCCGGACACCGACACGCACACCTTGCCGCCGCAGCTGCCCCCAGACCCCGCCGACGAGGCGATGTGCGCCCGTGCCCGGGAGCGCTATACCGCCGATCGCAAAAGCGCGCGGCGCCGCCGGCGCAAAGCGCACGCGGCGATGCCGAACCTGATCATCGTCGGCGGGCTCAAGTGCGGGACGACGAGCATCCACCACTACCTCGGCCTCCATCCGGAGATCCAGATGTCGAAGCCGAAGGAGCTGAACTTCTTCGTCGCCGAGCTGAACTGGGACCTCGGCCTCGACTGGTACGCGAGCCGCTTCGACGACCGCTTCAAGGTGCGCGGGGAGTCCTCGCCGCACTACACGAACCTGCCGCGCTACGACGGCGTCGCCGACCGGATCAAGACCCACTGCCCCGACGCCAAGCTGATCTACATGGTGCGCGACCCGATCAAGCGCATCCTCAGCCACTGGGTCCACGCGACCGGCGCCGGCTACGAGACGCGTGAGCTGGTCCCGGTCCTCTCCGATCCCGACAACCAGTACACGAACCGCTCGCGCTACTGGATGCAGCTGCAGCCCTACCTGGAGCGCTTCGACCACTCCCAGATCGAGGTCATCACGCAGGAGGAGCTGCAGCGCGACCGCGACGGGACGATGCGCAAGGCCTTCGCCTACGCGGGCGTCGACGAGAACTTCACCTCCGAGCAGTTCGACCGCGAGTGGGAGAAGTCGGCGGCCAAGTCGAGCGACAAATACCAGTTCATGGAGAAGCTGATCAAACTCCCGGGCTTCCGCTCCTTCGACCGCAACTTCGACCGCCTGCCGGAGCGGATGCGCTGGCTCGTCGAGAAGGTCGTCCACGACCCGGACAAACCCCCGGCGCCGAAGCCGGAGCTGCCCGACGACCTCTTCGAGTCCCTACGCGGCCGCTTCGGCGAGGAAGTCACCGAGCTGCAGAAGTTCTCCGGCCGCGAGTTCGTCGGCTGGAACGACTACCCGGCCTGAGCGGGATCGGGGGCCGGGACGGCGTTGTCCGCGGCGGTTGCACCCGTCCGAGATCGGTGAGGTTCGTGAAACACCAGGCACAGGGACGGCACGAAGTCCGGACTTCCGTGACGGTCCGGGTCGCCTCGACGCCCTCGTCCCCCGACGCTGTGGAATGGATCGGTGAGGAAGATGCCGGGAACGTCACACCCCCGTGCGCTCCGGGTCACCTCCCGGCACCGGGATCGAGGTCCCGGAGAGTGCGGGCGACCTGAGTGAACCTATGCGTAACCAGGGTCGCCCGCGCTTCCGTGACCGTCGGACGACACGCACGGAAGCGTGGAGTTCCCACGGTCTCCGTGACGAGGTACGGCTTCCGTCACGGATCCGTGTGCCTCCCGTGACGAACCCGGGGCACCGCCGCTAGAGATCCGCCACTCCCCACATCCCCGGCCGTCTCGGCCACGGCCACAGCCGGCCAGGGCCGTGGCCGAGACGGCCGCGCTCGCCGCCGGCCCTTGCGTCCCTTTGCTCGGGCGCCGGCTTCAGACCGCCCCGCCCCTCCCCGCGGTCGTCCCCCGTCCGCCCCCCGGACCAGAGGGCGACCGTGGCCGCCTCTCTCTAGGGTCTGGAGCGTGCAACGTCTCGTCCCCGATCCCGGGCCGACCTCGGTCGCCGAGCAGCTCGACGCCTATCGCCCCTGGGATGATCCGCCCGCGGGGCGTCCCCGGGTGGCCATGAACTTCGCGAGCACGCTGGATGGCCGGGCCGCGATCGACGGACGCTCCGGCGCGATCGGATCCGAGACCGACACGGCGATGCTGGTCGGGCTGCGCCAGCGCTTCGACGCGGTGATGATCGGCGCCGGCACGATGCGGGTCGAGCGCTACGGCCGGATCATGGGCGACCCGGCCAAGCGGGAGGTGCGGGCTGAGTTGGGCCTTCCCGCCGACCCGCTGATGGTGATCGTCGGCAGCCTCGACCTGCCCTGGGACGCACCGCTCTTCACCGACGGCGGCGGCGAAGTGCTGCTGTTCACGAGCGACGAGGAGGGCGAGCCGCCCGCCACCGCGACCCCGGTCGAGGTGGTCCGCGAACCCGACGGGAGGGTCGACGTCGGCACGGCGCTCGGCCGATTGCACGAGCGCGGCGTCCGCGCCCTGCTCTGCGAGGGCGGCCCGCGTCTTCATTCCCAGCTGCAGGCGGGCGGGCTCGCCGACGAGCTTTTCCTGACGATCGCGCCGAAGCTCGTCGGCGGCGGCCCGACGATCCTCGAAGGCGCCCTCCCGGAGGTCGCCGAGCTGGAGCTCGCCTGGCTCCTCCAGGAAGGCTCCGAGCTTTTCGGTCGCTTCCTGCGGCGATGAACTAGATTCGGCGAGACCGGGTCAGCCAGCAGGGAGGGACAATGGACTTCGAACCGACGCCTGAGGTCGCATCGCTGCGCGAGCGCATCCTCGACTTCATGGACGCCGAGATCTATCCGGCCGAGCGCGAGCTGACCGAGGCGCTCGACGCGGAGGTCGGCCCGGGCGTCCCCTACCCGGCGAACCTCGCCGCGGTCCGCGACAAGGCGCGCTCCGACGGGCTCTGGAACCTCTTCATGCCCGACGAGCGCTTCGGCCCCGGGCTGAAGAACTGGGAATACGGCCTGCTCTGCGAGGAGATGGGACGCAGCCCGATGGCCGCGCCGATGGCCTTCAACTGCTCCGCCCCGGACACCGGCAACATGGAGATCCTTGCCGAGCACGGGAGCGCCGAGCAGCGCGAGCGCTGGCTGGAGCCGCTGCTCGAGGGCCGCATCCGCTCCTGCTTCTCGATGACCGAGCCCGAGGTCTCCGGCTCCGACCCCACTCTCCTCCAAGGCCGCGCCGTCCTCGACGGCGACGAGTGGGTGATCGACGCGCACAAGTGGTACACCAGCGGCGCCGTCGGGGCCGACCTGGCGATCGCGATGGTGGTCACCGACCCCGACGCGCCGATCCACGCGCGCGCCTCGATGATCTGCGTCCCCACCGATGCCCCCGGCTACGAGATGGTGCGGCCGATTCCGGTGATGGGCCACGACAAGGGCCCCGGCCACTGTGAGATCCGCTACACCGAGTGCCGCGTGCCGAAGGAGAACCTGCTCGGCGAGCGTGGCGCCGGCTTCGCGATCGCCCAGGACCGCCTCGGCCCGGGACGCATCCACCACTGCATGCGGGCGATCGGCACCGCCGAGCGCGCCCACGAGATGATGTGCCGCCGCGCCAACGAACGCCACGCCTTCGGCGGCCCGCTGGCCGACAAGCAGTTCGTCCAGGAGGACATCGCCCAGAGCCGCATGGAAATCGACCAGGCCCGCCTGCTCACCCTCTACGCCGCCTGGAAGATGGACACCGAGGGCAAGCGCGCCGCCCGCCAATCCATCTCGGCGATCAAGGTCGTCGCCGCGAACATGGTGATGAACGTCCTCGACCGGGCGATCCAGATCCACGGCAGCCTCGGCATGACCGACGACACCCCGCTCGCCCCGATGTGGCGCTTCAGCCGCATGCTCCGCCTCGCCGACGGCCCCGACGAGGTCCACAAGATGGTCCTTGCCCGCCGCGAGCTGAACCGCTGGTCCAAGCGCGCGGAGGCGGAAGCGAGCGGCGAGCCGCTGGAGCCCCGGCACCCTACGCGCATGGTCTAGCTAGACATCTAGCTAGCTGCTAGCCTGGGCTTCTATGACCCGGGTCGGGATGCACGAGGCCAAGACCCAGCTGTCGAAGCTGGTCGAGCGCGCCGAAGGCGGCGAGGAGATCGTGATCACGCGCCGCGGAGAGCCGGCTGTCCGATTGGTCCCCGCGAAACGGGGCGAGGGTTTCGCTTCGCTCGCGGATGTCTGGCAGGGTCGGGTGAGAATCGCCGATGACTTTGACGAGTTGCCCCCCGATCTCGCCGAGTCGCTCGGGATGAACCCCTGAGCCTTCTGCTCGACACCCACGTGGTCCTCTGGTGGATGGGCGGCGAACCGGATCGGATCGGCAAGAAGGCGAAAAAAGCGATCGGCGACGCCGAAGGGCAGGTCGTCATCAGCGCCGTCGTGATCTGGGAGGTAGCGATCAAGCGCCGACTCGGAAAGTTCGATGCCCCTGCCGACCTGCTGCCGCGACTCGAACAGGCACAGGTGGAGCTCTTGCCCATCACCGCCCGGCACGCCGACCGTGTCGGCACGCTACCGATGCACCACCAAGACCCGTTCGACCGATTGCTCGTCGCCCAGGCGGACCTCGACGGCCTGATCTTCGTCAGCGGCGACGCCGCGGCGCGCCGCTACGAGGAGATCGAGGTGCTCTGGTAAGCGCCGGTCGGAGGATCCGATGAAGACTCGCCGTTGCTGACGCGAGACGGGCGGCGAGCCGCTCGAGCCGCGGCACCCCACCCGCAGGTCTACCGGCTGGCGCACTTCCCGTGACGCGCGTCGATATTGGCGAGGCATAGACCCGCGCCCCGCCGCGAGCTGAACCGCTGGGAGGTGCGCCGAGGCGGGTGGCGAGCCGCGGCACGCCACCCGCACGGCTTAAACGCGGTCGATCGGGTCGCTCCGTCGGGCCCCGAAGCGTCAGTTGAAGACGACGAAGACCGGGAACCGTTCAGAGACTCCGGAGGAGTTCGCCGTCACCGTATAGGCGCTGGTCCCATTCGGACAGGCGGTTTCGCCCTTCCCCAGGCCTGCGCTCACCAGCCCGTAACGGGCGGGCCCGGGATGATCCGACGCATAACCCTCGATAGTGGCCGTGATGCTGTGAGGGACGAACGACAGTTTGAAGCACAAGAGACTGCTGCCGGCGGTTTCGACACTGATCACGCCCTTGCTGTCAGCGGTGTCAAGGGTGCCGTCGGCCGCCACCCGCGCATAACCGAGCGCACTTCCCGGAGCGCCAGGAGTGCCCGGTGCGCCAGGAGCCCCCGAGGCTCCCGTATCACCCTTTTCTCCTTTCGGTCCCTGAGGCCCCTGCGGTCCCTGAGGCCCCTGCGGACCTGCTTTGGCTTTGGGTTTTTTGTGTTTTTTGCCGGTTTGGGCGATGTTGCCTTCAGCGTGCTTCGCGCTGCCGGCCGCCGATCCGACGCCACCGGTGATGGCGAGGCACAGCGCGAGCGCCGACGCCACGCCGACATACGTGACCCGTTTGCGGAACGCCTTCATGTGTTACTCCTGTCTGTGGGAGGGTCGGGGAATGGACACCGCGACCCTCCCAATGCACCCGGGTGGTGTCAAGCAAGACTCAGGGCAAATTCGGCTCTATGACTGGGTTTGCGACTGGGTCTCAGGCCACGCAACCCGAACTCGCCGATGCAGGGCTCGATTGAATCGGGTGGCGTGCCGCCCCAGCCGCTGCACGCCACCCGCCCGGTGTGAGCGGACGGGACCAAGCCCGCCCGCTCAGGAAACCTGCCTCTGGCTCAGACCGCCAGGCAGTAGGCGAAAACTTCTATTTCCCGCGCCGACCCGGTTTCGTTGGTGGCCTCGACGATGCCGCCGATGAACCGGTACTTGTTCTGCACGTAGAGTTTCGGCGTCGCCGCGCCGATCCAGATCCAGCCGATTTCGAGCAGGACTTCGTTCGAGTTTTGACAACCCGTGCCGGCCAGTGCCTGGCTGTTGGCGGGAACGGAGGTTTTGACCCCTCGGGTGGTGATCGTGCCGAGCTGGCTCGCGCCGACCGAGTCGGTCGCCAGCTTCGATTTCGTCACTGCACCTTCGGCCAACGCCGGGTCCGGGTAGTTACCGGTCAGAGCGCCGCCCGCGGGGCCCGTGGCAGGACCCGTATCGCCTTTCTCGCCTTTCGGTCCCTGCGGGCCGGTGGCGCCTTTCGGGCCCTCGGCTCCGGTCGCCCCTTTCGGCCCAGCCGGGCCGGTCGCGCCTTTCAGGGAGTTTTTCGCGGCGGCGTTGATTTTCGCCAGGCTGACTGCTTCTTTTTTGAGCTGCTTGGTGCCGACGGATTCTTTGCCGAGCTGGCTGGCGGCGAAGGCGGTACCGCCGGCGACCACGAGGAAGACGGCGATGGAGGACATCACGTTGGCGTACGTGAGCCGTTTGCGGACGGACTTCATGAGTGTGTTGCTCCTGTCGTTGGGAGAGTCGGGACTGAACCCCGCGACCCTCCCATACAGGCAGGACGTGTCAAGCGGTCTAAACGGCTTTCCAGTGCGCTTTGCGACTGAGTCTCAGTACTCGACCAGGGGCCCCTCGGAATCGAAGGAATCCGCCGCCGTGGCTCGGCCTGGCTGCTCAAGCGACTTTCATCACCGCCCAATTGAAGACCGTGCTGGGGGGATTACTGGCGACCGGGCTGATGTTGCAGGCCTTGAGTCCGGTAGTCCGCTCGTGACCAGGACGTAGCTGCATTCCCCTGAGGAGATGCTGCCGAAATCATTGGTCACCTGGCCGGACGCCTGAGTGACCTCGTTGGCGTCCAACGAACGATCCAGCACCTTGGCGCCGTTCACGGCGTCCGCCGCGATCGTCGCGTTCGGGAAGTTGCCCGTCAGATCTCCGCCGGCCGGGCCGGTGGACGGGCCGGTGGACGGGCCGGTCGCGCCTCTCGGACCCTCGGGACCGGTCGCACCCCGCGGACCCTCCGCGCCTTTCGGGCCCGCCGGGCCGGTGGCACCTTTCAGAGATTTCTTCGCCGCGGCGTTGATTTTCGTCAGGCTGACGGCTTCTTTCTTCAGTTGCTTGGTGCCGACGGATTCCTTCTCGAGCTGCGAGGCGGCGAATGCCGTACCCCCGGCGACGACAAGGAACACCGCGATCGACGACATCACGTTGGCATACGTGAGGCGCATGCGGACACGCTTCATATGAGGACTCCCCCTTTGAGGATCGGACGAGACCCCGGGACCCTCCTATGCCTACCGGCTGCCTAGCCGACCAAAGCGAGCTTCAGCCGCGCGACTCGATCTCTTCCGCGGCCGTGGCGAGGCGCTCGACCAGGCGGGCGAAGGCCTCGAAGCCGTCGCCCGCGCCCGCTTTGCCGTAGCCGCCCGCGGCGTAGCGGGCGAAGACACCCTCGAGGATGATCGCCAGCTTCCAGTAGCCGAGCGCGGTGTAGAAGTCGAGGTCGGCCAGATCGCGACCGGAGGCCTCGGAGTAGCGCGCGGCAATCTCCTCGCGGGTCGGGAAGCCGGGGGCCAGGTTGGCGGGTTCGCCGAGGCGTAGCGCAGGCTCGCCGCGCTCGGGCCAGTAGGCCATCAGCGTGCCGACGTCGGCGAGCGGGTCGCCGAGCGTGCAGAGCTCCCAGTCGACCACCGCCGCCACCCCGCCGGAGTCGGTGAGGATCATGTTGTCGAGGCGGTAGTCGCCGTGGACGATCGAGGCACCCTCCTGGGCCGGGATGCGGGCGGCGAGGCGATCGTGGACTCGGTCGATCGCGGCCAGCTCGCGCGTCTTCGATTTGTCCCACTGGCCGTACCAGCGGCGCAGCTGGCGGGCGACGTAGTCCTCCTTGCGACCGAGGTCGCCGAGGCCGACCGCGTCGGGATCGACGGCGTGGATCGCGGCGAGCGTGTCGGCGACGCGCATGCCGATCTCACGCCGGTCGCCCTCGTCGGGGAAGGAGGCCTCGGCCTCGCTCACCCCGCGCAGCACCGGCCCGCGGACGAAGTCCATGACGTAGAAGGGCGCCCCGTTGACCGCCTCGTCCTCGCACAGGCCGACGACGGGCGCCACCGGCACCGCCGTGCCGCCGAGGGCGGCAACGACGCGGTGCTCGCGCGCCATGTCGTGGGCGGAGCTGAGCGTCTTGCCGAGCGGCGGCCGACGCAGCGCCCACTCGTGCCCGGCGGCGTCGGTGACCCGGTAGGTGAGGTTCGAGTGGCCGCCCGCGATCCGCTCGTAGGAAAGGGGCGGGCGCGCCACCGGGACGCGCTCGGCGAACCAACCGCCGACGCCGT
The DNA here is from genome assembly GCA_963782515.1 of uncultured Actinomycetes bacterium. Classification (GTDB taxonomy): domain Bacteria; phylum Actinomycetota; class Thermoleophilia; order Solirubrobacterales; family 70-9; genus VAYN01. The sequence continues at coordinate 55,798 of CAWAJY010000004.1, read as the reverse complement.
CCGCGTCGATGCCGTCGACCTCGACGGCGGAGCCGTCGCCCTGGCCTGTAGCCTCGTCCCCCATCGCCGAGCAAGCATATTCACGCCGGGCCCGTCGCCTCAGTCCGTCGCTTGCCAATCGCCTCCGGATCGGCTTCGCGATCGCCTTCGCGCTGCTCACCGCGGTGACCGTGATCGGCGTCGGCCGGCTGATCGTGCAGCGCCAGAACTACGAGAACGCGATCGAACGCTCCTACCAGCGCCAGATCGCCGCGCAGGTGCGGCTCGCCGAAGGGACGCGCCCCGCCGCGGCGGGGTCGACGATCGCCCGCGAAACGGCGAACCGCGCGCACCTGCGCGACTCGATCTCGGGCGACACCCGTGACACCGTGATCCTCGTCGGCGCCGGTCTGATCGCCGGGCTGCTCGGCGCGCTCCTGCTCTTCGTCGGCCTGATCCAGGCGATGCGAAGGCCTCTCGAGGCGCTGGTCGCGGCTGCCGGGCGCCTCGCCGGCGGCGACCGCAGTGCCCGCGTCGAGGTCGGCGGCGTCTCCGAGGTCTCGACGCTCGGCAGCGCCTTCAACGAGATGGCCGCGGAGCTCGAGCTCGAGGCCTCCGAACGCGACCGCCTCGACCGGATGAAAGACGAGTTCGTGCTCACCGCGTCACACGAGCTGCGCAGCCCGCTGACCTCGGTCCAGGGCTTCGCCGAGCTCCTGATGTTGGAGCGCGATGCGCTCACCCCGCGCCAGGTGGAGACGGTGGAGATCATCCTCGACAACTGCCGGCACCTCGTGCGCCTGCTGAACGACCTGCTCGACCTCGCCCGCTCCGATGCCGGGCGCCTTCAGGTCCGTCCCCAGCCGACCCGGCTCGGGCCGCTGGTCGAAGACGTCGTCCGCACGATGCGCGCCCAGACCGAGGCGAGCGATCAGACCCTGATCGAGCGAATCGACCCCAATTTGCCTCTCGTGAACGTCGAGGCCGACCGGATTCGCCAAATACTGGTGAATCTGGTTACCAATGCTCATGAGTATTCCCCCGAACGCGCGTCTATCCAGGTCAGCGCCCGGGTAGCCGACAATGGAGTAGAGATCAGCGTGACCGACAATGGCCCCGGCATACCCCCTGCTCAGTTGGAGCACATCTTCGAGAGATTCGTGCGCGGAGACGCAGGCCTGACCCAACGGGTCGGCGGCACCGGCCTCGGATTGGCGATCTCCAGATCGCTGGTCGAGCTGCACGGTGGGACGATCGCGGCCGACTCCGTGGTCGGGCGCGGCTCCACCTTCACCGTCACCCTTCCCACCACCGGCCCCGAGGCGCTCGAGCCGGCCCCGGCAGGCACCCCGGTGATCGGCGAAGGGGGCCGACGATGACCACAGTCCTCGTCGCCGACGATTCCGAGACGATCCTCCTGCTGATGCGCACGCGCCTCGAGCTGGCGGGCTACGAGGTGGAGACGGCGGCCGACGGCCAGGAGGTCACCGAGCGGGTCGACCCGAACTCCGACGACGGCCCCGACATCCTCCTGCTCGACGCGATGATGCCGCGCAAGTCGGGCATCGACGCCCTGCGCGAGCTGCGCGCCGCCGGCCTCGAGATCCCGGCCCTGATCGTCAGCGCCCATCAGACCCCCGACGACGCCGACGCCCCCGCCGACCTCGAGATCAGCGGCTACGTGACCAAGCCGATCGACTTCGACGCCCTGCTCGATGCGGTCGCCCAACTGACCGAGAAGAGGGCCGCCTAGCAGGAACGGCCGCCACCGTACGGTGGCGTTCAAGACGGCCGGGCCCGGCGGCCGATATGAGGGTGTGCTCTCGCCCCGGAAGCTCCTCACCGTCCTGTCCTTCCTGCTCGTCTGGGGCTGCTCGCTGGTCCCGACAGTCGCCGCGGCCGAGGCGGGGTCTGCGGCGAGCGCGGCCGTCTCGGCCACGGCCCTGGCCGGCTGTGGCCGTGGCCGAGACGGCCGGGAGTGCGGGGAGTGGCGGATCTCTCGCGGCGGTGCCCCGGGTTCGTCACGGGAGTCCCACGGATCCGTGACGGAAGACGCACCTCGTCACAGAGACGGTGGGAACTCCACGCTTCCGTGCGTGTTGGACAACAGTCACGACCGCGCTGCAAGCTTTGGTGTCGCCATGACGACGTCAATGCTTGCATCGAGGCCTCGGGCCCTTATCCCGGGCCCGGAGGGCGACCGGAGGCTCACGCGGGTGTGACGTTCCCGGCATCTTCGTCACCGATCGGGGCGAGGTCGGGGCAAGGTGTGGGCTCTCCCCGGCATCTCTCGCACGAGACGGTCACGTAAGTCCGACCTCCGCCCGACCTGTGTCCTGATCCCTGAAAGACCCTCACGTCCTGGGCGTCTCATGGCGGTCACAGCCTGCCAGGACCGCCATGAGACGCCCAGGACGCACCTCGGACGGCCGCCACCGCCGGAACAACCGCCGTCCCAGCCCGCCCCCACCCGCCGGAACTAGCTCTTCGCAACCTCGAGGCGGATCTCTTTGCCTTTCAGCTTGGTGCCGTCGAGGTACTCGACGGTGCGCTCGGCCTGGTCGGGGTCGACCTCGACGAAGGAGAAGCGGTGGAGGACGCGGACGTCGTGGACGGCCTCGTCGGGGAGGACGGCGCCCTCGCGGAGGGCCCAGCGGAGGTCCTCCTCCTCGATGCCGCTGCGCTCGCCGCGGTTGATGAAGAGCTTGGTGGTCTTCGGCTTGTCGCCGTCGGTGGCGTCGCGGTCCGGCTCGGAAGCGGCATCAGCGGTCGCGGTCTCCGTCGCCTCGGCCGGCTCTGCCTCGCGCTCCCGCGGACGGCGCTCCCGGCGCTCGCGGCGGCGCGGCGCCGGCGCGTGCTCGAGGCGCTCCTCGGGGGTCTCCCACTCGCCGATTTTCGTGTTGACGTCCCGCTCGATGCGGCCGATCTCGTCGCGCTCGTCCGGCGTCACGAAGGTGATCGCGCGGCCGGTCCGTCCCACGCGCCCGGTCCGGCCGATGCGGTGGACGTAGGTCTCGGAGGAGTTCGGGACGTCGAAGTTGATGACGTGGGTGACGTGTTCGACGTCGAGGCCGCGGGCGGCGATGTCGGTCGCCACGAGGAGCTTCACGCGGTGGTCCTTGAAGGCGATCATCACGCCGTCGCGGGAGCCCTGGCTCATGTCGCCGTGCAGCGCTTTGACGTCGAGGTTCTTGTCCTTCAACGCCCGCTCGAGGCGCGAAGCCCCGATCTTGGTGCGGCAGAAGATGATCGCCTGCTCCGGTTCTTCGGTCTTCAGCAGCTCGATCAGGCGCGCCGTTTTGTCCCGCGCCGCGACCTCGACGAAGGCCTGCTGGATCGCGTCGACGGTGAGCGTTTTCGGCGTGATCCGGACCGTGACCGGGTCGTACATGTAGCCCTCGGCCAGCTTTTTGATCGGCGGCGGCATCGTCGCCGAGAAGAGCGCCGTCTGGCGGCCGCTCGGGCACATGCGAAGGATTTTCTCGACGTCCTCGATGAAGCCGAGGTCGAGCATCTCGTCGGCCTCGTCGAGGACGATGTAGCGGGCCGCGGTCAGCACCAGCGAGCGGCGGCTCATCAGGTCCATCATCCGCCCCACCGTGGCGACGACGACGTGGGCGCCGGAGCGCAGCTGCGACTGCTGCGAGCGGATCGGCGCGCCGCCGAAGACGGCGACGATCTCGATGTCGAGGTGCTCGGCCATCGAACGGAGCGCCTGGGTCACCTGGATGCAGAGCTCGCGGGTCGGGGTGAGGACGACCGCCTGCACCTCGTCGTCGTCGGGATCGAGGTACTGCAGCATCGGCAGGCCGAAGGCAGCGGTCTTACCGGTCCCGGTCTGGGCCTGGCCGATCACGTCGTGGCCGGCGAGCAGCTCCGGGATCGCCTCCTCCTGGATCGGCGTCGGGTCCTGGTAGCCCAGCTCGTCGAGCGCCTGCTGGATCGCAGGGGATAGTCCGAGGTCTTTGAACGTTGTCATCGGGAGGGATCGAGAAGCAGCTTGCCGGTGCTGGCGCGCGATTCAAGCGCCTGGTGTGCACGTGCTGCTTCCGCCAAAGGGTAAACGCCACCGATCGTCACGCGCAGTGCGCCTGAAGCCAGCGCCCCCAAAAGCTCGCCGATCAGCGGCACCGCGAGGTCCTGTCGGGCGAGGATATGGACCAGCCAGAAGCCCATCACGGCCTTCGATCCCTGCATCAGCGCGCCGGTGTTGACGTCGCGCTGCTCGCGCGAGGCGTTGCCGAAGACGACCATCCGCCCGAGCGGCGCCAGCGCCGCCAGCTCGGCGTCGAAGGCATCGCCGCCGCTCATGTGGAGGACCGCGTCGACCTTCTTGCCGTCGTTCGCCGCGAGGATCGCCTCGCCCAGGTCCTCGGCCTGGGAGTCGACGGTCGCGTCGGCGCCGAGCCCCTCGACCAGCTCGCGCTTCTCGGCGCTGGAGGCGAGCCCGATCACCCGCGCCCCGGCCGTCTTCGCGACCTGCACGGCGAGGGTGCCGGTACCGCCCGCGGCGGCCTCGATGACGATCGTCTCCCCCGGCTCGATCCGCGCCATGCGATTCACCAGCGCCATCGCGGTCAGCCCCTGCACCATCCCCCCGGCGGCCTGGTCGTCGTCGACCTCGTCGGGGACCGGGATCAGCATCGCCTCCGGCACGACCACCTTCTCGGCGTACCCGCCGGTCCCGGTCAGGGCGACGACGCGGCGCCCGTCGGGCGTGGTCCCGGCCACCTCGGTCCCGGGGATCAGCGGCAGCTCCTGCCCGGACAGGTAGTCGTTGCGGGTCTGGTGCGTGTCGGCGAAGTTGACGCCGGAGCGGACGATGTCGACGACCACCTCGCCCTCGCCGGGCGTCGGGTCCTCGAGCTCGACCAGCTCGATCGCGTCAGCCCCCCCGAACTCCTGCAACTGGATCGCTTTCATCGGGCGAGTCTCTCAGACCATCGGTAGGGTGCCATCCCCTATGGCCCTCACCGTCGTCGGTTCCATCGCCTTTGACGCCGTCAAGACCCCCTTCGGGGAGCGCGAGCGCATGCTCGGCGGCGCCGCCGTCCACTTCTCGCTCGCGGCGAGCTTCTTCACCGAGGTGCGCCCGGTCGGCCCGGTCGGGGACGACTTCGGCACCGAGCAGTTCGAGCTGCTGCACTCGCGCGGCATCGTCACCGAGGACATCGAGCACGTCCCCGGCGGCCAGAGCTTCTTCTGGCGCGGCCACTACGACTTCGACCTCAACGTCGCCCACACCGACGACACCCAGCTCGGCGTCTTCGGCGAGTTCGAGCCGAAGCTCTCCGACGCGGCCAAGGCCGCCGACACCCTGTTCCTCGCCAACATCCAGCCCGACCTGCAGCGCCAGGTCCGCGCCCAGTGCGGCGCCGCCGGGTTCAGCGGCCTCGACTCGATGAACCTCTGGATCGACATCGCCAAGGACTCGCTGCTGGCGGCGATCGCCGAGGTCGACTGCCTGGTCGTCAACGACGCCGAGATCCGCATGCTGACCGGCGAGTCGAACCTCGCCCGGGCGGCCCGCGCGGTGATGGAGATGGGCCCGCGGGCGGTCGTCGCCAAGCGCGGCGAGTACGGCGCCGCCTTGTTCACCTCTGGCACGGGCACCGAAGGCGGCGACGATCACAGCTTCTTCGCCCTCCCCGGCTTCCCGCTCGAGGACGTGCGCGACCCGACCGGCGCCGGCGACAGCTTCGCGGGTGGCTTCTTCGGCTACCTCGACGGCGTCGACGGAGATCTCGACGAGCCGAACCTGCGCCGGGCGATGGGCTACGGCACCGCGCTCGCCTCCTTCAACGTCGAGGAGTTCGGCACCGAGCGCGTCTCCCGCCTGCAGCGCGAGGAGATCGATGAGCGCTTCGAGGCGCTCCGTCGGATGACCCAATTCGAGGGTCTCCCCGCCTCTCGCGACTAGCCGCTCGACAACGTCGAACTGCGATACTCGGTTCGACTCGAGGAAGAGAGAATATCTCCCAATAGACGCAGGAGAAGGAGAGTGGATGGCCACCGAGCAGCAGACGACTGAGGGCGGTGTCGCAAGCGGGACGGAGACCCTGACCGTCACCGACAACCGGACCGGCAAGACATACGAGCTGCCGATCACCGACGGCACCGTGCGCGGCATGGACCTTCGCCAGATCAAGGTCGACGAGGACGAATTCGGGCTCATGTCCTACGACCCGGCGTTCACCAACACCGCCTCCTGTCGCTCCTCGATCACCTACATCGACGGCGACGCGGGCATCCTCGAACACCGCGGCTACTCGATCGAGACGCTGTGCGAGAACTCCACCTTCCTCGAGGTCGCCTACCTGCTGATCTGGGGCGAGCTGCCGACCAAGGCCCAGCTCGAGCGCTGGACCTACGACATCACCCACCACACCTTCGTCCACGAGGACCTCAAGCACCTCTTCGAGGGCTTCCGCTACGACGCGCACCCGATGGGGATGCTGCTGTCGGGCGTCGGCGCGCTCTCCACCTTCTATCCGGACGCGAAGCAGATCAACGACCCGGAAGAGCGCTACATGGCGGCCGTCCGCCTGATCGCCAAGGTGCCCACCCTGGCCGCCTACTCCTACCGGCACAACATGGGGTTCCCGTACGTCTACCCGGACAACGACCTCAGCTACGCCGAGAACTTCCTCTCGATGGTCTTCAAGAAAACCGAACCCAAACACGTGCCGAAGCCGGAGCTGGCGAAGGCGCTCGACGTCCTCTTCATCCTCCACGCCGACCACGAACAGAACTGCTCCACCAACGCGGTGCGCGGGGTCGGCTCCTCCGACGTCGACCCGTACTCGGCGGTGGCGGCGGGGGTCGCGGCGCTCTACGGGCCGCTCCACGGCGGGGCCAACGAGGCGGTGCTGCGGATGCTGCGGCGGATCGACAGCGTCGACAACATCCCCGACTTCCTCGCCCGGGTGAAGGAGCGCGAGGAGAAACTGATGGGCTTCGGCCACCGGGTCTACAAGAACTACGACCCGCGGGCGCGGATCATCCAGGGCTACCTCGACCCGATCTTCGATGCCACCGAGTACAACCCGCTGGTCGAGATCGCGCGCGAGCTGGAGAAACGGGCGCTCGAGGACGACTACTTCACCGAGCGCAAGCTCTACCCGAACGTCGACTTCTACTCGGGGATCATCTACGAGGCGCTGGGGATCCCGACCGACATGTTCACGCTGCTCTTCGCGATCCCGAGGACGGCCGGCTGGGTCGCCCAGTGGATGGAGATGAAAGAAGACCCGGAGCAGAAAATCGCCCGCCCGCGCCAGATCTACACCGGTCAGCGGGGGCGCGACTACGCCCCGATCGCCGCTCGCGGGGACGCCGAGAAAATCGTCGGACCCCCGGCGCGGCGCCCGAAACGTCCCCGCCGCGGCGCCTGACCCAGGTCAGGCCGACGCTTGTCACCTCGAGGGTGACAAGCGTCGTAGTCTGCGGGCGTGGCTCGTCCCAGCTGGAAGCTCACCGTGCGCAACGGCGCTGAAGTCGACCGCGAAGGGTTCGACAGCGTCGACGAGGCCGTGGCGCGGATGCGCGAGCGGGCGCTCGAGATCCGTGCCGAGGGCCCGCCGAAGGCCGCCAACGTGCTGCGCAAGTTCGAGCCCGAGGATCAGGTGACCGCGCGCCTCGAGTTGAGCCGCGGAGGCTTCCTGCGCAAGCAGGCCGCGGGCGTCGACGTCCGCGGCGACGGCACCTTCATGCCCTACCGTGGCGGCCTGCGCCGAGAAGAGCTCGACCCGAGTGGCCACGACACCCCTTTCGACCTGGTGCGCGAGACTTTGGAAGGAGCCTCATGACCGATTACATGAACATGCCTGGCGTCCCGAAGGGCAGCTATGCCGCGGGCGAGCGGGTGAAGATCCCGGCCGGCGCCGAGCCGCCCTACACCGTCTACGTCAACGGGGTCGAACAGACCGAGGGGGAGGACTTCAACATCGAGGACCGCGAACTGGTCTTCACCCGGCCGATCGTCAAGGAGGAAATGGGCACCAGTCGCTGGCTGGCCATGTACCTCGGCCTCTGGGGCACCTACCGCAAGGACGAGAAAGTCGACATCCAGTTCCAGCGCGACAGCAAGACCGAACTGGTCGCCGACCTCGACATCGTCCCCTACCCCGGCACCGAGGGGAAGAACAAAAAGAACGCGAAGAAGGCCAAGCGCTCGTGAACATCGGCTTCATCATGCTCACCGACTACTCGGAGGCGGTGAACGGGAAGCTCTACCTCACCGGCGGCGGCTGGAACGTCCTCCGCCTCCCCGAGCTGCCCCACGAGTGGTCCTTCCACATCGGCCTCGGCATCGACGTCGCCTGGCACGAGACCAACAACCCCCACGAGCTGTCCGTGACCATCCAGGACCCCGACGGCACCGAGCTCGGCGAGGGCCTCACCGCCAACTTCGAGACCGGTCGGCCCCCCGGCATGCCCCAAGGCCAAGAGCAGCGCCTCGTCATGTCGATCGCCGCCACCGCCACCTTCACCGCCGCCGGCCCCCACGCCGCCGTGGTCGAGGTCAACGGCGACGAGCTCGGCCGCGCCCGCTTCTACCTCATGGAAGGCCTCCCCGAGGGCGGCGAGCTGGCCTAGATGGGCGTCGCGGAGGGTTGGGGCGCGGTTGTTCGGGCCATCGCGGCCGTCCGACGTGAGGGAGTCACGCTTCCTGGACCCTTCGCCGCTTTTTCGGGCCTTGAAAAAGGGCCCGAAAACGCGCTGCACGAGTTGACCGGGCTATAGCACGGTCAACTCGTGCAGCGCGGTCGTGACTGTTGCCCAACACGCGCGGAAGCGTGGAGTTCCCACGCTCTCCGTGACGAGGTACGACTTCCGTGACGAACCCGGGCGCCAGCTCAGTTGAACACGTAAAGCAACAGGAACGCGATGATCGCGAAGGAGGCGCCGGCGGCCTGGATGCCGCGATCGCCGGCGACGATGCCGGACATCGAACGGTCGTCGTTGCGGTCGTAGATCAGGTAGAGGTAGCGGAAGATGCCGTAGACCGCCGGCGGGATCGTCAGCATCATCTGGTTACCGATGATCGGCGAGTTGACGGTGTAGATGGCGTAGCTGATCACCGTGCCGGTGGTGACCATGGAGACCATCTGGTCGAGGAAGGGGAGCGAGTAGTGCTCGAGGACGGGGCGGGTCGAGGTGCCCTCGTGGAGCTCGGAGACCGCCTCCTGGCGGCGCTTGGTGAAGCCGAGGAAGGCGGCGAGGAAGCCGGTGCAGAGGAGTAGCCACTCGGATGCGTGGGCGTCGACGGCGCTGGCACCGGCGGCGACACGGAGGACGAAGAGGCCCGCCAGCGTCATCACGTCGATGATCACGATCTGCTTGAGGCCGAGGCTGTAGGCCATCTGGGCGACGCCGTAGCCGACCACCATCAGGCCGACTTTCCAGTTGACGGCGAAGCCGATCGCGATCGCGACGATCGCGAGAGCCGGGGCTATCGTCATCGCGGTGCGCTCGGAGATCTCGCGCGCGGCGAGCGGGCGGAAGCGCTTCTTCGGGTGTTTGCGGTCGAGCTCGACGTCGATCAGGTCGTTGACGAAGTAGCCCGCGCTGGAGATGAAGCAGAAGGCGAAGAAGGTGACGGTCGCCAGGAGGATGTCTTCGGGGTGCTTGAAGTGGCCGGAGAAGAGCAGCCCGGCGAAGACGAAGACGTTTTTGATCCACTCTTTGGGCCGGCCGGTCTTGATCGCGGCGCGCAGCGGGCTGCGGCGCGGCACCACCGGGTCGTCGAGGTTCGGTTGCTCGTCCGGCGGCGGCACGGTCGGGTGTTCGGAGGTGATCGTTTCCATCATGCGGGCGGCGAGACGCGGCGGGTGGGCACTCCCGCCGCCAGATCCGGTGGCGAAAGGGTAACGCCGCCGCCCCCGGACGCGGGATCAGGGGTCGAGAAGGACACCTGGATTCAAGATCGCGGCCGGGTCGAGCTCGGCCTTGGCGGCGCGCAGGGCGGCGGCGAAGGGGGCCGGACGCTGACGGTCGTACCACGGGCGGTGATCGCGGCCGACCGCGTGGTGGTGGGTGATCGTCCCGCCGCCCTCGATCAGCGCCTCGGAGACGGCGGCCTTGATCTCGTCCCACTGCTCGACCTCGCCGCCCCGGATCGCCGGCGCGAGCACGGTGAAGTAGGGCGCGACGCCGTCGGGGTAGGCGTGCGTGAAGCGGCAGGTGACGAGCGGCGCGCCGCGACCCTCGCGGGGCGCGCCGGAGACCTCGGCGACCGCGCGCCGCGTCGTCTCCATCACCGTCCCGTGGAACTCCTCCAGCCGGTCCCAGGTGATCGCCGTCTCGAACGTCTCCGAAAGCACCCCACAGGAGACGAACGTGTCCCGCAAGTAAGGCGCAAGAAGGAAGGCCCCACGCCACGACTCCGCCGCATCCTCGCCGTTGGTGGGCCGATTTCCGGACATATGGTCCGGTTTTCGGCCCGTCAACACCGGAGGCTCGCCACCGTGGGAGGTGGCGGCGTCCAGGGCCAGGCGGAGCGGGGCGTCCATCGGGTGGTGGGCGGACTCGAATGACAGGAGGAGCAGGTGGGACGCGCCGTCGCCGGCGCCGGTCATCTCCGCCTCGGCGGCTTCCAGCACGCGGCAGTTGGCGGGGTCGAGGCCGGCCTGGACGATCTCGCGGACCGCAGCGGAGGCATCGGCGAAGCGCGCGAAGCGGACCGTCGCCGCCGCCTTCCACTCCGGCCGCGGGCGCACCCGCACCCAGGCGTCGACGATCGCGCCGAGGATGCCCTCGGAGCCGAGCAGCAGGCGATCCGGGGACGGCCCGGCGCCCGAGCCCGGCAGCCTCCGGCTCTCCCAGGTTCCCCGCGGGGTCACCGCGCGGATCGACTCCACCAGGTCGTCGACGTGCGTTTCCTTGGTCGCGAAGTGGCCGCCCGCCCGGGTAGCGATCCAGCCGCCGAGCGTCGCGTACTCGAAGGACTGCGGGAAGCAGCGCATGGTGAGCCCGTGCTCGCGCAACTGCTCCTCGAGCCGCGGCCCGGTGGCGCCCGCCTCGATCCGCGCCGCCAGGGAGGTCGGGTCGACTTCCACCAGGCGGTCGAGCCGGCGCAGGTCCATCGTCACCACCGGCCGGTCGCCGAGGCGCGCCTCCACCCCGCCGACCACGCTAGTCCCACCGCCGAAGGGCACCACCGCGGCGCCCTCCGCCTCGGCCCAGTTCAGCACCGTCTCCACCTCCGAGCAGTCCCGCGGCAACGCGACCAGGTCGGGCGGATGCTCGAACTCGCCGCGATGCCCACGCACGACGTCGCGGTAGGCCTTGCCGAGCGCGCGGCTGACGCGCTCGTACTTCTCGTCGGTGAAGAGGTCCCCGAAGGCGTCCGGTGCCCGCAACCGCGGCGCCCGCACCTCGACCTCCTCCAGCGGCACCGCCGCCCGCACCTCACCGCCGAAGCCGAACCGCTCGCGGATCCCGGCCGCCGCCTCGGCGAGCTGCGTCGCGGACGGCGACTGATCCTCGTAGCCCCAACCCCAGTGCTTGAGGCGCCGAGCTACCAGTGCACGCCTTTCATGAGATGCGCGAAAGCGACCGCCTCGGTGGAAGGAGCCCTGTCGGGGCGCTCCTCGCCTTTGCCCTTGGCCGCCTGCGAGTCGGGAAAGAGCTTGTAGGCCGTGTTCAGGATCGAGTCGCTCGCCTTCGGCGCAACCGCGTAGAGCAGCTCGCCGAAGTTCCCGAGTTTCGTCGCCACCTTCTTCGGCTTCCCGACCATCGCCTTGGCGATCATCTCGGCGGCCTCCTCGGGCGTGATCGCCGGGAACATGTCGTACATCCGCGTCGGCGCGATCATCGGCGTCCGGACCAGCGGCATGTTGATCGTCGTGATGTGGACCCCGTCGTCCTTCACCTCGGAGGCGATCACCCGGCTGAACGCGTCGAGCGCCGCCTTCGAGGCGACGTAGGCGGAGAAGCGCGGCGGGTTCGTCTGCACCCCGATCGAGCTGATGTTGATGATGTGCCCCGACTTGCGCGCCCGCATCGCCGGCAACAGCGCCAGGATCAGTCGCAGGGAGCCGAGGTAGTTCAGCTGGATGGTTCGCTCATAGTCGTGGAAGCGGTCGTAGGAGAGGGCGACCGAGCGGCGGATCGAGCGCCCCGCGTTGTTCACGAGGATGTCGACGTGGCCGTGGTAGGTGAGGACCTCGTCGGCCATCCGCGCGACGTCCTCGACGTCGGCCATGTCGCAGCGGTGGATGTGGGCGATCCCCCCGGCGGCGAGGATCTCCTCCTTCGTCTCTTCCAGCTTGTCGACCGATCGCGCGACGAGCAGGACCGTCGCCCCCGCGTCGGCGACCTTGACCGCGGCCGCCCGGCCGATGCCGGAGGAGGCGCCGGTGATCAGCACCACCTTGCCACGCACCGCACCCGCGAGGCTGCGGTCCTTGAACAGGTCGGGATCGAGGTTGCGCTCCCAGTAGTCCCAGATCCGCGTCGCGTAGCTCTCCAGCGGCGGCACGTCGATGCCGGTCCCGGCCAGGACCTCCTGCGTCTTGGCCGAGTCGAAGCGGGTCGGATAGTCGAGGTAGGTAAGTACTTCGGCGGGCAGCCCGAGCTCCCCGAGCACCGCCGAGACCGCCCGCTTCGACCCCGGCACCAGGCGCAGCGCCGAGCGCAGCGCGCCGGTCGCGGGCTCGGTGACGTCGGTGTCCAGCCGCCACTGCATCCGCGGCGCGTCGGCTGCCTTGGCGAAGAGGTTCACCACCTGCCCGGCCCGCCGCGGGTTCGGGTCGGTGAGGTGGAAGGCCCGCCCGTCGAGGTCCGGCTCGTGGGCGATGTGGTCGATCGCGCCCGCGACGTAATCGACCGGGACGATGTTGATCTCGCCGCCTTCGATGCCGACGGTCGGCAGCCACGACGGCAGCACCCGGCGCGCCCGCTGCAGCGACTTGAAGAAGTAGTAGGGCCCGTCGATCTTGTCGATCGCGCCGGTGCGCGAGTCGCCGACCACGATCGCCGGCCGGTACACCCGCCACGGCCGCGGCGACTCCTCGCGGACCAGCCGCTCCGCTTCGTGCTTGGTGCGGAAGTAGGGGTTCGTGTCCAGCCTTTCGGCCTCGTCGAACATGTCCTCGGTCCAGATCCCCTTGTAGAGACCGGCCGCGGCGATCGAGCTGACGTGGTGGAAGCAGCCCGCCTCGACCGCGCCTGCAAGCTCGATTGCGTGGCGGGTGCCCTCGACGTTGGCGACCCTCTGGGTTTCGGCATCGACGGTGATGTCGTAGATCGCGGCCAGGTGGAAGAAGTGCCGGATCTCCCCCCGCATCGTGATCAGGTCCTCCTCGGAGATCGCCAGGCCGGGTTGGGTCAGATCGCCGGAAATCGGCACCACACGTGCCCCGTCGGCACCCCAGCCGGTGCGCAGCTCCTCCAATCTGCCGCGCGAGCCGGCCCGCACCAACGCGTAGATCGTGCCCTCCCGCTGCAGCAAACGCTCGACGAGATTGCGTCCGATAAAGCCCGTTGCCCCAGTCACGAAATAGCTCATCAGGTACCAGGTTATCCCGAGAAAGCAGCCCGGGGTCGCGGTTTGTAAGACTGGACCGAAGAAATGCCAGATACGGCAACCGTGCAGATCGCAATGCCCGAGATGGGTGAGTCGGTAACCGAGGGCATCGTCCTCGAGTGGCACGTCGCCGTTGGCGATTTCGTCAATGAGGGCGACACCGTCGTCGAGGTCTCGACCGACAAGGTCGACGCCGAGGTCCCGGCCACCGTCAGCGGCACGGTCACCAAGCTCCTGGTGGAGGTCGACGACGAGGTGCCGGTCGGCGCGCCGATGGTCGAGATCGCTCCGGGTGACGGCGACGGGACCGCCCCCGCCGCCGAGGCGAAGGTCGAGGAGCCGAGCGCGGCCACCATCCCCGCCACGGCAAACGGCGGCAACGGGGCGAACGGCAACGGCTCCGAGGTCAAGGCCACGCCGATCGCGCGCCGGATGGCTGAAGCGAACGGCGTCGACCTCGGGTCGGTAACGGCGACCGGCTTCGGCGGCAAGGTCACCAAAGAGGACGTCCTCAACGGCGGCAACGGCGCCGCGCCGACCGTGGGCGAGGAGAAGCAGCTGCGCGGCCCCGCCGCGATGCTCGCCAAGGCGATGGACGAAAGTCGCGCCGTCCCCACCGCGACCAGCTTCCGCACGATCGCCGTCGATACCCTCGACGCGAAGCGCAAGGTGCTCAATGCGCAGCTCAAAGAGCGCGGCCTGAAGACCTCCTTCACCCACCTCGTCGCCTGGGCGATCGTCAAGGCAGCCGGCGACTACCCGGTGATGGTCCGCTCCTTCGAGGAGCGCGACGGCAAGCCCTACGCGATCGAGAACGGCCCGGTCAACCTCGGCATCGCCGTCGACGTGACCCGCAAGGACGGCTCCCACAGCCTCATGGTCCCGGCGATCAAGGGCGCCCAGGAACTCGACTTCGCGGGCTTCCACACGCGCTACGAGGAGCTGATCGCGAAGACCCGCGAGAACAAGCTGACCGCCGACGACTTCATCGGCACCAACATCAGCCTCACCAACCCGGGCGGGATCGGCACCGTCGCCTCGGTCCCGCGCCTGCTCTCGGGACAGAGCGCGATCATCGCCACCGGCTCGATCGCCTACCCGCCGGAGTGGTCGCACGCCTCGCCGGAACGGATCAAGCAGCTCGGCGTCTCGAAGATCATGACGCTGACCTCGACCTACGACCACCGAGTCATCCAGGGCGCCGAGTCGGGGGAGTTCCTGCGCCGGATCGAGCAGCTGCTGCAGGGCGAGGACGAGTTCTACGAGTCGGTCGCCGCCGACCTCGGCATCGAGACCGCCCCGGTCACCAATGCACATCCCGCCTCCGCCTCCCCCGCGCCGCTCACCAGCGCCGCGCCGGCGGCGGAATCCTCCGGCGTCCCCGGGCAGGTCGACGAGGAGCTGCTGCAGGCGGTACAGGCCGCGACCTCGCTGCTGAAGGCCTACCGGACCCAGGGCCACCTGGCCGCCCGCCTCGACCCGCTCGGCTCGGAGCCGAAGGGCGACCCCGGCCTGGAGCCGGAGAACCTGAACCTGACGCCGGAGCTGATGTCGCGGATCCCTGCCTCGATCCTGCGGATCGGGGTCCCCGGCGAAACGCTGCTCGAGGCGCTGCCACGGATGCGCGATGCCTACTGCTCGACGATCGGCTACCAGTTCGAGCACATCGCGTCCCACCAGCAGCGGATCTGGATGCGCGAGATGATCGAGACCGGGGCGCACCGCCAGCCCCTCTCGGCGGACGAGAAAGAGCGTCTGCTGCACCGCCTGATCGACGTCTTCCAGTTCGAGCGCTTCCTCGGCAAAGCGTATCTGGGATCCAAGGTCTTCTCGATCGAGGGGCTCGACGTGGTCGTGCCGATGCTCGACGAGGTCGTCACCCTCGCCCACCGCGCCGGCGCCGACGACGTCGTCTTCGGGATGGCCCACCGCGGCCGCCTCAGCGTCCTCGCCCACAACCTCGGACGCCCGGTGGAATCGATCCTGGCCGAGTTCGAGGGCTCCAAACGGCTGAGCGCGGTGAAGGCCGTCGCGGCGATCCCGCACGGCGGCACCGGCGATGTCAAATACCACTACGGCCACCGCGGCGTCTACGAGTCCCACGCGGGTGAGAAGACCTCGGTCCGCCTCTACCCGAACCCGAGCCACCTGGAGTTCGTCGACCCGGTCGTCACCGGCGGCGCGCGCTTCCTGCAGAACAAGTTCGACGGCCCCGGGCTCACCCAGGACAAAATGGCCGCGGTGCCGGTCCTGCTGCACGGCGACGCCGCCTTCCCCGCGCAGGGCGTCGTCGCCGAAACGCTGAACCTGCAGGGCCTCCGGGGCTACGCCACCGGCGGCACCGTCCACATCATCCAGGACAACCAGGTGGGCTTCACCACCGACCCCGAGGACGCTCGCTCGACCCCGTATGCCGGCGACCTGGCCAAGGGCTTCAACGTGCCGATCATCCACGTCAACGCCGACGACGTCGAGGCCTGCATGTCGGCGGTGCGCCTGGCGATGGCCTACCGCGAGCGCTGGCACCGCGACGTCGTCATCGACGTCATCGGCTACCGCCGCTACGGGCACAACGAGACCGACGAGCCCGCCTACACGCAGCCCGCGATCGCGGCGAAGATCAAGGAGCACAAGCCGGTCTCCGAGCTCTACGCCGACCAGCTGATCGCCGAGGGCGTGACCACTCCCGAGGTGGTCGCCGAGGAGGGCGAATCGCGCAAAAACGAGATGTCGGCGGCGCTCAAGCAGCTGCGCGAGAAGATGGACGCGGGCGACTACGAGGACCCGACCGTCGCCACCGGCACCGGCGAACTCGACCGCACCGCGAGCCCGAAGGTCGACACGACGCTGACGGCCGACATGCTGATCAAGCTGAACGAGGAACTGCTCCGGGTGCCGGACGGCTTCAACGTCCACCGCAAGCTCCGCCGGCCGCTCGGCCGCCGCACCGACGCGCTCGCCGAGGGTGGCATCGACTACGGGCAGGCCGAGGCGCTCGCCTTCAGCTCGCTGCTCACCGAGGGCGTCCACATCCGGCTCACCGGCCAGGACACCGAGCGCGGCACCTTCTCCCACCGCCACCTCGTCCTGCACGACGAGAACACCGGCCTCGAGTACACGCCGATGCAGAACCTGCGCGACGCGAAGGCACCCTTCGAGCTCCACAACAGCCCGCTCTCGGAGGTCGCCTGCATGGGCTTCGAGTACGGCTACTCGGCGGCGAGCCCGAGCGCGCTGGTCCTCTGGGAGGCACAGTTCGGCGACTTCGCCAACGCCGCGCAGGTGATCATCGACAGCTTCATCGTCTCCGGCGAGGCCAAGTGGGGACAGACGAGCCGCCTCACGCTGCTGCTGCCGCACGGTTATGAGGGTTCGGGGCCGGAGCACTCGAGCGCCCGCATCGAGCGCTTCCTCGCGCTCGGCGCCGAGGGCAACATCCGGATCGCCAACCCGACCACCGCCGCGCAGTACTTCCACCTGCTGCGCCGCCAGGCGCTGATCCGCAAGGCGCGGCCGCTGATCGTCTTCACCCCGAAGGGGCTCCTGCGGCTCGACCGCGCCTCCTCGACGATGGCGGACCTCACCGACGGCGAGTGGCGCCACATCCTCGACGACCCGACCGTCGAGGGCCGCCGCGAGAAGGTCGAGCGCCTCGTCCTCTGCACCGGCAAGATCTACTACGACATGGACTCCCAGGAGCGCCGCGCCGCCGCCGAGAACGTGGCGATCGCCCGGGTCGAGATGCTCTACCCCTTCGCCAAGGAACGGCTGGAAGAGGTGATCGCCGGCTACCCGAACCTGAAGGAGATCGCCTGGGTCCAGGAGGAGCCGCGCAACATGGGCGCCTGGAAGGTCATGTCGCGTCGCTTCCCGCAGGTGCTGCCCGAGGGCGTCGACCTCACCTACATCGGCCGTCCCGGCCGCGCCAGCCCGGGCGAGGGCTACGCCAACGCCCACGCGCTCGAGCAGGAGCGCATCGCCCTCACCGCGCTCACCCCCGGCGTCTAGCGCCGGCGGCGATGCAGCGCCCGCGGCCCTTCAAGCCCTTCGAGAAGCCGGTGCCCGGCGAGCTCTTCGTCTGGGTCAAGCGCGTTTCCTACGTCGAGCTGGCGGTCTTCATCGGCCTCCTCTTCTTCTGGCTCGCCCCCGGCTTCGAAACCGAGACGATGATCTTCGGCTGGGCGCACGGCATCGGCTTCTGCGTTCTCTGTGTGGTCATCTGGGTCGCCTGCGTGCGCCACGAGGCGCCCTACACCCTCCTCGCGGCCACCCTCACCCCGTTCGGCCCGATCGGCTCGGTGATCGGAATCGAGCTGATCGAACGCAAGGGTTGGGGCATCGCCCGCCCCGTCGCGGCCAACTCCACCCCGCAAAGGGCGACCGAACAAACGTAGAGGTTCGGTATACGCCGCTTGACCGGAACCGGTACGGGCGGTATAGCTAGGTCGGACTGTTCCCAGGTCACCAGCCCGGGAACGGCCGCGTCGGCATCCCTCCCTGGCTACCGGCGCGCAGGTGCAGCGAGGGGCGCGCGGACCCCCCTGCCTCCCGCGCCCCCGCTGCGCCACTTCGCGCTTGGCGGCACCGGGGAGCGCGTCGCGGCGTCGTTACTCGGTCACTTGCGGAGCAAGCTCCCTCGTGACTCCTGGCGACGCTGGCCCCGGCACTCGCCAAGCGCGAAGTGGCGGGCGCGGGAGGCCGGACCGCGACCTCCCGCCCTGCCGCCTCAGCCCTTCAGGTTGCGCAGGACGGTCTGGAGGATGCCGCCGTTGTTGATGTAGGTGATCTCGTTGGGGGTGTCGAGGCGGACTTTGGCCTCGAACCGCTTCTCGGTGCCATCGTCCGATTTGGCCGTGACGGTCACGGATTTGGCGTTGCCCGCTTCGAGGTCGCCGATCGTGAACGTCTCGGCGCCGGTGAGGCCGAGGGACGCGACGTTCTCGCCGGGGGCGAACTGGAGGGGGACGACGCCCATGCCGATCAGGTTGGAGCGGTGGATGCGCTCGAAGGACTCGGCGACGACGGCGCGGACGCCGAGCAGGACCGTGCCCTTCGCCGCCCAGTCGCGGGAGGAGCCGGAGCCGTACTCCTTGCCCGCCAGGACGACCAGGGGCACGTCTTCCTCGGCATAGGTCACCGCGGCGTCGTAGATGGTCGTCTCCTCCCCGTCGGGGAAGTGACGGGTGAAGCCGCCCGCCTTCTCGACCAGCGCGTTGCGCAGGCGGATGTTGGCGAAGGTCCCGCGGATCATCACCTCGTGGTTGCCGCGGCGCGAGCCGTAGGAGTTGAAGTCCCCGACCTCGACCCCCTGCTCGGTCAGCCACTTCCCCGCCGGGCTTTCCTTCTTGATCGCGCCGGCGGGCGAGATGTGGTCGGTGGTGACGGAGTCCCCCAGGACGGCCAGGACGCGGGCGCCCTCGATCGGCGCGAGGCCGGGGGGATCGGCTGGGATGTCCTGGAAGAAGCTCGGCCGGCGCACGTAGGTCGAGTCGGGCCAGTCGTACCGGTCGCCCTCGGGGACGTCGACCGCGCTCCATTCCTCGTCTCCGGTGAAGACGTCGGCGTAGTTGCGCTTGAACATCTCCGCCGCGACCGAATCGCCGACCACGCGCTTCACTTCCTCGCTGCTGGGCCAGATGTCGCGCAGGTAGACCGGCTCGCCGTCGGCGCCCTCGCCGAGCGGCTCGGTGGTGATGTCGACGTCCATCCGCCCGGCCAGCGCGTAGGCGACGACCAGCGGCGGGCTCGCCAGGTAGTTGGCCTTCACGTCCTGGTTGATCCGGCCCTCGAAGTTGCGGTTGCCGGAGAGGACGGCGCAGACGGCAAGGTCCTTCTCCGCGATCGCCGCCGAGATCTCCTCGGCCAGCGGGCCCGAGTTGCCGATGCAGGTGGTGCAGCCGTAGCCCACGAGGTTGAACTGGAGGCCGTCGAGCGCCTCGTCGAGCCCCGCCTGGCGCAGGTAGTCGGTGACCACGGTGGAGCCCGGCGCCAGCGAGGTCTTCACCCACGGCTTGCGCGAGAGCCCCTTGGCCAGCGCGTTCCGCGCCAGCAGCCCGGCGCCGATCATCACGCTCGGGTTCGAGGTGTTGGTGCAGGAGGTGATCGCGGCGATCACGACGCGGCCGTGGTCGAGCTCGAAGGTCTCGCCGTCGACGCTCACCTCGATCGCGTCGTCGGAGCGCCGCTTCTCCAGCGTCGCGACGGGCGTCCCGGTCGTCGCGGGCCGCGGCTTGCCGCGCTCGTCGTCATGGTCCTCGGCGGGCGGGTCGGAGGCCGGGAAGGACTCTTCGATCGCCTCGTCGCGCCCGTTGCCGAGCTTCTCCACCGCGTCGGGCGCGAATTCGCCCATCGCCTCGAGGAAGGACTCCTTGGCCTCGTCGAGCGGCACCCGGTCCTGCGGGCGTTTCGGCCCGGCAATCGACGGGACGACGTCGGCGAGGTCCAGCTCGAGCAGCTCGGAGAAGACCGGATCGGGGGTCGAGGAGTCGTGGAACATGCCCTGCTCACGGGCATAGGCGTCGACCAGCTCGATCGTCTCGGTCGGCCGCCCGGTCAGGTCCATGTAGCGCAGCGTCTCCGCGTCGACCGGGAAGATCGCGCAGGTCGAACCGAACTCCGGCGACATGTTGCCGAGGGTCGCCCGGTCGGCCAGCCCCAGGGTCGGCAGCCCCGGCCCGAAGAACTCGACGAACTTGGAGACGACGCCGCGCTCGCGCAGCATCTCGGTGACGGTGAGGACGAGGTCGGTCGCGGTCGCCCCCTCCGGCAGCTCGCCGGAGAGCTTGAAGCCGACCACCTGCGGCAGGAGCATCGAGATCGGCTGGCCGAGCATCGCCGCCTCTGCCTCGATCCCGCCGACGCCCCAGCCGAGCACGCCGAGCCCGTTCACCATCGTCGTGTGCGAGTCGGTCCCGACCAGCGTGTCGGGATAGGCCTGCAGGGTGCCGTCGTTCTCCCGCGAGTAGACGACCTGCGAGAGGTACTCGAGGTTGACCTGGTGGCAGATCCCGGTCGCGGGCGGCACGACGCGGAAGTTGTCGAAGCTCCCCTGGCCCCACTTGAGGAACGAGTAGCGCTCGCGGTTGCGCTCGAAGTCGCGCTCGGCGTTGACGGCGAAGGCGCGGTCGTTGCCGAAGGCGTCGACCTGCACCGAGTGGTCGATCACCAGGTCGACGTCGACCAGCGGGTTGATCGCCTTCGGGTCGCCGCCGATGTCGCTCATCGCGTCGCGCATCGCGGCGAGGTCGACGACCGCGGGGACTCCGGTGAAGTCCTGCATCAGGACGCGGGCCGGCTGGAAGGGAATCTCCACGCTCGGCTCGGCGGCGGCGTCCCAGGAGGCGATCGCCTCGACGTCGTGGCTGTTCACCGACACCCCGTCCTCGAGCCGCAGCACGTTCTCCAGCAGCACCTTCACCGAGTACGGCAGGCGGGCGACGTCGAAGCGCTCCTGCAGCGCGTCGAGGCGGAAGATCTCGTAGGAGCGGCTGCCGACCTCGAGGGTCGCGCGGGCGCCGAAGGAATCGGTGGGACTACTCATGAGACGTGCCTTTCGGGGAGGGGAACGGGTGGGGGGACCGGCTCAACGCTTGTCCTTGGAGTGACCGCCGGTGACCTCGGCGGCGGCGCGCTGGCCGACGCTGCCGCTCTGGGCGCGGACCGCGATCGCCGGGCTGAGGAGCCCGGCGTGGGCCGCGACCCGGTCGAGCAGCGGGGCGACGGCGATCTCGACCTTGTCCTCGACGATCGCCTTGCGCACCGCGTCGGCCACCGCCTCGGGGGTCGTGGTCCCCATTCCGGGCGGGGTCTTGGCGCCGGTGTCGGCGAACATCCCGGCATCGCGGACGAAGCCGGGTGAGACCAGGGACACGCCGATCCCGCGGGGAGCCAGGTCGGAGCGCAGGCCGAGCGCGAAGCCGCGCAGGCCGAACTTGGTCGCGTTGTAGACGGAGGTACGGGGACTGGCCGACTTGCCGGACAGCGAGGAGACGAAGACGAGGTGGCCGGAGCCGCGCTCCAGCATCTCCGGGAAGAGCGCGCGGGCGAGGAGCATCGGCGCCTCGAGGTTGACGCGCAGGGTGCGCTTCACCTCCTCGGCGGAGAACTCGGCGAGCCAGCCCGCGCCGGGGAGTCCGGCGTTGGCGACGAGGATGTCGACGCCCGCGGCCGCCGCGGCGAGCCGCTCCGCCTCCCCGTCCTCGGCGAGGTCGGCGACGACGACGCGATGGTCCTCACCGGGGAGGCTCCCGGCCAGCGCCATCAGGTCCTCCTCGCGCCGCCCGCTCAGTACGAGGGAGGCGCCGGCCGCCGCCAGGGCCTGCGCGGTCGCCCGACCGAGGCCGCCGGTGGCCCCGGTGAGAAGTGCTGTGCGCCCGCCGATCTCCATTCCAAAGCCCCAATCTACAGGCGTCGGATTGCGCAGGAATATTGGTCCACCCCGCAGGAACCCCCGTGCCAAGTGCGAATCGGAACCTAATGTTTGCGTTTTGTAAGCAACCGCCGGACGGATGCACTACTATGCCGACGGTCAACACGACCGAAACGCCGAGTCCTGCATGCCATCTGGCATCGGGAGCGGGGGAACCACGTTTTCGGGGCTAATCCACCACCAGGTGGAGGCGCGAGCTCTTTCAGCGCCAGCCCGACAGCTAACCCCGTAGGCCGACGAAGGAGATATCGGTTTGCCGAAGCGCGGTTTTAAGCTCAAAGCGGGTCTTGCCATAGCCATGGCCCTGATCGTGGCGGCCCTCGCCGTCCCCGGTGGCGCCTCCGCCGCCTGTCGGACCGGTGGCCTCACCCCCGCTGAAGTCGACATCTGCACCCCGACCGCGAAGGCCAAGCTGCTGGCCGGCGGCGAACTGATCCCCCCGGCATCCGCCCCGGCCCGCGTCAAGGCCGTCATCGCCGCGGCGAACAAGATCCGCACCAAGCCCTACATCTGGGGCGGCGGGCACGCCAGCTTCGCCTCCAACGGCTATGACTGCTCCGGCTCCGTCTCCTTCGCCCTCCACGGCGGCCGATTCCTCGAAAGTCCGCTTCCCTCCGGCCCGATGATGGCCTGGGGCGAAGAAGGACAGGGTCGCTGGATCACCGTCTACGCCAACGCGGGCCACGCGTACATGACGGTCGCCGGCTACCGCTTCGACACCAGCGGCGACTCGGGCGAAGAAACCGGTCCCCGCTGGCACGAAGAACTGCGCACGAACGAAGGCTTCGTCGCGCGTCACCCGACCGGCTTTTAGCCGCTCCGGCCCAAACCCGAGGTAGCCAAGCGCGCCAGGCGCCCGTCAGCGGGCACGCCGGGCAAAGTTCCCATACTCCGTTGCGTCCAAAGCGCGCCGGCGGAATTGTCCTGCGCACTTTGTCCCGCTGGGATAACTTCGCGGCATAGAGGGGTCCTCGTCTGACATCCGCCTCGCGGGTCTCACCAAGGAATACGGTGGGGTGACCGCTGTCGCCGGAATCGACCTGGAGATCCGGGCCGGCGAGTTCTTCACCATGCTCGGACCGTCCGGGTCGGGCAAGACGACGACGCTGAGGATGATCGCCGGGTTCGAGGACCCGACGTCCGGGACGATCGAGCTGGCCGGAGAGGACGTGTCCGGAGTGCCGCCTTACGAACGGGCTGTGAACACCGTCTTCCAGGACTACGCGTTGTTCCCCCACATGAGCGTCGCCGACAACGTCGCCTACGGCCTCAAAGTCGCGAAAGTCGACAAAGCCGAGCGGACGCGCCGGCGCGACGCGGCGCTGGAGATGGTGCGGTTGCCCGGCTACGGCGACCGCAAGCCCGGTGAGCTCTCCGGCGGGCAGCGCCAACGGGTGGCGCTGGCGCGGGCGATCGTGAACCGGCCGCGGGTGCTGCTGCTGGACGAGCCGCTCGGGGCGCTCGACCTGAAGCTGCGCGAGCAGATGCAGATCGAGCTGAAGGCGATCCAGGGAGAGGTCGGGATCACCTTCGTCTACGTCACCCACGACCAGGACGAGGCGCTGACGATGAGCGACCGGATCGCGGTCTTCAACGAAGGGCAGATCGAGCAGGTCTCGACCCCGGAAGAGCTCTACGAGCGCCCGGTGAACGAATTCGTCGCCGACTTCGTCGGCACCTCGAACGTGCTCGAACGGGGCGGCAAGCGCTTCACCGTAAGGCCGGAGAAGATCGAGGTGATCGGGCCGGGCGATCCGACCGACGGCCTCGTCACCGAGGGCGGCCGGGTCACCGAGATCGCCTACGCGGGCGCGGTGACGCGCTGGACGGTGGAGCTCGATGCCGGAGGAGTCCTGACGCTGGTCAGGCAGAACGTCGGCGAGGCACCCGGCGCGGTGCCCGCCCGGGGGGATGAGGTGACCGTCGGATGGCGGCCGCACCACGCGGCGACGGTGACCGGTGCAACGAAAAAGGAGGAGGTAGCACCATGAGGAGAGACAAGGGCAGCCCGGCACGCACGGCGTGGTTCGTCGTCGCGGGCCTGGTCGCGTTCATGCTCGTACTGGCCGGCTGCGGGGGTGGCAGCTCGAGTTCCGGGACCAGCGGCGGCGAAGGTGGCGGCGCTGAAGAACTGCAGAAGCTCGGCAAAGGCGAGGGGGAAGTGAACCTCATCTCCTGGGCCGGCTACGTCGAAGAAGAATGGGTCAAGCCGTTCGAAAAGGAAACCGGCTGCAAGGTCAATGACAAGGTGGCCGGCACCTCCGACGAAATGGTGAAGCTGATGGAGACCGGGCAGTACGACGGGGTCTCCGCCTCGGGTAACGCGACGGCGCGCCTCTGGGCGGCCGGCGAAGTTGCCCCGGTCAACGTGTCACTGGTCCCCAACTATAAGACGGTGTTCGCGGACCTCAAAGGCCAGCCATACAACACGTTCGAAGGCAAGCCGTACGGGATCCCGCACGGCCGCGGCGCGAACCTGCTGATGTGGAACAAGAACGACGTATCGCCGCCGCCGAGCTCCTGGGAAGTCACCCTGAACCCGAAGGTGGCCTCCAAGTACAAGGGCCACATCACCCAGTACGACGACCCGATGTCGATCGCCGAAGGCGCGCTCTACCTGAAGAACCACGAACCGAGCCTCGGCATCGAAAACCCGTACGAGCTGAACGAAGAACAGTTCGACGCGGCGGTCGAACTGATGAAAGAACAGAAGCCGAACGTCGGTGAATACTGGTCGAGTGCCGAAGAACAGATCGCGGGCTTCGCCAACGGCTCGAATCAGGTCGGCACCACCTGGCAGTACCAGTACTTCGCCCTCAAAGGCGAAAACGAACCGGTGGAAGCGAGTCCGGCGAGCCAGGGCTTCCTGCCGGAAGAGGGTGCGACGGGATGGTCCGACACCTGGATGATCAGCTCCCACGCCAAGCACCCCAACTGCATGTACATGTGGATGAACTACATCATCAGCCCGAAAGCGAACGCCGAAGTCGCCGAATACTTCGGCGAGGCACCGGCCCAGGAAAAGGCCTGCGAAGAAACCAAGAACCCGAACTTCTGCAAGGAATACCACGCGGAAGAACCGGCGTTCTGGAAGCGGGTCTACTACTGGGAGACGCCGCTGGCGGAATGCTCCGAAGGCGGGCCCGAAGAATGCATGGACTACAACGATTGGGTCCGAGCATGGACCGAAATCAAAGGCTAGGCCGGGATAGCGACTGATGGACGGTCGCGGTGGCGACTGACGCGGTAGTCGTGAAGAGGTCGGCGGGCAGGCGGCTCGCCGGCCTCTTCTACGGTCGCCCCCGGCTGCGGATCGGGTCACTGCTGGCGGCCCCGATGGCCTGGCTGGTGATCCTCTACCTGGGGTCGCTGCTCGTCCTGCTGATCACCGCCTTCTGGACCGTCGATCCGCTCAGCGGGTCGGTGATCAAGGAATTCAGCTGGGAAAACTTCGAAGAACTCGTCAACGTCCCGGTCTACCGGGAGATCATCTGGCGCACGGTCCGCACGGCGGCGCTGGTCACCATCACCGACGCCGTCATCGCCTTCCCGATCGCCTTCTTCATGGCCAAGGTGGCGGGGCGCAAGACGAAGGCGCTGCTCGTGGTCGCGGTGCTGATGCCGCTGTGGGCGAGCTACCTGGTGAAGGTGATCGCCTGGCGCGCGATGCTGGCCGAACATGGGGTGATCAACTGGGCGCTCAATCCGCTCGGGATCAGCGGGCCTGGCGAAGGCGTCGCCGCGGTCTGGCTGGTGATGAGCTACCTCTGGCTGCCGTACATGATCCTGCCGATCTTCGCCGGGCTCGAACGCATCCCGAACTCGCTGATCTCGGCCTCCGAGGATCTCGGCGCACACCCCTTCACCACCTTCCGCCGGGTAATCCTGCCGCTCTCCTTCCCGGCGGTGGTGGCGGGCTCGATCTTCACCTTCTCCCTCACCCTCGGTGACTACATCGCGCCGAAACTCGTCTCCAACGAACAGTTCATCGGCACCTCGATCTACGACTCGATCACCAACAACCAGCCCTTCGCGGCGGCGTTCGCGCTGGTCCCGATCGTGGTCGTGATCGGCTACCTCGGCGTCGCCCGCAAGCTCGGCGCCTTCGAACACGTATGAGGCTCTCCAAGCGCGCCAAGATCCTCCTCCGCGTCTGCGTCGGCCTGGCGCTGGCCTTCATCTACATCCCGCTGCTGGTGATCGCGGTCGAGGCCTTCAACTCGAGCCGCATCCTCAAATGGCCGCCGCCGGGCTTCACCCTCAGCTGGTTCGGCAAGGCATTCGAATCCGAAAGCGCCCGGGAAGCGCTCGTCACCTCGATCGAGGCGGGGGTCGTCGCGATGCTGATCGCCATCGTCCTCGGCTCCCTGATCGCGCTCGCGGTGGGGCGCAACCGCTTCTTCGGCCGCGAATCCGTCTCCTTCCTCGTCATCATCCCGATCGCCCTGCCGGGCATCGTCACCGGCGTCGCCCTCTCCAACACCTTCACCCAGGTGCTCGGCATCAGCCTCAGCCTGATGACGGTGATCGTCGGCCATGCCACCTTCTGCATCGTCGTCGTGTACAACAACGTGGTCGCCCGCCTACGCCGCACCTCGGGCTCCTTCGAGGAAGCCTCCGCCGACCTCGGCGCGGACCCCTGGCAGACCTTCCGCTGGGTCACCTTCCCGGCCCTCCGCAGCGCCCTCGGCGCCGGCGCCCTCCTCGCCTTCGCCCTCTCCTTCGACGAGATCGTCGTCACCAACTTCACCATCGGCGCCGGCGAAGAAACCCTCCCGATCTGGATCTTCCGCAACCTCTTCCGCCCCAAGGAGCTCCCCATCGTCCCGGCCGTCGCCGTGATCCTGATCGTCCTCTCGATCATCCCCGTCTACCTCGCCCACCGCCTCTCCAGCGACGACGCCGGCCTCACCCCCGGCCGCGGCGGCGCAGCGGGCGGGGGAGGCACCGCGGGCCCGGCGACGATCGCCGAGACCGAGGCCACCGCGGCCCACTAGATCCGGCACCGCGGACGAATCTGCGCGAGGATTCTCGCGTGGACATCCTCGTTCTGATGTGACGCTCCCCGCCCTCGCGGTCGCCCTCTTCGGAGCCTTCCGCGGCGGCGCCGACAGTCCGAGCTGGGAGCTGAGGTGGAAAAGCCTCGAGCCCGCAGACCGAACCCGGATCTCGACCGAGGCCCGCTCCGGTGTCGAGGTCGACGACCCCGAAGAAGCCGAGCTCGCCGCCGGATTCAAACGTCGTGACCGCCGTCGCGCTTCTTACGTCGAGGCGCCTGCGCTCTCGATCGTCATCGCCTTCACCGCCGCCTCGCTGGCGGACCTGGTGGACGG
This sequence comes from uncultured Actinomycetes bacterium, assembly GCA_963782515.1. Classification (GTDB taxonomy): domain Bacteria; phylum Actinomycetota; class Thermoleophilia; order Solirubrobacterales; family 70-9; genus VAYN01. The sequence goes on along the minus strand of CAWAJY010000004.1, from coordinate 28,527 downwards.
CCACTTTGCCGGATTGCTCCTCGCCCTCGTCGCCGTCGGGACCGGCCTCTGGCGCTACCTCGGCGAGAAGCACATGGACGGGTCGCCCCGCGCGGCGACCGCTCCGGAGGGCTGGCCTCTAGCCCAACAGCCGAGCGATCTCGCCCATCGTCTGCTCGGGCCGGTCGCGCAGGTCCTCCCAGCCGAGTCGCGGCAGTCGGTAGCCGGCCTTCGCGAGGGCGTGATTGCGTTCGCTGTCCCGGCCACCGGCCGCAGGGTTGTCGTGGAAGCGTCCGCCATCGGTTTCGACCACCAGCTTCTGCTCGCGCCAGAGAAAGTCGATCTCGTAGACCTTGCCTCCGAGGCGCAGCTTTGCGTTGGTCTGCGGGATCGGCAGCGCGGCTTCGGTGAGCAGCGGAAGCAGCTTCGCCTCCATCCGGCTGCGGATCTTGATCCCGCGGCGGTAGCGGCGCCAGGGAGCGAGGGCGCGGAGCAGCTTCTTCGTCCCACGGCGTCGAGGGCCGTCGAGGACCCGGTCGATGGCGACGACGTCGAGCAGCCCCTCCACCGACGCCTGCTCGATCAGGCCCGCGAGCTCGCCGGCGTCCAGAGTCCCCGCGCAGTCGACGATCGTCCGCGCCGAGCTGGTCAGCGGCACCCCATGGCGCCGCCAGACTTCCCCGCCCACCGGCGGCGGCACGAAGCGTCTGCGGATCCCCGCGATCTTCCTCCCCGCTTCCACCGGCGCGATCACGTCGACTTCCTTCGGCCGCCACCGACGAAGCCCGAGCATCCAAGCCGCCGTCCCATGCGACACCACGCTCCCCGGTCCACAAGCAAGGGTCGCCGCCAACAACCGCGCATGGACCGTCAGATGCTCATGCCCGACCGCGAACACGCCATGGAAGACGGGTCGCAGCCATCCCCGCGCCAGCGCGTCCGAGATCCCACGGTCGCTCAGTCCCAAATCGCGGAGCTGATCTCGCGCCACCAACCCCTGCTGTTGTGACGCCAGTCGTCCCACGTCTCGCCAGGTCCACCTCGCTTGGCTGTTCTTTTTGGCGCCCACGACGCCATAAGGAACAGCTGGCGGGGGTTCTCCCCCCTGCGGGGACGCGCTTTGCGCTTAGAGCGGGATGTTGCCGTGCTTGCGCTTCGGCTGCGGGACGCGCTTGGACTGCAGCATGCGGAGGGCTTTGATCAGCTTCGGGCGCGTCTGGCGGGGCTCGATGACGTCATCGATGTAGCCACGCTCCGCTGCCGAGTACGGGTTGGCGAAGTGGGCTTTGTAGTCGTCGATCAGCTTCTGGCGGCGCTCGTCGGGCGTCGGCGAGCCGGCGATGTCTTTGCGGTAGATGATGTTGACCGCGCCCTCGGGGCCCATCACCGCGACCTCGGCGGTCGGCCAGGCGTAGTTGAAGTCGGCGAGCATGTGCTTGGAGGCCATCACGTCGTAGGCGCCGCCGTAGGCCTTGCGGGTGACGACGGTGAGCTTCGGCACGGTCGCCTCGGTGTAGGCGTAGAGGAGCTTCGCGCCGTGGCGGATGATCCCGTTCCACTCCTGGTCGGTGCCGGGCAGGAAGCCGGGCACGTCGGTGAAGGTCACGATCGGCACGTTGTAGCAATCGCAGGTGCGGACGAAGCGGGCCGCCTTCTCGGAGGCCTCGATGTCGAGCACGCCGGCCAGGAAGGCGGGCTGGTTGCCGACGATCCCGACCGGATAGCCGTCGAGGCGGGAGAAGCCGCAGATGATGTTTTTGGCGAAGTGCTCGTGGACCTCGAAGAACTCTTCGTCGTCGAAGATGCGCTTGATCACCTCGCGCATGTCGTACGGTTTCGACGGGTCGTCGGGGACGACGGTGTCGAGCTCCTCGTCTTCGCGCTCCGGGTCGTCTGAGTCGGCTCGAAGCGCGGCGGTAGCTCCAGGTTGTTCGAGGGCAGGAAGCTCAGCAGGTAGCGGGCGTCCTCGAGGCAGCTCTCCTCGCTCTCGGAGGCGAAGTGCGCGACCCCCGATTTCGAGTTGTGCGACATCGCGCCGCCCAGCGCCTCGAACTCCACTTCCTCGCCGGTCACGGTTTTGATCACTTCCGGGCCGGTGATGAACATGTGGCTGGTCTCTTTGACCATGAAGATGAAGTCGGTCATCGCGGGCGAGTAGACCGCGCCGCCGGCGCAGGGGCCCATGATCAGGCTGATCTGCGGGATCACGCCGCTGCATTTGACGTTCCGCGCGAAGACGTCGCCGTAGGCACCGAGCGAGACGACGCCCTCCTGGATCCGCGCGCCGCCCGAGTCGTTGATGCCGATCACCGGCGCCCCGACCTCGGCGGCAAGATCCATGACCTTGCACATCTTCTCCGCCATGACCTCTCCCAGACTTCCTCCGAACACCGTGAAGTCCTGAGAGAAAACAAAAACAGTTCTTCCTTCTATCGTCCCGTGGCCGGTGACGACGGCGTCGCCCCACGGCCGTTTCTTCTGCATCTCGAAGTCGTAGGTGCGGTGGCGCACGAAGGTGTCTAGCTCCTCGAAGGAGCCCGGATCGAGCAGCAGGTCGATGCGCTCGCGCGCGGTCAGCTTGCCGCGGGCGTGCTGCTTCTCGACCGCTTCCTCGGAGGCCGAGTGGATCGCCGCCTCGCGCAGTTCGCGCAGGTAGGAGAGCTTCTCCTCGTGGGTCGTCGGGTTTTTCTCGCGGATATCGGGCGACATACAGGGGTGGCCGCAGGGGGCGCGGGCGATTCTATGTGGAGCGGAAAACAAAAGGCCCGCCGGGGGGCGGGCCTTTGTTGTCGCTTTGGTGGAAGTACTCAGCTGAAGGGGCGTCGTTGCGGTTCCGCGAGGCGATCGAGGAAGGCCTCCAGATCGGCCCTCTCGAGGCCGACCCCTTCCTCCGCCCGCACGCGGACCCGCGTACCGAAGCCCTTGACGGCCATCGTGACCTCGACGCCTTCGACCTCGGCGATCAGCTCGGCCAGCTCCGGCTCCGACTTCATCAAGGTCCTTGACGCCTCGATCATCTGCCCCGGTTTCTGCCATTCCGGCGCCGTTCCTTCCGACCCTGCCATTTGGGCGGGAACGTTCACGGATGCGCCGCGCCGATCGGCGTCCTCGGTCCGAGCGGCAGGTACGGTGACGCGATGAGCGGTGCGCCGCGGATCGCGGATCTGGCGAAGGAGAAGCTGGGGATCGAGGAGCTCCACCGCGGCCAGCTCGAGGCGATCGAAGCGGTCCTCGACGGCCGCGACACCCTCGCCGTGATGTCGACCGGCTACGGCAAGTCGGCGATCTACCAACTGGCCGGCGAGATCCTCGGCAAGCCGACGATCGTCGTCTCTCCGCTGATCGCCCTCCAACGAGACCAGGTCGAGGCGATCGAGGACCGTATCGGCGATGGCGAGGCCGCCGAGCTGAACTCGACCGTCTCGGCGCGCGGGCGTCACGAGCTGATCGAGGAGCTCGAGCGGGGCGAGCACGAGTTCGTCCTCCTCGCGCCCGAGCAGCTCGCCAAGCCGGAGGTGCTGGAGGAGCTGGCGGCGACCGAACCGTCGCTCCTGGTCGTCGACGAGGCCCACTGCATCAGCGAGTGGGGACACGATTTCCGCCCCGATTACCTGCAGCTCGGGGCCTTCGCCGAGCGCCTCGGGCGTCCCACGGTCCTGGCGTTGACCGCGACCGCCTCTCCCCCGGTCCGCCGCGAGATCGTCGAGCGCCTCGGGATGAAGGACCCGGCGCAGGTGATCCGCGGCTTCGATCGTCCGAACCTCCACTTCGCGGTGCGCCGCTTCAGCGAGGCGAAGGGCAAAGGGGAGGCGCTGGTCGAGGCCGTCGCCGCCGCCCCGAAGCCGGGCATCGTCTACATCGCCACGCGGAGGGCGAGCGAGGTGCTCGCGACGGCGCTCCAGGCCGCCGGAGTCAAGGCCGAGGCCTACCACGCGGGGCTCCCAGCGCGCCACCGGGGAGAGTTGCAGGACCGCTTCCACGGCGACGAGGTCGACGTGATCGTCGCCACCACCGCCTTCGGCATGGGAATCGACAAGCCGAACGTGCGCTTCGTCTTCCACTCCGGGCCCTCCGACTCGATCGACTCCTATTACCAGGAGGTCGGCCGCGCCGGGCGCGACGGCGGGCCCGCCGAGGCGGTCCTCTTCTACCGCCCCGAGGACGAAGCGATCCGCCGCTTCCTCGGCAGCGTGGGCGGGGTCGACGGCGAGGCGCTGGAGGCGGTGGGCCACGCGGTCGAGAAAGCCGACGGCAGGGCCGATCCGGCGGCTCTGGTCGAGCGCCTCGAGCTCTCCCGCTCCAAGGTCCTCGAGGCGGTCGGACGGCTCGAGGAGGCGGGCTGGCTGGAGATCGAGCCCCACGGCGAGGTCCGCCAGGCGCCCGACGGCCCGACCCTCGAGGAGGCGGTGCAGTCAGGCGTCCGCGAGAGCGGCCAACGGCGCGAGTTCGACCGCACCCGCCTGGCGATGATGCGCTCCTACGCCGAGACCCGAGGGTGCCGTCGCGATCACATCCTCAGCTACTTCGGCGAGGAGCACGAGGTCCCGTGCTTCTTCTGCGACAACTGCGATGCGGGACTGGTGAAGGCCGATGCCGCCGCCCGGCCGTTCCCGATCGGCGCCGCCGTCACCCACAAGTCCTGGGGACCGGGCGAAGTCCAGCGCTACGACCGCGACCGCGTGGTCGTCCTCTTCGAGTCGGTCGGCTACCGCACCCTCGACCTCGGGCTGGTCGACGAAGAGGGACTGCTGACCCAGGACTGAGGCGGCTGGACCAAGCAGGTCAAGGACGCAGGGAGCGTGGCGTGCTCTGGACGCGAGCGACCGAGGACGCCGACATGCGCCGGTCCAGACGCCTCAGAAGAAGGCGCCGCCCTTGTATTCGCCGAAGACGTCGCGCATCGCGCCGCAGACCTCGCCCAGGGAGGCATCGGCGGCGAGGGCCGCGCGGATCGGGTGCAGCAGGTTGCCGTCGCTGCGGGCCACGTCGCGGATGCCCTCGAGCCTGGCCTCCACGGCGGCCTGATCGCGGTTCTCCTTGAAGGCCTTGAGGCGCGCGAGCTGACGCTGCTCGGACTCCGGGTCGACCTTGAGGATGTCGACGTCGTCCACCTGGTCGGTGACGAATTTGTTGACGCCGACGATGATGTCCTGGCCGGAGCGCTGGCGCTCGTGGTAGCTGTGCGCGGACTCCTCGATCTCCCGCTGCATGAACTCGAGCGCCTCGACCGAGCCGCCGAGCTCTTCGACTTTGCCCATCAGCTCCCAGGAGCGGGTTTCGACCTCGTCGGTCAGCGACTCGACGAAGTAGGAGCCCGCGAAGGGGTCGACGGTCTCGGCGACGCCGGACTCGTAGGCCAGCACCTGCTGGGTGCGGAGCGCGATCCGGGCGGAGCGCTCGGTCGGCAGCGCCAAGGCCTCGTCGAAGCCGTTGGTGTGCAGCGACTGGGTACCGCCGGCGACGGCGGCGAAGCCCTGCAGCGCCACCCGCACGATGTTGACCTCGGGCTGCTGCGCCTGCAGCGTCACGCCGCCGGTCTGCGTGTGGAAGCGGATCTGCATCGATTTCGGGTTCTCGGCGCCGAATCGCTCTTTGACGATTTTGGCCCACATCCGTCGCACGGCGCGGAACTTGGCGATCTCCTGGAACACGTTGTTGTGGCAGTTGAAGAAGAAGGCGAGGCGCGGGGCGAACTCGTCGATCTTCAGGCCCCGCTCGAGCGCCGCCTCGACGTAGGCGATCGCGTTGGAGAGCGTGAAGGCGACCTCCTGCACAGCCGAGCAGCCCTTCTCGCGGATGTGGTAGCCGGAGATCGAGATCGTGTTCCATTTCGGCACGTTCTCCTGGCAGTACTCGAAGATGTCGGTGGTCAGGCGCATCGTCGGCACCGGCGGGAAGATGTAGTTCCCGCGCGCCATGTACTCCTTCAGCACGTCGTTCTGGACCGTGCCGCGCAGCTTCTGGGACGGCACGCCCTGCTCCTCGCCGACCAGCTCGTAGAGCAGCAGCAGGCAGGCGGCGGGCGCGTTGATCGTCATCGAGGTGGAGACGCCGTCGAGCGGGATCTGGTCGAAGCAGATCCGCATGTCCTCGATCGTGTCGATCGGGACCCCGGTGCGCCCGACCTCGCCGTAACAGAGCGGGTCGTCGGAGTCGCGGCCGAGCTGGGTCGGCAGGTCGAAGGCCATCGAGAGCCCGGTCGAGCCGTTCTCGATCAGGTAGCGATACCGCTCGTTGGTGTCCTCGGGGGAGGCGAATCCCGCGTACTGGCGCATCGTCCAGAGCCGGTCGCGGTACATCCCCTCGTGGATTCCTCGCGTGAACGGCGGCGCGCCCGGCTCGCCCAGCCGTTCCGCGAGGCCGGGGGCGACATCCTCCTCCCCATAGAGACCCTGGATCTCGATCCCGGAGTCGGTGAAGACGCGCTCGTCATCGGGTCCGACGACGGGCGCGATCGTGCGGTGGGCCTCCTCGGCAGAGGAGTCAGGAGTCGTCGCCATGCTCAAGAGGATATTGGGAGACCACGCCCGGCGGCTTGGGAGACCGCAACCAGGGGTAGGCATTGGGGTTGTTGGGCTCGGGATCCGCGAATAGGCTCCCGACTAATCGACTTGCCGCAAGTCGCCTAGGGCAACAGCAGGGGGCGGCATACGCAATTTGGAGGAAATATATGTCTGAATCGACCCGGCTCGGCAGGGCCAGGGGAAGGATGCTGCCCGTCGCAATAGTGGCCGCGTCCATAGCCGCGATGTTGGTCCTCGCGCCCCTTGCGTCCGCCGCATCCAATCCGATCGCGAAGGGGAGCACCACGCTCACCCTCAACAGTGGCTTCAACAAGCAGGCCAAGAAGGCCGGCATCAAGATCACGGCCATCAAACCCGCGACCCTCAAGGGCACCAAGGCGACCTTCGGGGCGACCGGCGGCTCGATCGAACCGACCACCGGCGCCGGCACGGTCACCCACAGCGGCGGCCTGAAGATCACCTGGGGCAAGAAGTCGGTGGCCCTGAAGGCGTTCGAAATCAACACCTCGAAGAAAACCCTGACCGCGAGCACCGGTGGCAAGAAAGTTCAGCTCGCGACCCTCGGCGGCACCTCGTCCGCCCGTCTCGGCTTCGGCAACAGCATCTCGGCGAAGAGCGTGAAGCTGACCAAGGCCGGCGCCAACGCACTGAACAAGGCGCTGACCCCCAAGCCGACCAAGGTGAAGGTCAAGGTCAAGAAGAACGGCAAGACGATCACCAAGACCAAGACCGTCAAGACCCAGCCCGCCTTCAAGGCGAACCAGGTGCTTGGCAAGACCACGACGGAAGTCGAACCGAAGACCGACAATGTCCTGGCGACCGGGACGATGACCTACGCCGGTGATTCCGGCCTCTTCACCAAGCTCTCCAACGTCGGCGTGAAAGTCGAAACGATCAGTCCGACGAGCGTCAGCGGCACGACCTACAGCTCCGGCATCAGCGGTGGCACCATCTCGCCGCTGGGCACCGAAGGTCAGGTCAACAGCTCCGGCGGCATCAAGCTGGTGCAGAAGATCGAAGGCACGCCCTTCTCGACCACGATCACCCTCGGGTCGATCGGCGTCGACCTCGCCGCGAAGACCGCCACGGTCGAAGTGAACGGCGAATCGAACGTCGAAATCGAAGGCAAAAAGCCGCTGAACGTAGGCAACCTGGGCCGCAGCTCGATCGCCGATCTGACGATCACCAGCAACACGCCGAGCCCGGCGACCCGCACGGTCAGCATCAGCGCCACCTCGACGATCCAGCCGGTGGCCGCCGAAGTCCTCGAGGGCTTCGTGCAGGTCTACGAAGGCGCCTACGCGCTGAAAGTCGGCGAAGAACTCGGGAAACAGGCGGAAAAAGAAGCCGCCGAAGGCAAAACCCCGAAAATGAGCAAGGCAGAAATCGAAGCGGCGGCGAAGAAAGCCGGTGCCGAAAAAGTGGCCAACGACCACATCAAGGCGGGCGAATCCCTCGGTTCGTTCTCCTTCACCGCGACCGGCGAATAGTCCGAAGCGGCGAAGTCGGGAAAGGGCGGCCTCCGGGCCGCCCTTTTTCGTGGGCGTCCCCGGGAAGGGACGGGGCCGTTTGAAGCTGGCGCCCGGGCAAGGGACGCAAGGCGTGTCGGCGAGAGGGCCGTCTCGGTCACGGCCCTGGCTGGCTGTGACCGTCCCCGAGACGGCCGGGGTATGAAAGCGGCGGAGAAAGTGCGACGCCGTGGGGATGTGAGGGAGACGCCACGAACTCCACACTTCAGCGCAGGTCCCCCATGCTTCGTGCGCATTCCGTCTGGCCCCCCAGGTTGATGGGCCGAAAACCCGCCATATAGGCGGGTTTTCGGCCCATCAACCTGGGGCCGCTGGAGAAGCGTGGCGAGGGTGTGGAGTTCCGGGCGGAAGCGTCACGAACCCTGGGACTTCCTGGCGAAACCCTCACGTCCTGGGCGTCTCATGGCGGTCACAGCCTGCCAGGACCGCCATGAGACGCCCAGGACCGATCTCAGACGGGCGGAGCGGCCGGAACACCGGCCGGGACCCGACCGCGCTAGTCCCCCGCCCCCACCAAGCGCTCGACGCCGGACTGGTCGATCGTCCGACGCAAGCCGTCATCGAGCTTGATCGTGGGTTCCCAGCTGAGGAGGTCGCGGGCGCGGCCGATGTCGGGGCGGCGTTGCTGCGGATCGTCGGTGGGCAGTGCCTCGTAGACGATCTCCGAGCGGGAGTCGGTCACCTCGATCACGGCTTTCGCCAGTTCGAGGAGGGTGAACTCGTCCGGGTTGCCGATGTTGACCGGCGTGTGGACGTCGGACTCGGCGAGCGAGACGATGCCGCGGATCAGGTCGTCGACGTAACAGAAGCTGCGCGTCTGGGCGCCATCGCCGAAGACGGTGAGCGGCCGGTCCTGGAGGGCCTGGCGCAGGAAGGTCGGGATCGCGCGGCCGTCGTGGGGTCGCATGCGGGGTCCGTAGGTGTTGAAGATGCGGACGATCGCGGTGTCGACGCCCTGCTGGCGGTGGTAGGCCATGGTCAGCGCCTCGGCGTAGCGCTTCGCCTCGTCGTAGACGCCGCGCGGGCCGATCGGGTTGACGTGGCCCCAGTAGTCCTCGCGCTGCGGGTGGACTTTGGGGTCGCCGTAGACCTCGGAGGTCGACGCGATCAGGAAGCGGGCGCGCTTCCACTTGGCGAGCCCGAGCATGTGGTTCGTGCCCAGCGAGCCGACTTTCAGCGTGTGCAGTGGCAGCCGCAGATAATCGATCGGGCTGGCCGGCGAGGCCAGGTGGTAGACGAAGTCGACCGGCTCCGGGACGTCGACGTACTCGGTGATGTCGGTGTGCCGGAACTCGAACTTCTCGTCGCGGATATGCGCGATGTTCTCCAGCGAACCGGTCTCGAGGTTGTCCAGGCAGATCACCCGGTGCCCGGACGCGAGCAATTTCTCGCAGAGATGGGAACCGAGGAATCCGGCGCCGCCGGTGACTACGCAAGTCGTCATGACGCCCGATGCTATCGGCTTGCCGCAGACGGCTCGTCCCCGCGTCCTCCCCGCGACTCCGCCTTCTGAGCGACGCCGCTCGTGATTCATTCTCCCCAAAATGCGCGCCTTTCGTGAACAAGCGTGCGTCTCAGGGGGGAGAAAACGCCGCCGCCCAGCCCTTGGCCGGCAGAGTTTGATGTAGAGAAATAAACCGGACGGGGAGAATCGAACTAGTGAGTCTGGGTAGGGGAGCGGGGCGCGAGAGCGCCCCGGCGGATGTGGCATCGATGGACCGGAACCCGCGAATCGGCGCGTGGGACGAGACGCGGGCGCCCGTCGAGGTCGAGGTGGATGAGGCCGCGGCGCTGGACGACGGGACGCCGCCGATCGAGGCGGCGGCGCGCAAGCGGGTCGCGGTCGAGACCTTCGCCCGCAACGAGGCGGTGCTGCGGCGGACCGCGCAGCGCTACTCGATCTGCGCCGACGATGCCGACGAAGCGCTGCAGCGCGGGCTGGAGATCCTGCTCAACAAAGCGCCCTCCGAGGATCCCCGCGTCCTGATCCGGTGGACCCAGACCGTGGTCAAGCACGAGGCGCTGGCGGTGCGCGCCGAGCGCGAGCGCACGCTCGCCGGGCCGGCCGCCGCGACCCCTGTGCCGGGCCGCGAGGACTGGGTCGCGATGCTCCCCGCCGATGCCGCAGGGCCGGCCGAGCGGGCCGAGCGCCACGAGAAGATCGAGCGCAGCCGCGAGGCGCTGGCGACGTTGAAGCCGCAGGAGGTGCGGGCGCTCGGGCTGCTCGCCGAGGGCTACTCCTACCGCGAGATCGCCGCCATCACCGGCTACTCCGCGACGAAAGTGAACCGCGCGATCACCGAGGGGCGCGAGCGCTTCCGCCACTTCCTCCTCCGCCGCGACGGTGGCGCCCGCTGCGTGGAGCTGGCGCCGCTCCTCTCCGCGTTCGCCGACGAGGAGGCGGAGGAGGCCGAAGTCGCCACCCTGCGCGAGCACCTCCGCACCTGCCCCCACTGCCGCTCGACCCTGCGCGCCTACCGGGCGGCACCGGGCGCCGCGGCGGCGCTGCTGCCGATCGTGCCCCCGGCGCGTGGCACCGTGATCGGCCGCCTGCACGATGCCTATGCAGCGGTGGTCACGCGGGTCGGCGGGTCGGGCGCCTCCGATTCGACCCTCGGCGGGATCGCCGCGGCGGGTGGGACGCGCGGCGCCGGGATGACCGCGCTCGCCAAGGTCTTGGCGATCTGTGCCGGGACGGTCGGCGGGGCCGCCGCCTGTGTCGCGTCCGGGGTCGTCCCGGCGCCGCTGCTCGACCCACCCGGGCACCGCCAGGCGCCGCCCGCGAAGGTCGCCCACCGCCATCGGCACCTGACCGAGGACCTGGAAGGCCAGGCGTCGCCCACCTACGAAACGGCAGCGCCGAGCGAAGCGGGGACCGAACCGGAATCGGATCCCGAACCCCAGCCGCAGGAAGCGGCGGCGGCCAAGGGCGAAGAGCGCCACCAGGAACCCGAACGCCGGAAGGCCGATCGCGAAGAAGCTCCGATCGAAGCGGCGATCGCCGAAACCCCGCCGAGCGAAACCGGCGCGACCGAATTCGTCGAATCGCCCCCTCCCCCGCCGCCGGTCGAACCGACGAGCACCGCATCGTCGTCGGGTACCACCTCGTCGAGCAGCGCCCCGTCGTCGTCCTCCTCGAGCGGCAGCGCCGCCGGAGAGTTCGGGCCGTGAGATTCCGGTTCGCCTCCCCCCTCGTGCTGCTCGCCCTTCTCGCGGCCGCCCTCCCGGCGCCCGCCGGCGCCTCCGACGGCACCGTCCTCACCGGCCTTCACGTATTCGGCGGCGACGTCTGGCACGCCGACAACGAATTCAGGGTCGAATGGGACCCGAATCCGCCGACGCCATTCGTGTCCGTCGTCAAGTACGGCCTGCGGGCGGTGGGCGGCTACTACATCCCGGGCTTCCCCGACCAGACGGTCGAAAACCCGTGGAACGTGGCCATCGTCCGCGTGCCTCCCGCTCCCGGCGTCTACCTGTTCGAAGCCTGGGACTACCACCCGAACGACGTCTTCCCGAACGGCACCGCCCTCACCGTGCCGCTCTTCTTTGACGACGCCCGCCCCCCGACCCCGGCGGTTTCGGGGCCTGCCTGGGTGGCGCCCGGCTCCCCGGTGCCGATCCACGTCGCACCGCCGACCGCGCCCCTGCCGCTCTCCGGGATCCAGGGCTACGCGGTCTCGATCGACGCCGCGGCGAGCGCCTCGCCCTGCGTCCGCGCCGACCGCTGCGCGGCGGCCGAGATCGACCTCCCCGGGGGCCCCGGCGCCGATGCCATCTCCCTGCCCGCCCCGCCGGAAGGCATCAGCTACATCCACGCGGTCGCCGTCTCCGGATCGGGGAAGGACTCGGCCGCCGCCGCGACGGTGCCGATCGGCGTCGACGGGACGCCGCCGCAGGTGCGGCTCGAAGGCGCTCCGACCGACTGGGCCGCGGGGCCGTTGAAGGTGACCGCGCACGCCACCGATCCCCTCTCCGGGATGGCCGCCGCCGGGCCGGGCGGTCCCGTGACCGCGATCGAAGTCGACGGAGGCCCACCGCTGCTCACCGCCGGGGCGAGCACGAGCACGACGGTGAGCGGCGAGGGCACCCATCGCGTCGCCTACTGGGGACGCGATGCGGTCGGCAACGCGGGCGACGGCAGCCTGCCGTTTGCGCACCCGACCGTCACGACGATCGGGATCGACGAAACCGACCCGACCGTGCGCTTCCTCGCCGGGGACCCCGGGGACCCGGAGCGGATCGAGGCGAGCGTCGCCGACCGACTCTCCGGCCCGGCCGCGGGACGGGGTGAGATCCTGATGCGCCCGGCGGGGAGCACCGAGCGCTTCCAGCCCTTGCCGACCGAGGCGAGGCGCGGGCGGCTGAGCACGCGGTGGAACTCCGACGATTATCCCCGCGGGGACTACGAATTCCGCGCCGTCGGCTACGACGCGGCGGGCAACGCGGCGGCCTCGACCCTGGATGCCGGCGGCGGCCCGCTCGTCCTCCGCAATCCGGTGAAGCGCGTCGCCGGCCTCGCCTTCGGCTTCGGCGGCGCCCGGCTCATCTTCCAGCGGTGCAGGCGCACCGACGGCTCCCGCCGCTGTCATCGCGCCGTCGTTCGCTCCTTCGCCAAACGGCCGGAGAGCCGCGCCATCCCTTGCTGCCACGGCGCGCTGGTCGGCGGGCGCCTGCGGGACCCCGACGGGGAGCCGCTGCCCGGACAGAGCGTCGACGTGGTCGAGACCTTCGCCCGCGGCGCGCGCATGAGGTCCCGGACCACCGCCGTCACCACCGATGCCCGCGGCGCCTTCCGCGCCTGGCTCCCGCCGGGACCGAGCAGGCGGGTGAGCGCCGAGTTTCCGGGCACCCACCGGCTCACCCGGGCGAGCGGACGGCGACTGCGGCTGCGGATCCGCGCCGGGGTCCGCCTGCAAGTCTCGACGACCCGGGTGCGGGTCGGCGGCGCGCCGGTCGTCTTCCGCGGCCGCATCGTCCACCCGGAAGCGCGGATCCCGCCGACGGGCCTGCCGGTCCAGCTCGAGTTCCGCCTCCCGGGGATGGCGTGGTCGGAGTTCCGCACGCTGCAGACCGACTCCGCCGGCCGCTTCGCCTACCCGTACTCGTTCACCGACGACGACAGCGCCGGCGTCCGCTTCCTCTTCCGCGCCTTCGTCCCGGCGACCGGCAACTGGGCGTTCGCCCCCGCGACCTCCCGCCCCGTGGCCGTCACCGGCTGACCCCCACCGGCGAGTTCGCACTTCTTGCCGCTATCCGGACATTTCTGCGAACTCACCCGGAGGCGGGCACGAAAAGGCCGCCCCGGCGAACCGGAGCGGCCTCGTGATGCAGCGAGTGGCGCGGAGACCTAGCGGATGCTCGGCAGCGTGGAAAGCTGGTCGGAGACCTGCTTGACCCGGCGCTCGACCTCGGTGCGGCTGGTCTTGATCGTCGAAGTCGCGGTCGAGGTCACGGCATGCTGGCGCTTGCGGACGTCGCGCTCCACCCGGGTGCGGGTCTTCCGCGCCTCGGTGGCGGCGCGCCGACGAGCGCTCGAGCCACGTTTTTCGGTCCGTTTGGCCGCTTCCTCGATCTTGCGGCGGTAGGCCTTCAGCTCTTTCTCGGCCTTGCTGCGGCTGGTCCACGGCTCGACGATGTCGTTCAGCCGGTCGCTCGCCGAAAGGACGACGCCGACCGGGAAGTCGACAGCGGTCTCGATGATCGCCTGGGCCTGGTTCTTCTCCGCGACAGCGGTCTTGGTCGCCGCTTTTTTCGTCGCTTTTGCGGTTTTGGCGGCCGATTTTTTCGCTTCCGTGGTGGAGCGTTTGGCCTGCGTTTTGGCTTTGCTGGTGCCGTTGCTGCTGGTGCTGTCTGCCATGAAGACGTACCCCTCTTGGTCTGAGTCGGATGGCTCGGGCGGCGCCGAGTCTAGCGAACATACGTTTCTACGAACAAACGTTCTTAAACAGCGGCGTGGCTTTGGTTACACAGCCGGCCGGGGAGGTGGAACGTGGGACGACGTTGTTCCGGCCGCCGCGCCCGTCCGAGTTACGTCCTGAGGCTTCCGCCAGGAACTCCACACCCCCGTCACGCCTCCGCAGCACCCCCATGTTGATGGGCCGAAAACCTGCCTATATGGCAGGTTTTCGGCCCATCAACATGGGGGGTCAGACGGGAAGCGCACGAAGCTTGAGGAAGTCGGGAGGAAGTGTGGGGTTCGGGGCGTTTCCTCACCGGCGTCACGGTTCTTGCGTCGCTTCATACCCGGCATACCCGGCCGTCTCGGCCACGGCCACGGCCTGCCCGGGCCGTGGCTGAGACGGCCGGGCCAGCCGCAGGCTCTAGCGTCCCTTGCCCGTCCCTACGCAGACTGAGCGGCCCGAACCGCGGCCAGGGCCTCCTCGTCGCGGGCGGCCGTCATCGGGTAGCGGGCGTTGAGGTCGAGTGGGGCGGCGGCGAGATCGCCGTCGCCGAAGGCCACGGCGCCGCCCGCCTCGCGGACGATCAGCTGGGCCGCGGCGGCGTCGACCGAGCGGCAGGGTCGCAGGCTGAGGAAGGCGTCGAAGCGGCCGGCGGCGACGTAGGAGGCGGTGATCGCGATCGAGCCGACCACCCGCAGGCGGTAGGCGTTGCCGGCGAGGGACCGGAGGGCCGGGATCGTCCAGTCGGGCTCGGCCGACTCCAGGCCGACGACTTCGAGGCGACCGTTGCCGGAGGAGACCTGGGCGGCCCGGCCGCCGACCGAGGCGCCCTCGCCGCGCGTCGCCATGAACTCCTCGTCGGCGCCGAAGTCATGGACGAAGCCGAAGCGGACGTCGGCCATCGAGTCGCCCTCGGCGACCGCGATCGAGAGGCTGTGGGACGGGATCGTGCGGCGCGCGTTCAGCGAGCCGTCGATCGGGTCGATCACGACCCGGGCGGCGCCGCCGTCGCCGAAGACGACCTCGCCGCGCTCCTCGGAGACAGCGACGAAGGAGGCTCCTTCAGCGCCCAGCTTCTCCAACTCGGCGAAGACCTCGTCCTCGCATTCGCGGTCGATGATCAAGGTGTGGTCGCCGCCCTCGCCGACCCCCTCGTAGTGGGTGCGTTCCTCGCTCGTCACCACGCGGTCGAAGATGCGGCGCTGCGCCGCGACGATGCGGCGGCAGATCCCGGGCCAATCGGCGGAGAAGACGTCCATGGGCCGGAGACTACGGGGAGGTAGCTTTGGACGATGCGTCAGATCGACCTGTCCTTAGAGGGGGAGGCGGGCGGACGGCGGCGCGCCGCCGCGCACGTCGAAGGCCCCCTGCTGGTGCTCGGCGCGGCCGGGACCGGCAAGAGCGAGCTGCTGGCGCGGCGGCTCGCCGACCTGGCGGCGGCCGGAACTCCCCCCGATCGGGTGCTGACGATCGGCGCGCGGCGGGCGACGGCGCGGCGGCTGCGCGACCGCTGCGAGGCGCTGCTCGACGGTCCTTATGAGGAGCTCTGGGTCGGCGACTGGGACGAGATCGGCGAGCGGCTGCTGCGCGAGCACGCCGAGGCGGCCGGGCTCGACCCCTTCTTCGACGTGCTCGGGCGGGCGGAGCGGCTGGCGGTGCTGCTCGACCGCTTCGACTCGCTGCCGCTGCGTCGCCACGAGATCCGCGGCAACCCGGCCGGCCTCCTGGCCCGGCTCCTGGGACGGATCGACAGCCTGAAGGCGGAACGGATCGGGCCGACGACGCTTGCCGAGCGGGCCGAGCGGCAGGCCGAAGAGGCGGCGAGCGAGGCCGAGCACGAGACGGCGCGGCGAGAAACCGAGTTCGCCGAGCTGTACGCGACGCACGACCGGATCCTGGCCGAGACCGGGAGCCTCGACCGCGGCGACGTCTTCCTCGCGCTCGACTGCCTGCTGGTGGAACGGCCCGACGTGCGGGCGGCGATCGCGGCGCGCTTCGCCCAGGTGATGGTCGACGAGCTGGAGGAGTCGACGCCGGCCCAGCGGGCGCTGCTCGAGGGTCTGGCGGGCGACAACCCGAACCAGCTGGTCGCCCTGGAGGCGGAGGGCGAGGGCGATCCTCCGCTCGCCACCTGGTACCGCGGCCTCCACCCCGAGGGCGACGCGGTCGTGCTGGAGAAGCGCTTCCGCGAGCCGAAGCTCCGCTTCTGGAAGTGCTCCAACGAGCGGGCGCAGGCGCAGGCGACGGCGCGCGAGGTCGAGCACCTGCTCGCGAGCGGCACCCGCGCCGACGACATCTGCGTCCTGCTGGCCGACCCGGGCCACGAGGGCGGCGCGGTCGCCGCGGCGATGGAGGAGCGCGGCATCCCCTTCCACCTCGCCGGGCCGACCGCGCTCTTCCAGCGCGCCGAGGTGCGCGACGCGATCGCCTGGCTGCGGGTGCTCGCCGACCCCGACGACTCGCCCGCCGCGGCCCGGGCGCTGACCCGACCGCCGGTCGAGCTGCGTCCCGGGGACCTCGCGCGCCTGACGACGATCGCCCGCCGGCGCAAGCTCGACATGGTCGCGGGCTGTGAGGCCGCCCTCGACAGTCCCCAGTTCCAGCCCGAGGCGCGCGAGCGCGTCCAGACCTTCCTGAAGCTCTACTCGACCGCCGCCTCGGCGATGGAGGAGCGGCGCGCCGACGTCTTCGTGCGGCGGCTGATCGAGGCCGTCGGCCTGCGCCGCCAGCGCCTCTTCGCCGCCCAGCCGGAGGTCGCCGAGCGGCTGCTCGGGCTCTCCCGCCTGGCCGAGCTGGCGACGGCCTGGGCCCGGCGCGAGCCGCACGGCTCGACCCGCGGCTTCGTCGCCTACATCAAAGCCGTCGCCGAGGCGGGGGTCGAGCCGGCCGGTGGCGAGGAGCCGCCCGCGCCGGGGGCCGTGGTCGGCCTGGCGCTCGACGCGGTCAAGGGGCTCGGCTTCGACCGCGTCTTCGCGCTCGGGCTCGAGGCCGACGCCGACTGGGGACGGATCGGCTGGCCCGCCCGCGAGGAGATGGTCCTCTCCCGGGTCGCCCGCGCCGACCCCGCCGGCCCGGCCCACGCCTACGCCGAGGCGCTCGCCGGGTCCCCGGGCGCCACCGAGGAGGAGCACGAGGAGGAGCTCTTCGGCCCCGCCGAGGGCCTCCACGCCACCTACCGGACGCTGCGCGAGCAGGTGCTCGAGGCGAGCTGGCGGGCCGGGCGCGAGCTCTCGGAGCCGCGGCTCGACACGGCGATCGACGTCAACCGGGCGATCGCCCGCTATCTCGAGCTGCTGAAGCTGGCGGCGCTCGCCCAGCGGCCCGGCGAGGAGGCGACGGCGGACGCGATCGACGCGGTCAACGGCCTGCTGCGCCAGGTCGCGACGCCCGAGCAGCAGGCCGAGCTCGACGCCTCCTCGCTCGACGCCTACCTGCTCGACTCCGAGAGCGAGCGGGGTCGGCGCCTGCAACTCATCGCCGCCCGCGAGGAGCCCTCGCTGGAGGCCTTCCTGCCGCGCCGCGGCGACGGGCGCCTCAGCCTCTCCGCCTCGGACCTGACGCTCTACCTCACCTGCCCGCTGAAGTACAAGTTCGCGCGCGTCTTCGGCATCCCCCAGGAACCGACGATCAACCAGCGCTTCGGGATCCTCATGCACAACGTCCTCGAACGGTTCCACAAGGAGCCGCCCGCCGCGGGCGAGGAGCTGCGGACGCTGAACCGGCTCTTCGAGGGGGGCTGGAGACGCGGCGGATTCGGCGGCTCCGACGACGAGATGCAGTACCGCGACCGCGGCAAAGAGGCGCTGCGCCTCTATTGGGAGCGCGAACGGCACTCCGACTCAGAGCCGGTCTGGATGGAGCGCAAGTTCGACTTCAAGGTCGCCGACCACCACGTGCGCGGGCGGGTCGACCGGGTCGACCGACTGGTCGACGGCGCCTACGAGCTGATCGACTACAAGACCGGCGAACGGAAGACCGAAGCGGAGCTCGACTCCGACCTGCAGCTGGCGCTCTACCGGCTGGCGGCGCGCGAGGCCTGGGACATCGAGGCGGCCTACGCCTCCTACGACTACGTGCTCGACGCCGACAAAGTCCCCGCGCCGATGCGGCCCGACGACGCCGAGCGGGTCGAGCGCACCGTGGTCACGGTCGGCGAGGGCGTCCTGTCCCAGGACTTCGAGCCCCGCCCCTCCCCGAGCGTCTGCAGCTGGTGCGACTACCGGCTGATCTGCCCGGCGGCGGAAAGTTAGCTGTTCCTTTTGCCGACCCGTCCGGCATAAGGAACAGCTGGCGACGTCAGCCCTGCTCGCCGCCTTTTTGGCGGAGGAAGCGCTGGAACTCGCGGGCGATCGAGTCGGCGCTCGGCAGGTCGTCGACCTCGTCGGCCAGCATGTCGACCTGTTCGGCCTCGATCCGCTCGACCAGCTCTTCGATCTCCGGGTTGGCGGCGACCGCGCGGCCGATCTGCTCCTCGTAATCGGTCGTTTCCTCTTCCAGGTCGGAGGCCTCGACGGCGATCCCGGTCATCCCCTCCAGCCGGCGCAGCAGCGCCAGGGCCGCCTTCGGGTTGGGAACCGCGGCGACGTAGTGCGGCACAGCCGCCCAGAGTGAGGCGGAGTCGATGCCGGTCTGCTCGCAGAGGTCGTGGACGACGCCGACGATCCCGGTCGGCCCTTCGTAGTTGGAGCGCTCGAGGTCGAGCTCGTCGACCAGCTCCGGCGAGGACGCGAGGCCGGTGATCGGCACCGGCAGGGTGTGGGACACCTCGGCGATCAGCGAGCCGAGCGTGATCACCAGGTCGACCCCGAAGGCGTCGGCGGCGGTCGCGACCGCCTCGGAGAAGGTCCGCCAGCGCAGGTTCGGCTCGGTGCCGTCGAGCAGCACCAGGTCGCGGTCGGCGCTCGGCACGCGCACCGCGATGAAGTTGTTCTCCGGCCAGTCGATCCGCCGCGTCGCTCCCGCGGTCATCGAGATCGTCGGGCGCGTCGACTGGAAATCGAAGTACTCCTCCGGGTCGATCGAGGCGACCGCTTCGGAATCGAGCGAGTTGCCGATCGCGGCCAGCGCGGTCGAAGCGGCCGCGGCGGCGTCGTTCCAGCCGCGGAACGAGCAGACCATGACCGGCGAACGGAGCTTCGGGAGTTCGGCTTCCCAGCGCAGAGAATCCACGAGTTCAGCGTAGAGGATGGGTTACGCGGCAGCGCGGGCACGTTTGAATTCGCCGTCCCGCGATACTAAGGACGGATGGCGGGTGAAACCCAGACGACGGCGGCGGCTTGGCGGGGGCTGCTCGGGCCGTTGCGGGCCGCGCCGCGCAAGACGGCGATCCTGACCGACTTCGACGGGACCCTGGCGCCGATCGTCGAGCGGGCCGACGAGGTGGCGCTCCCGGCCGACGCGCGCGAGGTCCTGCTGCGGCTGATCGACCGCTACGCGATGGTCGGCGCGATCTCCGGGCGGCGGGCCGCGGACGTGGGCGCGCGGATGGGCCTCGATGGCCTCGCCTACGCGGGCAACCACGGGCTGGAGCTGATGATGCCGGGCGAGAGCGAGCCGCGGCCCGATCCGTCGGTCGACGGACGCGAGGGCGACGCGGCGGAGTTCATGGCGGCGATCGACGGGGCGCGCCTCGACGACGCCGGACTGCGGCTTGAAGACAAGGGGCCGATCCAGGCGCTCCACTGGCGCGGGGCGGCGGATGAGGCGAGGGCCGAGGCGGTTGCCCGCGAGGTCGGCGTCGAGGCGGGTCGCGCGGGGCTGGAACCCCACTGGGGCCGCAAGGTGCTCGAGTTGCGACCGGTCGGCGGCGGCGGCAAGGGCGCCGCGGTGGCCTCGATCCTGGCCGAGGACGGCGTCGACCGTGTCGTCTACGCCGGGGACGATCGCACCGACGTCGACGCCTTCCGGCGCCTCGCCGAGCTGCGCGAGGCGGGCGAGCTGGTCGCCGCGGTGCGGGTCGGAGTCCTCTCCGCCGAGGGGCCGCCGGAGGTCGCCGAGGAGGCCGACGTCACGGTCGAGGGCCCGGCGGGCTGGCTCGAGATCCTCTCCTGGCTCGCGGAGTAGCGCGTGCTCTACACCGATCTCCTCCGCGCCACGGTCTTCCTCACCGGTGCCGAGGCGACCGCGCTGGGGGCGATCAGCGCGATCTCGGTCGGCGGCGAACCGAGCGCCACGACCGTCATCGTCGCCCTCGCCTGGTGGGCGATCGCCCTCATCCTCGGCTTCTGGCTGGGGCGCCCGGAGCGCGCCCGCGAGGACATGCGCGTGCCGCTCGCCCGCGCCCGCATGGCCACCTCCCTCCCCTCCCAGGCGCCCGGCCGCATCGCGGTCCAGCGCCTCTGGCCGATCCTCCTCACCGCCGTCATCGCCGGTGGCCTCGGCCTCTTCTTCCCCGGCGTCGCGATCATCGGCACCGGCTACGCGCTGATCGTCTCCCTCGCCTGGCACACCCGCGAGGCCGCCGTCACGGCGATCGAGGAGCGCGACGGCGTCCGCTTCCTCGTCGTCCCCAACTCGGCCCTCAAACCGATCCAGCTCGTGCGGGTCCCAGGGCTACGAAGCGACCGCGCGCACGCGATGTAGCGGCGACCGGTTGCATTTACCCCCGGCCGGCGGGGGTAAATGCAGACGCTCACTTCTTCTTGAGCTTCTTGAACTCAGACCAGGTGCGGGTGTTGGCGACTTCGGCCTTGGTCAGCCAGGCGCGGCGGGCGGTGGCGACGGCGTAGGCCATGTTGTCGAGGGTGTCGACGCCGTGGGCGTCGGTGTTGAGGACGATGCGGACGCCGGCGTCGGCGGCGAGTCTCGCGTGGCGGTCGGAGAGGTCGCGGCGGTTGGGGTTGCCGTTGATCTCGATCATCGTGCCGGTGCGGGCGGCCGCCTCGGCGACCGCCTCGACGTCGATCCCGTAGGGCTCGCGGCGGCCGATCAGGCGGCCGGTGAGGTGGCCGATGCAGTCGACGTTGGGGTCTTCGATCGCGGCGACGACGCGGGCGGTCATGTCCTTTTCGGAGACGTTGAAGGAGGTGTGGACGGAGGCGACGACCCAGTCCAGTTCGGCGACCAGGTCGTCGGGATAGTCCAGGGTGCCGTCGAGGCCGATGTTGATCTCCGAGCCGACCAGGAGGCGGAAGCGGCGGCTGCCGTGCTCGGCGTTCCAGGCGGCGACCTCCTCGATGCGCTCCCGCAGCGCGTCGGGCTGGACGTCGTCGCCGAAGCCGTGGGTGGCGGAGTGGTCGGTGATCGCCATGTAGGCGTAGCCGCGGTCGCGGCCGGCCGCGGCCATCTCGGCGAGGGAGTTGCGGCCGTCGGAGAGGGTCGTGTGGGCGTGGAGGTCGCCGCGGATGTCACCGAGCTCGACCAGCTCCGGCAGCTTGCCTTCGCGCGCTGCCTTCAGCTCGCCGCGGCCCTCGCGCAGCTCCGGCTCGATGTAGGCGTAGCCGAGGCGCTCGTAGACCGCGCGCTCGGTCTCACACAGGGTGACCTCGTCGGTCTCGGTGTCGGTGATGCCGTGCTCGGACACCGAGAGGCCGCGCTTCACCGCGTCCTCGCGCAGCGCGATGTTGTGGGCCTGGGAGCCGGTGAAGTGCTGGAGGAGGTTGCCGAAGGCGGCGGGCGGGACGATCCGCAGGTCGACCTGGACGCCGTTGTGGGTCTGCGCCCGGAGGCCTTTGGCGCTCGGTTTGCTCGCCGCGGCGATCAGCGTGTGGTCGGCGAGGAACTGGGCGAGCTCCTTGCCCTCGTCGGCGGTCGCGATCAGGTCGATGTCCTTGCAGGTCTCGGCCCAGCGGCGGACGGAGCCGGCGACCTCGACCCGGTGGGCGCCGGGGTGCTCGCGCAGCGCCGCGGCGAGCTCCTCGGCGATCGGCCGCACGGTCGAGGAGGAGACGGCCCGGCCCCGTGCCCGGCTCGCCGAGGCGCTCGAGCGAGGCCAGCATGCTTTCCTCGGCTTTCGGCCCGAGCCCTTTGACCTCGCGGATCTTCTCCTCTTCGGCGGCCTTTTTAAGATCCTCGAGGGAGGCGATCTCGAGCTCCTCCCAGAGCAGGCGCGCGGTTTTGGGACCGACCCCGGGGACGCGCGTAACTTCCACCAGCGTCGCCGGGAATTTCGCTTTCAGCTTGGCCGCGGCGGGGATTTCGCCGGTGTCGAGCAGGGCGTCGATCTTTTCGGCGAGGGTCTTGCCGACGCCGGGGATGTCGGTGGCCTTCCCTGCCCGCGCCAGCTCCTCGACCGACACCGGGCTTTCGCGGATCGCCTTGGCGGCGGTCGAGTACGCGAGGACGCGATAGCGGACGGCGCCGTCGAGCTCGTAGAGGACCCCCAGTTCGTCGAGGGCGGCAGCGATCTCGGCGTTGGTCATGGTCCCAACCTAGCGCTGAGCTAGCCTTGGGAACCCTTCAAAGGGGCGCTATACTTTTTGAAGTATTGGACTTCTAAACGCGACTCGGGAGAGCGATCACCGTGAGTGGAAATTTGGCCGACGTAACCGACGCCACCTTCAAATCTGATGTTCTCGACGCCGAGGGCGCCGTCCTCGTCGACTTCTGGGCGCCTTGGTGCGGCCCCTGCCGCGTCGTCCACCCGGTCCTCGAGGAGATCGACGGCGAGCGCGACAACCTCAAGATCCTCAGCCTCAACGTCGACGAGAACCAGCAGACCGCGGCGCAGTACGAAGTCCTCTCGATCCCGACCATGATCCTCTTCAAGGACGGGCAGATGACGAAGAAAATCGTCGGCGCGATGCCCAAGCGTCGCCTCGAGGCCGAACTGGAGCCGGCGCTCGCCTAGCGGCGGCGCCTCCCTCCCATGCCTTTCATCGAGGTCCACTGGTTCGAGGGCCGCTCCGACGAGCAGAAGAAGGAGATCGCCGAGCGCATCGAGCAGGCGCTGATCGAGGTGGCCGGGGTCAGCCCCGACCACTGCTGGATCAAGTTCTCCGACTCCTCGAAAACCGACTTCCTGATCAACCCGACGGGCGAGTAACGCCCGTCGAGACAAGCTGAGCCGCCCGAGCCGCTTCGGCTTCGGCGTGCTCGGCCGCCAGGTCTTTACCGACCTCGATGTGAATTTCACGATCGGGGGCGGCCAACGCGGCCTGAGCGGCTGCCCTCAGGGCTTCCGCGTCGAGCTTGAAACGCTCCGCGGCCTCCTCAAGAAGAGCGACGTCTCGGTCTGCGTTGAGAAGCTGGATGTGACTGACGTGTCCGTCGTGGAACCCGACGATGCATTCATCGTCCCCGAGTAGCTCGACGTAGTCCCCCCCTCGAAGTAGTGGAACTCACCGAATTCGAAAAGAATCGAATGAGCCTGGCTGGCGTAATCGACTTTCATCCTCGTTCTCCCGGGAGGTGAGTGACGACCACGTCGGGTTCATCCAGCGCGATCACTACGCAATAAGGCCGTCCTGCGATCAACCCAAGGTAGCGCGGATTGCCTCGCTGGTCGAAGGCTTTTCCGATAAACCGCACGCACCCCTAAGGGCGCGAGTGGGGGAATCTCTCCCCCCTCGACCGCCTACAAAAGGCCGTCTTCGCGGAAATCGTTTTCGAGCATCGGCTCGAGGGTGCGGGCGAAGGTGGCGGTGAGGTGGTCTTTGTCGCGGTAGACGAGGGCGTTGCCGATCACGGCGCGGCAGACTTCGCCGGGGCAGATGTCGCCGATGAAGTCGACGAGGTGGGTGTCGGGTGAGGCTTCGGCGGCGCGGACGTCGTATTCGCGGTCCCATTCTTTGAGCCGGGGGAAGGCGCAGCGGCCGAGGTGCTGGATGTCTTCGGAGACGCAGCTCGGGACGTCCTGGACCGAGGTCGGGTTGTCGCGGATGACCACCGTGTGGGGTCCGGCCGCCTCGATCCGCTTCAGCGTGCGCAGGTAGCCCGCTTCCATCGCTTCGGCGGCTTCGTTGCCGGAGAGCTCTTCGCCTTCCGGACCGTAGGGCGTGTATTCGGTGTCGCCGCTCATCACCACGGTCACGCTCTTACCGCCCTTTTCGATCCGCTTGAAGGCTTCTTCGCGCCATACGTCGCACTGCGAGTACTCGCGGTCTTCGACCATGCTCTTCACTTCGATTTCCTCGGGCGGGCATTCCGCCTTGGTCAGGACGATGAGGCGCCAGCCGTGGATGTTGGCGAGTTCCTCGACCGCCGGGAAGTACTGCATCGCGTGCGAGTCCCCGAAGAGGATCAGCGTGCGATCCCCGGTCGTGTTGCCGTAGAGGCATTTATTCGAGTTCGTGCCTTCGATCCCGACCATGCAGCCTTCGTAGTAGCTGCGGCCGCGGTCGGCGCGGGCCTTCAGCGGGTTGGGACGCAGCGCCGTCGCGGTTTCCTGCGGCACCGGCTGATCGACGAGCGCCGCGGCGCCGGGCACGTCGCCGATCTTCGCCAGGCGCACCGTCGGCTGCGCGCTCTGCAGGCCGATCCCGACCCCCACCGCGACCGCCATACAGGCGAGGCCGAGGGCGATCGCGCGGTTCGGCAGGCGGCGCAGGGCGGGCGCGCGGCGGACCGGATCCTCGATCAGCGTGTGGGTCAGCTGGGTCGGCACCCAGGAGGCGGCGACGGCGAGGAGACCGGCGGCGACCGAGAGGCGCGGTCCCCAGATCGCGGCGGCGAAGACCAGGAACGGCCAGTGCCAGAGGTACCAGGAGTACGAGATTCTCCCGACGTAACGGACCGGCGCCAGGGAGAGGACCCAGCCCGCCCCGGCGCGCGCGCCGGTCACGCCGGCCGCGGTCCCGGCGAGCGCCGTGCCGGAGAGGATCAGCGCCGCGGCGCCGAGGGTCGGCACCAGGGCGGCGGTCCCCGGGAAGGCCGTTTCCCCGGTGAAGAAGAAGCTCGCGTAGGCGATCGCCGCGATGCCGGCCCAGCCGAGCGCGACGGCGCCGAGGCGCGGCAGCTTGACCGTGCCGATCAGCGCGAGGGCGGCGCCGAGGCCGAGCTCCCAGGCCCGGGCGAAGGTCGAGAAGTAGGCGAAGGATGGTTTGTCTTCCGTGAGGACGATTCCGTAGAGAAGCGAGCCGGCGAAGATCGCGATCACCGCGACCCAGAGGATCGGCCGGACCGAGTGGCCGCGCCGGCGCCAGAACCAGGTCACCGCCAGCATCAGCCCCGGCCAGACGACGTAGAACTGCTCCTCGATCGCCAGCGACCAGAGGTGTAGGACCGGGCTCGGTTCCAGTCCTTGCGCGAAGTAGTCGACCGACTGCGCGGCGAAGTGCCAGTTGGCGACGTAGAGCGCCGAGGCGATGATGTCCCCGGCGACTTCCGTGTTGCGCAGCGGCGAGAGCAGGATCATCGAGAGCACGCCGACCGCCACCAACAGCACCGCGGAGAGCGGCAGCAGGCGTTTGGCGCGGCGGGCGTAGAAGCCGCGCAGGGAGATCGTGCCGGTGCCCTCGAGCTCGCGGACCAGCAGGCCGGTGATCAGGAAGCCGGAGATGACGAAGAAGACATCGACTCCGACGTAGCCGCCCGCCAGGAACGGCACCCCGGCGTGCGCGAGGAGGACGGCGACGATCGCGATCGCCCGCAGCCCCTCGATGTCCGGGCGGAAACGCCGCCCCGACTCCGCTTCGTCGGGATGTTTTCTTGAGTCCATTGGTCGACTTTAGATCAGGGGGAGCGCGGCCCGGCTCGCAGCCGACGCTTCACCGCTTCGCTTCGGTTTGGTGCACGGCGCGCGTGTTCTGCGCGGCAATCTGCGCCAGCCATTTCATGGCGCGGGAGACCAAAAACGGGCGCACACGGTCGGTCGTGTGCCCTCCGGCCACCAACCAAAGCTTTACCCGAGGATAGGCCGCGGCGAACGTTTCGTTCATCGCGGCGGGCACGACGTGGTCGCCACGGCCCTGAATCACCAGCAACGGAGCGAGTTGCGGGCGACGGATCGGCGAGAGCCGTTCGCGGTCGGCGAGGTCGACGCCGAGGTCTTCCCAGTAGGTCGGCCCGTACTTTTCGGTCGGCCATTCCCAGGTCGTGAGGTCCGAGATCGGCGCCTTGGCGACCGCGGCGCTGACCAGGTGGTCGCCGGAGAGGAGCGCCGCCAGCGTCGCGCCCGCCGAGGAGCCGTAGGCGTAGACGCGGTCGACGCCGAACTTTTCGCGCAGGCGGCGGGCTTCGGCGCGCACCCGTTCGACCGCCGCCGGGAGGTCTCCCAGCGGATAGGTGACGTAGTGGGGGACGAAGCCGGCGGCGACCGCCCTGCCGCGGGTCAACGGTTCGAAGGTCGGATCGTCGTAGAGGAACGAGCCGCCGTGGATGAGGAGGAGCTGAGGGCGTCCGGTCGAGCCGACCAGGCCGCCGCCCCCGCCTTGGTTGCCGCTTTCGCTTTCGCCGTAGCTTTCGTCGGCGAGCGCCAGGCCCGGAAGGATCAGCGCGACGAGCACCAGCACCAGGAGCGGCGCCGAGAGTTGGCGGGCGCGCCTCAAACCGGGTGGACCGAGATCCGCAGCTCGCGGGAGTCGATCGTCGCGGCGCTGACGGTGCTCCCCGCTCCGTCCTCGTCGCCGAAGGCGATGCTGGTCGCCAGGGTCTCGCCGGCGATGTAGGCCTCGTGCTCGCGGGCGACCTCGAGCAGCTCGGCGTCGCCGCCGAGGCCGAGGTCGATGCGGTCGGTGATCTCGAGACCGGCGTTCTTGCGCGCGTCCTGGACGGCTCGGACGACCTCACGGGCGAGGCCGGCGCGACGGAGCTCCTCGTGGATCTCCAACTGCAGGGCGACCGCGTGGCCCGCCTCGGCCTCGACCTCGTAGCCCTCCAGCGGCGCCAGGGCCATGATCAGGTCGTCGGTGCCGAGCGTGTGGTCGTGGCCGTCGATCGAGATGCCGACCTCGCCGCCTTCGGCGAGCGTGCTCGCGACGCTCGAGGCGTCCAGCGCCGCCACCGCCGCGGCCACCTGCGGCATGCCCTTGCCGAAGCGCGGGCCGAGGGTGCGGTAGTTCGGCTTCACCGTGTAGGTGACGAGCTCGCCCTCCTCGGAGACGAAGTCGAGGTCCATGACGTTCAGCTCGGCGGTGACCAGGTCGGCCAGCGCCTCGATCGATGCACGCTCGTCTTCGTTGGCGACGATCACCGCGCGGCGCAGTGGCTGGCGCACTTTCACCTTGCCCGCGGAGCGGGCGGCGTGGCCGAGGCGGACGGTGCGCTGCACGGCGGCCATCCCGGCTTCCAGCTCGCGGTCGAGGAGCGCCTCGTCGACCTCGGGGAAGTCGGCGAGGTGGACCGAGTCGGGCGCCGCGCCGAACTCGCCGTCGACGCCGCCCTGGAGGTTGCGGTAGATCTCGTCGGCGAGGAACGGGGTGAACGGGGCGAGCATCTTCGACGTCTCCAGCAGGCAGGTGCGCAGGGTGGCGAAGGCGGCCGCGTCCCCGTCCCAGAATCGGCGGCGCGAGAGCCGCACGTACCAGTTGGAGAGCTCCTCGACGAGCTCGGCGATCGCGCGGCCGGCGGTCGTCGCGTCGAAGTCGTCCATGCGCTCGCGGACGGTCGCGACGGTGGTCTGGAGCCGCGAGAGCGCCCAGCGGTCGAGGTCGGTGAGGTCGTCGGCGGCGTCGAGATCGAGATCGTCGCTGGCGTTCGCGTAGAGGACCCAGAACGAGTAGGTGTTCCAGAGCGTCAGCATGAACTGGCGGACCGACTCGCCGACCGTGTCGAGCGAGAAGCGGTAGCCGGCCCAGGGCTGCTGGGCGGTCAGGTAGTACCAGCGGAAGGCGTCGGCGCCGTGGGCGGCGAGCACGTCCCAGGGGTCGACCACGTTGCCGCGGCTCTTCGACATCTTCTGGCCCTCGGGGTCGAGGATCAAGCCGAGGCAGACGCAGTTCTTGAAGCTCGATTGCTCGAAGAGCAGGGTCGACTCGGCGAGCAGCGTGTAGAACCAGCCGCGGGTCTGGTCCTGGGCCTCGCAGATGTAGTCGGCGGGGAAGCGCTCGGCGAACTCCTCCTGCCCCTCGAAGGGGTAGTGGAACTGGGCGAAGGGCATCGCGCCGCTGTCGTACCAGGTGTCGATCACCGAGCTGACCCGGCGCATGGGGCCTCCGCAATCCTCGCAGCGCAGGGTGACTTCGTCGATGTAGGGCCGGTGGAGGTCGTCGGGGACGCTCCCCCCGTGCTTCACCAGGTCCTCTTTGGAGCCGACGCAGGTCACGCTGCCGCAGCCCTCGTCCTCGCAGCGCCAGATCGGCAGCGGGGTGCCCCAATAACGGTTGCGCGAGAGCGCCCAGTCGACGTTGTTCTCAAGCCATTTGCCGAAGCGGCCGTGCTTGACGTGCTCGGGGTGCCAGCCGATCGTCTCGTTGTTGGCGAGCAGCTCCTGCTTGACCGCCGAGGTCCCGATGTACCAGGAGGTCGTGGCGTAGTAGAGGAGCGGCGTGCCGCAGCGCCAGCAGTGCGGGTAGGCATGCTCGTAGACCTGCTCGCGGAAGAGCAGGCCGCGCTCGGCGAGGCGGTCGATGAGGCGGCGGGTCGTCTCACTCCCTTTTACGAACTCGCCCGCGAAGCCGATGACTCGGTCGTCGAAGGTGCCGTCGGGGCGGACCGGGTTGTAGAGCGTGCTCGCGACGGTGGGGTCGAAGATGCCCGCGGCGGCGGCCACGACATAGT